>NZ_JABFFO010000010.1:0-45174 GCF_016124155.1 Acinetobacter sp. AC1-2
TCAGAGTCACTGTCAGAATCAGAGTCGCTGTCAGAATCAGAGTCACTGTCAGAGTCGATCGCTGTCAGAATCCGAATCGCTGTCCGAATCCGAGTCGCTGTCCGAATCCGAGTCGCTGTCAGAATCAGAGTCGCTGTCAGAATCAGAGTCCTGTCCAATCCGAATCACTGTCCGAATCAGAGTCGCTGTCAGAATCAGAGTCGCTGTCAGAATCAGAGTCACTGTCCGAATCAGAGTCGCTGTCAGAGTCAGAATCGCTGTCAGAATCAGAGTCACTGTCCGAATCAGAGTCGCTGTCACTATCCGAATCGCTGTCCGAATCAGAGTCGCTGTCAGAATCAGAGTCGCTGTCAGAGTCAGAGTCGCTGTCGCAATCCGAATCAGAGTCCGAATCAGAATCGCTGTCAGAATCAGAGTCACTGTCCGAATCAGAGTCGCTGTCCGAATCAGAGTCGCAGTCGCTGTCGCTATCCGAATCAGAGTCCGAATCAGAATCGCTGTCAGAATCAGAGTCGCTGTCAGAGTCAGAATCGCTGTCAGAGTCCGAGTCGCTGTCACAGTCCGAGTCACTGTCAGAGTCAGAGTCAGAATCGCTGTCAGAATCCGAGTCGCTGTCAGAGTCAGAGTCGCTGTCAGAATCAGAGTCACTGTCCGAATCAGAGTCGCTGTCAGAATCAGAGTCGCTGTCAGAATCAGAGTCGCTGTCAGAATCAGAGTCGCTGTCAGAGTCAGAGTCGCTGTCAGAGTCAGAATCGCTATCAGAGTCAGAATCGCTGTCCGAATCAGAGTCACTGTCAGAATCAGAGTCGCTGTCAGAGTCGGAGTCACTGTCAGAGTCGCTGTCAGAATCAGAGTCGCTGTCCGAATCAGAATCACTGTCAGAATCAGAGTCGCTGTCCGAATCCGAGTCACTGTCAGAGTCCGAATCAGAGTCAGAGTCGCTGTCAGAGTCAGATTCGCTGTCGGTATCCGAGTCGCTGTCAGAATCCGAGTCGCTGTCAGAATCCGAATCGCTGTCAGAGTCAGAATCACTGTCCGAATCCGAGTCACTGTCAGAATCAGAGTCACCGTCAGAATCCGAGTCACTGTCAGAGTCAGAGTCAGAGTCGCTGTCAGAATCAGAGTCGCTGTCAGAATCTGAATCGCTGTCAGAGTCAGAATCACTGTCCGAGTCAGAGTCGCTGTCGCTATCCGAGTCGCTGTCAGAGTCCGAGTCGCTGTCGCTGTCAGAATCCGAGTCACTGTCAGAGTCCGAGTCACTGTCAGAATCAGAGTCGGAGTCACTGTCAGAATCAGAGTCGCTGTCAGAGTCAGAGTCGCTGTCAGAGTCAGAATCACTGTCAGAATCCGAGTCACTGTCAGAGTCAGAGTCGCTGTCAGAATCAGAGTCGCTGTCAGAATCAGAGTCGCTGTCAGAATCAGAGTCGCTGTCAGAATCAGAGTCACTGTCAGAATCCGAATCGCTGTCAGAGTCAGAGTCACAGTCAGAGTCGCTGTCAGAGTCAGAATCGCTGTCCGAATCAGAGTCACTGTCCGAATCAGAGTCGCTATCAGAGTCCGAATCGCTGTCGCTGTCAGAGTCCGAATCGCTGTCAGAATCAGAGTCCGAGTCACTGTCAGAATCAGAGTCCGAGTCGCTGTCCGAATCAGAGTCGCTGTCAGAGTCAGAATCGCTGTCGCTGTCAGAGTCCGAGTCACTGTCAGAATCAGAGTCGCTGTCAGAATCAGAGTCGCTATCAGAGTCAGAGTCGCTGTCAGAGTCGTTATTTAAATTATTATTTTTATCGCTGTCATGTGCCCACCACAGAATTCCTGCTGCGGTTAGCGGTACAGATAACCATGCCCATGGAGATGCAGCTCCATCATGGTAAAGCAGCGGTTCTATACTATCGATATAACTATAAGTGATATGATCTAATAATACCCCATTACTGTCAGTAAACTGTACCCACAATAACTTATGATTATTATCTTCAAAAACCAAACTATTATCGGTTGAATAATTACTACCGTTAAAGAAATCAATTATTACTATTTGTTCACCATTTTTTAAAGTAATAATTGCATTTCTACCGTCCTGTCTAATTTCAGAAACATCATCTTTATTTACTTTTATTAAAATAACTGATGCTTCGGAAAGAGAGACTGTATCCTTAGTCGTAGTTTCTAAGGTTTCATGACTCTCCTTAGAAACTACCCTTATCTCAGACATATTTATTCCCCTTCGTAGGATTATTTAATTAAACCAATCCAATTTAGAGCTCTTAAATTTTATTAAATAAGAAGAGCCCAAATTAAGGAATAAATTAGATAAAACAAAGGTCAACCTCAACGCACAAAGTAATTGTAAACATGAATTGCATCACAAAAAATGCAGCAACAACTAGTTTATTTATTAATCAAATAAAACTCAAAAATAATAAATATTGTTTTTCAAAAACTTACTAACAAATAATACTTAAAATATGCTTTTAATATTTTTATGTTTTAAAACACAACTAATAAAAACCACACATTTAAAACAAAATCTTATCTTTATTAATATCTATATAGCTTTTAAATATTTAAAAGCTATATAGATATACATTTATTATCTTTCTCGTAATGCTTCTTTGGCTTTATTGAATGGTTTAAGTAAGTAATCCAGCACCGTCTTTTCACCCGTACGAATATCTACCGTTGCCACCATACCCGGTGTAATACTGTATGCCTTACCCTCTTTATTATAAAGTTTGTCTGAATCGGTTCGAATATAAACACGATAATAGAATTGATCTTGTTTAACTTCATCACGAATTGTGTCTGGGGAAATAACCGTAACCTTACCTTTTAACCCCCCATAAATTGAATAGTCATAGGCGGTAATCTTAACCAGTGCTTCTTGCCCCGGTCGAATAAACGCAATGTCACGCGGTAAAATACGCGCTTCAATAAGCAGCTGTTCATCAATCGGTACAATGGTCATCAACTTGCCATTTTGCGGAATAACACCGCCATGAGTTGTAACCGCAATTTCTTTTATGACACCACGTACTGGTGCTTTAAAGACTGCGCGATCCAAGCTGTCACTACGACCCAGTACGACTTGTTGTTGCGTTTCAATATCAGTATTGGCTTTAGATAACTCTTCACGAGCCTGCACAAAATACTGGTTCTGTACATCATTCATTTTATTTTGCAAATCATTTGCTTCACGACGTAATCGTAAAACCTCAACCTCACTGGCTGCACCTTTAGCAACTAACGGTTCAGTCATTGCCAGTTCTTGTTGTACCAGTTGCAAAGCCTGTCTAAAACCTGCAAGTGTTTGTTCTAGATTGGCTCTGCGGGACGCATATAATGCCGTTTCTTCATGTACAAGTTTTGGTTCTTTCAGCACAATTTCAGGAAAAGCCAATGGTGTGCCGTTTACCTCTGCACGTAAGCGTGCTGAAGTTGCCTGAGCAGAGATCAGTAAAGATCTTGATTCACCGACATTCGATGCAAAACGGGTTGGATCTAATTGCGCAAGAATTTCGCCCTTTTGAACAATATCGCCTTCTTGTACATTCAGCTTGGTTAAAATACCGCCTTCTAAGGACTGGATGACCTGCTCTTTAGACGATGGAACTACTTTACCCGTGCCGGTAGAGACTTCTTCAAGTTTAAATACCCATGCCCAGATAAAGAAAATAACTAAACCAATCCCCACAATCCAGATCACTAAGCTGGCACGTGGTAATGGTGGTTCAGTATAAGAGACATTCATTGAACGGGTGAGTTCTTGTTCTTGTTTTGGTTCGCTCATGAATTACCCCCTTGCACTTGTCTTTGTTGGGCTGTTGATTGATTAAGGACCTGATCTCTTGGACCATCCATCACGATTTTGCCATCGTTAACGACAATGATACGGTCCACCAGTTCTAAAACAGCGCGGCGGTGAGTCGCAACCACCAAGGTTCGATGGGCCAGCCATCCTTTTAAATGATCAATCAATTGTTTCTCTGCCACATCATCAATCGCTGCTGTTGGTTCATCGAGTAATAAAATATTAGGTTGACGAATCAATAGACGAGCCAATAACAACGCTTGTTTCTGACCACCAGAGAAACCAACCCCACCTTCTAAAATTAGGTGGTCTAGTCCTTCTTTTTTCTCTTGGACAAAAGGTAATGCACCTGTCACCACTAAAGCTCGAAGAATCTCTTCATCAGTTGCAAGCGGTGCACCCAAAGTGAGGTTCTCGCGAATCGTACCGTAGAAAAGATGTGCGTTCTGGTTAAGTAAACCCATATCACGACGTACATCAGATGGGTCAATTAAAGAAAGATCTAAGCCATCTAAATGCACTGAACCTTGAATAGGAAATTGCATGCCAGATAGGAGCTGAAGCAATGTCGATTTACCTGCTCCATTACGCCCTAAAATTGCGACTCGTTCGCCCGCACGAATTTTTAAGTGCCGAATTGCAAGGCTTGGACGTGGTTCATCTTCACTGTATTGGAACAAGACATTTTTTAATTCGTAGTCGCCATTTAAAGCAGCCTTATGTACCAGATGCGAACGCTCTGGCTGATCGATTGGGCGTTGCATGAGTTCATCCAGACTTTGTTTGGCAACTTTCGCCTGCTGTAAACGTCCTAAAACACCCGTAATTTGTGCAATCGGTGCCAACATGCGTGAAGATAAAATTGAACAGGCCACTAATGCACCCGTAGTCATTTCACCATCCATCACCGCAAAACATCCCACCAAAACCACAAATGCGTAGGTCAAGCCTTGAATCTTTTGAGTCCATGCCATTAAGGTACCGACAATTTTACGTTGTTTCATACCGATATCGGCTGAAACTTCATTCATGTGGTTCCACTGGTTCTGAAAACGCGATTCAGCACGCAACAACTTGATATCTTCAATACCCTGCACCGCTTCAACCAGAATAGCATTACGGATTGAAGATTCTCTCATACCCTCTTGTGCGAGTTGCGCTAGCTTCTTCTGTACCAGAATACCCGGCAAAATCATAAGCGGTACAACCAGCAACATCACCCAAAACAGTTTCCCGCCAATAATGGCAAAGATGGTCAGGAACAGGAAAAAGAATGGAAAATCGGCAATTGCACTAATGGTGGTAGAGGTCACCAGTTCACGAACACCTTCGAGCTCACGAATCTGCGAAATAAAACTACCTGTAGATTTTGAACGATCTTTATTTTTGATTCTTAAGGCATGACCAAATACACGGTCAGAGACAAGTAAATCTGCTCGTTTACCAATAATATCGGATAGATAAACTCGGGACACACGTAAGATAAACTCAAAAATAGCAGCAATAAGCACACCACCAGCCAGCACCCATAAGGTTGGAACAGACTGTGAAGGCACAACGCGGTCATAGACCTGCATTGAGAAAACAATAGTTGCCAGTGCCAAAATATTGGCAATGAGTGAGGCAAACATAATATCAACGTAGCGCTTCCAGTCTCTTAGAACAATTGACCAGAACCAGCTTGCTTCATAGGGTTTGATATATTCATCAATACGCGCATCGGGAATAGAGCTTTCAGGACGCAGGATATAGACATTCTTAATGGTATTTTTTAAGACATCTAGGCTTAAATTTTGAGAAAGTCCCTGATCCCCACTAAACTGGATACTGACATTTCCTTGAGTATCGGCTTTATCGACAACACCGACCTGCCCGTCATGAAACTCGACCAGAACAGGTAAACGCCACGGATTAAGTAAATCTAATGAAAAAGGCACCTTACGCAGATTTAGCCCAACCTGACGTGTCATTAACTGTAAAACATCATCAAGGTTTTGATTCTGGTTCCAGTCAAGTTGTAAACGGATTCTTTCTTCGGAAGGCTCAATTCGATAATGTTTAGCAATCGTTAAGACCGCCTGTAACCAGGGCTGGTAATTTATTTTTGTCATCATGGTTGTACTTCGAACCCCTGAATTGAAATATTATTTAAGCCATAGGCTTGGCGGGAACGTCCTGTTGCCGAGATGTATTGCACAATACTGTTGTAGATGTCATAACGTGCGGTTTCGAGTTCTGAATTGGCACTATGAATAGCCTGCTCTGCATTTAATAAATCGACCAATGAGCGTGTACCAAGTTTGTACTGCTCTTGATAAAGTTCACGTGTACGAACAGTCGTGGCCTGACGATTGGTCAGTACCTGCATTTGGCGTTGTTTATTTTCAATTTGCTCACGGCTGGTTCTAATCTGATCAAGAACATCCATATAAACTGAATTGACCTGAGATTTAGCTGCTTCTTCTGCATAGCTTGCCATTTTGACCTGAGAAGAAACTGCCCCACCTTGATAAAACTGGCTGGTTGCTTCAAGCATGACAGAACTATATAAGCCGTCATCTTTATCATTATTTGGGTTTCTGCCATTAATGGCCTGACTTAAAGAACCTTTGACCGCCAAAGTCGGATAACGTGTTAAACGAGTCTGTTCCTTTTGTGCTTTAGCAACTTCAACACCCGCTTGCGCTGCAATCATTTTTGGAATGGTATTAAACTCAGGCTCATTATAGAGACCAGATTGCTTTACCAAATCATCAGGAATGACCCATACCTTATTAAAAACATCTACTCCTACCAGAGTTCTTAGATGTTGCTGGTACTGACGTAATAAAGATTGTTGAGCAATGAGTGTCGACTGTGCAGATTCTAAATATGTTTGTGCCTGAACTGGGTCAGCTTGGCTACTAATACCGGCATTTGCACGTAAATTGGCAATTTCCTGAATTCGCTGAATCCCGGCAATTTGCTGTTCGGCAATCTTATTTAATTGAAGGTAACGCTGAATATTGACAATCGACTGCGCCACATCAAGTGCAATATCATCAATGCTGACCAGCACATTGGCCTGCTCGACTTGTACTTTGGCACGCTGAACCGATACACCTGATTTTACTTTGCCAAAATCAAAAAGCATTTGAGTCGCAGATAACGTGAGTAACTGTCTCCCCCGCTCACCACTACCCAAATCACCTGTCGTTATTCCACCTGAAAGCTGGGGATAATAACCCGCCTTGGCATAATCAATACCTGCGTTTTGGCCAGCTAAAGTTGAAATGGCTTGAGAAATATTAGGGTTTCGTTGAACCGCATATTGAATCGCATCAATTAAACTGACTTGATTGCTCCACATCGCAGTAGACGTCGGTAAATAGTTCCCATCATTTCCTAGTCGTTGAAATTGGCTCTGATCAAACCCTAAATTGCTTAATTTTTGGAAATCGACAGATCGGTAGCTTTCATCTGGCGTGGGTTTAAAGAGTTGAGAAACTTTTTTTGTTAAGCTTTTTCCCGAGTTAACAGACGCGGTCTCTGCCTTTGTAATTGATATTGATACACTAGAAGCAATACAAAAATATAAAAAAAACTTCGTACCTGATCTGATTATAAGTTGGAAATCATTGTGGGAAAAAGGCAATTTACTCATTAGAAGATCTAATCTCTTGAAATATTGTAAAACAATCCAAAACTCAGTTAAAAATTATCAAAAATATTAAATTCCATACTTTAAATAAATAATTTTCAGAATAATTTTCTTTGCGAAAAAATAAAGTAAAAAATGATTAATTTTTAGAACCAGCAACTAAATATCTAATTTATTTATAGTTTAAATTATAAAAATGAGTTTTAAACACATATATTTAAAACCAATTAAACACCTACAAAAACTATAAAATTCAATTATTAGAATAAATAATTCCCATAAAAAAAACCTACCTCTTGGGGAAGTGGTAGGCTATAAACTCTAAAAAATCATATTATTAAAAATATATTATTTATTTAAATTCATCAATAATGATTTATTTAAAATAAAATTAAAACACATGATTAAAAGCATATTAAATGCATAAAATATTTTCTATTTATATTAGAGCACAACACATTTACTTTAAAAACGTTGCCAATAGTAGCCCTTTTACATTTACATCTTTATAAAAATATATGATCTTTATGTGAGATCCAAATAAGCAAATACAGCCTTTTCAACTCGCTGCTGTAAAGAAAAGAACTTCTTTTAAACTAGCAAGATGTCATAATTTCTTAAATATAATCAACCTTTTCCCGAGTACAAAACTGAGCCAACTAAAACCGCTTGTCCTGCAATGCTGACATGTAATATTGAATCTGTTTTCTCAACTGTCACTAGAACTCGTCCCGGTTTTTTTATTGCGAGACCTTGATACCCCCAATAACTTACTTTCTGGTCACATTCGATTAAATCGTGATGAACAAGGTACGCTCCTGCTGGACCATTTGCATTACCAGTTACAGGATCTTCATTAATACCGATTGCAGGTGCGAACATTCGACCATAGGTAATAGGTTCTTGCTTACTACCTTCCAAGGCAAATGGGAAAAAACCATTGCAACCTATTTCAGCGCTAATAGCTTTCAGTTTTTCATTGTTAGGAATTAATTCATCAAGCTTACTTCTGCTCAGCATTGGCACCATCACCTTGGAATGCCCCGTCGTGACAACTTGTATTGGCAAGTCCGCAAAATCGCTCTCGCTTACACCCAGTGCGCTTGCAAGTTCAGCCCTTTGATTCGCATTAAAAGGTGGTAAAAACTCTACGCGACCTTGAGTCATTTTCACCAATAATGCTTCTGGACTTCCAAATATTGAAACGGGTAAATGACCTGCCCCCGTTTTTGCGATTAATGGATAGTCTGATTGGTGGCCTGTAGTTGCACGTAAAAAATGAGTAGCGATCGTCGCATGTCCACATATTGGGACTTCATTTGTTGGCGTAAAATATCGAACATGTATGGCATGGCTTTGATCTTTAGGTAACAAAACAAAGGCTGTTTCTGAATACCCTACGAATGCAGCAATATCTTGCATCTCTTGAGTTGTAAGATGGTCAGCGTCTAGCACAACCCCCGCTCGATTTCCTGTATTTGGTTTGGTGGTAAATGCATCAACTACATAAATGGTCGTCATAGCAGAACTCCTCTGTTGTTAACATTGTGATCTCAGAAATAGCTCCCGCCATAACCAGAAAATCTTATTTAATTGCAGCAAAACATGTCATAGCTCTAAAAGGTTTATAGTCGTCTCATATCATTAGTTTTTGAGTCTCTGTAGTGGTTATTTGAATTGTATAAATCTAAACATCGGGGATACTATAGTTTTTATTGCAAACGCATTTTCTAAATATGGAAAGGTATGAACTGGGACGATACTAAAATTTTGTTAGCTATTGGGCGAACTGGCGGGTTGAGCCGCAGTGCAAAATTGCTTGGTATTAGTGTTTCTACCGTACATCGCAGAGCTGTTGAACTGGAGAAAAGTCTCAATGCGATTCTTTTTTCTCGAGACAGTGATGGCTATACACTCACCCACGTTGGAAAACATTTTTTTGCTTTGGCTGAAAAAGCAGAAGAGCATTTAATAGCGATGGAGCGTTACAACGATCAAGGTCAACAATCATTGTTCCGCATTGCTTTACCTGAGTTAATCGGGCAACAGTTGCTCCAATCAAAGCTAACAGCATTGCAACTGAAGCACCCAGATTTACAATTAGAAATCTCAACGAGTGTCGTTCCTGTTGATTTTTCCCGACGGGAAGCTGACATTATTCTTCGACTTGTTCGACCAGAAAGCGGGCGTTACATTATTCGGCGACTTGGCCAACTGGAGTATGGACTTTATTGTAGTAAGGATTATCTCGCCAGTTTCGCAGAGCATGCTGAAGCGGCTGATGATTTACTGAATCATCGTATAATCGGTTGGGACCGAAGCCTTCAATATACTTTCTTAGCACAATGGATGCGTGAACTCACTCAAGATGCAGCACCTGCCTTGTCTTTTGATAACATGCACTCGCAACTTCGAGCAGTCATTGAAGGACAAGGAATTACAGCCCTGCCTTGTTTTGTTGCAAAAGCTTCAGGTTTAATGCAAATACTACCTGAGCAAACTTTAAAACAAGAAGTGTGGTTAATGCGTCATTTAGATACGAAGGATAGTGACTATTCAACGTTGATTAGTGAAACGATTGAAAAAGAACTACAAGAATATCTGTCGTGATAAAAATTAGCTTTTATTCTAATTTTGAATTCGAAAAAGAAATTTTATGTTAAACCGAGTTAGGTCTCGCTCAAGTTGTACAGAGTGATTTTTAGTCAAAATGATTGGCGATAACTATCAAATCTGCTCATAAAAAAGCCGATTTGTGTCAAAATCAGAATTTTGCTTTTTTTGTAGTAGATAAAAATTCTTACCACTATGATTTTAAATTTTTTTTTAAATATGGTTTCAGATAACGGCCATTATGTTAAATAGGTTTCAAAACGATCATTCCCATCGCATTAAAAACTCTTTTGATTCAGTTTCTTCATCTAAGGTTTCTTCTAAAACTTTAAAACCAACAGACTCATAAAATCTGACGCTGTTAGTATTTTGTTGATATACATTTAATTCTAGATTGTTTCTAATTCCCTTAGCATGATTAATTAGTAGTTTACCTATCCCTTTACCTTGCTGCTCGGGAGATACGAAAATTGCAGCTATCGTATTTTCTACTAAAGCGATAAATCCATAAATGTTAGTTGTATCTTCTACAAGGTAAACCTCTGACATTGGAAGATAGATATTTTGCATTTGTACTTTATTATTTTCCCAATATATTTCCGGAATAAAATTATGAGCTTTAACTGATGCATTAAACCATATCTCTGTTAACCCACTAAAATCATTAGTATTTGCCTGTCTAATAGTTATTGAGCTCATAACGTTTTACTCTTAAATTTATTAAAATTATTATAATACACCTTATGCGAAATCTAAAATGGGAGCTATATACCATATTTAAAACGAGTCACAATCATATCTGCGACCGATACGGAGTGCATACTTGAATCAGAGGTTGTGCACAGTAAGGCATATAAACTTGATCAGACCAACTCTTAATTTCATCCCAATCCATTGAGATACTTTTATGTGTTTGAGGAATGGGTTTTCCTTGACAATCTTGAATTAAGTTATCCTGTAACATCACAACAACTCCATGTTATGAAAATAACATTCTTCTAAGTTTCTTTAGGTCGTTACTTTTGCACTAATATAAACTATTTAGTTTAGTGTTTCTAAAATTAACATAATACAGCTTATGCGAAATGTATTTTTTTCTAATATAAATCATAGTTTTATTTTTTAAAAAAGCCCGACTCATAGTACTTGGGCTTTTTTAATGATTTGTCACCTTTCAGGATTACTTATTGATCAACTCTCCACAATTTCATGTAATCTCTATTAATTCTAAAGCACACACATATTCAATGTTCTAAATAGTTATAAGATGACTCACTGCCCTTATCGTACACACATAAGCTTAAGTAATTCGAGTATCTAAAAGCATCTTCCAAAGAGTTTATAACATCTATATGCTCTTTCTTCATAATGACATGGGTTGTGCCGCTGTAACCATGGCTTATGTCCGCTAGCTCAAACCCAAATAACCAAATACAGCCTTTTCAACTCGCTGCTGTAAATAATTTAAATTATTTTCCTCTGCTATGCCTGCCGCGTTAATCATTCCTTTGCTTAAAGCAATCACATCTTGTGCGGCTGTCTGTGCATGTGAAATGCCAGAACGTATAAACAGATCCGAAATTATGGTCTCAAGCTCGTGTTGAAGTTCACTTTCTTCAATGTCTTTTCCAATGAGTTCGGAAGCAAACTCTAGAGTTCGTGCCAACTGCGGACGGCTCAATTGATGTTGCACAGCAGCCTGTATGATCAGTTTTAGTTTATCTTTTAAGTCTGCGGCGTCATGTTGCTGAATGTCTTCAACAATACGACTTGAAAGCTTGGCACGCTCACGTCGAATTAACTCGACGATTAAGGCATCTTTAGATGGAAAGTATTGATATAGGCTACCAATGCTTACACCAGCAAGTTCAGCCACGGCATTTGTGTTAAATCCAGCAAAGCCTAAAGACTCTAAAATGCGAGCAGCCGCCTCTAGAATTGCTTCAAAGGTAGCCACTGAGCGTGCTTGGCGCGGGCGTTTACGTGGGTCTGGAAGTATTTCTGACATGAGGCGAAATGCGAGTATGTAATATGAGTAATCACTCATATAATGACTGAGTCATGTTGATATGACAAGCAAATGATGTTTTTTCAGTTGAACTACAACTCGGCTCAGTCATGGAGTGGTTATGTCTAGAACCTATACTTTTTTTATTCATTTAAGAGCTTTGCCTGCTTGGTTGGCATTACCTCGTGAAAAGCGGGCTGAGTTTAGTGCACAGAAGCTTGAGCCTATTTTTGAGAAGTACCCGACTGTAAAAGTTCGATGGTATGACGTTGAAGCGTTTAGCACTAAAGCCAGTGATATTGCTGTGTTTGAGACGAAATCTCTGCAAGATTATTATTTTGTGATTGATGCAATTCGAGACTCTGAATTCTGTACAGTACCCTACTTTGAGTTTGTAGAGATTATTCCTGCAATTGAAGATGGGTATGTGGAATATGAAAGTTCTTTATAAAATACGTGTAACTTTTTATCAAACCAGTGATGCTTTAAGCCAGTAATTTTATGGCTATGCCTAAGGTAATAGCCATCGTAAAATCTAGCTTTATTTCGATTTTTTTATATCTATTTAATATAGCTATTCTTTTTAAAAACTTGTTGAAAACTTAAAGGAATATTTTGTGTATTAGGTATATGTCCAAACAAATGCTCATCTTTTGTTTGAAAAAAGATATCAAAGCTTTGACTCATAAATGGATCGATTTCACTTTGTTTTTGATAAATTGGTGTAAGCCTATTGATATAATAATTGATCCAATCAACTTGTGTTGAAAATAGAGAATAATCTCTGAGATCAGAATAGAGCCTCTTCAAATTATCTGCAATCAAGTCTACATTTGGGTGAAACAACCAAATAATAATCTCCATGGGAGAAACTTTTTTCAGTGTATGCTGAGATGTTTTATCAAATCTTTCAATTTTATATAATTGCGCGCCAGATTGACTATAACTAGAACAAAGTAGTTTTCCATTATGAACTTGATCAAGGTCTTGACCTAATTCTAAGGTACGTATTCTCTTAGAAATATCTAGACATTCAGGTAAAGTTATTAATTTAGATTTTGCTATATTTTTAAATATATCAACTGATTGCTGAACCACTCTTGATTCGCCAGTACCAGTAATAATACCTTGCTCCCAAGCGTATAACTTCGAGTAATGTGTAGTAGAAAGCTCCACATCTAAGGTTTCATTTACAGTTACTCTTTTATTGTCAACTGCAACAATAATGCTATCGTTTAATTGAATAGCTAAGATGAAAGTCATATTTTACGTAAAATAACGAGACATTTGATATACATTTATTTTAGGCTATATCAGTGCAAAATTCTGAATATTTTTATAAAATTGAGGTTATTAATGGCTGGTGGTTCTCAAATCATTATTAATAAAGATGGTATTACCCTGATTACACCAGGAAAATTTGAGCCGAAAGCTGGACAACACCTTTTTAAAAGTGGTGAAAAGGCTAATTTTTCTTTGCCAGAAATCCCTAATGTTCAATCTCCTTTTAGTAATAAATTAGATGTTTATAATCTATTTAAGGAAACATCTAATATTAAATATTCTGTTTTACATTCAAATGGACAAGTAAAAACTGGCTTCCTTGACCAGTATGGTAGGACTGGACGTATCAGATCACAGGAACAGGAAAAAGTTAAAGTTTTGATTGGTGGCGATGAATGGCACTATTATATTAGCCGTTTCGGTGGAACTATTGAGGATAATACTTATATTAAATTCCTAGATTTTGTAGGAGATCCTATACCAAATTTAGAATTTAACTTAAGCGATGATAATAATAAAACTCTTATGGAATGTAGAACAAATAATGATGGTGAAGCAGTATTTGTATGTCCTAAAGATGACTTTCCAATCCTATCCGTTAAAAGTTTAATTACTAATGAATTTAAGCCAATACTAAGAATAGAAAATAACTTAGTAAGAGAGATAATTTTAGTAAGCCCTAAAATTTTGAAAGAAATTGATTTATTACAAGAAACAGATGAGAAAGGCGATTATTTAAGAAGTAACTATCATAAATAATTGAATATTCAAAAAGTATTGTGAGTGATAAAGATGGCAAATGAACAGAAAGATTTACAACAGAAAGTAAATCAAAATGGAAGACCTGTTTCAGTTTTTACTAAAGAACATCTTGAAACTGCGGGTAATGTAGCTGCAAAAACTTCAGATGTATTAGGTTATTTAAAAGATGGAACATCAGTTGTAGACAATTACAATTTTAGATGGGGTCTTGTTCATTCAAAAAATACGCCTTTGTTTAGTAAAGAAAGGTTGGAAAAAGCTAAGGAATTCCGATTTTATAAAGAAAATCCCCAGACAGGACGAATTTTCAAAGGTAATCAGCATACAAAAGTATTTGATACTAAAAAATTCGGTAGCAAGGTTGATAAATTAGGATCAAAAGCAGGAAATTTTGCAGATGGAGTAGAGTTAACATTAGCTATAGTTGACAGAAACCCAGAAGCACTTGCAACAAAATCTTCTACATTAGTTTTATCTAAAGCTGGTGAAAAGACAGGTGAAATAGCTGGGCTTGCTGCTGTAGGGAAATGTACTAAAGTAGCAATAAAACGGCTTGATCCTAGAAAAGCTACAGTTGTTGGTCTCACCTGTGCTGGTGCAGCAATAGGTGTGAAATACTGGTTAAAAGGCAAAGGAGAAGAGTTAGGAAATACGGTTGGAAAAACAAATACTGCCATCCAGACAGCTCAAGGCGTTCTTGATGCAATAGATATGGTAGATGAACTTGAAACAAAAGCAGCTGAAAAAGAAAAGCAAGAGGCGATCAAAAGAGATCCAATGCTAGAATGGCATATAGTTGGAGCAGATTAATTTAAAAGAGATATATTATGAATTTAAAGTATTTAATGATTTCTAGCCTCATAAGTATATTTTTATTAGGTAGTGCAGGCTGCTCAGAACCTATTCCCCCACAAAATAAGACTCAAAGTGAAGCAAGCCAATTATATGAACAAGGCGGTAAATATTTCTTAGGTAAAGATGCTCCTAAAGATTATCAAAAAGCTTTTTCTTATTTCCAAATGGCAGCTGAAAAAGGCTTACCTATTGCACAAAATGATTTAGCAGGAATGTATTCCAAAGGAATAGGCACCCCGAAAAATGAAGAAAAAGCTTACTATTGGTATGAGAAAGCTACTAAAAACAACTTTCCGGAAGCTCAATATAATTTGGGTTTGATGTACGATAATGGCTATTATGTAAATAAAGATAGATCAAAAGCTTTAGAATTTTATAAATTATCTTCTGATCAAGGATATGCTAAAGCTCAATATAATTTAGCAAATGCTTATCTTTCAGGAAATGGAATAAAAAAAGATATTAATTTAGCTTTGGAATTATATAAAAAAGCTGCTGATCAAAATTTTTCTGAAGCTCAATATAATTTAGCAAATATCTATTCTGATGGCAGTCTGGTTAAACAAGATAATGCAAAAGCTCTAGAGTTATATACAAAAGTAGCAGAAAAAGGCATACCTGAGGCTCAAAATAATCTAGCCTATATGTATGCTAATGTTTACTCAGATTATGAAAAAGCTAAATATTGGTTCAAAAAAGCTGCCGACAATGGATATGAGCCAGCAAAAGAAGCTTTAGAACAGTTCCAATAGTTCTAAGTAATTTACTTCTTAGAAGTCACTATCAAATATATAATTAATCCAATTAAGACCAAGAATATTAACTGAATTTCTAAAAAAAGGTTTATCATCCATGAGTTTCTAAATGATAAACCTTTTTTTGTTATTAATATTTTCGATTTTTTTGTGTCTGGTGAAATAAAAACTTTTATTTCATTATTTTTCTTTATTTCATTAAATATAGATATATTTTGGTCCTTCATATCATTACAATTTTCAAAAATTTTTAATCTATATAAAACTAAAAAATCTTCTTTTTCTGATGTATATGCACTATTTTGATATGTATATTGATACTTTATATCTCCACGAGCATTCCTATCCATTCCTCGTCGCCAAGGTTTACTTGAGCAGTAAACCTTGTAATCTAAAATTTTATAATCTTTTACTTCAACCCAGTCAGGATTAAATAATTTAAAAATTTTTGATTGCAGATTAAACGATGAAGTTATAAATAAGAGAATAAGAAAAATAACTGCTAAAGATAAAATAATTTTTATAAATAATTTCATTATCAAAATAACCTTACTAAAATCATATAATCCAAATAGTGACAGTCACATTAACCCATCAAATACTATTTAAATATAATTTATATTTAACATATCCTTAGCATACAAATACTAGCATAAAAACAAAATTTTATTGAATAACCTTAAGTATAGTCACCGTATACTATTTTATTATTTCCCCCTCCCCCAAAACCGCTCCAACACCACATCCCGTTCATCCAAACTGTTAGAGCTTAAAACCTGTAGCATCAAGCCATCAATTAAGTTTAAAACCATGTTGGCATCGGGTTTGAATGCGCTGGTTTCTAGACTAAAAACCAAATCAAAAAGCTCTCGAAGTAGCCATTTTCGATATTCAACGGCCATGCGGTAGGCCCTTGGATAAAACTGTTTTATTTCAAAAATGGCTTTAAACAAAAGGTGGTAAAGGCTATTTACATCGACATGTAAACGCACAATTTCTTTAAGTTTATCGGTTTGGCTTGCGTAACGGTGTGAGTAGACAATTGCCAGCACTTCTTCTTTCAGTCGGCTTTTTTGAAAGCTTATGCATGTTTCTATGAGGCTTTCTTTGGAGTGAAAGTAGTTATAAAGCGTGGCTTTTGGAATTTTAGTTTCTTTGGCAATCAGGTCTACGCCCGTATTGTGAAATCCATAGAGATTAAATAGATCTACTGCGCTATGGATAACTTTTAATTTTTTTGAAGTCGTTTCTAAAGTTGGCATAGTTTTACCGTTTAAATTCTTGTTGTTTCTAAATGAGATAAAAAGCCTGTGCCCTTTCTGGGAGAAAAAAAGGCACAGCAAAGCCGTAAGACGGTGCTTGGCACATCTCAAGTTTTATTGTTGATATAAGTTTTTAGCCGTAATGACTTAAAGTCTGAAAAGCGGTTAAGCCGTCAAACTTTTTAAAGATAAATTAAGTGGTGTCGTTATAGCTTTTGGCACTGAGGGCCAAGAAATAATGGATGTGCATAGCCAACTCCTGATTTTGGGAGTTCTGCCAAAGCATTCATTTGGAATTATGGTGGCAGAACGAAAGAGGGTTGACAGACTGGCCTTAAGATCCCAGCACACCCGAGGGTGTCCCCCTTCCGTCCTACCGCTACAAAAAGGGGGACGAGTGAGTCTACATCAAAAAAATGAATTTTTTCAATGCTCTTAAGGACGGCCTGTCAAAGCCGGCTGGCAATGTAGGCCAGCACGCAAAGCATAATCTTAGAGTTTAGGGGTGTCAATGTAGCTTTTATGACAAGTATTTAAATTTATTATTATTTTTCATTAGATTAACTTAATTATTGTTTTAGATATTATATTTAATTATATTTTTAAATTAAATGAAGCGATCCATGCTTATTTATTTCTATCTTTTAACTTTTAATGTGAGAGTACACAGCAGAACTTCGGTTTAGACAATCTCGGTCTGCCCCACTTGGTGATAAGCACGATTAAAATAAACCAAACTTTGGTCATGCTCGCTTTGTTTAATCGCCACAATCGGACAAATAAGAATAGTGTGTGTGCCGACTTGTTGAATTTGATCAATCTCGCAATCGAAACTTACCAAAGCATCATCTAACACAGGTGAACCTGTTTCTAACTCAATCCATGCGCCATGTTTAAAGCGCTCTTCTGGTGTGAGCTTAGACGAAAATGCTTTTGAAATATGTTCGTGGTGTGCGCCTAAAACATTCACAGTTAAGATTTTGTTATCTAGGAAATGTGCATGTGAACTCGCAGATTGGTTCATACACACCAATAATGTCGGAGGTGTGTCAGTCACACTACAAACAGCAGAGGCAGTAAATCCAAAACGACCAGACATGCCTGCCGTAGTCACAACACTAACCGCACTTGTGAGTAAAGACATTGCATTTCTAAAGTCTGTTGCTTGAACCATGACATTATTCCTAAATTGAACCGTACCTTGTCCTGAGTGTTTGCTATACCGCCCAACTCCATCAGGAAGGTACTTTATCGACATGCGTTCTGCGTAGAACGACATGTAGTAAGTAAAATGAGGGTTACTTGTTTGATTATCAACTGCCATCAAAAAAGTAACCCTTTATACCACTTATTGGTAAAGATTAAGCAGAGAGTTCAAAACCCGTAAGTTCTCTACGAACAATTTCTGCACCAGCACTTAAAGCATTTAACTTGCCACGTGCCACTTCACGTGAAAGAGGCGCCATGCCACAGTTTGTGCAAGGGTAAAGTTTGTCGGCATCTACGAACTGAAGCGCTTTACGAAGTGTGTTAGCTACTTCTTCTGGAGTTTCAATCTGGTTAGATGCGACATCAATTGCGCCAACCATGACTTTTTTACCGCGAATGAGTTCGAGTAAATCGATAGGCACATGTGAGTTGTGACATTCTAACGAAATGATATCGATATTAGATTTTTGCAGTTTCGGGAAAGCTTCTTCGTACTGACGCCATTCCGAACCTAATGTCTTTTTCCAGTCAGTATTGGCTTTAATGCCGTAACCATAGCAAATGTGGACCGCAGTTTCACATTTTAGACCTTCAATTGCACGCTCTAAAGTCGCAACACCCCAGTCATTTACTTCATCAAAGAATACGTTAAATGCAGGTTCGTCAAACTGAATGATGTCTACACCAGCAGCTTCTAATTCACGCGCCTCTTGGTTCAAAATTTTAGCAAATTCCCAAGCAAGTTTTTCACGGCTCTTGTAATGACCATCGTAAAGCGTATCAATCATAGTCATTGGGCCAGGTAATGCCCACTTAATTGGTTGATTAGTTTGCTGACGTAAAAACTTAGCATCTTCAACAAACACAGGCTTTTGACGAGACACAGCACCCACGACAGACGGTACGCTTGCATCGTAACGGTCACGAATTCGAACGGTTTCGCGCTTCTCAAAATCTACGCCATTTAAGTGTTCAATAAACGTAGTCACAAAGTGTTGGCGGGTTTGTTCGCCATCGCTCACAATGTCGATGCCAGCAAGTTGTTGTTCGTGCAACGCCAAACGTAACGCGTCTTTTTTACCTTCAATCAGGCCTTCGTTTTCGAGTTTCCAAGGCGACCAAAGCTTTTCAGGTTCTGCAAGCCAAGACGGTTTAGGTAAGCTGCCAGCAGTTGAAGTTGGTAATAATTTTTTCATGATCAATGACCCGTATGTTGATTAATTAGGAGCGTAATTAGCAGACCACTGCTCAAGAATCGCTTGGTATGGTTTGATAAATTGCTCTTCAACAAACTTCCCCTGCTCAATAGCCAAACGGCTACGTTCTTCTCGGTCATACACAATTCGAGTAAGTGAGTAATCTTCATTTTTCAAGCTTGGCTGATAAGATTTTCCAGCAACTGAATTTGCATTGTAAATTTCAGGGCGGTAAATCTTTTGGAACGATTCCATGGTGCTGATGGTGCTGATCAACTCAAGGTTGGTGTAATCACTCAACAAATCACCAGTAAAATAGAACGCCAAAGGTGCAGCACTGTTTTTCGGCATGAAATAGCGAACTTTTAAGCCCATTTTTTGGAAATATTCATCAGTTAATGAATAGTCTTCTTGCTTATATTCCACACCCAAAACTGGATGTTCGTTTTCAGTGCGGTGATACACTTTAGTTGTCGAAACGCTTAAGCAAATCACTGGCGCTTTTTTAAAGTTTGCTCTGTAAGTTTCAGAGTTAATAAAGCTCTTAAACAAGTTACCGTGCAATTCGCCAAATTTCTCTGGTGTGCTAAAAGTAGACTGATTTTTATTGTGGTCTAACAAAAGCACACTAAAGTCATAGTCACGTACATAAGACGAGAAGTTATTACCCACAATGCCTTCAATGCGTTCATTGGTCTTTTTATCAACAATATTGGTTTTCAATATTTCGATTAAAGGAAGCGCACTGTTATGGCTTGCAGCATCAACATTCATTTCAACTGAAATGATTTCAAGTTCAACCGCATAGCGATCGCCTTTAGGGTTGTCCCAATGAGCTAAGGTATTAAAACGATTGTCGATCATCTGTAATGTGTTGCGCAGATTCTCTTGACGGCTCATCCCTCTCGCTAAGTTAGCAAAGTTGGTTGTAATACGCGTATTGTCTGCTGGACGATAGTTTTCATCGAAACAAATACTCTTAATCGTAAATGTAAATTCTTTACTCATTTTGATCAGTACCCTAATTTCTGAGATAAACCTAAAAATATTTCGAGCTCTTTTTAAAACTTTCCAGCCTTGTCAGATTTGTGCCTTTTGGTCTTATCAAAACTGAATTACCAGAACGCTTCAGAGCGTGAATAGATTTATACCGCAATCACAACATGAATAAAAATGATTTAGTCTCATTCAAAACTGAGTGAAATTCATGTTTAGAGTTTAATAAAGAAGTATGAAGTTAAATATTTTTCATCTTTGGGGATTTTAGACAGTAGAAATTCAATATACGACGGACGTGTAAAGCCCTTACCAATTTTAAAATTTATTATTATTTTCAATATATTAATCCATAAAAACTTAGGGAGAATGGCTAGACCTAAAGTAATTTATACTGACTCTCGCTCATCTCTGTTTTTAGCCATTCTAGAAATATGGTTTTGCGTGAATCTTCCTCGAAAGTGCTATGAGAAAGTAAAAAATAGGCTGAACCGTCTTGTACGACTGGTGAAATTTTTTGCAGTAAGTTCCACTCTAGCTCTTTTTCAATCATATAAATTGAGATCACGGTTGCGCCGAGTCCAGCTAAGCAGCCTTCTAAACATAGATAAAAATGTTCGAGTTCGACTTTAGCGTAGCCTTTTAAACTCTGCTTTAACTCAGCAATGCGGCTAACGCTTTTGAAAAAATTCGGTCTAGAGGTCGAAATGAGTAAGTCGTTTGTTTCAGATGGCTTGGTTGCTTGAATCATTGCGATGTATTCATCGGCAATTTTTTCGCTAAAGATATGCTCTCCCCAAACAAAATCATTTCTGCGAATCGCGATATCAATATTATCTTTTTCAAAGTCGACCACCCCACCTGCTGTGAGTAACACCACCTCAAAATCATGACCAAGCTTTTTAAATTTTGAGAGCCGTGGAATGAGCCATTTCATGGAAAGAGTCGGTTCACAGGACAAGACCAGTTGTTTATTGTGAGTTTTAGGCTGGCTTAGTTGTATTAAACATTCATCGAGTTGACCAAAAACCTGATGGCAACAACTCAATAAAATTTCGCCCTGCTCAGTCATCACAAGTGTTTTATTTTTTCGGTCGAACAAAGTCGTATTTAAAGCTTCTTCTAAGTTATAAATCTGTTTACTGACCGCACTTTGCGTCACAAATAATTTCTTTGCAGCTAAAGTGACGCTGCCATACTTCGCCACAAAATAGAAAAATTTTAATGAATTCAGCGATATTCTTTCGATCATTCCAAAAACTCATAAGTGGTTAGTCGTTTTTATCGATTTTTATTTCTAGGTTTTTGTTCAAAATAAAAATCATCTTTATTAAACCCTATTTTAGATGATAAAAAACATATTGAATATCGATATCTATCTGCACAACCATATCGATACGACTTCTTATTCTGAAAAAATAGCTGCTTTGGGTAATGCTTTCACCTTTTTAAATACATTCCAAAAAGTACAGATTAGCTCCCTTATTTTCAGTGATGGGACAAGATAATGGCAGAGTTTATTGCGGTTATTCTCATTACGATTTTGGCGGTGGTTAGCCCCGGCGCTGACTTCGCGATCGTGACCAAAAATAGTTATCTGTACGGCAGAAAAATAGGTGTGTTCACTTCACTTGGAATATCGCTTGGGGTGTTGGTGCATGTGACCTATACATTAATTGCTGTTGCGTTTGTGATGACTTATACGCCGCAAATTTTGAATATTGTTAAGTATATTGGTGCGATTTACCTAATCTATATTGGCTATAAAACCTTTACTCAAAAACCAGTTTTAGACACTGCCGCTTTAACTTCTATAGGTACTTTTCAAGCCATAAAATACGGCTTCTTTACCAACGCCCTCAACCCGAAAACTACGCTATTTGTGATCAGTACTTATACCCAAATTGTAAGTTTAACCACGCCTAAAACCGTTCTTTTAGCTTATGGCTTTTTTATGTCATTTGCCCATTTTGTCTGGTTTTCACTAGTGGCTGTGCTTTTTTCATCAATGCTGTTAAGGCAAAAAATGTTAGCCAAGCAAGTGCAAATTAATAAGGTGATTGGTTCAATTTTATGTGCATTAGGCGTTATTCTTCTTTTTACTCAGTTTCAATAGAGCCAATGAATTTTAAGAAATAGAGTGTGGACTGAGTCCTATCTGTAGAATTCAGTCCATTCAAGCGAGTTAAGAATCTATTTTTTAAGTATTCGATTCAGATAAATCATTTACATTCCAACGATTCGCTCTTTTAAAGGTGCCGACATCGTTAAATCGAACACCCATATCACGCATGACTTTATGCGCAACGGGTGCAGTCATTTGTCGAATGTAGAATGGTTCTTTCACCACAAAATGATGGATGGCATGCGTCGAACCAAAGTTAAAGCAAAAGAGTTGGAACGGCATCATCCACCACGGTGTTAACACTTGCGTTTGTTGAATCACATTGCCTAATTCAACATCACCATAGTAATGCATATTGCTTGTCACAAAGTGCAGGCAGAAAGTACGCAGCACATTTGGCGCAATCCACACCACAGTCAGAATATTAATCACATGCATAACATTTAGGGTTGTATCTGACCATGCGATCGGTGCATTTGCCAAGCTTGAAACCATATCAACTGCATGGAACCCTAAGAAGATATACCAAAGAGACCAATGAATAATTCCAAGTGGAAAATAAGCTAAGAACGCACGTTTAAAAATAACTTTTCTAACAGTCCAATTACTTGCAGCAATAATGCGTAGCAAAACTGCAAAGCCATTATCACCAATCGCGACGAGTCGGCGTATGCTCCACTGCTCTCCATTGGTGAGCGCTCTTTCTTCTAAATCAACTTCAGTGCCTGAATTTTTATGGTGATTAAAATGAAGCTCACGGCGTTTCCACGGGTTAATGGTACTTGGGCGAGCTAACCACACTAAGCCCATCATTAAATGATGTGCCCATGGTTTTTTTCTAAAATACATCCAGTGAATGAGGTCGTGTTCTAACTCATGGGTAAGAGATGCAAAAAACGCAATAATTGGAATTGCGAACCACGCTGAAAGCTGATGATTAATATAGAGTACAGCCGTAGCAATCATTCCAACGAGCGAAACAAATAGAATCATCGCTCCTATTGCGTTTTGATGGTTCAAAATCGGATGGTGCTTGCGTAAAGCCACACCTTCCGCTGTAACTACTTTTTTAATGTGTTCCGTTTTCTCGCTATCACTCATTCCAGCAGGATTTTTATATATGTAGGTCATCCGTTATTCCTCAGTTTTCTCATATCCCTACTTTATTTATATCTATCTTTGTACGCTTAGCTCGAAACGCCAATCTATTGGCTATGGATGCCAAAATAGTAAGATTCAAAACAAACAAAAGATTTTTTAGTTTTGAATCTTTTATACTGCTCACAGGAATATGAATCACAAGTTATAGGACATAACATGCCACAGACAGCAACGGCACTGGCTAGCTGGGTTAAAGCGATTCAAAAAGCGCTTGAGAAAGCAGGTGTGGATAGCCAACCTTTATTAAAACAAGCAGGTTTAGATGTTCAGGCCCTAAATGATCCAGATGCACGCTATTCATTAAAAAACACAGCAACTTTATGGAAATTAGCCGTTCAAGCGACTCAAGACTCGTGCTTTGGCCTTAAAGTTGCCAGCCAAGTCAATCAAAATACATTTCATGTGTTGGGCCATTCACTCATTACCAGCACCACACTAAAAGAAATGTTTTTAAGAATTATTCGTTACTTCCGCATAGTGACCGACATTCCTGAACTCGAGTTTTATGGCGAGGGAAAAAATCATTATTTCGTTATTCATGTTCCCGACGAAGTTCAACCCGAATCTATCGATGCTTTTATCTCTGTTTTTATTCGTTCAAGTCGTGCGTTACAAGGTTCTGTTTTTTCGCCCTTACGCATTGAACTAAGACGCTCAGAGCCAGAAGATTTAGAAACTTTTCAGAGTATTTTAAAAGCCCCGATTGCGTTTAATGCACCCAAAGACATGATTGTGTTTGACACAGCAACCATAGAGCAGCCTTTAGATGGTGGGAATCCGTCCCTCACCCAAGAATATGATGAGATTATTAATCGTTATCTCGCAAGATTTGATAAAGAAAATATATTGGCTCGTGTGAAAGTAAAACTCATTGAAAAATTATCTACAGGTGACTTTCAACAACAAGACGTTGCAAAAAGTTTAGGCTTAAGTATACGCAGTCTGCAACGCAAGCTTTCGGCAGAAAATACCTCTTATAGCGAGCTACTCGACAATACACGGCACGAACTCGCTTTGTCGTATATCAAAAATTCAAGCCACAATATTACCGAAATTGCCTATATTCTTGGCTTTACCGATGTGAGTAGTTTTACCCGTGCTTTTCGACGCTGGACAGATTTATCACCGCTACACTATCGGGAAAAACATCTGTCTTTCTCTTAAATTTCTAGAAATTTTAGATAAAAAAAAGATGCATTCATGTGCATCTTTTTTTTATGAATATCTTATTTTTTATTTAACAGTTCGAGCATAGACACTGTGGTGACTTTAGCTCCGACTGGCAAGGCTTTTAAATCTACAACATAGTTCGGACTGTGCGGAATATAAGGTGCGGGTTTGCCTTGCTTTACTGCATTTGCAAACACAACCGGATCTGCCACGCCAATGAACATAAAGTTAAACGGAATGTCTTTTTGATCACCTAACAAATGATGAACATCTTCAGAACCCATAACGGCGGGATATTCAGTTAGAACATGTTTGTCGCCTAGCAAAGCTTTTAGTGGTCCATTTAAACGCGCAGAGAATTCTTTATTATTGACTACAGGCGTACTTGAACCCTTAAAGGTAAAAGTAGGCAATTGATCTTTACCCATGCCCTGCATTTGCGCAGCACCTTCGCTCATAAGCTTTATGTTATTTAACATGGTTTCGCGTACTTTTGGATCAAACCAACGTAAATTCATTTTGACCAGTGCAGTAGAAGGAATCACATTATTCGAATTTCCAGCTTGGATTGAGCCAATCGATAAAACTGCTGCTTGTTGAGGGTCGACTGCGTTACCCATAATAGTTTGATATTGAGTTACTGCATTTGCCGCCATGCTAATCGGGTTCTTGGTTAAATATGGGAGTGAACCATGCCCACCAACACCTTTAAATAAAATATCAAGTTGATCTGTTCCCGCCATGCGTGGTCCCGGTGCATTGATTACCGTTCCAACAGGTGCAGGTGTGGTATGAACTGCAAAGAAATAATCGGGTTTTGGTAAGTTGTATTTTGTCCACAAACCGTCAGTCACCATGGCTTTAGCACCCGTTACAGGCTCTTCAGCAGGTTGTGCGACTAAAATCATGGTTCCGCTCCATTCCTTTTTTAGAGCTACCATGGTTTTTGCCATACTCAGCATCCATGTCACATGTGCATCATGACCACACATATGTGCAACAGGCGTTTCGGTTCCATCGTCGAGTTTTACCCGCACTTTACTTGCATAAGGTAAGCCAGTCGCTTCTTGAACCGTATTGGCATCCATGTCGGCACGGTACATGACCGTTGGCCCATCACCGTTTTTTAAAATTCCAACCACACCTGTCTTGGCTATGCCAGTTTTAACATCAAACCCTAATGACTTAAGCTCTTTGGCAACAATGGCAGAGGTACGCGTTTCCATAAATCCCAATTCTGGGTGTTCATGAATATCTTTATAAACCTTACTTAACCACTGTGTTTGGCCGTCAATAATGGTTAACGCTTTTTGTGAGACAGTAGGTAAATTAGATGGGTTTACTTCGGCATGGAGGACAGTTCCATAACCTGCAATCAAAGTCGATAACCCTAAAAATATGCCGTTTTTGATGATTTTATTCATGTAATTAAAACCTTATAAATGAATGATTTAATTTTAAAATTTATATCCTATTTTTAAGCCATAGCTTATAGAGTGGTTGTCCTTAAACTCACCCACGTAATAGTCACTACCCGCCTGTGCGCCAAGCTGACCTTTTGCATCGCCTAACCAGTAATATTTCACACCACCAGAAATAAAGTATTGGGATGTTGGGCTATATTGAGCACCGATTCCTAAATTGTAATATCCCTTGGTTGGGCCACCCGTTGAGACTTTATCACCTGCACCAGAGTCCCAACCCACTGACACAGAGCCTAACCATTTAGGTGAAAAACGTTGCCCTACTCCCAAATTTAAAGTCCATTGGTCATCGTCATAACGAACCAAATTAAACCCTTCTGGACGGCTCGGTGTTGATAGCACCCCGACAACTTTTGAAATTTCACCAAAACGGTAAGGTTGTAGCGCCAAATCACTCCAATTTACCCAACGCAAGCTACCGAACAATAAAGTTCCCTGACGTAAACCCGTTTGAAACTCCAAATTCACTGAGTCTGGAGATTTAAATTTGGTTGTGCCAGACCCTTCGCCATTAGGTAACTCTGAAATAATGTGATTTAAATAGTTTTTCTTTTGCTCGGTCATCTGCCCGATAGAAATCATATAGTCGAGATGTTGGCTAACTAAATCGCGTCCTTGCTGAGTCGTTAACATATCAATTAACGGCGCATTTTCAGTTGCGTTTACTTTGTGGGTAATGGCTGAACGATAGGCAAGCGAAACTTTAACGGCCTTTTCAGGAATTTGATAAGCCAGCCCAGCTAACCAACCCCAATCGCCCACAGTTTTAGTTTGAAAGTCATAGCCATTATAAAGACTAAATACATTGCCTCTTAAATTGACCTGACTTTTGAAGGTTTGATAAACCGGCCCTGCAAAAATATTCCAGTTTTTATTAGGCTGATATCCAGCAATGAGGCTGAAACTTTGAATATCAAATTCTGATTTTGCATTTCCTGTGGGAACTTGACCAGAAGTAGCATTTGCAAGGCTTGTAGTCGTAATACCGGGAAGCATAACTGTGTCTTTCGGGGTTGCGACAAAGCCATTTACACCTGAATATTCGGTGTCAGCCCCAAAAGGCTGATCGTAAAGCAATCCAAATGAATACTGCGGTGCAAGCTGAAATTTTAAAGCTGCAGTCGGCCGATAATCTGTATTGGCAATATCGGAAATTGACTGATGTGAAGGGTTAGTACCAGATTCCACTCCTTTTAAATCAGTATCTGTCACACCTAAACTGGCTTCAAAATAATTTCCCGGTTGTAAAAATGCTGATACGGATTGGCCTGTTTTATCAAATGCAGCAGCCTGTAATGCACTTGTACAAATTGAAGCGATTCCCAATACTAATGTTCTATTTCTTACTACAAAAATCATGGATCCATCCTGGATTTTTTTATTTTGATTGTTCACTTTATTTAGATTTTGAGTGGTGCGCTTAGCCCCAAACGCCAATTCGTTGACTGTGGATGCCATATTTAAAAATTATAAAATTGCCTCTCTGAAATGAGATAAGTTCCTTTGAACTCAAGATTAAAGACGACAAAGATTTAAAACTTTCAGATAATTTTTTAAGAAACTTTTGTATTTATTGCTGTTAATATTAAAGCGCATGATAGATTTCCCAATCCTTCATATCTCTATAAATCAAGGATGATGAGCAAATACATTTATTATGGAAATCAAGCAAATAAAATATTTTTTGACGGTGGTTGAAGCAGGCAGTATTGGTAAAGCTGCTCAAAAACTCGATGTCGGTGCGTCAGCAATCAGTCAACAAATTAGTAAGCTAGAGCAAGAGCTAAGCATTCGCCTATTACAGCGTAATGCTTTTGGTGTGACCCCAACTCCCGCAGGCCTCGCCTTTTTAAAACATTCTCAACTCATTTTACGTCAGATTAACTTTGCGGTAGATGCTGCCCATTCGGCACGGCTTTCAGGCCATGTGAGTCTTGGTTTTCCACCTACCATTACCGCTTTAATTGGCATCCCTTTAATGAAACTAATGTCTGAACGCTATCCAGACATTCGCCTAGAAATTGTGGAAACGCTGTCGGGCAACCTGATTCAGTCGATTAATTCACGTCAGCTTGATATTGCCATTATTTTTACCAATGAAATTGACAAGCAATGGTCGATACAACCGCTAGTACGTGAGCAAATGTATTTAATGGCACGAAAAGAAGTGCTCGAAAAATATGGTCTTGCTGAGTGCATCAAAAGCGGCATTATTCGGTCTCAACAAATTGGTGATATTCCTTTAGTGTTGCCACGTCAGCGTCATAGCTTAAGAAAACTGCTTGAGCATAAGATTGGACAACTCAATGTCGTCTATGAAATTGATGGCCTGCACTTGCTGATGGATAGCCTGATTCACCTCGACCTTGCCAGCGTCCGCCCCGGAAGTGCTTGTCTACAAGAGTACAAACATAAGCTTCAACTACTAAAATTGATCGATCCTGAAGTTGAGCGAATCAATTACTTAGTCAGCCTTGCCGAAGAAGAATTATCACCTGCTGCACTCGCTGCAAAATCGGCAATTAAAGCGTGTGTGAAAGAGTTGATTCAAAACCAAATTTGGCCATGTTCTGAAATTATTTTATAAAGGGTCATTAATTTTATTAAATACCCAATTAATTTTGCCCTCTCACTCCCTCCTGCTGTTTGAGATTACATTTTCATCTGAATGATAAGTGAATTTCTGTTTATCGAATTATAGATGTGTAGTTTGAACTGGAAACAAGGCATCACATTTTCTACGAAGGACACCTTTAAATCTCATCTCTAACCCATTTGCTATTTAGGTTTATTGAATGAGTCGATTTAAGGCCCTCCATTGAAGATCGTGAATGTTTCCATTTTGTCAGGCCAAGGAGGTCTCCAATGGATGTCGTGAATAACCGTAGGGCTACTTTTAAAAAAATATTAAATGTAACGAGTGGCAACTTTTTAGAACAGTACGATTTTTTTCTTTTTGGTTTCTATGCCACTTATATCGCAGCAAAATTTTTCCACTCTGAAAATGAATATGTCTCTTTAATGATGACATTTACCGTGTTTGCTGCGGGCTTTCTTATGCGTCCTCTCGGCGCTATTTTCTTGGGCGCTTATGTCGACAGAGTTGGTCGACGTAAAGGTCTTATTGTGACTTTAAGCCTTATGGCAATCGGAACCATCTTAATTACCTTTGTACCGGGTTATGAAACCATTGGTATTATTGCGCCAATTTTGGTGGTGATTGGACGTCTATTACAAGGCTTCTCGGCAGGTGTTGAATCTGGCGGTGTATCGATTTATCTAGCTGAAATTGCAACAGATAAAAACCGTGGATTTATCACAAGCTGGCAATCTGGCAGCCAACAAATTGCGGTTGTGTTTGCAGCATTACTTGGCTACTGGCTCAACACCATTTTAACTCATGCTCAAGTGGGTGAATGGGGCTGGCGTATTCCGTTCTTAATTGGTTGTTTGATTATTCCTTTAATCTTCTTGTTCCGCCGTACTTTAGAAGAAACTGAAGACTTTAAAGCTCAAAAAACTCATCCATCGACCAAAGAAATTTTCAGCACGCTTGCGAGCAACTGGCGCATCGTACTTGCGGGCATGATGATGAGTGCGATGACCACAACCACTTTCTATTTCATTACGGTTTACACCACGGTGTATGCAAAACGTACTTTAGAAATGTCGGTAACAGATAGCCTTTTAGCGACTGTGTTTGTAGGTTTATCGAATTTCTTCTGGTTGCCAATGGGTGGCTTACTATCAGACAAAATTGGTCGTCGTCCTGTTTTAGTCGGTATTACGACACTTGCCATCTTTACAACTTATCCAGTTTTAAGCTGGTTGGTGAGTGACATTAGTTTCACCAATCTAATTATTACGCTTGCTTACTTCTCGTTCTTCTTTGGTCTGTACAACGGCACCATGGTAGCAACACTTGCCGAAGTGATGCCAAAGCGTGTACGTACAGTCGGCTTCTCTTTAGCTTTTAGTCTTGCAGCAGCTATTTTTGGTGGCATGACTCCAATTGCATGTACATATCTCGTTGAGCATACAGGTAACGCAAGTACACCAGCATTCTGGCTGATGTTAGCTGCGGTATGTAGCCTAATCTCAAGCTTATATCTATGCCGTGGTTCTAAACAGAAAAATACTGACGCAATTGCTGAACCTGTGAAGGTTAGCGCTTAAAACAACAACTTAACCTGAAATTTTAATGAACAGTACGGCGCATTTGCAGCCGTACTGTGCTCTCCTATCATTAAATCGAGATACTATGAAAAAGTCCCCTATCTTCATGACCATTTGCCTAGCTGGTGCAGGCTTAGGCTCGACCCTTGCTAACGCAGATACACTCGAAGTGATTAGCTCAGGCGGTTTTTATTCATCTATGGAAAAACTCATTCCAATATTTGAAAAGCAAACTGGCCATAACGTTCATCTCTCGTCTGGTTCATCCATGGGTGCATCGCCAACGGCGATTCCAAACCGACTCGATCGCGGTGAACATTTTGATGTCGTAGTATTAGCTGCTCCTGAACTGAACAAGCTAGCAGAAAAGGGTTATGTAGATCCAAATTCGCAGAGTGCTTTAGTTAATTCAAGCATTGGCATGGCTGTACCTAAGGGTGCACCAAAACCAGATATTAGCTCTGCGGCAAAATTCGAAAAGGTTTTATTAAATGCCAAGCACATTGGTTATTCAGCAAGTGCGAGCGGTACGCATCTTGAAAAAGATGTTTTCCCAAGCTTCCCACCTGTCGAGTACAAAGTGATTTCTGGTAAAGCAGAAAAAGTGGTCGGTGACCGTGTTGCAAAACGTATTGCTGAAGGACAGTTTGATATTGGTTTCCAGCAAATTAGTGAAATCAAACCTTTTACTGGTCAATATGGTCAGGTTGATTTAGTGGGTCCAATTCCTGCGCCTTATCAAAAAGTCACCGTGTTTGCGGCTGGCATTGGTAAAAACTCTGAACATGAAAAAGTCGCAAAAGAGCTCATCAAATTTGTGAAATCGCCTCAAGCAACACAAATTATTGAAGAACAGGGTCTTGAGCAGGTTAAACAATAAAAGCTCTAAAAGGCAACATCTTGAGGTGATGTTGCCTTTACTCTTTTGGTAGTTTACTCAGCGTAATAGAACAAAATGTATAGCAATAAACCAGTGTAGAATAATCAATAAAGGTCAATGTAGTATTTGCCGTGGAACTCAAACAATTAAAGTATTTTATTGCAGTGATCGAGTCAGGAAGCTTGGGTAAAGCTGCAAAAAATCTCGATATTGGAACGTCTGCATTAAGTCAGCAAATCTCAAAATTAGAAAGCGAACTTTCTATTCGCCTTTTACAACGTACCGCTTTGGGTACAGTTCCCACCCCTGCGGGTTTAGCTTTTTTTCAACAGGTTCAACTGGCGCTTAGGCATCTAGATCATGCCGTAGACTCTGCGCATTCTTCACGTTTAAGTGGACATGTTACCGTCGGTTTTTCTCCGAGTGTTGCAGCGGTTATTGGTACGCATTTTTTAAAACTCATGAGAAATCGTTACCCCGACATTAAAGTCCGTTTAATTGAAGGCTTATCGGGTGATCTCAAAGCCTTGGTTAATGCAAGACAGCTCGATGTTGCTATCATCTTTAGTGACGATGTAGACCCACAATGGGCGATACAGCCTTTAGTCAAAGAACAGATGTTTTTAATTTCGCCTAAAGAAGTGCTGAGCCAGTACCACCTTGAAAGCTGTATCGACACTCAAACTATTACTCATTCACAACTAAAAGAACTTCCACTGATTTTACCGAGCCAACGACATGGGCTGCGTTTGTTGCTCGAACAAAAAATTCATCAGCTTAAAGTGGCCTATGAAATTGATGGGCTACATTTGCTAATGGAAAGCATTAGCCAACTTGAAATGGCAACCATCCAACCTGCGGGTGCAGCATTAAACTCTCGGCAAGACTTATGTTTACTGCGCGTTGTAGAACCTGCAATTGAACGTATTAACTATTTAATTAGTTTATCTGAAGAAGAAATCTCACCTGCCACTTTAGCTACTAAAGTGGTGATTCGTGCCTGTGTAACCAACCTGATTAATGAAAAACGCTGGCCTGGTGCGGAGATAATAAACACTTAAGCCATTAGTGTTTATTTTTACTAAACACCCATTCAAGCCCAGCCTCTCACTTCACATTCCCTTTTAAAGCTACATTAGCCCTAGCTGAGAAAGGGAGAAATCCATGCATGATGTGATTGTAATTGGTGGTGGGAATGCCGCACTGTGTGCCGCGCTCACGGCAAAAGAAAGTGGCGCGTCTGTGCTAGTAATAGAAGCAGCACCTAAAGAATGGCGTGGTGGTAACTCACAACACACTCGTAACCTTCGCTGCATGCATGATGCTCCTCAAGATGTATTGGTTGATGCCTATCCCGAAGAAGAATATTGGCAAGACCTGCTTAAAGTCACTGCCGGAAAAACCAATGAGCACTTAGCCCGTCTGGTCATTCGTAGCACAGCAACCTGCCGCGACTGGATGCGTAAACATGGTGTGAATTTTCAGCCGCCACTATCAGGTGCTTTGCATGTTGCACGTACCAACGCATTTTTTATGGGTGGCGGCAAAGCCCTCATTAATGCGTATTACCGAAGTGCCCAAGAACTTGGTATTGAGATTTTATACAACACAAAAATTAAAGATTTAAAGTTAAACCAAGGACATTTTGAAGCTGCAATTGCTGAAGATGGTCGTGTGTTTAAAGCGAAAAGCTGTGTATTGGCCGCAGGTGGTTTTGAGTCAAATCTGGAATGGTTAAGAGAAGCATGGGGACAAAATGAAAACGGCGAATGGCCTGCCGATAATTTCATTATTCGTGGAACCCGCTTTAATCAGGGCAATTTGCTCAAATTTATGATAGATCAAGGCGCCGATATTATTGGTGACCCATCGCAATCACATTGCGTCGCTGTAGATGCACGAGCACCATTATATGACGGCGGCATCTGCACCCGTATTGACTGCGTTTCACTAGGAATTGTGGTCAATAACAAAGCCGAACGTTTTTACGATGAAGGCGAAGACTTCTGGCCAAAACGTTATGCGATTTGGGGACGTCTTGTTGCCAAACAACCTCAGCAAATTGCCTATTCTATTATCGACTCAAAAGCCATTGGCCGCTTTATGCCACCTGTGTTTGCGGGTGTAAAAGCAAATAGCATTCAAGAACTGGCCGAAAAAATCGGGCTGGATGCAAAAACCTTATGTCATACCGTAGAAGAATTTAATCAAGCCTGTGTGCAAGGCACCTTTAACCATACCGTTTTAGATGACTGCACCACCGAAAATATTGTTCCCAACAAAACCCATTGGGCTGTTCCTCTCGACCAGCCCCCCTTCTATGCTTACGCCCTCAAACCTGGCATTACCTTTACCTATTTAGGTTTAAAAGTCGAAGACGATGCTGCGGTACGTTTTAACAATAAAGCTAGCCGCAACCTGTTTGTTGCAGGTGAAATGATGGCAGGTAATGTACTCGGTCAGGGTTATACCGCAGGAGTCGGCATGTCGATTGGAACGACATTTGGACGCATTGCCGGAAAAAATGCAGCCCATTATGCACTTTCACAAGGAGTTGAACATGAATGCTAGTACTAAAGCCCTAATTCCAGTTGTTCAGCTCTCTGACCATGAGCAGGAAGTTCAAAGGGCGCTACAGATTTGTAATGCTTGTCGCTACTGCGAGTCATTTTGTGCTGTATTTGCGGCGATGACTAAGCGCCTTGAGTTTAACCAAGCCGATATTCATTACTTAGCAAACCTGTGCCATAACTGTGGTGCATGTTTACATGCTTGCCAATACGCCCCGCCGCATGAGTTTGGTGTAAATATTCCACAAGCAATGGCACAAGTACGTTTAGAAACTTACCAAGAGTTTGCTACACCTCAGCCTTTAGGTCGACTTTATAAGTCTGTGGGTATTCCTTTTGTCTCGGCGTTAACACTTATTTTCTTTTTATGTATGTTAGCTGTGGTGTGGTACAAAGGCACAGACCTATTTGCAGGCTATCAAGGTAATTTCTATGCGATTTTCCCGCATAACTTTTTAGCTCTACTTTTTGGAGCGACCTTTACAGTTGCCATTGTTCTGCTCGGCATTGGAATTAGTAAGTTCTGGCGACAAACCTCTAAAGTCATTCATGACAAAGTTGAAAAACCTGACCTTGTTCAAGCCACTCAAAATGTATTAACACTTAAATATTTAGATGGTGGGCATGGCAAAGGCTGTAATGAGCAAGATGACCGTTACACGCAAATCCGCCGTGTGTTCCATCACCTCACCTTTTATGGCTTTATGCTCTGCTTTGCAGCTACAGGCGTAGCGACGTTATATCACTATTTCCTTAACCTGCATGCACCTTATCCTATCTTTAGCTTGCCTGTTATTTTGGGTACGTTGGGTGGATTGGGCTTAGTGATTGGACCATCTGGCTTGCTCTATTTAAACCTTAAACGCCATCCATTACATGGTGACCGCGAGCAAAAACCTGTAGATCGAGGCTTTATTTTCCTTCTACTTATCGTTAGTGCTTCAGGGTTAGCCCTCATGGCATTTCGCAATACCCCTTACATGGCACTTTTGCTGATTTTCCATTTAGCTACGGTCATGACCTTCTTTATTACCATGCCATTTGGAAAGTTTGCACATGGTTTTTACCGCAGTGCTTCTTTACTCAAATTTGCCATCGAAGAGCGTATTTCGAAGAAGTCATAATTTCACTCAAAAGTATTCACTATCTTGGCATAGTGAATACTTTTATTATTTTTCAGCTCAAAACACTTCATGCCTTCCCTACTTTTTACTATTTAAAATTCCCAAGCCATACATCGGCCACTTGGTGCTCGCTTTAATATTATTAATCAGCATCGCAACAAAAACTAAAGACACTGCACCGACCAAAACAGGGAAAATTAAGAAGCTCCACTCGTAATGTATGCTGCTCGCGGTAAGCAAAATAACCAAAGGATTGGCCCCAGCAGGTGGATGAACACACTTAAACACTTGCATGAGTGCAATGGCACAGCCCACTGAAAAAGCAATTGTAAAAATGGAAACACCAACAAATTTTAGAAAAAACAAACCCACAAAAGCCGAGATAAGATGCCCAAATATGATATTTCTCGGCTGTGCCAAAGGTGACTGCGACACGGTATAAAGCAGTACACAAGTCGCACCAAACGGCGCCATGATAAAAATATTGTGTGTGAGCTTACTCAACCACAAAAGTATAAAGATGCTCAATGTTCCACCAATAAGACTTCTTAAAATATCAACTTTAGTGGGCGATGGAGCTAGTTTTTCTTTGCCATAAAAGATCGAGAACATGGGTTTTATTCCTCAAACAAAAAGTTGCTTTTTAAAAAGCATATAGATAAAATCCCAAATAGTACAGATCTGTACTATTTTATTTTTTGGAAAAGTTTTATGTCAAAATCTGCCTTAAAAATATTAGATACAGCCGAGAAGTTATTTAATGAAAATAGTTTTGTCGGGGTTGGCGTAGACTTGATTCGCGATGAATCTGGTTGTTCAAAAACCACCATGTACACTTACTATAAAAATAAAAATCAACTGGTTCAGTCTGTTCTGATTGCTCGTGATGAACGATTCAAGCAAAGTCTTTTAGGCTATGTGGGAGATGCAACAGGGTTAGAGGCCATCAATAAAATTCTGGATTGGCATACCAATTGGTTTAGGCAAGATTTTTTTAAAGGCTGTTTATTTGTAAGAGCGGTCGCTGAATCTAACCAAGATGATCAAGACATTATTTCTATTTCTAAAGCCCATAAACAATGGATTAAAGTATTGATTGCACAAAACTGCAATATACCAAATGGTGAAGCTTTATCTGAGCTGATCTATACGGTGATTGAAGGCTTAATTAGCCGCTTTTTAGTCGATGGTTTCGATGAAACACTTGCGATAAATATGAAAAATTCTATTAATCAATTATTTAATATTCATCAACATTAGCATGAGAACTTAAAATGGAAGTGGACCATATTTTTATTTGTGTACAATCAGGCGCTCCCGAAGCTGAAACTTTAAAAAAATTTGGTCTAACAGAAGGCTCATCCAATAAGCATCCGGGTCAAGGTACCGAAAATAGACGCTTTTTCTTTAAAAATAGCTTTATCGAATTAATCTTTTTAAATAATCCAGAAGAAGCCTCAAGTGATCTCACAAAACCCACCCTGCTTTTTGAACGACTCAGTGCTCAAAATAATATCGCGTCCCCTTTCGGTATTTGTTTTCGTCCTAAAAATAAAGATGATAACAGTGCAAAATTTCCTAATTGGGTTTACAAGCCAAGCTATTTACCAGCCAGCTTAGAAGTAAATGTTGCCAAAGATTCTATGGTATCTGAACCGATGTGGTTCTTCCTTTCATTTGCTTCACGGCCAGATCTCGCTGTGAAAGAAAAACAACAACCTCTTGTACATAGCAAAGATTTATCAGAAATCACCGCGATCAAGGTTTCTATTCCAAACCTCGAACAGCACCCTACTTCGTTACTGTTCAACACGCTCGATCATTTTGAAGTGAGAGATGGATCAGAGCATTTAATGGAACTCAGTTTTGATCATGAGCCTCAAGGAATGATTCATGATTTTAGACCAGAGCTGCCGCTCATTTTTAAATATTAAAACTCTTATTTTCTAATAATAAAAACTGTGATTTATTTCAAATCACAGTTTTTATTTAAATTGAATCACATTAAAAACGGCAATAGCTTAAGCAATTTTCCCATCAATAATGCCTTTTTCTTTTAACGTAGCCAGCTCTTCTACTGTTTTAAATCTCGATAAGATTTGAGCAGTATGTTCACCAAGCTCTGGCGGCGCATGATGGTATTCAACCGGAGTATCAGACAGCTTCATTGGTGAACCAATGGTTTGAAAATTTTCATTTAAACGATGAGGAATATTGACCACCAAATTACGATGGACGATTTGTGGTTCAGCCAAAGCATCTTCAATAGAGTTGATGACACCTACAGGTACTTTAAGCGCATGAATCATCTCGACCCATTCTTTAGCGGTTTTCTGCAAAAAGTGCTTCGACAATAAAGGAATCAGTTCATTTCGATACTTTACGCGGTCTTGATTACGCACAAACTTTTCATTTTCGAGCAGCTCTGGGTAACCAATCGCAATACACAAATCTTTAAACTGCTTGTCGTTACCACACGCAATAATAAATTCTTTATCTTTGGCCTTAAAAGTTTGATACGGCACAATACTTGGATGTTGATTGCCCATACGCTGTGGTGCTTTACCCGAAGCTAAATAATTCATTCCCTGATTTGCTAGTGCCGCAACCTGCACATCAAGTAGTGACATATCAATATATTGACCACGCCCTGTGTGCGAACGTGCAATCAAGGCCGCTTGAATGGCAATGGTGGAATACAATCCGGTTTGAATATCTACAACAGCCACACCAACCTTTTGTGCACCACCACCTGCCACATCATCAGGTTCACCGGTAATACTCATTAAGCCAGACATACCCTGAATAATAAAATCATAGCCGGGCTCTTCTGCACGTGGGCCATCTTGCCCAAAACCAGTAATCGAACAATAAACAATATTTGGGTTGAGCTCACTTAATGAAGCGTAGTCCAAACCATATTTTGCCAAAGACCCTGTCTTATAATTTTCAATTACTACGTCGGCAGTCTTGGCAATTTCATAAATTAAGGCCTGACCTTCTGATGTTGTAATGTCCACAGCAACAGAATATTTATTGCGGTTGGTACACTGAAAATAGCCAGATTCACGGGTCATGTTTCCATCTTGATCGGGCATCCATGGCGGTCCCCACATGCGGGTGTCATCACCGACTCGAGGACGTTCAATTTTAATCACTTCTGCGCCAAGGTCTGCCAAGATTTGTCCACACCACGGGCCCGCAAGCACACGACTTAAATCTAAAACCCGAATTCCTTGTAATGCACCCATAACGATACCCTTATCTTTTTAGAAGGTACTCAACGCACCTTCCTGTCATTGTTTATGATTGTTTTTGCGGATCGTACTGACGATCTTTAATAAATAAGCCCGGCAATACACCCGCAACAAAATATGCAGCACCCATCACAATAAATGCCATGGTAAACGTACCGCCCGATGCCAAGAAACCAATAGTAGCTGGTGCAATCGCAGCACCAACACGACCAATGTTATAGGCACCGCCAATGGCGGTTCCACGCACATCAGTTGAAAAACTTTCAGCCATATACGTCGCGTTCACACCGTATGGAATGCCATATAGGAAGCCAAAGGTGATCAATAAATACAAAATATTGTCAGGCGTATTAAAGAAAATAATGATTGGCAAGAACACGGCACTAGCAATTGTTCCAAACACAAAAACAGCACGGCGGTTAAATTTGTCAGCAAGATAACCCGCTAAAATTTTTCCTAGAATCATTGCTGTATATGAACCCACCATATAACTGGTTAAGTTTTTAAAGTTCATATGCACTTCTGTTTCTAAATAACTTGGCATCCAGTTGTTAATGCCGTAATAACCAAACTGTAAGAAGAATGCTGTAGTCATCCACAACAGAAACATTTTACGGTGCTTAAAGTTATTAAAAATTTGCTTATAGATACTGCCACTTTTGGGTTTCTCAGTCGCTACAATTTCTTTAGGCTGTCTATTGCCTTGTAAACTTTCAATTTTGGTGAGCTGCCAAGATTTTGGCTCTGGCACAAATCGTTGTAGAAAAATATTAACGAAAGCAGGCACCACGGTTAGGAAGAATAAAACACGCCAGCCATGATCTGGAATAATCGCGCCTGCTAATAACGTCGCAGCAATATAACCTACGGTCTGACCAGTCTGTAGCGTGCCCAATACTGTTGTACGGTAAATTGTTGGCACATATTCAGCCATTAAGGTATTACAGGCCATATAGAGTGCTCCGATTCCTAAAGCACCAATAAAGCGTAAAGCCATAAATTGCTCGAAGCTTTGCGTAAAACCTAATAAACAAGTCGCTACCGAAAAGAAGGTCACCGAGTTGGCAATGGTTCTTACACGACCAAACTTGTCACATGCCCAACCACCTAAAATACCGCCAACGCCCATTCCTGCCAACGACGCACTACCCAATGCGCCCGCTTGAAAGGTACTTAAACCAAACTCTGTCTTTAAACTGGTTAAGCTATAAGACAGCAGCATAATATCAATGCCATCGACCACCATCGCAAAATAGGCAAATAACAACGCCCATTTCCATGTATTAGGTCCAATCTTTTCATATGTTCCAAGATTACTTGGAAATGTATTTCTTAACTCTTTCGATATTACTTGAACGTCATTGTTCATCTTTAGTTCCTCATTTTCCCAAATGAGTCATCGATGGCCTACTTATGTTTTCTGTATGACTTAATCTTCTATACTTTTCATCATCTTATATTCAATTTTAAGTACACAGAGGTACATCTTCACATGAGTATCCTTGCGATGAATCTTGTCATTATCCATAAATTTTTGCGTACAAAACCCTAAAGGTGCTCTTGAAAGAACACCTCTATTTTTAAAAATGAATGAGTTAGTTACTAAATGCCGCGATGCCTGTTTGCGCACGGCCTAAAATCAGGGCATGAACGTCATGTGTACCTTCATAAGTATTCACAACTTCAAGATTGACCAAATGACGTGCCACACCAAACTCATCGCTAATACCGTTTCCACCCATCATGTCACGTGCCATGCGAGCAATATCAAGCGCCTTTCCACAGTTGTTACGCTTAATTAAAGATGTGCCTTCAACTGACGCTATACCTTCATCTTTCATACGGCCAAAACGTAAAGCTATTTGCAAACCTAATGCAATTTCAGTTTGCATATCTGCCAGTTTCTTTTGAATCAACTGATTTGCAGCCAACGGACGACCAAACTGTTTACGGTCCATTGTATATCGATGCGCAGTATGCCAACAGAACTCGGCAGCTCCCATTGCACCCCATGCAATCCCATAACGGGCACTATTTAGGCAAGTGAACGGACCACGTAATCCTCGAATTTCAGGGAATGCATTTTCTTCAGGCACAAAAACGTTATCCATCACAATTTCACCCGTAATCGATGCACGTAAACCGACCTTGCCATGAATGGCAGGTGCAGATAGCCCTTCCCAGCCCTTTTCTAAAATAAAGCCTCGAATATCACCAACATTACCTTCAGCAGAAACTTCTTTTGCCCACACTACAAACACATCAGCAATTGGGCTATTGGTAATCCACATTTTTGCGCCAGTTAAACGGTAACCACCGTCAACTTTTTTAGCACGTGTAATCATACTGCCCGGGTCTGAGCCATGGTCAGGTTCGGTCAAACCAAAACAGCCAATGTATTCACCAGTGGCAAGTTTAGGTAAGTACTTCTGCTTTTGCTCTTCGGTACCAAATTCATGAATCGGAACCATCACCAATGAGCTTTGTACACTCGCCATAGAGCGATAGCCCGAATCGACATATTCAATTTCACGTGCGACCAAACCATAACTCACATAGTTCAAACCTGCACCGCCATATTGCTCAGGAATAGTTGGTCCCAATAAGCCAAGCTCTCCCATTTCACGAAAAATAGACGGATCTGTTGTTTCATGGCGGAATTGTTCAAGTACACGTGGTTGCAAGCGTTCTTGGCAATAAGCATGAGCCGCATCACGAATCATGCGCTCATCTTCGGTAAGCTGTTGCTCAATTAAAAATGGGTCTTGCCAGTTAAATTGAACTTTTGCTTTTTTTGTTGTCACCATGTGATTCATCGCATCCTCTGCTTGATTTGATCTTCTTTATTTAACTCGATGTTATGCGTGAAAAATGCAGTAATCAAACGATAAATCTTCATGCAGATATGCGACTTACGCATATCTAAAATGAGTCGCGTTAAATTTAGATATTTAATTGGTTGTATTTCATTAAAAATGGCTTATTTTTAGACTAAACTCCGATATCTGCATTTAGGTCATATGCTGTTTTGAAATATGACGACAAATAAAAGGATTTATTTATGCGAAGAAGTATCCCGTCAATTCAGGGCCTGATTTGCTTTGAAAGTGCAGCAAAACATTTAAGTTATACCTATGCTGCGCAAGAGTTATGTATTACCCAAAGTGCGGTATCTCGCCAAATTCAGCAGTTAGAAGATTTCTTGGGAGTTGAATTATTTATACGTACTCGGCACGGCGTTGAACTCACCATCGCAGGACAACAATATTTTAAAAGCATTAAGCCTTACTTGTTAGGGCTAGAGAAATGTACGGCTGATGTGATTTCTCATAAAGGTTTAGGTGGAACATTAAAGTTAGGTGTTGTTCCTACATTTGCAACGCGCTGGTTATTACCCAAGCTCCATCTTTTAAATCAAAAATACCCTGAAATTACGGTTCACTTAGAGACCAGTACCAAACCTTTTTTATTTAATGACAATATTTTTGACGCTGCTATTTTTGCAGGCACACAGCAGCAAATTGACCACTGGCCCGGCATACAAGCGCATTATTTAATGGATGAAGAAATTGTACCTGTATGCTCCCCAAGGCTGATCGAAAAGTATTTTCCAGATGCCATGATGATCAATGAAAATACCTATGATTTAAGCTCCGAAGATTTACTAAAAATTCCCCTGCTGCAACAAACCACTCGGCCTAGTATTTGGCAAGAATGGTTTCTGACTCATCACATGCAACATCCAAAACCCTTTGATGGACAACGCCATGAGTTATTTTCGATGCTTGCTGTTGCTGCCAATCATGACATGGGAATGGCCTTAATTCCGCAAATGTTGATTGAGTCTGAACTACAAAAAAAAGAACTGGTGATTGTTTCCAATAAAAAATTAAAAGGCAGCCGAAAGTACTACCTGATTCACTCGAGCCAAGACATCACACCGACCATTCAGAAATTTGTCGACTGGATTTACAAAGAACTAGAACAACTAAAGAGTAATACAAATTAGCTCAGCAGTTTTTATTTATGCCCAATATTGCAATCAATACTCATAAAAAAAGATTGTGATTAATGAGATCACAATCTTTTTAGTTAAGCGCAAATGACTTTGAATTAATGACTCATCAATTGAATATCTGAACCACTACGTTTCGGGTCAATCAAAATTTTGGCATGCTGTTCAGGGTCGCGTAACGCTTCAAATGCACTCGCAACACCCTCTAAACCGACAACACCGGTAATCAGTGGTGAGCAGTTCACTTTACCTTCTGCAATCATGTGTAGCGCATCTCGAAACTCAAGCGGTGTATAGCCCAACACGAACTGAATTTCTAATTCTTTATTAATTGCAAGTGCTGGTTCTATTTTGTCACTTTGCATGCACACGCCCACCCCGACAATTCGGGAAAACAAAGGTGCACCTTCAATAATTTGCTGTAAAACACCCGGTACGCCCACACACTCAAAAATAACAGGACGTTTTGGCAAAGCGCCTAACTTATCAATCATGCGCCACCCATGCCACCATGGTAAGCGTGTCGCTTGTAACTTATCAAACAGCCCCATGCCCATGTTAATTGCATCAGATACATTGCCCAGCAAACCAAACTCTTTCCAGTTAGCAAATGGCGATGTCTCTTTAGGATCTACCACAATATCTGCACCGCATTGCTCGGCAAGCTTACGGCGGTTTGGTGAAAAGTCGCTGGCAACCACGGTTTTAACCCCAGCTGCTTTAAGCATTAATATAACGCCTAGCCCAACAGGTCCGCAGCCAATCACAATCGCAGGTTCACCAGTTTTCACACGGCTACGGCGGACAGCATGTAATGCAACCGCCATAGGTTCAGTCATGGCAGCACTATCTGCATCTAGACCATTCGGTACCTCAAACATCAAGCTCGACTGAGCCAATACTTGCTCGGCATAGCCACCCGAAGCATTTGGTGAAAGCCCTGTAGACAAATAACCATGCTGATCTACATTTAAAAGCGGCATTGCACAAACAAGTGTATCGGCTTTAAATTTATGACGTGTTTTTGGACCATAGTCTAAAACCTTGCCGCAAAATTCATGTCCAAGTACAAATGGGTCTGTAGACTTGGCTAAACCATGAAACCCGACACGTGCAGCCAAATCATGCATGTGATCACAGTGATGCTGCATATGTAAATCAGAGCCACAGATCCCACATCGCACCACTTCCAATAACACCTGTCCTTTTGCAGGCGTTAATTTCGGTTGGTCCACCACTTCTAATTTTGCTTGATGACAAAGTACCGACTTCATTTGAACGCTTCCTATTTCTTCTTTTCATTTACTTGCCAGAAATAGATTTCTACAGATAAATTAATCGCCTTATCAGTTTGGTCTTTGGCAAGCCTTCACTCATATTTACAAGTAACAGATGAAATACCAATGACCATTTTTTAGCCAATCCATTGTTAAAGAGTCAACAGTAGACAGGCTCAGCGAGATTAAAAACAATAAAAATCTTAGTGCTTGTATCTTACACAGACTGCGTTATCTTCTTAGGCCAGAACAATGTCATCAAAATTAAAACTTAAACGAATATCTTAAGTTCAAAAAACTCAACTAAACCCCTTTTCACAAAAACATAGCAAATCCAAACTTTTATCATCAGCCCTAAACAGGCATGATGAATTGATACGAACAGATAAGAAGAAACCTATGATTACAAAAACACTTCCCCTTACAGATATTCATCGCCATCTTGATGGCAACATCCGTATTCAAACTATTTTAGAGTTAGGGCAACAATACCATTTAGATTTGCCTGCCTACGACATTGAATCTTTACGTCCACACGTACAAGTGATTGACAACCAACCTGACTTATTAAGTTTTTTATCGAAGTTGGATTGGGGGGTAAAAGTATTAGCGAGTTTAGATGCCTGTAAACGAATTGCATTTGAAAATATGCAAGATGCTGCACAACAAGGCCTAGACTATGTAGAACTTCGTTTTTCGCCGGGTTACATGGGCATGACCCATCAACTACCGCTTGAAGGCGTTGTTGAAGCGGTTATTGCGGGTGTGAAAGAAGGCAGTCAGACTTACGGGGTAAAAGCGAATTTAATTGGCATTATGAGTCGTACTTTTGGCCAAGAAGCCTGCGAAAAAGAATTAAATGCTCTACTTGCCCATAAAAATGATATTAAAGCGTTGGATCTTGCTGGAGACGAACTTGGTTTTCCGGGCAATTTATTTATAGATCACTTTAAAAAAGCACGTGATGCAGGTTGGCACATTACGGTACATGCTGGTGAAGCTGCCGGCCCAGAAAGTATTTGGCAAGCCATTGAAGAATTAGGTGCTGAACGAATTGGACATGGGGTTAAAGCGGTTCAAGATTTGAAGCTTTTAGATTATTTAACTAAACATCAGATTGGTATTGAGTCTTGCCTGACTTCGAACATTCAAACCAACACAGTACCTTCATTGGCACAACATCCATTAAAGACTTTTTTAGAGCATGGCGTTCTTGCGACTATTAATACGGATGACCCTGCTGTAGAAGGCATTGAGATACAACATGAATATTTAAATGCTGCCCCATTGGCAGGATTAACCCCTGAACAAATTTATACAGCTCAGGAAAATGGACTTAAAATCGCATTTTTATCAGATAAAGAAAAAGATGAGTTAAGACAAAAATATTAGGAACAGAGAACAGAGAACAGAGAACAGAGAACAGAGAACAGAGAACAGAGAACAGAGAACAGAGAACAGAGAACAGAGAACAGAGAACAGAGAACAGAGAACAGAGAACAGAGAACAGAGAACAGAGAACAGAGAACAGAGAACAGAGAACAGAG
>NZ_JABFFO010000011.1:0-33953 GCF_016124155.1 Acinetobacter sp. AC1-2
TTGTGCTGGCGACCATAGCAAGAGTGAACCACCTGATCCCTTCCCGAACTCAGAAGTGAAACCTCTTAGCGCTGATGGTAGTGTGGGGTTTCCCATGTGAGAGTAAGTCATCGCCAGCTCATTATTCTAAACACCCTCAACTTAACAGTTGAGGGTGTTTTTTTATGTCTGAATTAAATGACGAAAATAAAGAATTTAGAAATAGTAAGCCTGCGTAAGTATCAATTAATTAATAAAAATATCTAATCGATAAATAAGGTTATTCTGTCGCAAGACTTTTTAATAAAAAATCCACTTTTTCTTCTGAAAATTTTAAACTGACATGTATGATAAATAGAAACTATATGTTATAAATATTGAATAGGCATGATTTTTGCTTGTTTTATGGAATTTAAAATATATGAAATTATCTGTTGGGTTGAAAGTTGCGAATTCTCTATCGTTAACACCTCAATTGCAGCAGGCAATTCGTTTGTTACAACTCTCTAGTTTAGAGCTTGAACAAGAAATTCAGATCCAACTAGATAGTAATCCTTTACTTGAAAAAATAGAAGAAGAGTCATTAACAGAAAGTCTGTCTACATTAGAAAGCAAAGACTCAGATGACTTAACAACTGAGCTAAATGCAAACCATTTACCTGATGATTTACCAGTCGATACAGAGTGGGATGATATTTATACTCATCAATCGACGGCTTTGGCTACTCCAGAATTTGAAGAGCGAGAGGATAATCGCCAAGTTCAATTATCTTTAAAAGAACATATTCTAGAACAAGTTAATCTTCTGCACTTTTCTAAAATAGATCAATTAATTGCTTACTGTATTGTTGATGCATTAGATGATAAAGGATTCTTGGATGCTGAATTAGAGGAAATCATTTTAGCATCACAGCAATTATTGAATGAAATGGATATAGAGGAAGAGATAGAGGAAGATGAAGTTTTAGTTGTTTTAAAACATATTCAAAGACTTGATCCATTAGGAATTGGTTCGCGTAATTTAGCAGAATGTTTAAAGATACAACTCGAATTTTTATCGAAAGACGTTGAATATTTAAATGAGGCAAAAAGCCTATTGCATTATTATGAGCTTTTAATAGCAAATGATCTAAATAAATTACTCAAGCAGACAGGTCTAACGAAAGATCAATTGAAGTTTGCAATCAATCTTTTAAAAACATTAAAACCCTATCCCGGTATGGACTTTGATAAAGAAGAATCAGACTATCAAATTCCAGATGTGGTGGTTTCTAAAAAAGATTTACACTGGCAGGTTCAACTAAATCCAGATGTGCTGCCTAAATTAAGAATTAATAGTTTTTACTCCAGTATGATTCGTAGAGCCGATCAGAGTGAAGATAATTTATATTTACGTAATCAGATGCTTGAGGCGAAAAACTTTATCAAAAGCATTGATGAAAGACATAAAACGCTATTAAAAGTAGCATCATGTATTGTAGAGCATCAGAAAGCTTTTTTGGAGATAGGTGCTGAAGCAATGAAACCGTTGGTTCTTCGAGATGTTGCTGAAGAAGTGGAATTGCATGAATCTACAGTTTCTCGCGTAACAACAAATAAGTATATGCTTACCCCACGCGGCCTTTTTGAGTTGAAATATTTTTTCTCTAGCCATGTAGGAACTACCGCCGGAGGAGAAGCTTCTTCTACTGCAATTCGTGCAATGATTAAAAAACTTGTAGCAAATGAAAATCCACGTAAACCCTTGTCAGATAATGTGATTGCTACATTATTAAAAGATGAGGGGATTGAAGTAGCGCGACGTACCGTCGCAAAATATCGAGAATCGTTACATATTCCTTCATCGTCTGAAAGAAAAGTCTTGATCTGAATTTTGAAGTATGGCTATTCTAGAGATTCATTATGACGAAATAATGAAATTTCAATTTCACCAAGAGGAGTAGCTAAAATGGTTTAGTTGTCCTAAGATTTTTTTTGATAGCATTAAATCGTTTTGGTTCTTCTTTAAATAACCTAAAAAAGGTGAGGGATAGAATTATGCAAATAACGATTCGTGGTCATCATTTAGCAATTACACCAGCTATAGAAGAAAATATTAAATCAAAATTTAATCAATTAACGAAACACCTAGATCAGGTGAACAGTATGCAGATTAAATTAACAAAAGATCATCAAATTGATAAGCGCTCTCATAAGGGCAGTTCAAATCATGTTGCAGAGGCTATTGTAAGATTGCCGGGGATTGAGTTGTTTGCTCAGGCAACTGCTGATGATATGTATACTTCAATTAAAAAATTGACTGAAAAATTAAAAAGACAATTATTAAGATATCGAAAAATGCAATGTACTTATTCACAAGTTACTGTTTCTATTTAATAAGTTTTTTGAAGTTAAGAGAGGCTTGAAAGATAGCCTCTTTTTTATTGATAAAATATAAACACGTACTGAATTCTTGGAAAAAGTTATAGTAAAATACTCCGTTTTACCCCTTAGGTTGTGTCAGAGGTCTTTGCAATGAATAGTGAACAGCTCACTCAAATTTTAAAAGAAGCTTTCCCTGTAGCGGAAGTGGCGGTGAGCGGACAGGCCGGAAAATTTGACCTCCGTATAGTGGATGATCAATTTGAAGGTAAGCGTACAGTGGCTCGTCAACAGTTAGTTTATGCACCATTAAATACTTATATTGCAAGTGGGGAAGTTCACGCAGTAACAATTCGTGCAATGACCAAAGATGAATGGCGTAAAGCAAGCCTTTTCGGAGCTTAAATATTAATGGATAAATTTTTAATTACGGGTGGTGTTAAGCTCGAAGGCGAAGTGCGCATTTCTGGTGCTAAAAATGCCGCTTTACCATTACTTGCTGCAACTATTCTTGCAGATTCTCCAATTACAATAACCAATGTTCCAAATCTTAAAGATGTTAATACTTTGGTAAAGCTAATTGGTGGATTAGGGGTAACGATTGGCTATGAAAATGACACAGTAAAAGCAGATACTTCTACTTTAGATAATCAGTTTGCACCTTATGAACTGGTAAAAACAATGCGTGCCTCAATTTTGGTTTTAGGGCCATTATTAGCACGTTATGGTAATGCAAAAGTTTCTTTGCCTGGTGGTTGTGCGATTGGTTCAAGACCTGTGGACCAACATTTAAAAGCTTTAGAAGCTTTGGGTGCACATATTGAAGTTGAAAATGGTTATGTCCATGCTTCAGTTGATGGTCGCTTAAAAGGTGGTGAAGTTGTTTTTGATATGGTGACTGTTGGCGGTACCGAAAACATCTTAATGGCAGCAGCATTAGCAGACGGTGTTACGACTATTCGTAATGCAGCACGTGAACCTGAAATCACTGACCTTGCTCAAATGTTAATTAAAATGGGCGCCAAGATTGAAGGTCTTGATACAGATACTCTTGTTGTAACTGGAGTAGAAAGTTTGCACGGCTGTGAATATGCTGTTGTTGCTGATCGTATTGAAACAGGTTCTTATTTAGCTGCTGCTGCAATTACGGGTGGACGTATAAAAACAACTCATACGGATCCGGCATTGCTTGAATCTGTTTTGGATAAGTTTGAAGAGATGGGTGCTGAAGTCACTCGTGGTGATGACTGGATTGAACTTGATATGATGGGTAAACGTCCTAAAGCTGTAAGTTTTAGAACTTTGCCACATCCAGAGTTTCCAACTGATATGCAAGCACAATTGATGGCAGTAAATGTGATTGGGCGTGGTTTCGCGACAATCTCTGAAACGATTTTTGAAAATCGTTTTATGCATGTTCCTGAATTGTCACGAATGGGCGCTAATATCCAGGTGGAAGGTCACGATGCTGTTGTAACCGGAGTTGAAACCTTACAGGCGGCACCGGTTATGGCAACAGATTTACGTGCTTCATTCTCTTTAGTTCTGGCTGCTTTAGTTGCAGAGGGTGATACCTTAATTGATCGTATCTACCATATTGACCGTGGTTATGAACATGTCGAAGAGAAGCTTCAAGGTTTAGGTGCCAAAATTAAGCGAGTAAGTTAATGAATGATGTAAGAAACGATGATCCTAATTTTGATGTGATGGGTAATTTTGATCATGGTTTGACCTTGGCATTAAGTAAAGGGCGTATCTTAAAAGAGACGTTACCTTTATTGGCTACAGCGGGTATTAATTTGCTCGAAGATCCGGAAAAGTCTCGTAAGCTCATTTTCCCTACTACGCATAAACAAGTACGTATTTTGATTTTACGTGCGTCTGATGTACCGACCTATGTAGAAAATGGTGCAGCAGATATAGGTGTAGCAGGTAAAGATGTATTGATGGAACATGGTGCTCAGCATGTATATGAGTTGCTTGACCTGCAAATTGCTAAATGTAAGTTAATGACAGCTGGTAAAGTAGGCATGGAGCATCCAAAGGGTCGTTTAAAAATTGCCACGAAATATGTCAATCTTACACGTCAGTATTACGCAAGCTTAGGTGAGCAGGTTGATGTTATTAAGCTCTATGGTTCTATGGAGCTGGCACCTTTGGTTGGTTTAGGTGATTACATTGTAGATGTGGTTGATACTGGTAATACTTTAAGAGCGAATGGTCTTGAGCCATTAGAAGAAATTTGCAAAGTATCTTCTCGATTAATTGTAAATAAAGCCAGTTTTAAACGTAAACAAACTTTGTTAAATCCAATCATTTCACAGCTTGAACAAGCTGTTCAATCGCGTTAAAAGCAATTTCCCATCATGCTTTTGCAATAGTTAAGCCAGATGATGCCCACAAGCGCTTAGAAAAAGAGTAAACTTACTTTTTCTTTTTCGCCTTGTGGGTAAATTGATGCGACGTTTATCGACTCAAGATCAGAACTTCAAACAGGTTTTTGCTGAGCTTTTAGCATTTGAAACCGTGAATGATCTTAATTTAGTGCAAACAGTAGATCAAATTATTGCTGATGTTCGTCAGCATGGTGATGATCATGTTTTAAAGCTTACTCAACAGTTCGATCGACATCCTGCGCATCAATTTTCAGATTTAGAATTATCTCAAGAACAACTTAAAACTGCTTTTGATAATTTAAGCCCAGAAATTCGTGATGCTCTAGAGTTAGCCGCAAAGCGTATTCGTACATTTCATGAAGCTCAGAAACAAGATAGCTGGACTTATATAGATGACTTGGGCAATACACTAGGACAAAAAGTTACGCCTTTAGACCGTGTCGGTATTTATGTGCCTGGTGGTTTGGCCTCTTATCCATCTTCAGTTCTAATGAACGCTGTACCAGCTCATGTTGCGGGTGTACCTGAAATTATTATGGTTGTTCCAGCACCGAATGGTGAATTAAATCCATTGGTTCTTGCCGCAGCTTATCTTGCGGGAGTTAGCCGAGTATTTACCATTGGTGGGGCACAGGCTGTAGCAGCTTTGGCTTATGGTACACAGACCATTCCACCTGTAGATAAAATTACTGGTCCGGGGAATCGTTTTGTAGCAGCTGCTAAACGTGCTGTATTTGGTCAAGTCGGCATTGATATGATTGCTGGACCTTCTGAAATTTTAGTATATGCAGAAGGTGAGAATAATGCAGATTGGTTAGCGATGGATGTTTTATCACAAGCTGAACATGACACAGTGGCTCAAGCTATTTTCATTACTCCTGATGAAGCTTTACTCAATGCAGTAGAGTTGGCAATTGAAAAGCATTTAAATGAATTGCCAAAAGCAGATATTGCGCGAACTTCAATTGAAAACCGTGGTGCTTTGGTATTAGTTAAAGACCGTGCAGAAGCAATTGAGTTGATTAATCAGGTTGCACCAGAGCATTTGGAGCTGTGCTTAGATGATGCCGAAGCGATGAGCGAAGATATTCGTCATGCTGGAGCAATTTTCATGGGCCGCTATACGCCTGAAGCAATCGGTGACTATTGTGCAGGTCCAAATCATGTATTACCGACATCTGGAACTGCTCGTTTTTCTTCTCCATTAGGCGTTTATGACTTTCAAAAACGTTCGAGTCTGATTATGTGCTCGAAAGATGGGGTTAAAACCTTAGCTAAAACAGCCGACATATTAGCTGTTCAAGAGAATTTAGATGCTCATGCACGCTCAGCACGCTATCGTTATCAATAATCTTATAAACCTTGTAGTTTTTTAATTATTACTCAGGGCTGATTTTCAGCCCTTTTTTGAGATAAGACCATGACTTTATCTACAGCACAAATGCGCTTTTGGAGTCCAGAAGTTCGTGAATTAGAGCCTTATGTTCCTGGTGAACAGCCTAAAATTCAGAATTTATTGAAACTTAATACGAATGAAAATCCATATCCGCCATCACCAAAAGTAGTTGAAGCAGTTCAAGCTGTTTTAATTCAGCAAGCTGATGCATTGCGTTTATATCCAGACCCAGATGCTACAGCTTTAAAGCAAGCAATTGCTAAGCAACAGAATATTGAGATTTCTCAAGTTTTTGTGGGTAACGGCTCAGACGAAGTACTTGCTCATATTTTTAAAGCATTTTTCCTTCAAGATGAACCGATTCTTTATCCAGATATCACTTATAGTTTTTATCCAGTTTATAGTCAGTTCTTTGGAACAAAAACTAAAGAAATTCCACTTAATGAGAATTTCGAGATAGAAGCTAAGGACTATATACAACCAAATGGTGGGATTGTTATTACAAACCCTAATGCACCAACCAGTATTGCAATGGCTTTGCCAGATATTGAGCAAATCTTAAAAGCAAATCCAGATCGGGTAGTGGTGATCGATGAGGCTTATGTTGATTTTGGAGCAGAATCCGCAGTTGGTCTTGTAGATCGCTATGAGAATTTGGTTGTTTGTCAAACAACTTCGAAGTCTCGTTCATTGGCAGGTTTGCGCGTTGGTTTTGCAATCGCTCAGCCACATTTAATTGCAGCGCTTGAAGCTGTCAAAAATAGTTTTAACTCATATCCTATTGACCGTTTTGCAATTGCAGCCGCGGTAGCTTCTTTTGAAGATCAGGCTTATTTTGAAGAACAACTTCAGAGAGTTATTTCCAGTCGTGAAAAGCTAGTAGATGACTTAACTGCTTTGGGCTTTAAAGTTTTACCTTCTAAAGCGAACTTTATTTTTGCTTCACACTCAGTCCATGATGCAGGCAAACTTGCACAGCAATTACGTGAACAAGGTATTATTGTGCGTTATTTCAATAAGCCTCGTATTAATCAATTTTTGCGTATTACAGTGGGTACTGATGAGCAGAATATGCGTTTAGTGCAAACGTTAAAACAAGATATTCTTTAAGTTTTAATCTGCTGTGCTGTTCATCAAGTTCAGCATAGCAGAAATTTTATCAAGGCTTTCTTGATATTCTGCTTCTGCATTTGAGGCAATCGTAATACCACCACCCGCCCATAAAGAGAGCTGATTCTGGTATTGTTGAAAGCTGCGGATAAGAATATTCCAGCGACCCGTTCCATCAAAATTGAAGTAACCTAGTGTCCCGCAATATGCACCTCTTGCTTCTTCTTCTAATTCTTCAATAATTTGCATTGCCCGAATTTTTGGAGCCCCTGTAATTGATCCTCCCGGTAAGGCAGAGAGCAACATTTGCATAGGGTTGATATCATCTTTAAGAGTCGCAACAATCTCACTGACCATATGATGGACTTGATTAAAACTTTCGATCTCGAATAATTGTGTTGTTTTTACCGAACCTGTATTGGCATAAATGCTCAAATCATTACGTAATAAGTCAACAATCATGACATTCTCTGCCTGATCTTTTTGCGAGTTTTTTAAAGTTTGTTTAGAAATAAAATCTTTTTCGATATTCTTATATCGAGGCATAGTTCCCTTAATCGGTCTGGTCTTGATTTGTTTATTTTGATTGAACTCAATGAAAAGCTCAGGGGAACAACTTAATAACTCAAATTGATCTAATTTTAAATAACCTGCATATGGTGCATTAGTAAGATTCCATAAATCTTCTGCTTTATTTAATAATGACCCTGTGAAAGAGGTTTTAAATTCTTGGGTTAAATTAATTTGATAACAATCACCCGCTTTAATATATTCTTGTATTTTATAAAAGGCCTCAAAATATTGTTCTTTAGACCATCTTGGCTGAATAGCATTCTTTAATTTAAATGTATTTTTAGAATTATTGACAATAGGAGTATCTAATTCTTTTTCAATATATGTGAAGAGATCAAGAGCATTTTCTTCATCGCTAAAAAAATACCAGTCATTATCTATATATTTTAAAAAAGAACGATATTGGCCTAAGAATAAAGATGGCTGTATATGATTCTGACCGTTAATAAATTGATGTGCTGCAAAATCATAACTAATAAAACCAATGTAGCCACCGTTAAAACTTGTTATTGATTTACTACCCTTATTTTCTTTTAAATTATTTTCTTTAAGTTGAATAAAATCTAATAACTGATTCGATTTTGATGTATTTTTATATTCATTAAAATTTTGACGCTGAAAAACTAAATTATTTTTATTTTGAATAAGAATGTATTGTTGAGGAAGAAAGCCAATAATAGGATTGTTATTGTCATTTAAATAAATGAGCCCAGTTAATCCTTGTAAATTTTTTAAAATCTCGGCAGCATTTTTACAATGTAATGAGATTTTTTTCTTTAACTGAGACATTTTTGAATAAGAGAATAGTTAATGAGAGAAATATTAGTTTACTACAACTTGTGGATCGTCAGGGAGAAGACTTATAGGGGAGGTGCTTTTTGCTGATAAAATAGTCGAATTTGATTGTGGGATTGGGGGATATTTGGAAGTTAAAAGTGGAATAAATTGAGCGTACCGTTTGTCGGGTAGTTGGCAAAAAATGCACAACACTAGTTGAACAAAAAGTAACGTAGATGTAATTTAGTAATTGCTAAGCAAAACTACTCAAGGATTGGAAGTTTCGGTTGCTATATAAAGAAAAATGCAACTTGAGACAATGAGAGTGGTTAAAGTCAAAAAATAAATGCTCTTGGGAGAGTGCTCAATGAAAATGTTCACTAAACTTGCTTTAGTTTCTTCTTTAGCTATCAGTGCAAATGCAATGGCAATGCAGTCAATGGACGATGCTGCACTAAGCGCTGCTACAGGTCAAGATGGTATTAATATCGGTATCGCTTTAGGTGCTGGTGGTGTTTCTATCGATAAATTATATCTACATGATAATGATGGTTTGGCATCATCAACAGGTATTACTGGTGCTTCAGGTACTGGTGGTGCAATCGCAATCAGCGGTGTTACCCTTACTCAAACAGGTACAGGTAACCTTTTAGATTTAGCAATTGATACGAATGGTGCTTCGGGCTCAAATGGTGCTTTCTTAAATGTTGCTGCAACAGTAGGTGCTGTTGATATTCATGTTGGTTCAATTGGTGTTGGTACTTCGGGTACTTTAAACCAGACAACTGCTATACGTGGTATTACAGAAACAGCTCCAACTGAAATTATCTCTGGTTTAGATTTATCTTTAGGTCAGATTTCAGCGAATGTTCAGTTAGGTGCTACTCCACAAGGTGCAATGATCAAAGTAAATTCAAGTTTACAAGGTGGTTTAACACTATCTAACTTTGGTATTAATGATGCTGCTGGCGGCGGTAAAATTGTCTTAGATAAAGTAATGGTACGTGGTGCTGGTAATACTACTGGTGATTTAGACGTGAACGCGAATATTTCAGTTGTACCAACTGGCTTAAAAATCCAAAATAATAGTACTCAAGGTATGAATGTTTATGTACAAGGCGTACATTTAGGTTCTACAGCGACAACTACTGCTGCTTCAATTGGTGATTTAGAAATTCAAGGTTTAAATGTAGGTACTTCTACAATTACAATTTCTGGCCACTAATTTAAAAAATTCAAAATTAAAAAAAGCGCGTTTAATACGCGCTTTTTTTAATTGAGGTTTTAATTAAAATTTTCATAAGAATTAATAATATTGCTATATGTGTACTAAATATATTAAAAGTACTGATGATTAAGAATGAGAGCCAATTAACACTTTAATTAAAGTAGAACTATACATTCATCAAAAAGATTAAAAAAAAGCTGTTTTTTACAAAAAAAAAAGGTATCTTCAACACACAGGGATGTAGAGCTATTGCTCTAAGAATAAAATGAATAAGGCCGGTTAGGCCACAATTTAGACCAAGTGCTTATGTTAGAGATAGTTTTAGGCTCAGCATTGATGTATTACTTTGCGACAGAAGCCTTCGAAATAGAAAAAAAGCCACCAGGAACTGTTTATTACACAGAGACTGCCGATTCACGTAATTTATCATTTCATCGAAATCATATTGAACCAGTCAAAATCAAACCTGCTGTAGAAGATCAATTTCGTGGAATTGTTCGGCAAGCCTATGACTATAGTTGTGGCTCGGCTGCTCTTACAACTTTATTAAATGGGTATGTGGGTACTAGCTTGACTGAACAGCAGACCATGAGTGGTCTGCTACAGTATGGCGAATATCAACGCATTATTGAGCGCCGAAGTTTTTCATTACTCGATATGAAACGCTTTGTCACAGCAATTGGTTTAGAGAGCGGTGGTTATCGCGGTGAGTTCTCCGATTTAGTTAAGCTTGGACAACCTGCAATTGTTCCAATTTCTTATGCTGGTTTTAAACATTTTGTCGTATATAAAGCTTATAAAGATGGGCGAGTCTATGTTGCTGATCCTGCATTAGGCAATATCAGCTTTGATGAAAATCGTTTTAAAGAAATTTGGGACAATAATACTTTATTTGTTATTTCAGTCCCTGAATCTCAGCGTAAAGATCTATTGGCTTTAAAAGATGCAGATATGCGTCATGTAGAGGATGCAACAGTCAACAGATATGCTTTTGTTGATGTGCAATATCCGACATTTAATTATGATCGGTTAGCAAATAAAGCCTCAACCATGAGACGCGTGTTAGATAACGATAATCACTCTGCGACCTATGGACTACCAATAGAAACCTATATGCGTCTTTATTACAAACGTAAATAGTCAAATTTTAATTTAGTAAAATAAATAAATTGGGTGGGAAAAACATGAATAATCGATGGATCAAGATGAGTGTATTGGCCTTAAGTATGAGTGCCATTACAGGGACAATCTATGCAGAGGATCAAGTACAGCAAGGACAAGTAGACGGATCGAGCCAAGATGTAAATGCAGCTAGTACAGAAAGTTCTTCTGTAGATACAACAAACTCGAATACAGCTATAGCAGGAAGTACAGTACAGCCGTCTGATACACCTGTAACTGATAATAGTACGGTACCCGCCAATGATGGTGGCGCGCATCAAGCGGCAACTGCATTACAGAAAAAAGAAGGTGATGCAAGCCAAGAGACGAATTTACAAGAAGTATTTACTTCAAATGAGCGGCAATATTCGTTAATTAAAAAAGGGGGCATCTCATCTTATTATGACCTCGATTACACTTATTATCGTGATACACGAATTGATTTAGCATTATCAGATAATTCATCTCAACTTAACCGTTTACGTGTCGAAGAAGATGCTAACCATACTTTGACAAATAGTTTTACGGTCCAGTATGGGGTCTTGGACAACTTAACTTTATCAGCAACTCTTCCTTTTGTTGCAAAGTCTGAAATTATTCGTGATACCACTACTGCAGGGTTGGGGGATATTTCTCTTGGTGCTCGCTGGGAACCCTTTCCATTAAAACAAGGTCGGTTACCCTTGGTGCTTTTTGGTAGTTTATCCTCTAAGACAGGTGATAGCCCATATGAAATTGGTTTAGATGAACTTTCAACAGGTAAAGGTTACTACTCAGCTGGTGTGGGCGCGAGTACTCGTAAATATATTGATCCCGTTGTTTTATTTGCTTCAGCCTCTGCTAATTATGGTTTTAAAGAAACAGGTCTGAATCAGGCGCGTGGTACACGTACATTAACCTCATTTGACCCTGGAATTAGTGGTGGTTTTTCTTTCGGTTTTGCTTATTCATTTAACTACGATGTATCTCTAACCATGTCGTATCAGCAAAGCTTTAATATGAATGCTGAATTCCAGTTTGATAATGGTGACTCATATACGTCTCCAGATCAAAGTAGTGCGATGCTCTCTTTTGCTCTTGGTGTCCGTGTTTCACCTGAAACAATTGTTAATGGTACGGTAGGTATTGGTTTAACCGAAGATGCGCCAGATATTTCACTTGGCTTGTCATTCCCGCTAGATATTTTAGGTTTTAACAAAAAACAAAAATAAGGAGATAGGCAGGTGAAATATCCTAAATTATGTCCTTTAACGGCGGCAATTGTTATCTCCGGTTTTTCTAGCTTTGCCAATGCTCAATTAGGACAAAACCTAGCTGTTGATATTCGTTCACTATCGATGGGGAATGCTGTAACGGCAGATCCTCCAGGGATTAGTGCAGTTCATTTTAACCCAGCAGCACTAGCGAAAATTGATGGGTTACAAACAGATGTACAAGGTATTCTTGCAAACTTTGATATCCAGCGTGAGTTCTCAGCTCCTCCTGGGTACAACATTTTTGGTTATTCAGACGATCCTCTAGTTTGTAATGATGGACCAGAAGTTTCTGCCAATATTTGTACAGATTTTAAAGATTCTGTACATGGCGACGTTGAGTATGCAAGTTTATATGTGCCAATTCTTAAAAAAATGGTTGATTTGGGAGCCGGCTACCCACTCGTTGCCCCTACAGCAGGTATAGCTTATAAACCACCAGGCTCAAAAGTAACCTTTGCAACAGCAATGTATGCGCCTTTAGTAGCAGGTTTTGGAGCAGAAAATGGCAATCCAGGTAACTATATGGGACAACAGGTTGCCGTAGAGCGTATTACATATCTATCCCCATCTTTTGGCTATCAAGTAAATGATCATTTATCAATTGGTGCTTCGATTGGTATGTCGTATAACGCGATTGCTTTAAATACCGATTTACGTTTCCCTAATGAAATGATTGGTGTGCTGCGTATGGTTGATGATGTGGTATGTGCACCCTTCAAAGACAATAACGATATGATTACTGATCTGCTGTTATTGGGAATTTGTAATACGAAAGAAGGAATGAATCCATTTAATAAAATGGGTTCATTACAAGTTTCATTAGAACAATCATTAAGCCCTAGTTATAACTTGGGCTTGCTTTGGGAGCCGACAGATGATTTTGGCTTTGGTATGGTATATCAAAGTGCTGCCAAGATGCGTCTTAAAGGCAAATACATGATTAATAATGCCAAAGCTCCTCAACAGTTGGTTCAGGGATTAAACTCATCGGCAACTGGGCAAATTTTAGCTGCAATTCTTGGACTACCCGGATATGTTCCTGATACTGAGTCAGGTTTAGTTGCGATGGATTTAGAGTATCCTGCACATTTTCAGGCGGGTATTAAATATAAAATATTTCCAGATTTACAATTAAACTTTGATGTTGGATGGACGGATTATTCTGCTTGGGATAAGTTTAAATTTGAATTTGATAGACAGATTACATTATTAAAGATTGCCAAACTTTTATCGAATGATGTAACTGATAATTCTTTAGCATTGCCATTAAAGTTTACTTCACCGTGGAGTTGGGGTATTGGTTTAGAGTATTCAGCAACTGATCGTTTGAAACTACGAGCAGGTTATGAACCGCGCGCTAGTGCTATTCCTAATGATAAACGTAATACCATGGTTCCGATCAATAATGCTCAATTATTTGGCTTAGGTGTTGGATACCGATTTGATACTGATACAGACTTAGATCTTTCCGTCGGTTTCTTACGTAGTCGTGACAATATTCCAGCTTGTAGTAGTACTTTATCGAATAAGTGTGGTGTCGATAATATTTTATTAAACCCTTATTCAGGTTTAGATGTAAAAACGAATACAAAAGTCACAGTACTTGGTTTGAGTTATAGAACAAAATGGTAAAACAGTATAAAAGGATGTTTAGCCCTAATTTCGCTATCTTAACGTTATGTGTTGCGATAGCGAATGTTTCTGTTTCTTATGCAGATGGATTCTATACAATTATAGGTCCCGATGGCCGTCCTATGATTGTGCCTAGTAAAAGAGTTGATCAGAAAAAACAAGCTACCTCTAAAATAGAAGAAACACAAAACCAGACTCCAACAACTAATACGATAGTTGTTCCCGCCCAAAAAGTGTTTAAAGAGGAAGGGCATAATACAGATTCACCGAAAAGAGTAGAACAACAGCCACAAAAAAAATTAAATTCTGCACCAACTGCACCAACTGCACCAACTGCACCAACTGCACCAACTGCACCAACTGCACCAACTGCACCAACTGCACCAACTGCACCAACTGCACCAACTGCACCAACTGCACCAACTGCACCAACTGCACCAACTGCACCAACTGCACCAACTGCACCAACTGCACCGCAAAAAACTCAGAAAAATACTGACGAAGCTAAGGTCGCTGTTAGCGAATTAAAAACATCTGCGGAGAAAACTAAATCTCTCGAAAATGAAAAGCTTCAATCAGTCCCTAATGATGAGTGGAAGAAAAAGCTTATTTTAGTTCCGCCGCCAATAAAAAGCACATCACAGGCAGCCCCATCAGCTGTCTCTTCACTGGATAAGTCTAAATTTACAACTATTGATAATATAGAATATGTAAATAATGAGTATCTTGAAGATCAAGAATTTAATCTTGAAGGTAAAAAGCGTTTTTATCTTATGCCTGATGGCTTAGGAAGAACTGAGTCAATAGAGCGCAAAAAAGGTGTGAGCCGGTCAACTTTAGATCAGCTTTTTAATCGGCAGACTAAAGATGACGAATCTACCGTTGTATTGGCCCCAACATATATGCGGTTATCTTCGCAAGAGTTAGAAGCAGCTTTTGAACAAGACAAATGTTTTATTAAAGGTTATAACAAATCAATTAAGATGCTTAGCATAAATAAAGAAGTAAGTTTATGGCCCCGTAAGCCATTGAAAGAAAAATTTGAATATGAAGTAGTACAGCTAAATCCTTCTGTTCAGCATTTAAAACTTATGTCATTTGCTGCTAGTAATGAGAAGCCTTTATATTACTGGCCTTTAGTAATCTTTTTAGATAATAAGGGTTGCATTTTAGAAGGAGTCAGTGGGTTTAAGAGTAAATCTTATCCTTCAACGATGTTACAACATTCATCAATTCAAGGCGTTTTGAAAGTACCACCTTCAGCACATTACATGATGATGACGCCTTTATCCTCTGCGGTGGATGTCGGAGAAAAAGAGTTAACAAATCAGGGACAAATTCAAATTTCCGTATTACGTTAAAAATAAGTAGGGTATCTAATGAATAAAAAAGTTTTATGGCCTTTTGCACTAACCACATTAGCGATCATGCTAAATGGTTGTGGTGGCGGTAGTTCCAATATTAGTGAAGATCCGAATGCGGGCACTAATAACGGAAACTTATCTTCAGGCAGTTGTACACCGACAACTAGTGACACGGGTGCAGAAGATACAACTTGTTTGCAATTCGCTTTAGATTATCCGATAGCTGGTATTAATTTCGATTGTAGTTCGGCAACAAATTTTCATTATGCGACTAAACTTTCAGGAAATGCGGTAATTGGGTCGTGCAAAGTAGGAGATACAGCACGTTTTTATGTTCAGAGTAAAGATAATAAAAAGGTTTTCTTAGGAAACGTTAATCTGGATACGATTGGGAAGTTTACTGCCGTTAATGGTAGGACTAAAGTGATCAATCCGATATATCTAAGAGTGCTGGATTTAGCAAGTGGTATTACAGGTAAAACTCCAGCAACATTAGATAAAAATGATGAAACAATTAAAGTAGCGATTGCTTTAATAAAAATCTTTCAAAGTATTGGTGTGGAAAATGGTGATAACCTGATTGGGGATATACAACCCACCCAACTTACAGATACAAAGAAAGATCAGCTTACTAAAATTTCTCAGAGCATAACCGCTACAGAATTAAAAAATGGTGCGTATGCAAGTATTTTGAAACCATGGTTGGATGTAGGGCAAATCTCTGATGATGAAGCTTATAAGTTAGTTGTACAAACGACTAACTTAAGTAATGCTGGCATTTTTCAGTCATTCAATTTATTTACTAGTTCAACCATATTTCAAAACTATCAAGTTTTTTATGGGTGTAATAGAACTACACAGGAAGAATGTTTTAATAACACAATTAACTTAAGACATTCAGCAGATGAGCTTTATTTATTATCAGACCGACAAGGTTATACATTAGGATATGGTTTACAGTGGAAAGGAAGCGCCGTTGTAATAGATAACAAAGTACAAAATCCTTATTTGTTAACATCAAAAGTTAAACCAGCTAGATTAAATGCAAATGCACAGAATGCTTGGTTAAATCCTATTAGCCGTGAGATTCAGCCAACGAATCCACTTCGTTTAAGCGCCTCTGATAATCCGAATGAAGATTTACAGATTTATCAAGGTAAATTCTTTAATGATTATGGAGTGGCAGGGACAGAACCATTCTATAAATACTTAACAAAACTCAGTACAGGTAATCCGCAACATTATGGCCTCTGGCGTCAAAATGTTGATGGTGATAGCTATAATGGGATATTGAGTATAATTAAAAGTAGTCCTATTAGTTATCTAGAGAGAAGGGTTTTCAAAACTTCTGGTAACGTAAAGGTGGGAGAGAATTATATTTTTCCTCTTTATGCGACTCTGACATTTAATTTTTCAGATAAGACGATTCAACCTGTAAATTTAGGTATTGTTATTGATGAACATGGGGATATTCGTACTGATATCAAACCTAATTCAACAACAAATGATATGTCAGGCCAATGTGCGACTGTGTCTGAAAATAGTTTAGTGGATAGTGATGGCGTACAACAATATCGAATTGGTACTACAGCTGCGACAGTTGATGATCCTTCAAATAGCCAACAGTCTGTTTACGTTCGTATGATTTTATCTAATCCAAAATTTGAGAATATTGATGGTGTGATGGTTGGGGTAACTTTTGTAGGCGTTTCTCCGGGGCCTGCGAAATTGAATCTATTTAATTTATTGGCAAATAAGGTAGATAGTACCAGCATTGATTTCGATACTAATACTGCTTGGTTTAATCAACATGCGGCAGCTCAAGCAAGTTATAATGTGCTTAAGGATGTGCCTGCTCCAACCGCTGCGGATAAAGCTTTGGCTCAACGTAAATTTGGTACAGTAACAATCAAACTAGCGGATCAGTCTATTCCCGCATGTAAAGCAATTAAAACTAAGTCTTAACATATTAAACAAATAAAAAAGACCGCCTAGCGGTCTTTTTTATTATCTAATTGATTAACCCGTATTGTCTAAACGAGTGCCCAAAGTTTCAAGATGGGTTGGGAAAACTTGTTGTTTACGGTCTTCAAAATAATGTCTTAGTGTATGTTCAACGCTAGGGAAGGCTAGTTCGCCCCATGGAATTTCATGTTCTTCAAAAAGACGACTCTCAATGCTTTCTTCGCCTGCACCAAAAATTCCATCTTTCAGCTGTGCTTTAAACAACACATAAATCTGACCAATACGAGGAATATTGTACATACAATAAAGTTGTTCTATTTCTATCTCGGCTTCTGCTTCTTCACGAGTTTCGCGTGCTGCACCTTGTTCCATGGTCTCGAACAATTCCATATAACCAGCAGGTAAAGTCCATAAACCATAACGAGGTTCAATCGCACGACGACAGAGTAATACTTTGTCTTCCCATAACGCTAAGGCACCGCAGATTACTTTGGGATTTTCATAATGAATATTGCCACAATGAGTACAAACACGGCGTACTTTATGATCACCTAAAGGAATTTTTTGTTCGGTTTTATGCCCACACGCTACACAGAAACTCATAATTATCATCGAGTATAGAGATGCCTCAGCATAACTGAATTTTTAGACTTACGCATCAACTCTATGTCTTAAGTTTATTTTTCAGATATGATGCAAAGAGAGACAGAATAATAGGTGAATGGTATGGAAGAGCACTTGCTAACACAAAAGTTACAGCAAAGATTGCGCTTTTCCACCCGCATACAAGAAGCACAAGCAGCAGTACTGATTGCTATTACAAATGAAAATGATCCTAAGGTACTGCTTACACGCCGTTCAATACATATGAACAACCATGCGGGGGAAGTTTCTTTTCCGGGTGGAAAGCGTGACCCCAGTGATACCAGTAATATCGTTGTAGCGCTAAGAGAAGCTCAGGAAGAGACCGCTTTAAATCCTTTTGATGTGCAGTTGCTCGGCGATTTGCCAATGCAACGTGCAAGAAGCGGGCTATCTGTAAAACCCATTGTTGGGCTTATTCCTCCAGAGGTGACTTTAATACCTCAGCCTACCGAAATTGATCGAATTTTCTTTGTCCCGTTACAGCAACTGATCGAGACGCGTCCAACACCCTATGAAGTTCGATATGCCCATCAATCTTTATACTTTCCAAGTTTACAGATTGATAATGAAATTATTTGGGGTTTAACTGCTCGTATGTTAGTTGCTCTGTTTAAATATGGATTGGGTTATCAGAAAGAGTGGCCATTTTTACTCAACTCACCAACATTTGGTATACCAAAATTTTCTCATAAGAATAAATGATCAGGATTGATAAATTATGATGTATAGCTATCAAGGACAGCACCCAAAAGCCTTACATGAACCATGGGATGGCTGGGTTGCTCCAACAGCAACGTTGATTGGACAAGTAGAGTTGGGGCGTCAAGTCAGCATCTGGTTTGGAGCTGTAGTACGTGCTGATAACTGTGTTGTTCGGATTGGTAATTTTTCTAATATTCAAGAAAATTCGGTATTACATACTGATGCAGGCCTTGAGCTAAACATTGGTGAATATGTCACGGTCGGGCATAAAGTCATGCTGCATGGTTGTACGATTGGTGATAATAGTTTGATTGGTATGAACGCCGTAATTTTAAATCGGGCTGTGATTGGTAAAAATTGTATTATCGGAGCCAATGCCTTAATTCCTGAAGGGAAAGTCATTCCAGATAATTCAGTGGTTATGGGATCGCCCGGCAAAATTGTTAAGACTTTAGATGAAGACGGTGCTGCAAAAATACGGTTGAGTGCATTGCATTATGCTGAACATTTTAAAAGTTATAGTGATTTAAAAGAATTCCACTTTTAACTCTTTTTTAGAAAAATATTTTTATGCCAAGCACAAGCTTGGCATTTTTATTTAGACCGAGAACGACTCGCCTATCAGAGCCGAGTGGGGTATCATAACTCCCGTTTTTAATCTGATTTAATACTAAGGTTGTGCATGAAATTGCTGGCGTTGGAAACTGCAAATGAGCAGTGTTCTATCTCATTAGTCGATGAAACCCAAGAACTGTTTTTTCAACTCGATACGCGGGCGAAAGCACAAACCCAGACCATTCTGCCTATGATTGAGCAGGGACTACAACAAACAGGTCTTGAGGTTGCTGGTCTGGATGCGATTGCCTTTAGCCGTGGGCCGGGTTCTTTTAGTGGTGTCCGAATTAATGCAGCTGTGACTCAGGCTTTGGCATGGTCACAAGATTTACCCGTTATTCCCGTTTCGAGTTTGCAAGCTTTAGCACAAGCAGCATACCGACTTGAAGGTTTGGAACAGGTGACTGCGGTTCTCGATGCTCGTATGAATGAAGTTTATATTGCAAGTTTTGTTCTAGATGAGCATGGAATTATGCAATGTATTGATGAAGAAAAATTAATGGGCTATGAGCAAGCGACTGCTTATGCAAAACATTGCTTAATTGGTTCGGGTGCAAAGTTACTTCAAGCTGATGCAGAGCATCAAACAATCACTGCAACAGCACAAGACATTGCTTCTATTGCACGTGTTTATGCAACACAAAAGCAGTGGGTTGATGCTGAACATGCTTTACCAGTTTATTTACGTGATGATGCATGGAAAAAAATAGCAGATCAGGGTAAAGCAAAATAAAGGCACTACTCATGCACATATATTTTGAAGTAGATTTTCAAGAGCAAGCACAGCACTACCAAGCTGTGCTTTGTTCTAGAGGTGTGACTGTAGAATTGCAGCCAGTTGAAAAGCTCAATGCACGTTTTTTGCGTTTAAATCCTGAATTGGCGCTTTGCGTAGATGAAAACGGGCTATGGTTGTCTGCAAATGGCATGAAAATGCAGCCAGACTGGAAAGCCGAAATTTCCCGTTTAAAACGTGCAAGTCTTAAATCAGAAATGATTGCTCGGGCTTGTCAGTTAGGTGAAAAACCTGTCTTAATCGATGCTACGGCTGGTTTAGGCCATGATAGTTTGCTCATGGCTTATCTTGGCGCACAAATACAATTGGTTGAGCGCCATCCGATTTTATTTACCTTACTTGAAGATGCAAAAGCCCAAGCTGAACAAGATAGCTTTTTAAGTCAGTTTATGGATCGGATTCAACTGATCTTTGCTGACTCTGCAAGTTATTTACAACAGTTACAGCAAACAGCTCAACTGGTTGATGTGGTTTATCTAGACCCGATGTTTCCGCAGCGTGACCAGAATCATCAAGCAATCAAAAAACAAGCTCAAGTTAAAAAACAGATGCAGCTTTTACATCTACTTCTACCCGAAGATGGTGAGATGGATTTGGGGGATAATTTGCTGGTTTTGGCACAGAAAGTTGCTAAACGTGTAGTGGTTAAACGCCCACGTCATGCTATTTTCTTGGCAAATCAGGAGCCAGCTCATCAATGGCAAGGAGATGCTTGTCGTTTTGATGCGTATTTTCAGTAGGCTTATGTAAGGTTAGGTTTTATTGCTTGAATAATGCACAAATATATGTGATATAGTTCAAAAGCATGATTGCTAAAATTCTTAGCAGGCATACACTTAAGATGCCTGACAAAAACGAAATTTTTGAAAACCTTTTATGATTGATCTTAAACCCTCCATTAACTTTTGGCATGATTTTAAAAGCAACCAAATTGCCGGAATGTGGCTGTTTTTGGGATCAAGACGTTCTTTACAAATTGTACATCCATCAATTCTTCAGCTCATTGTCTGGGGAATTTTAGGGGGATGTACTAACTCTCTTTATAGCTGGCTTGTGGCTGGTCAAATCGGTGATTTCAATTCACAAGGTTTAATTGGTTACGCACTTTGGCCGTTTATTGCTTTAATTGTCGGTATATTTTTATCACAGCGCACCAACCAACCTCGCTTAATGCTAGTACCTGCTTTACTTTGGTTGGTTCTAGATACAAATATCTTATTAATTCAATGTTTAATTCAGTATTTAGGTTCTAACGGTTATCTCAACTTTATTCCAGATGCTATTTATAACGGAATTTTACCAAGCCTATTTGTGGCTTTGTTCGTATGGCAAAGTTTAGCGGTGATTTGGGTTTTCTCACGCGAGCTCAAGTGGCCTTGGTGGGAACGTGCACTCGTCATGGTTGCGACTATTGCGACGATGGTGGTGTGGCAACTTTCTGTAAAAGATCAACCGATTTGGAAGGTCGAAGATTCAGCTCCAACATTTGCTGAAGAAGCTTTTTATGCACAAAGTAAGCTACTGAATGACTCTTTAGAGCAAGTCCAATATGGTGAGCAGGCAAAAAGTCATTGGTATTTTTTAGGCGTGGCAGGTGATAGCTATCAAGATGTTTTCAAGTCGGAAGTAGTCCGTATTAAAGAACAGTTTGATACTCGCTTTGGTACTGTGGGTCGTTCGATGATGTTGGTCAATAATCCAGATACCCGTACAGAAATCCCGATTGCCTCTAAAACCAGTATAGAGTTAGCCCTACGCCGTATGGGGCAGCAAATGAACCGTGATAGTGATGTGCTATTTCTATATATGACTTCACACGGTGAACAGAATCACTTTGAAATTGAAAATGCGCCATTAGATCTAGGGCAAGTAGACCCTAAATGGTTGCGTGAAACACTTGATAAATCCGGTATTCGCTGGCGTGTGATTGTCATTTCTGCCTGTTATTCAGGAAGCTTTATTCCTGCCTTACAGTCTCCTGATACTTTAATTATTACTGCATCTGCTGCTGATAAAACTTCTTTTGGATGTAATAACGAAGCTGACTACACTTATTTTGGTCGAGCTTTGTTTGATTTGGCTATGCGAGAGCAATCTTCGATGAAAGATTCGTTTAATACAGCTAAGCAAACGGTAACCAAATGGGAAGTGGCCCAAGGTGTAGAACCTTCAGAGCCTCAGTGGATGATTGGTAAAAATATGGAACTTATGCTACCTCAATTGGAAAAGTATCTATTTCCTCAGCAAAATACTGGTAGTGTAGATATTGCTCAAACAAAAACAGAGGCCAAAAACGATGCAACTCCTGCAAAAAAACCGCTGCTTTGAAGGTGAGCAACGTGTTTACCAATTTGAATCTCAGTTATTAAAAGGGCCAGCTAAGTTTGGTGTGTATTTGCCACCAGCCGCTTTAGAAGGTAGGCCTTGTTCAACTTTGTTTTATCTCGCTGGGTTAACGTGTACTGAAGAAACCTTTGCCATAAAAGCGCACGCACAACATATGGCGGCACAATTAAGCCTAATACTCATTACACCCGACACCTCTCCTCGTGGAGAGCAGGTTGCAGCAGGAGATAATTGGGATTTAGGTCAAGGCGCAGGCTTCTATATTAATGCAACGCAAACACCTTGGTCTGAGCATTATCAAATGGAAAGCTATTTGATTGATGAGTTATATCCACTCATTTTGAAAAGCTTTCCTGTAAACGCTCAACAAGTTGGTATCTTTGGGCACTCAATGGGTGGCCATGGCGCATTAACTTTGGCTTTTAAATATCCTGAGAAGTTCAAGTCTGTATCTGCTTTTGCACCGATCTGTGCACCAACTGAATGTGCATGGGGCGACAAAGCCTTTAGTCATTATTTGGGCAATGACCGCGACAGCTGGCTTGCTCATGATGCCACTGCTTTAATCTTGAAAAATGGTGCAGTGTTTGATGAAATTTTGGTTGATCAGGGATTGGATGACCAATTTTATGAACAGCTTCACCCTGAAAAATTTAAGCAAGCATGTTTAAAAGCAGGACAACCTTTAACTTTAAGACAACATGCTGGCTATGATCATGGCTATTACTTTATTCAAACCTTTATGGATGAGCATTTACAGTTTCATGCAATCCAGTTAGAAAAGGTAAATGGCTAATTAATGCTGCCATTCCACCTGAAATTCTTGTTGAGCCATGCGGTTTAGATGATCAAGCACGACTTTTTCTAAGTGGTCATGGTCATCTAGCTGACTATCAATAGCAACGTTTAACTGCTCTGTTGCAGGGGCAAGCGTAATGGTTGCTGTAGGCATTAAGATTTTGAAATCTTGTTCAGTCTCTTGTACTTCAAATTTGTGTTTCCAATGATTAACCAAACGCTTTGCAATACGTTTACCATCGTTTGTTAATAGATGAGTTGTGCTTTTCATTATCAATCCTCACATTACTTTAATGTACCTTAACAAATTCATTTAGCGCTTAGCATTCTAATGTTGCAACGTTACGTTGCAAGTTTGAAATGTTGCGATTTGAGTAAGGAAGAGCAGGCCAAGTAGGCGGTTTTTTGTTATAATTTTAAGCCTCTCCTTAAACTCTTAGCCAGGTCATCCACTTATGTCCAAGCCTTATTTGATTGCTCCTTCTATTTTATCTGCCGATTTTGCTCGTTTAGGCGAAGATGTAGACAAAGTGTTAGCCGCAGGTGCAGATGTAGTGCATTTTGATGTAATGGATAACCACTATGTTCCAAATTTAACTTTTGGTGCTGGCATTTGTAAGGCTTTAAAAAATTATGGAATTAAAGCGCCTGTTGATGTGCATTTAATGGTGTCTCCAGTTGACCGCATTATTGGAGATTTTTTGGAAGCTGGTGCTGATATTATTACGTTTCACCCAGAAGCCTCTCATCACATTGACCGTTCATTACAGCTGATTAAATCAGGTGGTGCAAAAGCTGGTTTAGTATTTAACCCTGCAACGCCATTACACTATTTAGATTATGTGCTTGATAAAGTTGACCAAATTTTAATCATGAGTGTGAACCCTGGCTTTGGTGGGCAAAAGTTCATTCCAATGACCTTAGAAAAATTGCGTGAAGCTCGTAAAATTATTGATGCGAGTGGTCGTGATATTCGTTTAGAGGTAGACGGTGGTGTTGGCCCTGCAAATATTCGTGAAATTGCAGAAGCTGGTGCAGATATGTTTGTTGCTGGTTCAGCCATTTTTGGTCAACCAGATTATAAAGTTGTAATTGATCAAATGCGTGCAGAGCTTGCGAAAGTAGGTAGTGTAGACGCTTAAAAAAGTATGCTTAATCAAGGGTAGGCTTGTGGATAACTTTGTTTATAACTGTATGGATAACTGTGTTGATAACCATATGGATAAGATGTTGGTAAAATAAACAAAATTAGATCAACTGCTTATTCTCTAGGCATAATGTATAAAAAAAGAACGTTTTGGCGTTCTTTTTTTATGCGAGTTGGATATTTTATTACCTGATTTTTTATTAAGCTTTACTAAAAAATAACCAGTGTAAAAAACGATAATATTGTGTGGGCACCTTTTAAGAAATATATGGATGTAAAACTGTAAAAGTGTCATGAAAAATAAAGCTAAATTTGGTTTAATAAGATTTTAGTAAGAGATTTAGATAATTAATGACGATAAAAATTTTAGCGGTAGATATGGATGGGACTTTTCTTAATTCTAAGAAGCAGTACAACAAAGCACGTTTTTTAAAACAGTACGAACAACTCAAACAAAATAATATTCATTTTGTGGTTGCCAGTGGTAACCAACTCGCAAAGCTTGTTACCTACTTTCCAGAAATTAGTCATGAAATTGCTTTTATTGCAGAAAATGGTGCACATGTTGTAGATGCAGGGCAAGAAATAGCTTTTGCTCATTTAAGTCAGCAACAATTTATTGAGACATTAAAAGCAATTGATTCAACCTATACATCTAAAATGGTGATCTGCGGAAAGCAGAGCGCTTATGTACACAAGTCTATGCAAGCCGATGACTATGCTAAGGTCGCTCGATACTTTGAAAAGCTAATAGTTGTAGAGGATTTTTATGCATTAAAAGATTTAGTGTGCAAAATTACTTTTATTGCTCAGAAAAACGAAAGTTTTGCTATTTTTCAAGATCTTCAGCAGCAAAGTTTTGTTGCAGATCAATTATTAGTTCCCGTTTCAAGTGGTTTTGACTTTATCGATCTTATTCTTCCTGACCAGCATAAAGCACATGGTTTGAAGCTTCTATTAGAAAAATGGAAGGTTGAACCTGATCAAGTCGTTGCGATTGGCGACAATAATAATGATATCCAGATGATTAAAGCAGTGGGTTATGGGTTTGCGGTTGAAAATGCAGTAGATGCTTTAAAAGCAGTAGCGCCTTATGCGGCTGCGAGTAATGAGCAAGAAGGGGCATTGCAAGTGATTGATTTGGTGCTTCAGCATCAATCACCATTTGTTTAATTAATTTAAAACAAACAGTTAAGATGGAAAAATTGTATCTCTTTTAAAACTTAGTTATGCTAATGCTCCTAAGATATATAAATTGCATAAGGCAATAAACGACAATGGCCCTACAACACTTACGCAAGTATGCTTGGTTTGTGTTCCTAATGACTTTAGTCATTGGGTGGAGTGGTGTGTCTATTGCTCAGACGCCTATGCAGCATGATCTTCACACGATGCCATGTCATAGTGAAAAAATGACTCATCACTCTGTACATGTCCAAGCAGATGATCAGACTATATGTCATCAAACCATGACCCAGTCTCTTCATTCGCACGGTGAGCATTGTAAGGACTGTAACCCCGTACATTGTCAAATCGTGAATCTGGCTCTGCAACAAGCGGTCCCAGACCTTGAATCATCATTTATTCCAATATCTTCTCAATTTAGCAGTATTTATCAGGCTCAGCATTTAGCCGGATACTGGCAAGAAATTTTACGTCCTCCTAAAGCTTAATCCTTTCTTACTTATTTTTTAATTAAAAAGGATTACAGCAATGTCTCATAAAACAATTAGCAGCTTAGTCGCTGTATTTGGGCTATTGGTTTCACCATGGTCCCTCGCGGCAATTAAGGAATATCACCTTAATATTAATGAACAACAGGTCAATGTTACTGGTCAACCGCTAAAACGAATTACCGTAAATGGCAAGTTTACAGCACCACTCCTTGAGTTTGAGGAAGGAGATGAGGCTGTTATTCATGTTCATAACCAATTAAAGAATCAAGATACGTCTTTGCACTGGCATGGGTTGTTACTGCCAGGGTTAATGGATGGCGTACCGGGTTTCAATGGTTTTACAGGAATCGCTCCAAACGGAGATTTTGTTTACCGCTTTAAGGTGAAACAAAACGGCACTTATTGGTATCACGCCCATAGTAAAGGCCAAGAGCAAGACGGTTTATATGGTCCACTCGTGATTTACCCGAAAGGGAGAACACCAGTTGCAGAGCATGAAAAAACTGATCGTGATTATGTGGTGATGCTTTCAGATTTTCATAATTCTTCTAGCGATAGCATTATGAAGAATTTGAAAAAATCTGCTGAGTATTATCAAAATCGCCGTGAAACTGTATCTGATGTCTGGAAGCAGGTTAAAGCACAAGGCTTAAAAGCAACTTGGCAAGATCGTTCGATGTGGAACCAGATGCGGATGTTAAAAACCGATATGTCTGATGTGACGGGTTATACCTTCTTAGTCAACGGTAAGACACCGCAGCAAAACTGGACAGGTGATTTTAAGGCAGGAGATAAAGTCCGACTACGTTTCATTAATGCTTCTGCAATGTCATTTTTTGATGTCAGAATTCCAAACTTAAAAATGACAGTCGTGAGTGCAGATGGGCAGCCAGTCAAGCCTGTAGCAATTGATGAGTTTCGAATTGGAACAGCCGAAACCTATGATGTGATTGTTGAACCTAAACAGGCAAATTATCAGATTGAGGCTGAGTCAATTGACCGTAGCGGCTTTGCAATCGGTACTTTGCATGATGAAAATACTCAGGGGGTTGGTTCAATTCAAATGCCACAGCCACGTCCGCGATCTTTGTTAACCATGGATGATATGGGCATGAGTCATGGTGATGGAGCGAGTGATGAACATGCTGGCCATCAAATGAACATGCAACATGACATGTCGACCATGCCTGAAATGAAAAAAGAGACAAGCCATGCCAATCATGATCATTCCATGATGCAAATGAAGCACGACATGTCAGCTATGCCTGAAATGAAACACGATATGCAGGCAAAGCCATCTAGCGAGCATGATCACGCGATGATGAATATGAATCATGAAATGCCAGCTCAATCTGAAAGTACGACTAAAAAAGATGAGCCAGTTTATGGCTGGGCAAATGCTTCAACACCAGCCGGTATGAAAGCATTGCAGTATAGTGATTTGCAGTCTTTAACACCTCAACCAGACACCCGTGCGCCGGAACGAGAATTAGTCATTCGTTTAGGCGGAAACATGGAGCGTTATATCTGGACCATTAATGGCAAGAAATTTAGCGAAGCTGAGCCATTGCAAGTTAAATATGGCGAACGTATTCGCTTGAAGTTCGTGAATGACAGCATGATGGCTCACCCAATGCATTTACATGGCATGTTCATGCAATTGGAAAATGGTCAACAAGCTGAAAACTTGCCAAATAAACATACCGTTATTGTTCCACCAGGAAAGACAGTTACTGCGTTATTGACAGCCGATGCCTTAGGAGAATGGGCGATTCATTGTCATTTGCTCTATCACATGAGTGCAGGGATGATGAATAAGTTGATTGTGGCTCAAGTGAATGATGGGCAACAGCCACCTCAAGCTCAATCGCCTGTTCAATCTGAAAATGAGAAAGGAGCTAGTCATGCGCATCACTAAGTTATTTTCTCAAATGGTATGTTGCGGTGCTTTCTCGAGCATATCTGTATTTACTTTTGCTCAAGAACCTTTAACACATGATCATTTACGCGAACATGGTGGTCAGGTTTATCAGGCGACTACGATTGATACGGGCTGGACTCAAAATGAAGAAGGGGAAGGTAGTTTTTCTTCTGAATTAGAAAGTTGGGTGGGAACTGATGAAAACAAACTATTCATTAAAGCTCATGTTGAAAAGGCCGAGTCCGAAGATACTAATTACGGTGGCTCATTACTTTACAGTCGAAATGTAGCTGATTATTGGGATGTACAGGCTGGGGTGAACTTCGAACGTTTACAGCGGGAAGACCAAAAGCAAGATCGCTGGGCTGGTGTAGTGGGTTTACATGGCATGGCACCTTACTTTTTTGAAACCGATGCATATCTTTATGCAGGTGAAGACCAGCTATGGAAGTTAAGTTTAGAGACAGAAAGAGACTTACTCTTTACCCAAAAGTTAATTGGTAAACCTTATTTAAAAGCAGACGTTGTTTTGCAAGATGAATCTCGCTATGCCAGTAAAACAGGTTTATCAAGTTTACAAGCTGGCTTTCAAACCCGTTATGAAATCAACAAAAAGGTCATGCCATTTGTTGATGTCGGTTATGGTTATGAAAAAGGTTTAAAACAAACTGCTTGGCAAACTGGAACCGACTCCGAACATGGTTGGTATTATGGAGCAGGGTTAACGCTAAAATTCTAATTTACGAACAAAAAGTAAGCTTAACGACATGCCATTGGTTTATACTAATGGCATTGTTTTTTGTGTCAGTTATGGTGCACAGATGGCTTTAGAAAAACAAGAGAATCAAATACATTTAAGTAAAAGTAGCTCTAGCTGCGGGTGCTCAAGCATGCCTTCTCAGGAGTATTCTACCCCTAGTGAACTCGGGGCTAAGAAGAGCCAATGGGTGAGTTATTATCATATTCCTCACATGGATTGTGCAGCCGAAGAGCAAATGGTACGGATGGCTTTAGCCTCTTACGCTGACGATATTCAGGAACTTAATTTTGACTTACCGGCACGCCATTTGGCGATTTATCACAGTGCTCAAGCTGAAATGATTACCCAAAGCCTACAGCGTCTAGGATTAGGAGCTGAGTTACAACAAACACAGCCACATTATGAACCTGTTGAAAAACCTAAAAAGGTTAGAACCAGCTCTTCAATGAATGCAGCACAAAAGCAAGTTTTACAATGGTTATTACTTATTAATGGGGTCATGTTCGTCATTGAGTTTATGGCAGGCATCATTGCATCATCGACAGGGTTAATCGCCGATTCACTCGATATGTTCGCAGACGCTGCAATCTATGGTATTGCCTTATTTGTGGTAGGTAAAAATCTTAATGCTCAATTAAAGGCTGCACATCTTTCTGGTTGGTTGCAGTTCGGCTTAGCCATAATTGTGTTAATTGATGTCCTGCGCCGCTTTATATATGGCAGTGAACCTGTTTCAATTTTAATGATTTTAATTGGTGGATTGGCTCTTGCGGCGAATATTACTTGTCTTTATTTAATGAGTGACCATAAAGAGAGTGGGGCACACATGAAGGCGAGTTATATCTTTTCTGCAAATGATGTCATTGTAAACTTAGGTGTTATTGTTGCGGGAATATTGGTCGCAATGACAGGTTCTCCTTATCCTGATTTAATTATTGGACTGATTATTGTTTTATTTGTTTTAAATAGTGTCCGAAAAATTTTACAGTTAAAAAACCAATAAGATTTTCTAAGACAGGCTAGCTTTAGATAGGGTTTGCCTTCATTTTTTATTTTAAAGTAAACTGAGCCTTCACATAAAGGAGGAACGACCTCCCCCATAATGGGTAATCATGTCAGGACGACCTGACAATATAAAAATTAGTGAATGTTATGGCTTGGGCTATTTTAATTTTAGCAGGTGTATTTGAAATCATTTGGGCATATTCTATGAAAATGTCTGAAGGTTTTACACGCTTAACCCCTAGTATTATTACCGTAGTTTTTATGATTTTGAGTGTAGTTCTACTTTCAATTTCAATGAAAACTTTACCTCTTGGCACTGCCTATACGGTTTGGACAGGAATTGGCGCAATTGGATCATTTTTAGTGGGCATATTCTTTCTCAATGAACCTATTGGAGCTATGCGAATGATTGCCGCTGTACTGATTGTGTCAGGTTTGGTTTTAATGAAAATTTCGTCGCCGTCTTAAGAGAATAAACTATGTTGCTGTCTTATAAGTATATCAATTCGCCTGTTGGGCAATTAAAGCTGGTTGCGAATGAAAATGCTTTGGTGGCAGTACTCTGGGATAATGAAAATCCAAAACGTGTTCGGCTGGCTGAGCTGGTCGAACAAGTTGAACATCCAGTTTTATTAAAAACTGAGCAACAATTAGAAGAATATTTTGAAGGCAAGCGCTGTGAGTTTTCTTTGCCACTAGATTTCGAAGGAACCGCATTTCAAAAACAGGTATGGGCTGCTTTACTCACCATCCCTTATGGGGAAACAAGAAGTTATAAAGAGATTGCACTTCAAATTGGTAATGAAAAAGCTGTACGAGCGGTGGGCGCTGCAAATGGGAAAAACCCGATTTCGATTATTGCGCCTTGTCACCGAGTAATTGGTGCAGGGGGGGCATTAGTTGGTTTTGCTGGTGGTCTTGATAAGAAAGATATTTTATTAAAGCTAGAGCAACAATGAGCCGTTTTGCGCTCGATTTTTTTAGACTTTTCTACTAAGCTGTTAACACTGATATTTCATAAAGAGTGTGCTTCATCGCATCGCTTTTTTGAAATATTAATCTTATTCATAACAAACTCTGGATGTTCTAAAAATGGCTGTCGGTGACGTAACAATGCCACAAATGCATGTGGTAAAAGGTGTAAAAATTGGCTCAACAGAAGCATATGTACGTTACCCAAACCGACGAGATTTAGTCATTTTTGAGTTTGCAGAAGGTTCAAATGTTGCAGGTGTATTTACCCAAAATGCATTTTGTGCTGCACCTGTTCATGTCTCTAAAGCCCATCTTACCCAAGGTAATCCTCGCTATTTAGTGATTAATACGGGTAATGCCAATGCAGGTACTGGACCTACAGGCTTGAAAAATGCTCAAGATACTTGCGCAAAATTAGCTGAGATTGCTGGGGTAAACAGCTCAGAAATTTTACCATTTTCTACAGGTGTAATTGGCGAACAGCTTCCAATGGAGCGTTTACTGGCTGGACTTCGACCTGCATTAAACACTTTGCAAGAGGCTGCTTGGTATGATGCGGCATCTGGCATTATGACCACAGATACAGTGCCTAAAGGCGCATCTGAACAATTTGAGCTAGATGGCATTACTTATACTATGACAGGTATTAGTAAAGGCGCTGGCATGATTCGTCCAAACATGGCAACCATGCTGAGCTTTGTAGCTACAGACGCACCTATTAGCCGTGATTTAGTACAAAGCTTATTAAAGACAACGGTTGAGCATTCATTTAACCGTATTACGATTGATGGCGATACCTCAACCAATGACTCTTGTATTTTTGTGGCAACAGGTCAGGCGGGTGGAGCTGAAATTACTTCAATTAACGATGCACGATATGCTCAAGTGTTAGAAGTACTGGCTCGTGTTATGAATCGTTTAGCACAGTTAATTGTACGTGACGGCGAAGGTGCAACAAAGTTTATTACTGTTGCTGTAGAAGGCGGTGGCAACACTCAAGAATGTTGCGATATTGCTTATAGTATTGCTCATTCACCACTTGTCAAAACTGCACTTTTTGCATCTGACCCGAACTGGGGCCGTATTTTGGCAGCAATTGGCTATGCTGGAGTGAAAGACTTAGACGTATCTAAAATTCAGGTATGGCTAGATGATGTACAAATCTGTAAAGACGGTGGAGCTGCCGAGGACTATACCGAAGAGGCGGGTGCGCGTGTTATGGCACAAACAGAAATTACCATTCGAGTTGATTTAGGACGCGGTCAAGCCAAAGACACGGTATATACCTGTGACTTATCTTACGACTATGTCAAAATTAATGCTGATTACCGTTCTTAAATATCAGTTATAATCAAGCCTCGACAAAGAGGCTTTTTTATTAGCCCCATCTTTTGATATTAAATGATTCAAGTTAGTAAATCATTTAAGCAGTAACGTTATATGCGAGCAGGTATGCCAGCATGAAGGATAGAGAAGACGTTTTATGAGTGATGCGACTTTAATTGCCAACGATGCAAAAAACATTGTACAAGCGCATTTAGACCGTTTAGGTGAGCCAAAAGACAACCGCTTAAGTGAAGAAGCAAAACAACAAAAGTTTGCTCAGATCGAAGCAGAGCTCAAAAAACGTGATGCTGTCCTTGTTGCTCATTACTATTGCGACCCTGAAGTACAGGAACTTGCCGAAAAAACAGGTGGGTGCGTTTCTGACTCTTTAGAAATGGCCCGTTTCGGACGAGATCATGCCGCCTCTACACTAGTTGTGGCAGGTGTTAAATTTATGGGAGAAACAGCAAAAATTCTGTCTCCTGAAAAAACAATTTTAATGCCGACACTCGAAGCGACTTGTTCACTCGATTTAGGTTGTCCGGTTGATGAGTTCACTGCCTTTTGTGATCAGCACCCTGACTACACCGTAGTTGTCTATGCCAATACCTCGGCTGCTGTTAAAGCACGAGCAGATTGGGTGGTGACTTCAAGCTGTGCAGTCGAAATTGTTGAGCACCTAGATAGCTTAGGCGAAAAAATTATTTGGGCACCAGATCAGCACTTAGGTCGCTATATTCAAAAGAAAACTGGTGCAGATATGTTGCTTTGGGATGGTGCATGTATTGTGCATGAAGAATTCCGTGCACGCGGTATTGCCAACATGAAAGCACTGTATCCAGATGCTGCTGTATTGGTACATCCAGAATCGCCAGAATCGGTTGTAGACATTGCAGATGCGGTAGGTAGTACTTCTCAATTGATTAAAGCTGCGCAGACTTTGCCAAACGAAAGACTTATTGTGGCAACTGACCGTGGTATTTTCTACAAAATGCAGCAAGCTGTGCCAAATAAGATTTTAGTTGAGGCGCCAACAGCAGGTGAGGGTGCAACTTGTCGTTCATGTGCACACTGTCCATGGATGGCAATGAATGAACTCGACGGAATTTTAGAAGTTTTGCAAAAGGGCGATCAGGAAATACACGTAGATCCAGCGCTTGCTGAACGTGCCAAAATGCCTTTAGATCGAATGTTAGCCTTTAGTGCATCGTTAAAGCGTTAAAAAACCTCAAAATGCTTGTTAAATATACATTTGATAAGGATTTTTAACTTTTTTTGACAATAGGTGTTGACGTCTGAGGGCGTCGCGCCTAGAATGCACACCGTACCGCACAATGTGCGATACAGCAAAAGCTGAGATAGATCGGAGCATAGCACAGCCTGGTAGTGCACCTGGTTTGGGACCAGGGGGTCGTAGGTTCGAATCCTACTGCTCCGACCACTTAAAATAATATTTTAAGATCGGCGAAGTATCGCATGATAAGCATCATCGGTTAAGCGCCTGTAGCTCAGTTGGATAGAGCATCCGCCTTCTAAGCGGATGGTCACAGGTTCGAATCCTGTCAGGCGCGCCACTCGGTAGCTTGGTACATAGAACTATTTGATGGTGGATGTAGCTCAGTTGGTAGAGCCCTGGATTGTGATTCCAGTTGTCGCGGGTTCGAATCCCGTCATTCACCCCAATTTCGGAGCATAGCACAGCCTGGTAGTGCACCTGGTTTGGGACCAGGGGGTCGTAGGTTCGAATCCTACTGCTCCGACCATATTTAAAAGCGTTCAAGCTTTATAAAATATCCCAAATATTAAAAAGAATTTCTTCTTATCTTATAGATAGAAGGAATTTTTTTGTTTTCTATTTCAAAATTTTAATTCAAACTTACTCCAATATTTGAACTCGTATCCTTAATACATATAACCTCTGTTCTCTGTTCTCTGTTCTCTGTTCTCTGTTCTCTGTTCTCTGTTCTCTGTTCTCTGTTCTCTGTTCTCTGTTCTCTGTTCTCTGTTCTCTGTTCTCTGTTCTCTGTTCTCTGTTCTCTGTTC
>NZ_JABFFO010000012.1:0-30135 GCF_016124155.1 Acinetobacter sp. AC1-2
TTGTGCTGGCGACCATAGCAAGAGTGAACCACCTGATCCCTTCCCGAACTCAGAAGTGAAACCTCTTAGCGCTGATGGTAGTGTGGGGTTTCCCATGTGAGAGTAAGTCATCGCCAGCTCATTATTCTAAACACCCTCAACTTAACAGTTGAGGGTGTTTTTTTATGTCTGAATTAAATGACGAAAATAAAAAATCAATGCAATAAAAAGAACTCATATAGAGTTCTTTTTTTATTTATGAGGGAAATTTTGAGACCGTTCTGGTTTAGAAATGTGCTTCCAAGCCTACATATGGCCTTTAAATTCAAATTTAAGTAGGATTAGATTACATTTTTATATGGAAAGTTATTTTTTAAACTGGAAAAGTAAGTAGCATGAGAAATATAAAGAGTAAGAAAAATGAAATATCAAGGAAGTTGTCATTGTGGTTCGATTAAATTTGTAGCGGAAGGAGAGTTATCAGAGGCATTATCTTGTAACTGTTCAATCTGTCAAAAGAAAGGCTCCTTACTTTGGTTCTTACCGAGTAGTCAAGTTACGGTTTCTTTTGAATCTTCAGATCTTTTAGCGAATTACACTTTTAACAAACATGTGATTAACCATCATTTCTGTAAAATTTGTGGTATTCATCCTTATGCTCAAGGTACAGATGCAAAGGGTAATGCTATCTTTGCTATTAATGTTCGATGCATAGATGACATGGATTTAGAAAAAATAAAAATAAATTATTTTGATGGACGTTCAGCTTAATAAATTTAAGGATTTATCTAATGGTAATTAAAAAGCAATTAGCTTCAAAGCACATAGAAACACTGATTGAGTTACTAAAAGATAGATTTGAAAAGAATTCACATCGTCATAGAGAAATAGAATGGCCGAGTGTGCAGACTAAACTAATTAAATCTCCTGACAAACTATGGTCATTGCAAGAAATGGAAAATACGGGAGGAGAGCCTGACGTGGTGGCTTATGACCAACATAGTGATGAATATTTGTTTATGGATTGCTCTCCTGAGACACCAAAAGGCCGTAGAAGTCTTTGTTATGATCGTGAAGCTTTAGAGTCTAGAAAAGATCACCCACCTAAAAATAGTGCAATCGATATTGCTATAGAAATGGGAGTCGAACTTCTAACAGAAGAGCAATATCATCAATTACAAAAGTTAGGCGAGTTTGATCTTAAAACATCAAGTTGGCTTGCAACTCCAGATGAGATTCGCCAATTAGATGGAGCAATTTTTGCTGACCGTCGTTATGGCCGTGTTTTTGTTTATCATAATGGTGCGCAATCATATTACGCGGTTCGTGGATTTCGTTGCTGTTTAAGAGTATAGACTTTGCATTTTAATAAGAATAATTGGGTTTGATGTTTTATGCCAAGAAATTGGAGATTCTTGCAACTTTTGATTGATGCCAAACATGCCAAGATATGCCTTGGAATTAAATAAAAACATCAGGATATCTCTAAAAATGCAATCTAACCCAATTTACTATAATGAACAACACATTGCTTTTGCTGATAATGTTCGTCGATTTGTACAAAAAGAAATGGCGCCTTTTGTCAATGAGTGGGATGAAGCCGAGACATTTCCAAGAGAACTATACAAGAAAGCTGCTGAGATTGGTTTATTAGGATTAGGTTTTTCTGAAGAATATGGTGGTATTCCAGATGCTGATCCATTCTATTCATTGCTGGCTGGTGTCGAAATGGCGAAGGCTGGCTCTGGTGGAGTACATATCTCATTGATGGTACATACCATTGGTGCACCGCCGATTCAGCATTTTGGTAGTGAAGAATTAAAAGCTAGAGTTCTCCCGAGTATTATTTCCGGTGAAAAAATTTCTGCCTTAGCCATTACTGAACCAAGTGGTGGGTCAGATGTTGCTGCACTTCAGACTAAGGCCGTTCGAGAGGGTGATTATTATATTGTTTCTGGTGAGAAAACCTTTATTACTTCAGGAATTTGCGCTGATTACTATACAGTTGCGGTGCGTACAGACCCGACTAAATCGGGTGCTGAAGGTATTTCGATGTTGCTGATTGATGCCCAGAGTGAAGGAATCACTAAAACACCTTTAAAGAAAATGGGATGGTGGGCTTCAGATACAGCACATTTGCATTTTGACCAAGTTAAAGTGCCTGTATCAAATCTTTTAGGTAAAGAAAATGCTGGTTTTAAAGTCATTATGAATAACTTTAATATGGAGCGTTTTTTCTTAGGTGTGGTGGCTTATGGTTATGCACTGGTGTGTTATGAAGAAGCTTTAGATTGGGCTCAGCAACGTAAAACATTTGGTAAGCGATTAATTGATCATCAAGTAGTTCGTCACAAGTTGGTGGATATGGCGACACAACTGACTTCAACACGGGCATTACTTGAAGAAACTGCTTGGAAAATGACTCAGCCAAACTTACAAGGACCTGAGTTAGTGGCACAAATTTCAATGCTCAAAAATGTTGCTACTCGCACTATGCAATTTTGTGCTGATGCAGCTGTACAAACATTAGGAGGCATGGGTTTTATGCGCGGAACTAAGTCTGAACGTATTTATCGTGAAGTTAAGGTGAATATGATTGGCGGTGGGGCTGAAGAAATCATGAAAGATTTGATTAGTAAGCAGTTGGGTTATTAAGTCTATTTATAAGGTGGCTTTTAAGCTGCCTTATCACATTCTTGATCTATCTATCCTGAAGTTTGATTCCACATTTTATTTAAAATCGCCCAACATTCATGATCTTTCCATTCTTTTCCACCTACTCGAAGATATTGTCGAGAAAAGCCTTCTTTGATAAAACCTGCATTTGCAACCAGATGAATTGAAGCAATATTTTCAGGTTGTATGTTTGCTCCAAGTCTATGCAAGTTTAAATTTTCAAATGCCTCTTTGAGTAATAACTTTAGACCCTCTTTCATATATCCTTGGCCTTGATAGGGATGAAATACTTCATAACCTAAGTAAGCCGAGTGAAAATAACCTCTGATAATGTTAGAAATATTAAATGTTCCGACAATTGAATGGTCTTTCTCTAAACAAACGAAATAACGATGTTCTTGGGTTAAATATTGTTCAAAGTCAGAGGGTGGATAAGTCCAAGGTTGATGCAATTGAACACTGCGTTCATAAGCTTCTTTAATTTCAGCCAAGTCATTTATTTGAGGTTTACGTAAATAGACTGAACTCATTTCAAAGCCATCTCCCAAACCATTTCGGTCACTTCATCAATTTTGACCTTTCCTTCAGGTTTATACCAAGTTACGGTCCATGAAATCGCCCCACCAACTAAACGTCGCCAAATAAAGGCATCATGCTTTATCTTGCTCTGAGTACGTAACTTTTCAATAACATCTAACCAAATTTGCTCATATTCATTACGCATTTTTAAAAGATAATCTTGTTTTTCTTTTGAAAGAGCAAACCATTCGTAAACCAGAACAGCCATTGCAGCACCTGTATCGCCAGTAATCGAGATGAGTTCTGCTTTAATTAGGGCACGTAATTGTTGCTCTGGATCTGTAGATTGAGTTGCTGCATCTTCTAAACGGGCTAGGTTATAAATGATGGTTTGCTCCATCACATTGGCAAGGATGTCATCTTTACTTTTGAAGTGATGGAACAAACTTCCTGATTGAATTCCAATAAATTGAGCTAGTTCGCGGACAGTAGTTTTGTCATAGCCTTGCTTGTGAAATAGGTACGCGGCACCTTGTAATAAACGACCACGTGGGCTGTCATCAAAGCAAGAGATATTTGGAATCTGTTCAATTGAAGTAGCAATCATGCGTGTGGTTTGATCCTTTAAATAAAAATGAATATTGAAATTTTTTGCTAAATCTCGCCATATTTCAGAATGATTATCGATTTTGGAAGATTTGGTCAACATCACAATAACATTTTGCTCTTTACAAACCAAGCGCTTGCTTGGTAATGTTGAGACTAATTTTTAAACAGAACAACGAGAAATAAGATGGCAAGTAATCAACAGGATGATGAGCGTGTCGTAAAGATAGGTTGCGCCTCCGGATTTTGGGGAGATACCAATACTGCTGCTTTTCAATTGGTGCATTTAACCGATATTGATTATTTGGTTTTTGATTATTTGTCAGAAATTACGATGTCGATTATGGCAAAAGCGAAAATGGTAGAGCCGAAACATGGCTATGCCTTAGATTTTGTCAGCCGAGTGATGGCGCCTCTACTTAAAAAAATTGCAGAAAAAAAGATTAAGGTGATTAGTAATGCAGGTGGGGTAAATCCGCTTGCTTGTCGGGATGCTTTGCAAAAAATAATTAGTGAATATGGTTTAAACCTGAAAGTGGCTGTGGTTTTAGGTGATGATCTTTTAGCAAAGCAAGAACAGTTCAAACAACAAAATATTCAAGAAATGTTTAGCAACGAGCCTTTGCCAGATCAGGTGGCGAGCAGTAATGCTTATTTAGGTGCGGTGGCTATTCGTGATGCCTTGAATTTAGGTGCAGATATTGTGATTACGGGCCGTGTTGTAGATTCGGCTGTGGTTCTTGCTCCATTGCTTCATGAATATCAGTGGTCGCTCGATGACTATGACAAGTTGGCGCAAGGCTCATTGGCAGGACATGTGATTGAATGTGGCGCTCAATGTACAGGCGGTAATTTTACTGATTGGCATTTGGTTCAAGGCTTCGACAATATGGGATTTCCAGTGGTTGAAGTCAGTGAGGACGGCTCATTTGTAGTCACTAAACCGCAAGGTACAGGTGGTCTGGTTTCTACCGCAACAGTTGTAGAGCAAATCGTGTATGAAATTGGCAATCCACAAGCCTATTTATTACCGGATGTGATTGCTGATTTCAGTCAGGTGCAGCTAGAACAAGTCGGTGATCATCGAGTGCGTGTGACTGGTGCAACAGGACAAGCGCCTACAGCACAATATAAAGTGAGTGCAACTTATCCTGATGGCTATCGGGTTTTAGTCAGTTTTCTAATCGCAGGGCGTGAAGCACTACAAAAAGCTCAAGTCATTGCCGATGCTATTTTAACTAAATGTGAGCGTGTGTTGGCCATGCGTTCAGTACCTCCTTTTAGTGAAAAGTCTGTTGAAATTTTAGGCATCGAAAGTACTTATGGCGCACATGCCCAAGCATTAAATAGCCGCGAAGTGGTCGTCAAAATAGCTGTAAAACACATGTTTAAAGAAGCTTGTATGTTCTTTGCATCTGAAATTGCACAGGCTTCAACAGGAATGGCTCCAGCCTTAGCGGGAATTGTTGGAGGACGGCCTAAGGCATCTCCAGTGATTAAGTTATTTTCATTTTTAATTGATAAAAATCAGGTCAATGTGGAAGTTGATTTGGATGGGAAACGCTTTCCTGTTGAAATTCCTGAAGGGTCTTCTACTCAGCAATTAAATACTTTTGCAGCAGGTGAAACAGCAGTTTATCAAGGAGATGAAATTGAAGTTCCTTTGATTGAAATTGCACATGCTCGTAGTGGTGATAAAGGCAATCATAGCAATATTGGGGTGATTGCGCGTAAAGCAGAATATTTAACTTGGATTCGTGCAGCACTCACAGGGCAAGCTGTTGCAAGTTATATGCAACATGTTTTGGATGCTGAAAAAGGACGAGTAATTCGCTATGAATTGCCAGGTTTAAATGCGTTGAATTTTATGTTGGAAAATGCTTTGGGTGGTGGCGGTGTTGCAAGCCTGCGTATTGACCCACAAGGCAAAGCATTTGCTCAACAATTATTGGATATGCCTGTAAAAGTTCCGGCAAATCTTTTAGAAAAATAAAATGAATGGATGAAACAAAGATGAGTTATCAATCAATTTTTAGACCAGATGCCTTTGCCAATAAAGTCATAATTGTGACAGGTGGGGGCTCAGGTATTGGCCGTTGTACTGCCCATGAGCTTGCCGCATTAGGAGCTCAAGTCGTAATTACAGGACGCAAAATTGAAAAACTGGAAAAAGTAAGCCAAGAAATTACAGAGGATGGCGGACTCGTTCATTTTGTTGTGTGTGATAACCGAGAAGAAGAACAAGTTAAGAATATGATTGCTGAAGTGATTGAGAAGTTCGGCAAGCTTGATGGTTTAGTTAATAATGCGGGCGGTCAGTTTCCTTCGGCGTTAGAGAATATTTCGGCAAATGGTTTTGATGCAGTCGTGCGTAATAATCTGCATTCAACTTTCTATTTAATGCGTGAAGCTTATAACCAATGGATGGCAAAACATGGTGGCAGTATTGTCAACATGACTGCCGATATGTGGGGCGGCATGCCAGGAATGGGGCATTCAGGTGCTGCACGTTCGGGGGTTGATAACTTAACCAAAACAGCATCGGTCGAGTGGGGGAAATCTGGCGTTCGAGTGAATGCTGTAGCGCCGGGTTGGATTGTTTCATCAGGCATGGATAATTATAGCGGTGATTTTGCCAAGGTGATTATTCCAAGTCTTGCTGGCAATGTACCTCTAAAGCGTATGGGAACCGAGTCGGAAGTCTCATCAGCAATTTGCTATTTGTTATCTGATGCTGCGGCTTTTGTCTCTGGTGTGACCTTACGTATTGATGGGGCCGCATCACAAGGAACGCGAATGTATCCGCTAAGCGATGCGACAAATAGCGAATCTTATAACGGTTTCCATCGTGCGTTTATCCCTGAAATTTTTAAAAAAGATAAGAATGAAAAAGCTGAGCAAAACAATAATTCAGGCTTGGAGTGAGGAATAAAGAATGACCATTCTCCAATCTGAAATTGCTGTAGGTAGTGAACAGTATCAAAAGAATAAAGATGTACTCCTTGCTCAGTTGAGTGAGGTCCGTGCAATTCAGCAAAAAAGCATTGATAAATCATACGCTGCTAAACCAAAGTTCGATAAAAAAGGCAAAATTTTGCCCCATGAACGCGTGCGGTTATTGCTAGATGCCGACTCTCCTTTCATCGAACTTTGTGGTTTAGTTGGCTACAACATGCATGATGATAAAGATGGCTCGGAAGCGGGTGGTGGCGTGATTGCTGGCATTGGTTTTGTTAGTGGTGTGCGTTGCCTAGTCTCTGCAAGTAATAGTGCAATTAAGGGTGGAACCATGTCGCCCATGGGCGTGCAGAAGACTTTACGTTTGCAAAAAATTGCTTTGGAACAAAAACTTCCGCTGATTACGCTAACCGAAAGTGGTGGCGCGAACTTAAATTATGCAGCAGAAGTATTTACCTACGGTGGTATGACCTTTGCCAATCAGGCACGCCTTTCTGCAGAAGGTATTCCACAACTGGCTGTTGTACATGGTAATGCGACAGCAGGCGGTGCTTATCAACCTGGGCTTTCTGATTATGTCATTGCGGTACGTAAACAAACTGAAATGCTTCTTGCAGGCCCTCCATTACTCTTAGCTGCAACTGGTGAAGTGGCAACGGCTGAAGAATTGGGCGGAGCGGAAATGCACTCTCAAATTGCCGGAACCGCTGAATATTTGGCAGAAAATGATGCCGATGGTATTCGACTTGCACGTGAAATTTTTGAGCATCTAAACTGGAAAGAACAGATCAAACCAGTTGATGCAGTCTATAAAGAACCTCGTTACCATGCCGATGAATTATTGGGTGTTATTCCAATTGATCCTAAACAACCATTCGATATGAAAGAGGTGGTAGCCCGAATTGTTGATGATTCAGATTTTCTTGAATTTAAGCAGGAATATGATGATTTAACTGTTTGTGGCTGGGCAAAAATTGGTGGCTTACATATCGGTATTATCACCAATAATGGTCCGATTACCCCTCAAGGGGCAGCTAAGACTGCTCAGTTTATTCATCTGTGTGAACAGACCAAGCGCCCGCTATTGTTCTTGCATAACACCACGGGTTTTATGGTGGGTACCGATGCAGAGCAAAACGGTATTATCAAACATGGGTCAAAATTAATTCAGGCTGTTGCCAATTGTACTGTGCCAAAAATTTCGATTGTGGTGGCTGGATCGTATGGAGCTGGCAACTATGCGATGTGTGGACGTAGTTTATCACCCGATTTTATTTTTGCTTGGCCGAACTCACATGTTGCTGTAATGGGCGCCGCTCAGGCTGGAAAAGTCTTACGTATTGTGGCGGAAGGCAAGCAAAAAGCTTCAGGTCAGGAGCCTAATCCTCAAATGCTCGATTTTCTTGAGCAAAGTACAGCCATGAAATTGGAGCAACAGTCTACCGCACTTTTCAACACTGCCATGTTGCATGACGACGGCATTATTGACCCTCGCGATACCAGAAAATTACTGATTTTCCTTTTACAAACCATTTATGAAGCACAGCAGCGGACATTGAATCCAAGCCGTTTTGGGGTGTCTCGCTTTTAAGCAACTTTTACCGCAATTAAAAAAATTATCAGGAAGAATGTAATGAAATTTACTGCCGAACATGAAGCATTACGCCGTACAGCTCGTCAATTTGTTGAAAATGAGCTAAATCCGAATATTCCAGAATGGGAAGAGGCGGGTCGTTTCCCGATTCATGATGTATTTAAAAAGATGGGTGACCTTGGTTTATTAGGGATTTGTAAGCCTGAAGAAAATGGTGGTTTAGCTTTAGATTATTCTTATAACCTTGTTGTTGCCGAGGAAATTGGCCGTGCAGCTTGTGGGGGCGTGCCCTTAGCAATTGGTGTACAAACCGATATGGCAACACCAGCTCTCGCACGTTTTGGTCGTAAAGAATTACGTGATGAGTTTTTAACACCAGCCATTGCTGGGGAATATGTGGCATCGATTGCTGTATCTGAAGTTCATGCTGGTTCTGATGTGGCGGCAATTAAAACTACAGCCAAAAAAGATGGTGATGATTATGTGATTAACGGCAGCAAAATGTGGATTACCAACTCATTACAAGCCGACTTTTTCTGCCTTCTAGCTAACACTTCTGACGATAAACCGCACGTCAATAAATCGATGATTATTGTACCGGCAAAAACTAAAGGCATTAGTTTTTCAGAACCGCTCAATAAATTAGGAATGCGTTCAACCACCACAGCACAAGTTTATTTAGATAACGTGCGTGTGCCACAGCGTAATTTAGTCGGTGCAGAAGGCATGGGCTTTATGATGCAGATGATGCAATTTCAGGAAGAGCGTCTGTGGGCATGTGCTAATTCGATTGGAGGATTGGAGACGTTAATTCAAAAAACCATTGCCTATACCAAAGAGCGTACCACTTTCGGTCAGCCACTCATCAATAATCAATATATCCATTTCCGCTTTGCTGAACTTATGACTGAAGTGGAAGCACTAAAAGCATTAACCTACCAAGCGTGTGAACAACACATTGCAGGTGAAGATGTCAGCATGCTGGCTTCAATGGCAAAACTGAAATCAGGACGTTTAACCCGCGAAGTGGCAGATAGCTGTCTGCAATATTGGGGTGGCAATGGCTTTATGTGGGATAACCCTGCATCTCAGCTTTACCGTGACGGCCGCTTAGGTTCTATTGGTGGTGGAGCCGATGAGATTATGTTGGGGATTATTTGTAAGTTGATGGACATCTTGCCAAAAAAGCAAAAATAAGGAATAGACCATGACACTTTCAGCATCTCTTCAAGCTTTAGATATTGATGACAGCATTCAATTAGAACAAGACGGCAGTATTTTATACCTCTGGTTAAACCGACCAGAGAGCCGTAATGCCATGAATTTGAATATGGTTAATGCGATTCAACAGGTCTTTACTGCTATTCAAGATGATCTTTCGATTCGTGCGGTCATCATCCGTGGTGAAGGAGGAACTTTCTGTGCAGGTGGTGATATTAAAGATATGGCAGCTTTGAGAGTTGAAGCGAGCAATGTCGGTAGCCTACAACCTTATGCTGATTTTAACCGCCGTTTTGGTGCCATGCTTGAGCAAGTTGAAACCGCCCCGCAGACAGTTGTAGTGATTTTAGAAGGGGCTGTTCTAGGCGGAGGTTTTGGTCTGGTATGTGTTTCCGATGTTGCGATTAGCCGTGACAATGCCCAGTTTGGATTGCCTGAAACTGGGCTAGGAATAATTCCTGCGCAGATTGCTCCTTTTGTAGTGAAGCGTATTGGTCTAACTCAGGCTAGACGACTTGCTTTGTTGGGGATGCGTTTTGAAGGACCTACGGCGCTCAGTGTCGGAGTAGTCCATCAGATTGCTCATAATGAATTAGAGCTAGAACAGGAATTACAGGAAACTATTCAGCACATTAAACGCGCTGCACCACAAGCTTCACGTATGACGAAAGCACTATTACATCGAACACTCAATGAACCATTAAATCATTTACTTGATGATGCAGCACAGCAGTTTGCTCAAGCGGTTGGTGGTGATGAAGGGCAAGAGGGAACGATGGCTTTTATTCAAAAACGGTTGCCGAATTGGGCCGATGAGCAATAAAAGATAAGGATAAAAACAATGAAATTTTCAAAAGTACTGGTTGCCAATCGTGGTGAAATAGCAGTTAGGGTCATGCAGACAGCAAAGGCAATGGGTTATCAAACTGTGGCGGTCTATTCCGATGCAGACCGTAATGCTCGCCATGTGCAAGAAGCTGATGAAGCAGTTTATATTGGAGCTTCTAAAGTATCTGAATCTTATCTTTCAATTACCAAAATTATAGAAGCTTGCAAAAAAACAGGCGCGGATGCTGTACACCCAGGTTATGGCTTTTTGTCAGAAAATACTGATTTTGCTCAGGCCTGTATCGATAACCAAATCACTTTTATTGGTCCGACAGCCTCTGCAATTGAGTTGATGGGAAGTAAACGACTTTCAAAAATTGCCATGATTGAGGCAGGTGTACCTTGTGTGCCGGGCTACGAGGGAGACCGTCAAGACCTTGAATATTTGGCTACACAAGCAGAGCAGATTGGTTTTCCAATTATGGTGAAAGCTTCTGCTGGCGGTGGTGGTCGGGGTATGCGTTTGGTTCAGCAGTCCTCCGAGCTTGTAGAGGCTTTACGCACTGCACGTTCAGAGGCTGAAAATGCATTTGGTTCAGGTGAGCTTATTTTAGAAAAAGCAGTGATTGCGCCGCGCCATGTTGAAATTCAAGTTTTTGGTGATACGCATGGCAATTATGTGTATTTGTTCGAGCGTGATTGTTCGATTCAACGCCGTCACCAAAAGGTTGTAGAGGAAGCACCCTGTCCAGTCATGACACCCGAACTGCGTCAGCAAATGGGAGAGGCAGCTGTTGCGGCTGCCAAAGCATGTGCTTATGTAGGCGCGGGAACTGTTGAGTTTTTGCTTGATGCATCGGGTGAATTCTATTTTCTAGAAATGAATACACGCTTGCAGGTTGAGCATCCAGTTACTGAACTTATTACAGGATTAGATTTGGTTGAATGGCAATTGCGTGTCGCCAATGGCGAGCATTTACCATTGCAACAACATGAATTGTCCATCAAGGGCCATGCAATTGAAGTCCGTTTGTATGCTGAAGATCCACGTCAAGATTTCTTGCCGCAAACAGGTCAAGTTCTACGTTGGAAGCCCACAATCTTGCCAAATGTACGAATTGATCATGGCATGTTAGCAACAGATGAAGTTAGCCCTTTCTATGACCCGATGGTGGCTAAAGTGATTGCATATGGTAAAACTCGAGAGGATGCGATTCGTCTGCTGGCTCGTGCTGTAGATGATAGTGTATTGCTTGGTGTAAGCAGCAATAAACAATTCTTGGTCAATTTATTACGTCATCCAGTCGTTGTCGCTGGTGATACCAATACCGCATTCATTCAACAGCATTTTCAAGATGACGACAGCTTACACTCTCAGGTTTTATCTTTAGAAACCTTGGCTATTGCAGCGGCATTATTTAGCCAAAGTAAAAGTACTGCGGTGTGGCAAACTGGACTTGGTGTTCCATTACCCTTAAAACTAAAATATGACGATCAGCAAATCCAGTTACAGCTTTCATCTGTAAATAATACATTCACGGTACAGCTCTGTGATCAAACTGTTTGTATTGAAGTCATTGAAAAGACAGACGAGCAGCTAACGTATTTTGTTGATGGTATACGCCGCCGTGTTCAATATGTCCTAGACTGCGATCAGCTTTATATCGATCGAGACAATGGCAATGTTGCGATTCGCAATGTGACTTACGCTGCTCCAGAAACGGCTGATGTTGCGGGAGATGGTAAAATTCGTGCACCTATGGATGGCGCTGTGATCAATATCTTGGTTAATAAAGGCGATCAAGTCGTAAAAGGGCAAACCTTACTGGTACTTGAAGCTATGAAGATCCAGCAACAGATTAGATCTGATGTCGATGGTGTAGTTGAAGATATTTTAGGACAGCAAGGGCAGCAAGTAAAAAAACGGCAAATGCTATTTAGTATTCAAATTTAATAAAAATACCGCTCTATATGAGCGGTATTTTTTAGTGGAGAATCATGATCTATTCCCCATCTGCCTCAGCAATGATCTGGCTTGCTTTTTTCAAGCTATACAGTAGTTGTCCCAAAAGAACCTCTTTATTACTTAAGGTGACCATGACCATTGGGTGATGCACAGCTGGAATAGCTGTCAGAATGGCCTTGCCATTATCTGCGTCTAGCGTAATGTTATTACAACCTGTGAGTTGAATCTCTTTTAAAAATGCAGTGACCATTGCCAAAATTGAGCTACTCACCGCTGCTAACTTTGTGGTGTTATGGTAGTTTTTATGGCTCACTGTTGCTAATTCAAAACCATCAGAAGAGCAAATCATCACAAAATCTACGCCACGTGTATTCATCAAAATATTATGAGCTTCACCTTTTGCGAGTTGTAGTAATTGCGTTGGTGCTGTGCGTTTTTGAACTGGAATACTAAGCATGATTATTCCCCTGTGATGTTGCCCCGACCTTAACTTCAAGTGATGCAATTAATGACTCAACCATTATTAAAATTTGTTCTTGCTCGCGTGCATCAATGAAGAATAAGGGATAAGTTAGTTCATTTGCTTTTATCCAATTACGATATTGTTGAAGAGAGGATTCTTTATTTTCATCAATATGAGTAATACCAATCACAATATTATCATTATAATTTTTAAAGGTTTTTAAGTAGTCATTCAGTTCGTCAATTGAATTTGGACTATTATGATCTAATAATAAAATAATACCGATAGCACCTTCACAAATGACCGACCAGATAAAATCAAAACGGCTTTGTCCAGGTGTTCCATATAATCCAATTTTGATTCCATCATCTAGAGTAATTTCACCATAATCAATACCTACAGTAGTCTGGGTTTTCTGGTGACTTTGTACATCGGTATTGAATGCTTCTGTTTCCAGAATTGGAATCTCAGATAACGATTTAATCGCTTCTGTTTTTCCAGCCCCCATGCTGCCTGCAAAGACAATTTTATATTGCTGTATAATCATAATGTTCCCTAAAGACCAAAGCGGCGTCTAATCTTCCCTATAAAATTTTTAAAAAAATGATTGTCTATATTTGAAGTTTCTAAATGAGAGCTTGGTGCGTAAGAGCATTTATTCGCAGAAACAAATCTTCCGTTATTTGCCATTACACAAGCCGTAACGAAGCGTAAGACATCGTCGATTGATAAGTTGAGTTGTTTAGCAACATCAGTAATTTTTGCACCCTGTATAAAACATGCGGAGAGTTGTAGGCTCACTTTTCTATATTCTTTTTGGTAGGGCTGTGGCCAATAATCGATTTTGAAGTAACCATCAACTGAAGTTAAATTTTCAAATTCTTTTGAACACCAAATTAGGTTCCATAACCAGTCTTGTAAGTAATAACTTTTTTTACGAGAAACCTTAGTAAAATCAGATGTTTTAGCAAAAGCAAAGTTAAAGCTCATATTGGTATGTGCTTTTTGACGAGAGGGTTCTATCCAAGCAATTTGAGCTCTGTTATCAATAATAGCTAGAGTGCCTTTATCATCAAATAAATGTAATTTAGTATTTTCTGGACTATGTAAATTTCTTATAAATTGCTCATCAATAATGAGAAGCTCAGTAGATAAATCTGGAACTATCGCAACACTATTTTGATTTAAAAATGATAATAGATTTTTTTGTAGCCACTCTAATAAAGGTTCTACTTTTTCTAGTGGCAGATACAGAGTATGTTCATAAACTTGATATCCATTTTTTGAAGGAGTTTTACTAATTTTTAAATAAGGAAATTTTTTATTTTTAAGAATATTTTGAATATTGTCAGAGTCAAAAAAATTTTCGTTAATTAATAATAGATCAATATGATTACTTGAAATATTAACCCAATTAATACCGTATTGATTAGATGTAAAATTCCTGATTAGTATTTTTAATTCATCTGAAACTTTTGAACTTAAACCAGAAGTTGCAATATTTATGCAATGCCTATCCATAGTATCACATTAAATTTTATTGAATAAGATAGAGGTATTAATGTGCTTTTTATAATAAATATAAAAAGCACATCTTAGATTAATTAGCTAAAGTCTAGCTCTTTTTCAAATGACTTTAACTCATGACGAGCCATGGCCAAATTCGATTTAGTACGATCAAGCACTAAGTAAAGGAACAAATTATTATTACTTTCTAGAGGTCGAATTAAGTGGTAAGCCTTACCTAAGGTAATTAAAATATCTTCAATATTATCATTTAATTTCAATGCATTGGCGATATTTCGCTTTGCGCGAACTACTTCCGTGTTTCCAGCAGCAGCCAATTCTAAATCAATTTCCCCACCACCTTGTGTTGCAAGTGATAAACCGCTTTCTGAATCAACAAGTGCAGAAGCAATAAAACCATCAATTTCAGTTAAGCTATCTAAAGAAAGTTTAGCCATGTTTTTATCTCTCAGGATTCTAAAATTATATTTACTACTTTTTCTAAAAGTAGTTGAAATTCATTATATTTCTGCACAATTTGAAGTCAATCAATCAATTAAAGTATGAAGTTTTAGTTTTGGGAAATAAGTGACGGAAAATGTCAGATTATAAAAAATATTATAAGATTACTTTTACATTATACTTTTAATACTGTGTTGCGGTTTACATTATATATTTTTAAATTTAGATAAAACAATTGTAATAGAATATTAATACAATATTGATTAATAAAATATGCTAATTTTAATCAAAAAAAGGGGAATAACAAATTCCCCTTTTTATAACAATGATCAAACTAAACGAGCTGTGTATAAATACAATAGAGGTAGCCCAAAATTGCTAAAGCAACGACAGGGGCAATAATCTTTGACCATGTTGGTACAGAAATTTCGGCAGCTTGTTCTTCAATATGCAAGTCATCATGATGAGGTTGGGCTTGGTGAACCATTTGGTTGAACTCCTTCATTGTTGTATCCAATGATAGCTCTTCTTGTTCCACAGGTTTAGAACCAATTAACTCATTTAGATGGTTTGTTGACCAAACCCAATCTTCTGCCTGACCTGATAAATGTTCGACCTGACCTAAAATTAATTCTTTTAGGCCATTATGTCCAAAACCACCTGTTTCATCGAGCTGGTTAAGTTCGGCTAACTGCAAAGTTAAAATTTCAGAAATACTCTGTTCTAGTTCTGCATTTTTTAAAGTCGACTGGTTATGTTTAGAAGTTGTTAAATGGCGAGCAACTTCCTGAATATAAAGTGGATCTGCCGATTTAATTTCATGATAAATCTTATTGTCATCTTGGCGCCATAAACTAATCAGTTTTCCAAGCGTAAGAATATTCACTTCATCAATCAGCTTATTTTTTTCATTAACTGGATATTGATTTAAAAGCTGAGGCTTTTGAATTTTTATCTGCTCAGCAAAGTATTGGACTAAATCAAATGCCATGCTTTCTTCCTCTAAATTTAATCTAAAATTCTTAACGTTGGTTTTTTCTTGGTTGATGTTGTTTCAGCTTCTTGTACTTCTGGCTCTGCTATATTTTCTACAGGCGCTACATTGGCATATTCTTCAGGATCAAAAAATAAACCTTGCCCATTCTCACGTGCATAAATACCTAAAACTGCTTGAATAGGTACATAAATGTCTTTCGATGCCCCCCCGAAACGGGCAGAAAAAGTAATGGCTTCATTAGCAATAAGAAGTTGATGAACAGCATGAGGTACGATATTTAAAACGATCTGCCCATCTTTAACAAATTGCTGTGGAACATCTGTATGTGGCTGTGTCGCATCCACTAATAGATAAGGAGTAAGCTGGTTATCACAAATCCATTCATAGATTGCACGAGCAAGATAAGGACGTGTAGGGGTTAAATCAATAGGTTGCTCAGACATATCACACTATTCCATATTTAATAGTTCATTGTAACGGTTTTTCTCTTGAGCCGTCATTGATTTAGCAAAAGAAGGCCTCTCAAAGATACGTTTACAATACAAAAGTATCGGTCGGCAGTGCTGTTTCGGTAAATCGATTCCCATGCTATTTAGCCTTAAGAAAATAGGGGCAAGCATACAGTCCAAGATTGTGAAATTTTCAGACATAAAATAGGGGAAATGCTGAAATAGGGGAGTAAGTGAAATTAAAGTTTCACGTAATTCTTTTTGAGCTTTTTGCTTTTGTTCGACATTTAAAGAATCAGCATGCTTTAACATCTGATCTGCTAATTTGAACCAGTCGTTTTCAAGTCTCCATATATATTGACGCTGCTCTGCACGCATCATTGGCGCATCTGCGTAAAGCTTACCTTGGCGATAACGATCATCTAAATATTCAGCAATAATAGGCGCTGAAAATAATTTAAGGTTTTGCTCGACCAACATCGGCAATTGGTTATAAGGATTTAAACTTGCTAAATCTTCGTCTTCATGGTCAGTTACGATCAATTGATATTTGATTTGCTTTTCTGCTAATAAGAAACGAATCCAGTGAGAACGGAAATCATCAGCATGACTGTAAAGGGTAATCCCCTGAATAGAGGTGTTTTCGACCGACATATCACAAGACGACGTGGTTGAGTGAATCGATTAGGATACTAAAAATGCTCTAGGAAATCACGGTTCTAACGAGATAGTTTGTTTATATTTATAAGTTTGCATTTTATTGTTCTATTTTCATAATAAAAAAGCCTTGGAAAAATCCAAGGCTTTTTGTCCAACTCGATAAACGAATTAACGTTTAGAGAATTGAGGACGCTTACGAGCTTTACGTAAACCAAGTTTCTTACGTTCAACTTCACGAGCATCACGAGTAACGAAACCAGCTTGACGAAGAACAGGTTTTAAAGTTTCGTCAGCAGCGATAAGCGCACGAGTAATACCGTGACGGATCGCACCAGCTTGACCACCAATACCACCACCTTTAACAGTGATGTAAAGGTCAAACTTTTCAGTAACTTCTAAAAGTTCTAAAGGTTGACGAACAACCATACGAGCAGTTTCACGACCGAAATATTGCTCTAAAGTACGGTTGTTAATAACGAGTTTGCCTGTACCAGCTGACAAGAAAACACGTGCAGTTGCGGTCTTACGGCGACCTGTACCATAATTAGTAGCCATGTGCTGTATCCCTTAGATGTCCAAAACTTGTGGCTGTTGAGCAGCATGCGGATGCTCAGTACCAGCGTACACTTTCATTTTTTTGATCATTGCATAACCAAGAGGACCTTTTGGTAACATGCCTTTAACTGCTTTTTCAAGAACAGCTTCAGGCTTGTGAGCAATTAACTTCTCGAAGTTAGTCTCACGGATACCACCAGGGAAACCAGTATGGCGATAATATTTCTTATCAAGCGCTTTTTTACCAGTCACTTGAACTTGTTCAGCATTAATCACAACGATGTAATCGCCAGTGTCAACGTGAGGAGTATAAGAAGTTTTGTGCTTACCGCGTAAACGACGAGCGATTTCAGTCGCAAGGCGACCTAAAGTTTTGCCAGAAGCATCAACAACATACCAGTCATGTTGAACTTCAGCTGGCTTAGCGCTGAGAGTTTTCATTAAACCACTACCTATTATAGTTGGTTTGGACTATGGAATCTGTCCAAACAAAAGGAGCGAGCATTCTAAACGAGTTTGTTCAAAGTCACAAGAAAAATCCAGTTTAAGCCATATAATTTAATCCATAAACTGATGAATGCGGGATATGTTAAAATCAAACAAATTTTCGTTATGTGTCTGGGGTGATTGTGCTGCCTTTATATGTCACTTCCGGTGAGCCGGCTGGTATTGGTCCAGATATTTGCTTGAGCTTGGCTAAGCGAGTTGATGAACGCCCACTTGTTATTTTGGGTGACCGAAATTTATTAGAACAACGTGCTCAGAAACTCGGGATAGATATTCAATTTCTAGAATATACGGGACAAGCTGAATCATCGTCTTTAGGTGAACTTTATATAGAGCATGTACCTTTAGAAATGGCGGTTGTTGATGGGCAATTAAACTCAGCTAATGCAGCTTATGTATTAGAACAATTACGCCGTTCAGCTGATTATGCAATGTCTGGTAAAAGTGTTGGGGTCGCCACTGCTCCTGTGCAAAAGTCGGTCATTAACGATGCAGGTATTTTGTTTAGTGGACACACTGAATACTATCAAGAATTTGCAGGTGTAGAGCGTGTCGTCATGATGCTTGCAACCAAGACCTTACGTGTTGCTTTGGCTACTACACATTTGCCCTTAAGAGATGTTGCAGATGCAATTACCAAAGAGCGTTTGCATCAGGTCATTGATATTTTATTACATGATTTAAAAACTAAATTTAAGATTATGGATCCGCGCGTACTTGTTTGCGGATTAAATCCTCACGCGGGTGAAGATGGGTATTTGGGACGCGAAGAGATTGATACCATTAATCCAGTACTTGAAAGTTATCGGGCACAAGGAATAAAAATGAGCCTAAGCTTGCCTGCGGATACCTTATTTACTCCTGAACATCTTAAAAATGCTGATGCTGTACTTGCCATGTACCATGATCAAGGTCTACCTGTGTTAAAATCACAAGGGTTTGGTGAGGCCATCAATATTACATTGGGTTTGCCATTCATCCGAACTTCGGTCGATCATGGCACGGCATTGTCTTTGGCCGGTACTGGTTTGGCAAAAAGCTCAAGTTTAAATGTCGCTGTCGATTTAGCTTTATCTTTGGCAGCGAGCTAAATTTTTCATGTTGGAAATGTTCTATGTATCAAATTAATGCCCTAAACCCGAAAGATGAAGGGCATAAAGCTCGTAAACGTTTTGGTCAAAACTTCTTACATGATCAGCGAGTCATTGCCAAAATCGTGCGCTCGGTGAATCCGCGTGCGGGTGAAAATGTTGTTGAAATTGGACCTGGTTTGGCCGCATTAACATCTCCTTTAATTGGAGAATGTGATGCATTAACAGTTGTTGAGCTAGATCGTGATTTAGCGGCAGGCTTACCAGAACGCGTTCCACATCCTGAACGTTTAACGATTATAGAAGCTGATGCATTAAAATATGATTTTAGCGAACTAGTAAAAGATGGTCGACCATTACGTGTGGTTGGTAATTTACCTTATAACATTTCAACCCCATTACTTTTTCATCTCTTGGAATTTGGCAGTAAAGTTAAAGACATGCACTTTATGCTCCAAAAAGAGGTGGTTGACCGTATTACGGCTGAGCCAAACACAAAAGAATATGGTCGCTTGTCGGTAATGATTCAGTATTATTGCCAACCAACGTTTTTATTTGAAGTGCCAGCTGGCGCATTTAACCCACCACCTAAAGTAACGAGTGCTGTTTTCCGCCTTGTTCCATATGAACAAAAACCAATTATTGCAAAAGATGAAAAAGCTTTAGCTCGGTTGGTTGGTCATGTATTTACCCAACGTCGTAAAACCCTAAGAAATAGTCTTAAAGGTATGATCTCTGAAGATGGCTTTGAAAAAGCAGGCGTTGATCCGATGGCTCGTCCGGAAACTTTAACACTGACTCAATTTGTTGCTTTAGCCGATCAAATGGTGGGATAAATGACTAAACGTTTTAATTATGTGATTGGCGATGTACAAGGGTGTTTTGAAGCTCTGAAAGCCTTACTTAAAGAAATACGTTTTGATCCAGACCAAGATTTTTTATGGTTTGCTGGTGATTTAGTTGCTCGTGGCGAAAACTCAGTAGGTGCCTTACGTTTTGTTAAAAAACTTGCTGACCGCGGAGCTGCTGCAACTGTACTTGGAAATCATGACCTGACTTTAATTGCGGGTGCACGTGGTTTAAAAGAGATTAAAGAAAAAGATCGTACGCAGGATGTTATTGATGCAATTGATGGCGATGAATTAATCGACTGGTTGCGTAAACAACCTTTATGTTTATTCCCAAACGAGCACACAATTCTTACTCATGCGGGCATACCTTGCATTTGGGATGCACAAAAAACTGCAACGCTAGCAAAAGAGGTTGAAGCAGTACTCTCACATCAAGATTTATCTGTATTGGATGCTTTTTTAGCAGAAATGTATGGTTCAAAACCCGATTTGTGGGAAGACGATCTAACTGGTTCAGCACGTTTACGTTGTATTACCAATTATTTGACTCGCATGCGTTTAACCAACGCAGAAGGAGCTTTAGAGTTCAGTTTTAAAGATGCTCTAGATGCGCCAATGCCAGAAGGCTATTTACCTTGGTTCGAATTTCCAAGTAAAGCTGCTCAGACTCATCAGATTATTTTTGGTCATTGGGCTGCACTAGAAGGTAGAAGCGTTAATGAGCAGATCCAGAATATTGATGGTGGTTGTGTTTGGGGGCGGAAATTAATGGCTTATCGCCTTGAAGACAAAGAAATCTTTGCTGTCGATAATCCTGAGCGAATATAGGAAAAGCAATGCTTTTCATGAGCGCAAGACGAGGGTTGTACCCGAGTGAAAATAAAAAAGCCGCATAAGCGGCTTTTTTATTTTTAACTTTTATTCTACGCGAATCCAGATTTGATTACGTCCTAAAGCAGAAACACCGAGATAACCACGCATATGTAAACGGTTGCCAGTTGCGCTAAGCTTTGCTTTAAGTCCGTAAACTTTGCCCGTATTCGGATCTAAAATTTTACCGCCAGTAAAATTAAGTCCATCTGTTTGTTTTAAGCCCGTTGCAATGTCTAGACCTAAAATTGGTTTATTGGTATATGGTGCTGGGCAATTATCACAAATCTCTTTAGGGGTATAACCCGGGCGTGGCGTGACTTTAGTAACTTTTCCAGCATAAGTCCCATTTGCTTCTTTTCGTATTTCTACCTGTGCTTTGGGAGCACCTGTCTTATCATCAATTGTTTGCCAAAGACCTGTAATATCTGCTGCAAATGTAGCAGTATTGATCCCCAGTAAGAGCAGCGCTCCAATAAAAATTTTCCCCATAATTAAAAATCCTTTTAACTTTGAAAGATCATCTTATTTCGAATTGATATACCGTTCAATGTTTATTTAATCGGCTTCTTAATTAAGGTGTTCCAAGTGACAACATTAATGTCGGCAACCAAATTGCAGTAAATACGCCATTCAAAGCCATACCAAATGCAGCGTAGCGGCCTGCAACTGGTCCGCGCTGCCAAGCTTGAGCTGTTCCTATGGCATGAGCAGCTAAACCTAAGGCTAAACCGGAAGCACGCTCATCATGAATGTGCTTAAGTAAAAATGGTGAAAAAGCTGCTCCAATAACCCCAGATAAAATAACAATAAGGGTCACCAGTGTTTCAGGAGCATGCAATAAAGTTGCGATGTTCAGAGCGATTGGGGTAGTTACCGCACGAGTTGCAAATGCAAGAATAGTAGGTTCCGACATATGCAATAAATAAGCGAGGCCCATAGGCAAAGCAACAGCGCTAATACTTGCAAAAAGTAAAATACCAATGACCGATTTAATTGGAAGGTCATCGTAACGCATTGCAGCTAAGGGAATTGCTAAGGCTACGGTGACATATCCCAATAAATGGCTAAATAACTCATTCACATAAAGACGATATTGTTCATAAGGAACTTGTAAAACTGAAAGTAAGGCAATGACAATGAACATGCCGAAAACTAAAAGTGGAACTTGCGGAAAACGTCGGTTTAAAGGTTTTGCACACAGATAACCAATTAATGTGATTAAAAAACCGTAAAAGATCGTAAACATTTTATTCTCCTTATAACCAACGTTTTGCCATTTTTGCATAGACCCACAAAGGTATAAGGGTGCTGACTACTAAAACAAAAAGGAATAGTGGAATTTCTTTACCCATATGCACCAACATAATTAAGGAGCCAGCACAAACGGGTAAAAAAGCAAATCCACTTTCTTTCATAATTTTATTATTTGTATCAACTATCCGGAGAGGGATTTTCTTGAACTTTCTCCAGATAATCAAAATAGTGAGTAAGCTGATTAAGCCGACTAAATTACCTAATTCTGGATGACCAAAAGCACGCATGACGATGACAGAGCCTTCACGAAAACCAATAATGAGCAGTAAAGTTGCTACCCATGCTGTCCAGTCTATACTTTTGATCTTATCCATATTTTTTATCTCTAAAAGTTTACTTATCAAGTTTTAACTGATCTGACCCTTGATTTCAAACTCCTCCAAGGGACGGCTAAATTGACTAGCACGTTCTCCCAAGATTTCCTCTAAGGGCAGTTTTGCTTGGCGAATAAGCTTTTCTAACTTATGTGGGGCAATGCGTACATCAATATGCAATAAGCCAGCATCATCATAGTGTTCAGACTGAATCACATTTAAAGCATAAAGTTGGGTGCGCAATTTGCCATAAGCAGGTTTAAGAATCAGTGAAAAATGTTGAATTTGACCCATTAAACATTCTTGCACTGCTTGTTGAAGTAATTCTAGACCAAGGCCAGCATGAGCCGAAACATAAACTCGATCTGGTACATGTGGCTCGGCATAAATGATTTTGGCTTCTTCACCACTCAGGTCAATTTTGTTGTATACCCGAAGTACTGGAGCATCTGCGCCAATCTCTTTTAATACACCTTCAACTGCTTCAATTTGATCAAGCATGTCATGGCTATTACTATCAATAACATGCAGTAATAGAGTGGCTTCAAGTGTTTCTTCAAGTGTTGCTTTGAATGATTCAACTAAATCATGTTGTAAGTTTCGTACAAAGCCTACCGTATCTGCTAACACGACAGTACCAATACCATCCCATTCCAAACGGCGTAATGTGGGATCGAGTGTTGCAAACAGTTGGTCGGCTGCGTAGACATCACTTTTCGCTAAAATATTAAATAGAGTTGATTTGCCCGCATTGGTATAACCAACTAGCGATACAGTTGGAATGGCTGCCTTTTGTCTTGCAGCACGCCCTTGTATACGGGTTTGATGTACTTTTTCTAATTTATCTTTTAATTGGGCAATACGTACACGAATGAGGCGACGGTCTGTTTCTAGTTGTGTTTCACCAGGACCACGTAAGCCAATACCACCTTTTTGTTGCTCAAAGTCTGCTGACCAACCACGAATAAGACGCGTAGATAAATGCTTTAACTGTGCAAGCTCGACTTGTAATTTACCTTCATGCGTACGAGCACGCAGCGCAAAAATATCTAAAATTAAGCCAGTACGGTCAATGACTCGGCATTTTAATATTCTTTCTAAATTTCGTTCTTGAGCGGGTGACAAAGCATGATCAAAAATCACCAGACTTGCTTCTAGTTCCTGAACTCGCTCTGCAATTTCTTCGACTTTTCCTGAGCCAATAAAAAATTTAGGATTGGGTTTATTTCGCTGAACCTTAATATGTTCAAGGATATCTGCACCAGCAGACTGTGCAAGTAGAGCAAACTCTTCGGCATCCAGATCATCTAATAATTGTACAGAAACACTCACTAAAATTGTGCGTTCACCGCCTTGATGCCGATCAACATATTCCACGTGGCTATAAATCCTGAAAATGGGAAAACTTTATTCTAGATGAAACTTAAGCAAAAGGGGAAAGCGTTTGTTCTTATCCTTTAGATTAGTTAAATGTAGTTAGAGATGTCTGAATTTATTTTATTTCCTGTTCTCTATCATCAATGCAAGTTTATTCTGAAACGTATAGAATGCTCGAGATGGGTATAACAATGATTGATCGTTAGTGAAATTTTATGGCTCAAACGCAAAGTATAGTTAATTCAACGTTAAAGAAATTATCAAAAATAGGTTTATATGGAAAAAAAGTCACTTCTGCCACGGCTGCAATTAGTGAAGGTTTTTATTTAGTTTATCGACATGGCCTTTATAAAGATCCTAATAATCCGGTTAATACACGCTATGTTCAATATTTTTGCCGCCGTTTATGTCAGGTTTTTAACTTAGATGTAGAAGTACATGGAACAATTCCTCGAGAACCTGCTCTTTGGGTAAGTAATCATATTTCCTGGCTAGATGTTGCTGTTTTAGGTTCAGGTGCTCGAGTTTTCTTCCTTGCTAAAGCTGAAATTGAAAATTGGCCTATTTTCGGGAATTTAGCTAAAGGTGGTGGAACTTTATTTATTAAGCGTGGGTCTGGGGACTCCGTTAGAATCCGTGAGCAAATTACCGAATTTTTAAAACAAAATATTCCTGTACTATTTTTCCCTGAAGCGACTACCACCGATGGGCATTCTGTGAAGAAAGTACATGGCCGTTTACTCGGGGCTGCTATTGAGGCCCAACGTCCAGTACAGGTATGTTTAATTTGTTATGTAAACCGTTATGGACAATTAGATACAGTTGCTCCATTCATTGGTGAGATGTCTTTTGCAGAACATATTCAACGCGTACTTGAAATGCCGAAAGTAACAGCTCATTTGTTAACTTTGCCACCAATTTCTGTGGAAGGGCATGATGTGAAAAGTTTAACAAATGAAGTTCAAGAAAAAATGGTAGAAGGATTGGCTCAACTACATCAAAAAGTACTTAAGCCAAAAAATTAATTACATGAATCCTTCGATTGGCAGCCATGAAAGAAACTTCATGCCTGCTTTTTGCCACCATTTCATTTCTGGTTCCTGTTTATAAATTAAGGGACCATGTGAAGTCTCTTGCTGCCAATAAATATGATTATTAGCGTCAAGCTTTAGCTTATAAGCATATTTATTTAAATTTTCGTCCATCGTATGGTGAATGGTCTTAGCCAATGATGGACTATCCAAAATTACGCCAATTTCAGTATTCAAATATGCTGAGCGTGGATCAAAATTAAATGAACCAATAAAAACCTGCTCATCTAATGCCATAAGTTTTGTATGTAAACTTGAACGGCTTAATCCTTTCATATTCACTTTTGCTTTAGTTGCAAGCTCATCTGTATTTTTATTTAAATCTCTTTTATCGGGTGTGGGTAAAAACTCATAAAGTTGTACGCCGTTTTTAAGAAGTTCTTTACGGTACCTCCCATAAAAGGCATGCACAACGGCAACGTCATTCGCTTTAAACGAGTTAGTTAAAACTCGGACTTCAACACCTTCTTTGGCAAGAGTACTTAAAATCTTGGCACCTTGCTTTTCTGGAATAAAATAAGCTGAAATCAAATCAACATTACTTTCTGGTTTTTCTAGATGGTTAATTAACTGGAAATTAAGGTGCTCTTCTTTTTTAGCCTTTGATTTGATTTTATCTGGTGAGTCTTTTACGACTTCGGCTTTGACCCAGTCGAATTGAATATTGCGATTTAACCATTCATCAAATGCATGTGATTTTGCAGTTAAGTTTAGAAAGTTTTGAACTGTTGCCTGTTGGTAGTGAGCTTCGAGTTGCTCTTTTAATCCCTCATAACGTAGACGATGTTGCTCTGGACTTACGATACTTTGAACTGAATATGCATATTCATGATTCCAGTAGTCATCAAACGAATTCACAATATCATCAACAGCAGCACCAACTAACATTACATCGACATCAGAGAATTGATAACTATCGCTTACATTGTAATATTGATTTGTCATGTTTCTTCCGCCAATAAGAGCAACCTCATTGTCGGCAATAAAACTTTTATTATGCATACGACGATTGATACGTTTTAAATCAAGAACCATATCCATCGCGCGATATTTACGAAAACGGTAGGGGTTAAAAAGCTTAACTTCAATATTTTTATGCTGAGAAAGGGCAAGCAAAATCCCTTCTATTTTTTTTGCATTATTATCATCAATAAGAAGTCGGACTTTTACCCCGCGATCAGCTGCCCGAATAATCGCGTGCAAAGCTAAAGCACCAACTTTGTCATTGTCCCAAATATAATATTGTAAATCTAATGTCTTTTCGGCCTTATCAATTAATCTTAGCCGGGCTGCTAGAGCCTCCAACGGATCATTTAATACGTGAAAACCCGTTAGTTTTGGGTTCTGCTGACGTAAGGGAGTAATCAGTTTTGCAAGTGAGGTCTCGGAGGTATCAATATCTTTTGCATATTGTACTGGTTCAACACCATGTTTTGGCAGAGTACTACATCCTGTCAAACCCACAGCAAAACTAGAACATAGGACTATAGAGGCTTTTATCAAAAAGCCTTTAGCTTGTTGATTCGTTTGAAGCTGTTTGGAATGAATGGATTGTGCCATAATCAGTACATACGATAACGTGAGCTAGAGTATAATTCGTGCATATTGAAAGATAAATATTGAATTTGATTACTAGCAATCAATATAAGATAAGTCGAGAGTCGTAATGTGGAATCCAAATTCAATTATTTTTTGTTTTTACTTTATATTTTCAATACTTGCTTTATGGGGGATTTCTGAAGCTTGGATTCATCAATCTCGAACCGAGACTATTCATCCATTTAAAGCTTTTGTCCATTTACTCGCATTCTATCTTTCTTATCTACTTATTCCTCTCTGGTTTTTTAACTTATACGCTGCTTGGACTGGTTACTATTCAATTCATCAAGGTATTTTCATCTTTTTCTTAAGTGGCGTTTTAATTTATGCCCGATTTATTGAACCTCATCTAGTACGTGTCGATACACATCAATATCGGTTAAATCCAGATCGAAGTTTTAATAAACCTGTAAAAGTAGCGTTAATTGCTGATTTACATATTGGTTTATTTTCAGGGCATGAGCGCCAGCTAAAAACAATAGTTAAAAAATTAAATGAACAGCAACCTGATTTAGTGGTTGTGGCGGGTGACTGGACATATGAACCGGAAAATAGACTAATTCAAGAATTGAGTGTTTTAAAAGAAATTCAGGCACCTGTTTACTCTGTTCCTGGAAACCATGATGAGCAATATCCAGGACCTCCTATCCAACAATTATTAAAAGATGCCTTGTTTTATAATGAAGTTGTCGATATTGAAGGCAAAATAGTTGATTTTGAAGAGTTTCGTTTGATAGGTATTGGTGATCTGTGGGCTGGAAAAACCGACATGCGTTCTATGCCAGATTTACCCCAAGACAAACCTTGGTTAATCCTTTCCCATAATCCCGATACGGTAGACATGGTGCCTAAATTGCCGAATCGACCATTAATGTTATCTGGGCATACACATGGAGGGCAGGTTGAGCTTCCATGGCTTACCACCTATATTATGAAAAAAGTGTCAATTTTAGGTCATAAACGTGGATTTTACTCTCACGAACATGCCGATGTTTTTGTGACTGTTGGCACAGGAATGGTCGGAATCCCTTTACGTTTTAGAGTGCCGCCAACAATTGATATTATTGAGTTAGTTTAAAATAAAAAAGCCAATCACAGAGGATTGGCTTTTTTATAAATTGAAAATTATGGAATAACAACTATGGCAACACGTCGGTTAATCGCACGATTTTCATTGGTTGTATTTGGAACATAGGGCTGCGTTGAACCGCGACCAATCACATAGATATTTTCTTGCTTAAACCCGCGAGCTAAGAAAAGGTTTGCCACACTTTGTGCGCGCTCTTCAGACAGCTTTTGATTATAAGCAGCATCGCCAACATCATCAGTATGACCAACAATTTTCAATTTATTAAGATCATATTTATTCAATTGAGATGCTAGACGCACTAACTCGGCTTCATGGCTCTGTTTTAACTCTGCATTATTAAAGTCAAACAACAAACGTTCTGGTAAACCTAAAGTCCATCCTTCATTTGTAAGCACAAAACCTTCTTTTTTGAGCAATTTTACCTGACGATATTTTAATGGCCCAAAACTCAGGCACCCTGCAAGAGTAATGCATAGCAATGCAATAAAGGAGAGTTTTAAAGATCTTGTATTCATAGATTAGCCTAAATTTAATTTTCAGGTTTATAGATAAACCAGCGTTCATCCGAATTTTTAGCCTTATACATTGCCTGATCTGCTTGCATAATGAAATCTTCGGGGCTAGATGCAAATTGTGATAAAGCAATACCCACACTAAAACTGAAGTAAATGGTTTGACCATTCAGATGCAAAGGTTCTTTACAGCTTTCGAGTAAATTTTCAGCAATAGATATTAAATGATCAGCATGACTAATGGAATGCAAAATGACAGCAAATTCGTCGCCACCTAAACGCGCAATAAAATCTTGATGACGTAAACGGGTTTGCAAGCGATTCGCCATTTCTTTCAAAACTTCATCTCCAGCCAAATGTCCAAACTGGTCATTAATCGCTTTGAAGTTATTGTTATCTATAAATAATAAAGCAGATTTGTTATCAAACCCCTTATCTTCAAACATATCTAAAAGAATTTGATAAAAATAATGTCTATTAGGTAATAAGGTGAGCTGATCGTGATGAGCCTGAAATGACAATTTACGATTTTCTTTTTGTAATTGATTGTCCCATATCTGAATTTCTTCAAGTAACTCATTAAAAACAGTATTTAAATCTTGAAATTCTTTAATTCGATTATAAGGGAACCGAAGATTATAAGCTTTTTGCTCACTTACAATTTGAGCAATATTGGTAAGTGGATAAATAGCCTGCATAATTTGGCGATAAGTTAAGTTTACTGACCACCACAAAGCGCAAACAATAAACAACATCGCAATTGCGAGCCCTACCATAATCATTTTTAGGAACTGCAAGATTTTTTCTGAACTACCAAACAGGGTTAATTCACCTACATTTTGTTCGTGATGATAAATTGTAAGATGAACGGGTTCATTTAAAAACCAATGATCAAACCACCCCTCTAAAATTGAAGTCTGACTTGATAATTTAAAACTTTGTGCAATTAAATGATGTTCTGAATCATAAATATGAATAGTACGGATTGAATGATCATTCGTATATTCATTCAAAATTTGCTCTATCGTAATTTTGTCATTAAATACAACTGCTGGCTGAATACGCTCTAGCAGAGTATGGCTGAGCAATTGTAAATTTTGCTTAGCATAGGTTTCCATTGTAAAAACAGAAATCGATACAAAGGTAAAAGAACAAATAAAGAACGTAATTGCAAAAATCGTAAATTGAGACTTTCTAAATAAAGCATGCAATGAAGTGGACTGATACAACTTAGATATCATAATCCTTACTCCGCATTCTTAGCCAAGAGCAATACTCTCGGATCGATATGAACTTTGGAGTGACTTAAAGCATCTAAGTTAACTTTAAAGGTAGTGTAATTATTTTGATTATATAAACAAAAGATACTTCCTATTTCACAGTCTGAATTATTGATGCTTAAAGAAAGTAAAGAACGATAAGGATAATTCTGAATAAGGCTTTGTTGCTGCTGTGGAGAAGTAGTAGAAAAATAAACAGCCTGACAATGTGACCGTGCAAAATCTTTCGCGTTTACAGTTTGAACACGATAATTATAAGACATTTGCTGGATATAAGATTGAAAGGTAGATGTAATGGAGGGATTATCAATAATACAAAGAGTAGGAGTATTTACATTCTCCCACTTACTGTAGCTTAGAATAGATAAAGTAAGCACATAGAAGTTATGTTTTGAATTGGCATAACAAGGCCCACTCGTAGCAAACACTACAAGTATGCAAACAAATACTTTCTTAGCGAACTGCCACATGGTGAGTTAATGCCAAACTATTGCACGAATGATCTATTCTACATGAAGTTGATAAAGTAAAAAAAGTTTAATATCTCATCTAAGGTTGACTGATATGCCTAAAAAAAAGGCATATATATCACTTTTTTCGTAAAATAGTAGAAAAAATCGGCACTCAAAAGAAAAAGGCTGAAATACCCCTTGCAAAGGGATCTTAATCCTCTATAATGCACATCCATCGGCGGTGATGCAGATAAGAACTTGTTGAAAAACAGTTACTTGGAATTGGGTTGATTGCTTTGAGCAGTGGATTTGATAAGAAGTTGGTTTTGAGAATAAGTTTTAAAA
>NZ_JABFFO010000013.1:0-5553 GCF_016124155.1 Acinetobacter sp. AC1-2
AAGATCATTAAGAGATTATGAAGAACAACTTGTGTGGATTTTTACTGATTGATTGATCGAAATATTATCATTGATTGATTGGTTTAAATTACTCGAAGTTTATTTGAGCGAAATTTAAGTCAGAAAATTGATGAGCCAGAATTGGCACCTTGTCTTTAATAAGGTGCAAAATGATTTTTAACTGAAGAGTTTGATCATGGCTCAGATTGAACGCTGGCGGCAGGCTTAACACATGCAAGTCGAGCGGAGTGATGGTGCTTGCACTATCACTTAGCGGCGGACGGGTGAGTAATGCTTAGGAATCTGCCTATTAGTGGGGGACAACATTTCGAAAGGAATGCTAATACCGCATACGTCCTACGGGAGAAAGCAGGGGATCTTCGGACCTTGCGCTAATAGATGAGCCTAAGTCGGATTAGCTAGTTGGTGGGGTAAAGGCCTACCAAGGCGACGATCTGTAGCGGGTCTGAGAGGATGATCCGCCACACTGGGACTGAGACACGGCCCAGACTCCTACGGGAGGCAGCAGTGGGGAATATTGGACAATGGGCGCAAGCCTGATCCAGCCATGCCGCGTGTGTGAAGAAGGCCTTATGGTTGTAAAGCACTTTAAGCGAGGAGGAGGCTACTGAAGTTAATACCTTCAGATAGTGGACGTTACTCGCAGAATAAGCACCGGCTAACTCTGTGCCAGCAGCCGCGGTAATACAGAGGGTGCAAGCGTTAATCGGATTTACTGGGCGTAAAGCGCGCGTAGGCGGCTAATTAAGTCAAATGTGAAATCCCCGAGCTTAACTTGGGAATTGCATTCGATACTGGTTAGCTAGAGTGTGGGAGAGGATGGTAGAATTCCAGGTGTAGCGGTGAAATGCGTAGAGATCTGGAGGAATACCGATGGCGAAGGCAGCCATCTGGCCTAACACTGACGCTGAGGTGCGAAAGCATGGGGAGCAAACAGGATTAGATACCCTGGTAGTCCATGCCGTAAACGATGTCTACTAGCCGTTGGGGCCTTTGAGGCTTTAGTGGCGCAGCTAACGCGATAAGTAGACCGCCTGGGGAGTACGGTCGCAAGACTAAAACTCAAATGAATTGACGGGGGCCCGCACAAGCGGTGGAGCATGTGGTTTAATTCGATGCAACGCGAAGAACCTTACCTGGCCTTGACATAGTAAGAACTTTCCAGAGATGGATTGGTGCCTTCGGGAACTTACATACAGGTGCTGCATGGCTGTCGTCAGCTCGTGTCGTGAGATGTTGGGTTAAGTCCCGCAACGAGCGCAACCCTTTTCCTTATTTGCCAGCGAGTAATGTCGGGAACTTTAAGGATACTGCCAGTGACAAACTGGAGGAAGGCGGGGACGACGTCAAGTCATCATGGCCCTTACGGCCAGGGCTACACACGTGCTACAATGGTCGGTACAAAGGGTTGCTACCTAGCGATAGGATGCTAATCTCAAAAAGCCGATCGTAGTCCGGATTGGAGTCTGCAACTCGACTCCATGAAGTCGGAATCGCTAGTAATCGCGGATCAGAATGCCGCGGTGAATACGTTCCCGGGCCTTGTACACACCGCCCGTCACACCATGGGAGTTTGTTGCACCAGAAGTAGGTAGTCTAACCGCAAGGAGGACGCTTACCACGGTGTGGCCGATGACTGGGGTGAAGTCGTAACAAGGTAGCCGTAGGGGAACCTGCGGCTGGATCACCTCCTTAACGAAAGATTGACGATTGGTAAGAATCCACAACAAGTTGTTCTTCATAGATGTATCTGAGGGTCTGTAGCTCAGTTGGTTAGAGCACACGCTTGATAAGCGTGGGGTCACAAGTTCAAGTCTTGTCAGACCCACCATGACTTTGACTGGTTGAAGTTATAGAAAAGAAGATACATAACTGATGATGTAAGCTGGGGACTTAGCTTAGTTGGTAGAGCGCCTGCTTTGCACGCAGGAGGTCAGGAGTTCGACTCTCCTAGTCTCCACCAGAACTTAAGAGAAGTTCGGATTACAGAAATTAGTAAATAAAGATTAAGATCTTGGTTTATTAACTTCTGTGATTTAAGTATCACGGTATTAAGCATGACCTGACGAAGGCATGTTTATTCATTAACAGATTGGCAAAATTGAGTCTGAAATAAATTGTTCACTCAATAATGAAAAGAGAAGAAGTAATTCTGATCTTGGAATTCATTGAGAACTAGCAAATTAACTGAATCAAGCGTTTTGGTATATGAATTAGATTGAAGCTGTACAGTGTTTAAATACACAGTACTTCAAACTGTAAGAGATTGATGAGAAATCATTGATCATGTCTTATTACTCCTTGTAGGTAATAACGACTGTTTGGGGTTGTATAGTCAAGTAATTAAGTGCATGTGGTGGATGCCTTGGCAGTCAGAGGCGATGAAAGACGTAATAGCCTGCGATAAGCTCCGGGGAGGCGGCAAATATCCTTTGATCCGGAGATTTCTGAATGGGGGAACCCACCTACTTTAAGGTAGGTATTGCAACATGAATACATAGTGTTGCAAGGCGAACGAGGGGAAGTGAAACATCTCAGTACCCTTAGGAAAAGAAATCAATTGAGATTCCCTTAGTAGCGGCGAGCGAACGGGGATCAGCCCATTAAGTTATGTGTGTTTTAGTGGAACGCTCTGGGAAGTGCGAACGTAGAGGGTGATATTCCCGTACACGAAAGGGCACACATAATGATGACGAGTAGGGCGAGGCACGTGAAACCTTGTCTGAATATGGGGGGACCATCCTCCAAGGCTAAATACTCCTGACTGACCGATAGTGAACCAGTACCGTGAGGGAAAGGCGAAAAGAACCCCTGTGAGGGGAGTGAAATAGATCCTGAAACCGCATGCATACAAGCAGTGGGAGCCGACTTGTTCGGTGACTGCGTACCTTTTGTATAATGGGTCAGCGACTTATATTCAGTAGCGAGGTTAACCGTATAGGGGAGCCGTAGAGAAATCGAGTCTTAATAGGGCGTTTAGTTGCTGGGTATAGACCCGAAACCAGGCGATCTATCCATGAGCAGGTTGAAGGTTGGGTAACACTAACTGGAGGACCGAACCCACTGTCGTTGAAAAGCCAGGGGATGACTTGTGGATAGGGGTGAAAGGCTAATCAAGCCTGGTGATAGCTGGTTCTCCCCGAAAGCTATTTAGGTAGCGCCTCGGACGAATACCATAGGGGGTAGAGCACTGTTTCGGCTAGGGGGTCATCCCGACTTACCAAACCGATGCAAACTCCGAATACCTATGAGTACTATCCGGGAGACAGACTGCGGGTGCTAACGTCCGTAGTCAAGAGGAAAACAATCCAGACCGCCAGCTAAGGCCCCAAAATCATAGTTAAGTGGGAAACGATGTGGGAAGGCATAGACAGCTAGGAGGTTGGCTTAGAAGCAGCCACCCTTTAAAGAAAGCGTAATAGCTCACTAGTCGAGTCGGCCTGCGCGGAAGATGTAACGGGGCTAAAACTATGTGCCGAAGCTGCGGATTTGACTTTTAAGTCAAGTGGTAGGGGAGCGTTCTGTAAGCCGATGAAGGTGTATTGAGAAGTATGCTGGAGGTATCAGAAGTGCGAATGCTGACGTGAGTAACGACAAAACGGGTGAAAAACCCGTTCGCCGAAAGACCAAGGGTTCCAGTCCAACGTTAATCGGGGCTGGGTGAGTCGACCCCTAAGGCGAGGCCGAAAGGCGTAGTCGATGGGAAATTGGTTAATATTCCAATACTTCTGTGTAATGCGATGAGAGGACGGAGAAGGTTAAGTCAGCCTGGCGTTGGTTGTCCAGGTGAAAGGAAGTAGGCATGCATCTTAGGCAAATCCGGGGTGCTCTATGCTGAGATCTGATAGCAAGCTGTACTTGTACAGCGAAGTGGCTGATACCATGCTTCCAGGAAAAGTCTCTAAGCTTCAGTTACACAGGAATCGTACCCTAAACCGACACAGGTGGTCAGGTCGAGTAGACCAAGGCGCTTGAGAGAACTCTGCTGAAGGAACTAGGCAAAATGGTACCGTAACTTCGGGAGAAGGTACGCTGTTGTTGGTGATGGAACTTGCTTCCTGAGCTGATGACAGCCACAGAAACCAGGCCGCTGCAACTGTTTATTAAAAACATAGCACTCTGCAAACACGAAAGTGGACGTATAGGGTGTGATGCCTGCCCGGTGCTGGAAGGTTAATTGATGGGGTTAGCGTAAGCGAAGCTCTTGATCGAAGCCCCAGTAAACGGCGGCCGTAACTATAACGGTCCTAAGGTAGCGAAATTCCTTGTCGGGTAAGTTCCGACCTGCACGAATGGCATAATGATGGCGGCGCTGTCTCCAGCAGAGGCTCAGTGAAATCGAAATCGCTGTGAAGATGCAGTGTACCCGCGGCTAGACGGAAAGACCCCGTGAACCTTTACTGCAGCTTGACATTGAACTTTGACCTTACTTGTGTAGGATAGGTGGGAGGCTTTGAAGTTGGAACGCTAGTTCCAATGGAGCCGTCCTTGAAATACCACCCTGGTAATGTTGAGGTTCTAACTCTGCCCCGTAATCCGGGGCGAGGACCATGTCTGGTGGGTAGTTTGACTGGGGCGGTCTCCTCCTAAAGAGTAACGGAGGAGTACGAAGGTGCGCTCAGCGTGGTCGGAAATCACGCGTAGAGTATAAAGGCAAAAGCGCGCTTAACTGCGAGACCCACAAGTCGAGCAGGTACGAAAGTAGGTCTTAGTGATCCGGTGGTTCTGTATGGAAGGGCCATCGCTCAACGGATAAAAGGTACTCTGGGGATAACAGGCTGATACCGCCCAAGAGTTCATATCGACGGCGGTGTTTGGCACCTCGATGTCGGCTCATCTCATCCTGGGGCTGAAGCAGGTCCCAAGGGTATGGCTGTTCGCCATTTAAAGAGGTACGCGAGCTGGGTTTAGAACGTCGTGAGACAGTTCGGTCCCTATCTACCGTGGGCGCTGGAAATTTGAGAGGATCTGCTCCTAGTACGAGAGGACCAGAGTGGACGAACCTCTGGTGTACCGGTTGTGACGCCAGTCGCATCGCCGGGTAGCTATGTTCGGAAGGGATAACCGCTGAAAGCATCTAAGCGGGAAGCCTACCTCAAGATAAGATTTCCCTAGGACTTTATGTCCTCTAAAGAGCCGTTCGAGACTAGGACGTTGATAGGTTGGATGTGGAAGCATAGTGATATGTGAAGCTGACCAATACTAATTGCTCGTGAGGCTTGACTATACAACACCCAAGCAGTTGTATATAAAGCATCAATCGATTCATTAATATGCAAAGCAACTTGATTTAGTTATACGCTTAGCTAAAATGAACAAAATAAAGTAAGACTCAATCAGCCCATCTGTAAAGATTTGGAAAACGCATCGGCAACCAATAAGACCAATGTAAGTATCCATACCAGTTGTGCTGGCGACCATAGCAAGAGTGAACCACCTGATCCCTTCCCGAACTCAGAAGTGAAACCTCTTAGCGCTGATGGTAGTGTGGGGTTTCCCATGTGAGAGTAAGTCATCGCCAGCTCATTATTC
>NZ_JABFFO010000014.1:0-1995 GCF_016124155.1 Acinetobacter sp. AC1-2
CAGGTACAGATGGTAGCTGGTCAGTACCAAACCCAGGTGACTTGACTGACGGTCAAACCGTAACAGCAACAGCGACTGACCCTGCAGGCAATACCTCATTGCCAGGCACAGGTACGGTGTCTGCGGATATCACGCCACCAGTGGTCGCGCTTGATGATGTACTCACCAATGACAGCACACCTGCACTCACCGGTACAGTCAATGATCCGACTGCGACGGTGGTGGTGAATGTGGATGGCACTGACTACCCGGCAGTAAACAATGGCGACGGTACCTGGAGGCTTGCAGACAATAGCTTGCCTGTATTAACTGATGGTCCACACACCATTACTGTGACTGCAACAGATGCAGCAGGTAATGTCGGTACAGACACCGCTGTGGTGACGATTGATACGGTTGCACCAAATGCACCGGTACTTGATCCGATCAATGCCACTGACCCAGTGAGCGGTACAGCAGAACCTGGTTCAACAGTGACAGTCAGCTTCCCTGATGGCACGACTGCAACTGTAGTTGCAGGTACAGATGGTAGCTGGTCAGTACCAAACCCAGGTGACTTGACTGACGGTCAAACCGTAACAGCAACAGCGACTGACCCTGCAGGCAATACTTCATTGCCAGGCACAGGTACGGTGTCTGCGGACATCACGCCACCAGTGGTCGCGCTTGATGATGTACTCACCAATGACAGCACACCTGCACTCACCGGTACAGTCAATGATCCGACTGCGACAGTGGTGGTGAATGTAGATGGCACTGACTACCCGGCAGTAAACAATGGTGATGGCACCTGGACGCTTGCAGACAATAGCTTGCCTGTACTGACTGATGGTCCACACACCATTACTGTGACTGCAACAGATGCAGCAGGTAATGTCGGTACAGACACCGCTGTGGTGACGATTGATACGGTTGCACCAAATGCACCGGTACTTGATCCGATCAATGCCACTGACCCAGTGAGCGGTACAGCAGAACCTGGTTCAACAGTGACAGTAAACTTCCCGGACGGTACGACTGCAACTGTAGTTGCAGGTACAGATGGTAGCTGGTCAGTACCAAACCCAGGTGACTTGACTGACGGTCAAACCGTAACAGCAACAGCGACTGACCCTGCAGGCAATACTTCATTGCCAGGTTCAGGGGTGGTGTCTGCGGACATCACGCCACCAGTGGTTGCGCTTGATGATGTGTTAACCAATGACAGCACACCTGCACTTACCGGTACAGTCAATGATCCGACTGCGACGGTGGTGGTGAATGTGGATGGCACTGACTACCCGGCAGTAAACAATGGTGATGGCACCTGGACGCTTGCAGACAATACCTTGCCTGTACTGACTGATGGTCCACACACCATTACCGTGACTGCAACAGATGCAGCAGGTAATGTCGGTACAGACACCGCTGTGGTGACGATTGATACGGTTGCACCAAATGCACCAGTACTTGATCCGATCAATGCCACTGACCCAGTGAGCGGTACAGCAGAACCTGGTTCAACAGTGACTGTAAACTTCCCGGACGGTACGACTGCAACTGTAGTTGCAGGTACAGATGGTAGCTGGTCAGTACCAAACCCAGGTGACTTGACTGACGGTCAAACCGTAACAGCAACAGCGACTGACCCTGCAGGCAATACTTCATTGCCAGGTTCAGGGGTGGTGTCTGCGGACATCACGCCACCAGTGGTCGCGCTTGATGATGTGTTAACCAATGACAGCACACCTGCACTCACCGGTACAGTCAATGATCCGACTGCAACAGTGGTGGTGAATGTAGATGGCACTGACTACCCGGCAGTAAACAATGGTGATGGCACCTGGAGTCTTGCAGACAATACCTTGCCTGTATTAACTGATGGTCCGCACACGATTACTGTGACTGCAACAGATGCAGCAGGTAATGTCGGTACAGACACCGCTGTGGTAACAGTAGATACCACTGCACCAAATGCACCAGTACTTGATCCAATCAATGCCACTGACCCAGTGA
>NZ_JABFFO010000015.1:0-1055 GCF_016124155.1 Acinetobacter sp. AC1-2
CCTGGCATAACCATTTCAACGCCGTCTTGTAATTGGATTGCGCCAGTTACGTCAGTTGTACGGAAGTAGAACTGTGGACGGTAGCCGTTAAGGAATGGAGTATGACGACCACCTTCTTCTTTAGAAAGTACGTATACTTCTGCATCGAATTTAGTGTGCGGCTTGATTGTACCTGGTTTAGCAAGTACTTGACCACGTTGTACGTCTTCACGCTTAGTACCACGTAGAAGAACACCACAGTTCTCGCCTGCACGACCTTCGTCAAGCAATTTACGGAACATTTCTACGCCAGTAACTGTAGTTGTTTGAGTATCACGGATACCAACGATTTCAACTGATTCGCCTACTTTCACGATACCAGCTTCTACACGACCAGTTACTACTGTACCACGACCAGAGATAGAGAATACGTCTTCGATTGGCATTAAGAATGCTTTGTCGATAGCACGTTCTGGTTCTGGAATGTAAGAGTCAAGCGCTTCAACAAGAGCAAGAACTGAAGGCTCACCATATTGACCAGCATCGCCTTCCAACGCTTTAAGCGCAGAACCACGGATAACTGGAGTGTCATCACCTGGGAAGTCATAAGTAGAAAGAAGTTCACGAACTTCCATTTCTACTAATTCAAGTAATTCTTCATCATCAACAAGGTCACACTTGTTCAAGAATACGATGATGTAAGGTACACCAACCTGACGAGAAAGAAGGATGTGTTCACGAGTTTGTGGCATTGGACCATCAGTCGCAGCACATACAAGGATCGCGCCGTCCATCTGAGCAGCACCAGTAATCATGTTTTTAACATAATCGGCGTGGCCCGGGCAGTCTACGTGAGCGTAGTGACGGATTGGAGAATCGTATTCTACGTGTGAAGTATTAATTGTAATACCACGTGCTTTTTCTTCAGGTGCTGAGTCGATTTGTGAGTAATCTTTCGCTTCACCGCCGTAAGTTTTTGCACAAATAGTTGCAATCGCAGCAGTTAAAGTTGTTTTACCATGGTCAACGTGACCGATTGTGCCCACGTTTACGTGTGGCTTATTACGTTCAAACTT
>NZ_JABFFO010000016.1:0-794 GCF_016124155.1 Acinetobacter sp. AC1-2
CTTGCAGCAGGCGAAGATGCCAACATTAGCTTCACGTTCAGTGAAGCGGTGGCAGGCTTTGCGGCAGGCGACATCACCGTGGTTGGCGGTACATTGACTGGCTTGACGACAACGGACAACATCACCTGGACAGCAGTGTTTACGCCAGATGGCACAGGCACAGCACCAAGCATTGCAGTGGCTGATGGTAGCTACACTGATACCTTGGGTAACCCTGGTATAGGCGATGTACTTGATGGTACAGACGGCTTCATCGTTGACTTGATTGCACCGGTAGTGGGCTTCACAGATGCCTCTACCAATGACACAACCCCTGCGTTGACCGGTACGATCGATGATCCTGCTGCGACTGTGGTGGTGACGGTTGATGGTGTGGATTACCCAGCGACCAACAATGGTGACGGTACCTGGACGCTTGCAGACAATACATTGCCAACACTGGCAGACGGTCCGCACACAGTGAGCGTGACTGCAACAGATGTGGCAGGTAACGTATCAACTCCAGTGACTGGTACAGTAACTGTTGATGCAACAGCACCAACCCTTGCGATTACCACAGATGACCTTGCTCTTGCAGCAGGCGAAGATGCCAACATTAGCTTCACGTTCAGTGAAGCGGTGGCAGGCTTTGCGGCAGGCGACATCACCGTGGTTGGCGGTACATTGACTGGCTTGACGACAACGGACAACATCACCTGGACAGCAGTGTTTACGCCAGATGGCACAGGCACAGCACCAAGCATTGCAGTGGCTGATGGTAGCTACACTGATACCTTGGGTAACCCTGGTATAGG
>NZ_JABFFO010000017.1:0-697 GCF_016124155.1 Acinetobacter sp. AC1-2
GGTGCTGTTGCACTGCCATCTTGGGTGAAGGTCGCTGTCCAGGTCAAACCGCCATCTGCTGTGCTCAAGCCAGCTAAAGTACCGCCTGCCAAGGTCACATCTGTTGCATCAAAGCCAGTCACTGCTTCACTGAAGGTGAAGGTTACTGTGGTGCTTTCACCGAGACCAAGATTCAGGTCAGTTGCACTGATCGCAAGCGTCGGTGCCACTACATCTGAAGTCAGGCCAGCCAAGCTTGCGCCTGTACCTAAGTTACCTGCAAGGTCAGTATAGGTGTTATCCGCCACACTGATGCTCGGTGCTGTTGCACTGCCATCTTGGGTGAAGGTCGCTGTCCAGGTCAAACCGCCATCTGCTGTACTCAAGCCAGCTAAAGTACCGCCTGCCAAGGTCACATCTGTTGCATCAAAGCCAGTCACTGCTTCACTGAAGGTGAAGGTTACTGTGGTGCTTTCACCAAGAGCAAGATTCAGGTCAGTTGCACTGATCGCAAGCGTTGGTGCCACTACATCTGAAGTCAGGCCAGCCAAGCTTGCGCCTGTACCTAAGTTATCTGCAAGGTCAGTATAGGTGTTATCCGCCACACTGATGCTCGGTGCTGTTGCACTGCCATCTTGGGTGAAGGTCGCTGTCCAGGTCAAACCGCCATCTGCTGTGCTCAAGCCAGCTAAAGTACCGCCTGCCAAGGTCACATCTG
>NZ_JABFFO010000018.1:0-697 GCF_016124155.1 Acinetobacter sp. AC1-2
CAGATGTGACCTTGGCAGGCGGTACTTTAGCTGGCTTGAGCACAGCAGATGGCGGTTTGACCTGGACAGCGACCTTCACCCAAGATGGCAGTGCAACAGCACCGAGCATCAGTGTGGCGGATAACACCTATACTGACCTTGCAGGTAACTTAGGTACAGGCGCAAGCTTGGCTGGCCTGACTTCAGATGTAGTGGCACCGACGCTTGCGATCAGTGCAACTGACCTGAATCTTGGTCTCGGTGAAAGCACCACAGTAACCTTCACCTTCAGTGAAGCAGTGACTGGCTTTGATACAACAGATGTGACCTTGGCAGGCGGTACTTTAGCTGGCTTGAGCACAGCAGATGGCGGTTTGACCTGGACAGCGACCTTCACCCAAGATGGCAGTGCAACAGCACCGAGCATCAGTGTGGCGGATAACACCTATACTGACCTTGCAGGTAACTTAGGTACAGGCGCAAGCTTGGCTGGCCTGACTTCAGATGTAGTGGCACCGACGCTTGCGATCAGTGCAACTGACCTGAATCTTGGTCTCGGTGAAAGCACCACAGTAACCTTCACCTTCAGTGAAGCAGTGACTGGCTTTGATGCAACAGATGTGACCTTGGCAGGCGGTACTTTAGCTGGCTTGAGCACAGCAGATGGCGGTTTGACCTGGACAGCGACCTTCACCCAAGATGGCAGTGCAACAGCACC
>NZ_JABFFO010000019.1:0-675 GCF_016124155.1 Acinetobacter sp. AC1-2
CAGATGTGACCTTGGCAGGCGGTACTTTAGCTGGCTTGAGCACAGCAGATGGCGGTTTGACCTGGACAGCGACCTTCACCCAAGATGGCAGTGCAACAGCACCGAGCATCAGTGTGGCGGATAACACTTATACTGACCTTGCAGGTAACTTAGGTACAGGCGCAAGCTTGGCTGGCCTGACTTCAGATGTAGTGGCACCGACGCTTGCGATCAGTGCAACTGACCTGAATCTTGGTCTTGGTGAAAGCACGACAGTAACCTTCACCTTCAGTGAAGCAGTAACTGGCTTTGATGCAACAGATGTGACCTTGGCAGGCGGTACTTTAGCTGGCTTGAGCACAGCAGATGGCGGTTTGACCTGGACAGCGACCTTCACCCAAGATGGCAGTGCAACAGCACCGAGCATCAGTGTGGCGGATAACACCTATACTGACCTTGCAGGTAACTTAGGTACAGGCGCAAGCTTGGCTGGCCTGACTTCAGATGTAGTGGCACCGACGCTTGCGATCAGTGCAACTGACCTGAATCTTGGTCTTGGTGAAAGCACGACAGTAACCTTCACCTTCAGTGAAGCAGTAACTGGCTTTGATGCAACAGATGTGACCTTGGCAGGCGGTACTTTAGCTGGCTTGAGCACAGCAGATGGCGGTTTGACCTGGACAGCGACCTTCACCC
>NZ_JABFFO010000001.1:0-2203155 GCF_016124155.1 Acinetobacter sp. AC1-2
ACAGCAGATGGCGGTTTGACCTGGACAGCGACCTTCACCCAAGATGGCAGTGCAACAGCACCGAGCATCAGTGTGGCGGATAACACCTATACTGACCTTGCAGGTAACTTAGGTACAGGCGCAAGCTTGGCTGGCCTGACTTCAGATGTAGTGGCACCGACGCTTGCGATCAGTGCAACTGACCTGAATCTTGGTCTTGGTGAAAGCACCACAGTAACCTTCACCTTCAGTGAAGCAGTGACTGGCTTTGATGCAACAGATGTGACCTTGGCAGGCGGTACTTTAGCTGGCTTGAGCACAGCAGATGGCGGTTTGACCTGGACAGCGACCTTCACCCAAGATGGCAGTGCAACAGCACCGAGCATCAGTGTGGCGGATAACACCTATACTGACCTTGCAGGTAACTTAGGTACAGGCGCAAGCTTGGCTGGCCTGACTTCAGATGTAGTGGCACCGACGCTTGCGATCAGTGCAACTGACCTGAATCTTGGTCTCGGTGAAAGCACCACAGTAACCTTCACCTTCAGTGAAGCAGTGACTGGCTTTGATGCAACAGATGTGACCTTGGCAGGCGGTACTTTAGCTGGCTTGAGCACAGCAGATGGCGGTTTGACCTGGACAGCGACCTTCACCCAAGATGGCAGTGCAACAGCACCAAGCATCAGTGTGGCGAATAACACCTATACTGACCTTGCAGGTAATCTGGGTACTGGTGCGGCATTGGCTGGTTTAGTGGCAGATATTGTGGCACCGACGCTTGCGATCAGTGCAACTGACCTTAACCTGTCTGTAGGTGAAAGCACCACAGTAACCTTCACCTTCAGTGAAGCAGTGACTGGCTTTGATGCAACAGATGTGACTTTGGCAGGCGGTACGCTTACTGGCTTAACCACAGCAGATGGTGGTGTGACCTGGACAGCGACCTTCACCCAAGATGGCAGTGCAACAGCACCGAGCTTGAGTGTTGCAAATAATACCTATACTGACCTTGCAGGTAACCTGGGTACTGGCGCTAACCTTGCTGGTCTTGTTCTTGTGCCAACAATTACTGCACATGACAATGTAGATAGTGTGGCAATTGATATTGTTCCATTAACTACAACGGGTATTAATGCTGGTTCTGCAACCTATCTAGCATTGATAGGTGTAACTGAAAATCTCAACGTATCGCTTCTAGGTACCCCGAGCGTAAGTTTCAATATTACGACTGGACATACTTCTGATGTAACGATCAGCTATGGAGCTTTACTAAGTCTGTCTTTACTTAACGACTATAAAGTAGTCTTACAGAAACAAGCACCAGATGGTTCGTGGCAGAATGTTGCAGGTGATGCTAGTACTGGATTAATTAACATCGGAATACTAGGTGGTAATGGATTCGGTGCGACTATCACAGACTTAGCAAGTGGTTCTTATAGAGCGTTTATGGTCTATACCGGTGTTGGTGTAGGATTGTTAGGCACCATGAGTGTGGTTCGCGATGATTATAATCACACAGTAGTACCTACATATAGTGCAGCAACAGTGAGTGGAAATGTGCTCACAGATGATGATTCGACTATTTATGGTCCTTCATATGTGCCAGATACAATTACTGGAACAACAGTAGTGTCTACTGTTGTGGGTGAGCAAGTAGGTGCAATACCAACATCTATTGGCTCTTCAACAGCAGTAATTGGAGCTTACGGAACACTTACTATCTCTGCAAATGGTTCATATAGCTACACACCAACTGCTAATGCTGCAAACATTGGTAAAGTAGATAGCTTCACTTACACCATTACTGATCCTGTATCAGGTGGAACGAGTACAGCGGTATTGCACATACAGATTGGATCACCTGATGTCAGCATTACTTGGAATACTGCTAGTCCTGGAACGGATGGTACGACTCAAATCGTTGCCAATGCAGACCAAGCTGTTGCAACGGTTGATTTTAGTAACTCAACTGATACACCTGTTGATGTTGCGAGTCCGAACATATCAATTAACTTGATTGGTTCTACTTCTGTAGTTTCTAATAGCTTCACAGTTGCGGCAGGAGACTTAGTCGATGTGCAAGTAGCAGCAACTTATGCTAACCAGCCATTGTTAAGTGCTTTACCAACAGTGAGCTATGTTGTTCAGCAATTCGTTGGTGGAGTATGGGTTGATACTACTTATACTGGTTCGGCGACTGCGCTTGCGAGTGTGGGTGGTATTAGTCTCGGAACTGTAGCTTTCCAAGATGCTGTTCTGCACTTAGGAGCAGGTACATACCGTGTTGAATATACGTTGACAGCGATAACACTTGGTACAACAACGTTGGATACCCAAGTAACGACTACAACAACGCACTTGAACAATTACTCATCTGATTGGATTCATGGAAACATTGTAGACGGCGACACGATAGGTGGGGTTGCAGACACTGGTACCTTTACTGCTGATGGCGTTAAGCTCTATGTTGAAACAAGTCCTGGTGTGTATGTTGAGGCTACCGGACAATCTATCACTACTGCGAATGGTACATTTGTGATCAATTCGAATGGTGACTATGATTACCGTGCCAATACTTCATCATTAACATTGGCTAACCCAACCGATACTATTAACTATAAGTTAGTGGCAGCGAATGGCGACGAGTCTTTATCATCATTGACGGTTAACCTGACTACTTCTGATTACAATACTCATGTAGTTAGTACAGCAGCGAATGACACGTTCAATACGGATACTGGCACGATTGGTTTTGGTTCAGATACATTGATCTACCACGTGTTGAATGGAAGTGCTGCAACAGCTAGCAATGGTGCAACCACTGGTGGTAATGGTGTAGATACTTGGACTAACTTCCATGTAGGTAATGTTGCTACAGATCAGCAAGCTGATCTGATTGATATCAGAGCATTATTAGATGGAGCCCAAACAGATCTTACTATTGGACAATATCTAAATGTCACTGTAAGTGGTGGTAATACAACAATTCAGATTGACCGTGATGGTTTAACTGGAGTGATTTTACCTTCAAATAACTTTACGAATTTGTTGGTTTTACAAGGTGTTACTACTAGTGAGGCAGAGTTACTTGCTAATGGTCAAATTATCTATTAATAGATAATTAACTGAATAAAAAAGAGAACCCTAGGGTTCTCTTTTTTATGTTTAAACAATACGTTAACTTAGCTTTTAGCGTGTTCATGCTATGATGTATTCAAAATTTTATATAACAACAAACAATCAGGGACTGAATTCGAGTGACTGCATTTTTAAACTTCCAAAGACAAATGAACCTTTGGTTAGAACAAGTTGTTCAGCATGTTCCGAGTCTTAAACAGGATATTATTTTATTTTTATCTTATGGCCCTAAAGACCAAAGATGTAGCGTATGGCACAGTGAGAAGACAAATTTAGAGCAGGCTAAAAAACAATTATTAGATTTTATTAATGACCAGTTTACACAGCAACTTCTTGCTGATTATATAAAAATCGATATCGCATATAATTTAATGCAACAGGTGTGGAAAGAAGTAGAACAACAGGTCCACCATCAATTTCACAACAACCATTACCGTAAAGGCATTGGCTTTGATGAACACTGTTCAGTGGCTTTTCTTGAACAGGAGATTTATGGAAAAGCAATTATTCGAGGCTTGAGCTACGACAAGCCGAACTTCTTTGATGAAACCAATCTGAATTATGCAATTAAGCAAAAATATAACGCTACAAAACCACAGATTAAACTACAAGAGCTACAAGAAATTTGGACTTTTGATACCTACGGAGCATTTTATGAAAATGGGCAATTTATTAATTTAGCGAGTCGCTATGATGTAAATGGTATTAGAGGCATTTCAAACAATAAGAAACAGCATTTTCAGCAGTTAATAGAACAAAATTCGGCATTCCTGCATAGCCAGATTCAAGAAAATGGCAAATTTATTTATGGTTATTTTTCTGCCTATGATCGAGACATTCGTAACTACAATACGGTACGTCACTGTACCTCGGTGTATGCCTTACTAGAAACATTTGAGGTGCAAAATAAGCCTGAATATTGGTCTAAAATTCATGCCGCGATTCACTACGCACTGACCAACTTTTATAAAGAAAAAGATTCATCAACTGCTTTTATGATTGATGGTAAAGAAGGGGAGTTGGAAATTAAACTGGGTGCCAATGCGGCAGCTATTTTAATGTTAACAAAATATCAAGAAATTACTCAAAAAACTGATTATCAAAAATATGCAGAGAAACTCGCAAATGGTATTTTAAAGCTAGTAGATTCAAATGGATCAACGACTCATGTATTAAATTATCCAGATTATGATTTAAAAGAAAAATTCAGGATTATTTATTATGATGGAGAAGCTGCTTTAGCTTTATTACGTTTATACCAAGTTAACCAAGATTCTAGATTATTAGAAACAGTTAAGTTAATGTTTGAATGTTTTATTGAAAAAAGATATGAAAAATATCATGATCATTGGTTAAGTTATTGTACCAATGAACTCACTAAAATATGTCCTGAAGAAAAATATTTTATTTTTGGTTTAAATAATTATTTAAAACATTTTATTTTTATTAAAAATCGAAAAACAACATATGCAACTTTGTTAGAGATGTTAATGGCTGCTTATAAAATGGTGGGCCGTTTAAAAGAGCAGGGGCGTACAACACTTTTTGAACAGGCTTATATGTCTGAGCTTCAAAAGCTAATTGAGTTTAGAGCAGATTTTCAAACTACAGGATTTTTTTATCCGGAAATGGCCATGTATATGGCACGGCCAGATAAAATTTTACATGCATTTTATATTCGACATGACCGTTTTCGAGTACGGATTGATGACCAAGAACATAACTTGTCGGGTTATATCGCCTATGTAAAAGATTACAAGGGTGATGAACCATGAAATATCAACCCGTTGAGATCAAATTATTAGCACATGTCGATACTACAAGTTTTGATGAAACTTTATGGCAATTCGAATTTGATGATGATATTTCAACGCTCTTACTCATCGACTATGCATTAGAGCAATTTCAGCAAAACAAAATACAGGCTCAAGATGTCTATGTCGTGCCTGAGCACCTATCTGAACAAGTAGGTCAGCACAATTTAGGCTTAAAGCCTTCTGAACATTACACCTTTACTGAGCTATTACAGTTTTTAATTTTTACGCAGGCGGCAGATGTAAAAAATGCTTTAAGCAATATGCTTTGCGGTACAAGTGAAAAAACACATTTAATTTTGTCCGAAAGAGCTGATATCTATCACTTAAATTTTAAAAAAGAAGGTATACGAAATCAGCTAAAACATTTGTTTTTTTTAGTCAAAAATATTTATACCTATCCAGTTGAAATCAGAAATCTGTTCTTTGTAAAGGAGCTAGATTTTAAAGGGAAGGCTTATCATCCTCAGACGCCATTAATGGCTCAATCAGTCGTAACGGTCTTATACCTATCTAATTCGTTTAGAAAAATTTATCTCACGTTTTTTGAAGAAAACCAGACCGTCGGTTTCTTTTCATTTTTAGATGATATTCATCGAATTGAACATTTGGTTCCTTACTATCACTGCTTTCAAGAGCAGAACGTAAAACCTAAAGTTTGCTCTACTCAAAGTGGCATGATCAACATTTTGGGAGATACTTATTTTGGGGAGATCTATACAGAAAAGCGCAAGTCTAAGGGGCAAAAAGATGCCCTACAACAATATGGATACAGCTATTCATTTGAAAAAATAAAAGCTTTTTTAGGTGAAAATGACTTAAATATCGCTAACTTTGAAGCAGTATTTTCTTTAGAAGATCAATCACCATTAACACATAAAAAGCCGTTTATTCTTAAAGCTGAGGCTGAAAAAACATTAGCAGAATTTAAGAATATTCACCTTAACCATGTTGTGTTGGCCAATAACCATCTAAAAGATCATGGCAATAGTGGAATAACTTATACATTACAACAACTTGATCAGGCCAAAATTTCTTATATCGGTGCAGGATTAAACCAAAAAGATGCTCATAGCTACTTTGAAATCGTATTTAATAACAAGCATTACGCTATTTTTAATGGCTATTGGCACAGAGATACAGCCTATTTAGATTATGATTTTTATGCTTTAGCGTACAAGAGTGGAGTGGCTTGTCTAAATGGAGTTTTAATTGAACAAATAAGCCGTTATAAGTTGGCTCATTCTCACCATAAAGTCATCGTTATTTGTCATTGGGGTATTGATTTTAAACCTATTACAAAAGAACAAAGTAAACTCGCCAATATTTTAACCCAAGCTGGGGCCGACCTTGTGATTGGTCATGGCGCGCACACTGTTCAGCCTATTCAATCCATTCATCAAAAGCCTGTAGTATTTGGTATTGGCAATGCAGTTTTTAATAGTAATGGTGAATATGAAGAGCACAATGCTTTGCCGTATGGGTGTATAGCACGGCTAGATTTGTCAAAAGATCGACTGCGTTTATATCCGATCTATACCAATAATTTAAAAACATTTTGGCAGCCGTATCCAGTCAATGAGGAAGATTTTTCAAAGGTCAGCAGTTATATGACTTCATTACTTGCCCATGAAAATTATAGTTTGGCTCAAGATAAATTAGGTTTTTATGTGGAGCTTGGTTTTTAAAATATTTTAAGGATAACTTTGATAATTCGATAAAATTGTTTGAAGTTGTACAGGTGTAAAGCCTAAATTCCTTAATCCACCACTACCGCGTTTACATTCAGCACTTGCCATAATATTCGTTGGAGTCCGTTTTGTAGCATTCGGTGCGCAAACATGTTTTAGACCAAATACATGCCCCATTTCATGGATGCTTCCTGCCTGAATATTATAATTTAAACGATTCCAGTCTAACAAAACAAAGGGTTCACCATTGTTGCGAAAAGCTCTGCTGGTAACGTCTTCAAATTTCCATTTAGGTGAGTACGCATCGTAAATAAAAATAATGACTTCTTTACTTGCTGTGCGTTTTGGAAAACAGGTCTTTATGCTTGCCGGAATCGTTTCGAGGGAAATAGGATAGGGCTGATTAATTTGCTGCTTTAAATCACAATGTAATTTTGAAAACTCTTCGTAAGGGATATAACGGTTTAATTTGAACTTAAAGATTTTATTGTTTTTATCATCTACATAATATTTATTTAATATTTTAATTTCTTTCCGCATTTGTTGATAATTATCAAACTTTACAGCTTCCGGAGAATTAGTGGTAAAAACGAAAGTGACTGGAACAATAGGGCGGCCATCTATAGATACTTTAGGCACTTCTCTTGAAGGAAGAATAGGGGGGCGAGTAGTACAAGAAACACATAGTAAAGTCCCAGTCACTACCAGTATGGCTTTTTTCATGCAAATGTCCCTCAAACCTACCTTGGATTACATTTAATTTTAGTCAAATTTTTTTATATGATATGAATAATGTCAATTTTTATGGAGTCCATTTTGACAACTCAGTATGAACTACATCGGCAGATTTTAGAAGTCATTGCTTTGATTCCTTACGGAAAAGTTGCAACTTATGGGCAAGTGGCTCGTATGGCAGGATTACCTAAACATGCGAGATTAGTTGGTTATGTCCTTAAGCATCTTGAAGCAGATCACCAAGTCCCTTGGTATAGGGTTATTAATTCTCAAGGCAAAATTAGCCTAAGTAAATTTAATGAAAAGGGTGAAAATGTTCAACAGTTAAAGCTCGAAGCTGAAGGAGTCTATTTGTTAAATGGCAAAGTTAACTTAAAGCAATTTGCTTGGCAGCCTTAAAGGCACTGAAAAGGCTATTTATTCAAAAATAATTGCCTAAATTATTAAGAACAACAAGATAGGCAATATGGAAGTTATCGAACAATCAAAACAGGAATATGACTTTCGCCTAAGACTTTTTGTGCAACGCTACCCAGCACCAGTTTTCGGACACCAGTACGACCATGTGAACCCATCACAATGAGATCAACATTTAAGTCTTGAGCAGCCTGAATAATTTCTTCATGCACTACAAAACCTTCAAGCAGTTTAGTTTCAACAGTAATACCTTCTTCGGCAAATTTTTGTTTTGCTTGTTCTAAAATGTCGAGTAAATAGGTTCTTGTGCGTTCAATCAACTCATTAGTTTGACCAGTTTTTACATAGACATCTGCAATAAACGGGTCAAGTGCCATAACTTGTACAACCGTAATTTTGCTGTTAAGCGCTTTTCCCAGTTTAATCGCCTCTTTCATGGCAATCATAGAAGTTTCAGAACCGTCAATTGGTACAAGAATATGTTGATATAACATGAGTGTTTTCCTTATTGTAATGATGCTTATTTATTCAATACTTTATACTTATTTTTTGACGATTTAAATTCAAGCACGTAATCATTTGTGACTTTATAACAATAAATTTTTCTAGATAAACTTTTATAGATTTCGCAAATTTTCTATATGTGTAGATAAAGCATCTATATCATCAGTTTGCAAATATTCACGTATTTTCAGAATCTGCTTTTCATCTAAATCATACAGTTTTAAAGCAAGCAGTTCCTCTATTTGCTCGGGAGGAAAACGGTATTTAATAATTTTTGCTGGTACACCACCAACAATTGCATAGGGTGGAACATCTTTAGTTACTACAGCTCCAGTTGCAACGACTGCACCTTCACCAAGTTTGACACTTTGCATAATCATTGCGCGACTGCCAATCCAACACCCATCAGCAATAACTGTGTCACCAGCTGCTAAAAAACTACGCGTATCAAAAGGAAAAGTCGAAATCCAGTCTGGTCTATGGAGTTGGTTACCACCCATCATAATTACGCATTCAGCGCCAAAACAAACAAAATTACCAATATAAAGTTGGTCAATCGGTTTGTCAGGTGTCGAGGCTTTGTCATGTAAATAACGTACAACACAACGTTCAAAACCTTGGTCCCAATAGGCTGAATAATATGAATAATGACCTTTAATATGGATATTTGGGTTTTTAACAGTTTTGGAAATAAACTCAAATTCACACCAATGACGAACTGGGGTGTTAATTAAAGAAGTATCCATTTGTGATTTCCCAAAAATATATCAATGGTATTGAATAAAAACCCCTCATAAAGAGGGGTTAGTTGTGTATTATCTTACAGATATTCTACACTTACGATTTCATATTCGACTTCGCCTTGAGGAGTCACGATTTTTACTTCATCGCCTTCACTCTTACTCAAAAGACCACGTGCGATTGGTGAGTTCACAGAAATTTTATTAATTTTAAAATCTGCTTCGTCATCGCCTACAATTTTATAAGTCTTACGTTCTTCGGTATCCAGGTTTTCAATGGTGACAGTCACACCAAATACAACACGACCATTTTGCTCAAGTGTTTTGACATCAATTTCTTGAACTGCACCGAGTTTACCTTCGATATCCTGAATACGGCCTTCACAGAAACCTTGCTGTTCACGAGCAGCATGATATTCAGCATTTTCCTTTAAATCACCGTGCTCACGTGCTTCAGCAATCGCCTGGATAATACGTGGGCGTTCAACAGATTTTAAATGTTGTAATTCTTTCTCTAAGGCAATTTTACCTTCAGGGGTCATTGGATAGCGTTGCATTTTGGTCCCTCTTAATTTGAGAAAACACAGTTAAAAAAATGAAAAAATCCCGCCACCGATAAGGTGACGGGACTTATCGGTAACAAATTAACCTACAGTTAAATCTTGCAAGCGGTATACATCCATTGGCAATTTCACAGCAAAGGCTTGGCAAACAGCTTCTGCACCATTGATAGTCGTTGTGTAATACACTTTGCCTTGTAGGGCAGCACGACGAATCATTGCAGAGTCATATTGAGCCTGTTTACCTTCAGTGGTATTGACAATAAGGTGTATTTCACCATTTTTCAAGCGGTCAACAATATGTGGACGACCTTCAGTTACTTTATTCACAGATTCACATTCTAAACCTGCTTCTTTAAGCACTTGGTATGTACCACCTGTTGCAATAAGCTTGAAGCCATATGCAGCTAATTTCTTAGCGATATCTGCAATATATTTCTTGTCAGATTCACGTACTGATAAGAAAGCATGTTTTACTTCGCCTTCAGTTGGTAAACCTGGTAAGCGTTCATTTGAGCCTAAAACAGCTTTATAGAATGCTTCACCAAATGTTTTACCTACGCCCATTACTTCACCTGTAGATTTCATCTCAGGTCCAAGCATTGGATCTACGCCTTGGAATTTAGCGAATGGGAAAACAGCTTCTTTCACAGCAAAGTGTGTTGGAATGATTTCTTTAGTAAATCCTTGAGATTCAAGTGATTGACCAGCCATACAGCGTGCAGCTACTTTTGCTAAAGAATCACCAATACATTTCGATACGAATGGAACTGTACGTGAAGCACGTGGGTTAACTTCAAGAATGTAAACATCATCGCCTTTAACTGCGAACTGAACATTCATCAAACCAACCACACCAAGTTCTTTTGCCATCGCAACAGTTTGACGACGCATTTCATCCTGAATTTCTTTTGATAAAGAATAAGGAGGAATTGAACATGCTGAGTCACCTGAGTGAATACCAGCTTGTTCGATGTGCTGCATAATACCGCCGATCACAACGTCTTTACCGTCAGATACACAGTCAACATCAACTTCAGTTGCATCATCTAGGAAACGGTCAAGAAGGACAGGCGCTTCGTTAGATGCCTGAACTGCTTCACGAAGGTAACGTTTAAGTTCTTCTTCGTTATATACGATTTCCATTGCACGACCACCTAATACATAAGATGGGCGAACAACTAACGGATAACCTACTTTCGCAGCTTCAGAGATACCTTCTTCAGCAGATTTTACAATGCTGTTGTTTGGTTGACGAAGCTGTAAACGTTGGATCATTTGCTGGAAACGTTCACGGTCTTCTGCGCGGTCAATTGCATCTGGTGATGTACCAATAATTGGTGTACCAGCTTCTTCTAAAGCACGTGCCAATTTAAGAGGAGTTTGACCACCGTACTGTACGATTACACCTTTAGGCTTCTCTGTACGTACAATTTCAAGCACATCTTCAAGTGTTACAGGTTCGAAGTATAGTCGGTCAGATGTGTCATAGTCGGTAGAAACAGTTTCAGGGTTACAGTTAACCATGATTGTTTCATAACCATCTTCACGCATCGCAAGCGCCGCGTGTACACAGCAGTAGTCAAATTCGATACCTTGACCAATACGGTTTGGACCACCACCAATCACCATGATCTTGTCACGATTTGATGGGTTTGCTTCACACTCTTCATCGTAAGTTGAATACATGTATGCAGTACCAGATTCAAACTCGGCAGCACATGTATCAACACGTTTGTAAACTGGATAAACACCCAAATTCCAACGTTGTTTACGGAATTGCTTTTGTGAAATACCCATGAGGTCAGCAATACGCAGGTCAGATAAACCTTTGCGTTTGAAAGCACGGATATTGTCAGCGTTTAAGTCACCAAAACCTAAAGCTTTTACTTCAGCTTCAGTTTTAACGATGTCTTGAATTTGAATGAGGAACCAACGGTCAATTTTGGTTGCTTCAAATACTTCATCTAAAGAGAAGCCATGACGGAAAGCATCTGCTACATACCAGATACGCTCAGGGCCTGGAACTTTAAGCTCTTTTAAAATGGTTTCTTTTGCATTTGTTGCACCAGCTTCGATTTTTTCATCAAAACCGCTTACACCAACTTCAAGACCACGTAATGCTTTTTGTACAGATTCCTGGAAGTTACGGCCAATAGCCATTACTTCACCAACAGATTTCATCTGAGTGGTTAATACAGGTTCTGCTTGTGGGAATTTCTCGAAGTTAAAACGAGGAATCTTCGTTACAACATAGTCAATCGATGGTTCAAAGCTTGCAGGAGTCACGCCACCAGTGATGTCATTTTTCAATTCATCAAGGGTATAACCAACAGCAAGTTTTGCTGCGATTTTTGCGATTGGGAAACCTGTTGCTTTAGAAGCAAGAGCAGATGAACGAGATACACGAGGGTTCATCTCAATGACAACCATACGTCCATCTTTCGGGTTAATACCGAATTGAACGTTAGAACCACCTGTTTCAACACCAATTTCACGAAGAACTGCAACCGAAGCATTACGCATCAATTGATATTCTTTGTCTGTTAATGTCTGAGCAGGAGCAACGGTAATTGAGTCACCAGTGTGAACGCCCATTGGATCGAAGTTTTCGATAGCACATACGATAATACAGTTGTCGTTTTTGTCACGAACAACTTCCATTTCGTACTCTTTCCAGCCAATTAAAGATTCATCGATCAATAACTGGTGAGTAGGAGAGAGGTCAAACCCACGTTCACAAATTTCAAGGAATTCTTCGCGGTTATATGCAATACCACCGCCCGAACCACCCATTGTAAATGATGGACGAATAATTACAGGAAAACCAAAGCGTGACTGGATTGTTAAAGCTTCTTCCATTGTTTCAGCAATGGCAGCTTTTGGACATTCCAAGCCAATTTTGCGCATAGCGATATCGAAGAGTTTACGATCTTCGGCTTTCTCAATCGCTTCTTTGCTTGCACCAATTAATTCAACATTATATTTAGCAAGAACACCGTGCTCATCAAGTGCGAGGGCACAGTTCAATGCAGTTTGACCACCCATAGTTGGCAATACTGCATCTGGACGTTCTTTTTCAATAATCTGTGCAACAGTTTGCCAAGTAATCGGCTCAATATAAGTTGCATCAGCCATTGAAGGATCTGTCATGATGGTTGCTGGATTAGAGTTAACCAAAATAACACGATAGCCTTCTTCACGAAGTGCTTTACACGCTTGAGCACCTGAGTAGTCAAACTCACATGCTTGTCCAATCACAATCGGGCCAGCACCAATAATTAAGATGCTTTTAATATCCGTACGTTTAGGCATTATTCGCTCCGTAATTACTGTTTAGATGCTTCGATAAGTTCGATGAAATGATCGAACAAAGGTGCACAATCATGTGGACCAGGGCTTGCTTCAGGATGACCTTGGAAGCTGAAAGCTGGTTTGTCTGTACGGTGGATACCTTGTAGGGTGCCATCGAACAATGATTTATGCGTTGCTTTTAAGTTAGCCGGTAAAGTTTCTGCATCTACAGCAAAACCATGGTTCTGTGAAGTAATCATCACTGTACCATCTTCAAGATTTTGTACAGGATGGTTAGCACCGTGGTGACCATGGTTCATTTTTACAGTTTTTGCGCCAGAAGCGAGTGCCAGAATTTGGTGACCTAAGCAGATACCAAATACAGGTAATGTTGTGGTTTCAACAATAGTTTTTACAGATTCGATCGCGTAATCACAAGCAGCTGGATCGCCAGGACCATTTGAGAGGAATACGCCATCCGGATTAAGTGCCAATACTTTTTCAGCCGGAGTTTCTGCAGGAACAACGGTTAGTTTGCAACCGCGGTCTGCAAGCATACGCAAGATGTTGGTTTTGACACCGTAATCGTATGCAACTACATGGTATTTTAATTCAGGTTGAGAGAAGCCTTTGCCTAAGGTCCATGAACCTTCAGACCATTCAAAACCTGTTGGATCACAACATTCTTTTGCAAGGTCTAAACCGTTTAAGCCACCAAAAGCACGTGCTTTTGCAATTGCTTCTTCTTCTGTAATATTTTCGCCAGCAAGGATACATCCGTTTTGGGCGCCAGTCTGACGTAAAATACGAGTCAGTTTACGAGTATCGATATCTGCGATAGCAACAACATTATGTGCTTGCAAATATTCACTCAATGACTGCTCAGCACGGAAATTACTGTGTAGTAGTGGAAGGTCACGAATAATTAAACCATTCGCCCATACTTTATGGATACGACCAGATTCAACGTCTTCCGAGTTGCAACCAGTGTTGCCAATATGAGGGTAAGTTAATGTCACAATTTGTTGTGCATAACTTGGGTCAGTCAAAATTTCTTGATAGCCTGTCATGGCTGTGTTAAAAACGACTTCTCCAGTCGTACTTCCCGGTGCGCCGATTGACGTTCCTTTAAAGATCGTTCCATCTGCGAGGGCTAAAATGGCGGGGATGCTCAAACCAAAGCTCCTGAATTTCGGCTGTAAAAAAGCGAGTAGACCCAAAAAAGATCGGCGATGTTTGGATAAAACATGCCCTCCCTATCGGTCTGCCCGCTTGTAACTTAACAGCGCATTATACGCATGGAACCCTCTAAAGTCTATTTCTTTTCTGCTAAAAAATATAATTCATTGCTTGCTTTTTACAAAAAAATATCCACTTATCTGAATTAGATACTTTTGATAAATTGTCTAACAATTTGTAAGGGGAATTCTTGGAACTAGATTTATTGTATTGCTAGTTAAAAAATAAACAATATGAGGAAATAGTATGAGCAATAATGAAGTTTCAAAAGATGTGAGTGAAAAAGCTCAAGCAGTCGTTGAGTCGGTAAAAGCTGAGGTTAATGAGGTTAAAGAAACCATAGCTGCTACTACAACTAAGGCTAAAAAAACAGTAAGTGTTAAAACTGCACAGGTAAAAGAAGCTGTTGCCGAAAAAACTGAGCAAGTTAAAGAAGTTGCTACAGAAGCAACAACGCAGGTAAAAGAGGCAATTACTGAGACTCAAGAGCAAGTCAAAGAAGTTTTAAGCGAGACTCAAGAGAAAATTGAAGCTGAAACTCACGAATTAAATAAGAACATTCAAAATCAATTTGTTCAAATTAAACAAGATATTCTACAGCGTCTGGATGTGATTAAAGCTCAGTTTAGTACTTCACAAGAAGGCTTGTCTGACCTTAAAAATGCTTTGAAAGCAGAAATTAATGCACTTATTGAAGATTTAACGAAAGTGAGCAAAGAGCTTAAGGGTGATATTAGTCAGATTTCTTTGAAACACAAAGATTCTCTAAGTGAAAGTATTAAGCGTACTAAAAGTAATGCAGTCGAAGCTTGGAATAAAGCACGAGACAATTAATGATCTCTGCTTTGATCCAGCTATAAAAAAGCGAGAATTAATTTCTCGCTTTTTTATTTTTAGAACTGATGTAACCAGTCACGTTTATTATGGAAATCTGCACTTTTTCCACTATGCTGCATTGCATAGTACTGCATACCTTCTTTGGTCTTTAAAACTGTAGTCAAACCTAAATAAAGGTTTGCCCATTTCAAGCGATGCTGTTGCATAAATTGTCCTAAATCAAGACTAACATTTAAGCCATAGTGAGTACGCTTGAGATGATTCAGTTCAATATCGTAAGCAGCAAGGGGAGGTATACTTTCTGGATAGCGATATTCTTCAAACTGATATGACTGCCATGCTTGAGAAGGGGAAAGATTAATTTCCCGATAATAATCTTCACCATGCACGCCAACAAAAATTTCGAAACAAGTTTCTTCCCACAAAAAATCTTGACGAGGATGAGCCGCGACTTCTTGAGGCCAGATAATAAGTTGATTTGGATCACGAATCCAAAAACCGATATTTAAGGTAGAGGGTGCTTGCTGTTCAATTGCGCCAACAACGGAAACAGCTTGAAAACGATCAAAAGCTGAAAGTTCGTAACTTGCCATAGTTTGTCAAATTAAATTAGTTTGCTAGATGAGCGTGACGAACAAGATTAGATAAATGCTGGTTTTGTTTAGCTGCCTTTTTGTAAAGCAAAACAATTTTACCAATTTTTTGCACAGCTTGAGCACCTGTCGCTTCTACAATTGCGTCAATTGTTGCAGTACGCGCTTCACGGTCTTCACCAGCAATCTTAACTTTAATAAGCTCGTGGTCATTTAAAGCACGAAGCGTTTCTTCGATTACCGCGTCTGTTAAGCCTTGTCCACCAATCATGACAACCGGATTAAGCACATGACCAATTTGACGTAAACGTTTACGTTCATGGATAGATAAAGCGGCCATTAAAAATACCTGATTTTAAAAACGGCTTAGTATAGCAAAAAACTTAAATCCAGATGTACGAAAAACTGTATAAATAATCGATCAACATTATTGGAAAAAAACTGTAAAACTTAGTGAGATTACGCTACATCCGTACTGTAATGAGAGTAATTTTCACGTACAATGAACGATCAGAAGTTTTTTTGATATTTAGTGAGTTATGGCAACACGCATTACAAACCAGAAATTGTCGAAAAGTAGTCGTGTATGGATGAGGGAACATCTGGACGATCCTTTTGTAAAAAAAGCACAAAAGGAAGGATATCGTGCTCGAGCAGCCTATAAACTTCTTGAAATCCAAGAAAAATATAAGTTGATCAAGCCAGGCATGACTGTAGTGGATTTAGGCGCGGCTCCTGGTAGTTGGTCTCAAATCGCTGGGAAACTCGTTGGTAGCAAAGGTTTAGTGGTTGCTTCCGACATTTTGCCTATGGATGCTTTGCCTGATGTCACTTTCTTACAAGGCGACTTTAGAGAAGAAGATGTATTTGAAAAATTGTTAAATATTTTAAATGGGCGACAAGTAGACATTGTAATTTCTGATATGGCCCCCAATACATCAGGTAATAGGGCCGTTGATCAACCTAGACAGATTTACTTATGTGAATTGGCTTTAGATTTCGCTCAAAAGGTTCTGGGTCCTAATGGACAATTTGTTGTTAAAGTGTTCCAGGGCACAGGATTCGATGAGTTTCGTAAACAAGTAGTTGATAGTTTTGATGTGTTAAAGACAGCAAAACCAGCAGCTTCTCGGGCGCGGTCTAAAGAGGTTTTTTTGATTGGACAAGGGCGTAAGAAAGCATTGCAATAAAGTTTACTTGCCAAGCTCCTAAAAATTGTGCATTTTGTACTTTTAGGTTATCCGCAAGCAATACAGTTGCTGCTTTTATGACGATCGGCCAAGATTGGGCATGATCAAATTAGATCGATATGGGAATAAAGCTTTGAGCGATTACTTCAAGAATGCCGTATTGTGGCTAATAATACTTGGTGTTCTGATTTTAATTTTCAGTAATATCAGTGACCGCAATAAGCCTACTGCGATGAAATATTCAGATTTCGTTGCAGCGGTGAATAGTGGCCAAATTAAGCAAGTCACAATTGACGGTTTAAATATTAATGGTGAAAAAACTAACGGATCACAGTTTGAAACTGTTCGTCCGCAAGTTGAAGACACTGAGCTTATGCCAAGCTTAAATAAACAAAATGTTGTTGTAGAGGGAACAGCTCCACAACGTCAAGGCATTTTGATGCAACTTCTCATTGCTAGTTTCCCTGTACTGTTAATCATTTTGTTATTCATGTTCTTTATGCGTAACATGGGTGGTGGTGCAGGCGGAAAGAATGGACCGATGAGTTTTGGTAAATCGAAGGCAAAAATGCTTTCTGAAGACCAGATCAAAGTCAATTTTTCTGACGTCGCCGGCTGTGATGAAGCAAAACAAGAAGTTGTTGAAATTGTAGATTTCTTAAAAGACCCAGCAAAATTCAAACGTTTGGGCGCTACTATTCCTCGTGGCGTACTTATGGTTGGTCCTCCGGGTACTGGTAAAACGTTATTAGCTAAAGCAATTGCTGGTGAAGCGAAGGTTCCTTTCTTCAGCATTTCAGGTTCTGACTTTGTAGAAATGTTCGTGGGTGTGGGCGCGTCCCGTGTCCGTGACATGTTTGAGCAAGCGAAGCGTCACGCGCCATGTATCATCTTTATTGATGAGATTGATGCAGTGGGTCGTCACCGTGGTTCAGGTACAGGTGGTGGTCATGATGAGCGTGAACAAACCCTAAACCAAATGCTTGTAGAGATGGACGGTTTTGAAGGTAATGAAGGCGTAATTGTTATTGCTGCAACTAACCGTGTTGATGTGCTTGATAAAGCATTATTGCGTCCGGGTCGTTTTGACCGTCAAGTAATGGTTGGTTTACCTGATATTCGTGGTCGTGAGCAAATTCTGAATGTACATTTGAAAAAGTTACCTTCAGTCACGGGTGTGGACATGCAAGTCTTAGCGCGTGGTACACCAGGTTTCTCTGGTGCACAGTTGGCAAATCTTGTTAACGAAGCTGCATTATTTGCTGCACGTCGTAATAAGAATACTGTTGATATGCATGACTTTGAAGATGCAAAAGACAAAATCTACATGGGTCCAGAGCGTAAGTCGATGGTTCTACGTGAAGAAGAGCGTCGTGCTACTGCTTATCATGAAGCTGGTCATGCAATTGTTGCAGAGATTTTGCCTGGTACAGATCCTGTTCATAAAGTAACAATCATGCCACGTGGTTGGGCTTTGGGTGTAACTTGGCAGTTACCTGAACAAGACCAGATTAGCCATTATAAAGACAAGATGCTAAACGAAATTGCGATTTTGTTTGGTGGTCGTATTGCTGAAGAAGTGTTTATTCAACAGCAATCTACTGGTGCTTCAAATGACTTTGAGCGAGCTACTAAAATGGCGCGTGCAATGGTTACTAAGTACGGTATGTCTGACAAAATGGGTGTAATGGTTTACGAAGACGAAAATCAGAATGGTTTCTTTGGAAATGTAGGTAGTCGTACTATCTCTGAAGCAACTCAACAGTTGGTTGACGAAGAAGTACGCCGTATTCTTGATGAGCAATATAAAGTTGCGCGTAATATCTTAGAAGGTAATAAAGATATTGCACATGCAATGGTAAAAGCTTTGATGGAGTGGGAAACCATTGATCGTGATCAAATTCGTGACATTATGGAAGGTCGTGAACCACAACCACCTAAGGTCTATGTTGCTGAAAATCCAGTGGCTGCATTTGAACCACCAAAAGATGGTCCATCTACACCACCACCATTACCAGCAATGAACTAAACCAGTTAAAAAAAAGAGCCACTATCATGTGGCTCTTTTTTTATGCGTGTATTTCAGACAAAGCCGAAAAGAAATCAACAGTATATCGAGCAGAGACTTGTTAAAATGTTGCCGAATATTAAATTGGAGCTTGTTATGCAGTTAATGCCTTTACCTCAGCAAATTCTACAATGTGGACAGCTTCAGTTAGATTTATCACAGCCTCAAGTTATGGGTATTTTAAATGTCACACCAGACTCTTTTAGTGATGGTGGAAAGCATAATCAGTTAGATCAAGCTGTGGCGTATGCATTAAATATGATTGAACAAGGCGCCACAATTATAGATATAGGCGGGGAATCTACTCGACCAGGTGCATCAGAAGTAAGTGTAGAAGAAGAAGTGCGACGAGTTGTTCCTGTAGTTGAAGCTTTAGCTAAACATGATGTGGTTCTATCGATTGATACAAGTCAGCCTGATGTCATCCGTGCAGCGAAAGAAGCGGGGGCACATATTTGGAATGATGTGCGTGCACTTACTCGACCAGATGCATTAAAAACGGCAGCAGAGTTAGATATACCTGTAGTGATCATGCATATGCGTGGCGAGCCCACCACAATGAATCAGCTAGATCAGTATACGGATGTAACGTTAGATGTAATGCAAGAGCTTCAGCAGCGTATTAATGAGGCTCTAGCCGCTGGTGTGAAAAAGCATAATATTATTATTGATCCGGGATTTGGTTTTGCAAAAAATGCACAGCAAAATTTAAAACTATTAAAAGAGTTTTGGAAACTTAATGATATGGGTTATCCAATTTTATCGGGTCTTTCTCGTAAACGTTTCATTGGTGAAGCTTTAAAGGGTGTGGCAGCAGATCAACGCGCGGTAGGAAGCGTTACAGGGCATTTGCTTAGTATTCAGCAAGGAGCATCCATTGTTCGTGCACATGATGTAAAAGCCATGCATGATGCAATTCTCGTTTGGAAAGCCATGGAACAAGCTTGAAGAAACAGGCTTTTATAATCAGATTATGATTAATTAATTTCATGGATTGGATGATTGAGTCAGGGAAAATTGTCGTTATTATTTTGAAAATATGTTATAAGCGGCAGGTTTCTGCTGCTGTGTAAACTTTTGTATGTTCGAAGACTTACTTCTCCCAATGTTTGATGATGAGTATTATCCAGATATTTTAGTCGCTGAACTCAAGCAGTTAATTGAACAATTTGCCAAAAAAGTTCAAAAGTCTGCTTTAGCTGATCAGGATATCTATCGATATGCTCATCAAACTGTTATTGAAATTAATGAAATGAAACCACAGTTCGAAGATCTGGATTCTTCACTAGATGATAGTGCTGCTGACTATATTGCTGAGGCAATGATGATGGTGGCGCAGGGTGCAGGATATTTGGATCTTGAGATGGAAGAGCTGGTTGTGAATCGAGAGTGGTGATTACTCTCGATTCTCAATATTTTCAAATGCATCTAATAAATGACAAGATGCCTTTGAATGAATTTCGTTTATTTCTTTAATTTTTAACACTAAAACACCATTCTCTTGATAATCGGCATCTGCTAATAAACTGATCCAATAAGTTTCTCGTTTTTGTTGTAATGCTTTGAATTTATCTATGATTTGCTCAGGTGCTTTAATTAAGTAATCATCTTTGGTAATAGAGCAGCGTGAAAAGTACCAGTTATCATCTTTGAAAGAAATAGTGCCAGAAAAAAGATCTGTAGCGTAAACCTTGGATATAGAAAGGATGCTACACAGAAGTAATAATATTCTTATCATAAAATTCATTTTAATTAGGCATAAAAAAACCAGCTTACGCTGGATTCTTTGTAACACCAAATTCAATATTTGAAAATGGTGCCCGGGGCCGGACTCGAACCGGCACGCTTTGTGGGCGGGGGATTTTAAATCCCCTGTGTCTACCTATTTCACCACCCGGGCATGTGCGCAATAATAGATGACAAGACGGCGATTGGCAAGAGAAAATCGGATAGTTTGCTTTATTTTCAATCAGTTCGTACATGTATTTAAAAATAAGATCTACTTAAGTCATAATTTCTTCATCAAATTGAGATCAGTTGTTCATCTTATCTGCTTAAGTTTAAGGCACTCATTGCTTAAAACTTAGGTAGTTGTATGTCAGAGAAAATTTCACGCCGAGAATTAATTCAAAAAAGTCTATTCGGTTTTGGGGCACTGTCTTTGCCTGTAGCTTTTACGGGATGTAATGATGGCTCAGACGATGAAAGTACAGAGGCACAAGCAGATTTTTTACATGGAGTTGCGAGCGGCGACCCTTTGCAAGATAAAGTGATTTTATGGACGCGATTAACACCAGTAGATCTTAGTGCACGCCTTAAAGTTACTTGGGAAATTGCCACTGATAATCAATTTAAGCAGAATTTAAAGACGGGGATGGTTGAAACGACCAAGACTGACGACTTTACGGTGAAGGTGGATGCAGCAGGATTACAGGCGAATACCATTTATTATTATCGTTTCCGTTTTGGGAATAAAATTTCATCTGTCGGTCAAACTAAAACATTACCAATAAGTACTAATAAAGTTAGCTTTGCCGTATGTTCTTGCTCGAACTATCCGGCAGGTTACTTTTATGTTTACCGTGAAATGGCAAAGCAGAGTGTCGATGTCATTATTCATTTAGGTGATTATATTTATGAGTATGGGGCAGATGGCTATGCGGCGGAAGATGCTGCAAAACTTGGTCGAACCTTACCAACAGATAATAATAAAGAAATTATCAAACTAGATGATTATCGCAAACGTTATGCACTTTATCGTCAAGATAAAGACTTGCAAGCAGCTCACCAGCGTCATCCTTTTATTGTAATTTGGGATGATCATGAGTTAGCAAATGATACTTGGCGTGATGGGGCCGAAAATCATCAAAGTGATGAAGGGTCTTTTTCTGATCGTAAATTAGCTGCTCTACAAGCTTATTTTGAATGGATGCCTATTCGCCCAGTTTCTAACACAGATCATCTAAATATTTACCGACAGTTTAATTTCGGTTCATTGGTTGAGCTGACGATGTTGGATACGCGTATTATTGCGCGTGATAAACAGCTTGAATATGCTGATTATATGACAGCTGCTGGTTTGAATGCTCAAAAGTTTCAGACCGATTTAACTGATCCAAAGCGTACTTTAATGGGCTATACACAAAGGGATTGGTTGGTTGATAAATTGAAGCAATCTACAGCAACATGGAGTGTGATTGGTCAGCAAGTTCTAATGAGTAAGATGTGGATTCCTGCCGAGTTATTGTTGTCTTTAGGGCAAATTACTTCAGGTGGGGCTTCGGCTGAAACCTTGGCTAAAATGAATGCGCAAATTACAGAGCTAGTCACCTTGAAATTGCGATTAGAACAGGGCGATCCAACATTAACTGCTCAAGAGAAAACGCGAGTCACAACAGTAGTGCCATACAACCTCGATGCTTGGGATGGTTATTATGCTGAACGTGAAACTGTATATGAAAATTTAGCGAGTTTGAATAAGAAAGTTATTGTTCTGGCAGGCGATACTCATAATGCATGGGCATCTTATTTGTATAGCCAAAAAGGTCAATATGTTGGGGTTGAGCTGGCGACGAGTTCAGTTTCTTCACCAGGCCTTGAAAAATATTTAAGTATTCCAATGGCTCAACTACAACAGTTTGAATTTGCTTTTACTACGCTTATTGATGAATTGGCGTATTGTAATTTAAATCAGCGAGGCTATTTGTTGGTTACGTTGGATCAAGCACAGGTGCAGTCGGACTGGATTTTTGTAGATTCAATTAAAAATGCAGAATATAAAGTAGATACAAGTCGACAATATCAATTGGTATTAGATATGAATTTGACACCTGAAAAAGATAAGCAAAAAACCGCTTAGATATATTGGGTAGAGTAAGGGGTGCTAAGCAGCATCCTTTATTTTTTATAGGCATAAAAAAACCAGCTTACGCTGGATTCTTTATGGCACCATTTTCAATATTAGAAAATGGTGCCCGGGGCCGGACTCGAACCGGCACGCTTTGTGGGCGGGGGATTTTAAATCCCCTGTGTCTACCTATTTCACCACCCGGGCTTTACCAAATTTGGAGGCGGAGGTCGGAATCGAACCGGCGTCCACGGAGTTGCAGTCCGCTGCATGACCACTCTGCCACCCCGCCTACATTTGGTGATGCACATATTAGCAACCTTTACAGAAAAAACAATACTGTTTTTAGTGAAGATGAACATAAAAGCAACATCTAGAATAAAATTGTCCAAATAATCATGTATTATTGGCATATTAAATTCATGTCTACCTTGGAGATGTGCTGTGGCATTGGTTTTAGACGGTCGTGCATTAGCAAAGCAAATTGAAGAAAATTTGTCGGTACGTGTTGAGGCTTTAAAAGCTAAAACAGGTCGTACCCCGATTTTGGCGACTATTTTGGTTGGGGATGATGGCGCATCTGCAACTTATGTACGCATGAAAGGAAATGCCTGCCGTCGAGTAGGGATGGATTCTTTAAAAATTGAATTATCACAAGAAACTACAACAGAACAATTATTAGCTGAAATCGAAAAGCTAAATGCCAATCCAGATGTTCACGGTATTCTTTTACAACATCCAGTACCTGCACAGATTGATGAACGCGCATGTTTTGATGCGATTTCGTTAGCTAAAGACGTAGATGGGGTGACTTGCCTCGGTTTTGGCCGTATGGCAATGGGTGAAGCTGCATATGGTTCAGCAACTCCAGCCGGCATTATGACTATTCTAAAAGAGAACAACATTGAAATTGCGGGCAAACATGCAGTTGTGGTTGGTCGTTCAGCAATTTTAGGTAAACCAATGGCAATGATGCTTTTGCAAGCTAATGCAACAGTAACGATTTGTCATTCACGCACCCAAAACTTACCTGAGCTTGTAAAACAGGCTGACATTATTGTTGGTGCTGTAGGTAAGGCTGAACTTATTCAAAAAGATTGGATTAAACAAGGTGCAGTGGTTGTCGATGCTGGTTTCCATCCTCGTGATGGCGGTGGTGTAGGTGACATCCAGCTACAAGGTATCGAAGAAATTGCTTCTGCTTATACACCAGTACCAGGTGGTGTAGGTCCAATGACAATTACAACTTTGATTCGTCAAACTGTAGAAGCTGCTGAAAAAGCTTTAGGTTAATTTAATTAACGCTAGGCAGTTATTGATACGCGTAACCGTCATCCGCAATTGTTTGAGGCAGGATTACATTAAAATTTAATGTTTCTGCGATGCTATTGAGTGTAGATAGTATTTGTCGAGTTTTGCGGATGACAATGGTTTTGCCTACTTTTCCCGAAAGAAAAGTAGGTCTAACCGAAGGTTATTCTAAAAATTCAAATCATAATAGAATGACTCTGTTATGCTTGTTATATAAACGAATTAAAAGAAATCTGATGAGCTGCACCTTTCAACTTACCAAAGCCCCTGAACATTTACTTCAAGCCTTGCATGAAGTGATTCCTCATTGTGAGTTGATGGTACAACAGTTGCCGGAAACACCTATTTCTTTATGGTTGATTCCGCCAGTTTTTCCAACTGATCGCTTAGATGATGAAATTATTCGCCGAATCTGGAATGACACGCCGTACTGGATCTTTTGTTGGGCATCTGGTTTGGCGATGGCGCAGTGGTTGCTTGCAGAGCCGCATCATGTTAAAGATAAAGTAGTATTAGATTTTGGTGCTGGTTCTGGTGTTGTTGCAATTGCAGCAAAAATGGCTGGAGCAAAACGGGTAATCTGCTGTGATATCGATCCGGTTAGTCTAAATGCTTGCCGTGAAAATGCATTGCTTAATGGTGTAGAGCTGGAATATTTAGACGATTTATATAAAGCAGAGCAAGTTGATATTTTATTGGCTGCTGATGTGTTATATGACCAGTGCAACCGTTTCTTCTTAGATGAGTTTTTAAAGTTTGCGCCAGAAGTCTGGGTCGCAGATAGTCGTGTTAAAAACTTTAGTCATCCTAAATATCAAAAGATTGATGAAAGAAGTGCATCAACATGGCCAGACCTTGATGAAGCAAAAGAATTTAGAAATGTAAGTTTTTATAAGACGCTGTAAAAACAGCGTCTTTTTTTTATATTATGAGCAAGTATAACGAACGACTTTTAGCGTACTCGGGCGTGCTTCAAGCGCTTGGCGAGTCGCATAATCTTCACCGTTGTTTAAGCTCGGTGTATTAGATAGACCAAATGAGGCACGAGTTTCACCCAATTGAACACCATAATGTTCTTGTTGAGCTGGGTTTGAAATCTCATTAATGCTGAGAACTGACAATTTATAAACTTTTTGAGCACCCAATACATTTTGACAAGCACGTTGCAATTTACGTTCATCTAATTGCTGATTAGTACGGCTAGCCAATGTATAAGCTAAAGTTGCGGAAGTTTTTGTTTGGTTTTCAATCTGATAGCCAGTTGAGCCATTATATTGTCGAGGGGTGGTCTGACAAGCAGTTAAAATAAATATGCTGCTTAATGCCAAACATAAAATACTTCTATTCATCAGTATCATCCTTATATTCTTATCTCTAGTATCTCATAAACACAACGATTGTTGGGGCTTAATCGCACGATTTAAGCTAACATCGGCTGGCGATATTAGCGCTTATTGGTAATATATTAATGTTCTTTAATTTTTGAATGATGCTTAGTATCTTTCATAAAAATATAAATAATGAGTGAAATGAAGATCATAATAGTTACATAAATAAAGTACCAAGATTCATGACCAGCCTCTTTAAAACTCAAAGCAAAGAACTCTGCTGTACCGCCAAACAAGGTATTGGCAATCGCGTAGGGTAAAGCTACCCCTAAAGCCCGAATATGAGCAGGGAAAAGTTCAGCTTTAACCACGGCATTAATTGATGTATAGCCCGTTACCATAACTAGACCTGCCAAACATAACCAGAAAGCAGTCCAATAATTATGTGTGGTTGCAAGGGTATTAAATAAAATATAAGTAAATAAAACCCCAGTTACACCAAAAGTGATCATGAGTGGTTTACGTCCGATTCGGTCTGACAAAGCACCAGCTACAGGTTGTAAGCACATGAAAATAAATAGCGCTAAAGTGGTAATTTGAGTGGCTTCGGGTTTTGTAAATCCGGAAGTATTCACTAAATATTTTTGTAGGTAAGTGGTGTAAGTATAAAAAGCTAAAGTTCCGCCAGCTGTTAAAAATAATACTGTAAAAGCTTCTTTGGGGTAGTGCTTGAATAAAGCAAACATGCCTGATTGTGGCTGGTCTTTTTCAGCTTGAGCATTTTTAAAAGATTGCGTTTCTAATAAGCCACGACGAATACGGAACACAACAATAGCAAGTAAAGCGCCAATAAAGAATGGAATGCGCCATCCCCAATCATGCAACTGTTGTTCGGTTAATACGATTTGTAATATTAAGAGAACACATAGAGCCGTCAATTGTCCTGCAATTAAGGTTACATATTGAAAGCTTGAGAAAAAACCACGTCGATTTCTTTCAGCCATTTCACTTAAATAGGTAGCGCTTGCACCATATTCACCGCCTACACTTAAACCTTGAATTAAACGTGCGACAACCAAAAGTAGTGGAGCGAATACGCCAATGCTTTCATAGGAAGGGGTGACTGCAATGAGTAGAGAACCGACACACATTAAAGTGACGGAAAGCGTAAGACCTGCTTTACGCCCTTTACGGTCTGAATAGATTCCCATAATCCATGCACCGATTGGGCGCATTAAGAAACCTACAGCAAAAATAGCGGCTGCTTGTAGCAACTGTGCAGTTTGGCTACCTTTTGGGAAAAAAGCATGAGCAAAATAGAGGGTAAATGCGGCATATACATACCAGTCGTACCATTCGACAAGGTTACCAGCAGAACCACCTAAAATTGATTTTAGGCGAGTTTTTGTATCTAAATGAGGTTGTGGAGTTGTTGCTGTAGAGGGTTGATCAACCATGGGTCGCTCCATGTTTCGCTTGGGTTGAATGCTAAAAAAGAGAGAATTTATTCCGTTTTTACATATTATCCAGAGGAGTATTTCACTTTATTTTTTTTATGTCTGTAAAACAATGTTTATTATTTAAGCAAAGTGATAGGTTGAATATTTATGTGATTTCAAATTAGACAATTCGCATGTTCTTGTAGCTAAATTTTGACTTACTGCACATTATTTTCCCATAAAGATAAGAAAGTTGATCAAGAATGACCAATGTTTAGTTTAAGAAGTAATATATGCGTTAAAAACAATGATATATTCCAAAGAAAATTTTGAATAATGCAGTTAGACATGATGTTTTATCGTCATGAGCTAGTGTGTGTAAATAATGAAAGGGACGTTCAGATGTCAAATTGCCCGAAAAAATATATTGTCGCTTTCGATCAGGGAACAACAAGCTCAAGAGCAATTGTTTTAGATCATGATGCTAACGTTGTAAGTATTGCTCAAAAAGAATTTACCCAGATTTATCCTCAACCAGGTTGGGTGGAGCATGATCCTATGGAAATTTGGGCGACACAAAGTGCGGTATGGGTAGAGGCATTGGCTCAAGCTGGCATTAAGAGTGAGCAAGTTGCAGCAATTGGGATTACAAACCAGCGAGAAACCACAATTGTATGGGATAAGAAAACAGGAAAACCTATTTACAATGCAATTGTTTGGCAAAGCCGTCAAACTACAGAGATATGTAATCAATTACAAAAGGCGGGTTTGCAAGATCACGTCCGTAAAGTGACAGGTTTGGTGATTGACCCGTATTTTTCTGCCACCAAAATAAAATGGATTCTAGACCATGTGGAAGGAAGCCGTGAACGGGCCGAGCGAGGGGAGTTATTATTTGGTACGGTCGATACATGGTTAATCTGGAAATTAACCAATGGCGCAGCCCATGTCACTGATTTCACCAATGCTTCGCGAACAATGCTTTTTGATATTGAAAAGCTTGAATGGGATGAGAAACTTTTACAAGCTTTAGATATTCCTAAAGCAATGCTACCAGAGGTACGTAGTTCATCTGAGGTGTATGGCTATACACATACAATTAGTGGGCAAGAGGTTGGAATTCCAATTGCAGGTATAGCAGGGGATCAACAAGCTGCACTTTTTGGGCAAATGTGCGTAGAACCTGGACAAGCAAAAAATACTTATGGTACAGGCTGTTTTCTTTTAATGAACACGGGTAAAAAGATTGTCCGTTCAGAGCATGGCTTACTGACGACGATTGCTTGTGGTGCAAATGGTGAAGTGAACTATGCCTTAGAGGGCGCCGTGTTTAATGGAGGCTCTTGTGTACAGTGGCTTCGTGATGAGCTGAAGGTGATTAAGAACGCTAAAGACTCGGAGCTTTATGCAACACGTGTAAAGGACAGTAATGGCGTATATGTAGTACCTGCCTTTACAGGTTTAGGTGCGCCATATTGGGACCCGACCGCTCGAGGGGCAATTTTTGGACTCACTCGTGGAGCTAGTATAGAGCATATTATTCGTGCAACTTTAGAGTCAATTGCTTACCAGACACGAGACGTACTTGACGCGATGCAGCAAGATGCAGAAGAAGAGCTTCGAACACTCCGAGTTGATGGTGGAGTAACTGCTAATAATTTCTTAATGCAATTTCAGGCTGATATTTTAGCCACACCAGTTGAAAGACCAACCATGAAAGAAACAACGGCTTTAGGTGCTGCTTTTCTTGCTGGACTGGCAACGGGTTTTTGGCAAGATTTAAATGAATTAAGGAATAAGTCTGCAATAGAAAAAGTTTTCGAGCCACGTACCAGCCTTGAAGAAACTGAAGTCATGTATAAAGGTTGGTTGAAGGCAGTTCAGCGTAGTCAAAATTGGGCAGAGGATTGATTTCCTCTTAAACTAATTAAATAGCAGAGTAATCAATGACGGGCTAACCTGATAGGTATTTAAAATTGATTATTCTGCTTTTTTGATTGTTGTTTCATCAATTTGATGTTTTAATTTTTAATAACACAAACAATAAAAAGAAAATGAGAAATGACAGTACAAGCTAATGATTATTCAAAAATATATGATATTGCTGTGATTGGTGGCGGTATTAATGGCGTCGGTATTGCTAATGATGCAGCAGGCCGCGGATTATCCGTATTTTTATGTGAAAAAGACGATTTAGCTAGTCATACCTCATCTGCGAGCAGTAAATTAATTCATGGCGGTTTACGCTATTTAGAACATAAAGAATTTCGATTGGTTAGAGAAGCTTTAGCAGAGCGTGAAGTCTTGTTGGCTAAAGCCCCTCATATTATTAAACCAATGCGTTTTATTATGCCTCATCGACCACATTTACGTCCTGCATGGTTAATTCGGGCAGGCCTGTTTTTTTATGATCATTTAGGAAAACGAGAAAAATTATTAGGGTCAAATCTCATTTATTTCAAAGAAGATAGTCCCTTAAAACCAGCTATAACCCGTGGCTTTGAATATTCTGACTGTACTGTAGATGATGCACGTCTTGTCGTATTAAACGCACTACAAGCGAAAGAGAACGGGGCCAAAGTTGTAACACGGACGCGATGTATTAAGGCTTATAGACAACAAGAATTGTGGCATCTGGAATTACAAAATGGGGCTGAGCTTTATCAAATACGTGCAAAAGCCTTAGTGAATGCAGCAGGTCCTTGGGTCGAGGAAATTATTAGTGAAAACCTACAATTAAAATCGCCATATCAAATTAGGCTTATACAAGGAAGTCATATTGTTGTGCCTAAACTGTACGATTGCCATAAAGCCTTTATTATGCAAAATGAAGACCGTCGTATTGTGTTTGCCATTCCTTATTTAGAACACTACACATTAATAGGTACGACAGATCAGGAATATTTGGATGATCCACAAAAGGTAGAGATTACAGAAGTAGAAATTGATTACCTTTTAGCAGTGACAAATTCACATTTTAAAAAGCAGCTCACCCGCGCAGATATTGTAAGTCAGTTTTCTGGAGTTCGAGCTTTATGTGATGATGAGTCAGATAATCCTTCAGCAGTGACCCGTGACTATACTGTAGCGTTGCAAGTGGAAGATAAAACAACTCCCTTGCTGTCTGTATTTGGTGGAAAGATTACAACCTACCGGAAATTGGCGGAATCTGCTCTGGAACAACTTAGCCCATTTTTCATAGAAATGGGAGAGGAGTGGACCGCAAATGAAGTATTACCTGGTGCAGAGAATTGGACCACACTTGAAGATTTAGTTATAAGGATTCAAAACCAAGTGGAAGGGGTAACTGAGCAGCTTGCCACGCGCTGGGCAAATGCCTATGGCTCTCGAGTTTGGAATATTTTGCATGAGCAAAAAACTCTTGAGCAGTTAGGACAAGATTTTGGTCACGGTTTATTTGAATCTGAAGTTCAGTATTTATGTGAAAATGAATGGGCAAATACGGCAGAAGATATATTGTGGCGTAGAACTAAGCTAGGTTTGGCATTTGATGAAAAACAAGTAAAAAATTTGGAAAGCTATTTGGCTGGACGTAGACAAAAAGATGATGCCGCATAATAAAAAAGGTCGCATATAGCGACCTTTTTTATATTTAGCAATTAGAAGCCAGTTTTTACAGCTTCAAGTAAAGCTGTTTGACGTTCTTTTAATGCTTTTGGTAAGCGTTCACCAAGTTTATTGAATAACTCAGTGTGGCTTTCAATTTCAGTAACCCACTGATCTTTATTTTGAGCTGTGATAAGGTCAAATTCTTCTTTAGAGAAGTCAGTACCTTCCCAGTTCAAGTCATCGTAAGTTGGAACAAGGCCAATTGGTGTTTCAACAGCGTTTGCACGACCTTCACAACGGTCAATGATCCACTCAAGAACACGCATGTTTTGACCGAAACCAGGCCATACGAAGTTGCCTTCAGCATCACGACGGAACCAGTTTACGTTGAAGATTTTTGGTAATTTATTACCAGCAGCTTCAGCTTTTGTACTTACTTCTTCACCAAGGCTTAACCAGTGATCGAAGTAGTCAGCCATGTTGTAGCCAGCAAATGGAAGCATCGCGAATGGGTCACGACGAACGATACCTTGTTGACCAACAGCAGCAGCAGTGGTTTCTGAACCCATAGTTGCAGCTTTATAAACGCCATCAACCCAATCAAAAGCTTCAGATACTAAAGGAACCGTATCTGCACGGCGACCACCGAAGATAAATGCAGAAATCGGAACACCTGCTGGATTTTCCCAGTCAGCATCGATAGAAGGGCATTGACCAGCAGCAACAGTGAAGCGCGCATTTGGATGAGCAGCTTTTTCACCATTTACGTGAGGTTGACCTTTCCAGTTAGTTAAGTTAGTTGGAATTTCTTTAGAAAGACCTTCCCACCATACTTCACCATCATTAGTCACCGCAACGTTTGTATAGATAACATCTTTGTGAAGAGTTGCCATACAGTTAGGGTTAGTTTTGGTATTTGTACCAGGAGCAACACCAAAGAAACCAGCTTCTGGATTGATTGCGTATAGACGACCATCTTCACCTGGTTTGATCCAAGCAATATCGTCACCTACAGTCTCAATTTTCCAGCCTTCATAGCCTGCTGGTGGAATTAACATTGCGAAGTTTGTTTTACCACATGCAGATGGGAATGCTGCAGCGATATAGTGTTTTTCACCTTGTGGGTTAGTTACACCAAGAATAAGCATATGTTCAGCTAACCAACCTTGTTCGCGTCCCATAACAGAAGCAATACGAAGTGCTAAACATTTCTTACCAAGTAATGCGTTACCGCCATAACCAGAACCATAAGACCAGATTTCACGAGTTTCTGGGTAATGAACGATGTATTTTTCAGGGTTGCAAGGCCATGCAACGTCTTTTTGCCCTTCAGCGAGTGGAGCACCTACGGTATGAATACAAGGAATAAATTCGCCGTCTGTACCTAACACGTCATAAACTGCTTTACCCATACGTGCCATTTTGCGCATGCTAACAGCAACGTAAGGAGAGTCAGTTAACTCAATGCCAATATGAGCAATATGGCTTCCAAGTGGACCCATAGAGAAAGGCACAACGTACATTGTACGACCTTCCATTGACCCTTCAAACAAACCATTTAACTTTTCACGCATAACAGCTGGTTCTTCCCAGTTGTTTGTCGCACCAGCATCTTCTTTCTTTTGAGAGCAAATGTAGGTACGATCTTCAACACGCGCAACATCAGATGGATCAGAATTTGCAAGATAAGAACCAGGATGTTTTTCTTGGTTTAATTTCTGCATGGTGCCGTTAGCGATCATCAAGTCGATTAGACGTTGATACTCTTCTTCGCTTCCGTCACACCATTCGATTTTTGCTGGTTTGGTTAAGTTTGCAATTTCTTCAACCCATGCGATAAGCTTAGGATGACGAACGAATTCTGGTGCGTTCACTGTGGTCATGGTGAGGCCTATTCAAAATATGTACAACAATGTACAAGTCATTCATTGAGGTACAATGAAAGATCAAATAAAAAAGTGGCTGTATTAAAGCATAAAATCATAAAAAAAATAAGACTAAAGAATAAGAAATAGATATTTTGATTTTTAAATTTTTTTGATTAAAATCATTTGCTTATTGTTTTTTAGTGTATTTTATTCTTTACATTTTTATGTTGTATGTGTGTTATTTATATTATTTATTTTTTTTAAAATCAATGACTTGATGTTTAAATTTTTCTTGAGAATTATTATTGATTAAACAAATGATCATCATTCGAAATTTACATAAAGAGACTTTTATTAGGCGATTTTATATACAAAATATAGGGTAAATCATCTCTAAGATAATAAAAATGCGGACTTTAAAGCCTCTCTCTATCATCTACAACCAGAAATCGGGTTTTCATGCTTCGAAACATGAAGATATGTATGAACAATTAATGACTGTACTTACCGAATTTGGTTTTGAAATACAAGTTTTTGAATTAGCAGAGGGCGTCACCTTTGATGATTTGATGAATAAAGTCATCCATCGGCATAGTCAAAGTGCAAATTTAGGCGTCGTTGTTGCAGCTGGTGGTGATGGGACGTTAAATGCAGTCGCTTCAAAACTTCGACACACCAATATCCCTATGGGAATTTTACCTTTGGGGACTTTTAATTATGTCGCTAAAGTTTTAGATATTCCTTTAGATTTGTTAGAAGCTGCTGAAGTCATCGCTACAGGTACTCCACGTTCTGTACATATTGCGACGATTAACGATCATATTTATTTGAACAATGCGAGCTTAGGCCTTTATCCATTGTTTATAAAAAAACGCGAGCTCTACAATAAATACTTAGGTCGTTTGCCTTTACATGCCTATACCTCGGCTTTGGACGTTTTATTAAGAGAAAATAAATCAATGAAACTCTCCGTTACGGTTGATGGTAAGAAATATCCAGTCAAAACACCTCTAATTTTCTTTGGTAATAATCAATTGCAATTGTGTGATATGAAACTAAGAATTGCGGATTGTGCTGCACAAGGGCGAGTCGCTGGAGTGGTCATTACAAAAAGTGATAGGCTTAGTTTATTAAACATGTTGTGGCAGTGGATTCAAGGCAAAGTAGAAGAGGCACAAGATGTTTATAGTTTTTGTGCAGACCATGTGATGGTAGATTGTGCAAAAAGATCAAAACTTACCGTGGCTTTAGATGGTGAAATATTAGAGATGAAAACACCATTAAATTTCACTGTAGAAAAGAATGCTTTAAATATTATGGTGCCAAATGTTACTACATCTGTCTGATTTGCATTTTGGAACAGAAATTGAGGCCTGTTTAGATGCGATTCGGCTTTTTTGTACCCAACATAGACCTGAAGTTATTGTTGTGAGTGGAGATATTACTCAGCGTGCCCGATATCAACAGTTTTATAATTGTCGCCAATTTTTAGATAGTCTTAATATTCCTTATCTTATTGTACCGGGTAATCACGATATTCCTTTGTATCATGTCTGGAATCGTTTTTTTTCTCCATTTACTCGATATCAATATTTTTTTGGTCAGCTTGAGCCAACTTTAGAAACTGAGCATTTTTATATCGTTGGCGTGAATAGTATACGCCGCCGTTATCATACACGTGGGCATATTTCTATTGAGCAAATTCAAACTACATATGAGCGATTACAGCAAGGACCCGCGAATAAAATCAAATTAGTGGTTTTTCATCAGCCTTTTTACACCCCGCCTGATGACGAGCATGGTATTAAAGATTGTCCTGTATTAGGAAAAATGGCTCTCGAAAAATGGAGTACGACAGGGCTATTCGGTATGTTACACGGGCATCTACATAAAACGGCTGTATATGATTTGAAGAAGATCTATCATTTAGAAATAGATCATCCTATTTATGATATTCATGCAGGGACAGCGACATCTAGCCGTTTGCATTATCATGTTCCGAATAGTTTTAATGTCATTTCAAATGAGGGAAAAATTGATCATTATTGGTTTAATTATGATTTAAAGATTTTTCAATTAATTTAATTTATAAAAATTCTATAAGACATTTAACTTAAGAGTAGATTGATAAAATTTTATCCATTACAATGCCTAAGCTTTAAATTCTATATATGGGGAATAGAAAAACATTCTAAATGTTTTATCATTTTAAAATAATATTAATGGATACATAAAAATTTTTAACTATATAAAAAGCCGTAATTTTTATGCAGCTATAATAAGGGTTTAGTGTTTTATGATCTTTAATAATATTTTATAAAAATGAGTGTCTATTTTACTTAATATTTTAGAAAAACTTAATAATTATTTAAAATTTCATGGTGGAAAAATGGTACAAGTATCATTAATGGCAAATACTGCTTCAAAAAATAATACAGTTGATATTAATGTAGGCCAGACAAAAAATATTGTAGTAGATCCTAAAGAAATCGCGAAAATCGATATAAGCCCAGAAAAAATTGCCTCAATAACAAGAGAGGGAAATAATGCAATTATTCATCTAAAAGATGGAACTGAAATTGTTTTAGAAAACTATTTTATTAGCGAAAATCCGCAAATTCTTTTAAATGAAGGGCAGAGTTATTGGACTGCCAGTTTAGGTGAAGATGCTACCGGACAGACTACTGTTAATTATTTAGAAGTAAAAGATGCAGCAAAGTTTATAGACTCATCATCTTCTGTACCTTTCTGGACTGGGGTGGCCAGTGTTTTGGCTGGTGCAGGAACAATTGCTTTATTGTCACGGAAAGATCCTAAAGACACGACCCCTCCTGAGCCAGGTAATTTGATTCTCAAAAATCTTTTGGACTCAGGGGCCTCAACAACAGACCAGATCACTCAAGATCAAAACTTCAATTTAAAGATTGAAGGGCAGGAAAGTGGCAGCCGAGTAACGTATTTGGTTTCTACTGATGAAGGAAAGACTTGGCAAGAAACAACAGTACCTCAAAAAGATTTAGCTGACGGAAGTTATCTTTACAAAGCTGTAGTAACCGATCGGGCAGGAAATGCTTCGGAAACTGCTATACAAAAAGTCATTGTGGATACTAAAGCGCCGAAAGCAGGTGAACTGACTTTATCTGATTTGAGTGATACAGGTGTTTCGACAACCGACCAGATTACGCAAGATAAAACTTTTGATTTAAAGATTAGCGGACAAGAAGTAAATAGCCAAATCACTTACTGGATATCGAAAGATGAAGGAAAGACTTGGCAGGTAACAACAGCTGATCAAAAAGATTTAGCTGATGGTGTTTACCAATTTAAAGCTGTGGTGACAGACGTTGCAGGGAATAGCTCAGAAACTGCTGTCCAAAAAGTAGTTGTGGATACTAAAGCACCGCAAGAAGGTGAATTAACTTTATCTGATTTGAGTGATACAGGTGTTTCAGCAACAGACCAGATCACACAAGATAATAGTTTTACTTTGAAGTTGGCTCAACCGATTGTGATTGGAGAACAAGCAGCTTTACTAGATCATTATGAAATTTCTAAAGATGAAGGAAAGACTTGGCAGGAAACAACAGCTGATCAAAAAGATTTAACGGATGGTGTTTACCAATATAAAGCTGTGGTGACAGACGTTGCAGGGAATACCTCAGAAACTGCTGTACAAAAAGTCATTGTGGATACTAAAGCGCCGAAAGCAGGTGAACTAACTTTATCTGATTTGAGTGATACAGGTGTTTCAGCAACAGACCAGATCACACAAGATAATAGTTTTACTTTGAAGTTGGCTCAACCGATTGTGATTGGAGAACAAGCAGCTTTACTAGATCATTATGAAATTTCTAAAGATGAAGGAAAGACTTGGCAGGAAACAACAGCTGATCAAAAAGATTTAACGGATGGTGTTTACCAATATAAAGCTGTGGTGACAGATCTTGCAGGGAATACATCAGAAACTGGTGTCCAAAAAGTAGTTGTGGATACTAAAGCACCGCAAGAAGGTGAATTAACTTTATCTGATTTGTCCGATACAGGTGTTTCAGCAACAGACCAGATCACACAAGATAATAGTTTTACTTTGAAGTTGGCTCAACCGATTGTTATCGGCGAACAAGCAGCTTTACTAGATCATTATGAAATTTCTAAAGATGAAGGAAAGACTTGGCAGGTAACAACAGCTGATCAAAAAGATTTAGCTGATGGTGTTTACCAATATAAAGCTGTGGTGACAGATCTTGCAGGGAATACATCAGAAACTGCTGTACAAAAAGTAGTTGTTGATACAACGGCGCCGAAAGCAGGTGAACTAACTTTATCTGATTTGAGCGATACAGGTGTCTCAGCAACGGATCAGATTACGCAAGATAATAATTTTACTTTGAAGCTGGCTCAACCGATTGTGATTGGAGAACAAGCTGCTTTACTAGATCATTATGAAATTTCTAAAGATGAAGGAAAGACTTGGCAGGAAACAACAGCTGAACAAAAAGATTTAGCTGATGGTATTTACCAATTTAAAGCTGTAGTAACGGATCTTGCAGGGAATACATCTGAAACCGCTGTCCAAAAAGTAGTAGTAGATAATTCTTTAAATATTCAAGCAAGTACAGTAACTGTTAAACCAATTACCGAAGATAATAAGATAAGTCTAGTTGAAAAAGATCAGATTATTTCGATAAAACTGGAAATCGATAATCTACCAACAGATTTAAACAGTGCTCTGACTACAGTAAATACTACCTTAAATGATGTTCTTTATAACTTTTATTTTGATGAAGCAACCCAAGAATGGGTTGCCGAAATTCCAGCAGATCTTCTGTGGTCAGAACAGTTGGAAACTAATATATCAGTTGATATTAGTCTTACTGACCAAGCTGGCAATACAGCGATTATTCAACAGGTACATAGTTATAGTGTAGACCATACTCCAAATTCGCCAATACTAGATTCTTTAACTTTCAACAATATAGATGGAGCTATTATTTCAGGTAGTGGTTATAAAGGAAGCAAGATTGATATCTACAATAAAAATGGTGATTGGCTTGCAAGTACAATAACTAATGATGATGGTAAATTTACTCTACAAGACCTTTCAATTAGTTCAAATCAAGAAGTTTATGCCGTCGCTACTTATAATGGATACAGCAGTGAAAATTCATTAATTGGTCTAGTTACTGAAGTTCCAGCTCTTAGTATTTTACGAATTAGTCCAGAAGGTGTAATCAGCGGTTATGCGACTGAAGGTAGTCATTTTATTGTAAAAGATCAGAATGGAAATATTCTGCAAGAGTTTAATTCGATTGCATTTGATAACTCTGGTATTACTCCATTTAGTGTAATGACATTAGGTGAGGTAAGACCATTTACTTTGTCCCTCGATCAGCCCTTAGAGGAAGGTACTCAAATTATTATCTCTACAGATAAAGATAATGTTTCAGGCCATCCACAATATATTACCGCAGACTATACGCCCGCAGTATTTTTAGAAACTCCACAATTTGATATCAGTGGCGAAACCTTATCAGTACATGTCAATGAACCTAACAGCCTTATTCTTGTGTTTTCCGGAACAGGAAATCTAATTGCTAACGGTGTTACAGATGAACAAGGCTTTGCAAGTTTACCTGTGTTCCAATTTTTAAAAGAAGGTGAGTCGGTTACCGTACAAGTAGTAGATAAAAATCAAAATACGAGTGAAGCGCTAATCGAAGTTCCAAACTTTGCTTATATTCCATATGTTGAACGTATTACACAAGAAGGCTTAATTTCTGGGTTTGCTGAAGATAATAGTACGGTAATTGTGCGTGATGCTGACGGTAATGAATTAGGAAAGGTTACATTAGGTGATGACAATAGTTGGAATGAATTTAGTCATTTTAGCTTGAGTGTAAACCGTCCTTTAATTGATGGAGAGCAAATTTCCGTTCAAATTATTGATAATAAAGGTCTGATGAGCCCTGAGCAGAATATTGTTGTAGATCTGACTCCTCCACCTGTTCCAACAGATTTAAATTTCAATGATGCTGGCGATTTAGTTTATGGTCATGCAGAACCTTTCTCTGAAATTTTAGTTAAAGATGGACAAGGAAACATTCTTAATAAATGGTTTTGGAATAACTGGACCGACGAGAGTGGAAGTTTCTCGATAGAATTAGGTATGTTTTTAACTAATGCTGAGACAGTTTATGTCACGGCTACAGATGTAAATGGAAATGTAAGTTTAGCAGCGCAGATACAGGCACCTAACTATGCTTTTGCTCCCTATGTAGATAGCTTTACTTCAGACGGAGTGATAAGTGGGCAAGCTGAAAATAATAGTACTCTCATTGTTAAAGATGCCAAAGGTGAAGTCGTAGCTGAAATTAAAGTCGGTGAAGATAATGGCTGGAATGGATCAAGTTATTTTAAACTCCAACTTGATCGCCCTCTTGTTGATGGTGAGCAGTTGTTCTTATCAATTAAGGATGCTCGTGGACAAATAAGCACCGATACTGTAATTACCGCTGATACAGTTCCTCCTACACCAGCCAGTAATTTAGTTTTCTCAGAAGATGGTTCATATCTTACGGGTGTAGCAGAACTGAATACTACGATTCAGGTTTTTGATCATAATGGTCAGCCATTGAATATATGGAATAATACCGTCAACTCGGACGGTACATTTACTGTTTTCTTAGGTAGCAATAATTTACATGGAGAGGCATTCACGGTCACTGTTAAAGACCAAGCTGGAAATGTGAGTGAAGCTGTTTCAATTAAAGCTCCACTTGATGATATTGCACCGGATCCAATTAAAAATATTTTACTTGATGCAAACGGTCAAAACTTTACAGCACAAGCGGAAGCAAATAGTCAGATTGAAGTTTTTGATTCATTGGGTAATCAGACGGGTTGGGGCTCTACAGATAGTGCTGGTAATGCTTCTGGTTCTTTCAATCAAACCTATTTACATGGTGAGGAACTCACTTTTGTTGTCATAGATCGAGTTGGTAACCGCAGTATCGAATTTAAGCAAAATGCTTTAATTGATACCATTGCACCAAATGCGATTGAAAATATCATCTTTAACGAAAATGGCCAAAGCTTTACAGCTCAGGCAGAAGCTGGAAGCTCTATTGATGTATTAGATCAGGCTGGAAATAAGATTGGTTTTGGCTATACCGATAGCTCAGGTAATGTATCTGGTTATTTTCAGCAAGTTTACTTACATGGTGAGGAACTTACTTTTGTCGTGATTGATCGAGCGGGTAACCGTAGTGCAGAGGTCAAGCAGAGTGCTTTGAATGACGATGCCGAGCCAAATCCGATTGAAAATATTGTATTCGATATCAATGGTCAGAACTTTACAGCTCTGGCCGAAGCAAATAGCCAAATTGAAATTAAAAATACCAATGGTGACGTCATAGGTTATGGGGCAGCAGATAGCACAGGCAATGTTTTTGGTTACTTGTATCAGGTCTATTTACATGGAGAAGAATTAACTTTCATCGTTGTAGATCGAGCGGGTAACCGTAGTACAGAAGTTAAGCAGAATGCTTTGATTGATGATATTGCACCAAATCCGATTGAAAATATTGTACTTGACTCAAATGGTCAAAACTTTACAGCACAAGCGGAAGCAAATACTCAAGTTGAAGTTAGAAATGCTGCAGGTGAGGTCGTAGGTTCTGGTTATGTAGATGGCGCTGGTAATGTGTCAGGTTATTTATATCAAGTCTTTTTACATGGAGAAGAACTCACTTTTGTTGTCGTTGACCGAGCGGGTAACCGCAGTGCAGAGATCAAGCAAAACGCTTTAACTGATGATGTTGCACCAAATGCGATTGAAAATATTGTACTTGATGCGAACGGACAGAACTTTACAGCTCAGGCAGAAGCAAATACTCAAATTGAAATCAAAAATGCTGCTGGTGAAGTCATAGGATATGGTTCAACCGATAGCATGGGCAATGTTTCAGGCTACTTATATCAGGTTCATTTACATGGAGAAGAAATTACTTTTGTTGTAATTGACCGAGCTGGTAACCGCAGTGCAGAGGTTAAACAAAATGCCTTAAATGATGACATTGCTCCGAATGCGATTGAAAACATCATTTTCAATGAAAATGGTCAAAACTTTACAGCGCAAGCAGAAGTAAATACTCAAGTTGAAGTTAAAAATGCTGCGGGTGAGGTTGTAGGTTCAGGTTATGTAGATAGTGCTGGTAATGTCTCAGGATACTTGAATCAAGTTTATTTAAAAGGTGAGGAACTCACTTTTGTTGTGATTGATCAAGCTGGTAATCGCAGTGTTGAAGTAAAACAAACAGCCTTTCTTGATAATACTGCACCAGAAAATGCGACTAATTTAGTATTTAGTGAAGATGGCTCATATCTAACTGGTATGGCTGAGCCAAATGCTACGATTCAAATATTTGATCAGAATGGTCAATTGGTAAATCAGTGGAATAATAATGTTAATTGGGATGGAACATTTAACATCTCTTTATACAGTAACTACTTGCATGGCGAAGAGTTTAAGGTAGTTGTAGTAGATCGGGCTGGTAATATGAGTGGTGGGGTTACTGTAAAAGCACCGCTTGATGATATTGCTCCCGCGGCTGCAAGTAATCTTACATTCAATGAAGATGGTTCATCCCTTTCTGGTGTAGCTGAGCCAAATACCTTCATCCAGATTTTTGATCAAAATGGTCAGCAGATGAATACGTGGGATTATAGTGTAAACGCTGATGGTACATTCACTATTTCTTTCGGTACTTACAATTTACATGGTGAAGAGTTCACAGTCACTGTTAAAGACCGAGCTGGAAATGTGAGTGAAGCTGTTTCAGTTAAGGCTCCATTTGATGATATTGCGCCAAATCCGATTAAAAATATTGTACTTGATACGAACGGTCAAAACTTTACAGCACAAGCGGAAGCAAATAGTCGGATAGAAATCACAAATGCTGCTGGTGAATCTATAGGATATGGTTATGCAGATAGCACTGGTAATGTGACGGGTTACTTCTATCAAGTGTATTTACATGGAGAAGAATTAACGTTCGTTGTCGTAGACCGAGTAGGTAACCGTAGTGATGAAGTGAAGTTAAATGCTTTGATGGATACTATTGGGCCAAATCCGATTGAAAATATTATCTTTAATGAAAATGGTCAAAGTTTTACGGCACAAGCAGAAGCAAATAGTTTTATTAGTGTCAAAAATGCTGCGGGTGAGTTTGTCGGTTATGGTTATGTCGATAGCACTGGTAATGTGACAGGTCAGTTCAGCCAAGTTTATTTAAAAGGTGAGGAACTCACTTTTACTGTTATAGATAAAGCAGGTAATCAAAGTATTGAATTTAAGCAAAATGCTTTGATTGATGATATTGCACCGAATCCGATCGAAAATATTATACTTGATATTAATGGACAGAACTTTACAGCACAAGCAGATGTAGATAGTCGAATCGAAGTTAAAAATAATGCTGGTGAAATTATAGGCTCTGGTTATGTAGACAGTGCGGGTAATGTCTCAGGCTCCTTTTATAAATTGTACTTAAATGGAGAGGAGCTTACTTTTGTTGTCGTAGATCGTGCTGGTAACCGTAGTGCTGAAGTGAAGTTAAATACTTTAGTTGATGACGTTGTACCAAATCCGATTGAAAGCGTTATTTTCAATGAAAATGGTCAAAACTTTACAGCACAAGCTGAAGCAAATAGTCAGATCGAAGTTAAAAATACTGCTGGTGAAGTTGTAGGTTCTGGTTATGTAGATAGTGAGGGTAATGCTTCGGGTTATCTATATCAGGTTTATTTACATGGAGAAGAACTCACTTTTATTGTAATTGATCGAGCAGGCAACCGAAGTGTAGAAGTTAATCAAAATGCTTTAGTCGATGATGTCGCACCAGCAGCAGCTACAAATATTACGTTAACGTCAGACGGATTGCTTTTGGGTGAGGCTGAGCCAAACTCAACTATTGAAATTATTGATAAATATGGTGCAGTTATCACAACAACTGATGTTGGGTACGATGGCACATTTAATCAATGGATCAATTTGAGTCAATATCAGACACAAAATTTAAGTATCGTTGTCAAAGATAAAGCTGGTAACCGCAGTGAAGTTGTTCATGAAATAGTGCCTGTATTTACCAACTCACCAATTGCTGCAACAGAGCTAAAATTGGATGTAGATGGCCATATTTTGACAGGGAAGGCAACAGCGGGGATGATGGTTGCTGTAACATCAGTCAATGGTCAGAGCATTAATTGGTTGTGGGACAGTACAGTGAATGAGGATGGTAGTTTTAATATTCAGTTAAATGACTATTATTTAAAGGGACAGATATTACAAGTTCGAGTTTATGACCAGAATACGAATCAATATAGCCCCATCTCTGAAATTATTGCGCCTTTAGACAATATTGCTCCAGTAATTAATGAGGTGGTAATTAACAATGATGGATATGGTCTTACTGGACACACTGATTCAAAAGCAATCATTCAGTTAATGAATGCAGATGGGAGTTTACGAACAGAGTTCCAAACGGATGAAGATGGATATTTCAATACTAGTATTTATACACCTATATTACGTGGAGAGCAGTTATTTATCACAGCAACGGATTTAGCTAACAATATAAGTATTCCATTTAATATTACTTTTAATCCAGACACTAATGCACCACCATCAGCAGATCATGTTGTGGTATCTGAAAATGGTTTCTTTATTGAGGGAACTGCTACACCAGATAGTAGTGTGCGTATTTTTGATATACATAGTAATCCTATTGCCAGTGGTTATGTAGATGAAGTGGGGCATTTTAATATCCAGTTATACCCACCTCAGGCGAATGGACAAACTTTACGCGTTGTTGTAGAGCAAAATGGCTATCAAAGCGTTTATACAGAAATTAAGGCACCTATAGACACTGTCGCACCAAATGCAGCAACTCAGCTTGTATTAGAGGACGGAAATATACTTTCAGGGCAAGCGGAAGCATATTCAGCAGTTAATATTTTTGATGCTAATAATAATTTAGTTGGTCAGACTACGGCTGGAAGTAGTGGTACTTTCTTGGCGCAATTATGGTCACAATATTGGCATGGCGAAACATTGACGGTAAAAGTAGTTGATACAAATCAAAATGTAAGTGTGGGTACAACGATTATTGCTACAAATGATACAACAGCACCGAAAGTGGTCACCCAGCTTGCCATAAATGAATGGGGTAATTGGCTGGTAGGACATGCCGAAAGCAATGCTACTGTTGAAGTCACTTATTATTTTGCTGATCAAGAACCTTCTGTAACGAGTACTACGGTCATGGCAGATGGAACTTTCTCTACTTATATGTATGGGAATGCAACATCATTTGACTTTACCGTTATTGATCGTGCTGGAAATCGTAGTGAAACTATCAGTAAAGCAATTAATGATTTAACTACAATCACTGTTGATCAGTTTAAAGGTGATGCTACGGATAATACGTATGTAGTTGATCATATAAGTGATTTTGTTCAAGAGTATGTAGTTGCTCTTGTTGAAGTATTTGAGGATGTCTGGATAGATACAAGTCATTATGAGGAGCAATGGGTAGCTTCTGGTTATACTGATTATATATGGGTAGATACAAGTCATTTTGAGAATGTTTGGATTGACACAAGTTACTCCCAAGATATTTGGATTGATACTAGTTATTATCAAGATGTATGGATCGTTGATGGCACAAGAGACGTCTATACTGATCAAAATGGCGTAAATTACTATTTGGATGATGGTTCATATAATCAATATGTTAATAGTTATTATGATTATAATTTAAATCAATGGCAGTCAGGATATGGACTAACGGGTCCTTATACTGAAGAGATTGGACATTTTGAACAACAGTTCGTTCAAGATGGACATTATGAGTCTCAATGGATTGAGCAAGGCTATTATGAGCAACAATATGTGTTTGATGGTCATAATGAAGAGACTTGGATTGATACAAGCCATTATGAAAGTATTTGGGTCCAAAATGGTTATTTGGAACCTCAACTAGTTGGGTTTGATTATAAGGATGTGGATTTAGGGGGACACGATAAAATTATCAGTTCTGTTAATTACAGTTTGGTTGGTTTATATCAAACAGTAAATGATCCCACAACTGTAGATTCGTTTTTGGAAAGCGGTCGTTATGTGGAAGACTTGGAACTGGTTGGTTCTGCTCATCTGAATGCAACAGGCAATGCTTTAGAGAATCTTTTAACAGGTAACTCTGGGAATAACGTTTTGAATGGGCGTGAAGGTAACGATACCTATATGACTAATGATGGTGCTGATACTATTTTGTTTCAATTGCTAAATAGCCAAGATGCGACTGGCGGGAATGGACATGATACGGTATTAGACTTTACTTTAGGTGATGTAAGAACTGACCTCCAAGCTGACAAAATCGATTTAAGTGAACTATTAATTGACTATTCTAAAGATGTGAGCACATTGGCGAAATTTATTAGCGTAGAACAATACGCTGGAAACACAACTATTAGTCTTGACCGAGACGGTGAAGGTACAATGTTTAGTAGTATTTCATTGATTACTTTGAATCATGTAAATACAACATTGGATGAATTGTTAAATAACCAACAACTTGTTGTTTAATATTGTTATTTTTTTTAATAAAAGGGGCTATGAAAATAGTCCCTTTTATTTTGTGCTTTAAATTTAATAAAAACTCTTCACAACCTGTTAAAAAATGACCAAAAAAGATAAGTTTTTTTTCATTTTCCCCTTGAAGCGTTTTTTTTCATCCCCACAAAAGTGACATCTAAATATTTTGTTATTGCTCTGGATTATGGCAATAACGATTAATCAAAAAGACTTAGTCTGGTGGAGTTAATTATGAGCAACATTCGTCCATTACATGATCGCGTTGTAATTCGTCGCGTAGAAGAAGAAACCAAAACTGCTGGTGGTATTTTACTTCCAGGTTCTGCTGCAGAGAAACCTTCGCAAGGTGAAGTAATTGCAGTAGGTAATGGTCAAATCACTGAGAATGGCGTACGTGCTTTGGATGTTAAAGTTGGTGACAAAGTATTGTTTGGTACTTATGCAGGTACAACAGTGAAAGTAAGTGGTGAAGAACTCTTAATCATGAAAGAGTCAGATATTTTAGCTGTGTTGGAAGGCTAATCAATCCATAACTCAATCCATTATCAGATTCAGTATTTAAAAAGATTCGGAGTTTAATATGTCAGCTAAAGACGTAAAATTTGGTGATTCAGCTCGCTCAAAAATGATTGCAGGCGTAAACGTACTTGCAGATGCTGTTAAAGTGACTTTAGGCCCTAAAGGTCGTAACGTTGTTATTGACCGTTCTTTCGGCGCTCCGCACATCACAAAAGACGGTGTAACTGTTGCGAAAGAAATTTCATTAAAAGACAAGTTTGAAAACATGGGTGCTCAACTTGTTCGTGAAGTTTCAAGCAAAACTAACGACATCGCTGGTGACGGTACGACAACTGCAACTGTACTTGCTCAAGCAATTTTAAATGAAGGGATCAAATCTGTAACTGCAGGTATGAACCCAATGGATTTAAAACGTGGTATCGATATCGCAGTAAGAACTGTAGTTGAAAATATCCGTTCAAACGCAAAACCTGCTGATGATTTCAAAGCGATCGAACAAGTTGGTTCTATCTCTGCAAACTCTGATACTACTGTTGGTAAACTTATCGCTCAAGCGATGGAAAAAGTAGGTAAAGAAGGCGTAATTACTGTAGAAGAAGGTTCTGGCTTCGAAGACGCATTAGACGTTGTAGAAGGTATGCAGTTTGACCGTGGTTATATCTCTCCGTACTTTGCAAACAAGCAAGATACTTTAACGGCTGAACTTGAAAACCCGTTCATCCTTCTTGTTGACAAAAAAATCGGTAACATTCGTGAATTGATTTCTGTTTTAGAAGCAGTTGCGAAAACTGGTAAACCACTTCTTATCATCGCTGAAGATGTTGAAGGCGAAGCCCTTGCTACACTTGTTGTAAACAACATGCGCGGCATTATCAAAGTATGTGCTGTTAAAGCTCCTGGCTTTGGTGACCGTCGTAAAGCAATGCTTCAAGACATCGCGATCTTGACTGGCGCAACTGTTATTTCTGAAGAAGTTGGTATGTCTTTAGAACAAGCGACTCTTCAAGATTTAGGTACTGCACACAAAATCACTGTTTCTAAAGAAAACACTGTTATTGTTGATGGTGCTGGTGATGCAGCTGCAATCGCTGAGCGTGTTCAACAAATCCGTGCTCAAATTGAAGAGTCTTCTTCAGAATATGACCGTGAAAAATTACAAGAACGTGTTGCTAAATTAGCTGGCGGTGTTGCTGTAATTAAAATCGGTGCGGCAACTGAAGTTGAAATGAAAGAGAAGAAAGACCGTGTAGACGACGCACTTCATGCAACTCGCGCAGCAGTTGAAGAAGGTGTTGTTGCTGGTGGTGGTGTTGCACTAGTACGTGCTGTAAATGTATTAGACAACCTAAAAGGTGCTAACGAAGATCAAACTGCGGGTATCAACATTTTACGCCGTGCAATCGAAGCTCCACTTCGTCAAATCGTTTCAAACGCAGGTGATGAGCCATCTGTAGTGATTAATGCAGTTAAAGCTGGTGAAGGTAACTTCGGTTATAACGCTGCAACTGGCGAATATGGCGATATGTTAGAAATGGGTATTCTTGACCCTGCTAAAGTAACTCGTTCTGCACTTGAACACGCTGCTTCTGTAGCTGGTTTAATGTTAACTACAGAATGTATGATTACTGACATTCCAGAAGATAAACAAGCTGTTCCAGATATGGGCGGTATGGGTGGTATGGGCGGGATGATGTGATAACGCATCAACGCTTTAACTAAAAAAATCCCTGCAAATGCAGGGATTTTTTATTTTACGTGATTTTAAGAAATCGTTAAGTTCAATAACTTATATTAAAAAACAGGAACAGCAGCTAGAAGTTCCTCTTTGTTACAGCCATGCTTATTTACTTATAAGCATGGTTTTTTTTATCCTAATAAAATGAACAACCATGTAATGGCAATGATAGAAAGTGCAACAAATTGAGCAGCACTTCCCATATCTTTTGCATTTTTAGAAAGTTGATGTTTTTCAAGAGAAACTCGATCAACCACTGCTTCAATAGCTGAATTGAACAGTTCAACGATCATTGCAAACAAACATACAATAATGAGTAAGACATGTTCACTGCGGGTTACATCAAGAAAAAAACTGACTGGAATTAAAATAAGATTAATAAAAACAATTTGACGGAAAGCTGCCTCATTTTTATATGCTGCTTTAAATCCGGAAATAGAGTAGCCCGTTGCATTTAATATGCGCTTAAGACCAGTTTTGCCCTTATAAGGAGAATAGCTATTCATTTACTTATATTTCTGACACATTTCATGCATTATACAATTTGGGTCTTAAAAAATTATTAAATCTTTTTTAAAGATTTTGACTTTATAACTGAATAGAGAAGAAGAGATGAAAAAATTATGTGTAGCTTTGGGTCTTGCATTTTGTAGCATGCATGCAACGTATGCCGAGCAAGCTCCTACCCAACAAGTACCGGGTTATTATCACCATCAATTTGGCAAATACCGTGTAACCTCTTTGCTCGATGGCACGATTTATTTAAATCCTAACTTGTTTAAAAACTTAAATCAGACTCAGAAAACTAAAATATTAACTAAATATGCTGCTGTGAATGAGAAGGGTATTCAAACTTCGGTTAATGCATTTTTAGTAGATGATGGCAAAAGTTTGACGCTTGTAGACAGTGGCGCAGCAAGTTGTTTTGGCCCACAACTTGGTTCGATTGCAAAAAATATTGAATTGGCAGGTTATCAACTGGCAAATGTAAAAACAGTATTGCTCACGCATTTACACCCAGACCATGTATGCGGTATTACTCAAAATGGAAAAGCTGTATTTCCAAATGCAACCGTTTATGCACATGAACGTGAGGCTGATTATTGGTTAAATCCAGCTTCTGAAAAAACAGTGCCAGCAGATAAAAAAGAAAGTTACTTAGGTACTGTGAAAAATGTAAAAACTGCTCTTGCTCCATATCAAGCAAAAAAAACATTTAAGACATTTAAAGATGGTGATGTCATTCAAGGCTTTGAAGTGATCGATACACGTGGTCATACGCCTGGTCATCACAGCTTTCGCTTAAAGAGTAATGATCAGCAAATTATTTTTGTTGGAGACATTGTTCACTCACATTCTTTGCAGTTTGATGCTCCAAAAACAGGAGTGGATTTTGATGTGAATTCTGAGCAGGCGATTAATACCCGTTTAAAAATGTTCGCTGAAATTTCAAATAAACAGCAATGGGTCGCAGCACCACATTTACCATTTCCAGGCATTGGTCATGTTTATAAAGTAAACGCTGAGCAATATCAGTGGATCCCACTTTATTTTGATAATGTCGTAGAGAAATAAAAAAACAGGGCATTTATTGCCCTGTTTTTTTTATTAAAAACTTTAATTATTTTGCGGCTTTTTCATAATTAATAACGGCTTCACGGCCAAGTGCTGGGTCATCTGTAAAGACTCCATCAACACCCGCTTTGAAATATGCTTCAAACTCTTTTAAAGCACCAGATGGGCAGCGCTCAGCTGGTTTATCTTGACTGCATTTTAAAGGCGCTGGTAAAAAATTATTTTCTGGACGGAAAGTATAAGGATGTACTTTTAAGCCAGCCGTATGTGCATCAGAAATAAATGAAGTCGTTTGAACTGAGCCATTGTCATTAAAGTTCAGAATATAGCCTTTACTTGGTCCTACACCATTTGCGTATTTAGCCACGTCTTTTAAACCTTGTGCTGTGGCTAAATCGGCATAAGTTTTAATTTCGCCAGATTCAACAAAGTCGGCTGGTTGTGAAGTCTTAGCATCATATAATTGAATGATTTGTGCATGTTTAATCGTTTTATGAAGGTCGAGCTGATCTTTTAGATATTTTAAATTGCTGACTTCAAAAGACTGTAAATAGACAGGTGCAATGTCACGCGTATATTTATATTTAGCTAAGGTTTTAAGAAGAGTATCTTCCATTGCCAGTTTCTGGTTTTTAAAGTAACTCGGATGTTTAGTTTCAATATATAAACCAATAATTTTTCCAGTTTTCTTATAATTTGCTTCAGCCAGCTCAATCACTTGTTCTAGAGTTGGAACTGGGTAGAGGTCATTATAAGCTGTGTTTGCTGGTCTGAACTCTGGAATACGTTCACGCGCTTTAAGTTGCTGTAATTCACTTAAAGTGAAGTCTTCTGTAAACCAACCTGTTAAGTCTTTACCATCAATATTTTTTGTTTTTTTACGGTCTGCAAACTGGCTTAAAGTACTTACATTGGTTGTTCCGCCAATCTCATTTTCATGGCGAGTAACCAATACACCATCTTGTGTTGAAACAAGGTCAGGTTCAATAAAATCTGCACCATCATCAATGGCTTTTTGATATGAAGCTAAGGTGTGTTCTGGACGTAAAGCGCTAGCGCCACGGTGTCCTATCACTAAAATTTTAGGAAGTTGATATTCTGGCGTAGTTGGTGTGTTTTCAGTTTTATCATCGTCATTACAACCAACTAAGCCAATTAAACTTAAGCATAAAATTGCTTTTTTAAACATAATTCTACTCATATTGTTTTAGTTGAAACGGCTCTAGTCTGCTCATTGAACTTGACGTGATCATGAAGAATTCATGAATTTTCAGTGACACTTGTTAAAGTCTTCTTTATGGGTTTGTAGGAAATAATCATTCCTGCTTTGTTTTTGTCCTAATTGCATTTATTGTGTTAATTCTACTTGTCTTTTATATATCGCTCGTTGATGATCAAGATGCCAAATTGGGTATTGCCCCTTGTTAATTGACGACTTAATTCTGAGCAGCCATGCTATCTAAATTCTTTATTCAGCGTCCTATTTTTGCCAGTGTACTAGCAATTATTGTTATGGCATTTGGTATTTTCTCGGTGCTGAATTTACCTGTAGAACGTTATCCTGATATTGCACCTCCAAAAATTACAGTATCGGCAAGTTATAGTGGGGCGGATGCACAAACGGTTGAGCAAAGTGTTACTCAGATTTTAGAACAGCAAATACAAGGTATTGATCACTTACTTTATTTCAGTTCGACCAGTGATTCATCGGGACGTAGCCGAATTACGATTAGTTTTGATAATGGAACAAATCCAGATACGGCACAGGTGCAAGTACAAAATAGTATTAGTGGCGTCATAAGACGTTTACCAGATGAAGTACAACGCCAAGGGGTGACGGTAAGTAAGTCTTTGGGCGATACTTTCATGGTGGTGGGTTTATATGACTCGACTGGTAAAGCGGGGAACATTGAGCTATCGGATTACTTAACTACGCATGTGGTAGATGACCTGAACCGTATTGAAGGGGTAGGCGAGTCGGATGTTTTTGGTTCGCAATATGCAATGCGAATCTGGCTAAATCCTGATAAATTAAAACAATATAATTTAATGCCAAGTGATGTTGCCAGTGCAATCACCGCTCAAAATACACAGGTGGCCGCGGGTGCAATTGGTGATTTACCTGTTATCGATGGGCAATATTTAAATACTAAAGTTACAGCCGGTTCTCGACTAAAAACAGTTGAAGAGTTTAAAAATATTGTAGTGAAATCAAATCAAACAGCGAGCTATGTCTATTTAAAAGATATTGCCAGAGTTGAGTTGGGTGCAGAAAACTATCAGTCTTTTAATACCATTAATGGTTATCCTGCTGCAGGTTTAGGTATTTCGCTATCTTCAGGTGCGAATGCCATTCAGACCTCTAAGCTTATTCATCAAACTCTAGATCAGGTTACAAGCAAGTTACCAGCCGGATATAAAATTGTTTATCCACGAGATAACACGCCGTTTGTTCAAGAGTCGATTAAGGAAGTTGTAAAGACGCTTGTTGAAGCGATTATTCTCGTTATTTTGGTGATGTTCCTATTTTTACAAAGCTGGCGTGCGACACTCATTCCGAGTATTACCGTGCCGGTTGTTATTTTAGGGACTTTTGCTGTTTTATATGTGCTCGGTTTTAGTATTAACACCTTAACGTTATTTGCATTGGTGCTTGCCATTGGCTTGTTAGTTGATGATGCAATTGTAGTCGTGGAAAACGTTGAACGGCTCATGCATGAACAGCACTTAACACCAAAAGAAGCTGCTATTGAGTCAATGGGAGAAATTAGTGGAGCCTTAATTGGGATTACATTGGTTTTAACCGCGGTTTTTATTCCAATGTCCTTTTTAGGTGGTTCAATTGGGGTGATTTACCGCCAGTTTTCCATTACTTTAGTTGCAGCTATGGCGTTATCGCTCGTCGTTGCATTAGTCCTAACACCAGCTTTATGTGCCCTAATTTTAAAACCTAACCCTGAGCCTATGCGTTGGGCGGTTTGGTTTAACCAAAAAATTGATCAACTTAAAAATCAATATATAAAGATCGTACAAACAAGCATTCGTTACAGTAAATCGGTTGTTGTGATTTTTGTGGCTCTGATCGCTGTTTTCACCCTGTTCTATAGCGGTTTAAAAAGTGGATTTATTCCTAAAGAAGATCAAGGCATTTTAAGTGTTCAAATTAAACTTGTTGATAGTGCCCCAATTTCTCAAAGTCAGAAAATTGGTGAACAAGTTCGTCAATATTTCTTGTCGCAAGAAGATAAAAATGTCGACTTGGTTTTAATCCGTTATGGCCGAAATTACTCAGGTACAGGACAGAACTTGGCACAAGGATTTATTGCTTTAAAACCGTGGGATGTGCGTACAGGAAAAGATGATTCGGCAGACGCTATACAAAAGCGTGCGATGAAATATTTTAGTCGTTTTAATAATGCACAGATTAATGTGACTTTACCTGCTTCGGTCAATGGTTTAGGTCAAACTGATGGTTTGGATTTATGGATTCAAGATTTAAATGGGCAGGGGCAAGATTTTCTAGATAGCACCTTCCGTCAGTTGCAAACACAGAGCAAAAGCTACTCAAGTTTTGAAAACTTTGATAAGCAATCAACCAATAGTAAAGCAAACCTCAATATTAAGATTGACCAGAAACAAGCATTAGCAAATGGGTTAGAGCTACCTGCGATTAATAACACCCTGTCGAGTGCGTGGGGTGGAACTTACGTGAATGACTTTATTGACCGCGGTCGTATCAAGCGTGTCATGATTCAAGGTGATGCTGAGTTTAGATCGAAACCGGAAGATTTATATAACTGGTCTGTACGTAATAACCAAAATGAAATGGTGCCTTTTAGTTCATTTGCTAACTTTAGCTGGGGCGGAGCTCCTGAAATCGTAAAACGCTATATGGGATATAGTGCTTTACAGCTACAGGCAGATGTTGCGAGTGGCAGTAGTTCAGGTCAGGCAATGAAAGATGTTGAACAACTCGTAAATCAGCAAAAGGATGTGGGTTTAGCGTGGACAGGTTTATCTTTTGAAGAACAGAAGTCGACTAATCAGGCCATCTGGTTATATCTCATCTCGGCAGGCTTTATTTTCTTATGTTTAGCAGCTTTGTATGAAAGCTTAAGCATTCCAGCCGCTGTGATGACATCTATTCCGCTTGGCGTAGGGGGAAGTGTAATTTTCTCTTATATTTTTGGACTGCCAAATGACGTGTATTTCCAAATCGCAATGTTAACCACGATTGGCCTATCGTGCAAAAATGCAATTTTGATAGTTGAGTTTGCAGCATTGGCTCAAGAAAAGGGTAAGAACGCGATTCAAGCGGCTTTAGAAGGTGCTAGCTTGCGTTTAAGACCCATTCTAATGACTTCCTTAGCCTTTGGTGCTGGAGTAATCCCTTTGGTCTTTGCTCAAGGCGCAGGGGCTGTGAGTCGCCAAGAAATCGGTATTAGTATTTTAGGTGGCGTCATGTTTGGTACTGTGCTGGTTTTATTCTTTATTCCAGTGATGTACGTGTTGCTTCGTTCATTGTTTAGATCGAAAGCTTCTAGTTAAAAGTAAACAATTTTAAAAAGAGGTATTAAATCAAGTATATTAAGTTTAACTTCTCTTCATATATTTGATTTAGATGCCTCAAGAAAAAAAATTAACAGAGCAGCAGGTCATCGCACTAGAACGAGATCTCGCCAAGTTTGCCACCATGATGGATAGTGCAGTTCGCATTCCTTTTACAAAGCAGGGTATTGGTGCCGATGCTGCACTGAGTACTATTCCAATTGCTGGTGATGTCGCTGGTTTCGCGCTGACTTGTTATGCCATTTATAAAGCCAAACAAATTGGTGTGCCTCAACATAAGCTGACTCCAGTCATCAAACTGGCAGTTGTAGATGCTGTAGTGGGCTTTGTTCCGGTTGCAGGAACTATTTTTGATATATTTATACGACCTAGTAGAAAAGCATTAGATGTGGTGCATACCCACATACGTGAAGAATATGCGATTCAAAGTGATATTCATGTCGTTCATCCATATTTACATGAAAAGCTTGAAAAGAAGCAGCAGCACTCAGCCTTCTGGCGTAATCCTGTGGTGAGTTGGTTATGGTTACATATACCCGATTTATTAGGTGCCTTTGTACTGCTTTTAATTGGCTTGGCTGTTTGGTGGGGAGCAAGTTATCTGTGGAGCTTTTATCAATCAATGTCATAAAAATAAAGCCTCCGATTGGAGGCTTTATTTCTTCACGTTAAACGTTTTATGGGCAGTCTAATTGATGTAAAGCTGCTACACGCTGTTCAATTGTTGGGTGGGTTTGGAACAAAGCAGCTAAGCTGAAACCTTGTTCTTTACCTTCCGCAATCGCGAAAGCTTTCATTTCTTTTGGCATTTGATCTGGCATTTCTGTCTCAGCTTGTAGACGTAATAATGCAGAAATCATTGCTTGTTTACCTGCTAAACGCGCACCTGCTTCATCAGCACGATATTCACGATAACGAGAGAACCACATCACAATCGCAGAAGCGAGAATACCAAAGACAATATCTAATACCATGGTAATAACGAAGTAACCCATACCCGGTGCTTCATCATCTTGACGACCAAAAACATTACGGTCGATAAAGTCACCGACTACACGAGCAAAGAACATAACAAAGGCGTTCACGACACCTTGGATGAGTGCTAGGGTAACCATGTCACCATTCGCAACGTGACCAATCTCATGCGCAAGCACAGCACGGAGCTCATCTTTATTCATACGCTCAAGTAGACCAGATGAAACGGCAACTAAGGCATCATTTTTATTCCAACCTGTTGCAAAAGCATTGGATTGATATGATGGAAAAATACCAACTTCTGGCATATTAATACCAGAACGTTGAGAAAGTTCAGCGACTGTTTGTAATAACCAGCTTTCAGCTTGGTTACGAGGAGCATTCGGGTCGATCAGTTCTGTACCGGTCGTTTTCTTAGCCATCCATTTTGACATGAATAACGAGATTAAAGATCCCACCATACCAAACACAAAACAGATTACTAAAAGGTTGCCTAGATTCAAGCCACCCGCGCCATGGTAACTACCGACACCGAAGAGTGACAAAATAATGCCAGCTACAACCAGTACCGCGAGGTTGGTAAGCAAAAACAAACCAATCCGCATCATTGAGAAAACCCTCTTATAAATAAAATGTTATCTGATTTACAAATTCTAAATCATGCAGCTAATATGCGGGGCTTAGGAGAAAAATTCAAGAAAAAAATAAGGAATTGATACATTCTTTCACGTAGCAGAATGTACCTAAATTTAAAGAATTATTGGCTAAATTCGCCTAAATGGTAAGGATCAGGTAATAGATCATTACAATTTAAAGCACAGGAACTTGAGGAAATAGATCCGTCACTAAAAGTTTTTATTCAATTCGAATATGTGCAATAGCAGTGGCATTGTTCGTGACATAAGTACCCGTAGGTGCATCAGTAAATGTCCCATTAGATAAAGTCACAATTTGACGAGAAGAGGAATATTTAGGTGCTGGCGCTGCTATTTGAGCTGTTGTGTTGTCCGTTAAATTAGAAGATTGAGAAGAGACTTGTGCAGAAGTATTAGTAAAAGATGAAAAACCTGAACCAGATGAATATAAGTTTTGATATCGACTGGTTACACGGCGCACGTAATCTTGTGTTTCACGAAAAGGTGGAATACCGCCGTATTTATCAACATTACCTTCACCTGCATTATAAGCAGCAAGTGCCATTTGTGTATTGCCACGAAAACGCTTGAGCAACCAGCTTAAATATTTTGCACCTGCAAAAATATTTTGTTGAGCATCGAAGGCATTGGTCACGTTAAATCGACGTGCAGTTGCAGGCATAAGCTGCATAAGACCTTGTGCACCCACAGGAGAGCGAGCATTTACATTAAATCCTGACTCGGTATGCATGACGGCCTTAATTAAGCCCTCAGATACGCCGTGTTGCTGTGCAGCCTGTTTAATAATGTGGTCAAAAGCGTTTTTATTTTTATTGTAGCTTGGTAGAACAGAGGCCTCTGAGGCTCCCCAGTTCGTATAACTATGAATATTACTGTCAGGGTAATAGGTCACTTTTACTTTTTTAAGTGATTGATCATAACTTTTTCGATTCGTCAGTAATGTACTACCATTTTTATCTTGGTAAATATACATTTGGCCTGCTGAACTCGAAGTTATACCAACTGAAAAAGTGGTCATCCCCAGTAAACAAGAAAAAAGAAATTGAACCGGTTTTTTCATTTTATGTTATTCACAATTTTAAGATATTCAAAACTTGTCGAAGAGTTTATCAAAAAATATTACAGAAAGAACTTTTGTGTAATTTTTTTTATTTCGACTCTTTCAAAAAATCAAGCTGTTTTGTTCGAATGCTCATCAAAAAAAATTAAAAATTATTTTTAAAATGATTCTATTGACTTGACTAACATGTTGATATTTAACAGCAAAAAACATTGGTTAAAAAATGATCAATTTAAATAAAACCCTTAACAGAAGGTCTAAACAGTTTGTCAAGTACGAAGAAATCCACAATTTTATCCACAGGTTTTGTGGAAAACTGTGGAAAAGTCCAAAAAGTAAGCACTTTGCACAAATTTTGAACGCGCTAGTCAAAATAGAACACGACTTTTGTATCATGCAGGAGCAATGTGACGACTTCAAGAATTGAAACTATTCTTTTGATGCGATTCTCGTCCGAATCATATAAAATTGCGCGGTATTTTTATTTATGGGTATATCTCGTCTATGTACGCGCCAGTTGAGTCTAATCAGGGATTTAATTTTAAGCCTGAACTTCCAACAAGCTCGGCCTATTACCGTTTGCTCAAGAAGCTTCGCCGTCAAGTTGGGCATGCTATTCGTGACTTCAATATGCTTGAAGAGGGCGATAAGGTCATGGTGTGTGTGTCTGGTGGTAAAGACAGTTATACCTTGCTCGATATCATGTTGCAGTTTAAACGTATTGCACCAATCAATTTTGATGTTGTTGCGGTTAACCTTGACCAAAAGCAACCAGGCTTTCCTGAAGATGTCTTACCTCGTTATATGGAAGAAAATAACATTCCATATTACATTTTAGAAAAAGACACCTATACCATTACTAAGCGTTTAACACCGGAAGGTAAAACCTACTGTGCAGTATGTTCGCGTTTGCGTCGTGGTTCTTTGTATGGCTTTGCACAAGAAATTGGTGCGACTAAAGTTGCTTTAGGACATCACCGCGATGACATTCTTGCAACGTTCTTCTTAAATCTGTTTCATGGTGGCAGTTTAAAGGCGATGCCTCCAAAGCTTTTATCATCAGATAAGAAGAATATTCTGATTCGTCCATTGGCATATGTTGAAGAAAAAGACATCATCAAATATGCCGAGTTGCGTCAGTTCCCAATCATTCCATGTAACCTTTGTGGCTCGCAGGAAAACTTACAGCGTGCCATGCTGAATGAAATGCTACGTGACTGGGATAAACAATATCCGAAACGCTTACACAGCATTTTTGGTGCGTTACAAAACGTATCTCCGTCTCAGTTAGCGGACCGTGAACTGTTTGACTTCGAAGCCCTAGATTCTCAGCGCGAGCTGGATTTTAAAGATCCAGAAGAGCTTAAGAATCGCTTAGATGTTGTGAACTTAAGTTTTGCTGCTGAGTAAAACTACTTGATAAGTCAATTAAAGGCACTTTATAAACAAGTGCCTTTAATGTATCAAAATACTAAAAAATGAATGTTCCGTACAAAAAGTCATAGCCCTAAATTTAAATTACATGCTATAACAACGCTCAAGCAGAATTGCTTCACATGATGTTGTCTGGATAGGCAACTAGAGAAATTGAACAAATAAATTTGAGGAAGAATCATGCCTGCATTTTTAACTGAAGATTGGTTTGCTACTGTCGAAAAATTAACTGCTGAAGCAGGGGATCTTAATTTGCCACCTGCTCTTGCGAATTTGGCAATTAATTTAGTAGTTACAGATGCTTCTGGAAATACCGAATTAGCTTTAGATGGGGGTAAAATCAAAAAAGGTTTGTCTTCAAATGCCAAAACAACTTTAAACATGGATGCTGAAACTTTACGTAAAGTATTCTTAGAGTTTGATATGGCTGCTGCTATGCAGGCATTCATGACTGGTAAAATTAAAGTTCAAGGCGATATGTCTCAATTGATGGCTTTACAAACAGCTAAGCCAAGCCAAGAACAAAAAGATTTATTTAAGAAAGTGTTAGATCAAACAGCTTAAATTTCAAAGAATTCATATAAAAAGCTTACCCATAGAGGTAAGCTTTTTATTTATACAAACAATGAATTTATCAACTTTTAAACAATAAAAATTAGATATTGATTCGTGTTTGCGCCGTTTTGATATGTTCAAGATAAGCACGAATACGAGTGACATATTGAACCGCTTGCTTATATCGACCATTACGCGTTTTATTACTTTGCAAATAATTGTAGAGATTAACCCACTGATTTGGATCTTTCCCTTGTGCCTGCAAGCGCTTCTGAATCTGGTTTACCGCACCAGGTCCCATATTATAGGCCACCAGCGCATACCAGTTCCGATCAGGGAAGGGAATATCATCATATTCACTTAACATCTGGTCGTAATACTTTGCTCCACCTTGAATGCTTTGAGCTGGATCACTACGATTGCTCACACCCATTGCTCGAGCAGTGCTATTGGTCAGCATCATTAAGCCACGAACACCTGTGGGAGAAACAGATTCTGGCTTTAAATATGATTCTTGATAACCAATTGCGGCAAGTAAATGCCAGTCGAGATCGTATTTAGCTGCACTTTGTTTAAAGCTCGCTTTATAAATCGGTAAACGCGTCGTTAAGTCACGTTGAATGGTTGACCAAGCTTCTGGTTTCACCACATTACGATTATAGAAAGAAGCGAGTTGCTGAGTCACACCATTTTGCTTACTTTGGCATACAAAGCCACTAGCAGTCTGGGTAAGAGGATCATCAGCTTGTTTAAACACCCAGCTTAACTCAGAATTTAAACCGTTTTTTTGCAAATTGACTGTGTCACCACAACTTGCAGAAAAGGACATTAAACCTTTGTTCTCGATGGTACTTAAACCTGCGGTAGTCATCGCAAAGTTTGCTTTACCTTGCTGAACCCATCTAAGTGCAGTGGCATTGTCTGCCACGATTTTAAAGTCCAGCTTTACATTAAGGCTTTGTGCATAGTTACGTGCTAAGTCGTAACCAAAACCATGTAAAAACTGATCTTCTTTGAAAACGGTTGTCGGGCTTTCTACCGCAACAACAGTTAGAGTGTTTGTATTTACTACAGTATTGTACTGTAGGGTTTTTCCTGCATTAATACTATGAAATGGAAAAAGCATAGTACTGAGTGCAAGTGCTTTTAACGGGAGAGAAGAAAATAAAGAGTTAAGGCAAAGCCTCGACCCTGAACTTGAATTACTGTGCATGTTGTCTCCGCTACAGATAATTTATGCCCAAAAAGTCAGACAATAAGCTGCCATAACTTTTTAAAAGTTGATAAATTCAATAAGGGGTGGGCAGTCATGACGTCATTCAAAATGACATGAAATGAAAAAAACAAACTGTGTAGAAAATCTACATAGTTTTCTAAAAGGTTAAAAAATGCTCAACATTTAATCTGCGCGCATCATAGTATTGAAAAAAAGTATTGTCAAATTTCGTACAATTAAATATTCGATATATCATCATAAACACATGAATTTCTTAAGGAAGAAAATTTATACACTTCTGATATGAGAAAATAGGGTATAAAATGCTACATCTTGTAAGCGATATGTTGTTGAACAGTGGTTTTTAATCATGAAATCTAACTTAATCACCCGATCAGGGCATGACAAATTAGTTGCTGAATTAAAACAACTTTGGCATGAAGAAAGACCGGAAATCACAAAGAAAGTGAATTGGGCTGCAAGCTTGGGTGATCGCAGTGAAAATGCAGATTATCAGTACAACAAGCAGCTACTTAGAAAAATTGATCGACGAGTACGTTATTTAGGAAAGCGTTTAGAAGAATTAAAAATCATTGATTACTCCCCTGAGCAAGCCGGTAAAGTTTATTTCGGCGCTTGGGTCGAGATTGAAAATGAAGAGGGTGAGCAAAAAACTTTACGTATTGTAGGGATTGATGAAATTTATGATCATCACCCACAGCATATTTCGATTGAATCGCCTATGGCTCGCGCACTGCTTGGTAAAGAAGTAGATGATGAGATTGAAGTACACACGCCATCTGGGAAAAAGCTTTGGTATATCAATACAATTCGCTATGAAAAGAGCGAAAACCCAGAAAACTAAATTAATTTGTATTTATTTTGATCGTTTGAATTGAAAGTTAAATAAAAGATTTGCCAACTTGTGTTTTTATTTATATTATAGCGCTCGTTGGAAGCGTGGCAGAGCGGTTTAATGCACCGGTCTTGAAAACCGACGAGGGTGTGAGTCCTCCGTGAGTTCGAATCTCACCGCTTCCGCCAAATTCTTAAAAAGCCCTTGTTAATGACGAGGGCTTTTTTTTATGCCTGTTTTTTATTTTCTCGGCTTATATCAATTTTGAATAACGCTATTTAAATTTTATTGAAACACGTGCCTATATTTTTCCTTATTGTCGTCCTAGTTTGATTTATAAGGCATAAAAATCGATTGTTCTTCTAAGTTAATAACTCACTCTCTACGCTTAAAATAAAATCTTTAATCTTCATTTAAGTTCAACTCTTTAATTTGTTGCCTAACAATTGATTTCTTTAATAAGTCATAAAAATCCAAACGTGACTGTATTTAAGTTAAATCAAAAACTTAAAGAGAGTTATAAAAATGAACCAATGCGTAACAAGCTCGAAAAATATTATTCGTGGTAAATTTCACCCCGAATTTTTGCAAGATGAAGTACTCGCCGATATTTTTATTCAAACTGCTCAAAATCTCCCAGATAAAACAGCTTTAATTGAAGCAAATAAAACGCTGAGCTATGGAGAGTTATATCAGCAAGCTTTAGTAATGGCGCAACAACTGACTTTAAATGGGGTGAAAGCAGGGAATATTGTCGGGTTATGGCTGCCGAGGGGGATTGAACTTTTAAAAGCACAACTGGCGATCTGTTTGAGTGGCGCAGCGTGGCTTCCTTTTGATATGGATACGCCTGCCGACCGAATTGCAGTTTGTCTTGAAGATGCTGAAGCTGTAGGCATGATTACTACAGATGAATGGTATGAACATTTAGCTGAAGTGCCACAAACCAAATGGACAAACACAGAGCTACAACAGCCGGTTATTAAAGAAGTAAGCTTACCGAAAACCACACCAGATCAACCTGCTTATATTATTTACACTTCAGGCTCAACTGGAAAGCCGAAGGGTATTGTGATTACCCAGAAAAATATTTGTCACTTTCTGCGTAGTGAAAACAGTATTTTAGGGATTCAAGAACAGGACAAAGTCTATCAAGGCTTTTCAGTCGCTTTTGATATGTCGTTTGAAGAAATCTGGCTTTCTTATTTGGTTGGGGCAACATTATGGATTGCTCCAAAAAACTTGGTGAGTGACCCTGAACGTTTATGCCAAACATTAAAGCAGGAACAAATTACAGTATTGCATGCTGTACCAACATTACTGGCTTTATTTCCTGAAGATGTACCGAATTTACGCATTATTAACTTAGGCGGGGAAATGTGCCCGGATTCACTGGTTGACCGTTGGGCACTACCTCACCATCAAATGTTTAATACCTATGGTCCAACTGAGACTACGGTTACTGCAAGCTTAGAGCTATTACAACGTGGTAAACCCGTCACGATTGGTAAACCTTTACCAAACTATGGCATGTTAGTCATTAACGCTGAAAGAGAATTACTGGCTCAAGGTGAGACAGGTGAGCTCTGTATTTTCGGTCCGAGTGTGGCACCAGGCTATTTAGGGCGACCTGATTTAACGGCTGATAAGTTTATTGAAAACCCTTGGGCAATGAGTGCGGATGAAGAGTTGCTTTACCGTACTGGGGATTTGGCAAAAATTGATGAATTTGGTCAAGTCCACTGCTTAGGGCGTGCTGATGATCAGGTGAAAATCCGTGGTTTCCGTGTTGAACTCGGTGAAATTGAAGCGGCACTTTGTGATATTGACGGCATTGGCACAGCAGCAGTAATTCTACGTCAAGAAGACGGAATTGATCAGCTTATTGGTTTTATTGCACCTGAGCTTGATGCCAAACAACCGATAGAAATTAAGCAACTTCGTCATACTCTAGCTCAACGTTTACCACCTTATATGGTGCCGAATCGTTTTGAGATTATTGAAGAAGTACCGCGTTTATTATCTGGAAAAATTGACCGTAAAGCGTTAAAAATAAGACCGCTTACGAGTGTAATTGACCGCAGTGAATCTGATCAACCGCAAAATCCAGCCGAAGAAATTTTATTTGAAATTTTGAATCGCCTGTTTCCGAACATGCCGATTAAACTAGATTCGGATTTCTTTGATGATCTAGGTGGGCATTCACTTTTAGCAGCCGTTTTAATTTCAAACCTGCGTGAACATCAAAAATATAGCCATCTTACAATTCAAAGCTTATATCAAGCCCGAAGAGTGGGGGCAATTGCTGCTTTAATGTTGGAACAGCCAGAACCAACATTATTTGATAGCCAGATTGGGCAAGACAACCCGCGTAATCAAACTTATAAATGGTTATGTGGTATTGCGCAGCTTGCGACCATTCCAGTTTTAATTTCGATTAATATTTTACAGTGGTTAGCACCATTCTTTACCTATCACTATTTTACAGGTGGAACCCGAGACAGCATTCCATATGCAATCGCGTTGTCTTTACTGGTTTATATCAGCGTTATTATTAGTAGTTTTGTACTTTCAATTACGGTGAAACGATTATTAATGTTGGGCATTGGTGCAGGACGTTATCCACTTTGGGGAATGACTTATTTCCGTTGGTGGTTAGCAGACCGTATTAGCAATATTTCACCAGTTTATTTATTGTCAGGTTCAACTTTACTTAACCTCTATTTAAAAGCACTTGGCGCAAAAATTGGACATGATGTCACCATTAGTTCAGTTCATATTCGCATGCCATCTTTATTAACAGTTGAAGATGGCGTGAGTATTGGCTCTCAAGTGAATTTAGAAAATGCCAAAGTCGAACATGGTCATTTGGTGTTGGGTTCAATTCATCTTAAACAAGATAGCTATGTGGGTTCGTATGCTGTATTAGAAGAAAATACAGTGTTAGAAAAACAAGCTCATGTAAATGCCTTAACTTCAATTGAATATGACACGGTTGTACTAGCTGGAGAAATTTGGGATGGTACGCCAGCTAAGAAAATAGGGCATGTGGACGAGCATGATAAAATGCCAGAGCGTCCTAAATTATCGTTCATTCGTAAAATTTCTGAATATGGATATTATGGTGTTAGTGCATTAATTATTGCTTGTTTGTTCTTTATTCCAATTTTCCCAAGTTTCCTTTTGGTCGATTGGTTAGATGTAAACGTATTTAATATCAATCCGAACAACCATCTGCAAATCGCACTTTATTATTTTGCTTTAGCGATTCCAGCTAGTGCAATGATGATGATGATTACTGCTGTTATTTCTTCAGCGATACGCAAAATTGCACTGCCTCGTCTTGAGATTGGAACGTACGCTATTCATGGCAGCACGTATTATCGTAAATGGTTTGCATCTCAAATTTTAGAAACAAGCTTACAAACATTGCACGGCCTGTTTGCTACGATTTATGCGCCTACATGGTTTCGTATGTTAGGGGCAAAAGTAGGTAAAAATACCGAAATTTCTACCGCAAATGGTGTTATTCCTGAAATGCTGACTTTGGGTGAAGAAAGCTTTATTGCCGATGCTGTACTGTTGGGTGATGAAGAGATCAAAGGCGGTTGGATGACATTAAAATCGACCAAAATCGGGAATCGTAGCTTTGTCGGAAATAGTGCTTATATTGCTGATGGAACTGTCTTGCCAGACAATGTCTTAATTGGCGTACAGTCAAAAACACCAGATAACCTTGAAATGTATGATGGTCAAACTTGGTTTGGATCGCCGCCATTATTATTGCCTGCACGTGAAGCTGCTGAAAAATATCCTGACCATTTAACGTTTAAACCTAGTGCCAAGCGCCGTTTCATGCGTGGTTTTATTGAAGGACTTCGTGTTGTATTGCCAGCCGCACTCGCAATTGGCGTAGGTTATATGATTGTATTAGACGTTATTGATGTTATTAATAACTACGGCATAGCGAAAGGACTATTAGCATTAACCATTGCAGGGCTGCTCTATGGTGTCGGCTGTTTCATTATTGTTGCATTGATGAAGTGGACTTTAATTGGACGTTATCAACCACGTTCAGCGCCAATGTGGACCATGTTTGTGTGGTTAAGTGAAGGGATTACTAGCTTATATGAATCAGTTGCCATTCCAAACTTCTTAAACTACTTAAGAGGAACGCCAATGTTGCCATTCTTCTTGCGTATTTTAGGTGTTCGAATTGGTAAAGATGTTTACATGGATACGGCTGATATCACAGAATTTGACTGTGTAAGCATTGGTGATCGTGCTGAATTTAATAGCTTTTCAGGTCCACAAACTCACTTGTTTGAAGATCGTATTATGAAAATTGGGCAGGTCAATGTTGGAAATGATGTAGTCGTAAATTCACGTAGTATTATTTTATATAACGCCAATGTTAGCCACCATGCAGTGTTAGGACCATTAACTTTGGTGATGAAAGGTGAAAATATTCCTGCTAAATCTGCGTGGATTGGTTCGCCAGCTGTGCCTTGGGTTCATAAATAATTGAATTTAAGTTTAACCATCTAATTAAAAAAAGCCTTTGTGAAAACAGGGGCTTTTTTATGCATACGGCATAAATTACAGTCATAGTTAGCTTAAATATTGCTAACAAATCCTGAAAATTTCATATAAATCAAATAAGTATATATTTTAATCAAAACTGTTTTATTTATATAATATGTTTTTTATTTTCAGTGCTTTACCAAGAGCACGTCTATATATCAAAATCGAACAAGTTATTTGTAGAATATTCACTTATTGATATATGATGATCCAATATTTAGAAACTGATTCAAAACATAATTCTATTGTTCAGCGAGCAAGATCAAGGAAGAAATTAGGCTGAATTCAGGCTTCTAAACCCTTATATATCTGGAAATTACTTCCAGCCAAATATTGCATTTCGACCCAATGGTTGGGAATGCCTCATTCTTTTGAAGAGTAGGCGTTTCCTATTTTAGGATGTATCTATGAAAAAATTATTTAGTGTCCTGTTCAGCGCATCTGTACTCACACTGACTGCATGTAATAAACAGCCTGCACAAACTGAAAATACAGCACCAGCTAAAGACAAAACTGAGTCAGTACGCACAATTAAACTTGTTTCAACAGGTTCAGACACTGACGTATGGAAATATGTTGCAACGCTTCCTGAGACTAAAGAAGCGGGCATTAAACTCGAAGTGACCAACCTGACTGACTACGTTGTGTTGAACACATCTGTAGCAAGTGGCGAACAAGACGTAAATGCGTTCCAGTCATTTAACTATTTAGCAGCTTACAATGCTTCAAATACAGCTAAAGTTGCTGCTGTTGCGACAACTTACTTGGAACCAATGGGTCTTTATGCAAATAAAGTTAAAACTGTTGATGAGTTCCCACAAGGCGCTACAATCGCGATTCCAAACGATACTGCTAACGAAGCGCGTGCATTAACATTATTACAGTCTGCTAAACTCATTAAACTTAAAGCAGACTTTGACCCTGTAAAAGGGACGACCAATGACATCGCTGAAAACCCTAAAGGTTTAAAATTAAAACCAATTCAAATGACGACAGCAGTTCGTGTTAAAAACGACGTTGATGCAATTGTATTGGGTAATACATTGGCACTTGAAGGCGGTTTAAACGTACTGAAAGATTCTATCTTCCGTGAACCTATTGACCAGTCTACAAAGCTTTATGTGAACTTATTGGGTGTGGCTGAAGCGAATAAAAATGACCCGATCTATACGAAATTAGGTGAACTTTACCACTTACCTAAAGTACAAAAATTTGTGAGCGAAAAATTTGCAGGTACAAAAGTTGAAGTGAACAAACCTGTTTCTGAGTTTACAGACATCAAATAAGTAATTTTTTAATTAAAATTATTTTCCAAAGCTAAGTCTCGGTAATCGGGGCTTAGCTTTTTCTATAGTATGTTCTGTTTCAGAATAATGAGCTCTTAACAGACTTAAGAGCCTCTAGAAAAAACGCTATTGAGATGCAAGTAATGTAATAAATAGATTAAAAGAAATGGCTAAAATATATGAAAATGGGGTTCTTATGATCCAATAATAATTTTAGAGCCATACATAAGCTTATCAATATTAACAAAGGCTTAATTACTCTTGATCCAAATCTTACCGCAAATTTTGCGCCAATCGAAGCCCCAATAAAAGCTCCACCAGCCATTACTAAAGCGATTGGAAAAATGACATATCCTTTAATGATGAAAATAGATAAAGAACCTAGGTTACAAGCCACATTTGCTAACTTGGTATAAGATAAGGCACTTACCAACTTAAAACCTAATAATAGTACAAATGCAACTATGAAAAATGACCCGACTCCAGGACCAAAAACTCCATCATAAAACCCTAGTAAAGGTGCAACTAGAATTGCAAATAGAAAATAAGGAATAAGTGGTTTTTTATCTACATCACTTAGTTTTGGTGAAAAAATAAAATATAAGGCTACTAAAATTAAAAGTATTGGAACGATAGTTAAAAGTACATTTTTAGGCATGAGGGTAACTGAAAGTGCCCCTAATATTCCACCTAAAAAAGACATACAAGCTATAGGGATTGCTTTACGCCACTCGATGAGTCCTTTTCTTGCGAAACTAATGGTTGCTGAAAGTGTTGCAGAGGCAGCTTGCAATTTATTGGTTGCTATTGCAGATACAGGAGGAACACCTGATAAGAGCAATGCAGGTAGAGTTATTAAGCCACCCCCACCTGCAATAGCATCAATAAATCCAGCTACCATAGCCACTAAGCCTAAGATAAGTAGGAGTTCAAAATTCAATTCATTAGCCTTTAACAATAAGAGGATTTTTTTGCAGTACAATATAGTCAAGATTTTTTCTATAACCAAATAAACGAACTAATGTTCTTCGGTTATCTTTAATAACATCTCGGCAATGTAAGCATAAACTATTATTAATAATTAAAACGGTATTAGGATTTAAATTAATAGAATCAACAATACTAGTTTTTCGAACAATTGATTCAAATTTATAAAAAGCATTTTTAATTTTTATAGAGGCATTCTCATTTGGAGTGAATCTATATGAATTGTATTTCATGGCTTTATAACCATATTTATCTACTTCTAGGATAGAAACATTTTCTCCTCCAGATCCTTGGCCCTCATTAAATGTTTCACTTCTTGTAAAATTAAAACTTTCCGTTGTTAAAGCAAGTACCTCTTCAATAGTTAATTGGCTTAACACTCTTGATATTGGAATTAAACTTGTAGGTTCATTTAAGGGATTCCATCTTGCTGTTAAAATTAAAGAAGAAGGAGCGGGTGAGTGATTATTAACAACTTTAGTAACTGTATGGTAGGGCGCTTCAGTATGTGCAGTTAATTCTATACCTGAATGTGAACTCTTATCAGGATTCTCATTTTCAATTTTTGTAGCTCCACCGCCTTTTAAGTTTGCAACAACTCTAACGATTTTACCCACATTATCAATATCAAATGCAAAAGCATCTTCCTCAAGGAGTGCCAATATTATTTGTTCAGAAGAAGCTAATGTTAATATATCTATATCTTTTTCGAGTATTTCAAGGGGTGGTAGTTGAGTTGATTGAGTAATATCAATTTTACTACGATCTAATTTTTTAATATTTAACCCTTCAAGTACTAGGTAAGGTATTTCTCTATGAATATATTTTTCTATCATACTTTTTTCATATGAATTTAACTTTGTACTTAGTATTTCCTTAAAAGCTAGAATCTTTTCTTGAACAAATAAAGAATCTGGACCTCCTAATAACGCCAACTCATATGACATTTCATTAATTAAATGAGAAATCTCGGAAGAAAGATGAAGGTGATAAGTTTCTAAGTTCTTAACTATTTGATTCATGGGTAGTTTATTGTGATTAAAATTCTGCTACAGACTAGAGTGTCTTTTTTAAGAAATCAATATTTTTTTTAATATTATAAGTTTTTATATTTTTTAAGAGGTAATGATCTTTATCTTTCTCAATTATTAAATTAAAGTTAGATTTTCGCATAGAAATTTTTTTAAATGTTTGGACTATCTCATAGGGAATGGGAGAATACTGAGTCATACCATTAATTTCATAAAATCCTTTCGACTTTCCATCACTCGTTTTTATTCCATCCAACTCTCCATATACGATTAATACTTCTCTTTTATACTCCATTAAAAAATTCCAAATTGATGATGAATAAAAACTATAAGGTTTAGAAATTTCATTCTTAAAATCATTTCCATACATTTTGTTTACTGCTTGATCTGAATATATAGCTGGACATAATAAAATTAATTGATCTATTTGAAATTTTTTTGCTAAATTAATTGCAATATAACCACCCAAACTATATCCAATAACAATATCTACCTTTTTTAAGAGACTGTAAAAAGCAATACTTTCATTTATATTTTGAGATAAAGATGATTTTGTTTTACTCGTACTATTTAACCCACTTAAATTAAATGAAAGCGTTGCAATATTTTTCTTTCTAAGTAGATCTTCTAAAGGACTTAAAGAGCTTAAGTCAGAGTTACCTCCATGTATAAGTAGAGCTACTTTTTTGGGAAAACCATCACAATAACTGAATTTGGCTTCTAATTCATAAGTACCAAAATCATGTACAAAGAAGAAAGAGCTTTCATTTTCGATAGGATTATTATTTTTTAGCTTATGTATGGGGAAATTCGTTACTTTAGAAATGGTATTAGAAAGATATTTATGAGCAATTGATATCTTATCCTGCTTTTGCATGACTCATTGTTCCTGATAGAAGTGTTAAGGAGTTTATTATTTATAAAATAAAATTTCAAAAGCCTCTGCGAAAGCAGGGGCTTTTTTGTATTTCATAGAGCATTTATTATTATGTTAATGAGGTTCATTTAAATATGAAATCTCATATCTATCTTTTTGTTCCATAGAATGGATATATGCAAATCCTGATTTTCCGATATGCATACCTGCGATCAATTGCTTTTGCTCTGCCACTTGCTTCAGAAGTTTTTTCCGTGTGATTTTTGCCTGATCTGAATCATAATCAAAGGCAATAGAAACATTAGGGTTATCTAACTGAATATAGGGGAAATGCACAATATCTCCCCAGATTAATAAGCTACTTTCACCTGCTCCAATCTGAAAGCCAGTATGTCCCGGTGTATGGCCAGCAAGTAAGATCGGACGAATACCAGCAATGGATTCATGACCATCAAACAAGTGTAAGGATTGTGCGTATGCATTTAAGGTATGACGCATCAGATCAAAATTTCGCTTACCTCGTTCAGTCGCTTGTGCGAAGGCATAATCATTTTGCCAGTATTCAACCTCTAAAGTATGCAGATAAAGTTTAGCATTTTCATAAACAGGTTTTCCTTCATTATCCAGCAATCCACCAATATGGTCAGGATGTGCATGGGTGATGAGAATGGTATCAATATCACATGGAGCAATGCCAAGTTGAGCAAGGTTTCTTAATAGCAAACCGCCTGCATGATTTAACCCTCCTGTTCCTGAGTCGACTAAAATTGTGTGTCCATTGCTCTGAATTAGATAGCAATTAATGTCAATTTGATCTGCATTAATTACGCCTGCATCAGTTTGTATTTTTTCAGCAGACTTTTCATCAATCCCAGCTAAAAGTGCCAGACTGACGTTCATTTCACCATCACTCAAAACAGTCACTAAAAAATCACCGATTTGATGTGATTTCTGTGCTTGATGATTCATTAAGCTCTCCGATTTCTTATTAATTATAGGCATACAGCTGTTCAGGTGGATAAGCAAAACATCGAATGCGGGATGTAACATCCAAAGATTTCTGAATAATTTGATCAAGTTTGTGCATAAAAGCAGTCATCATTTCAGGAGAGCGGCTTGCTAACAAGCGATACCTCAACTCAGCATAAATGGGATGTCCACAACCTGATTGAACCGAAATATAAATAATATGCACCTTTTCCACCTCAGCTCCGAGATGCTCAACGCATAAAGACTGAAAATCTTGTGTTAGCGCAACGACATCCTCAATTTGTTCTAACAGCTCTTTCGAAACATAAAAAGTAAGATTAGGCATACTTTAAATCTCATGATTCAGTTGATTATTGGATAAGTTTTGCATTTGCATAGTGATTGGTTCATAGAGATCTACATCAACAGTATTTGCAATCTGTTCAGCTTGGCTACGTGATAAAACATAAGCTACGCGATAATTTGGTGATTGGTCTAAACCTATTGCTTGCATTTGTATGGGTTTTGGTGGAGTTGTTATTTTATCGAGTTGCAGCACTTGAGCACTCAGTAATAAAACTTGATCTGCTGATACCGTAGGTGCAACGCCCTGAACTTCATAGAGATTACGATGCCAATCGGTAATGTTAGTTTGCCAACGTGCGAAGTTTCCGCCACCTTTTTGTTTATATTCATTACTGTTGATTACGTGTTCATCTTGAACAGTATGAATAGCCAGATAAGTAGGGCAGGCAAATGTGATTGCTTTAAATCGCTGTGAAGTGATGAATCCAGTTACTGAAATGAGGGCAGCTAATTTCTCAACACTATAAAATTCATTCCACTCATGTTCAGTTGTTGCATCGGTATAACTGCATTCGACGGTATATAACATGGGGATCACCTCGGCATGAAAATTAAAAAAATCGTCAAGTTGTTGACTTTTAATCATGCTAAAGGCTATTTACTTGAGTATAAAACGATATTATTTCATTATGTAGTGATATTTATTCACTAAAGTGTTTGGTGCTTTGAGGTTGCAACGATGCGTAGAAAGATACCGAGTAGTAGTTCTTTACAAGCTTTTGAAGCGGCAGCAAGGCATGGTAATTTCGCTCGTGCAGCCGAAGAGCTTTCATTGACCGAGGGTGCGATCAGTAGACAGATTGGCCGTCTTGAATCATTTTTAAATTGTAAATTATTTGATCGTGTTGGCAGTCGGGTAAAGCTCAATGCTATGGGGGCGAACTATGCACATCATGTTCGTGAAACACTTGAGCGATTGGATCGGGATACGCAATATATCCAAGGTTTACCTGAAGGAACCCAAAGTCTAGAAATATCTGCACTGCCTACCTTTGCCAATCGTTGGCTGATTCCTCGTTTAGGGAAATTCAAGCAGAAATATCCTGATATTACGGTGAATATTTCCGTTCGAACTGATCCTTTTATTTTGTCGGGGAGTGGTTTTGATGCCGCTATTCATTTTGAACATCCCGCATGGGCGGGTATGCGTACCCAATTTTTACTTGAAGAACGCTTAATTCCTGTATGCCATCCTGCACTTTTGTCAGACGAAGAGCTAACGGGCCAATTGCTACAATTACCCCGTATCCATCGGCGTCAAAATCCTGAAGCGTGGCAGGAGTATGCAGCGGAAAATAGCATCTTATTTAAACATCCTGCTCAAGGCGTGCGATATGATCTTCATGAAATGGCGATTTCAGCAGCATTAGCAGGTTTGGGGGTTGCCCTCGTTCCATCTATGTATGTTGAAAATGAGTTGGAAAATGGGCTTTTGGTTGCACCTTGGCCAAAATCCAAATCACTCAAGAAAAGGTTTTGTTTGGTGAAACCACCTGAAACAGGTATCAATGAAAGTATATTGATGATATTTGAAAAATGGCTCGAAACAGAAATTATTAAATGACAAGTAGACTGATATTAATTTTTTATTTGTCAGTTTAAGAATATTATTTCCTAGAAAAATAAACTCCTAACATAAGTATAAGAGTAATCAAAACTCCCACGCCTACGCTGATAGTTACTAGTTCTAAATTAAATATCTCTTTCCATAACCCATGTGCTCCCCAATCACCATCTACTCCTCGATTATTAGATTTACGGCCATAGGTAGCTGCTACGCCAAAACCTAAAGTGGAAAACAAGAAACAAGCTAAAGAAAGTTTTAGGGGATTAAACCTTGAAAATAAAGGGATTAATATTGTTGCAACAATAGTCACAACAACGGCGGTGATGATATGCTTCCAGTTATCCATAACTTCTCATTAAATCTTATTATTTATAGCGTGTAGGAGAGAACACTCTCCTAGATATCGGTATATTTTATCTTGTATCAGGAGCGAAATATATAACAGATGGATGGCTTGCGCTAATTTGCATAGGTGTTAAAGATCCCAAATCTATTATTTGATAATTCTAACTAGCTTATATTTAAATAAATGGATAAAACAAAAAATCTAGGGCATAGAAATAGGAGTATATTTTCCTATAGGAAAATTCCATTTTTATCTGAAAAATTTCTATACATTAAATTTTTACCATACAATCAAAAATCACAATAAAATTAAGGTGAAATAATGAAAAAAAATATATTGATTCTTAGCTTATTAATTATCAGTGTACAGAGTTGGGCCGAATGTAAAATTGGTGATCTAGAGATTGATCCAAGCACTTCACAAACACCAGAAGGGACACCAAATCCAAGCAACTATATAACAATAACTGGACAGAAAGTGTTAACTAAGGCTTTGGCTAATATAAGCATAGGAACACTGATAAAAACTAAATCTGATACCAATATTGCTCAGTCTAATGTTATTGCTTTTGAATATATTTTCAAGAAACCAATAAATCTAAATTCAAATGAGCTAGCTTCAGGATTTATCACGGGAACAAGTAATTTTGATGGTATCGTTTTTGCCGCTCCAAGTTTTGGAAGTGCGTATGGTTCACAGCAAAATTTATTTATGAGTTCTATTTCTGGAAACATAACCCCAACTCAGACACAAAATGAAGTTTTCGCAAATGAAACAGTTAGAGTTGGGATTTATTACAATCAACTCACTAAAAAAATTGGTTATATTGTAAATGGAGTCGATAGAGGATACACATGGAGTTATACAACTCCATTAAGCAAAATGAAGTTTGGTATAGCAATTGAACAAGGGTTTTATACTTCCAACTCTAGTGCCCTTGGAAAAGAAATATCATTTGAAATAGTATCTGATCATTCAAAACTACAATTTACCTATCCAACAGGCACTACAGATATTTGTGGAACACCTCTTTAAAAGTAAAACATATATCCAAAACTGCCTCACCATTCTAGTGAGGTAGTTTTTATTAATATATTGAATAATCCATGTCTATGTTGGGGATCAAATAAAATAATTTTTATATTCTCATTTACTGCTAATTTGGTTTTTACTAAAATGTGTATAGGAAATTTCCATATTACCTTTTTTTAGTTTTATACAGTAAAATTTTCAATAAGTGTTCTATTTTAAAGGGATTTTTTTTAATTCAGCTATGAATGAATATTATAATTATATAAAATCAGGCAACAGAAAAACATGTATGAGTTCTAGTAAATGAAAAAAACAATTTTTAGCCTAATTTTCGCTACCTGTGCAGCTTTTTCAAATAGTATTCAAGCAGAAGAAGTTTATTTTCAACAAGAGGATATCGCTTATGCTTTTGAACTAGATTCAATCGAATTTTATTTACCAAGTAAAAGTAAATTTAAAATTACTGCCACTAGAAAACTAGTTGGTGTACCTGAAACAAAATTTTATACAGGTGAGTTTGATAAAGATAATATCGCACAATACCACATGGCTTTCGACTGTTCACATAAGACGATACAGATTTTAGACTTTATGATCGGTGATAAAAATAATGGTGAACTTAAGTACAAGAATGATAAAAAGGGTGAAATAATGAAAGCTAGTAGTGATAATGATTTAGCTATGCTTAATTTAGTGTGTGAAAATGCTAAAACTATAAAATAAGAGTCTTTAAATTATAAAGTCTATTTTTTAAATACGGATATACAATTTTCTTGGCGGCCCACCTTTGAAAAATATGAAGTTAAAGATTTAACAATTATGATACCTGTACAAACATTCTCCTTTTTTGCAATTTTTCTGTTGTTTATTGCTCCATTAATTGGTGTTGTACTAACACTAGGTTTATTGGTGAAAGCACTATTCTTTTGGCGAAAGAAGGCACAAAAGCCTGTGATATTTTTTTCTCGAAAGACATTATTCATTCTGTTATTAGCATTGATATGTGACCTATGGGCAGGTTATTTATTTTATATGACTGCATCGGTAAAGTATGAGTTCGCACTTGAGCAGCACTATAAGGAAAGTCGCCGTCATTTCGTTTTATCTCAAGATGCGCAATATGGAGAACTGTTAATTCCCAAAGGGAGCTTAATTAGTCGTTATGATGCTTTTGACAATGGTGAGCCACAATTACCCCTGAGTTTACGTGGATTACAGGCTGTACGTTTCCCTCACCCTGTACAAGTCGCAGGGATGTGGGTAACTGCGATAGAGCCTCCTCGAATGGAATTAGCGTGGGATCAGCATATAGGTCCAGCCATGCGCTTTGATCCTAAGGAAGAAAATGGTTATGGTAAATGGGTTTACGACACAAAGCATCCTACAATTGCCTGTTCTCGTGGAGACATAGTGTTACTTGAAATTCCACTCATTGATTACGATATTGAAAAAGAATTTGGTAAACCTGAACCCGATGGAGCTAATGCGCGTTTTCGCCCTAGTGAGTGGGGTATTCAAGAATGTGAAAAAGGTCAGGGGCCAATTAAAGTTAGCCCTGCATATACTGGGACTGCGCCAAAGAAACCTTAGTTTCAACCTCACTGAAAAGCTCTATTTGGCTTCTTCATAGATTAAGTCGGCAGTCTTATGCATTGTTGGAATAATTAATAAAGAGAGTTCTAAGTTTTTAGAAAAACAGTTGGTGTGATGGTTGCAGCAAAGACAGGTTTATAAATTATTTAGTGTTGAAATAAATATGTTATACGATGAAAAGCTCTTAATATATCCTTATAAAATTCTAATAATTTGAGAAAATTTATGTGGGACACAGTCATTCATATTTCTATTTTTGATTATGCTTTTTTAGGATCTAATAACACTCTTCATTTGTAGGTAATAAACGTGATAAATCAACTTTATGCCAACTACTACATATAAGGATAGGATAGCTAAAAATAATTGCGTAAGCATGAATTTTTTGATGCTAACCTTTTTTAATAATATATATAATCGCAATATGATTGTTGAATACATAAGAACATCAAGTTAATGAAATACTCAAGTGAACAAATTAAAAAAGCTTTATTGCTTACTCCATTGCCATTACTTTTGTGGCATTTATTTTTTAAATTTATGAATGTGGATAAAGTCTAATTTAACTTAGATCACATTTTTGCTTTTTTTCTTGGTATTTTTGGTTATAGTCTTGTTTATTTAGCTTATTGTATTTTGACTGTACCCTTTAGCTTTATTTTTTCCATTCTTTTAAATCATTATAATTATCTCAACGTGTGGACCATCTGTCTTAGTTCCGTAATTATTACTTCGCTATTTTTCTTTTTCTTAGGATGGCTTTTTACAGGAGAAATTTCTCCAAAAATAAATTATATGGAATCTATGGAGGGAGAAGCACCTCTAAAATGGTGGATGATATATACCGATATATCTTTTATTATTTTTATATTATTTCCTGGTCTATGTTATTGGGGATTTTTAATTTTTCTTCAAAAGAGACAATCAAAGATTATTAGAAGTCGCTTTTCAAACTACTCCTAAAATTAACATACTACATATGATAAAAAATCTCTCTAGCTTAAAACAGCTTATCATAAATAGGCTGTTTTGATTTATAGTCCTTTAAATAAAGGTCTAACTCCAGAGAGCGGACAGATACTAAATGATTTAGAGCATCAATTGGAAGGTTGTTAGAAAAATACGACTTAGCCTCCTTAACGGATGTTAATTTCGAGAGTAGTCATTCTATGAAATAAGCTCAAATTGTAATGATAGCCAATTTTTAAGATCCTTCAAGAAAGTAGGCCATATCTCATCTAATTCTAATTTAGATATACCTTCTGAAGCCAAATATAACTCATCATCATAATAATTTATAAAATCGTATAAATCTTCATCTTCAGCAAATCTAGATATCTTTATTAATATTGCAAATAAATTAGAAATGAATTCTATTGAATATCCGGTAGAGGGTGTTATCTCTGTATATTTTTTTAATATTTCATAAAGAATTTTTTTCTTAAGAGTAGGTTCTACGTTAGTTTCAGCAATACTAATCTTATTAAAATAATCTAAAACTTCATTATCTTTAGAGAAAAAGCAAATGTCTAAAGCGAATAGATCTGCTGGGTTTTTATCTAGTCTATTTATAGCCCATTTTTGAATATCTTTGGCAGATTTTAAATTTAGTAATAACTCTAATTTGAACTGAAATTTTTCTACATCATTCATTTAATTTTATTCACCTTTTAGTCTCATATAATATATCTTATATGAGTAACCTATCATTAGTATGCTTCTTCATTTTATATGAAATAAGATTTTAATATTAAGAATGTTTTGATTTTTTTGGCATTCCGCAAGTCTTGCAATTTTTTCTAAATAAAAGACTTATTCCATTCATTCCGAAACTTTCTGTAAAAAAACTCTCTTTACACCAAGGGCAAGTATCTTTGGACAAGAAAAACAAGTTACTAAAAAGCATGAGTAATAAAGCTACTATAATTAAAATAAGTGTAATCACTGAAATATTTACATTAAAGTAAGTTAAAAGCTGAAAGATGCAAAATAAGAAAAAAGGTATTCCAAAAAGTGTAAAAACAACAAAGTAGTTTCTAATTTTTAAAAGTTTTTTATATTCTTGATACATTCAATAACCTATATTTTAAGGGTATTCTAAAATTAATAAGATACACCTTATTTAAAAATTCTGCTTATCCTAAATGGCTTTCCAAGCCAATTATCTCCCCCTTTATAAACCCCAATTTAACAATAGCTCACTCATTATTTATCCTTACTTTTTAATGATCTAATTTAAAACAAATGTCATTTTGTGTGCTTGACTGCAAAAGGGCAGAGCACTATCCTTTGCCTGCTGGCCTACATTGCCAGTCGGTTTTAGCAGACCGTACTCAAGAGCATTGAAAAAACTCGTTTTTTTAATGTGAACTCGTTCGTCTCCCTTTTGTTGCGGTAGGACGGAAGGGGGACACCTTCGGGTGTGCTGGGTCTTGAGCCAGTCTGCTAACCCCCTTTCGTTCTGCCACCATAATTCCTATTAATGTCTGGCAGAACTCCCAATAAAAAGGAGTTGGCTTTGCACATTCTTAATTTCTTGGCAGCCTTTGCCAAAGTCTATATCGACACGACTTAAACTTTAAAAGCAGTTTGATGGCCATTGGGCTTTTTAGGCTTTAAATCGCTTCGTCTAAAAACTTAATCAACAATAAAACTTGAGATGTGCCAAGCACAGTCTTTACGGCTTTGCTATGCCTTTTTTTCTCCCAAAAAAAGTGCAACGGTTTTTATATCTCATTTATATACAACAAAAATTTAATTTATAACGGTAAAAATATGCCACATTCAGATCTCCCATTTCGTGCTTTAAGTGTGCTTCATACCTCCCGATTTCTTTTTAATAAATACGGCTTTCATAAAGTCGGGGTAGACCGCATTATTGAATCTTCGAAAACTCCGAAAGCAACTTTTTATAACTACTTTCACTCAAAAGAAAGGCTGATTGAAATGAGCCTAACCTTTCAAAAAGATGGTCTTAAACAAGAGGTCATTTCAATCATCTATGTTCAGAAAGAGTTAACCCTGCTTGAAAAGCTTCGCAAAATTTACTTTTTACATGCCGACTTAGATGGACTCTATCATTTGCCTTTTAAAGCCATTTTTGAAATTGCGAAAACACATCCCAAGGCGTATCAGGTGGTCGTTCAATATCGAAACTGGTTCATTAATGAAATCTATAATTTATTTTTAACAACCAATGAAAATGCTTTAAAACAAGATGCGCACATGTTTTTGTTTGTGATTGATGGGGCGATGGTTCAACTTTTAGACCCAAATAAGGCAGGGGAAAGGGAGAGATTATTAGATTATTTTCTGATCCAGTTTAAATAGGACTCACAATCAGATTTATCATGATACAAAATTGAAGGCTTCCAACGATTCATATTAAAAAATATAGAATTGTATGGAAGCCTAAAATCTGACTAAAACCTTAGAATGTATTTTGAATAATTACATCATCAAAAGGAAGTTTGCCCACACGTGGGTAAGGTTGAGTCGCCGATTTACCAACTGCAATCATTAAACACACCACATGATCTTCAGGTAAGTTAATTAACTTCGCCATCGCATCAAAGTCAAAACCATCCATTGGGCAACTGTCTAAACCATGCTCTTGAGCAAGAAGCATTAAGGTTTGAGCAAAAATACCCGCACTACGCATAACTTCATCACGTTGAGTTTGTGGGCGGTCACGGTAATATTGATCAATTGCACCAACCATAATATTTTGAACTTCCGGAGAAGCCCCATCCCACACACGTTTAGCATCGACTTCCCACGAGCTTACTTTTGCGCATAGCACAATTAGTAATGATGCTTCTGTAACTTGTGGCTGGTCCCAAGCAATAGTACGAATTTTTTGTCTTAACTCAGCATCTTCAATTACAACAGGACGCCAGTGCTGCAAATTAAATGCACTTGGTGCATTTGCCAAAACTTCATGTAATAACTGTTGTTTATTTTCTTCAGAGAGTTGAAATGAAGGATCGAAGCGCTTAATAGCACGACGTTTCTGAATGGCATCAATAACGTTCATAAGACATTCCTATTTGTTGGTTTGACTGTTTTAAAGATAACTAAGTAATTTTTAGCGGTTATTTCATATTAAACTGAATTAATCTCGCAATATCGATTGTTCTTTCGAAAATGAGTTCTGCTGCTTGTTCGCAGGCTTGTTCTAATGTGATTGGACCATTTGTTAGTGAAAAAGCAGCCGTAACACCGTGCTCATAAAGCGCTTGGTAGCCTTCGCCTAAAGTACCTGCAATCACAATAACAGGTACATTTTTCATTTTCGCGACTCGACTCACACCAAAAACTGTTTTGCCATTTAAGGTTTGCTGGTCAAATTTGCCTTCACCTGTAATGACCCAATCTGCGCTAGAGATTTTATGAGCAAGTTGATTGAGCTCAGCTACAACTTCGACTCCAGCTTTAAATTCAGCATTTAAATAACTTTTAGCTGCAAAGCCTAAACCACCCGCAGCACCCGAACCCGCTTCATCTCTTTTATCGAAACCCAGAAGTTGTGCAGAGACATCGGCAAAATGAGCAAGCGCTTGATCAAGTAACTGTACTTGAGCAGGGGTAGCACCTTTTTGTGGACCAAAAATATAAGATGCACCGTTTGGGCCGCAAAGTGGATTTGTAACATCGGCAGCCAATAAAAAACGTGTCTGTTGAATGCGCGGGTCGAAATGAGTTAAATCAATTTTTGACAGGTTATTTAGAGCGAGGCCACCTGCGGGTAAAACGTGTTGGTTTGAGTCTAATAAATGTGCACCTAATGCAGTTAATAAACCAGTGCCGCCATCGTTGGTTGCACTACCGCCCACAGTTAAAATAATGTCTTTTGCACCTGCGTCTAAAGCATCTAAAATGAGCTGGCCTGTTCCAAAAGTTGTGCTTTGGCAGGCATCACGTTCTGACGGTGGAACTAACTGTATGCCGCTGGCTTGTGCCATTTCAATCATGGCTATTTTTTGTGTTTCTAACCATCCCCATTTTGCCTGAACAGGTTTACCTAAGGGTCCAATTACGGTTTTTTCACGCCATTCACCTTTGCAGACTTCTAACACTGCTTCAAGTGTCCCTTCACCCCCATCTGCCATAGGGCATAGAATTGTTTCGGCCTCAGGAAAAACCTCTTGCCATGCTTGAGCAATTGCCTGCGCTACGCCCAAAGCCGACAGGCTGTCTTTAAAAGAGTCTGGCGCAATCACAACCTTCATACGTTCTCTAAATCTGTTTTTTTCAATTAATTTATACTGCTTAAACCAATAAAAACCTACTTAAAATGACGTAAATTTCAGTTCATCACATCATTTCTATTTGTGAAAAATATAAAGTTAATTATGTTTTTATCTGTAAAAAATAGATCTTTCTGAGGTTAAGGTATTGTTATTATTTAATTTAAATGATTTTTTAGATTTGGCTAAATTATTGTAATTATAAAAAATATGGCACATATTATAAGAACGATTGAGCCAGCTTTTAAAATATTGGGAATAGCATAAAAAGCGGACTCTACCCATAAGCTAGACAGCAGATAGCGTAGATATAACCATAATTAAATTGTGAATTTATTGCATCTGTTGAATGTGTAAAAAGAAATAAGAGGATGACAAAGTGGATAATTCTGAAGAACAAAAGCATATACAAGAAAATAACGGCTTTGCGCGAATTGAACCCTACACTCATCCTGCTGGGGGATGGGGGGCACTACTCAGTGTCGCTCGAAATCTAAAACGACAAGATATTTTGAAAAAAGGTTCGATTACCTTACTCAATATTAACCAGCCTACAGGCTTTGATTGTCCGGGATGCGCATGGCCAGAAAAGAAAAATGCTCATGCGTTTAATTTCTGTGAAAACGGAGCAAAAGCGGTTGCCTTTGAAGCAACCAGTAAAACAGTGACTCCTGAATATTTTGCAGGTCATACAGTCAGTTGGTTGTCTGAACAAAGTGATTTTTTTCTTGAAGATTTAGGGCGTTTAACCGATCCAGTCCGCTACGATGCAGCAACTGATAAATATGTACCCATTTCATGGGATGAAGCTTTTCAGATTATTGCTAAACATCTTCATGCGCTAGACAACCCAGACCAAGCGGCATTTTATACGTCTGGTCGCGCCAGTAACGAAGCGGCATTTCTATATCAACTGTTTGTGCGAAGCTTTGGTACAAATAACTTTCCAGATTGTTCGAACATGTGCCATGAAACGACAAGCGTTGGACTGCTTGATTCGATTGGTTTAGGAAAGGGCACAGTCACCCTAGAAGACTTTGATTTAGCCGATGCAATTTTTAGTTTTGGGCATAATCCCGGAACCAATCACCCACGTATGTTAGGTACTTTGCGTGAAGTGTCTAAACGTGGCGGCAACATTGTTGCGATTAACCCAATTAAAGAACGAGGCTTAGAGCGTTTCCAAGACCCACAAGCACCACTAGAGATGATGACCAACGGCAGTACCCCAATTAGTCGTTATTATTTCCAACCTAAAATTGGTGGTGACTATGCACTCATGTTAGGTATGTTAAAGCACCTAAATGAGTGGGATAAAAAAGCCCTTGCCTCAGGAAAACCAAGTGTTTTTGACCAAAACTTTATTGCGGTCAATACCATTGGTTTTGATGAAATGATTGCTGAGGTTGAAAAAACTGAATGGGCAGATATCTATAAACATTCAGGTTTGTCTGCTGAACATTTAGAAAAACTAGCCAAACTCTTTTTAGATTCTGAACGTTCAATTTTTTGTTGGGGTATGGGAATTACCCAGCATCGTCACGGAACTGCCAATGTACATATGTTAGCGAATTTATTGTTGGCTCGTGGGCAAATTGGCAGGCCAGGTGCAGGGCTATGTCCAGTTCGTGGGCACAGTAATGTGCAAGGCGACCGAACCATGGGCATTAATGAGTTACCTAGCCCTAAATTACTCGACAACATTGACCGCGTGTTTGGGATTAAATCACCGAGAAAAAATGGACATGGTGTCGTCGAAACCATTAAAGCCATGGCTGAAGGTGAGGTCAAAGTCTTTATTGGTCTAGGCGGAAACTTTGCAGTTGCAACCCCTGATACACCGTATACCCAAGAAGCACTTAGAAAGTGTAATTTAACCGTTCATGTTGCAACCAAGTTAAACCGTAGTCATTTGGTATGTGGTAAAGAGGCACTCATTTTACCTTGTTTAGGGCGTACCGAAATTGATGAGCAACTTCATGGCCCGCAAGCAATTTCAGTCGAAGATTCGATGAGTAATATTCATTTGTCGGCAGGACGTAATACCCCAATTTCTGAAAATATTTTATCGGAACCAGACATTGTGGCAAGAATGGCAGAGGCAGTGTTACCAGATAGCCAAATTAAATGGAAATGGTACATCGAAAGCTATGACCGTATTCGTGATTCAATTGCCGATGTCTTTGATGAATTCCATGATTTTAATTTACGGGTCTATGAACCGGGTGGATTCCACTTAGAGCATCCAGCCAATCAGCACATCTGGAATACAAAAAGTGGTAAAGCACAGTTTATGATTACGCCACTTAATGAAGTCTATGGCGATAAAGAAAATCAATATGCTGCTGCCTATACCGAGAGTAAAGTTTATACCTTAATGACGACTCGTTCTCACGATCAGTACAACACGACGCTATATGGTCTTGATGACCGTTACCGTGGGGTCTTTGGTCAACGCCGTGTATTGTTTATGAATCAGGCCGATATTGATGAAGCTGGCTTCGAAGCAAACCAGTGGGTCGATATTGAAAGTGTTTTCTCGGATGGCGTTAAACGTATTGTGCATAGTTTCCGAATTGTGCCTTACAACATTCCACGGGGCAGCTTAGCTGCTTACTATCCGGAAACCAATCCTTTAGTAGCCTTAAGCAGTCATGATAAATATGCCAAGATTCCGGCTTCAAAAAGTGTTCCTGTTATTTTGCATGCCGGTGATGCACCTGAACACTTTAATTTGGCAACAGCAGTTGACCCTGAAGATGCAGATAGAAAAGTAAGCAGCCTTTAAATCAAAGGTGATATTAGAAATGTAATTGAAACAGATGGCGCTTCCAAAAGGCGCCATTCCAATATAAAGGAAATTATTTTGACACCACATTCTTATGGGGTTGAAACATTACAAGTACAGCGGTTTAAGAAAACCGAATCTGAAAGTGTTTTAGATAATATTGTTCAAGAGTATCCAATTGCTTTGGTATATAACGGTATTTCTCATGCAGTGATGATGGCAACACCTACCGATGTGAGTTTGTTTGCTAAAGGTTTTAGTCTCTCTGAAGGAATTTTAACAAGCTTAAAAGAGTTGTATGCCATTGAGGTGCATCAAAGTGAATTAGGTATTGAAGTCGAAATGACGATTTCATCTAGAGCATTTGCCACATTAAAAGAACGTAGACGAATGATGGTTGGGCGTACGGGCTGTGGTTTATGTGGTATTGAAAGTTTAGAGCAGTTTCATCTCGATGTTCCTAAAATTACCACCGAACCTTCTAAAGAATGGCTTGCGCAAATTCCGATGGCGATTGCTCATTTAAAGAATCGGCAAGAAATTACTGCTTTAACTGGAGGTGCTCATGCAGCAGCTTGGGTTGTTGACGGCCAAATTGTCGCTTTATTTGAAGATGTGGGACGTCACAATGCTTTAGACAAATTACTCGGTTATTTAGCTCAAGAAAACTATGACACCAGTTTGGGTTTTGTTGTCATGACCAGTCGTGCAAGCTATGAATTAATTCGTAAATGCGCTCAGTTAAATATAGGTTTATTGGCTTCAATTTCTGCTCCAACCAGCATGGCTATTCGTCTGGCAAAAATATCGGGTCTAACTTTGGCTAGTTTTTGTCGTGGAGATGGCTTTGTTTTATATACCGAAGTATGAAGCCTTAAAATAACCATTAAATAAACTTTCATTAAAAGAATGATCAAAAAGATAGAAATTTACATTTCTATTTTTTCTAATTTTAAGCTAGGCATGAGTTTTATACTTTATTATCAGACTTCTGTAGGTCGGAGTGTGTCCCAGTGTCTTGGTTGCAGTCTCTAAAAGATTGGGCAAAACGTCTAAAAAAACAAATTATTATGTTGTGGTTTGCATCAAAGCACCCGCAAATGCCGTTGTTACCAAAAATTATTGCTATTGTAGCGGTAGCTTATGCTTTTAGTCCCATTGATTTAATTCCAGATTTTATTCCTGTTTTGGGTTTACTTGATGAAGCTTTAATTTTACCAATACTCATTTGGTTAGCTGTTCGCTTTACACCCAAACACGTCATTTTAGAGGCGGAACAACAAGCTGAAGAATGGCTTGAACAACAAGAACGCCGTCCTCAAAATTATTTGGTTGCTGTGTTGATTATTCTAGTTTGGATAACTTTGGCTGTGATGGCTTATTTCTATTTTGGCGGTGGTTTATAAGTTCTCAAGGTTCAAGATATAGAGTACGAATTTAAAGGCATTAACATTGTACTTTGCTACAACTCAAAGGATAATAACGTTTTTATAAGCTATGAGTTGCAGACAATGAAAATCGTCGCAGATGAAAATTTAGCATTTACCGATTACTTTTTTTCAGAGTTTGGCGATATTCAACACCATGCAGGGCGTACCTTAACTCATGCAGATGTAAAAGATGCTCAAGCTTTACTGGTTCGCTCGGTAACAGCAGTTAACGAGAGTTTAATTCGAGACACTTCAATAAAATATGTAGGTAGCGCTACAATCGGTACCGATCATTTAGATATTCCAGCTTTAGAAAAACAAGGAATTACGTGGGCAAATGCGGCAGGTTGTAATGCCCAAGCAGTTGCTGAATATGTAATTACTGCTTTACTGCATTTAGATGCTAACCTTTTAGAACAACAAGAAAAATTTACCCTAGGCATTGTTGGGCTTGGAAACGTGGGTAAACGTTTAGCATATATGGCTCAGTTGCTTGGCTGGAATGTGATTGGCTTTGACCCATATGTACAGTTAGATTCAATTGAAAATGTAAGCTTAGAAATGCTCTTGCAACAAGCGAATGCAATTTCAATTCATGTGCCTTTAACTAAAAATGGTGAGCATGCGACGTATCACCTTTTTGATGAGCAAGCGTTTGCAGCACTTCAACCTAATACAATTTTAATTAATAGTGCGCGTGGTCCAGTCGTTAAAGAAGCGGCTTTAATCGAAGATATTCAGCGTACAAAACGTAAAGTCGTGCTCGATGTATTTGAGCATGAACCAGTCATATCTGAACAGCTTATAGATATGTTGGCTTTGGCCACACCGCATATTGCTGGTTATAGCCTTGAAGGGAAGGCCCGCGGTACGCAAATGATTTATGAAGCGTTTTGCCAAAAGTTTGGTTTCGATATAAATAAGCGTTTCGAAACACAATTGCCTGCATGTGACGACTATTTTTCAGGTCATGACTTAAAGGCTGTGTTAAAGCAAAAATTAACTCAAATTTATGATATTGCTCAAGATGACGCCAACATACGTGCTTGTATCAAAGACGGTAAGGTAGAGCAAAAAGCATTTGATTTATTACGTAAGAACTATCCGCTACGTCGGGAGTGGGCAGCACATGGAGGGCCGCAGGCATGAGTTTAAGTTATCAACCTACTTGTTCAATTGATGCCTTAAAAGCGCGTGCCAAGCTCTACACCCAGATTCGTCAGTTTTTTGCAGAACGTGGCGTCATGGAAGTTGAAACACCGATTGTTTCACAAGCAGGTGTTACCGATGTGCATTTAGCGTCTGTGCAGGCTTTACGTCATATCAATGGCAAATTGCAAACACAATATTTACAGACTTCACCTGAGTTTGCCATGAAACGGTTATTGGCAAGTGGCAGTGGGCCGATTTACCAAATTTGTAAGGTTTTTCGAGATGATGAACACGGGCGTAAACACAATAGTGAATTTACGATGCTTGAATGGTACCGCCCGAGTTTTGATCTAAAAGCTTTAATGCATGAAACCGCCGATTTATTGCAAAGCTGTTTGCAGCATCGTTTTGGTGAAGTTCGTCCGTTTATTCTAAGTTATAAACATGCCTTTCAAGACCGTTTAGACATTAACCCATTACAAGCAACTTTGAAGCAACTCAAAGATACGGCAAATCGTGTGGGATTAAACATTGATTTGGGCGACGACCGTTTAGCTTATATCGATTTGTTATTCTCGCATTTTGTTGAACCAAGTTTGGGGTTTGATGCACCTGTCTTTTTAACTGACTTTCCACCAGAAATGGCATCTTTGGCAAAGGTAAAACTAGATGAAGATGGCGAAGAGGTTGCCGCTCGCTTTGAGGTTTATATTGAAGGTCTAGAGCTGGCAAATGCCTATGACGAATTGCTTGATGCAGAGGTGTTACGTTCACGCTTTGAAGCAGACAATGCAGAGCGGGCTAAGCAAGGGTTGCATGTCATGCCTTTAGATGAACACCTATTAGCTGCTTTACCTCATATGCCAGAATGTTCAGGAATTGCTTTAGGTATAGACCGCTTACTCATGGTTGCAATGGATCAGGTCAAAATTGAAAAAGTCATTACATTCCCAGCAGACATTGCTTAAAAACTAACAAATAAAAAAGCCACAATATTGTGGCTTTTTTATTTAGAGCTTATTCAATTTAAGCTTGTTGAATACCAGCAACAACCCAGTCTTGCTGAGAGCCAGCAGGTTTAACAAAGTGCCAGATTTCAGTAAATGGTTGTGGCAAGCTGTTTAAATCTTCACTCACATTACCTGTGAAGCGTACGCTCACAACGTATTGACCATTTTCAGTCGCACTGTCTACAACCATCGCATTAAGATTGCTAAATTCGGCAACGTCTTGATCTTGGTTTTCCATGATGTCGTTATACATAGAAGTATAAAGTTCTGGTGTTAAGTAACGGCGAATTTCTTCAATGTTACTTGCAGTATTCATCGATTGGATGTGATTAAAACGTTGACGTGCAATACGCAAGAACGCCGCTGGTTCACTACCGTCTGGAAGTTGGTTGCCATTGCTGGTTGTTACACCGCCAAAAGGAGCTTGGGTTGCAGCACCACCAGTCACAGACTGACCAAAGATGTTTGTATTATCCCCAGCATTACGTGGTGTCGCTTGTGGTGCAGCAGAACGGCCAAATGGGTTTTGACCGCCGTTGTTTGGTGCGTAAGGATTATTACCCGCTAATTTTTTTTTTGCGCCCAATTTGCGGAATACAAAAAAGGCTAAAGCTGCTGCAAGTAATACCCAAAGCCAGCTAGGAATTCCGCCTTTCTTCTCTTCTTGTGCTTGAGCAGCTTGGTCTGTTCCAGCTTGATGTTCAGTTGATGTTGGTTTGTCATCAGCTAAAGCATTTGCTGCAACAGCACCTACGGCAGCACCAGCCACACCAGCTGCAACCATTGAACCAACGCCTGGACCAGATCTTTGAGGTGCAGTAGCAGGTTGTTGAGCAGGAGTCACTTGACGAGGTTGTTGATAAGACTGGCTTGAAGTAGTCGAGCGTGCCATACCGTGGCTTTTACCACCACCTGCACGTTTAGCTTCAGCAAGAGGCGAAATTGCTAAAGCAGCCATTAAAATACCGGTAATCAAGCCACGCTGGTGTACTTCCATAGGAAATTCCTGTTTAAAATTAAATTGTAATAGTATTTATGAAGGTATTTGCGCTAAATTTCAACTATAAAAGTATGTTTTTTTATGTCAATTCATCACTAAGTTGCATTGCTTCTGTCAATGCTTCATGCAGGCGGGCAACCGCAATGACTTGTACGCCTGGAATTGCTTTTTGCGGCGCATTACCTCTTGGTAAAATGACATATTTAAAGCCATGTTTTGCAGCTTCTTTTAAACGTTCTTGACCATTAGGGACTGGACGAATTTCACCAGAAAGACCAACTTCTCCAAAAACCGCAAGTTGTTGGGGTAAAGCTTTAGTACGTAGACTTGAAGCACATGCTAACAAAACTGCTAAATCGGAACCTGTTTCGGTAATTTTTAAGCCACCCACAATATTGACATAGACGTCTTGCCCTGTGGTTTGGACACCGCCATGACGATGCATTACAGCAAGGAGCATATTTAAACGGTTTTGTTCAAGACCTAATGCGACACGTCGTGGTTGGCCTTGTGCATCGTCAACTAAAGCTTGTACTTCGACCAAAAGAGGACGAGTCCCTTCACGGCTAATCATGACAATTGAACCGGGGATCGCTTCATCATAACGACTCAAGAAAATGGCAGAAGGGTTAGCAACTTCACGTAACCCTTTATCTGTCATGGCAAATACACCAAGTTCATTGACCGCACCAAAACGGTTTTTAACAGCACGAATCATTCGATAGCGTGAGTCGGATTGACCTTCAAAGTAAAGTACACAATCCACCATGTGCTCTAAAACACGAGGGCCAGCAAGTGCACCTTCTTTGGTCACATGACCAACAAGAAATAGCGCCGTGCCACTATTTTTTGCATAACGTGTAAGTAATGCAGCAGATTCACGAATTTGAGAAACACCACCTGGTGCCGATTGAAGTGTTTCGGTGTAAAGCGTTTGAATAGAATCTAAAATAGCCACCGCAGGCTTTTCTTGTTCTAAAACCTCACAAATTCGTTCTACACAGGTTTCGGCCATGGCTTTTAATTTGTCAGTAGGCAAATCAAGACGTTGAGCACGAAGAGCAACCTGAGATAATGATTCTTCACCCGTAATATAAAGTGCAGAGCTTTTCGCGCTTGCCATGTGGGTCGCGGTTTGTAACAGAATGGTCGATTTACCAATACCGGGGTCACCGCCGATCAGTACGACTGAACCGGTAACTAAGCCTCCGCCAAGTACACGATCAAATTCGCTAATACCTGTCTGTAAGCGGGTTTCATGGGAAACTGAGACTTTATTGAGTGTTGTAATATTGGCAGCTTGGCCTGCATAGCCCCCAGTTTTGGGACGTGCTCGGTGCGCAGTGGTTGGTTCGACTCTGACTTCACTAAGACAATTCCATTCACCACACTCTGAACATTGACCTGCCCATTTAAGGTGGTCGGCACCACATTGTTCGCAACGGTAAACAGTTTTGACTTTGCTCATATTCGACTTCAGTTAAAAAACTTCTTAATCAATAGTAGAAACAGAGTATAGCAAAACCAAAATAGAGAATCAGTTTTGAGGTGGAATACATTTTGCTTAATTTAAAACAACGAAAATATCAGGTCATTGTCATGTGTTAAATAAATTGAAAGATTAAGGTCGAGAAGGGGTGTTTTTAATAAACAGATGAAGGACTGAAATGAAATTGAATATTAGAAAAACAGTCAATTGAGTCGTCTTTTTAATTTAAAAATCAGACAAGTTCAAGTCATGTTTTTAGACCGTAAAGTGCGTTGTATTGCTATGGGCTTGTGCGTATTATCAGATTTAATTGTATGTAGCTTGAAATCATCAGCAATACAGATAAAAATCGGTTAGCTGAAAAGTTATCAAAAAATATACATTTAAAAGATACCTGCAAATGGTGCGATATCGTCTTTTTGATTTTAGCTAACGGACTAAAAAAAATTACTGGAGTGTATTGATAAGATGTCGAATCAAAATCTGAGTGAGTCTCATGAACAAGGTGAGCTCCATCGTAGCCTCTCAAATCGGCATTTACAGCTGATCGCGATTGGCGGTGCAATTGGTACGGGATTGTTTATGGGATCAGGCAAAACGATTAGTCTTGCTGGTCCATCAATCTTATTTATTTACCTGATCATTGGTGTGATGGTGTTTTTTGTCATGCGTGCGCTTGGCGAATTACTTCTTTCAAATCTTGCCTATAAATCATTTATTGATTTCACAACAGATTTAATCGGCCCATGGGCAGGTTATTTTGTAGGCTGGACGTATTGGCTATGCTGGATCACAATTGGTATTGCCGATCTTTCAGCAATTATCTATTACTTACAATTCTTCAATAATGGTCTACCTTTCTCGCCAGTCGAAGGTGCCATGATCAGTGTTGCAGCCATCGTATTCATTATGGGTTTGAACTTGTTAACAGTTCGCTTGTTTGGTGAATTGGAGTTTTGGTTTGCGCTCATCAAAATTCTAGCAATTATCATTTTAATTGCTGTGGGTTTATGGATGATCTTTACGGGCTTTACCTCTACTACAGGTGAAGTTGCTTCATTTACTCATCTTTGGGCCAATGGTGGTTTCTTCCCAACAGGGGTGCATGGTTTCTTAGCAGGCTTCCAGATTGCGATCTTTGCTTTCGTTGGTGTAGAGCTGGTTGGAACAACGGCTGCGGAAACTAAAGATCCTGAACGTAATTTGCCTAAAGCAATTAACTCAATTCCGATTCGTATCATTATTTTCTATGTGTTCGCATTAATTATTGTAATGTCAGTAACGCCATGGAATCGAATTGATCCAGCTATCAGTCCGTTTGTAAACTTGTTTAGCCAAGCAGGTGTTGCAGCAGCAGCAATCTTGATGAACTTAGTCGTATTGTCATCAGTGATGTCATCAATGAACAGTGGCGTGTTTTCAACAAGTCGTATGTTATTTGGTCTATCGCGTGAAGACCAAGGACCTAAAGCTTTTGGTAAACTTAACAAACGTGCAGTACCTGCAAATGCATTATATTTCTCTGCTGCGTGTTTATTGTTAGGTGCGGCTTTACAGTATTTTGTGCCAAATACCGTTGAGGCATTTACACTTGCAACAACACTTTCAACGATTCTGTTCATTTGTGTGTGGTTGTTAATTATCTGGAGTTACATCCGCTATTACACTACGCGTCCTGAACTACATGCCAAATCGACATTTAAGTTACCAGGTGGTTTATTTACATGTTGGATCACGATTATTTTCTTTGTTGGTATGATTTACGTGTTGTCTTTAGAGCCAGATACGTTTAAAGCGCTTAAGGTCAGTCCAATCTGGTTTATTATCTTGCTCATTGGTTATTTCTTCTTCTATAAACCACGCAATAAAAAATAATTAAACTTATTTGGTTATGACTAAACGCCGGCTGAAAAGCTGGCGTTTTTTATGCATATTGTTTTTCTCTTTAAGTTTACTCTTTAGCCGCTTGCATGATCACGGTATACTGCATCGAATTGTTTAAATCAGGTGCTCAGATGCGTCGTGTCATTTGCCTCATCAGTTTATTGAGCAGCAGTGTTTTGCTTAGTGCTTGTGGTCAGTCAGGAGTATTACAACTGCCTTCTGATCCAAATTATGACAAACGTGCAAAATACTTGCTCTATCGTAATAAAGAACCAAAACAAGTTGTGCAAAACGATGAAAAGGCTGATCAGTCAGTTGAATCATCATCAGCTCCAACCCAAACAACATCACCTTAAGCTTTGAAATAAGGACACATTCATGAGTTTCACCCGCATTAATGGAGTATTGCACGCAGAGCAATGTTCTCTGGAGCAGCTTGCGCAGCAATTTGGCACACCGTTGTATGTTTATTCAAAAACAGCTTTTGAAAAACATTATCTAGATATGGATCGTGCTTTTGACTTTATTGATCATCAAATCTGTTTTGCGGTGAAATCTAACTCAAATTTAGCTGTTCTTAATGTATTGGCAAAACTTGGTGCGGGTTTTGATATCGTATCTGGTGGTGAACTTGCACGTGTTTTAAAAGCAGGCGGGGATGCATCTAAAATTGTTTTCTCGGGTTTAGGTAAAACCGAAGTTGATATTGAAACATCGTTAAATGCGGGTATTGCCTGCTTTAATGTAGAGTCATACGCAGAACTAGACCGTCTTCAAAAAGTTGCGGCTCGTTTGGGTAAGAAAGCTCCGATTTCTTTACGTGTAAATCCTGATGTAGATGCAAAAACACATCCTTATATTTCAACAGGTCTTAAAGAAAATAAATTTGGTATTCCAAGTGATACCGTTTATGAAACTTATCAATATGCTGCATCTTTACCAAACCTTGAAATTATTGGGATTGACTGCCACATCGGTTCGCAATTAACCGAGACTAAGCCATTTGTTGATGCTTTAGATCGTGTCATGTTGATGATTGAGGAACTAAAAAAACTTGGTATCAATCTTAAACACATTGATATCGGTGGCGGTTTAGGTGTTTGTTATAAAGATGAAACACCGCCAAGTGTTGAAGAATATGCCAACTCAATGAAACCTGCTTTAGAAAAGTTAGGTCTCAAAGTTTATATGGAACCGGGCCGTAGCATTAGTGCAAATGCAGGTGTGCTTTTAACAAAAGTTGATTTGCTCAAGCCAACAAGCCACCGTAACTTTGCCATTATTGATGCTGCAATGAACGATTTGATTCGCCCTGCATTATATGAAGCGTGGATGGATATCCAACCTGTGGTACCAAGTTCAGATACTGAAGAAAAAACTTGGGATCTTGTTGGTGCAATCTGTGAGACAGGTGACTTCATTGGTAAAGACCGCTCATTGGCTTTAAAAGAAAATGACTTGTTAGCTGTTCTCGGTGCTGGTGCTTATGGTTTTGTAATGAGTTCAAATTACAATACACGTGGACGTGCCGCTGAAGTAATGGTATCAGGCGATAAAGCTCATTTGATTCGTGAGCGTGAAACAGTTGAATCCCTTTGGGAAAAAGAACGTTTATTGCCTGAGGAGTAAATGAGATGTTATTAGAATTTACTAAAATGCATGGCTTAGGCAATGACTTTATGGTGGTTGATCTGATTAGCCAACGTGCTTATTTAGATACAGAAACAATTCAACGCTTAGCTGACCGTCATTTTGGTATTGGTTTTGATCAGCTATTGATTGTTGAACCACCAGATTTACCAGAAGCAGATTTTAAATATCGTATTTTTAATGCTGATGGTTCTGAAGTTGAACAGTGTGGTAACGGTGTCCGTTGTTTTGCTCGTTTTGTCCATGAGCGTCATTTAACGAGCAAAACCAATATTACTGTTCAAACCAAAGCAGGTATTGTAAAGCCAGAACTGGGGCAGAATGGTTGGGTACGCGTGAATATGGGCTACCCGAAATTTTTACCAAATGAAATTCCATTTGTTGCTGAACAACCGGAAGCTTTATATACACTTGAGTTAGCCAACGACCAAAACATTAGTATTGATGTAGTCAATATGGGCAATCCTCACGCTGTAACTATTGTTCCAGATGTACTCACAGCAGATGTCGCTGGTATTGGTCCACAAGTTGAGTCACATAAACGTTTTCCTGAGCGTGTTAATGCTGGTTTTATGCAAGTAATTGATGAAAACCATGTGCGCCTTCGTGTATTTGAACGTGGTGTAGGTGAAACACTTGCATGTGGTACAGGGGCTTGTGCTGCTGCGGTAAGTGGCATGCGCCGTGGCTTACTTGCTAATTCTGTAGAAGTTGAATTGGCTGGCGGTAAGCTGCAAATCGAATGGCAAGAAGGCGATGTGGTCTGGATGACTGGTCCAACAACCCATGTGTATGATGGGCGTTTGGATTTACGTTATTTCCAAGGCTAATAGCGTTACCTAAATAGAAGCCTCTTTTCATCAACTAAACTGATAAAAGAGGCTTTCTTTTATATGTACAATAATATTTGATTTAACTACTTTATAAGAAATATGAATAATTTAATTTTCTTACCCGGTGCTTCAGGAAGTATTAGTTTTTGGCAGCCATTAATTGAAAAACTACCTCAGCAGTATCATACAAAAATTATTGGTTATCCGGGCTTTGGAGATACACCAGAATCTGTAGAGGTCAAAAGTTTTGAAGACCTAACAAACTATGTTCTTAATCAAATTAATGATGAGTCTGTAATTATTGCTCAATCTATGGGAGGAATTTTTGCTGTTGCCGCAGCGTTGCAAAAACCTCAACTGGTTAAAGGGCTGGTCTTGATTGCAACTTCTGGTGGAATTGATCTCTCTGCATTTAATATTCAAGATTGGCGTGAAGCATATCGCCAAGCCTTTTTACAATATCCAGATTGGTTTGTTACTACCAATATTAACTATGAAGAATTTTTATCAGATATAAGCATTGAAACTTTACTAATTTGGGGCGACCAAGATCCAGTGAGTCCAGTTGAAGTGGGGATATACTTAAATCAGATATTTAAAAGTTCAACATTGCATATTGTTAAAGGGGGAGATCATCAGTTGGCAGAAAAATATGCAGATGAAGTTGCAATCCAAATAAAAGACTATTTAAAAAAGCTGAAGTAACTCTTTAAGTTATATTAAGCGTGCTAGATGTCAGCACGCTTTTTAGATTTACTTTTTGCTCAAAGCCAATTTCAAAGCAAACAACACAAAAATACTGCCTGTAATACGGTCCATATATTTCACAAATTTAGGTTGCTTTAGATAACGTGACAGTGGTTGCATGGCCAAAATTAATAGAGTTGACCATAACATTCCAATCACCACGTGAATCATCACAAGCCCCATGACCCAAGTGACAGCCGATGCTTGCGGTGGAATAAATTGGGGAAGAAATGAAATATAAAAAATGCCAACTTTGGGATTAAGTAAGTTACCCAAGAAACCTTTAATGAACCAATTCTGCGAAGTAGTCATATTTGAATTACTCCCTTGCATATCTGCAAGTTGACTACGCGGTTTTAAAATCATATTCAAACCCAGCCATGCAAGATAAGCGGCCCCCATCCATTTCAATATATTAAAAGCTAAATCAGAAGCCATGAGCAAAGCACCCAGACCGCAAGCAACCACAATTCCCCATGCAATACAGCCAAGGCTAATGCCTACTGCTGCTTGGAATGCTTTGGATTTACCTTCAAGTGTAGCAGTACGAATAATTAAAGTCGTATCCAGACCTGGCGTAAGCGTAAGTAAGGTAATCGCAATTAAGTAAGGAATGAGTATGGTGGTCATGGCAGCAAGGTTCCGACAAATACTTGAGCTAAAGTGTAATACACATATAAGGTAGTTAGTTGTTATGTTGACGAACACAATTTTCCTGATCAACTACTTTTTGGTACACTGAAAAAAATAAAATGAGCAAATAAATGGAGAGCAATTTGAATTTTGCATTACAACTGCTCTCAATGTGGTTAAAAGAAAGAAAAATTCAGAACCAGTCTGAGCACACGATTACTGCTTATGAAAGAGATGTTAAAAGCTTTCTTGAGTTTTGTGATCTCAAACAAATTGATTTAAGAAATGTTGAAGCTTCAGATTTACGTGAATATTTGGCCCAGCGTGTTGAGCAGGACCAGTTAAGTTCAAGCAGTATGCAGCGTCATCTCACTTCAATTCGCCAGTTCATGAAATGGGCAGAACAAGGAAAATATCTAGAAATTAACCCTACTGATGATTTTAAGCTCAAACGTCAGTCTAGACCTTTGCCTGGTATGATCGACATAGAAACGGTTAATCAAATTTTAGATCAACCTATGCCTGAGAAACCGGTTGATCAGCAACTATGGTTACGTGATAAAGCCATGTTGGAATTACTTTACTCAAGTGGTTTGCGTCTGGCTGAGCTGCAAGGTTTAACAATTAAAGATATAGATTTTAATCGGCAACTGGTCCGTATTACAGGTAAAGGAAATAAAACCCGTATTGTACCGTTTGGAAAAAAGGCGAAAGAAAGCCTATTGAATTGGCTAAAAATTTACAAAATCTGGAAAGGCCATTTTGATCAAAATGCTTTTGTTTTTATTTCTCAAAGAGGTGGCGTGTTAACCCCACGACAAATCGAAAAGCGTGTAAAGCTTCAAGCACAAAGAGCAGGTGTGAATGTAGATTTGCATCCTCACTTATTGCGGCATTGTTTTGCTAGCCACATGTTATCAAGTAGTGGTGATTTACGCTCAGTTCAAGAAATGTTAGGTCATAGCAATTTATCTACGACACAAATTTATACGCATATTGATTTTGATCATTTGGCGCAAGTCTATGATCGAGCTCATCCAAGAGCGCAAAAGAACGAATAGATTTAAAAACTATCTTAATAATAAAGTTGACTAAAATGGCAAGTCTTATACGAATGTAGACATCATTTGTATTTTTTTAGAAATTTGTTTAAGAGAAATAGGGAAAATAGTCAAATTGACCATTTTGATCTTTGGACATTTTGTCAGTACCCCTGAGTCAAAAACATCTAATCTCGATTATTTAAAGGTGATCTTATGTTTCTGGCTAATAAGCTAAATAAGATAAAAAGATAATAAAAATCAATATATAAAATAGAGTGTAAAAAGAATGAAATAGCACCTAATAAGGCACAATATTTTTTTTATGAACTGATGGTTTCATTTTTTTTGTGCTGTTCTGGAAAATTGTGACTTGACCGAAATGCCAAACACATTGCAAGATAGGGTACCTAAAAAATTTTAATTGAAGAGTTAATATACTTTTCTCAACATTTACTTTTGCTAGAACAGCCGAGGATTACATGAAGGCTCTTGTTGCTGTAAAACGCGTGGTTGATGCCAACGTCAAAGTTCGTGTTAAGCCGGACAATAGTGGGGTTGACCTTACTAACGTTAAAATGTCAATTAACCCATTTTGTGAAATCGCAGTGGAAGAAGCGGTTCGCTTAAAAGAAAAAGGAACAGTATCAGAAATCGTTGTTGTTTCTGTTGGTCCTAAAGAAGCTCAAGAACAAATCCGTTCTGCAATGGCTTTGGGTGCAGACCGCGGTATTTTGGTTGAAACCACTGATGAAATTGGCGCTTTAGAAGTTGCTAAAATTTTAAAAGGTGTTGTTGATGCTGAAAAACCAGAACTTATCCTTCTTGGTAAACAAGCAATTGATGATGACTCTAACCAAGTAGGTCAAATGCTTGGCGCATTATTAGGTGCGGGTCAAGGTACATTCGCTTCTGAAGTGAAAGTTGATGGCGGCAAAGTACAAGTAACTCGTGAAGTTGACGGTGGTTTACAAACTGTTGAACTGGCACTTCCTGCGATCATTACAACTGACTTGCGCTTGAATGAGCCACGTTATGCAGCTTTGCCTAACATCATGAAAGCTCGTAAGAAGCCACTTGATACTAAATCTCCTGCTGATTATGGCGTTACAGCTGGTACTAAGCTTAAAACTGTTAAAGTTGAAGCTCCAGCAGAACGTAAAGCTGGCGTACAAGTGAAATCTGTAGATGAGCTTGTTGAAAAATTGAAAAATGAAGCGAAAGTGATCTAATACGGAAGGATAAAATCATGAGTATTTTAGTTATCGCTGACCACAACAACCAAGTACTTAACGGTGCTACTTTAAATGTTGTTGCTGCAGCACAAAAAATCGGTGGTGATATTACTGTATTAGTTGCTGGTTCTGGTGCTCAGGCAGTTGCTGATGCTGCTGCTAAAGTTGCTGGTGTAAGCAAGGTTTTACTTGCTGACAACGCAGCTTATGCAAACCAGTTAGCTGAAAACGTAGCTGCTTTAGTTGCTGATTTGGCTAAAGGTTACAAATACGTATTAGCTGCTTCTACAACGACTGGTAAGAACATTCTTCCACGTGTTGCTGCTCTTCTTGATGTAAGCATGATCACAGATATTATTTCTGTTGAATCTGCTAACACATTCAAGCGTCCGATCTATGCAGGTAACGCGATTGCTACTGTTCAATCTGACGAAGCAATCATTGTTGGTACAGTTCGTGGTACAGCATTTGATCCAGTAGCTGCTGAAGGTGGTTCTGCTACCGTTGAAGCAGTAAGTGAAGCGAAAGATGCAGGTATTTCTAATTTTGTATCTGAAGAAATCGTGAAACTTGACCGTCCTGAATTGACAGCTGCTCGCATTGTTGTTTCTGGTGGTCGTGGTGTAGGTTCTGGTGAGAACTACCATAAAGTACTTGATCCATTAGCTGACAAGCTTGGTGCAGCACAAGGTGCTTCACGTGCGGCAGTTGATGCAGGTTTTGTACCTAACGACTTCCAGGTTGGACAAACTGGTAAGATCGTTGCACCTGACCTTTATGTTGCTGTAGGTATTTCTGGTGCGATCCAGCATTTAGCTGGTATGAAAGATTCTAAAGTTATTGTTGCAATCAACAAAGACGAAGAAGCGCCAATCAACGGTGTTGCTGACTACTGGTTAGTTGGTGATTTGAACACTGTGGTACCAGAGTTGGTATCTAAACTTTAATCTTTACTGGTTAAAGTCAAAAACCCTTAGTTTTTACTAAGGGTTTTTTTATTGTAGGGATGGATTTTAAAGAATAAATTGGATTTGTTATCTCATTTTAGGTTTGATTTTTATAGAATAAAAATCACATAGTTTTATTAAGGTGAACCTATGTTCATTACAGCGATATGATAAGAATAATATGTAATTAAATTATACAAATATCACCAGATTGACCATGTAGATTCCGTACATTCCAAAGCGCTTTTGTGCTATACTATACAGCTATATTTTTTTCGACTTTAGTTCAGTTTTCGGAACTAAATTTTTTGCAAGATCAAGACATATAAGCAGATGGAAATTTCTATCTGTAAGAAGGAGTATGCATGAGCGTATCGGAAATCCGACCGATTGCCATTGAGGATGAACTCAAGCATTCATATTTAGATTACGCGATGAGTGTAATCGTATCTCGTGCATTGCCGGATGTGAGAGACGGTCTAAAACCTGTTCACCGTCGTGTGCTATTTGCCATGCACGAATTGGGCAATGACTATAACAAAGCCTACAAGAAATCTGCACGTGTTGTTGGGGACGTAATCGGTAAATATCACCCTCATGGTGACTCAGCTGTTTATGAAACCATTGTACGTATGGCTCAGGACTTTAGCTTACGTTATTTATTGGTAGATGGTCAGGGTAACTTCGGTTCGATTGATGGCGATAGCGCAGCTGCAATGCGTTATACCGAAGTCCGTATGACAAAGTTAGCGCACGAACTTCTTGCAGATCTAGAAAAAGACACTGTTGACTGGGAAGATAACTACGACGGATCTGAGCGTATTCCTCAGGTGGTTCCGACACGTGTTCCAAACTTGCTAATTAATGGTGCTGCCGGTATTGCTGTTGGTATGGCAACAAACATGGCACCACACAACATGACAGAAGTTGTGAATGCATGTTTAGCCTATGCCGACAATCCGAATATCTCGATTGAAGGATTGATGGAATATATTACTGGTCCTGATTTCCCTACAGGCGGTATTATTTACGGTAAATCAGGTATTGTTGATGCTTACCGTACAGGTAAAGGCCGACTACACATTCGTGGTAAATACCATTTCGAAGAAGATGAAAAGACAGGTCGTATAACCATCGTCTTTACTGAAATTCCATATCAAGTTAACAAAGCAAGAGTTATTGAGCGTATTGCCGAGTTAGTTAAAGAGAAAAAACTTGAAGGTATTTCAGAGCTTCGTGATGAGTCTGATAAAGACGGTATGCGTATTGCGATTGACTTGAAACGTGGTGAAAACGCAGAAGTCATTGTAAATAACTTATTCTTAAATACACAGCTTGAAAACTCATTCAGCATCAACATGGTTTGTCTTGACAATGGACAACCAAAATTGATGAATCTGAAAGATATTATTGCGGCATTTATTCGTCACCGCCAAGAAGTAGTGACACGCCGTACCATGTTCGAATTGCGTAAAGCACGTGAACGTGGTCATATCTTGGAAGGCTTAACCGTTGCCTTAGCCAATATTGATGAAATTATCGAAACCATTAAAACTTCTGCTAACCCAGCTGAAGCGCGTGAGCGTTTACTAGCAGGTGAGTGGGCTGGCGGTGGTGTTGTTTCTTTACTTGAAAATGCTGGTGCTATTTCTGTTCGCCCAGATGAAATCGAAGGTGAAAACCCAGATCGTCCATTTGGTTTAACTGAATCAATTTACCGTTTATCACCAACGCAAGTAGGTGCAATTTTAGAATTGCGTTTACATCGTTTAACGGGTCTTGAGCAAGATAAATTACATGCTGAATATACTGAAATTTTAGGTCAAATTGCTGAACTTACTGCAATTCTTAATGATTTCAATTTATTGATGGCTGTGATTCGTGAAGAGCTAGCACAAGTATTACAACAGTATGGTGATGGACGTCGTACAGAAATTATTGAATCGCGTATTGATTTTAGTCGTGAAGATTTAATTCCAGAAGAACAAGTTGTATTAACGGTTTCACAAACAGGCTACGCAAAAACTCAACCGCTTTCTGACTATCAGGCTCAGCGCCGTGGTGGACGTGGTAAGTCTGCAACTTCAATGAAGAGTGATGACTTTATTCAACATCTCATTGTAGCTTCAAACCATGCGACTGTGCTGTGCTTTACTAACGTAGGTAAAGTATATCGCCTTCGCGTATTTGAAGTGCCTCAAGCATCACGTGGTGCAAAAGGCCGCCCGATTATAAACTTGTTACCTTTAGATGCGAACGAAACAGTAACTGCGATCTTGCCGTTAACAGAGTTCCTGGAAAACCATTACGTATTTATGGCAACAGCTTCAGGTACAGTTAAACGTGTTGATTTAGAGCAGTTCTCTAACATTCGTTCAAATGGCTTACGTGCAATTGAACTTAATGAAGAGGATACCTTAATTGGTGTTGCGATTACTGATGGTAATCAGCAAATCATGTTGTTCTCAAATGAAGGTAAGGCAATTCGTTTTGCTGAAACTGATGTGCGTTCAATGGGTCGTACTGCTAAAGGCGTCCGTGGTATGCGCGTTAGCATTGCAAGCAACACTTTAAGTGAAGAAGATGCAGAAATTGAAAATGATGAATCTGATGATAATGAAGATTCAGCAGAGTTAAGTGTAGTAAGTCGCATCGTATCACTTGTTGTTGTTCCTGAAACGGGTGAAGTGCTGTGTGCGAGTGCCAATGGTTATGGTAAACGTACTCCTGTAAATGACTTCCCAACCAAAAAACGTGGTGGTAAGGGTGTTATTGCAATTAAGACAAGTGAACGTAATGGTGAGCTTGTGGGTGCGGTATCTATTGATGAAAGCAAAGAACTGTTGCTTATTTCTGATGGTGGTACATTAGTTCGTACTCGCGCGGCAGAAGTTGCAATGACTGGTCGTAATGCACAAGGTGTACGTCTAATTCGTTTAAGCGAAGAAGAAACCTTGGTGGGTGTTGTGTCTATTGAAGCGGTTGAAGATGAAGAAGAGTTTCTCGAAGGAGAGGTTGATACTTCAGAATTAGATACCGAAGATGCAGTATCTACGAATGACGATGCATCAGAAGAGTAAGTAGAAATTAAATAAAAAAGGAAGCGTAAGCTTCCTTTTTTATTTTATGAAGAAGATTTTTTAACAAGTCGATAATAAGCTAAGCACACTAATATTAATCCGGCTGTCGCAAGAAAAATCAGTTTTGGTGTAACCGTGGCTAAAAGAACACCCATCTGGTTAAGTTGCACAAACATTTGTACCCCATGTGTTGATGGTAAACACCATGCAAACCATTGTAACCACTCAGGCATTGCTTGATGAGGCCATGCAGCGCCTGTCAGTAAGAATAGGGGAACAGAGCTAAACACAATCATATGTCCAGCACGTTCTGGCATATCTAAAAGTGAGCCAATCAGCATGCCTAATCCAATCACACAACTAATAAAAATAGGAACGGCGACTAGCAAGCCAGTAAAGTTCCCACCGTGTGGATAGTCATTGAACCACAAGGTAAAACCGAAAAGATAAAAACATCCTAAACAGCCAATGGTAAATATACTTGCGAAAATTCCCGCGAAGCGAACACCTGTAATTTTTTGGTGTTGTTCACGGTAGCTTGCGATTAGCATTGCTAAACCTAACACAATCGTTTGATGGATAATTAAACCTGCAACAGCTGGAAAAATATAACTTCCATATCCTGAAAGCGGGTTAAATAACGGGACTTGATGAATAGAAAGGGCCGGTTGGAAATGTGTGCGCTCTCCAAATCTTTCAATATATTCTTTTAATGTGGCTTCAATGGATGTGGCTAAACCTAAACCAATTTCTTTAGTTTTTAAAAAGTTGGTTGTGCTCAGATATAAGCCAATCCCACCTGTTTCTCCTCGGCGTAAGCTTTGTGTTAAGTTGCTTGGTAAAAGTAAAATACCATCGGCCTTTTGTTCACGAACCATTTGTTCAGCTTGTAAGAAATTACTTGTAACGGTAACAATATGAACATGTGGACTATTCGCACTTTGGCCGATTAATTGAGAGGTTAATAGGCTTTGTTCTTCATCAACTATTACGATTGGAATTGATTCTGCACGTTCAGCTTTATAGGCGGTAGGATAAAAAAAGCTATAAAGAATGACCGATAAAATCAGAGTTGTGAAAACCGAGCTATTACTAACAATATCTTTAAATGTTTGCCCATAAGCCTTTAAAAACTCTTTCATGGAGTTGCTCCCCGAATTAATTTTTTAAGCAGCAGAGAGCTTAAAAAGAAGTAAATAAGGCAGTAACCCAGAAGTATTAAAAAGGGAATCATTGAAATGAAAAGTGGGCTACCAATCACCCATTGTTCGGTTTGCAGCTTGGCATAAGGTGTATAGGGAATAATGAGTGACCAAAATTTAGTGAAAATCGGTGCATTATTTAAAGGCAGAGTAACGCCTGCAAAACTTAAAGATGAGCCACCATAGACGGCAATAAAGCCAAAAGTTTTACTTAAATTTTTAGTGGCAAGAATGACCGTACTGCTAATCAGAGCATAGGCAAAATAAAGTAAGAACTGTGCGACCAGCAATAAACTTAAGGAACCCGCTACGAACCAGCCACGGATTTCAACTAGCCAAAACATCCATAGCCATGTCCATACACAAAAAATAAGGCTATAGAGCAAATTTTTAGCCAATAAGCCTTGAATAAAATTTTCTCGGTTTACCCATTGAGTGAGGGTATTACGTTTTAGTTCTTGTCCAATTGCAAAAGCAACACAGCAGCATAGCAACAGATGCAATACGGCAGGAACCATAAATGGCTCTAAATAAAACTCATAGCTCATGCTCGGGTTGTAAAGCGTTGATACTTTTACATGAGCTGTAGGTACATCTAAATAGGGAATATTATTTGCAAGATAACTTTGGCCTGCATAGTCTGCTAAAGCATTGAGGGTACTTACCAGCATTGCTGAAGAAATCGTATTTCCTACGCTAAAGAAAGACTGGTTAAAAGCAATGCTGATTTGAGCATCTTGCGCTTTCACAAAACGCTTTTCAGCACCGTCCGGAATGAAAACATAACCCCAGATTTTAGTTTCGTTAAGTAATTGTTCCGCTTCAGTAGGGCTTGCCGTAATCGTTTTAATATCTACCGTATGATTCAACGAAAGATACTTTTCAATATTGCGGCTGAGTTCACTTTGGTCCTGGTCAATAATCGCAATCGGTAAGTGTTCAGCTTTACCTGCGTAAAACATGCTGCTAAACAAAAAAATGATAAAAGCAGGGATAAGTGTCACCATGCACAAATCCCATTTATTGCTTTTTAGATAGTTTAGTTCGCGTAATATACTGGCAAACATAAGTTATTTTTCTTCTTTAATTTTAAATAAAACGCTCATACCCACTTTTAAATCTTGCACTGGTTTTTCAGGTACAAGATGAAGTTTAAAGCTACGAATATCATAGCCTCCAGTTTGGCGAGTCGTTTTTATAGTGGCAAATTCACCTTCAGCATCAATATTCTTAATTTTAAAAGTCACATTTTGATTCAGTGCAGGAATAAAACCTTCAAGGGTTTTATTTTTATAAACAGAAGCATATTGATTTTCACCCACGTTTAAGCTGACCCATAAATCATCATCTTCTAAAATGCTGACAACAGGTACACCCATAGCGACTAACTCGGAAGGCTTCCCGTAAGTTTTTGAAATTGTACCCGAAATAGGAGAGAATAAACGTGTCTCTGCTTCTAGTGCTTTTGCTTCGCCTACAGCTGCTTTTGCAATTTCAACCTGTGCATCTGCTGTAGATTTTTGTTGACTCGTACTGCCACGTTTTGCACGAGCATATTGTTGATAAGAGGCTTCACTTAATTCTTGGGCAGAAGTTTGAGCCGCTAGCATCTCATCTCGTCTTTGGCGTGAAATAACACCTTGTCTATATAAATTTTCACCACGTTGGTAAGTGGTTTTTGCAAGGTTTGCTTGTGCTTTGGTGCTTTGCCAGTTGGCATAGAGAGTATTGATATTTTCTTGCTGAGAACCGCGGTCTACCGTAGATTGAAATGCTAAAGCTGATTGTAAAGCTGCCAAGGCTTGTTGCTTTTTAGCTTCTATTTCTGGGCTAACCAAGCGAACAAGTGGCTGGCCTTTGGAAATTTTCTGGCCTTCTTGTACATAAATTTCTTCAATACGACTTGGAACTTTCGTACTCACGTGAATAGTTTCGGCTTCAACCCGACCTTGTAGTTCAATAGGCTTTGGCTGATAACTTTTCCACAAACCAAAAATAATTAAACCTAATAGGGCAATAATTACTAAACCAATAATCAGTTTAAGCTTAGAGTTTTTAGGTGGTTGAGAGTCACCGTTATTTATGTTTGATTCAGGGGTGTCACTCGCTTGATCGTTTTTTTGAGATTGGTTAGTTTCTACCGTATCCGCAGCAAGAGAATCCTGCTCTGAATGAGATGATTCTTGATTCATTTTATACTCCTATTAACGGATATAGTCGGTATGTGGTTGATTGACATAAGCTTTAAATTGATCAATTGAACCATGGCTTTGCAATAGAGTCGCGAGTGACATGACATATTTATATGCATTTAAAGCCATTTCAGTTTTTAAAGCACTTAAAGCATTTTGTGCATCAATCACTTGTGTTGCTGTACCCATTCCTTCACGGAAAGAAAGCTCTTGAATACGTAAGTTTTCTTGAGCGGCATTTACGTTTCTTTGTAAGAGTTGATGGCTTTGCTGAGCAGAGTTGAGTTCGTTATATGACTTATTCAGAAGTGCCTCAATTTCTTGTTTAGTACGTTCGGTCATAAGTTCAGAGGCATAACGCTTTAGTTCGGCGGCATGGATATTCTTATTTTTATCTACACCAGAGAATAGGTTGTATTTTGCCATTACACCTACAATCCAGTTTTCATTTTCATCAAGGGCATATTCACCAAATGCAAAAAGACTTGGTTTTTTTGCGGCTTGTTGAGCTTGAATATTTACATTAGCCAGTTGTGTATCCATCTGCATTTTTTGTACAAGGCTAGATTTTTGCGAATAACTGGTTAAAAGTGATTCTAGAGACTGGCTTGGAGTGTTATTTACAAATAAGGGCGTACTTAAATCTACATTATTTTGTTGATGTAGAAGATTATTAAGGCTAAAGCGACTGGCATTTAAGTTGGCTTGAGTACTTTGTAAAGTACGTTCCGCATTATTACGAGCCACTTCAAACTGCATGCGTTGCCCTTTACTAATAAACCCTTGTTGTTCGAGCTTTAGGGCATTGCTGTAATGTTTTTGCATGGCATTAAAGTTGAATAAACTACTTGCTACCAGTTGCTGCTGTAATTGAACATTAAAATAACTTTGTACAACTTCAAACCGCTGTACATCTTGTTGCTGTTGACTTGAAAGTTCAGAACGCTGTGCTTGAATGTTGGCTATTTTTTTTGCACTGCTGGTTAAACCACCTGTATATAGGGGCATAACGACCGAAATAGAAGGGCGTACAACCTGATCTTCTATAGTCAGATTCGCATAGTCGGGAAAGCGATTTATACCATCATGAATGGTTTGATTTGCACCTTCTTGAACTTGTCCAAGAACATCCGATGGAATGACATTGTTCCACTGTGAAAGTTTGTCGTTGAACCCCTGACTTAAATCATTCTCAAGCTTTTGTTTAAAAGAGGCGAGGGGTACATCTGTTTCGCTATGAAAAGCATATGCTCTAACATTTAAATCAACTCGAGGTAATCCGAGTCCTTTCACTGCTTCAGCTTCTAGTTGAGACGCTTGCTGCAAAGCTTGATTAGCTTGAGTGCTATAAGAACTTTTCAAAGCTTGTTGTTCCGCTTCAGCATAGCTTAAGCTTTGAGCGTATAAATGATTTGTGAAAAAAAGTCCTAAGGCCAAAGCAAGATGCTTGGGTTTAAAGAAAAAGGGGCAAATAGACTGTCTATATCGATGTACTGGCATTTTAAATAACAATTTCTGGCATCCCTTATAGTTTAAATTTCTTGTTATTAAATTCAATTATCATCTTGTTTCTTATACATTTGTATAAAAACCTTGTAGTTTTAACCTCCCTTTAATTATTGAATATGACGAAGCCTATATATTTGTAATCCCTATCAAAGTATGTGAAATCATAATCACAAGTCAAGCTGATCTTGATTGAATAAAAAATGTTTTAAATCGATAAAATTGGAAGTCAAAGCAAAGAAATAAATAGAACAATAATTGAAAAAATAAACCTAAATACAGTCCAGCATTGAAATATTTACTTGAGAAGCTGCTGCAAGCTTAAGCAATCTGTGGTTAAATGCCATTTTTATTGTGTTTGACTTTATACAAGGGAAAAATCATGCGCGCGTACAATTTCTGTGCTGGTCCTGCTGCATTACCTACTGCCGTTTTAGAAAAAGCTCAACAAGAAATGTTGGATTGGCATGGTAAAGGTCTATCCATCATGGAAATGAGTCATCGTAGTGCTGACTATGTTGCTATGGCTGAAAAAGCTGAAGCAGATTTACGCAAGTTAATGAATATTCCTGAAAACTATAAAGTACTGTTTTTACAAGGCGGTGCGTCATTACAATTTTCTGCGATTCCTTTAAACCTTTTGGGTAAGAATAGTAAAGCTGATTATATTGATACTGGCATCTGGTCTGAAAAAGCGTTGAAAGAAGCAAAACGTTATGGCGACATTAATGTTGTAGACGCTGGTATTAAAGTAGATGGTAAGTTCGCAATTTCTGAACAAAGCGAATGGAATTTATCTGACGACGCAGCCTATGTACATTATGCAGATAATGAAACGATTGGTGGCTTACAGTTTGCCGGAATTCCTGATGTAAAAGCGCCACTCGTTTGTGACTATTCATCAAGTATTTTATCTGCTCCATTAGATGTGACCAAGTTTGGTTTGATCTATGCTGGCGCACAAAAAAATATTGGTCCTGCTGGTTTAACAATTGTCATTATTCGTGATGATTTACTTGATCAAGCTAAACCAGAAATTCCAAGCATCTTGAAATATGGTGACCAAGCGAAAAATGGTTCTATGGTTAATACACCATCGACTTACGCTTGGTACTTGTCTGGTTTGGTATTTGAGTGGTTGCTAGAGCAGGGGGGGGTAGATGCTATCCATAAAATTAACCTTGCAAAAGCTCAGTTATTATATGGTTATATCGATTCAAGCGATTTCTACAATAACCCGATTGCAATTCCAAACCGTTCAATTATGAATGTACCGTTTACCTTGGCAGATGAAGCTTTAGAAAAGCAATTCTTAAAAGAAGCAGAAGCAAACCATTTATTAAACTTAGCTGGACATCGCTCTGTCGGTGGTATGCGTGCAAGTATTTACAACGCAGTGCCTTTAGAAGGTGTACAGGCTTTAATCAACTTTATGGATGATTTTGCAAAGCGTAATGGTTAAGTAAATCAAAAATAAAGCCCTCAAATGAGGGCTTTATTTTTGAATAAATTTTATAAACTAAAAAGGAACTAAACCAAACTGGTGCATGAATATGGCAGCTAAAAACATACCCAATACAAAAAAGCAAAACGCACCAGTATCGACCTTTACGCGCAGGCTACTAGATTGAATGAGGCTGGTAGTTTGTTCGGGTATAATCTTCATTCAATAACCTAATTATTAAAATATTAGTGAAATTCAATTAGTTTCACCCTTTTTAGCACAAATAGTCGCCTGAATCCAGATATTACCGCGAATATATTCGCCAATATTAAAGTTTTTATACAAATCGTTTTTGGTTGCAATGCGCACTAATATGGCAGGAAGATCATCTTCTAAAACCAAAGTAACATCATAAAGGGTATATTCTGCCCCCATAAATGTCATTGAAGTTTTGCCAACAATATTACCTTGGAACCATGCTTCATCTTCTTGACCAAGAGTTTCACCATATAAATAAGCAACCATTTTTGAAAAATCAACGGTTACAGGTTCTTGATCTTCTTGAGTTTTTGGTTGCCATTCATTAATAAGCTCCTGTAAATTTTCAGGAGCAATACCATTATGTTCAGTCAAAATCGCATTTAATGCACGGTGATGTTTAATTGAGGCTGGGTCATCAACAACAATTTTTTCACCTGCTGGAACAGGTTCTAATTCATAAGCCCATGCATTAAATTGAACTTGATAGTCTTTAGTTTTGTCATATTGACAAGCGTTAACGCTAAATAAATTATCAAATGCATAAACCGTTGTATCTTTATTTAGTTTTAAACTTAAAACAGCTTGTGTTGCAGAGTCACAAGTAATGATACGTTCAATTTTCGCATTATATTGATATGGACTTTCAAAACTTGGAAAGGCTGTTTTGAGTGCGCGAGGTTTCTGATTTTCAACCGCAATAATCTGGTTGATTGTAACTTTTTGGTCTTGTGGGCCTTGAATCAACCAAAAAGACTGATCCATCTCTTCTTCATGTTCGCATAAGCCCATTGGCATTACGGGTGCATCAAGTGCTAGTCCTAACCATTTTGGTACATCTGTTTCGGGATGGGACGTCAATAGATTCCAATGTTCGCCATGACTACCAAAATTTTGGTCATTTACTTTAATAACTTCTGGACTGTTTTGATTTTTCATAAGCATGATGCTGTTGGGTTCACATTACTTGTTATATTAAATCGAGGGTGTTTGCTATTTTTCAAGTCACCATATGTAAATTCTCTTGTAAAAGCACATATTTAGTCATTGAAAGATAGATATTGCTGCTAATTATAAAATAAAAGGTAGATCTGGCTCTTAAAAAAACTTAAACACTAAATTAAAAATAAGTTTAATGTTTATTACTATTCACCTTAGAAAAGCATCTGTTAGACTTATATTTTTAATGGAAATAGAGAATAACTTGCTGCCATTTAAGCTATGGGTAGATGCAGATGCTTTACCAAGAATATTACGTGAAGTGATTTTGCGCGCATCAGATCGTTATCAGTTAGAAGTCATCTTTGTTGCTAATCAAAATGTTGGGATTACGCCTTCTGTCCGCATCAAGTCAATACAGGTTTTAAGTGGTGCAGATCAGGCCGATAAAGAAATAGTTGATCGTATGATTGAAAATGACATTGTCATTACGCAAGATATTCCACTAGCGGCTCAAGTCATTGAAAAGGGTGGCGTTGCTATTCACCCCCGAGGTGAGGTTTATACAACCGCTAATGTTAAAGCGCGGTTACATCTACGTGATTTCATGGATACGCTTCGTGGCGCGGGTGTGCAAACTGGTGGACCGCCACCTATTTCAGAGCGGGATAAGCGTGAATTTTCGAGTGCATTAGATCAAACAATTTTAAAGCAAAAACGTAAAACAGCTAAGTGAGCATCGCATGCCATCGCAAACCAATTTGGCTTTAACCTATGCCTTGTTAGTGTTTATATGGGCAACAACTCCATTAGCCATTGTTTGGAGTGTGTCCGATTTACATCTTATGTGGGCATTGTTGTTACGCTTTTTTATTGCATTGCCTTTGGCCGTGACCATATTACTGATTTTAAGAACACCTTTTCCAATTCATCGACAAGCAATTCATAGTTACGTTGCCGGATCTTTTAGCTTAATTGGTTCTCAAATTTTCACATATGCCGCTACCCAATATTTAAGTTCAGGCATGATTGCGCTTATGTTTGGTTTAGCTCCGATTATGGCTGGGCTGATTGGCCGTTTTGCATTCGGTCAGCAACTTTATAAGTTGCAATGGTTAGGTATGGCTATCGCCGTAAGTGGTTTAGCGATTATTTGCTTGAATGGATCGAATCAGCATGTGCATCCATTTGGCATTGTTCTTATGCTGATCAGTGTTTTTGTCTATTCTTTTTCAATTTTCTGGGTTAAGAAAGTTAATGCACAAATTCAGCCTATGGCTCAGGCAACAGGCTCTATTTTAGTTTCTTCGATTTTGGCAAGTTGTCTTATTCCATTTATTTGGCAATATGCACCGACACATTTACCAGAGGCCAAATCTTTATTTGCCTTAATTTATACGGTACTGATGGCTTCATTAGTCGCCATGTTTTGTTATTTCAAACTTATACAAAATATTCAGCCAACGACTTTATCTTTAACCACAGTAATTACACCAATGTTAGCTATGATGATTGGAGCTGCCTTAAATCATGAACAACTTTCGATTATGGTTTTTGTAGGGGCTTTAATCATCTTGTCTGGACTCTTTTTATATTTCTATAAAGACATTCAAGCAAATCGAAATTTTGCTCGGCATATTAAGTCTAAATAGGAGAAGATTTGGGTAATTTGTTGAGCTTATTCATTAAATTGTTCTAATTCGTAGCGAAATGCATGATCAAATTGATCTCCCAACTTAAGTAGTAGAAAATAGCGCAGCAATATAATATTAGGATTGTTAAGGAAAGATCAGAACTTACTGATTTTTAAACCTTAATACAGCATCTAACGATATGGTCAAATAGTAGATGTGGATGCGATTTGACATGAGCATCTGCTATTTCCCATCAATCACCTTGGATTTAGAAGGTATGTTTAAACCAATCTCACTGTATATAGGGTTGAGATATACTCGCGCAAGACGCAGTAATCATTTTATTTCTTTTATTGCATTGGTTTCGATGATCGGTTTGACACTAGGTGTCGCTGTGCTGATTACGGTACTTTCTGTGATGAACGGTTTCGATCGAGAACTAAAAAACCGTGTTTTGGGAATGGTTCCGCAAGCTACAGTTTCATCTACACAAATCCTCACGGATTGGCCTGAACTGGTAAAACGAGTTGAACATCATCCACATGTAACTGGGGTTGCACCTTTTACCCAATTGCAAGGTATGTTAACCGCGCAAGGGCAAGTCGCTGGTATTATGGTGACGGGTATTGACCCAAAATATGAAAAGAATGTGTCTATTATTCAAAATCATATTGTTGCTGGTAGCTTAGATTCACTTAAAAAGGGTGAGTTTGGTATTGTCCTTGGTAAAGATATGGCCGATTCATTAGGCTTACGTCTAAACGACAGTGTGACATTGGTTTTACCTGAAGCAACGCCATCTCCAGCAGGTGTAGTACCTCGTTTCAAACGCTTTAAAGTGGTTGGTATTTTTAGTGTAGGTGCTGAAGTCGACTCTATGGTGGGTTATATCGCTCTCTATGATGCGTCAACCCTATTACGCTTACCAGATGGTGCTCAAGGTGTCCGTTTAAAACTAGACGATATTTTTGCCGCTCCACAAGTTGCTGACGACTTGGTAAAAAGTTTACCAAGTAATTTCTACGCGACGAACTGGACCTATACGCATGGCAATCTGTTTAATGCCATTCAAATGGAAAAAACACTAGTTGGTTTGTTACTTGTACTTATCATTGTGGTTGCAGCATTTAATATCGTTTCGTCTTTAGTGATGGTTGTTACTGATAAAAAATCAGATATTGCCATTTTGCGTACATTAGGGGCGTCACCATCGATGATTACTAAAATATTTATGGTGCAAGGCACCGTGATTGGTGTGATTGGTACAGTTGCAGGTACGGTTTTAGGTGTAATTTTGGCTTTAACCATTAGTGATATCATTTCATGGTTTAACAATGTGTTGGGCCTAAATCTATTTGATGCTTACTTTGTGCATTACCTACCTTCTTATTTAAGATGGCAAGATGTGACGATTATTGTGATTGTATCTTTACTTTTAAGCTTCTTGGCGACTATCTATCCGGCGCTTCGTGCTGCCAAAGTTCAACCTGCCGAGGCACTGCGCTATGAGTAAAATTGTTTTAGAAGCGAAAGATATCTATAAACATTTTGATGATGGTAAATCTAAGGTTGAAGTCATTAAAGGTCTTTCTTTACAAGTTGAAGCAGGGCAGTTTGTTTCGATTGTTGGTGCGAGTGGTTCAGGTAAAAGTACTTTACTTCATGCGCTAGGCGGTCTAGAGCAACCAACGCAAGGACAAGTATTTTTAAATGGTCAGCGTTTTGATAATTTAGGTGAAGCCGAGCGTGGTTTTCAACGTAACAAATACCTCGGTTTTGTTTATCAATTTCACCATTTGTTACCTGAGTTTACTGCGCTTGAAAATGTGGCAATGCCTCTTATGCTTCGCCCAGATAGCCAATACAAATCGGTAAAAGCACAAGCTGAATATTTACTAGACCGTGTGGGTTTATCTCATCGTATGGATCATCAGCCAGGTGAGCTTTCCGGCGGTGAGCGCCAACGTGTCGCTTTGGCTCGTGCTTTGGTCACTCAACCTGCAGTTGTTCTAGCTGATGAACCAACCGGAAACCTAGATCGTAAAACGGCTTTAGGCATTTTTGAATTATTGACCGATCTTAAGAAAGAACTCAATATGGCGATGCTCATTGTGACTCATGATGAGCAGTTGGCGCAGGCAGCAGATTCAATCTTGCATATGGAAGATGGTCTTTGGGTGAGCGGTTCTTAAAAAAATTGTCATTAAATCACATTGTTAAAGCCCACTCAGTTGGGCTTTAATTTTGCCCCTAAAAAGATAACGATATGATTTTAAATGTTAAAGCTTATTTTAGTGGGGTGGGTTGTAGGTATTGCATTGATGGGAATAGATCTTCCTTTAATAATGCAATATGGATGGATTGGGAAAGTTGTTCTCTTTATCAGCTTTATTTTTTATATTTTTAAGCGGCATATTGTTGTAAATCGACCTATATTAAAAGGAGTTTATTATTTAATCTGTGGTCTAAACCTTTTTATTATAGGCCATCAGTATGCTCAGCATGCCTTAAATGAAAGACTACAACTACGGGAGATGCAACCTGAGTCTTTAGATATTGTTGTGTATATAGACCGAATAAGTGAAGAAAAAGATAATAAGACACAGCAACTTGCTCAGGTTCTAGGGCGGTCATCCCATATAGTCAATTGGCTATTATATTTAAAAAATGAAAATGAGAAAGCATTGATAGAGGGGCCAAAATTACAATTAGGCCATTACTATCGGATTTCGGGTAAGACTAGACCTGCCCATAGTTACGCAGTATCTGGTGCTTTTGATCAGGAACAATGGTTCATTCAACGAAATATAATGTCAGGTTTCAGTGTTCAGCATATTGAACCTTTAAGCTCTGATGAAATTTATCGATTGGGTTATCAAAATCATTTACAACAGCAACAAAAGTTTTTTACTAGGCAACAATTAAATATAGAAAAATTGCGCCTAAAATTTAGATTGATGCTAAAAAAATCTCCCTTACAGAACAAAGGACTGTTATTAGCACTTCTAACAGGAGATGAAAGTCTTTTAAATGAACAGATTAAAAATCAATTTAAACAGTTAGGAATCTCTCATTTGTTGGCCATCTCAGGGCCTCATGTCCTCATTTTTGCAATCTTGTTATCTTGGGGATTACATCAATTAGTACGACGTTATTATCCTCAGCTTTATTTGTGGCAACCCAAGCAAATATTAGCAATGATTCCGTTATGTTTTGGCGTTTTGATTTATACGGCTTTTGTAGGCTTTGAAATTCCAGCCTTAAGAACTTTACTTTCAGTATTTTTATTTGCCTTTTTATTGTTCGTCAAACTGCCTGTTAAACCATTTTCGCTCTTGGTTTACAGTGCAAGTCTACTTTTGCTTTTCGATCCATTTAGTGTCTTATCGGCAGGTTTTTGGCTATCTTATGGTTCTTGCTTTATTTTATTGCGCATTTATCAAACTATAGTACAGACTCCAAATCTTGTTTCAGTGAGTTTGCTATCTAGAATAATTCTTTTAAGTAAAACCCTCATTGAATCTCAGAGCAAAATATTTATCGCTCTATGTCCTTTAATGCTGATTTTCTTTCAACAAATTTCATGGGTCGCACCTCTCACAAATATTATTGCAGTTCCTTTGCTAGGAGGAATTATTGTTCCTTTGAATATTTTTGCTGCTTGTGTGTGGCTTATTTTTAATTCAATTGGAAATGCACTCTTTCAGATTAATGATATTTTGCTCAGTATAGTGCTGACATGTTTTAGTTTTTTAGAGAAGTTATCTCTACCATTGCAAGGTTTTAGCCTGACACCCTTTGCTTTGTTATGCTTAAGCTGTGCCATTATTATCTTATTTTTACCTCGTGGTGTTTTACCTAAATCTTGGGGTCTTATATGTTGTTTACCCTTAGTCATTCCGACTAAAACCTCTCAGCAAATTCAATTAAATATTATAGATGTAGGCCAAGGCCAATCTATTTTTTTACAACATCCAGAGCAGACATGGTTAATTGATACTGGCGGTTCTTATGATGAGAAGGCTTTTAGTATTGGTCAAAATGTAGTGATCCCATATTTACGTCAGAAAGGTATTAAACAATTAGATCATGTGGTGTTATCTCATCTTGACCAAGATCATAGTGGTGCATTTCCTGCCATCAGTCAGGCTTTTCCTATCAAACAAGTCATATCGAATGAGTTGTGGAAAGAGCAGGTTAAAGAACCATTTACTTATTGTCATCAAGGGCAAAAATGGCAATATCCCCAGTTAGATATTGAGATACTTTGGCCTAAAGAAAATGATTTAAATTTAGTTTCTTCAAATCAAAATCAATACTCTTGTGTCGTTTATATTCATTTAAAACAGATAAAAGGTTATCAAAACTATTTAATTATGGGGGATGCCGGATGGGAAGCAGAATATCAATTGATAAAAGAATATCCTGATTTAAAAGTAGATGTTTTGGTATTGGGTCATCATGGTAGTAAACATAGTTCTGCCTATGACTTCTTAGCGACTTTAAATCCCAAGCTTGTTGTTGCCTCTGCCGGTTTTAATAACCGATACGGTCATCCAAGCAAAGAGGTTTTAGCGAGAATACAAGCACTTAATATCCCTTTTAAAAGTACAATTGAGCAAGGAACATTAAGTTTTGTATCTCGCAATCATCAAATGATTTTATACACTCGACGTTTTGAGCGCACTTGGCTTCACAGAACTTTGTGAAGCTTCGGCTTTAAGTCTATCTACAATTTGAAGTGCTTCATTTGGATCAATATTATAAATATTATCTAAAGCAGGATTTGCCTTAAAACGTTTATAGCTCCAGTGATAGTGTTCTGGATAACGCTGGATGAGTTGTTCAATAGCCTGATGAATGACATAAGTTCCATCATCCGCACTACCTTCGTAGATCTTCTCATCCATAGGTTCAATGTGCATCGTAAAGCCGTCATTTTCGTTACGAATTGCGTAAAGAAATAAAGCTTTTGCTTTAGTTTTTTGGATGAGCTTGGCACTTAAATTACTTGAGGCAAGTGGAACACCAAAATAATTGATCATATCGCCGCCAATGTTGGGGGTATGGTCAGGTAAAATTACGGTGGTTTCACCTTGTTTTAAAGCTTTAAAAATTTGTCTTACACCAGTTTCATCGGTAGGCACCAAATTGGCTTGCTCACGACTACGTGCTTCTCGAACAAAACGGTCTGCATCTACATTTTTTACAGGCTTGTATAAAATTGTCATTGAAGTGAACTGTGAACACCAGGCATTCATGATTTCCCATGTGCCAAAATGTGGGATGATCATAACAAGCCCTTTTTTTGCTGCAAGCGCTTCGTGATAGTAGTGTTCACCTTCAACATGATGAATTCTTTCGATATTCTTACTATTTGATGAACCCCAAATACTTAAAAATTCAAAGTATGAGGTGATTTCATTACGAATAGCTTGTTGTGTAATCTCTATTCGCTGTTGTGGCGTTAAATGTGGAAGGGCGATTTGTAGGTTTAGTTCTATACTTTTTGATGTTTTAGTAATTTTTAAAGTATTGATTAACCCTGCCAACATACGAGCAAAAAAACGTCCAAATTTAATTGGCTGGCGGCTAAAAGTTTTGAGTAGGAAATAGTTCATGCTTTTTATATCTAATTTGGGTCATCTATCGCGGGAAAAGGAAGCAATAATTAAAAAAAGATAAAATTATTATAAATGAAATCATATTATTTAGACAGTTTTTATCAAATCAACGTATATAATGACATCATTTTAGATTAATTTGGATTGGAATTTTATGTCCGATTGGCCGCCAAAACCACAAAATGAACCTATAATCCCTAAACAAAATGGACCAGAATGGCAAATTCTCGAGAAGGCTGTACTTGCCTCTGTAGAGGAACAGCGTCGAAGTCGCCGTTGGGGTATCTTCTTTAAAACATTAACTTTTATTTATTTGTTATTCATTATTGTACTCATGGGTAAAGGCTGCTCAACCAGTAAAGAAGGATCTGCTGTAAGTAGCAGCAGTGCTCATCTGGCAGTGGTAGATATTATTGGAACTATTGACGCTTCAAGCAATCAATCTGTGAATAGTGAAGATACCAATAAAGCGCTTAAGCGTGCTTTTGAGGCATCAAACAGTAAAGCTGTTGCACTTAATATTAACTCACCAGGCGGTTCTCCAGTTCAGTCTGATGAAATCTGGCAGGAAATTCGTTATTTAAAAAAACAGCATCCTGATAAGAAGGTTTACGCCGTTATTGGTGATATGGGTGCATCGGGTGCATATTATATTGCTTCTGCTGCAGATGAGATTATTGTCAATCCATCGAGTTTAGTGGGCTCAATTGGTGTCATCATGCCTAACTATGGGATTACTGGTTTAGCTCAGAAACTTGGTATTGAAGATCGCACTTTAACAGCAGGAACGAATAAAGACATTTTAAGTATGACAAAACCGATTGATCCTGTGCAAAAGCAGCACATTCAATCTGTTCTTGATAATGTTCATACTCATTTTATTACCGCAGTTAAAGAAGGACGTGGAAAGCGTTTGAAATCTAATGATCCAGCTATTTTTTCTGGTTTGTTCTGGACTGGTGATCAAGCAATCCAGTTAGGTGTTGCTGACCGTTCAGGTAACATTACGAGCTTGATGCGTGAACTAAACCTTGATAATAAAGTTGACTACACAATTGAGCGTAACCCATTACAATCAATTTTAGGTCGTATGGGTGCACAAATAGGGCAAGGGGTAAGTGAATCTATTGCTCAAGAAGTGCAGACTCGTCAAAGCGCAAAATTACAATAAAATCTGTTTTAGGATAGCGGTATGTCAATGAAACCAGTTATACACTTTGCTCATGCGAATGGCGTACCCTCAAAAGTGTATCAAAAACTGTTTGACCAGTTGAAAGGGGAATATGACATTATTTATGTTCCCCTGATTGGTCCTGATAAGCGTTATCCTGTGACTAACCATTGGCCTTCTTTGGTTGATCAGGTGATTGATAGTATTGTGCGGCAGGCTAAAGGACGTAAAGTCATTGGACTTGGGCATTCTCTTGGTTCAGTTTTAACTTTGATGGCTTCTTTTCAGCGTCCTGAACTCTTTTCTCAAGTGATTATGTTAGACCCGCCTCTTATTTTAGGACGATATTCATTTGCATTTCACATGGCAAAACTATTTCGTCCTAAATTAGTTGATGCGATGACACCAGCAGGTTTATCTGCACGTCGTCGTGAACATTGGGAGTCGAGAGAACAGGCGGCCGAATTACTGCGTCCTAAAGGCTTTTATAAAGATTTTGATGAAGATTGTTTTCAAGCTTACATTGACTATGCTTTAAAAGAAGACTCGGTCCGCGGTGGAGTTACTTTAACTATTTCTCGTGAAGATGAAGTTGCAATTTTCCGAAAAAATCCTTCTTGGTGGTGGCTACCTATGCCAAAACCTAAGATGCCCGTACATTTAGTGGTGGGGAAAAAAAGTGATTTCTTAAAAAGAGGCTTTCCTCAAATGGCAAAGCGAAAAATGGGAATCCCGTTTACTGTGGTTGAAGGGGGACATATGTTCCCTCTAGAACATCCTATTGATACAGTGAACTCTATAAAGAAATTGATTCATACTCAGCCAAATTAATTTTTAAACTTATAAAAAAAGGACATGCTAGCATGTCCTTTTTTTATTTTTGCTTGTAAGTAAAATACTTTACCAATTTGCAAAACGAATAGGGTGTTTAAGAACTTGATCACGGAAATAGGCTTGGCCATTTTTCCATGTAAGTTGACCGTTACATAACCACTCTGCTACTTGTGGGTAAATAAAGTGCTCAAGTGTATGTACTCGATCTGCTAATGAAGCGGCAGTATCATGTTCTTTTACTTCAATGGCTGATTGAGCAATTGATTGACCAGAATCTAGTTCAGCAGTTACAAAGTGTACGGTACAACCATGTAAACGATCACCTGTGTTTAAAACACGTTGATGAGTGTTCACGCCTTTGTAAGCTGGAAGAAGTGAAGGATGTATGTTCAGCATTTTCCCTTGCCATTTATTGACAAAGGTGGGAGTTAAAATGCGCATGAAGCCGGCTAAAATAACTACATCCACTTGCCAAGCTAAGAGTTGTTGATGCATTGCTTCATCAAACACTTCACGAGTTGGAAAGTCTTTATGCGAAATAACAGCCGTAGCAATATTAGCTTTTTGAGCACGCTCTAGGGCATAAGCATCTGCTTTATTAGACAGTACACCTACAATTTGCCCTGATAGATTTGCATCTATCAAGGCTTGTAAATTACTGCCGTTCCCAGAGACTAGAACAGCAATTTTTATCATGCAAAGATCACACGAATTTTTTCGTCTGCACCTTCCACTGATTCAGCATTTTCTTGGATGTGTCCAATTTTCCAAGCTTTTTCACCTTGAGCATTAAGCACTTCAATTGCTTTTTCCGCATCATTTGCATCAACAGCAATGACCATACCTACGCCACAGTTAAACGTACGGTACATTTCAAAGCGTTCTACATTGCCTTCGCGTTGTAGAAGTTGGAATAATTCAGACCATTCCCAAGAAGCTTCATCAATGACAGCTTGTGCACCATTTGGTAATACACGAGGTAAGTTACCTGGTAAACCGCCACCAGTGATGTGTGCCATAGCATGTACATCAACTTGTTTGCATAGCTCAAGAACTGGTTTTACATAAATACGAGTTGGCTCCATTGCTACATCAGCAAGAGGACGGCCATCAATCGTTTGAGTTAAATCAACATTTTTAACGTCTAAAATTTTACGTAATAATGAATAACCATTTGAGTGAGCACCACTTGATGCAACACCAATAAGCACATCACCAGACTTTACTTTAGAGCCATCAATAATTTTACTTTGCTCAACAACACCAACAGCAAAACCAGCAAGATCGTAATCTTCGCCTTCATACATGCCTGGCATTTCTGCGGTTTCCCCACCTACAAGTGCGCAACCTGCAAGCTCACAACCTTTACCAATACCAGTAACAACATTTGCAGCAACGTCAACATTTAAGTGACCAGTTGCATAATAATCAAGGAAGAATAATGGTTCTGCACCACAAACTAAAAGGTCATTTACACACATAGCCACAAGATCTTGGCCGATTGTGTCATGACGATTAAGATTAAGTGCCAAACGTAATTTAGTTCCTACACCATCGGTTCCAGAAACTAAAACAGGCTCTTCATAACCTTTAGGAATTTTGCATAGTGCACCAAAGCCACCAAGTCCGCCCATTACTTCAGGACGACTTGTACGTTTAGCGACTGACTTGATACGATCGACCAGTGCGTCGCCCGCTTCAATGTCGACACCCGCATCTTTATAGCTTAAACCGGTATTTGGGGTAGAAGTTGAGTTGCTCATAAATGAAGTCTCCGCATTGGCGGCAGATTATAACCTGAATATACGAAACTCTTATGTTATTTATGCTCGAAAATGCTATCTTTAATAAAAATATTTTTTCATTTATAACGATTAAATCAAAAAAGGCTAGATTTTATGCAAGATCGTATACTGCGCCGTATTTTTTTACTCGCAGGTATTGTATTGCTGGTATGGGTATTGTACTTACTCAAGCCTGTAGTCATTCCTTTTATCGGCGCTTTTTTCCTGGCTTATTTATTCAGTCCACTTGTTGATGTTCTGGTAAAAATCAAATTGCCTCGCTGGTTAGCAATTAGCGTGGTGTTTATAGGAATAGGTGTAACTCTAACCATCGCTTTGTGGTATTTGGTCCCTCTAATCTGGAAACAATTGGTTTATGCCCGAGATAGTATTCCAGCTGGTATTCACTGGATTAACGCTACCTTTTTGCCTTGGGTATCTTCAACTTTTAATCTACAGGCAATGGAAATTGACACAGAGCAGATGTCTAAAGCTGTGATGGAATATGTTCAAACCAATTATAGTGCCGATAGTATTCAGTCAGTGTTATTAAAATTGGCCCAGTCTGGTTTGAATTTTATTCAGATTGGTGGAACAGTTGTTTTAATTCCAATTATTGCTTTTTATTTTTTACTAGACTGGGATCGTATGTTACAGAACTTACGTCGTCTCATTCCACGTCAATATGAAGCAACTACCTTGCAGATCGTTGGTGAATGCCATAGTGTTTTAGGGGCATTTGTTAAAGGTCAGTTTCTCGTCATGCTATTGCTAGGCATAGTATATGCGGTTGGTTTGCAGCTCATTGGTTTGGAAGTTGGTCTTATTATTGGTATGGTGGCTGGCCTTGCTAGTATTATTCCTTATTTAGGATTTGCAGTAGGTATTATTGCAGCGGTTATCGCAAGCTTGTTCCAGTTCGGATTGGACTGGATGCATTTATTACTCGTTGGTGTAGTTTTTATGATTGGCCAAGCGGTAGAGGGCTATATTCTACAGCCATTCTTACTGGGCGATAAAATTGGTCTATCTCCTGTAGCAGTTGTTTTTGCAGTATTGGCAGGCGCGCAGCTTGCAGGTTTCTTGGGAATGTTAATTGCATTGCCTGTTGCGGCTGTTATTGTAGTGTTGTTGAAACACTTAAGAGATAACTATGAAAGAAGCTCACTTTATGCTTCACCGTCTGCGTTAGTCATACAACAAGGTGATATTAAGCAAATTCATGTAGAAACCGAAAGCACTAAGCTTGATCTTGAGGTTAAAACACAGCAAGATACAGATAAAATGAAACCATCTGACCAGAAATAATTTCAAGGTTAATTCGATATATGCGTCAACTCCAACTGGATATAGAACCTCAACTTGATGCCCGAATCAGTGATTTCTCGGGACCAAGTTGGGGGAATGTAGTCGATGCTGTGCGTCAACTACATGCTGGTCTAGTCAGTAGGTTTTACATCTATGGTGGGGCAGGGACAGGTAAGAGTCATTTACTGTCTGCAATTTGTGACTCTTATTTAGAAATAGGCAAATCTGCAATTAAAGTTTCTTTGCTTGAACTCCTTGATGCTCCTATCGAAGCAATTACTTCTTTAGAGCATTATGACCTTGTTGCTCTGGATGATATTGAATCGATTAGTGGTGTGCCCCATTGGCAAAAAGCTGTCTTTCATTTAATGAATAATCACGAAGGGCAGTTGGTATTTTCTTCGCGTGTAGCACCTATCGAATTAAAGTTGGAATTACCAGACTTACAATCACGACTTACCCAAGCTGTCAGTGTTAAGGTGCCGAGTGGAAGTTTATATGCGGATCGCTATGCTTTGGTTACATCTGTAATGTCTAGACGTGGTATTCATTTTGATCAGCAAATTGTTGACTATTTATTGTTACATGGCCCTCATCAAGCTTCTCTTTTACTACAGACAGTTGCCCAATTAGAAAAATTACTCAAAGGCGAAAAAACAAAACTTTCGAATGCAACTTTAAGGCAAATTTATGCTTTGATTGATGAATATCAACAATAGATATTCTTTCATTTTGGTTTATTGCCTTGCCTAAATTTATAAAAACCTATTAAAAATAGAGTCTCTGGCATAAGATTTCTAATTTCAGAGCACTTGTATTTACATCTTTTTAAATTTCCTTCTAATTTTTAAATGAGTCAATTTTTGTATTTAAAAAAGTTTTTTGAATGTATGAAGCTTTTTGTAATCTGGTTCAAAAATGACTCTACAGACCGACCAAAATGTCTTGAGAAATTCTACTTGCTGTGACAAAGTACGCACAAAGGATGCGATTGCAAAAGTGAAAATTTTGCAATATTGACAAAAAAAATGAAAAAAGATGTAAGGAGATGGGTATGCTCAAACGGAGCATTGCTTTTGCTTTATTGGCTGCTGCTGGACACGCTTATTCTGCCGATATTCAAGTCACAAGCTTAATTGATGAAGATAAAGACGATACTCTATGTACGTTGCGTGAGGCCGTACAGTTTCTTAATTATCGAGCATCTTCCAATGCTGCTGATGTTGAAAAATATGCAACTGGTTATCACGGATGCGGAAATAAAGATGCCTCTTCAAATATTATTTTGAAGCGTGATAAAGAATATGCATTGAATAAAAGTATAACAATTACAGGGCCTCTCAATATTCTTACAGAGAGTGACTCTAGTTTTATTGATAATGATGCTCCAGGAACCCATAACGCTAGCATTAAAATGGCAGGTACAGACCGCCTGTTTAAAATTGATGATGATAATGTTGAAAAAACCTCTTTCTCAGTTTCTTTGAGTGACATTAATTTACAAGGGGCTGGCTCTAAAACTTCAGCATTAGATGGCGGGTTAATTTATAACCATGAACAATTAACTATTAAAAATTCACGTTTGCTTAATGGTTACGCCACTCGTGGTGGTGCAATTTATAATGCTGGTAATTTATCTAATACTACAAGAACAGCTGGTACAGTTACCCTTACCAATAATTTAATACAGAATAATAAAGCGGGTCAGGGAGCAGTTTTATATAGTGAAATGCCTCTTTATTACATTACTCAATCTGTTTTACGTGATAATGAAGTTACAGCCGCAGATAACGCTTTATTGTATGTTCAAACTAAGTTTGCAGATGAAAGTACTGGGGGATATTTAACTTCACGTGCTATTGGATTGAGTAATAGTACAATTTTTCATAATAAAGGTGGTTTTATTGCAAATATCCGAGATGGGATGTTTGTTAATAACATCACTATGATTAAAAATGACAAAGGACTATTTCTTGATGCTCCTCAAGGAAATGCTTCTGTTTCAAACAGTATATTAGTAGGGAATACTCTAAATTGTCAGGTAGGTACAACCGATAAAGCAGTTATACAAAGTAATTTGGTTACCGCAGAATGTAATCGAAATGCGACCTCAAAACTTCCAAATATTATCTATCCTAATAATGAAAAATTAATTGCAGGAACTACAGATGAAGGTGTCTGTGATGTAACAGCAAAAGAGGGATTGTTATGCCCATTTAGCACGCCTAAAGATAGCTTTTTAGGTTTTTTTAAACCTCGACTGTTAGAAAGTTATAATACTTTAGCTGATTCTTTAATTATTAATAAAGGTCGTTTATATAGTGATGCCACTTCAATCGGATTAGTAACCTGTGAAAGATACGATCAACGTGGTAAGAGTCGGAGTGGATATGATGAGCTCTGTGATTTAGGTGCAATCGAATATATTTTAAACACAGAAATGTCTTCAGTAGGTCAAGATATTAGATACGGCCAAGTTGCTAAATTTAATATTTTGGGTTCTTTAAGTGAAGCAGATCTAGTGACTCCAGCTACATGCAAGCGTTTATTTGGAGAGCGTGCTGATGGAAAAGAATGGCAACCAGGATGTCTTCGAATTAAACAAAGTACGGATACTCCAGTTTCTAAAGGTACTATAACTCTAGATCAAAATGGGAATGTAGTTTATACCCCGAATGGTAACTGGCATGGTGCAGATATTTTTAGCATTCAGGTTATTACGAGTGTGTCTCGTTTTAATGAAGGCGTAGAGTTTCAATATATTACTATCCCAACAAGAATTGTTCAGGACCCTGTATCTGGAATTGAAGATAAATCTGTCAGTACTGGCGGTGGGGGAAGTGTAGGCGGTGGTTTAATTTTAGGGTTATTTGGATTAATTGCATTACGCCGTTTCAAGTCATAAACAGGGATGTGGGCTATGAAAAATTATCAAAAAGCACTGGGTGTAATTACTGTTATCGCAGCAATGCCTTTAATGGCTCAAACAACAATAAAAGTTACAACATTTGCTGATGAAGATAATGAGAACATGAATGCATGTTCTCTACGTGAAGCTATTACAGCAGCAGAAATGCGTAAATCTTATGGAGGGTGTGAGGTTTCTGCAATTGATGCAAACTACACAATTCAACTAGAAGGAGGTATTTACACCTTAAATAAAGAATTAACCCCTAAAATTGGTTTGAATATTATTGGGAAAGAAGCGACAGATTGGGAGCGAAAAGGAGTTTTAACGAATGACTATCCAGCCCAAAAGGCGCTTGAAACTCGTATAAATGCTGGGGGAAAATCACGTATCTTTAATACAGCTGTTTACCAGCAACCTTTAACATTAACTAATATTATTTTAGAAAATGGTAAAAGTACTGAGTCTGGTGGTGCAATTTATGCTGGCGCTGATGTAACTTTAAAAAATAGTCAGATATTAAACTCACAAGCATCTAAAGGTGGAGCGATTTACCTTGGAGGTAATACTGCCAGTTTAACCATGAGTCATTCTTTAATTCAAAACAATGGCCAGACTTCAACTGAAGGTAGTATTCTCGCAATGAGTTGTATGTTTAATACTTCATATAGCGCGCGTACTATATCATTGGATTCAAATAGTTTTGTTAATAATGGATCGACTAGTTCGATAAGTGCTTTTAATTTTTGTGGTAGCCCTACAGCCTCCTTTACAAATAATACAATCGCAAAAAATATTGCCAGTCCGACTAACGGTAGTATTCTTAAATTTACAGGAGATGCTGATCCAGCAAAAAATCAAACCAGTAATTTAAGTTCGGCTAGTAGTTTAATATTGCAAAATAATACGATTGTTGAGAACTCAGCAAATACAACTTTTTTATATGATAAATTAGGTAATAAAAAATTAGATTTTAATGTATTAGCTTTTAATAACGGGTCTTATGCTTGCCGATATTTACTTGGAGCAGCAGCTGAGGAAAAAGATACTGGACTAGATTTGAGGTTTAATGCTTTAAATTTAACAGGCAATGCACCTAAATGTGATGTACCCAAAGAAGTAGTTCCTGAGGGCAACACTAACCTTGATGTAATAAATAATACTTTAAATACTTTATTAGAGCCTATAAAAGAGCCTAATGAAAATAATGGTTTTTTACCAATTTACTATCCTAAAAATAATTTTTCAGCGTCAGATTTAATTGATGTAGATTCAGAAAATAAAGTTACTTGCCAGACTCAAGACCAGCGTGGGTTAGCTAGGTTGGTAAGTAATACATACTATTATCAAACTTTAAATAAAAATAGTTGTGATATTGGTTCAGTTGAATTAATGAAACTTACGGCGGGTGATCTAGAAGGTTTAGGTAATATTTCATTTACGACTTTAATAGAGACATATCAAAAAAGCTATGATTTGTATGATAGCCTGCTTAAAGATCCAACTACACCATCAAACTTTATCGTTTACTATAAAGTCCGTTTAGCTGAATTTAAGGATTTACTTGATAAGTTTAAAAATGATACGGCTCATGTAAATACAAAATATCGAGCAATTTACATTGATTTAAAAAATTATGGTTTTCCTCTACCGACTGAAGACATTAACCATGTATTAAAGTTTTTTAATACGGCTGATTATAATGTTAAAGCAGAACCTTTGGGTGTGGCGCAAAAAGTAGAAGATTTAACTCCTGATACTAAAACTAAGGAAAACCAGAGATGTTTGTGGAATCCAGCAGTACAGCAAATTCTTTTTTATCGTGTTGATGATGATCCTACTTCAAGTACAACTAATGAATTTTGTAAATATACAATTACCACTAAAGCAGGTGTGGAACTTAGTAGTGGATTAATTAAAGCAAAATTTGCAAATATTGCTCCTGTTTCTGGAGATGGCACAATAACATTTAAGTATTTAGCAAATGAAATGATCCCTTTGAATTTACTCAAATATGCGAATGATGATGGTGATGGGCCAGTTAGTACACTTATTACAAAGCCTGATAAGCCTCAATTTTGGGTAAATGAAAAAGGTGTAGAGTTACCCATCTATTTACCAAGCAAAACTTCGAAAGATGGAATTTTTACGGTCGTTAAAGCAGATCGGGAAGGACCTTGTCCTGGTAAAGACAGTAAAAATACATGTTACGGTGGTAATATTTATATTCAAGCAAAAAATGTCTTTAACACTTTTAACGATACATTATCTTATAATGTCTATGATGCTAATGGATTAATTTCAGCGAAACCTGGGACAATTAATCTGATAAGTACCGCAACTACTACTGATGATTCTAGAAGTGGAGGCGGTGGTGGTAGCTTAGGAATTTTATCTATAGCATCTTTACTTGGTTTAGCGGTCTATAGACGCTACCGTAAATAAATTATATAAAATAAAAAGCCTCCAATTGGAGGCTTTTTTATGGAAAGTATATAAGTCATGAAACTCACGGTGTGTGAACTTCACATACTTATATTAATGTTCTAAATACTTATTCATATATTCTTCACGAATAGCTGTTCTTTCTTCACCATTCGCTTTAAGCATACGCTGACGTAAATCATTACGCTCTTGTGTACTCATTTTTTGCCATGCTTCACGCATTTTTTCTTTTTCAGCATCGGGGAGCTGAGTAAACCAGTCCATACGTTGCTGTAGGTTTGTACTTTGATTAGCTGGTAACTCTTTTAAGCTCTGGTAACGTTTAATAACTGCACGTTGTTCCTCTTCAGAAAGAGCATTCCATGTGTCATCAACTTGTGTATTGGCATCTTTAGAAAAAATCCAAAATCGTTCAAAACCTGCAAAACTGGTTTGCAAGAAACTTAATGAACAAAGGATAAGCGCTAATTTTTTAGCTGCCATGTTGTACTTTATCCTCACCCAAGACCATTAGCATTTCTAAATCTTCCACCATTTGTGGGGATAATTTAGGATTTACAATCACTTGATTTTGTGGCTTATCAACAATATCTGCTGAATTAGGTAAAATTACAAAACCTGTGATCGCTGCTGCAAGTGCAAAACCAGACATTTTCCAGACACTATAAAAAGAGGCTGGTTTTTGTTGAATATGGTCAAGCACATGATTCATGACCACTGTTTTATTTTTATGGTGATGTGCCAAACTATCAAGTTTAGACGTCACCTTTTTAGTGAAATCATCATGATTCATCAGAACCTCCCAAGGGATTTAAATGGGCCAAGTACTCTCTAAGTCCCTGAATTGCTCGGTGATAATGGGTTTTTACACTACCTTCGGTACAGTTCATGATCTGAGCTGTTGTGTGTGTGTCAAAACCTTCCCACGCACGTAACATAAATGCCTGTTGTTGACGAACAGGTAGCTTTGAAATCGCTTCTCGAATTTCTTCGATAGTTACTGCTTGATCGAGAAAATCCGCAGGATTAATGGCTTTTTCATCAACTACATCAATAATTTCGTCGTCGTCATTGTCCAGACTAACTTTTTTGAAGAATGAAAATGGGTTTGCTCTACGAGATTCTTTGCGGCGCCAATCCTGAAGTTTGTTGTTTAAAATCGTATAAAACAGGGGGTACCATTCTTCAGTACTTTTATCGGCATAAGATTTGTGTAAAGCAATAAATGCTTCTTGAACCAAATCCATTGCAATACCTTGTTGACCTTGGGTAGCGCTCTCCATCATCACCAAAGCACGACCAGTTACATCTTGCATGAAAACTTTCAGGCGTTGCTCAGCCGTGCTTGCATGAGCACTAGATGTTTCCGATCGAGACTTTTTAGGTGCTAAATCCATGGAGATGGAAAATCCTGTCATTGGACATACCCACCTTATCTTCAATATATCTCTTATATAACGTTGAAAAGAGGTGGGAGGTTGACAACAATCGGCTATTTTTTACTAGTGTAATTGATTTTTTTCATAAATATGTGAGATGTAAAATAAATTAACGTTTTATTGGCGTTGACGAACCATCTCAAAAAAACAAATAGATCCTGCAATTGCTACGTTTAATGACTCTTGTCCACCTGGTTGAGGAATAGTCACAGATTGTGCATGATCTAATGCGTAATCACTTGCACCTTGACCTTCGTTTCCTAAAATCCATACACAGGGTTTTGAAAGATCTTGTGAATAGAGGCTTGTTGAGTGATGAGAGCTCGTAACAAAAACTGGAATATGAAATTTTGGAAGAATATCTGTGAGTTGGAAGTTTTCAAAACAATGTAAGCTAAAATGAGCTCCCATACCTGCTCTTAAAACTCGCGGAGACCAAAGTGATGCAGAGCCTTGTGTGCAAATAATTTGTTTAATATTTGCTGCTGCTGCTGAACGTAGCAATGTGCCTACGTTACCAGGATCTTGGATATTTTCTAAAATCAAAGTATCTATGTTGTAATCGATCGTTGATGCAGTTTTAGGTAAATCGATAATAGCCAAACAAGGCAGACTCGTACCTAATGTACTCAAATCTCTATATAAAACTTCACTAATAACAAAGATATGACCTTGATGTAGATCGATTATTTCTTTTAAATCGTCGTGTTCTAATGCTTGTTCTGTTGTAAATAAAGAGAAAAGCTTCTTCTGTTGCTGTAGCCAAGCTAAACAAAGATGAGTGCCTTCAAGGACTGTTTGCTGGTGTTTTTTTCGGGCGTTACTAAGTTCGATTAATCCACGCAAATGTTTAATTTTTGCATTGTCTTTTGATTCTAAAAAAATAACAGCCATAAGGAAATATCCAACAAAAGGGCACCATCATACTATGATGCCCTAATTAATTAAAATTATTAATGATAGCTTGTTACGCGTTCAACTTCATTTTTAGAACCAATAATCACAGGAACTCGTTGATGAAGTTCTGTTGGTTCAATGTCTAAAATGCGAACACGGCCTGTAGTTGATGTACCACCAGCTTGTTCAATGAGCATACTCATTGGATTCGCCTCATACATTAAACGTAAGCGACCCGCTTTTTTCGGATCTTTTAAGTCATATGGATAAAGGAAAATACCACTGCGGCATAAAATACGGTGAATATCACCCACCATACATGCTACCCAGCGCATGTTGAAATCTTTTTCACGAACAGAGGTTTTACCTGCAAGTAATTCATCAATATATTGTTTTACAGGATCTTCCCAATGACGCTGATTAGAAGCGTTAATTGCAAACTCTTGAGTATCTGCTGCAACTTGAACATTGTCAGTAGTGAGCAAGAATGTTTGAGTTTCTGGGTCTAAAGTAAAGAATGCTACGCCATTTCCAACTGTTAAAGCCATCATGGTTGATGGGCCATAAAGTACATAACCAGCAGCAACTTGCTGTGTACCAGCTTGCATGAAATCTTCGGCTTGTGTTACCGCATTTTTTGCCGGCAGAATAGAGAAAATTGTACCTACACACATATTAATATCGATGTTACTTGAACCATCTAATGGGTCAAATAAAACCAGATATTTACCATTTTCTTGGGCTGGTGTGAACTCATCAAGCTCTTCAGAAGCAAGACCACCTACTTGTGGATGAGCTTTTAATGCATCGATTAAATAGTCATTAGAAATCACATCAAGTTTTTTCTGTGTTTCACCTTGAACATTTTCATTACCAGCACTTCCTAAAATACCAGCGAGCGCACCTTTTTGTAAGGCTTGATCGATAGTTTTACAGGTTGTGGCGATAGTATCGATGACTTGAGCCAACTCCGGTGTTAGATTCCCTTTTTGTTGTTCTAAAAATTGGGACAAGGTGAGGTTGGACATAGAAAATAGCTCCTGTGCTTCAAGCATCAAAATGAGTCAGATAAATACGTGGCATATTCTAGATGAGAATGTCACAAAATAAAAATTATCTTACTTTATTTGTGTTGGATTTATGCTTACAACCCCCATTTTAAGTGGTATGTTGATTATATAACAACGGACTGTATATTTTAGGAGAATCGAAATGACAACAAAGAAGTTTGATGCGACCCCAACTGCAGGTGAACCAATCAATCTAGATGAAATTTCGAAAGAGAATGTTCAGGATGCTTGGAAAGATTATGAGGCAAAACCTGAATATAAAGATTTTAATAAGCATGATTTGATTGAATCGATGCAACATTCTGAAGAAGAAAAGAAATCTTCCTAAGTTTTGTTATTATAAAAAAACGCTCATAAAAATATGAGCGTTTTTTTATGCATATTCTTTATTTTAATAAAGGGGGTACTGCTTCATAATTAATTTCAACGCGGCGGTTTTCTTTCCACGCAGATTCATCATGTCCTGCATTAACAGGAGCTTCTTTACCATAACTTACAGCTTCAAGTTGCTGTGGGTTTACGCCATTGGTAATTAAATAACTTTGCACAGCTTTAGCACGACGCTCACCTAAAGCCATATTGTACTCACGTGTACCACGTTCATCTGTATGACCAGTTAAAGCAACTTTTGAATTTGCATTTGCCATAAGAAATTGTGCGTGAGCTTGGAGAGTTTGATAGTCTTCAGTAGATAAGTCACTGCTGTCATAATCAAAATGAACAACGCGTTTAGCCAAAGCAGCTTTATTTGCCTCAGTTACACCTTTAGATGAAGCACCTGCCAAATTTTGAGCATTTAATGCTGCATCTTCACTTAAACCAGAAGTGTTTACCGTACTTGGATTTGTACCTGTTGTTGTAGTCGCTGCCGGTTTGCGGCTAGCACAACCTGTCATTACAAGTGCTACGCTAAGAAAGGGTAAAGCTAAATATTTGATTGATTTCATGATCATCTCCATCAATGGAATTAAAAGTTATTTTGGTGCCCATGCCGGTTCACGTACTTCACCTTGTTCACTTGGTAAATTCATACGGAAACGTCCATCAGTAGACATAATAGACAACAAGCCACGGCTGCCTTCACGAGTTGCGTAGACGACCATTTGCCCATTTGGTGAGAAACTTGGTGATTCATCTAAACTGGTTGGGGTAAGAATATTGGTGATGCCAGTATTAATGTCCTGAATTGCAACTTTATAACTGCTGCCACTTGGGCGATGAACAAGAGCAATCTTTTTGCCATCTGCACTCAGAGTTCCACGTGCATTAAATGAACCTTTAAACGTTAGACGTTTTACTGAGCCATCAGCAAAGGTATAACGATAGATTTGGGCAGAACCACCACGGTCAGAAGTAAAAATAAACGATTTTCCATCTGGTGTATAACGTGCTTCGGTATCAATTGCCGAGTCATTTGTCATACGTTTGACTTGGCGAGTTGATAAATCCATTTGATAGATTTCAGGGTTGCCATTCATAGATGCTGTAAATAGCATTGATTGGCCATCAGGTGAAAAACTCGGTGCGCCATTTAGGCCTTTAAAGCTTGTGAGTACTTCACGCGTCCCTGTAGATAAATCTTGTAAATAAATTGCTGGACGTTTGGTTTCAAATGAAACATAAGCAATTTTCTTAGCATCTGGTGTCCATGCTGGTGAAAGAATTGGATCACGAGATGACAAAACAGTTTTTGGTTGTTCACCATCCGTATCTGCAATTTGTAGAGTATAACGTTCTGCAGGAGTTGCCGGATTTCTGAGTACATACGCAATACGGCCACTAAAATCACCCGGAATGCCTGTAAGTGCCTGATAAATAGCATCACTCACCATATGGCCAGCTTGACGTATGCGTGAAGCAGGTACATTTAAAAGTTCATTTAAAATGTATTGCTGCTTTTGTACATCATAAAGTTGGTAATGAACTTCAAAACCTGTAGCTGTTTGTTTAATTTGTCCAGTAACTACATATGGAATTCCGGCAGCTTGCCAGTCAGAAGCTTGAATCTGATTGATTGCAGCATTAGCAGGTAAATTTTTAGATGAGCTTGTAAAGCGTCCAGAACGGTTTAAGTCAGTTTCAACAATAGGAGAGAGCCCATTGTCATTGTTAAACGGGACAATAGCAATTTTAGGTGCCTGATCTGGTGCTTTAGCAATTTCCAGATATAACTGGGCAAAAGCAGTTGTAGAAGCTAGAGGGCTTAATGCGGTGATCAATGCTAAAGATAGCAGGTGTTTGCGGCTCGTATTCATAAGTTTAAAGTCATAGCTGGTATTTTTGTGACTGTTGATTTTGTAGCATAGTTACATGCCTTAAACTATTTAAAGCATGTAACTCTTTCAAAATTATTGCGCTCTAAATGTAGAGGTAACACTTCTTGCTTCGCGCCTTGCATCTGGGTCTGATGGCATAGGATATGGCGCAGAGGCTTGAATTGCGGCCTTAATACTTGCATCTAAAGCATCATCTCCGCTTGAACGCGTGATTACAATTGAATTGACACTTCCCGAATCTGAGAGGGTAAAACGAACACCAACTGTTTTACCACTACTGCCTGTCGGGACATCCCAAGAGCGTCGAATTTTTTGCTCAAAATCACGTCTAGCTGAAGAAGCAACTTTTTTAGCTTCAGCTTTCTTTTGAGCTGCGTCTTCTTGTGCTTTTTGAGCAGATGCAGCTTTTGCCTCAGCCTCTGCTTCAGCTTTACGTTTAGCATCGTCAGCAGCTTTTTGTTGTTTGGCTTTTGCATCGGCATCGGCTTCGGCTTTGCGTTTAGCTTCGTCATTGGCTTTTTGCTGTTTAGCTTTTGCATCGGCGTCAGCTTTACGTTTAGCATCTTCATTTGCTTTTTGTTGTTTGGCTTTTGCATCGGCATCAGCTTTACGTTTGGCATCTTCATTTGCTTTTTGTTGCTTAGCTTTTGCATCGGCGTCAGTTTTGCGCTTAGCGTCTTCATTAGCTTTTTGTTGCTTAGCTTTTGTATCGGCGTCAGCTTTACGTTTAGCATCGTCAGCAGCTTTTTGTTGTTTGGCTTTTGCATCGGCTTCGGCTTTGCGTTTAGCTTCGTCATTAGCTTTTTGCTGTTTAGCTTTAGCATCTGCCTCAGCTTTACGTTTAGCGTCGTCATTGGCTTTTTGCTGTTTGGCTTTTGCCTCAGCTTCAGCTTTACGTTTAGCTTCTTGCTGGGCTAAAAGTTTAGCGTTTTCAGACTTTTGAGCCTCACGTTTCAGTTTTGCATCGGTCTCAGCTTTACGCTTAGCCTCTTCAGCGACTTTTTGTCTAGCCTTAGCATCTGCTTCAGCTTTCGCACTTTGTTCGGCTTTGCGTTTTTGTTCAGCTTCCGCTCTTGCTTTAGCTTCAGTTTGACGTTTAGCTTCAGCCTGCTGCTTTTGTGCTTCCTCTACACGTTGCTGCTCTGTTGCTTGTTTAGCTTTCGCCGCTTCCTCAGCCTTGCGTTTTTGTTCAGCTAATTTTGCTTGTTGTGCCTGTTCAGCTTTTTGCTTTTCAGCAGCGAGCTGCTGTGCAGTCGGAGGAGGGGGTACTGCTGGAAGATTTTGAGGAAGAGTTTCATCCACAATAGGGCTTAATACCTCTTTTGCTTCATTTGTAGCAGTTGTCTCTTGTTCAATTTCTTTCGCTAAAGGCGGGGGTAAATCTTCTGGCTTAACTAAAATAGTTGTTAGCTTTTTTGGCTGTTCAGGTGGTTTACTCAAGCCTAAAAAAAGCAAGCCAACAATGGCAATTGCATGAACTCCAATTGTAAAGCTCAATGCAATCGCATTTTGTTTAAAGTGTGGCTTTTGATTTTTATTCATAGCTTATTTTAAAGGCTCTGTCAGAAGGCCAACCTGAGTTAAACCTGCTTCTTGTAAACTTGCCATCAGTGATACGACTTCTCCATAAGGACGAGACTTATCACCATTGACTAAAACTGTGAGTTGTTTATTTTCTTGTTCAGCTTGCTTTTGTGCACCGCTTAAAACTTCTTCAAGTTTTTCACGAGACAATGGTTCACTATCTTTGTAATCTTCATACTGAAGATAAATATTGCCATCTTTACCAATAGTTACCATGGCTGGCATATCTTTTGATTCGATTGGATGGTTATTTGCTTGTGGTAAATCGACTTTAATACCACTAGTAATCATGGGAGCAGTCACCATGAAAATAACCAAAAGTACGAGCATAACGTCAATATAGGGTACGACGTTCATATCACTTTTTAGTGGTTTTTTTATGCGCTCAAAGCGCCCTGAACGCTGAATTGCCATTATGCATCTTCCTGTGATGAACCCACAGACTGACGTTGCAATAAAGCAATCATCTCTTCAGCAAATAAAGCACGATCAGAGTAAACACTTTCACTTTTAGACGTGAAGTGGTTAAAAGCCAATACAGCAGGAATTGCAGCGAATAAACCAATTGCAGTTGCAATAAGTGCTTCGGCAATACCCGGTGCAACAGTTGCCAGAGTAACTTGATCAACAGCAGCTAAACCGATAAAGGCATTCATAATGCCCCAAACAGTACCGAATAGACCGATATAAGGAGCTACAGAACCGATACTTGCTAAACTACCTAAGCCATATTCTAGGTGGCTCTGATCACGACTCAAACCTACACGTAAAATACGTTCAGTTCCTTCGATCGTTTGTGAAACAGGAGCCTGACGTTTTTTAAGTTTAAAAAATTCACTCAATCCTTGATAAAAAATATCTTCAAGACCTGAGCGTTTTGAGTTGAGTTGAGCATTGTTGTAAAGCGTATTGAGTTCAGCACCAGACCAGAACATTTTCTGGAAATGTTCATCTTCTTGATGTGCTTTTTTATAACTCATATGTAACTTGGCAATCAGATACCAACTAAAGATTGATGCTAATAATAAAATTAGCATGACCAACTGAACGACTGGACTTGCCTGTAAAATAAGGTCAGAAATATGCAGGGTTGATTCAATGTTTGTTGCCATAGTTACATATGCCGGTTGTTTTTTTAGTCTTGTTCCAATTCTTTACGAATAAGATCACGTATTTCTTCTGGAAGACGACGAGCTATCAGTTCTTTGCTTAAACATGCCAACTCAACCTCGCCAGAAGCAAGCAAGATTTCACCACGATAAATATTTTGTTGCAACACAAATGACGCAGCTTTACATGAAACTACACGTGCTGTAACAGTAATTAAATCATCCATTAAAATAGGACGCATGTATTTTACGTCAATTTTGTGTACGACAAAGTTGTAGTCTTTTTGATGCCAGTAATGATCAACGCCAGAAGCACGGAGCCATTCAGTACGGGTACGTTCCATATAGCGAATGTGGTTGGCATGGTAAACAATACCACCTGCGTCCGTATCTTCAATATAAACACGAATGTTGAATTCAAAATGATTCGCCATGAGAGGATTCCGTTTTAGTTCACTATAGAGCTTTGCATTTAAAATATGACTGCTGAATAAAACATCAATTTTATTCGAAGCCACGTATATGCTTTAAATACGGGGCAGTTTAGCAGATTGCATACTAAGTCCTATGGCACAACCTTTCAATTGCGATTGCTGTATTTCTAGTCTAAAAACGGTACATCTTATGGCTAGCATGCTTTTAAATTATGACGGTTTCCATGTGGTTTGAACTTGTTTTGATATATTCGGATAATCTAATACGAACCTTACATGTAACTCGGTTCCTGTTTTTAAGGCCTTGTCATCTACAATAAAATAAGGATTGTGATTCGGTGCAGCCTGACTTAAATCTTGATTTTCTGGTGTAGCTCCTAAGAAAACAAAGAATGAAGGCATCAGTTTGCCATAATATGCAAAATCTTCACTTGCACTCGCATTATGATCTAAAACATGTAATTTTGAATCTCCAGCAACTTTGGCTAAAGTTGGCTGAATAAGTTGAGTAAGGGTTTTATCATTCATGGTCACTGGTGCATAAGGTGCAATTTCAACTTTAGCAGTTACATCATTTGCTTGAGCATTATGCTCTATCATGACCGGTAAGATTTTTAAGATATTATTTCTTATTTGTTCGTTATTGGAGCGAATGGTCCCGATCATATTGACCTGTTCAGGAATTACATTTCCTGCAGTGCCGCCTTGAATATTGCCGATACTGATTACGCCCATACCTTCAGTCAGATCTGTTCTTCGGCTAATAAGACTTTGTAAATTATTAATCATCAGTGCAGATGCATAAATTGGATCTTTGCCTAACCATGGGGTAGAGCCATGGACCTGTTTGCCATTGACCTGAATACGTAAGTGATCTGCACTATTTAAAATGGCCCCATCTTTATAATAGAGATGTCCACTTTTCATGCCTGCCATGACATGCATTCCAAAAATAGCTTCTGGCTTATAGTCTTTAAAGGCGCCGTCTGCGATCATTTTTCTAGAACCGATTTGATCGCCATGAGTAAAATTATCTATATCTGCACCACCTTCTTCAGCAGGTTGCAAAACAAAAACAACTGTGCCCGATATTTTATCTTTATTAGCAGCCAAAATTTTTGCTGCGCCTAATAACATTGCAGTGTGTGCATCATGTCCGCAAGCATGCATCACATAAGTTTCTTTACCTTGATAAATTGCTTTTTGTTTACTTGCAAAGGGTAGGCCGCTTTTTTCTTCCATCGGCAGAGCATCCATATCAGCTCTAAGTGCGATGATAGGGCCGGGTTTGTCGCCTTTTAAAATGCCGATTACGCCAGTTTTTGCATAACCAGTTTTGACCTGAATGCCATAAGATTTCAATTCTTTTTGAACAAGGGCAGATGTTTTAAACTCCATATTGCCCAGTTCTGGATGTTGGTGAATGTTTTGTCTTAGCTGAATAATCTGATTTTCATTTTGTTGAGCAGCATCATTGACCCAATCTGCTAGGCTTAGCTGACTTATGAGGGCGAGTGGCAAAAATAAAGTGGCTTTCTTATACATGTCCTTATCCTAAAAATATTATTGTTCATAAGATTTAATATCTTGATTTCTTATAATTCAGTTTTTAAAAATATTAAAAAATCAATAAGGTATAAAGAAAGACTTAAAAGGTATCGAGTCGCTAATTGATTGATAAGACAATTGTTATTTTAGTTAAATAGAATAGTTAAATTAAAAAAAGGAAGAGAAAATTCTCTTCCTTTGGTTAGTTTTTAGGCTCAGGTGGGGTCAATCCAAACTGTAAATAAGATTGATTGGTTGCAATACGGCCTCGAGCAGTACGCATCACATAACCTTGTTGAATTAAATAAGGTTCAAGAACGTCTTCAAGCGTGCCGCTATCTTCAGCCATTGCTGCTGCAAGTGCTTCAACTCCAGCAGGACCACCATCAAAACGCTCTAGTAGCATGCTCAAATAACGTCGGTCTAGGGTGTCTAAACCTGCCTTATCAACATTGAGCATATCAAGCGCACGTTGCGCCATGTCATGGGTTACTTCACCTGTACCTTTTACTTGTGCATAGTCACGCACACGACGTAATAGACGATTGGCAATACGAGGTGTTCCACGTGCACGGCGTGCAACTTCTTCTGCACCCTCAACAGTAATGGGTACATTCATTAAGTTTGCAGAGCGCGACACAATATGAGTGAGGTCTTCTACAGAGTAAAACTCAAGACGTTGCACAATACCAAAACGGTCACGTAGAGGTGAGGTAAGTAAGCCCGCACGTGTAGTCGCAGCGACGAGTGTAAAAGGTGGTAAATCCAGTTTGATTGAGCGAGCAGCAGGACCTTCACCAATCATGATATCCAGTTGGTAATCTTCCATCGCTGGGTAAAGAATTTCTTCAATAACTGGAGAAAGACGGTGAATTTCGTCAATGAACAAGACATCGCCTTCTTCAAGGTTGGTAAGCATTGCAGCTAAGTCGCCCGCACGCTCCAAAACTGGCCCCGAAGTAGATTTAAGATTACCGCCCATTTCACGCGCAATAATGTTGGCAAGTGTGGTTTTACCCAAGCCGGGTGGACCAAAAATCAGCGTGTGATCGAGTGCTTCACCACGACCGCGAGCAGCGCCAATGAAAATTTCCATTTGTTCGCGTACTACAGGTTGCCCAATATAGTCGGCAAGTGAAGTTGGTCGAATCGCCCGATCAAAATGATCTTCTGGTTTTTCTGCTCCACTGATTAAACGGTCTTGCATAAGTGTTTTACTTCATCATTGATTTTAGAGCAGCGCGAATAATATCGGCTGATTCGGTGTAATCGGCTTTAACAGCAGCAACTGCTTTTTGTGCCTCAAGTGGCTTGTAACCTAAAGATTGCAAAGCTGCTTCTGCTTCTGCCACAGGAGAGTTTGCAGCAAACTGAATTTGAGGCAGGGTAGTCGCAGAAGAAGTTCCTTGAGCCAATGTTTTGAAACGGTCACGAAGTTCAATCATTAAGCGTTCAGCAGTTTTTTTGCCAACGCCCGGGACTTTGACCAACGTGTTGATGTCGTCATGCTCAATTGTATGCACTAGTAGCTCAACACTTAAAGTCGATAGAATCCCTAATGCCATTTTCGGACCGACACCATTTACTTTTAATAAGGTGCGGAAAATTATTTTTTCTTGAGCATCACTGAAACCGTAAAGCTGTTGAGCATCTTCACGGACAACCAAATGCGTCCATAACGTAACTTTTTGGCCTTTTTGTAATTGGCAAAATGTTGAAAGTGGCGTATCAATTTCATAACCCACACCATTTACATTCAGTAAGACAGTAGGGGCTTCTAGGGCAAACACTTCGCCAATTAAACATCCGATCATAGAGTAATTTCACTTATTCATAACTGTAAATCTGGTCGTTCTAACATTCATTGAAAACGACACAGGTTTTATTTCTTTCTATATCAAGCCAGCTTAAAACAAGCCAATTTTATTACCTTGTAACTCTTGAGCCAAGCTATAAGCCTGATGATCTGAGAACTTACTGATAATATCGAGTACTTGCATAATATTACTGTAGTGATTATTGCTAAAGTTAGCACCATACAGATTAAGGATAGACATTAAACGTTGTTCTTTAAAGCTCAAAGATTTATGTGGTGTGGTCAAAGGTACAAATGCATCCAAAATAGTCTGTAAACTTTGATGCGCAATAATTTCTAAACCAGACTTTTGTGGATGTTCAAAAATTTTATCACGTGCCAGATTTTTGGCTGTTTCGATACCAATGGCAATATCGGGTGAGCAATATTGTAAAAGGTTACCTTTAAGCTGACCGGTAATAATTTCATAATGATGTTTAGCAAAAGCCGTAGTAACTTCATCTACAAGACGTTTCATAACACGACCACGTAATGCTGAAATCTTTTGTTGCCATGTACTGTCTGGGTGTGACAATTCTTCAGGCTGACCATAATCGGCAATGAGGTTTAAGAAAATTGGTTCAACTTCTTGGTAACTCAGCATATTTAAGATAATGCCATCTTCTAAGTCAATTAAGGCATAGCAAATGTCATCAGCAGCTTCTAACAAGTAAGTCAGTGGGTGACGGCAATAATGATATTCACCTAACTGAATTAGTCCGAGCTGTTCAGCAATCTGTTTTAAAATTTCTTTTTCAGACTGATAACAGCCAAACTTTGCTCGCTGATGGGAAGGGCGATCACCTTGTGAAGCAATGGTTTTTGAAAGCCATGGATACTTTAAATAAGCACCTAAGGTTGCATAGGTTAAACGCATACCTCCATCATTTGGATGATAATCAATGCGGCTTAATAAACGTAATCCTTGAGCATTACCTTCAAACTGGCGAACATCGGCTTCTTCTTCGGGGCTTAGTTTCTTCAAAAAATCATCATGTGATGCATCATCGAACCACTCACGAATTGCATATTCACCTGCATGCCCAAAAGGTGGGTTACCAATATCGTGAGCCAGACAGGCTGCTTGAATAATTGCACCGACATCGGCAGGAGAAATCCAGACAGGTAATTCATTTTTTATTTTTTCTGCTGCGAGCATACCCATTGAGCGGCCAATACAGGAAACTTCAAGTGAGTGAGTTAAACGGGTATGAATGCCATCATGCTGTGCGAGTGGGTGAACTTGCGTCTTACGGTTTAGCTGACGAAAACTTTGAGAAAATATAATGCGGTCATAATCTTTATGGAATGGGCTACGAGCCAGTTCTGTACTGCTTTTTTTACTACCTAAACGAACTGCAGAAAGCAGCTCTAACCAACGCATTTGTTCCATTTATCATTATTCAAAACTGTAAAACCTGATCATGCCAAAAAAAAGTTAAAAGCACTAGCTTGGTGCGACATAGTTTGTCTTAGTTCAGGTTTTATTATGTTATTGAACAAACATGAAACAATTTATTTTTAGCTAGAATGCCTAAAAAAATGATTTTGAACAAAAAACTAATCACTTCTTGCAGAATTAGGTTACAGAATACTGATTCTACATCTAGCTGATTTTAGCAAGAAGCAGTAGAATATGCGCTCTCTCTAAAGTCACATTGCGGTAAGGTTCACAAGACCTGCCCGTGGAGCCAAAATCAACATGTTTATCGTGGCCGGTGCAGCAGCACATTCTTCTTTTAAGAAAGCTCAACTATTAACACGTTTATCGTCAATTAGTTCTGTTCAATCTTTTGACAGCCAATGGGTCTATTTGTTTGATCAAGCGCTCAACGAGCAGCAACATCAATCTGCTTTGCAATTATTGAATGACGGTGAGTCTTTTGAACTTCGTCAATCTGCAAGTGATGAGATTCAGATTTTAGTTACACCACGTGTGGGTACTATTTCACCTTGGTCTTCTAAAGCAACTGATATTTTCAAAAACTGTAATACGCCAGTGCATCGTTTAGAACGTGGTCTTTTATTTACGTTAAAAGGTGTTTCTGAACTTTCTAATGAAGTTAAACAAGTACTTCATGACCGTATGACAGAAACAGTTTTTGCTCAAATTGATGATGCAAAAGCATTATTTTCAGAAACGGCACCAAAACCATTAAATTCAATTGATATCTTAGGTCAAGGCAAAGAAGCTTTGGTTAAGGCGAATAATGAGTTTGGTTTTGCGTTATCTGAACAAGAAATTGATTACTTAACCGAAGCATTCGGTAAGCTTGGTCGTAATCCAAATGACATCGAGTTGATGATGTTTGCACAGGCAAACTCTGAGCACTGTCGTCATAAAATCTTTGGATCTGAATGGACAATTGATGGTGAAAAACAACCATTATCATTGTTCCAGATGATTAAAAACACTTATAAAGAATCTCCAACTGATGTGTTATCTGCTTATAAAGATAATGCTTCAGTGATTGTGGGTTATGATACGATGCGTTTTTATCCGAAAGCGGATGAAAATGGTCACTTTGTTTATAAATATAAGAGCCAAGCTGCTCATATTTTAATGAAGGTTGAAACTCATAACCACCCAACAGCAATTTCTCCATTTGCTGGTGCTGCAACTGGTTCAGGCGGTGAAATCCGTGATGAAGGTGCTACAGGTCGTGGTGGTAAACCAAAAGCTGGTTTAACAGGTTTTACAGTTTCGAACTTAAACATTCCTGGTTTTGAACAACCTTGGGAAGAAAACTACGGTAAACCTTCACGTATGGCATCGCCATTACAAATCATGATTGAAGGTCCATTAGGTGGCGCGGCATTTAACAATGAATTCGGTCGTCCTGCATTAAATGGTTATTTCCGTACTTTCGAACAGAATGTAAATGGTGAAGTGAAAGGCTTCCATAAGCCAATCATGATTGCTGGTGGTTACGGTAATATCCGTCCAGACCATGTAGAAAAAGATGCGATTCAACCAGGTGATTTACTCATTGTCTTGGGTGGCCCTGCAATGTTGATCGGTCTTGGTGGTGGTGCTGCATCTTCAGTAGATAGCGGTACAATGGGTGAAAGCCTTGATTTCGCGTCTGTACAACGTGAAAACCCAGAAATGGAACGCCGTTGTCAAGAAGTGATTGATACTTGCTGGCGTTTAGAAGACTTCAACCCAATCGTTTCTGTACACGACGTTGGTGCTGGTGGTCTATCAAATGCTATGCCTGAACTTGTGAATGATCATGAGTTAGGTGCGGTACTTAATCTTCGTAAGATTCCTTCATTAGAGCCTGGCATGAGCCCAATGGAAATCTGGTCAAATGAAGCACAAGAACGTTATGTTCTCGCAATTCGCCCAGAATCTTTGGATCAGTTCGAAGCAATCTGTGCGCGTGAACGTTGTCCATTTGCTGTGTTAGGTGAAGCAACAGAAGCGCGTCACTTAACAGTTGAAGATCCGTTGTTCCAAAACGATGCAGTTGATATCCCAATGCAAGTAATGCTTGGTGGTACACCACGTATGCAACGTTCTTATGAAACTATTGAACGTAGTGGCGATGAGTTTGATGCTTCAAAAGTTGATTTGAAAGATGCGATTTTCCGCGTATTGAAAAACCCTACAGTTGCGTCTAAATCATTCTTGATTACCATTGGTGACCGTTCAATTACAGGTATGGTTGCACGTGACCAAATGGTTGGTCGTTGGCAGGTTCCTGTTGCAGATGCAGCAGTAACAACAACAAGTTTGCAAGGTTTCACTGGTGAAGCAATGGCAATGGGCGAACGTCCACCAGTTGCATTGTTAAATCCAGCAGCATCTGCTCGTTTAGCAGTTGCTGAAGCAATTACCAATATTGCATGTGCGAACATTGAACAAATTAGTGATATCAAACTTTCTGCAAACTGGATGGCTGCTGCTGGTCAAAAAGGCGAAGACCAAGCATTGTTTGAAGGCGTGAAAGCAATTGGTATGGAAATGTGTCCTGCTTTGGGAATTGCGATTCCAGTAGGTAAAGACTCACTTTCAATGCGCACGACTTGGAATGATGACGGTGAAGATAAAGCCGTAACTTCTCCAATGACAGGTGTAATCACTGCGTTTGCTCCAGTGACAGATGTTCGTAAGACCTTAACACCTGAACTTAAAAATTTAGAAGATTCAGTACTTGTACGTATTGATTTATCTAAAGGTCAGTTCCGTTTAGGTGGTTCGATTCTTGCACAAGTATATAAAGCAATTGGTTCAATCACTCCGGACGTTGATAGTTTTGATGATTTCAAAGCGTTCTTTGCTTTAATCCAAGACTGGAACAACCGTGGCTTGATTCAGGCTTACCATGACATTGGTGATGGTGGTTTATTAGCCTCTGTAGCTGAAATGATGTTTGCTGCGCGTTTAGGTGTTGCATTAGAAGACCAAACTCAAGCAAGTTTGTTTGCAGAAGAAATTGGTGCAGTACTTCAAATCAAAGCAACTGATTGGGAAGCTTTACAAGCAGAAATCGCTGCTTCTAGCTTGAAAGATGCAATTGCTGTAGTTGGTCGTGTAAACAACACAGATCAATTATCTGTAAATGGTTTAACTTTAGATCGTGCTGAATTACAACAAGCTTGGTCTGAGGTATCTCATCAGATCCAACGTCTACGTGATAACGTAGAAACTGCTGATCAGGAATTTTCATTAATTACTGATAATGAGCACCAAGGTTTGATTGCTAAACCAACATTCGACTTGAATGAACCTGTTGAAGCGCCGTTTATCAACACACGTCGTCCAAATATGGCAATCTTGCGTGAGCAAGGTGTAAACGGTCATATTGAAATGGCAGCAGCCTTTGATAAGGTTGGTTTCAATACTGTTGATGTGCACATGAGTGATTTACTTGCTGGTCGTGTTAGCCTAAGTGATTTCGAAGGTTTAGTGACTTGTGGTGGTTTCTCTTACGGTGACGTAATGGGTGCTGGTGGTGGTTGGGCAAAATCAGTATTGTTCAACGCGAAATTACGTGATCAGTTTGAACAATTCTTCCATCGTGATGAAACGTTCAGCTTAGGTATCTGTAATGGTTGCCAAATGTTGTCACAATTAGCGCCACTTATTCCAGGTGCTGAACACTGGCCACGTTTCCACCGCAATATGTCAGAAGTTTTTGAAGCTCGTAGCGTAAACGTTCGTGTTGAAAAATCTGTTTCTGTATTGCTTGATGGTATGGAAGGTTCGATTTTACCGATTGCCGTAGCACATGGTGAAGGTCGTGCTGTTGCGAGTGAAAGTGCTCTTGCTGGTTTAAATGCTGGTAACCAAGTGGCATTGCGCTATGTTGACAGCCTTGGTAACCCAACTCAGCACTATCCATTGAACCCGAATGGTTCACCTGAAGCAATTACTGGTGTGACTTCTAAAGACGGTCGTGCAACGATTATGATGCCTCACCCAGAACGTACTTTCCGTGCGCTTCAGCATTCTTGGAAACCAGAAGAGTGGACTGAAGACGGTGCATGGTTGCGTATGTTCCGAAATGCGCGTAAGTTTATTGGTTAATGTAAAGATTGAAATAAGCCACCGTAAGGTGGCTTATTTATGTGTACTAGAATATTAAAAATAGTGGAGAAGAAAAATGAAATCAAAAATCCATTTTCGTGAGTTTGCGTTGCTCATGGCATTACTTATGTCGATTGTTTCTTTTTCTATTGATGCAGTTTTACCAGCTTTAGGTGAGATTGGACGTATTTTTGAATTAAAAAATAATAACCAGTCGCAATGGGTCATCATTGGTATTTTTTCTGGAATGACAATCGGACAGCTTATTGCGGGACCGTTATCCGATGCGATCGGGCGTAAACGGATTTTATTCACAGGAATTATTATTTATTTTCTGGGAAGTTTATTGTGCTTTTCCACACAAAGTTTTGAATGGTTCTTAGTCGGGCGCTTTATTCAAGGTATCGGTGTTTCAGGGCCTTATGTTGCTTCTATTTCAATTGTTAGAGATAAATACAGCGGAGCTCAAATGGCTCGCATTATGTCTTTAATTATGATGGTGTTTATGGTTGCTCCAGCAATTGCACCGAGTTTAGGACAACTCATTATTCATTTCTTTGGTTGGCGTGAAATCTTTGTTTTATATATGGTCTATGCCACAGTTGTGGGAGCATGGGTCGCTTTACGACTAGAAGAGACTTTACTTCCCGAAAATCGTTTACCTATGCGTATAAAAGCATTTAAGGAAGGCTTTAAAGAAGTTGTGAGTAATAAAACCACCATGAGCTATCTATTGTGCGCTGGATTCTGTTTTGGTGGATTTATTGGTTATTTAGGAACGTCACAGCAAATATTTATGCAGCAATTTGGCAAAACAGGGCAAGAGTTTAGTGCTTACTTTGCTGTGCTTGCGGGTGTGATGGGAATCGCATCATTTACAAACTCTAAAATTGTCATGAAGTTTGGTATGCGTCCAATCTGTATTTATGGCTTTCTTGGATTGTGCTTAATTTCTTTAATTTTCTTGTTGATTCAACTCTTAGGCGTAACGATATCATTTTGGATGTTTATGCTTTATGCCTGCATTTTATTTTTATTGTTTGGAACGCTCTTTGGTAATTTAAATGCGATTGCCATGGAGCCGATGGGGCATGTTGCTGGAATGGCGTCGGCTATTATTGGTGCAGCTTCCTCTGTATTGTCACTTATTCTTGCTTCTATCATTGGGCAGTTATATAACGGTACATTGATTCCAATGACCTGTGGTTTTGTGATTTTGTGTGGTTTAGCTTTTGCTATGACAATATATGAGAATAGATATTTAAAGAAATCGGATGCTTAAAATTATAAAGATGAAGATAGATTACTGAATTTTAAACTTTTCTTTAGACTAAGATTTGCATATGGATGAGTGCTGTTCTTTTAAGCGTTTTAGACAACTTACGAGACTATAGACATAGAGCTATTTATCCCAGTATGCTTGGTTCGAGGTTGGTTCAATTTTTGCTTTCTCTGTAACAACGATAAAAATCGGAGATCAAAATGATGAAAAATGAAAATCATATAAAAACGTTTTATAAAAAAGATAAGGGCTGGCACTGGTTCGGTTTAGCGCTTGCCATTCAAATATTATTTATTGGAGTAAATTATTTAGTAATGATGAACTGATTTTACTTGTTGGACTTTTAAAAGGGTATGATTTCAGCCCAACTCATAAAATCTTGAGTCATTTTTGTTATGTTAAAGCTGATTTATTACGTGCCTGAGTCACATCTTGAATTAACTAAACAAGCCATTTTCTCTGCTGGTGCAGGTGGTATCGGTAATTATGAGCACTGCGCATGGCAAGTAAAAGGAATAGGGCAGTTTAAGCCAGTTAAAGGGGCTGCTCCCTATATTGGGCAGCTAGATGAACTTGAACAAGTTGATGAGTGGCGTGTTGAAACAATTGTGCTTGAAGAAAAAGCAAGGGCTGTAGCGAAAGCATTAAAGGCAAGCCATCCTTATGAAGAGCCTGCCTTTGAGTTTATTCAAATCATAGAAATTGATTTTAATTAAACTGAGAGAAATCTGGTTTACGTTTTTGCATAAATGCCTGAACAGCCTCTAGCATTTCAGGTGAGCGAACACGTTGCATAAAGATTTCAGCTTCATGATCAACACATTCGATAATCTGTTCTAAATTATGCTTCATGAGCGCTTTAGTTTGTTTTAAAGATGCAAGAGGCAAGGCCGTTAAGTGTTGAGCAGTTTGTTGAGCTGAAACATAAGCATCTTCAACTACTTCATTGACTAAACCTGCTTGCACCGCAGTTTCTGCATTAAACTTTTTCGCAGTAAATAGCAGCTCAGCTGCTTTATGATAGCCAGCTTGTTGAACAAGTAATTGACTTGCGCCACCTTCTGGAGAAAGACCTAGGCTTACAAATGGAATTTGGAAAAGAGCGGTGTTGTCAGCAAAAACCAGATCTGCATGCAATAAAATTGTAACGCCAATACCAATTGCAACGCCTTTTACCGCAATGATAAGTGGTTTTGATAATTTGGCAGCGGCTTTAAGTAAAACGAATGGTGGAACTTCTCCGGCTGGACCCATGTTAGGATTTTGTACAAAACCCATAAAATCTTTCATGTCATTGCCAGCTGTAAAATCTTGTTCTACACCACGTAGAACGACTACTCTAACTTCTTTATTGAGATCGGCTTCATTCAGTGCTTTGGCAATCCATAAATAAAGTTCGCCGTACAATGCATTCTTTGCATCTGGGCGATTTATGGCTAAGGTGAGTACGCCACCTTCTAAATTTGCGTTTAAATGTTGATGAGGTTGTTGAATACAGCTAAGTGTCATCGTACTATCCTTGCTTTAAACCACGTTGTTAATTTTTAGGTTCTCATTATGGCGCATATTTTTTGTAATGAGCGTTACTGGTGAGTTCATAAAAAGTGAAAATCTAATTATGTATAAATTTGACTATCTCGTTTTTATAGGTCGCTTTCAACCATTTCATTTGGCTCATATGCAGACAATTGAAATTGCCTTACAGCAAAGCCACTATGTGGTTTTGGCATTAGGCTCTGCGCAAATGGAACGTAATATTAAAAATCCATTTCTTGCGATTGAACGAGAGCAAATGATTTTATCTAATTTTTCATTAGATGAACAAAAACGTATTAAATTTGTGCATGTGGTTGATGTTTATAATGATAAAAAATGGGTGAAACAAGTCAAATCTTTAGTGAATGGCGTGATTGAACCGAACTCAAAAGTAGGTTTGATTGGTCATTTTAAAGATGAGTCTTCTTACTATTTAAAACTTTTCCCTGAATGGATTATGGTTGAGCTTGATAGTTTGAAAGATTCTATTTCAGCCACTCCGATGCGTGAGGCTTATTATCGTGGTGAAATCCAAACTGAATTTTTTCCTGTAGGAACTATTCAGTTTTTGGATGAATTTCAAAAAACACGTATCTATCAGCAACTTCAACAACGCTTTGAAGAGGATGACCTCTCTAATCTAGATGAGTTTGAATAAGAGCATATAGCTTAAGCATCTGCCCAAAAGATAATTCGGTTGGAAAACGGATCGGTGATACTGAGTTCAAGTGTTTCCCAATCTGTTTTTTCAACTTGAGGTTTGGCGAACTTATAATCTTTTTGACTCAATTCGCTATGCAGCTCATAAATAGGTTCCCAGTAAATGCGGATTGCACTATGTGGGCTTGCATCTCCAAAATGCTCAGATAAATGAATAACGCAATCATCTTTGGAAATTTGTAGATATAACGGAAAGTTATCTTCAAATTGATGTTGCCAATCAAGTTGGAAACCTAAGAATTCAAGATAAAATGATTGGGCTAAATCAACATCAAAAATTCTTAAAATTGGGGTGATTGAACCTGATTGCATCATTTTTTCCTTTTAACGTGTACCAAATTGTTGAGTCCAATAGCTCTTTTGTTTTGCAGACTGATCAGAAGCACAAGCGATTGCGTAAGTTGTAAATTTGGGATTCATTAGATTACTACAATGTAGAGGACTCGGCAGCCATTTAGACATAACTTCACTCAAAGTTTTCTGGCCGCTAGCGACATTTTCACCATTAGCTTTACCGAGTGTATTATAAATTTTCAAACGTGACTTTAAGTCTAGTCCTGTTGAACTCACATGTCCGAGAAAGTTGTGTTTTGCCATATCTTCACTATGAGAAAGTGCACCTTTATATAAATTATTATTCCAACTCAGCGGTTTAGCAGCAGGGTAAAACTGTTGACCACACTGGCGTGATTGTTGGCGGATCTGATTAATTGTATTAAGTATGGCTTGTTGATAAGCAGGGTTTTGTAAATCTTGGCAGCTTATTTCAATAGCAGTTTTCTGAATTTGAGCAATTGATGGGGTGGTGTCGGTTGGCATGGGTAATGTATTTGTACTACATGCACAGATAAAAAGAGTCAAAGGCAGTAAAGAGTAATTTTTGAGTAGACTCATGTGAACGCCTTAAAATAATTATTCTAATGTTTTTATCATACGCCAATGTCAAATTATTGAGCAATTCTTTGCAATAAAAAAGCGAGTTTGATACTCGCTTTTTTATTGCATACCTTTATCAAACCGATTGAAGGGCTTTTAGGTCTTCAAGCACTTGTTCAGCATGTCCTGCTGCTTTGACTTTACGGTAGCTTTTAACTAAGGTTTTGTTATGGAAAATGAAAGTAGAGCGTTCAATTCCCATAACTTTTTTGCCATACATGTTTTTTTCTTTAATGACATCAAAATGATTACAGAGTACTTCTTCTTTGTCGCTAATGAGGTCAATCGTGAGCGCTTGTTTTTCAGTAAAGTTTTGATGTGCTTTTACCGAGTCGCGTGAAATACCGAAAATACGTGTACCTAAAGCTTCAAATTGGTCTTTTAAACAAGAGAAACCGACTGCTTGTGTTGTACATCCAGGGGTTGAATCTTTTGGGTAGAAATAAATGATTAACCATTCATTCTCGACCTCGGCTAAGTTCACTTCACCGTGGGTAGTAGGGAAAACCTGATTTGGTAATTGAATATTTTCAGTCATTTCTCATCCTTCAAAAAGCTAAATTTGATCTAATTCAAGTGGTAAAAAAGCATATTCTTCATGATAAACAATATTGAGTTTTCTTACAGGAATTGCTTTGTTAAAAATTGGTCCATCAATCACAGTTGTATGAAATTCACCGCCTTCACCACATGGATCAATACCGCGATTCTCAAGTTCTTGGATATATTCTAAGGTTAAAGTTTTTCCTAAATCTTCAATTGTCATGCCTAGTTTTAAGTTCACTGTCACAATGACGCTACGGAAACCAAGATTAATAAACTCTTCAACCACCTCACGATGTGGACGTAGCCAAAGAGGCATACCTAATTTGAGTCCCACTTGTTGAGTGATCCGATCATGCCAACACCCATGTTCAGGCATATCAAGGTCACCTGTAACGAGCACCTCGGCACCTTGTTGTTTTGCCTGAGTTAGTAATTCAATAAATTTAGCTTCATAGTCATTCCAGCTTGATGAAGCCATAAACACGGGTAAGCCGATTGCTTTAGCTTGTGCTTGAATAATATCAAGTGGCATGGCATGTGAACGAGAGCGCTGGCCTTGTTCTTCTAGCATGACAATTAGTCCACTAACCGTACCAGTTTGCATTGCGTGGTAGATTGCAAGTGAGCTGTCTTTGCCCCCACTAAATGAGACAATAGACTGTTTGTTAATTGCGTTGGTTTTCCATTGTTCTTGCATGGTTTATTTCAAATGAATTGGTCAAGATCGATTCCATTTTAACAGAGCTACAAAAAAGCCTGCATAAATGCAGGCTTAATTTGGAATAACAAAAGCTTATTTTTTAGGAGCTTGTTGTTGAGCTGCTTTCATTGCATCTTCAGTTAATTTTTCAAGTTTAGTTGTTAACTGAGGGCCAAAACATGCTTTAAGATCACGGTTTTGTTGTTGTACAAATCCTAGAGAGCTTGGGCTTTTCTTCGCATTGATTGCACTTTGGATTTCCCATTTTTGTGCTTCAGTTACTTTACCTTGTGCTTCAACTTGGCAGCTACAGAATTTGCTAACTTCAGATGAACTTAGTTTACCGCCTTTAGCTGTTTGATCTTTACAAACGTTAACTAATGCACCTTTAACGTTAGTACTTTTATATGCTGCTTGAACTGGGTTTTCCGCAGCATGTGCTGTACCAGCCATAAGAGCAACAGTTGAAAACAAAGATGAAAGAATAAGATTTGATTTTAACAACTTCATAAATTTTACCTACTTATTACGGTATATAGCGTGTTGGGTCGGCAACACCGGCCTCGATAAAGCCTTCTTTACGCAAACGGCAACTGTCACATTTGCCACACGCACGTCCTTGAGCATCTGCTTGGTAGCAAGATACCGTTTGACTATAGTCTACGCCATGTTCAATCCCTAAACGTATAATATTCGCTTTGGATAAATGTAACAGGGGTGTTTCAAATTTAAGTGGTTTTCCTTCCACGCCAGCTTTCGTTGCTAAACGTGCCATATTGGCAAAAGCGTCAATAAATTCAGGGCGACAATCAGGATATCCTGAATAATCAACGGCATTGATACCAATAACAATCGCTTCAGCATTGAATACTTCTGCTGCTGCTAAGGCATAGGAAAGGAAAATTGTGTTACGTGCTGGTACATAAGTTACAGGAATGCCTTCTTGTAATTGTTCTGGTACAGCAATGTTATGGTCTGTAAGTGCAGATCCACCTAAATTAGCCAAATCAATATTAATTACACGATGTTCAACACCTGCACGTTGAGTCAATGCTTTTGCTGCATCGAGTTCAGTGGTTGAGCGTTGACCATACATAAAACTAATAGCAATACATTCATAGCGTGCTTGTGCCCAAGCTAGGCAAGTGGTTGAGTCTAAGCCGCCTGAAAGTAAAACAATGGCACGAGGGCGCATATTTTTCTCCATATTCGGAATGATTTATTTTATTGAGTGATTAGCGACCTGATTCGTCATTCCACAGCAGTTTATGTAACTGAAGTTGGAAACGAACGGGTAATTTATCATCCAGTATCCACTGTGCCAGATCACGTGCTAGACGTGGCAGGCCAACAGCACCTTTTTCAACTGCAAAGGCAGGGGAGAACCAAACGGTACTAACTTTTTTATGCAGTTGATATTTTTCAACTTGTTGCTTTGACCATTCATAATCTTCGCGGTTACAAATGACGAATTTAATTTGGTCATGCGTAGTCAAATGATCAAGATTGCTGATGAGGTTACGATGTTCCTCACCAGAAGTTGGAGTTTTTAAATCGAGAACTTTAGAAACACGCGAATCTACTTTTGAGACATCGAGCGCGCCACTGGTTTCTAAAGAAACATCAAAGCCAGCTTCACATAGACGTTGTAATAAAATCAAACAGTTTGGCTGTGCAAGAGGTTCACCACCAGTTACACAAATATAAGGCGTTTGAAATTGTGTAGCTGTTTCAATGATATGTTCAAGTGAAAAACGTTCACCACCTTCAAAAGAATAAGTGGTATCACAATAGCTACAACGTAATGGACAGCCCGTTAGACGAATAAATACAGTCGGTAGGCCAGAGGCATTTGCTTCACCCTGCAACGAGTAAAAAATCTCGGTAATGCGTAAACCGGACGCAGGGTCTGAGACAGGGATTGCAGAGGAACGTAAGGAAGCCATTCTAGAAATACCACACTATATAAAAAATAAAATCTCTACGATCAGTGTTGACCGTAGAGATGTTTGATCAAACTGAAATTAGTCAGCGCGTAACAAATCGTTCAAACTTGTTTTTGCACGTGTTTGCGCATCAACTTTTTTCACAATAATTGCAGCATATAAGCTGTATTTACCATCAGCAGACGGCAAGCTACCTGCTACAACAACTGAACCTGCTGGAACGCGACCATAATGGATTTCGCCAGTTGCACGGTCATAAATTTTAGTCGATTGACCAATGAAAACGCCCATTGAAATGACTGAGCCTTCTTCAACAATAACGCCTTCAACGATTTCTGAACGCGCACCGATAAAGCAGTTGTCTTCAATAATGGTTGGGTTAGCTTGTAATGGTTCTAAAACACCACCGATACCTACACCACCAGACAAGTGAACATTTTTACCGATTTGAGCACATGAACCTACAGTTGCCCATGTATCAACCATTGTGCCTTCATCTACGTAAGCACCGATGTTGACATAAGAAGGCATTAACACTACGTTTTTAGCTTGGAAGCTACCACGACGTGCTACAGCAGGAGGAACAACACGAACACCTGCTGCTTTAAATTGTTCTTCAGTCCAACCAGAGAATTTAGTTTCAACTTTGTCGTAGAAACGAAGATCACATGACTCGATTGGTTTATTGTCATTGAGTTTAAATGATAATAAAACAGCTTTTTTTAACCATTGGTGAACAACCCATTCACCATTGATTTTTTCAGCAACTCGAAGTGTACCGTTATCTAAACCAGCAATTGCTTCTTCAACAGCTTGGCGGATTTCGCTTGGGCAATCTGCTGCAGTAAGGTTTGCGCGGTCTTCAAATGCTTGCTCAATGATCGTAGAAAGCTGAGACATGATCTTCCTTCCATAAAAAATTTTAAAGATTTTACACTAATTTGTGACAAGAATCTTTGAAAAAACGTGTTACGTTTAATCGAGGGTATAAATGAGGTAAATGAAATTAAGCTTATTAGATAATCAAGTGTTTTTTACACAAAAATGATTTGAAAATAAAAATTTAACTCAATTTGTATCAAAAAATAACAGAAATCTAGCATTTTTTGTATAAAAAAGACTCTAAGCTCTCTTTATTATGATTTTAGTCACAAGATGAATAAATTAAAAACAGAGCCTTTTGAGGAGAAAACTATGAAAGCATTACGTGTTTTAGTAACAACAACAGCTTTATTCGCTGCTGGTGCTGCAATGGCAGATGAAGCCGTTGTTCATGACAGCTACGCATTTGACAAAAACCAATTAATTCCTGTGGGAGTGCGTGCTGAGGTAGGTACAACTGGTTACGGTGGTGCTTTATTGTGGCAAGCAAACCCATATGTAGGTTTGGCACTTGGTTATAATGGTGGTGACATTTCTTGGTCTGATGACGTAAAAGTTAATGGCTCAACTTATGATCTAGATATGGACAATAACAATGTCTATTTAAATGCCGAGATTCGTCCATGGGGTGCAAGTACTAACCGTTGGGCTCAAGGCCTATATGTAGCGGCTGGTGCAGGCTATCTTGATAATGATTACGATTTATCTCGTAATGTTGATGCGACTCGTTCATTCCGTGTCAATAATCAAGACTTCCTTGCTAATGAGGGCGGAGTAAAAATTAATGGTAAAATGTCTTATAAAAATGACATTGCTCCATATTTAGGTTTTGGTTTTGCACCTAAAATTAATAAAAACTGGGGCGTATTTGGTGAAGTAGGTGCTTACTACACTGGTAACCCAACAGTTAAACTTGTTTCAACAGGTTCAGCTACTACTACTGGTGATCAGTCACTTGAAGAAGCAGTAAATGCGGAAGCGCGTAAAATCGCAAATGACGATAAATACCAATGGTTACCAGTTGGTAAAGTTGGTGTGAACTTCTACTGGTAAGATCCTAAAGAAAAAACGAGCTGCGGCTCGTTTTTTTTGTGTTTAATAAAAATAAAAGAGCTAAAAAGCTCTTTTATTTTTTCCTTAATTTTTATTCATCTGGATAAGCAATTTTCTTAAGGGCTTTAATATCAGCATCAGGTGAGCATAAAGAAATAAACTCATAACCATAGCCGCGTAATAGATGACCTTTACGAACCGCAATCCATGTCGTATTGACACCAAAAATATCAGTTTTAGTTTGTTTTAAACGATGATCACGCTCTGTGTCATAAGCTACATCATTGACAATTCCGACTCCCATGCCCAATTCGACATAAGTCTTAATAACGTCCGCATCAAGAGCAGACATTACGATATCTGCATCGAGGTGAGCTTCTTCAAAGGCTTTATCAATTTTAGAGCGACCTGTAAAACCGCCATGATAAGTAATGAGAGGGTAGTCTGCTAAAAGTTCAAGCGTAATCTTGTCCGCCTTCACTAAAGGATGATTTTGCGGTGTGATAATACTGTGTTGCCATTGATAGTAAGGAATACTCGCTAGATTTTCTTCAGTCGTTAAAGACTCTGTAGCAATTCCAATATCAGCCTCACCTTGTAAGAGCATTTCTGAAATTTCAACAGGGCTGGCTTGTTGTAAAATCAAATGAACTTTAGGAAATAACTTCTTAAATTGATTGACGATTGGAGGCAGTACATAACGTGCTTGAGTATGGGTCGTCGCGATCGTTAATGTCCCTTCATCAACTTTATTAAAGTCTTCCGCAAGACGTTTAATATTTTCAGCATCAACTAACATGCGTTCAACGATGCCAAGAAGAGATTGTCCTGGTTCGGTTAAACCTAAAAGACGTTTACCTTTTCGTATAAAAAGTTGTACACCTAGCTCATCTTCTAAATCTTTAATATGTTTACTTACGCCTGATTGGGACGTATAGAGCGCAGCTGATGCTTCGGTTAAGTTAAAGTTTTGGCGTACAGTTTCTCGGATAATTCTTAATTGTTGAAAGTTCATTCACACTTTTCCTTACCAAATATATTTCTTAAGCAACTTGATCTGCAAATAAGTGCAGTTGAGATGCACTTACCCAAACGGTTTGATTCGGTTTAAACGCATGTAATTTTGCAGCTTCATTGCTTAGAGCAATCTCAATTAAACGTCCATTACGGTCTTGTAATTCCGCCACAACTTTTCCAGCAATCCAGATTTCACGTACAAAAGTCGCTTCAATAGTATTAGCCTGCGGTTGCGAGTGAATATGTAACTCATCTGGACGCGCAAAAGCAATCACTTTTCCTTGAGGCGCCTCAACTAACGTTGGTAATTGAATACGGTCATTGCCAATACGGATAATACCGCCTGTGTTTTCACCTTCAAAACGATTTGCCTGACCCAAGAAATCAAATACAAATGGTGTTGATGGTTTTTCATAAACTTCACGAGGCGAACCGATCTGCTCTACATTACCTTTATTCATGACAATAATCTGATCGGCAACTTCAAGTGCTTCTTCCTGATCGTGGGTCACGAAAATTGAAGTAATATGCAATTCATCATGTAAGTTGCGTAACCAGCGGCGTAATTCCTTACGGACTTTGGCATCTAGCGCACCAAATGGTTCATCAAGTAATAATACTCGTGGTTCTACTGCCAAGGCACGCGCTAAAGCAATACGTTGACGTTGTCCGCCCGAAAGCTGAGCGGGGTAGCGGTCTGCCAAAAATCCAAGTTGAACTAGATCAAGTAAACGAGTAACGCGTTTTTTAATTTCAGCTTCTGAAGGACGTGTTGCACGTGGACGAACACGTAAACCAAAGGCAATATTGTCAAATACAGTCATGTGACGGAATAAAGCATAGTGTTGAAATACAAAACCGACCTGACGCTCACGCACATGTACATTGGTTGCATCTTCGCCTTCAAGTAACACTTGACCGCCATCAGCTGATTCTAGGCCCGCAATAATACGAAGTAGGGTAGTTTTACCGCAACCAGATGGGCCGAGTAGGGCAACCAGTTCACCTTCAGGAAAGTCTAGGGAAATATTTTTAAGCGCATGGAATGCACCAAAGTGTTTTTCAATATTTTTAACTTGAATACTCATGATTTCATTCCTTACGAATCAGTTGAATGTGGTTCTGGTTTGTCTTGATGTAGTTCTAACCACGTTTTCAATACCAGTGTTAATAGGGCTAAGAAAGCAAGTAATGAGGACACGGCAAACGCTGCGCTAAAGGTGTACTCGTTATATAAAATTTCGACATGAAGTGGCAGGGTATTAGTTTCACCACGGATGTGGCCCGAAACCACCGATACTGCGCCGAACTCACCCATTGCGCGGGCATTACATAGAATCACGCCGTAAATTAAACCCCATTTAATGTTTGGTAGAGTGACTTTCCAAAAGGTTTGCCATCCTGATGCGCCGAGTACAATCGCTGCTTCTTCTTCTTCAGTTCCTTGAGCCTCCATGAGTGGAATTAACTCACGTGCAACAAATGGAACTGTAATAAAGATGGTTGCTAAAACAATTGCGGGTACGGCATATAAAACTTTGATGTCGTGTTCCATTAACCATCCGCCAAACCAGCCTTGCGCACCAAAAATCAATACAATCATTAAACCGGCAATAACAGGTGAAACCGAAAAAGGCATATCAATGATGGTGGTTAAAATTGCCTTACCTCTAAACTGGAACTTAGAGACAGCCCATGCAGCGCCAACACCAAATATCACGTTAATTGGTACAGCAATTGCTGCGGTTAATAATGTCAATTTCACTGCTGATAACGTGTCTGGATCAATCAACGCTTGAACATAGACTTCAAGTCCTTGTTTAAATGCTTCTACAAAAACCAAAATAAGTGGCAACATCAAGCAGCTTAAGAAAAAAATCAGAGCCACGGTAATGAGTGTGTAACGTACCCAAGTTGGTTCACGTGTCGCATCTCGTGATTGCAATTTAAGCGCAAGCGCATTGCTGTCAGTATGTAGGTTCATGTTACATTTCTCCCTGTACGACGGTTTGCCCATGCTTGAAGTAAATTAATGGCAAATAAAATGATGAAAGAGAGAACTAACATGACCGCAGCAATCGTTGTTGCGCCTGCATAATCATATTCTTCAAGACGTGAAATGATCATGAGTGGAGCAATTTCTGTTTTAAACGGCTGGTTACCCGCAATAAAAATAACTGAACCATATTCACCCACACCGCGGGCAAATGCTAAAGCAAAACCTGTGAACAAAGCTGGTAGTAATATCGGTAAAATAATTTTAGTAATCGTCTGCCAGCGATTTGCGCCAAGTGCTGAAGCTGCTTCTTCAAGCTCAGTTTCGATATCACTGAGTACTGGTTGAACTGTTCTTACAATGAATGGAATACCAATGAAGACCAATGCCAACGTAATACCGATTGGGCTATATGCGACCTGAATGCCTAGAGGTTCGAGATATTGACCAATCCAGCCAGTAGGTGCATAGAGTGAGGTAAGTGCAATGCCTGCAACTGCAGTTGGAAGAGCAAAAGGTAGATCGACTAATGCATCAACCAGACGTTTCCCAGGGAAGTTGTAACGTACAAGGCACCAAGCCAGAAGTAAGCCAAACACAACATTAATAAACGCTGCTATTAAAGCTGAACTAAAACTGAGTTGAAGCGATTTTAAAATACGTTCAGACGTTAAGATTTCCCATAATCCGTCCCATCCAATTCCAAATGATTTGATAAAGACCGCGGCTAATGGAATAAGCACAATAAAAGACACATAGGCGAGGGTGAAGCCCAAAGATAGACCAAACCCAGGCAGCACTCGGGATCGCTGCGACATGATATTTCCTCAAAGAGAAAAGCCTGCTGAAACCAGTAAGCGAATAAATAAAGATAAACGGTGCGATATAAAGATGGGTATTAAGCAAATTTCAAAGAGAAATGAGTTTTTACCGGGTCGATAGATGAGTGACTACACATCGAATCTTCTGGAATCAGATAATTCAGCAAATCTGGAAACGGTCCAAAACCTGAAGCAACATTAATATGGCCGACTTCACCAAGATTAACTGGATTTAATTTCCACGACTTAGCAAGTTGTAAAGCATCAAAAAAGCCGAGCCATGGATCATTTTCACTAATGAGCAGAGATGTTGGGACATCAATTTTTAACTGATGAAAATATGCTTTGTAGTCAGTCAAACTATGGCGGGCAAAACCAGCTTCCCCAAAGCGTGCTGGATTTGCTGGAGCAACCAAAATAAGTTTCTTAACTTGGCCCTTTAACTCTGGATATTCAGCTAAAGCGGCAACACTGGTTAAGCAACCGAAACTATGCGCAACAATTTGTACAGGAGCTTGCGCTACTTGAACTGTTTTAACGAATTGTTCAACCCATTCACTTAATACTGGTCTATCCCAGTTTTTTTGCTCAACACGAGAACTAGACACGAGTTGACGCTGCAACCAAGATTGCCAATGCTGATGTTCACTTCCACCTACACCCGGAACAATTACAGTGTGAATCATGTCTGTTCTCCTTATCTTTAGTACAAAGAATTACTTCTCTGTACTATTGATTTTCACGATTTGATCGAAAACACCACCATTGTCAAAGTGTTGTTTTTGTACCTTCGTCCAACCACCAAATTCTTTGTCGATGGTTACAAGCTTCAATGGCTTAAATACATTGCTGTATTTCTTAAGAACGGCTGCATTACGTGGACGGTAGAAGTTACGTGCTGCAATTTCTTGGCCAGCTGGTGAATACAAGTAGTTGAGGTAACCTTTTGCAATCGTGAGGTTGCCTTTTTTAGTCGCATTCTTTTCAACAATTGCAACTGGAGGCTCAGCTAAGATCGAAAGAGAAGGGGTAATAATTTCAAATTTGCCTGGCTGTTCGCGAAGCGCTAAATGTGCTTCATTTTCCCAAGCAAGTAACACATCACCAATGCCACGTTCAGCAAAAGTAGTGGTTGCGCCACGAGCACCCGAATCTAAAACTTTAGTATGTTTATAAATTTGACGAACATACTCTTGTGCTTTTGCATCATTACCACCTGGTTGATGTTTTGCCCAAGCCCAAGCTGCAAGATAATTCCAACGAGCACCGCCAGAAGTTTTCGGGTTTGGTGTAATAATTTCTACACCTGGTTTGATTAAATCAGCCCAGTCTTTAATTTGTTTAGGGTTACCCTTACGCACTAAAAACACAATTGTTGAGGTGTACGGGGTAGAGTTCTGCGGTAACTTTTTCTGCCAGTCAGTTGGAAGTAATTTTGCTTTTTCAGCAATTTCATCGATATCTGCTGCAAGCGCTAATGTCACCACATCTGCATTTAAGCCATCAATCACCGCACGGGCCTGTTTACCAGAACCGCCGTGTGATTGTTTGAACTCAATATCTTGACCAGTACGTTGTTTCCAGTAAGTACCGAACTGTTTATTGAAATCTGTATATAACTCACGAGTAGGGTCGTAAGAGACGTTTAAAAATTCTTGGGCTGCAAATGATGAAACTGAAAGAAGTGCAGCGATAACCCCGACTTTTAACTGAGAAAAACGCATGAGATAATCCCTCAAAAAATATGAAATGTTCAAAACATGAACGCAGAATAGCGCTAGTCTTTATTCTAAAAAAATAATAAAAAACGAATTTAATATGAAAAAAATAGAAATAGTAAAAACAGATAAGTTATTCTTAAATCTTGATATACAACAAGTTTCAAAAGTAGATACGCAATCGGTATAATTTTTTAAAATCAGTCATTTATTATTTAAATGAAAGGTGTTGTATTGTTGGATCGTTTTAAGCAAAGGGTGGATTAAACATGTGGTGTTTTAAAAATGGTCAACCTGTTGAAACCATTCCTTTACTGGATCGAGCATTTCATTATGGAGATGGATGCTTTACCACAATTCGTATTTTTCAAAACCAGATTGAGCTTAAAGAAAGACATTGGGAACGCCTAAAACTTGCATGTCAAAAACTGTCTTTAACTGCGGATTTTGAATTAATAGAACAGAGTTTGCAGCAACTACAAAAGCAGCATCTTGTGCTCACTGGTACTTTAAAAATTGTGATTAGTCGTGGGATAGGTGACCGTGGTTATAGTTTGCCAAAGCATCAGGCTGATATTTATATCTGGTTTTATCCGAAAGCTTTAGAGCCATTTCAGCCGGACTTTATTCAGTGTGGCGTTTTAAATCAGGCTTTAGGTTTAACCATGCCAAGCTTAGTCGGGCTTAAATCTTTAAACCGTCTTGAACAAGTATTGCTAAAAAAAGAAGCAGATCAACTTGGGTGGGCTGAAGCATTAGTTACTGATGTACAAGGTTATATTGTTGAAGGGGTCAGTAGTAATTGTTTTATTCGTTTAAATGATAGATGGATTACTCCCGAACTTCGCTATAATGGCGTCCACGGTGTAATGCGGGCGGAAATTTTAGCGCGTATGCAGCACCATGGAATTGCCTGTGAAGTACGTATAATTGAGCTAGATGAAGTATCTGAAATACAAAGTCTATTCTTTTGTAATGCTTTACATCCTATGCGAGTGGTCACTCATTTAGGGGAGAAAACGCTAGAAACACAGGCATGCATAGATTTATTTCATCTCCTTAACTTAAATCAGATTCATTAATATGCCGAAGCCACCTGTGAATGCGAAAGCAAAAAACGCCAAGAAAAATAACAAGAAACAAGCTCCAAAATTTTCTAAGCGACTGGTTTTAATTGGCCTGTTTATTGTTTTAATTTCTATTTTTGCCATTTTATGGTCGAGTCTATTTAAAGCTTATCCGATTGAAGGCAAAAAACAGATGTTATCCATTACATCTGGTGAAACCTATTCTGGTTTTATTGATCGGTTGGCGAAAGAAGGCAAAATTAGCTTTCCAGTGGTATTAAAGCTTTATCAGAAATTTATGATTCATGACAGCATGAAAGCTGGTGTGTATGAAATTGAACAGGGAATGAGTGTAAGAGAAGTATTAGAGATGCTATCTGATGCAGATAATGCTCAGATGAACCGTGTTTTGGTTATTGAAGGCACAACTTTTAAACAGCTTATCACTGCATTAAAAAATGATAAAAACGTAGAAAATACAATATTAGATTTACCTGATGATCAGCTTATGAAGGCGCTTGGCATTCCTTATGGACACCCTGAAGGTTTGTTTGCACCTAATACGTATTTCTTTGCAAAAGGCGAGACTGACAAGAAAATTCTTACCGATTTATATCATCGTCAAATGAAAGCTCTAGATGCAGCTTGGGCAAATCGTGCGCCGAATTTACCTTATAAAGACAAATATGAAGCATTAATTATGGCTTCTATTGTTGAGAAAGAAACAAGTTTAGATAGTGAACTTACACAAGTTTCTGGCGTTTTTGTCCGCCGTTTAAAAATTGGTATGCGTTTACAAACTGATCCAACTGTTATTTACGGTATGGGCAATAACTATAAGGGAAATATTACCCGAGAAGACCTGCGTACCCCAACAGCATATAATACCTATACTATTAATGGCTTACCGCCAACTCCAATTGCTTTGCCAAGCCAAAAAGCAATTGAAGCTGCGTTGCATCCAGATGACTCAAATAACATCTACTTTGTAGCGACTGGCAATGGTGGGCATAAATTTACGGCAAGTTTGCAAGCGCATAATCAAGCGGTGCAAGACTATTTATCCGTGTTGAGATCGAAGAAATAAGGAAAAGAGATGTTTATTAGCTTTGAAGGCACGGAAGGGGTAGGTAAAACTACACTCATTCGAAAAATTCACCAGCATTTTGAAGAGCAAGGTAAACAAGTTGTTTTAACACGTGAACCGGGTGGTACACCGTTAGCAGAACAAATACGCTCTATGCTTTTGGCAGTGAATCATGATGAAAATATGAGCCATGATACCGAATTACTACTCATTTATGCGGCACGTGTTCAACACTTACAACAGGTCATTTTGCCCGCTTTAGAGTCTAATAAAATTGTATTAAGCGATCGTTTTACCGATGCAAGTTTTGCTTATCAATGTTCTGGTCGTGGCCTAAGCCAAGATAAATTACAGCTTTTAAATCAGAACTTTGTTTCACGCATGCCAGAGGTGACTTTCTGGTTAGATGCACCGATTGAACTCGGGATGGATCGTGCGCGTGAACGTGGAGCTTTAGACCGTTTTGAACAAGAAAAGTTAAGCTTCTTTACTAAGGTTCGTGAAGGCTATGAAACCTTATGGAAAGCTGAACCAGAACGTATTAAGCGAATAGATGCAACCCAAAGTCCTGATCAGGTGTTCGAACAGGCATTGCAATATTTAGGATAAGCAATTGGATGAGCCACTCTTATAAAAATGGGAGTGGTTAAAAATGACGTTAATTCTGTTTTAAAACGTCATAGAAAATATCTGCTATTTTCTTATGCTATCTTACATATGATTTATAGATTGAAGAATAACAAGGATGAAAAGCTCAAAAGAAGAAATCGTGGCATTTCTTGAAAAGGAATTTCCACCAAGTCTTGAACATTGCACGATTGAATCAGTCACGCCTAAAGCCGCAGTTGTTTATTATCATGTCGATCAAAGACATCAACGCCCTGGTGGCACCATATCTGGCCCAACCATGATGACCTTAGCAGATTTTGCTTTATATATTGCTATCTTAGGTGAAATCGGAATTATTGGTTTAGCTGTGACCACCAACTTTAATATTAACTTTTTACGCAAACCTGCGGGTGATCAAGACTTACGCAGTGAGTGTAAGCTCATGAAAGTAGGAAAGAGCTTGGTGGTGGGGGAAGTTTGGATTTATTCAGTAGGGTTGGATGAACCCGTTGCACATGTGACCGCGACTTATTCAATTCCACCTAAATCATAAATATCAAACCAAATAAAAAGCACAGTCTGAACTGTGCTTTTTTTGTAGAAAAACAACTTAAATATCAGTATTAACCAATGGCTGTTCTACTGCAAAATTTGGAGGAGTTAAAACTGTTTTACGAATCTCACTCGAAGTTTCAGGATAATCGAGTGTGTAATGTAGACCACGTGATTCTTTACGTTGCATTGCACAACGAACAATCATCTCAGATACGAGAACAAGATTACGCAGTTCAATCAGGTTCTTGCTCACACGATAGTCTTGATAGTATTCGGTAATTTCACGCTTTAACATTTCAATACGGTGTAAAGCACGTTCTAAACGTTTCGTGGTTCTGACAATACCGACGTAGTTCCACATGGTGGAACGTAACTCATCCCAGTTTTGTAAAATCACCACATCTTCATCTGGATTGGTGACTTGAGAGTCATCCCAACTTGGTACTTCTGGTAGTTTTAAATCTTTATCAAATTTATTTTCGATGTCTTTTGCTGCACTCATGCCATAGACGAAGCATTCAAGTAATGAGTTACTCGCCATACGGTTTGCGCCATGTAAACCGGTATAAGACGTTTCACCAATGGCATATAAGCCTTCAATATCGGTCTGGCTATTTGAGTCCACCACAACACCACCACAAGTGTAGTGAGCCGCTGGCACGACAGGAATCATGTCTTTGGTAATGTCGATGCCCAATTCGAGCAATCGCGCATAAAGTGTAGGGAAGTGTTCTTTAATAAACTCTGGTGATTTGTGAGTGATGTCTAACCACACATGGCGAATACCTAAGCGTTTGATTTCATGGTCAATAGTTCGTGCCACAATATCGCGTGGAGCCAGTTCCGCACGATCGTCAAAACGCAGCATGAAACGTTCACCATCAGGCAAGCGTAAATACGCACCTTCACCACGCATCGCTTCTGTAATTAAAAATGAGCGAGCTTGGGGGTGATAGAGACAAGTTGGATGGAACTGATTAAATTCCATATTGGCTACACGGCAACCTGCACGGAAGGCCATTGCAATACCATCACCTGTAGCAATATCTGGATTAGATGTGTACAGATAAGCTTTCATCGCACCGCCGCAAGCAAGCGCGGTGAATGGTGCAAGGAAGGTATGAACCTGTTCTGTGTTTTCATCTAAGGCATACAAACCAATAGCGCGATTCGCTTGGTCAACATGGCCTAATTTTTGCGAAGTAATTAAATCAATCGCAATATAGTTTTCAAAAATAGTAATATTTTTACGTTCTTTGGCACGTTCAACCAAGGTGGTTGAAATGGCCTTACCTGTTGCATCAGCAGAATGGATAATACGGCGCTGCGAATGACCACCTTCGCGGGTTAAATGAAGTTGTTCATCTTCATCTAAGGTAAACTGTACGCCTTGCTTTAAAAGAAAATCTATAGAAGGGCGACCGCCTTCTACGGTATGTTGTACCGCATCCATTTCACACAAATGAGCACCTGCAATCATAGTGTCATTAATGTGCTGTTGAATAGAGTCAGTCTCATCAAGAACAGCAGCAACACCACCTTGAGCGTAGAAGGTACTTGCTTCAGTTAAAGCAGCTTTGGCTAAAACTGCAATATTAAAATGATTTGGTAACGATAAAGCCAGGCTTAAACCAGCACCGCCGCTGCCCACAATAATCACGTCAAAGTGGTGAATTGTCTGTAAATTAGGCATGTCCATTCGCAACAATCTAAAACGTCCGTTAATGACACCCCTTTTTATCTAAAAAGGCAAGAGCTTAAGCGCTCTAACTCAGAGAAAAATTGCAATTGGCTTAAAAAGTTGCAATGCGTAAAATAATCATTGTGATGATGTCTTACAAATAAACATATTGTTACGCACAACCCCAAGGCGTTGTGATACAACAGTTTTATTCTTATTCTCGTAGACCAATTGTGGGTGAGCACCGAATGAAAACTCGCTATTTACAACAAGGAATGTATGCAGCGGTATTTACAGTTGCTGCTGTTCAGGCAAATGCTACTGTTGATTTTTCAAACCTCGTTGAACAAGTTAGTCCAGCCGTGGTGAGTGTAAACGTCGTAAAGAAAATGACTCAGGATGAACTATTGCAGCAGCAAGTTCCTGAAATTTTAAAACGTTTCTTTGGAAATCAGGTCATCATTCCGCAGCAACAAGGTCCACAAGAAAAAACCGCATATGGTAGTGCATTCTTTATTAGTAAAGATGGTTACCTACTCACCAACCACCATGTGATTGAAAATGCCTCACGTATTAGTATTACTTTAAATGATCGTCGTGAAATTGATGCAACGGTGGTCGGTAGTGATGAGCGTACAGACGTTGCATTGTTAAAAGTGACTGGAAATAGTTATCCAGCTTTACGTGTAGGAAATGTTGACCGCTTACGAGTAGGAGAGCCAGTTTTAGCAATTGGTTCGCCGTTTGGTTTTGACTATTCAGCTTCGGCAGGTATTGTCAGTGCTAAATCACGAAATATGAGTGGTGAAACGTCGGTGCCATTTATTCAAACTGACGTTGCGCTAAACCCAGGTAACTCTGGTGGTCCATTGTTTAACCAAAATGGTGAAGTGGTCGGTGTAAACTCTCGAATATTTAGTGGTACTGGCGGCTATATGGGCTTGTCTTTCTCTATCCCGATTGACGTAGCGATGGATGTGGCCGAACAGCTTAAAACTAAAGGTAAGGTAACGCGCTCTTATCTTGGTGTGATGATGCAAGACATTGACCGCAACCTTGCTGATGCTTACAAGTTACCAAAACCTGAAGGTGCTTTAATTACTCAAATTTCTCCGAACTCACCTGCACAAAAAGCAGGCTTGCGAGCCGGTGATGTAATTTTGAAATATAACGGTAATCCAGTATCGCGCACTAGTGAATTACTCTACGCATTAAACAAAGTACAGCCGAATCAAACTGTTCAGTTTGAAGTATTACGTGATGACAAAACCCGTAATATTTCAGCAACTTTAACGACTGCTCCAGATGAAACGCCTGCCACAGGTGCGCAAAGTACTGTATCTAAAGGACCAGTTTTAGGAATGAGCATTCGTGATTTAGCTGAGCCAGAAAAAAGTGCTTTAAGTGTAAAAGGTGGTATCTATGTACAAGATGTTCGCCGTGGTGGCTTAGCATCATTGTCAAATATCATTCCGGGTGATGTGATTGTTCAAGTCAACAATAACCAGATTTTAAATAGTCAGGATTTTGCAAAAGTTGTTTCTAACTTGCAAAAAAATACCGTAGCACGTGTCGCGATTATTCGTCAGGGACAACGCGCAATGCTTGGTTTACGTATTCAGTAAACTTAAAATGAAACAATGAGCCACCCTAAACATGGGTGGTTTTTTGTTATTTATCTTGAGCGTATAGTGATATCTACCTACACTTATTTCAGTTTAAAAGTTAATAAATAAGAGTGTGAACATTCGTGAGTAGTATTTTTGATTTACATATTCAGGTACAGCCACATCATATTGATGCGTTAGGACATGTGAATAATGTGATGTATGTACAGTGGATGCAGGATGTAGCTGCTGCTCATGTTGAAACCTTAGGAGTCGGGGTAACTAAATATCTCGAACTAAAACATGCAATGGTCGCGGTTGAGCATCATGTGCAATATCGTAAAGCTGCATTTGAAGGTGAACAAATTGTATTACGCACATGGTTAGATGATATCAACGCTCTTTATTCTTTCCGCCAGTATGTATTTTTCCGTCCATCAGATCAGGCTGTATTATTTGTTGGAAATACCAAATGGGCATGTATTGAAATTGCCACAGGGCGCCCAAAACGAATGTCTCCAACTTTTACTCATGCATACAAACCGCTTGATTCAAGCATAAATCCTTATGATTTTACTGTTTCATATGTTAGCTAGTAAAAAAGAGAGGCTGAAATTTGGAGTATTCATTTTCCATAGAAACTGATCGATTGGTTTTAAGTGATCTTACAGATGATGATAAAGATTTTGTCTTTGAATTATTTTCAAATTCAAGCGTACTCGAATTTTATGATTTAAAAGCCTTTACTGCATTAGAAGAAGCTCAGGCTCTGATTGAAAAAATGCATAAAAAATGGGACCAACGGCTAGGTTTTAGACATGCTATTCGTCTTAAACAAGATGCAACTATGTTGGGAACATGTGGAGTAAATGCTGTCAAACCGATTGGTAATAATTTTGCGGTAGTCATTGGTTATGAGCTTCATCCTCATGCATGGGGTTCGGGATATATGCATGAAGCTCTTACAGGGCTAATTCAATATTTGAAACAAGAGGGATTGTTCCAAAGAGAAATAAAATATGTTTGGGCTGAGATATTTGAGTCCAACATTAGATCTCAGCAAGTTGTTCACAAACTTGGATTCAAATTGATTGGAAAGACAGCTAATCATACTGACAATAATTTATCTGCAAGCCTGCTTAGATTTGAGCTAAAGCTGTACTGATTTACATACTCTTCAAAGAGAAATAGTTTCTTATGTTAAGAAGTTTAAAAAGCTTTTTTAAAAGAAAGAATTTATGTCTTTTTCATATCTGCAATCTGTTATAATCGCACGCAATTAATTTAACTGCTTTGGCTGTGTATTAAAACAAGCTACATAGCACTCTATATTTTCTCAAGGTAACCCATGGCGCAAGCTAAAAAATCCGTCGATATCAAAAATATACGAAATTTCTCGATTATTGCTCACATTGACCATGGTAAGTCTACATTGGCTGACCGTTTTATTCAGATGTGTGGTGGTCTACAAGATCGTGAAATGCAAGCCCAAGTCCTAGACTCAATGGAGCTTGAGCGTGAACGTGGGATTACCATTAAAGCCGCTTCTGTCACGCTGTATTACACTCATCCGAATGGTCAAGAATATCAACTTAACTTTATTGATACTCCTGGGCACGTAGACTTCTCGTATGAAGTTTCTCGTTCATTAGCCGCATGTGAAGGTGCGCTATTGGTTGTAGATGCTGCGCAAGGCGTAGAAGCACAATCAGTTGCAAACTGTTATACCGCAATTGAACAAGGTCTCGAAGTTCTTCCGATTTTAAATAAAATTGATTTGCCGCAGGCTGAACCTGAACGTGTAATTCATGAAATTGAAGAAATCATCGGGATTGAAGCAACAGATGCACCGACTTGTTCAGCAAAAACTGGTTTAGGTGTTGAAGGTGTTTTAGAACGTTTAGTCGATGTTATTCCAGCACCTGAAGGCGATCGTGATGCTCCATTGCAAGCATTAATTATCGACTCATGGTTTGATAACTACTTAGGTGTAGTTTCTCTTGTACGTATTAAACAAGGTCGTATCCGTAAGGGCGACAAAATGTTGGTTAAATCGACAGGACAAACTCATCCAGTAACTTCAGTGGGTGTATTTAATCCTAAGCATACTGAAACAGATATTCTTGAAGCTGGTGAAGTCGGTTTTGTTATTGCGGGTATTAAAGATATTTTTGGTGCACCAGTAGGTGACACTATTACCCTTGCTGCTACACCTGATGTTGCAATTTTACCGGGTTTTAAAAAGGTTAAACCGCAGGTTTATGCTGGTCTTTTCCCGATTGATGCGAGTGACTTTGAGCCATTCCGTGAAGCGTTACAAAAATTGCAGATCAACGACTCAGCTTTGTTCTTTGAACCAGAAAGCTCAGATGCATTAGGTTTTGGTTTCCGTTGTGGCTTCTTAGGAATGCTACACATGGAGATTGTACAAGAGCGTTTAGAGCGTGAGTATGACCTTGATCTAATCAGTTCTGCACCTACCGTAATTTATGAAGCATTAACCAAGAAGGGCGAAACGATTTATATCGATAGTCCATCAAAAATGCCAGACGGATCTACTGTAGAAGATTTGCGTGAGCCGATTGCAGAGTGTCATATCCTTGTTCCTCAAGAATACTTAGGGAATGTAATGACCCTATGTATTGAACGCCGTGGTGTTCAAAAAGATATGAAATTCTTGGGTAATCAAGTTTCTATTACCTTTGAAATCCCGATGGCTGAAGTCGTTATGGATTTCTTTGATAAATTAAAATCATGTTCTCGTGGTTTTGCATCGCTAGACTATAACTTTGTGCGTTTCGAAAGTTCAGCTTTAGTTAAGGTTGATGTATTAATTAATAGTGACAAGGTTGATGCCTTGGCTATGATTTGTCACCGTAATGACGCGCGTCATCGTGGTATTGCATTGGTTGAGAAAATGAAAGATTTGATTCCTCGCCAAATGTACGACGTTGCTATTCAAGCGGCTATCGGTGCACAAATTATTGCTCGTTCTACTGTAAAAGCAATGCGTAAAAACGTATTAGCGAAATGTTATGGTGGTGACGTTTCACGTAAGAAAAAACTACTTTCTAAACAAAAAGAAGGTAAGAAACGTATGAAACAAGTGGGAAGTGTTGAAATTCCACAAGAAGCGTTCTTGGCTGTATTGAAAGTAGAAAGATAAGAAATGAGGGTGGGAGAAGTAAGATATTACTTTTCCCTCACTTTAAGACAAGCAGCTAGGCTGCGAGTGAGGTCATGTGGATTTTGATTTTAATTTAATTCTTGTTCCAGTTACGCTGATTCTATTTGCAGTGTGGTTGTTAGATAAATTTGTATTCAAACAGCGTGCAAATAAAGGGCGCGGGAACGAAAATTTTGTTATTACATGGGCCTATGACTTTTGGCCAGTTTTAGCTGTAGTACTTGTACTTCGTTCATTTCTTTATGAACCATTTAATATTCCATCAGATTCTATGGTACCCACTTTAGAAACTGGTGATTTTATTTTGGTTAATAAATTTGATTATGGTGTGCGTTTACCTATCGTCAATAAGAAAATTATTGATGTAGGAGAACCAAAGCGTGGTGATGTGATTGTGTTCCGTTATCCACCTCAACCTACCATCAGCTATATTAAACGTGTAATTGGTTTGCCAGGTGATCATCTTGTTTATGATCATGGACAATTGATTATTAATGGACAAAAAATACCGAAAGTATCAACACAGTTTAGTCGTGAAAAAGATGTGTTAGATACCCCAACGTCTATTTATCATAAAGAGACGATTGGTGAACACACCTTTACGATGCGTGAGCTTGAAGGCGTAAATGTGGCACGTCAAGCACCGTTTATCAACTATGTTGAAAATGGTAAATATGCAAACCAAGACGGTTTATATTGGGAAGTGACTGTTCCAAAAGGACATTACTTTGCAATGGGAGATAACCGTGATCAAAGTGCAGACAGTCGTTTCTGGGGCTTCGTTCCTGAAGAAAATTTAACAGGGCGAGCATTCTATGTGTGGATGCATAAAGAACCGGGTTTACATCTTCCTAACTTTGGCCGAAATGGAAAAATAGATTAAAAACAACCATTAGGAAAAAAGAAATGCGTAAGGCACAACAAGGTACTTCGTATTTAGCAATTTTATTTGGGGTGGTTATATTTGCAGTTGCAGTAAAAACTGTACTTGCAGTTTGGCCAGCATATTGGGATGATCGATTGATTAATAATCAAATAGAAGAGCTTTTGCAAGAAAGCTCTTCTGAGATCACACCACGGAAGTTTGTGACACAAATGGATCAGCGACTGGAAATGAACAATATTCGTGATCTCCACTTTAAAGAGATTGCGCAAGTGTTTAATCAGTCTGGTCTGACAGTCAAAAAGAAATATGAAGTAAGAAAACCTTTCTTATCAAATATTGATTTAGTTTTAACATTTGAGAAGAGTTTTGATAAAACATCAGTTCAAACTAAGTGATCCTCGCTTATTGAGTCGCATCGGATATCAATTCAAGCAGCTTGAGTTGTTACAGTTAGCTTTGACTCATCGTTCGGTGAGTCATAAATACAATTACGAGCGCTTGGAATTTTTAGGCGATTCATTATTAGGCATGATTGTTGCCAATTATCTATATCATGCCTATCCAAATGAAAACGAAGGTCGTCTAACGCGTATGCGAGCGACTTTAGTCCGTCAGGAAGCTTTAGGTAAGATTGCAACCGATTTGCAACTTAGTCGGTGTTTAATATTAAGTACGGGTGAGTTGAAATCTGGTGGTCATCATCGGGAGTCAATATTAGCTGACACGGTAGAGGCCATTATTGGTGCAATTTATATTGATAGTGGTGATCTCAACTTACTTACAGATATTGTGCTAAAATGGTATGTACCCTATTTAGACCATATTGAACCTACGGATCAACTTAAAGACCCGAAATCACGTTTACAAGAGTATCTACAAGCACGTAAAAAACCTCTCCCTGTTTACGAGGTTGTAGATATTCAGGGTGATGCACCTCACCAGCACTTTAAAGTTGAATGTTTGATAGATGGTTTATCAAAGATTTATGGTGAGGGTTCAAGTCGTCGTTTTGCCGAGCAGGCAGCAGCGGCGGAAATTTTAAAGTTATTGGAGCAATAACCTGCATGTCGATGCATTCTGATCAAATCAATCCAGATTCAAATGATAACCAAGATCCTAATAATCTGATTGATCAATTTTTTAGTTCCAAAGGCGTGACAATTCCTTCGGATTTTAAGAGCGGATTTGTGGCGATTGTAGGACGTCCAAATGTGGGTAAATCTACCCTCATGAACCATTTATTAGGTCAAAAGCTCTCTATTACTTCGCGTAAACCCCAAACAACACGCCATAAAATTATTGGTATTGATTCGCGTGAAAAAATGCAGGCGGTATATGTAGATACCCCAGGTATGCATAAAAAAGAAGTACGCGCTATTAATAAAATGATGAACCGTGCAGCTCATTCTGCATTACGTGACGTCAATTTGGTCTTATTTGTTATTGATGCTTATAAGTGGACCCCAAATGATGACTTAGTGCTTGAAAAACTTAAGAATGCTGAAATGCCAGTTATCTTGGTGATTAATAAGGCTGATACTTTTGAAGATAAAAGAGATATTCTTCCTTTAATTCAAGAGCGTGCCAAGCTAATGAATTTTGCCGAGATTGTTCCTGTATCTGCATTACGCGGAGCAAATCTGGAACACTTGAGTGAAACGATTGAGAAGTATCTTCCTTATCAAGCACCTTTGTATTCATTTGATCAGATTACTGACCGTTCTGAACGCTTTTTAGCTAGCGAAATTATTCGTGAAAAAATCATGCGTCAGTTAGGTGAAGAACTACCTTATGATTTAACAGTACAAATTGAATCTTTCAAAACGGAAGAGGCTGCTGTTAATGAGAAAACTGGTCGTTTAAAACCAGCTTGTACCTATATTGATGCAACGATTTTTGTAGATCGTGCGGGCCAGAAAGCGATTGTGATTGGTGAAAAAGGTGCCAAGCTTAAAACAATCGGTATGGATGCTCGAAAAGACATGGAAAAGATGTTTGAGCAAAAAATTATGCTCACACTTTGGGTAAAAGTGAAGGGTGGCTGGTCTGATGATGAGCGTGCCTTAAAAAGCTTAGGATATAGTGATATCTAAAGGATAAGGATACTGGTATGAAAACAATTACATCATTGGTCGCTATAATTGGATGTACATTGATGTTACAAGGTTGTGTATATAAGCTTGTAACCGTACCAGTAGGTATCGCCTATAAAACTACAAAAGGTGTTGTCAAAGGTACAGCGGCTGTTGTAGGTGCGGTGATTCCTGATGGTGATGATGAGGATGACAAAAAAGAAAAAGAATCTGAGGAATAGTTTCTTTTTATGATGCGCAATGAAGTCCTCCATGGATATATGATTCATCACCGTAAGTACCGTGAAAAAAGTCATATTGTGCATCTTTTTACTCAGGAGTATGGGCGAGTCGATGGTATTTTAAGACAGACTCCGCCCCCTCAGTATCAACCTATCCGATTGCAAGCAACTGGTAAAAGTGAGCTGAAGAACTTTACTAAGTTAGAAATATTAAATCAGCCTGTTTTCTTTTTTGGTGACGCCTTTTTTGCCGGATTTTATTTAAGTGAAATCATTCTTCGGCTATGTCCACTAGAAGAGGCAATGCCTCAATCTTTTGAGCAATATCAGTTAACTCTATTGCAGTTACAGCAGCTCGCTTCTACTGATCAACCCGATCTTTTTTTAAGACAGATATTGCGTCAGTTCGAACATGTGCTTCTGCCTGAACTAGGGTACGCGCTTGATTTCTCAATTGATACTCAGCAGCAGCCGATTCAATCTCATCAGTTTTATCAATTTCAAGTGACCGAAGGTTTTGCTCCCGTTGCGCAGGCGAGTCGTTCCTCTTTGTCTGGAAAAGCGATTTTGTCTATGGTGGACTATGAGCAAGGGCAGGATTTTTCTCACGAACAACTGCAATTATTAGGTAAACTATACCGTCAAATGATTACATCGCTTTTAGGAGATCGTCCCCTAAAAAGTCGACAATTGTGGATTCAAAATACTCAAACTCAATCGTAATTAGGATTTATTTATGGCTGCATTGCTTGGTGTAAACATAGACCATGTTGCTACTTTAAGACAGGCGCGCGGTACTACTTACCCAGACCCTGTAGAAGCTGCTCTTATTTGTGAACAAGCTGGTGCAGAGGGGATTACCTTGCATTTGCGTGAAGATCGTCGCCATATTCAGGATGATGACGTACGCCGCATGCGTCCATTATTAAAAACACGCATGAATCTAGAGTTGGCTGTTACTGATGAAATGGTCGAGTTTGCGAAAGAAATTCAGCCACAGCATGTATGCTTCGTTCCTGAAAGACGCCAAGAAGTAACAACTGAAGGTGGTTTGGATGTAGTAGGTAACTTTGAAAAAGTTAAAGCTGCAACTCAGACTTTAGCTGCTATTGGCTGTGACGTATCATTATTTATCGATGCTGATCTAGCTCAAATTGATGCAGCAGTTGCGTGTGGCGCACCTACGATTGAGTTGCACACGGGTGCATATGCAGATGCCGCAACGGAGCAAGATCAACAGGCTGAATTGGCGCGTATTATTAAAGGTGTTGAATACGCAGCTTCAAAAGGTTTGGTGGTAAATGCGGGTCACGGACTTAACCTTAAAAATATTGCTCCAATTGCTGCTATCTCGCAAATTCACGAGTTAAACATTGGGCACTCAATTATTGCTGATAGCATTTTTGTAGGTCTTGTTCAAGCTGTCAAAGATATGAAAGCAGCAATTCAGGTGGCAGGATAATTGGTTATGTCGAGTATCAATTACGATGAACTAATGCAACCTGTTTTGGCCTTTTTAGGATGTCAAACGCCCAAAGCATGGTTAGATGAAGCGATCAATAATTTAGATATCTTGATGCAAGATCATGCTAACTGCGAAAAAAAAGCAGCTAGTACAGCAATGAACTTAATGTTCCGCTATAGCTTTTTCCCTGATTTGCAAGTGAAGCTTGCACAACTGGTGCGGGAAGAAATGCTCCATTATGAACAGGTGCTTGAGCTAATGGCCAAGCGTGGTCAGAAATGGGATGGCTTAAGTGCAGGGCGCTATGCAGGTGGGTTGCGTAAAGAGATTCGTACTTATGAGCCAGAAGCTTTAATTGATGTACTTGTGGTAGGTGCTTTTGTTGAGGCTCGCTCATGCGAACGTTTTCATGCACTTGCCCCACGTGTAGATGAAGAGTTAGGGCGCTACTATCGCTATTTGCTTAAGTCAGAGTCTCGTCATTTTGAAGACTATTTAGCACTTGCGCTTGATGTGGCAAACACTGCAAAAATGAAAAATCCTAAAGAGGATATTCAGCAGCGCATTGAGCATATTCGCGAGGTTGAAAAGAACCTGATTTTAACGCCTGATGATACCTTCCGTTTTCACAGCGGCGTACCTGCATAATCAAAAAAGTTGTAAATAAAAAAGTTTATCTTTCTAGGTAAACTTTTTTTATTTTAACCTTTAAATTTTTTAATTATTTTTTATAAGTGGTTAGCATCTGGGGATGCGGTATTTATTACCTGATACTCCTGATAAAATCATATCTATATAATTAATTTCCTTAAATATTGTTATCCATAATCAAATTTTTTATAAAATTCTTTTATTTTTTAAAGTAATAACGAATATTATGTAAATATAAAGATAGGTTTGTTCATAATCGGTTCAACTAAAGTAGTCGAATATTTTAAGGATATAAGAATGTTAGCATTAGTTACAGGCGCTTCTGCGGGTTTTGGTTATAGTATTTCAAAAAAACTGATTGAGTTAGGTTATAAAGTTATTGGCTGTGGAAGACGAGCAGAAAAGCTAAAAGAATTACAACAAGAGCTCGGGGAAAAATTCTATCCACTCGTATTTGATATGACAGATACAGTAGAAAATATAAATAAAGCATTGGTTGATTTACCAGCCGAATTCCAAATCAGTCAAATTGATTTATTGGTTAACAATGCTGGATTAGCATTAGGCCTAGAGCCAGCAGATAAATCAGATTTGGATGATTGGTACACCATGGTAGATACCAATATTAAAGGATTGATCACTGTTACGCGGTTAATTTTACCGAATATGGTGAAGAAAAAGTCCGGTTTAATCATCAATATGGGATCAATTGCAGGTACATACCCATATCCGGGTGGTAATGTTTATGGTGCAACCAAAGCATTTGTAGAGCAATTTAGTTTAAATCTTCGAGCTGATCTGTCAGGTACTGGCATCCGAGTGACTAATATTGAGCCAGGTCTTTGTGGTGGTACAGAATTTTCTTTGGTGCGTTTCAAGGGTGATCAGGATAAGGTAAATAGTCTGTATGATAAAAAGAACCCAATCTTGCCTGACGATATTGCAAATACGGTAGCGTGGGTCGCATCACAGCCTCCACATATTAATATTAACCGTATTGAAATTATGCCGACTTCTCAGTCTTTTAATCCTTTAAAAGTTGTTGAAGTAGAATAATAAGTTTAAAAATGACCTAAGAAGAGGATTGAAGGTGATATCTCTTTTTGATTTAGATTAGGTCATTGAATGAAACTAGTAGATTAATAATTAAATCCTCTATGTCGTCATAGGGGATTTTTTTATAGTTATTGAAAAAATTTATAGCAAAAAAAGCCCGCTTTAATGCTGCGGGCTTTTTTGTATTTGGCTCTCCCACCTGGGCTCGAACCAGGGACCTGCGGATTAACAGTCCGTCGCTCTACCGACTGAGCTATGGGAGAATCTGCATGCGATTATAAGGAGATTTTGAGAAGGGTCAAGTGAAAATCGCCATGTTTCCTTCATTTTTGTGTTGTATGCTTTTTATTTGATCAGTTGGGCGGTGAGCTGAGAAATTACTTGCGCTTTAAAAATTCAATTGCTAGATTCAAAACAGAACAAGCGTTTGAAGAAATTCAAACAGTGTGGATTTAAACCAACTTGCCAGCACTAAAATGGCTAAATCGGAGATAAGTATGAAAACACTTACTGTTGCCTCTATTTTTTCTAATTTTGATTTTTATCAACGCAATTATCTCAATATTTTAAGTCGACCAGACTCTTATTACATACCTGTAGAGGGTGCGTCGATTGATGCTTATCCTTTTAAAAAGCAGGACTTGTACTTAGGTGATTTATTACAGCTTTGGTTCAGTTCTAAATGGAATGTGCATAGTTCACTAAAAGTTTTAAAGTGTTCAAAAGCATTAGATCAATCTAAACCCCTATATATTTTTCAATTAGAAGGGGAGTTACTGCTGGGCAAAAATAAAGTTTTAGCTTGGTCTACTGAACATCAAGAAGTTATAGAACTTCAACTTAAAAATATTTGGGCACCTTATGTAGTGGCTCAAACTTGTGATCGTCCAGATAATCCAGATTACTCAATAAAAAAGGCAGCGGTTTAAGGCTGCCTTTTATGACTATGAACGAATAATCATACAGGTTGCTGTTGCATAGGCATAAAGTTTACCTTCCTCATCAATAATCTTTCCTTCGGAAATTCCTAAGTTTTTACTTATGTTAATGACTTTGCCTGTTGCAATTAAAGGATGGTTCTTTGGAATAGGACGGCACATTTTTACGTTAAGATCGATTGTTCCGTAACCTACACCAGCAGGTAACATCGTATGTACTGCACAGCCAGTCACAGAGTCTAAAACTGTAGCCGCAAAACCACCATGTACGCCCCCTAACGGATTTAGATGATTATGATCTGCTTGCGCTTTAAAAGTAACAGAACCTTCTGAGATTTCAGTAGGTTGCATAGGTATGGTTTTACTAATACTTGCTGCTGGAATATGGCTATCAATCATCGCTTGTAAAAATTCAAGACCAGTCATTTCCATGGGATTTTTCATTTTTGAGTCCTTTAATTTTATAAGTTCTTAAATGGAACTTAAGTTTAAATTATGATGTAAAAGTACTATTGTCAAGTTAGAAAAATGAAGTGATAAGTTCAGTTATAGTTTACAAACTTGTAAATTTTAATTAGACAGAATATTTTATGAAATTAAAAATATAAAACTTATCAATGGGAAATAATAATGAACGGTCAATGTTTATGTGGTAAGACTACATTTGAGGTAGAGCTAAAAAATCATGATGTGCATGTTTGCCATTGTTCGATGTGTCGCCGACAAACCAGTGGTGTTATTATGACGATTGATGTTGTACAAGGCAGTCTAAAGTTTATTCAACAAGAGCATCTGAGTATTTTTAACTCTTCCGAATGGGGAGAAAGAGGCTTTTGCAACGCTTGTGGAACTACAATTTTTTGGAGAACTAAGGATCAAGGCTACTGCAACATTAATGCATTTTCTTTAGATGAACCTGTAAATGACTTAAAGTTAGATCTAGAAATTTTTATTGATTCAAAACCCGCTTTTTATGCCTTTCAAAACAATACAAAAAAAATGACTGAAGCTGAGGTCGAGGCTTTATTTAATTCTGCTGAGTCATAAATAGTAGCTACGAATAAAATTTTTAAGCTTCTATTCATAAAAAAGAGGCCTCAACTTGAAGTTGAAGCCTCTTTTTAAAATTATAAATTACTTAGCTGTTTTTTCAGCTTCAATAGAAGCAATTGCAGCATCTACGCCTTCAATTGAGTCAGCAGCTTTTTTGATACGTGCTAACGCATCAACGAGTACTTCGTCAGCTGTTGCATATGAAATACGCATAAAACCGCCTAGACCAAATGCATCACCAGGCACTACTGCTACACCAGTTTCTTCTAGTAACCATTCAGAGAATTCTGTGCAAGATTTTAAGCCTTTTGCACGAATAAGAGGGCGAATGTTTGCATAGGCATAGAAAGCACCATCAGCAGGCAAGCAAGAAATCCCTTTGATTTCATTCAAGCCATTTACGACTAAGTCATGACGACGTTTGAACGCTTTAATCATTGGTTGAAGTACGTCTTGAGGACCATTCAATGCAGCTTCAGCAGCAACTTGCGAAATAGAAGTTGGGTTTGAAGTTGATTGAGACTGGATTTTTTTCATTGCGCCAATAATTTTTGCTGGGCCGGCTGCATAGCCAATACGCCAACCTGTCATCGCATATGCTTTAGAGACACCATTTAAAACAATCGTACGATCATATAAATCTGGAGCAACAGTTGCGATGTTGTAGAACTCATCTTCCCAACGAATTGGTTCATACATATCGTCAGATGCAACAAACACTTGTGGATGGCGACGTAATACTTCAGCTAAAGCTTCTAATTCAGCTTTGCTATAGATCATTCCTGTCGGGTTAGATGGGCTGTTTAATACAACTAAACGAGTGTTAGGGGTAATAGCCGCTTCTAATTGTTCAGGAGTAATTTTGAAACGTTGGTCTTCACCACATTTCACAATGACTGGAGTACCTTCAGCAATAATGACCATATCTGGATAGCTTACCCAGAAAGGTGCTGGAATGATAACCTCATCGCCTTTGTTTAATAGAGCAAGTGCCAAGTTAAAGAAGCTTTGCTTACCACCACATGAAACCAAAATCTGATTTGCTTGATAATCAAGATTATTATCGCGTTTAAACTTAGCAATAATTGCTTTTTTTAACCCAGGAATACCATCTACAGCCGTATATTTGGTGAAACCATTATTAATCGCTTCAATTGCAGCATCTTTGATGTGTTGAGGGGTATCAAAGTCTGGTTCGCCAGCACCTAAACCAATCACGTTCTTGCCAGCAGCTTTAAGTTCAGCAGCTTTGTTGGTTACAGCAAGTGTAGGGGACGGTTTGATAGCATTGACACGATCAGAAAGACGTACGTCCACGGCAATATTCCTCTTATGGGATTAAAAAATAAAAAGCATACTATCTTATCGCAAAAATTAAGTAATTTGCGGATGTGAACCTTTTCAGATGTAAAAAAGTTTAGTTTAGTAATCATCTTAAGCAATATTTATTCAATTGAAGCTTTTTTAGAAAGAAATGAGAAAATCATTTATAATAGGTCGCAATCGAAATTTCGAGAATGAATCATGACTGAGCAACAGCCAAAACAGAAAAAGGCTTTGGTGAAATTGCCATTCCCAATGCCGAATGATAGCAATGAAGCCGACGACGCGGTACACAACCAAGTGCGTCCAAAACCAGAGCAATACGCAGATAGAACGTGGATGCCTCCGCGTGGTACTCGTCGTTCTATGGGAAAACGCTAATCTCGAAAACAGGCAATATGCCTGTTTTTTTATTGATTAAATAAAATTTCCTGATAATAGCTTTTTTTCTTTTGGTACATGTGATGGTCAGCTCGCTTTAACATGTCCTCAATTTGTTCATTTGCTTGAGTTGTTGCATGTCCAATTGCAATGCTAATTGGGTGGCTTGAATAATATTGATTGTCGATATTAAAAAGCTCTTGAATGGTTTGAAGCATAATTAGAACATTCGCCTCATCTGCCCCCGGCATTAAAATTACGAATTCATCGCCACCTATTCTAGAAGCCGTATATGCTGTATTTAAAATGGCCTGACTTAAAATATTTCCGACGCGACGCAATAAGCCATCCCCAATATCATGACCAAACTGATCATTTGTTTCTTTTAATCCGTTCATATCTAAGAAAATTGAAGAAACAGGTCGAATAATACTCCGGTTTAAACGATTAAGTTCCTCTGTAAAAAAAGCGCGATTATATAGTTTGGTCAGGACATCGTGCTGCCCCAAATATTCAAGATAGTTTTCCGCTTTTTTTCGTGCGGTAATATCGGTAAGTGCAACCTGTACCAGTCCCCAAGTATCTTCATAACCCGGAAAAACGGTAAATTGAAGCAATACATTTCTTATTTGCCCATCTAAGGCATAGTTAATCGCTTCACGCTTATGATGAATATTACCTTGCCATAATTCGATGAGTTGTTCCCGAAAGGTTTCAATCATCTCTTCAGCAAAAATCTTGTGTGTATTTCTTAAAAGTGTCGACTTATCAGGAGCCTTAAATAAATCAAGAGTTGCCTGATTAACATCTAAAATCAGAATATCTTCTACACACTGACGGACAAACTCAGGATGGACATCTAGAAAAGTTCTAAAATCTTCAATACCTAATAACCTGAGTTGATCAATTCTATTTTTTATACGGCTGAAATCTTCGACCCAAAGAGAAGTGGGTGAATAGATGAACATAGACTCAGCCAAGCGACGATTTTTTGCTTCCTCGCGAAGCGCATTTTGATAAGGCGTAATGTCTTCTGTAGTAATTAATACACGCTCAAAGGTCGATTCAGAGCCAGGTAAAATTGAGCCTCTTAGCTGAACATCAATACGTTTGCCTGATAAGGTGTAATTTACGGTCGTACTTGAAAAGTGGGTTTTACCATTCCATAGTTCTTCAAGCTCAAAAATATGGGATTCGAACATTTCTTTTTTAAAAATAAGATTTAAATTCGAATATAGCTCTTCGTGAGTTCTTGCTTCAAAAAGTTCTAATGTTTTTTGATTAACACGAACAATTTTAATTTTATGTGCACATTCACTGATTAAGTTTTTATTTTGACTTAAAAATTCATGGAGGTTTTCAATACCTTGATTTCTCCATAAATCAAATTGTTGTTTAACTTCACTGAAATCCTCAATCCACATTGGAATTGGGCTAAGGTCAAAAATTGAAGAATCTAAAGTTTCCATATGTTTCTTTAAGTATTCAGTTTGCCTTAAAGTATAATGAGAAAAATTAGAATTTGGGAAGCTAAAGAACTTAAATTTATTAGAATAATTAAAAATATAAAGATTAAATTTAAGTGAAAAGAAAATAATGAGAAAGCAGATATTATCTGCTTAGCTCATAAATTTATAAGAAAAATTAACGATTAATAGGGTGGTCAATATTCTTTTCACCACGCCAGAGTTTGATAAAGTCTTGCTCGTCAAAATCATAAAGTTCCATGAGTGCAACCACAGCACTTACAAAAATCATGGCACCCTCAGAGTTTCCGTGCAGATCAAAAATTTTACCATTAAGCTTTCCTAAAATATCACTCAGCTCATGATCACGGCCTCGTCCATAACGATCCCGAGGGTATAGCTCTTCATTTAAAACAATAAGAGCAATGGCTTTTTCGGCACTTGATAAATCTGTTTTATCTAAGGCTTCTTCAAAAGATTCACTTCCATGATTAAAGTAAAAAATAACCTCATCATTAATGAAACTTTTCACCATCTTTTGGGTTAATGTCGGAAATTCAGAAACTGCATTATCTTCAACATAAGGTTTGAAAGATTCTGGAAAGATAACGTTGTGATGGATATCTTTGAACAGTGGTGCAATTTCAGAAACTTTATAACCTGCGATGCCACAACCTAAAGCCGTGACAAAATATTTCATTTTAGGATGATTTTTTGCATATATCTTAAAATCTTCAACATAGTGCTCAATCTGTGAAAGAGGCATTTGTTGAATATGTTCATTTAAGGTGGGAATTGCAAAGCTTTGACCAGCCCAGCCGCGACCTACACCTTCAACTGCTCCGAAGTGTTGACTGGCAACGCGTGCTGCACCGCTACCATGTTGTCCAGCAAGGTTACTTCCGAATACAAAAACTGTATCTTCGGGAAGTTCGGTTACAATACTTTCATCATGATATTGATAGGTCATGGTTATGCTTTTTATTTAATGGATAGCTTCATGTTGCAACTGATTAGGGTATTGGTCAAGTGTTAAGATGCTTAATCTTTTACATTGAATTTCCAACTCAATTTGCACTTTAAATTAAGATAAAAATCCCCATTAATGGGGGAGACGTTAAATTCAATTTTTTCATAAAGAGAGATAACTTTGAACGAAAATCAACCTTTTGATTTGGTCACTCATTATCAGCCAGCAGGTGATCAGCCACAGGCAATTGAAAAGCTGGTCAATGGTATCGAGCATGGTTTTCGTAATCAGTTATTGCTAGGGGTAACGGGTTCAGGTAAGACCTATACCATGGCAAATGTGATCGCTCAAACACAGCGACCTACAATTGTGATGGCCCATAACAAAACTTTGGCTGCCCAGCTTTATGGTGAGTTTAAATCTTTCTTCCCTAATAATGCGGTTGAATATTTTGTAAGTTATTACGATTATTACCAACCAGAAGCTTACGTTCCATCTTCGGATACGTTTATTGAAAAAGATTCAGCCATTAATGATCACATTGACCAGATGCGGTTATCAGCAACACGAGCTTTATTAGAACGTCGTGATGCAATTATTGTGGCATCGGTTTCTGCAATTTATGGTTTGGGTGACCCGAATGCTTATATGCAAATGTTGCTGCATGTGGTTGAAGGCGACCGAGTAAGCCGCGATGAAATCATCCGCCGATTGGTTGAAATGCAATATACGCGTAATGAACTTGAATTTTTACGTGGTACTTATCGCATTCGCGGCGAAATTATTGATATTTTCCCAGCGGAATCTGATCAACATGCGATTCGTATTGAACTATTTGATGATGAGGTTGATTCAATCCGTTGGTTTGACCCGCTAACTGGTAAAATGGTTCGTAAAGTTTCTCGGATAACGATTTATCCGAAAAGCCACTATGTGACACCAAAAGATCATTTGACCCGTGCTATCGATACAATTAAAGATGAATTACAAGATCAGCTCAAATTCTTCCGTGAACATGACAAATTGCTTGAAGCACAACGTATTGAGCAACGGACACGTTACGATCTGGAAATGATGCAACAGTTGGGTTATACCAATGGTATCGAAAACTATTCGCGTCATTTGTCAGGACGCCCGTCTGGTGAAGCACCGCCGACTTTATTCGACTATATTCCAGAAGATGCTTTGCTCATTATTGATGAATCACACGTTACTGTTCCGCAAATTGGAGCGATGTATAAAGGTGACCGGTCACGTAAAGAAAACTTAGTGAATTATGGGTTCCGTTTGCCAAGTGCGCTTGATAACCGTCCGATGAAATTTGAAGAGTGGGAGCGTATTGTACCGACGACCATTTTTGTAAGTGCAACGCCTGCTAAATATGAATTAGAAAAGTCAGATCAAATCGTTGAACAAGTGGTACGTCCAACAGGTCTAATCGACCCTGAAATTGAGATTCGTCCTGTCTTAACCCAAGTAGATGATGTTCTTTCTGAAATTAATATTCGTAAAAACTTGAATGAACGGGTATTAATTACCACTTTAACAAAGCGTATGGCAGAAGACCTGACTTCTTATTTAAAAGAATATGGCGTTAAGGTCGCTTATCTCCACTCAGATATTGATACGGTTGAACGCGTTAAAATTATTCATGAACTACGTACAGGTGTATTTGATGTTTTAGTCGGCATTAACCTGCTACGTGAAGGTCTGGATATGCCTGAAGTTTCTTTGGTTGCTATTTTAGATGCAGATAAAGAGGGTTTCTTACGTTCGGAACGTTCACTCATTCAGACGATTGGTCGTGCTGCACGTAATGTGAAAGGTAAAGCAATTTTATATGCTGACCGAATTACCGATTCTATGCAAAAAGCAATAGATGAAACTGATCGTCGTAGAGCCAAACAAATTGAATTTAATGAGTTGCATGGTATTACACCGCGTAGTGCTGTTCGCCAGGTTGTCAAAGAAATTGACTCGGGTGAGGTACTTTCAGACGACGAGATTGATGAAAAAGTACTTGAGCAAGCACAAGCATTGAGTGCCGATGAAAGACATATTCTTTCAGATCCTAAACTGTTTAGTAAGCATATTACTAAGCTTGAAAAAGATATGTTAAAGGCCTCGAAAGATTTACAGTTCGAGCAAGCAGCGCGGATACGTGATGAAATCATTCGATTAAAAGCGCAAATGTTGCAATAAACGAATACATAACGCTACATAATGTGTTTAAAAAACAAGCTACTGTAGATGTTTGAGTTCTTTTGTATTCACAACTAATCGTTGAGGGCAACAATGGCATTTCGAAATAATGTTCCGCAAGCCAGTTGGCGTTTGGCTAAAATTGCGTTGGGCGGTGTTGTTTTGGCTGGTTTAGCTGTTGGAACGTATGTCTATGCTCAGCCGAAACCTTTGCAAACCGTTTATAAAGTTGAACTGGACCGATATTTAGGTGTCTGGTATGAGGTCGCCCGTAAGCCTGTTTTTTTTCAAAAAAAATGTGCTTACAACGTATCTGCAACTTACACCTTAAATGAAAATGGAAATGTGGTTGTAGATAATCGCTGTTATGACAATAGAAAACAATTACAGCAATCTATTGGTGAAGCCTTTGTCGTAAATCCGCCATATAACACGAAATTGAAGGTGAGTTTCTTACCGGAAGCTGTGAGATGGATTCCAGTCATTCGTGGAGATTACTGGATTTTAAAAATAGATGAAGACTATCAAACTGTTTTAGTAGGAGAACCTTCTCGTAAATATCTTTGGGTGTTATCAAGAACACCTCATCCTGAACAAGAAGTGGTTGATGAATATCTAAATTATGCAAAAACATTAGGTTTTGATATTCGTGATATTATTCATACAGAACATAAAGAATAGCTGTAGATGTGTGATTAATAAAAAACCATGTTTTTACATGGTTTTTTCTTTTTTATAGTGGATAAATCAAGTATTGTGGTGAGCTGTTTTTACTAAAGTATAAGAGGGTGATGATGTTTAAGGGCGTGAGCTTGTCTGTCATGGCATCTATCACTTTTGGTGTACTTTATTTTTATACTCAGTTGTTAAGTCAGCTTGATAGTGAACAGACTTTTGGATGGCGGATTATTGCAACACTACCAGTTCTCACTTTGTTTATGTGGTGGAGCGGTGATTTAGGGTATATAAAAAATATCTACCAGCGTATTTTGGCAAAGCCGTCTTTATTATTGTTGTTAATCACAACCTCTGTTTTAACTTCAGTACAACTTTGGCTGTTTTTATGGGGGCCAATGCATGGTCGAGGCCTACAAGTATCTTTAGGCTACTTTCTATTGCCGCTTGTTCTTGTCTTGGCTGGAAGTGTGCTGTATGGCGAAAAAATATCAAAATTTCAATGGGTCGCAATTATTCTTGCAGTCATTGGAGTGGGCCATGAGATCTGGCGTTTAGGAAGTATTGCTTGGGAAACTGCACTGGTTGCAGTTGGCTATTCTGCCTACTTTTTATTACGTAAGACCATTAAAACAGACAATTTAGGCGGCTTTTGGTGGGATTTAGTCATTATTCTGCCGATTGCAATTTATTTGACCCATACGGGTTTACTCCCTTATAGCAAATTTATAGACCAACCGAGTCTTGCGTTGGTCATTGTTGGGCTTGGAATTTTAAGTGCTATTGGTTTAGGAAGTTATATTCTGGCAAGTCGCTTTTTACCATTAGTCGTGTTTGGGCTTTTAGGATATTTGGAACCTGTGTTACTAGCTTTAGCTTCTTTAGTTTTAGGGGAGAGTATTGGCCAAGAAGAATGGTTCACTTATATTCCGATTTGGTGCGCAGTATTTGTGTTAGTTTTAGAAGGTGCAGTTCACCTTTATCAGCAACGTCAAAAAGCCAAAAATTTGCAGCTTAACATCGCGAAATATCAAAAAAGATTAAAAAATGATGAGCTTGATTAGAGGCTCAGAATTTAAAAAGTAAGAAAAAGCAAAAATTTAGCTGCTTTAAACAATAAAATAATAAAAAATAATTATAGGTATTTTATGAATTTATGATGAATTTTAGGAAAATCTAATCACTAACGTCAGCTTTTGATTCATTCTTGCCAATAATTCCATTACAATTACGGGGTTTAAAAAATCACGCCTAGATATAATTAATTAGAGGACGTATCTGTGAGCAAAGACACTATCATCGCCCTGCATGCTGAACACCAAGGCCGTTGGAAAAACCGTGAAGAAATCGCGGAACGTATGATTGCATTAATCGGACAATTATACCGTGAAAAAAATATTGTCGTATCTGTTTACGGTCGCTCTTTAATTAACCGTTCTGTTATCCAAATTTTGAAAACTCACCGCCGTACACGTGTTGTAGACGTTGAGCTTTCTGTTGTAAATACATTCCCAATTTTAGAAGCTTTAGCTAAGCTTGAAAATATTGGTTCTGCAGAAGTTGATATCGGTAAACTTGCTGTTGAATATAAAGAAAAAGGCGGTGATGTTGATGCTTTTGTTGCTCAAGCAGTTGAGTCAATCAAAGGTAGCGCAACTTCTGAACAACCTAAAGATGTCGTTCTTTATGGTTTTGGTCGTATTGGCCGTATCTTGGCTCGTTTAATTATTAGCCAATCAGGTCTAGGTCGTGGCTTAAGCCTTAAAGCAATTGTTGTGCGTAAATCTTCTGATGGTGATTTAGCAAAACGTGCTTCTTTACTTCGTCGTGACTCTATTCACGGTACTTTCGCTGGCACAATCGCTGTTGATGAAGAAAACGAAGCAATCATTGCGAATGGTAACTTCATTAAAGTGATTTATGCGTCTAGCCCAAGTGAAGTTGACTATACTGAATACGGTATTTCAAATGCACTTTTAATCGACAATACTGGTAAATGGCGTGATGCTGAAGGTCTAAGCCAACACTTGAAATGCCCAGGCGTTGCACGTGTTGTATTGACTGCACCAAGTAAAGGCGAAATGAAAAACGTTGTATTTGGGGTAAACAACACAGACATCTTAGATGAAGACAAAATCATCTCTGCTGCAAGTTGTACAACAAATGCAATTACTCCAATTCTTAAAGTATTGGATGACAAATATAAAGTTCTTAATGGACATGTTGAAACTGTTCACTCATTTACAAATGACCAGAACTTGATCGACAACTACCATAAAGCAGATCGTCGTGGTCGTGCTGCTACTTTAAACATGGTAATTACAGAAACTGGCGCAGCTAAAGCAGTTGCTAAAGCATTACCTGCATTAAAAGGTAAGTTAACTGGTAACTCTGTACGTGTTCCTACACCAAACGTATCTCTTGCTATCTTGAACTTAACGCTTGATAAAGAAATTGATCGCGAAGAAGTGAACGAATACATTCGTCAAATTTCAATTAACTCTAGCCTTCAAGGTCAAATTGGTTATACCAACTCGACTGAAGTTGTATCGAGTGACTTTATCGGTTCTCGTACTGCTGGTGTATATGACGCCCAAGCAACGATTACTTCTGGTAACCGTTTAACTGCTTATGTTTGGTACGATAACGAAGTAGGTTATAGCTGTCAGGTATTACGTATCGCTGAACAAATGTGCGGCGTAAGCTACAAAAAAATCCCAGCAGAATTGAATGCTTAAGATCATTTAACGATCTATAAAAGATTTTCACAAAAAGACCCAGTTTAGACTGGGTTTTTTTACAACCGTACAAAATATATGCTGACTATTTTTTGTAAATAAATGAGAATATGAATTAAGGAAAAAAAGAAAATAGTAAGGGATTGGAATTGTCGCAGTTTAAACGTTTGTTGGTCGTTTTTATATTCATCATTATTGCCAATTTATGTGGTGTACTCATTGCAATATGGGTGTTTAAGCATTTTAATATTTATATTCCACTGAAGAATCAGGCAGTTGCTATTGACTTGCAAGAACCCCTACAGGTTAAAGTTAAAGTACAAGATGCTTTAAATGTTGATGTAAAAGGGCGGGTAAATGCCAGTATTCCAATTGATGAGCAATTAAATATTCCATTAACACAAACGTTAACTCCGCGTGTTTATTTCGATAATATGGTGCCTATTAGCACAACAATTCCTGTCAAAGAAGTATTAAAAGTTGAGCAAAATTTACCAATTGATACGAAGGTTCAAGTCAGAGTTTTGGGGCGCGACATTACCTTACCGTTAAAGGGATCAATTCCATTAAAACTTGATGTTCCGATTGATATTAATGTTCCGCTTGAGCAAAAGGTTCATTTGAAATTTGATGCGCCAGTGCGGACAGTATTAAAAGAAAATTTACATATTCCTCTAAAAGCAAGATTAGATACAAATATTCCAATTGAGGGTAATTTGAGTGTCCCTGTTAAAACAGCGCTAAATGCTTCAGTTGATGTTAAAAACACATTGCCTGTGAAGATCGCAAATGGTGAGTTAAAAATTCCTCTGTCCAGTATGCGATTAAATCGGGTATTAGGTTCAGAAACGTCGCAGACAACAGCTGATCAATAGGGTGGATGCTAATGTTTCGTTCACTCAAGAGTATGCTCATCAGTTTCATTTTAATGATGATACTTGCCGCTGTTATGTTTTGGGTATATCTCAATATTCAGGCAAATGTAGTGGTTTCGGCTCATAACGCAGATATTAGTTTACCTGACTCTTTAGAAACAAAGATTCAAGTTGGCAACACTTTGCAAGTCCAATCTATTGGTAAACTTGATACAACATTGGATATAGACCGTCAACTGACTCTACCGCTGAAAGGGAAATATTTAGCAGATATCAGTTTTGCTATAGAGACACCTGTTACAGTAAATGTTGATTACACAACAACTCTAAAAATTGATCAAGTTATGCCTCTCGAAACAACGACAGATTTAATTTATCAAAATAAGTTTTTGCCTAAATTTCCACTTAAACTTGATATTCCCATAAAGTTAGATGTGCCTTTTCAGTTAAAGCGTAGTTATACCATTCCAATTAAAATTGTTTTTGATGGTCCTGTTTATTTTGAATTCGATGAGCCAGTAAATTTATCGGTTAAACATCAGTTTAAACCAAGTCTACAAGTGAATGATCCTATGGAAATGGGGAATGTCTCTTCATTTAATGCCATTATGTATAATTCGGTTCCAAAAACAAAAGCAAATCTTGATATGCAAATGACCTTACCTCTACGGAATGTTCATCCTTAAAAATTAAATAGTCATCCTGCATTTTATTTTCAATATCGGCTGTATTTGTGGATCTAAAATGCTTCTGATGACTTAAATATAAAAACAGATCGTTATAAATAGGAATTGTCCCATTTTATATTCGAGAATTTTATGAAAATATGGCAGAATAGGCGGTTTTAGAGTTTTTAGAGGATTGGCAGATGCGCTTTGTTGATGAAGCAGTCATTACCGTAGAGGCTGGCGACGGTGGCAATGGCGTAGCCAGTTTTCGCCGTGAAAAATTTGTCCCATTTGGTGGCCCAGATGGTGGTGATGGCGGACGTGGTGGAAGTATCTATATTCAAGCTGATGATGATACGAGTACGCTAGTCGATTACCGTTACACACGTAAGTTCCGTGCTGAGCGCGGAAAGAATGGTGCAGGCGCTAACTGTACCGGACGTGGTGGTGAAGATGTGGTTTTAAAAGTACCCGTTGGTACAACAATTGTTGATACAGATTCAGGCGATATTATTGGCGATTTGGTTGAAGACGGCCAAAGAATTCTGGTTGCAGGTGGTGGTGATGGTGGTTTGGGGAATACTCACTTTAAATCATCAACTAACCGTGCTCCGCGTAAATGTACGACTGGTATAAAAGGTGAATTTCGTGAAATTCGCCTTGAATTAAAAGTATTGGCAGATGTTGGTTTATTGGGCATGCCAAATGCTGGTAAATCAACCTTTATTCGTGCTGTAAGTGCTGCAAAACCAAAAGTGGCAGACTATCCATTTACAACCATGGTTCCAAATCTAGGTGTAGTAGATGCTGACCGTCATCGTTCATTTGTAATGGCCGATATTCCTGGGTTGATTGAAGGTGCAGCAGAAGGTGCAGGTTTGGGAATTCGTTTCCTTAAACATCTGGCACGTACGCGTATCCTTTTACACATTATTGATGTGCAGCCAATTGATGGTTCAGATCCGGCGCATAATGCAAAAGCAATTATGAACGAGTTAGTTAAGTTTTCACCTACTTTGGCTAAACTACCAGTTGTTTTAGTACTGAATAAACTTGATCAGATTGCTGAAGAAAGTCGTGAAGAGTGGTGTCAGCATATTCTAGATGAACTAGAGTGGACTGGACCTGTCTTTAAGACATCGGGCTTATTAAGTGAAGGAACGAAAGAGGTTGTGTATTACCTAATGGATCAGCTTGAACAACAACGTGAACGCGAAGTTGAAGATCCTGAATATGCAGCAGAAGTAAAAGCTTTCCGTGAACAACTAGAAGTTGAAACACGTGAACAAACCATTGCGGCAAAAGAAGCATATCGCGCTATGCGTCGAGCACAACGTCTTGAAGGCATGTTAGGCGATGATGATGATTTTGACGATGATGAAGACGACAATGATGTAGAAAGCGTCTACGTTCGTGACTAGAAAACCGAGGAAAACATGATAGAAGTGGTCGATGGGCAACGTCAGCTCAGTGAGTGTAAACGAATCGTTGTTAAAATCGGATCATCTTTACTCACAGCCAATGGGCAAGGTTTAGATTTGGATGCTATTTCGCATTGGGCGAAACAGATTGCAGATCTACACAATGCCGGACACGAAATTATTTTAGTGTCTTCTGGAGCTGTGGCAGAAGGTATGGTTCGTATGAAGCTTGCGAGTCGACCCACCGATCTACCCAGTCTACAAGCCTGTGCTGCGATTGGGCAGATGGGTTTAATTCATACTTGGTCTAGTGTGCTTGAAGAACATGGTATTCGTACTGCTCAGGTTTTACTGACACATGATGATCTGGCGGACCGCCGTCGTTATTTAAACTCATGTGATGCTTTGCAAAACTTGATTGATTGGCGTGTGATTCCGGTCATTAATGAAAATGATACGGTATCTACCGATGAGATCCGCTTTGGTGATAACGATACTCTAGCTGCGATGGTTGCAGGTCAGGTTCATGCAGAATTGCTGATCATTTTAACGGATCAGCAGGGTATGTTTGACTCAGATCCACGTCATAACCCTGATGCTAAATTACTTTCTACTGTTCGTGCTATGGACGATGTTTTATTCGAAATGGCTGGCGGTGGCGGTGTACTCGGCAGAGGTGGTATGGTGACTAAGGTTCGTGCCGCACGTTTAGCTGCTAAGTCAGGTTGTCCAACGCTCATCGCAAGCGGTGAAAGTGATAATGTCTTATCACGTGCGATGTCGGGTGAAATGCTAGGTACGTTGTTTACGACAGATAAAGACCGTATGACTGCTCATCAACAGTGGCTCGCTGCTCATTTACAGACAGCAGGCCGTCTAGTAATTGATGATGGTGCTATTGAAGCGATTAAATTGAAACATCGCAGTCTACTCCCTGTCGGGGTTAAAACTGTTGAAGGGCATTTTGATCGTGGTGATGTGGTTGAATGTGTCGATAAACAAGGTAAACGTATTGCAGTGGGTCGAGTTAATTTTAGCTCGCGATCTGCTGAAATTATTAAAGGCTTAGCCTCTGATAAGGTTTATCAAGTGCTTGGTGAAGCCCGTTCACTTGAAATGATTCATCGTGATCATATGGCAATTTATTAAGTTATGTTTAAATAAAAAAGCTCGCTTTATGCGAGCTTTTTTTCTGGTGTTAAACGAGGTAGCACACGGTCTTCACCCACCATGTACGGATGTGTGGCGAGACTCAACATATCTAGGTCTTCCGAGCTATTACCGTAAGCATAAATTTGATGATAATGCTGTAGCGTATATTGCTGATGTACTCTTAATTTCTTTTGTTCACTACTACAATCTGGGGTGGAGTAGTAACCTGTCACTATGCCGTTTTTAATTTGAGTTTCAGTACAAATTAATTCGATATCTAGTAACTTGCACAGTGGGGCAAGGTAGACATCAATTGAAGCCGAAACCAGTACGACCCGATCACCACGTAACTGGTGGTGTTGTAACTGTGCGAAAAGTTCAGGTGAGAGTGCAGAGACTAGCTCTTGTGCGTATTCTTCACCTAATCTTTGCAGTTCAATTGCGGAGGTATCTTTGAACATGCTGCGAAATAACTTGGCGCGCATCGCATGGGCTGGATAAAAGTTAAGATAGTAGGCTTGAATCCATGGCAGAATTTTCAAGCCTTGCTTAACAATGTGGCGCTTAGATAAAGCATAAAAGATGAACCCTGTAAAACTGTCTTTGCTACACAAGGTTCCATCAAAATCGAACAGGGCGAGACTCTTTATAGTCTTATTCGTTTCGCTCGTTGCATACATGATTCATATCGTCCGTTTACGCGGGTTGCATACCAGTTGGTATTATAGTCACGACTTAATTTTGGCCCAGAAATAACGACTTGCGGCATAATTGCATAGATAGGATCTTTACCTGTCTTCGCTTTATAAAGTTTAGTTAGGGCAATATAGGTTTGTGTACTTTCAAACTTTTTCTCTTTTTCTAATTTAAGATCATCACGAATTTGTCTTGGCGTAACTAATACATTATTTTTTGCAAATACGGTAATCAGTTCTTTTTCTGACTGGCTCTGAGTCGGGCGCGGATCACCATCTTTTGTGTAAAGAAGTAGATCACCATCAAGGCTTATTTCTGTATCTGTTAGGTCATTTAGCATGCTTTGAAAAGCAGCATTACGGCTAGAATACATGCCTGAGTTGTAGTCTGCAAATCGATAAATGGCTTTATCATAGTCTGCTGGATAAACCATTAAACGATGAATGCCATAATATAAACCGCCATATTCAGTATATAAGTCATCACGAAGTGCAGCGGTACTCATGCTTGAACGTTTATTGGCTTTTGCATAGTTAATATGGACTTGCATAGAACCCAAGGTCGTAATAGGGTTCATTTTCTCGCCAATATCTTGACCAACCAATTTGGCCGCACCTGTTAATGCACTGACATGGTAATGCTTAGCCATAAAATCAAAAATTTCTCGATAAAGTAAGTCGAGGTCTTTTTCGGTTTTAACTTTACGCATTTGGCTCATATAGTTGTTATCAGGAGAAGGCTGAGTTTTTAGCACTTCTTCAAAATAACCAGCAATTGTTCCACCAATGGTTTTGCCAAGCTTATCTTCAAATTTTTCATTTAAACGTGTACTAACTTCTTCAACTGCTTTTTGCCCTAATCCCGGCACTTGAGGGTTGGCTACAAAGTTAGATTCCTGATCAACTACTGCCACAATACTACAGACATTTGTCTTGGTTTTAGGAATATCCAAGTCTTTCATAATGTCGTCGATATCTTTAGCCCACGATTCACGGTCATGCACACGTGATGGAATTAGACGTTTAATCTGTTTGCTTTCTAGTTCAGGCTCATCATTGTTTGACCACCAAGCTTTATCACCACAAGCAGCTAAACTCATGCACACGGCGACCATACCGAATGATTTTAATAAAAAACGGGAAGACAACGGTTTGTTCATGGCGAGGAAAGCACCTGCATAAAAAGATGAGCCGATTAAGCGGATGAAGTATACTATGTTGATCATCAATTGTATGAATATATATGTATATTGGTCCCTATCAACTGTCAAATAATTTAATCGTTGCTCCTATGGCTGGGGTCACTGACCGCCCATTTAGAACGCTCTGTAAGTATTTTGGCGCAGGCCATGCAGTCAGTGAAATGATGACTGCCGATAAGACTTTGCAGATGAGCAAAAAAAGCCTCTACCGCGCAAATTTTGATGGGGAACTCGCACCGATTTCTGCACAAATTGCCGGTTCTGATCCTGAGCAGTTAGCTGAGGCTGCACGTCATCAAGTGGCAAATGGTGCCCAAATTGTTGATATTAATATGGGATGTCCTGCCAAAAAAGTATGTAATAAACTCGCAGGTTCGGCTTTATTACAAGATGAAGATTTGGTGGCACGAATTCTTGATACGGTGGTCGCTGCTGTTGATGTTCCTGTTACCTTAAAAACCCGATTGGGCTTTTTAAATGGTCAAGAAAATATTTTAAGGGTAGCAAAAAGAGCAGAAGAGGCGGGAATTGCTGCACTAGCCTTACATGGTCGTACACGTGAAGATATGTATTTAAATACAGCACGTTATGATTTGATAAAACATGTCAAAGAATTAATCAATATCCCACTTATTGCGAATGGGGATATTGATAGCCCTGAAAAAGCTAAATATGTACTCGATTACACTGGTGCTGACGCGATTATGATTGGTCGTGCTGCTCAAGGCCGACCATGGATTTTTCGTGAAATTGCTCATTATTTGAAAACTGGAGAGCATTTAGCGGCACCTAATATTGAAGAAGTGAAGCAGGTGTTATTGGGGCATTTATCAGAACTTTATCAATTTTATGGTGAATATTCTGGCTGCCGTATTGCCCGTAAACACATTGCTTGGTACACAAAAGGATTACGTTCAAGTAACGAATTCCGCCAAAATATGTATAAAGTTGAAAGTACTGCCGAGCAAGCAATAGTGGTTGAAAACTATTTTAATCAGTTATTGGCTCAAGGTGATTTGATGAGCGATGTCCAAGTCGAGCAAATTAATTTATTGCAAACTCATTAAATAAAAAGCCAGTATCTTCACTGGCTTTTTAAGGTCTTACTCATCTTCTAATATTTCTACTACTAACTGATTAATTAGATCAGCAGAATCTAGTTCTCTTATCTGCGATACATTACTACCTGCCCAAAAAGCACCATATCCATAGTCTTGATGTTTGCTTGCAATCGCATTTAACTGTTTCGCTAAATCATAGGCATATGGATATTCTGGTTGAGGTGGGCGATTTGGTAAATCAATTTGTGTATGCCAGTGGTTCAATAGACCACGGGCTGGACGACCGGAAAGACTCGCACTGATTTGTGTTACTGGTTCATTAAATAAAGCTTTACGATATTCAACAGATGCATTGGATGATCGACATTGAACAAAAGCGGTCCCCAGTTGAACAGCCGCAGCACCTAAGCTCAACATATGCCGCGCTTGTGCTCCATTCATAATCCCACCGGCGGCCACGACAGGCAACTTGCAGTGTTTTACAATAAGCTGTACTAAATCGCTAGTTTTAATTGCTGCATCAAAGGTTTTATTAAAGATTCCACGATGACCACCTGCTTCAATACCTTGAGCAATAATAATATCTATGCCAGCAGCTTCAATGGCTTGCGCTTCAACTAAATTCGTAGCAGAAACCATTGTTAAAATTCCTGCATTTTTTAAAGCCTGAATTTGATGAGAATAGGGAATGCCAAAATGGAAACTAACAGCTTTAGGTTTTGTTTCTAATACGATATTTAAAAAGTCATCATTATCAAGAAAACTTGGATAAATGCAGTTTAAATTTTGAGGAGGTTGCTCACCAAACTTTTCAAATTGAGGACGTAAATATTCAATCCATTGTGCTGAAGTTTGAGGATTAAGTTGCTCTGGTTGATGGCAGAAAAAATTAACCTGAAAAGATTTCTCTGTAAGTGTTTGGGTTTTTAAAATCTGTTCGCGCGCACTTTGTGCCGTGTTTGCTCCGAGTCCTAATGACCCAAGTCCACCTTGATTAGAAACTTCCGCGGCAAGTTCGGGGGTAGATACACCTGCCATGGGCGCAAGAAAAATTGGATGTTTAATTTCAAGTTGTTGTAACAGGGTCATTTTATTCACCTCATTTCTTTATGTTCACCATAACGTGGAATTTGAATCAAGAGCAAATAATATTGGCTATTTAGTTTTTAAATATTTAATTATTGAATGTTCATAAGTTCTATTTTTTTAAAGTGGAGTAACGTTAAATAATGAGCCAATCCAACTTGAAAAAGCCATTGCTAGAATACCCCACAATGTAATGCGTAAACTGCCTTTAAGTTTAGAAGTACCTGCAAAATAACTTGAAAGGGCGCCTAAGATAGCTAAAGCAATAATCCCTGTAACGAGAACACTTTGCATAATTAAATGTTCAGGAGTAAATAAGATTGCGAGCATCGGAAAAAAAGCGCCAAAAGAAAACGATGCGGCGGATGAAAGAGCGGCTTGAACTGGGTTTGCAGCCGTATTTTCATGAATACCTATTTCATCACGGGCATGCGCACCTAAAGCATCATGTGTTGTGAGCTGTATCGCAACTTCTTTTGCTAACTCACTTGAAAGCCCTCTAGAGATATAAATTTGAGTTAACTCATCTAATTCTTTCTGAGGATATTTTTTTAATTCTTTTTCTTCAATTGCTAAATCTGATTTTTCAATATCTTCTTGAGATTTAACGGAAATATATTCTCCGGCAGCCATTGAGGTTGCACCAGAAATTAATCCGGCAATACATGTAATTAATAGAGTGTGTGAGTTGGCTCCACTAGCTGCCATGCCCATAATTAAGCTAGTGACGGAAATAATTCCATCATTGGCCCCTAATACGGAAGCTCTTAACCAGCCTGAACGGTGAATAGCATGATGTTCTACATGATGTGGAAAAGCCATAATTTTTCCTTATAAATTCTTTATAGATGCTATGAAATTTTACAATTTATTGATCAAAAAATATGTCATTATTATAGAGAGTTTAGCGATAAGACAGAATAGATCAATAATAAAAACGGAGACTAAATTATTTATATAAAACATCGTTAACCTAAATTAACGATGTAACTCATTATTTTTAATTATGATATTTATTGACCATTTAAAAAAATTGACCCCTAATAACTCTAATTTACTGTAGAGGTGGAAATGAAAAATAGCAAAACAATAAAATCTCTAACCCGTTCCTTTATCGTTATCGGTTCGCTTTGTCCAACTTTAGGCTTCTTAACTATTGAAACTACATTTGCCCAAGAAATCGTTAATCAAGAATATAAACCTGGTAACCCGATTTATGATAAATGGGACCAATTTTATAAAATTGAGAAGACTCAACCTGAAAATGCGGAGAAGTTATTATTAGAACTCGGAGAGATGACACCACAAGATATTAAGGTATGGAAAAGTTTAACCTATTTACAGATTAGATTAGGTAAGCAAGAGGCTGCTTTACAAAGTCTAAGAAAAGCAGAGGCATTAGATCCAGCAGATGACACTTTAAAATTACAAGAAGCTTATCTGCTTAATTCTCAGAAAAATAATAAAGAAGCTTTGGTAGTTTTCAAAGAACTTACACAATCTAAAGATGCTGATATTGCCAATAAAGCCACACAAGCTGTAAAAAACCTGAGTGGAGGAGAGGTGAAAACTTATTTCCGCGATGTTTATTTTGCGCCTTCATATGAGTCACGTTATGACGATGTAATTTTCCCACTCAAAGCTCGTTATGGTAAGAACTTTGATAATGGTCGAGCACAAGTGTATGGCTTTTTAAACTTAAACCGTGACACTCAATCTCAAGGCGGGGTACGTCCTGAAATTATTGATGAAAATGCAGTGACGCTAGGAATAGGGGCTAATTATCAACCTTGGACTTCAATCCCTGTGCGTGTATATCTAGAAGTTGGCGGAAGTTACGATCTGATTGACCGTAATAGAGATAAATTTCGTGAAAGTGTAGTGGGTGGCGTTACGGGTTACCAAGAGTGGAATTCTCAAAATAATTGTAATAATTCACTTTGCTTTAATGATTATTTCACCGACTTGTATGGTAACGCGGCAACTTATTCTAGAGAAGATTATAACGTTATTGGGGATTTACGATTACGTACGGGGTTGAATGTCTATAAAGGCGAGAATGGAACTGTCCAAGCTTATGTGAAATTGCATGGCTTAGCCGATAGTAAGGATGAATATTACAATAATTTATTTGAATATGGCCCCGGTATTTCGTGGCAGCCTTTTAATTATCAACCTATAAAATTACGGATCGAACGGCTATATGGCAATTATTTTAAAGATGTGCCAATAGATACAAAAGATCATTACAACAATACTCGAGTAGAACTCGTCTTTTATAAGGATTTTTAAAATGAAGAAAATTTTTATATCTATTGTATTTGGAACCCGTCCTGAATTAATCAAACTTGCCCCTGTTATTTTATTGGCAAAAAAAGATTCGCGCTTTCAAGTTGAGGTTATTTTTACGGGGCAGCATGATGAGTTGGTAAGGGATGCAATAGATTTCTTTGGGGTTGAAATTGATCATCGTCTTAAAATTATGAATGCTGGACAAAGTCTTAATCAGTTATTAATACATGGTTTGAGTCAAATTGAACAGGTATATACAGATGGTCAGAAAAGAGATGCAATTGTTATTCAGGGCGATACAACGACTGTTTTAGCGGCAGGCTTAGTCGCGTTCTCTATGAAGATTCCAGTTGCACATGTCGAGGCTGGTTTACGTTCTTATGATTTAGACCATCCTTTTCCAGAAGAAGGAAACCGTCAGTTAGTTTCTCGTATTACAAAATGGCATTTTGCTCCTACTGAACAATCAAGACGGAACTTACTCAATGAACAAATATCGCCAGAACTCATTACTGTTACAGGCAATACGGTTGTAGATGCTGTGTATTTAGGACGTAAATTAATTTCTGAAAAATCGGGTTTGAAAAATCAGCTTGAACCTTATGGAATTCAATTAAAGCAAGATGACAAAGTTGTGCTTATTACGGCTCATCGCCGTGAAAACTTTGGTGAAGGAATTCAAAATATTTGTAATGCAGTTGAGCATTTAGCGAAGGGGCACCCTGACTTACATTTTATTTGGCCAGTTCATTTAAACCCTGCCGTACATGATGTAGTACATGATAAATTTAAAGACCATGCTCAAATCCATCTTGTTAAGCCGCTAGATTATCCAAGTTTATTGGCAGTTATAGACCGATCTACTTTTATTTTGACCGATTCGGGTGGCTTGCAAGAAGAGAGCCCATCATTTAATAAGCCCGTTTTAATCTTGCGAGACACCACAGAAAGACCTGAAGTTGTTGAAGTTGGAGCAGGTGTTTTGGTCGGGACCAGCCAACAAAGAATTATTGAAGAAGCTGAAAAGCTACTCACCGACCAACAGCACTATGAAAAAATGGCGCATGTAGAAAATCCATTTGGTGACGGGCAAGCAGCTCAACGTATTCTCGATCAAATTGCGCAATCTTATGAGTTAGCATAATTATGAGTTAAAGGTTTATTCTCACTTACGGAGGTATTCTTACCACCATAAGTGAGGCGATACCACAAGCTCACAATATTGACGCACCAGCGGTTCATATAGTGAGGACCATCAAAAATATAGACAGTTTTTCCTTCATATGCTTTCAGTTGAGAAATAATTTCCCAAGGATAGGCAGCTCTAAATTGTCCATTTTTTTTAACTCTAAAGGCTTCTAGCACTATAATTACTTTATCTTTTCCAAGCTTTTGTTCAAGTTGTTCTAAAATATGTTTGGCTTGCTGAGGGGATCTTACACCTACGCCAACCCCATCTTGGAAGAAAACACCGTTATGTTCCGGTAACCAGCTTTTAACCCATAAATCGTAATTTTCAGGTTCGCTTTCACCACTATAAATACTCACCCAAACTGGTACTGGAAGTTTAGTTAAAACCTGACCTAAAGCACTTACTCTTAACCATGTTGGATCTGCTTCCACGGGAAAATAATAACCTTTAGGCACCGTTTTTTGCTCTTTTATAATTTCTGCAGATTTTTCCCCTAACTCAGTTACATTTGCCCGAGCTTTAGGCTCATTATATTCACCAGCTAAGCCCAAGATTAGATTTTTAGCCCACGGCTCTTGTTTAATTTTTTCTAAATTAATTGCTTTTTCCCATTGAGGAAAGTTTGACTCTTTCCACCATGATTTAGACTCAACAACAGACCACTGGGGAACAAATGTGTTAACACCCAAATAGTGCCAGTTTCCCTCTGGTGGTGTCGTGTTATTGTCAGGTTGCCAAAAAATTCCTTCAATATGTGGGGCTTGTCCTTGATGTCTGAACAACCCCGCGCCAGCCATAACACTACATATAATTAAAATAATAAAAGCAGCTATTTTAATTGGTATCTGTTTTTTCATTATTTCGTCTTAACCAGTACCACAAGAAGATAATTATTATCATAATTGCAGAGATAATCACAACCAATAAGAAGAAAGAAGATTGTTGGACTAAAGGTGCTTTTTGATTTCCGACAATGAGTTTTTGTAAAACATAAATATTTCCATTTTCTGAAACCAACATTTTTGTCACGTTATTTGGAATTTTATGCTGTATTTTTTCCCAAAGATGCATAAAGCTTTGTGCGCCACCTTCTGAGTCGGTAATCACATCAAAACGGTTATTGTTATAACTCACAATAAAACCATTAACAGCAGCAGGTGCATAAATAATATCTTGATGCATTAATACCTGTTGTCGATAAATATCTTTATTCACACGAACATTTATTGATTGAGGTGCATTTGGTGAGAAACGTACAAGGTTTAGCGGAATAGGAGCGTCTGTTAACAACATTTTTTTAGCAACTTGGCCCAGAATAATAGCAATATTTAAAGCGCCAGATTGGTCATCAATGGCAATGGTCGGAGTAGTGGCCAGAGTCATAGAAATTGCAGCTACTCCATTTTTGAGTTTATGTGGGAGTTTTACTGTCGATTTGGCCGTATCAATCCATAGTGAACCATGAGCATTAGGTAAACACTGAGAATTGGCGATCACTGAGTTTTCAAGTTTTAGGCTGAAATTGGTTGTATTTGAAATCGCTTTTGCAAAAATATTGAATTGTCGATTTACCGGGTCTGAAGCAAGGTCAGCTGTTTTCATACTTCCTGCTAACCCACCATCAAGCCAGGCTGTAATATTTGAACCTTGTAATAAACCACTTTGAATACGAAGAGCGATCTGTCCTTGCAAAATATCAGTGGGTTGCCATACAGCTGGGAAATCAAGAAATAAGTTTTTTTCAGCATGGTTCAATCTGAAATCTTCAATACCTAAGTCTGCAAGTGTATTAATTTTCTTAAATTGGGCCCAAGCTGGGTTTGAAATAGTCGTTGGAAAAATCGCACTTCCTGTATTAAGTTGCTGCACATAAGAGGGATTAATTAATCCATTTATAGCAGCAGTGAGTTCTTGTGGTGTGTGATAAGTAATTGAAAGAGTCGGCACACCTTCTGCTGGTTTAGCAATTTGTACTAAGGCTCCACTTTTAAGCGGACTAGATGAATGAATCACTTCAATAATAAAATTTGTTTCAGGGTTTAAGTTGGTTTGACCTGAATCAACCCATTCAATTGGCGTTATTGAGGTCCATGAACTTGCTAATCTAGCCAGCATGGAAGCTTCTACAATCTCTTTACGGTTATATTTTAAAATACCAACAAATGGAGTAGGCCGTCTCGCTTGTGGATTAGCTAAAGCATCTGGTAAATCTTTTAAACGGTATTCATTACGAATAGGCGTAAAATCGAGTTGAGAATTACTTAAATAAGTTAAGTGATCAATATCTTCAGAACAAAAAGAATCCTTAGTTTGATTCAGAGTGGTGGGTTTCGCATATTGCTGAATAATAAAATCTAAACGATGAAAGCCACTCTGACTTGCTGGGATATCAAATTTGAATTGACCGTCCCCACTCAGCGTAGTGTTATAAATGAGTTTATCATCATATTTTACGAGTAAAGTTGTATCACTTTCAGTGGAATAATCACTTGAAAACTGAATGTTTTGCCACTGAGCACCTTTTCCAATATAGAAAAAATGGGGCTCGACCGTATATTTAGTGGAGGTACTAATATCGTCTAGTTCCCATGTGTTTGCATAACTAGAAGCCACAAACATGAAACTGGTGCTGGCAAGGAGTGCTTGAACCATTTTGTAGAAATTAGAAGAGTATTTCATTTTTTTTTCTCCTTGCTACGTTCCGTTTTGTACCATTGAAGGGAGTTGCCCTGTATTTTATTTTTAAGCATGTCATATGCCGCTTTAAATACAATAAATAGAAATATTTGTGAGTAAGTTACATAAGATAAAACAGAGTAAAAATAGAGTTCTGGTTTGGCCCTTTCTAAAGATAGGGTAAACCACATTTGTGCAACGTACAGGCAAAACGAGAGGCCCCACAATAATGTGAACGGACCAGGAACCGAAATACCTGCAATACCGAGTAACCCAAGGGCTAAAGTAATATGACTCCAGAGTAATGCGGGTACGAAAAGTACGTAGCACATAATGTTATTCAGAATTTCAATTCCGATAGGAAAAGGTGTTCTTAACGCTACAGGTAAATATTTACGAGTCACATAAAAATTACCTTGAGTCCAACGTGAGCGCTGTTTAATAAATACACTCAAAGATGGTGGATCTTGCTGCCAACCAATTGCGTAGGGTACCCATTTAATTCTTTTTTGGCCGATAAAAATCCTAAAACTCATTTCAGTGTCATCGACCAATGATTTCTCATCAAAACCACCTAAGGTTTCTAATGCATCACGCCAAATGACATAGTTGGTACCCATCAATGTGGATAGTTGGAAACGTTGCCAACGTCCGCCTTGAAAAATCCATTGGAAAAAGATGAACTCAATGGCAATAAAGCGAGTCAAAATACTATCTTGCCAATTACGGGTTCTTACTTTGCCATTTACAGCCACTAATTTTTTATCGGCAATTAGCGTTTGGGCTAAGAGACGGACACAATCAGGCTCAGGTGTACTATCTGCATCATAAACAACAATGAGTTCACCTTTGGCATGGGGTAAGCCATTATTAAGCGTTCTAGATTTACCTTTGCCTCCCATTCCTTTAGGAACATTGACAATTTTTATGCAAGGATAAATTTGCGCTAGATTTTCGGCAATTTCTAGGGTGTTATCTTTAGAACCGTCATTAATGAGCAAAACTTCATATGCTTCGGCTGGATAATCCTGTTGAGCGATTGCATGTAAAGTATCTTCAATCACTACGCCTTCATTATATGCAGGAATCAAAACACTCAAAACAGGCCATCTATCTGGCACAGGCAGGTTCTGCAACTCTTTTTCTGCTGTTTTTGAATATTTCCAAGCCTGATAACTTAACCAAGCCCAGAATGCTTGAGGAATCCAGATTCCTAAAAAACCAAATAGGAAGAGAATATCAATGGGAGCCATTTGATTTAACCCTCCTGATAATAGACGAGATCAGCAATAACAATAAAATCACCCCGATGACCAAGGAGATCCATGAAATATAGCTGCCGAAGGTACCAAGAAGGTCAGGATAGGTACTGGTTAAAATCAAATCGAGTGGAACTACGACTGTGCTTAAAGCAATAAAGATGTATCCAATAAAACTAGTTTTTACATGTTCGGGCGTACTTATGTAATTGATATGATTAAATCGCCATGATATTCCGAGTTGAGGGTATCGAATATTTGTGGTTGGTAAATCAGCAGGAGGATTAATAATAATTTCATAACCCGAAATATGGCCATCAAAACTTTTAGCCGAATAAAATAAATGCTGTTTTTGTCTGATCTCTCTAGAGGGCAGAGGAAGTTCCAGTGGATTAAACTGAACAATATAGCTGCCCGCAGTTTGTGAAATTAGGTTTTCATCCCAACCTGTAGAAACAAACGCAGCCATTGGTCGTAATCCAATTGCGGTTGAAAATGTCGCTTTTGCTGGAAAATATTTAGGTTGTTCTGGTTTGAAAAGTACAATGGGAATTGCACCTTGGGTGACAGCTTCTTTTAATAAGAAATAATGAGAAAAGCTAAAAACCTCATCTGGTAATATGATACCGGGCTTTATACCTGTATGAATAAGCCTTTGAAAACTATCCGAACTGATCTGGTCAATTGTAAAGACAGGCCACCATGTGTCCTGTGATGGGAAAAACATGGAAAGGTCATTAATACGCTGAACTTCGGTTTTTGTTTGTTCAGCTTTAATTTCACAATGATAATATTGACGATAGAACTGCTGCAAAGTGCCATCTGGATATTGGCTAGAAGCAATAATAATTCCACAAATATTAAGAAGATTAGACATTAAGTAATCTCCTCTTCAGGTGGAATCTGAATAACTTTATATTCGACTTCAAGCCGCAGAGTCATAATTTCTTTTAGCTTTTTAATAAATTCAGGTTCTTCTTCTGTTTTTTGTTTACGAATAACAATACTGTATATCGTTTCTAGATCATCATCTGCAAACTGGAAAACAATTTCTTGGGGATGATGCTGGCTCAAAATTTTAATCATTTCATTTTGAGTCGTTTTCCATACATCATCGCCTAACATTTCTTTAATTAAGCTTCGGTTGAGAATTCTAATTTCAAAGACTTCATAGTCTTGTATGTGATGATGATCAAGAAGTTTAAAGAAACTACGTTGAAAATACTTGAGTGCGCTAAGCGGGAAAATATCACGGCGATAATTTCGATCATAACTCTGTATATCACGATATTTTTGAACGTTAATTTCAATATTGTGGCGTACAGCACTAAGGAAAAGAGGAATTAGGGGAATAATAAAAAGTAAAAGGAGCTGACGCTCAATATGTGTTTGTGCCCCCAGGTCGAGTAAAAAATATACTGCAACGCCTACGAAAGCGAGTAAGCCAACAATTAAAGATGCGCCGACTTCTAAAAAAGCACCAGAAATTAAAAGAATAAGGATAAAAATCCAGCTTCCTCTAAAACTTACAGGTAGCCACTCATACGCCACCATTCCCATAAAGAGGTGAGCTGCGATAATCCATAAGACGAGTGTTCTTCCAGGGTTCTTTTGTTGCATGCGCTCTCTAGTCCCTTTTTGTAATGTTAATTTTTATACTTTTCTAATGAACTGTGATCTTTTTGAGGTTATTGTTGTGTTTATCCTTTTATAAATCCCTTTAAGATTATTTTTAGAGTAAAGTCACAATATAGTCAAATATTGTTATTATTTTTAATTAAAAATAAACAGATAAGACCTAATTCTTATCTAAATACTATTGAATGTTTCAATTGCTTTAATACGTGTTTCTTTTAAGTCAACAATTGGTTTTGGATAATTCAATTGAAGATTAATTTTAGTTGAGTAGGGTTCATGAATTATTTTATTGTCCAGATGAGCTAATTCATTCACCCATTGACGAATATAATCTCCATTTGGGTCAAATTTCTTAGATTGAGCAATAGGGTTAAAAATTCGGAAATACGGTACAGCATCAGTTCCAGTCGATGCACACCATTGCCAGCCACCATTATTCGCAGCTAAATCACCATCGATTAAATGTTCCATAAACCATTGTTCACCAACTCGCCAATCGATGAGTAGGTTTTTACACAAAAACATAGCGGTAATCATGCGGACACGATTATGCATCCATCCTGTTTTTTGTAGCTGGCGCATGCCCGCATCAATAATCGGTATGCCTGTTTGACCATTTTGCCATGCGACCAAATGCTCTTGATTATTTTCCCACTTAATATTTTGAGTATTTTTCTTAAAAGGATAGTGTTTAGAGACGTGCGGAAAATCAAATAAAATATGTTGATAAAATTCACGCCAAAGAAGCTCATCTAACCATGTTTGTTGGCCTTCATTTAATAGATGAAAGTTGCCATGTTCGTCTCGAAAAAGGGCTTGTAAACATTGACGAATAGATAAAATTCCAAGATTTAAATACGGAGAAAGTTGGCTAGTTCCTTTTACATTTGGAAAGTCACGTTCTAATTTATAAGTAGATAAATGATCCTCAATAAATAAATCGAGCTGCTCCAGAGCAAAATCTTCTCCAGTAGACCATAAGTCTTGTTGTTCTTTCGAAATTGATGAGTCAAACAAAGCTTTAATATCTTCTAGACCTAAACTTTTTATATTTGAAAAAGACTGCGGATAGGCATTTTGCTTTTCAGGAATTGGATAGCACTGGGGCAAACCACTTATATCTAGTTTTGAATAACAAGCTTTTTTGAATGCACTGAAAACTTGATACGGTTGCTGTGACTGATTGCGAATGGAACGTAAAGGGAAAATCGTACGATCATGAAATAAAAAAAGCTCTTTACTCTGCTGATTTAAAGCTTGTTGTACAGTTTTATCTCTTTTCAACTCATTCACACCTACTTCTATATTTGAGTAAACATTTTCGATATTGAGTTGCTGAACGAGTTTAGAAATATAGTCTGCAATATCTTTCCAGTAGGGAATGACTTGAATGATAAGTGGAATATTAAGCTGTTCTAATTCTTTTTTGAGTTGTTGAAGCTGGCGTAAATAGAAATTAATTTTTATAGGCGCATCGTGATGTATTTTCCATTGCTCAGGCGATAGAATAATTAACCCAATCGAAGGGCCTTGCTGGCAGGCATGCCATAACGCAGCATGATCCCGAACTCTCAAATCCTGACGAAACCAAATAAGCTGATTTACGTTTGACATGAAAGATACCCTTATAAAGTTGAGTGAGTTAGAGGTTTGTTATCCAGATATTATATAAAAATAAATACATAAAAAAAGCAAAGCCGAAGCTTTGCTCTTATCATCTTTAAAGATGAATTAGTGGTGATGACCACCAGCACCGTGTACGTGACCGTGATCTAATTCTTCTTCAGAAGCTTCACGGATTTCTACGATTTCAACTTCAAAAGTTAAATCTTGACCAGCAAGTGGGAAGTTAGCATCAACAACAATGTTGTCACCTTCAACCGCTTTAACAGTTACGATCTGTACGCCGTCATCTGTTTGCGCTTGGAATTGCATACCAGGTTGAATGTTCTCAACACCTTGGAACATTTGAGCTGGAACTTCTTGAACTAGGTCTGGGTTGTATTCGCCATAACCTTCAGCTGCTGGTACATTAACAGTAAATTTTTCACCAACAGTTTTACCTGTTAATGCATTTTCTAAACCAGGAATGATATTGCCTGCACCGTGCAAATAGGCAAGTGGTTCACCTTGAGATTGATCAAGTGTTTCACCCTCAGCGTTTGTTAATTTGTAGTGGAATGAAACCACGTGGTTATTTGCAATAGCAGTCATGTTTTTGATCCATTCAATCAATTAAAGCGTACATCATAAAGTGAAAAATAAATTTTGTAGACTACAAAATTTGAATCTTTAACACTTTTATATAATGCGTTTTTATCTAAATAGGGATGAACTTAAAAAATTCAACTCAATATAGTTTAATTTTTGGACGTACACGTCTTGTAAGTAAATCTTTCATTGTGAGTAGTCCAGCCTGTGTGTACCCGTGAATCGTTGCTTGATGTAAACGATATAAAGATACGTACATTGTTTTGGCAATATAACCTTGCACACTTACATCGCCAAGTAATTCTCCAACGGCTTTATTACGGCTTAAAGACACAAGCGAACCTTTGTCGTTAAAGCTAAACATGGGTTGTGATCGGCCATTAAGTCGAGCAGCCATAGCATCGACTAAAAAGCTCGCTTGTTGGCTTGCAACTTGAGCACGCGGGCCAAGTGGAGGGTATCTTGCATCAAGTTGGCAACGGGCGCAATCACCAAAAGCAAATACATTTGGGTCGGAATAGGTTTGTAATGTTGCGTAGACCATCAGGCGGTTAATATTATCGCGTTCAAAATCAGTAAAGCTTTCTAAAACTTTTGGTGCTTTTACACCAGCAGCCCAGACAGTAATATCACTTTTTAATTGATCACCATTACTAAAATAGATGGAATGCTCATCAATTTTTTCAACGCGATGTTTTGTTAAAACTTCAATGCCCATTTTTTTGAGCTGTTTTGCACTATGCTCAGCCGTTTTTTCACTTAGAGCAGGTAAAATGCGCTCAGAAGCCTCAATTAGGGTAATTTTAACTTGGTTGGGATGAATCTTTTTTAAACCATATCGATAAAAGTTTTTAGTAGTTTCAATTAACTCGGCAGCAAGTTCTACACCTGTTGCACCTGCACCCACGATTCCAATATTTAAAGTCCGCTGATTTGGCTGATTTTGAGCTTCAATATAAAGATGTAATAAATCTTGCTGAAAAATATCGGCTTGTTTTCTGCTATCGAGGAAATGACAGTTTTCACGTACGCCCGCTGTATTAAAGTCATTTGACACAGAACCAAGCGCTAAAATAAGCGTGTCATAACTCAGCTCTTGTAGATGAGTTTGTTGATCCTTAGAAACTTGAGGGGGAATTAACTCAATTATTTTTTTATCTTTATTAACTCCAACTAATGTTCCAAGCACAAATTCATAGTGATGCTTTTCTGCATGGGCAAAATAGTTAGTTTGTTCTTCGTGTGGATTTAAAGATCCGGCAGCAATTTCATGAAGTAAAGGTTTCCAGATATGCGTCAAGTTTTGGTCAATTAACGTAATCTTCGCTTTATGAGTTTTCCCAAAAGTTTCACCGAGTTGTGTCGCAAGCTCTAAGCCTCCAGCACCACCACCAACAATTACAATATGATGTAAATTTTGGGTCATTTTTATCACCTAATTATTTTTCTATAAAAAAAGATGGCTGAATTATGCCATCTTTTATTTATAAAATTTATTGTGCATCTGTGCACAATTTGATGTTTTTAGTGCGAATCTAAAGGGTAGAGTTTTGCAGCACTATGTTCACTCGATGAAAAAATAGAGAAGAGGCTAGAAAACCACATCATGATTCTTTGGAAAATATTGGCTTCTTCAATATGTACGTTATCTTCAATTTGAAGACTACGGATCAGCTGGTTGTTTTGATAAATAGATACTGTTGCCAAACTCATGACTTTCATTAATGGCGCAGTTAATTGTTTTTCATTTAGTTCAATGTTTACATGTGTTTGAGTCTTTTCGAGTGGCGCAATCACTTTTGGCTGTAAATTGCTATCAAGTACTTGAATGCGTTGAGTCACATTGTCAAAAGTATTTAAGTCAATTGGTGCTGGGTCTGCATATAGCGACGTTGTTACAATCGTCGGCTGCTTTGTTGCGACCTTAAACATTTTTAGAGTCGATTTTACAACAGGCAGTTCGGCAATTAATTTCTGCTCAGGAATAATGACTTCATCGCGTGTGTAAGCATAAGCAAGGTTCATTAACTTATCTGCAATCTCAGCTCGTTTTACCGCACTCGGTGTACCTAAAACAATGACCAATAAACGTCTTTGAGCTAAGTCAGATGAGAATGAAGGACGTGAAGCTGTTAAAGCCAAATTATAACCAGCAGCTTTAGTATAACCAGTTTTTAGACCGTCAACAGATGGGTCATATTTCAGTGCAAGGTTTGTTGCATGATGGAAGCGTTGGTTGTAGCTAAAGCTTGGCATTTTTGAATAATGTAAATATTCAGGAGTTTGTTTAATTAAAGCCTGACCTAATAAGCTTAAATCATGAGCCGTAGTGTAATGATCAGGCATCGTAATTCCGGGAGGATTACTAAAATGAGTATCTTTCATGCCCAAAGCTTGAGCTTCCTGATTCATACGTTGTACAAAGTGAGGCACATCACCAGAAATTTTTTCAGCTAAAGTCACTGCTGCATCATTCGCAGACATCACAATTAAACCTGCCAATAGCTGATCAACTGAAATTTGTTCACCAGCTTTAAGATACATTTGTGATTCATCCCACTGCACGACACTTACTACCGGTGTTGCAGTAATGATTTCTTCTTTTTTCAGCTTTCCAGCTTTAATCTCTTTTAAGGCAATATAAGCAACCATCATTTTGGTTAAAGATGCTGGTGCGCGCTGCACATGACTATTGTGCTCAGCAATAATTTGACCCGATTGAGTATCTACAATAGTCCATGCGGCGGCCTCAACACTTTCAGGTGCAATATTGAGTAACGCAGCATTGGTTAGGGTAGTGCAGAAAATACTGAAGAGGGTAAAAAGAGATAGAAAAAATTTCACGGATGACCTTAACTTTTACTGGCAAATACGGGACACAGATGCACAGCATGCTATGCCTTTTTTTAATTGAAGGCTAGTGGAAATTGTTGCCAAAAAATACATGTACGCAAGACGATACAAAAAAGTGATAATCTAATGTGAAGCCGTTCTTATTTTTAAATTGAAGAATTTATGTTGCATTATCAAATTGAGTTCGATGATTACAAACAACACCTTGTTCACGTGACAATTCGTTTTTTAGCCAATCCGAATCAGGAACTTTGGCTACCAACGTGGATTCCGGGTAGTTATCTAATTCGAGAGTTCTCAAAACATATTGAATCCGTTAAAGCTTATGATGAAGCTGGACGTATGCTGGACATTAAAAAAACGAGCAAGAATCGCTGGCGTTTATTTAATACAGATCACGAATTAATGACGATTGAATATGATGTCTATGCATATGATTTGTCTGTACGTGGCGCATACGTAGACCAGACGCGTCTATATATTAATCCGGCGTGTGTATGTTTGGCTTTAGATGGACAGGAACAGTCTGCTTGTGAAGTCGAAGTTTTCTTGCCAGATGAGTTAAAGCATTTTCAGTTAGCAACCGGCTTAGCTTCAAAAAGTTTAGTCAAAGGGCGCTTTACTTTAAAAGCCGATGATTATGATCAATTGATTGATAGCCCGTTTGAACTGGCTGATCAAACGCGCTTTGGCTTCGAAACACATGGCATTGAACATGAGTTTGTAATTTCTGGTCCACATAATGCCAATATTGATCGCTTAAAAACCGATATTGAAAAGATTTGTGCAGCTGAAATAAATATGTTTGGTTCAGCGCCATTTAAAAACTATACCTTTATGACGATGGCAACAGGGAATAGTTATGGTGGATTAGAACATTGCAATAGTACAAGTCTGATTACACCACGCGACGATTTACCAAAATCGAATGAACCAAGTGAACCTTCTAAAGATTATCAACGCTTTTTAGGCTTATGTAGTCATGAATATTTTCATTCATGGTTAGTAAAGTTTATCCGTCCTGAAAACTTTGCAAATTATAATTTGCACCAAGAAGGCTACACATCTTTACTTTGGATATTTGAAGGCTTTACTTCATATTATGATGACCTGATTTTATTGCGTAGTGGCGTCATTTCTCAGAAGTCTTATCTTGATTTACTCAAAGCACAAATTGATCGCTATTTGCAAAACCCAGGTCGTTTTGTTCAAACAGTTGCCGAATCAAGTTTTGATGCTTGGATCAAATTTTATCGTCAAGATGAAAACTCAAATAATGCAGGTACCAGTTATTACAATAAAGGTGCTTTGGTTGCACTGTGCCTAGATTTAGGTTTACGCCTACGTGGTTCTAGTCTTGATGCTTTAATGCGTCGGTTATATGAAAATACTCAAAATGGTATGCAAGTAAATGAGCGAACCATTTTTGATTTATGTAAAGAACTGACGGGTGATAACTGGATTGAACAGATTAATCATTTGATTAACACGACTGATGAATTACCACTTGATCAGTTGCTTCCTGAATTTGGCTTAAGCTATAGAGTTAAAACTGACAAATCTTTGCCATTAGGCTTGAAACTTGTCGATAAGCCAGAAGGCGTACTCGTGCAAAGTGCTCGCCGTGAAAGCGCTGGAGCAAAAGCAGGTATTTCTGCCAATGATGTGGTTATTGCAATTGATGGTTTAAAAGCATCTACTAAGCTTATCGAGAAGTATGCAAAACAGGGTGGTACTTATACTGTATTTGCTTTCCGTCGTGATGAGTTAATATCTTTTGCAGTCGATTGCGCTACATCTGATTTAACAGAAGTTGAACTTGTCGTTGAAGATCAAGCTAAAACTGAAAAATGGTTAAAAGCATAGATTAAAGCTAAATAGTTTATAAAAAACCGATGTTTTGCACATCGGTTTTTACTTTTAAGTACGTCCAAATGGTGAAATCTGTTTTACCTTTGAGTTTATTTTGAATGAAAAGTATAATAATTGTCAGAACACTGAAAGATATCTCATGTAATTTAATGATGTTTAATGCCTGAAAAGTGATCGGAATGTGTATATTACAATGACTTAGATATTAGAAAATTATCTATATATTTTAATTATGTATTATTTCGCTACGAAATGTCGTTATCACTGGATATTTCGTTGACTGAAAGGCAATGAGAGTCGATACTCTCAGGGTTTTATTTAAGCATATCGGTTCGTAGGCACTGGGCCAAAAGCTCGGTCCTCAACACTCAATCAAACGGAAGGGGCTATATATGGCTGGTGAAAAGTCAACTATTATTTACACACTGACTGACGAGGCGCCACTATTGGCGACCTATTCGCTACTGCCGATCATTGAGACCTTTACTAAGCCAGCTGGCATCGAGATTATTAAAAGTGACATCTCTGTAGCTGCACGTGTGCTCGCAGAATTCGCTGAATACCTAAGTGAAGAGCAAAAGGTAACTGACAACCTTGCAGAGCTAGGTCGTCTTACACAAGATCCAGATACTAATATTATCAAACTCCCGAATATCAGTGCGTCTGTTGCGCAATTAACTGCATGTATCAAAGAGCTTCAATCAAAAGGTTATGCAATTCCTGATTATCCGGAAAATCCTACAAACGAAGAAGAAAAATCAATCAAAGCTCGTTATGGTAAGTGCCTTGGTTCAGCAGTAAACCCTGTCCTCCGTGAAGGTAACTCTGACCGTCGTGCTCCAGCAGCAGTTAAAAATTACGCAAAAAAACACCCTCATTCAATGAGCGAGTGGAAACAGTGGTCACAAACTCATGTTTCACATATGGAAGAAGGTGACTTCTACCATGGTGAAAAATCAATGACACTTGATCGCGCACGTAATGTGAAAATGGAACTTATCACGAACAGTGGTAAGAGCATTGTTCTTAAGCCAAAAGTTGCGCTACAAGACGGCGAGATCATTGATTCAATGTTCATGAGCAAGAAAGCACTTTGTGATTTCTATGAAAAAGAACTTGATGACTGTAAAGAAGCGGGTATTTTGTTCTCTTTACACGTAAAAGCGACAATGATGAAAGTTTCACACCCGATCGTTTTTGGTCACTGTGTGAAAATCTATTACAAAGAAGCTTTCGAAAAACACGGTAAGTTATTTGACGAATTAGGTATTAACGTCAATAACGGTATGGCTGGGTTATACGAGAAAATCGAAACGCTTCCAACGTCATTACGTGAAGAAATCATTGAAGATTTACATGCTTGTCAAGAACACCGTCCTGCACTTGCTATGGTTGACTCGGCAAAAGGCATCACAAACTTCCACTCACCAAACGACATCATCGTTGATGCTTCTATGCCTGCAATGATCCGTGCTGGTGGTAAAATGTGGGGTGCTGATGGTAAGCAATATGATGCTAAAGCTGTTATGCCAGAATCAACATTTGCCCGTATTTACCAAGAAATGATCAACTTCTGTAAGTGGCATGGTAACTTCGATCCGAAGACTATGGGTACTGTACCGAACGTTGGCTTGATGGCTCAAAAAGCTGAAGAATACGGTTCTCACGACAAGACTTTTGAAATTTCGGAAGCTGGTATTGCAAACATTACCGATCTTGACACTGGTGAAGTGTTATTGACTCAAAATGTTGAAGAAGGTGATATCTGGCGTATGTGTCAGGTTAAAGATGCTCCGATTCGTGACTGGGTAAAACTTGCAGTAACTCGTGCGCGTAACTCAGGCATGCCTGCGATCTTCTGGCTTGACCCATACCGTCCACACGAAAATGAATTGATCAAGAAAGTACAAAAGTATTTAAAAGATCATGATACGAATGGCTTGGATATTGAGATCATGTCTCAAGTTCGTGCAATGCGTTACACACTTGAGCGTGTAGTACGTGGTCTAGATACTATTTCTGTGACTGGTAACATCTTACGTGACTACTTAACTGACTTGTTCCCAATTATGGAACTTGGTACTTCTGCGAAAATGTTGTCTATCGTTCCGCTTATGGCGGGCGGTGGTATGTACGAGACGGGTGCGGGTGGTTCAGCGCCAAAACACGTACAGCAACTTGTTGAAGAAAACCACTTGCGTTGGGATTCGCTTGGTGAGTTCCTTGCTTTAGCAGCTTCTTTAGAAGAAATGGGTATTAAAGAAAATAATGCTCGTGCTAAGTTACTTGCGAAGACGCTTGATGAAGCAACTGACAAGTTACTTGATAATGATAAGTCTCCATCGCGCCGTACGGGTGAGATTGATAACCGTGGTAGCCATTTCTACTTGTCACTTTACTGGGCTGAAGCACTTGCTGCACAGGACGAAGATGCTGAGTTAAAAGCTAAATTTGCTTCACTGGCAAAAACTTTAGCTCAAGAAGAACCGAAGATTGTTGCTGAACTTGCTCAAGTACAAGGTAAACCAGCTGACATCGGTGGTTACTATGCAATTGATAAAGCAAAAGTAGATGCAGTAATGCGTCCAAGTGCTACATTCAATGCAGTTCTTGCAACTGTTAATGCTTAATTCGTTAGTAAATAGCTTAAGGGCCGGTGCATATGCACCGGCTTTTTTATTTTTAGAAAAATAAAAGGCATTAAAAAAGCCCACCTAGGTGAGCTTTGAAAATTTACATCTTATCGATCATTACGGCCACGACCACGTGGTGCTTTAGCATTTGGACGAGTTGTACCATTGGTTTTACGACGTGGTTTTTCACCTTCATCCATCTGCCAAATACGTTTTGTACCAGACTTCTTCGTAGAACCGTCTTTATTCTTGCGAACCATTGGTTTGCCGCCTGTACCACCTGGTTTTTTCACATATGAACGTGAACGATAAGGTTCTTCAGCTGGAACATCTTTAAAGTCAGGGTAAAGCAAAGGCTCAATTTCTTTAACATCACCAGGTTTTAAACCGAGTTGAACTAAATCAATTGAACCAATTTTAGTACGAATTAAACGTAAAGTTGGAAAACCTACCGCAGAAGTCATACGACGAACCTGACGGTTACGGCCTTCGCAAATTGAAATTTCGATCCAAGATGTTGGAATATTTGCACGAAAACGTACAGGCGGGTTACGTTCCCATAACCATTCAGGTTCACTGACTTTAATGGCTGTCGCAGGAAGCGTCATACCATCGTTAAGTTCTACACCTTTACGAAGCTGCTCAAGCGCTTCTTCAGTTACATCGCCATCAACTTGAACTAAATACGTTTTGTATTTTTTATTTGCAGGGTTAGTAATGAACTGATTCAAACCACCATGATCAGTTAAAAAAACTAAACCCTCAGAGTCCATATCAAGACGGCCTGCCAAACGCAAAGTCGGGTCATCAACAAAGTCAGAGACGGTCATATGCGCTTCGTCTTTACGAAACTGGGAGAGAACGTCATATGGTTTGTTGAGAATGACAATTTTCATAAAAAATGACTTCTTCTTTCAAATAACTAGAGAAAACATTGAGGTTTATTTAAGTGAGAAATCTTATTATTTCTCATATAAATCCCAAAAATGATTAATTTCAATTAAGCTATTATGCGTTAAGAAGAGTTGAAAGTATTGTGTATCGATAATTATTTTTAGTTAATTAAGTATTATAAAAGGGAGAATTCACATAATGGGTTATCAGAAGATCGTGGTTCCTGCAGATGGCGACAAAATTAAAGTAAATGCAGACCTGTCACTGAATGTACCAAATCATCCAATTATTCCTTTCATTGAGGGTGATGGTATTGGTGTGGATATTACACCAACCATGAAAGCAGTCGTAGATGCTGCTATTTTAAAAGCTTACGGTGGCAAGCGCTCAATCGAATGGATGGAAGTGTATTGCGGTGAAAAAGCCAATAAAATTTATGGCAGCTATATGCCAGAAGAAACTTTTGAAGCACTTCGTGAGTTCGTTGTCTCAATCAAAGGTCCTTTAACGACACCAGTGGGTGGCGGTATTCGATCATTAAATGTTGCCTTACGCCAAGAATTAGATTTATATGTTTGCGTACGTCCAGTGCGTTGGTTTGAAGGCGTACCTTCACCAGTTCAACACCCAGAATTAACAGACATGGTCATCTTCCGTGAGAATTCGGAAGATATCTATGCAGGGATTGAATGGAAAGCCGATTCTGAAGAGGCTAAGAAAGTCATTAGATTCCTTCAAGAAGAAATGGGTGTGACAAAAATCCGTTTCCCAGAAGGCTGTGGTATTGGAATTAAACCTGTATCGAAAGAAGGTTCACAGCGTTTAGTACGCAAAGCCATTCAGTTTGCAATCGAAAATGATAAACCTTCGGTGACGCTTGTTCACAAGGGTAATATCATGAAATACACCGAAGGGGCGTTCAAAGAGTGGGGCTATGAGCTGGCTCTAGATCGTTTTGGTGGAGAACTGATTGATGGCGGCCCATGGGTTAAAATTAAAAACCCAAGAACTGGTAAAGACATCATCATTAAAGATGTGATTGCAGATGCGTTTTTACAACAAATTTTAATGCGTCCAGCTGATTACTCTGTTATTGCAACGCTTAATTTAAATGGTGACTATATTTCCGATGCGCTCGCAGCAGAAGTAGGCGGCATTGGTATTGCACCGGGTGCAAATATTGGTGGTGCAATTGCAGTTTATGAAGCAACTCACGGCACTGCGCCTAAATATGCTGGTCAAGATAAAGTAAACCCAGGTTCTATCATTTTGTCTGCAGAAATGATGCTACGTGATATGGGCTGGACAGAAGCTGCTGATCTGATCATTAAAGGAATTTCAGGAGCGATTGCCGCTAAAACCGTAACTTACGATTTTGAGCGTTTAATGCCGGGTGCAACCTTGTTACGTTGTTCTGAATTTGGTGATGCGATTATTAAGCACATGGGAGAGTAATCTTCTATAAAAAAGCCCTCGGTTGAGGGCTTTTTTTATTGCAAAAATTCAGGGTGCTTAGTGGTCTTCGTGATGCCGACTTTCTTTTGATAACTCTGATCTAGGGCCTGAATAATCAGAACAAAGGCAATTAAAAATAGGGGGAAGAACAGAGATTTCATGATTCGGTTTCTCCGAGAGTTGAGATGTAAGTAGGACGTACAGGAAGTAAAAGGCAAACTGCAAAGAGTAGAACGATTCCACCCAGAAGAAAGAGATGTGCATAAGACCAATGCAAATGATGCAAAGTACTAATGACAACACCACCTAAAAGCTGAGTGCTAGCAAACCCAATCGTGGCCAGACTCCATAGCTTTTGATAACGCTGTTCATAAATCTGTAGCAGACTATAAGAGCTAATAAACACCGTTGCGGGAGTAAGTAATCCTGTAAGAAGGGAAGATAAAGCGAGTAAAGAAGTGGTCTGGGAAAAGAAAGGTAAAACAACAGCTAGACAATAAATGGCATATAACCATTTAATGGTGTGTAAATATCCTATTATTCTGCTTAAGCAATAAGCGACAAATGCACCAATGCAGCTTCCTGCTCCATAGAGAACCCAAAATAAATTCCTTTGTTCTAATGAAAAATGCAAAGTTCCAGATAAATAATCCATCCAGAATAGAGAGTGAGGAATATAAGCAAAGGCACTGCACATATACGCAATAATAATGATAAGACCTAAACGTGATTTTTGTGAGGCTTGCAGGTTTGTAGATTGCGGCTTAATCATCTGAGCATTATTACGACTTAATAATTGATAAAGCAGTACGCTTCCTAATATGGAGATGCCCGCAAAAATATCCCAAACATAATGCACAGGTATATTTTTAAGTACAGGAATAATAATGGTGGCAGATAACACACCCACGCCAATCCCGCTAAATCCTAAAAAATTAACTTTTAATCTTTGCGTGGTGGGAATGTATTTCATGGCAAAGCTCGGAGCTAAAATCATAAGTAAGCCGCCAGCAATACCAGAAACCGTACGCCAGAAAATGAACCATGCCAGAGGCATATCCATGAATGAGCAGCATAGTAGGCTGAGGCTACCGGCAATAGTTGAGAGTACGATCATGGATGGGATGTACTTTTCTTTAATACTCAATAACGCCAATAAGGCACCAATGAGATATCCCAATAAATTTGCACTCCCTAAGAAGCTGGCAAAATCATGGTTCCAGTGATATTGCTCAATCATGATGGGCATGAGTGCAGTATAGGAAAATCTGAACACTCCAATACCCAAACAAGTTGCCAAAAAGACAAGTAAGCTCATTCGATAAAACGTAAACATGAGAAGACTCTCAATTTTTTTATTATTAAAAGCTAGTTTTGTGATCATTAAAAATGATTTAATAAGATGATAGTTATCTTGTTTTGAGATAGTGTAATGTTATTAAAGTCACTAGAGTTTTTCTTAGCGGTCGCAGAGAGTGGAAGTTTTTCATTGGCTGCACAAAAAATGTATACCGTTCAATCGAATATCACGAGCCATATAAAAAAACTTGAAGAAGAGTTGGGGGTGATTTTATTAAATCGCCATAACCCAGTGACGCTAACCAATGCAGGACAACAGCTACATAGTTATGCCGTTCAAATGCTTGCACTACACCATAAAGCTAAAAGAATCTTTCAAGAGGGTGGAATTGATCCTGCTGAATCAATCCGACTTGGAAGTATGGAGACCACTGCTGCGATACGTTTGCCACAGTTACTCAATCAATGTATGCAGCAATATCCTACCTTACCCATTGAGCTCCAAACTCATCCGACACGTTATTTATTAAATGCTGTACATCAGGGTGAATTGGACTGTGCTTTTGTGGCATCTAAACATTCCATTCCTGAGTTATATAGTTTTCCAGTGTGGCATGAAGAGCTGGTTCTGGTTTGCCCTAAGCAACAAGAGAGCTTTCCAGACATGGCAACTCTTGCAAAAACAAGGTTTATAGCATTTCGGCAAGGTTGTTCATATCGACATGCAATAGAGCTTTTCTTGAATGACTTTAGTATTCCACCTTCGCAAATTATGGAAATGGGGAGTCTGGACGGTATTGTGAGTTGTGTAGAATTGGGTGTTGGTTTTGCTTTATTACCTAAGTCTTATCTGGCAAAAGTTGCGGATAAAGTGTCCGTCAATTGTTTTGGCCTAAATACGGAATCTGCTTTTTTCACTACATATTTAGTTGCCCAGTTACCAGAAACATGGGGAACCAATTTAAAGCAATTTATTTATTTTATTGAGCAACAATTTGAATTAAAGGTTGCTTAGGTAGAGGCTGATTTTTATACATAAATATCTTACGTAATTTATAAATTAAAAGTGATATATATGTATTTAAAAGTCATTTTATATTCTCACGCAGGTTTGTAATCATCTTGATGCTATAAAATTGTTGAAAAGGGTAGTTTATATAGGCCGGCTATGGTCAAATATGCCCCCTTGAAAGATGACACAAGCAATAATTTGGAGTTTGGGAATGAATATACCCTTAATCATCAATATTGTGGTTTTTGTCGGGTTAATATTTTTACTCGCCCAAACACGTAAAACGGACTGGAGCTTATCCAAAAAAGTTCTGGCTGGCTTAATTCTAGGTGTGGTGTTTGGCTTAGGACTACATTTGATTTATGGCGGTGGCCATCCGATTCTTGCTGAATCTATTAGCTGGTTTAATATCGTTGGAAATGGCTATGTAAAACTTTTACAAATGGTCGTCATGCCTTTGGTATTTGTGTCTATTTTGGGAGCGGTTGCAAAATTACACCAAGCATCGTCTTTAGGCAAAATCAGTTTTTACACGATTGGTACTTTACTATTTACAACGCTGATTGCTGCACTCGTAGGGGTATTTGTTACTAACCTGTTTGGCTTAACGGCAAAAGGCTTGGTGCAAGGTGCTGCTGAAACTGCGCGCTTAACTGCCATTAATACAGATTATGTAGGCAAAGTTACCGATTTAAGTGTGCCGCAATTTATTCTTTCCTTTATTCCAAGTAATCCATTTGCTGAATTAACTGGTGCCAACCCAACTTCAATTATTAGTGTGGTTATCTTTGCCGTGTTCTTAGGTATAGCAGCACTTAACCTAATGAAAGATGATGAAGAAAAAGGTCAGCGTATTTTAATTGCAATCCAGACTTTACAGTCTTGGGTAATGAAGCTTGTTCGTTTAGTGATGACGCTTACTCCTTATGGTGTTTTTGCGCTCATGACTAAAGTTGTGGCAAGTTCTAACGTAGCAGATATCTTAAACTTAGGCGGTTTCTTGGTGGCGTCTTATTTAGGCTTGGCGATTATGTTTGTCGTACATGCCATTATTTTGACGCTTACAGGTGTTTCTCCACTTAAATTCTTTAAGAAAGTTGCTCCAGTTTTAACGTTTGCATTTACCAGCCGTTCAAGTGCTGCCAGCATTCCACTGAGCATTGAAGCACAAACTCGTCGTTTAGGTATTCCTGAATCTATAGCAAGTTTCTCTGCTTCTTTTGGTGCGACAATTGGTCAAAATGGTTGTGCTGGTTTATATCCAGCAATGCTAGCGGTAATGGTCGCGCCAACGATGGGAATTAACACGCTAGATCCAATGTGGATTGCATCGTTAGTCGGTATTGTGACTTTAAGTTCAATTGGTGTGGCTGGTGTTGGCGGTGGTGCAACTTTCGCTGCACTGATCGTACTTCCTGCAATGGGCTTACCTGTAACTTTGGTTGCGCTTCTTATTTCAATTGAACCATTAATTGATATGGGACGTACTGCGCTAAATGTAAATGGTTCAATGACTGCGGGTGTTGTTACCAGTCAATTTATGGGCCAGACAGATAAAGAAATATTAAACAGTGAAGATGAAATTGAATTAACACATCATTAATAAACTGTAAGAGACGACTCAATCTTATGGGATTGGGTCGTTTTTTTATGTGTGAATAATGGCTGTAATGCTAATTTTTAAAAATCTGTGTCTGTTTATATTTAAAAAAATTGAAGACAATGAGTTAATTTAAAAGAGTTGAATATCATGAAAATGTATCAAGTCGATGCTTTTACAAAAGAGTTATTTCGTGGAAATCCCGCCGCTGTGGTTGTTGAAAAAGAATGGCTAGATGCAGATTTAATGCAGAAGATAGCATTTGAAAATAACTTGTCTGAAACTGCTTTTGTCAAAATCATAGACTCTGAAAATTATGAAATCCGTTGGTTTACTCCAACAGTTGAAGCTGATTTTTGTGGGCATGCCACTCTTGCTAGTGCTTTTGTAATATTTAAAGATTTTACCAAGAAAAAGACGATTAATTTTCATGTACGAAATTTAGGACTTTTTATAGTTCATCAAGATGAAGACGGCAAAATTAGAATGAATTTTCCAATTTGTAAAGCTCATCAAGTTGAAGATTATCCGGCTATTTTACGTCAAGCTTTAAGCAAACCTTTTAAAGCGGTTTATCAAAATCCTTACGCTTATGTCATTGAATATGAGTCAGTTCAAGATGTATTAAATGAACAGCCCGACATGAATTTGCTAAAAAAATTAGGTAAGTTACGTACTGCTGTTACAGCAAATGATGTGGATGTTGCAATAACATCAAAAGCCGACCAGCAATATGATTGTGTCTCTCGCTATTTTGCACCTGTCGCGGGTATTGATGAAGACCCCGTAACAGGTTCAATTCATACTGCTATAGCACCGTTATGGGCAGAAAAGCTTGGAAAAAATAATATTGTGGCTTATCAGGCTTCTAGCCGCGGAGGCATTTTATATTGCAATGTTCTGTCTGAAGAACGTATTGAAATTTCAGGATATGGGAAACTTTATATGCAAGCTGAAATTTTTCTTTAAAATATAAGGCCGTTTAAATAAACGGCTTTTTTTTCAAAACTTTACTATTAATGTCAGCTTAAATTTCCTACTATAGTCCCACAACTATTGATTTTTTATTATTCAAATTAATTGGTATTTATATGTTTATGCAGTTTAAACAACTGACTCTCTCCCTATGTATTCTTAGTTTAAGTGCTGCGTCTTGGGCACAAACCACACTAGTAAAAAGCAAGCAAAATATTGAGGAATATAAATTAGATAACGGTTTTCGGATTGTACTTGCACCGAATGACAAAGAAAATAAAATCTTTATTAATACCATTTATTTAACAGGTTCATTAAATGATCCGCAAGGCAAAAGCGGCTTAGCTCATTTGCTTGAGCACTTGGCTTTTAAGGGGACAAAAAATGTTAAAGGGGAAGAATTCCAGCGTCGTTTAGATCAATATACGTTGATGACGAACGCAAGCACAGATTATTATTCGACCAAGTATACCAATATCGTTCGTCCAGAAAAGACTGCACTCAATGAAGTGTTGTATCTTGAATCTGAACGTATGGATAAATTGGTTCTACAAGAAAAGTTTGTTCCTTCCGAAATTGAAATCGTAAAGCGTGAACGTGAAGTTCGTATGGATCAGCCTTTTGCTGTCCTGATGGATCAAATGTGGAAATCGGCTTATGGCAATCAATATTTAGGTCGTTTACCGATTGGTGATTTACCTGAGCTTAAATCTATTAAAATGCCTGAGCTAGACCGTTTTTATCGTAGTTGGTATGCACCGAATAATGCCGTCATGGTTGTTTCGGGTAAATTCGATAAAACAGATGTCTTAAAAACAATTGATCAATATTTTAGTCCAATCGCGGCGCGTGATGTTCCTAAGGCTGTACAGATTCCTGTACTCGATTCTACAAAAATAAAAAATCGTCAGTTTGTGGTGAAAAAGGGGAGCGATCTGGCGAAGTTCCATATCTATATGAATGGAAAAAACACCAAAATTCAGCCGACACTAGCGTTAGCTCCTTTGTTATATACCATGCAACCAAGTGGTCATCTATATCAGAACATGGTTGAAACTGGTATTACCACAAATGTTGATGCGAGTACGTGGTTAGACCAAGATTTTAATGTGGTGTTTCTAGGCGCTATTTATGCACCAAGTAATGACCCTAAAAAAGTTGAAAGCTCTTTGCTAGCGGGTATTGAAAAAGGAAAGCCTTTTACTGAAGTGGAATTAAATCGTGTTAAGAGTTTAATGAAAACTCAAGGCGACTTAATCACTAAAGATGCGGTAGCACTTGGTTCACGTTTGAGTGATTACACGGTCGCTGGTGGGCAATGGGATCAATATTTTAAAGACCTTGATTCGGTAAAAAACGTTAAGCTAGATGATGTGAATCAAACTTTAAAACAGTTCCTTGTTGCTGAGCATCGTATTGACGGTGATATTTTGCCAACACCTGAAGATCAGAAAAAAGCTCAACAACAAAACTCAAAAGATGCGCCTAAAACCTTAGATCAGGTAGAAGCAAAGGCAGAACCTTTAAAAGACCCGAAAGCTTATCAACAAGAAGTTACTGAGTTTTTAAAAACTTCAAAACAGTATGTAGAAAGTAATGAGAAAAAGATTATTCGTGGAAAGCTGAAAAATGGAATGAAGTATGCTCTATTCCCAGTTGAAACACGTGATGATCGTACTTATGCCACAATTACGATGGATTTCGGAACAGAGAAATCTTTATTTAATAAAGGTACGGTAGTCGATTTAACTTCATATTTGTTGCTGCGTGGTTCCGATAAATACAGTTTGCAGGATATTGCCGATAAATCGATTGATGCGGGCGGCGCGGCTTATGCAAGTGCTGACGGCAATGGCATGACCATTAATATTCAGTCTAAATCAGAAAAATTTGATGAATTTTTCGAGTTTGTTCTTGATGTGATGAAAAATCCGAAATTTGAGCAATCTCAATTTGATTTAATTAAATCGCAAAGTTTATCAAGCCTTGATCGTCCTTATACCGAGCCAGATGTAGTAGCGGGCTTAACACTTTCACGTTTGCTTGAAGAGTATCAACCGGGCGATTTGCGTTATCACTTTGAACCTGAACTGGCAAAACAGCAATTGAAAAATGCCACTCAAGAACAAGTGAAAGAATTGTACGAGCATTTCTTTGCAATGAACCATGCTCAAATCGCGATTACGGGCAAGTTTGATGCGAAAAAAATGCAGAAATTACTTAATCAGGAATTTGGTCGTTGGAATGGTAAACAGCCTTATCAAAAAATCTTGATTAATCATGTCGATTTTCCAGCTCAGCAAGTTCATGTTTTATCTGAGCAGCGCGAATTTGGTAGCTACCAAAGCGTGCTTTCACTGCCAGTTGGGAAAAACCATCCAGATGCATCTGCTCTCATTTTGCTTAACTATATTTTAGGTGAGTCTCAAATTTCATCACGTTTGGCTCAAGAGCTTCGTGAGAAAAATGCATTAGTGTATGGTTTTGGAAGTGGGTTGCAACTTGATCGTGATACGAATGTTGGGGCCTTAAGCATTAGCGCTAATTATACTTCGGGTCGCTCAGCGCAGGTTTCTGCCTCAATACATAAAGTGTTGAATGACTTGTTGAAAAATGGTGTGACAGAGCAAGAGCTTGAAGCTGCAAAAGCAGATATCATGAAAAAACGTGTTACGGCATTAGAAGATGAACGTAATATTCATGGCATGTTAAATCTCCAGCTTGAGTCAGGTAAAACATTACAAGACCGTGTAAAACACGATCAAAATCTGACTAAACTGACTGTTGCTGATGTAAATGCAGCAATTAAAAAATATATTAAACCTGAACATTTAGTTGAGGTAATGGCTGATCAATATGGTCAGGCAGCAAAAAAATAAAGTCTTCTTTTAAATAAAAAGCCACTCAATTGTGGCTTTTTATTTGGGTATTTAAATCATATTAATGATCATGTTTATGCGCATGAAAATCTTCATTTTTACGGAAACGTAAATAATTTTCGAACTGTTCACAGTACTCATCAAAGTTATCTTCAAGCATCATTTGAAATTGTTGCACAAGATAAGACATGACTTGATCTTTAGCATCACGCATTTCATCGCCATCTTTAAAATTATTTGCTGCTACCCATGTGTTAAAACGGGCGCTAGCAAACAACATTGCTGCACTCACTTGACCACGCAGCTCAGCTGGGTCTGGTTTTTCACCTTTTGGCGGGCGACAAAAATCATTCGCTTGTTTGATAAATTCATCCGCACGCTCAAAGAAAACCGCATTTAAAGCTTCTTCTTCAGTAACATCTGTTGCATTGATCTTTTGAGACATGACTTATTCCCGCAAAAATAGAGCTGCTTATTATAGGCAAAGCCTTGCGGAAACAAAACCTTTGCCTTAGTCTGTAAATAGCCTAAGTATCGGGAGGTTTAATATGCAAGATGCAATTGCTATTCAAAGTTTAAAAACGGATATCGCTTTATTACGACAGCATATTTTCCCGCCTCAATATTTAGAACATGTGGAAGGGCTGCCGATCTATTATGGTTTACAACAAGAAGTCGAAATCTATTACCAACAATGGCAAAGTTTAATTGAAAGGGCACAAGAACTTTTTCAGCCTTTTATGGAAGATGAATTACCAGATGCCATTCATTTGCCAAGTCATTTAAATTTACCCTTGTTCTTTTTTCATGTAGACCGAATTCGGATTAATAAAACACGTGCGAAAGAGTCTAAAACTTTCCGCGGCGTTGCAAGTCTTATTGAAAAATGTGGGCAGTTCGAAACAGATCAGATTTTTACAATGCAAGAATGGTTGCAGAGTGACGATACTGCTGCACTGGTGGCTCATCGTGAATTTATCGACTTAAGAACCTATGTATTCCAACATGGCCAAAGTGAATATACCCGTTCACGTTTTTATACCAATGGTATTGTGTTAGGGGTTGAGCCGCATTTTAAATTAGTCGATGCCCGTGATAAGCCAAGAAAGCAACGTAGTGATAGCTATAATGACCCGTTAGCAGATAACGGTGTATGGAAAGTATTTGGTAAGTACCGATAAAAAGTCGCTGCACGTTTACAGCGACTTTTTATAAATTACCAGAACGTTTCAGCCTGACTAAAAGTTTGTAAAGCTTTGGCGGACCGCTTTTGTAAGTGAGGCTGTTTGGCTTTTACCCATCCTAGTGCAAACCAGAAAGACGAGTCATTTTCTACAGCTTTATTGAAAATACCTTCAGCAATAAACAAATCGTTATATTGACCTAAAGTATTTTGTACAGGTTGTAGCTGTTTTAAATATTGCTGTACTTTTTGGTCAGAATAAAGACTTGAAATAAACTCAACACAATAACGTAACTGCTTAGCTGTCTTGCGTATTTTATGCTGCTGGGTGACTTCAAGCTCAGAGAAATGTTCAGCATTGCTGATCACTTTATGATGTAGCTTATCTAAACTCTTTTTAATATGTTTTTTTAACCCACCTCTTTTGTTCTTTGAATCTTCTTCTGAATACGCAAATGCTAATAAATCGAGTAATAGTTTAATCGTGTCCGAAGATGTAAAGAGTATTGAGAGCTCTTTTAATGGCTGTGCCGAAACGGGTAGTAAAAGCTCAGGTGAGCCATGTTGCTTAATGATTGGTAACACCTCGGTGCGAATAGCATCTTCATCACGAGTGTCTCCAAGCTGGCGGAAAAGCTCAGCAATTTGTTCTTCCCAAAGAGGATTTACCTCGTTTGACCAGCTAGAAAAATGTTTAAGTGCGCTACGTAAACGGCGCAAACTTACACGTGCCTGATGAATATGTTCAGCTTCGGCAATGCCATCGGCAATTGCAGCCATATTTGGTAAAAATTGTCCTAAACAGTTTTCTACAATCTTTTTGAGGGCCTGTTCAGCAGTAATATCTTTATTTAATGTTAGCGCTTTGGCATGAACAGCGGGTGAAGCCGCTTGCCCCAGCGCTAATAAATTACCACGCTCGGCTTTACTTCTTACATCGAGCCAAAGGGTATAACGATTAATCCATTGCTGTGCAAACTGAATAAGTGTTTTAACTGCGCCTTGTTTAAGTTCAAATTCAACTTCGCAAATTATGCTTTGAGCAGTTGCAGTTTTTACGACACCGTCATCAAGGCAAACTTCAATCGCTGTATTGTCTGCTTCAAACACATGATAAGTACGCTGTACATCCGTTTCAAATTGCAAACTTAATTTTTTAGCTTCTTTGCCTAGGGCTGTATTAAGTAAATCAGTCACTACTTTATTGTCTTGATATAACTCAAGGTTTAAATCAGGTTCTTGGACACATTTGCCTAAAAAAACTTCTTCTTCAACGCGGTGTAAATGGCTTTGACCAGCAGCTTTAAAGGTTTGGACCCAAAGATCATTTTCTTTACGCAAACGTAGCGCCATGCCATTTTTTGCGAGTAATCGATCGGGGGTGTCGTAATATTTTGCCTGTAGATGAATCTGCTGTGCTTTATGCTTTTTTAAGTATTGTTGAACAGATTTTTTCTTCGATTCAGGTAACTGAAACTTAAGCTCAACTTCAACCATAATGTATCTCCCTGAATCAGTTATTTAAACTATCTTGAATGAGTATAATAGCTTAGTACTAAAAGTAATGGTTTTGATAGAGAAAGTTACAATCAAACATATGACGCTATGCTTTTATTTCGGTGTACAATCAGGTGATGTTTTGATCAAATAAAAATCAGGAAGATGATCGTGAATGCACCCATAAACTTTAACCATGAAGCTCAGCCAGAGTTTGAGTTGCCAATTAAAAACTATCAGGAATTTTATCGTTTTTACTTAACTGAACACCGTAACATCATGAGCAGACGCTTACATGTGGTGGGTAGCAGTATTGGCATATACTTTTTTTCAAAAGCCATTCGTAAAAAACAAGCCAAATATGTACTCTATGGTTTGGTAGCGGGTTACGCAAACGCTTGGGTTGGACATTTTGTGTTTGAAAAAAATAAACCTGCGAGTTTTAAACAACCTTTCTATAGCTTTATTTCTGATTGGCGCATGTTATCTGATGTTGCACGTGGTCGTTTGAGTTTGATTGATCGTAAACACGATAAGATTCCAAGTTAATTTTTATTTCTATTCTTAATAGACCGATTGGTACTGGTAAGCCCATATCAATCGGTACTTATGATGACCTATAAATCCGTTATACTAGCGAAGTTTTTTAAAGCAAGAGTAGAGTATGCGCGGTTTATATCTGATTACCAATGATGACCCAATCCAATTATTATTAGAAAAACTAGATGCCGCGCTCGCAACTCGTCAGGTCGCAATTTTACAGTACCGCCGTAAAAAAATAGAAAAAGCCAACCAACCTGCTGAAGTTGGGCAAATCAAACTATTGTGTGAAAAATATCAGGTTCCTTTTGTGATTAATGATGACCTAGAACTGGCTGCTCAGTTTGGTTTAGGTGTGCATTTAGGGCAAAGTGACGGTGAAATTACAGATGCAAAATCTCAGTTACCACAAAATGTCATTATCGGTCGTACTTGCTTGAACTCTCTAGAGCTTGCCCAAAAGGCGATTGCAGATGGTACAACTTATATTGCATTTGGTGCTGTCTATGCGACCTCTACAAAACCTGAAGCAGGTAATGTGGGTATTGAAGTGATTAAGCAGGCAGCAGCTCAATATGATCTACCGATTTGTGCTATTGGCGGCTTAACTGTTGAAAACTCAAAACCTGTGATTGAGGCTGGGGCTGACCTGTGTGCCGTCATTAGTGATATATTAGGCCGATCAACTGCTGAAATTCCTGCCCGTGTACAGGCGTGGGCACAATTATTTTCTTAAGCTTTCAAAATTATTTTTTAGATATTTAAGACGAGCATTTCCATGAGTTTATCTCCAAAGCAAGAACAGTTATTTAAACAAGCCAGTAAACACATTCCAGGTGGTGTGAACTCTCCGGTACGTGCCTTTAATGGCGTTGGAGGAACACCTGTTTTCATCGAGAAAGCGAAAGGTGCATATTTGTGGGATGTTGATGGTAAGCGCTATGTTGACTATGTTGGTTCGTGGGGACCAATGATTTTGGGCCATGCTCATCCAGAAATTATTAAAGCAGTACAAACAGCCGCAGAAGATGGTTTAAGTTTTGGTGCACCGACCGTACACGAAACAACGTTGGCAGATATTATCTGTGAAATCATGCCATCAATTGAATTGGTACGTATGACGAACTCTGGTACAGAAGCGACCATGACGGCTATTCGTTTAGCGCGTGGTTATACTGGCCGTGACAAAATTGTGAAGTTTGAAGGTTGCTACCATGGGCATTCTGACTCGCTGTTAGTAAAAGCAGGTTCGGGCTTACTCACTTTAGGTGAAGGTGAACCAACTTCAAAAGGTGTTCCAGTTGACTTTGCTAAACACACTTTAACCCTTCCATACAACGATATTGCTGCATTAAAAGAGTGCTTTGCTAAGTTTGGTCATGAAATTGCGGGTGTAATCATTGAACCTGTCGCAGGTAACATGAATATGGTGAAACCAATTGACGGTTTTTTACAAGCCATTCGTGATGTGTGTGATGAATATAAATCTGTCTTTATTATTGATGAAGTCATGACAGGTTTCCGTGTTGCATTAGGTGGCGCTCAATCAGTTTATAACGTTAAGCCAGACTTAACGACCTTAGGTAAAATTATTGGTGCTGGCTTACCCGTAGGTGCATTTGGCGGTAAACGCGAAATCATGGAATGTATCGCACCTTTAGGTGGCGTATACCAAGCAGGTACTTTATCTGGGAATCCACTCGCTATGCGTGCTGGTATTGAGATGTTCAAACATTTGCGTCAACCAGACTTTTACAGCAACTTATCAGCTCAACTTGAAAAGTTACTTGCAGGTTTACAAGCAGCAGCTGATGAAGCGGGGATTCCATTTAAAACTCAGCAAGCTGGGGCAATGTTCGGATTGTATTTTACCGATCAAGAAGACATTACAAGTTTCGACTCTATGTTGGCATGTGATATTGAAGCTTTCAAAAAGTTCTTCCATGGCATGCTAAAGCGTGGGGTAAACTTGGCACCGTCAGCATTTGAAGCAGGCTTTATTTCATCTGCTCATTCTGATGAAGATATCGAATATACGATTCAGGCTGCAAAAGAAACATTCGCCGAAATGAAGTAAGCAAAAAGCCCGTTTAAAACGGGCTTTTTAATTTGGACCATTTTTATATTTGTAGAGAACGATGTTTTATCCATTACCTCGAAAAATCCAATTAGCAGCAAATACTTCAAATTGGTCAATTGAGTCTGCGCAAAGTATATTGCTATTAGTTGGGCTAAATGAACTTAAAGTTTTACCTGATTGGGCGCACCAGCCATTAGCCGATCATTTAGAATTACTAAGTAAAAGAGCACAGGCACTCGAAATTCCAGTTATTTTTATTGATACATCTCAGCTTCAACAAACCATGTTGCAGTTGGGGCAGCGACTGTCATCAAATAGCAAAGCCCAAGTTGTGATGGCTGGTGATTTGTCACCTCTGTTTAAACAAGTCATGCAGCTTGTTTTATCTATTACCGATTATGTAGCTATTGTAAATGATGCGATCTTGGCGGCTAATCTAGAGCAGCATATTCAATGGGTTGAAAAGATCAGTTTTGACCATATAAAACATTTAAATACACAGACCTTAATGCGCCTATGGTCTTTAAGTACGCCGTCTGAATATATCTTGTCGGATAAAGGAATTTTATTGGCCATTGCTGAACAGGTTGGACGACATCCTATGGAAGTTCACCCTGAAATTGATTTAAGAAACTACGGATTAAATCAATCTGCTGTGAATTATCTAGTCGACCTATGGCGTGCGAACGGTGCAAGCCTGAGTGCTGAAGAGGTGATGCAAGCACCTACCATGCAACATATTATGCAGTTATTGAAGCATTGACTCACCATAGACCCAACGTGCGCCATAATATTTGCAAATTATGCTGTTAATTTACCCGAACGGCATTGTAATTCGGACGTAAGCTTTTTATTATTGCCCGCTTGTTTTTCATCTTACCTTGGGAATACAACTTTGAGTGATTTTCTAAGTGAACATCTGATCTATCGTGATGATGATTTTATGGTGATTCATAAACCTTCGGACATCTTGAGTGTTCCGGGTAAGGGTGATTTACATGATAGCGTTCTGACAAGGTTGGTTGCGATTGAGCCTAAAACTTTGCTCATTCACCGTCTAGATCGAGACACTTCAGGTATTTTGGTATTTGGTTTATCCAAACGTGGTCAAAGTGCGATTGCACGCCAATTCCAAGACCGTCAAACTTCAAAAATATATGAAGCACTAGTTGCTGGTCATTTAGAGGGTGAGGGGACTGTAGATATTCCCGTTATCTATGATCCAAGTCGACCACCTTTACATATTGTCGATGCTTCTCACAATAAGCCTGCTTTAACCCATTGGCAGGTTCTAGAAAATTTTCAGATTCAGGGACAACCTGTAACGCGTGTGAAATTAACACCAATTACGGGTCGATCCCATCAACTCCGTGTACACATGCAATATCTTGGGCATCCAATTGTAGGTGACACGCTGTATGCAACACCGGAGCAGCAACTTGTTCCGCGTTTGTGTTTGCATGCCAAACAGTTAAGTTTTAATCATCCTGTCACAGCAGAAACATTAACTTTTGACTGTCCTGTACCGTTTTAATGTAAAAATTTTAATGCGTGATTTTTTGTAGCAAAGTCATTTAATTGGTTTTTGCTTCAAAATTTTGCTTTAAAGACTACATAAAAAGATGCAAAAATAAGCTAATTTGCATCGTACAATATGTAGTGCGAACTTGAGAGAAAGGTGGAAAAATTGCAGCAGTATGCTATTGGTCAACGTTGGCTATCAGACACAGAGACTGAGCTCGGTTTAGGTGTACTTATTGATGTAGATGAAAGATCTGTCAGCATTTTATTCCCCAAAAGTGATGAGACACGTGTATATGCACGTAATAACGCTCCACTATCTCGTATCATCTTTAACACAAATGATGAAGTTCAAGATCAAGAAGGCAAGAAGTGGATTGTTGAATCTGTTGAAGACCGACATGGCGTTTTGCGTTACAACGTTGTTCGTACATTAGAAAATGGTGAACAAGATCGTAAAGCGCTGAATGAAACACGTATCGGTGCGCAAATTCAGTTGTCGAAACCTCTAGATCGTTTGCTTGCAAGTCAGGTTGATTATAAAGAGTGGTATGACCTGCGTATTGAAGCGATGCTTATGCAAGCACAAATGCAGAATAGCCCTCTACGTGGCATGGTTGGAGCGCGTGTTGGTTTAATTCCACATCAGCTTTATATCGCACACGAAGTTGGTAAGCGTTTTGCACCTCGTGTTTTACTTGCCGATGAAGTGGGCTTGGGTAAAACAATTGAAGCTGGCTTAATTATCCACCAACAGCTTAAAACCGGTCGCTCAGAACGAATTCTTATTTTAGTCCCTGATTCTCTACAGTATCAGTGGATGATTGAAATGCGCCGTCGTTTTAACTTGCAATTCTCTCTGTTTGATTTAACACGTACCGCATCTATTAAAGAACATGATCCAGAACTTAACCCGTTCTTGACTGAGCAATGCATTATTGCCAGCGTTGATTTAATGGTTGACCATGATGATTTGCGTGAGCAAGCCATCGAAGCTGGGTTTGATTTGCTCGTGGTCGATGAAGCACATCATTTGATGTGGAGCGAAGAAGAAGGCGGTAATGATCGCTACGATTTAATTGAAGAGCTCGCTGAAAATACGGCTGGGGTATTGTTGCTTACTGCAACACCTGAACAGCTTGGTGTGGAAAGTCATTTCGCACGTTTACGTTTACTTGATCCGCAGCGTTTTAGCAGTTTAGAGCGCTTCTTAGATGAAGAAACTCAGTACCAGCAGACTGCAAAAATTGCTGAAGTGCTCATGTCTGATCAACCTTTAGCTCCTGAGCATTTATCTGCTTTAGAGGGCTTGTTAGGGCATAGTATTGAAGACCAGCCTGAACAGCGCTTTAGAGCAATTCACGAATTATTAGACCGTCACGGTACGGGTCGTATTTTATTCCGTAATACGCGTGAAGCAATTCAAGGCTTCCCAGGGCGTGATTGTCAGCCAGCACCATTACCAGCACCAGAAGATTGGTCAAAAGATGGAAAACTGCGTGAGCAGATGTGGCCTGAAGAAGCACATCTTGATGGTTCATGGATGCAAAATGACCCACGCGTGCTATGGGTAATGGAAGTTCTGCGCAAAGATCTTAAGCATAAAAAAGTGCTTTTAATTGCGCGTAGTGGGCCAGTTGTTGAAGCTTTAGAAAATGTGTTGCGTTTGCATGCAGGCATCCGTACTGCCATGTTCCATGAAGGCATGAGCTTACTTGAACGTGACCAAGCGGCTGCTTATTTTGCTGAAGAAAGCTATGGTGCACAAATTCTACTGTGTTCGGAAATTGGTTCGGAAGGCCGTAATTTCCAATTCGCCAGTGATCTAATTTTATTTGATCTACCAGCTAACCCTGATGTTTTAGAGCAACGTATCGGGCGTCTAGACCGTATTGGTCAAGAAAACCGTATTCAGATTCATGTGCCATATCTTGTGGGAACAGCTCAAGAGCGTATGTTCCGTTGGTACAACGAAGCACTTAATATTTTCAGCAATATTTCGCCAACAGCACAAACGTTGCAAGAAAACTTTATTGTTGAATTAAAAGACTGTTTGCTTGCAGACCAAGGTCAAACATTTGAAGATTTGCTTGAAGAAGTGAATGTTCAACGTCAAGCTTTAGAAGCGGAACTTCAAGCAGGCCGAGATCGTTTACTTGAATATAACTCATGTCGTCCAATCGTGGCGCAAGAGATTGTTCAGGCCTTAGAAGATTATGATGACAATACGACGCTCCCAATGTTTGTGAAGCGTTTCATGTCATCAACCAATATCGACTTTGATGAGCAAAGTAACGGTACTGTGATTATTCGTCCAACAGATCAGATGCAAGTGCAAGGTTTGGCGTTAGACGAAGAAGGCATGACGGCAACGTTCTATCGCGATCAAGCACAGCTTCGTGAAGATGCTCAATATTTAACTTTGGAACATCCATTCATTGAAAGTGTAATGGAAATGATCCGTACACAATCATTTGGTAGTACCAATGTTGCTGTACTCAAATCTAATGCGTTAAAGCAGGGTTCAGTATTAATTGAAGTGTGGTTTAAAGTCGATGTGGTGGCGCCTAAGGCGTTGAATCTACCATCGAGCTTACCTAAGCAATTAATTCGTGTGCTATTAAGCGAAAATGGTCAAGATTTGTCTGAGAAAATTGATCCGACTATCTTAAAACCATATTTACACCATTTAGATGGCAATAGCTGTCGTCAGGTGGTTAAAGCTCGCCGTGATATCATTGAGGAACGTTATAAACAAGCGTTAGATATCGCGAAAGTTGATTTGCCACAGCTTCAGCAGCAAGCAAAAGAACACTATGGTAATAAATGGCAATATGAAATTGACCGTTTAACTTATCTAAAACAGTTCAACCCAAGTATTCGTCAAGATGAAATTGAACGCTTACAAAAGTTGCAAAAAGAAGGCTTGAGCTTGCTTGATGGTTTAACTGTTACACCAGAAGCAATTCAAGTATTAGTTGTGGTTAAGCCATAATTAACTCAAAGTAAAAAAAGCGCCTAGAGGGCGCTTTTTTTATAGATCGATTTTGAATTAGATGAGACCAGCATCTTTTAGTTCTAATTTTAAATATGCATAAAAAATTGGAGCCGCGATTAAACCGCCTAAGCCAAAAATTGACTCAAATACCAGCATTGCCAATAAAATCTCCCATGCATTTGCATTGATTTTATGCCCAATAATTTTAGCATTAATAAAATATTCAAGTTTATGAACGAGAACGAGATAAAGTAATGCTGCACCTGCTAGTCCGAGTGAAACAGTAAGAGCGGCAATGAACGTTAATGTGTTGGAAATAAGATTACCTAAAATTGGAATCAGTCCAAACATGAAGGTCAAAATAGTAAGAGTTTTGGCAAAAGGAAGGTGGACTCCCCAAAGCGGTAACAAAATAAAAGCGAATAAAATAAAGAGCAGGGTATTAATTGCTGAAATTTTTATTTGTGCAAAAACAACGTTTTTAAATGAAATTGATAATTTTTGAATGCGTTGAATCAGAAGAGATTTAAAAACAGGCTGGGGCCTACGGTGGTGAAAACCATGTATAGCCACCAAAATACCGATAATGAGGCCCATAACCATAGTCACGAAGTTATGCAAAATATCGGAACTGGTATTTTTTAATATGGTCACGTTATCTTTCATAAACGCAAAGATTTCGTCTTTTAGTTCTGTCACGCTATCGGGAATATAGCCCGGAAGATATTTGCTAATTTCAGCTTGTAAATGTAGTAGAGTTTGATCGACTTTGCTGTTGATATTATGGATGCCAACACCTTTTAAATCATGAACTACAAAGCTAATCAGACTCGTAATGAAAAAACCAATAAGTGAAATAGTGACAATACTTAATAAAATACTAATAAAAATGCGGGCTCTTTGACCATCAATATAACGTTCTACAACGGAGCTTAAGCTAATAATAATTTCATAAATAAGAAAGCCTGCAAAAAAACTTGCTAATAGGTGTAATGGGATAACCGAAAGCAAAAAGATGCCCATAAGAATGTAGCTTGCAATCAGACTTTGACGATTATTCAAATTTTGCATGTTGATCCCTGAGATCGTTGGGAATATAGGAGAAAGAGCAAATGGAATAATTATTTATACTCTCGCAAGCTATTCGCTTCAATCGATGAATTATATTTTTATTGGAAAATAGAGGAGTTAGATGTAAAAATGGCCTGTTCATCAACAAGCCATTCTTTAGATAATTTTAACGAATTTTTGCTTCATCCAAATGACGTGCACCCTCTAAAATCATTCGAATCATGATCATGGTCTGTTCGGCAAGTTCTGACCTTTGCTCAATAGGAAGGTCAATCGCTTTTGCGCCCATGTGAAACACAAGTTGAGTAATTGCTTTTGCAACAAGTTCAGGATGGTAGAGGTGATTGTTATTTAAGCGCTCCAACCGAATTAAATCTTCTTGTAGCTCTTGTTGAAAGAAGTTTAATTGACGTTCAACTGCGGCTTTATAAGAGGCAGAGCCTGTAAAGCCTTCGCGTAGTAATAAACTTAAGTTACCCTCATCAGCATCGAGCTGCTGAAGAAAAATATCGACAGAACTACGAATAATACTTTCTTGTAAGGATGCGCGTAGGCGAGCGTGGCGAATAATTTTACGTAAGACAATACCAGCACGGTCAATTAAAGAAATCGCTAACTCATCAATATCTTTAAAATGGCGATAGAAACTATTTGGCGCAATGCCAGCTTCGCGTGCTACTTCACGTAAACTTAATGAAGCAATACTCTTTTGTGGGCCAATCAGATTTAGAGCAGCCTGAAAAAGTTCTTCTTTAGTAATTGTCGCTTTTCTTCCCACAGAACGCGTAGCTGTTTTAATTTCAATGACATCTTGTTGTCGAGGCGTGTCATTCAGGTTCTGAGAAAGTGAAGATTGGGTCATGCTGTTCAATATATTTGTAAACTGTCAGGATTATAGCCTTAAGAAGGTGAACTTGTGAAATTGTAATTAAAAGTACAGGTGTATATACAAATATATATACATGTGTATAATAATTAAAAAAGAGCGACAGAGCCTCCAGCTATGCAAGTAATCGAAAAGAGAAATTCTCTATTCAATTCATTGACACAAGCCATCTTTGATAGAGATACGGCTAACTTCTGGCTACAAAAAGTTAATCCTTTATGGTCTGTAAAACATGGGCTTGTTCAAATTGTAAAAAAAGAATTTGTCGCTCATGACATGGTGAGTCTTACACTAAAATGTAACCGTTTAGTGAAAATAGGTGTTGCTGGTCAACATCATCCTGTCATTGTTGAAATTGCTGGTCGTCGTTATGAACGTACGTATAGCTTGACGCAAATTGACGAACAACATTTACGTTTAACGATTAAAAAAGTGGCTGATGGTATCGTCAGTAACTGGTTTATGACTGAAAGCCAAATTGGTGATGTTTTTGAGCTTGGTCAACCTTATGGTGACATGCAACAAAATATCAAAACACCAAAATTAATTATGCTGGCTGCGGGTAGTGGTATTACCCCAATGTTGAGCTTAATCACTGCAATTAAACAGAGTCAGCAGTTAGATAAAGTTCAAGTACAACTTTTATATTGGGTAAAGCAACGCTCAGATGCAGCTTTTATTGAATATTTTGAACAAGTTGCACAGCAATTTCCAAATTTTAGTTATCAGATTTTTTATACACAAGAAACACCAAATGATGAGCGTTTAAATGCAGAGCATTTGGCATTAGTAGACGATTTAGAAAACAGCACCGTATATGCTTGTGGGCCTTCAGGTTTTGTTTCGACAGTGGAACAACTTTTTGAAAAAGCGCCCGCTGTATTAACAGAAGCTTTTAGCTTAACTCAAGATAGTACGGCTGAAGTTGGTTATGTAAATGTCACATTAACCCAGTCTAATAAGGTCATTGCAATTCCAAAAGGCCAATCAATTTTGGTCAGTCTTGAACATGAAGGCCTTAAGCCAACACATGGCTGCCGTATGGGAATTTGTAATAAGTGTGTTTGTAGCAAAGCTCAAGGTTTTACTCGTAACTTACTCAATGGTAGTGAAAATACAGAGCCAAGCCAATTACTCAAAATTTGTGTGAACTCAGCACAATCCGATCTAGTTATTGATCTTTAAGAGAGAACTCTTATGAATATGCCAGTGAAAGTCGAATATTTTAAAAATCCTAAAAATCGAGATTTGACGCCTGCAGAACTTGACGCATTTGCAAAAGAGCTCGATCAGATCAAACAAGAAGTATTGGATGATTTAGGTGAGAAAGATGCTAAATATATCCGCCGTGTCTATGCTGCAATTCGTTACAGTAGCTTTTTAGGCCGAGCATGTTTGTTTGCAGGTTGGTTCCCACCAGCATGGGTTTTAGGAACAGGTCTGTTAGGCTTTTCTAAAATTATGGAAAACATGGAACTTGGTCATAACGTTATGCATGGCCAATACGACTGGATGAACGATCCTAAATTTAATGGTCAAACTTACGAATGGGATACCGTTGGTACTTCTGATAACTGGCGTCAAACTCATAATTATAAACATCACACTTATACCAACATTAAAGGTATAGATGATGATATTGGTTATGGTTTGCTTCGCTTATTCCCAGAGCAACGTTGGAAACCAGGTTTCTTGCTTCAACCGGTTTATAGCATTCCATTTTGCTTATTGTTCCAATGGGGCGTAGCCATTCAGAACCTTGAAATTGGACGTGTCCTTTATAAACGTAAAAGCATGGCAAAATTCTTGGAAGAGTTAAAACCTGTTAATAAAAAGATTGGTACTCAGCTCTTCAAAGATTACGTTTTTTTCCCATTAATTGCAGGCCCAGCAGCTTTACCTGTATTTACGGGAAATCTGGTTGCGAATGGCCTTCGTAATATTTGGACATTTACGATTATTTTCTGTGGTCACTTTACTAAAGATGCAGAAGTATTTCCAAAGTCTGTTTTACAGGACGAAAGCCGTGGCCATTGGTATATGCGCCAGATTCGTGGTTCTTCAAACTTAAAAGGTTCAGAAGCACTACATATCTTAAGTGGACATTTGAGCCATCAGATTGAGCATCATTTATATCCTGATGTTCCGGCACGCCGTTATCGCCAAATGGCTCCAAAAGTTGAAGCTGTATGTAAAAAATATGGTCTGAACTATAACAACGCAAGTTTGACCAAACAGTTTGGTCAGGTGGTTGGTCGTATCTTGAAATATGCCTTACCATTTAAAAAATAAATAAAAAAGCCCTGATCTGTTCAGGGCTTTTTTTATTACTTCTTTTTAGAAATCCACATGGTAATCGTAGCTTGGAAGACTTTCTCTTTCTGAGAATCAAAGACTTCTACATTCACTAAATATTCTCCAGCTTTATCCCAGTCATAATTTTTTTCTACAGGCGTTGCAACTGCAATTAAGCCTGTTTCTGCCTTTTTTAAATATTCGACAGTCATACCTTTGGGAATCCAGCGATGTGTGGAAGGCACAGTAACTTCTGTCATTGTGCCACCTGCAAGCTCAGCCATATTACACATCGCAATCGCATGAACTGTTCCAATATGGTTGAGAACAGAACGCTTTTTCTTAATCGCTATTTCACAATAATTAGGTTTTAACTCGATAAAGAGCGGTGAAATACTGCCGAAATAAGGTGCTTTTAAACATAGCATGCGTGAGAAAGTCCATTTTCCCTTAGGAAAAGCAGAGACTTTGTTCCAAAGTTCTAAAGTAGTTGCCATGGTTTAAAGCTCCATATTAATAAAAACAGAATTTTGTTCTGTTAAAGAATATAATTCTGTTTACAAAAGCGAGTCAAGTCATTCAGAATATCTCCGATAACTGGTTAGGGAACAAACAATGCAATCTGCACAAGAGCTATTAGAACGGTTATATCCAAGCAGAAGGGCTGCTTTAAAAAGACAAATTTTATTAGATGCCTTGTCTTGTTTCTTGGAAAATGGAATTGAAACCACAAGCATTGAAATGATTCGTTCGAAATCTGACAGCAGTGTAGGGGGTATTTATCATCACTTTAAAAATAAAGAAGGGATTGTTGCGACTCTATTCTTTGCAGCTTTAGATGACCAAGCGGCAAGAAGAGATGACTATCTGGAGGGCACAGAATCCCTTCAAGAGGTTTTATATGCTTTTATTCATAGTTACATTGATTGGGTAAGTGAACAGCCAGAGTTTGCTAAATTTTTAATATCTGCTCGTTTTAATGTGATGCAAGGTGAAGACCAAGAACGTCTTGTTCAGAAAAATAAATTAAGAAATCAAAAGATCTTTAGCGAAATTTCAAATTATGCAGATTCTGAGTTTTTAAAATCTATACCTCATGAGCTATTACTCTCATTAGTGATTGGATCTACAGAAAATTACTGCCGTGCATGGTTATCACAACGTGTTTCTTCCAACCCTAAAATTTATAAAGATATTTTGGCGAAAGCTGCTTGGGATTCTTTGCAAAATTTGAGTTGAATATTTTGATCAGTAATAAAAAAAGCCGCATCTTTCATGCGGCTTTTTTAGATCAAGAAATTATTTAAATTGAATTGAACCGTTTGCATTTACAGTAATTTTAGATTCACCAGCCGCCATGTCTTGAGCAGGAGCCGCTTCGGCCATAGCAAACTTAGCCATGCTTGCACGCATTACAGGCTGCGGGAAATAGTTGTTAGTGTTTAAGTTTAAGTTAACGAGCGTGTATTGGCTTTTATTCCATGCTTGAGTCAACATTTGAGCACGTTGTTGAAAGTTTTTGGACGCTTCGACCATCAAATCATTTTCAACTTTTTTACGTTGCTCATCTGAAACCGTAAAATTAATGGATTGAGTTTGGAAGCTTTGCTGCAATTCATTGATTAACTGGCTTGCTGCTTTAAAGTCTTTACTTTCAAGACGAATTTCAGCGCGACCACGCCATTCTTTTAGCTTATTACTATCGTTATCGTAAATTGGGTAAGTGCTTTGAGCACCAGTTTCCACTTTTACTTGCTGATATTTACGAGAAACGGCAAGTGCCTGATTCATCAGTTGATTAATTTGATTTGAAAGCTCGGCTGGTTGTTTGTTACTTTTTTCAATATATAAAGTTGCATGCATTTCATCATTAGAAACTTGACGAGAAGCTTCAGCTTGTACATTCACAATATTATAGTTCAGAGCATTATCATCCTGAGCAAAAACCAAAGGGCTAAGGAGAGAACCTAAAAGAAGGGTTGAGACAGCTAAAGTACGCATAAATTTTTCCTTTAAAAATTAATATGAATTTAATTTTTTTCATTAAGAAATGTTAAACATAACTTGTGCATAACTTTTGCAGATTTTGTGGCGTATTTGTAATATTTAGATCAGGTTTTTTAAATTTTGGTAAATATAAATTCTTCTAAAAATAACCACTTAAAATTAAAGTGTTTCAATGTAACTTAAAAAATCAAAGTAATATAAAAAAAGAATATTTTCTTTAGGTTGTCACATAGTATGATGATAATTCATCTTAACTATTGGGATGATACATTTTTTCAATAAGATTAGATGAGTAAAGTACATAAAAGACGTTTTTTTTCTTGTAAAATTAGGTATCATCGCGCTCCTAGTTACAAGATATAAAATAAGTGTCTTTACTAGTTCTATAAAGCACCGAGTCAAAGGACCCATCGTCACCAGACTTATTTCTTTCTACCCCTATCAGAGATGGTAATCCGATATGAGCGTTACTTCCGTTAACCCTGCCACTAATGCTACTAACGAATATTATTTGACTCGCCAAAGTCAAATGGAATCAAATGTTCGTAGCTATCCACGTAAATTACCGTTAGCGATAGCGAAAGCACAAGGATGCTGGGTTACTGATGTTGAAGGTACACAGTACCTTGATTGTTTAGCTGGGGCAGGTACATTGGCTTTAGGTCATAATCATCCTGCGGTGATTCAAAGTATTCAAGATACATTGGCAAGTGGTTTGCCATTGCATACTTTAGACTTAACCACACCTTTAAAAGATGCATTCACTGAAGCATTGTTAGCATATTTACCTGGTGGTAAAGAAGAATATTGCTTGCAGTTCTGTGGTCCTGCTGGTGCAGACGCAACTGAAGCAGCAATTAAACTTGCTAAGACTTACACTGGCCGTAGTTCAGTGATCAGTTTCTCTGGCGGTTATCATGGTATGACCCATGGTGCACTCGCTATGACTGGTAATTTAAGTGCGAAAAATGCAGTTAACGGTTTAATGCCAGGCGTACAATTCATGCCATATCCGCATGAATACCGCTGCCCACTTGGTTTAGGTGGTGAAGCTGGTGTTGACGCTTTAACTTACTACTTCGAAAACTTTATTGAAGATGTTGAAAGCGGTGTAACAAAACCGGCTGCTGTTATTCTTGAAGCGATTCAAGGTGAAGGCGGCGTAGTTACAGCTCCAGTAAAATGGTTGCAAAAAATCCGTGAAGTGACTGAAAAGCACAACATCGTTTTGATTTTAGACGAAGTTCAAGCTGGCTTTGCACGTTCAGGCAAAATGTTTGCATTTGAACATGCAGGTATTGAACCTGATGTTGTTGTAATGTCTAAAGCAGTAGGTGGTGGTTTACCACTTGCAGTATTAGGTATTAAACGTAAATTTGATGCTTGGCAGCCTGCAGGTCACACGGGTACTTTCCGTGGTAACCAACTTGCTATGGGTACAGGCCTTGTCGTATTAAAAACGATTACTGAACAAAATCTTGCTCAAAATGCGCAAGAACGTGGTGACTATCTACAAGCTGAATTTAAAAAATTAGCTCAAGAATTCCCATGTATCGGTAACGTACGTGGTCGCGGTTTAATGATCGGTGTTGAGATTGTTGACGAGCGTAAACAAGCTGACCGTATTGGTTCGCTTCCTGCGGATTCACAATTAGCTGCTGCAATTCAAACTGCTTGTTTCAACAATAAACTATTGCTTGAAAAAGGTGGTCGTAACGGTACAGTAATTCGTTTACTTTGCCCGCTTATCATCACTCAAGAAGAGTGTGTTGAGGTAATTGCTCGCTTTAAGAAAGCAATTGCAGAAGCATTGGTTGCAGTACGAGGCGCATAAGTATGGTGGATTTTGCAGAACATCGTAAAGCGTTACTCTGCAATGATGCACAATCCATTGCTGACTATGAGTCAGCAATGGGCGAAGCGGTAAAAGCCGTTTCAGCATGGTTGCAAAACGAAAAAATGTACACAGGCGGTAGCATTAAAGAATTGCGTTCAGCAATTTCTTTCCAACCTTCAAAAGAAGGTATGGGTGTACAAGAATCACTTCAACGTATGATTGAGCTTTTCTTAAATAAAAGCTTAAAAGTACATCATCCGCATTCATTAGCACATTTACACTGTCCAACGATGGTAATGAGCCAGATTGCGGAAGTACTTATCAATGCAACTAACCAGTCTATGGACTCATGGGATCAAAGCCCAGCCGGTTCATTAATGGAAGTTCAGCTCATTGATTGGTTACGCCAAAAAGTAGGTTATGGTTCTGGTCAGGCGGGTGTTTTCACCTCTGGCGGTACTCAATCTAACTTAATGGGTGTATTGCTTGCTCGTGACTGGTGCATTTCGAAAAACTGGAAAGACGAAAACGGTAATCCGTGGTCTGTACAGCGCGATGGTATTCCAGCTGATGCAATGAAAAACGTCAAAGTCATTTGTTCTGAAAATGCGCATTTCTCTGTGCAAAAGAACATGGCAATGATGGGCATGGGCTTCCAGTCAGTTGTTACTGTTCCTGTGAATGAAAATGCACAGATGGATGTAGATGCGCTTGAAAAAACAATGGCACATTTGCAATCAGAAGGCAAAGTAGTTGCTTGTGTCGTTGCGACAGCAGGTACAACTGATGCTGGTGCAATTGATCCATTGAAGAAAATCCGTGAAATTACCAATAAATATGGTTCATGGATGCATATCGATGCGGCATGGGGCGGTGCACTAATTCTGTCAACAGACTATCGTGCAATGCTTGATGGTATTGAGTTGTCTGACTCGATTACCCTCGACTTCCATAAGCACTATTTCCAAAGCATTAGCTGTGGCGCATTCTTGTTAAAAGACGAAGCGAACTATCGCTTTATGCACTACGAAGCTGAATATTTGAACTCTGCTTATGACGAAGAACATGGTGTACCAAACCTTGTTTCTAAGTCATTACAAACGACTCGTCGTTTTGATGCATTGAAATTGTGGATGACAATCGAATCACTTGGTGAAGACCTATATGGTTCAATGATTGATCATGGTGTAAAACTTACTCGTGAAGTTGCAGATTACATCAAGGCAACTGAAGGCTTACAGCTTTTAGTTGAACCACAATTTGCTTCGGTATTGTTCCGTGTTGTACCACAAGGCTATCCAGCTGAGTTGATCGATAGCTTAAACCAAAACGTAGCAGATGAATTGTTTGCTCGTGGTGAAGCAAATATCGGTGTAACAAAAGTTGGTAATGTACAGTCATTGAAAATGACAACATTAAGCCCGGTTGTAACATTCGAAAACGTTAAAAACCTTTTAGGTCAAGTATTGGCTGAAGCTGACCGCATTAAAGATGCGATTGCTTCTGGTAACTATGTACCACCAATCGACTAATTGAGTTGATAACAAAAAAAGCCCGGTTTATTGCCGGGCTTTTTTATTACATATTATTTTTATTAAAATTGTGTATCAGAAGAGTTATATATGCACAAACCATGCATATTTTCAAAAAACAAAAATAATTATGCATGATTTATGGGGAGCAAATTTCTTATTGTATTGGTATGTTCCCGATATTTTGGTCGCATTGATATATCTATATCGTACTTACTTTAAATAATCCTGCTTTAACTGAAAATAAAGTAAGTGGCTGTAATTACAATTAAGACAAGGAAGAAGAAATGCAACAAGCAAATATGCTCAATGAATTTAAGCTCATTATTGGCGGTCAACTTTGTTCAGGTGAGCAAGGTGAACTAGAAATTATTAACCCTGCTACTGGCTTAACGGCTGCACATTGTGCAAAAGCATCGGTTGAGCAAGTGAATCAAGCAGTGAGTGCTGCTAAACAGGCATCTAAAGCATGGCAAATGGTGTCGCACGATGAACGTAAATCAATTTTAAACAAGATAGCTGACGGTATTGAAAAGCACGCTGAAATGCTCGCAGAGCTGGTTGTGCTTGAACAGGGTAAGCCATTGGCACTCGCGCAAATGGAAGTGCAGGGCGCAATTGGTTGGACTCGTTATGCAGCTGCTATGGATTTACCTGTTGAAATTATCGAAGACAGTGAAGCCAAACGTATTGAACGTCATCGTCAACCATTAGGTGTAGTGGCTTCAATTACCCCTTGGAACTGGCCACTCATGATTGCGGTCTGGCATATCATGCCTGCATTACGCGCCGGTAACGTTGTCATTAGCAAACCTTCTGAATACACACCACTATCAACTTTGCGTTTATGTGAAATCATTCAGCAAGAAGTTCCGGCTGGTGTTATTTCAATTGTGGTGGGTGCTGGTGAGATTGGCGAAGCACTATCTTCCCATCCTGATGTACAAAAAGTTGTGTTTACGGGTTCAACAAGAACTGGCCAGCACATCATGACAGGTGCAGCTCAACAACTAAAACATTTAACTTTAGAGCTGGGTGGTAATGATGCGGGTATTGTATTACCTGATGCAAATATAGATGAAATTGCAGCTAAGATTTTCAATACTGCATTTTTAAATGCGGGTCAAACGTGCGCCGCGTTAAAACGTTTATATGTGCATGAAAGTCAATACGATGCTTTGTCGCAAAAGTTAGCTGACATTGCCAACGCTCAAGTTGTGGGTGATGGTATGGAGTCTTCTACAACATTTGGTCCAGTACAAAACCAAATGCAATATAACAAGGTGAAAGCTCTTATTGCAGAAGCAATTGAACAAGGTGCAAAAGCACTTTCAGGTCAACAGCAATTACCAGAGCAGGGCTACTTTATTGCGCCAATTATTTTGACTGAAGTTTCTGAATCTTGCCGTGTGGTCCAAGAAGAGCAATTTGGCCCAGTGTTACCTATTTTAAAATATACAGATATCAACGATGCAATTGCTCGCGCCAATGATAGTGAATTTGGTTTAGGTGGATCCATTTGGTCTTCTGACATTAAAGCTGCTCAGGTTTATGCTACTCAGCTTCAATGCGGTACGGTTTGGGTCAATACACATGCGGAAGTTCTGCCTCATGCACCTTTCGGTGGCTGGAAAATGTCAGGCTTAGGTGCTGAGTTTGGTTTGGAAGGCTTGCTTGAAAACACGATTGGTCAAACACTACATATTAGTAAAGTCTAAATATTAATTTTAAGGCGGATGATAGATCCGCCTTTTTATTCTAAATTATTTTATTAAAAACTAATTTGCTTAAGTCGTGTGATGGTAGCCGTGACTTTTAGGTTTGATCAAAAAATGATTCTGTTCTTTGATTTTTTTGAGAACAATGTAAGACTTTATGTGGCCAATAAAATTATAAGAAAGCAATCTTTCAGTCACAAATTGAGAAAGCTGTTCTAAATTCTCTGCAACTACTTTTAAAATAAAATCAGCATCGCCACTAATTGAAAATGCATCTTGAATGTTGTCTTCAGCTTCAATTAACTCTTGAAAAGCCTGCTGCGATTTAGCTTCGTGTGTTCTTAAATTAATATGAATCATCGCTGTGACTTCCAGTCCTAGCGCTTGTTGCTGAATGCGGGCGGTGTAACCTAAAATTATGCCTTTTTGCTCAAGTAGCTGTCTTCTTCTAGAACATTGGGAAGCAGATAAACCGATTAAATCTCCAACTTCCTGATTGGTGAGCCGTCCATTCTTTTGTAATGCCTGAATGATTTGCCAGTCGAACTTATCCATTGCATAAAATCCTTTTATGATACACAAATCATGTATTTTTATTAAAATGCGTTTTCATTATGCACGAAATCTAAAAGGTAGATGAAATATTATTTTTCTATGGAATAAAAATTGGTCTCAAAGGATATAGAGCAATGTTCATAGAAATCGGTGACTTTTTAAATCTTCGTCTAAAACAAATGGGTATCCAACATCTCTTTGGTGTACCTGGTGATTTTAACCTCTCATATCTAGAACAAGTTGAAGCAGATCCAGAACTCGAATTTATTGGAAATTGTAATGAATTAAATGCTGCCTATGCAGCAGATGGTTATGCACGAATTAACGGTTTTTCTGCCTTGGCAACCACATATGGTGTAGGTGACTTAAGCGCGATTAATGGCATTGCAGGTGCATATGCAGAAAATGTACCTCTTATTCATATTTCAGGTATTCCGCCTTTACATGCAGTTCAAAAAGGTACTTTGATTCACCATACATTGGTTGATGGTAACTACGACAATATTATGAACTGTATGAAAGAGTTCACAGTTGCTCAAACACGTTTAACTCCGGCAAATGCAGCCTTTGAAATTGACCGTGTATTACGTCAGTGTTTTCTTGATCGCCGCCCTGTACACATTCAATTACCTGGAGATATTACTCACGTTAAAATTGAAGTGTCTGAGCGTCCGCTCGACCTAAGTTATCCAGCTGTTGAACCTGAATTATTGCAAACTGTGGTGAGCAAACTCTGTGACATTATTGCGAATGCTCAAAGCCCAGCGCTTCTTATTGATAATGAAGCTTCAGTTTTTGGTGTAACTTCACTTTTAAATGATTTATCTCAAAAGTGCTCAATTCCATTTGCCGGTATGAATACTGCAAAAAATATTATGGATGAGGGTTCACCGCGTTACATCGGTACTTATGTGGGTGGGGCAAGCCAGCCACATGTTAAAAATATCATTGAACAATCTGACTGCCTAATTGGTATTGGCGCACGTTTTACCGACGTAGGTTCAGCTGTGTTTACTCATCAAATTGCGACTAAGAACTATATCGAAATTAAATCTTATGGCCTGAATATTTTTGGTCAGGATTTTCCAGGCATTGAGATTGGACAATTACTTGTTGAGTTAAATAAAAAAGTTGCACCGCGTAAAGCAACTAAACCTGTTCTTGAAAAACAACCTCAAAAAGCCTTTGAAGCCCCAGCACAACAAAAGCTAAGCCAAGATGTACTTTGGAACTATATTGCAGGTTTCTTAAAAGAAGATGATGTGATTATTGGAGAGGTGGGAACTTCAAACTCAGCTTTGTCTGGTTTAAAACTTCCTGCTACAGCTAAATATATTGCTCAGCCACTTTGGGGTTCAATCGGTTATACCTTACCGGCTTTACTTGGTAGTTTGCTGGCTGCTCCCGAACGACGTCAAATTCTATTTATTGGTGATGGTTCATTCCAGCTTACGGTACAAGAGCTCTCTACAATTATTCGTCATGGTTTAAAACCCATTATTTTCTTGCTAAACAATGGCGGTTACACCATTGAGCGATTAATCATGGGCGAAAACGCTGCCTATAACGATGTACAAAACTGGAAATATACTGAAATTCCAGCCGTATTTAACGGTAAAAAAGGCCATACCACCTATGTGGTTGAAACTGCTGGACAGCTAAAGAGTGTTTTAGACAATGTTCATCAGAATGATCAATTAACATTTATTGAATTAAAACTACCAGCAATGGATGCGCCGGTGAGTTTGAAAAAATTTGCTTCTGTGATTGCCCGTTTTGACTACGGTGATCGCGGTTATGAAATTTTAAAGGAGCGTTCCCAGCCTATTAAATGTAAGGATGCAAGCTCGTTTTAAATAGAAGACAGGACAAGTCTTCTCAAAAATTAAATGGACTCATATTAAAGCAAACTTATGTCCGAAGGTCGGTTTCTGACCTTCGGATATGGTGCTGAATAAAGGTGTACAGGAAGTGACACCAACATTGGAGATAATGTTATGGATGCAAACAATAAGCACGAGTTAAAACAAGGCTTATCCAATCGGCATATTCAACTCATCGCACTCGGAGGGGCGATCGGAACAGGGTTATTCTTAGGTCTTTCTCAAACGATTAAACTGGCAGGTCCTTCAATTTTATTGGGATATGCAATTGCTGGAATTATCGCTTTCTTGATTATGCGTCATTTAGGTGAAATGGTTGTTGAAGAACCAGTAAGCGGTTCATTCAGTTATTTTGCCAATAAGTACTGGGGCAAAATGGCTGGTTTTATGTCTGGCTGGAACTACTGGGTGTTGTATGTACTGGTAAGCATGGCTGAACTCAGTGCAATTGGAACCTTCATTCAGTTTTGGTGGCCTGAAATTCCCACTTGGCTGACTGCTTTATTTTTCTTTATTTTAATTAATGGCATTAACTTGGTAAATGTCCGCTTTTTTGGGGAATCCGAATTCTTATTTTCCTGCATTAAGATTGTTGCAATTTTAAGCATGATCGGTTTTGGTACCTATCTCTTATTTACAGGTTCTGCTGGTCCGCAAGCAGGTATTGCAAATTTATGGCAACACGGTGGTTTCTTCCCGCACGGAATTCACGGTTTTGTCATGGCTTTGGCTGTCATTATGTTTGCATTTGGTGGCTTAGAATTAATTGGTATTGCTGCGGCTGAAACTAAAAAACCTGAAACGACTATTCCAAAAGCGGTGAACCAGATTGTTTACCGTATTTTAATTTTCTATATCGGTGCGATTGGGATTTTACTATGCCTTTACCCTTGGAATATGGTTGCAGAAGGCGGTAGCCCATTTGTAATGATTTTCCAGTCATTAAATAGTAATGGCGTTGCGAACGTTTTAAACTTTGTGGTCTTAATTGCTGCCATTTCAGTTTATAACAGCTGTATTTACTGTAATAGCCGCATGTTGCATGGTTTAGCAGAGCAGGGTAATGCCCCAGCTATCTTGAAAAAAGTAAACAGTCGAGGTATTCCAGTTCCAGCAGCAGTGGTATCTGCATCGATTACAGCAATATGTGTGGTCGTAAATTACCTAATTCCAGGTCAAGCTTTTCAGCTCTTTATGATGCTTGTTGTGGCTGCACTTGTCATTAACTGGCTCATGATTTCAGTGACTCATTTGAAATTCACTAAAGCAATGAAATTGCAAAAACGTCAAACCAAATTCCAAAGCATTCTTAGCCCATGGAGTAATTATTTAACCATTAGCTTTGTATGTTTTATTCTTATTATTATGGCAATGACGCCAGATATGAGACTTGCCGTTATTTTAGGTCCAATTTGGTTGGCTGTTTTAGCACTTACGTATTTCTTAAAATATCGTAAAAAAATGGTTGCGATGCCAGAAGTACAATCGAGTTGATCGTTTAAATTGACAATGATATTGCGGTTACCTGACGTAAAACAGGTAACCCTTTATCTTTTGTCATATTATTTTCATGTTACAAAGAAATTATTATTTTTAGAAATATTTTAATAAAAACTTCCTTAATCAAAAAATATTTTAATCATTAAACTAAAGATAACTAAATTATCGTTTTTTAAAATATTTATAACATCTTTATTTTTTATATTTTATAAATACAAAAATCTTATATTTTTAACGAGTGTAATAATACAGACTAATATACAAGGTAAAATACATACTAGGATTGAATTAAATATTTGATAATAGATAAAAAATAATAATGTGACAATTAACAATATCGAAATCATTAAAGCGTCATCATACTGTAACTTAATTGTCATATTTTCTATTCACAATGCAGCTATCGAAGAGCGTACAAGCACTCAACAAAAAGTGACGTACAACCTATTGCATTAATGAGAGAGAACAGAATGCGCTTAAATCCACGTCAAATCGCAATTGCGTTAGCAGTAACTGGGGCAGCTGTAACAACGACTGCAAATGCAGCTCGTGATACGATTCAAATTGCTGGTTCTTCAACTGTATTACCATTTGCCAGCGTTGTAGCTGAAGAGTTTGGTAATACTTTCCCTCAATTTAAAACTCCTGTAGTTGGTTCTGGCGGTTCTTCTGCTGGTTTAAAACAATTCTGTCAAGGCGTTGGCGATAACACAATCGACGTTGCAAATGCTTCTCGTAAAATTAAAAGCACTGAAATCGAAGCTTGTAACAAAGCTGGTGTAAAACAAATTCAAGAAATCAAAATTGGTTACGACGGTATTGTATTCGCGTCTAACTCAAACAAAGCAGCTTATAAATTAAAACCTTACCATGTGTTTGCTGCTTTAGCTGCACAGTTACCTTCAAAAGGTAAATTGGTTCCAAACCCATATACAAACTGGAACCAGATTGATAAATCTCTTCCAAATGAACCAATTACACTTGTAATTCCTGCATCTAACCACGGTACTCGTGAAGTTTTCCAAGAGAAAATGGTTGAAGCTGGCTGTGAATCTTATGAATACTTCAAGAATCTAGATAAAGATGCTCAGAAGAAAGCATGTTCTACTTTCCGTAAAGATGGTCGTGTAATTGAAATTGCTGGTGACTACACAGAAACATTAGCTCGCTTAAAGACTTCTCCAAGTGCAGTAGGTGTGTTTGGTTTAAGTTTCTATGATATGAACCGTGACAAGTTACGTGTAGCGACAGTAAACAATGTTCTTCCATCTGAGAAAACTGTATTGAACGGTACATACCCTGTATCTCGTCCATTGTTCTTCTACGTAAAAGGCGAACATTTAAAATCAGTTAAAGGCTTACCACAATATGTAGAATATTTCGTAAGCAAAAAAGCAACAGGTAAAGGTTCTAAAGCTGAGCGTGATGGCTTAATCGCAATGTCTGATGCTGAACGTGCAAAAGTTTTGGCTGACTTTAAAGCAGGTAAAACTGTTAAATAAGTTAGTTTGAATGAGGGCTGGTGATCTTGAGAGTTCATCAGCCTTTTTGTCTAACTTGTTTTTTCCAAATTATGACAATTGAGAAAACAGTGGAGAGTACATGAATCTGCTACTTATCGGTGTGTTGTTAGCCCTTGTGGCAATCGCATATCAACTTGGGCTAAGAAAGAGCCGTAGCCTAGCAGGTAAGGGAAGCAACTCGGCGACGTTACATTCTCGTCCTGGTTATTATGGTGCACTGGTTGGACTTTGGTGCGGTATCCCTGCTTTTTTAATTCTGATCATTTGGAGCTTGGTTGAACCAAGTATTTTAAACCATATTATTTTTAATAATATTCCTGCGTCTATAAGTGCTTCACTTGATGAGGCTGGCAGAAGTGTATTAGTTGACCGTGTTCAAGCCATTGCTTCAGGTTTTGGGGTAAGTGATAAACCGGCAGCCTATGAATTAGCGGCTGCTCAACAGTTTGCAAAATTTCAAACCATTGGCTCTTTTGCCAAATTTGCTGTTGTCGTTTGTGCAGCTTTATTGGGATTAGTTTGGGCAAAGAAAAAAATTAATCAACAATATCGTGCGCGTAACCAAGTTGAACGCGCCATTAATGTTGCTTTGATTTTATGTTCTGGCGTTGCGATTTTAACAACCATCGGTATTGTGATGTCGATGTTTGGCGAAGCAATGCACTTCTTCCGTTTTGTAAGCCCACTTGATTTCTTCTTTGGGACAGAGTGGAACCCAGGCTTTAGTACTTCAGGTAATGTTGAAGGTAGTTATGGTTTACTGCCATTACTTTGGGGCACACTCATGGTCAGCGGCATCGCCTTATTGGTTGCTGTACCTGTAGGACTCATGATTGCTATTTATTTAGCTGAATATGCTTCGCCATGGTTACGCTCATGGGCAAAACCAACAATTGAAGTTTTAGCGGGTATTCCAACAATTGTTTATGGTGTTTTTGCCATGATGGTTATTGGACCATTTTTCAAGACAGCTGGTGCTTATGTGGGTCTTGAAATTAACGCGACCAGTGCTTTAACTGCTGGTTTCGTGATGGGGATTATGATTATTCCGTTTGTTTCTTCTTTATCAGACGACATTATTACCCAAGTACCTCGTGCATTACGTGACGGTTCTTTAGGGCTTGGAGCAACTAAGTCTGAAACAATTCGTCAAGTCGTTTTACCCGCTGCGTTACCAGGTATTACGGGCGCCTTTTTATTAGCTGTCTCTCGTGCCGTAGGGGAAACCATGATCGTGGTTTTGGCTGCAGGGAACAGTCCACTTTTACATGCAAATCCATTTGAAGCTGTTTCGACAGTGACCGTTACGATCGTAAAACAGTTAACTGGTGATACTGACTTTGCCAGCCCACAAGCTTTGGTTGCATTCGCGTTAGGTCTAACACTCTTTGTGATTACCTTATGTTTAAACATTGTTGCACTGTACATTGTGCGTAAATACCGTGAGCAATACGAATGAGTACATCAAATACATCGTCTCCTATGGATCAGAACGTATTTGATCCAAAAGTTGCTGCTGAATTAAGTGAACGACGTAAACAAGTCATCGAAAAATCTTTGGCTAAACGTCATCGTAAAGAAAAAGCTTTTCGTTATGCTGGGTTCTCGGCAGTCGTAATTGGACTTGCATTCGTTGCACTATTGTTTAGCAGTATTTTGGCAAAAGGTTTACCTGCTTTTTGGCAAACGAGTATGACTGTTCCAATTTACTTTGATCCGAAAGTGATTGATGCAGGTCCGGTACCTGTTCGTGGGCAGGGGGAAACACCTGCACATTATCAAGAGCGTTATATCGACTGGCAAACCAAAATGGGTATGGTCGATTGGGATGGCATTATTGTAAATGGCATGATTGCCAAAGACCCTGCGCTTGCTAGCCAGCGTGATTACTTAAGTAGTCTTTATGCAAGTTCAGAGGCTTATCGTTTACGTGATATGGTTTTTGCGGACCCATCACTCATTGGTAAAAAAGAAAATCTTAATTTCTTGGGCGATGCCAATGTCGATGTCTGGTTAAAAGGTAATATTGACCGTTCATTACCAGATGATCAGCAGCAGCTTGATCCGGAAGTGCGTAAACTTGCAGATGAGCTAAAAGCAAAAGGTGTTCTTGAAAATACGTTCAATTTGAACTTGTTTAAGAATCCAGACTCGCGTAGTTCACCAGCAATTAGTGGTCTTGCAGGTGCATTCATGGGTTCATTATTCATGATGCTGATTGTGATCATTATTGCAATTCCAATTGGTGTTGCCAGCGCAATCTATCTTGAAGAATTTGCTCCAAAGAATTTTATTACAGACATTATTGAAGTCAACATCAATAACCTTGCTGCTGTTCCTTCAATTGTGTTTGGTTTACTCGGTGCAGCAATTTTTATTGGCTGGATGCATTTGCCTTTATCTGCTCCGTTAGTGGGTGGTTTAGTTCTAAGTTTAATGACATTACCAACAGTCATTATTACTACTCGTGCTTCATTAAAAGCAGTACCACCTTCTATTCGACAAGCTGCACTTGGTTTGGGAGCTTCTAAATTTCAGACCATTTTCCACCACGTTTTACCATTAGCTTTGCCAGGCATTATGACCGGCGCAATTATTGGCGTTGCTCACGCACTTGGTGAAACAGCACCTTTACTTTTAATCGGAATGAGTGCATTCGTTGCAAGTATTCCAACAACCCCATTTGATCAAGCAACAGCGTTACCTGTCCAAGTTTACTTATGGCAAGGTAATGAGTTGCGTAACTTCTTCGAAGGCCGTACTGCCGCTGCGATTATCGTACTCCTTGCATTAATGATTGGTTTAAACAGTCTTGCAATTTGGTTACGTAAAAAGTTCGAAGTGCGTTGGTAATAGAGGATAAATCATGAATACTATTGATATTACGAATTCCTTAGAAAAGGATAAGTTAGTGAACACTGAACAATCTCAATTTACAGATAAATCGCAAAATCATGGCACTTCGTATGTTTCGCATTTTGAACCACATACTTCAAAAAAGCAGAACTCAACCGAAATCAAAATTAGTGCACAAGATGCCCATGTTTATTATGGTGATTTTGAAGCGATTAAGGGTATTGACCTCGATATTTACCAAAACGAAGTTATTGCCTTTATTGGACCGTCAGGTTGTGGTAAATCTACCTTTCTTCGTACGATAAACCGCATGAATGACACCATTGATGGTTGTCGTGTAACCGGTAAGATTACACTTGATAACCACAATATTTATGACCCAAACCTTGATGTCGTATTATTGCGTGCTCAGGTTGGTATGGTGTTCCAGAAGCCAAACCCGTTCCCTAAAACTATTTTTGATAACGTGGCTTATGGTCCTAAACTTCATGGTCTAGCACGTGATAAATATGATCTTGAAGAAATTGTTGAAAATAGCTTGCGTAAAGCGGGTTTATGGGACGAAGTAAAAGATCGTTTGAATCAACCGGGTACTGGTTTGTCAGGTGGTCAGCAGCAACGTTTATGTATTGCACGTACGATTGCAGTAAGTCCAGAAGTCATTTTAATGGATGAGCCATGTTCTGCGCTTGACCCAATTGCCACAGCAAAAATTGAAGAATTAATTTCTGAATTGTCGAATCAATATACAATTGTAATTGTGACTCACTCTATGCAACAAGCAGCACGTGTTTCAGATCGTACTGCCTATTTCCATTTAGGTGATTTGATTGAAGTCAACTCAACTGAAAAAGTCTTTACTCAACCTGACCATCAGTTGACGGAAGCCTATATTACTGGACGCTTCGGTTAATTAATAATTGATATAAGAAAAAGAGCCATGTGCTCTTTTTTTTATTTTATAAATGAAAATGACTCTATTTTGCAAAATCGCTATTGAATTTTAATCAAAAGGACCACATCTTAAGGCTATAAAAGATAACTTATGAGCTTAGAATTTTATGTTATTCCATTTGCCTAAACTCCCTGCAGAAATACGTGTTAGTCATTTAAATGCACGTGTAAATGAACAGAGAAAAAAAATTGCACAAACTACTGCAAGCCGTTTAGAACTTTTACAATTGGCTCAACAACTTGCTAAAGAAGCTAAAATCCGCCGTAAAAATAATCAGAAAATCTTTGTATTGGATTTTAAAGGTGATATTCAAGCTTCAGCAGTTGAAAACATACGAGAAGAAATTACTCTCATTTTAGCAACTGCTAAAGCAGGGCGTGACCGCGTTGTAGTTCGCCTTGAAAGTCCAGGAGGCATGGTACATGGTTATGGTCTAGCAGCAGCTCAATTGGTGCGCTTACGCGATGCAGGGTTCCATCTGACCATCTGTGTAGACAAAGTGGCAGCGAGTGGCGGCTATATGATGGCATGTATCGCAAATGAAATTATTACTGCACCATTTGCTATTGTGGGTTCAATTGGTGTTGTTGCTCAAGTTCCAAACTTTAATCGCCTTTTAAAACAACATAATGTTGATTTTGAGCTTTACACAGCAGGGCAATATAAGCGTACTGTGACTATGTTTGGCGAAAACACCCCAGAAGGTAAAGCAAAGTTTGAAGAAGAGCTTCAACAGACTCATGTGTTATTTAAGCACTTTGTAGAAAAGTATCGACCACAGCTTAATGTTGATAAAGTCGCTACAGGTGAACATTGGTATGGTGAAGATGCGCTTAATCTTAACCTTGTTGATAAATTACAAACATCTGATGAATATCTATTAGCTTTATTAGCACAGCATGATGTCTATGTGATTAACACTCGTAGAAAAGCGACCTTAGGTGAAAAGTTGGGTTTGCAAGCGGCACAAATGGCAGATAGTTTGATTCCAGCTGTAATGAATAAAGTGGTAGATAGCTTGGCGAAAGCTAATTCAACTTTAGTTCAACTACGCGATAGTAGATTTTAATTAAGCTAAATTTTTTGAAATAGAGAGTACCTGCATGGGTGCTCTTTTTTTTATGTGAGTGATGAAAGAAATTTGATTAATATTTGTTTAAGTTTCAATTGTAAAAGTTATAGTTAACTTTTCACTTTTGAGCTTTTGTGATGTCAAAAACATGGTCACACATTGATATTCTAATACGCATTTTACATATAATTATTATGCTTGGCTTTATTGGTGCTTATTTTACAGGAGATAATGAAGATCTACACCAAGTCCACATGATGTTTGGTTACATACTTCTGATTAGTATTACCGCACGAGTGATCTGGCATTTTGTGAGTCCACGTATTTCAAGTACCACACCGTTTGGTATTAAAAAGCGGAGTAATGTGGCAACGAATGCAATCAAAAAATCTTTGAGTCATGCAAATTTAAAGAGTATTTTTTCTAAAAATTCAATTCATTCAATCAGTGTTGCACTTTTTCAAGTTTCAATTGTACTTATTTTTCTTGTGATTCCCATTGTGGTAGGACTAGGGTATGCAACTGAGCATGTTAATTTTTCTTTGAAAGACCTACACGAATTTTTTGCAAACTTATTTTTAGCTCTGGTCTTGTTGCATGTTTCAACTCTTATTCTAAATAGCATTTTTGCAAAACGTTTTCAGGGCTGGAGTATGCTAAAAATGACCCTGTCTGATGCGAAAATAACTAAATTTGCCGCTTTGTGTATTTTGATTCTGATAGGCACTTTTAGCTTTTTTTACTTAAGAATGTAAGATAACGGTCTTAATATATATGAAATTTAGTAAATACGAGAACAGGTAGTATTTAAGGTTTATATGAATTTTATGAGAAATAGATATTTTAATTAAAAGTCAAAAATAATTATTGATAAATATACTTTTTGAATTGTGATAAACACATGGTTTTGATATTTTAAACAGCAATAAAATAGCTTTTAGATGAATCATTTAAAAAGTTAAACATTTAAAAAATATAACTGAAACTCAGGGTAGGAAATAATGACAAGAATAATTGTGGCATCCAAAGAGGGTTTGGACGTTCTGCAAGATGGTCAGTTCAATAAGGTAGTTTTAAGCAAACCTACTATTATTCAAATTGGTGTAAGTCAAAAAGATATAGCATCGATGGAAAAGCAAGGTGGGAGTCTTATCATCCATTTAAAAAATGGAGAGACCATTGTCTTAGAAAATTTCTTTAATGAAGCAACGAATACAACAGACCATTCACTTGTTTTTCCAACTGAACATGGAAAATTTGTTGAAGCACAATTTGATGCACAAGGTAAGGTTATAGATTATACCGGTCTAAACCATGTCACAGATTTAGCCTATACTAGTACTAGCCAGCCAGCCTCAACAATGGCGGTTGATGATTCTCCAACTTTTTCGATGGGTAATGTTCTTAAAGCAGGCTTAGCAGTTTTAGCTGCTGAAGGTTTATACCTTTGGGCTTTTGATAAAGATGACAAAGATGATTCTTCAGGACCTGTAGATATCTTGGCACCTGCTGCACCGACTGCTACTGTTGCCGATGATACCGTTACGGTTACTGGTAAAGCAGAAGCAAATGCAAAAATTTATATTAAAGATGCTGCTGGTAATACGGTCGCAACTGGTGTTGCAGATGCAAGTGGTAATTTTATAATTAAACTCGATAAGCCTTTAGCAAATGGAAATAAATTAAATATTTTAGCTGAGGATGCTGCGGGTAATATTTCTAAACCAGGTCTTGTAACTGGTACTAAAGACACAATTGCGCCAGATGCTCCTCAGGCTCAATTAAATGAAGATGGTTCGATCTTAGATGGTAAAACTGAAGCGAATGCTACTGTAAATGTTTATGATGCTAGCGGAAAATTATTAGGAACTGTAAAAGCAAATTCAGATGGAATCTTTTCTTTAAAGCTAACTCCACCTTTAACTAGTGAAGCTGGTGGTAAAGTGATTGCTCAGGATGCTGCTGAGAATAAATCTGAAGCCACTCTTATTTTTGCAGGTAAAGATACTATTCCTCCAGAGGCTCCTTTAGTTGAAGTAAACAAAGAAGGAACAGTGGTTGAAGGAAAAACAGAGGCTAATGCAAAAGTTCAGATAAAAGATGCTGATGGTAAGGTAATTGGAACTGGTACAGCAAATGCGCAAGGTGAATTTCAAATTACACTTTCTTCTGCCTTAAAAGAGTCACAAAAGGCGACAATAAGTGTTGAAGATGCAGCGGGTAATAAATCTAAGCCTTTAGAGGTTACCTCTGGCTATGACACCGTAGCCCCAGATAAACCTACAGCTCAAGTGAATGCAGAAGGAACTTCTGTTACGGGTACAGCTGAAGCTAATGCAAAAATAGAAATCAAAAACTCAGCAGATAAGGTTATTGGTACTGGAACAGCAGATGCGAATGGAAAATTTACAATCGCGATTTCTCCTGCTTTAACCGATAGCTTGAAAGGTTCTGTAGTAGCAACAGACAGTTCAGGAAATAAATCTGCTGCGCTGGAAATTGTTGGTAGTGATAAAGATACGATTCCACCAGCTAAGCCTGTTTTAAAAAGTTTAGATGATGATGTAGGGGCTTTAAAAGGAGCAATTACAGCTGGTTCTGAAACCGATGATGCTAAACCAAAATTTACTGTCCAAGTTGAACCCAACGCAACCTTAACTATTTATGATAACGGTGTAGCAATTGCGATTATGAAAGTTGGTCAAGTAGATGCAAATAAATATTGGTCATTTATGCTTGATAAAGATTTAGCCCTCGGAAAACATACAATTACTTTAATTCAAACAGATGTTGCAGGTCTTACGAGTGAAGTGAGTTCGCCATTTACCTTTTATGTCGTCGCGCCAAAAACGGCGAATGTAAGTGATACAGCAGTTGATACTGCTCATATAGAAACTGCATCTGTTGCTGATAGTGTTGGGTTAAATACATTAAAGTTAGTACAAAGCACAACGAATGAAACAGATAGTCAGCAGCAAAAATCTGTGCAATTAGATGAGTTGTTAAAAAGTTCTTCAACTAATGAATCAGACCCGATCGCAAAACTTTTATCTGCAACAGAGTCTAAACCAGTAGTGAATGAGCAGAGTGATGTAAATAACACAGCTAGTGATGTTACAACCAGTCTTGATCAACTTTTACCAAATACAGCTTCTTCAGTTTTACAAAATCTTTTAGATCAAACTTATCCAGTAGTCTAAATATTCTTAAAAAAAAGCGCTTATTAAGCGCTTTTTTTATTTATGAATTATTTATTTTAGGTGCTTTTATAAGAGCTGCAAGTCCATAAATTATTGCCCCAATAGTCGCTAATAGCATATCCTTATGGGCATCCCACATGTCGCCTTGTTGACCATTATAATTCTCAGCTTCTTCTGGAGATAAACCAATTGCAATCGCCCATTCAATGAGTTCATAAAAAACGCTAGATGCCATCACGAACTGGATCACAAGTAAAAACAGAGTAAAAGGCCTTGCTGTAGGCAACCAAGCTTGAAAAACTCGATAAATAAGAGGGTAGAGTAAAACACCATATGCAAGATGAACTAAACGATCATACATATTACGGGACCACCCCATGTATTGATCTAGATTAAAATGGAACACCTGTTGAATCCAGTCATTGTAAGGAACATATGAATATAGATAATGTGCACCGATAATGTGAATCAGTAAAAATAGTAAGTAGAGAGTAAAACTTAAAAAATCGAGACCAATCTTTTTAAAAATAATAAATAGTAGAACTAACATAAAAACAGTCCCTACCTGATGAAGTAAATAAGCTTCAAATTCAAGGGGGTGAATGCTTGATAGTAAGATGGCAATAAATATGAGGACTAGAGCAACATAGTGTTTAAGTTTGAATTGTTTTTCGATCATTTTATAAATAGGACTTTATTGTGCTTTATATCAGTGTAATAAAAAAGCGAAGCCGAAGCTTCGCTTTTTTTAACTTTTCAATTAGATTTTGCTAATTAAGTCATTGATCTGTTTTGCTTGTTCAGCAGCATTACCTGTGTAAGTTGCAGGAGTAAGCTCTGCTAAACGTGCACGCTCTTCGCTTGGCACTTGAAGAAGTTCCTCACCATTTACGAAATTAACCATCATGTCGCGAGTCATTGCTTGACCACGAGTTAATGCTTTTAACTTTTCATATGGTTTTTCAACGTTATAACGGCGCATAACAGTTTGAATTGGCTCTGCTAAAACTTCTTGAGCTTGGTCAAGATCTTCAAGTAAACGAGCTGCATTGAGCTCAAGTTTACCAACACCTTTTAAACACGCATCAAAAGCAATTAAACTTTGCGCAAAACCAACACCCATATTACGAAGTACAGTCGAGTCAGTTAAGTCACGCTGCCAGCGAGAAATTGGTAATTTTTCGCCTAAGTGCGCTAATACCGCATTCGCAATACCTAAGTTACCTTCAGAGTTTTCAAAGTCAATTGGGTTAACTTTGTGTGGCATAGTTGAAGAACCAACTTCACCATCTTTTAATCTTTGTTTGAAGTAACCTAAAGAGATGTAACCCCATACGTCACGGTTAAAGTCGATTAAAATCGTGTTGAAGCGACGTAACGCATCAAACAACTCTGCCATGTAGTCATGTGGCTCGATTTGTGTTGTGTACGGGTTGAATGCTAAACCTAAAGATTCCACAAAAGCTTGAGCATGCGCAGCCCAGTCAACATCTGGATAAGCAGAAAGGTGAGCATTGTAGTTACCTACAGCGCCGTTGATTTTGCCTAGTAGCTCAACATTTTCAAATTGTTTGATTTGGCGAGCTAAACGGTATGCAACGTTTGCCATTTCTTTACCCAAAGTTGTTGGGCTTGCAGTTTGACCGTGTGTACGAGACAACATTGGTTGTTCAGCGTGAGCTGTTGCTAAAGTAGAGATCGCATTTAAAATTTGCTTCATGCTTGATACTAAAACTTCGCGGCCGTTTTTAAGCATAAGTGCATGAGACAAGTTATTGATGTCTTCTGAAGTACATGCAAAGTGAATGAATTCACCTGCATTTTGTAATTCAGCGATACCTGCGATTTTCTCTTTTAAGAAATATTCAACAGCTTTTACATCATGGTTCGTTGTGCGCTCAATTTCTTTAATGCGGTTAGCATCTTCTTCAGAAAAGTTGCTAACAATTGCATCTAAAGCTGCATTTGTTTCATTTGAAAAAGGAGCAACTTCAACAATTTCTGGACGGTTAGAAAGCGCTTGTAACCAACGCACTTCTACAGTGACACGAGCATGAATTAAACCAAACTCAGAAAGAAAAGGGCGTAGCGCATCACATTTGCTGGCATAACGTCCATCTAATGGTGATAGTGCGGTTAAAGCGTTCATAACGATTCCTTAATGTTGGAATAAACATAAAACAAAAAATAATCTCTTTACAGCCTTAGATGACTTGGTACTGTAAACGAGCAAGTGCCTGAATATCCTGTAGCAATTTACGTTTGCTAAAAATCATGTTCCACGAACTACCACCGAGTTGTCGCCATAAATGGGCCATTTGCAAGCCAGTAAAAAGACAAGCACGGATGCGGTTAGTATGGTTGGTATCTTTAAATGCTTCTGCATTACCACGAACAAGAATGCGAGGGTTAATCTGCCCAGCAGTATCGACATAAGTTTGAGCCAAATTGGCTAAAATGCTTGGGTGTAAGTAGTTATTATCAAAAAAAGAAAGCTGTTTTAAAATCTTTTGCTGAGCTTTTTCAATGATTGCGACGTATTCAGGATTGCTATAGACCTTCTTTTCTAATTGCAAAAGGGACATCGCATATGACATTGGCAGCTTGGCAGTGCCCATTTTTGGAAGGCGAGATTTGGGCATATTTGTAAAAGGTTGAGTAATACAATTTTCGAGGGTTTTAAGCCCTAAAGAAATATCTGCCAACTGATTAAAAAAATCTAATGTTTGAACACCATTATTGACTGTAGGGCGAATATTTAAACTCGCTTTGATTAACAGCTCAAAATAGAAGTTACCACTTTCACCAATACTCTGCTGACCCGTTAGGGCTGTCATATGCGTGAGCTGGGTGGCCTGAAATACCCCAGCCAAGGCAAGGGCACGGTTTTGGCGAACATTCAAGGCTTGTGATTGTTGAAATGGTAACTCCACCATGCCATTCATTCCCTTAAATAAAATTTGGTGTAGGGGCATTTGTATGGTGAATGACACCCCCGCCTAAGCAAACTTCATCTGAATAAAATACAACGCTTTGACCCGGTGTAACAGCACGCTGAGGTTCATCAAACTCAACTCGTACACCGTGTTCACTATTTTCATCATTAAAAACTGTACATGCCTGATCAGGTTGGCGATAGCGTGTTTTAGCTGTACAGCGTAAACCTTCAGCTGGAATATTCTGTTCGCCCGCCACCCAGTCAATTGACTCACTCCAAAGCTGTGTGCTTTGCATGAGTGGGTGTTCATGTCCCTGACCAATAACTAGGCGGTTATTGGCAATATCTTTGTGTAGTACGAACCATGCACCTTCAGCTGCACCTTTCAAACCACCTAGACCAATTCCACCACGTTGACCGAGCGTATAGTACATCAGACCGTGATGTTCACCAACTTCTTTACCTGTATCAAGTACAATTTTTCCAGGTTGAGCGGGCAAATATTGTTTAAGAAAGTCATTAAATCGGCGTTCGCCAATAAAACAGATCCCAGTAGAGTCTTTTTTCTTGGCTGTAGCAAGATCAAGTTCTTCAGCAATTCTCCGGACTTCTGGCTTTTCTATCTCACCTACCGGAAATAGGGTTTTGTTAATTTCTTTACCATGAACAGCATGTAAGAAATAAGTTTGATCTTTGTTATTGTCTACACCACGTAATAGCGGTGCGTATGCTTCGCCTTTCGAGTTATATGCAGTTTCACCACGGCGAGCATAATGACCAGTTGCGATAAAGTCTGCACCTAAAGTCATGGCATGATCTAAAAATGCACGGAACTTAATTTCTTTATTACATAAAATATCTGGGTTCGGGGTGCGTCCAGCTGCATATTCAGCTAAGAAAAGTTCAAATACGCGGTCCCAATATTCCATAGCAAAGTTTGCTGTATGGAGCTTAATGCCTATTTTATCGGCTACTGCTTGAGCATCAGCTAAATCTTCCATTGCCGTACAGTATTCCGTGCCATCGTCTTCCTCCCAGTTCTTCATGAAAAGACCTTCAACTTGATATCCTTGTTGAAGTAAAAGTGCTGCAGAAACAGAAGAGTCTACACCACCAGACATACCGACGATGACACGTTGTTGCATAGGACTAGGCATCCAAATGAGAAGTTAATGAGGGAGAAAAAGGGTGCTCATAAATAAGCGATAGAGGATAATGGTGGCCTTTCATGGCATCTTCAACTGCTTTAAGTACGAGTGGACTACGAGCACGAGCAGATTCTTTGAGCTCATCTGGTGTCATCCACACAGCCGCTACAATATCTGTATCGAGTTGAGGATTGCTTTCAACCTGAGTCACATGCGCTAGAAAACAGAAGCGGTAATAGGTACGATCCGGAAACATGGGCGGGGTATAAGTATAAATACCGAGCAAGGCATCAATTTCAACATGATGACCCGTTTCTTCAAGTGTTTCACGAATGGCTGCTTGTGTTAATGACTCACCACATTCCACATGACCAGCAGGTTGGTTAAATACGGTGTGTACAAAACCTTCGCTATGCTCTTCAACAAATAGATAGCGTCCGTCTTTTTCTACGACTGTAGCAACAGTGACATGAGGAGTCCATGCGGCCATAAAAAAGCACCATGATTTAAAAGACGTATAATACGAAATTTAGGGGTTTTTGGCTACGGTGATCTGCTAAACGATATGAGCAATACTACAAAACCATATCGTTTAAAAAATCAGAATTTTATTACTCACAAACAAGATAGATAATTAATCTTGATTCGCTTGTGCAGCTTTATGATTATTTTGTACTTTTACATAATGTCTTGCCGAATAAGGAAGGAACGCTAATTCTTTTTCGGTAAGAGGGCGCACTTGTTGTACAGGGCTTCCTACATATAGATAACCACTTTTTAAGACTTTACGCGGTGGAACCAAACTTCCCGCGCCAATCATCACATCATCCTCAATAATCACATCATCTAGAACAACGGTATTAATCCCGATTAAAACACGGTTACCGATGGTGCAGCCATGCAAAGTGACATGATGTCCAACAGTCACATCTTCACCAATAATAAGAGGTGAGCCATTAGGTTTTGCATCATTTTTGTGGCTAACGTGCAACATACAATGGTCTTGTACGTTACTATTTTTACCAATTTGAATACTATTTACGTCGCCGCGAATCACTGCAAAAGGCCAGACAGAAACATTTTCAGCTAAGCTCACTTCACCGACTACAACAGCCATGTCATCGATATAGCATGTTGTATCAACTTGAGGGCGGTGTTCAAGATAAGGACGGATGTTCTTTGCCATGAGAGGTATCAACATAGAATTTAGACGAATTATAAAATAAAAAAGCACTCAGGCTAAATAGCATGAGTGCTTAATTCAACTATTCAAAAATTAAAATAAGTTGCTGAAGAACTGTTTAACATGGTCGATTAAGCGTGCAAAGAAACCTGCTTCTTCAACGGGCTTTAATGCAACTAATGGCTTTTCAGCAATTACTTTGCCGTCTAGGCTGGCAACGAGTTTACCCACAACTTGGCCCTTTTGAAGTGGCGCATTTAAGTTAGGTTGAACCACTAACTGAGTTTTAATGCCGTCAGCTTTACCTTTAGGCATAGTCACACTAAAGTTTTCAGCTAAACCTACTTGAACTTCATCTTCTTTACCAAACCAGACTTTCGCTTTTGCAAGAACTTGATTTGCTGGCTGAACATTTGCAGTTTCAAAGTTTGCAAAGCCCCAAGCCAATAATGTACGAGTTTGGTCTGCACGTTCAGACATGCTTGGAGTGCCAAAGATTACTGAAATTAAGCGCATTGGGCCGCGTTTACTTGAAGTAGTTAAGCAGTAACCAGCTTCATCTGTGTGGCCTGTTTTTAAACCATCTACACTTGGGTCTGTGTAAAGTAAGGCATTACGGTTGCCTTGTTTAATACCATTAAAGGTAAATTCTTTTTCAGAGTAGATTGGGTAATATTTTGAGCTATCTTTAATAATATGCTGCGCTAAAACTGCCATATCTTTTGCAGTTGAATAGTGGCCTTCAGCTGGCATACCAGTCGAGTTAACAAACTGGGTATTTACCATGCCGATACGTTTTGCTTCCTGATTCATCATATGAGCAAAAGTGCCTTCATTTCCGGCAATATGTTCAGCCATTGCTTTTGATGCATCATTACCCGACTGGATAATAATACCGCGAAGCATTTCTAGAACAGTTGCTGTACCATTTAAAGGGACATACATACATGATTCAGAGCTACTTCCTTTACACCATGCAGACTCGTTCATACGAACCTGCTCATTTTCAGTCAGATCACCTTTTAATAATTTTTGTTCAATGATGTAACTAGTCATCATTTTAGTCATAGAAGCAGGTGCAAGCTTTTCGTTTTCATTTTTAGAAGCAAGAATTTGTCCTGTCTCGTAATCCATTAATACATAAGACTTATTATTTAATTCTGGCGGAGCTGATAAGACAGTTGCTGCATAAGAAAAGCTTGGCAAGAGGAGTAGTGCAGCAATAGCGCTTTTTCGAGTCATTCTATGTAATTCCAATATCTTGTATGAAGCAGAAGAGCCTAGCATTTTAGGATAAAGCAAAGCCGACTTCTATGGGGGAAATCGGCTTTTTCAAACAGTATTGTAACTCAAGAGTTTTTTGCTAATTTAGTTTTGCGATTGATACGCTTTCACGTCTTGGCAAACTAATGTGTTTTGCTCATCGCCTGCGGCTTTCGCATCTTTACGCGCTTCTTTTAAGTATTTTTTGAAGCCTTTGTCTTTGCTACGTTTTTCTAACGCAGAGACAGCATCAGTTTCATTTGGTAGATAATCTTTAACTAAACGTTCATAACCTTGAGCAAAATCAGCATCTTTTTTGCCAATAAGGTCTGGGCAAATTTCAGAAAGTACTTGAATCGCAGCTAATTCTTCAGGGGTTATACCTTGTTGTGGAGTGACTTCAACAACATTTTCATTTTCGGTTTTCTTTTCAGTTGTTTTCTTCTTATCAGCAGCAAAACCAACTGTTGCCATGCTCATAAGTAAAACCAAAGAGAGCGATTGAACTAAGCTTTTCTTCATAAACATCGATAACCCGAAATAAAAATTTTAAATATCTCGATAGCTTAACCAATTTGTAGATTAAGAAAATGGAAAAAATGTATTGTTATGTTGGTTTTCTGCTTAATGCCAAACAGAAAACCAAAATTAATAAATCTCTATTCTAAAAAGATTAAGATCTATTCCTTATAATTAACCATCTCTTCACAGAGCTCATGCTGTTCATGATGGTCCATTTGTTTTGCAGCCTGACGTGCTTCATTTAATAAAGTTTTAAATTCTGTGTCATTTTGCAGATTTGCTAAGGACATTGATTTATTTGAATAACCGTTTAGATACATCGCAATAATTTTTTGAGTATTTGACTCAAGTTTTTTATTTGTTCCCACAAAAGCTGGGCAGATTTCCTGCAAAACTTGCGTTGCGGCAATGTCATCTTTAATTAAGCTATCAGCTTCTTGTGTTGAGATATCCTCATCTGCAAAAACTGCTTGCGTACACAATGTGATACTGATCCCCAATACTTGAAAAAAAGGAGCGAAAGTTTTCATTTTTTCACAATTTTATAATGCTATGGAGGCATAAATATATATAATTCAACAAATAATTCAATTGTGAAAACCTTTAGGTTTATTTGTCGAGAAAGATTTTAGTGAATATTTTAATTGCGAATGATGACGGTGTTTTTGCGCCAGGTATACAGGCTTTAGCTGAAGCATTAAGACCACTTGGACGCGTGGTTGTAGTTGCACCAGAAAGCGAAAGAAGTGGTTTTTCAAGTGCATTGACATTGGATCGACCATTACGCCCAATTCAAATTGCCGAAGATGTTTGGGCAGTGAATGGTACGCCAGCAGATTGTGTTTATTTATCAATGAATGGTTTGTTCGATTTTGAATTTGACTTGGTCGTGAGTGGAATCAATAGCGGAGCAAACTTAGGTGATGATGTTTTATATTCTGGAACAGTAGGCGCAGCATTTGAAGGCCGTTTGATGAAGCAACCCGCAATTGCTGTGTCTTTAGCTGGTTCTGATGTACGCGCTTATAACAATAAAGAAGATTATGCTCAGGCTGCTCAGTGGGTTCATGATTTTATTGCAAGTGGACTGCCATCTTTGCCTCCAAGACATATCTTGAATATTAATATTCCAGACGTGCCACAATTAAAAGGAGCACAAATTACTTATCAGGGACGCCGTGCCCAATCTAAGCCAATTACCAGTCATGTCGACCCACGAGGGCGTCAAGTTTACTGGATTGGACTAGCAGGTGAGGCTGTGACAGATCCGCAGCGTGATCTAAGCCAGATTCAGTCTGACTTTTTTGCAGTGGCCAATGGATATGTAAGTGTTACCCCAATTCAGATGGACGCAACAAATTATGCTGTTTTAGAAGACCTGCAGCTAAGTTTGAGCCAATAATTTGCCTCGAATGTTATAACTTTGTGAATAAAGAAAAAGAGGAACGTGTTTCCTCTTACTTTTTTGGTACTCTTAGCCGAAATGATTTGTAGCATTTAGTGAGGGAGATCAATGCATTTAATTGGGCAACAAAGCAGAGTGAATATCCAAAAAGACAAAATAATGAAAATTATGCTGTTGTCTGTAGCTGTAGGTTTTACTGTGGCTATGGCTGGATGTGCTTCTAAACCGCAAATTAATAATAGTTCTCGCTATGCAATGGCTCCTAACTATTACACAGTTCGTTCAGGTGATACTTTAAGTGGTATCGCAATGCGTTATGGTCTGGATTATGTCAGTATTGCCGAAATGAATGATATTCCCGCACCATATCGTATTTATGTTAATCAATCGTTGCGTTTGAAGAAAGGTTCTTCACCAAGAACAGTTTCTACGCAAGTCATGGCGCAACCTGAACAAATTAAGCGTCAAACCATTGCTTTACCAACAACACAGCCTGTTACTCCAGTAACTCAGCCAGCAACTAGCGTACCATCAACAAATACGACAGTAGCTTCGGTTGCACCAAATTCGAGCTTACGTTGGATAAAACCGACCAATGGCCCAGTAATTCAAGGGTTTAATTTGGCAAATAATGTCAAGGGAATCCGTTATGGTGGAAATCAGGGTGACCCTATTTATGCCGCAGCCGATGGTCAAGTTGTCTATGCAGCCGATGGCTTAAAAGAATACGGAAATCTGGTTTTAGTTAAGCATATTGACGGTTACATCAGTGCGTATGCCCACAATAGCAAGATGTTGGTGAAAAGCGGTGATAATATAACTGCTGGACAAAAAATTGCCGAAATGGGATCTACTGGCGCATCTCAGGTCATGCTTGAGTTCCAGATTCGTTTGGATGGAAAACCGATTAATCCTATAAATCTTTTACCAAAATAGCTAATGCAAAAAACTTAGGTTTCCTCGTATAATGTAATTGGTTGCTTTCATTACAACAATAAGCATTTTTTATAAATTTAAAATTAGATTTGAGGAAACCTATGTTAGATCAGCTTCGTGCGATGGGTGTTTTTGCTTGTGTGGTCGAAAAAAGTTCATTCAGTGGTGCGGCACGTGAATTGGGAATTACAACAAGTGCGGTGAGCCAACAGATTCGCTCTCTTGAGAATGAAATGGATGTAATTTTATTACATCGCTCCACTCGTAAACTTAGTTTAACAGAAGCCGGACAGGCTTTTTTTTCAAGCTGTCAAGAGATGTTGGCGGCTGCTGAAAGGGGAAAAATCAGAATTAATGAATTGAGGGATGATTTAATCGGGGATTTGCGTATTGCAACAACTCCTGATTTAGCAGTTCAACACCTCATTCCTGCATTATCTCACTGGATGTCAGCTCATCGCGGTTTATCTGTGCATTTCGAAGTTGGGCATCGCTATATCGATTTAATTGAAGAGCGAATTGATATCGCAGTACGCATGAGTTCCACTCCGGTAGAAGAGAGTAGCTCTATCATTCCGATGGCTTTTGTAGATCAAATTTTGGTAGCTTCTCCCAGTTATCTGAACCAATCTAGTCCAATTGTGCATCCTAATGATTTAAGAGATCATGAATTGTTGTCGATTAATGTCATGAATGACTCGCGCCATTTCAATTTTCAACATGTAAAAACAGGTGAAACGCTTAATATTGAAATGCAAAGCCGTTTGCAGAGCAATAATTTACAAGTTGCAAAAGCGTTATGTCAGCAAGGGCATGGTATTGCACGAATTTTATATTTGGACGCTCAAAAAGAATTAAAAAATGGTTCTTTGATTGAACTCATGCCAGATTGGAAATTACCAACTTTTACATTGTATGCAGAGGTTGCCAAACATGATCAACAACCAATGAAAATTCAACGTTGTGTTGAAGCACTTAAACAATATTTTAGCCAGTTAGCAGGAGGACGAGCGATTCAGATCGTCCGCTAATCCTGTAAGTTTAAGCACTTTTAGTCTAAACAATAGAAAAGGGCCTGTATTTTACAGGCCCTTTTTTTATTACTTCTGTTTTAATGTGGCAACTTCTTCTGCATTTTCTTGTGGCAGATCGTTAGCAGTAAGTTCTTCATGCTTCTTAATTTTTTTCTTATTTTTCTTTTTCTTTTTTGGCTCTTCTTCAATTTCAGCACCATCTTCAATGGCTTGCCAATATTCAAGTTGTTCCATTACTGCTGCATAAATTGAATTTTTGCTGTATTTACCCTTTTTATCGAGTGCACCGACTGGACGAGCCATTAAAATTTCAAGTGCCTGATCAATCGTATCAATCGCATGGATATGGAATTGACCGCTGCGAACAGCATCAATAACATCCTGACGTATCATTAAATGCTGCATGTTTTGACGAGGAATAATGACACCTTGCTTACCTGTGAAACCTTGTAATTTACATGCATCATAAAAGCCTTCAATTTTTGCATTTACGCCACCAATTGGCTGGACTTGTCCTAATTGGTTCATAGAGCCAGTAATTGCCCATGATTGATCAATTGGTATTTGGCTAATAGCAGAAATTAATGCTGAAAGCTCAGCAACAGTGGCACTATCGCCATCGACTTGACCATAGCTCTGTTCAAATGCAAGCGCAGCGGAAAAATGTAAAATCTGTTCGCGACCAAAGTGAGCTTTCAAGAAGCTCGACATCAGCAACACGCCTTTGGCATGAAGTGAACCACCAAGTTCTACACTACGTTCAATATCAAGAATATCACCGCCACCTTGATAAACAGACGCTGTCAAACGTGAAGGCAAACCAAACTCAACATCTGCATAATGAATAACGGAAAGGGCATTGATCTGGCCTAAACGGTATCCCGATGTTTCGATTAATTGTGTACCACGTGAAAGATCTTGCCAGTAAAGCTCTCTTAAATAGCCTAAACGGTATTGTCGATGTTGTAGAGCTAAGTTGATATGCTGTTCAGTGACGATCTTGTCCTCAGCTTTAAACGCATGGTGGTGCGCTTCCCGAATGAGGTCACCTAAAGTCGACGCATGTAATGATAACGAGCTTTGATCTTCTGCTTGGCGGCTCGAATCAGTTAATAAAGCTGCTAAAGCGCTACGATCAAATGGTAGTAATTTATCGGCTTGTACATAGTCAGCAATGAGCTGCATATAAGCTTGTTCATTTGTTTCATTACGTTGCAGAGTATCGGTAAAATCTGCACGAATTTTAAAGACGCTGCCAAGCTCTGGTTCAATCTCTAAAATTTCATAATAAATTTCAGGCTCAGCCATTAAGATCACTTTAATGTCGAGCGGAATTGCAGCAGGTTCAATCGAAATGCTGCCAGTTAAAGTCAGCATATGTTCAAGTGAAGACAATTTAAGCTGCCCAGATTTAAGCGCGCGTTTTAAGCCTTGCCAAGCATATGGTTGTTCTAGTAACTGCTCAGCTTCAAGCATTAAAAAGCCACCATTGGCTTGATGCAATGAACCAGGACGAATTAAGGTGAAATCTGTGATAATTGTGCCGTTATGGGTGAGCTGTTCAACGTGACCAAGTAAATTATAGTGTGTTGGAAAGTCTTCAAAAATAACAGGAGCACCGCTATTTGGTTTGTTAGCCACAATAACATTAGCTTGATAACGTGCAGGAACACGGTTGAACATTGATGGAGCATAATCATCTTCATCTTGTTCTAAAATCAGTTCTACATTATCAATAATATCTTGGGCATATTGTTTTAAGTAATCTTCGAGACCTTTAACCTGACCATATTTATTTAAAATAAGGTCCATTCTTGGCATAACGACTTGCGTTGCAATATCTCGATTTAACACAGACACTTTGTCACGTGCATCATCTTCTAAATCACCTAAATGTAAACCAAGGCGATCCAGCTTTTTATCCATATAGCGAATATTGGCCGCAATTTCAGCGCGTTGTTTACTATTTAAAGCATCAATATCGTTTTGGGTAAGTTCTTGAACTTGATCATCTTTAACTTGTACTGGTACAAAACCATGTTTCTCATTACGAGAAATGAGTTTTAAGTCGAGTTCTTCACCTTCTTTGGTCAGTTCAACAAGTGCTTGCTGTTGTACATCGCCTGTTTCCTGACGGATGCGCTCAATACGGTTATGATAAGTCTCTGCACTAAAACGGCGTTCAAGTTGTTTTAAAATTATTTGCCAAGTTTGTTCATGTGCTTGTTGAAACTTAGTGCCTTGACCTGCTGGGAAACGTAGGGCAATAGGTTGACGTGCTTGTTTGAAATTATAGACATACACCCAGTCATCAGGCGTTGGCATTGTTTTGGCGTGCTGCTGTAACAAACGTTTAATCATGGTACGTTTGCCTAAACCAGCAGTTCCTACAGCAAAAATGTTGTAGCCTGAGTAGGGCAAAGAAATTCCTGCCTCTACAGATGCTTTGGCACGATCTTGACCTAAAAAGTTATTAAGCGGTTTGATGCGTTTGGTTGAAGCTGGAATTTTTTCAAAATCTGGGATATGTGTAAGTTGTTCAGGTTTTAAAACGGTCTTGTCTAAGGTCATTTTTATATCAGGTTGCTCAAAAGCTGAAGGAAATGCATTTACTGTGACGTTTGTGGTGGTTGTTTTAGCGAGTGATAAAGTTGAAATAGTCACTTGATCAAGTTTTTGTGTCACTGTTGATATCCAGCAAAAGAAAACGAAGGTTGAAGGCTAAAGGTATACAGGTTTAGCATAAAATATCAAGCAAACTTGCGGTTTTTATCGCCAAATCCAAAATGTTTGCATAAAGAATCTTGAAAGCAATTGTAAGAAGGGTTTGAATAGGCACATTTATAATTTATGGAAAATAAAAAACGAATGACCACACAAGCTTCGGGTTGGGTCTCGGCTTTTAAAGCATTTTTAGATCGCCGTGCATTAATTATGCTGTTTCTTGGTTTTTCTGCCGGAATTCCAATTTTATTAATTTTCTCTAGTCTCTCTTTATGGCTTGGAGAGGCAGGCATTGATAAAAGTGCAGTCACTTTTTTTAGTTGGGCGGCTCTAGGTTACTCTTTTAAGTTTGTTTGGGCTCCTCTCATTGATGAGTTACCTGTACCTGTTTTAACCAAAATGTTAGGCCGAAGACGTGCTTGGTTGTTAATTGCACAGTGTTTGATTGTCCTTGCTATTTGTATTATGGCTTTTTCTGATCCTGCTTTAGGTCCGAGTTATCTTGTTCAAATGGCAGTAGGTGCGGTGTTGCTTGGTTTTTCAGCAGCAACACAAGATATTGTGATTGATGCCTACCGTATTGAATTAGCAGAAACAGAAATGCAAACAGTGTTGGCATCTACTTATAATGCTGGTTATCGAATCGGAATGATTGTGGCTGGAGCGGGGGCATTATTTCTAGCTGCATATTTGGGAACTGCTAAAGGTAATTACATTTACGAAGCTTGGAAAATGACTTACTTAACCATGGCAGCGGTTATGTTGGTCGGCATTGTAACGACTTTGCTCGTTCGTGAACCTCAGGTAAATCGTGTTTATAAAAACTACAAGAGTAGTGATTATTACCGTTTGGTGTTCGTGTTTTTTGTTGCCGTTATTTCATTTGTAGTCACCTATATTTATTCTGGACAGATAACAGAAGCAATCTCGCAAGCTGGAAGTATAAAAGACAACGCAGCATTATTTGGTTTAGAAGCTTTAAGATTTTTAACGGCGACAGCTTGTGCCATTTTTGTGGGCTATTTACTGGTTAAATTTGGTGTAGTTAACCAACAAATGGCTAAAGAGACATGGATTGCACCAATCTTAGATTTCTTTAAACGTTATGGTGTCAAACTTGCATTAGTCTTATTACTCCTCATTGGTTTCTTCCGTATTTCAGACATTATTGCGGGTGTTATTTCCAATGTTTTTTATCAGGATCTCAACTTTAGCAAAGAACAAATTGCCGAAGCAGTCAAAATCTATGGGGTGATATTTAGTTTAATAGGTGGCTTCTTAGGTGGCCTTTTAGCACAGCGTATAAACATTATGAAGCTTATGTTTGTCGGTGCAGTTTTGGCAAGTTCTACCAATTTAATTTTTATTGGACTGGTAAAATCTGGACAGCCATTAGATGTAGTTGATGTAAAAGTTGGTGAGCAAAACTATAAAGTTCAGCCCGATGAAGTAGGTTTGTGGAAGCTAGCGGTACCAAGTTCTAGCTTTAATGGAGTGAAACAAATTGAGGTGAAAGCTGCTTATGCCACACAAAATGGTGTAGCACCTGTGACTCGTACTCAGCCATTACTCACTACTGAATTAGCCAAATCACCTCTACAAATTTTACCAATCATGGGTAATGATCAAATCTATTTGAAAGAGGGAGAAAGGAGTATTGTGATTCGAGGGCAATACTTCGGGCAAGCTTTAACCCCTACGCAAAAAATCATAATTAGTCTTGATGGACAAAATTTTGATGCAAAAATGTCAGATGAAAAAGGTATTTTTAGTGCAGCAATTGATGCGAAAAAATTAGCTTCATCGGCAAGTAAAGAACTCAATGTAGCTGTAGTAGACGGTGAACGGAAAATACTTTCTGCATCTCATCCATATGCTGTTAGCTCAAATCTAAAAGCAGCAAGTGAATTAGATGTAAATATTGAACCCTTAGCTTACGTTGACCCGCTTTCAGGTCAATCAGTTGAAATCAGCGGTAAGGTGATTAAACCGTATAGTTCTTTATGGCTTTATTTTGCCATTATTGTCGACAACTTGGCTTCTGGCTTGGCTGGTGCAGCATTTATCGCCTTCCTTTCAAGTTTAACGAGTGTGTCGTTCACAGCTGTTCAATATGCGATCTTTAGTTCACTCATGACGCTTACACCAAAACTTTTGGGTGGATATTCAGGTACCATTGTCAGTAATATTGGATATCCAAAATTCTTTTTGATGACCACTCTTATTGGTATTCCAATCTTGATTTTAGTGGTTTGGGTTGGAAAACTGCTAAAAGATCATCAAACACATGAATCAGAAAAGGCAGGTGAATAAACATGCGAATGCTTCATACAATGTTGCGAGTAGGCAATTTAGAACAATCTTTAAAGTTCTATACCGAAGTATTAGGAATGAAGTTACTTCGTAAGCGTGATTATGAAGAAGGGCGCTTTACACTGGCATTTGTTGGTTATGGTGATGAAGAAACCAATACTGTGCTTGAACTCACTCATAACTGGGATACTTCAAGTTATGATTTAGGCAATGCATACGGCCATATTGCCATTGGCGTTGATGATGCTTATAAAGCATGTGAAGAAATTAAAGCACGTGGTGGTAAAGTCGTGCGTGAAGCTGGCCCAATGAAAGGCGGCGTAACGGTTATTGCATTTGTTGAAGATCCAGATGGTTATAAAATCGAGTTGATTCAACAAGATGCTGATGCCAGAAATAACTAAATAAATGACTTAGGTGATTTAAGATTTAGGTCTTAAAAGTCTAGCTTTATTTTTAGAGCCCAGTATGATGAATATCCGACCGAATGGTCAATTTATCAACTGGGTTTTTTATTTATCTAAAATAATCATAGGATGTGGCTATGTTGAAGTTATTGGCACTTGATCGATTTACAATTTTGTTGGTTGGAATGGTACTACTAGCAACATTTTTTCCAGTCAGTGGTCAAGCAGCGCAATATTTCAATACACTCACCACAGTCGCGATTGCAATATTATTTTTTTTGCATGGTGCGAAGCTGTCTCGTGAGGCTGTAATTGAAGGCATTTTGCATTGGAAAATGCATTTACTTGTATTCGCATTTACTTTTTTTGTTTTCCCAGTGATTGGTTTGTTGGCTAAGCCGATTCTGTTACCTCTACTAGGTCAGCAGCTGTACTGGGGTTTTTTGTTTATGTGCTTTTTACCCTCTACGGTTCAATCTTCTATTGCATTTACATCAGTTGCAAAAGGGAATGTGGCGGGAGCGGTCTGTAGTGCATCTTTTTCAAATTTGATTGGTATGTTTATTACACCAGTGTTGGTTAGCTTTTTTATTTTAGGCCAAAGCCAACATGGGTTCGATCCGACTGCTTCAATTATACAAATTACATTGTTACTGTTAGTGCCATTTATTCTAGGACAAATATTACGTCCTTATATTTTTCCCTATATGGCAAAAGTTCCAAGTATTGTTAAAGCTTTCGATCAAGGCTCAATTTTGATGGTGGTCTATGGTGCATTCAGTGGGGCAGTGGTCGCAGGGCTTTGGCATCAGGTGAGTTGGAAAACCTTACTTATTCTAACGGTTGCTTGTTCAGTTCTTTTAACCATCATTATGCTATTAGCACTTTATCTACCACGTGCTTTTGGATTTAACCGAGCAGATCAAGTCACGGTTTTCTTTTGTAGCTCAAAAAAGACGCTGGCAAGTGGTGTGCCAATGGCGCAAATCTTATTTATTGGTCAGCCTTTAGGCATGATTGTGTTACCTATTATGATCTTTCACCAAATCCAATTAATGGTTTGTGGGGTAATTGCAAATTACTGGGCTAAATCTAAAGATTAATTCGCAAATAAAAATTATTTGACGTATAATCTTGTCCACTTGTTGTGCTTAGCTCTAACCCTAGAGGTTTCGGTGGGCCAAAAGAATGGTCTGTTGTGGTGTTGATCTGCTCATTTGAGCCTGTCCTCAACTTAGTTGAGAGTGATCAATTGCGATGGCAGCTTAAGCCTTTCTAAATTAGGAGTAATCGACGATGCGCGCCGATATTCACCCAAAATATGCAACATTAGTAGCAACTTGTTCTTGCGGTAACGTAATCGAAACTCGTTCTGCTTTAGGTAAAGACACTATCTACCTTGACGTATGTTCAGCTTGCCACCCATTCTATACTGGTAAGCAAAAGAATGTAGACACTGGTGGTCGTATCGACAAATTCAAACAACGTTTTTCTGGTATGTCTCGCTCTATCAAGCGTTAATACTGCAAAACGAAACAAAAAACGGGCTTTATGCCCGTTTTTTGTTTATGGACGACAAGACCATTATTGGTCTTGTACGTCTGTTAATCGATCAAGTTTTTTCTGGAAATAACGACCTTGTAAGAAACGTGCTTCCACATTCCAAGCGTTAGCAAATAAGTTCATATCATCAAGATCGGCAAGTAAAATCCCTACAGGTTTTACAGTCAAATAGTTCAAAACCTTTTCTTGTAATTGCGCTAAACCAGCATCTGAGTTTAATAGCTCGGTCTTCTTCGATTGCAATTTTAAATATTGAACATCAAGTTGTTGCAATATCGATTCACTATAAATAGAAGATGTGAAATCCCGAATTGAAATTTCTGCGCCGTGTTGACGTAGGCGAGCTATTTGTTGCTGCACAATTGTAAGATGTGGCTGAATCGCTTGTTCTGAAAATTGTAGAACCAATGGGCTTTCTTGCTTACTACCAATAATGGTGAGTAATTTCGAAATCAGCTCAGGGAATGATTTATCTTTGAGTAAGATATCAATATTCAAGTTAATAATCAGTTTAGCTTTCGGATACTGCGCAATAAAATTATGTAGCTGCTTGCTAGCCTCAACCAAGATCCAACGGTCTAATTGAATAGAAAGTTCGCTATCATCTCTTAATGTGGCTAAATCGTTTAAGTCGTGCCACTGTTCATCTGCAATAAAACCGCTAGTAACTTCATAGTTATGGGTTTCTTGATCATGCTTATCATAAATCTGCTGATATTTTAAATGGATTTCACCCCGTGCTAACTGTTGCTTTAATTGTTGCAATAGAGAGGATTGCACAGGAGCATCAACATTCTGAAGGTTTAGATCAAGTGAGATAGAAGAACTCGTAGGCTCAGGAGAGATAATATCGATAGTTGGCACTAACTCAATTTCTGACTTCGCTTTAGGTAGCTCTTGCTGATTGGTTTGATCGAGTAGCTTTGCAAAATTAGCTTCATCTAAAGGTTCAGTAATTTGCGCATAACTCAGCTTAAACTGGATCGAGTAGTTAAGCTCATTAATCGGTAATAAATGCTCTTTTTGCAAACTTTGCAGACTAGCCAATTGGGAGTTAAGGACTGTACTGTTTTCGGTTTGCAAAACGCCAAGATATGCCCCAAGTTCAAGATTGAAAATCGGCATTTGTGCTTGTTCTTTCAGAAAACTTTGCAGCTGATTAAAATATTGTCCAGGAGTTTGCCAATCGAGTTGAAATACACGTTCTGGGCACTGACTTAATTTAAATAAAACCAATGCATTCGCTTGAGCAGGGTGGGTTGATAGCTGTCGATTAATCTGTTGCCAAGGCGTAATTAACCCATAGCTCTTTTCAGAAAAGACTGTATTTGCGGGTGTTTGTAAATCCAGTTGATAGTCAATGGTTAACTGTACGGCGTCTTCTTCCTGACTGGGAATAAATTCAAGTTTTAAAGCATTATTGCCTGAAATTGCTGCATGTTGACTCTGGATTTCAAAACGCGCCTGATCAAATTGACCTAATGAAATCTTCTTAAATCTTTGTTTAAAAATATTTAAATCATTGGGTTGTAAAACATCTAATATCGGCAGGCCAATAATCTCTTCTTCTTGCTTAAAGCCAAAAAGGTTGAGGTATTCTGTATTTGCTTTAACGTGCATGCCTTCTTGAAAAAGGGCAACTGCTTTATGGCTGTTATTGACCAATGTTTGTGTATGAGAGTGAATAGTCTCTAGTTCACTCGTCAGGCGTTGCTCAGTTTGCAATAAATGGCTATACGACAAGGTTCGAATAAGCGTGATATAAAAATAATCTAATGGTTCTAATGGAACTACATCATAAATACCTTTATGAATATAAGCCTGATATTGCTGAGGTTGATAGTCTTCAGGTTGCAATAACAAAACAGGTAAATGTGGCTGCTCAGATGCTTGAATAAGGGAGAGGGTTTGTTCAATTTTTAGGTCATAAGCACGACCAAAAATAATAGCATCCCAAGGCGTATTTAACTGTTTTTCAAAACTTTTTAGGTCATCAAGCAATAATGCCTGAACTTGATAATCATTCCCCAATAATAAATTTAAAATCTGGTTATAACGTAGCTGGTTGTCATCAATAATGAGTAAACGTGTTTCAATACGTTTTAACTTTTTAGATAATAAAGAGTTTCTCACTTTAGTGCTTCCCATAAATCTTGACTGCTAGAGTTGCTATTCTTTTTCATCATGAACTGATCAAGCAGATTTTGTTGCTGCTCATTCAGAAGTTCGAAATGAAATTGAATAAAACTTTGAGTAATGAGTTGTGCTTTGAGTAGATACACTTTGATTTCTTCTGTCCCCAATCGTAAATGAATTGTTTGTTGCTCTCTAAAAATTTGTGACCCCGGTAAAATCAGCGTATTTTGTATTTCTTCTAGGTTTTGTGTTTGTAGTAATAGTGCAGGATGATAATTGCGCGTATGACGCTCAGCTTGAATATGCACTGCACAAGGGAACATGGCCTGTGACAAAATCTCTAAACCTAACTCTAGGCTTTTTTCTGTCGACTGCTTAATCCAGCGGATTACTCCGCCACGCCATTGCCCATGCAAGGTTTCTTTAACTAAAATATATTCACCGGTTCTTAGATTTTTCGGTGCTTCCCCAGACCATTTAATACGATATCCATTGACACTAATATCGAGAACAGTGGTTTGATAAATGGTTTTGCTTTCACGACTTAAGCGTTGATAGGATGTCGTTTGTTGTTCTTTTTTCTCTAAATTGGATAGAACTTTAGATTCACTTTGTAAGTTGTAGTTATTGTTCAGTTGTAGCGTTTCTTCGAAGTTTTTTGCTTTCGAGAGATAGAAATGAGCCGTGCTTAAACCAAAACAAATTTGTAGCTCTGCATTGTATTCATAACGTTCATGACGACGTTGAGCCGTAGTACCTAAAATAGTTTGAACATGAAACTTTAAAGCTGGGCTTAAATAAAACTTTTCATTTTTGGAAATATATTGCGCATTTTTATGCATGGTTGCAGTGACATGCTCAAGTAAAGCCTGTGTGCCTATAAAAATGTTTGGGCTAAAGTTAGAGCTGCGTTTGGTGTTATAAACCGGCGGATGATCTTTATTTGGGTCGACCACATATTTCGTTAATGCTGTGTCTTTCGGCAAAATATGAATCATTCTTGCCCAGTCAAAGCTACATTGAAATAATGCCTGAATTTCTGACTGACGAATTTGGTTCGTATTTAAAATATCGAGCAAAATCAGCTGAGCATAAGCTTGAGTAATATTTGCTAGAGGGTGATGTACACCCTGAATATGGTTAATATTTACCAGATGATATTTATGCTGAACAGCAGTTTCATAAAGTTGATGTGCAATTAACCATTGTCCTTTGACCGGCTCACTATAGAGCATATGCTGCTGATATAAGAGACTGGTTAATTGTTGCAGCGCATGGAAAGTCGATAAAGTACGTGCCGTTTGCAAATTCTTTTTTTGTTTATAGGCAAACAGTGAAAATTTTTGATGTTGTAATTGCTCATGGCTATTTTTAGCAATATTTAAATAAATACTGGCAAAATAGCAACGTAGCAACATCGCTAATTCAATAATGTGTTCATTACGGTCTGTGCTAATAACGCCTTGGTTAAAAAAGTTTTTTTCTAGGCTTGCAAGAACGTTATTAATGGTGGGATGAAGCGTTTGTATGAGATCGAAACGTAAGGTCTCACTACATTTTAATTCATTGAGCTCTAAAATAGCGGTGAATAATGCCTTTGACGTATCGCCGAGTTGCATAATAGAAAGGGTAGTGACCCATTCATTAAGATCTTTAATATTGGCTTCACAAAAGCTTAACCGCTCACGAGTGAGTGCGGTTTGATTGTGAAAAATGTCCGATAGTGCATTATTCATCATCACTTATTATATAACTCAAAATGTTGTAGCCCCAAAAAGCGGTGTTTTATTCTTTTCGCCCGCAATTTCCCTGACGAGTTTAGGAACCAAATACCCCGGTAGGTTCGCTAACACATCACGATATATATCATCTATCTCAGATGGTATTAAATCAAAATGTTGTGCACCTTTTACTTTATCTAAAACATGTAAGTAATAAGGCATAACGCGAGCTTCAAATAAACGATAACTTAAATCAATTAATGTCTGTGCAGAATCATTAACGCCTTTAAGCAATACTGCCTGATTAAGTACAGTAATGTGCTCGGCAGATAACTGCAACAATTTTGAACAGGTAAAGTCATCGAGTTCAGAAGCGTGGTTTGAGTGTACCACCAGAATAATACGCAGCCTACTGTTTTTTAATAAAGAAATAAGCTCTTCGTCGATACGGTTTGGAATAACAATTGGAACCCGTGAATGAATTCTCAGAATCTTAATTTGTTTGAGAGATGATAAGCGTTCTAGCCAAAGTGCTAATTTACGATTAGAAAGCGTAAGGGGGTCTCCACCACTCAAAATGATTTCATTAATGTGCGGATTCGCTTCAATATAGTTTTTTATATTTGGCCAATCGTCATTTTTCGGTAAATTTTCTTGATAGGGGAAATGACGACGGAAACAATAACGGCAATGTACCGCACAAGCACCCGTCAAAGTCAGTAAAAAACGTGATTGATATTTATGTAATACACCGGGTAATTGATTTGCTGCTTCTTCGCCTAAAGGGTCAGTTACAAATTCAGGATGTTCCTCAAGTTCTAAATGATGAGGTAAAACCTGTAGTAAAAGCGGGTCAAAAGGGTTTTTAACGTTCATTTTTCCGACGAACGCGCGAGGAACCCGTAATTTAAACTGTTCAGAAGCCAGAATCGCACCTGATAATAGCTGATCGGTGGATAACTCGAGTAGGTTTAGCAACTCCAAAGGATCTGTAATAAGGTCACTCAGTTGCGATTGCCAGTTTTGCTCTTGGTATAAATAGTTTATCATTTGACACGATTAAGATAATGCAACAACGCATTATATCGCATAGTTGACTTGTTAAGTTTGGAGTGTGCCAGTCATGGCCAATTATTCTACAAATGATTTCAAGCCGGGCCTTAAGGTCATGCTTGACAGTAACCCATGTTCAATCATGGAAAATGAATACGTAAAACCAGGTAAAGGTCAAGCGTTCAACCGCGTAAAATTACGTAACCTTAGAACTGGTAAAGTTTTAGAAAAAACTTTTAAGTCTGGCGATACTGTAGAAGCGGCTGACATCGTAGAAGTAGAAATGGACTACTTATACAATGATGGCGAGCTTTGGAACTTCATGGATCCTGTAACTTTTGAGCAAATCGCTGCAGACAAAACTGCAATGGGCGATGCAGCTAAATGGTTAAAAGACGATTCAAATGAAAAATGTACTATTATGTTGTTCAACGGTGTGCCTTTAACTGTAAGTGCGCCGAACTTCGTAGTATTAAAAATTGTTGAAACTGATCCAGGTGTACGCGGTGATACATCTGGCGGTGGCGGTAAACCAGCTAAGCTTGAAACAGGTGCGGTTGTTCGTGTTCCGTTATTTGTTCAGCAAGAAGATAGCGTTCGTGTAGATACTCGTACTGGCGATTATTTAGAGCGTGCATAATAGTTAAAAAATAAACTATTATCGAAGGGATGATGTAAATCATCCCTTTTTTTATGCGAAAGTATAAGAGGAAAAAAATTAAAGGAGGAGTACAGTCACAAGGATTTGATAGAACAGTACATAACAATATAAAAATGCTGTAGTTATTTATTGAGAGGTTAAGAATGGACACAATGCAAGCGAAATCTACGCTTCCCTCCAAGCTGGTCTGGAGCCTAGTGGCAATTATAGGTGCAATTTCTTTTGGGATGCTGGCACTCAGTCGTGGTGAACATGTCAATGCGGTTTGGCTTGTACTTGCTGCAGCATGTGTATATAGCATCGCATATCGATTTTATAGTCTATTTATTGCAACTAAAGTATTTGAATTAAACCCAAGACGTTTAACCCCAGCACATCGTTTAGCCGATGGTCTGGATTATGTTCCAACCAATAAATACGTACTTTTTGGTCATCACTTTGCGGCAATTGCCGGAGCGGGACCATTAGTCGGGCCAATTTTGGCTGCACAAATGGGTTTTTTACCAGGGACAATCTGGCTACTGGTCGGTGTGGTTGTCGCGGGTGCAGTACAAGACTTCTTAGTTTTATTTATTTCAACGCGTCGAGACGGTCGTTCGCTTGGTGAAATGGCAAAACAGGAACTAGGTTCTTTTGCTGGTATCGTTGTAATGCTTGGCGCGCTTGGGGTAATGATTATTATCCTTGCGGTATTGGCCTTAGTTGTGGTTAAAGCACTTGCCCATAGTCCATGGGGTGTTTTTACTATTGCAGCAACTATTCCCATTGCATTATTTATGGGCGTTTACATGCGATTTATTCGCCCGGGACGTATTGCTGAAGTTTCTATTATTGGCTTCGTGTTAATGATGCTTGCCATTGTTTATGGTGGGCATGTTGCAGCAGATCCATACTGGGGTGAGTTTTTCACTTTAACTGGAACACAGCTCACATGGTGCTTAATCATTTATGGCTTTATTGCTTCAGTATTACCTGTCTGGTTATTACTAGCGCCACGTGATTATCTATCAACTTTCCTTAAAATTGGTGTCATTCTCGGTTTAGCAGTCGGTATTATCATTGCATTACCTGAATTGAAAATGCCAGCAGTAACCCATTTTATTGACGGTACTGGTCCTGTTTTCTCAGGTAGTTTATTTCCATTCCTATTTATTACTATTGCCTGTGGTGCCATTTCTGGTTTCCATGCGCTTGTATCAAGTGGTACTACACCAAAACTCATTGATAACGAAGCAGATATTCGCGTGATTGGTTATGGCGGCATGCTCATGGAGTCTTTCGTCGGTATTATGGCGATGATCTGTGCAACTGTCTTAGACCCAGGCGTGTACTTTGCAATTAATGCACCCGCGGCTGTACTTGGTACAACTGTAGAATCAGCGGCAGAAGCGGTTCGTAATTTAGGATTTGTTGTTACTCCTGAAATGTTAACAGTGTTGGCACAGGAAGTAGGTGAAAGCTCGATTCTTTCACGTACAGGTGGCGCCCCTACCTTTGCAATTGGTATGGCACATATCATTTCGGAAATTTTCAATAGCCGTTCAATGATGGCATTTTGGTACCACTTTGCCATTTTGTTTGAAGCATTATTCATTTTAACTGCTGTAGATGCCGGAACTCGTGCTTGTCGTTTTATGGTGCAAGATACAGTGGGTATTGTTATTCCTGCGGTTAAATCTTCTGGTTCATTCGTGGGTAACTTAGTGGGTACAGCAGTTGCAGTAGGTGGATGGGGATTCTTCGTCTATCAAGGTGTGATTGACCCATTAGGTGGCGTTAACTCCTTATGGCCTCTGTTTGGTGTTGGTAACCAAATGCTGGCTTCAATGGCACTCATTTTGGGTACAGTCATTCTGTTTAAAATGAAAAAAGAAAAATATGTATGGGTGACGATCATTCCAACAATTTTCTTATTCGTGACCTGTATGACTGCGGGTTGGCAAAAGATTTTCCACGAAAATCCAAAAATTGGTTTCTTAGCGCAAGCAAATAGATTTTCAGATGCAATCGCTCGTGGTGAAATTCTTAAACCAGCCAAAACTATTGCTGAGATGCAAAACATTGTGATGTCTAATCAGATTAATGCTGCGCTTTGTGGCTTCTTTATGATTGTATCGATTGTCATGATTATTGCTTCAATTGGTATTGTACGCCGTGCTTTAGCAAGCCCAACACCGACTGTAAATGAATCCCCAGCTGTATATGCTGATCCTGAAGTGGTCACCACACGAGGAGAGTAATGATGAATTTTAAATTTGCAAAGAATGGAACTGTCATTATTGCGAAAATCATCAAAATGACGGTGCTCTCACAAAAAGAGCTGTTGCTTTCTCCAAAGAACTGGTCACGCATTGCAACACTGTGGCAGCGTTTGCAGCAAAGCTTTCGCTTGATGGTTGGAGTGCCAGATTATCAAACTTATCTGGAACACATGAAGCTTCATCATTCTGATTTAACACCAATGGATGCTAAAACTTTCTATCGCTATTGTGTCGATGCGCGTTATCCATCGGCTGGCGGTACTTTAAAGAAATGTCCATGTTAAGTTGAGAGTTAAATTCAGCTAAACAAAACGGTATGTGGTTAAACCATGTACCGTTTTTCTTTTTGGGAAATGAAAAAGAGTTTGCTTAAAGTCTGCTCATTTGTATTTTTTTCAATTGAAAATCACTTGTTTTGCTTTTGAAAAATGAATATTATGCTTTCCATCTTAGGTGTATAGCTCAGTTGGTTAGAGCGCTACGTTGACATCGTAGAGGTCTCCAGTTCGAGTCTGGATATACCTACCAAGACATTACGTCATATAAACTCGAATAGCTTTATATGACTTAGAAAAGCCCTAAACTATAATGGTTTAGGGCTTTTTTATTGGTTTGTATAATTTAATTTCACTTATCTATAATAAAGCTTCTATTCAACGTGCAATTTTTTTCAATATTCTAATAGCCAAAATTAAATTATCTTAGATATGAAAAAATTAGATAAACAAGCAAGGAATAAAGCCTAAGGGCTGGTGATTAAGCATGATTCATGAGAAGCTAAAAAGCGCATCAATAGTAGATTTATTGACGATTATTACTCCTTTCATAATTATTATGGGGCTAATGCACAAAATAGGTATATACACGTCAGAACAGATCAATGCTAGTTGGTTTATTTCTATATTTACTCCACTAGATTTTATGATTTCAGATCTAACAATCTATTTTTATTTTGCTACTTCTATTATGTATTTAGAAAAAGTAATTTTTACTTCTGAAAGAGCACCAAAAGTAGAGCTATTTTGGGCAAACTTAATGTTGATATCTGGTTATGCTGGTATATTTTTAATGCTTTTCCTGACGCATAAGCCATATGATTCAATTTTGAAATTTTACATATATATAGCATGTAGTTTAAATGGATTTGGTTTATTACTTTTAAGTAAAAATGTAGGCAAGCTTTTAGGGGCTGGTCTTATTTTACTTGTTCCTTATCACTCTGGTCTTGAACATGCAAAAAAAATAGATGATAAAAGCTTACCTATAATTGAATTAAACGATAAAAAAACTTGGCATTTACTTGATAAGCATTCCGATCAAATAATTCTGATTAACAGTTCGAAGTCTAAAAATGAATTCAAAATTGTTGAAATGAAAGAAGTTAATTTGCTTAAATAAATACTGAAATTTCACTTATATTAATTGATGGTATCCGATTAAGAAGAGAACAATATATAGATACCGTTCTCTTTTTTTTATTATTCTATTTTTGAGATTTCATCTTTTCCTTCAGGTGGAATATAGCATTTCACCTTATGTGGAAGCTCTCCACCTAGATCATTTTTTGAATCATATAATATAGATACAACAATATTGCCATTACCTTGTGCTTTAAGTGTATCAATATTTCCATATTTAATTGATAAGGGATGCGTTTCATTAACTCTAATTAGTTGTTTACATCGGCTTATAGCTTCATCTACATCTACTGATTTCTGCGCCTGAGACAGTATCTGTTTATCTTCTTTTAATTCCTTTTCTGAGACATAAAAACGTTCACCATTTGCACAATTAACATAAATAACAATTTCTTTTTTAGGTATACTTCGCGTTGTAGAGATACCGGCTTCTTCAATTGAATCACAAGTATTTTCGCTATTAGCGACTTTTTGTACTACTGCTTTTTCTACGTTAGTAATTTTCTTAACCCATTTACTTCCCCATTCAGCATAAAGCTTAGGGAATTGATCTTTTGTATAGTCATTATATGCATATTCACTAATAGCTTTTGCTGAAGATATATTGCTTTTATCTCCGATTTTATTATTTGAGTTTGTCTCTGAGCCAATATTAGCGAAGAGCACTATTGGAATACCTAAGATGATAACCCATAGTAAAAGATTAAAAAGTTTAGTACGTACCTTTGAGTTTTGAGACGAAGATATTTCTTGTGAGCTGCTGGAAAGGTTGTTCTTATTACTTAACATATCAGGCAAAGGCGGAGGCGTTGTTCTTGCTGCATTTGTTTTAAGAAATGGGTTTCTAAGATTTTCTATAGGAAAACCGCAGTGAGGACAACTTTTAGCTTGATCACTAATTTCTTTCTTACATTCTGGGCATGATATTAAAGCCATTTTTCCCCCTTTAATAAATTAAATATAAATTTGTTTTTGATGTTTAATATTTAAAACTTAAGCACACTAGTTGATGGAGTGGACAAATATTTAAACCTATAATACCTAAGAACTATATATAAAACACAAAAAAGATCAGATGCTGAAAGACGAAATCACATTTCAACCTTTTCATAATCCCCCCTTTATAAACCCCTCTTTAATAATCACTTATTCATTATTTATCCTTACTTTTTAATGATCTAATTTAAAACAAATGTCATTTTGTGTGCTTGACTGCAATAAATGTGAAGCTTATCCTTTGCCTGCTGGCCACATTGCCAGCCGGCTTTGACAGGCTGTTTCACTCACACATCAGAGCTATTCCATCTGAGGAACAGTTTTGTGTGTACTCTCGTTCCCTCCCGTAGCGGTAGGACGGGAGAGGGACACCTATGGTGTGCTAGTTGAGTGACTAGTCTGTCAACCCTCTTTCGTTCTGCCACCATAATTCTTAATTAATGCTCTGGCAGAACTCCCAATAAAAAGGAGTTGGCTTTGCACATTCTTAATTTCTTGGCAGCCTTTGCCAAAAGCTATAACGACACGACTTAAATCATATTTATCAGCTTGATTACCTTTAGGGTTTTCAGGCTTTAAATCATTTCGTCTAAAAACTTAATCAACAATAAAACTTGAGATGTGCCACGCACAGTCTTTACAGGCTTTGCTATGTATTTTTTTCTCCCAAGAAGAGCAGTGGCTTTTATATCTCATTTATATACAACAAAAATTTAATTTATAACGGTAAAACTATGCCACATTCAGATCTCTCATTTCGTGCTTTAAGCGTGCTTCATACCTCTCGCTATCTTTTTAATAAATATGGTTTTCATAAAGTCGGGGTGGACCGAATTATTGAATCTTCAAAAACACCTAAAGCAACTTTTTATAATTATTTTCACTCAAAAGAACGCCTCATTGAAATGAGTCTCACTTTTCAAAAAGATGGACTTAAACATGAGGTGCTTTCCATTATTAATGTTCAAAAAGATTTAACCGTAATTGAAAAATTTCGCAAAATTTATTACTTACACGCCGACTTAGATGGACTCTACCATTTACCTTTCAAAGCTATTTTTGAAATTGCGAAAACACATCCAAAGGCGTATCAGGTGGTCGTTGAATATCGAAACTGGCTTATTAATGAAATCTATCATTTGCTTTTAACCACCAATGCCAATGCTGCAAAACAAGATGCACACATGTTCTTATTTGTGATTGATGGGGCGATGGTTCAACTTTTAGACCCCAACAAACCAGATGAAAGGGATAGGTTACTTGAGTATTTTTTGCTGGGGTTTATTTAATCCAAATAAAAAGTTTATAGCCTGCATGGGTAGGCTATAAACGGCCTACATTGGGAAGGGATTATTCAAATGAGAAAAACTCATGGATGGAATACTTTTACTCACTTTTTATTAAAATATATTTATGAGATTTTATGGGCTTTACAGACAGGAACGTTAACCCTATATAGGTAGGCCCTATACATTAGGAAAAGTCATGGTTTATTTAATATTGCCATGTTCAAAAACTGAATTTCGTAGTAAATAGCTTGGTAAAAGAACTCGAATTGGAAAAGAGTTTCTACGGAAATGGGACAAATTAGGAGTGTCCATGAAGATTAAGCCATTACCCCCAATGAATAGCTTGATTGTGTTTGAGGCAGCCGCACGCCACCTTAGTTTTACACAAGCAGCAAATGAATTAAATGTTACTCAAGGAGCGATAAGTCGCCAAATTCGACAATTGGAAGAGTATCTTGGTAAAGAGTTATTTATTCGAGCAAATCGCAATATTTCTTTAACGCCCATGGGCTTGCAATATTACCAAACGATTTATAGTGCTTTATTAAATGTTGCACAAGCAACGGCTGAAATTAAGAAATGGCAAGGTGAACATCAAATAACTGTTGCTACGACTAATGCTATGGCTGCTCTTTGGTTATTACCTAAAGTGGCTACTTTTCAGCAAAATAATGAAGGTGTAGATCTAAGAATATTAACGACAGAAAATATCTTGGATTTACAGAAAATGGACTTTGATTTGGCACTTTTTTATTGCCGAACTCCTCCATTGGGAATGAAAGTCACCACATTATTCCCAGAAGAAGTATTTCCTGTTTGTAGTCCAAATTATCTTGCTCAATTTAAGGAGGGTACTCCTCCAGAGGAAATATTTGGTAAAGCATTACTTTATCTAGATGATTCTCAAAAGGATTGGATTACATGGGCCGAATGGTTTGAAGCGGTCAACTATCCTATGGTGAAACCTAAAAATAGAGTCAATATTAATAACTATCCAATGCTGCTCCAAGCTGCAATTAATGGTCAGGGAGTGGCATTAGCATGGGGGTCTTTAATTGATGATTATTTGGAAAATGGTTCTCTTGTTCGCCCAGTCGAAACTGTATTACGTACCGAAGCAAATTTTAGTATGTTGGAACCTTCAGATCGGGGAGTTATTCCATCGAGTGTAAAGCATTTCCGTAGCTGGTTATTAGAGCAATTGCCAGGGCAAGTAGGGCAAAAGGGATTAAATTAGTACTGTTAAAATAATAAAAAAGGGCTCAATTTAGAGCCCTTTTTTTGAATTAAGTTTAGTTATCTGTAATGAGTTGAGCCTTTGTCTCATCAACAGGCTTTTCAGATTTGGTTTTACAGAAATCTGGACGAACATGTTCAGGCATCATGACCCATGCTTGTGGATCTTGACGAAGGCTTTTCATTAAAGAAATACACATAATCGCAAGTAATATGGAGATTGGAAAACCCGCAATTACACAGGCTGTCTTAATAGCAGATAGACCACCAGCTAAAAGTAAGCCTCCACTAATAAGCGGAATAATTACAGCCCAGACCAGACGAATTCCTACTGATGGATTAGTGGAACCATTAGTATCTAGAAAACATAGGACCAAAGCACCTGAGTTCGCAATGGTGATGATATGGATGGATAACAATAAACATAAAAGTGCGCTTAAGAAAATCGTAACAGTATGATTTTCTGAAATATGATCGAAGAACACAAACACAGCACGGGCAGGGTCTTCTTTAGTCGCTTCAGCGATTGTAACTTCATGAGGTTTGACTTTCTCTGCTTGAACAATCGCAGTATTACTCAAAACAACTTGATGAGTTGGTGGTTGATGGTTCGCTTTTTCAATTTTAAGAGCAGCGCCACCAAAAGCTGCAATCCAAATAAAGGTGAGTAAAGTAGGTGCGGCAAGTGAGCCTAGAATAACTTCACGAATCGTACGTCCGCGTGAAATGCGAGCAATAAATAAACCTACAAAAGGTGCCCAAGTCATCCACCACGGCCAGTAGTAAGCAGTCCACCAACTTTGCCAACCTGAATCTTTTTGAGCATCACTCCATAAACTCATCCCTACAATATTTTGTAAGTAATCCCCAAGTCCTTCAAAAAAAGTATTAAAAATATAACGAGTTGAACCAATCACGATGACTGCAATGACAAGAACATACGATAAAATCATGTTCCCTTCAGCAATAATTTTAAAGCCTTTACCAATTGCGGATAATAAAGATAGGGTTGCTAAAACACCTAGAACAAGAACGAGAACCAACTGAATTTTAACGTCAATATTGATACCAAATGTATGATTTAGACCAACATTCAGTTCAAGAATTCCCATGCTAATGGCTTGAGAAACCCCAAATGCTGTTAAAACGATCGTGACAATATCAACGAAGTTACCGATAGGACCATAAATTTTGTCACCAATTAAAGGATGTAATACTGATCGGCATGCCAAAGGTAAACCTTTACGATAAGAAAAATATCCTAGAGCAACAGCTGATAAGCAAAATAGGCCCCATGGGTGAAGTCCCCAATGAAAAAAGGTGAGTTGCATTGCCATTCGCGCTGATTCATCTGAAAGACCTTGCGTAAACGGATTACTTGCATAGTGAGTGATTGGTTCTGCAACAGACCAGAACATCAATCCAATTCCCATACCACAAGAGAAAAGCATGCAAATCCATGCAATATTACTATATTCGGGCTTTTCATCGTCTTTTCCGAGTCTAATATGTCCATATCGACTCATGCATAAATAAATCAAAAAACCTAATAAAAAAGTAGCTAAAAATAGGAGATACCATTTTGCATTTTGCAATAAAACATCTGAGATAATTTGAAAGTATTCACCAGCCTGTTTTTCTTTAAAAATACAAAACGCAATAAAAATAAAAAGTAATAACTTCGAGACAATCATCACTGTTGGGTTGAGTCCAGTATGGGCTCCTGATGTATTGCGCATAAATCCTCCTTGGATGCGTAGCAGTTAACTACCTGTTAACCGTTGTATGCGAATAGCAAAAGAGTAGTGATGAGCATAAAGATTGCTCAACCGATTTATTCTCATCTATAGGTGAGTTTTAGTCATAGGTCATTCCTTGTACCTAATACATTTAAAAATTATCGAAGGGAAAGCAAGTTTTAGGATGCATGATAAAAACTCATCAATACCCCTCTAAAAAGTCGTTTGTCTGTCGCCATTAGGTTTTACACAATCTGTAAAGAAATCGCAGAGAGTGCAAATCATCTCAACGCAGGGAGTTCTGCGTTAGTTTTAAATATATGGAGATCATCAGATGAATAGTCGAGTTAGCCAGCAATTAATTACAGTTCAGCAAGTCGATAATGTTTTAAACCCAATTACTGAATCAAATGGTATGCCAAATTTAGCATACACCAGTAGCGAATATTTTAATTTTGAACGCGACAATATTTTAAGTAAAACTTGGGTGTGTGTTGGCTTTGCTTCTGATTTACCTAAAAAGAGCTATGTAAAGCCTGTTAATTTCATGGGCATGCCTTTGGTCATGATGCGCAACCGTGAAGGGGAAATCCAAGTTTTCCATAACGTTTGTAGTCATCGCGGTATGATTTTGGTGCAACAAGAAGGCACTATTGAAGGTGTGATTCGTTGCCAATACCACTCTTGGAGTTATGATTTAAACGGTAACTTAAAGGGTACTCCACATATTGGTGGAATTAACCAGCATAAAGATGAACGCTTTAAATGTGAAAAACATGGCTTAAAAGCACTTCGTTCAGAGATCTGGATGGATATGGTTTTCGTCAATATCTCTGGTGATGCGCCAACGTTTGAAGAGCACATTGCACCACTAGTTGAACGTTGGAAGCCTTTCTTGGGCGAAAACGGTCTAGAGCTTATTCGTAATAGCAAAGTAGGTTCAACTTTTGAGTTACCTGTAAATAGTAACTGGAAACTTACAGTTGAAAACTATTGCGAAGCCTATCACTTACCTTGGGTACATCCAGCGCTAAATACATATTCAAAACTTGAAGATCATTACAACATTATGTTCGAAGATCGCTTTGCTGGTCAGGGCAGTTATAAATATAACTTGTCAGCTACGGCGGGTACGCATTTACCAAAATTCCCAAGCTGGCCAGAAGATCAACTTCGTCATGCTGAATATGTTGCAGTGTTCCCGAACGTATTGTTAGGTATTCAAGCGGATCATGCATTTGCAATGATGATTGATCCAATCGCTCCAGAACAAACAATTGAAAAACTACGCTTGTATTACGTTGGTGATGAATCACTAGACGCTAAATATGATGCATGCCGTGAAGCGACTTTAGAATCATGGAAAGTTGTATTTGCTGAAGATGTATTTGCCGTTGAAACCATGCAAAAGGGTCGTCACTCACCTGGTTTTGGTGGAGGGGTTTTCTCACCAGAGATGGATTTACCAACTCACTTCTTCCAGAAATGGTTAGCAACCCAAGCTAAAACGGCATTGGAGGCATAATATGCAACATTACTTCAACTATGTTGATGGCCAATGGCGAGATGCTTCTCGCCAATTGGAAGTTATCAACCCGGCAACCGATAAAGCTTTTGCAACAGTTGCGCGTGCAAGCGTTGAAGATGCAGATGCCGCGATGGCAGCAGCTCGACGTTGTGTGAATAGCGGTGCTTTGACTGATGTGCGTCCTGCAAAACGTACAGCTTGGATGTTAAAAGCCGCAGAAGCAATTCGTAAAATTGCTGAAGAGGGTGCATTAATCCTGTGCCGTGAAAATGGCAAAAATGTTGATACAGCACGTGAAGAGTTTGATGAAGCGGCTCGCTATTTTGAATACTACGCGGGTATGGCAGATAAAATTGAAGGCATTTCAGTACCTTTAGGTAAAGATTATGTGGATTTCACCTCATATATTCCAATGGGTGTATCGGTTCAAATCGTACCTTGGAACTTTCCTGTCTCGATCTGTGCACGCTCATTAGCGCCTGCTTTAGCGGCTGGTAATGCGGTTGTAATTAAGTCACCTGAAGTTTCACCTTTAGGAATGGTTTTACTCATCAAAGCTATTGAGAAAGCTGGTTTTCCTCAAGGTGCAGTGAACTTACTTTGTGGTAAAGGTTCAGAAGTTGGTACTCATCTGGTTAAACATCAAGATACGAACCAGATTGTATTTACCGGTTCAGTGTCAACAGGCCAACGCATTTTGAAAGATGCGGCTGAACGTGCAACACCTTCAGTAATGGAATTAGGTGGTAAGTCAGCGGCAATTGCTTTTGCTGATGTTGATCTTGAGCAATTACTACGTAGCGTTAAAGTTGGAATTTTCTATAACTCTGGTCAAGTTTGCTCAGCGATGTCTCGCTTATTGGTGCACTGCAGCCGCTATGAAGAAGTTAAAGCAGCTGTTGTGAATCTTGCAGAGAGCTTAACTGTAGGTATTGGCGAAAGTAATGCCGAACTTACCCCAGTTGTATCTAAAGATCAGCAACAACAGATTCTTGCCATGATTGATAAAGCACGTGAAGAAGGTGCCAACGTCTTAACAGGTGGGAAAGCTGCGGATCTAGAAGGTTACTTCGTCCTGCCAACAATTATTGAAGCAAAAGATGACATGTCGATTGCTCAAGAAGAAGTTTTTGGTCCTGTAATGGTGATCATGCCTTTTGATGACGAAGACCAAGCAGTTGCAATCGCAAATGGTACGGACTTTGGACTTGTTGCAGGTGTATTTGGTGAAAATCTGAATCAAACACTTCGAGTAGCAAACCGACTTATTGCTGGTCAAGTCTTTATTAACGAATGGTTTGCTGGCGGTATCGAAACACCATTTGGTGGTGTGGGCTTATCTGGTTTTGGTCGCGAAAAAGGGCAGGAAGCCATCTACAGTTATGTTCAAACTCGCAATATCGGTATCCGTTTGAAACATAACGTGTAATTTGTAAGAAATAAGGGAAATAGACAAGATGAGAAAGTGGTTATGTATTGTCTGTGGCTGGATCTATGATGAAGCTAAAGGCTGGCCTGATGACGGGATAGCTCCAGGAACAAAATGGGAAGATATTCCAGATGACTGGATGTGCCCAGAGTGTCAGGTTGGTAAAGCCGACTTCGAAATGCTCGATATTACTGATGTTGAAATCGAGGAAATTCCGGTAGTAGCTGCAGCTCCAGTGATTGAACCTGTCGTTATTATTGGCAGTGGCCATGCTGGCTACCAAGTGGCTTCAACTTTACGTGCACAATCTCCAGACTTGTCTATTACCGTATTTACTGCTGATGATGGTGCTTTATATAGCAAACCAGCTTTATCTAATGCTTTAGCCTTAGGTAAAGACGGCGATAGTTTAGTTCGTGAGTCTGCTCTTAGTTGGGAACAACGTTTAAATATCCGCGTTTATCCACATACGAAAGTAACTCATATTGACCGTGCCAATAAAAAGCTTCAAACCACTATTGGTGATTATCCTTACGGTAGACTCGTACTCGCTACTGGGGCAACACCAGTTGTCATTCCAATTGATGGTGATTCGACGGCAACACTAAGCGTAAATGATCTAGCGGATTATCGCCGTTTCCGTCAGCAATTATCTAATAAAAAGCATGTCACAATTCTTGGTGATGGTCTGATCGGCTGTGAATTTGCCAATGATTTAGCTGCACATGGTATCAACGTTACAGTTGTTGGTCTTGGCAAATGGGCAATGTCACGTCTTATTCCAGAACCTTTAGGTCATGCTCTACAAAATGCTCTAGGCCAGTTAGGCGTAGAGTGGAAATTACAAAATAGTATCCGTTCTATTCAATCTGAAAACGGCCGTTACCAGTTAACACTCCAAGATGGTCAATCATTTGAAACTGACTTGGTATTAAGTGCAGTTGGCCTGAGACCAAATATTGCACTTGCTCAAGCAGCTGGTCTAGAAACAGCACGCGGTATTTGTACTGGACTTGATCACCGTAGTAGTGATCCTGCAATTTTTGCTTTAGGTGATTGTGCAGAAGTGAATGGCCAGTGGGCACCTTATATCAATCCAATCACGCAAGCATTACCAGCTTTGGTTAATAACCTTTTAGGTCAGTCAACTGCTGCGGATTTGAAATCAACACCAGTTTTAGTAAAAACACCAATTTTGCCGCTTTCTGTCTTGCCAGCAACGGGAACAGGTGAGTGGAAAGTGGAACAACATGACGGCGAGTTAGCTGCTGGTTTTTACAATGAACAAGGCAAATTAACAGGCTTTGCCTTACTTGGTCGCCAATTACAGCACCATCGTAGCGAGTGGCTTGAAAAACTAAATTCGTGTCCATCCACAGTTTAAGTTAAGGGAATAACAAAATGATTGCTTTACCAAATGATGATAGTACCTGTGGTTGGTATGCGGCATTGCCTCCAGCGGGTCCTGTTAAAAAGTTAATCGGTCCACAAAAAGCTGACTATGCCATTATCGGAGCAGGCTTTGCAGGATTAGCAGCAGCTCGAAGATTAGCTGAACTTAAACCGAACGCGCGCATTATTTTAGTGGATGCACAGCGTGTAGCTGAAGGCGCTTCAGGGCGTAACTCAGGGTTTGTAATTGATTTACCGCATAAATTTGCTTTATCACATCCGGACCCTTCGCATAAACAAAAGTTATTGAGTCTGAACCGATCGGCAATTTCTCAATTACAAGGTTTGGTAGAACGCCATAACATTGATTGCCAATGGTCTGCGGCGGGTAAATATCAAGGTGCTGTAGGTGAGCGTGGTGAAGCGCATCTCAATCATTTTGAGCACCTAATGAAAGATTTAGGTGAACCATATCGTTGGGTCGAAAAAGCAGAACTTCAAAAAGTATTGGGTACAGATTTTTATAGCCGTGCGATTTTTACTCCTGGTTCATATTTGATGCAACCAGCAGCTTTAGTACGTGGTATGGGTGACCATTTACCAGACAGCGTTGAGTTATTAGAGCAATCTCCAATTCGTAGTTTGCAAAAAAGTAATAACCAATGGCTTTTACAAGGCGATGAAGGGTCAATCACAACTCCTAAAGTATTACTTGCGACGAGTATTTTTACGCGTGAATTTGGGTACTTGAAGAACCGTTTATTACCAGTCATGACTTTTGCGAGCTGGACACGTCCATTAACTGATCAGGAAATGAAAGTTTATCGTGGTGAGTTAGATTGGGGACTTACTCCAGCCGACCATGCGGGAACAACCTTAAGAATGACCGCTGATCGCCGTATCCTAATCCGTAATACTTATAAACATGTACCTAAATACGGTGCAAACATTAACGATGATAATCGTCGCTGGATACAAGAAGATCATCGCAAAGCATTTTTAGATCGTTATCCAGATTTGGCGAATGTTCCGTTTACCCATACATGGGGTGGTGTTTACGCTATTTCTCGTAACTTCACTAACTTCTTTGGTGAGTTAGAAGACGGCGTTTATGCGAGTGCTTGTGACAATGGTGTAGGAGCAGCATGGGGCACAATTTCTGGAACGCTATTGGCTGATCTCGTTGTCGGTTCAGATTCTCAAGCTTTAAAAGATATTCAGTATGTAACAGGTATGCCTAGCTTAAATCCACCAGAACCGTTCTTAGGTTTAGGTGTCAGAACACGTATTAGATTTGAAAAATGGCGCAGTCGTAGTGAATTGTAAGCGGGAGAAATAGATGAAAGAAGTAAAGTTAGTTGACAGCGCTCAACTTGATTTTAATTTACGTGGCGAAACACCAGACGGCACTGCTTATGTGGCAAGAGCATTAGGAGCTGATGTTTCCCCAAACATGGGTATTGGTTTTGCGCGTTGGGAAGGCGCGGAAGTAAGTTGGAAATTACTTTATGACGAAGTCATTTTTGTAATCGAAGGCTGTTTTGAACTCACTGCTAATGGTCATAAATATGAAGTTCGTCCGGGACAAATGTTGTGGATTCCTGAAGGCACCGAACTCATTTATGGTGGACATGCGGTATTTGGTTACGTAGTACATCCGGGTAACTGGAAAGAATTGCACGGGATTGCATAAAAGAAACGACCCATATTGTTCAGGAAAAGAATAATTTGGGTCTTTTTTATTCTTATGAGTACTAGCCCTTAATGAGGGCTAAGGCGAATTAACGAAAATTTTAAATTTCAGGAGCTTCTCCTGAACAGGGAAGTGTTGTCTGAAAAAAATAAGCAGAGAACAGGAAAGGTTTTCTGCAAATCTTCATTTGAACAAGGATTTGTAAATGAGCAAAGTCTATTTAACACTTGGGTTTGGGTTAATTTCAGTTGGAATGGCATTACCTGCTTTTGCCGGAGTAACTTTTGGAGATCCTAAAAGTGATACGGGTGCTTTAACAATTTCAGGTGCTTTACGTGGGAATTATCAAGATAAGGATTACGGCGAGTCTGCGTCAGACCAGAAAATAAAATTTGATGCAGCTATTTTAAGACTAGGTTACGAGTCACCCGACTGGTTTGGAAAAATCGAATATCGTTGTTATCAATACGATAAATTCTGTGATTTCTCTACTCTAGTTTATGGCTATGCGGGTTACCATTTAAATACAACTGATCATATTACTGTAGGTGTGCAACCCATTCCTTTTGGACCAGGTCGTTTTTGGGATAGCAGCTTTTATGCTGGTATTAACAACACTATGGGTTTGCAGGATGCTTCTAATTTAGGCGCAAACTATCACTTTGAATTACCGTCTGCTACTAAAGTGGATTTGGCTTATTTCGCAACTGATGGTGGTAACTATCACGGGACCAGCAAAGATTCAGCTCGTTATACGGCTAATGTTGTTACCTCATCTGATCCACTCAAAACCGACCTAAATGAAAAAAACATGTGGATGGCACGTGTAGATCAAGATCTTAAGTTTTTAAGTACAGATGATCTCAAGGTATCGTTGGGTGGAAGTTATTGGTATTCAGACATTGAAAATAAAAAAACGTCTGCTGATGGAAACCGAAATACATGGGCTCTATTTAACCGCATTAACTATAAAAATCTGAATGTCGTGCTTACTGGAGGGCGGCAGTCGATTAGTAATAAAGATTCATTGAGTCCAGCTAGCTCAACTTTTGGTTCTTTTGACGGCGAATACGACATTGCTAACAAGGGCTATTTCTATACTGTTGATACCAGCTATGTCTTTAAGAACGTTAAAGATTCGCTCAATGTTACGCCGTATGTCGTTTTTAGTGGATTTAACAAGAAAGAAAAGGGATTTGATGATTCACAGCGCAACATTGTTGGCGTGGCTTGGGACTATAAAAATGTTTCTTTATATACCGAATATGTGATGAGTAAAAACGATCCATTTGTTGGTGGAACGGGCAGCTCGCTTGCAGCAGGCGATGATGGGAAATGGAACAAACTCTTAAATCTCATGTTGATTTATAGCTTCTAAAAGTTTGCACAGCCTTTTTCATTTATCAATATTTTCAGGAAGTTTAAAAGCTTCCTGAAGTCGTTTAGGGATCATAAAAATGTCATCACCCTTTATTAGTACATTTATTTTGTTTTTCTCACTACTTAATCCATTCCTCATGAGTATCTATATGATCGGACTAATTCGTCATACAGATACTAAAGTATTTAATAAGGCTTTGATTCAAGGAGGTCTCATTGCATATGTGGTTTTTCTCTTATTTGCATGGGGTGGAGAAGCAATTTTTAATCGGTATTTAAATGTAAGATTTGAATCATTTCTGATTTTTGGTGGTCTGATTTTTCTAGTGATTGGATATCGATATGTATTTCAAGGAGCTGATACGATTGGTGAAATGCGAGGAGCACCTGAACATTTGGCTGGGACGGTCGCTATGCCTTTTATGATTGGTCCAGGAACAATTAGTGCAGCTGTAGTGACAGGCATGAGCATGTCTCTTGTAGAGGCTGCTATAGTGATTGCCTTAGTACTATTTCTGACTTGTAGTGTTTTGATAGCAATGAAGTTTTCTCATGATCACTTACGCTATAAACATGCCAAATATATTGATCGTTATTTTGATATTGTAGGGCGGTTAGCGGCACTATTAATTGGAACAATTGCAGTTGATATGATCGTAAATGGCGTTACACGGTTGATTGATAAAGTTTGAGAAAATAACAAGTCACAGCCAAAGTATTTTTTGGCTGTGACTAATAAATCTAAGAAGCTAATTTTGCTTGATTCTGTGGGATATGATTTTTTCGAATTGAGAACCAGCAGATCAATGATCCGAAGGTAACCGTTAATGCACCATACCAAAAATTGATTGTTAAATCGGAGTTCAAAACAAAAGCTGAAAATGCCGATGAGAAAATTGGAGAAAAATAAGAAAGCATAATTAAAACGGGCATATTGCCTTTGATAATACCAATATTCCACGCTAGATAACCCATCGAGAAAAAAACAGCATTGATAAAGACAAACAGGTAGCCGTTAATTCCATGTACATGAGGTAGGTGGAAACCTTGAGTAGAGAGAGTAAGGATCCATAAGGCTATAGCAGTTAAGATAAAATAAAGCGAAACAGCGTTAGTTCCATTACTTTGCTTTTTGGTGTAGATACAATAGACCGCCCAAAGAATAGATGCTAAAAAAATGAGTAGGTAACTAATCGGATTTTTTAAAAAGTTATCAATAAAGTTTAGGTTTGGATGATAGTTAATTATAACTATGCCTGCAAAACTTATGATCACTCCTAATATTGTCATTAAATTTACTTTTTCTTCTTTTAATACTGCCAACATAATAATAATTAGAGTTGGCCACATATTAAAAATAATATTCATCTCAATCGATTTCTCTGATGAATTTGCTAGAGTAATTGAAAAGGCAAAACATAATTCAAAAACAACGAAAAGCAAGCTAGATAGAATAAGAAACTTCTTTGAAACCTTTTTTAAATCGGGTAGGCCATATGTTAAGAACAAAATAATAGCACTGATGGTGTATACGTAAGTCACTGTATAGATAGGACCAAAACTTTCTGTAGAAAGCCTGAGTAAGCCAACTAAAGTGGACCAAAGTAACAAAGCAGAAACACCGATTAAGGTTGAGATTTGGCGGCTCATACGATAGACCCGATTAAAAAATTAATCATAATTTTTAAATGGGCACTTTAATAGTTAGTCGAGCACGATAAATAATCATGAGTTAATGACTTTTTATCATCATTAAAAATAGATAATAAAAATACTTAAAATATATTTTTTATAATTTAATTATTAGTTTTATTTTCTTTTAAGTGTAATAAGCATCACACCAAAAATATTAAGAAAACAACCTAGCCATTGGATTGTATTTAAATGCTCGCCTAAAAGGAAGACTGAAAACAGAATAGTAACAATGGGGCTAATGGATGAAATAATAGCGGACTGTGTTGCTCCTACGTATTCTATACTCAATATCAATAGGAGCGTAGGTAGAACAGTAACGAATAAACCTAAACAGATTCCGTACCAAATAACTTGTATAGGTAAAGCTGTAAGTAGTTGTATAGGATGACTAGTTACAACCAGAAAATGTATTAGAGTACCTATACAAGCTGCTGATAAAGATAGTCCCGTTAAGTTCCACGAACCAAATTTTTTAATTAATGGTGGTGTAAGCAAGAGATAGCAAGCAAAAGATAGCAAGCAAAAGCAACAGCACTGGCAAACACTAAGCTTGCTCCAAACCAGAAGTTATGTTGGTCTGGAAGCATTTTCTGCTCTTGGAGCATAACTATGACTGTTCCACCGTAACTTAAGATCAGTGCAAATATTGTTTTTGAACTTAGTTTTTGCTTGAGGATAAAACTCGATGCTAAAACGGCCATAGTCGGATATAAGAATAAAATTATTCGCTCTAGTGACGCCGTAATAAACATGAGGCCATAGAAATCGAGCCAACTAGAAATGTAATAGCCTAATAAGCCGACAGAAAGTAAATATAGAATATCTCTTAGCCTGATATTGCGATTTTGATGGCGACAAAACCAACAGATTACTAAAAAGAAGGGTAGAGCAATTCCCATACGGATAGCCATTAGAGTAATGGCATCTAATGACGAAGTAAGGCTATATGCCTGTTTAATAAAAATGGCTTTACTGCTAAATAGAAATGCAGAGATAAATGCAAACAAGGAACCAAGTTGAATTAAAGAAATATTGAGCTTCATGGAACCTTGCTGCATGAATAAAGAGTATTTTTGGAGAGGGTTTAAGCTTCTGAATTTTCTTTTGATGTTGAGATTTTATAGTAAGCAACATCATAGACAGCTTGTTTGTAAGCTTCATAAGACGCTTTGCTAATAACAACTGCGGATTCTCGGCCTCTGCGAGTAATTTCTACAGGATGCCCAGCGATAGCTTGCTCCATAATCATGGTAAGTTGTGCTCTGGCATTTGAATAATTCCACTGATTCATTTGTAGTTCTCCCTGACTAAATCATTTTCACGATAGGGGAAATGTACAACTCTCTTCAACGGATTTATTCTCAAGGATGAATGAATTTTTATCATGGGTGGATGTGGCTTTATGAAGTGTTTCTCGATATAGATTTAAGTTTTTTATGAAATTGATTTGTAACCTCAGAAATCTGTAACCTTTTTACTTTTTTAAAAGGTTACGCCCTGAAAGCCTTGCCCCCATAAGGCTGTAACCTCAGTAACCTTTGTAACCTCTAAAATTTAGCTGTTTCTTAAATTAAAGTGAGAAGATAGGTATTGATATAAAGCTATAGAAAAAACAGTAGAAGTATTTTTGTATCATGGCTTGTATCATTAGTATGACTTATTTTTTAAAATATTTAATTATCAATATTTTATGAATTTGTTTGGTATTGGATATACCTACCAAGACATTAAAGTCATATAAACTCGAATAGCTTTATATGACTTAAAAAGCCCTAAACTATAATGGTTTAGGGCTTTTTTTATTGCTTTACATAAATTCATACAGCTGATTAATACTTAAGCAGAAAATAATTAAAAATTTCTTTTGAAGACCAAGATAGGAGCGGCTCAAAACAATGATGTCTAAGCGTTTGGATATAATTTTTATTTGAATACATTGAAATAAAGCTTAATAAAATAGTTTAAACAAAAGATGTTTAGATAAGTTTGTGAATAATAATTACGTGAATAGTGTTTTATTTTTTTTATGCTATGAAATTTTAAAAATACCAATTGGTAAATGTAACATATCAATTTTAATCAATAAATTTACTTATTTTTTTAATTGTTATATTATACTCCCTCATTTTGGTAAGCCAAAATGGCTTATTAGAGTGATTTTTTAAATTTATAAAATTGGAAACTTCATGTTAAATATAACTAAATATATAATAGCTTTAGCTTCAGTATTCATAGTAACAACTAGCCATGCTGCTAGTGCTTTGGATGTATCACCAATTTGTAAAAAAGTTGGAAAAGATCTAGATAGCTATATAAACAGAGGGGCGCATTGTTTAGAGTCCGAACCATTTGAAATTCCATTGACTGATGCAAAAGGATTAAATGTAGGTACTGCGAAAGTGGTTGCATATGTTTATTCTGATAATCCAAAAAATGCATTAACTTGGACTTTTAAATATAAACTGCGCACACAAATTATAGGGCAACTTGGCGATTCTCTAAAAGTACGACCTGAGTTGTACTGTTATAATTGCACAGCAAAGACTGTCTATGGCAATCCAATTAATTTAGTAAATGGGTTATCTTTAGAATCTACAACAACTTTCACGCCGTCTAATACAGAGTTAGCTTCTTCAAACCCATTATCATTATCTCCTAGTGTGTCTTTTCAAGTCGTTAAAGCAAACGCGTCATTTAATGATGCTGCAAGTTATGATCCAGGTATTTATAGTCCTGGTGTACGTTGTGATATAGGTAAAGCTAAGGCAAATACGAAAGGATGTGTATATTCAGATGTACCACCTGTCCTTACTACAATTAAAGTCACTAATCCCGATGTAGATGAATCTGCAAAGCACATTAAAGAAGCATTTGCAGCTGGACAACCTGGTAAGTTTATAGCTGGAGCACCTAACTCAGTTTTTCCGAGTTCAAGTGCAAGTCCTTTAACTCGTTTACGCGATGCTCAAACTCGTAAAGATAATCGAGCTGAATCTGTGAAAATGTGCAAAGTTAAATATGGTCCAACTGTTGGTTCAAAATGCTTCTTTACTGGCGATTCAGATGAAGTCGCGACTGACTGTGATTGTGATGAATTTCCATTTGCAGCTACCCACCAAGGTGGTACAGGGGCTTCGGTGAAAAAAATTGATGCTTCTGACAACCGTAGAGCAGGTAGTTTTTTAGGATCTTTCTTCAATGCTGAACGCGTTTTAGATGGCGATAAGTTCTTTATTAATGTTGATTAATAATTAAAATTAGCGAAGTACCTCCTATTTGAGGTACTTCCAGGAATTATATTTATGCAAAAAAAACTTCCAGTACCAGATAACTTACCAAATCATTTAACGGACATTTTTTATCACATCAATATAAATTTGCCAAAAGGCGATTTAAAAGAAACTGTAGAGCTGGATGACGCAATAAATCAAGTTAATGCAAGTGATGTGTATGCTTTACAGGACTATCCTCTACATAATTTATCAGGATATGCAGGATGGGCTATTAATTCAGAAATAACTCAAACTGCAAGTAAAGAAAGCCCTTTATTAATTACTCATTGGTACTATTGGGGACAACAGCTTTATAGATCAATTAATCCCTATAAATTAGACCTAAAAGCTCCAAGTTTGTTAGAGATTCCTGCCTATACAAAATTACCAGAGTCTTTAGATGCAGTCATTGCTGAACAAGATGAAAGATTAGATCTTTCTGATACCGATGCTAAAAAGATTACTGGTTCTATTCTAGCCATGCATGGTGTTATTCCGAAGGGCAGTATATTTAAACAAGGCGATGTGATTTTAAAACAAGATGAGAAAATTACTCCTGAAAAATTAATTGCCTTAAGACGGGCTGGAATCAAAGAATTATCTATATATAAGAATCCCAAAATTCTCATTGTAAGTATGCATTCTTTTGATGAAGATGAAATGAGCGAGGAAAGTCTCTATGTTAAAGATGTCTTGAAAACATGGGGATATGAACACGTAGAAATAAAATTACTTAAACCTGAACGTTTCGATGCAGCATTTAATAATCTTAAAAAAGATAATGACCCAGCTTTAGATGACTCATTAACGACAAGCAGAGACGAATATATAAAGTTCTTTGAAGAACACACCTCAAATTTTGATGTCATTATTTGCTGCACATATCAAAATAACCGTTCTTCTTTATTTCAGCTTGAAAAACTTCCAATCTTTGATCAAAGCAGCATGTCATCGGCCTTAAATACACGTTGTATACCAGCGAATGAAATTAAAATTCTAAAAGGCAAAGATAGGACTCCACCTAGTCGTGAGACAGTGCAGATATATGATGAAAGCGGTAATCATAAAGGTATGCGAGTAGTTGTTACAGAAGATAAAGCGACTATTATTAATTTACCGGGTGATATCCAAGATATTGCAATTCTGATGCATGCTTTTGTGAAATATATTTTGAATAAGCATATCTCAGACTTTTTTGATCATGCTTACTTTAAAGGTAAAGCTGACATAGAGATTGTTCCTGATACGACAAACAGAAAATTGTTATGGGGAAGTTATAAGGCTCAAGAAAATGGTGAATATTTATTAGAAATTATTGAGCAACAACAGCCATATCAAATTGAACCGTTTTTTAAAGCGAACTGTATTGTGATGGTTCCGTTTCAAGAGCAGGTCATTGCAAAAGGCACCGATTTATATTTTATGAAAATAGATTAAGTCTAATTTCTATTTATAACTTAATTGGGCGGTGTAACCTCAGAATTTTGCAACCTTTGTACTTTCTAAAAAGGTTACACCCTCAAAACTTTGCTCTATAAAGCTGTAACTCTCAAAACTCCCCACCTTTATAAACCCCACTTAAACAATCACTTATTCATTATTTATCCTTACTTTTTAATGATCTAATTTAAAGCAAATGTCATTTGCTTGACTGCAAAAGGGTAGAGCACAGTCCTTTGCCTGCCCGCATTGAGCGCAAATCCCTTATAAACACTCAGAATCCAGAACTTCAACTTTTTATAAATAAAATAAATATATATATTAGAAAACTTGATTAATTTTATTTTTCGTATACAATGAACATAACTAGAAAAAGTCATGTTTGGTAAATCTTCTCTAAGTACCGCAGTATTAGTCATAATCCTTCGTTTTTTTCAGATTTTCAGCTCCATTCTTTATTATTTCGATGTTACTCATAACCAATAAAATGGTTTAAATTTTTAAAAAAACTAGGATGTATTATGTCTAATTCAAATATCATGAAAGGTACTGTTAAGTGGTTTAACGAAGCTAAAGGTTTCGGTTTTATCCAACCAGAATCAGGACCAGACGTTTTTGCTCATTTTAGCGAAATCGCTAACTCAGGTTTCAGAACTCTTGCTGAAGGCCAACGTGTTGAATTCAGTGTTGCACAAGGCCAAAAAGGCCCAAATGCTGTAAATATTGTTGCTCTATAAATAATTATAAGCAGTCATAAATGAAAAGCACTAATGAGTGCTTTTCACTTTAAATTAATTTTAAAATTATTTTAAGATTATAAGTAAATTTTAATTTAGGATATAAATTGTTAAAAATAAATGATTTAATTGCAAAATCTAAAAATGGTACAGAAATTTTAGTGTCTTTAATTCCTCTAAATAGAATACAAAATACACGTGAAGGTTTTAAAACTGTTGAAGTTGGTAAAAGAGTTCTTCTTTCCTCTGGAATTGAAGTTGATTTAAATTTAGATGGTCGCACCTTTTATGCGTCTATAAATCAACTATTTAAATTAGATTATAGAGTTAGTTAAAACTCAGTTTGCTATTGGATATTTAGGCGGGTCCATTATTTCTGCCATAATTTTATTAGGATATCGTTATGCTTAAACAAAATATCAGTGTCAAAGACCAGTTTGGAATTAAATACGTCATTCAGGCAACAGTAGATAATTATTTCGCTAATACTCAATGTTTTTCTAATTTAAAATACATTACAGTTGAAGGTGAAGATATACGACCGGGTTTTGAAATGTTTTTTCAAAGTACCCTAAGTGGTAAAATTTTTAAAATTGATAAAATAAATTAATCTATCAACGTAGTACATTTAACGTTGCAGGATAGAGTTCTTAAAAATAGAAAACCTCATAGCTTTAGGGCACATTGCAAATACTCAATTACACAATAACTTTAATAATAAAGCGCAGGTGGCGGAAGCCGCACTAGCGCATTTCTAGTTTCCTAAACCCCTATATCTCAAAATTCCGCAACTTTATAAACCCTAATTTAACAATAACTTATTTATTATTTAACCTTACTTTTTAATGATCTAATTTAAAGCAAATGTCATTTTGTGTGCTTGACTGCAACAAATGTGAAGCTTATCCTTTGCCTGCTGGCCACATTGCCAGTCGGCTTTGACAGGCTGAATAATAACTCCCGCATCAGAGCTTTTCCTTCTGAGGAATAGCCTTGTGTGGTGTACCACTCGTTCCCTCCCGTAGCGGTAGGACGGGAGAGGGACACTTTCGGGTGTGCTAGTTTGAGTTATTACTAGTCTGTCAACCTTCTTCCGTTCTGCCACCATAATTCTTATTAATGTCTGGCAGAACTCCCAATAAAAAGGAGTTGGCTTTGCACATTCTTAATTTCTTGGCAGCCTTTGCCAAAAGCTATAACGACACCACTTAATTCATCTTTAAACAGTTTGAAGGCTCATCGGCTTTTCAGACTTTAAGTCATTACGGCTAAAAACTTATTTCAACAATAAAACTTGAGATGTGCCAAGCACAGTCTTTATGGCTTTGCTATGCCTTTTTTTCTCCCAAAAAAGGTGGCGGATTTTGTATCTCATTTATATACAACAAAAATTTAATTTATAACGGTAAAAATATGCCACATTCAGATCTTCCATTTCGTGCTTTAAGCGTGCTTCATACCTCTCGATATCTTTTTAATAAATATGGCTTTCATAAAGTCGGGGTGGATCGAATTATTGAATCGTCGAAAACTCCGAAAGCAACTTTTTATAATTACTTCCACTCAAAAGAACGTCTCATTGAAATGAGCCTAAATTTTCAAAAAGATGGGCTGAAACAAGAGGTGATTTCAATTATTTATGTTCAAAAAGACTTAACCCTGCTTGAAAAATTTCGCAAAATTTATTTCTTACATGCGAACTTAGATGGCCTTTATCATTTGCCCTTTAAAGCCATTTTTGAAATTGCGAAAACACATCCCAAGGCGTATCAGGTGGTAATTGACTATCGAAGCTGGCTTATTAATGAAATTTATAATTTGCTTTTAACAACCAATGCAAATGCTTCAAAGCAAGATGCACACATGTTCTTGTTTGTGATTGATGGGGCAATGGTTCAACTTTTAGACCCAAATAAGGCTGGGGAAAGGGAACGCTTGTTGGATTATTTTTTAATGCAGTTTATTTAATGCAAATGAAAAGAAATACCTTATCATTTAACTGCATCAGCCTGAATGATGCAGTTAAATGATAAATATTAAGAAATTTCTAAAATTTTTTGGGCGATATATAAATCTTGTATAGATAACCCTGAACTATCATAAATTGTGATTTGTTCCTGAGATTGCCTTCCTTGAGCGTTTGCTGAAAGTACATCACCGATATTGATTAAAATTGCAGATTCAGACGCATGTTGGAATTCACCAATAACTTTAGACTGGGAATTCAGATCACAAAATAAACCACTCTGTGAAAATAATTCTGGTGGAAGTTCTTGTTTACCTTTTTTATCGGAACCCATCGATGAAATATGAGTACCGGCTTTTATCCATTCTGCTTTAAAAAGCGGAATCTTCGAAGAAGTCGCTGTCACAATAATATCCGCTTGCTCACAAGCTTCTTTTGCCTTGGTAATTTTAATCTCAATCCCTAACTTTTTTAGGTCTTCTGCCATTTTTTCAGCTTTACTTTGGTCGCGTCCTACTATCAAAATCTGATCGAAGTTTCTAATTCTCGCTAATGCCTCGCATTCATATTTGGCCTGATTTCCTGTACCAAATATGGCTAATACTTTTGAATCTTTTCTTGCCAGTACATGGGTTGCAACTGCATTAGAAGCTGCTGTACGGAATGCATTCACTTTGCCTGCTTCGATGGCTGCCGCCATTTTTCCATTCGCTTGATTAAATAATAAAATGAGCGCGTTATGGCGAGGTAAACCATTTTTAGGATTATCTTCCCAAAACGAACCGACTTTAAGACCAGCTAAGTGCTGATTAGCAGACGATTTAATACTAAACGTATTTTTTGTATCGGATGCTTGACCATGAACCACAGGAAAACTTTTAGTGTCGGGTTGAGTTGCAGCAATTAAAGCTTCGTAAATGGCATCGTAAGCGAGGTCATGATTGATTAGAGCAGAAGATTCAGACTCAGAAATAAATCTCATAGCCATCTCCAAAAGTGAATATTTAAATTAAGACGCGACCAAGTCGAGAGGCATGTGCATATTGAATGTCTATCTATGATGCTTTAACTGACATCATAGATAGACATCGACTTTTATTAAGCTGATAAAAACTCTACATATTTAGAAATATCGACATTCCCACCACTAATAATGATGCCTATACGTTTGCCTTTTAACTCATGTTTCAAATTACGGGCAGCTGCAAATCCAAGGCATCCTGTCGGTTCAACCACCATCTTCATTCTTTCAGCAAGAAACTTCATAACGGTAACGAGTTCTTCGTCTGTTACAGTCAAAATGTCATCTACATTCTGTTGAATAATAGGAAATGTTAATTTGCCTAAACTTTGAATTTGAGCACCATCGGCAATTGTTTTAGGTATATCAATATGAACAATTTCTCCTTTTCTAAAGGACATTTGCCCATCATTTCCTAGGGCAGGTTCAACACCATATATTTTACAGTTGGGAGAGAGTTGACGGGCAGATAAGGAAGACCCCGCCAATAAACCACCGCCACCTAAACCTACAAAGAGGTAATCCAACTCACCAACCTCTTCAAATAGCTCTTTTGCAGCGGTTCCTTGACCTGCAATAACATGCGGATGATCATAGGATGGAATTAATGTTAGACCATTTTTTTCGGCGATCTCTTTTCCAATTTGTTCCCGATTTTCTGTATAGCGGTCATATTCAACAATATTGCCTCCGTATTCTCGCGTCGCTGCCATTTTTGCAGCAGGAGCATCTTTGGGCATGATAATTGTTGCTGGAATACCAAGGATTTTTGCTGACAGCGCAATCGCTTGAGCATGATTTCCCGAAGAGAAAGCAACCACACCAGCTTTTTTTTGAGCCTCATCGAACTGTGAAAGCGCATTCATTGCACCACGAAATTTGAAAGCGCCAACACGCTGAAAATTCTCACATTTAAAGAATACTTCTGCTTCAAATTCATTGTTAACAGTACGTGAAGTTAAAACAGGGGTTTTATTTGCAAAACCTTTAATACGTTCAGCAGCGGCTGCGACATCTTCATAAGTTGGAAGGGTTAAATTTTTCATAATTAAACCTAATTCTATTCAATGTTTTCGGATGCAAGATTTCGTATTGCGAAAGCAACGCACAATATATTGACCTTGTTTAGATAAAATATATATATTTAGATAAAATGTCTAATTTTATTTTCTGATGTGATAACAATGAGATATAAGATTTTGATTTACATTAAGTTTAAAATTAGATAAAAAGTCTAAATTACTATTACATACTTCACGCTAGGGTTTTAAATAGTAAGCAAGTCATTTGGAGGAAATACATTGGGAAATCGTGATAAACATTTACTCACTCAACTAGATACAATCGCGAAAGGGTTAAGTGAAACTCTATTCCCATTTTGCGAAGTTGTTGTCCATGACTTAACAAATCCTGAGCATGCCATACTCTCAATACACAATAATTTATCTGGTCGAAAAATTGGAGATCCTGCAACAGAGTTAGGGCTGGCAAGAATTATGTCTCCAGAATTTCCAAATATTATTTCAAACTATGCAAACCAGTTTGCTGATGGTCGTTCCGCAAAAAGTACTTCTATTGGTATTAAAGATGAAGAGGGCGAATATGTGGCCGCTTTATGTATGAATATTGATTTAACCCTGTTTAGGGGCATGCAAAGCGCTTTAGAGCAGTTTACTAAAATTGAAACTGACAACATTATTGAAAATTTGGAACCGAATGGGTCTGAAGCAATTCGAAGATATATCGATCAATTTGCATCAAAACATGCGACTACACCGCGTATGTTAAAACTCAATGAGCGAAAACAATTAATACATGAGTTAAAGAATAATGGTTTATTAGACATTAAAAAGGCTGTAGAGACGGTTGCACAACATTTAGGTATATCAAGAGCGAGTGCCTATTTGTATGTGAAAGAAACTTAAAATAGTTTATTTTAATGTGTATTTAGCTTGATCAAGGAGGTCGTTATTTGAAGTTATTTATTATTGTATTTATTGCAATTTTTTCCAGTATTGGTCTGATTTGTTTAATTGCACTGCTTAGAAATTTAAAAAAATCTTCGTCATCTGGCGAGCATGATCATTCATCTTCTTCAACCCATCATTTTCACGATAATAGCCCTAGTCATCATAGTTCTAGTTATTCAAATGACTGTTCATCATCATCTTCAGATTCAGGAGGATGTGATGGGGGCGGTGGTGGTGGAGATTAAAAAAGCCCTTTTGTTCAAAGGGCTTTTGATTAACTTAAGGTAAATCGAACCAGATAAATTGACTATCTTCATTTGCCTGAATCGTCGCTTTATCCTCAAACACGAAAGCATCACCTGCTTTAACTTCTTGATCACCGATACGAATTACGCCTGAAATAACGTGGATATAATTCACTTTTTTAACCGGATCAACACTTAGCTCATGTCCTTTTTCCAATACGGCAGATTTTATCTCTGCATTTTGACGAATATGCATCGGTGCATTTGCATCAGGTCCTGCAATTAAATGCCATTTGTTTGGATCATTACGTGGGTCAAGACTAATTTGCTGGTAATTTGGCTCTGCATCTCTTACATCTGGAATAATCCAGATCTGTAATAAATGTACAGGCGTATCAGTGTTGTTAACTTCACTGTGGGCAACACCTGTACCAGCGCTCATTAACTGCCATTCGCCTGCTTTAATTTGGCCTTCATTTCCCATCGTGTCACGGTGCGAAATTGCACCATCTAACACACAGGTTAAGATTTCCATATTGTCATGCGAGTGCGTACCGAAACCATTATGCGCATCAATTCTGTCGTCATTAATGACTCGTAAAGCACTGACACCCATATATTTAGGGTTGTACCAGCTACCAAATGAGAAGCTATGATATGACTCTAACCAACCCGCTTTAACGTGTCCACGATCTTCACCACGATGTACGTAAGCATTCATGATCTAATCTCCCAAATTTTTATTTATCTATTGAGAAATATATTAATGCTATATCGGGAGTGAAAAAATAGAATAACTGCAACATGTCGTTTCATAATTGATATGATGTTGAGTTTTTTGTCTTTTTGTTGCATTTTTTTGCAATAAAAAACCTGCCATAAAGACAGGTTTTTTTATGAAAATATTTAATTATTCGAGGAACTTAACAGTTACGCCAGAGCGTACTTTACTTCCTAAATCGTTTGCATCCCAGTTAGTCAAACGGATACAACCGTGCGATGCTGTTTTAGAAATTAAAGATGGATTTGGTGTTCCATGAATACCAAAAGATTTTTTACTTAAACCAATCCAGATATTACCAACAGGGGCATTTGGGCCAGGTGGTAAAGAAAGAGGTTTTAAGTTTTTACCTTGTACGAAGTTCGAAGGTGAATAGCTGTACCATGGGTTACGAGCCACACCAACTACCTTGTAAGTACCGGCCGGAGAAGGCGTATCAGTACTGCCAATTGTTGCAGGAAATGAGGCAATCATTTGGTTCCGGCTATTGAAGAGATACAATTGTTTTGCGCCTTTATGGGCAATAATCAAATGAATATCTTCTGGTAAATCATTGCGCACGTTTGGAACAATGATTTTTTCACCCGCTTTTTTGAATGTCGCAGTTGGGTTTAATTTCTTTAAGAAACCTTCATCAATATGAAACTTCTCGCCCAACATTTCGGTCACACGAGTGTAGTACAAACCTTTCATTTTGGCTTGTAATGCGTAGTCAGAAGGAATCGACTCAGCATATGGGCCTTTTAAGTCAGCATCAGAAATGGTGTATTCAATAAATGCTGGCTTGTTTTGTTTCGCAACCAATGCATCCCAAGTTTCTTTGGTAAGTTCACCAGTAGGCGATAAACCATTCATTTGCTGGAATGAAGAAATTGCTTTTAAGGTATTTTTACCGCTCATGCCGTCAATTGCACCTGGTGATGCATGTGCATTATTAAGCATCACATGGGCACGTGCATAAACTGGAAGTTGACCCTTACCAATATTTTCAGACCATTCTGCCGAATTTAAGCCATCTAATGTCCATGAAGCAGCTGACACTGGTGCAGCCTTAGACGCTGTTGTGCTTTTAGCTACTGCTGGTGTAGATGCAGCAATACCAGACTCAGCATTTGGGTCTTCTGTTTTCTGCAAGTTTTGTAATGTTGTTGACGCTCGATTTAAGTCATTTTGTTCTTGAGCAGTAATTTGTGTTGGAGCTTGAGCTTGTACAGTTGAAGCTGCATCTACTGCTAAAGGATCAATCGGATCTTCTACAGGAGCTGATACCTTTTTAGGGTTCAGGGGTTGCTCAGTTGTTGAAGCAGCAAAAGCAACATTAGCAATAATACAACTTAAACTCATAGCGAGTAATGAGCGAACAAACATGTAATTCAACCTTAAGAATTTTCATATAAGCAATAGGAGGATTGATGTGATCTTAAAGTGCATAAAATTACCAATAACTCATTTCTATGAGCCCAAGATTGGCAATTTAGTGATTAAAAGAATATCAATGACCCCAATGTAACATGTTGCAAGTATTGCAGAAAACCCCACAGCTTGCAGTAGAGTTTTGTGTAAATATGCATTTTTTAGTAGATTGACGAGTTTTTTGTGTGAAATTGAAATTATAAAAATGTCTCTGTTTTTGATATGATGCTGCCACATAAAGAAGATAGAGATTGGTAATGACGACTTTGAAAAATGATCGTTTCCTCCGTGCTTTGTTACGCGAACCTGTAGATACCACTCCGGTATGGATGATGCGTCAAGCAGGGCGTTATTTGCCTGAATATCGTGAAACACGTTCAAAAGCAGGTGACTTTCTATCCTTATGTAAAAATACAGATTTTGCCTGTGAAGTGACTTTACAACCTTTGCGTCGCTATGATTTAGATGCAGCAATTTTATTTTCAGATATTTTAACAATTCCAGATGCACTGGGTTTAGGTCTTTATTTTGAAACAGGTGAAGGACCAAAGTTCCATAAAACAGTGCGTACTGAACAAGATGTGGCGAATTTACCAAAGCTGAATGCAAAATCAGACCTTGATTATGTCATGAACGCTGTAAGCACCATTCGCTCTGCTTTGGGTGGTCAAGTTCCACTGATTGGTTTTTCGGGTAGCCCTTGGACTTTAGCAACTTATATGGTTGAAGGTGGTTCAAGTAAAGAATTCCGTTTTACCAAGCAAATGATGTATGCCCAACCAGAAGTTTTGCATGCTTTGCTTGATCATTTAGCAGACTCTGTAATTGACTATTTAAATGCTCAAATTGATGCAGGTGCTCAGGCGATCCAGATTTTTGATAGCTGGGGCGGGGCATTGGCACATCGTGAATATGTCGAATTTTCTTTAAACTACATGAATAAAATCATTGCTGGTTTGCAACGTGAAAAAGACGGTCGACGTATTCCTATCATTGTGTTCACTAAAGGTGGTGGCCAATGGTTGGAACCAATGATTAGCACAGGTGCAGATGCATTAGGTTTAGATTGGACTACGCGATTAGATACAGCTCGAACTACGGTGGCTGGACGCGTAGCTTTACAAGGAAATCTTGATCCGGCTGTTTTATATGGTTCGGCTGCTTCAATTGAAAAAGCAGTGAAAGCCATGTTGGATGATGCCTACGCAAATGGTGAAAAGACGGGTTACATCGCTAATTTAGGCCATGGGATTACCCAGTGGGTGGACCCTGCACAACCAAAAATCTTTGTAGATACAGTGCATGAGTATAGTGCTAAATATCTAGGATAGTTTTTGTGCAATATCTAACTTTACCGTTTCAATTTATCGGCAAGGCTGTTTCGGCAGCCTTGTTTGGTATTTTGCTTTTAATTGCTTTTGCTTTAACAGCACCGATGGGAAGCCATGAATATATGGGTTTTTATCGTTATGATTATTTACTCATCTATGCTGTGCTGATCCAGATCTGTTTACTCTATTTAAAACTGGAGTCATGGGCAGAGGCTAAAGTCATTGCTTTATTTCACGTCATGGCGATGGTCATGGAAATATTCCTAACGCATCCTGCAATTGCTTCATGGCAATATCCGCAGCCCGCCGTATTTAAAATTTTAACAGTGCCTCTATTTGCAGGCTTCATGTATTCGGCTGTAGGTAGTTTCTTTGCACGGTCAATACGACTGTTTCAGGTTTCTTTTGAAAAGCTTCCAAGTTTTGGAACTATGCTTTTACTGGCATTTTTCTCATATATAAATTTTATGAGTAAATTTTTTGTTCCTGATATTCGCTATATTTTATTTGCGATTAGTATTTTTATTTTCTGGAAAACGAAACTTTATTTTCAAATAAATGAACATAAATTTAAAATCCCGATGTTACCGATATTATTAACGCTCGCGTTTATCATCTGGGTTGCTGAAAATATAAGTACATTTTATAAAATTTGGCTCTATCCAAGTCAGGTCGATGCTTGGCATATGGTGGGATGGGGCAAGCTAGGATCGTGGTATTTATTATTAATTTTAAGTCTAGTACTTGTGCTTAAAATATTAGGCAATCGAGATAATCAAGGTAACTGGAATTTAAGGTAAATTTTTCTTTAGCACTTTTCATCATATTGTTTATTTTTTAATTGCTAAATCGTAGCCTTCTCGCTATCTTTAATATCGTGTAATAAAAATTACACATAACAATACAAGACATAAGAAACAATCAATAATGATTTTTGGAGATATACATCTATGTTAAAAAAAATAGCTTTAGCTGCATTGTTAGCAGCTGGTTCAAGTGTTGCAATGGCTGACAACGATGTGGGTTGTGGTGCGGGTACACAAGTATGGGCTGGCAAAAAAGGAGTAGCGCCTAAAATTCTTGCTGCAACAACAAACGGTATTTTTACTAACCAATTATTAGGGATCACTTTCGGTACTTTAGGCTGCCGTCAAGGCGGGACAGTAACAGCGCAAGTTGTAACATTCACAAATGAAAATGCAGAAGCTTTAGCACGTGATATGGCAGTAGGCCAAGGTGAAAGCCTGAACGTACTTGCTGAGTTAATGCAAATTAAACCTCAAGATAAAGACCGTTTCTTTAAAGTTTCAAAAGCAAACTTTGGTGAAATCTATTCAGCAAATAATCAAAATACCCTTCAAGTTTTAGCATCATTACAAACTGTAATGGCTAAAGACGACGTTTTAAAAGCTTACGTATAAGTTTGAAATTGAAAACCCTGTCGTATGGCAGGGTTTTTCTTATATTTAATGATAAAAATTGATGAGCTTAATGAAGTCAGTTGTTTTGGTTTTTGCCTCTTTGGCAGTTAATATTGCGTATTCAGCAGAAATAAATCCATCTATTCAAAAATATTGGTCCTTTGCAGAACAACAAAATCTAGATCAAGACATTACATGGCAAAGGCTCATGTATGCAAATAAAAACCATAAAAGTGACGTCACTTATTCTGGTTATTTCATGTCAGAAAATGGGAAAAATAATTTAAAAGAAGAACTGAAAGCTGACATCTCGGCATTATTTATGCCTGCTCAAGATAATCAGTCGATTCGCTGTAAATTTCCGGCTCGAAGCCAATGGCTCATGCAAAAAGTAGGTATTCAAGAAAATGAATTGCCTCAAATAAAATGTTCAGAATTTGAAAACTGGATTGGACAGATTAAGCCTTATAAAGCCACATTAATTTATGCGACAGATTTTATGGGCAATCCTAGCTCGATGTTTGGTCATACTTTATTGCGTTTAGACCCCAAAGATCAGCAGCAATTAAATTTAGTCTCTTACGCCGTAAATTATGCAGCAACTGTGGCGGGGAACGACAACTGGTCATATGCATGGAAAGGTTTAACAGGGCAATATCCGGGTGAATATTCACTCATGCCTTATTATCGTAAGGTAAAAGAGTATGGTGATTTCGAAAGCCGTGATTTATGGGAATATGAGCTGAAACTTTCCCCTGAAGAAACGCGGTTTTTAGTAAGCCATATTTGGGAAATGCAGCATGTAAGTTTCCCTTATTATTTCGTGAGTGATAACTGCGCCTATAGGTTATTAGGCTTGGTCGATTTAGTAAAACCTGAGTCTAACTTACAAGAAAAGTTTACTTATGCATCTATTCCGATGGAAACCATTAAATCGATGCAACAGCAAGGGTTCACCAAAGCTCCTGTATATCGGCCTGCTTTAGAAACTCAGCTATTGGCCCAAGCTCATCAGCATGGTGCTTCTTTAGCGAAGGTTGCACATCAAATTGCGATGATGCCAATTAAGCAGTCTTCTGAGGTTTTAAAATCCTTTAGTGAGCAAGATCAGGCCAAAATTCTAGAGATGGCTTACGATGATTTATATCTTCAATTTACCAGCCGTCAAATAGAAGAAAGCGTTGCTCAGCCACAGTTACGTCAGCTTTTGGCTTTAAGAAGCCAGATTGATTTAGACAAACAGCGTCAAGAACCTAAACGACCAGAAAAAGAGCCAACTCAAGGCCATAATGCACGTAATATTTCAGTGAAAGCTGGTGAAGTCCAAGGTGATAAGTTTATCGAAATTGGTCATCGACAAGCCTATCACGACTTAATAGATCCTCAAGGGGGATACCGCGCGGGGACTCAATTACTATTTTTAAATGGTAATGCACAGTGGCGAGACGATCATTTAAAACTAGAACGTCTTGATCTGTTAGAAGTAAATTCCTATAACCCGATTCAACCTTTTAAAGCACCTCTGAGTTGGGGATTTAACTTAGGCTGGCGTCAAGAAGCAATTCATGATGGAAACTTTAGTGAAGAAAAACAGCACGGTGTAGCGAATTTTAACGCTCAGGTTGGTTACAGTCTTGCAGACTATGAGCGCAAACATATTTGCTATGGGCAACTACAAACCTATGTTCAAACAGGCTCAAATCTAGATAAAGGGTGGCGTGTGGGAATGGGCCCAACTTTAGGTTGTATGAACCAATGGTTTGATCGATTTAACTCTGTGGTGCAAATTGAATTGCCATATTGGGAAGACCAAAATCAATGGAATTTGAGAGTAAATACCCAATGGCAATATGTGATTAATAGTAATAATGCCGTTCGATTAAACTGGGATTATGAACAACGAAATCATCAAGACTGGATGAAATCTAGTTTAGGCTACGTTTGGTTCTTTTAAGCAGTATTACCAAGAAAAAAGAGAAATGAGATTATTCATTTCTCTTTTTTGTTTTTCAGAAAAGACAATTATTTCTTAATCGCGTTTAGTACAGCATAAGCCGCTTTAATACGTTCTTCATTTGGAATGCGTTTATTGGTTAACATGACTAAACCAATATTTTCTTTGGGAATAAACACGACATAGGTTCCAAATCCGTTAGTTGAACCAGTTTTATGGAACATCTTGATTGAAGGTTCTTTGGAAATAGCAGTCACTTTATTAGGTTTCATCACGATTCGTTCAGAATTACTGTCTAATAAAGTCTGTAAAGGAGCTGGATAAGAAAACTCTTCCCAACCAAGCGCCTGATACATCGTACCGACTTGATAGAAACCTTTATGAGTCTCGTCAATTGCGCGTCGAATATCTGCCGGATATTTTTGTGGATTTAGATTGGCATCAATAAAGCTAAGCATGTCTGGTAATGTAGATTTAACCCCGTAGGCAGGGGCATCTAGTGGGCCTGGGGTCACACGAATCGGCTGATTTTCTTGGTTATAGCCAAATGCATAGTTTTGCATCTGAGTTTTAGGAACATTCACATAGCTATGTTTTAAGTGAAGAGACGGAAAAATTGTCTTTTCTAAAACCTGACTAAAAGGTTGGTTCATCGATAAGCCTACAACTTTTCCAAATAGGCCAATACTAGGGTTTGAATATTGTCTATATTCACCAATTTGGTTTTTAGGTTTCCAGCCTTTGAAAAAAGTTAAAACTTGTTGGTCTGTTTGTACTTCATCTGGGAATTGTAAGCCAAGGTTGCCACTCGTATACGTCGCAAGTTGAAGTAGGTTCACTCGGTCAATCGGTGTATTTTTTAGCTCTTTCCAGTATTTTCCTGGGGTGTCGTCAAAAGAGATTTTCCCTTTCGTTTTGGCATATCCACCTGCCGTGGCAGTAAATAATTTACTGACTGAACCTAGCTCAAAAATGGTATTGCTATTTACGGATTTTTTATCTTGAACCGATTGTAGGCCATAATACATTTCGTACTTTTTATTGTTTTGGATGACACCAACCGCCATACCGGGAACATTGTATTTTTCTAATAATGGTTTAAAGTTCTGATCAACAACCTTCTTGATATCTTGTTCTTTTGATGTGTTACCTGCATAAATTGAGGTATTAAAAATAAAAAGAGAAGGTAGAATTAAGTAAGAAATTTTTTTGAATCGCATTATCAACTCATCAAACATTTTAAAGTGAAGGGACGTACTTTTATAACAAAAATCACATAATTTAATTGTTATGTTTTATAGAATAAACGCTGTATTTAGATATAAAAAAACCCAACTAAGTTGGGCTTTTAAATTTATCACTAAAAAGAATTTAGTAACTTTCTGGTACTGCACTCAAGAACTCACGTCGTGATTCTTTATCGGTTTTAAAGTCTCCGATAAATGAAACTGTACGAGTGGTTGACTCTTGTTTGCCTACACCACGCATCATCATGCACATATGTGCTGAATCGATGACGACAGCAACACCTCGAGCCCCAGTCACTTCAGCCACAGCTTCAGCGATTTGCTGAGTCAAGTTTTCCTGAATTTGCAAACGGCGTGCAAACATTTCAGTAATACGTGCAAATTTAGATAAGCCAAGAACCTTGCCTTCCGGTAGATAGGCAATATGAACACGGCCATAGAACGGGAGGAGATGATGTTCGCAAAGCGAATAGAATTCAATATTCTTCACCAATACCATTTCATGGTTATCTGATGGGAAAACAGCATTATTGGTGACTTCTTCTAAAGTTTTACTATAGCCAGAAGTTAAATATGAAAAAGCTTTAGCCGCACGCACAGGCGTATCTTTAAGGCCGGGACGATTAAGATCTTCACCGACGGCAGTCAGAATATTTGCGTACGATTGCTGCATTGACATAAGACGTATAAATTTACTCTATTAGACAAGCTCGGCATTGTATCAGAAACATAACCAGATGTTCATAACTCGACGCACTATATTTATTTTGGTTTTGCGCGCGTTTAATAAAAGATGAATAAATTTCATGTTTTTTATCGTTAATAGTCAAGAGTTTGAACATGAAATATGCATTTAATATTGGTAAGTTCTAAATGATCGCCTAGTGGCATCATATTTGCACAGATGCAGTGTTATAGAGCATAAGGATAAAACATGTCAGAACGTCCAATCACCTTTTTTTTCCGTGGTGGTCAGCAGCAAGTGGAAAATGTATTACCTACCATGACGGTTTTACAATTTCTGCGAGAATATACCCAAACTGGTAAGACTAGGCAGACCGGTACAAAAGAGGGCTGTGCTGAGGGCGATTGTGGTGCATGTACAGTCGTGATTGGTGAGTTGGTCAATGACAGCTTGCAATTGCGGAGTGTGAATGCCTGTATTCAGTTTTTACCGACTTTAGATGGTAAGGCCTTATTTACAGTAGAAGATCTTCATAAGTTATTGCCTACTCAGGATGGAACGCTTCATCCGGTACAACAGGCGATGGTCGATTTGCACGGTTCACAATGCGGTTTTTGTACACCCGGTTTTATCATGTCGTTATGGTCAATGTATGAAAATGAACAACATTCACCAAGCAAAGATCAAATCAGTGATTATCTTTCTGGAAACTTGTGTCGATGTACAGGCTATCGACCTATTTTAGATGCAGCACAAAAAGCTTATGACTATCCACGTGTTGTATTAGAACGCCAAAAGGTACTTGATGTATTAAAAGAGATCAAAGCATTACCTGCATTGCATTTGAATGATCATGGTCAGCAATTTTTTGCACCAAAGACTTTGCAGGATTTTGCCGCTTTACGTTTGCAATTGCCGCAAGCACGTATTGTCGCTGGTAGCACAGATGTCGGTTTGTGGGTAACCAAGCAAGGCCGTGATTTAGGCGATATGCTTTATATCGGTCAGGTTGAAGAGCTGAAAAAGATTGTAGTTACCGACCACGCTTTAACGATTGGGGCAAATGTAAGTTTGAGTGATGCACTCATAAAAATTTCAGATTTTTATCCTGACTTTCAAGAATTACAGCGCCGTTTTGCTTCCATGCCCATTAAAAATGCTGGAACCCTAGGTGGAAATATTGCCAATGGTTCGCCTATTGGTGACTCAATGCCGGCATTAATTACGCTAGGTACACGATTGATTTTGCGTGTAGGTGAACAGACCCGTGCAATCGCCTTGGAAGACTTTTATCAAGATTATCAAAAAACAGCATTACAGCTTGGTGAGTTTGTTGAAGCGATTGTTATTCCACTTCGTGAAGGGCAGACGCGCTTTAAATTTGCCAGCTATAAAATTGCCAAACGTTTTGAGCAAGATATTTCTGCGGTATGTGCGGCTATTTCATGCGAGTTAGATACTCATTATGTTGCTCACAATGTGAGAATTGCTTTTGGTGGCATGGCTGCTATTCCCAAACGTGCAAAATATGCAGAAGCCATATTGGAAGGTCGGCAACTTTCAGCGGAATTGATGGTTCAGGCACAGCAAGTGTTGTCGCAAGACTATCAACCTCTAGATGATGGACGGGCTAGCTCGGCATATCGTTTACAAGTCGCGAAAAACTGTTTACAGCGGTTTTATGTAGAAAAAATCCTGTCTCAAACGATCACTCGTGTGAATGACTTGATTGCTATGGTGGAGATCTAACATGAACCAAACCATTGACTTAAGTGTTTCTAAAAAATCTGCTAAAGCAGGCGACTCCATTCCACACGAAAGTGCACATTTACATGTGACTGGGCAGGCAACTTATATTGACGATTTACCCGAGCTTGAAAATACATTACATCTAGCAGTCGGATTATCGAGTTGTGCCAAAGGTAAAATCAGTAAGTTTGATTTGGATGCAGTACGTCAGGCCAATGGCGTCCATGCAGTTTTTTCAGCAAAAGATATTGAGGTTGAAAACAATTGGGGACCAATTGTTAAAGATGACCCGATTTTTGCCGAGGAGCAGGTCGAATTTTATGGACAAGCCTTGTTTGTGGTTGTTGCCGAGAGTTATCAGCAAGCCCGTCAGGCAGTTCGTTTGGCAAAAATTGAGTATGTGCCCGAGACTCCGATTTTAACGATTCAAGATGCGATTGAAAAAGAATCTTGGGTATTGCCACCTGTTGAATTTAGCCATGGTGAAGTTGAACAGGCATTTCAAAATGCAGCACATCAACTTTCAGGTGCTATTGAGCTAGGTGGGCAAGAGCATTTTTATCTTGAAGGACAGATTTCCTATGCTATCCCACAAGAAAATCAAGGCCTAAAAGTCTATTGCTCAACACAACATCCAACAGAAATGCAGCTACTGATTTGTCATGCATTAGGCATGAATATGCATCAGGTGAGTGTGGAAAGCCGCCGTATGGGTGGTGGTTTTGGTGGCAAAGAGTCGCAGTCTGCACAATGGGCATGCATTGCATCTTTGGCAGCACAAAAAACAGGCCGTCCGTGTAAATTACGTTTAGACCGTGATGATGATATGAGCGCCACAGGCAAACGTCACGGTTTTGCTTATGAATGGTCTGTGGCTTTTGATGACCGTGGTGTTCTGCAAGGCTTAAAAGTGCAGTTGGCTTCAAACTGCGGTTTTTCAGCTGATCTTTCTGGGCCAGTGAATGAACGCGCTATTTGTCATATTGGCAATGCCTATTATTTAAATACGGTTCAGTTGCGTAACTTACGCTGTAAAACCAATACTGTTTCCAATACTGCATATCGTGGTTTTGGCGGACCGCAAGGCATGTTTGTCATTGAAAATATTATTGATGATATTGCTCGTTATTTAGGTTGTGATCCAGTTGAAATTCGTCAGCGTAATTTCTTTGCCGAGCAGCCCGGTGCCGGACGTGATCGTATGCATTATGGGGCAGAAGTCCGTGATAATGTTGCTCCTCGACTGGTGGCCGAATTGTTGCAAAGTAGTGATTATGCGAAACGTAAACAAACCATTTATACCTTTAATCAGAACAATGACATCATTAAGCGTGGTATTGCATTAACACCATTAATGTTCGGTATTTCATTTAATGCAGTGCATTACAATCAGGCAGGTGCATTGGTCTATGTGTATATGGATGGTACTGTCTCTATTACGCATGGCGGTACAGAAATGGGACAGGGGCTATATACCAAAGTACGGCAGGTTGCTGCGCATGAGTTGGGTTTACCAATCGATAGTGTTCGCTTAATTGCAACCGATACTTCTCGTGTGCCAAATACATCGGCAACCGCAGCATCGAGTGGAGCGGATCTAAATGGTAAAGCTGTGCAAAATGCCTGTATTAAAATTCGTGAGCGTCTGGCAAAACTTGCAGCAGAAATAAGTCAAAGTGATGCTGAGCAAATCCAGTTTGAAGATAGTATGGTTTCAACAGTGAATGGACATTCATGGACATTTCCTGACTTAGTTCAACGGGCATATATGGCACGTGTGCAACTATGGGACAGTGGTTTTTATAAAACACCAGAAATTCACTACGATCAGGTCAACCATTTAGGGCGTCCATTTTTCTATTATGCCTATGGTGCAGCAGTCAGTGAGGTCGCAATAGATACCTTAACTGGGGAAATGAAAGTATTACGTGCTGACATTTTGCATGACGTCGGGAGGTCCATTAACCCTGCAATTGATATTGGGCAAATTGAAGGTGGTTTTGTTCAAGGGATGGGGTGGCTAACGACAGAAGAGCTGTATTGGCAGCCTCAAGGACCACACGCAGGACGCTTGTTTACGCATGCACCTTCAACTTATAAAATCCCGACTAGTTTTGATATTCCTCATATTTTTAACGTCAAACTATTTAATAACCAAAATCAGGCAGACACCATCTATCGCTCCAAAGCGGTAGGTGAACCTCCATTTATGTTGGCATTATCTGTTTTCTCTGCAATTCGTCAGGCGGTACAGGCGGCTATTCCAGAAAATGCACCGCTCGTACTTAATGCTCCGGCAACTGCCGAAGAAATTTTACGTGCAATTGCTATTGGGCGTGGACAAGCTTTGGCTGACCGCCCACAAGCTAAAATATAGAAGATTATGCAACATTTACAATGGTGGACTGATTTTGTGGCGTGGCAAACCGATGCTCTGCCTATGGTATTGGTAACAGTAGTGCGCGCTGATGGTTCAACACCACGAGAAGTTGGTGCAACAATGTTATTGCGGCTTAATTTGCAACAACAATGGCAGCAGTCGGATACGATCGGGGGCGGGCATCTAGAGTTTCAGGCTATTGATATTGCGAAAGCAATGTTAAGAGAAACGGAAGCTTGTGTGAGGCGTGTTGAGCGATTTAACCTCAGTGCTCGGTTGGGACAGTGTTGTGGCGGAGTGATGTGGTTATTGTTTGAAAAAATATCACCCGCTGTAATTACCTCAGATTTATCCCATTATTTGCAAGCATGGCGAGCCGGACAGCGTATATGGCGTACAGTCTCACATCAACATACATCTACTTGGCAAACTGTGGGTATGAATATGAAACAGCAACCATGTTTCGATGTTCAGCCTGCCAGCAGTGACCAATGGCAATTTGACCAGCAGATTCAACCTTATGCCATGCGAGTGCTGGTTTGTGGCGCGGGGCATGTGGGTGAAGCAATTGTCCGTTGTTTATTGCCTATTGGTGTTAGTGTGAAATGGATTGATCCGCGTGATGATATTTTCCCATCGGATTTACTAGAACAGGTGCAATGTTTAACGACAGATACGCCAGAAGTTGAGATTGAACATTTTGATCGTTCAGGTGCAATTTTAATTTTGACCCATGATCATCAACTAGATCTGCAACTGTGTTTTGCAGCCTTAAAACCTGCGCCCAATCCATTTGCTTATGTTGGGATGATTGGCTCAAAAAGTAAAAGGGCTATTTTTGAGAAACGTATGCTGACGCGTGGTTATACTTCAGAAGCATTACAACGTTTGGTTTGCCCGATCGGGATAGAAGGGATTTCATCGAAACAACCTGCAACGATTGCCGTTGCAGTGGTTGCTCAATTATTGCAGGTGTTTGATGTGAAGAAATGATCTTTTGGGATCATTTCTTTTGTTCGAACTTTGGATTTTTTTCTGCACGTTTAAGTAGTACGAGAACGGCACCTGTGCCGCCTTGATTTTCAGGTGCACTTACAAAAGCTAAAACATCGCGGTGCTGACGTAGCCATCCGTTGACATAGGTTTTTAAAACAGCTTCAGGGCCTTTACCATGTACAATCTTGACAACATTTTGATTTTCATCTTTTGCCATCTGGATAACTTGTAAAACTGCGTCACGTGCTTGCTCAATCGTACATCCGTGTAAATCTACAGCTTCAAACCAGCGCATTCTTCCAGCTTTTAAGTCTTCGAAAACTTTATGCTGAAGTGTGGCAATGCGATAGCTTAGCGTTGCTTGACTTGCTACAGGGTTTAGAGCGGCTTGAGTGTCTGATAACTCGGCATGTTCAGTTTCACGACCACCTTCGGCAGCTGCACGTTTAGCGAGTGTTTGAGCATCAATTTTTTTTGTGCGAGGCGTTCTTACATCAGCAATATTACTATTGTTGATGGGCTTAACACCTGCTAGAGCACTTTGAAACAGGTTTGCATCTTCCAATTCTTCAGACTCAGCCTGAGGTTTTGGGGCCTCAGACTGACTTGCGATTTTGCTTGAATGAGGATTGGAGATTTGCTTTTTAAATTGCTTCAGTAACTTTTGTTGCTCTTTAGAAAGCGATGAATCTTTATTACTCATATATCTTCTATTAAACCGTTTGGGGTTGTCCAAAAAGGGCTGTAAAGGCTTGATCTGGTCTTGGTTGTTTCATAAAACTTTCGCCAACCAAGAAGGTGTGAATATCATTTTCTTGCATCATACGAACATCATCTGGAGTGGCAATACCACTTTCAGTCACAAGTAAACGTGATGATGGAAGCAAGTTCTTCAAACGAATTGAGGTATTTAAATCTACATCAAAAGTTTTTAAATTACGGTTATTCACACCTAATAAACATTGCTCAGACAACTTTAAAGCACGTTCCAGTTCTTCTTCGTCATGAACTTCAACCAATACATCAAGCTGATGTTCAAACGCAGTTTTAGACATTTCTTCAAGTTGTTGATCTGACAAAGATGCAACAATCAATAAAATACAGTCAGCATGTAATGCACGTGCTTCAACTACATTATATGGATCAATCAGAAAGTCTTTACGTAAAGCAGGTAAAGCACAGTGGCTTCGTGCAATGGCAATATTCTCATCCGCACCCTGAAAAAAATCAACATCAGTTAAAACGGATAAACATGCTGCTCCAGCTTGTTCGTACTGCTTAGCAATTTCAGCAGGATTAAAATCTACACGAATAATGCCTTTTGACGGAGAAGCTTTTTTAATTTCAGCAATTACGGCAGGGCGTTTGTGCTGTAAAGCTTTTGCAAAGCCTCGTACCGGAGTTGCAGCTTTTGCTAGTTCTTCAACATCTTGCAAATTACGTTGTTTTAAACGTGCAGCAAGTTCCTCATGTTTACGGTCAACAATTTTACCTAAAATGGTATTTTGAATATTAATCATGAGAAGTCCTTAATCTGCCTGACATTGTTTTAATGTTTTGGTAAATTCAGCCAAAACACTCATTTTCTCTAATGCTTGTCCGCCATAGATAATATCTTGAGCGAATGAAACAGCTTGAGCATAGGTTTTGGTAATGCCTGAGACATAAATACCTGCACCTGCATTAAGCGCAATCATATTTGCTGCTTTTTCACCAATGTCAGATTTATTTTTACCTAATGCATCTTTAATCAGCTTTAAGCTTGCTGCGGCATCTGCTACCACTAAACCATTTAAGGTTTGTGATTCAATCCCGACATCTTCTGGATTAAGCGTCCATTCGGTAATTTCGCCATCTTTAAGTTCAGCAATAGCGGTAGGAGCAGCAAGGCTAATTTCATCAAGTCCATCTCTTGAATGAACCACCATGACATGCTCAGCGCCAAGTTGCTTCATAACCTCGGCAATCGGACGGCAAAGTTCATCTGAAAATACACCAATTACAAAGCGTTTTACGCCGGCTGGATTCGTAAGCGGGCCGAGTAAATTGAAAATGCTGCGAACACCAAGCTCACGACGTGGGCCAACAGCATACTTCATTGCTTTGTGATGATTTGGAGCGAATAAAAAGCCTACACCCATCTCACGAATGCAGCGCTCAGTTTGTTCCATATCTAAATCAAGGTTAATACCTGCTTGTTCAAGTAGATCAGACGAACCTGATTTACTTGAAACACCTCGGTTACCATGCTTTGCAATGGTTGCACCAGCTGCTGCAATCACAAAGCTTGAGGCTGTAGAGACGTTAAATAAGTTTTGTCCATCACCACCAGTACCGACAATATCAACTAAATATTTGATATCGCTGACATCAATTTTAATAGCGAATTCACGCATAACACGTGCGGCAGCAGTAATTTCGTCAATACTTTCACCTTTCATGCGAAGGCCCATCATCAAAGCACCAATTTGTGCTTCGGTTGCCTCACCTTGCATGATGCTGCGCATAATGTCTTCCATTTGAGGCTGAGTCAGGTGAATATTTTTTGTAATATGGTTAAGTGCTTGTTGAATGTTCATAAATATCACTTATGCATAAATATCTAAAAAGTTTTTAAAGATTTGATGACCATGTTGGCTCAAGATTGATTCTGGATGGAACTGCACACCTTCAACAGGCAATGTCTTATGTTTAACACCCATGATTTCTTCCATTGAGCCATCTGCTTCATTGGTCCAGCACGTTACTTCAAGGCAATCAGGCAGTGTTTGCTGATCGATCACCAATGAGTGATAACGGGTTGCTGAGAATGGGCTAGGGAGATTACTGAAAATACCTTTATTGCTATGGTACATATCAGATAAACGTCCGTGCATCACCGTTTTGGCTCTTACAATGTTTCCGCCAAAAGCTTGCCCAATACTTTGATGCCCTAAACACACGCCAAGCAAAGGAATTTTTCCGGCAAAGTGGTTAATTGCCGGAATTGAAATACCTGCTTCACTTGGAGAGCATGGGCCAGGACCAATAACCAGATATTTAGGTTGCCATCGTTCAATATCCTCTAATGTGACTTGATCATTGCGAACAACTTTTACTTCCTGATCCAACTCGCCAAAGTACTGGACGATGTTGTAGGTAAAAGAGTCGTAATTGTCGATCATTAGAAGCATTTTGAGTCTAACCTCTTGATATATGATATTTATTTAAATAGCTATTTAAATTTTTACCTGTTTAATTACCCGTTTTGATTATCACACCAAAATCGTAGGCAAAAATAAAGCCGCTATCTAAGCGGCTAATATAACAAAAAATGAAGTGACCAGTTTAACTATTTCATTCGTTAGAAATTTGCTAAAAAAGTCAGCTTTAAATTGATATTAGATCTGTTAAGAAACAGAGATATGTGCAACTAGGGCAGAATCGGCTTTTTCATTAGAACTAAAAAGTATTCTGCCTTAGTTAGAAAAGCAGATTAAATCGCACGAGTGTTGTAAATCAGCCAGTCTAAAACCTCTCCAGATAAATGTTCAGCTAGTCTTTCTTGAACCATTTGGTGATAGGTATTTAGCCAGTCTTTCTCTTCATTGTTAAGCATATCAACAACGATACAATCTAAATGGATTGGACAAAGCGTAAGTGTTTCAAACTCCAAAAATTCCCCATAAGTTTTGTCAAACCCAGAGTGAAGACGGTTTGCAACCAGATTTTCAATGCGAATACCGTATTGTCCCTCATGGTATAAGCCCGGTTCATTGGAAAGGATCATTCCCGCGCGTAGTTTGCTGTAAGCATGCACAGGAGCATAATAAGAAAGTACTTGCGGTCCTTCATGAACGTTAAGAGCAAAGCCTACACCGTGACCTGTTCCGTGGCGATAATCTAAACCATGTTGCCATAAGGTATGGCGACAAATTGAATCAAGTAGCGGTGCAGCTAAACCTTCTGGATAAATCGTTTTTGCCAAAGCAATATGACACTTTAAAACCAAGGTATAGTCACGTTTTTGTGGTTGCGTTGGCGTGCCTACAGGCACTACACGAGTAATATCCGTTGTTCCATTTACATATTGCCCACCTGAGTCAATCAGCAATAATCCATCGCCTTCAATAAATGAATAGTGCTCCTCAGTTGCGCGGTAGTGAGGTAAAGCACCATTGGCATTAAAGCCAGCAATCGTTGAAAAACTTGGCCCTATAAATCCATCTTGCTGCGCACGGAAAGCTGTAATCTTTTCATCAATAGTGAGTTCTGAAATGCTTTCACCATGATGAAGGGCTTTCTCTAACCAGTGGAAAAAGTGGCAAAGCGCGACTCCATCTTTAACCATTGCATGGCGAATATGAACTATCTCACTTTCATGTTTACGCGATTTAAAAAGTGTACTTGGATTGATGTCGTAGACAACCCGAATATCTTTTGCTATGGCTTGTTCATGAAAAATCGAGACTTTGGCTGGATCTAAAAGTACTGAGGCATCAGAAATATTTGCTAAAAACTGAGCTGTATCTTGGTAGTTACGAATTTCAATACCATCGGCTGCCAAAGCTTGTTGAATGGTTACATCAACTTTTTCAGCATCAATAAAAAGAATAGTTTGTTTTGCACTGACATATAAATGTGAAAGGAACACAGGGTTATATTCTACATCTTGTCCACGTGCATTTAGGACCCAGGCAATATCGTCTAAAGATGAAATGAAATGACCCGCAATATTCTTGCTAGCTAATGTCTCACGAATAGCCTGAATTTTTTCTTTACGAGATAGGGCATTTAGCCCTTCAGGCATGAAATGAATTTTCTTTGATGGAAGTTCTGGGCGGTTTAACCAAATCTCTCCGACTAAATCTTGCTGGGTTTCGAGTTTATAATTATTAACTCGTGCAGTATGTTCGAGTGCCTTAAATTGCTGAATTGATAAAGTATGTCCATTTACCACAATGACTGATTCTGGTTGTAGATTTTTTTCAATCCAAGCGAGATGTGTTGAAGATTCATCACTTGTTAATTTTTGAAGTTCAAATCCAGTTCCGAAAAGCTGTTGCTCGGCTTGTACCCAATAGCGTCCATCTGCCCATAGTCCTGCAAAGTTTTGAGTGACTACAAGTGTTCCAACAGAACCGCTAAAGCCACTAAGCCATTGTCTTGCTTTCCAGTAATCTGGTAAATATTCTGACATATGCGGATCGGCACTCATCACAATCAAGGCATCAACATGCTGGTTAAGCATGAGTTCACGAAGTTTCTCTAGCTTTTCTTGAACAGTTAAATTGGTCATATGGTTTCCAAGTCAGGTTGAACTTTACTAGTACTTTTATTCATTAATCTATAAATAGGTTTCTTTAATAAAAATAACACGATTGCACCAATTACTAGTGCCAAAACACATCTCATAAAGAGGGTAGGCAAGTGATTAATGCCATCTGCCGATACATGTCCTCCAATCAACCCTGCTATGAGATTACCTAAAGCTGAGCCAGTAAACCACAGACCCATAATTTGACCGCGTATAACATCGGGGGCAAGTTTAGTCATGGTAGATAAACCAATTGGGCTTAAGCAAAGTTCGCCTAGGGTAAGCAGAAATATAGTACCTACTAACCAAAATGGCGAAACTAATCCACCAGCAATGGCGAAACGGCTTGCAAATGACATTAATAAGAAACCACCTGCTGCTAGTAAAAGTGCAATAATAAATTTAGTGATATAACTTGGGTCTTTATTTGACTTACCTAGTCTCGCCCAAAGCCATGCTGCAATTGGGGCAAAAATAATAATAAAAAGCGCATTAATTGATTGAAACCATACTCCCGGAATTTCAAATCCGAAAACATTACGGTCCGTATAATCTTGAGCAAACAGATTAAAAGATGTTGGTTTTTGCTCAAAGGCAGACCAAAATAGAGCAGAGGTTGCTAATAAGACAAAACAGATAATAATTTTAAATTTTTCATGTTGTTCTAAACCAAGGAAAAATAACAAATATGCAAAATAAGCGATAATGCCAATACCTATTCCCACTGTTAAGTAAGTTGCTACCGCAACTGGGTTGATATGAATTACGCCAAAGAAGGTAAGAGCAATAACCACTGCAACGCTTAATAAAAATGAGAAAGCAATTTTTGGGGCATTTTTATTTTCTATTACAGGTTTATTCCAATTATCAGCTTGTTGGCGCAATTGATTGAAAGACTGTAGCTGTGGAATCGCTAATGCACGGAAAATGAGTAAAGCAACCAACATTCCGAGACCGCCAATCCCAAAACCCAAATGCCAGCCATGATCACGAGCCAATATACCTGTAATAAGTGGGGCAATAAACGACCCCATATTAATTCCCATATAAAAAATGGAGAAGCCGGCATCACGTCTATTATCTTGGGCTTTATATAATGTTCCGACAATTACTGAAATACAGGTTTTAAATAACCCCGACCCAATAACAATAAGGACTAAACCGAAATAAAAAAAGAATTGATCAAAGATAGGAGTAAGTGCAATCGATAAATGACCTAATGCAATAATGATGGAACCATACCAGACAGATCTTGCTTGGCCTAACCAGTTATCGGCAATCCAACCGCCTAAAACGGTCATTAAATACATAGAGCCGGCAAATAACCCTACAATTGCAGCTGCGGTAGGGCGATCAAGCCCTAAACCACCATCATTGACCATCGCAACCATGTAAAGAACCAATAAGGGCCGAATGCCATAATAAGAAAACCTTTCCCACAGTTCAGTAAAAAATAAAGTTTTTAAGGGTTTTGGATGGCCGAAAAAAGCTGTGTCGCATTGTTTGAGTTCATGCTTCATTTCAAATCCTTTGAACATATTTGTAGTTAAATAAACCAAACTTTTAGTTTGTTTAATTATAAAAAAAAGTTATGTTTTATTTTTTAGTTTTTTTTAAATTGAAAAGCAAGTTGGTCATGTATAAAAAAGGTATATAACAAATGGTAAAAAATGAAAAAGTGAAAATTATATTGTGAAAAGCTAAGCTATCAGATTATTACGCACCAAAGCTGATCAAAACTTGCGTCACAGCAGAGAACTCTATAAGGAAAATAAGGATTAAGCTGTTTTTAACGAGTCTTAAAATAGAAGTGCTGTAAAAAAGAAAAATAATTTCAGAAAACCTCAGTATTTTAATGGGTGAGTTATAACGCAAAAGAGGACTTTTTAAATTTTTTTGAAAATTACTTTTCAAGGCAATATTTACATTAAAACCTTTTTGGCAAAGGCATGAGTAGATGTAGAGTTCTCATCTAAGAGTTAGAATTTCATAAGTCATCGTTTATTATTTTTTTATTCATTGTAATAAGAATGCCAGCTTGCTATATAAGAAAGTATTATGATCATGAATTACTGTTAGATATTGATACGATGATTCATATTAGCGCAACAATTTTGCACTAAATTAGGGCGATTGTGAGCTATTCTTGTATGCCATAATTTGAAAATGTCTGAATATGGTGCATTTCACTATGCAAACAGTATAATGGGTTCAGGACAAGGGGCCTAAATCATGGATAGTTATAAGCAATTCAATGTTTTAGGTAAGTCTTATAAAGTTGGTATGAGATTTGCTTTATAAATACCAGCAATTAACACGCACTTAACAAGTGCAACAAAATTTCATTGGAGCAAAATGAGCATGGCGAACAAGGTCCTTCAACTCATACAAGAAAGTGGCGCAAAATGGGTCGATTTTCGCTTTACTGATACTAAGGGTAAAGAACAGCACGTAACTTACCCAGCTGATTCTATTGATGAAGATACTTTTGAAGACGGTAAAATGTTTGATGGTTCTTCAATCGCTGGTTGGAAAGGCATTGAAGCATCTGACATGATTTTACGTCCAGATGCAGAAACTGGTTTTGTTGACCCGTTCTTTGCTGAACCAACTGTAGTTGTGACTTGTGACGTTATTGAACCTTCAACTGGTCAAGGTTATGAGCGTGACCCACGTTCGATTGCTCGCCGTGCAGAAGAATACTTAAAATCTACAGGTATCGGTGATACTGCATTCTTTGGTCCAGAACCAGAATTCTTTGTATTTGATGAAGTGAAGTGGGACATCGATATGTCTGGCGCTCGTCATACATTGATCGCTGAAGAAGCTGCTTGGTCTACTGGTAAAGATTACGAGTCTGGTAACTCAGGTCACCGTCCACGTGTTAAAGGCGGTTACTTCCCAGTTCCTCCAGTTGATTCTTCACAAGATATGCGTGCAGAAATGTGTGCGAAAATCGAAGACATCATGGGCCCTGGTCGTGTAGAAGTACACCACCACGAAGTTGCTTCTTGCCAATTAGAAATTGGTGTGAGCTTCAATACACTTGTACGTAAAGCTGACGAAGTTCAACAATTCAAATATGCTGTTTGGAACGTTGCGCACCAATATGCAAAAACTGCAACCTTTATGCCTAAACCAATGGTAGGTGATAATGGTTCAGGTATGCACGTTCATATGTCTATCTCTAAAGATGGCAAGAACTTGTTTGCTGGTGATGAATATGCAGGTCTTTCTGAAATGGCATTGTACTTCATCGGTGGTGTTATCAAGCACGCTCGTGCATTGAATGCAATCACAAACCCATCTACAAACTCATACAAGCGTTTGGTTCCTCACTTCGAAGCACCAATCATGCTTGCTTACTCAGCGCGTAACCGCTCTGCGTCTATCCGTATTCCATACGTTTCTAGCCCTAAAGGTAAGCGTATCGAAGCTCGTTTCCCAGATCCAATGATGAACCCGTACTTAGGTTTCGCTGCATTGTTAATGGCTGGTATCGACGGTATCCAAAACAAGATCCATCCGGGCGAAGCTGCTGATAAGAACTTGTATGATCTTCCTCCAGAAGAAGAAGCAAAAATCCCAACAGTTGCTCATAGCTTAGATATGGCTCTTGAAGCACTTCAAGCAGATCACGAATTCTTGTTAAAAGGCGGCGTGTTCACTAAAGAAATGCTTGATGCATACATCGAACTTAAAACTGAAGATGTACGTCGTCTTAACACGACTACTCACCCAGTTGAGTTTGATATGTACTACAGCTTGTAATACGTATTTTTATAAAAAAGCCTGCTTATGCAGGCTTTTTTATTGCTTGGAATGTTGATTGAATTCTCTACGTTTTTTATCAAAAAATTGGGTTAAACTAAGTGCGAGTTTTCATGTGAGCAGATTATGCGTAAACGGCAACCAGTACTTAAACAGGACAAGACTTTAAATCCTGAGTTGAAAAAATGGTTGTATGCGTCCGGTTCTCTGACTCAACAATTGACTGATCTTGGTGGTGGTCAGTTCAGTGTAAAACCTTTTAAAGAACACTTTCAGCGTTTAACTTTTGCAGATAGCCAATGGATGAATATGCCTCATACTCACACCTCATGGGTGCGTGAGACTTATTTATATGGCAGTGAAGCAGAGCCATGGGTTAAAGCAAAAAGTATTTTTCCTATTTTAAGCCTACAAAAAAAAGCCCGCATATTTCAGCATATTGGTTCTACACCGATTGGATTTTTTCTATTTCAAAGAACGACACCACTTTGTGACCGCCGTGTCATTCGTTTGCCAGAAGGGTGGACGCGACAAAGTTGCTATACTTGGCATGGGTGTAAATTTATAGTCCAAGAAACATTCTTACCAGCTTTTGAAGCTTTTCTACATCAGCAGCACGACAAGGAACTACTATGACGACTGTAACAGATACCACATGGCGTCAGCGTTTAGAAGCATACTATTATCTATGTCGATTTGATAAGCCAGTTGGAACAGAACTGGTTTTTTGGCCAACCATGTGGGCACTTTGGGTTGCGGCAGAAGGAAGGCCACCATTGCATATTCTTTTGGCAATGGTCTTAGGCACAATTTTTATGCGTGCTGCTGGTTGTGCCATTAATGACTTTGCGGACCGTAAAGTAGATGCACATGTTGAACGCACTAAAACACGTCCATTAGCAACTGGGATAATTCGTCCGAGAGAAGCAATATATGTATTTTTAGCGCTAGTATTTGCTAGCGCTTGTACTTTGTTCTTTTTACCTATAGCGACATTTTATTGTGCACTAGCTGGATTAGTTTTAGCATTTATATATCCCTTCATGAAAAGATATACCCATTTACCACAAGTGGTTTTAGGTATGGCATTTTCTTGGGGAATTCCAATGTCATTTACTGCGATGGGTAAGCCTTTAGATATAACTTGCTGGCTTCTTTATTTTGGTAATCTAGCTTGGACAGTCGCTTATGACACTCAATATGCGATTACTGACCGTGAATATGATTTAAAGATTGGTGTGAAATCTACCGCTATTCTTTTTGGTCGATATGACATCCAGATTATTGCGCTTTTACAAGCGACCAGTCTTGTTTTGATTGGTGCTGCACTGTATTTAGAAAATATTTTATTTCCATGGGCGATCATTGCTTTGATTGTTGTTGCATTCGATTTTGTATATCAAACAATTAAAACCAAAGACCGCAACCCTCAAGTCTGTTTTTGGGCATTCCGTCACAATCGCTGGGTTGGATTAATCATTTTTCTGGGAATATTTTTAAATTTCATATAGTAAAAATGACCGTAAGGTTGAAAAGTGTTCTATGCAGAGCACTTTTTTTATGTCTTAATATTTGTGCATAAAAATATGCGGAATAAATAACACATAACATAAAAAGGATATTTTATGAAACGGTCAAAAATTGCTTTAGCTATAACATTATCGGTTTCAGCATTATTTCTTACAGCATGTAATGACGATGATGACTATATTAGTGTGAACCCTGATAAAACCTATCTATCTGAAAGTAATTACGCTATAGATCAAGTTGATAATGCTTCAACGATTAAAGTAATGACTTATAACATGGCAAATGTTCAAGGAAAAACAGCAACTGCCACAGCAATGGTATTGTTCCCCAAAGCAACACAACCAAAAGATGGTTATCGCGTGGTCGTGTGGGAGCATGGAACTGTTGGGGTAGGTGATGGTTGTGCGCCAAGTAAGAATACAATTAATCCACGATTTAAAATCCTAGCTGAGACTTTATTGGCGGCTGGTTATGTGATTGTGGCACCAGATTATGAGGGTTTAGGTACACCAGGGGTACATCCGTACTTAAACTTATCTAGCGAAGCAAAATCAGCGCTAGCTGCAGTAAAAGCAGTAAAAGAACATTATGGTGCCCAGTTAAAAGGTGATTGGATGTCGATTGGCCAGTCACAAGGTGGACATGCGTCATTGGGTACTGCCGAATTTGCCAATACAGATGTAAGTTATAAAGGTGCTGTAGCAGGAGCACCTGCATCAAGCTTAGGGACAATCATTCAAATTTATATTGACCCTGCAATGAATCAAGACAGTGGTTATAAGCTTAGTAAATTAGATCAGGCAATTACAGCACGTAGACAGATTGATGCAGCGATTGCTGCAGGTCAAATGTCTCCAAATGATCCACTAGCACTTGCTGTACCTACAATTGATAAAACAGCAGAGGGTTATGCTGAGTTGTTAGCATATGCAGCATTCGCAAGTGCAGGGATTAAAGCACAGCAACCAAACTATGATTTTAAGACAATTTTTACATCAGGAGCGGCTGACATTGCAGAATTGGCTTATGGACGTACAGGTGATGATGGCGCATGTTTAAGTTATCCTGCACCTGATAGTGCAAATGGCTTGCAAGAGAAATTTAAAGCAGGAATTTTAACTTTCTTAGCTGATCCTACACATCAAATTACACAGTATGGTATTGATCTGAATAAATTCAAGGCGGATCAAGTTGTTCAAAGCTTCTTGACAGCAACCCAACCTGCGACTAATGCCACGGTCGAGAAAGTCATTAAAACGCCTGTATTTATTATTCAAGGCGAAAAAGATCAAGCTGTGTTGCCTGTAGTAACACAAGGCTTATTCGCAAATATGAAAGCGAATGCTGTGAAGTACTTCCCACAAGCAGCCTACGATAAAGGCTATAAGCTAACTATTGTACCGAATGCAACTCATACACAAGCAATCATATGTCAAAATGCAAATGCTGTAGATTTTATTCAAACTAATATGACAGCTGGTACAGGTATTGTTCTAACTGATGCACAGAAGGATGCTAGCCAAAGTCCTCACTGCACAGGTAAGTTCTAAGATTTATTTATTTAATTAGAAATTAGCTTAAAAAAAGAGCCACTTTATAGCGGCTCTTTTTTGTTATATTGTTACACATCTTAGAATTAATACCGTTTGAGTTTGAAGTAGTTATGAGCCAGCAATCTGTTGAAAAAAAATCTGTTCCTTGGTTATTAATGGGATTAGGTTTGCTTATTCCTTTCCTGATTATTGGAATACTTTTCTTGGCTGCAAAGAGTGATGCTAAGACTAAAAAACAATATGAGCAGCAACGTTTAGAAATGGAAAAAAGAATAGCTGAAAAAGAAGCAGCAAGTTCTGAAAAGAAATAACAGCGGTTTTTTAATGAATATCTTTTTGTAGCTGTCGTACACTTGGGATGTTTGTATAACGTTTTACTATATAACCTGCTTCTGTGAGCATTTGATCACGCATACGATCTTCTTCCGCTTTTTCAAGATGAGAAGGGTCATCTAATTCAATAATGGCAATTACGTCCATCTTGTCGTTAAGCACAACAAAGTCGGTAACTTTTCGGTTGAACTGACTACGAATTTTATAGTCCTTACTGGTAATTAAAGCGCTAAAAGCCACTTGTGCGAAAACATGATAACTTGGAAAACTTTGTTTTAAACGGATAAACATTTGAGTTTCAAAGTTGGTAATAACAGGGCGAGCAAAGAATTTTTGTTTTGGAAATAAATATGGGCGTAAACAAACAGCAAGAAAAATGCAGGTGCTGATGCAACCTAAAACAATAAAAAATAAGTGACTCGATTCGAACATGTGAAGGCATCATACAAATAAAAACCCACTCATGATGAGTGGGTTTTTAAGAATCTTGGCTCTCCAACCTGGGCTCGAACCAGGGACCTGCGGATTAACAGTCCGTCGCTCTACCGACTGAGCTATTGGAGAATCTGGAAAAGGATTTTAGGCAGGAAAGGGGGCGGGGTCAAGTCTTAATAACGGAATTAGTGAGAATATCTAATCGTTTGGTTTAAAAATATTCGAAACATTGATTTTATTAACAATAATAGAAAATTATTAAATGATTGGATAAGAAAAAGCCCGCAATAAATGCGGGCTTTTAGAATCTTGGCTCTCCCACCTGGGCTCGAACCAGGGACCTGCGGATTAACAGTCCGTCGCTCTACCGACTGAGCTATGGGAGATTAGTAGATGGCTCTCCAACCTGGGCTCGAACCAGGGACCTGCGGATTAACAGTCCGTCGCTCTACCGACTGAGCTATTGGAGAATCTGATGCGCATTTTATGGATGAAATCTAAAAGCGTCAATAAGAATATTAAAGAAAATGAATCGTTTGCTTGATTAATATGCTTTTAAGGTACTAAAAATAAAAAAACCACCCAAAATAGGGTGGTTTTTTATAAAGAAATAAAATTATTTCTCTACACCAGCTGGTTGACCTGCAAGTTTTGCATTCGCATAGTCCCAGTTCACAAGGCTTTCTAAGAAAGTTGCGATGTATTTAGGACGTAAGTTACGGAAATCGATATAGTAAGCATGTTCCCATACGTCAATTGTTAATACAGCAATTTGACCATGTGCAAGTGGAGTGTCTGCATTAGAAGTTTTAGTAATAGATAATTTACCGTTTACTTCATCAGCAACTAACCAAGCCCAGCCTGAGCCGAATTGAGTTGTTGCAGCAGCAGCAAATTCTTCTGCAAATTTTTCGTAGCTACCAAAAGCTTCTTCAATTTTAGCAGCGATTGCACCAGTAGGCTTACCACCACCATTTGGCTTCATAGAATTCCAATAGAATGTATGGTTCCAAACTTGAGCAGCGTTATTGAAAATACCAGCTTTAGATGCATCACCAGCAGTTGCTTTGATGATTTCTTCTAAAGTTTTACCTTCAAGGTCAGTCCCTTTGATTAAGTTGTTTAAGTTAACAACATAGGTATTGTGGTGTTTATCGTGATGGTATTCTAAAGTTTCTTTACTAATATGTGGCGCTAAATCATCATAGCCATATGGAAGTGCAGGTAAAGTAATGGTTGTCATGTTCCTATTCCTTGCATTTGCTGGGTTATACAATTAAGTGGCTCTATTGTAAATGATTCTGTTCACAATAGGGCATCGTTTTAAAGAACTATACACAATAAAGATCTAATTAATACGCATAACACAGATTGAAAAAAAGACTTAATTAAATCGGATTATTCAATTCAAAATATTCGGCTTCAATCGCAAACTGCTTTGAAATTGCTTGGGCTAAACGTTGAACTCCATAACGTTCGGTTGCATGATGACCACACGCAAAATAGTGAACGCCTAATTCTTTTGCTTCATAGAAAGTTCGTTCACTGACTTCGCCTGAAATATAAGCATCGCAATTTTGCAAAGCCGCTTTAGCAATAAAATCTTGAGCACCGCCAGTACAGAAACCTACTTTTTGAATAGTTTTTTTCTCGGCTGGTAAGTGAATTACTTTAAAATCAAAGCTATCTTGTAATTTTGCTTTAAACTCTTCAACAGAAACAGCTTGCTCTAAATAACCAATATTTCCAATTGGATGTTTTTCGGCTAAATCGAGTGGTTCTAAATGGTGTAAGCCCAATTTTTCTGCAATGGCTACATTGTTACCCAAACTTGGATGTGCATCTAAAGGTAGGTGGTAAGCCACGAGTGAAATATTATTTTGAATTAATTTTTTAATTCGGTTACCGCGCATTCCTGTAATTGGGTACGGTTCGCCTTTCCAAAAATAACCATGATGTACGAGTAATAGATCGGCATCCTGAGCAATAGCTGCATCAATCGCATCTTCGGAAGCAGTAACGGCACAAACGATACGTTTTACTTCAGTTGAACCTTCAATTTGCAGGCCATTTGGTGCGTAATCTTTAAATTCTGCTGCTTTTAAGGTTTGGTCGCACCACTGAATAATTTCATGCAAATTCGCCATGATATTTCCTGAATTGAGTAGTAAATAATTGCTAAAGCTATAGAAACATATTTTGTTGTGTAACTAAAGCTAGACAAATCTTTTTTGAGTTTTTTATGTATATCGACATATTTAATTTAAAATGCTTAACTGAAAACTCTTTTTGTTCAATATATTAATTTAATTAAAAGCTTCTTTGCGTAGAGGATATGAACGTGCGCCGCACCTTTACATGGTTACCTTGGGTGTTACTTATTATTGTAATTGCCAGTTTTATTGCATGGCAAAAATACCATCAGCCGAAACCAACTGTTGCAGTTGATGGGGTGCAAATGCCTGCCGAAAAAGTTGAACCACTGGTTGATACTTCACGAGCGGGCGGGGTGGTGTCTTATAGTGCTGCGGTAAAAGTTGCAGCGCCGGCAGTTGTTAATATTTTTACGACCCAGAAAGTTAAACAAAATCATCCATTGTTAAGTGATCCAGTATTCCGCGAATTTTTTGGAAATCAGGTTCCTGAACAACAACAGCAAAATGAAAATAGTTTAGGCTCTGGGGTTATTGTTCGTGCTGATGGTTATATTCTTACGAATAATCATGTGATTGCTCAGGCCGACCAAATTGTAGTTGCATTACGTGACGGACGTCGTGCAGAGGCAACTATTGTTGGAACAGATCCTGATACGGATTTAGCCGTAATTAAAATCGATTTAGATAAATTACCCGTGTTGCCATTTAAGCTCAGCGGTAATGAAGTGGGTGATGTTGTCTTAGCGATTGGTAATCCATTTGGCGTAGGGCAAACGGTAACTCAAGGTATTATTTCTGCCACTGAGCGTTCTGATTTAGGCATCAATACCTATGAAGACTTTATTCAAACAGATGCTGCAATTAACCCAGGTAACTCAGGTGGAGCTTTAATTGATGTCGCTGGTAACCTAATTGGGGTAAATACCGCTATTTTCTCGCAGTCGGGCGGCTCTTTAGGCATTGGTTTCGCAATTCCAGCTAAAATTTGCCAACAAGTATTAAACTCGATTTTGAAAGATGGTCGCGTTGTACGTGGATGGTTAGGCATTAGTTTAGTGCCGCCTACACAAGACGATGTATTGGCGCCGAAACAACAAATTGGTGTTGTTGTTGCTGACGTTCTGAAAAATGGGCCAGCAGCTTCAGCCGGTATTAAAGTTGGTGATAAGATTGTTCAGGTAAATAATGAACCAATTACCTCAGCTTCTCATTTAATTAATTATGTGGCATTACAAGCGCCTAATAGTGAAATTAATGTGGTGGTTGAGCGAGCTGGGAAGCAAGAAAACTTTGTGGTAACAGTTGGAGAAAGAAAAAACCAAAATACTCAATCTCAATATATACCACTACCTAAACAGTAAAATAAAAAAGCCTCGTAAAGAGGCTTTTTTATTGGCTTAAATTAAGAATGTGTGGGTGTTTGATGTTGATGTTTGAACTCAGTTAATGCATCAATGCGACATTGAATTAACATTTCACCAATTTCAGCACCCTTAATGTTCTCGGGTAAATCCTGAACTTTAATAGAGCGAACCACTTGCATTGCATCTAACATATACTGAGCTTGAGGATAGGGGCGATCTTCTAAACCTAGTCTTCCTCTAGCATCACACTCACACGCCTGTACAAAAGCTTCCACTCTCTCAGGACGACGTAATACATCTAAACGCTGTAATAAGCGCCATACCGTTCCGGGTTTTAACGACATAATCTGATGGCATTTTAAATGCTCTTTACACACCGATAATGCTAACTGTCGAGTTTGAGTCGGAACTTTTAAACGTTCGCATAATTCGGTAACGGGTTTCACTCCGCGTTCTTCATGCATGATATGGCGAGGGAGCTCGTTAACAGGCGTTAATGCTTTACCCAAATCATGTACTAAAACAGCAAACCGAACATCAAGCGAGTAGTTTGACTTACATGCTTGCTGTAAAGACATTAGGGTATGTATGCCGCAGTCTACTTCTGGGTGATATTCTGGACGCTGTGGTACACCAAACAATGCGTCAATTTCAGGAAAAAGATGTTTTAAGGCACCGCAATCACGTAGTGTCTGAAAATAAATATCTGCATGGTCTTCTAAAAGCGCACGCGAAGTCTCTTTCCACACACGTTCTGGTGTTAATGCATCGAGTTCACCTGATTCAGCCATTGTTTGCATCAATTGTAAGGTTTCAGATGCAATATGAAAGCCATATGAAGAATATCGAGCTGCAAAGCGTGCCACACGTAAAACACGTAAAGGATCTTCAGCAAAAGCTTCTGAAACATGTCGTAAGGTTTTATTTTCTAAATCAGTCTGACCACCATAGGGGTCATATATTTTGCCATCTTGATCCATTGCTATGGCATTGATGGTTAAATCACGGCGAATTAAATCTTCTTCTAAACTTACTGTGGTATCAGTAAAAAACTGAAAACCGTGATAACCCTTACCGGACTTTCGCTCAGTACGTGCAAGTGCATATTCTTCTTTAGTTTTAGGATGAAGAAACACAGGAAAATCTTTGCCTACAGGTTGAAAACCTTGGGCGAGCATATGTTCAGGCGTTGCTCCGACCACAACATAATCTTTTTCTTGATAGGGATGCCCAAGTAGAGAATCTCGGACGGCACCGCCTACTAAATACACTTGCATGAAAAAACCTCTATTCTTCAAGCAATCATGCTACAGAATAGAGGTTTTCTCAAGTCATTAGACAGGCTTTTCGTAAAAAGCTCTTTCTAAATTACTTTTCTTGTTGTTGGATTTCCGCAACAGTTAAAGCAGTCATATTGATAAGACGACGAGTCGTTGCTGTCGGTGTCAAAATATGAACAGGTTTTGCTGCGCCAAGCAAAATTGGACCAATAGTAACGTTGTTACCAGAAGTCGCTTTCAACAAGTTAAATGAAATATTTGCTGCATCTAGGTTTGGCATAATGAGCAAGTTTGCAGAACCTTTAAAACGTGAACCAGGGAATGCAAATTGACGAATATTTTCGTCTAATGCTGCATCACCATGCATTTCACCTTCAACTTCAAGCTCAGGAGCTTGTTCAGATAAAATACGATAAACTTCACGCATTTTTTGAGCACTTGAATCAGTTTGGTCGCTACCAAAGCTTGAATGAGAAAGCAGTGCTACACGTGGAGTAATACCAAAACGACGTACTTCTTCAGCTGCCAAAATAGTCATTTCAGCAAGTTGTTCAGCAGTCGGATTCGTGTTTACATAGGTATCTGCGATAAACAAGTTGCGATCTTCAAGCATTAATGCATTTAACGTGAAGAAGTTATTCATGCCTTCTTTAAGACCGATAACATTGCGTACAAAGTCAAGGTGAATGTTATAGCTACTGTAAGTACCACATAACATACCGTCTGCTTTACCAAATTTAACCAGTAGAGATGCAATTAAAGTTGAACGGCGACGAGCTTCACGTTGAGCATATTCAACAGTGATGCCTTTGCGTTGCATTGTTTGATAGTAATCTTTCCAAAACTCTTCATACATCGGGTTTTGTTCTTGATCTACAATCTCAATATTTACGCCATGTTGTAAACGTAGGCCTAATTTTTTGATATTTGCTTCAATTACAGCAGTACGACCTACTAAAATTGGTTTAGCTAAGTCTTCATCAACAGCAATTTGTACTGCACGTAATACGCGCTCGTCTTCACCTTCCGCATATGCAATGCGCTTTGGATCAGCTTTTGCTTGAGCAAAAATTGGTTTCATCAAGAATGCAGAGTTATATACAAACTCAGACAATTTTTGACGATACACAGCGAAATCTTCGATAGGACGAGTTGCTACACCTGAGTCCATTGCAGCTTTAGCCACAGCTGGTGCAATTTCTAAAATTAAACGTTGATCAAGTGGGCGTGGAATTAAATAGTCACGACCAAATGAAGCAGATTTTTCACCATAAGTTGCTGCATCAGCTTCTACATGAGCCATACGCGCAATTGCATGTACACATGCAATTTTCATGTCTTCATTAATCGTAGTTGCACCAACATCAAGCGCACCACGGAAAATGTATGGGAAACATAATGCGTTGTTTACTTGGTTTGGATAGTCAGAACGACCAGTTGCCATAATGACGTCAGAGCGTACTTCATGTGCATGTTCAGGTAAAATTTCTGGATCTGGGTTTGCCAAAGCAAAAATAATAGGGTTCTCAGCCATCTGTTTCACCATTTCTTTGGTGAGAATACCAGCAGCAGAAAGACCCAAGAACATATCAGCGCCAGTCATTACTTCATGAAGCTGAGATGCTGTAATATCTTGAACATAACGTTTTTTAGATTCGTCTAAGCCTTCGCGAGAAGTCGTTAATAGACCACGAGAATCGGCAACAATAATATTTTCTTTTTTAGCACCAAGCGCACAAAGCAAGTCTAAACATGAAAGTGCTGCTGCACCTGCACCTGAAGCTACGATTTTGATTTCATCAATTTTCTTATTTACAAGTTGCAATGCATTGAGCAAAGCTGAACCTACAATAATACTTGTACCATGTTGATCGTCATGGAATACAGGAATTTTCATGCGTTCACGAAGTTTCTTTTCGATATAGAAACATTCTGGCGCTTTAATGTCTTCGAGGTTGATACCACCGAAAGTTGGCTCAAGAGAGGCAACAATATCTACGATTTTATCTGGATCGTTTTCTGCAATTTCGATGTCAAATACGTCAACACCAGCAAACTTCTTGAAGAGAACGCCTTTACCTTCCATTACAGGTTTAGAAGCCAATGGGCCAATATTACCTAAACCAAGAACAGCAGTACCGTTAGTGACTACAGCAACCAAGTTTCCGCGCGCTGTATATTTAGCAGCAGTTGAAGGATCACGTTCAATCTCTAAACATGGCGCAGCAACTCCGGGTGAGTAGGCTAGAGCCAAATCTCGTTGGTTGACAAGTTGCTTACTTGGGGTGACGCTGATTTTCCCTGGGTTTGGATATTCATGGTAATTTAAAGCGGCCTGTTTTAAAGATTGATCGTCCATCTGAGTCTCTATTTGATACAAAAAAGCAAACTAGTCAAATCACTCATTCAGGGGAAGGCAACTCGGTTCTTTTACTATGCTTTAATTTTTATCAATTAAGAGAATAGTAGACGAATTGCCAATAGCCCTGTAGTGAGCTAAATGCTAAAGAATATAACACTACTTCTTTATTTCTCACAGTCAAAAACGCTCATTTTTGGAAAAAGCAGCATATGTAAAAATAGTCTGTGAGAACCATTAAGAAATAGGCGGATCTGTTTGTAGATAAGGGATAATCTGCTCAGCTGGGATAGGACGACTAAAGAAATAGCCTTGTAAAAAATCACATTGCTGTTTTTGTAGATAGGCAACTTGTTCCTCTGTTTCTACACCTTCGGCAACCAGTTTAAGCCCCATACTTTTACCCATCGCAATCATGGCATTTACAATGGCTTCTTGTTTGTGATCACCAATTTTAGAAATAAATGCACGGTCAATTTTTAATACATCAATTGGGTATTCTGTCAGATACGCTAAAGATGAATAGCCTGTACCAAAGTCATCTAGAGCAATTGAAATATCTCGTTGTTTTATTGCATGTAATAACGTTTTTACGTTATCGGTATTGTCCAAGAGGGCTGACTCAGTAATCTCAAGTTCAAGATCTGAACCTTGTATATTATATTTCTGCAAAATTTCATCAATATCATTGAGTAATAAGCCTCGATGTATTTGCTGAGCAACAATATTTACAGAGACTTGAATGTTTGTGTAGCCTTGGCTTTTCCATTCTTGTAATTGTTTTCCAACTTTATCTAAAACGACTTTGCCAATATCTGAAATCAGGCTACTACGCTCAGCAAAAGGTATAAACATATTTGGCATGACTAATCCTTTTTCGGGATGTTGCCAGCGAATTAATGCTTCAAAACCTATAATTGATTGATCTTGTAGATTAATTTTTGGCTGGTAATAAATGACAAATTCATCATTTTGAATGGCTTTACGTAACTCTTGTTCTAAGTCAGCAGTTTTATATGGATGCTCTGCTTTATTGCAATAGTAAGAAATGGTATTGCCTCCTAAGCGTTTTGCTTCTGAAAGTGCTTGTTCTGCATGGTTGTTAAGATGATCAATTTGTCGGCCATGCTCAGGAAAGCATGCCACACCGATAGATGCCGTAATAAAATATTCGTGATTATCAATATAAAAAGGTGCGTTGAGCGCTTGCAAGATGTTTTGGCAATATTGCTCAATATTTGGATGAATTGGAGAAATTTCATAAATGATTGCAAAATCGTCACTATTTAAATAAGCAACCAAAATTGCATTAATATTGATTAAGCGTAATCGTTGTGCAAACTGTTTAAGAAGTTCATCACCACTATCATTATTTAAAAATTCATTAAAAGCGCGAAAACGGTCAATATTTACTCGTATCAATGCTAAGTTTTTAATGTTATATGAAGGGTTTACAAGATATTGATGTAGTTGATTGTAATAGTAAAGGCGATTAGGCAAGTGGGTGAGACTATCGTAATTTTTTAAATAGGATAGATGCTGTTCCTGACGTTTTTGCTCAGTGAGATCACGTGCAAAGCCAATATAATTTGTGATTTGATTGAACTCATCTTTGACCACATTGATGTGTAACCACAAATATACGCTTTTGCCAGAACTAAACTTTTCGTCAAATTGGCCCATATATTCTCCAGTTTCGAGGAGCTGTTGGGTAATTGAGCTATGAAATTGTTGTTGTAGTTCTTTTTGATTAATCGTAATGCTAAATAATTCTTTATTTAGGAGTTCTGATTTAGAAAATCCGGTTAATTTTTCGTAGTAAGGGTTAATATCAATATAGTTCAGGTGTTCATCTAAAATAAATATGCCTTCTGCAGCTTGCTCAAGCACAATTGCCGATAGTCTTAAGTGTTCTTGATCTTTTTTCTCTTGATGTATATCTCGCGTCATACCGACCATACGAAGCGCTTTTTTTGTTTTAGGATCTCTTGTAATGACACGGCCTACATCATGAATCCATCGCCAAGAACCATCACGGCGTAAAATTCGAAAATTGACATTAAAATGATCTGTAATTCCTTCCAAATGTTGTTTCAAACGTTCGTCAAAAAGCTTTTTATCACTTGGATGTAAACGATCTAAAATGGTATTGAGATGAATAACGGTCGTCTGAGTTTGTTTTTGTTGATCGAAAAATGTAATTTCTAATTTTTGATTTTCAATATCCCAGTCCCATGGCCGAATGCCAGCCGTTTCATGTGCAAAAGCTAAATTGTAATGATGGCTTTCGAGTTGCTCATTCATTTTGGTGAGATCATAAGTTCGTTCACGTACCTTTTGCTCAAGTAAATGGTTATTAAATTGGAGCTGGGCTTCAATATCTTTCGATTTATTCACTTCTTGTTGAAGTTGCACACATAATTCTTCAGCCCACTGAGTGTGTTGATCTGAAATTTGAACAAGCTGTTTATTTTTTAATAATAGTTTAGAAATTTTTTGATAGTTACGTTGAGTTGCGTATGCGCAGAGTACTGTAGCCACGAAAGCTATATTGTAGGCGAAATAAAAAGGTAGCTGAGTAATGGGTGTATGTGTAAATTGAGCGATTAATAGGGGGAGTGTGCTGGGAATGAATAAAAGATAAAAGTATCGAGGTTGTTGTGTTAAAAAAGTCAGGCCAATGATATGTGCCGAAGTGATAAACAAAGCAATTAAAATATGAGCATCTGGTAGCGAAACTAACTCTTGAGGAAGATAGAAGTGAATAACTGTAACGGTTATCCCTAATAAAATTCCTGAAATAAAACAAATACTTTGTAATATAAGGTCAGTTTTTTTAATAAAATTAATAGTACGATAGTGGGTTAAAATATTTGGAACAAATAATAGGCAAGTAAAAGATGCAATAGTGAGGCCGATAGACCAGTTAAATATGGTTATTGAAGATGAAAAATAATAAGAAAAAATAGCATATGAGATCAGACATAACAGTATTAAGCTAATCAAATACCAGCGTATATATTGAATTGAAAGTTTTAGCTGCTCAATTTTTGTTTGATGCTGTAAATATTCTTCCTGAAGCCCGGACATAAGATTTTTCTATCCTATTTTTTTTACATATATACAGAAAGAATCTGATTTATCAGTGATAAAGAATTTGAAATTTTATTCATACAATAAAAGTAAATTAACTTTAAATAACGATTTAATCAATGTTCAATGAACTTAGGTTGATAAAAATCGATAATTTAAAATAGATAAGGCAACGACAGGCGCAGTTTCTGTGCGTAGGACACGGTCACCAATACACCAATTCATAAAACCAGCTTGATTGGCTTGAGTAATTTCATTTTCACTTAAACCGCCTTCTGGGCCAATCAATAAGGCAAGTTCAGGTTGTATGCCTGCTAATACATCTTTTTGTTCTTTTTCTGGTGCTAAAACAAATTTTGAAGCGGGAAGCTGAGTAGAGCTAAACCATTCACTTAGAGAAATGGGCGCTAACACTTCTGGAACGATATTAAGACCACATTGTTCACAAGCAGCAATTGCAACAGCTTGCCAGTGATCTAATTTTTTGTGATCTCGGTCGTATTTTAAGCGCATTTCACAGCGCTCACTTGTAAGCAACTGAATTTGACTTACTCCAAGTTCAGTGGCTTTCTGAATGGCATAATCCATTCGGTCACCTTTACTCATGACCTGACCCAGAACAGCTTTAAATGGGGCACTACGGTTAGTAGGGTTAAAACTCTCAATCGTGACAAATGCATTTTTTTTATTAATTTCGGTCAGTGTCGCGAGATATTCGCCACCTTGACCATTAAAGAGAGTAGCTTGTTCTTGTAATTGTGCACGTAAAACACGCACCCAATGATGAAATACTGTTTCTGTCAGTTGAATTGTTGAGCCAACTGTAAGTTCAGTTTCGATAAAAAAACGATTCATTGGGTACGCCTTACAAAATTAATTTAAACCAAGATCAACGACGAGTTGACGAGTTGGTTCGACTTGATTCATTGAATAAAAATGTAAGCTTGGTGCACCACCTGCGATCAAGCGTTCACATAGCTTAACAACAACTTCATGACCAAAAGCTTTAATACTCTCACTGTCATCGCCATAGGCTTGTAATTGCTTACGGATCCAGCGAGGAATTTCTGCACCAGTACCATCAGCAAAGCGAATTAAGTTGCTGGCATTGGTAATCGGCATGATGCCAGGAGCTACCGGAATATTAACTCCAGCTTTTTCTAAGCGCTCAATAAAATAAAAGTATGAGTCTGGATTAAAGAAGAATTGAGTAATTCCTGCATTAGCACCAGCTTGTACTTTTTCGATAAAACGTTGGATATCTGAATCAAGGTTCTCAGCTTGAGGGTGCATTTCTGGATAAGCTGCAACTTCAATATGAAAATGATCACCTGAATGCTGACGAATGAAACGTACTAAATCTTGAGCATAAGGAAGTTCGCCAAGTCCGACTTGACCAGACGGTAAATCACCCCGTAAAGCGACAATACGGTTAATGCCTTGAGCTTTATATAAATCTAGTAACTCAGCAATACGCGCTTTATCATCACCAATACAAGAAAGGTGAGGTGCAACTGGTGTACCTTTGCCATTGAAATCATCAATAGCAGCAAGAGTACGTTCGCGAGTAGAACCACCAGCGCCATAAGTAATCGAGAAGAAATCTGGATTTAATGGTTGTAATTCTTGATGAACAATACGAAGTTTTTCAGCACCAGCATCAGTTTTTGGTGGGAAAAATTCAAAAGAAATGGGTATACGTTTAGTCATGTCAAATCCTTGTAAACAGCGAAACAATATTTTTAGAAAAAAGGGCAGTCGGTTCACAGTCTGCCCTTAAGTTCTTAGTATTTGTAAGCGTCAGACTTGAATGGTCCCTCAACAGCAACACCTAAATAGCCAGCTTGCTCTTGAGTTAATTGAGTAAGTACACCACCGAAACCTGCAACCATTGCCGCAGCAACTTCTTCGTCAAGTTTCTTAGGAAGAACTTCTACACGAATTTTTGCAGTTTTTTCGTTTGCAGGAAGGTCAGCAAATTTCTCTTGGAATAAGTGAATTTGACCTAACACTTGGTTAGCAAAAGAACCGTCCATCACACGTGATGGGTGACCAGTTGCATTACCAAGGTTTACAAGGCGACCTTCAGAAAGAAGAATGAGGTAGTTATTTTCATCTTCAGAACGATAAACTTGGTGAACTTGTGGCTTAACTTCTACCCACTTGTAACCACGTAAATAAGCAGTATCAATTTCTGTGTCGAAGTGACCGATGTTACATACAACTGCACCAGCTTTTAAGCTATCTAACATTGCAGCATCACATACGTGGTAGTTACCAGTAGTAGTTACAACAAGGTCAGTGTTGCCAAGTAAGTCTTGGTTAATATCTTCTTTTTTGCCTGTTTGTACGCCGTTTTTGTATGGAGATACAACTTCATAGCCGTCCATACATGCTTGCATTGCACAAATTGGGTCAACTTCAGTTACACGAACGATCATGCCTTCTTGACGTAAAGATTGAGCTGAACCTTTACCAACGTCACCATAACCGATCACAAGCGCACGGCGGCCAGACAAAAGCATGTCAGTTGCGCGTTTGATTGCATCATTTAATGAGTGACGGCAACCATATTTGTTGTCGTTTTTAGACTTAGTAACAGAGTCATTTACGTTGATTGCAGGTACTTTCAAAGAACCGTCTTTCCACATTTCGATAAGACGTTGAACACCTGTTGTGGTTTCTTCGGTAATACCGTGAATACGTTCTAAAAGAGCAGGGTATTTGTCATGAACAAGAGCAGTTAAGTCACCGCCATCATCCAAGATCATGTTGGCATCCCAAGGTTGACCATTAACATTAACTTGTTGTTCTAAACACCAAACATATTCTTCTTCAGTTTCACCTTTCCAAGCGAAAACTGGAATGCCACGAGCAGCAATTGCAGCAGCAGCATGGTCTTGAGTCGAGAAAATGTTACATGATGTCCAACGAACTTCAGCACCTAATTCAACAAGCGTTTCAATAAGAACCGCTGTTTGAATGGTCATGTGGATACAACCAAGAATTTTTGCGCCAGCAAGTGGTTTAGAAGTTGCATAACGTTTACGTAAACCAATTAGAGCTGGCATTTCTGCTTCAGCAAGTTTGATTTCTTTACGACCGTAGTCAGCAAGTGAGATGTCAGCAACTTTATAATCTGTAAATGAAGCATTAACCGCGTTCATCAGGATCTCCTAGGGAAAAAATAGTATGGATCGTTCTGTTCGCGGATGCCGTTGTTGGTTAAAAACGAGCGTTTAACCGATTGTCGAGCCTGGCAAATTGATCTTTAGTGCCGATCACTTGTCGCAGCATCCCTCGACTAGCGAAACATTGTACTTGGAAAAGCTTTTAGTGCCAATCCAGTTTTGTTTATTATCTGCTTAATTACGACTTTAGATTTAAATTATGGCCTTAAATATTCCCGAATCTTTGGCAAACCTCGAAGCGAATAGCGGTGTTTTTGCGGTTTGGATGGTACTTCGGCATCATGGGGTTCAAATTGATATTTCCGAGCTGATTCAAATTTGTCGATATGATGAAGACGGCACCTATACAATTGCCTTGGCTGTTGCTTTAAAGAAATTTGGGTTTGAGGTGTCATTTCATTCGGATAAAGACCCAAATATTAGCCCAAGCGAACGCATGAGTTATAAAGAAGCAAATGTATTAAAAATACCAACGGGCCCAGCGTTAAGCTATCAGGATATTCAAGCTGTAATTCAAAATGGAAAAATGGCGATTGTGTATTACGACACTTTAGAGGGTATCGGAAATCAGTCACTCATTTATTCTATAGATCAAAATGAAATCTGCTTCTTTGATAGTTTTGAACCGATGTCAGCGGCAGTCTTTGAAAAGCAACGTCAAGTAGAAGGGATTTGTAGTCAGGCTATCGTGATTGATGATCGTAATTTTCAAATGCATTCAATCAAATTGAATTAGATAAAAAAGAGCCAGTAGAGTGCTGGCTCATATTAAAGTTATTTTTGTTGATATTCTTGAATCACTTCTAAAGCCGCTCGAAAGGCTTCTTGTGTAGCAGGCGCACCGCAATATGGCAGACTATGCAATAACGTTTCTTGAATTTCTTCAACTGTACAACCATTGTTGAGAGCACCACGAACATGGCCTTTGAGTTCCGTTGGTGACTTAAGTGCAGTTAACATTGCCAAAGTAATTAATGAACGATATTTGCGCGGCAGCACACCTTCACGCTGCCAAGTAGATCCCCATGCATGTTCATTAATCCAGTCTTGCAATGGCTGAGTAAATGGTACGGTATTCTCTTGGGCACGTTTTACAAAAGCTTCTCCCATCACTTCTGTGCGAACTTTTAATCCATTTTCGTAATCTTGCTTAGACATTAATTTCTCCTAAAAATAAAAGCGTCGATTGACGCTTTTATGGCTGTTTATTAATTAATGCGAATCAAAAGTGATTGCAATAGTGAATTAGTGGAGGCATCAGTCACTAAATTTGATGAGGGTTCGATAAAGGAAGATCTTTATTTAAGTGTTCATCAAAAATATCTGTAAGCATGCTGTCGAATCGAATTGCGTTGTATTGCAATAATTGTTGAGCTTCGCTTTCAGAAATAAAACCTTCTTTTGTAGCATGTTCGATATTCTCTTCGAAAGTCAGTCCTTTAAATTTCCCTTTAGATTCAGCCTTTTTAAACTTATCCCAAAGTGGTTCAAGAGTTCGTAAAATTTGGAATGTATGTTCTAAACGACCAGTCACATCATCGGCTTTAGTTGAATAAAATACATGATGTTTAAGCTGCTCTCTGAAAGGATGCTCTTGCATCATAAGTTCAGCGACTTGTTGTTTTAACTCATCATCGGGTTTCGAAATGACGCGACCAAGGGGGAAACAGATCCATTTTACAAATGCTGCTGGAAGTTTAGCTGGAAAGTTTTCAAATAATCCCCAAAACGCTTCCTGAATATTCAAGAAAGCTTTTTGTAGAGCTAATTTAGCGTGAAGTTGTTCGGCTTCAGTTTTTTGTCCAGCTTCATAAAATTTTAAAATCGCAGTAGAAATAAAGAGGTGCGCATGAATATCTGCCAAGCGTCCTGATAACATTTCTTTGCGTTTCAAGTCTCCTGCAAGTAAGCCAAGCGCCATATCTGCAACTAAAGCAAAGTTGGCACTAAAACGGTTAATCGTCTTATAGTAACTGGCAGTAAATTGATCTACTGATTGAGGAGCATCGCTTGAACCACCTGTCCAACCGTAAGCAAAGGATTTTGCTCCGCGGTTAAAGGTATAGGCTAAATGTTTAAATAACAGATCATCGAATTTTTTGACTGAAGTGCTTTTATCTTCAGACTGAAGTAGTTGCAACTCTTCAAAAAGGTAAGGGTGACAACGCATTGAACCTTGTCCAAAAATCATCAATGAACGAGTTAAAATATTTGCGCCTTCGACTGTAATTGCAATTGGAATTGCTTGATAGGTGAGTGCAAGAAAGTTGCGTGGCCCAAGTTGAATTGCACGTCCTCCGGCAATATCCATTCCGTGATTAACCACTTTGCGCATCGTTTCAGTGGCATAGTATTTTGCCATGGCGGTCATCACGGCGGGTGTTCCACCTTGATTTAGACCACACGTAACTAAATAACGGAATGCTTCAAGCATGTAGGCATCGCTGGCAATTTCACTGGTTGCCTCTTGTACGCCTTCAAATTTACCTACTGAAATATTAAATTGCTGGCGAATTTTTGCAAAAGCACCAACGGTTAAATAGCTCATTTCACCGGCAGCGGTTGCTAGGGCTGGAAGTGAAATACCACGACCAACTCCTAAGCATTCCATCAGCATGCGCCAGCCTTTACCGGCATTTTCTTGCCCACCAATAATCCAGTCAATTGGAATAAAAACATCTTCTCCTTCTACTGTTCCATTCATAAATGGAGAACCTGGAAAATGACGTGCTCCTATTTTTACGCCTGCATGACTTGCAGGAATTAATGCACAGGTAATACCGTATTCTGTTTTATTTTTATCGCCAAGTAGACCTTCTGGATCATAAAGTTTAAATGCGAGGCCAACAACGGTGGCAATCGGAGCAAGTGTAATCCAGCGTTTAGAGAAATTCATGCGAAGGCCAAGTACTTGAGAACCTTCATATTCGCCGTAACAGACAACCCCTGAATCTGGAATTGCACCTGCATCTGATCCAGCTTCTGGACTGGTTAAACCAAAACATGGAATCTCTTCACCTTTGGCAAGACCGGGTAAGTATTGTTGTTTTTGAGCATCGGTACCGTAGTGCATGAGTAGCTCACCCGGTCCTAATGAGTTTGGAACCATACAACTCACCGCGGTGGTGAGTGAGCGTGAAGCAATTTTGCTCATAATACGACTTTGTGCGAATGAGCTAAATTCTTTACCACCAAAAGACTTTGGAATAATGAGGCCTAAAAAACCTTTATCTTTAATAAATTGCCAAACTTCAGGAGGAAGATCTTTTAAGTGATGATGAATTTCCCATTCATTGAGCATGCTACAAAGTAGTTCAACTTCATTGTCTATAAAGCTTTGCTCTTCTTCTGACAACGTTGGGTAGGGATACTTTTCAAATTGAGACCAATCAGGTGCTCCCATGAATAACTCTTTTTCCCACCAACTGGTACCAGCCTCTAAAGCCTCTTGTTCTGTGGTACTAATGCTCGGCATTGAATTCGCTAAAGTCTTATAGGCTGGCTTGGTAATCAGGTTAAATCGTAATGGCTCAACTAAAATAATGATGCTGAGCGCAATAATTGGAATACCTAAAAGCAGAGACCATGGTGTTAGCAAGAATGCCGAAAGTATGGCAATAATAATGGCCACACCGCTACCAAGAACTTTATTTAAGTTAAAAAAGAAAATTGCCCATACTGCAATAAGCTGAATAATAATACTTAATATAAAGAGTAGGAAAATCATACTTGCTCCTTTCTAGCTAAGCCCTCAAGTGGGTGAAGTTACAAAAGCGAGGAGATATTTAAGGCTTAACTAGCTATTTTGTTGCTGTTTAAATTTGAGTTTTTATGTCGCAAATATTGATGTATATGCTAGAGCAGGGATATATCGTACTTTTAGGTATAAGATATTTTTGAGTGAAAGTGTAAGGGGTTATTTTATTGATTTGTCAAGAAATGTTATTGATTTTCTTATACAAATAAAAAGCCCTCTAATACAGAGGGCCTTTTATAGATATTTAATTTATTAAGCTTCGACGACCTGAACAGCAATTTTCTTAGCAGGGTCTACTTTACGACGAACTTCTGGTACTGGTTCACCATGGTATTGACGATCAGCAAAGTAACTTGAACGAACCATTGGTGCAGACCAAATATTTCTAAAACCAAGTTTGCGGCCATGCTCTGCATAACGTTCAAACTCTTCTGGTGTTACAAAGCGGTCAATTGGTGCGTGTTGTTTAGAAGGCTGTAAATATTGACCAATAGTGACATAGTCAACATCGTGAGCGCGTAAGTCATCAAGTAATGCAATGACTTCTTCTTCAGTTTCACCAATACCCACCATCAAACCACATTTTGTTGGGATGTCAGGGCAATATTCTTTAAACATTTTGAGTAAGGTTAAAGAATGTTGATAATCTGAACCTGGACGCATTGCTTTATATAGACGAGGTACAGTCTCAATGTTGTGGTTAAATACGTCTGGCGGACATTCAGTCATAATGCGTAAAGCAATATCCATACGTCCACGGAAGTCAGGTACTAAAATCTCAAGCAATGTAGTTGGACTAAGCGCACGAGCTTCTTTAATACAGTCCACAAAGTGTTGTGCACCGCCGTCAAGCAAGTCATCACGGTCAACAGAAGTAATTACTGCGTACTTGAGTTTCAGATTGGAAATGGTTTCTGCCATGTGACGAGGTTCGTCAGCATCTAACGCATTTGGACGACCATGTGCAACATCACAGAAAGGGCAACGGCGTGTACAAATATCACCCATGATCATGAATGTTGCCGTACCGCCACCAAAACATTCTGGGAGGTTAGGACAAGCTGCTTCTTCACAAACGGTATGGAGTTTTTGAGCACGTAAAGTCGTTTTAATACGCTGAACTTCTTCTGGTGCCGTCATCTTGACACGAATCCAGTCAGGTTTACGCGGCACTTCAACCGTAGGTACAACTTTTACAGGAATTCTTGCGACTTTTTCTGCGCCACGAAGTTTTACACCCTGTTCAGGTTTACGGTGTTCTGACATATTTAACTTTTCCACTCGTTTATAGAGACATTGACATTGTATTATAGCGAAGTTCTTCAGTTAATAGCGGAAAATAACTATTCATATAATAAATGTGGTTATTCAGAAATATAGGGTTGAGAAATACATAAATTCACCGCATATTAGTCATAATCTATTATAAAATATGGTCATTCAAGAGAGGAAGGAGCTTTCAATGCCACGTAAAAAAGAGGTCGTTAGTGGGAATTTCGTTAAATACGATGCGGTAGTTCTCGGTTCTGGACCTGCAGGTGAAGGCGCGGCAATGAAGCTTGCAAAAGCTGGTAAGCGTGTTGCAATTGTAGATGTGCGTGATCAACTCGGTGGTAACTGTGCACATGTAGGAACAATTCCAAGTAAAGCATTACGTCAAACAGTTTCTAGTATTATCCGCTATCAGCGTGATCCAATGTTTCAAAAAGTAGGTGAATGGAAACAGTTCACCATGAAACAGGTTTTGCGTAATGCACATAAAGTGATTCAACAACAGGTTGATACACATACACGTTTTTATGATCGTAACAAGATCGGTGTATTCCACGGGCGTGCATATATTCAAGATAAAAATACAGTTTTAGTTTTTAGCCATGAAGGCATTAAAGAAACAATTATTTGTAAACAAGTTGTGATTGCTACAGGTAGTCGTCCTTATCATCCGCAAGGTCTCGACTTTGATCATCCTCGCGTATTTGATTCAGATAAAATTCTTGATCTTGATTACTCAATTCAAAAGATCATTATTTACGGCGCAGGTGTTATTGGCTGTGAATATGCCTCAATCTTTATTGGTTTAGACCATAAAGTTGACTTGATTAACACTCAGCAAAAACTACTAAGCTATTTAGATGATGAAATTGCTGATGCTTTGTCTTATCACTTGCGTGAACAAGGTGTATTGATTCGTCACAATGAACAAATGGATCATCTTGAAACGTTTGATGACCACGTTGTTCTACATTTACAAAGTGGTAAAAAGATTAAAGCCGATGCCATTCTTTGGTGTAATGGCCGTTCAGGTAATACAGAAGGCTTAGGCCTTGAGAATGTTGGGTTAGTACCAAATAGCCGTGGTCAACTTTCAGTAAATGATCAGTACCAAACTGAAGTTGAAAATATCTATGCTGCTGGTGACGTGATTGGTTGGCCTTCATTAGCTTCGGCTGCTTATGACCAAGGGCGCTGTGCTGGCGCAAACATGAGTGGTGAAGATGCTAAACCGGTACGAGACATCCCAACTGGTATCTATACCATTCCGGAAATCTCATCAATTGGTAAAAATGAGCAGGAATTAACGGAAGAAAAAATTCCGTATGAAGTGGGCCAAGCATCTTTCCGTCATTTAGCTCGTGCACAAATTACGGGTGATACAGTGGGTGAGTTAAAAATTCTTTTCCACCGCGACACTATGGAAATTTTAGGTATTCACTGTTTCGGTAATAACGCTGCTGAAATTATCCACATTGGGCAAGCAGTTATGCACAGCCCAAATAATACCTTGAAATATTTTGTTGAAACGACATTTAACTATCCAACAATGGCTGAAGCATATCGCGTAGCTGCGCTCAATGGTATGAATCGCTTGTTTTGATTTTAAATAGGTTTTCAATAAAAAAGCCCGCAAATCTGCGGGCTTTTTTATTTGCATTAGATCATACGATTTTTATATTTTTATGACAGTTCTGAAAAGTGATTTACGTGCTTTATATTTTAGTGGGCACAAAACGCTTGGTTAAAATATTCAAATAAATCTGGTGTTTGTTTCCATAAAATTATAGAAAGCACCAAAAGCGCAGCTATGATTAAAGTCATAATTGTTTTCAAAAGTAAGGCATTATGCGTCATGAATAACTGCCTCCTCATTAACAAAGAAGTGTACGATTACCCCTAGTATACTTAAGGCTATAGAACATAGCCAAATCGCATTGTAATTACCTGTTAAGTCATGGTTAACGCCGCCAAGCCATCCACCAAAGAAAGAACCGACTTGGTGGGTGAAAAACACAATACCACTCAGCATCGATAGATATTTTACCCCAAACATATTTGCCACAATGCCATTTGTGAGCGGAACTGTAGAGAGCCATAAAAGGCCCATAATGACGCCAAAAGCATATACTGTATAAGTGCTTAAAGGTAATAGTAAAAAGGCAATGATCGCGATGCCACGGCTGCCGTAAAGTGCCATTAATAATTTAGGCTTTGAGAAACGATCTCCTAACCAACCGGCACCGTAAGTTCCTACTACGTTAAATAGCCCCACCAATGCCAGAAATACAGTGCCAGTAGCCGCGTCAAATCCGTGATCGATTAAATAACCTGGCAAGTGAACGCCTAAGAAGACAACTTGGAATCCACAAACTAAAAAGCCTAAAGCTAACCACCAGAAGGGCTTATGTTTTCTGGCAATGTTAAGCACTTGTTTAAATGTGAGTTGAGGCTGAGCAATTGCTTTTGGTGTTTGATTGCTTGACCCTTTTAACATAAGCGCTAGCGGAATAATAAAAGCAATTAATAGCGCACTCACCATTAGGGCTGCTGACCATCCCACTGTTTTAAGTAAGAGCAGGGTAGATGGCAACATAATGAACTGACCAAAAGATCCGGCAGCACTCGCAATACCCATTGCCATGCTTCTTTTTTCTGGTGGAGCAGCTCGACCTACTGCACTGAGTAAAACCGTAAATGAGGTTGCTGATAAAGCTAAACCAATGATAAGACCTAGACTTAAATTTAAGATTAATACGCTTGAACTAAAAGCCATTAAGAGTAAGCCGAGGGTATAAAGTAGCCCACCAATAGCGACCACAATTTTACTACCATATTTGTCTGCGATTGCGCCGGTAAAAGGTTGAACGACTCCCCAGATCAGGTTTTGCATAGCAATAGCAAGGCTAAAAACATGTTGCCCCCAACCAAACTCATGACTCATCGGTACTAGATAGAGTCCGAAACCATGTCTGACTCCTAGAGAAAGAGCTAGAATAATTGCACTGCCAATCAACATATAGATGAGGGGCTGAGAAAATTGATTGCCAGTTTTAGTCATGATTAATGGAAAATTATAATAATGTGATGATTTATTGTAGAAGATATATCGAGTAATATCGATATGTTTAGAGAGAATATTTAAGGTGGGCTAAAGAGCTAGTAAGGTTGTATTGCTTTGTGAAAAAAAGAGAAGAAGCAGAGCCTATTTGATCTCTGCTTCTTATAAACAATAAAATTAAGCTGCGGAATTGCGTTCAAGTAATGCTTGTTCAAAAAGAACTTGTTCTTTTTCTTTATGTTCGGTGGTGAAGCGAATTAAAATTACGCTACAGCCTGCGACCATAACCAGACCACCTAAAATAAACAGGCAAGTTTGAACATCAAGCAATCCTTTGAGTAAGAAACCAGCTGCGACAGCACCCACGTTACCACCTGCACCAATAATTCCTGCAACGCCGCCTAATGCATTACGGTCAATAAATGGTACGAGTGCATAAGTTGCACCACAAGCCATATGCGTAAACAGTGCAAAAATGGTCATAGAAATGATTGCGAGAGCAACAGCATTCATTTGTGAGAAGAGTATTAAGAATAAACCTTCACCTAAGATCATGAGTACGAGCACTTTTGTACGACCATCTAATCCTTTTTTGAGCGCTACTTTATCGGAGATGATCCCGCCAAGTGCACGAGCAAATAATGCCAGCAAACCAAAGATTCCTGCAGTTAAACCTGCGGTTTTCAAATCCATTTTGAACTGATCAACATAGTACATTGCTGCAACGTTATGAATAAAAATCTCAATACCGAAACTTGCGCCATACGCTAAAAATAAAATCCAGACACGATAGTTACGAGCGGCTTGCATTAAAATTGCCGTACCACCTTTTTTACCACTACCCACCTCAATACCTTGTGCGCGGACTTCTTTAAAGTTTCCTTGAGGACAATCTTGAGTTAATTTCCAGTAAAGGATGCCAACAATAACCATCATTACGCCAGGTACAATTAATGCCACACGCCATCCCATGGCTTGCTCAACACCAAACATCACAATTGCACCGAGCAATAAAGGCATTAAGGCTTGCGTTGCACCACCGCCAGCATTTCCCCAACCAGCCGCCGCTGCATTTGCTGTGCCTACAATGTTAGGAGCAAACATAATGCTTGTATGGTATTGGGTAATTACGAAGCTTGCGCCAATTGCGCCAATGAGTAAGCGAAAGAACAGAAAAGATTCATAACTATTGGCAGCAGCTACACCAAATACTGGAATACTGCCAACTAATAGGAGGGTGGTGTACGTAATGCGTGGACCATATTTATCGCAGAGTGGTCCGACAATAAGCCGAACTAAAATCGTAATGGCAACAGCAGCAATATTAATATTGGCAATTTGGTCTTTTGTTAATCCAAACTCACCTTTAATAACGGGCATTAATGGTGCACACGCAAACCATGCGAAGAAACATACAAAGAAAGCGAGCCATGTCATGTGGAAGGCACGCATTGCTGGAGTTGAAAAACTGAATAATTTAATCTCAGTTGCTTTTTTTGCATCTAGATTTACATTTGAAGACATACGCCGTCCCCCTGAACTGAACGAAATTTAATTTGCATGGCAATAAGTTGCCTATCTGCAGACCGATCAGAGCGGACATCGTTGGCCGTCTTGGTTTATTCATTGAATCAGCGTTGATTCATCATGCAGTGAATAAAGCAAAGGGCGTGCCAAAAAATGAATTTTACTAAAAAGGAAAAATTACTTTCTAATTTTATTAAGTTAGTTTGTGAAGATAAAAATAATTAAAAAAAGAAGATCGAAACGAGGGGAGGGCTATAAGAGTATAGGGAGTTAGTTTTATCTGTTGTGTTTATAAAAAATGCTCATTTTTTTAGCATTTTGATTTAAAAAGAAGCAATTTTTAGGCGGAATAGATTGAAAGAAAGCTATAAAAACGTGCGTAAGTTTTTATAGCTTTACATAAAACAAAAGTTAGAAGCGGTAACCAATACCGGCATAACCTAAAATCGGGTTAATTTCGATATCTGCTTTTGCATTAATTAATTCACCATATTTGGCGTCGCTCACTGTAATGGTCGTATCTGTTTTTAAGTGAGCATAAGAGACAGAACCTACAGCGTACCATTTGTCATTAAAGTCATAAGTAAAGCCTGCGGTTGCAACAGGTGCAATTGCATCAGAAGCTTCAAGCTTTACTTCAGGGTTACCAGAGCTTTTTAAATGATCAAGAGCTGCACCTGCTTTACCATCTTTAATATTGACAATCATATGACCAGCATTGACTAAATCTTTCTCAATCTCCGGGTTCATTTCTAATTCGCTAAAATAGGCATACATCACACCTAGACCTACATAAGGTCTAAATTTATTTACGCCAGTTTTGCCGAAATGGTATTGAAACTCAAAGGCTGGTGTCCAAGCGCGTGCTGAAGCGGCGCTGCCATGTCCTTCAAGGTCTGTAATAAAAATTTGTTTTTCTAAATCAATTGAAGGTAAGCCAATTCCTCCAATTACAGGAAGTTCAATTGATGGATGAGCTTGAGCTTTTAGTGGAGCATAAATTTTACCTTTACCCTGTAAGTCTACTTTTGGAGGTACTCCTGCCTTTATTTCTAATGAAAAATTATCTGTAAAGAAATAATTGGTCATAATCCCTAAAGTTGTAACATCATCCGCTTCCAAGCCCGTACCTGGATTATCCCATTGGTCTAAACCATAAATATTCGCATTACCACTTAATTCAGCAGGTAATGTTTTTTTTCCAAGTTTATCTAAAAAGTCTATAAAGAATGTAGATAGGTTTGGATCCATATCCTTAGACATACTGTCTTTAACAGTTTTAATTGAAACATCGCCAACTTTTGCTTGTTCACCTTTTTTAACTGAGGTATTAACAAAAAAAGGTTGAGCTTTTCCTGTAGGCTTGACATATAAGGGACCAGCAGAGACTGAAAAACGTTTGAAGCCATCACCATCTTTTAAACTAAAATATGGAGAAGCGGCTGAGGTGACTGTTGGCAGAGCAAAAAAGGCAGCTGTCATACAAAATAATGACTTTTTCATCATAAAAGGACTCCATGTCCGGCATTTGTTTACTGATTTTTATTGAGCCAACCATACCGTGTTTTATAAAAATGATTGTTTATTAAAAATTAATAATTGTAATTTTATTGAAATAATTGTTTATATTTAGCAATATTTATTAATTAAAAATACATAATAAATAATAAAAGGCTACATAAAGTAGCCTTTTATTAAATGTAGTTAAATGATTAGTTGAAGCGAGATAAGTCTTCTTCAGGGCGTGCAGTTAAAACTTCAATGCCCGTTTGAGTCACTAAAATAGTATGTTCATATTGAGCTGAAAGTTTATGGTCTTTCGTTACAACAGTCCATTTGTCGCCTAACAGTTTAGTTTGCCATACGCCTGCATTTACCATAGGTTCAATGGTAAAAGTCATACCTGCTTCCAGACGCATACCGGTACCGGCTTGACCATAATGTAATACTTGAGGTTCATCATGGAAAACAGTTCCAATACCGTGACCACAATATTCACGCACTACACTAAAACGTTCTGATTCGACATATTTCTGGATTGCATGGCCAATATCACCTAAATATGAACCATCTTTAACAGTTGCCATACCTCGGTACATGGCTTCTTGAGCAACCTTGCATAGACGGTTAGCTAAAATAGAAGTTTCGCCACCAATGACATACATCATATTGGTATCACCGTGATAGCCATCTTTAATAACAGTTACGTCAATATTCAGGATGTCACCATTTTTTAAGATTTTATTTTCAGAGGGAATACCATGGCAGACAATATGGTTAACCGAAGTACAAATAGAGTGCTGAAAAGCAGGGCGTCCAGGAGCGCCACCATAGCCGACACAGGCAGGAATAGCATGCTGTACATTTTCAATGTGGTTACGGCAAATGGTATCAAGTTCAAGTGTACTTACACCTGCCTTAATATAGGGCTTGATCATCTCTAGAACTTCAGCCGCCAGTCGTCCTGCAATGCGCATTTTTTCAATTTCATCTGGAGTTTTAATTAATCGACGTGGAGCTGTATAAGTACTGTTCATGATCTCTAAAAACTTTTGGTAATTTACAAGTGTCTATGGTATAAATAGCCGCCCATTTTATCAAATGCTTTTCGTGAATATCTTTTACGAACAATTTTGATAGATGGGGTAAAAAATCCGCACATATATCGTCACATTACTCTGGGTGCCTGTAAAAGGGTGGAGAATGCGGATATATGGAGGCCTAACCCAAAATTTAAGGTAAAGAAAATGGCAGATTACAACGTAAGCATGCGCGACCTTCTTCAAGCAGGCGCGCACTTTGGTCACCAAACTCGTTTCTGGAACCCAAAAATGCGTCAATACATTTTTGGCGCGCGCAACAAAATTCACATCATCAACCTTGAGCACACAGTTCCTGCGTTAAATGATGCTTTGAACTTCGCTAACCAATTAGCAAGCAAAAAGAACAAAGTTTTGTTCGTTGGTACAAAACGTGCTGCTTCTAACATCATCCGTGAACAAGCGCAACGTGCGGGTCAACCATATGTTGATCACCGTTGGTTAGGTGGTATGTTGACGAACTGGAAAACTCTTCGCCAATCTATCAACCGTTTAAAAGATCTTCAAACTCAATCTCAAGATGGTACTTTTGCTAAGCTTACTAAACGTGAAGCTTTAGAGCGTACTCGTGAGATGGAAAAACTTGAACGTGCTTTAGGCGGCGTTAAAAACATGGGTGGTTTACCTGACGCATTATTCGTAATTGACGTAGATCACGAATCAATTGCGATTAAAGAAGCTAAAAACCTTGGTATTCCAGTAATCGGTATCGTTGATACAAACTCTAACCCAGACAACGTAGACTACGTTATTCCTGGTAATGACGATGCAATCCGTGCGGTTACACTTTATGCTTCTGCTATGGCTGATGCGATTCTTGCTGGTAAAGAATATGCTCAATCACAAGCAAATGCACAAGCTAAAGGCGAAGAAGCTGCTAAAGAAGCTCCAGAGGCTTAATGCGTTTTGACGCAGGCTTGTCATTTTTGCGACATGTAATGGTGGCAAATTAAGCGTCGAGAGTGCAAACGGCCCAGAGTTTCTTTGGGCCGTTTTTGTTGAAAAGATTTATTTTTCTACCGTATTTAGGAGAACAACATGACTGCAGTTACTGCGAGCATGGTAAAAGAATTACGTGACCGTACTGGTCTTGCAATGATGGAATGCAAAAAAGCATTAACAGAATCTAATGGTGATGTTGAATTAGCGATTGATAACCTTCGTAAATCAGGTCAAGCAAAAGCTGCTAAAAAAGCAGGTAACATTGCTGCTGACGGTGCAATCACAATCGTTCAAGAAGGCAATAAAGCGATTCTTTTAGAAGTAAACTGTCAAACTGACTTCGTTGCTAAAGACGAAAACTTTGCTGGTTTCTCTGCTAAAGTTGCTGCTGCTGCACTTGCTGCAAATGAAACTGATGCGACTAAAATTGCTGAATTGAAACTTGAAGATGGTGCTACTGTTGAAGAAGCACGTATTGCTCTTGTTCAAAAAATCGGTGAAAACATCCAAGTTCGTCGCGCGAAAATCGTTGAAGGCGAAAGCTTGGCTATCTACAAACACGGTTTAAAAATCGGTGTTGTAGTTTCTTATACAGGTGATGCTGATACTGGTAAAGGTATTGCAATGCACGTTGCTGCATTCAACCCAGTTGCTGTAAATGCTGAAGCTGTTCCTGCTGACCTTATCGCTAAAGAAAAAGAAATTGCTGAAGCGAAAGCGTTAGAATCTGGCAAACCAGCTAATATCGTTGAAAAAATGGTAACTGGTTCTGTTGATAAATATTTGAACGAAGTTGCTCTTGATCGTCAAATGTATGTAATCGACAACGACAAAAAAGTTGCTGATGTATTAAAAGCAACTGGTACTACTGTTGCTAACTTCGTACGTTTCGAAGTTGGTGAAGGTATCGAGAAGAAAGTAGAACTTAGCTTTGCTGAAGAAGTTGCTGCTGCTCAAGCTGCTGCGAAGTAATTCGTATCACGATAAAAAAAGCCCCTTTGGGGCTTTTTTTATCTCGACTAAAATGAGGGCTTAGAATGATAAATAAAAAAAATCTTAGTATTGGCAGTGTCATTATTTTATTGGTTGCTGGATATTTTGGTCTGGATTTATCTGGGCATAAGCAAAATCAATCGCCATCATCAACCATACCCGAAGCTCGGCATACAGAAACTACATTACCAAGTAATGGAGTCGATAACATAAAAGCTGCTCATGAGCAGAGACAAAGTAATGTTCAAGTGCAGGGAAGTGGTCGGGTCAAAGCAATTTTAAGAGATGATAATGATGGGTCGAGACACCAGAAATTTATTCTTGTTTTAAAAAATGGCCTTTCAATTTTGGTCGCACATAATATTGATTTAGCCCCTAAAATTCCTAATTTAAAAAAAGGTGATGTGATAGAGTTTTATGGCGAATATGAATACAACCCTAAAGGTGGTGTATTACACTGGACTCATCGTGATCCACAAAGTCGTCATGAAAGCGGTTGGCTCAAACATGATGGGCAAATCTATCAATAAAGCCGAATAAACAAATAAAGAGATTGTTTTTATAGAGCAATTTTATTCTATTCAGTTTCTTAAAACATGCTATGGTTTTTTTATTGAATAGATGAGACGTATTTATGCAGCGGGAGCAAGCCGATTATCTGCATGTGCGAGAGCTGGGCGGTTTAGAGTTATTAAAAGCACATTATCACCAAACGCAATTTTCGAAGCATACTCATGAAGGGTATTGTATTGGTGTGATTGAAGAGGGCGCACAGTCTTTTTTTAGGACAGGTCAGCTACATGTAGCTCCCAAAGGCGATATTATTTTAGTAAATGCTGACGAAATTCATACGGGTTCATCTGCTGTTGAGTCGGGTTGGCGATATCGGGCGATTTATCCCACACCTGAAATGTTGGCAGAAGTCAGTCAAGATTTTTTTGAAAATCCGCATGGTGCTCCATGGTTTCCTCAAGCTGTGATTCGTGACCTAGGTTTAGCGCAACAACTTTGTTTACTCTTTGATTTATTAGAACAAAAAGATAATTTCTTACTCAAAGAAACGATGTATTTATCGACTTTAGCCTGTCTAATGAAGCGACATAGTAAATCAAATCAGACTTTTTGTGAGTTGCCAGAGGCATATTCAAAAATATTAAGAGTTAAAGAGTTGTTGGTAGAAATGCCTGAAACGAATTTTTCTTTGCAAGATCTGGCTGACATGGTGGGCTTGAGTGCATGGCATTTCTTAAGACAATTTAAAAAATATGTGGGCTTGCCACCTCATGCTTGGCTTGTTCAAGCGCGCTTACAAAAAGCAAGACAATTATTAAAACAGGGTGACCAAATTGCGATGGTGGCACAGCAGTGTGGCTTTTCTGATCAAAGCCATTTTAATCGCCACTTTAAAAAAGCAATGGGAGTGACACCAACTCAATATGTAGCTAGTCTAAATAACTAAATTATTAAAAATTTATTTACAGCAATTTTATTCAATATAAGTCGGCTCTCATCAAGCATTTTATAGAGATGCTTCTTATATTGGATTCTATATATGAATATTCAGCTTAATCAGTCGGTTGAGTTTCCAAAAAATAAGCCATCCTATCTTTTTTTGCGCGGTGCAATGGATATTTTACCGTTGTCAATTTCTGTTATTCCATGGGCAATTTTAGCAGGCTCTATGGCAATTCATGCAGGTTTATCTTTTTATAAGGCGCTTGCGATGTCAGGAATTGTCTTTGCTGGAGCAGCGCAATTAGTTAGCTTAAGCATGGTAATGGAAGGTGCATCCACTTTTACAATTTATGTGACGATTTTCTTTTTAACAGCTCAGCATTTTATTTATGCATTAACTTTAAGAAATAACATTTCTATTTTGCCTCTTTCGAAACGATTAAGTTTGGGTTTTTTATTAACAGATGAATTATTTGCGGTGTGTGCATCCGGTGAAAAAAGGCAGCCAGAATATCTGTTGGGTGCAGGCCTATCTTTTTATTTATTCTGGGTAGTGTTTAGCTTGGTAGGAATACTTTTAGCAACAGTGATTCCTGATTTATTAAATTATCATTTAGATTTTTCAATTGTGGCTATTTTTGTTGCCATGATAGTGCCGTTATGTAAGGGGTTGCCTGTACTTGCTGGTGTACTAATGACTTGTTTTAGTGGATTTTTCTTTAAATTTTATCAAGTTGAAGGGGCGATTTTACTTTCAGGATTACTAGGGATGTTGGTTGCTGTATTAACTGAAAAAATAGAGAAGGAGCGATAATATGTCTTGGTTCATGATTTTAGGCTTGGCAGCAATCGTCTTTTTTAATCGTTATTATTTTTTAGAGCCTAACGTTAAAATTAAATTGCCTCTTATTATGAATAAGATGCTTAATTATTCTGCTCCCTGTTTATTAACAGCAATTTGTATTCCGGTTGTTTTTTTTGATGGCGATAATTTAAAAGGAGTTTTAGATAATTCTTATATTTATGCAGCAATCTTTTGTATTGTAATTTCCATTTATCTAAAAAGAGTACTTTTAAGTGTTATCGCTAGTTTAGTTTTTTTCTATTTTATAAATTTTCTAATAAATCAGTAAAATGTAAAAAGCTGAATCGAGATGATCCAGCTTTAATTTAATCATTAGGAAAGAGCGTGTTTTTGTCTGCTTTTCCATTTAGGAAAGATTTTTCCTAGATAGGCATCCATGCACCAAACTGGTCCAATCAGTAGAAATTGTAAATCTTTAAAGAAAGATGGCTTTTTGCCCTCGATTTTATGGCCATAAAACTGTCCGACCCAAGCAACTACAAAAATAGCTATATAAAATCCTACTCCTACAGGTAGGGTGTAAATAAGCCACGCCATAACCACCAGTAAAGCAGCCATTGCAACAGCAAGTACGAGATCTAAACGTGCATAAAATACGAGAGTCAGTACAAGTAATAGAGCTGTGAGTAAAGCGCTGAAATGGGCAATGATTCCAATAATAGAAAATAAAATGGCAGGAACGCAGAGCCAGTGAATTTGTTTGTTTGTTGGGTTTTGATGGCTTTCGCTATATTCATCAAACCATTCTGTAATGGATTTCATTAATGGCACACTCCTTGTTTTAGCTTTGATTTATTTTTTCTGAGTATATTTTATCCTGTTCTTAAGGTGAGCGACAAGAAACCGGTATTATTCAACTATAGGAACTTGGCAATAAAGATTTAAAAAAGAACATGAGAAAAACGTAATGTCTGGGTGATAGAAAAAGTACTCAATGTAACGTTGGGAATGATGCAATATTTCAGAATATTTTTTATAGGTTGCTAGATGATGAAATCATCAAAAAAAGTGTGATTTTGAGATAGGTGGGAAAATTACATGAAAAAGCTCTACTTATCTACTCTAAAAACGCCATAATTAGCCTTAATTTTATAAAAATGGTACTAGGGTAGCGGAAATTTAATAAAGTCGCTCTAAACGCAATTTAGAAGCAAAATAAGCTTGGGTAAGATAAGTATACTTTTTTGTGTAAAAAATATTCAAATTTAAGGGTGGAGAAGGGCTAAAAAAGATAATTTTTTAAACCTAAGTTAGAAATTATTTTTATAGTTTAAAACATAAAAAAGCCGCAGAAAAAATTGCGGCTTTTTACATGAACTCTAGAGGCTATAACTTATGAAGTTGGACCATCAACACGTTCAATATTTACTTTTGCAGTTCCAGCATTGGTAATGCCAAGACGTTTAGCTGCACCGTATGATAGGTCAAGTACACGATTGCCATGGAAAGGACCACGGTCATTTACTTTTACAACCACGCTTTTACCATTGTCTTTGTTGGTTACTCGGATGTAACAGTTCAATGGTAGGCTACGGTGAGCAGCAGTGAGAGCATTCATATCGAATGTTTCACCATTTGCTGTTTTACGACCATGGAATTGACGACCATACCATGAAGCCATGCCAGTTTGGCTAAACTTACGAACAGTGTTTGAAGCTACTGTGTTAAGTTTTTCAATCACTGAAGGCTCATCTTCAGGGATTTCAATTTTTGCTGCGATAGCTTGACGACGAATTTGGTCGCCAGAACGTTCAGTGATTGAAAGACTGTTAATGTTAGAAAAACGAGAATTAAAATTTTGAGTATCTTTACTCAATACACGAGCTGCTAAATTAGAGCCATCTACATCATTATTTAATGATGAAGATTGCACCATTTCAGCGTGCAATGGGGCTATGCTTAAACTAGCCGTCAGTGCAAGAACGTATTTCAGCGATAACTGCATTTGTATAAACTCCTGAGAACATGTACTTTTTTCTTTCAGCGATTGACTGAAATTTAAAGTGAACATGTCTGATTATTCACTTTTGCAATTGCTACATTGGGGTGGATAATATTCATCGCTTACGGAGAGTGTCTAGTCTTTAACGAGAAATCGTTACAAAAAGGGCAAAAACTTACAGTTCTGGGTTAAAAAATAATCAAAATTGTAACAAAATATTAAATTTGTGCGTATTGTGATCTATTTAATAAAAATATTTATTGACTTTTACATAGCTCATAAAAAAGCTAGCCTATCGGCTAGCCACTTCAGTGCCTAATAACCATACAGCAGTCGCATACATACGGCTCTTATTATAGGTCGTAATCACTTGAAAATTCGGGTAAGTTAAATAGTAAATCGGACCATTATAGTCTTGTAATTGAATAACATTCACCATATCTAGATCATCAATTTTAACTAAAGGATTTAATGGTGAGATACCTAGTGTCTTTAATGCACCATATGGAAAAGGCTGAGTTAAATCTTTAGCAATAATACTTTCCGGATTTGACCCCGTGTAACGCGCCATAAACCCGATAGGTTGATCGCGTTGCCATCCTTGTTTTGCTAAGTAGTTTGCGATTGAACCGATTGCATCTTCTGCAGAGTTTCTTAAATCGATATGTCCATTACCGTCATAATCGACACCATATTTACTAATATTGCTCGGCATAAATTGTGGATAGCCAATTGCACCTGCGTAGGAACCTACAATACTATTTGTTGGGTAACCTTCTTTATAAGTCCATGCAATAAGAGCTGCTAACTCATCGCCAAAATATTCAGCACGGCGAGGGTAGCCAAAAGCAAGTGTGGCTAAGGCATCACGTGTAATAAAAGAACCTTTATTAGCACCATAACCTGTCTCAACACCCAAAATGCCCAAAATGACAGCTTGAGATACACCATATTGTTGTTCAGCACGATTTAAAGCATCTGCATATTGGTTTTTGAAACGGACGCCACGTTGAATTGTCCCTTCAACCAAAAACATAGAACGATAGTCATACCAAGGTTTGCTTTCCCCTGGACGAGTCATAATATTTAGAATGTTTGGTAAATTTTTTGCACCACTCATGGCTGCATCAACTTGATCGCCACTTAACCCATAAGCGCTCATCGTTTTTTGTTTAAAATTTACATAATCAGGATGTGTTGCAAAATCGTTGGCCTGAGCGAAGTGACTTGTACTGATTAAACCAGTACACAAAGCAAGCATTTTTAAAGTTTTATTTAAGTGTTGAGACAACATATCGTTTTAAAATTCCAGATTATCGATGTGTATGAATGGACATGACTAAACCAAAGGTGGCCATTAAAGTAATAATAGCTGTTCCACCATAACTCATAAAAGGTAAAGGAACACCTACTACAGGTAAAATACCACTGACCATTCCCGCATTTACAAATACATAAACAAAAAAAGACAAACCAAAGGCGCCAGCAACTAAACGTCCATAGTTATGGAAGCTTTGTAAGCCGATTTGGAATGTTCTAAAAATAATAGCAAAATAAAGAATAACTAAAATAAGTACACCGATGAGCCCAAATTCTTCGGAATACGCGGCAATAATAAAGTCGGTATGACCTTCGGGTAAAAAGTGCAAATGTGATTGGGTACCTTCAAGAAATCCTTTACCTGAAAAACCACCAGAACCAATCGCAGTTTTAGATTGAATAATATTCCAACCTGTACCGAGTGCATCCGCCTCTGGGTCAAGCAACGTTAAAACCCTTTGACGTTGATAGTCGTGTAAAAGAAATTCCCACGCAATCGGAATGATGACCGCAGCGCACGCTCCTGCGGCACCGATCATACGCCATGATAGTCCACTTAAAAATAAAACAAATATGCCACTTGCTAGCACTAACACTGATGTCCCTAAATCGGGTTGTTCTGCAATTAGTAAAAAAGGAATACCAATTAACATTAAGGATAAAATAACTTGTGAAAAGCTAGGGGGAAGGGGTTTACGTGCTAAAAACCATGCAACCATCATGGGCATGCCGATTTTCATGAACTCACTGGGTTGGACACTTCCGAAACCGGGAATATCAATCCAGCGCTGAGCACCCATTCGGACTTCGCCAAACACCATGACTGCCACAAGTGAAAATAAGCCAAACAAATAAAAATATGGAGAAAAAGCTTGATAGACCTTGGGCGGAATTTGGGCTAGACCAAACATAACTATAAAGCCAATACCAAAACTCATGGCTTGTTTACTTACTAACCCCACATCCTGTGCAGAAGCACTATATAGTACGGTTAAACCTAATAAAGCATTTAAGAGCAGAAATAGGCATAACCAAGGGTCAACATGGAGCTGTTGCCACTTTGACGGTTGCATAGCGGTGCTAAGACCATCTCGAGGAGCTTGGCGTAAAAATTTATATTGTGGGCTAGGAGACATGCGGTGTTAACTAAGGTCAATCAGTGCTTGGCGCATGCTAACATAAACGTGGTGAATGGCAATGTATATCAATATTTTGCAATAAAAAAACCTAGCTCTCGCTAGGTTTCCGATAGTCTATTTTTTATTAGTTAAAGAATAAACCATCATGATATTCAGCCATCGCTTTAAGTTCAGTGCGATTTAAGCTTGGAATCAGTTTGTCGATTGCAATGTGAACAGCTTTTGTTACGGCTGCTGCACCAATATCTGCTGCTTTACGTTTGATCATACCGAGGTCTAATGTTTTATTAAAATCAGACATGAAGTGTTTGATCATCGTATCGCCGAACTGTTTATATAACTCAGCTAAAGCAGCTTTATTAATGTCATTTCCTGCTTCAAGCTCAGTAAAGTTATGCTTAAGGTTAGTCACTAAACCTGCATCTAAATTTACGCCTACTTTGTATTGACCTTGTGGGTCTTTAAATAAGCTTTTTTCAGAGAACTCAACTGATTGTTTAACTACATCGTTAGGTGCTTTGCTTAACAGTTGCTTTAAAAGGACAGCAACGGTTGATTTGACATAACCTGCTAGTTTTTCGGCAGTATCGCGCTTTTCACTTGCAGGAAAATGCTGAACTAACTGAATCAAGACATTATCAATAATTTCTTCATTAAGTTGTAAAGCAATCTTATCGCGAAGTGGATATAAAGGTTCACTAGAATTTTTATTCGCAATTCCAGTCTGCATATCGTTCAATAAGCCTTCAGAAGGGGTAAAACCAAAAAACGGCATGGTATATCCTCAAATTATTCGTTTTATTGTCGTGCCAATCGAATCGGTTTTGGCATCCATGAAAGATCCGATACTCGGCAAGGGTTAATATCAAGTCCGCCGCGACGAGTATAAGTTGCATAAACCATCAGCTTTTCAGGCTGTAGATTTTGCCAAATATCAGCAAAGATCTGCTCAACACACTGTTCGTGAAAGCCGTTATGCTGACGGTACGAGATAATATAAGCTAAAACACTACGATAACAAGGTTTTTTGCCTTTAAAACGAATAAAAACTGTACCCCAATCCGGTTGTCCGGTGACTGGGCAGTTACTTCTTAAAAGATGAGAATACAATTCAACTTCGACTTCTTCACCAGAATCATCGAGTTTTAAAAGAGTGGCATCAGGATGCTGCTCTAAACGCTCTGGAGTGAGGTCATCAACACAAATACCTTGAGGCTTAGAAATCTCTAAATCATCTACTTGAAATAGGGTTAACTCAACTTTTGCACCAGCCGCAGCAGAGAGATCTTTTTCAACAGTTTCAATAAATGATTGTTTAGACTCAAACTGAGTGAAGTTAAGACTATTGAAGTAAAGTTTTAATGACTTAGATTCAATCAAATTCGGTGAAGATGCAGGCAGTGTAATTCTGCCAATAGCAACTTGCGGAATAGCATGAGCGTTTAACCATGAAATTTCAAAAACATGCCACCAATCTTTACCTTGTGTGATGCCTTCAATATGCGAGTAGGCTTCACGAGACTGAGCACGAGCAATTGGAAATAAAACATCAGGTTGATAATTAGTTGGATATTGGGTTTCTTTACCCAACAAAGACTGTTCGACACTCATTCACGCATTCCTGAACCACGAGCAAGTAAATAGTAAGCAATTCCGTAAAGTACAACACAGCATGATGTCACAATGATTAAAGAGAATGAAACATTCACATCGCTATGACCTAAAATGCCGAAACGGAAAGCATTAACCATATAAACAATAGGGTTAATTAAAGAAAGTTTTTGCCAAAAAGGACCAAGGGAACTAATGGCATAAAACACACCACCTAAATAAGTTAAGGGTGTAAGAACAAAGGTTGGAATAATAGAAATATCATCAAATGATTTTGCATAGACTGCATTAATAAAACCACCTAATGAGAAAAGAACCGAAGTAATTAAGACTGTATATATAGTTACGAACCAGTTGTGTATGAAAAGGTCAGTAAAGAACATGCTCATTGCAGTTACAATTGTGCCAACTAATACACCACGGCAAATACCACCAATCACATAGCCCCACAAAATAATATGTAGTGGCACAGGACTCATGATGAGTTCTTCAATGCTTTTTTGGAATTTTACGCTAAAGAAACTGGAAGACACGTTGGCATAACTATTAGTAATGACCGCCATCATAATTAAGCCAGGCACAATAAATTGCATATAGCTCACGCCACCCATTTGTCCAATGCGTGAACCCACCAAATTACCAAAAATGACAAAGTACAAACTCATTGTAATTGCTGGTGGTAATAAGGTTTGTGGCCAAATGCGTAGAAAACGGCGTACTTCTTTACGAACGATGGTCCAGAGAGCAATTTGCAGTTGGCTAAAATTCATTTTGCCTCTCCTTCAAGATTTTTCTCGACCATTTTGACAAATAACTCTTCTAAACGGTTCGATTTATTACGCATGCTGTGAACACGAATACCTTGAGATTCTAATAACTGGAATAGGTCATTCAATGTATGCGCTCTATCCATCGTTACTTCTAAAGTATTACTATCAATTAAGTTGAACTTGACACCAATAATGTTTAACTGGAGCGGTCCAATCGGCTCAGCTAAATCGAAGATAAATGATTCTTCATTGAGCTGATTAAGGAAGCTCTTCATGCTGGTATCTTCTTTAATTACACCGCGGTCAATAATCGCAATACGACGACACAACATTTCTGCTTCTTCTAAATAGTGGGTCGTTAAAATAATAGAAGTACCGCTTTCGTTCATTTCAGTCAGAAAGTCCCACATAGAACGGCGTAATTCAATATCTACACCCGCAGTAGGTTCATCTAGAATAAGAAGTTTAGGCTCATGCATCATGGCACGGGCAATCATCAGACGACGCTTCATACCGCCAGACAACATACGTGCTTGTATATTGCGTTTTTCCCACAGACCGAGTTTTTCTAAATAATGTTCGGCACGTTTTTCTGCAATCTTTTTATGGATGCCGTAATAGCCAGCTTGAGTGACTAAAATATCGAATGTTTTTTCAAACTGCCCGAAGTTGAATTCTTGAGGAACGACACCAAGCTGCTGTTTTGCCAGAGATGGATGGGTATCAAGATTGTGCCCAAAAATCTCAACTGTTCCTGCGGTTTTTTTCGTGAGGGAGCTGATAATACCAATGGTTGTTGATTTGCCGGCACCATTTGGGCCTAACAACGCATAAAATTCACCTTCAGGCACAGTGAGGTTAATACCTTTTAACGCCTGAAAACCATTACGATATGTTTTGGACAAATCTCTTAAAACCAAAGCATCAGTCATGAAATTCTCACATTATGAAAGAGGGGTATATTTTGAGCGATAATGATTAATAAACCAAGTAAAATAGTCGGAATTTTATAAAATTAAGATAAATTGAAAAATTATTATATAAAAGCTGGTGCGCCCGGCGGGGATCGAACCCACGACCCCAGGTTTCGGAAACCTGTACTCTATCCAACTGAGCTACGAGCGCATGTGTGGGGCACATCATAGGAAAAAAACACTTGCAGGTAAAGCACGAAATACGTGCCAAGTGATTTTAATGCTTAATTAAACAGCAAGTTGTTCAATATTTTATATGCTTTGTGAAAGAAGCTGAATTGAATAGTTAATTGTACGTAAAGCTCTTGCAAGTTCTTGAGGGGGAATGCGTGATTCTTGCAAACTTGTAATCCATTGTACCTGATATAATTTAAGCTCTTGTATTGTTGCAGTTTTTTCTATTTTTTGAACAAGTGGTTTAGTCATCAGTCCACAATAACTGCTAAGTGTTTTTATCATTAACTGTTGTATTTCTTCGAAAGAAAGAGCTTCAGAAGATATTACTGGTTGAAAATATGTAGTACTGGACTGATCTAAAGTTTTTTGCTCGGAAAGCTGGATTTCTCCAACAAGATGCGGAGAATGCGGTATAGAGCTATCAACAGATTCTTTTTGATTTTCTTCTACTTTATTTATGGCTGATGTTTTTAGAATAATTTCTTCATTAGTAGATGTATTGGTAGAGGCAATTGGGGCAATAAGTTCTAAGTCGATAAGCTGTTGAATCAGCTCTGGAGAAGCAATACGTTTTTTAAATTCACCATTTAAGTTCTGAAAATCTTCATGGTCTATTAACAGTAATAAACGTCTTTGTTTTGCATTTAAAACAATATTGCGTTGTTGAAGCGCAACTCTTCCCAAATTGGTTCTATAAAAACCAGCCATTACTTTTCCCCAATATAAAAAATAAATCAGACTGTCCAATCTTCTGAGTCGAACAGTACTGTTTTTAATAAAATATAAATGGGGTTAACAATAAAACTTAAAAATGACAATATGATGAATAATCCATAAATATCATTTGGTTAAAATCTTAAAAGGCACTTTCTAATGCTTTGCGAAGATAGACATCAAGCTCATCTTGGCGTAATAGCCATTGAATATAGTCTTTAGGAAGTTCAGCAATTGCTGTGCCTTTATGCTTACCAAAGTTAACAGTAGTGGGGATACGTGCTTCTTCAGAAACTCGGTAGAGCTCTTCAATATCTTGAATATTTAAATGATAGACAATATGCATCAAAATATTAGCAGTCAAAATAATATCTGCATCGGCACGGTGTGCACCTTTGAGCATTTCCCTAGCTTTACTGCTGCCTTGAGAAATCATATAGATCAGTGCTGAGATATTATGAGCCTCTGCATCTGCCCAAACTTTACGAGCTAAAGCCAAAGTACAAATCGGTTTAATATTCGATACATCAACACCACAGCGAGCAATCGCGGCAATATCGTAATCAATATTGTGACCAATAATATAAGTTGTAGTCTCGGGCAATTTAAAGGTTTTATAGTGAGGCTGGTTTTCTAAATCTGTTTCTAATATGTGGTGTACTGCCATCGCAGCATAAGAGATAGGTGCACCCACTTGATATAACTGATCAAACAATTTGCTTTTATCTAAGGTGAGTTTGCCTTCATTAAGTTCGATCGGGGCATACGCAATTTCAATAGGCAAACCATTTAGTGTGTGTGTTTCTGTATCTAAAATAATGGCTTGCATATTTGGCCCTTTAAAAAATCACGAGTAGCTATGAATGGTAACAGTTGGCTATTCACTTTAAAACATGAAGTGCAACTAGAAAGTAGTTATAACGACAATTTCTATTAAAAAATGAGAGTATTTCAGAGATTCGTTTCATCAAATAGAACTTGCGAAAAATAAAGATTAGGCGTAATTGTTTTTAAGACATTAGAAAATGTTGATTAAAAAAACTAAAGCACAACAAAAATGGAATTTAAGGGAAGATATACCAATGAAAATGAAACTATTAATGACGAGCGTTCTTAGTACGAGTTTATTTTTAGTCGCCTGTGGAGGAGGGAGTAGTGACGATGACTCAGTCGTTGTGGATCCATCAGGTACTCCTGCCAACAACATACAAAATCCAGTTGTTAAAGTTGATGCTTACACCAGTACTAACTTAGGATCAGTTGCTGCAGAAAGTAGTATTTTGACTTATAAAATGTTGGGCCAAAGTGGGCAAGAGGTGCAGGCAACCAGTTTGGTATTCACACCAAATACACCACTACCAGCAGGCGGTTGGCCAATTGTGGTTTGGGCACATGGCACTACGGGTGTGGCAGATGCCTGTGCGCCAAGTAAGGCAGCTTTAACAGACAGTACAAAAGATTTAATTAGTAAGTTACTTGCAGCTGGTTATGTTGTTGTCGCACCTGACTATGAAGGTTTAGGTACTCCAGGCATACATCCATTTTTAAATGTTAAAAGTGAGGCTTTCTCAATTACGGATGCTGTAGTTGCAACACGTAATTATTTATTACAGCGTAATTTATTAACTTCAAAAAAATGGCTTACAGTCGGACATTCCCAAGGGGGGAATGCTGCGTTAGGTGCTGCACAATATGCGAGTCGTGCGCAGCTAGACTATAAAGGTACGGTAGCGGTAGCACCTGCTTCTAATTTAGGGAATATTTTAGTAGCTGGAGAGGCACAAGTTGCGAATGCACCGATAGACATTAAAATTGGAACCTATGCACAGCTTGATACATATACAGCTCTGGTTGCAGCTGGTATTCGCAACACACAACCGAGCTTTGATTATGGACAAGTATTTACTTCACAAATCTCAGGTACTGCCGCACAAGCAGAAACAATTTGTGCTGGGCCTTTGGAGGATGCTTTTATAAAAGCTATGGATGATTATAAAAAAGCTAATGGTGGGACACTTGATGGTTACACACGTACACAACCTAACTTTATGGCAGTACCATTGGTTAAAACATTCTTAGATAAAGATTCGCAGCCGCTACAAGCAAAAGTATCTACACCAATCATCATTTATCAGGGGCTAGCAGATACAACAGTTCCTAAATTAGCAACTGATCTATTGATATTTAATGCTACTACCGTAGGCACTAAAATTAATAGTTATGTGACTGGTAACTGGGACCATAATACAGCGATGACTAGTAATGTAGACAACATTGTTGGAAATGTTCAGACTTTGCTAACAGCTCAATAGAGTTATTGATATTTAAAGTATTTTTAACATTATTTTAATCTAGGGTTAACGATGAAAAAATTTAAAATATAAGCTTTAAACCAGCTTTTTTATTGATTTATAAACAATGGCTCATTTTTTATAAAACTTGAGCCATTTTTATTTAAAACTGAGCTAACTTCATTCTGTTTAATTATAAAGTTCATGCTACAATATGTCGCAATCTTAGCACGGCTTAAAAGCCCTAATTTTATAGGACCCCCGCTAATGTTTGCCAATATTTCCATTTCTGAATTTGATCCAGAATTAGCTCAAGCAATTGCTTCTGAAGGTGAGCGTCAAGAAGCACATATCGAGTTAATTGCTTCTGAAAACTATTGCTCTCCTGCTGTGATGGAAGCGCAAGGATCAAAACTTACGAATAAATATGCAGAAGGTTATCCAGGTAAACGCTATTATGGCGGTTGCGAATATGTGGATATCATTGAGCAAATGGCGATTGATCGTGCTAAAGAACTTTTTGGTGCAGATTACGCAAACGTTCAACCACACGCTGGCTCACAAGCTAACTCTGCTGTTTATCTAGCGCTTCTTAACCCAGGCGATACTGTTTTAGGTATGAGCTTGGCTCACGGTGGTCACTTGACTCACGGTGCAAAAGTAAGCTTCTCTGGTAAAACTTATAACGCGATTCAGTATGGTCTAAACTCTGAAACTGGCGAGATCGATTACGAAGAAGTTGAACGTTTAGCATTAGAGCACAAGCCACGTATGATCGTTGCTGGTTTCTCTGCTTACAGCCGTGTTGTAGATTGGCAACGTTTCCGTGACATCGCGGACAAAGTTGGCGCTTACCTTTTTGTTGATATGGCTCACGTTGCAGGTTTAGTTGCTGCGGGTGTATATCCAAACCCAGTTCAAATTGCTGACGTAACAACAACTACGACTCACAAAACACTTCGTGGTCCACGTTCAGGTTTAATCCTTGCGAAAGCGAATGAAGAAATCGAGAAAAAACTTCAATCAGCTGTATTCCCTGGTAACCAAGGTGGTCCATTGATGCATGCGATTGCTGCTAAAGCAATCTGCTTCAAAGAAGCAATGTCTGATGACTTCAAAGCTTACCAACAACAAGTTGTGAAAAATGCTCAAGCTATGGCTGAAGTATTAATCGCTCGTGGTTATGACGTTGTTTCTGGCGGTACTGACAACCACTTATTCTTGTTATCTTTAATTAAACAAGACGTAACTGGTAAAGAGGCAGATGCTTGGTTAGGTGCTGCTCACATTACTGTTAACAAAAACTCAGTTCCAAATGATCCACGCTCTCCATTTGTGACTTCTGGTATCCGTATCGGTACTCCAGCAGTAACAACTCGTGGTTTCGGTGAAGCTGAAGTACGTGAACTTGCTGGTTGGATCGCTGATGTGATTGACAGCAAAGGTGACGAAAAAGTTATTGCTGACGTAAAAGCGAAAGTTGAAACTGTTTGTGCAAAATTCCCTGTATACGCACAATAAGTTGTAGATATAAAAAAGCGCCATAGGGCGCTTTTTTTATATCTAGTTAATTACGTAAGAATTAACTTTTAGTTTTTACCGATGAATCTGCATCATGCCATCCACCACCTAATGCCCGAATTAAATCTACACTAGCCATCATTCTGCTGCCGTTAAGCTGAGCAGAAAGTTGCTCTTGTTGCAAAATAGTACGGTCAGAGTCAATTACATCAAGATAGCTAATAGCACCTTCTCGATAACGTAGATGAGAAAGCTGATTTGCGTGACGAGAAGAAGAGAGTGCTTGGTTTTGAGCTTGTATTTGCTGATCGAGAATTCTTTGATCAGATAAACCATTTTCAACTTCACGGAATGCATTCAGCACTGTTTGGCGATAGTTTGCGACGCTTTCTTCATAGGCGGCTCGTGCTTGAGCAACTCCAGCTTTACGTTGCCCACCATCAAACAAGGGTAAAGATAAAATAGTGCCTGCGACTGGCCCAAGCAAGAATGTGCGGCTCGACCATTTACCTAAATCACCTAAAGTTGATGATTCATAACCGAGCGCACCTGTCAGGTCTAGTTTTGGGAAGAAAGCAGCACGCGCAATTCCAATACGCGCATTATCTGCTGCCATAGCACGTTCAGCAGCAGCAATGTCAGGCCGTCTTTCAAGCAAAGTTGAAGGTAACCCTGCCGGAAGGCGAATGCTGTTTGTTGCTAAGGGTTGAGCTGCTAGATTGAAGTCAGCTGGCGTTTTTCCAAGTAAAACAGCAAGTGCATGTTCTGCACTGGCCCGATTGCGGGCAATCGTTAGTGCATTGGTTTGGGCTGTAGCCAGTTCAGTCTGTGCGCGAGAAACATCTAATTCGCTGACTAAACCATTACGAAAACGAGTTTGAACTAGATCTCGAGTCTCACCAAGTAACTTAATAGTGCGATTATAAATTACTTGTTCAGCATCAAGCTGGCGAATTAGAAAATAGCCTTGTGCAACATCTGCTTGTAACGCTAAAAGTGCCGACTGGTATAGCGCTTCTTGTTGCTGTACATCAGCTGTTGCTGCATTGACATTACTAGTAATACGGCCAAATAAATCGAGCTCATATGAAACACTAGCTTGAGCACGCCATAAGGTTTGTGCAGATGTATGCGCGTTGTCATCTAAACCCAATGAAGCTGGAGAGGGTTTTTGACGAGTTGGGCCAAAGCCAGCATTAATACTTGGTAAACGTTCTGCTTGCGCTGCTGAACGTAACGCACGTGAAGCCTTAATATTGGCAGCAGCAGCTTTAAGGTTTTGATTACCAGCAATTGCTTGTTGCTCTAGTTCGTTTAACAGTGGGTCATTAAAAACACGCCACCATTCGCCACGTGATTGTGCATCGGCAGGTTGAGCAATTTTCCAGTTATTGTCCTCAAATTTAGGGTCAGACTCTTTAAATTTGACTGGAACTATCACCTTTGCCGGTTGATATTCTGGAGCTAATGAGCAGCCTGCAAGGAGCAGGCTTCCCATGAGTGAGGACACTAACCATTTTTGTTTTGATGATGTCATCAAATGCCCTCCTTAGTGATCATGTGGGTTAGCTAATGGCGCTTCATGAACGGCTGCCGAATGCAGTTTATGTTTGCTGTTCAGTGTACGAATCAGGACATAAAAGGCAGGGGTGAGGAATAAACCAAACAACGTTACACCGATCATGCCGAAGAACACTGCAATACCCATGGCATGACGCATTTCAGAACCTGCACCTGTTGAGGTGACCAGTGGTACTACACCCATAATAAATGCAATTGATGTCATTAAAATTGGGCGTAAACGCAGACGACTCGCTTCAACTGCGGCATTAAATGCAGTTGCACCTTGCATTTCAAGTTCCCTTGCAAATTCGACAATTAAAATGGCATTTTTACAGGCCAGCCCGACCAGTACCATCAGACCAATTTGCGTAAAGATGTTGTTATCTCCACCCGTAAGCCAAACACCAGTTAGAGCCGCTAAGATTCCCATTGGCACAATGAGGATCACAGCTAAAGGCAGAGTTAAGCTTTCGTATTGTGCTGCCAATACCAAGAACACGAGTAATACGCTAATTGGGAAAACCCACAGTCCTGCATTACCAGCCAAGATTTTTTGGTAGGTTAAATCAGTCCATTCAAACTTAATGCCGCGAGGTAAGGTTTGAGCAGCAATACGTTCAACCGCAGCTTCAGCTTGGCTAGATGAATAGCCCGGTGCAGGACCGCCATTAATATCTGCTGAGGTATAGCCGTTATAGCGCACCACCATTTCAGGACCATAGGTTTGAGTCACATTCACCAAGGAAGATAAAGGCACCATTTGTCCGGCACTGTTGCGGGTTTTAAGCTGCAAAATATCTTCAGGGTTCGCACGGAAAGGAGCATCGGCTTGAGCACGAACCTGATAAACACGACCAAAGCGGTTAAAGTCATTGACGTACTGAGAGCCTAAATAAATCTGCATGGTGTTGAAAACATCTGTTACAGCGACACCTTGCTGTTTGGCTTTTACACGGTCCAGATCTACGTTCAGTTGAGGTACATTAATTTGATAACTTGAGAACATTGGACCAAGTTCAGGGGCTGATTGTGCTGCTTTCATAAAGTTTTGTGCAGCATCATTCAAGGCTGAATAGCCTAAGGCACCTCGGTCTTCAAGTTGGAGTTTAAAGCCGCCCATCGTACCTAAGCCCATCACTGGTGGAGGTGGGAAAACTGCAATATAGGCATCTTGAATTGCTGAATATTTCTGGTTTAGAGCACCTGCAATTGCATTGGCAGATAAGTCTTTGGCCTTACGTTCATCGAATGGCTTTAACGTCACAAAGACAATACCGGCGCTTGAGCTGTTGGTAAAACCGTTAATGGATAGGCCAGGGAACGCAACAGCACTTTCTACACCAGGTTGCTTAAGTGCTGTATCGCTCATTTTACGAATGACTGCTTCGGTACGATCTAATGAAGCGCCATTTGGTAATTGAGCAAAGCTAATTAAATATTGTTTGTCTTGGGCAGGAACGAAGCCACCTGGAACAATATAAGAAATACCAACGGTTAAGCCGAGAAGTGCTGCATAGACACCCATTGCCGATGCTTTATGAGATATGACACGACTTACGCCTTTACCATAGTTGTCTGACGCACGTGTAAATACGCGGTTAAACAGCGCAAAGAAACGTCCAAATATGCGGTTCATAATGCGTGTTAATGCATCAGGTTTAGCATCGTGCCCTTTCAGTAACATGGCTGCCAAAGCAGGAGAGAGCGTAAGGGAGTTAAATGCCGAAATGACAGTTGAAATGGCAATCGTCATGGCAAATTGTTTATAAAATTGCCCTGTTAAACCCGTCATAAAGGCTAGCGGTACGAATACTGCAACGAGGGTTAAGGCAATCGCAATAATTGGACCACTTACTTCTCGCATAGCGCGATAAGTTGCATCTCTTGGACTTAAACCTGCTTCAATATTCCTCTCGACATTTTCGACGACGACAATCGCGTCATCGACCACAATGCCGATGGCAAGTACCATCCCGAACAGTGAAAGTGCATTGATGGAATATCCAAAGGCAAGCATAAGGGCAAATGTACCAATAATAGAAACCGGTACTGCAAGCAATGGAATAATCGACGCACGCCATGTTTGTAAGAATAAAATAACAACCACAACAACCAGTGCAATTGCTTCAAGTAAGGTATGAACGACTGCTTTAATACTAGAGCGTACGAATTGAGTTGGGTCGTAAACAATGTCGTATTTAATTGAAGATGGGAAATCTTTTGAAAGCTCCTTCATTGTGCTACGCACTTGATCGGAAACTTGCAAAGCATTGGCACCCGGAGCTTGGAAAATTGGAATGGCAACTGCTTGTTTATTATCAAGCAATGAACGCAAGCCATATTGTGAGGCTGCAAGTTCAACACGAGCAACATCGCCCAATCGGGTGACTGCGCCATCGGGTGCAGTTTTTAAAATAATGTCTGCAAATTCTTGCTCAGTCGTTAAACGACCTTGAGCATTCACTGAAAGTTGTACAGGTGAATTGGTTGGTGACGCACCAATTGTACCTGCCGCAACCTGAATATTTTGTTCACGGATTGCATTCACAATTTCAGTGGCTGTGAGATTACGTTGCGCTACTTTTTGTGGGTCGAGCCACACACGCATAGCGTAGTCGCCAGAACCAAATAAACCAACTTCACCTACACCTTGTAAACGTGCTAACCGATCTTTTACGTTCAGTACAGCGTAGTTACGTAAGTAAGTCATGTCGTAGCGGTTATCTGGAGAGGTTAGATGTACCACCATGGTTAAAGTGGGAGAACTTTTTAAGGTGGTGACACCTAAACGCTGTACATCTTCAGGTAAACGAGGCATTGCCTGAGACACGCGGTTTTGAACCAATTGTTGAGCTTTATCTGGGTCAATACCGAGTTTGAAGTTCACTGTAATGGTTAAGTTACCATCGCTGTTTGCTTGAGATTGCATATACAGCATGTCTTCTACGCCGTTGATTGATTCTTCAAGCGGAGAGGCAACAGTTTCAGCAATTACTTTTGGGTTTGCACCCGGATATTGAGCACGTACCACCACAGATGGCGGTACAACTTCTGGATATTCGGAAATCGGTAATTTAAATACGGAAAGTAAACCAGCAAGTAGAATCAGTACTGATAACACACCAGCAAAGATCGGCCGATCAATAAAAAATTTAGAAATATTCATATGTGATTAACCTTTTGCCGGAGTTGATGTTTTTTCTGTTGGCTGAGGTTGAGGTGTGTTAGTACTTGCAGTGATTTGTGCATTCGGCATAGGGACGAGGTGCGGTGTAACAGGGTCACCCGGACGAATGCGCTGTAAACCATTCACCACAATACGGTCGCCCGCTTGTAATCCGCTATTTACGATTTGCAAGCCATCTTGTTGCACCCCGATTTTTATTTCGCGGTAAGCAGTCTGATTTTTAGCATCGACAACAACGACAAAACGCTTATCTTGATCGACCCCAATGGCTGTTGGGCTAATGAGAATGGCTGAACGTGGTTGGCCGCCACCAAGACGAATTCGAGCATATAAACCCGGTAATAAAACTCCGTTTGGATTGTCGAAAGTCGCACGAACACGAATCGTGCCTGAGGTTGTATCTAGGTTATTGTCGATTGAGTTGATAGTCCCTTCACGCGAGAAACCAGTTTCATTGGCAAGTCCCATATAGACAGGAACCTGTGCTGAATTGCGCTGATTACTGATGTATTTGAGATAAGTTTGTTCATCAACATCGAAAGATGCATAGAGACGCGATACAGACACTAAACTTGTTAAAACTTGTGCTCCGTTGCCCGCAGAAACCACATTACCCACGGTTACTTCGGCACGCGAAATTCGACCGCTAACCGGTGCAGTAATACGGGTATATTCCAGATTTAAGCGTGCAGATTGAACGGCTGCTCTGGCTGCTTGTAGGTTGGCACTGGCTGAGCGTGCATCATTTTCTGCCAGATCAAGCTCTTGGCGTGATACAGCATTACTTTGAATTAGACGTTGAATACGGGAAAGATTGGTTGCTGTATAGGTGACTTGCGCTTCGGCTGAAGCAAGTTGTGCTTGTGCACGATTGAGTTCTGCTTCAAATGGACGAGGGTCAATTGTAAAAAGTAACTCGCCTTTTCTAACCAGACTCCCATCTTTAAAATGAACGGCAATGAGTTTGCCCGAAACTTGAGGCCGAATATCAACTTGATCAATGGCTTCTAAGCGACCGGAATATTCTTGCCAATCGGTAATGGTTTTACTGATGACATTAGAAATATCAACAGTAGCAGCTTGTTGGGCTTGGGTCGGTGCAGCTTTTGCATCGGCATTTTCATGTAGAAATATAAAACTGCCTCCTGTTGCTAAAAGGGCAACAAAGATGGCAGACAGTGCGAACTGTTTGCGGGAAAATGACATGAGGTGCTCCTACTTATTTGGATACCTGTTTTCAGACTTTTAATTATGGTCCGTATGGGAGAAACAGGGTTTGGGGGATGGACGGAGCATAAAAGTTTGTCAATCACGAATAAATATATTAAATTCGATAACACTATTCGTATTTTTATAACAATTGATGTATTTGAATTAAAAAATGCATTGATAGGAGTGTGCGTGTGGATCTATTTCATGCCATGAAAGTATTTAACAAAGTTGTCGAAACAAATAGTTTCAGTTTAGCGGCTGACAGTTTAGGCCTACCGCGTGCTTCTGTGACCACAACCATTCAGGGTTTAGAGAAACATTTACAAGTTCGCTTATTGAACCGAACCACTCGTAAACTCAGTTTGACACCGGATGGTGCGGTTTATTATGAACGTACTTCGCGAATTTTAGCCGATGTTGAAGATGTCGAATCGAATTTTCATGACTCGGAACGTGGGCCACGAGGCCGACTACGTATTGATGTTAAAGCCTCGATTGGGCGGCTGATCCTGATTCCGATGCTTTGTGATTTTCATGCCAAGTATCCCGATATTGATTTGGTGATTGGAATGAGTGATCGTCCAGTCGATTTGGTACAAGATGCGGTGGACTGTGTCATTCGTATTGGTCAGTTGAAAGATTCAAGTTTGGTTGCACGTCGTATCGGAACAATTCAGTGTGTGACTGTTGCTGCACCTAGTTATTTGGCTGAACATGGTGAACCGCAAACCATTGATGATCTACAAAAACATCAGGTCGTGCATTACTTTAATAGTCGTACCGGACGTAATATCGATTGGGATTTTATGGTTGATGGTGAGATTCATAGCGTTGGCGTGAAAGGGCGCGTTTCTGTTAACGATGGTGATTCATATGTTGATTTGGCTGTACAGGGTTTTGGCTTAATTCAATGCCCATATTATATGGTGGCGAAACATCTGGAAGATGGCACACTCAAGGAAGTGCTGACTGAATGGTTGCCAGCACCCATGCCAATATCAGTCGTTTATCTACAAAACCGTCATTTATCGCCTAAAGTTCGAGTATTTGTTGATTGGGTGGCCGAATTATTTGCAGGTTGTCCATTGTTGAGTGGTTGCTCAATGGTATGGGATCAGAAATGTGAATTTGCCAGTGCCAAAGAACATAACCATGAATATACCATTCGGACATTGGTTGAAAATGAAAATATGGCAGAGGCTTATACACTCAAAAATTAACCTCGCAGTTTGAGTGATTTTTCAACATTTAATCAGTTGGTACAATCCATTGCTTAGACATCTTCATAAATCCTTAACTTATGGTATAGAAATTGCAATTATTTCGGCAGAAGAGTAATTTAGAAATACTCAAGTTTTTATCACCTTATTTGGATTTTAAGGAGAAGCTTCAAGATGGCAAGCTTTATGAAAAAAATGTTCGTTTCAACAACCTTAGTTTTGGCTGCTGTTGCGACGAATGTTCAAGCAAAGGATTGGAAGGTGATTCGTTTTGGTACTGAGTCCTCTTATGCGCCGTTTGAATATAAAACACCGGATGGTAAGTTAACTGGTTTTGATGTTGATTTGGGTAATGCCATTTGTGCAAAACTCAAAGCCAAATGTGTTTGGGTTGAAAACTCTTTTGATGGGATGATTCCAGCACTTAAAGCGAAAAAATTTGACGGCATTCTTTCATCAATGACGGTGACTGATGAACGCGCAAAACAAATTTTGTTTAGTAGCAAAATCTACAATACGCCAACGCGCATGGTTGCAAAAAAAGGCTCGCCGTTATTACCGACAGCTGCCTCTTTGAAAGGTAAACGTGTAGGTGTACAACAGGGCACAATTCAAGAAACTTATGCTAAAACCTATTGGGCAACAAAAGGTGTAACCGTTGTACCTTATCCAGTCCAAGATTTGATTTATCAAGACATGATGTCAGGTCGTTTAGATGCAACTTTACAAGATGCGATCATGGTTGATGGTGCTTTCTTAAAACAACCAAAAGGCAAAAACTTTGCATTTGTCGGTGGCAATGTAGTTGATGCAAAAACACTGGGTGTAGGCGCAGCGATTGGTTTACGCAAAGAAGATGCAGATTTGAAAGCGAATATTGATAAAGCACTCGCAGCAATCATTGCGGATGGTACATACAAGAAACTCGAGAAAAAATATTTCTCCTTTAACATTTACTAATGATGTGAAAAATGTCGGCTTAGTGCCGACATTTTTAAATCTATTCTCATCTCATCAATATTAGATATTGTTTTTAAGGAGAAGATGAGTCATGTTTTTATCTGGCTATGGGCCACTCCTTCTCAGCGGGACATGGATGACCCTCCAGCTTGCGCTGTTGTCACTTTTGCTTTCTGTCATTATTGGCTTAATTGGTGCGAGCTCAAAACTCTCTAGTTTTAAAGCCTTACGCTATATTGCGACCGCCTATACCACACTCATCCGTAGTGTGCCTGACTTGGTCATTATGCTGTTGTTATTTTATAGCTTGCAGTTGGGTCTAAACCAAATTACTGAATCACTGCAAATGGATCAAATTGATATCAATCCTTTTGTGGCGGGTGTGATTACTTTAGCGTTCATTTATGGTGCATATTTTACCGAGACCTTTCGTGGTGCATTTCAATCGGTTCCAACGGGTCAAATTGAAGCAGCAATGGCCTATGGTATGACCCCTTGGCAGGTTTTTCGACGTGTATTATTCCCTCAAATGATGCGTTTTGCATTGCCAGGCATTGGTAATAACTGGCAAGTTTTGATTAAGGCAACGGCACTGGTTTCTATTATTGGCCTGACTGATATTGTAAAAATTACGCAAGATGCGGGCAGAAGTACCATGCAACTGTTCTTTTTCAGCATCGTGGCTGCCGCGATTTATTTGGCAATTACCACGGTGTCGAACCTCATTTTAATGTGGCTTGAGCGTCGTTATTCTGCTGGTGTGAGGAAGGGACAATTATGATTGAAATCCTTCAACAATATTGGCAGGCATACCTTTGGACCGATGGCCTACAAATGACCGGTGTCGCGATGACTGCTTGGTTATTGGTGCTTTCAATTGGTATTGGCTTTGTGCTTGCTGTGCCTTTATCACTTGCACGAGTATCAGAAAATCTTTGGTTGCGTGGTCCAGTTTGGTTGTATACATATGTTTTTCGTGGCACACCACTTTACATTCAATTGCTGATTATTTACTCAGGCATTTACAGCTTTGATTACATCCATGAACATCAGACGCTCGATGCATTTTTTCGAGAGGGCATAAATTGCACCATTTTGGCATTCGCGCTCAATACTGGTGCATATACGACTGAAATCTTTGCTGGAGCGATCCGTTCTATTCCACATGGCGAGATTGAAGCTGCACAAGCTTTCGGTATGTCCAAATGGAAACGCTATACCCGCATTATCATTCCGTCGATGTTGCGCCGTGCTTTACCATTTTATAGCAATGAAGTCATTTTGATGTTGCACGCGACAACCATTGCATTTACAGCAACTGTTCCTGACATTTTAAAAATTGCGCGTGATGTGAATGCGGCAACCTATGACACCTTCAATGCTTTTGGAATTGCCGCAGTGTTGTATGCGATGCTGGCATTTATTTTGATTTGGCTATTTCGTAAGTTGGAAAAACGTTGGTTGGCATTTTTAAAGCCATCGAATCATTAGGAGACATAAATAATGGAACAAGTTGCAAAACTAGTGATTCGTGATTTACATAAGACATTTGGCGATCATGAAGTACTGAAAGGGATATCACTTGATGCAAATGCTGGTGATGTCATTAGTATCATCGGTTCATCTGGTTCAGGTAAAAGTACCTTGCTACGTTGTATTAACTTTTTAGAACAACCAAGCAATGGCACTATTAAACTTAATGGTGAAAAACTACGCACAGTCTTTGATAAAAAAGGCAATTTAAAAGTGGTTGACCCAAAGCAACTACAAAAAATGCGTACCCAGCTCATGATGGTATTTCAGCATTTTAATTTATGGTCACACATGACGGTGCTAGAAAATGTTATTGAAGGACCGATTCATGTACTTGGGGTAAAACGTGCTGAGGCAGAAGAGCGTGCGCGGAAATATCTACGCAAAGTTGGTTTGCCTGAAAGTGTTGAAAGTAAATATCCTGCATTTTTATCTGGTGGTCAGCAGCAACGTGTAGCGATTGCTCGTGCTTTGGCTATGGAACCAGAAGTTATGTTGTTTGATGAACCAACCAGCGCGCTTGATCCAGAGTTGGTGGGTGAAGTACTAAAAGTAATGCAGGGTTTGGCTGAAGAAGGGCGCACCATGATTGTGGTGACACATGAAATGGGCTTTGCGCGTCATGTGTCTAATCAAGTAATTTTTTTGCATCAAGGGAAGATTGAAGAACAGGGTCATCCTGATGAAGTACTCAATAACCCGAAAAGTGAACGCTTAAAGCAGTTTCTAACGGGCAGTTTAAAATAAGCTGTTCATACCGAGTATGGTGAAATTTTTTATAAAAGATTCTCACCGTACTCGGTTGTTTTTTTTAATTCTATTTTATAGATGAGTATTTTTAGAAAACACATTAATAATGATAATGCCTGCGATCATTAAAGTAAGACCAATGCAGGCTGCCAAGTCTAAATGCTGTTTGTAAAATATCCAGCCAATTGCAGAAATTAAAATAATACCTGCACCAGACCAAATGGCATATGCAATTCCGATCGGAATTGTTTTTAGCGTCAGAGACAATAAATAAAAAGCAATTGCATAACCCACAACAGTAATAATCGAAGGAATTGGAACAGTAAAACCTTGAGATGCTTTTAAAGCTGAAGTTGCAATGACTTCACAAGCAATCGCAATTGCTAAATAAAGATAAGACATGGGGAGCTACGCCAGAATGAGTTTTAATCAATCTATATGAAATGTTGAAATGGTTAGATCAGTTTTAACGATTGTTCAATTTTTTTGGTACACAAATACAAGTAAATTAAACTGAACTGATCATTTGATTTTATCACTTGCAAAGTGGTCTCAGCTATTTATTCGTTTATTTAATCATTGATCCGTGCAGTCATTTAGAGGATCAGCGCCTTTAGCTTGATCCTCTATAAACTTTTTAAAAGATAGATTAGCCGAGCAAATTTAATCCCTTAAATTTCTCTAATAGTTGATCTTGGGTTTCAATATGTGCTGGATCTTGTTTTATACAATCGATTGGACAAACCGCCTTACATGTTGGCGCATCGTAAAAGCCTACACACTCGGTACAACGAAGTGGATCAATTTCATAAACTTTGCTCCCTTCAAAAATGGCGATGTTGGGGCATTCAGGTAAGCACATATCACAATTGATACATTCACTTGTAATTAAAAGTGTCATTTTTAACTCGCTGAATAAGCTAATGTCGATGCAGTAATACTTTCCTTCGCATGTGGTAAGTTGCGTACGAGTAGTGCATAACTGATATCAACATCTTGGGAGAGTGGAATCTCAACAAAATGGCCTGAACCTTTGGCATCTATAATTGGGTTACCTTTTAAATCGCGCATCTCGGTTAAGCTAAAGGTAATATTGCCTTGCGGTGTCATGAGTTCAAGTGAGTCGCCCACTACAAAACGGTTTTTAACCTCAATGCGAATATAGTCGCCGTGACGTTCTAAAACCTCTCCACAAAATTGTTGATAGTCAAAATGTGATGAGCCATCGGCATAGTTTTGATATTCACTGTGCACATGACGTCTTAAAAAGCCTTCGGTATAACCACGGTTTGCCAAACCTTCAAGCTGAGACATTAAGCTTGGGTCAAATGGTTTTCCTGCTAATGCATCATCAATCGCTTTTCGATAAATTTGAGCAGTACGGGCACAGTAAAAATAGGATTTAGTACGGCCTTCAATTTTAAGCGAGGCGATGCCCATTTTTGTTAAAAGATCTACATGTTGTACAGCACGTAAATCTTTCGAGTTCATAAAATAAGTACCGTGTTCATCTTCTTCGGCAGCAAACATTTCTTCATCATTACGTTGTACTAATAGGGTTTGAGCCGAGGCTGTTTCTGATTGTGCTGATGAGCAGCAAGACTTTTCTGACTCATTGAGCTGAGTGACTGGAATCACATCGCCGTTTGCATCTTCTTGTGCTTCATGCAGCTTATAGTCCCAACGGCAAGCATTTGTACAAGCACCTTGATTGGCATCACGTTTGTTCATGTATCCAGAAAGTAAGCAGCGACCTGAGTAGGCCATGCATAGTGCGCCATGCACAAAAACTTCAAGTTCAATATCTGGCACATGTTGCTGGATTTCTTCTATCTCTTCTAAAGATAACTCACGTGACAAAATGACTCGGCTTAAACCGTAATCTTTCCAGAATTTAACAGTTGCCCAGTTAATGGCGTTGGCTTGAACTGATAGATGAATTTGTACATCAGGAAAATGTTCACGCACCATCATAATTAAGCCCGGATCAGACATAATGAGTGCGTCTGGTTGCATAGCCACAATTGGTTCAAGATCACGAATAAAGTTTTTTAATTTGCTGTTATGTGGCTGAATATTCACCACAACATAAAACTTTTTACCTAAAGCATGAGCTTCATCAATTCCGATTTTTAAGTTGTCATGATCAAAAGCATTATTACGCACACGTAAACTGTAACGTGGTTGCCCTGCATATACGGCATCTGCACCATAGGCAAATGCATAGCGCATGTTTTTAAGTGAACCTGCGGGAGAGAGAAGTTCAGTATTCATAAAATAAAAGGCATAGAAAATATATGGTTTTATTTTATTAACTCCATATTTTAGATTCAACCTACTGAATTAGTAGGAATTTGGCCTATATCTTTTTGTACGGGTAGCATATTTTTTGCCAACTCTCCTAAACGCATCAAAGCATTTAACATTTTGGGATTTAACTCAAAACACGCTGCTATTCTTAAACAATGACTAAAACGTTTATCAGCCGAACATAAAATTCCCGGCATGCATAAGATTTTTTCATCCATTGCCTGATGAAACAGTTCCAGCGTATCAATAGATTCGGGGAGTTCTAACCATAAAATAAATCCAGCTTGTGGGCGACTGACTCGAGTACCGAGTGGGAAATAACGACAAATATAAGATTTGATAGTGTCAATTTGTTGTTGATAGCGTTTTTTTAACTGACGTAAATGCAGGTCATAACCACCATTTTCTAAGAAAAGTCCTAAGGTTTCAGTGAGTAAAGCAGGCTCGGCCACTGTTGTTGTAAATTTTAGTTGCTGCACAATATTACGGAAGCGCCCAGCTTCTAACCAACCGATTCGATAGTCGGGTGCTACAGTCTTGGTGTAGCTACTACATACCAACACCCATCCATTTTGATCAAATGCCTTAATGTTGGGTAAGAGAGGTTCGGCTAGTTGCAATTCGGCATACATCGCATCTTCAATAATAGGAACTTGAAAATGATTGGCTAGCTCTGCCAAGCGACGGCGGCTGCTTTCAGGCATACTGAAACCGAGGGGATTGTGTCCTGTTGGAATCGTTAATATGGCTTGTACACTTTGAGATTTTAAGAGTTCTTCAAGTGTATCTAGACACATGCCTGTATGTGGCGAAGTGGGAACTTCTACAATTTTTCGGCCTAAATTATGCAGGAGCGGGTACAAATTATGAAAAGTCGGGATCTCAAGGGCGATGGTGTCACCCGCTTGAGTTGTTGCCATAATCGCGAGACTTAAAGCCTCCATGGTGCCATGAGTCAGCACAATATCATCTGCTGAAAGAAACATACCGAGTTGCAAGCTTCGTCTAGCAATTTGTGTGCGTAGTCGTGTTGACCCCGGTGGTAAGGTATAGCTTTTAAAAATATCTGGTTGTGTACGTAAAACTTGAGCAGTTAAGCGTTTTAAACGTTCAATCGGGTAGAAATTTTCTCCTGAGGGGCAAGCTAGAGCCAAATTAATATAGGCTGGGTCCATTTGCTTTTTAACGATTTGAGCGAGGAAGCAGCTGATACCTGAAAGTGGCACTTTTTCTTCACTGACATAACGTTCTTCGAGTTCTAGCGAGTTTGAAGGTGCATGACAAACATAGTAACCAGATTGAGGACGAACAGAAATCAAACCTTGATCTTCAAGTTGACGATACGCTTCTTTTACGGTGTTAATGCTGACCTGATAATGGTTTGCACAGTCTCGTATTGAAGGTAGACGCGAACCAATAGGCTGCCTTCCATTATGGATTTGAAGTGTTAAGTCATCACTCACTTTTTTATATTTGTACATATCAATTCATTAAAAAGCCAAAGCAATGGGTACACTTTATAGTGATCTGTTATTTATCTCAAATATTGTGATGACTTTAGGTTGGTCCATTCAATCGAGTTCTGAACTTAAAAACTGTGTCTATTATTTTTAATAAAAACTGATACTGTAACCATTAAAGATATCTCAGTAAGATCAAAAGCATGGTGAGGATTTAAAACCATAATTTTTAATATCAAAATGAGTAGGAGTGGGTCTATGTCCGTTGTAGCATTTAAACAAGTTGATGTTTTTACTTCACAAGCATTTAAAGGAAATCCTGTCGCGGTGATTATGGACGCTAGTACCTTAACATCTGAGCAAATGCAGGCGATTGCCAATTGGACCAATCTCTCTGAAACTACATTTGTACTGCCTGCCACAGATTCGCAAGCCGATTATCAGGTTCGAATTTTTACTCCGCAAAATGAATTACCATTTGCAGGCCATCCTACAATCGGCACAGCCCATGCTTTACTTGAAGCTGGTCTAATTACTGCTAAAGAAGGAAAATTGGTACAGCAATGTGGTGCAGGTTTAGTTGCTCTTACGGTAAGTGAATTGAATCATATTTCCTTTGAACTACCACAACCTAAAATTACGCCATTAGATACTAAACAGACTCAAAAATTGGCAGAGATTTTAAAATGTCAGATTGACACTCAATGGAATGCTGCATTGGTTGATGTTGGGGCGCGTTGGGTTGTATTACAAGCGGTTAATGCCGAAGCTGTTTTAGCGACTCAACCGGACTTCGCTGCTTTAAAACAACATGATTTAGAAATGAAAGTTGGTGGAGCGACGGTTTATGGTTTTTATGAAAATAATGATGAGCAAAAACATATAGAAGTTCGCTCATTTGCCCCTTCAATTGGAATCAATGAAGATCCAGTTTGTGGTAGTGGTAATGGTAGCGTAGCGTCTTTTATTCGTTACCATGGTATTTTGCCCGCACAAAATGATCAGGTACTTTCTTCACAAGGTCGCGTTTTAGGACGTGACGGACAGCTTCAACTAAATTTATATCAAGATAAAATTTTAGTGGGTGGAAGCGCTGTTACCTGTATCGATGGCACAATCAAGTTATAAAACAAATATAAAAAAACCGAGGACTTGGCCTCGGTTTTTTTAATTAGAAAAACTTATTTTTCTACGAACGCACGTTCAATTACGTAGTCGCCCATTACACCCATACGAGGTGATTCAACTAAACCGTGTTGGTCAAGTAACGCAGCAACATCTTTCAAGAAAGCAGGGCTACCGCAAAGCATTGCGCGGTCAGTTTCACGGTTAAATCGTGGTAAACCAACTTTTTCGAATAAAGCACCAGTTTCAATTGCAGTTGTTACACGGCCTTGAGTGTGGAAAGGTTCACGAGTTACAGTAGGGTAGTAAACAAGTTTGTCTTTAATACCTAACTCTTCAAAGAACTCATGGTTTGGTAATTCGTTCAAGATAAGGTCTTGATAAGCTAATTCAGAAATATAACGTGTACCATGAACAACGATTACTTTTTCAAAACGTTCGTAAGTTTCTGGGTCACGAATAATTGATAAGAATGGTGCAAGGCCAGTACCAGAAGATAAAAGGTACAAGTTTTTACCCGGTAAAAGGTCATCATGAACCAATGTACCTGTCGGTTTTTTAGAAATTAAAATTTCATCGCCAACTTGTACTTTTTGCAAAATCGAAGTTAAAGGACCTTCTTGTACTTTAATTGAGAAGAATTCTAACTCTTCTTCGTAATTTGCACTTGCAATCGAATACGCACGCATTAACGGTTTGCCATTCACTTCAAGTCCGATCATTACGAACTGACCATTTTTAAAACGTAAGCTAGTGTCGCGTGTAGTTTTAAAACTGAAAAGGGTGTCATTCCAGTGGTGAACATGAGTAATGCGTTCGACGTTAAAAGCAGCCATTAAAGGTCTCGATCACGATTAAAAGAAAACAGATTGCTATTCTAATCTAAATTCATTCCCGATAAACTGAATATATTTAATTGTGTTTATAAGAAAAAGTGATGATCAATTCTGTCACCTTCCCGATAATCGGCCACATGTGCTCTCCATATCGAGAAAAATTCGGTATTCCACGCCAGCCAAATTTGGTAAATATCGAGTCATATATCGACATGGTAGAACCTTATAACGACTTGTTGGCTTTTGAGGGAATTGAACAATTTAGTCATCTCTGGCTAGTTTGGCAGTTTCATGACAATAAAAATCAGGGTAGTGCAGATAAATTCCGTCCGCAAGTTCGTCCCCCACGTTTAGGGGGTAATGAAAAAATTGGCGTATTTGCTACACGTAGCATGTATCGCCCAGCACCGGTGGGCTTGTCTGTAGTGCGTTTAAAGAAAATTGAAAAAGTTGGAAAGTCAGTCCGAGTGTACGTCACTGGCAGCGATTTATTAGATGGAACTCCAATTCTAGATATCAAACCCTATATTCAATATTCTGATGCGATTGCTGATGCACAAAGTGGTTATGCACATGCAGAACCAGAGCGTAAATCGGTCATTTGGTCTGAACCTGCTTTAAATGCTCAAAAATATTTTTTACAAAATAAAGAAATGAATTCACAGTACATTGATGAGCTTGAGCAAGTCTTATCTTTAGATCCTCGGCCTGCCTATCAAGAAGATCCAGACAGAATTTATAAAATGAAATTTTCAAGTTTCGATATTCATTTTAAAGTCGGTCAGATTGAAGTTACTGTAGTGGATATGGTCAAAGCTTCTGCTGTGCAATAAATTCTACTTTAGAACCAATGGATGTTGAGCCAAAGTAAAGTAATGAATATAGCCATATGAATCAGCTGGGCGGGAACGAAAGCAAGTGCATAGGGCAGCCCGCCCGAAATTGCAGAGTTTATACTTTTGGCAATGGCATGCACTGCAAAGCCTCCCATAAAAGCAATTAATAAAGGGGACATATGAGCACTATCAGGTTCACCTTGTACAATTACCGCGATAATAGCCGCATGTATTTCAAATAAAGATGCGAGTAGGGTTCCCGCAATTAATCCGGCATCCCCTAAATATAAATTTAAGCCATAGACCCCCGACTGAATGATAGCGAGTGTTGATGCAATAATAATGGCTTCTTTAAGGCTAAACATTCTTGAATCTAATTCTGGAGTCGAAGTACTAGGTTCGGCTTTTCGTAATAAAATGAAGGCCCAGACAGCTAAAACAACTAATGCAATAAGTGTAGGAAATATAATTAGCTTAAACCAAGCAAAGCTAATACCGATCACAATAATTAAAGTTTGAATAAGCGTTGAAACGCAAGACATCAGGGCTGCACCCGCGTTTGTTGTTGCATTTGCTCGACCAGAGCGTACTTCTAAACCTAAAGTGGCAATTGCCACTGTACTGGAAACAAAGCCTGAAGCCAAAGACGAAAGTAATAGCGCATTTTTAGAAGATAATAATCGTTTAGCAATATGAGCTAGTGCCTGTACAAATAAAATTAAAGTGAGCAATTTTAAAATAACATGAGGATTTAAAACTGGTCCCCAAAACGGCTTATTCGGGACTAAAGGTAAAGCAATTAAAAGTAGGGCGAGTAGAAAAATTCCATCGCGCAATTCTGCTTCGGTAATCCACTGACTGGCGATACCATGCATAGACTGCTTAGCTATTAAGATAGCGGTCATGATGACTGCTAAACTTGCTGCCAATGAAATATTCCAAATACAGAGTGCTCCAATGAAATAAGTCATGATAAATGCAAGTTCGGTAGTAACGCCCGGATCATTTGGCTGGTTTTTGAGGGAAACGATGCTGATTGCACCGATGATTAAAGCTCCAACAATCCCAATTGAAATGCCGAATAAAAAACAGATCGCGCCTAATAAAGCACTAATTGCAAAAGATCTGAAACCAGCGAAAGTTTTATATTCGTGTTTGAGTTTACTGCGCTCTCGTTCTAAACCAATTAATAAGCCACAGCCAAGGGCAGCAGCAATTATAGTAATGAATTCCTCAAAGGATGCAGTTTGTAATGACATTGTCATTGGAAGTTCCATATTACTTCCTCTTATGTTTATCGTTATATGTGGATTTTAATCATTTTAAAAATCATGTGTTCGTTTCCAGTTTATGCTTTTTATTATAGTCAGCATAGTATCTTTTTTAGGCATAGCAACATACAAAATATTTTTATAAACATGACCTATGACGCAAAAAAATATCAAGTTGAGAATTGGTTTAATTATTTGAAGTTGAAGGATATTTAAATAATGGATTTAACGATTTTGGGGTGAGCTAAATCTAAAACATCTCTGCTATATTATAAAAATATATTGGGGATAACGCATGAATGCACATGTAGAAATAGATACCTATTGGTGTCTAGAACAATTATTACAAGAAGGCCGTATCACAGAACGAGATAAATTACTGGTACAGTCAAGCCACCGCCAAAAAGATCAGTTGAAATGGCATCCATTACAGTGGATTGCACATTTTAATTTAAAAGATCAGCAGCACACGCAGGCCCATTTAAGTTTAAACCGTTTGTGTTTATGGTTTGCAGATCGGGTTCAGCTACCTTTATTTGTGATTGATCCTTTAAAGGCAGATGTGAGTGCTTTAACTCAGGTAATGTCGCAAGAATTTGCCATTCGTAATCATATTTTAGCTGTTGAAATCCATGCCGATCGAATTGTGATTGGAACAGACCAGCCATTTCAAACAGATTGGCTCAATAATCTTGAACGAAGTCTAGCTCCTAAAAAAATTGAGCGGGTATTACTTAATCCCGAACAGTTGCAACGTTATTTACGAGAATATTATCAGGTCAGTCGAGCGGTAAACTCAGCTCAAAAAGATGCAGCTCATGATCGTGATAATAAAAATGTTGAGGCTCTTTTACAACTTGGGGATAGTCAAAATCCTGATGCCAATGATCAGCATATTGTGAAATTAGTCGACTGGATTTTACAGTTCGCGTTTGAGCAGAGTGCCAGTGACATTCATATGGAGCCACGCAAAGATAACGGCAAAGTCAGGTTCCGTATCGATGGTGTTTTGCACACCATTTACAACATGCCTTCAAATACGCTAACCGCAGTGATTGCTCGTATTAAAATTTTAGGACGTTTAAATGTCGCCGAAAAGCGTAAACCACAAGATGGTCGATTAAAAACTCGGACGCCAAAGGGCCAAGAAACAGAGCTACGTTTATCAACCTTGCCCACTGCATTTGGTGAAAAACTGGTTATGCGTATTTTCGACCCAGATGTACTGGTACGTTCTTTTCATCAACTGGGTTTTGAAGAGAGTTTATTACAACAGTGGCAACAGTTAACAAAAAATAGCCATGGCATTATTTTAGTCACTGGTCCTACAGGTTCAGGTAAAACGACCACGCTATATTCTTCTTTAAAGCAGCTCGCAACAGATCAGGTTAATGTATGTACCATTGAAGATCCAATTGAAATGTTAGAGCCTAGTTTTAACCAGATGCAGGTCAACAATGCAATTGAACTAGGCTTTGCAGATGGTGTTCGTGCGCTCATGCGTCAAGACCCCGATATTATTATGATTGGGGAAATTCGTGATCAAGATACAGCGAATATGGCCATTCAGGCTGCATTAACAGGTCATTTGGTATTATCAACTTTACATACCAATGATGCGCCGTCTAGTTTGACTCGCTTGCATGATTTAGGCGTGCAACCATTCTTGACAGCAGCAACTATTTTAGGTGTATTGGCACAGCGTTTAGTACGACAGCTTTGTCCGCACTGCAAACAGCAAACTCATATTAATGAGGACGAGTGGCAACACCTAACCTTTGACTACATTATGGAAATGCCAGAAAAAGTTTATCATGCAGTAGGGTGTGAACAATGTCGTCATACAGGCTATAAAGGGCGAGTTGGTATTTATGAATTTATGCCGGTCAGTCTTGAGCTTAAGCATCTTATTAGTAGCCATATGACCTTAAATGATTTGAGAACACAAACTAAAAAAGAAGGTATAGAACCCTTGAGAATTGCGGGTGCACGTAAAGTCATTGATGGTCTTACGACATTAGAAGAGGTATTACGGGTTGTGCCATTAAATTAACTTTTTCTTAAGATTCACCTCATTTATGCATGATGTACTTATGTTATTCCAAGATGTGATTAAAAAGGTAATCTTATGAAAATGCTTAAAGCAATACTAATGACTACAGGTCTAACAGCTGCTAGTGTCGCTATGGCGAATACACCTGTGAATCAGGCAGCAATTGCTCCAGTAGCTGTAACAACTGTTAAGCATGCATTAACGGCTAAAGATAATACACCGGTCAAAGTACATGGTCAGGTTGTAAAATCTTTAGGCGATGAAAAATACCAATTTCGTGACAAGACAGGTAGCATTACGGTTGATGTAGATGATGAACTTTGGCAAGGTCGTCCTATTTCACCAAATACAAATGTAACTTTAATTGGTGAAGTAGACATCGACTATAAGCCTTTAAAACGTGTAGAAATTGAAGTGGATCAAGTTCAGTTCTAATGAGTTGATCTCTAGATCTACTGCTTTCAGCCGCATTTAAATGATGCGGCTTTGCTTTTTTTATAAAGGCTTGGCAAGATCAAATCAGGATATAACAGGAAAAATAGATGAGAATTTTGCTTGCAGAAGATGATCGCTCTCAAGCTGAAAGTATTCAATCGTGGTTAGAGTTAGACGGTTATCAGGTCGATTGGGTTGAAAGAGGTGATTATGCGCTTACGGCAATTGAACAGCATGATTATGACTGTATTTTGCTTGATCGGGGGTTGCCTCAACTGGCTGGTGAAAAAGTTTTAACAACGATCCGCCATAAACAAAAAAATGTTCCTGTTATTTTCATTACAGCACGTGACAGTATTCATGACCGAGTGGAAGGACTAGATTTAGGTGCAAATGATTATTTGGTTAAGCCTTTTAGCTTAGAAGAGCTATCTGCTCGAATCCGCGCTCAATTACGCAAACAAACGTTGAGTCAGCAATCGGTTTTAACATGGGGCGATCTGCAACTTGATACACAAGCGAAAGTTGTATCATGTGCTGGAAAGTCTATTGATTTAACAGCTAAAGAGTTCCAAATATTACGTAAGCTTATGGTTCATCCTGAGCATATTATTACGCGTGATCAATTAGAAGAAGCGCTCTATGCATGGGGTGAAGAAATTGAAAGTAACGCGATAGAAGTATTTATTTATCAGCTCCGAAAAAAAATCGGAAGTAGCAGCATTAAAACCATACGGGGGTTAGGCTACCGTATGGGAGATTTAAAATGAAATCTAATCGCTCATCCTTGCAGTCGCAACTGGTTAAAACCACGATGTGGAGTAGTGTCGTGGTGGGCTTGCTGGCTTTAAGCTTACTCACCATATTTTCTGTTTATCACAACATGTCAGTGCAAGACGAAATCATGGATGAAATTTCAGATACTTTGCTGGTTTCTGATCTTTCTCAACACTCTATGAAACAGTTTGATGAGCTCAGTGACGAATTTGATATTCAGTATGAATTATTAAGTTCTGGGCAATTACTTACTCACTCTCATAGCTATCAGCACGAGCTTTTTGAACAAGGTAATTTATCAGAAGGTTTTTCATATTTTTGGTTTGATGGTCAATTATGGCGTAGTCTGGCTGCACAACAAGAAGACTCTCAACTACAGGTTGAAGTCTTTCAGCCAATGAGTACACGTGTTGAAGAAGTACTCAAAGCACTTGCAGGTTATAGTGGCCTTATGGTGTTGTTCTGGCTACTACAATGGGTCATTGTAAGTTGGCGTACGGAGCAACAATTGGCTGCGCTAAATTTACTTTCTAAACGTATTGCTCAAAAAACAGCATCAAATTTAGAACCTATTCAAGACCCAGATGTCATTACAGAAATTCAACCTGTGATTGATGCTTTAAATCAATTACTCGCAAGGCTGCAAAGGGCATTAGTCGCAGAACAGCGTTTTACCGCAGATGCTTCTCATGAGCTGCGTTCGCCATTATCTGCTATAAAAATGCGCCTTCAGGTTTTACAGCGTAAATATCAACATGTTCCAGAGCTGCATCAAGACTTTGAACGTATACAAGAAGACGTTTCTAGAAGTACCAAAATACTTGAAAATTTACTCCTTCTCGCTCGATTGGAACCCAATGAAGCAGAGCAGCCACAACTTCCTAAGACAGTTATCGATTTAAATTATTTATTGGCTAGAGTTATTGAAACTGTAAATTTAGATGCGAAAGCTAAACAAATGTTGATAGAAACAAATACCTTATCGACAGAAACTAAAACATATGCAAATGAAGAATTGCTATTTATTGCTTTTAGAAATTTATTTGATAACGCCATTCGTTATAGCCCGACTTTAGGCTCTATTCATGTTGAGATTAGTCAGGATGAACAGCAAATTAAGGTGTCTATAGAAGATACGGGAAATGGGGTAGATGACGAAGTGCTATTACGTTTAGGGCAGCGTTTTTTTCGAGTATTAGGTACTCAGCAGCAAGGTTCAGGGTTGGGAATTTCGATTACACGAAAAATTATTGAATTGCATAATGGTGAATTACATTTTATGCATGCTGAACAAGGTGGTCTAAGAGCAGAGATTATTCTTCCGTCATAAAAATAGCATGGTTACCCATGCTATCCATTTTTTGTTTTCCCACGAATATTATTGAAACGCGAGTGTATTTTTTATTTAGTTAAAATTAGACGGTTGTTGCGAGTGAGGCGTAAACGATATTCCTCGCCAGCATGCATAATGCGGATTTCACGGCCTAATGCAAAGAGGTTATTAGAATGTAACATTGGTAAGGCGTGAGCTGTGTCATTGTTACGGGTAAATAAGCTAAAAGGTGCGTTCATTTGTTGTGCTCCGTGGTATATTCTTGAACGATTTAAATGATAATCATTATCGAATAGGTCTGTCAATGAGATTTTTAAAATTTTATAAAATGATAAAATTTGCTTACACTTGAGAAAAGTTTTAGAGAGTAAAAAGATGCCCAAACCAATAGTCGATGTCGCTATAGCAATCTTGATCCATCGTGGAAAAATATTAGTAGGATGGCGCGAAGAGCAGCAGCATCAAGGTGGAAAGCATGAGTTTCCAGGAGGAAAGGTTGAGCAGGGTGAAACACCAGAAGAAGCCTGCCGCCGTGAAATCTATGAAGAAGTGGGTATTGGTTTAAAAGATTGGCATCAATTTGATTATATTCACCATGAATATGATGACATTATTGTCAATTTACATTTGTTCCATAGTTATGTGCCTGATGAACTATTAAATCTTATTCATCAACCATGGGCATGGTACTCAAGGGAACAGTTACTTCATTTAAACTTTCCAAAAGCCAATAAAGACATCATAAAACGACTTTATTGGCCCCATCTCATCAAAATCAGCAATATGCTTACACCTGTAGAAGGCAGTGATGCTTTATTGTATTGGCGTATAGAAAAAGCCGATGCTGATCAGAGATATTTAGAGCAATTAAGTGCTTTAGATGAAAATCAGTTATCAAACTTAATTATTAATACAGATCTTTGGCAGCAGTTGAGCCCTGAGTTAAAGAAACAGATTAAGACCGTTCATTTAAAACAATCTCAGCTCATGAATTTGCATAAGGGCGATTTAACAGTAGGCTTACGTTATATTGCAGCTTGTCATGATGCGGTTTCTTTAAAGCAGGCTGAGCAGATTGGTTGTGATGCTGTTTTTATTAGTCCTGTAAAACCGACAACCACCCATCCAGAAGCCTTGGCATTAGGTTGGGAACGTTTTGCTGATCTCGCCCAAAATAGCCAGATTCCGGTTTTTGCATTGGGAGGAGTGCATCCTGATGATTTAGCTACTGCACAACAGCATGGTGCCTATGGCTTAGCAGGTATTCGTAATTTCTAATAAGAAAATAGAAAAGCATTAAAAGCTAGAGGGCTTTTAATGCTTGTTGCGCTTCTTGAACAGTTTTTTGATTATTGCGTTGTTGTCCAGCTTTTAAGATGGTCAACCAAAGTTGCTTTTTCATGGCCTGACTTTGAGCAAAACTTAAACCACGTCGTGCTAGAGACTCGGCATTAGAATATTGCTGTTTATGATTTGCCGTAAGCGCAAGGAATAGATATGTTTCTGCGGCTTGTGGGGCTAAACGCTGTGCTTGGAGTGCATAGCGTTCAGCTTCTGACCATTGCTGATTTTTGTAAGCCTGTTGGGTTTTTTGCATTAAGACTTTAAATGCAGGTAATTGGCTTCCATCATCATTAAAGCGTTGCGGCTTTTTCTGCTGAGGAACAATAACCTGCAAGTTCTTGCGGTGAATTTCCGGATGATCATAAGGCGTAATTTTTACACCCGATGGAGTTTCCGTGCTCTTTTTCGCTGGTGGAGCAGGTGCTTTGTCTTTGGAGCCAGATTGATCAGGCAAAGTTGTACAGCCGACCATAAGTACAGCACCAATATAAAAAACACCTTTCTTCAACATATCCTACTTTCCTGTTAACGCTTAGTTGTTATAACTACCACTTGAAATTACACGAGAGTTATTTGACAGATCTTGTTCCATCTGGCTTTCACTTTCACGAATATAACTGTCGGTATTATCATCTTGAGAGTCAGGAATTGTGTTATCACTTTGTGGCGTATATGTTGGATCAACTTGATAATAAGGTGCTCCACATGGCGTAGCACGGTGCGGAACCGTATGCGTTAACATCGGAATATACATAGCACCATCACAAGCCTGTGCTGATAAATCACCAGATGCACGGTCAATCCATTGCCACTGTACAGTGTCTGGTTGACGTATATTTACAGGAGTTTGACGTAATTGCTTCATCACATTAATCCATACTGGCAATGCACCAGATGAACCTGTTAAACCAGTCACTTTGTTGTCATCTAAACCTAACCAAACTACAGCAACGTGATTACCTGAGTAACCCGCAAACCATGAGTCACGTGTATCGTTAGTCGTACCTGATTTACCTGCCAATTTTAAAGCTGGAGATAAGCTGCTATAAGCTGCACGACCAGTACCCGAAGACATCACCTGTTGTAAGCCATAATTCATGATATAGCCGACAGAAGGATCAATCGTTTGTTGAACATTAAGGCCATAACGGTCAAGCAGACGACCATTCGCGTCTACGACAGATCGAATCGCACGAGTTGGATATTTAAAACCGCCTGTAGCGAAGTTCTCATAAATTCCAAGTACTTCCATTGGTGACATATTGACTGCCCCAAGGAAAATAGAAGGGTAGGCAGGAATCGTTGATTCAACACCAAATTTTCTTAAATTATTAGTAAAAGTAGATAAACCAAACTCTTGACCCATGCGTACAGCAGAAAGGTTGTATGAGTTTGCTAAAGCTTCACTCAGGCTGACTACACCATGTCCGCCACCACTATAGTTTTTAGGAGTCCAGCTTTTACCACCGTCTACAGGAACACTGATTGGAGCATCTTCAATTTGGCTTGCCCAGTTATAACGTCCAGATTCAATAGCACTTAAATAAATTACAGGTTTCAATAAAGAACCGACTTGACGTTTCGCATCTAAAGCACGGTTAAAACCAGTAAAGTCTTGTGTAGAACCAACCGCTGCAACGAGCTCGCCATTTTCAGGGTGTGCAATCAGCACAGCGCCTTGTAAGTTTTTCAAACGTGCTGGATTACTGTTAGCCAAACGGTCTACTGAAGCTTTAAAAGCATTTTGAACTTGAGTTTGAGTAATTGGGTCTAAGGTCGTAAAAATACGTAATCCCTGATTGGTTAAATCACTTTCTTGATACTCTGTACGTAATTGACGACGTACAATATCTAAAAAGTCTGGGAATTTTGCAGGGCCTAAACTTGGTTTACTTAACACATTTAAAGGACGTGCAATTTCATCTTCATATTCGGCTTGAGTTAAATAACCCATCACACGCATGTTATTTAACACGGTATCGCGGCGTTTTTTTGCACCTTCAGGGTTTTTCCAAGGGTTATATAAAGAAGGGCCTTGTACCAAACCTACTAAATAAGCTTGTTGTGCAACGCTAAGCTCACGTAATGGTAAACCAAAATAAAATTGTGAAGCCAAACCATAACCATTAATTGAATAGCTACCATTTTGGCCCAGATTCACTTCATTTAAATACGCTTCTAAAATTTCATCTTTGCTGTAATGCAGTTCGATGAGTAAAGCCATTAATGCTTCATTGACTTTACGTTTTAGTGTGCGTTCAGGGGTGAGATAGAAGTTTTTAACTAATTGTTGAGTCAGGGTTGAGCCACCTTGACGTTTTCCACCAGTGACATTACTGACCAATGCACGAGCCGTACCACGAATTGAAATACCATGATGATGATAAAAATTACGGTCTTCTGTAGAAATTAAAGCTTCAATGAGTGGTTTAGGGACATTATTCAGTTTAATGAGTACACGGTCTTCATTGTGTTGAGGATAAATTCCTCCAATGAGTAACGGTTCCAAGCGTGCAACGCCGGTTGAAGAGGGTTTAGTACTTCTAACTTCAACAACTTGATCATTTGCAAAACTTAATTCTAAGACTTGTTCTGGTTCAACGCTGTCACCGTAGTCAAAACCACGTGTGTGGATATACATATTGCTGCCTTGAGCAACATAGCTTCCAGACTTGTCATAATTACTTGAAGTTTTGTAACCCAATAGCTTTAATTCTTGAGTGAAATTTGCTTGAGAAATAGGCGCGTTGTTATAAATTTCCAAAGGTCGTGCAAACACTTTGGCAGGAATATCCCACCGCTGTCCTTCAAATTTTTCACGGATAATATTATCTAAACGAATCAGATAGATACTAAGAGCAATAAAAGCACCAATGACCAAAATGGAAAAGATTAGTGCAAAGAAACCGATACCACGTTCAAACTTCATAAAAATGAGATAAAACCCTAACAATGCCTGTAATGATGCGATAGCTTGTCATCAATTTGCAATGATAAAACTGTGAATAATTGGAAAACTTAGATTGAATTTTACAGCATCTTGTAGTTATGTTTTTTTAAATTAATCGGGTTAATGTTATTATAGCCGAGTATCGCAGCGGAGCTTACTCATTCGTGCAAATTTCACATAAGTCCTTCAGAAACGTCGGGTTAATCGGTCGACCAGATAAATCATCAGTTGTAGAAACACTATGTTTAATTCATGATCATTTATTGAACTTAGGTTTGAACCCCATTTTTGATCAGGAAACAGCCGAATTAGTGCCTTATGATCATGCACAGATAGTAAGCCGTCATCTATTAGGTGAAGTTGCTGATTTAGTTATTGTGGTTGGAGGCGATGGTTCTCTACTCCATGCAGCAAGAGCATTGGTCCGTTACAATACCCCTGTTATTGGCATTAACCGTGGGCGATTAGGTTTTTTAACTGATATCAAACCTTCAGAAGCGATTTTTAAACTTGACCAAGTGCTTCAAGGTCATTTCCAGCTTGATCGCCGTTTCTTACTTGAAATGGAAGTACGAACAAATGGCGAAGTTATTTATGATGCAATCGCTTTAAATGATGTCGTTTTGCATTCGGGTAAGTCCGTCCATATGATTGACTTTGAACTCAACATTGATGGTCAATATGTTTATCGTCAGCATAGTGATGGTTTAATTGTTTCTACTCCAACAGGATCAACGGCTTATGCGTTGTCAGGTGGTGGACCAATTTTACATCCAAGTATGGATGCGATTGCATTAGTTCCAATGCATCCCCATACATTGTCATCACGTCCCATCGTAGTCGGCGGGCAAAGCGAAATTAAAATTGTTATTCGCGAAAATCGAGTTTTGCCGATGGTGAGTGCTGATGGACAACATAGTATATCGCTGAATGTCGGAGATAGTTTACACATCCGCAAACATCCATTTAAACTAAGTTTATTGCATCCACCAGGTTATGATTTTTATATGGCCTGCCGTACCAAACTTGGTTGGAACCAAGATTTTGAATCTTTTCAAAGAGATGAATCATGAATATTGAACAAATGCTATCTGTTTTAAACCCTGAAATTGTAGAGCGTTTAAAAACAGCAGTAGAAATTGGTAAATGGCCAAATGGCGTTGTTTTAACAAAAGAGCAGCGTGAGACTTGTATGCAAGCTGTCATTGCTTGGGAGTTGAAAAACTTACCAGAAGAACAGCGTAGCGGCTATATTGACCGTGGTACGAAAGAGGAAGGTGAAGAGTGTGATGATGATCATCACAAGCATGAGCCAGAATTTAAGCCAATTCGTTTTGTTTAATTTAAGAAGCTCAGTGATTACTGGGCTTTTTTTATGTTTATCAAAATATAATAAAGAATCCTATGAAACGTTTAAAACCTATTTACGTACTATTATTTCTAATATTGTTTAGTGGTGCTGCATTAGCCAAACAGCCGATTGAATGTTTACTCAACGTGAAGGTTGTTGCGAGTCGGAAATACACTTCACCTCAAGCTAAATATACAAGTATAAAGAACGACGGTTATCCCATGTTATTGATTGGGATTCAGGTGCTGGAGTCGCAAACAATACGGAGCTCCCAAAAGATCAAAGCGCATCATTTATATTGTAAGACACTTATTGGTCAACAACGAGATGCTTATCTTTCGGGTTCCTACGATTCTAATAAGATTACAATCAAAATAGGTGATCACTTGAAACTAAGAAATATTCATTCTTCAGGTCTGGAATATCCATTTTGGCCAGATTTTTATTATGTTGAACCTTAAAACCAAGGCTATCCAATATAACCTTGGTCATTCATATATTAGAAACGACTATTCCATAACGCTTTTGCTTTCTGCATAGCCTCTTCGAAATTAGTAACAACTCCCATGGTATATAACGCGATTCCGATGGTTTCTGTTACTGCCATTTCTCCATATTCATGATGCTGCTGACCTAACCATACTGCTTTAAAAGTTGCTAAATCTAATTCTTCTTCGGTTGGACTACGTTCAGGTGTGAGCTTTGGTAACTCATGTTCATAGAGTTCACCATTTTTAATACCGCAAATTAATGTTTTTGCATCTGGATTTCGCTCAAATTCACCGCCTTCACCCTTAATGACTGCACTATTTTGATAGCCTAAGCGCAGTGCACTATGTTGATGGGAAGTTCTATAAGCTGGATGAAATATGGCTTGTAAGGTGGCTTTCGCATTAAAAGGATTTATTAAGCGGGCTAAAGTATGAATAGGCGAGCGTAATCCCATCACATTTCTTAAAGAAATCAGTTCACTTAAAACAGGTGAAATCACGTCTAAAGGTAAGTAAGCGAAATTTTGCTCTGCTAACTGAGTACGCACTTCTTGTTCTGAATGACAAATTGGATAACCAAGATATTCTAAAACCTGCTCGGTATAGACGCGGTTAAGGGTATGGCCTGATGCACCATGCATAACAATTTTATAACCGTGTTGAGCAAGGGTGAGGGCCGCTAACAAGAACCATGGATAATGTTTACGTTTACCTGCATAAGATGACCAGTCTAAATCAACTTCTAAAGGCTGGAAATTAAGCTGGTCTCTAGTCGCTTGAACAAATCCTGCGAGTTCATCAATAGATTCTTCTTTAACCCGAAGCAGCATTAAAAAAGCGCCTAACTGCACATCAAGCACTTCACCTTTTAAAATCATGGTAAACGCTTGATACGCTTCTTCATAGCTTAAAGAGCGTGAACCACTTTTTCCTTTACCTAAAATACGGACATATTGAGCAAAGGGATGTTCAGCATCTTTATAGATATTACGTTTAGTATTCATCGTAGTTCAAAAACAATAAAAATGATGGGATGCAGGCAGCTCAAAATGAAATGTCCACAAGTATTTAATCAATATGACATAAAAAACTGTCGAAAAAATATCAAAAGTGTTTCTTATACTAAAGTCTTAGGGCCACATGAGTGTTTTTTGCGCGTATTAGCCAAAAATTTAATCGAATCATTATTTAATTCGAGTACACTTTCTCGTGCTTTTTTGAGCACTCATATCATAATTTTCTGTGATTCTCCTATATCTTCAGCTTTTTATTAAAAAGTAAGAGGTTATTTCTAACTACTCAAAGTGGTTAGGAACTTCAGGTATTCTCCTGTTTTAGAAAACAACTTTTTTTTGTTTTCATTGAGGTAGTAGGAAGGTTTTTTGTTTACAAAGAACCGTTTCCCTTTTGCGGTGTTCATGTGAAAGGTTAGGGCTGTGTATTCGTAAAGAATAGACGTTTCATTTTGGTATTTCCAACGGACTTGGAAATATAGATTGAAGTAAAGTTATGGCTAAAAAACCGATTTATAAATCACTTTATTTTCAAGTGATTATTGCGATTATTGCGGGTGTTCTGGTAGGGCATTTTTCCCCAAGCACAACGCAAATTGTCAATGGTGTCGAACAACATATCCCAGGTTTAGGTGAGCAACTCAAGCCATTAGGTGATGCCTTTATTCGTTTGATCAAGATGATCATCGCTCCAGTTATTTTCTGTACCGTGGTCAGCGGTATTGCTGGCATGGAAAGCATGAAGTCAGTCGGAAAAACTGGCGGCGTTGCGTTGTTATACTTTGAAGTTGTTTCAACAATTGCACTTCTAATTGGCCTTGTTGTAATTAACATCGCTAAACCGGGTGTAGGGATGAATATTGACCCTACCACTCTAGACACCTCGGGCATTCAAAAATACGTCAGTTCTGGTGAGTCACAATCTACCATTGATTTCTTAATGCACATCATCCCGGATACGGTTGTTGGCGCATTTGCAAATGGTGAAATCTTACAAGTCCTTCTTTTTGCAATTCTCTTTGGTTTTGCTTTACATAAGTTAGGTGATGCAGGACGTCCAGTTTTAAAATTTATTGATCAAGTTGCACATGTGTTCTTTAACATTGTGAACATGGTGATGAAACTGGCTCCGATTGGTGCATTCGGTGCAATGGCATTCACCATTGGTAAATATGGCGTTGGTTCACTTGTACAATTAGGCCAATTAATTCTCTGCTTCTATATTACGTGTCTACTCTTTATCTTCTTGATTTTGGGTACAATCAGCCGTATGAGTGGATTCAGTATCCTCAAAATGATTCGCATGATTCGTGAAGAATTATTAATTGTACTTGGTACATCTTCTTCTGAATCTGTTTTACCTCGCATGTTGCGTAAACTCGAAATTGCAGGTTGTGAAAAGTCTGTAGTCGGTTTGGTTATTCCAACGGGTTATTCATTTAACCTTGATGGAACGTCAATTTATTTGACTATGGCTGCAATCTTTATTGCTCAGGCAACGAATACTCAGCTTGATATTCAACATCAGATCACTTTGTTATTAGTACTCTTAATTTCATCTAAGGGTGCGGCGGGTGTAACTGGCTCTGGCTTTATTGTTATGGCAGCAACGTTGTCTGCTGTTGGACATATTCCAGTTGCAGGTTTGGCATTGATTCTTGGTATTGACCGTTTCATGTCAGAAGCACGTGCTTTAACCAACCTTGTTGGTAACTCTTTAGCGACGATTGTTGTTGCTAAATGGGTCGGTGCTTTAGATAAAGATAAGCTCAATGATGCTTTAAATAATCCAGATGAAGTCGACAGAAAAATGATGGAACCAAAAAGTCCTCAAGTCGCTGAAGGTCTAGATTAATTTAAATAAACCTATATAAAAAAGGAAGCTAAAGCTTCCTTTTTTATTGGCTGACTGAAAAGTACAGTTTTAATGAGCAGCTATGCCATGACAGTTGCTAAAAAAATGATTAGCATGCACAGCAATGAGATTCGATAAAACAATAAAGCTGAAGGAAAATATTATGTTGGCATACGATGCAGATTTAGAATTATTCCGTGATAATTTTAAACGTTTTATGAGTGAGCATATTGCGCCTCACTACGACCAATGGGAACGCGAAGGAATCATGCCTCGTTCAGTTTGGAATCAACTGGGTGAAAATGGCTATCTATGTGTGGATGTTCCAGAAGAATATGGTGGTTATGGGGTTCCAACTTACTATTCATTAATGTTAGTTGAAGAATCTGCACGTGCTGGCTTTTGTGCATTATCGACAGCTATTTCTTGTCATTCTGAAATTGCTGCACCATATATTTTACATATCGGGACAGAAGAGCAAAAACAATATTGGTTGCCGAAAATGGTAACAGGTGAAGTGGTTGGTGCAATTGGTATGACTGAACCAGGAGCAGGTTCGGATTTACAATCAATGCGTACTAGCGCGATCTTGCAAGACGATTACTATTTATTAAATGGTTCAAAAACATTTATTTCAAATGGACAACATGCTGATCTTGTTGTACTCGCAGTAAAAACAGATCCTCAAGCCCGTGCAAAAGGTGTGTCATTATTATTGGCAGATACTCACTTAGAAGGCTTTAAAAAAGGAACCAACCTCGACAAAATCGGCCTGCATTCTCAAGACACATCTGAGCTGTTTTTTGACAATGTGAAAGTGCCTAAAAACCAGTTACTTGGTCAAGCTGGGCAAGGTTTTGCTTATTTAATGCAAGAATTACCACGTGAACGTACTGCAATTGCATCTACTGCAATTGGTGCAATCCGCGGCGCAATTGATTTGACAACGGCTTATGTAAAAGAACGCCAAGCATTTGGTCAACCCATTTCACAATTCCAAAATACGCGTTTTGTTTTGGCGCAAGCGAAAATTGATGAACTTGCTACAGCGGCTTTTTATGAAAGAAATATTGCTCTATATCAAGAAGGTAAACTAGATGTAGAAACGGCTGCAGCATTGAAAAGTTTCAGTAGCGATATGCAAATGAAAGTTGCAGATAACTTGCTTCAGCTTTTTGGTGGTTATGGTTATATGACCGAATATCCAATTTCACGTTTCTTTGTAGATGCCCGTATTCAGCGTATTTACGGTGGTACAAATGAAATTATGAAAGAAATCGTAGCGCGTGGATTAATTGGCAAAGCCTAATTAAGCAGAGTAAAAACAGCCTGTCCTAGAACAGGCTGTTTTGTTTTTAACTATTTGTTCTTCTGTTGAATGACAGGGTAGTCTTGTTGTTTCGGTAATTGCTGTAATGCATGATTGATCTTTCTTAAAAACTCATCTGCTTCATCTTGATGAAATGAATCTTCGGTGTATGCACTACGTTCTTGGATATTGATACTACAACCTCTTATTTTCATATTTTTAGGATTAAATGACCAGTCATTTGGATCCTTTAAAGTAATGTCCAAATCACTTTCACAGCTTTTCCATAAACGTAAAAAATCATTTGATAACTCTGTTTTAAATCCTTGTGCGGGATAGACTGAAAATCCTTTCATTTCGGGATTAGAAAACTGTATAAACATGTTTACTGGCATTCCACCCCAAATGATTGCTGTATCTGTTGGTAAAGTGATTCCTGATAAATTTTTCTCTTTCAAAGCATGTGTTTGCTCAAATTTTTGCTTGAAGTGTTGAGACTGATAGGTCAGCTTGGTTTGGGCTGGCACGGGAATGCCCCGAACTTGATTACTGGTAGTAGTTATATAGTACGGGGACGGATCAGTACCATTGCATCCCGCGATTAGGGGACAGCCGCCACAAGCCGTTAGACTGACACTAATTAAACTCAGTAGACCTAAAACAATAATTTTATTCATTCTATTTTACTGTTGTAATGACATCTTCAGACAGTATAACTAATTCTCTCGATTAAGAGCTTTGTCTTTAAGAGGAGTGGAATGCTGCTCTTAAAATTTAAGTGCGTTTTACTCAGCTGTTTGCTGTGTAGGTTCATCAAATAAAGGTTTACAGCTTTCTAAGTTTTGGCATGCAGCAAACATAAGTGCTTTCGGCAAACTCGCATACAAATTGGTAATATGTTGTTCAGCAGGGTTATAAAAATGCCAATAAGCAAATTGGGCTGAGCGGCGGTTTTCCAAAGCTTTAAAGAAATCTTTTTCATTAAAGTTATGAGCAGATTGAGTACGAGGTCCGCCTTGTTCATGGGTGCCGACTGTGGTCAAAAGCATAGGAGGATTACTTTGTTTTTGACTCTGCCAAAAGTTTAATTTTTGAAATAGCATGCCTTGATCAAACCAGAGAGAAGGGCTAGCTGCGATGTAACGTTGGAATGCATTAGGTTTTTGAAAAAATTGATAAAGCACAAATAACCCTCCAAATGAGTGGCCATAAATACTTTGCTCTTGGTTATTAATTGGAAACTGTTTGGCTATTTCTGGTTTGAGTTCGTTATTTAAAAATGCAATAAACTGATCAGCACCACCATATTTATATTTACCTTGAGCCTGAAATTCAGCAGAAGGTTTAGGGGTGTAGTCATAAGCACGTTTTTGTACATCAAAAGTTTTTTGTTTGGGGTAACCGACCGCGACGATCATGAGCGGGTCTAGGCCTAATTTTGTAGAACCTGCCCCAATAGATTGAGCGATATTGACTGCACTTGGAAAGGTTGCATTTCCGTCTAATATATAAAGTATTGGATAACCATGTTGCGGTGGAGCAACTGGTGGTTTATAGACCTGAATCAAATAATCATGGCCTGTATTTTTAGAGTTAATTTGAAATTGTGCCTGATTGTTTTGAAAAACGATTTTTGATTGATTTTGTGTAGAAGTTTGAGCCAAAACAGAGCCACTTACTAATGAGCTCAAAAGAAAACTGCAAGATAAAAAGAAAAATGAGTTATGCATAATGAACAAGAATAAAATTTATTACGCAAATGATAAATGAAAATCATTATCAAATAAAGCGATCTGAGGAATCCTGCCAAGACGGTTTAATGAAAAAAGCCAATACAGCCATATTGCCTAACAAATCAAAGCAGACTATTGTTATACTCTCGTTTAAAAGATGATTTTGCTGAGGCTGCATTCCAATGATCAACGATGATCAAAACAAAACGACTTCTCTTAGTTTAGAACAAATTCGCGAAGATATTGATAGCGTGGATCAACAGATTCAAGAATTATTAAATCGACGCGCAAGCCTTGCTGAAGCAGTTGCGAAAGCGAAATTTGCTTCCGAAGAGAATCCTTTGTTTTATCGTCCTGAACGTGAAGCACAAGTCTTACGTAAAGTCATGGAGCGCAATCAAGGTCCTTTGTCTGATGTAACCATGGCGCGTTTGTTCCGTGAAATTATGTCTGCTTGCCTTGCTTTAGAAGCGCCGCAAAGTATTGCGTTTTTAGGGCCAGAAGGTACTTTTACTCAATCTGCTGTGCTTAAGCATTTTGGTAAAGATGCGGTTGTACGCCCACTTCCAACAATTGATGAAGTCTTCCGTGAAGTGGAAGCGGGTAGTGCACATTACGGTGTAGTTCCAGTTGAGAACTCATCTGAAGGTGTTGTAAACCATACCTTAGATTGCTTTAAAACATCGAATTTAAACGTGATTGGTGAAGTTGAATTACGTATTCATCATCAATTCCTTGTTTCTGAAAATACACGTAAAGACAGTATTAAGCAGATTTATGCGCATCAACAAACTTTGGCTCAATGTCGCCAATGGTTAGATGCACATTATCCGGGTGTTGAGCGCGTTGCTTTAAACTCAAATGCAGAAGCTGCACGTCGTATTCGTAATGAATGGCATTCGGCAGCGATTGCATCTGATATTGCAGCAGGCATGTATAACCTTGAAATCTTACATAGCAATATTGAAGATAATCCGGAAAATACCACACGGTTCTTAGTAATCGGTCGTGAAAAAATTCCACAAAGTGGCAATGATAAAACATCATTATTGATTTCAGCGCATGACCGTGCGGGTGCTTTATTAGAAATTTTAGCACCATTTGCAAAACATAATATTAGCTTAACAAGTATTGAGACTCGTCCAGCATTACCTGAAAAATGGGCCTATGTATTCTTTATCGATTTAGAAGGTCATATCGAACAAGAGAATGTTGCTGCTGCGATTAATGATATTCGCCCAATGGTGAAAGAGATTCGTATTTTAGGTTCTTATCCTGCCGCTGTTCTGTAATCACTTATGTTGGAATAATGACATGTATTTAAGATAAGCATGTCATTATGCTTAAAAACAAATTGCTCAATGGTTTAAATATCTTTGAGCAAAAGCAAAGTTGAAGTTATGTCACAACCCCTATTTAAAAAAGTTGCATTTATTGGTTTAGGACTCATCGGGTCGAGTTTAGCTCGTGTTATTGTTGCAGACAAGTTGGCGACAACTATTGTGGCATCTACACGCTCACATAAAACTTTAGAAGATGCAAAATCACTTGGCTTAATACACGAAGGATTTTCTGATCCAGTTGAAGCCGTGAAAGGAGCAGATTTAGTCGTTTTAGCCTTGCCAGTGCGTGCTACGCAAAAAGTGCTTGAGCAAATTAAACCTTATTTGTCAGAAACCACAATTTTAACCGATGTGGGAAGTACAAAAGGTAATGTCGTTGATGCAGCAAAAGCTGTATTTGGTGAAGATTTACCAGCAGGTTTTGTGCCAGGGCATCCTATAGCGGGTAGTGAACATACAGGTGTCCACGCGGGTAAAGTTGACTTATTTGCAAATCATAAAGTGATTTTAACGCCGTTACCAACAAGTGCAGAATGGGCGGTTGATAAACTGATTCAACTTTGGTCGGCAGCAAAAGCTGAAGTCATTTGTATGGATGTTGCTAAGCATGATGAAGTGCTGGCACATACGAGTCACTTACCACATTTAATGGCATTTAATCTGGTCGAGCAACTTGCGAATCGTGAAGATAATCTTGATATTTTCCGTTATGCAGCAGGTGGTTTTCGTGACTTTTCGCGAATTGCGGCTAGTGATCCCCAAATGTGGCATGACATTTTCTTTGCCAATAAAACAGCTATATTAAATGCTGTAGATGGCTTCGAAAAGCAGCTTACTGTACTTAGAAAATTGATTGAAAACGAAGACTCTCATGCATTAATGGGTTTGCTTGGCCATGCTCAGGCAGCCCGTCAGCATTTCAATCATATGTTAGCCAAAAAACCTTTAATGGAGAAAAATAAGGTGACACAGCAATTCAGTATCTTACCGGGAAATAAAACTTTTAAAGGTAAATTTACCGTACCGGGTGACAAATCTGTGTCACATCGCTCCATTATGTTTGGTGCTATTGCCGAAGGCACTACCCATGTCACTGGCTTCCTTGAAGGTGAAGACGCGTTAGCAACTTTGCAAGCTTTCCGTGATATGGGTGTAAGCATTGAAGGCCCTAAAAATGGTGAAGTGACCATTCATGGCGTGGGTATGCATGGCTTAAAAGCACCTGCAAGTGCATTGTATATGGGTAACTCTGGAACAAGCATGCGTTTGCTTTCAGGTATGCTCTCTGCACAGAAATTTGATTCAGTCATGACAGGTGATGCTTCACTTTCTAAACGTCCAATGGAGCGTATTGCTAAACCATTGCGTTTAATGGGCGCGCAAATTCAAACGACAGGTGAAAAAGGTACACCACCTGTAAGTATTACTGGTGCTCAGCAATTAAAAGGTATTCAATACGATTTACCTATGGCGTCGGCTCAAGTGAAGTCTGGTATTTTACTTGCAGGCTTATGGGCTGAAGGTGAAACTTCGGTAACTGAACCAGAGCCAACCCGTGATCATACTGAACGCATGCTTCGTGCATTTGGTTATGATGTTAAGACTGAAGGCAACAAAATTTCCCTTGTTGGTGGCGGTAAATTAGTGGGTACTGACATTCAAGTACCATCTGATATCTCATCTGCTGCTTTCTTTATGGTGGGTGCTGCAATTACTGAAGGCGCCGACGTTGTGCTTGAAGCTGTAGGTATTAACCCAACACGTACTGGTGTGATTGAAATTTTAAAACAAATGGGTGCTGACCTCACTGTTGAAAATGAACGTATTGCTGGTGGCGAACCTATTGCTGATATTCATATTAAAGGTTCACGCACGCTTAAAGGCATTCATATGCCAGAAGACCAAGTGCCTTTAGCAATTGATGAATTCCCAGCTTTATTTATTGCAGCAGCTTGTGCAGAAGGACAGACCGTATTAACTGGCGCAGCAGAGCTTCGCGTGAAAGAGTCTGACCGTATTCAAGTGATGGCAGATGGCTTAAAAATCATGGGTATTGACTGCACACCAACTGAAGATGGCATCATTATTGAAGGTAAGGGTAAGTCTGGCGATTGGTCACCAATTTTTACTGGTGGTCAAGTTGAATCACATCATGACCACCGTATTGCCATGAGCTTTAGTATGGCAGGCCTTCGTAATTCTGGTCCGATTACGATTCAAGGTACGGAAACAGTTGCTACCAGCTTCCCAACTTTTACTGAGTTGGCGAATCGTGCAGGCTTAACGATTGAAGTTAGCCAATAACTTTTTACCTAACACATTTTATAATTGCTAACACAATAGCAACGGCAGCAGCGGGCTAAATGCTTGGCTGCTGTTTGTTTATTGCTTATGCTAAGTGCAGATAATGATAATAGTGTTAGGACAAAGGATGAAAAAATTACAATTTATTGCCAGTTGCCCACAACATGGGGTGCTTGATCATCCACCAAATGAATGCCATATCACCCAAGAATATGTAGCGGCTTTATTATTTAAACAATTGGGGCATTATGGTTTTGATGCGCAACATATTGTGCATGAACATGAAAAAGTAGAAGTGAGTATTGATAATCATCTTTTACCCTTGTCTATTACTTGCCAAAAAACAGACCATGATGGGCATTTGATGTGTGAAATCTCTGCCAATCCAGATGAAGAACAAGACTGGTTTGAGAAAATTGAAACACAAAGCATTATTCGTCAGCTCGCGCAGGCTGTTGAAAATAGTTTGAAAGCCGATCAAAGCTTTTCAGCATTTGAATGGAAAAATTAAATAAAACAATTCTTAAGACTCTTTCATTAAGTACGACTTTTAGAAAAGTCGTACTCTCTTTAGATTAAAGATAAAAATACAAAATCTTTACTCAAATCTCTACCTATCTTTAATGCGTTGTGTATATTGAAATTATTACGATATTTACATAATTAGAGTGTGGTTTTCATGACACAAGTTGATATTGCAGCGTTATCTCCTCAAGTCGTTTGGCAGCATTTCCAAACACTTTGCACCATTCCTCGTCCATCAAAGCATGAACAGCAGCTTCGTGAGTTTTTGCAAAACTGGGCACAAAGTCGAAATTTAGAAACTTACGTAGATGAAGTAGGAAATTTGATTATTCGCAAGAATGCGACTGCGGGTAAAGAAGATGTATCAGGAGTCATTCTTCAAGGCCATTTAGATATGGTCACACAAGCCAACACTGGCACAGTACATGACTTCTTTAAAGACCCGATTCGCCCAATACTCGAAGATGGCTGGTTAATTGCCAAAGACACCACTTTGGGTGCAGACAATGGCATTGGGGTAGCCTTAGCTTTAGCTGTATTAGATTCAAATGATATTGCTCATGGGCCAATTGAAGTTCTTTTAACAGTTGATGAAGAAGCAGGTATGAGCGGTGCACGGCTTTTACAAGCAGGCGTGTTAAAAGGCAGATGGTTATTCAATATTGATACAGAAGAGTGGGGTGAGTTATATCTCGGATGTGCTGGTAGTATTGATGTCGAAGTCGAGCAGTCGCTTACTTATGAGACAATCCCTGAAAACTTGACCATTGTAAACATTCAGGTTGCTGGCCTTAAAGGTGGTCACTCTGGTGTAGATATTCATTTAGGACGTGGCAATGCCAATGTTATTCTGGCCCGCTTTTTAAATGAGTATTTAGCAAAGCTTGGTGGAAGACTTGTTGAGTTTAGTGGTGGTTCAGCTCGTAATGCACTACCTCGAGAAGCAGTTGCAACCATTGCGATTTCGCCTAACCAATTACCTGAATTAGAAAAATTACTCGCTGAATATCAAACGACATGGAAAAAACAGCTACAGGGTATTGATGACAACCTGCGATTAACTATTCAAGCTACTAGCGTTGAAACGAATCAAGTGATTATTCAACAACAGCAAAATGAATGGTTACAAGCTTTGGCAACAAGTCCATACGGCGTTGCAAGTATGAGTCAAGCTCTTCCAGATGTGGTTGAGACTTCAAATAATATTGGGGTTGTAAAATTAAATCGAGAGGGTGGAAAAGCTGTCTTAATGGTCCGCTCAATGGTGAACCAAGAAGCTGAAGATTTTGCAAAGAAAATTCAGGCGCATTTTAGTCAATTTAATATCGCTTCTACACTCACGCCGTTGGTTTCGGGGTGGACGCCAAATCCTGACTCGGCTGCTTTAAAGTGCTTACAGCAAGCCTATCAAAAGGCTTTTAACATTGAGCCAAAGCTCAAAGTAATTCATGCAGGTTTAGAGTGCGGGATTATTGCCGAGCATTATCCACATTTACAGATGGTTTCTTTTGGACCAGATATTCAGGGAGCGCATGCACCGGGTGAGCGAGTCAAAGTAGATACTGTAGATAATTGCTGGAAGTTGTTGGTGACGGCTTTGGCATCTGTAGAGTAATTTTTTAGAAATTAGAAGCTCATTAGTGAGCTTCTTAAACGTTGACCTTTACATGAAAATGATCTGGACTTAACTCGACAAACTTGATTTCACAATCAATAAATTTTTCAATCATAGCTGCTTGAGTGCGAGTGTGTTCACTAATACATTGTGCGGTGAACTCACCACCTTGACCTAAGGCCAAAGGCAATAACAACTGATCTGCTAAATACTCATCCACAGCAGCATTAGATTCCGTATATTGCTTCACTTGTTCAGCCAAATGATTGGCAATTTGTTCTGCACTTTTTCGCATTTCGCCTAAAGAGGTAAATAGCTGGGTATGATGCTTATGTTCAAGTTTTACATACACCGTATTGCCTTGGCTGATTCCATTCAGCTGAAATTGCTTTTGTGTATCCAATTTCAGTCTTTTATTTAAAGTCGCTAATTCTCGTTGTGCAATTTGCGCTTCTTCTGAAAGATTTAATACTGCTGCAAACGCCTCAGTACATTGCAAAGCACCACGATCTAATAAATTTAAGCGGTTTCGATGTTGCCACGGCTGAATCGTAACTTGAATTTCACCCGCACCAATTGGAAAGAAGCCTGCTTTGTTTAATTTAAAATCGACGTGAATTCCAATTTTTGTTAGAGCAGGTAAAAAGCAGTGTTCAATAAAATCTGCTGTTGGTGCAAGCGGGTTATGTGTACCCCCTGAGATGGTGAGTTCACTAGCTTCATTCTGTAATAACAAAACAGGTAGAAGCGTTTGTAAAACCAGTGTTGTACTACCTGCGGAACCAATTTGAAATTGATATTTCCCACTTTGAACATGTTGAGGTGCGAAATATAACCGTGGGCTATGTAACTCAGTACCTTCAACATAAGCTTGGCTAATTTGTTGAGATGCCTGTACACAAACTAAATGTTGGCGCATTAAACCTGGTTTTTTACGTCCCGAGCGTATATTAATTAATTCAAATGCCTGACCTGTAATCATTGAAAGGGCAAGGGCGGTTCGTAAAATCTGTCCACCGCCTTCACCTTGTGAGCCATCAATTTGAATGGTTGTTGGCATATTTGCCAAAGCTTTATTCACTTCTATTTTCCTTATTTTCTAATTTAATGAACATACTGTCAGTACATGGTGGTGCGAAGTAACGTGTAACTTTGCTTTCGACAAAGGTTTGCTAGGTGCATAGTGCTGAGCCTGATAAGTGAATATCGATGCACGGCTCACATGCTGCCATAGCCGCCTGAATTATTTTCAATCCCTCAGATCGGAGTAACGCGGGATCTTGTACTCGCCCAGTATGCCCAAACTTTGATTGTGAAAATGATTCCACAAAATCTATTGTTTATTCGATTAAATCAATTTGCCAGTTGGCAGCTTGAATTTTGATGTTTAAGTCACGGAGTTTCGCACTGATATCATCAGCCTGCTTTTGTAAGCTAGAAACAGGAATGACTTTCTTCCACTTAATTTCACGTGAGCTATAACGATCAGGTTCTCGATGTGTATTGGCAATCGCATCCATTAAGATCTTATGCTGTTCAGCATAACTATCTCTTAAGCTCAGTAGTGATAATAACGTTTTTCCATCTTCTAACTTTGCTTGAGCATTGGTTAGATGAATACGATAAATCAACTGATTGCTTTCTTGGGTTAAAGCAAACACCTGTTTGATTAGTTCATTAGGGTCTTCACTTGGTTCATCGCCATCTTGTATCAATACATTGGCATTGATTCGTTGTTTTAACGAAGCGAGCTTTTTTTGTTGATCGCTTCGAAGTAAAAGTGCTTCTGCGAGTTTCATTTTATTTACCTTTTATTCAATATGCACAATCACTAAGTTCGAAATATCTTCTAATTGCATAGTAGTTTTTGCACATTCAGTAATGTCTTCTAAAGTTTCATCTTCATGCCAAGTTGTCATAAAGCAATGATCGGCTTGTGGTTGATAGTTATAAAGAACTAGATATGTTTCATCTAGGACATCATGCCAAACAGAACACTCATATCCTGTAACCATCGCTTGAATACAGAGTTTGGAATAGACAATCTGCTCACAAATCCAATTACGCCATTTAGGCAGAATTTGATCGGTTTCCACAACCAAAAGGATGTAATAGGGTTGTTCAGGCAGAATCAGATGCTTTTCTTCATTTGCCCTGATTCTATAGCTTCGAATATTTAAACAACCTTTTTCCATATTTAACCCTTAACACACACCACTTGTCTTAATGTATAAACCACTTCAACCAAATCGCTCTGAGCTTTCATTACATCTTCAATCGGTTTATATGCCGATGGAATTTCATCAATAACTGCAGCATCTTTACGGCATTCCACACCTTCAGTTTGTGCAATCTGATCTTCCACAGTAAAACGTCGTTTTGCTTCAGTACGACTTATAACACGGCCTGCACCATGCGAACATGAACAGAAAGATTCCTGATTTCCAAGCCCACGGACAATAAACGACTTCGCTCCCATTGAACCTGGAATAATTCCATATTCACCTAGACGTGCACGGACAGCACCTTTACGGGTGACCATTACTTCTTCACCGTAGTGTTCTTCCTTTTCCACATAGTTATGGTGACAGTTCACTGCTTCCAAACGTGCTTGAAAAGGCTTTGGTACAATCGTAGCCAAGGCTTTAATTGCAGATTGCATCATGATTTCTCGGTTCTTCATGGCAAAGCGCTGAGCCCAACCTACAGCAAACCAGTAATCATCAAAATGTTCAGTTCCTTCGACTAAATATGCTAAATCTTTATTTGGCAAGTTAATAAAATGCTTCTGCATATCTTTACGTGCAAGCTCAATAAAATGATTACCGATAGCATTTCCTACACCACGAGAACCTGAGTGCAACATAATCCATACATGTTCATGTTCATCTAAACAGATTTCGACAAAGTGGTTTCCTGTACCTAAAGTTCCCAAATGCTTGCGGTTATTGGTGTTTTTTAAACGTGGATGTTTGGCACAAATGTATTCAAAATCTGCAACAAGATCGGCCCAAGCTTGATCTACCATTTCTGGTGGAGTTTCCCATGAACCACGATCTCGCCCGCGTTTAGTCATTCCATGTGGAATTAAACGTTCAAGTTCAGTACGTAGAGCATGTAAGTTATCTGGTAAATCTGAAGCAGTTAAGCTTGTACGGGTTGCCATCATTCCACAACCAATATCTACACCCACAGCAGCAGGAATAATTGCCCCTTTGGTCGGAATCACACTACCAATAGTTGCGCCTAAACCGAAGTGTACATCTGGCATTACAGCCATCCATTTATAAATAAAAGGCATTTGAGCAGTTTGCAATAATTGTTGTTTTGAGTTGTCATCAACAAGCACACCTTTAGTCCACATTTTGACTGGCATAGTTTTTTCATTTTGCAGAACTTGGTAAGCACGTTCTTGCTGCTTTTGTTCAAATTGAGCTTGTTGGTTAATTTCTTCAATGACAGACATTTTCTTTTCCTTTTAAAAGCCTGCCTGCCAAGCGTTTGCAGGCAGGTGTTATTCACAATATCCCAATGATGTTGTGTGCTTTGTACTATTGCACTGAGTGTGCCAACTTTTTAAAAAGCACTTAATTAAAATATAAGTTATTGAAAATAATATATAAAAATAATTAACTTCTCTGTGTGGTTAATTTTTATTGGAGATTTTAATGTTTAAAATGTATCTAAAAATATATTTAAATATCTTTTTAGATATGTATTGTTAATGGGCTTTACGATTTTTATCGACTTTTAAAAGCTGTCCAGCTTCGTTTAAGGTAAAATCATCAAAATCATTTGCTAAATAAAAATGACCTTTATAAAACTGGCGAACTTCTTCAATAATAGCTTGCTGTCCAGTTCTATCCTGATGTCTAGGGCTAAAGTGCGTCAGAATTAAATTACTCAAAGATTGCTGTTCTGCAAATTCAGCCACCATTTTTGCTGAGCTATGCATTGGACCTTTGCCCACCTTATCTAAAACTGTTTGCAAGTATGTTGATTCGTGAATAAGTAGTTGGGCATCTTTGCAAGCGTCAGCTAACAGTTCAGGTTGGTCATTATCACCACCTATAATTGCATGAACTTGTTGATTTTGAATTTTGATAAAGTCTTGAGCTTTTAGAGTTTGTCCGTCAAATTCAACATTGTAGCCTCGTTTTAAATGGCCCCACATATCGCCTTGAGGTACGCCTAACTGAGTTAGAGCTTGGGTATCTAACTTCTTCTGAATAGATTTGATATAAATGCTAAAAGCAAAACTTGGAACACGATGGCTTAGTGGATGTGCTTGAACGATGAATTCATCGGTGATCTGCTGTGGCTGTGTTGCTTCATTCACATCAATAAAATGGAGTGAATAGGGTAAATGTAAATCTGTAAGTTGGGCAGTGATTTCAAACCATTGCTGAATTTCTTTCGGTGCAATCACGATTAATGGTTTGCTACGGGCATTCATGCCTGCACTTGCCAATAAACCAACTAGACCATAACAATGATCACCGTGAACATGTGTAATACAAATGGCAACTAGGTTTTGTAAGGAAAGTTTGGCTTGTTGAATGCGGTGCTGCGTCCCTTCTCCTGCATCAATTAAAATCCAGTCCTTATTTTTGCTGTTACGAACCGCTAATCCTGAAACATTACGTGTCAGGGTGGGTACACCTGAAGATGTACCTAGAAAAGTAAAATGAAGCATATTCTTGGAATTTTTTAGTCAAATGCGTATTGTATATTATAGACACTTATAAAATTTTATAGAAATTATGGCGGATGCAAAGAAAACAGTCGTTATTGGCTTTGTCGGTTCTACACTTGATCAGGGGAGGAAGCCCGATCGATGGCAACGTTGGCGTCCTACAATTAGTCTGTTAATGCATGAAGATTTACTTGTAGATGAATTGGTGTTGTTACATGACAGGCAGCATCATAATTTAGTTAAATCTATAGCAGCAGACGCGAAAGAAATTTCTCCACAAACACAGATTTCTGGACATAAAGTCAGTATTAAAGATCCTTGGGATTTTGCAGAGGTGTATGGGGCACTTTATGATTTTGTAAAAACATATCCGTTTGATGTCGAAAAAAATAACTATTTATTGCATATCACTACGGGAACACATGTTGCTCAAATTTGTTGGTATTTATTGGTCGATGCACATTATTTGCCAGCTCAACTTATTCAGAGTTCACCTAATCAACAAAAGACCTCAGAAGGTGAATATAGAATTATTGATCTGGATTTATCTCGATACGATGTTTTAAAACAGCGATTCGATGATGAACAAAAGCAAAATTGGCAACAACTTAAAGAAAATATTTCTACTCATAATAAAGCGTTTAATCAGCTTATTGAGGAAGTTGAATTAGTTGCAACCCGCTCTAGTGCGCCTATTTTAATTATGGGTGCAACAGGTGTTGGTAAGTCTCATTTGGCAAAACAGATTTTTCAGTTAAAGAAAGATAAATTTCAATTAAGCGGTCGTTTTATTGATGTTAACTGTGCGACCTTACGCGGTGATAGTGCCATGTCCACTTTATTTGGTCATATAAAAGGTGCATTCACAGGAGCAGCTGCTTCTCGTGCTGGTCTACTAAAAAGTGCTGACCAAGGCATTTTGTTTTTAGATGAAATTGGTGAGTTAGGGCTTGATGAACAAGCAATGCTTCTTAAAGCGCTTGAAGACAAAAGCTTCTTTCCAGTTGGAAGTGATAAGGAAATTCAGGCAGATTTTCAGCTGATTGCGGGTACTAACCGTGATTTACGTAATGAAGTTCAGGCTGGTCGTTTTCGTGAAGATTTATGGGCCCGTTTGAATACATGGACATTCTTTTTACCAAATTTAAAAGACCGTATAGAAGATATTGCCCCCAACATTGATTTTGAGCTACAACGTTTTGCAGCAATTCATCAAAGACAATTACGTTTTCAAAGTGATGCTTTAGAAATGTATTTAAAATTTGCTAAGTCAGCAGATGCATCATGGCAAGGAAATTTTAGAGATCTAGCCGCGAGCGTGACTCGTTTAGCAACTTTATCGCAAGGTGAGTTAATTCGCCGTGAAACTGTAGAAAAAGAAATTCAACGGTTAAAGCAACTTTGGTTTATTCAGACCGCATCTTGCAATGATGGAAATAGAGACGCAGACATTCTATTGAACTATTTGAGTTCTGAACAACTAGAGCAAATAGATGAGTTTGACCAGATTCAATTACGTGGTGTACTTAAAGTTTGTGAAAATTCAAAATCAATGGCAGAGGTGGGAAGACAACTCTTTTCGGTGTCTCGTCAACAACGTAATACAACAAATGATAGTGATCGAGTGAAAAAATATTTGGCCCGTTTTGGACTGAGTTGGAATAATTTTTAGTAGTTACAGGGCTTATGAAATGATGGACATAGACTCAATCTATGTCCATCAAACTTACTGCTTATTTCATAATAATAAAGCGTGTAATGATTTGGCGAAGCTGTTTTAAATAGCCTGTAAAGAAGTGGTTAGCGCCCGGTAAAATCGTAATTGGGTGCTTTTGAGGTTTCGCCCATGCAATCGCATCTGAAAGCAAGGTAATGTCATCTTGCTCACCATGAATGAGTAGAATATCACCTTGAATTTCTGGAGTTTTGTAGTGGCGCAAACCCACTACGGTAGCCGTTGGTAAACCACACAAAATTAACTGTACAGGTCGTAATTCAGGATTAAGCTGTGCAAAGCATTTTGCCAAAACATGTGAGCCGAAGCTAAAGCCGCCTGCATAAAATGGCAAGCCTTCATGTAGCTTACGAACATGTTCAATTACGGCTAAAATATCTTCGGTTTCGCCATGACCTTCATCATGAATACCTTCACTGCCGCCTAAGCCACGGAAACTAGGGCGATAAACAATACAGCCATATTCATTAAAGATTTGGGTTAAAAGGGCAGGGACTTTATGTTGAGGGGTTCCACCTTGCAATGGATGCGGATGGCAAACAACCGCAAAGCCTTTGATTTCACCTTCAGGGCGGTCAACGAAAAGTTCAATTTTACCTACTGGACCCTGGATGAAAGTTTGCTCAGACATATAAGAACCGCTAAATAACAATACGTGATGCTATTTTACCGATAGTCGTCATTGAAAACACGAGTTAGCATTAAAAAATATCTACTGTTATAGTTGGGATTAAGAATAATTTTTTCAGGTTGTCTATGCTTGCTTTAATTTCTCCTGCAAAAACTTTAGATTATGAAACAGCGTTACCTACAGATGAGTTTACTCAGCCTCGGTTGTTAGAACACTCAGCACAATTAATTGAGGTCTGCCGAAAACTCTCTGCTTCCGAAATTGCCAATTTAATGAGTGTCAGTGAAAAAATTGCCACGCTAAATGCAGACCGATTTAGAGATTGGAAGCCCGAATTTGATTTTTCAAATGCTCGTCAGGCGATTTATGCGTTTAAAGGTGACGTGTATACGGGTTTAGATGCCTATCATTTAAAAGATAAAGATATTGATTTTGCACAGCAGCATTTACGTATGCTATCTGGCTTATATGGTTTATTACGACCTTTAGATTTAATGATGCCTTATCGTCTTGAGATGGGCACTAAATTAAAAAATTTACGTGGTCATAATTTGTATGAGTTCTGGGGTGAAATTATCACGAACCAGATTAATGAAGACTTGGCGGCAATTAAATCTGAATTACTTGTAAATCTAGCTTCAGATGAGTATTACAAATCGGTCAACGAAAAGAAAATTAAGGCTGAAATTGTTAAGCCTGTTTTTCTTGACCAGAAAAATGGCAAATATAAAGTCATTAGTTTCTATGCGAAAAAAGCACGCGGTTTAATGGCTCGTTTTATGATTGAAAACCAATTAAATAAAGCTGAGGATATTAAAGCGTTCAATACCGATGGATACTACTTTGATGCTGAAAACTCATCAGCAAAAGAGCTAGTATTTAAACGCGATGAGCAATAATCCTGAGCGTGGTTAATATATGATGATGCAGCTTTACTTATTAAAACTGGAACATGTTTGGTTTGAGCTGCATCAGCATTATCATTTTTCTGACCCACAAAAAATCTTAAATATACTCATCGCTGCTTATAGTGAAAAGCAGCGGGCCTATCATACTGTTCAACATTTATATGAATGCTTAGCTTTGCTCGAATCAGTTCGATCTGATTTGAATGATGCCTATGCGGTTGCATTGGCTCTTTGGTTTCATGATGTTATCTATGATCCACAAGCTAAAGATAATGAACTTAAAAGTGCTGAACTCTTTGAGCAATGTATGGCTCAAGATTTACCAGTAAATACCGTTCAGAAAATAAAGCAGTGGATTTTTGCCACGCAAAAGCATATAGCGACTGATGAGTTAGATTTACAATTTTTATTGGATATCGATTTAGCTATTTTGGCAGCAACTCCAGAACGTTTTATGCAATATGAACAGCAAATCCAGCAGGAATATGCTTGGGTCGATCCAGAAGTATATTCAATCAAAAGAAAAGACGTTCTAGCGCATTTTTATCAGTCAGACCCACTTTATCAGACGACTTATTTTCAACAGAATTTTGAGTTAAGAGCAAAGCAAAATTTACAGAGGACATTAGGCATAGCCTAAGTAAATATAAGAATGTTTATCTATGGATTGGAGTGATATGTGTGTCGTGAGTGATACAGATATTCTTGGTCATTTTCTTTTGAAAGATAAATACCTATATAAGAGTCGAGAGGTCACTGAAAAACAATGACCTCCCAAATAAATTACTTAAAGAAATAACCTGTTTCTGGCGAGCTCGCATTTGCCATACGCTTACGTGGCATACGACCTGCTAAAAATGCTTCACGTCCAGCTTCAACAGCTTTTTTCATTGCAGAAGCCATCAAAATAGGATTTTGAGCGGCAGCAATCGCAGTATTCATTAATACGCCGTCACAACCAAGTTCCATTGCAATAGCTGCATCACTTGCTGTACCAACGCCTGCATCTACCAAAACTGGTACTTTTGCATTTTCTTTAATAATTGAAATAGTATGTGGGTTTAAAATACCTAAACCTGAACCAATAAGACTGCCTAAAGGCATAATTGCAACACAACCCATACTTTCAAGTTCTTGAGCAATGATTGGGTCATCAGAGGTGTAAACCATAATCTCAAAACCGTCATCAATCAAAGTACGTGCCGCTTTTAAAGTCTCGGTTACATTTGGATATAAGGTCTTTTCGTCACCCAAAACTTCAAGTTTTACCAAGTTGTGACCGTCTAGCAGTTCACGCGCTAACATGCAAGTACGAATTGCGCTGTCAGCATCAAAACAACCTGCGGTATTTGGTAAAATTGTATACTTTTCTGGCGGAATGACAGAGAGTAAATTTGGCTGATCTGGATGTTGTCCAATATTCACACGGCGGATTGCAACAGTAACGATTTCTGCACCACTCGCTTGAATGGCTAAATCTGTTTCATTTAAGTCTTTATATTTGCCAGTTCCTACCAATAAACGAGATTGAAAAGAACGTGAACCAATAATGAGAGGGGTGTCTTGCATGGATAACTCCGACTTAGCCGCCGCCAACAGCGTGAATAATTTCGATACGGTCATGTTGAGCGATAGAAATCTGCTCTAATTTGCTTTTTGGAATAATTTGCTGGTTGTATTCGACCGCAAATCTTTTTCCTTCAAGTGCCAAAGCCTGAATGAGCTGCATTAGGTTTTGACAAGGCGTGTCCGTTAATTCGCCATTTAAATAAATTTGCATGATCACATTCCAATTATTTTGCGTATTTGAGGGCATTCCAAGCCAAAACGAGCCATCCAGCTATCATAAATGCTCCACCAATTGGGGTAATTGCCCCTAAAATTCTCGGTAATCCAAGCGCCATGATATAGAGTGAACCACAGAAGAATAAAATACCAATCTGAATCAATATGAATGGCAATTTAATGGGGAACGTAAGGATAACTTTGCTTAAAATACCAAGTGCTAAGAGACCTAAAGCATGATAGAAAAAGTAGTCGGTTGCAGTATGCCACCAAACAAGTTGCTCAGGACTCGCGTGAGCTTTAAGACCATGTGCTCCAAAAGCACCCAACATGACTGCAAAGGCAAGATTAAGGGCTGAAATGGCAATCCACATAACAAAAAACGCAAATGAATAATGAAGGGCAACGTTATCATAGATTGGGTTGGCTAAACATAGCCAGATAAAACAAAAGGGCTAATCGCCCTTTTATTTTTAAACTTATTTTAGCTTGCAGACATGGCAATTTTAATTTTTTCCATTGCATTCTTTTCAAGCTGACGAATACGTTCTGCTGATACATTATATTCGGCCGCTAACTCGTGGAGAGTAGATTTGTCATCATCTAACCAACGACGTTGTAAAATATTACGCGAACGGTCATCTAACTGATCCATTGCATTATGTAGGGCAGATGTACTTTGCTCTTCCCAGTCCTCATTTTCGACTAAACGGGCTGGATCATAGCGATTATCTTCAAGATACAATGCCGGTGCAGTATGTGGGGTGTCATCGTCGTCGTCGCCTTGAGCTTCGAAAGCAGCATCATAAGCGGTTAAACGACCTTCCATCTCCAGAACTTGTTCTGCAGTTACATTTAAGTCATTCGCAATCGATTGAGCTTCTTCGAGCGTTAATTTTTTACTCGATTTTTTTAAACTACGTAAATTAAAAAATAATTTACGCTGTGCTTTGGTCGTTGCAATTTTGACAATACGCCAGTTACGGATAACGTATTCGTGAATTTCTGCCTTAATCCAGTGGACGGCAAAAGATACAAGACGCACGCCCATATTTGGGTCGAAACGCTTCACGGCTTTCATTAAGCCTAAATTACCTTCTTGAATAAGGTCGCCTTGTGGTAGGCCATAACCTGCATAGCTGCGCGCAATGTGAACGACGAAACGTAAATGCGACATTACCAGCATTTTTGCGGCATCAAGATCTTGGTCATAATAATAACGTTCAGCAAGTTCTTTTTCTTGCTCGGCCGTTAAAATAGGAATCTGATTGACAGTACTGATATATGCACCAAGGTTTACACCGGGCGCAGACAATGACAGGGGCATCAATTGATTGCTGCTGTCACTCATGATTTCTCCTTATAGGATCGGATGGGATAACCAATAAATTCATCTTAGTTTGAATCAGCTTCATAATTAAGGAAAATTGGGTAGAGAAATGTAAAATTTTATGCAATTTCTAATCTTTTAGTTTATCAAAGAATTATTGAGTTTCAATTAAATAGTGAAATTCTCTTTCGGATATATGTGTGGTTTGACACATAAAATGATGTAAACCACAGTAACGAGTTACATCTATTTCACTATGGGGGTCAGAAGATTTTAATAAAAATAGCTGTTTACCCGATTTACCCGATACTTTTTTGAGTTCGCGTTTAAGCATTAATAAAGGCATCGGACAAGGTTGGCCCAAGGCATTAATTTCAATAAGTGCTGTAGTAGAAGAAGTGTTGGTCATTCATCATCAAAACAACTAAAAAGATTATTCTAACAAATTTTTTTATAAACATCGCACATTTTATAAAAGAAGAAACAAGCAATTACCTATAAAAAATATTGTAATAAGCTGTTTAAAAAAAGGACTAAAAATAGGGGGAATAATTGAAAAAAATTCTATTAATTGTCATAAACCCGTGGTAAGCTCGAACCGTTTTAGGATTTACCACACACTTAAAATGGTTTAAAAATCCTATAACAAATGGATGTAACCGGAAATTGTTGATAGTTTCACAGAATGATTACAAGCTTTAAGATTATAAATATTTTAAAAACTTGTTTGCTCTGCTGTTTGCAACACCGGAAGGTCCTTTTTTCAACATCTGAGGATTGACTTATGACAGCTCGCGAACAAGGCGTAGTAAAGTGGTTTAACGACACTAAAGGTTTTGGCTTTATTCAACGTAACGGCGGTGACGACGTATTCGTTCATTTCCGTGCAATCGTTGGTGACGGTCACCGTTCTTTACGTGACGGCCAACGCGTAGAATTTAGTGTAGTACAAGGTCAAAAAGGTTTTCAAGCTGAGAACGTTCAGCCTTTAGACTAATTCATCTTTTGATGAATCACGGACGCTCCAATTTTTGAATTGGGGCGTTTTTGTTTATAATGATCTTCTCATTAGAGAGATTGTTTGTTAGAGCACGTATTTATGACATCTGGTTTTGAAACCTTGAATTTACATCCGCAACTTAAAAAGGCGATTGATGCTTTAGGGTTTAAGCAAATGACCCCGATTCAGCAAAAGGTTTTAAAATATACGTTGGGCGGGCATGATGCAATTGGTAGAGCGCAAACAGGAACAGGTAAAACTGCTGCTTTCCTGATTAGTGTAATTAATGACTTGTTACATAACCCGATTCAAGAGCAGCGTTTTCGTGGTGAGCCACGTGCCTTGATTTTGGCGCCTACTCGTGAATTGGCATTGCAAATTGAAAGCGATGCGAAGTTACTCACAAAATTTTCAGATTTACACGTCGTGACACTATTAGGTGGCGTAGATTTTGATAAGCAAAAGAAACAGCTAGATGCTAATTTTGTCGATATCATGGTTGCCACGCCTGGGCGTCTAATTGATTTTGTAGAACAAAAAGAAGTTTGGCTCGATCAAATTGAATTCCTAGTCATTGATGAAGCAGACCGCTTATTGGACATGGGTTTTATTCCTTCTGTAAAACGTATCGTGCGTTATTCCCCGCGTAAGGAAGAACGTCAAACCCTCATGTTCTCGGCTACTTTTAGTTATGACGTGCTTAATTTGGCCAGACAATGGTTGTTTGAGCCAATCACTGTTGAAATTGAGCCTGAGCAAAAAACCAATAACGATGTTGAGCAACGTGTTTATGTAGTAGCTAAACAAGATAAATATCGTTTGCTACAAGATATTTTGCGTGAAGAGCCTATCGATAAAGTCATGATTTTTGCTAATCGACGTGATCAAGTACGCCGTCTTTATGACCATTTAAAGAGAGATGGATATCGGGTCGGGATGCTTTCAGGTGAAATTGCTCAAGATAAACGTTTAAAAATGTTAGACCAGTTTAAGCAGGGTAAAAATAACATTATGATCGCAACTGATGTTGCTGGCCGTGGTATTCATGTTGATGGTGTATCTCATGTGGTTAACTATACCTTACCTGAGCAGTCAGACGATTATGTGCACCGTATTGGTCGTACAGGCCGTGCTGGGTCACAAGGTGTAAGTATTAGTTTTCTTTCAGAAGATGATGCTTTTTACTTGCCGGAAATTGAAAAAGCAATTGGTAAGAAATTGCCATTAACCCGTATAGAGGGTTATTGCTAATAAAAAAAATCCCAATCATTTGATTGGGATTTTTTTTTGATTAATTAATTTTGCAATAGAAGGTAAGTGTTGTTTGATAATCATCATCTTTTGCTAGAGATGCATTTTTACCAGTTAATGTACCAATCACACCAGCTGCTGCTTCGACCATTTGGCCTGTTTTCTCGCTTACTACATCTTTTAATACACCGTTGTATGTTGTTTTTTCATCTACAACAACGGGCGTAGTATTTTTTGAACAAGTTTTTTGAGCGGCAGTAATCGCATTATTTTTTGCAATTAGATTTGTTTTACCAATGCCTGTGACTTCAAATTGATTATTTTCTTTTTGAACCGCTAAGGTGTTTTTAGGGGTAGTGGCACAAGCTCCTAGTAATAAAACAACACTGCTCAACGCACTCGCTAAAATTATTTTTTTCATGTTTCACCTAATATCGTTAATCGTCAAAAGATCTCACTATTTGAACACAAGTTTTCTAATTGACTTTGAAGACGTTGTATTAGTTTTGATGTTTTGTCTTAAAAATATGTCAAAGCATGAGCTCGTTGTTTTTTATGTTCTAGATACAATGGTGGATTATCTGTAGATTATGCTAATCTATTTTGAATTTTTTGAGTTAGATCAATATTAATGACGGATTCAGCAACACAGATAATTCATCAGAATATTCACCAACGTCAATCTATTGGTCAATTGATTGAGCCTGCACCAAATGCAGATCAATTAGAGTTGGCCTTTCAAGCTGCTTTAACTGCTCCTGACCATCATAGGCTTAAACCAACACGTTTTGTCGTTATCGAGGCTGAACAACGTGCTGCATTTGGTGAGGTTTTAGCAAAAGCATTGGCTGATTTGGGTGAAACTGACTCAGCGCAACTTGAACGAGTTAAGCAACATCCTTTTCGCGCGCCTTTACTCATTTTAGCGCTTACGCAATTGCAAGACCATCCTAAGGTTCCGCATTTTGAACAGATTTTAAGTACTGGGGCTGCCGTACAGAACCTTTTATTGTCTTTACAAGTTCAAGGCTTTTCCACCATGTGGCGTAGTGGCGCGGTTGTTGAATCAAATTGGTTAAAGCAGCATTTAGGATTGCAACCACATGATTTAATTTCAGGTATTATTTATGTGGGCACAGCAGCTAAAGCGATTGCACCGCGTGCAGAGATTGAAAGTAAAGAATTTGTAAAGGTTTGGCAGGCTTAACGAGCCTCAAAAGTAAGAAATAGGATAATAAAGCATGGCTGAATTTAAGTTTACAGATTTAGTGGAACCTGTTGCGGTTGATAAAAAAACAGCATTACGTATTACTGTGTTAGGTGGAGGCAGCTTTGGTACGGCGATGGCCAATTTAGCTGCACGTAATGGTTGCGACACCATGATCTGGATTCGTGATGCCGAAACAGCAGAAGAAATCAATAAAACCCATATTAATAAACGTTATTTGCCAGACTTTGTTTTAGAGTCATCATTACGTGCTGTGTCTGACCTTGAACAAGCTGTGTGTGATCGAGATATTATTTTGGTGGCAATTCCTAGTCATTCATTTCGTGATGTATTAAAACAAATTGCGCCTTTTATTACTGCGCAAGCGGTTGTCTCTCTAACGAAGGGCGTCGAGGCTAAAACTTTTAGCTTCATGAGCGATATTATTCGTGAAGAATTGCCAGAAGTTCCTTATGGGGTGTTATCTGGTCCAAATCTCGCTAAGGAGATTATGGCAGGTATGCCATCTGGTACTGTTATTGCCAGTGATTCTGAATTAGTTCGTTATGCTGTGCAGCATGCTCTTCATAGTGCCTTATTCCGAGTTTTCGGTAGTGATGATGTGCATGGTGTTGAACTAGGGGGTGCACTTAAAAATATTTATGCAGTTGCAATGGGAATTGGTGCTGCTTACAAGATTGGTGAAAATACCAAGAGTATGATTTTAACGCGTGCCTTGGCCGAAATGAGTCGTTTTGCAGTCAAACAAGGGGCAAATCCGCTAACGTTCTTAGGTTTATCTGGTGTTGGTGATTTATTTGCAACCTGTAATAGTCCTTTAAGCCGTAATTATCAGATTGGTTATGCTTTGGGTTCAGGTAAAACACTTGACCAAGCGAGTAAAGAGTTGGGGCAAACAGCTGAAGGAATTAATACAATTGTTCAGGTGCGTGGTAAAGCAGAAGAACTAGACGTATATATGCCTATTACCAATGCCTTATATGAGGTTATTTTTGAGGGTGCGCCACCTTTAAATATTGCCTTATCTCTTATGAAAAATGGACACCGAAGTGATGTTGAGTTTGTTTTACCTCATCATGAAGTCTGAAGAAGAAATGTCATAAATTACGGTTATAATGCAAGAATTATTAACAAGGAATATTTATGCAACTGACATTGGTTCGTCATGGGGAAGCCGCTCCTCCAGTGAATGGTAATGACACTAAACGTCCACTTACCGCTCGTGGGCATGCTCAAGCTGAGCAAACAGCAACATTCTTAAAAGATATTGTTAAGCCTGATATTTTTGTAGTTAGTCCTTTATTGCGTGCTCAAGAGACATTGGCGCATATTCAAGCTTATTTTAAAGATGTTCCTGTGTTGTTATGCGATAAAATTAAACCAGATGATAATGCGAAAGAAGCAGTTGAGTGGTTGTCTCAGGTTCCTTATGAGTCAATTGTAGTCGTGTGTCATATGAACGTGGTAGGGCATATTGCTGAACTACTGACACATGAAAACTTTAATCCATTTGCACTTGCCGAAGCTCGAATTTATGATCAGGCTGTTATTGCAACTGGTTTATCAACACAAAAAAATAGTTTTATACCCACAATATAATTAAAAAGGTCATTTAGCCCATTATGCTGTATTTATGGATGCCTGAAACCAATGGAATATGGCATTGGTCTAACGGAGAAAACTGGTTGCAGGCAGCAAGTCTTGATCAATTAATACAAGACCTGCAATTACATCAAGGAAAAGAAGCTGTCATCTTTTTCCCTAGTCGCCATGCTCAGGTACTCCAGCAGCACATGGCAAAGTCTCATTACAAGCAACTAGGGGCAGATGGTGTTAAATATTTGCTTGAAGAATTTGTAACTTTGCCTATTGATCATATGAAAGTAGTGCATCATTTTCATGCTGATCAATTAACCGTATTGGGAGTGGCAAAAACAACAGTTGAAACATGGCAGCATGCAATGGCTTTACTGCCTATTAAACTCGTTGCTTTATTGCCAGACTTTCTGATTTTACCTGAACCTCAAGAGCAGCAAGTGGTCTTATGTAATATTGACCAGAAATTACTTGTACGTGAAAGTAAATGGGTGGGTAATTCGCTAGATGATTTAGCATTATTTTTAGAGTTTCAATCAGTCGAAACTCATTATCAATATAGTGGTTTAACAACAGAGCAACTCGAAAGTTTGGTGGCAGCATCGGATGCCGAGCATCATTCTGAATTTATCTATCAATTTCAGGGTTTAGATAAACCTAAACAGCATCCTTTTAATGTTTTACCGAAAGCCAAAGGGCAAGAGCACACTGTTTCTGGGTACTGGAAAGCATGTGCTGTTATTGTTTTAGCAATTATTGTGGTTCAGTTTAGCTATGATTTATTGCGTTGGGTAAAATTAAGAAATGTAGCGAATCAAACAGCTGAGCAGACTATAGAGCAATATAAATATTGGTTTGGTCCATCTGGTCGAGTAACTGAACAAAATATAAGAAGTAGTTTTAAAAGTCATTTAGAAATGAGTAAGCAAGGTGATACACAAGCACTTTCTTTATTGAGCCGTGTTGGTCCTATTTTAATGCAAAGGCAAATTTTAGCTCAGCAGTTAGCTTATGATGCCTCAACACTGACCATGGCATTAAAAGCAAAGTCGGCAGATGATTTGCAAGCTTTAACACAGCAACTTAACCAGCAGGGATTCAAAGCGGAGCTAGGTAATGTTCAAGCCGATGGTGGTGGGGCAATTGGGGTGGTGAAAATACAATAATGAAAATGATAACTCAATTGCAAAACCGCTTTGACCAGTGGATTGAACAAGTCACTCAATATTTAGATCGTTTAACTGTACGTGAGCGGGTTATGGTAGTCTTTACTACAATTTTTGTTGTGGTTGCCATTGTGGGTGCTTCACTTTGGAAAATGCATTCCTTGGCAGAACAACAGCAAAAACGGTTAAATGATTTAAAAGATTTAATGGTATGGATGCAGAGTAATGCAGTTACCATGAAACCAGCGAATGAACTCGAATTAGGCCAATCGGAAAAAATACAACGAGTAGCTCAGCAACAAGGCTTAACAGTCACTTCTCAACAAAATGGTGAGCAGTTACAAATTATTGTTACTCATCAGAATTATGCAATTTTAGCGAACTTTTTAACCCAACTTGCTCAAATGGGCTTAAGTATTGAAAAAATGGAAATGGTTTCAAGTGATGGACAGATTAAATTAACAGCGACGGTTCAATAACATATTAAAATATGCTGTTCTTAAGCATGGTGTTTTGTGCTACCTGTGCCTATAATATGCCTACCTAAAATCAGTAGACTGTGATTGGTATGTTATATTCACTTGCTCGCCCGATGTTGTTTAGTTTAGCACCAGAGCGTGCCCATGAATTAACATTATTTATGCTTGATAAAGCACATAAGTTCGGCCTGCTGCGCCAGAGCGTAGAATCAAAACCGACAACCTGTATGGGAATTGAATTTCCAAATCCGGTAGGTTTAGCGGCTGGACTTGATAAGAATGGTGCACATATTGATTCTTTAGCCGGACTGGGTTTCGGTTTTATTGAAATTGGAACAATTACACCTCGTCCTCAGTCGGGTAATCCACAACCACGATTGTTCCGTATTCCTGAAGCGAAAGCCATTATTAACCGCATGGGTTTTAATAATGATGGTGTTGATAAACTTGTTGAGAATGTCAAAGCTTCAAAATTTAAAGGAATTCTAGGTATCAATATTGGTAAGAATGCAGATACGCCTGTAGAAAAGGCTGTTGATGATTACCTGATTTGCCTTGAGAAAGTTTATAATTACGCTTCTTATATTACCGTTAATATCTCATCTCCAAATACTAAGAACTTAAGAAGTTTACAAAGTGGTGATGCATTAACTGAATTATTGCAAACATTAAAAGAAAGACAACTTGAGCTTGCCGAGCAATATAACCATTATGTTCCTTTAGTTTTAAAAGTTGCACCTGATTTAACAGCGGAAGATGTTGAGTTTATTGCAGCGCAATTATTGCAATTTAAAATTGATGGTTTAATCGTTACCAATACGACTTTATCTAGAGAGGGTGTAGAAAATCTTCCTTATGGTAATGAGTCGGGTGGCTTATCAGGTGCGCCTGTTTTTGAAAAAAGTACCGAATGCTTACGTTTATTTGCCCAAACGTTAAAAGGACAAATCCCGTTAATTGGCGTGGGTGGAATTTTGTCGGGTGAACAGGCAGCAGCCAAACAGCAAGCTGGGGCAACACTAGTACAGATCTATAGCGGATTGATTTATACCGGTCCTATATTAGTAAAACAATGTGTTGCAGCCATGACTTAAGTGAATATGAACACAATTGATATCATCATTCTGATACTTTTGCTCATTGGGGGGCTAAACGGTTTGCGACAAGGATTTATCAAAGCCTTTGCGAACTTGGTAGGATGGATCATTGCATTAATTATGGGTGCAAAATATGCTGTCCTTCTTGCGCCGTCCATGTCAGGTTTAAGTCATGATCCGGTTGTTCAAAAAATTGCAGCTTTCGCATTTATCGCACTTATGATCATTGTTTTAACATGGATCGTCACTGCATTTTTAAATGGCCTCTTGAAAAGTCTGAAATTGGGGCCATTAAATCGTTTAGCGGGTGGTGCTTTTGGTTCTTTAAAAGGCTTGTTGGTTGTGTTGATTACAATGCAGGGCGTAGGGCCTTGGGTTGAAAGTTCACCACACTGGAAACAGTCCAAACTTATACAATTTTTACTGCCTTATGCGCCTTTAGCTACCGAATTGTCTAAAGATGCAGCAAGTGAGGCATTTCATCAAATAACATCTGGAGGTAGTGCATCAAGCACCCCTTCAAAACCAATGGGCGAATCGGAGGATTTAGAAAACCGATCCGACCATTCGACAAAGAATCCTTTTTATTAATTCCTAGCTTGTCTGCGAGGTTGCTATGTGTGGAGTTGTTGGTATAGCCGGTAAATCGCCAGTGAACCAAATGTTGTTTGATGCTTTAACGATGTTGCAACATCGTGGGCAAGATGCAGCTGGAATAGTAACCTGCCATGAAGGCCGTCTTTTCCTTCGTAAGGATAACGGTATGGTGCGTGATGTTTTTCATACTCGTCATATGAGAGCATTACTTGGTAATTATGGTATTGGCCATGTACGTTACCCAACTGCTGGTTCTGCTAGCAGTGCTGAAGCACAACCATTTTATGTGAACTCACCTTACGGTATTACGCTTGCACATAATGGTAATTTAACCAATGCTGAAGATATTCATGATGACCTGTTTAAAACAGATTTACGTCATATGAATACAGATTCGGACTCAGAAGTTCTTTTGAACGTATTCGCGCATGAGTTGCAGAAGAACGGTACTTTAAACCCTACACCAGATGATATTTTCCATACAGTTACTCGTGTACACGAGCGCTGTCTAGGTGCATATGGCGTAGTGGCGATGATTACCGGTCATGGTTTGGTTGGTTTCCGCGATCCAAACGGTATCCGCCCACTCATTTATGGTTCACGTATGACTGAACAAGGTGAGATGGAATACATCATCGCTTCTGAATCAGTTGCTATTACAGCGCTTGGTTTTAAAATTGAGCGTGACATTGAACCTGGTGAAGCAATTTTTATCACTGCTGATGGTGAATTGTTCACAAGACAATGTGCAGCTAATCCAAAATATCGCCCATGTATTTTTGAATATGTTTATTTTGCACGCCCTGATGCCATCATTGACGGAATTTCAGTTTATAAAGCCCGTTTAAAAATGGGTGAAAAGCTTGCTCATAAAATTTTACGTGACTGGGGTGAAGACCATGATATTGATGTGGTTATTCCAATTCCAGATACGAGCCGTACTTCAGCATTAGAACTTGCAAATATTCTAGGTGTTAAGTTCCGTGAAGGTTTTATGAAAAACCGTTATATTGGTCGTACCTTCATTATGCCAGGTCAGCAACAGCGTAAAAAATCTGTACGTCAGAAATTAAACCCTGTTGAGTTGGAATTTAAAGGCAAGAACGTTTTATTAGTTGATGACTCAATTGTTCGTGGTACTACCTGTAACGAAATCATCCAGATGGCGCGTGATTCTGGTGCAAAAAAAGTATACTTTGCATCAGCTGCACCTCAGGTTATGTATCCAAACGTTTACGGTATTGATATGCCTGCTAAAACTGAGCTGATTGCTTCAGAACGCAGCGTAGAAGAGATCCAAGAAATTATTGGTGCGGATCGTTTGGTTTTCCAAGAATTGGAAGACTTGAAAAATGCTGTACGTACTAGCAAAGTGCCTGATCTAACTGAGTTTGATTGCTCTGTATTTGATGGAATCTATGTAACAGGTGATATTGATGGTGCTTATCTAAATAATTTGGAGCAGAAGCGTAATGATTCTGCTAAAAAGAAAAAAGATGGTTACATTGATGTGAATGTTGACGCAGCTTCTGTAGATTTAACAGGTATTAAAGAAGAATAGGAATAGCTGAAAAAAGCGGGTGTTTCCCGCTTTTTTCTTTTATGATGAAACCTAACAATGTAATTGGGATTATTTACATTGAAAGAAGTAAGCCACTATCTAATCGAAAATAAGAATATGGCATGGTCCATCACTATGTGTTTGGTTGCTGTGCTGCTTACTATTTTTATTTTAAATTTAATTTTAGGTTTGCTCGTTCATTTTTTTGATTATAGTCAGCCAATTTGGTGGCACACTTTAAGTCCTTATTTTGTCGCACTATTACTTTTTATTATGGTTTGGTCGGTAGTTACCGAACTTTATATTCTACGTAAAGGCGGACATTCTTTAGCGAAACAACTTAAAGCACGCCGTTTGGTGAAAGAAGAAAGTACCCCAGAAGAACTTGCGGCATTAAAAATTACAGAAAATTTGGCGCAGAATTTCTCACTAAAAGTTCCAACCTTGTATGTTTTACCTGATGAGGTCGGAGTCAATGCACTCACAGCAGGTTTTCACCCTAAAGATATTGTGATTATTTTGACGTGGGGAGCCTTGCAGAATCTGGATAAACTTGAGCTATATGGCTTATTAGGTCATGAGTTTAATCAGATTTTATCGGGTGAAGCAGTTGAAAACACTAAATTAAAGATTCTATATAGTGGATTAACAACCTTTAGTCAGTGGGGTAGTAAATTAGCGAAACAGGGTTTTAAACGCTATAGCCCTGGTTATAAACATAAATTTGAAACAGTCTTTGTTGCGGTGGGTGGGGTAATTTGGTTGGCGGGTAGCCTTGGGGTATTGATCACTCGATTCATTAAGTATTTAACTTTGAGTGGTCGCACATTTCGTAATGACCAAAAAACAGTACGATTATTAAAAAATAGTGCGAATACCCAGACTTTATTGCGTATTTATGTTCATCATTCCGGTTCTCAAATTCATAGTGCTTATTCCGAATCAATCGCGCATATGTGTTTTGCAAACTCACTGAGCCCTCAAAGCTGGATGAATATTCATCCGAGTATTCGTGAACGCATTTATGAATTAAACCCGACTTTGCTACAAGATTTACAATTAGAAAATTTGAAAAAACTACGTAACCGTCCGTTATTTAGCTTATTTCATTTTTTAGAAGAATCTGAAAAAGAGATTTATATTCCGTGGTCATCTCCACAGCCCTTGCCTTTACTAAGATTGTCACCTATTAGTTTTGCACTAAATGATGCGATTAAGCCTCTTAGTAGTGATGTGCGTCGCAATAAAAAGCGCCCTGAGTTAATTCAGCGTGCGCTACAAACAGCTACAGGGTCACGTGAAGTAATGGTGGCTATTTTGATGATTCGTCAATATCGAGAATTCATCCCTAAAGATGCGCCAGTTAGCCATGCCATTATCGATGCTTTATTAAATCTGGATGGTCGTATTCATATTCAGATATTCCATGATGCCTGTAAAAACATTGGACATATGCCAGCAAGTATTGCGCGGCAATTTCTCACAAAACTGGCGCTCATTATTCAAGAAGATGGCGAGATTGGGTTGCTGGATGCACTTTTGTTAGAACGGGTTAAATATGAACTGAATTTGATGCCGCTGCATTTACCAACTGCATTTGAAGAAGTAAAACCCCAAATTGTTCGCTTGGTTGATGCTTTACTTCATGTTCAACAAATTAATAGCCCAAATCAGTTAGAAGTCCGTGATCGTATTTTACGTTCTTTGCTCAATCCTGATGAAATGAATATTTATGATGAAATTTCGGATGAGCCTTTAGATCTTGCTGAAATTTTAAATGATATTGCGGGTTTATTGTTACGTGACCGTCTGAGTATTTTAGCGATTGCGGAAATGTGCTTGTGGAGCGATCGCATTATTACTCAAGATGAGTTGGATGTACTTGAATTGCTTTATTGGCGTTTCGGCTTTGAGACAGAAGAAATTGTTGAGCAAATGCAAAAAAGAAATAGTGTTATGATTATTTAAAAGACATCTACGATTATAAAAACAGCTGAACGAAATAAAACACTGAAAAAAAAACTGAAGCCCGTTAGAATGTAGATTGAGTAGAGGTATTGATTCAAACATGATTGGGCAGCAAAGAAATATACTGGCAACTTTAGGAATTGATTTATGGATTCCTAAGACACAGGTGTGCCAAAAAAATAATGCTCAAAGCCTTTGGCGAGATCATGTTGTTGAAGAACCTGAACCGATTATATTGCCTTCTGTAGAACCAGTCTTTCTTGAGCAGCCTACAAAGCCACAAATCAACGAGATTCCAAAAGTTGAACCTGAAATTGTGGCGCCAGTTTCAATAGATATTCAGCCCGTTATAGCACCTCACAATGAGGTGCAAGCGCCTGTAGTTAAGATTGCATCATTTGAGTTGCAGGCTTTTTCTCTTGAAAAATGTGTAATTTTTTTAGATGTTACGAATTTAAGCGAAGAAGAAAAACAGCTTTGGAGCAACATACAAAAAGCAAAAATAGGGCAATATGCTGAATTGAAATGGCCTTTCCCTTTAGCGACTTATCAAGATCAGCGGGGTGCCAGTTCATATATACAAGGCTTTTTAGATGCTGTCGCATCAGAGAAAAAGATATTGTGTCTTGGTGACTGTTCTTATATTCAACACGCGGATATTATTTATTTAGCAAGTTTAAAAGAAATGCTGGAGAAACCACTCCTTAAAAAAAGGTTATGGAAATTAATGCAAGATAACAACGAGTAGCAGGGATTTACATGAAAAAAGTTGTAGTATTTAGCCAAATTGATGAAGAAATTTTGTCTCGATTACAACAGAATTATCATGTTGTAGTTCTTAACCCAAAACTGGGTGATATTAATGAACAAATACGACAACACGTTGTAGATGCTGACGGGATGATTGGTGCAGGACGGTTACTGAATGAAAATAACCTTGCACCAGCCCAAAAACTAAAAATTATTTCATCTGTAACGGTCGGCTATGACAATTATGATGTGGCTTATTTAAATCAAAGAAAAATCTGGTTATCAAATACGCCTCATGTTTTAACAGAAACAACAGCTGATCTTGCTTTTACATTATTACTAAGCGCTGCTAGAAAAGTTCCTTTTCTTGATCATTGGACAAAGCAAGGTGAATGGAAAAGAACTGTAGGGCCTCAGCAATTCGGTTTAGATGTTTTTGGAAAAACACTAGGAATTATTGGACTTGGCAATATTGGGGCTGCAATTGCTCGACGTGGTTTTTATGGATTTAACATGAATATTGTTTACCATAATCGTCGTGAAAAGCCTGAATTAGCTGAGCCATTAAACGCACAATATCTTGGTTTGGATCAATTACTACAACAGTCTGATTTTGTAGTAACCGCAGTTGATTTAAATAACGAATCGAAAGCTTTAATGGGCAAAGCTCAATTTGAGCTTATGCAAAAACACGCTATTTTTATTAATATTGCGCGCGGTTCGGTAGTTGATGAGCAAGCTTTGATTGAGGCTTTGCAGCAAAATCAGATCTTTGCTGCTGGTTTAGATGTGTATGAAAAAGAACCTTTACAAGATTCAGCACTTTTTAAATTGCCGAACGTAGTCACTTTACCTCATGTGGGTTCAGCTACTGCTGAAACCCGTAAAAAAATGGCAAATCTTGCCTATAAAAATCTGGTTGAGGCTTTAGAGGATAAAACACCTAGATATCTGGTAAACCCAAACTTTATATAAGTGATGAATAACACTTCATTGCAAAACTAGTCGATTTCCAGTGATATAGTAAAAGTCTATTGATTGAACATCATTTTTTATGGTTCACATCAGTAGACTTTTTTATGGTTTAATTTTAATAGAGAAAAACTTTTGAGATTTTTGCCAGTTATTTTAAGTGCGACTTTTATAGCAAATGCTGCGTATGCACAGTCTTTCGACCCTCGGTCATCTGCGAATCAGGTGGAAATTCCAAATATTGGAAGTGGGATAGGTTTGCTTGATCAGCAAAAAGAAAAATTTATTGGTGAAAAAGTATTCCGTGAAGTTCATAAACAAATGCCAGTTCTCCAAGATATCTGGCTCGAAGATCAATTTTTCCAAGTATTTTCAAGTATTTTGAGTGAGACTCAACTTGGTCAGCCTATTGGTCTAGTTGTAATTAAAGATCCACAAATCAATGCATTTGCTGTTCCGGGTGGCTTATTCGCGCTTAATACTGGCCTTATTGCTTCAGCTCGCAATATTGATGAAATTGCTGGGGTTATGGCGCATGAAATTGCACACGTATCCCAAAGACATTTTAGTCGTTCAGAGGAAGCCTTTAAGGGGCAAACTTTATTAAGTTTGGCTGGGCTTTTGGCAGGTGTGGCAATCGCTGCACAGGGCGGTGGAGATGCTGGGGCAGCAGTGATGTTGGGAACACAAGCTGCACTAATGGATAGCCAGTTAACATATAGTCGAAATCAGGAGCGTGAAGCAGACCGTATTGGCATGCAATATATGTATGCAGCGGGTTACAACCCTCAAAGTATGGCAGACTATTTTGAAACAATGCACCGTGCGACGAGTCGGGTAAGTTTTTTACCAGATTTCTGGTTGACTCATCCATTGACGACTGAGCGCATGAGTGAAGCTCGACTTCGTGCGAACCAGATGCCTAAAGTCAAAAATCGTATATATGATGCCGATTTTGAAATTTTAAAATGGTACACAATGGTGGTTTCAAATCAGGCTACTGAAAATCAACTACAGAGTTTGGCCTCTCAAAAAAATATTGCTGGTCTTATTGCTTTGGCGGCTTTTTACGTAAAACAAGGTGATTATGCACAGGCACAGTCTACCTTAGATCAAGCCAAATCTAGCGGGAAACCTCTTGTTGCGCTATTGCAGACAGATATTTATCTAGGGCAAAACAAGCTGGATCAAGCCTATACTTCAATTGCTTCTACACAAATGACTATGCCTGAAAATAGAGCTTTTAGCTATAAATTGGCTGAAGTGCTATTACGTCAAGGAAAATTTGCACAAGTTCAAACGCTTGTTCAGCGATTTATTAATAAAAACCCAAGAGATATACAAGGTTGGCAATTTTTACAGCAAGCTGCGAATTTGGATAAAGCAGGAAAGTTGAGAGCAGTTAATGTTTTACGCTATCGGGCGGAAGCTGAATATTGGTCGGGGAGTGAAGAGAATGCAATTAAATCGATGTTGCATGCTCAGCGATTGGCAAAAGACAATCAAGCAATGTCGGCTAGAATAGACAGCAGATTAAAACAAATGCAAGATGAGCGACGAATGAAAATCTAAAAATATATCTTTTAAATTTTTCAGATATGCAAATATGCACAAACTAAAAGGAATTTTGGTTTGAAGGAATATAAAATTTTAAGAGAAGAGATTAAGCTAATTTAGCTTTAATTTTTGCTGAAACGATAGAAGGATCGGCACGCCCGGCTATGATCGGACGTAGAGAATTCATCACCTTACCCATATCTTTCATGCTAGTTGCTTCTTGAGCAGAAATCGTTTGCTCAATGAGAGAATCAAGCTCTTCCTCAGTCATAGCTTCTGGTAGAAACTGAGATAAAATCTCAGCTTCGGCTTGTTCTTTACTAGCTAAATCATCACGACCAGCACCTTCAAAGGCTTTGATCGATTCTTTACGTTGTTTAATTTGCTTTTCAATGACCGCAAGAACCTGAGCGTCGCCAAGCTCTATGCGCTCATCGACTTCGATTTGCTTAATTGCTGCTTGTAGACTACGCAAAACCGTCACTGTTGCCATATCTTTGGCACGCATAGAAGTTTTTAATGCATCAGTAATTTGGTTTTTTAAAGTAGTCATAATTCAGCAGTCAATCACAAATTAATTAGTAAAGGCGAGTAGTACGTACAGATTCGCGAGCCAATTTCTTTTGGTAGCGTTTAACTGCAGCAGCTTTTTTACGCTTACGTTCTTGAGTTGGTTTTTCGTAGAATTCGCGTTTACGAACGTCAGCTAAAACACCAGCTTTTTCGCATGAACGTTTGAAACGACGGATAGCTACGTCAACTGGTTCGCCTTCTTTCAACTTAACTTGTGGCATGTAAAATCCTCTAGATTATGGATAAGATCAAGCACACTATTGTGCCGGATCACAAGTGAAGGTCAGTATTTTACTCATTTACAACTCATATCACAAGTCTATAATAGCGATTGCAATATTTTGACTCATATAAAAGGCAGTTTTGATGATTGTTTTAGGCTTGGAAACTTCTTGTGATGAAACAGGGTTGGCACTTTATGATAGCGAACTCGGCTTGCGGGGACAGGTTCTTTATAGCCAGATTAAACTTCATGCCGAATATGGTGGAGTAGTACCTGAGCTTGCTTCTCGTGACCATGTTCGTAAATTAATTCCTTTAATGAATCAACTGCTTGAACAAAGTGGAATAAAAAAACAAGAGATTGATGCAGTTGCTTATACGCGTGGTCCTGGCTTAATGGGAGCCTTAATGACAGGGGCTTTATTTGGAAGAACTTTAGCTTTTTCTTTAAATAAACCTGCAATTGGTGTTCATCATATGGAGGGGCACATGTTGGCACCTCTACTTTCAAGTCAGCCACCCGAATTTCCATTTGTGGCTTTATTAGTTTCAGGTGGACATACACAATTAATGGCAGCTCACGGCATTGGTCAATATGAACTCTTGGGTGAGTCTATTGATGATGCAGCTGGAGAAGCTTTTGATAAAGTTGCAAAAATGATGAGCTTGCCATACCCAGGCGGTCCCAATATTGCAAAATTAGCTTTAAGTGGTAATCCGTCAGCATTTGAATTTCCGCGACCAATGCTTCACCAAGGTTTAGATTTTTCTTTTAGTGGTTTAAAAACAGCAGTTTCTGTGCAATTGAAAAAATTGAATGGTGAAAACCGAGATGCGGATATTGCAGCTTCATTCCAAGAAGCAATTGTAGATACCTTGGTAAAAAAATCAGTAAAAGCTCTAAAGCAAACTGGACTGAAACGTTTAGTTATCGCAGGTGGCGTAAGCGCAAATTTACGATTACGTGAACAGTTGGAAACTTCATTGGGTAAAATTAAGGCACAAGTTTACTATGCTGAACCTGCTTTATGTACTGATAATGGTGCAATGATTGCTTTTGCTGGTTATCAACGGTTAAAAGCAGGCCAACATGATGGTTTGGCTGTAACCACGACACCACGTTGGCCAATGACGGAACTCACTATTCCTGAGTAAAAGTATTCCTATTTAAAAGCTTCTTGGTCTTCGATATCAATGTATTCGATATAACCACGGCCTTGAACTTCATTGCCGAAGTAATTACCAGTAAATTTATAGCCACTAGCATAACCACGCCCATGACCATAGCGGAATGGGCAGTCAATTTCTGCCTGAATATTCAAAATAATTTGTTTATTCTCATTTCGAACAATCCACGAAAAGTATTTCGGAAGTCGCATTTTTTCTCCAGTCGGTGAGATGTAGTCATCGACTTGATGAGAAATAACGTCAAAGCTAACATCTGTATAAATTTCAGCTGGCTGATCAAGATATCTAATATGGAGGGTGTAAGCGACCGTCTGTCCTGCAATATCTGCTTTAGTAAGAAGAAGTTGAGTGGTCTCGTTTAAATTAATAATTTGATAAGTAAAAAAATCAAGCGGCAGTTTATAAGCGTCAGGAAGAAGTTTGTTTATGAGACTATGTGGACCAGCTGCTCGTGCATATTCATACGTACAGAGTCCTTCACTTTCAATGCGTTCTGCTTGATAACTTAAAAAGCCTTTAAACTTTGCCAATAAACTAAAATGATCATAAATTGGTGTTTTTATAAACCATGAAACATGTGTTGTAACATCAATATCAAAGTCGAAATCAAGCCCATCATAATGTCCATGGATATGAAATTGCGGGAATTTTCCTTGAATTGAAATCTCTTTGCCTAGTTCTATTAAGTTTCCATCTTTATTAATTTGTGTCTCTGTTGGAATGATATACGCCTTAAGCAAAGCTTGCTCAACCGCGGCAGTACTTGAAAAGAGCGTGGCTGTTTTTCTGGGGTCTTCATTAATTATGTCGTCATGATCAAAGGCTAGCGCACCGGGCGTACCTAATAAAATCATAATGTTTAGATAACGATGCGGTTCGGGTAAAAGGGGAAAAAAGATACCGTAATGTGTCCAGCTATAATATTTTTCGTCAACTCGAGGTTGGATGATATGAGACTGAGTAAAAGGAAGAGTTGAGTATTTTTCTGCTTGATCCAAGGCACCTTGCGCGAGCAATAAGCTTTTACCGAGGACTTTGCTGCCTATAGAAATTTTTGGCAATTGTTTTTTCATATATAAACCTAAATAAGGATAGGACTATCTTTGTTTTAGGTTATGGAAAACAACTGCCAAATCTAAGCGGTTTTCAGGCCAAAGCTAAGGCTTTGCGGGACATTCGTCGTTTAATTGTTAGACAACTGTTTTAACCCATTTAAACCAATCCAATGCTTTGAGAACTGGTAAGCAGCACGGCCAGAGCGCTGACCACGCATTTGGCACCAACGTAAACTCTCGGCACGAACTTCATCATTAAAAGGCATATTTGCCTTTTGAATATAATGTTCTACGATTTCTAAATATAAATTCTGATCCATTGGATAAAAAGATAACCACAAACCAAAACGATCTGACAAAGAGATCTTTTCTTCAATCGCTTCTTGAGGGTGTAGTTCAGTATATTGAGGAACATCTACCTTGGTTACAGGTGTATTTTCATGCATGAATTCGGGTAACAAATGGCGACGGTTACTGGTCGCATAAATAATAAAATTACTCGCACCAGATTGTAATGAGCCATCCAATACACTTTTTAAACTACGATAGTTTTCATCTTCAGCATTAAAAGCCAAGTCATCGCAATATACGATGTATTTTTCAGGTCGATTTTGAATGAGTTTTTGAATTTTAGGTAAATCTGCCAAGTCATCACGTTCAATTTCAATTAAACGTAACCCTTGAGGGGCATATTCAGTCAATAAAGCACGAACAATAGATGATTTTCCTGTACCACGTGAGCCAGTTAGAAGAACATCATTTGCTGGTAAGCCATTTAAAAATTGCAAAGTATTTTGAATGATTTTTTCTTTTTGGCGCTGAATGCCTTTTAAGTCATCTAAATAAATATTCTTTGGGGTATGGATGGCTTTAAGTTGCTGATTTTCCCATCTAAAGGCAGGGGCAGTAAAATCTGTTTCTTGTTTAGGTTCAGGTAAGACCTGCTGTAACTGATTTAATACAAGTGATAATGTCTGAACTAAATTGTCTGGTAAATCAATGGTAGCCATGGTAAGTCAATCATGTTAAACAGTAATTTACTAGGATACTAACACCGAAATTAACAGGCTGACAAAAAAGTTGTTGCTATACAGTTTATCGGTTTTGCAATTGATTGAAATGTTCAGACCGCGCATAGTGTGGTCATGTCTATTCAGTAAAATCATCTGTGAAGATGAGGACGAAATATGTTTGAAAAAATACGAAGTGATATGAATCCGCATCAGGCTTACCGTATCAAAAAATTACAACGTCAATTAGACATGGCTGAATCTTATGAAGAGTGGAAGTCTTTTGCATTAAAACTAGATGAAGAAACAGGGGTGCAAGAGTGGAAATTCGATAATAGTTCACCTTATTTCGATGCAGAGCTCATTTCTTATCGATATACCTTACTGAAAAGATACCGCCAGCAACATCGAACGCTAGACCTCATTTATTTACTCAAAGAAGGCCTAACCTATGATATTGCAAACATTGGTCACCCAATGCTTTTTGCCGCAACGCATGTCGGCACAAAAAAACTAATTGAAGACTATATTGAAGAAGTTAGCCAAAGCTTGGCCTATATAGCTTCAAGTGAATGTATTACTTTCCAACGCAAAGAAAAAATTGAGTTTTTTGAAAATTGTGAAAAAGCATATGGACAACCGGCTCTTATGTTCTCGGGTGGAGCGACTTTAGGTCTTTTTCACACAGGGGTGTGTAAAGCTTTAATTGAACAGGATTTAATGCCTAAAGTGTTGTCTGGCTCAAGTGCAGGGGCAATTATGACAGGTATGCTTGGAACTTCTGCCAGTGAAGATGTTCAAAATTTATTAAATGGAGAACAATTCTTTAGTGATGCTTTTCATTTTAGAAAACTTCGTGAACTCATTAAAGGAAATGGTGGGATTGCCGATGTGCACTATTTGAAAAAATTCCTTGTTGAAAACTTAGGTGATCTTACTTTTGAGGAAGCTTTCAAAAAATCTGGTTTAAATATTAATGTTGCGGTTGCGCCCTATGATGCAACAGAAAACCCGCGAATTATGAATGCCATTATGACCCCTAACGTTTTGGTATGGAGTGCTGTGTTGGCTTCATGTGCTGTACCTGTATTATTTCCACCAGTGCGTTTAACCAGTAAACGTTATGACGGTGAACATACACCTTATATGGCAAATACAAAATGGGTTGATGGCAGTGTAAGAAATGATTTTCCGCAAGAAAGAATGGCGCGTCTATATAATTTGAACTACACCATCGCCAGTCAGGTTAACCCGCATATTGTGCCCTTTATGCAAAATGATGCTGACCGTTTTCGTAAGGATGTTTTAAGCTGGCCAGAACGTATTTTAAGACGTCAAGGTAAAGTGCTGTCGATGGGAATTATGGATTTTACCCGTCAAAGACTTGGCTCTATATCTCCGATTAGGAGATTACTCGATCATGGATATGGCGTAATGGGGCAGCGTTATTATGGTGATGTTAATATTATTGCTAAATATGGCTTGAGTCACTATACCTATACTTTGCAAAACCCACGTCCACATTTGTTTAAACGTTTGCAACGAGAAGGGGAACGCGCGACTTGGCCAAAAATTTCTTCGATTGAGACCCATGCTCGTATTGGCAAGACGATTCAGCATTGTTTAGAAGTTTTGCGTTTTGAAGAAAAGCAACAACAGCCAGAGTCGTACTATGCTGAAGCATGATTTTGCTTCTCATATAGAAAACTTAACATATGTTACAAAGCCCAGAAGTTCAGCTTTAGGACGGCATCTATGGACATGTTCTGTAGATGCTAGAAACTACTGGTTAAAATATCATTTGCCTGAAACGTATGTTCAAAGTGAGCAAGATTTCATACATGAACAATTGTTTTACGAAGAAATTAATCACAAGAAACCTGCGTGGCTTTTACCCTATAAATTAATCGAAGTTAGTACCATTCCTCAATTAAACCATTCTTTAGGTGAGGTTTTAATTTTACCTGATACTGATTTGTGGTTTGGTTCGTTGCCTTATGAAACTCATTTAACAGATGTGTACCATACGATTTGGTTCGCGCTAGATAAGCTCGCTGAACTTCATAGATTGGGTTGGATTCATGGAGATATTAAAAGAGAACACTTTCGAAAGTTTGATCAAAAAACTTACTTGATTGATTTTGAGAAAGCCCGACTTTTGATGAGTTCAGATTCAGTGATGGATGCAACACCACGTTATATGGCACCTGAACTCTATCAAGGTCATGGCAAGAGTGTACAAAGCGATTTATATGCACTTGGAATTGTTTTGTATGAATGGTTAGCCCAAACTCGCTTAGAAGCAGGGAATTACTATGATTGGGCAGTATTGCATTGCCAAAATTTAACCATTCAATTACCAACACAGTTTATGAATTTTTATCCATTCCTTTCAGGTTTATTGCAAAAACAACAAAAAAATAGGTTCGCAAACGCGTTTGAAGCGCTGAATTGTTTAAAAGCACATTCAAACTTATAAAAATCATTGATCTAGTATCTGTATACAATTTACACGGTCAGTTTTTTTTAGAAAAAAAACACTTGTCACTGTTAGATCTTATCGCTAATATACACAGCCATCGGGGGCGTGGCGAAATTGGTAGACGCACTGGATTTAGGTTCCAGCGCCGCAAGGTGTAAGAGTTCGAGTCTCTTCGCCCCCACCACTTTAAGTTAAGTCTTAAAGTTGATTTGGATGTTAAGTCATCTAAATCTTGGAAGAGGATTGGTGTAATGGTAGCATGACGGTCTCCAAAACCGTTCGTCAAGGTTCGAGTCCTTGATCCTCTGCCACATTTATTTTAAATAAATGTCCCAGATGGGGGCGTGGCGAAATTGGTAGACGCACTGGATTTAGGTTCCAGCGCCGCAAGGTGTAAGAGTTCGAGTCTCTTCGCCCCCACCATTAAAGGAAGCAAGACGATGTTCTTGCTTTTTTTATGATTAAATCATTAGTTATTTAATCATAAACATAGAGGATTGGTGTAATGGTAGCATGACGGTCTCCAAAACCGTTCGTCAAGGTTCGAGTCCTTGATCCTCTGCCAATGATTTAAAAATGAAGCTCCTTTTTAGGAGTTTTTTTATTGCCTGAATTTTTTAAAGGTTAAATTATTTCAAGTTTTCGTTCATATTTTCATCGGCCACTTGATAAGTTATAAACAGTTATCTTTCTGTTCTTCGATATTTTATCTAATCAGACGTAAGGTGTTGGTTAAGTAGGGAATATACTAATTTTTTAGCTACTCTGTTAAGTTATTGTTTTTCTGTTTTTTATTATAATTTATAAAATTTTTTTCATAAAAAGCTTGAATAGAAAATTATTTCATGTATCATGCTCTTAACTAGAAAAAAGTCTTGTTAGTAAATCTTCTTTAAAGTATCGTAGTTTTAGTCATAATCCTTCGTTTTTTAAGATCTTAACTCAATTTGTTATTCTTTTTTCAAAGTTATGTTAGTGTCATTATTAAATGATACTAAAATATTAGAAATCAGTAGGATATATCATGTCTAATACAGTAAGTGGTACAGTAAAATGGTTTAACGAAACTAAAGGTTTCGGTTTCATTCAACAAGATAATGGTCCAGATGTGTTTGCTCACTTCAAAGAAATTTCTGGTTCAGGTTTCAAAACTTTGCACGAAGGTCAACGTGTAACGTTTACTGTTACTCAAGGGCAAAAAGGCCCAAATGCTGTAAATATTATTCCACAATAATATTTCAGTAAGAAAAAAAGCACTTTTTAGTGCTTTTTTTTATTTTAGTCGTTTAAAAGAAATTCTGTTGTTCTTTTAAATGCTATAAAAGCCCTCTATAAGAGGGCTTTTTATTTTCTATCCAGTATGTAAGTCTAATCACTAATCACTAATCACTAATCACTAATCACTAATCACTAATCACTAATCACTAATCACTAATCACTAATCACTAATCACTAATCACTAATCACTAATCACTAATCACTAATCACTAATCACTAATCACTAATCAGTCATTTGTTAATGCTTAGCGTATGAAGAAATATAAATTATCAGGAATAGATATGTTAGATTGGAAAATCTTTAGATAAAGAAATTTTATATTTCACGGAATTGTTAATGAACGTTCGACTGTGTTATGCCAGCCAACGAAACGAAAAAAATGAAGATTTACTGCAAGATTTACGTGATATCCTAACAGAAGCTCGAAATTTCAATGACTTGAATCAAATTTGTGGTGTGCTCTATTATGCCGATAATGCTTTCTTTCAATGCCTAGAGGGTGAACAAGAATTAGTGGAAAGATTATTTGAAAAAATTAAAAATGATCAGAGACACTACAATGTTAAATGGCTATGTACATATTCCATTGAGAAGAATTCTTTTCAGCGTTGGTCAATGAAATATGTACAGCGTAATACAAATATTGAATCTTTCTTTTTAAGTATGGGAGAAACTAGTTTTAATCCCATTCGTCTTGATGAGCAGAATTTAAAAAATTTCTTAAATGAATTATTAATTGCTGAGCAAATCAAAATTAATACAGTTAGGAAAGTAGGTATGATTAAGCGTGGGGTGAACCCTTTCTAGCTATTTGGCTATCACCCCAATATGGATAGTCTTGAGTTTAGGAATGATTTTAGTCATAACAAGATAGACAATAACTGAACTTGTGAGCATCCATATCACTTCTAAACTTTGGCTAATAACAAACATCGCCCAGTAAAAAAAGCTAAATAAGGCGAGACATAGTCCACTACCTTTGAAATACCAAGTAATAAATATTCCAAAAAGTGTAGAAGAGAGTAGAAGGTTGGTTGTTTCGTTCATTCCTAGGTAGTTAAAGAAAATAATCAGTAAGCATAAAGCTAACATTGATAGTAAATATACAAATATATTTTTTGCAATAAACATTTTCTATATCCTATCTGATGATTAAAAAGTTATCTTTCCTCTGTTTTCAGAGGAAAGATAGTACATATTAAATTTTTGAGATTCTTTTTCTATTATTAGGAGTTTTTATATTAATAAAGATAATGTTACCGATTCTCCAGATCTCTTCATTAATATTCAGCTTTCTATTTAATAGTAAAGAGTGCTTATATGTACTGAAATTAATTATAGGAAAAACAATTGCTTATGATGTAGGTTTTGGCTTACATGGTTGTGAGAAATTACCTACATTTGTTCAAAAAATAGACAAAATTTACAGAATAATATTTAATATAAATTTATATTTAACAATGATTTATTTGGTTTTGTTGTTAGGTTGAGTTTTACATAAATAACAAAAAGTAACATGTGTTTTAGAGAGCATGTTCCTCAAAATAAAAAATATTAGGTCATTAAATGAGTAGTCATTAAAAAGTTATTTTATGAAATTATAAGAATAAGTAGTTTTTAATATAGAAAATTAATAATAAAAATTTATATGACCTAATTTATATATTAAAAAGTAGATATCCTTATCCTGTTTCGATGATTTTTTATTATTAAAATGTAGATAGGACGGGCAACCATACAGAGATGAGTAGTGTTAGCGCCATCATTTTATTAAAAATGTTCATATGCTTTGTTTGTGAAAATAATCGATTGCTTAGCCTACCCGCTAAGGCCCACATGTAAAGGCAAGGAATAGCTATAACGAAAAAAATGAAGGATAAAATTGAGACATTTATCCAGATATCTTGCCCTTGTTTTGTGTAGACGCTAATCACTGCAAAAGCCATCATCCATGTTTTAGGATTAATTGCTTGCATAAAAAAGCCAGTAATGAAACCAATCGGACCTTTTTCTTTGTCTTGTTCGAAATGAATAATAGGATTGTAGTTATATAATTTCCAAGCCAACGAGGTGAGCCAGATTAAACCAATGAGTGTCATTATTTTTTGAATAATTGGGTAAGCCAGAAGGATTGAACCCAGCCCAATGCCAACGATGAGCACAAGTAGGGCAGCCCCGATGCAAGAACCTAAAATGACAGGAAACGTTTTAGAAATTTTATAACGGCTACTTAAATTTAAAATTATAAAATTAGTTGGACCGGGAGTAATTGAGGCAACAATAGCAAATAATGAAAATGCAGTGAGGTTTTCCATCTTGTCTACTTGAGTTAATAGGGAGAGATAAGATGAAATAATTAAGATTTTTAATCTTGAAGATTTGTGCAGATTTTTCTATAGGCAGCAGGTGTTAAACCATAGCAGCGTTTAAACCAGCGACTTAAATGACTTTGGTCAGCAAAGCATAAATCTGAAGCAACTTGTGCAGGTGATATGCTTCTGGCGAGTAAATCACGCGCTCGTGTAAGTCTGAGTTGAATGAGATATTGATGAGGTGCTAAATGAAAAGTTGCTTTAAAAATGCGGTGAATATGGTATCGGTCTAGGCCGATCATGCGAGCGATGTCTTCAAGCCCTATATCTTCAAATAGATGATCATGCAAAATATCTCGGATTTGGTGTGCGATTCGAGGTGTGTGAGTAGAAGACGAATGGTGAGCTTTTTTTAACCATTTCCCTTGTGCGATATGATGAATAAGTAGGTCTAGACTATTATCTTTGACAATATTCATTTCTTTATAGTGCAGATGCTGGAATGCTTGAGAAGTAATAATAGCGAGCTGTTCATCTGACTTTAATGGTGCATCAATCACTAACTCGTAGTGATCAGGGCTATTATGAAATAAACCTTGGATACGTTGCTTTAACCAGTCTGGATGTAGGTAGAGCATTTGGTAGGTAAAGCCATCAGATGCAGGAGCATGTCCATCATGGATTTCTTCTGGTTCAAGCATAAAGACTTGTCCCGCATGACTATTGATTTGCTTTTTACGACAGTGAAATTGTTGAATGCCGGATTCAGTTACACCAATTAAATAGCTCGAATGCCAGTGGGGATCATAAGCATGACCAGTAAAATGGGCACGGATTGTTTCAATACCTGTATTGGTATCTTTTGAAATATCCACCCAGTTACCCATAACAATCCACCCATAAATTTTTAAGTTTTGCCCTTAGAACGGTACAAAAGAGGTGAGTGTAGTTCTAGAAGATTTGTGCAAAATCTTTAAGAAAGTTGAGCAATTTTATCTATGAATAAAATTTGCCAAGCAGGACACCAAACCAAATATCAAAGCACTCAGGCCAATAACTTGAAAGAAAGTTGATAAACTTGCATCAAAATATAGAACAGCGATACTTCCGAGAACAGCTGCAATAATCATTCTGATGGTACCAGCTAAGATGGGGCCTAATAATCGTTTTGAACCTTGGCCTGCAAAATAAAGAGCCATACCTATACCTATTGCTCCGTAAAAAGGCGCAACATGCTGCAAGTAATTTGTTCCAGTCTGAAGGACAGATGGATCATGACTGAAAAAACCAAGCCAAATGGAAGGGAAAATACTAAAGAAAAGTCCTATTGAGCCAGTGATAAGGAACGTAATAAAAACCCCGATCCATGTGATACGACGTGCTCTTTGAAATTGCCCAGCTCCATAATTAATACCTACCATGGTCATGATTGCTGAGCCAATGCCGAACATAAGCGGAACTTGCACGTAGTCTAGTCGGGAAGCAATACCGTACCCAGCGATTGCATCAGAACCAAATTGACCAACTAAGGTTGTTACGATGACAACAGTTAAATTGAGTTGAATTATTCCAATAGCAGACAGTGAACCAATACCAAGAATATCTTTGAAGAACTGAAAATTGATAGGCTTGATCGATAATTTGATAATGCTATGCGTTGTTCGCATGTGCCTAATTAAGCATATGATGGCAAAAATATAATAACTTAAGACAGCGAGCCCAGCTCCAGCTACACCCAATGAGGGAATGAATCCCCAACCAAAAATGAAAATAGGTGATAGGGGTAAAAGTAGTACTCCACCTAGAAGCGTTATGCGGGCCGGAGTTTTTGTATCACCTGCACCACGTAATGCGGCTGAGAGTAGGGCTACAGCCCATATAAGGGGTGAACCTATAAAAATAATATTGGAATATTTTAGGGCAGCATCTAAAGCTAAGCCAGTAACGCCCATTAAGTGATATATCATCTGGGCTGAGGTGAGCATAACAATACTAAAAACTCCTCCCAAAATGCCAGCAAGAATTACACCATGCCAGACAAGGGATTGGGCATCTTCTGATCGACCTGCTCCAGAAGCTCGAGCAATTGCTGAAGCTAGTCCTCCACCAAATCCACCATTCGCTAGCATTTGCATGAGCATAAGAATTGGGAACACTACGGCTACGCCAGCTATTACATCCGTTCCTAGAGAGCTAACAAAATATGTTTCTAGTAATCCAATCAGAGTTTGTACAAGCAAAACAGCTATGGTTGGTAACGCCAGTTTTAGCATTACTTGGGGAATGGGTCCGTTTAAGATCGCATGATTTAAATCATGTGTATTTAACGGCTGGCGTACTGATTGTTCCCGCATAATAATTCTCGCTTTATAAACTGCTACAGCAGTAAGGACTGAATCAGTTTGTACCTGTACTTTTCTATCCGTGAATTGCAAAGCATTAGCTTATATTGGTAAGACAACGAGAGTTTTAGACAATATATTTATCCAATGTTTTGAATAATTATTAATTGTGACTATATTATAATATGGTCACTATTTGTCAATAATAAATAGGTCGAGTTAAACTGTCATTTTCAAAAAAGGGCCAAATAAAAATATGAATCGGGAAAAGAGTAGTTATCTTCTCCCGACGGGAGGACCAGAAGATTATGAGGTAAGAGATCAAATCCTAAGTGCTGCTACAGAGCACTTCAGTCGCTATGATTATAAGAAAGCTACAGTTTCTAGTTTTGCAAAATCTATAGATTTTTCTGAGCTTATTTATATAATTTAATTAATTTATTATTTGTAATCAGTAGCTTATTGTAAGATAAGAAGACAAAAAATTATTACACGAAATGATGCAAAAACGATGTGGTTTTGTTTATTGTAAAAGAAAGAATTGAGTTTCTAAGGCAGTCAAAGCGATTTTCCTAGTGATCAACTTATTTATATCCATTATTTTGTAATAGAGAATTAATCATCAATACGAATGTATTAAGGCTACTTTTTGATCTTATATTAAGAAATTTATTGCCTTAATCGGTTTGTGACTTATGATTGATTTGGTTATTTTTAAATAGTTTCTTAAAAATTTTACAGGACGTTGGTTCTCATATGCTTTAGTGCTTTATTCCGTTTACTGCAATATATTTAATTCCATTATTTTCGTTAAGTTGTGCTGATAATACTAAACAATACACAAATGACCCATGAGCTTTCACTGATAAGATATACGTAGGATTGGAGAGTCTTAAATACTTAAATCTAAATATTTCTAAGGTCAAGAATTAAAGTAATTAATAAACAGGACAAAACCGTGAAAGAACAAAGAATAAATTTAATAGACTGAGACCCGTACGTTACAGAACTCAGTCTAAAAGCCTTTAAATCAAGTCAACTAACTTTTGGGCTCAGGTCATCTAAATGTTTTTTTAATATCAATCATTAGAACTTATAGCCCATTTTTAATCCATATGCGATGGCATGATTATCTTTAAACTCCGCAACATAATTTGGTGTATTAAATTGCGCACTAGTTTGTAAGTTGGCATCACCTAACCAGAAATATTTTACCCCACCTGAAATAAACGTTTGTGGTGTTGGGCTGAATTGAGCACCTAAGCCAAGATTCCAATATCCTTCTGTCGGCCCTAATGCAGTCACAAGGTTACCTGCCCCAGAATCCCAACCTACAGAAATATTTCCTGTCCATTGGTCATTTAATTTACGGCCTATACCAATATTTGCTGACCATTGGTCATCACTATAGGCAGCTAGATCAAATCCATTTGGTTTGCCAACAGAGGGGCCTGCGATTTCTGAAGCTACACCGAATGCATAAGGGCGGATTGTGAAATCTTTCCAGTTCACCCAGCGCGCATTTGCAAATGCAACTGTATTCGCCATGATACCTGTTTGAAAATCTAGATTAACAGATTGAGGCGTAGTAATTTTTGTTTGCTCCAAGCCATTATTCATATTAATAAAAGTGCCAATATTTTGCCCTAACGTTGCAATAGAACTCTCATTAATTGTCATTTCATGATCAATTTCAGAGCGATAAGTAACAGATGCTTTTAATGCAATTTCTGGAATTTGATATGCAATACCAACCAACCAGCCAACACCGTCAGTTTCTTTAATGTTGAGATTATATCCACCAAAGCTGTTATTCCCGCCAAATGCTAAGCCACGAAATTGAGCATCACCTTCAATTGTTTGGTAAACGGGACCTGCATAAAAATTAAAATTTTCATTTGGTTGGTAGCCAAGCAACATTGAAATACTTTGGGTTTTTACTTCAACTTCCAGTGACTCTGTACCATTGTGAAATAGTCCTAAGCCACCTGCAGCAGCTGATGCTGGGTCAGAGAGCGAGTAAGTAACATCTGCGCCAAATGGTCGGTCATAAATTAGACCAAAAGAGAAGTTGTCTGTTACTTGTAGCTTTAGCGCAGCGCTAGGGGAGTAATAATCATCCCCCATGTCACTAATATTTGTATTTTGTAAACCAATCACGTTTGGTGGAGTTGCATTTGGTGAATATTCATTACGCACTTTACCTGAAACGTTTGGATCTAATATAGAAATACCCGCTTCAAAGTAATTACCTGGTTGCAAGAATGCAGAGATAGACTGACCTGAGCGGTCTAGAGATGCAGCCAAGGTCCCCGTCATTGGTAAAGTTACTAAAATAATTACTGTACCGAATGTTTTAAATTTCATTTGTGTCTTTCCTTGAAGTGAAAATGTTTGTTGGACATTTTGTGTTTATGTTTCCTAGAGAATTTGGTTAATCGAAATGAAATCATTGCTCCTGTAGGTATGAGGTAATCCACCATCTCATTCAGTGATTTTAAATTTTTGAAATTTCATATTAATAATCATTGGGTTGCCAGCCACCACCCAGTGATTTATAAACTGCTACGGCAGCAAGGGCTGAATCGGTTTGTGCCTGTACTTTTCTATCTGTGAATTGCAAAGTATTTGAATCTGCTTGTAATACTTCTATTCGACTGTTAATTCCTTTTTGATAGGCAATTAAAGCGATTTTCTGTGCATGGTGTAGCGCATTTTCACCATCTTGAAGTGCTACAAGTTGTTCTTGTCTTTTAGATAAAGTTGATAATGAGTTCTCTACATCTTCCGCTGCATGTAAGACGGCTAATTGGTAGGCTGCAAGTTTTTCGGCTTCTTGCCCCTTAGCTAAGCGAATTTCTGCATTAATTCGACCAAAATCAAATAAACGCCAACGTAAGCCTAATAAGCCAGCAGCCTGATTGGCACCACTTGAAAATAAGTTTCCACTTGCTGTGGTTGCGCTACCTATCAAACCGCCTAAAGAAACCTTTGGGTAATATTCTGCAATCGCACTGCCAATGCGTGCATTTGAAGCTGCCAGTTGCCTTTCAGCCATGATGAGATCTGGTCGTCTACGTAAAAGATCGCGGGGTGTTCCTGTTCCTGTTTCTGTAATGTTAGGAATAACAGGAATTGGTTTTAGTTCTGCTAGTTCAGCTCGGTGAGTTCCTGGTACGGTTCCAAGCATGACGTCAAGTGCATTCATGGCAATGTCTAGATTCATTCCAAGTGCGGGAACTACAGCTTGAATTTGAGCAACATTCGCTTTAGCTTGTTTGACCTGAAATTCAGATGCCAATCCTTTGCTATATAAAAGTTGAATAATTGAAAGAAGTTTTTGTTGCGTTTGTAATTGTTGCTGGGCAATGTCTAATCGAGATTGTAATCCTCGAATATTAATATAAAGATTTGCTGTTTGCGCTGCGACCATTAAACGAACTGCTGATGCTCCTGCATTCGAAGCCTGATAGTTTGCTAGAGCACTTTCACGGTCTCTTCGAAGGCCTCCGAAAATATCTAATTCCCAAGTGGCACTTAGGTTTGCCTCATAAGAACTACCATGTCGGTCAAAATTAGGTATTGAATTTAAAACTTGCCCCAGTGGAGTTTCAACGGATTGGTAAGCTTTAGCTGCTTGTGCGTCAACACTACCTATTGGGCGTAAAGAAGCATTGACTGCCGATAAGCCTGCTTGAGCTTGAGTCACACGGGTATATGCTTGGGTCAGATCCAGATTTTGTTTTAATGCTAATGTGACATATCGAGTAAGTTGGGGGTCATTAAAACTTTTCCACCATACTTCAATATCTGCTTTGGTTTCGTCACTTGGTGAGTTTAAGGGAGCGCCAAGATATTGCTCGGGTAGAGATATGCTAGGACGTTTATAATTAGGACCTACGGTACAAGCAGCAAGAATGCTGGTGAGTATTGGTAGGAGAACGATAGATCTAGATAACATATTTTCCCCAAGGCGAGATTTTGAACAATGGCTTAATTGTGACTATAATACAATTTAGTCACTTGTTGTCAATATCAGGGGTCAAGAGTTAAACTACAACTTTCACACAAAGGTTTAAATTGAAAATATGAGTAAAGAAAAAAGTAGTTATCCTGTTTCAAAGCGAGGACCGGAAGATCATGAGGTAAGGGACCAAATCGTGGTTGCTGCTACAGAGCATTTCAGCCGCTATGGTTATGAGAAAACTACAGTTTCTGATCTTGCAAAATCTATAGGCTTTTCTAAAGCTTATATTTATAAATTTTTTGAATCTAAACAGGCAATTGGCGAGATGATTTGTGCCAATTGTTTGCGTGAAATTGAAGATGAAGTTAATGCTGCCATTCAAGAAGCTGAATATCCTGCTGAAAAATTGAGAGTGCTTTTTAAAGTAATTGTGGAAGGGAGCCTTCGTTTATTTTCTCAAGATCGTAAGCTCTATGAAATTGCAGTTTCTGCAGCCTCTGAGAAATGGGATGCTGCGGTCGCTTATGAAAATCGAATTCTTAAAGTACTACAAAATATTATTCAAGAAGGTCGTCAAACTGGTGATTTTGAAAGAAAAACACCTATTGATGAAGCAGTTAAGGCTATTTATTTAGTTATGAGACCTTATCTACATCCATTACTTTTACAACATAGTATTTCATATAACGCTGATGCTCCAGTGTTGCTTTCTAGTCTTGTGCTGAGAAGTTTATCGCCATAATAAATTTGTGACTATTGACTAAATTGGTCACTTGATTAAAAATGAGTCTCCTGATTAATTTCTTCAAGGGGGGGACTCTAATATGCGTTATCGTCGCCTTATTCCATTTGCTGCAATATATTTATTTCCTTTTTTCTTGCTAGGTTGTGCTGAAAATACACAATCTGACCCCCGTACTTCGGCACCATTAGTACGAGTCGCAACTGTGCAAGAAGAAATTACTTCTGACTCAAGAGCATTTACAGGCACGATAGGCGCACGGGTAGAAAGTGATCTTGGTTTTCGTGTCTCTGGCAAAGTAATCAAACGGTTTGTTGAAGCCGGTCAGACGGTAAAACGCGGACAGTTACTGATGCGTATTGATCCGGTTGATTTGGAACTTGCTGCCAAAGCTCAGCAAGAAGCTGTAGGTGCAGCCAAAGCACGTGCTGAACAAGCAGAAAAAGACGAAGCTCGATATCGTGATTTGCGTGGAAGTGGGGCTATATCTGCTTCCGCCTATGATCAGATTAAGGCAGCAGCAGATACGGCGAGAGCACAACTAAGTTCAACGCAAGCTCAAGCTAAAGTCGCATTAAACGCCAGTCACTATGCCGACTTAACAGCCGATGGTGATGGCACAATTATGGAAACACTGGTTGAACCGGGGCAAGTCGTAAGCGCGGGTCAAACAGTAATTCGTTTAGCTCATTCTGGTCAAAGAGAAGCAGTTATTCAGCTTCCCGAGACTTTACGCCCTGCAATAGGAGCTATTGGTCAAGCCACTCTCTTTGGTAAAGAAAATATCAGTGTCCCAGCTAAGCTTAGACAGTTATCAAATACAGCAGATCAGCTCACTCGTACTTTTGAAGCACGTTTTGTATTAGACGGAGATTTGGCAAACGCTCCTTTAGGTTCAACCGTCACTGTACGTATTGGAGCTCAAAATCAGAGTTCACAACATTTTTTACAAGTACCGATAGGTTCACTACTTGATAAAGGAAAGGGAGCAGGAGTATGGGTAATTAATGGAAAAACTCAGAAAGTAACGTGGCGTTCTGTTGTTGTAAAACACGTTGATGATGAATATGCGTATGTAACTGGCAATATTCAGAGTGGAGATCAAATTGTTGCTCTAGGTGCACATTTACTTCGAGAAGGCGAGTTAGTCCGTATTGCATCACAGGCAAATAATCCTTCAATTGGAAATGAAGGAGGACAATCATGAGTGAGAAAGGTTTTAACCTGTCAGCTCTTGCTGTTCGTGAACGGGGTATCACTCTATTCCTGATTTTTCTAATTTCAATTGCAGGCGTTGTTGCATTTTTTAAATTAGGTCGAGCTGAAGACCCAGCCTTTACAGTTAAGGTCATGACCATTGTGACTGCTTGGCCCGGTGCAACTGCACAAGAAATGCAAGATCAAGTCGCTGAAAAAATCGAAAAACGGATGCAAGAGCTGCGTTGGTATGATCGAACAGAAACCTATACAAGGCCTGGGCTAGCTTTTACGACACTAACCTTACTTGATAGCACACCTCCATCTCAAGTTCAGGAGGAGTTTTATCAAGCGAGGAAGAAAGCAAATGATGAAATGAGTAATTTACCTTCAGGGGTAATTGGGCCACTTGTTAATGATGAATATGCGGATGTAACCTTTACTTTATATGCTTTGAAGGCAAAAAATGAAGCACAAAGATTGTTGGTGCGTGATGCAGAAACAATTAGACAGCAGCTACTTCATGTACCTGGGGTAAAAAAGGTCAATATTATTGGCGAGCAACCTGAACGTATCTATATTGAATTTTCACATGAGCGCTTGGCAACACTAGGCGTAAATCCACAAGATGTGTTTGCTGCACTTAATAATCAGAATGTACTTACTCCAGCTGGTTCTATTGAGACCAAAGGTCCTCAAGTTTTTGTCAGATTGGATGGTGCTTTTGATAAGTTACAAAAAATTCGAGACACACCTATAACTGCTCAAGGTCGTACCTTGAAATTGTCAGATATTGCGACTGTTAAACGTGGTTATGAAGATCCTGCAACATTCATTATTCGTAATGATGGAGAACCTGCTTTATTGCTAGGTGTAGTCATGCGTGAAGGGTGGAATGGATTAGATCTTGGTAAAGCATTAGAGAACGAAGTTGGCTCAATCAATGAAGATTTACCCCTTGGTATCAGCTTAAATAAGGTGACCGATCAAGCGGTAAATATTAGCTCGTCGGTAAATGAGTTCATGATTAAGTTCTTTGCAGCATTACTCGTGGTGATGTTTGTAAGCTTTATCAGCATGGGATGGCGAGTTGGACTTGTTGTTGCTATGGCTGTACCACTCACATTGGCTATTGTTTTTGTGGCGATGTTGGCAACGGGCAAAAACTTTGACCGAATTACACTGGGTTCTCTTATTCTTGCCTTAGGACTCTTGGTTGATGATGCCATTATTGCCATTGAAATGATGGTCGTCAAAATGGAAGAGGGCTTTAGTCGAATAGCTGCATCTGCTTATGCATGGAGCCACACCGCAGCACCTATGCTTTCTGGAACATTAGTCACAGCTGTTGGATTTATGCCAAATGGCTTTGCCCGATCTACGGCTGGTGAATATACCAGCAATATGTTTTGGATTGTCGGCATAGCCCTTATTGCTTCATGGATTGTTGCAGTCGTTTTTACACCTTATTTGGGTGTGAAGATGTTACCTGATTTTAAAAAAGTCGAAGGTGGACACCATGCAATTTATGACACACCAAGATATAACCGTTTCCGTCAAATTCTTGAACGTGTCATTGCACGTAAATGGCTTGTTGCTGGTAGTGTTATCGGATTATTTGTTTTGGCAATAGGCGGAATGACATTGGTGAAAAAACAATTTTTTCCAATCTCTGACCGACCTGAAGTACTTGTTGAAGTACAAATGCCTTACGGTACATCGATTACGCAAACTAGCGCTACTACAGCCAAAGTTGAAGCTTGGTTATCTAAGCAAAATGAAGCAAAGATTGTGACATCGTATATTGGCCAAGGCGCCCCTCGGTTTTATTTATCCATGGGACCTGAGTTACCAGACCCATCCTTTGCCAAGATTGTGATACGAACTGACAATCAAGAAGAACGAGAAGCCTTAAAACATCGTTTAAGACAAGCTGTTTCGAATGGGCTTGCTTCTGAGGCGCAGGTACGTGTCACACAACTAGTCTTTGGACCATATTCACCCTATCCAGTGGCTTACCGTGTTACAGGGCCAGACCTAGAAAAATTGCGTGTAATTGCAGCTCAGGTTCAGCATGTTATGAATGCTAGCCCAATGATGAGAACTGTAAATACCGATTGGGGAACTCGTACACCAGCCCTTCATTTCACATTACAGCAAGATCGCCTACAAGCAGTTGGTCTCACCTCAGCTTCAGTGGCACAGCAACTACAATTTTTGTTAACAGGTATTCCGATAACATCTGTGCGCGAAGATATTCGTACAGTACAAGTTGTTGCTCGTTCTGCGGGTGATATAAGACTGGATCCTGCAAAAATTGGTGATTTCACACTCACTGGGGCAAATGGACAACGTATTCCTCTGTCACAAATTGGCAAGATTGAAGTGCGGATGGAAGAGCCTGTCATACGCCGTCGAGATCGCGTACCAACAATAACCGTTCGTGGAGATATTGCTGAAGGATTGCAACCACCTGATGTATCTACAGCAATTACCAAACAGCTTCAGTCAGTTATAAAAAATCTACCGAAGGGCTATCGCATCGTTGAAGCGGGTTCTATTGAAGAGTCGGGTAAAGCCACTAAAGCTATGCTTCCTATTTTCCCGATCATGTTGGCAATGACTTTGCTCATTATCATTCTTCAGGTGAGATCTATAGCTGCAATGATTATGGTGTTTCTCACCAGCCCGTTGGGATTAATCGGTGTGGTACCGACGCTTCTATTATTCCAGCAGCCTTTTGGTATCAATGCCTTGGTTGGGTTGATTGCATTGTCTGGAATTTTAATGCGAAACACACTCATCTTGATTGGTCAAATTCAGCAAAACAAGCAAGCAGGACTCGATCCGTTGGATGCTGTTGTGGAAGCAACAGTACAACGTGCCAGACCCGTCATATTAACGGCTTTGGCAGCTATTTTGGCTTTTATTCCTCTGACTCATTCGGTGTTCTGGGGAACGCTAGCCTATACATTGATTGGTGGAACACTGGCTGGAACCATTTTAACTTTGGTTTTCTTGCCGGCTATGTACTCAATCTGGTTCAAAATCAGGGTCAAACCAACAGCTTAACCATCAGATTCTTAAGTTTAAAAATTATTCGGAGTTCATATGTCAAACTCACAAGTAGTGGTAATTACTGGTGTTTCATCAGGAATTGGTCAAGTCACAGCAGAAAAATTTGCTAAAAAAGGCCATAAAGTATTTGGAACAGTCAGAAATAAAGTCAAAGCCCAACCTATTGAAGGGGTTGAGCTCATTGAAATGGATGTGTCTGATGAGGACTCTGTCCAACTTGGGATTCATTCTATTATTGATAAGGCAGGGCGTATTGATATCTTAATTAATAATGCTGGAGCAAGCCTGACTGGGGCAATAGAAGAGACCTCTATAAAAGAAGCAGAATTTTTATTTAATACGAATGTATTTAGTATTCTCCGTACGATACAAGCGGTATTACCATATATGCGAATACAACATTATGGAAGAATCATAAATATTAGTTCGGTATTGGGTTTTCTTCCTTCACCTTATATGGGGGTATATTCTGCAACTAAACATGCAGTTGAAGGATTATCCGAATCTTTAGATCACGAGCTTCGTCAATTTGGCATTCGCGTGACATTGGTGCAACCTTCTTTCACCAAAACCAATCTAGATAAAAACGCACCTGTAGTAAGCTCTAAAATTCCTGAATATGACAATGAACGTAATTTAGCTGCACAGGCCATATCGAATCAGATTAATCATGCATCCCAACCGGATGGTGTTGCCGATACGATCGTTACGGCAGCATTGAATGATTGGCAAATGCGTCGTACACCATCTGGACAAGCGTCTTTGTTAAGTAAGTTACGTCGCTTCATGCCAAGTGGCCCTGTTGATAAAAGCATTAGAAAGACTTTCGGTTTGAAATAACTTATTTTTATCTTATAAAAACTAAGCATAAATTTTATGCTTAGTTTTTATTATTTTGAGTCGCTATTTAATTTTTGATTTTTAAATTCTGCCCATTCAATAAGTGCTTCCATTGAAGGACCAAGTGCTAATCCTATTTCACTAAGTTCATATTCAACTTTGGGGGGAACTTGTGGATAAACAGTACGCTTAATAATCCCATCTTGTTCTAATTGTTTAAGTTGCTGAATCAACATTTTCTGATTAACGCCTTCGATAAGTTTTTCTAATGCAGAGAAACGTAGGGGTTGTTTAGCTGCAAAAAGTTGACAAAGGATAATTATTTTCCATTTTCCTTCAATAGCTTTAAGGGCTTCAGAGGTGATTTTTGCCCATACTATCCGCTGTTGAGGATCTTCACAATTCCAGTCACGTGCTGCTTTCATACTTACCTTTTAGGAATATACTTACTTTTTTGTGTGTACTTCCTATTATCTCAGCTTGTCTTTAAACTTAAAAGTGTTAACTGTATTAAATTTCTCAAAAGGCTGATATATGAAAATAGGTATTGTTGGAGTTGGTAATATTGGAAAGACCCTTGCACGTCTTTTAAAAGAAGCAGGTCATACTATATATATTGCGAATTCTAGAGGTGTGGACGGTGTAAGAAAAATTGCGGATGAAATAAACGTAGAAGCAGTCGATATATATGGAGCTGTTAATTCTTCAGATGTTATTATTTTATCAATTCCTTTCCCAGCTATAAAAGAATTACCAACAGATTTATTTTACTCAGCAGCTACAGACAAAGTAATTATAGATACCAGTAATTATTATCCTGATTTCCGTGATCCGCATATTAAAGAAATTGATGATGGAATGACAGAAAGTGTTTGGGTATCCAAGCAGATTAATCGTCCTGTTATTAAAGCTTTTAATAATATTTTAGCTTATTCACTTGCAGAATTAGGCCAAGTTGAAGGAAGTAAAAATAGATTAGCGATAGCTGTTGCTGGAGATAGTGTACCTTCAAAAAATGTTGTTATGAGCCTTGTTAATGACATAGGTTTTGACTCTGTAGATGCCGGTAGTTTGGAGGATTCTTGGAGACAACAACCATGTACGCCAGCATATTGCTGTGATTATGATCAGCAAATGATGAGGAAAGGACTCGCTATTGCTCAAAAAGGAGAGGCCCAAAAAAAGCGTGATCGTTTACCTGAACTCTTCTCAAGCTTAGGGGCTAATCCAACGCATCAGGATATTGTTCAAATGAATCGAGATTTAAATCCAATACTCGATTAACTTTTAAAGATTATTTTCTAAAACTTAATTTTAAAAATATAAAGGGCTTATTTTTTATAATTATTAAATAAGCCTAATTGTTTGAATTAATAAAAATTCTCTATTTAATGGAGTCTGGTGGTAACTATCTAAGAATTAAAAATTTATTGGTGGTAAAGTTTTGAATAAATAAAGATTTTTTAAGAGGGCAGATTAATGCTTTTCGATTCATGATTCCATAAATTAAATATACATATTCTTGTGATGAACCAACTAATGCAAAAAGTTGATCTTGCTGATCAATACCAATAAGAATTTCATTGGTTAATTTTAACATATCAAAAGGTGAGGCATTTTTCTTGGCCTCAACAGATATATTGAAATTTTCAAAAGTTTTCTTGATATCAAGTAATGAATAATAGAAATTTTGCTGATTTCGTTGAGCTTGCAAATAAACAGCAATACGTTCTATATCTATTGGTTTATTGTGTTTTGCAGCAACTGCTGAAGCAAGAATAAAAGAAATGTTTGAAGTATTTGAGTCTATTGAGCCCACTTTAAGTTTAGAAATAGAACTCTGGATATTATCAGGTATATGTTTGACGGAAGCTGAGCACATATTTATTGACCTATAGACTGTGATAGCTTGGGCTGTATTCAGCCCTGCTAATAGTGGTATGAAAACCATGAGTTGTTTTAATTTAAGCGTCATATAAAAGCTTGTATGCAATTTTTACTTAGCAAAACTTTAAGTTCCCGTAGCAGTTTTTGATGCCTATCTGTCCAGAGTCAATAGGATTAATAATTAACTCTCTACCAACTAATCCTCCTAATGCCTCGCCAAGTCCTACATCGATCCGCTGTTGTGTTTCGATATCCGTGAGTAAAACTTTAGGTAAGGAAAGCCACCATCCTGGTTGAGCGGCAACTGTATTGTCGAAAGTTCCTGTACTTATTTTTTGCCAACGGATGGCCTCTTTTTGTAAGGATAGTGATGTGTCACTAGTAGGAATTGTTCCTGCTGCATCCTGAGCTAGTAAAATTTCATGGAAACCAGACAGCGGATAATCTTTTAATGTGGCATTACTGAGAGTTAAACCTAAAGGTAGATCTAAGAGACCTAATACTCTTAATGGACCAGTTTTAGCGACTACATTATCCAGCGTTGCTGTTGTAGAGCGGTTAAGAATAAGCGGTTTGTTATAATCATTAATATGTGCTTCTGTAGAGATCAATCCATTTTCAATCACTACATTCTTCAGAACAGTATTAGTAAGCGTTAAATTCAAATCACCAGATAAAGAGTTAATTCCTCCTGTGTCATCAGCTAATGTTGTTAAATCTGTATTTGATCCCAATCCAAGTTTGCCTAATATGCCTAATGCCCCAAGGCGAAAACCAACAATTTCTCGAGTAGAAGCACTGTCCGGCGATTTGATAGCAAACTCGATAAAAGGATTAGTAATAACGGCATCTGATCCTGCATAGCTACCATTTACGGGGAGGACACCTGCTAAACTAATATTTTCAATATCAATGTCACAACCCACTCCTTTAGTCCCACCGCAACCTAACTGTAAACTTTTAATATTTGCATTTAACTCTACTTGTGCTTCCATTCCGAGACGATAAAAACCTACATCTGTATTTGGATTACCATTTTGATTAGCTGCAATATTGGTTAGATTAAATAATGCTTGACCAGTTACACCAGATAAACTCTTATCATCTAAGAGGTTGAGTTCTGCTTTTACAAGTGAACTGACCAACATCAATGGTATTGTAAATAACAAAGCCTGTTTTATACTTCTAAAATTGTTCATATCAGTTCCTTTGCTTAAAGATGATTTAGCTCAAAGGAAAGTTTGCATTTCTTTATAAGCTCAATACTCTTTTGTTTTCATAGGCCTAGTATTATTAATGTCCTTTCCTAGGCAATATGGATATTTATAAGCAGCTCTATTGAACGGGAATTATGATTTGCTCTTTTGTGTGAATTAAACAACAATAAAGCATAATGTGTTCAGTGCACACATTATGCTTATAATATGTGCGCGGTGTCAACATGTCTTCTATACAATCTCAAAAATCAAATTATCATCATGGAAATGTGCGTGAAGAATTATTAGATGCAGGATTAGCTCACCTAAAAAATAGTGATGCCGAGAGCCTTAGTTTTCGAGAAATGGCGAGACAAATTGGGGTAAGCGGAAATGCGGTATACCGGCATTTCGAAAATAAAGAGAGCTTTTTAGCAGCATTGGCAGCCAAAGGATTTAAGCTCTTGCAAGAGGAGCAAAGCCAAACGTTGCAAGATGCTAATTCTCAGCCAGAGGCGTTAAAATTATTTGGTTTAGCCTATATTAACTTTGCAAAAAATAATCGAAATCTCTTTGCCTTGATGTTTAATCCTGACTTACAAAAGAATGAAGCACTTGAGTTAAAAGAGGCAGTGGGTAATACATATACTCAGTTACATCAATTAACTGCTTCAATATTGGGTGTGGATGAAAATGATGCTCAAGTTGAAGTATTAGCAATGTTGAGTTGTAGCCTTGTACATGGTCTATCTCATCTTTTATTAGAAGGGCGTTTGGCTGAATCAGAAGAAAAAGCGAATAATTTAGTCTTATTAATTATGAATTATGCTACGAGTTTGCTTACTGGAGCTGGCGTGGATAAGCATTAAAATATTAAATATAAATTTATTTTTGCCACCTAAAATTTCGGGGAGAAATGCCTTTCCAACGTTTAAAGGCTCTGGAAAATGCTGAAACTTCGGAATAGCCCAATTGAATGGCAACTTCTTCAACTGTTAAATTGGTGGTTTTGAGTAAGTCTTCGGCTAAGTCTTTACGAATGTCATCTATAAGCTGTTCATAGGTAACTCCTTCAATTGCGAGATGACGTTGTAATGTTCTGAGGTTGACCTGAAGATGGGCTGCCATTTCATCAATTCTGGGCATTTGTGAGGGTTGTTGGAGTAAAATATTTCTGACTTTTTGGCTATAGCTGCCTAGAGAACTTCTTCGCGTCCAAAGTTGTTGGCATTCTTCTTCATATCGTGCACGAATAAATGGGTCTGCTTGAGGTAATGGTAAATCAAGCAAACTGCTTTCAAAGATAATACAGCTACGTGGCTGATTAAATTGAATTGGATATCCTGTTAATTCGGGAAATTTATCGGCATACACAGGTGCAGGTAAGGCAATATTAATGCTCATTACAGGAAACTGTATAGGCAAGACATCTCGTTGAATTGATATAACAGTTATAAGATCTCTTTCAACCAGAAAACACGCTAAGTCATCAGGTAATTGACTATGATCAAAAATCAGTAATGTATATATATCTTCCTGAATAACTTCTAAATTGCAAAAAATGGAACTAAGTTGAAAGTATCGCATAGCAAAATGTAAAGCTTCTTTCATTGTCTGACTACTAAGAATGGCAAAACCCCATGCACCAAATGTGGTTGTATGGTGCCTTAGACCTGCTTCTATACTCAAGGGAAGTGTAGGATCTAGTAGTTTAAGTAAGTTTCGAATAACTAAAAATTCTTGTTCTGCTTTTACCTCAAAGTTAGGTTGCGATAAATCATTCAAAGAAATATGCGTGTTTTCTATACAAATTTCAGGTGTTAAACCATGTTGCTGACCTATCATAAGCAATATGCGAATAGCACTGATACTGCGAGGAAAATCCCAATATAATTGTATAGACATGCTTTATGTGTCATGAAATGTCAAGTTTGGTAGTATAAAGTCATTCTGCTAATGTTCAAAACTTTATATCTTTTCGGATAGGATTAAATCCGATAGGGATATATAAAATGCTAAATAATAAAGACGGCAAGCACGAAAGTTTAACGGCAGCTTTAAAAGCTTTATATGATCAAACTAAAGCAAAAGTTGGTGATGCAGACCTAGCACATATCAGAAATGTTGCCGCTTACTCTCAAGCGATTAAAGCGCGTAGTAATGAGTTGATCCAACAAGGTGGAAAACCTAATGCCATAATGCGTGGCGCGATATTAGGTGCATTGCATACATTACTTGAGTTTTCTGAACTTGGTCATAACATCATGCATGGTAGTTATGATCATTTGCCAAATGCAGAGTCTTTCCATTCTGAACGTTGGGTTTGGAATTTTATGGTGGATCCTTATGAATGGCGTGTGATGCACCATCAAAATCACCATCCTTTTACTAATATCGTTGGCGTAGACCATGATTTGGGATATTCCTTTTTACGTATTAAGCCAGGTCAGCCATGGTATGGTCACCATACTTTGCAACTTCCACTGTTGTGGGTTTTATTATTAACAACACCTAATCTTGTATTTTCTTTATTTACTGGAGCATCAGCTGCTAAAACAGAAGGGCGTAAAGTACTTAGTCGAACCACCATTGAACAAACCTTAAAACTGACAAAAAAATATATTACTCAGCATTTTTGGAAAGATCCTCTTTCGGTCTCTCCTCATCGGATATTGCCGACATTTTTGGGAAATTATCTGAGTACAGTTTTGGGCTATGATTTGACTGTTGCCGTCTTATTTCTGGAACACCATTCACCCAATGTTGAGTTATTTAGTGACCCGGGATTGAGTGAAACAGAAGAAGAATATTTTCGCCGTCAAATTTTAGCGACAAGTAATTTTACGCCTTATGCCCAACTTGATAATTATTTTAAAACATTGTTGGAAGAGGAAGTTGCATTCGATAATCCACCTGCATTTGATGTGTTTTATGGTGGATTGGACACCCACTTAGAGCATCATTTATTTCCAGACTTACCATGTAATCGCCAAAGAGAAATCCAGCCCTTTGTTAAAGAAATCTGTTTGCAGCATGGCTTACCTTACAATGTTATGTCTCTTGAAGATGTTGTGCCAGATATGATGGTCAATGTACTCAAATTGGCGAGTCCTGTAGGCGAGCAAGAAAGAGGAAATTTTTTTAAAATACTAAAAAATCCTAAGGAGTTATTACGCCGAGTTGTATATGGAGCCCAATATAAGCTGCCAGATAATATGACGTATTTAAATAAGCCTCTTTTTTATAATGTACCTGTTAAGGTCCTTGCTGTTTTTCCGCAAGCAGGAAATCAGGCATTAATGATACGTTTTGAAAAACCTCAAGGATGGGAGAGCGTAACTTGGGAAGCTGGTGCATTTATTTCCGTACGGGTGGAAGTCGAAGATGAAAGTCTGGTTCGACAATATAGTTTGTTAAGAGACAGTCACGAGGCTGATAATTGCTTGGAAATTGCTGTCAAACGTGTAGAGGGCGGACGTGTTTCGAATTATATCAATGATCATATTAAGAAAAATTCACATATGATTTTGGTAGGAGTACCGCAGGCCTCTCCCGATTTTATGATGAAAGAAGTACCTAAACAGATCGTTTTTCTTGCGGGTGGTGTTGGTATTACACCAATTTTGAGTATGTTACGTAAGGCACGACGTGAAGCTCCACATAGCCAAGTTAGGTTACTTTATTTTAACCGTAATGAGAGATCTATTATTTTTGAACATGAATTACGTGAAGTTGCCAACTTATCTGGTTTTGATGTGCATTTTATATGTAATGAGATAGACCCTAATTATCCAATTTCAGGGCAAATGTATCAGGCGAAACTAAGTGCTGAATTACTAGCTAAAGTTGTTCCCGATATAACAGCACATGAAGTGTATGTTTGTGCTCCACCAGGATTTATTACTGCCTCAAAATCTATATTACTGGATTTAGGATTACCTGAAATACAATTTCATACAGAGAGTTTCACTCCTCCGGTAGTAGAGCACCCAACAGATGGTAAAGATCATGTTATCCACTTTGCACGGAGTGGTATTGAGATTGTGGTTGATGGAGGGACAACGCTATTAGAAGCTGCACGTTTGGCTGGCGTTAATATTCCATCGGGATGTGAAAGAGGGTTATGCCGTGCTTGCGTCTGTAATAAGCTACAAGGTGTTACTACTTTAGATCAATATAAGGCACAACCAGATTTACGAATTACCACCTGCAACAGTTTGCCTCGTTCGGATAAGTTGGTACTGGATATTTAACATCTTTGAATATGGAATTATTAATTTTTACTTTAAAGCTTAAGAGTTAATCACCACAATAATAAAAACCAGCGTATGGCTTGCTAAGCTGGTTCCCAATATTGTTTAAACGAACTAACCTGAACGCTCAACTAACCAAGTACTTATTTCAGGCCAGACCGCTGTAGGTGCTTGGCTTCCGGAAACAACACCCATGTGTCCACCCGGTACGACCTTAAACGTTTTATCTTGGCTGCTAATTAAATCCATGAGTGGCTTAACAGCATCAGTGGTCACAATAATGTCCGTACTACCACCCAGTGCTAACACTGAACATTCAATATCTTTTAAATAGGCTGTAAGTTCACCGAATTTCACTACACCGTTGGATAATTCATTATCAATCCAGAAACGAAGGATGATGTCGCGCATGACTCCACCTGGATACGCCAGCATATTGTCGATAAATGAACTAGAAGTTGCGTGGTCAATAATAAATTCTCGGTTATCGAGGTTTTTAAAAAGTTCCCAATACGTTTTTAGATTTCCAATCGGGTCAGTTAATTTAAAGCCTAGTGTGTTTTGCCATCCATGAATATGAAATGCCTTACTTGGCACATGGTGGCGAATACGAAACGGCGTATGTTTGCGAACCCATTGTGCAGGTTTGGTTAAGCTGCCATAGAGTTTGCCCATATATCCGGCTTTATGCGTATCGATAGGGGAAGCTAAAATAATTAGGTTTTTAATATCTTTGTCTTTAAATAATGCGGTATAGCAGAGTGAAAGTGCACCGCCTAAACTCCAGCCATGTAAAGAAAGCTGTTGTTGACCACTGTGTACGCGGACCTGTTTTAACATTTCAGGCATAAAGACTTTAATGTAGGTGCCGAAATTGTATTTTGCTTGATGTCGGGTGGGTACACCCCAGTCAATTAAATAGACATCAAAACCTTGTGCTAAAAAGAAGCGGACAAAGCTGCGTGTAGGAAACAAATCATAAATGAACATGTTAACTGCTAGTGGCGGAACGATAACTAACGGTACGCGGTGTTTAGCTGTAGAGGTATTCATCTCATTTCTATAATGCCGTAAGCTAATAATTTCATGCTTATAAATCACGTCAAAGGGCGTTTTTCCTGACAACGCAATTTGAGGACCTCTAAAAAATAGATCCGATGCATTGATCAGCATGTGAGGTATTTTTTGACCAGCACGTGTCTGAAGAGATTTTTTAATGGACTGTAGCTGTGGAACGTTCTGTCGAACTTTAAGCAATAAACTCATTGAACATAAAACCTATAAAGATGTTGCCCAGAACAATAACGAGCTGGTCTTTTAAGGATATTAAAGGGAATGAGAGCTAAGTTCAGTGACTTAAAAGACAGGATTTTTTGCTTAAGGTATCAAAGCATAATTATTTTTAATTGAGAATATTTTTGGTTAAGATTTTGAAATTAAATGATTAAATTGATCTTGTGGGGTGATTTTGTATAAAATATTTAAAAATTTAAGTTTTTCTTAATAATGGTTGAGATTTAATGGTAGGGTAATTTTGTAAAGTTTGTTTGTGTTTTCTTTACATATTAAAAAATAAAATATAATTATTTTACAATCCGTTAGGAATGTAATTAGAAAGTAGTATATATGGAATTTGTTTTTAATGGTTTTTATACACTAATTTCGGCGGTCATCGTTCTATTGTTGGGCCGCTTTCTTGTCAATCGGATTGATTTTTTAAAACGCTACAATATTCCAGAACCTGTAGCAGGTGGTTTAGTTGCTGCGGTTATCTCGCTACTTGTCCATACCATATGGGGATATAGCATTGTTTTTAGTAGCGAATTACAAACCAGCTTTATGCTCGTATTCTTTGCTTCTATTGGTTTAAGTGCCAATTTTATGAAGCTTAAAGAAGGCGGTATGGCTTTGGTTATCTTCTTAGTCTGTGTAGCGTCTTTTATTGTTGTGCAAAATGCGGTGGGCATGAGTCTTGCGACGTTGCTTGGTCTTGACCCACTCATTGGCTTAATTGCGGGTTCAATTACCTTAACAGGTGGTCACGGTACAGCCGGAGCTTGGGGTGAAATTTTAGAAACTCAGCATGGTATTCAGGGTGCTCTAGCTTTAGGAATGGCGAGTGCGACTTTTGGTTTAATTATTGGTGGTGTGATTGGTGGCCCATTAGCAAAATTGCTTATCAATCGTTATAGCCTTGCTCAACCAAAAACTAATGCTGAAATCCAACAGCGTGATGGTCATCTTGAACAAAATTCGGATGATCTCGCACCGTTTGAAAACCCACATCAAGTACGTTTAATTACTGCCGATAATGCAATTACTACGCTAGGTATGTTTGCAGCGTGTTTGGCATTTGCTGAATTTATGACAGGCTTTAGTAAGGGTACTTGGTTTGAGTTACCAACCTTCGTTTGGGCATTGGGTGGCGGTGTAATTCTAAGAAATATCTTAGAAAGCGTGTTGAAAATTGATATTTTTGACCGTGCGATTGATGTTTTTGGTAATGCATCATTATCGCTTTATTTAGCAATGGCATTGCTTTCATTAAAGCTTTGGCAACTTGCAGATTTGGCTGGGCCACTTGTGGTGATTTTAGGTGCTCAAACCATTACGATGGCTTTGTATGCTGCTTTCGTGACCTTCCGTGTGATGGGCAAAAACTATGATGCAGCGGTGTTGTCAGCAGGGCATTGTGGTTTTGGTATGGGTGCAACGCCAACAGCAGTTGCTAATATGCAGGCGATTACTAACATGTATGGACCATCGCATAAGGCATTTTTAATTGTTCCGCTTTGTGGTGCATTCTTTGTCGACTTAATTAATGCGACAGTCATTCAGCTCATGTTGAAATTCGTTGTTTAATAAAAAAAAAGCCCGTAAGGGCTTTTTTTACGAGTGCTTATTTATGAATATTAAGATAAAGAGATATTTCGTTCGTATGTATCGGCTCAATTTTTATTTTCGGGTGATTTAAGTCATTTTATTTTTAGGATGCTTTTTCTCAAAAGTAATAATCGCCCTTAAACATAGTTTCACATAGAATAAATTGCAGATAAATAAAATGAGAAATGTATGAGCTCAGAAGCACATTCAATTAGCTTGGTTGCCCCTGTGGTTTTATTGGCAGCGGCTGTAATAGCAGTTCCTATTTTTAAACGTATTGGTTTAGGTTCAGTATTAGGTTATTTAATTGCAGGTCTGATTATTGGCCCATTCGGTTTTGCTTTTTTCCAAGATTCCACCGCAATTTTACATATTGCCGAGTTGGGAATTGTGATGTACCTATTTCTGATTGGTTTGGAAATGCAGCCGTCACATTTATGGAGCCTTAGACGCGAGATTTTTGGCCTTGGCACACTACAGATCATCATTTGTGCACTGGCTTTGACTGGTGTCGGACTGTTATTTGGTTTTACATGGCAAGTTGCTTTTATTGGTGCAGCAGGATTTGTACTAACGTCGACTGCTATTGTGATGCAGTTATTGGGCGATCGAGGTGACTTGACCCAATCTCGTGGGCAAAAAATTGTAGCCATCTTATTATTTGAAGATTTACTGATTGTACCATTGCTCGCTATTGTTGCTTTTATGGCACCTAATCATGTGGTCGAAAGCACGTCTGTACGTTTAGAAAATATAGGCATTGGTTTAATCGCAATTGCAGGTCTTATTGCGGCAGGTTATTGGTTACTTAACCCATTATTTAGACTCTTGGCTGCTGCTAAAGCCCGAGAAGTGATGACTGCCGCAGCATTATTGGTTGTGTTGGGTGCAGCGTTGCTCATGCAAGTCAGCGGTTTGTCTATGGCAATGGGTGCTTTCTTAGCGGGTGTGCTTTTATCTGAATCAACCTTTAGACATCAAATTGAAGCTGATATTGAACCATTCCGAGGAATCTTGCTGGGCCTGTTTTTCCTTGGGGTTGGCATGTCATTGGATTTATCAGTGGTTGCTCAAAACTGGCAGCTCATTGTCAGTGGTGTAATTGCCCTCATGCTTGCCAAAGCACTCATGATTTATATTGTCGCCCGAATAACGAAAAGCCCTCATACTGAAGCCTTGGACCGTGCCTTACTCATGGCTCAGGGCGGAGAGTTTGCCTTTGTACTTTTCTCTGCTGCATTAAGTGCCCAAGTCATTGACGGTACAATTAAATCTAATCTTACCGCTATTGTTGTGCTTTCAATGGTGTTGACTCCAATTGTAGGTATTATTTTTAAACGGTTTACTCAATTTAAAGCGAATGTTTCATTAGAAAACGTCAATATTGCCGAGGGTTTAAGCGGTAGCGTTTTAATGATTGGATTTGGGCGCTTTGGACAAGTCACCAGTCAATTATTATTGGCAAGAGGGGTAGATGTCACCATTATTGATAATAATACGGACATGATTCGAAACGCTGAAAAATTTGGTTTTAAAATTTATTATGGCGATGGCTGTCGCTTAGATATTCTACATGCTTCTGGTGCTGCAACAGCACAAGCGATTGTGGTGTGTGTAGACAGTAAAGAGACAACCAATAGAATTGTGGAACTCGTCACTCATGAATTTCCTTTAGCGAAATTATTAGTCCGTTCATATGACCGCGAGCACTCACTGCATTTAGTCAAACAAAAAGTAGACTTCATGATCCGTGAAACGTTTGAATCTGCGATTAAGTTTGGGGGAGTAATTTTACAAGAACTTGGTGTGGATGAAGACGAAGTAGAAAGAATTACCGAAGAAATTCGAGATCTTGATAATGAGCGCTTTGAAACTGAAATCGCAGCAGATGACGTAAATGCGGGAGTTGGTATGCAATATACACATACGCATCCCCGACCAACAGCACCATTGATTCGACCAAAACGGGAAGGGCGGATTTTAAATAAAGAAGGTAGCTCAGATAACGATTCTTGATGGGTAAAGAGTTCAGTAGAAGAACTTTTACTGAACAATAAACCTGATGCGCCTATCAATCAAACCATCTTAACTGAGTGAGATTAGATTTTTAGTCACATTATAAGCCTGACTACAAATGCTCTAAAGCTGTGCCTTTAACGGGGTTTCTACGCCAGTAATAAGGTTGCAAAAATCTAAGGAAAAGCTTCCACGGCGTGATCCAAGCGATACGTCGGTTGGCTTTTTTATTTTGAATAATTTGTTTTGCTAAATAAGCACAAACGACTTCAGGCGGATCAATCACAAAGAAAAATAACCGTTTCATCTTTTTCCAATTTTGGATGTTGCCATTGGTCCAAGAAGAAACTAACAGGTCTGTTGCAACCATGCCCGGGCTGAGTGTGCCGGTTAAAATAGCTGTCGATTTTGTCTCTTTATAAAGTGCTTTACTGAAATAACTTACGGCCCGTTTTGTGGTTGCATAAGGCGTCATGCCTGCACTCCATTCGCCGTTGCTTCCCCAACCTTCCATATTAAAGATTTGACCATAACCTTGTTTAAGCATTCCCTTTAAAGCCACTTGCGAGCCCAACATTGTGCCTAAAATATTAGTTGAAACAGCCGCGTTTAACTCTTCTGGCTGAAGGTCAACAAAGTCTTTGGTTGGATGACAGCTTCCTGCATTATTAATCCACACATCGACTTGCCCGAAGCGCTCAATTGCACCATCCCATAGGGTTTGCACATCAGAAATTTGAGTCACATCGCAACACAGGCCAATGAATTTTTCTTTATTGAAATGAGTATCTAAGTGGGTGAGGGCATGATTTAAGTGCTCAGCGTTACGTCCAGCAATCACAACTGAACATTCCAGCTTTAAAAAAGCTTCTGCGAGTGCTAAGCCAATACCCTTTGTACTTCCTGTAATGACCACACAGTAAACTTCAGTTTTGGGTAAACTCATTGCACTCTCTATATAAAATCTTTAAAAATAGTTAAATGAATGGCTGTAAGTTAATTTTGCTCACTTAATAAGATGAGATAGACAATAGATAAACTTATCATTGAAAGATTCATTACGATAGGGTTGTAGGGCAAGATAAGCGTAGAAGGTATTAAAAAACCAATTAAAAGAAGCAGCCCAAGCAAACCCAAAATACTTAAATAGTGAATATATTTATGTGCAGTAAAGAGAAAACATAAACCAAAAATTATTTCAGTAATACCACTCGCATGGCCTGCAAGTTTTGCATGTTCAAGTGAGAGCCCTAGCCATTGCCACACAAAGATTTCATCAGAATTAAGAAATAGAAATTTCGGAACGAGACCTTGATAGATCCATAAAAAGGCCAGCACAAGGTTTATAAATTTGAAGATATTAATATTTTTCATGCAAATTACTTTAAGAGTTTAAAATTTTCTTTAGATCAAGCTTATTATATTAACTCATCAGATATAGTATTGAAGTAATTCACTATAGAACAATTTAGAATATTTAGAAAAATAGTAGGGCTGAAGTATTTATAATGTCTTATTCCAATTCTTATTCGAGTAGGGCGGGCAATTGGTTCTTTTGGAGTAGTATTCAATAGGTGAGTTCAGATGTTTTTTAATTGAAATGTCATAAAGAAAGGTTAATTTAAACCCATAAGAAAAATTGATGAAAATTGTTGCGAACAATAAAATCAAAAACAATTTTTAAAGACGTGGTCATGAGGTAATTAGAGCTAATTCGAAAGAGTTGGCTTTTTTGTTTTAGTGCATTTGCTTAGATCAAGATGTCCTTTATTAACATTCAATTGCAAATTATCAAGTTCTAATATGGAACTTCATTTTTTAAGTAGATAAAAATAAAGGATCTTAAAAATGCTAATCTCAAGCCATAGATTACCGAAGAGTCTTAAAGACAAAGCCAATCAAAAAGTTGCTAAACTTTCAGGGTCATTGTTAGGAGCTGTTACACCAGAGCGGCAATCGGTATTGCCAAAAGAGTTTGAACTTACTCCTCATACTCTTTATAAACGCTTTGGGAGCACACATTACGGGATCATGGTACCTGACTTACCTGAACCATTTCGATATTTATCTTGGGCTTCAGTTTTAGGTTATGTAGGATTTACGATTACAGATACCAACTATCAAATGTCTAAGGATGGAAAAGGGGATACAGCTTCGTTAGTGCATGGAACAGCCTTATCGACAACTTCTGAAGCTTACAGAACATATTCAATTAAAAATGATATTAAATTTAGCCAAAATCCTTTTGCGATTAATTTTGACAATCAAACTATCATGCATGAGCAAGGCGATGGATTCTTACTCATTACTAAAAGAGAAGATTTAGAGCTAGAACTTTATTTAAAGCCCACAAAAGCTATTTCATGGTTTGCCTATAGTGGCCTGTATAAGCACTTTAGTGTGCTCATGCAATATGAAGGTCATATCAAACAAAAGGGAAATAGTGAAACCGTTCAAGGACTTTGCACGTTGGAGTCTTGGAAAGCTGTAGCTACCTCAATGCTCAAAAACAAATGGTTAGTTGAGAATATTCAACTTCCTGTAAAAGTCTTTAGCTATCAAGTTATTAATATTGACCACGAACAGCAGTTATTGCTGGCTTTTATTTGCTATGAAGGCCAACCCATTTTGACTTCTGTTTACTATCGTCATATTGATGGAACGTCAATTCAATATAATGGAGATATACTTTTTGAAGTAACGAGTCTTCAAGAAGAACCGCAGATTACTCCCGATAATTTTTCAATGAATGTACCAAATACTTTTCGCTGGGTTGCTTATCACAACAATCAAAAAGTTTTAGATATTTCAGCACATGTAGATACCCCGTATTGTTTCGGATTGGCAGCTGGTTTTGTTTCTTCATATGCATGGCAAGGTGAATTTCATGATCAGGCATTGGTTGGCAGAGGTTATCTTGAATATATAGACCGAAGATAAAATTACTTTAAAGCTTAATCTTTATCTAAGGCTTTAAGCGAATTGGGAAAATATCTGATTTATAAACCTAATTTAACAATAAGTTATTCATTATTTATCCTTACTTTTTAATGATCTATTTTAAAACAAATGTCATTTTGCATGCTTGACTGCAATAGGGTAGAGCACTATCCTTTGCCTGCTGACCTACATTGTCAGCCGGCTTTGACAGGCTGATTTAGACTGCATCAGAATTATTCCTTCTGAGGAATAGTTTTGTGTGTAAGCTCCTCGTCTCCTCCCGTTGCGGTAGGACGGGAGAGGGACACCCTCGGGTGTGCTGGCGTCTAACCAGTCTGTCAACCTTCTCTCGTTCTGCCACCATAATTATTTGACAGTAATTCGGTAGAACTTCTTTAGACATGAGGAGTCCTCTATGCATACTATTTCTTCTTATTTTTTGGCCTTTGCCAAGCTCTTTCTATCCATACCGCTCAACTGGTCTTTAAAACGGTTTAAACATTTATAGGTTTAGCCTTTAGATCGTTACGACTAAAAAATCATATCAACAATAAAGCTTGAGATAGGCTCGGGCACGGTTTCGTGCAACTGATTTGTCCGTTTTTATCGCTCATTTTAAGAGTGACGGCCTTTCTATCTCTTTTATATACAACAAAAAATTATCTTTGAGCAGAATGTTTATGCCAAATTTAGAAAATTCATTTAGAGCATTAAGAGTGCTCCACGCGGCAAGAGATCTATTTAATCAACATGGTTTTCATAATGTAGGTGTCGACCGAATTATTGCTGAAGCCAGAATTTCAAAATCCACTTTTTATAATGATTTTCACTCTAAAGAAAAGCTCATCGAGATGAGCCTAACTTTTCAAAAAGATGCATTAAAAGACGAGGTGTTTTCAATTATCCATTCATATCGTGAACTTATGTTGTTTGATAAGCTCAAGAAAATTTTCTATTTACATGCAGATTTAGAGGGCTTTTACCATTTGCCATTTAAAGCAATTTTTGAAATTGAAAAGCTTTATCCAAAGGCCTATAAGGTCGTGATTGACTATCGACACTGGTTAATTCAAGAAATTTATAAACTACTTTTAACGTTAAAAGTTACGGCTTCAATTGAAGATGCGCACCTGTTTTTATTTGTGATTGATGGCGCTATGGTTCAGCTTTTGGGGGAAAATCAAGTAGATGATCGAGATAGATTATTAAACTATTTTTTAACTATGGTTAATTAAGAATCGGCGAATGAAAAGCTCCTTATTTAAGGAGCTTTTTTAGATCTGAATTTATATATTTCATGAAAATATGCATTCGGCTTGTATTTATTTATGGTGAATTCAAGCTTTTCAAATAAAGATCAGCACGTTGTGCATGACCAAAGCACCAATCTTCTGCACTATTTTGCACAATCACAAACATGACATCTTGTTCTGGAACATCAAATTTTTGTTTAAGCTGTGCTGTAACATGCACCATTAAATCTGATTTTTGTTGCGCCGTTCGGGGCTTGCCTGAGGTGATATAAAGCAAGATGAACTTTTCAGTACGTGCAGTTTTAACCCAATAATCAGGGTCAACAAAAACCTGTCCTTGCGGTATTTGTTCAAAAATATGAAAACAATCATTTTTAGGCGTATCGAAATAGTTTTCCATACAAGATTGCACAACTTTAGATATTTGCGCTTTTTCTAAATCGGTATATGGATAGCTGGTTGTAAAACGAATCATGGGCATGACCATATCTCCTCTGGCATATGTTCAAGTGCTGAAATAGCGGTGGGCAGTCCTGCATAGAAAGCAAGATGGGTAGTAACCTCAATAATTTGTTCCTTAGAGATCCCTTGGCTTAGGGCATTTTTGATATGCCATTCGAGCTGTGAATAGCGACCCTGCAAAATAAGCGCCGAGATTGTAATGAAACAGCGTGTTTGAGTATCAAGGATTGGTCTTTGCCAGATATCTGCAAACAAATAATCCTTGCCGAGCTCATAAAGTTTGGGAGCGACAGTTTCTAAATTGTTGATATCAATTTTTCTAAACATCTTAAAACTCTGCGTTGGGGGATGTTGTAGTGACTATGGCAGTTTGTTATATTTTAAAAAATCAAAACTTTTTGAACCTATAGTTCAGTTTTTATGAATGATTATGCCAAAGTACCCACTAACCTTGACTTAGATGCCTTACGGGCATTTGTAAAAGGTATAGAGCTAGGCAGTTTTTATTTGGCTGCTCAAAATTTATGTCGGTCTCCGGCTGCGATTAGTGCTCAATTAAAAAAATTAGAGCAGCAGACTGGCTGCCAATTATTAAGAAAAAACGGAAGATTGTTAGAGTTAACGCCGAGCGGTGAATTATTATTTAGTCATGCAAAAAGTGTGTTGGCAATGAATGACAGGGTACTTCTACAACTTCATCAGACTCAAGCGACAGGGGTTATTCGCTTTGGATTACAAGAAGATTTTGCTGAAGGTACGCTCCAACAATTAATTGCTCAGTTCATGTTGCAATATCCTAAAGTGCAGTTTCAAATTCAGGTCGATCGAAATCTTAATTTATTAGAAAAAGTACAAAAACAAGAGCTGGATTTAGCGCTTATCTGGCAACAAGATGAAGCCCGTGAAAATTTTTATGAATTGCAGAATGTAGAAACAGAGTGGTTATTTTGTTCTCATCCACACATCCAGCAGCTTCTTGAAGCTGGAACTTCGATTCCATTAGTTGTTTTACAGCAGCCTTGTATTCTAAGACAAATGGCAATTCAGGCGCTTGAAGAGAAGGGCTTGGAATGGCACATTGCCTATGAGTGCAATTCTGTTCAAGCTTTGTGGCCTGCGGTACGTGCAGGCATTGGAATCAGTTTAAGGACATTATTTCAAATACCTTCAGATATCAAAATTTTAAAAAGTGCTGAATTGCCTCAACTTAAATCTTTATCGTTTGGGCTTTATTCCAATTCAAAATTAGAATCGGGTCATACTGTTCAGCAATTTCAAAAATATATTGAACAGCATCTTCAATAATTTTTCTGTCTAAAAAGTTGAATTTAATTAGATAGTCTTTGGTTTAATTTATATTTTCATTTAACTTGGTAGCAAAGAGATTCTCTATAAATTATTTTGGGTAGCAGTAAAATAATCAAAATTTTCATTTTTCTTCTATCTTTCTTAACTTGAATGTTGATATACCAATGCTATAAGTTAAATTTTTGGAATAATATTTGCGTGTTAGGAGTCATTGTTTTAGGTAAAACAAGCTCGTTGAAGGATGTAATACAAATTATAAATTTCAGAGTATCACTATGAAGCTTAAAGAATTAGCAGGTTGTGAGGAGTGCGATACAGTCTATCGTAGAGCTCCGCTTGCTTATGGAAAAAGGGCTTATTGTGTTTGCTGTGGCGCAGAACTCTATCGGCACACCAAAACTTTTTCAACATTGTTAGCTTTGATTTTAACTGCCTTAATTGTATTTATTATTGCCAATAGCTTTCCCATCGTAAAAATTGAATTACAAGGAAATACTTCCGAAACGACTTTACTCGGTGCTGTATGGGTCATGTTTCACTTTGATCGGGCATTCGTTGGTGTACTCATCTTAATTACCACTTTTATTGTGCCGCTTTCCTATCTTTTATTACTTAGCTATGTGCTCGGTACAGTGAGTATATTGAAAAAGAGGCCAACGTTTTTGGTGATGGCCTTACGCACACTTTTCTTTATGAGAGTGTGGGGAATGGTTGAGGTGTTCTTAATCGGAATTTTGGTCACGCTTGTAAAGTTGGTTGGAATGGTCTTGGTGATTCCCGAAATTGCTTTATGGGCATTTGCGATCTTAAGTGTATTGTTGGTCTATATTACTTCCATAAAGGTAAGTGATATATGGAACGAAATTGATAGGTCACTGCCATGAAAACAATAAAAAATGTGACCCAAGCAAAAAGCTCGCAACATGGATCGGTACTTAAGCAATATCCAAGAGCCAAAGATCTTTCATTAATTGTGTGCCATTGCTGTGGGGTCGTAAATTCTGCTCAAAATGAAAAAAGACGACGAGATAAAAGCCATCAAGTTTTACGTTGTATTCGCTGTAATAGCGTACTGCATTCACGTAAACCAGCGAGTTTAAATCGAACCTTTGCTTTGGTAGTTGCTGCAACAATTCTCTATATTCCAGCCAATGTACTTCCAATGACTGTGACTGACTCACTTTTAGGTAGCCAGCAAGATACGATCATGAGTGGGGTAATTTACTTCTGGCAAAGTGGAGACTATCTGGTTTCAGTCGTTATTTTCATGGCCAGTATTTTTATTCCCATGTTGAAACTGCTGATTTTGTATTTTTTATTATTTGCTGTATATCTACAGAAATCGGCAGGTTGGAAATTTTTACCCGAGCAATGCGTTAAATTATATCGAATTGTCGAGTTTATTGGGCGTTGGTCAATGATTGATGTTTTTGTGGTGGCACTTTTAACAGCCCTCATTCAGATTCAATCGCTTGCTACAATTTTAGCAGGGCCGGGTTCGATTGCTTTTGGCGCGGTTGTAGTGTTAACCATGTTCGCATCACTTAGTTTTGATCCACGTATTATTTGGGATAACTTCTATACATCTCAAAATACAAACAAACCGTCTTCTGTTGCTTCTGAAAAAACAACGATTATTCAGGCAGAACATCCGCCGTTGAATAATGATTCTATTAATCCCAGTCAATAAAAGAACAATGAGTATGTCTGAAAATGAAATAACCACTGGTAACTCAGATCGTCGTGATACAGATATTGAACTGGATAGCATGAATGATTTACCAGAGCCTCAAGAAAAGAAGAGTCGGTGGAAGCCTTTATTAATTTGGCTTATTCCATTGATCGCGCTTTTAATCGCACTGTCATTAGCTGTAAAAGCGCTATTGTCTCATGGCCCTACAATTGATGTGTCTTTTAGAACGGCTGAAGGGTTAGTCGCTGGTAAAACAACAGTCCGTTATAAACAGGTGGATATTGGTGTAGTACGGCAGATTGATCTTTCAGATGACCGTTCACACATTATTGCCAGAATTGATTTGCGTAAAGGTGCGAGTAACTTTGCAGCAAAAGATTCACGATTTTGGGTTGTGCGACCACGTATTGGGACGAGTGGAGTTTCAGGAATAGACACTTTATTGTCAGGTTCATATATTGAAGTGGATGGCGGTAAATCAGCAGAGGATAAGTTTGAATTTACTGGATTAGAAGTGCCGCCCGTCATATCTTCAGATGTTCCCGGAAAAGTATTTTTCTTAAATGCAGATGATCTTGGTTCGTTAGATATAGGTTCTCCAATTTATTATCGTCGAATTAATGTAGGGCAAATTACAGCCTATAAATTGTCCGATGACGGTAAAAATGTTGAACTACAAACGTTTATCCGTGCACCGTATGACAAGTTTGTAACCACCGATGCACGTTTTTGGCAGGCGAGTGGGATTGATGTGACCTTAAATGCTTCGGGCTTTAATTTAGATACTCAATCGTTGGCAAGTATTGTCGCAGGTGGTATTGCTTTTGGAATCCCTGAAAGCTCGCGTGCTACTACAGCGGCGAATCATAGTCGCTTTAATCTTTGGGACTCAAAAGGTGACGCATTAAAAGAACCTGATGGTCAACCACGTGGCGTGATTATGTATTTTGATCATTCATTACGCGGGCTTACTGTCGGTGCACCGATTGATTTTATGGGTATTGAAATTGGTAATGTTAAATCAGTAAATGCCGAGTTTTATGACCACTATAAACAGATTCGTATGCGTGTTGAGGCAGTCATCTATCCTTCACGAGTTGAAAATGGTCAAGCACTTAACCCAAACAGTGAAATTTTTAAAGATTTTATTGAACATGGATGGCGTGCTCAAATGAGAACAGGCAACCTTCTTACGGGACAAAACTATATTGCTCTAGACAAGTTCCCTAAAGCTAAACCAGCCACATTACAGATTCTAGGTGATAACCGTGTGGTGATTCCAACTACACCAACCGAACTGAGTGGCTTACAAGCACAAGTTTCTCAGATTGCAGACAAGTTAACGAAATTCCCGTTAGTTGAAATTGGGCAAGATGTGCGTAAAACGCTTAACAATATGAACACAGCGATTGAGTCTACCGACAAGCTGGTTAAGCAGTTAGATGGTAAAGTTGCACCTGGTTTACAAGCAACTTTAGACGATGTTCGTAAAACTGTAAGGTCATCTGAGTCTATTTTGTCGAGTGATGCGCCGTTGCAACAAGACGTACGTAAAGCATTACAGCAAATGACACGAGCTGCTGCCTCTTTACAGTTAATGTCAGACTATATTGAACAACACCCTGAATCAATTATTCGTGGTAAGACCCCAGAGGCCGATGATGAAAAATAAAAACAATCGATCTTTTCAACATTCTAAAGCAGCCAAATGGCTACTTGGGAGTGGCTTGTTTTTAACGGCAGTTGCTATGACAGCATGTTCGAGTTCACCAACGCCAAACTACTATACGCTTACACCTAAAGTCACTCCGGTCACCAACTCAACTGTGCAGGTGATTGAGGTGTTGCCAGTCGGGATTCCAGACCGCTTAGACCGTGCGCCTTTGGTGCTACAAGACAGTAGTGGTAAGTCTACGGTGCTAAACAACGAACGTTGGACATCGACCATGGGTACGCAATTACGCGATACCTTATCGGCGGGTTTACAACAAAAGCTAGGCGCAATTGACAGTTATAGCAGTGGGCTTGCTGGAAACAATCAACCATTATATCGAGTTTCTACGGACTTTTCTCATTTTGATATTGTAGATCATAGCAATATTAATATTGCTGTGTCTTGGGTCGTAAAGCGTCAAATACCACCCACTCAATTAGAGTCAGCTAATGCAAAAGTAATCACTAATAGAGGATCTCAGCTGAATTGCAGAATTGCTTTTAAGCAGCCAATTGATCAAAAAGCTAAAAAAATGGAAGCCATTGTAAGTGCATCAAGTGAGGCGATGACTCAAATTATTAATACGGTTTCTTCTTCAATCGTGGCGCTGGATTCAAATAAAAAATCGGTGATTAGCAATGGGGTTTGTTCGTAAACCAAATCGCTTTGAATTAACCCCTTTATTTGTGCAAAACAGATAAAGGGGTTTTTCTTTTAATTACCTCGATAGGTTGAATAACCATAAGGGCTAAGTAGTAGAGGAATATGGTAGTGATTTACGCTTCCATCCACTTTAAAAATAACGGGTACTTCGGCAAAAAAAGTTTGTTGTTTATTCTTTTTGAACCAGTCTTCAGTTTTAAAAGTAACTTTATAAACACCTTGTTCTAGTTTTTTATTTTCTGGATAGAGCGCATTAATACGACCATTTGAATCAGTCACTTGCTGGTTGAGTTTAACCCACTGGTTATTTGTGTTTTTTTCTAAAACGACTTCAACCTGAGAAGAGGGCAACCCCGTTTCTAGATTTAACACATGCACACTTAGCGGATTAGTTTGTGCAAATGTAGCTGAAGCTATAAATAAAGAAGATAAAGCAACAAATGATTTAGTCATGGTGAACTCCTTATGAATGAAAAATGGTTTCAATGGCTTTGCTTGCACATTGATTGTCATTTTGTGCGCCGCCAGCACCTGCAACACCAATCGCTCCGATCACTTGGTTCTCAAAACGAACAGGTACGCCACCACCTAACAAAAGTAAATTTGATACGGTAGTTAAATTTTTTGCATCGGGGTTTTGATTACTGTTTTGGCTTAAAACCAAGGTCGATGTTTTGGTAGATAGCGCCGTATAGGCCTTTTTTTCAGCCGCCATTAAATTATGTGGACCAACCAACTCATGCCGTTCGGCAGTTAAAGGGTTACCACCACGGTCAACAACAACGACCGCAATGTTTTGATTTAATTTTTTGCATGCCTCTTTAGCACTGTCTGCTAGTAGATGCGCAGTTTTAAGATCTAACGAATAGACTTGATTCAAAGCAGGGGGCTGTGCAAAAGTACTATTACCCAATAGCACGGCTGTTAGCATCAGCCATTTCAATTTGTTCATGATGATTGCCTCTATGTCGCTTTGAAAATCTTAAACAAATTGAATAATTTCAAGCATGACAATCACATTACAAAGTTGTCATCTTTCAAATGAGTTTCTAAAAAATGCGTATCCTTATTATTGAAGACGAGATCAAAATCGCCACTTATTTGGTCAAAGGATTAAAAGAGTCTGGATATCAAGCGGAGTGCGTTCATTTAGGGCTTCAAGGTTTGGAAATACTAAAGAGAGATCAATATGACTTGCTTATTCTTGACGTCATGTTGCCTGACATAGACGGCTGGAGCGTATTACAGGTCCTACGCCAGTTTTCAAAAATTCCGGTTATTTTCTTAACGGCAAAAGATCAGGTGATGGATAGAGTTAAAGGATTGGAATTGGGTGCAGATGATTACTTGGCTAAACCTTTTTCCTATATTGAACTGTTGGCACGTATTAAAAGCCTGTTAAGAAGACAGCAATATCTGCAAGAAAATGAACTTTCTATCAGTGATTTAAAAATGGACTTGGTCGGACATAAAGTATGGCGTAACGGAAACTTAATTGAGCTGAGCAAAACCGAATTTAATTTATTGCGCTATCTATTGATCAATAAAGAGCAAATCGTGACGCGCAGGCAAATTGGTTCCGAAGTTTGGAATATTAACTTTGATACCGATACCAACTTTATTGATGTCGCTGTACGCCGTTTACGAAGCAAAATTGATGAAGGATATGAATTAAAACTCATTCATACCATCCGTGGCTTGGGCTATAAAATTTCGGTTAGCTTATGAACTTTAAATTTCTACGTTCTCTTGAAGTCCGTATTACATTACTGGTCACGCTCTGTTCTGCCTTAATTTTATGTTCCGTCGGCTTTATGACCTATTTAGGTATTAACCAAATTTTATTAAAGCAGCAAGATAAAGCTTTAGCAGACAGAATTAACCGTTTGGAAATTTTGCTACAAGATAGCGAAAATGTAGAGCAAATTATTGCGCGGCCAAAGCTGTACCAAAACATGCTCGGCAACCAAGACAATTTGTTTCTGCTTATTCATAAAGACAAAGCTTTAATTAATATTAATCCGCTCCATATTCAGTTACCTGAGCTTGCACAGCGCAACAGTCTTCAATTTCAAGATTTAGCTAACAACCCATATCCAACGCGAATTGCTTGGAAAAGCATAAAAATTAATGACGAGCCTTATCTGCTCATTGCAGGTAAACAATGGTCAGAACGCATCAATATTCTTTTACCTTTTCAAGAAAGTCTCTTGATGTATGTGGTAGGAGGCGTGTTTGCAATCTTTGTGCTTTGCATTTTAGCGTGTCACCTAGGTTTAAGGTCGCTACAACAACTTCGCAAGCAAACTCATTCTATTAACGTAAATCAGCTACAGAAAAGATTAAATCTCTCAAATTCACCTTTAGAAGTTGAGCTACTTTCAAAAGATATAAATCACATGCTTGAGCGTATTGAAAAGGGTTATACGCAGCTCAACCGTTTTTCTGAGGATATTGCTCATGAGTTCCGTACGCCTTTAAATAATCTAATTGGGCAAACCGAAATTGCTTTAACTGGCGAACGCTCAGTTGAGCAATATGAAGATTTGCTGGTGTCTCATTTGGATGATTACCACAGATTAAAACGCATGATTGATAGCATGCTTTTTTTAGCAAGAGCCGATCAGAAAATGGTTCTTGTAAACAAACAAGAAATAAACGTCCAAGATGTTATAGATAGGCTAGGCCAGATTTTTGAATATCAGGCCGAGGAACAAGAGTGTCATTTTAGTTTTAACTTAGAAGCCCAAAAGCTATTTGCAGATCCAGAGTTATTTCAAAGAGCCGTTTACAACCTTGTTTTAAATGCGCTGGTTCACGGTGGAAATAACCGAATTATCTATATTTCAAGCCAACATAAGATGATTGAGCATAGGCAATGGGTCAGCCTGACTGTGGTAACGGGAGGTATTTCAATTGCTGAACATCAACTCGAATATGTCTTTGAAAGATTTTACCAATGCCACTCAAGTCGAAGTGATGAGAACCAGACAGGTGGATTAGGGTTATCGATTGTCGCTTCAATTATGGATCTACATCATGGCCTCTATCGAGTTTATAACACGGTCGAAGGTGTGTGCTTTGAGCTTGATTTTCCAATTGCAGGTGCCCCAAATAAATACAATTAAATCCTTATTAATGTTCTTTAATTTTTAAAATTCACACTTTGTTCACAACCCTCTGGCGTATGTTTAAACATATGAAATAAATAGAAGAGGGTCGTTATGAAATTATTATTTAAGTCACTTGTCATCAGCAGCAGTCTTGCAGCGGTTAGCTTAACGCTTCCTTTGAGTACCTTTGCCGACACAAATACGAAACCAGTGGCTGTTGAATCTATTGATATTAATAAATACGCAGGTAAGTGGTATGAGATTGCGCATTTACCTATGTTTTTTCAGCGTAATTGTGTAGCCAATACAACTGCAAACTATTCCATTAACGCGGACAAAACCGTTGGTGTTTTAAATAGTTGTACCAACAAAGATGGCAAAATGATTTCATCTGAAGGTGTGGCCTATTCGCAAAATGAGGGCAACAGTAAATTAAAAGTGAGCTTTTTGCCTTCAGGCCTAAGATGGATTCCTTTTACAAAAGGCGATTATTGGGTTTTAAGAGTTGACCAAGATTATCAGGTCGCTTTAGTGGGTGGCCCAAGCCAGAAATATTTATGGATTCTTTCTCGTAGTCCTCAAATTGATGAAGCGACATATCAGTCTTATCTGCAAACCGCAAAAAGCTATGGCTACGATGTTTCTAAACTCGTTAAGACAACACAGTCTAAATAGTGAAGTTGCTGGTTATGTAGATTCTTATATTTATCTCGTAATCGTGTGAACTTCACATAAAATTCATTGCGCATTTTCTAAATTAGAACCAAAAGAAATGCTTTAGATCAGGAAGAATCAATGTCTAAATTTTTTCTGCGCTGGATCGATAGCTGGTCAGATTCAGAAAATGCGCAAGTGGGTACTTCTGGCGAATATGTCATTGAAAAGAAAATTCAATGGTTAAGAATAATTCCTTTTATTTTATTGCATATCGCTTGTTTAGCTGTGTTTTGGGTGGGCGTATCTTGGTTTGCAGTTGTCTTCATGCTAGGTTTTTACGTTCTTCGCATGTTTGCAATTACTGCTTTTTTTCACCGCTATCTTTCACATAAAACTTTTCAAACATCACGTATTGTCCAGTTCATTTTTATACTGATCGGAACCATGAGTGCACAGCGTGGACCGTTATGGTGGGCAGCGCATCACCGTTATCATCATCACTTTACCGACACCGATCAGGACCCACATTCAGCGAAAGCAGGCTTTTGGTATTCCCATGTAGGCTGGTTTTTGAATGAGCAGAATTTTGCTATTCGAAAAAAAGTGATTAAAGACTGGTTGAAATATCCTGAGCTGATTTGGCTTGACCGATTTAGTTTGCCTATTGTGATTTTTACAGCTTTGGCAATTTATGGTTTTGGTTCGTGGCTTGCGCAACATTTCCCTGAGCTGGGAACTAATGGTTTACAGCTTTTGGTGTGGGGATTTGTGATTTCTACCGTTCTCTTAACGCATGCAACCTTATGTATTAATTCACTCGCGCATCGTTATGGTTCACGAGAGTTTAATACCCCAGATGACAGCCGTAATAACTTTTTACTTTCTTTAATTACCTTAGGTGAGGGATGGCACAACAACCATCACTTTTACGCGGGTAGTGTGCGTCAAGGTTTTTATTGGTGGCAGATTGATGTCACCTTTTATGTGCTCAAACTGATGTCTTTATTTGGTTTGGTGTGGGGACTAAAGCCAGTACCAGCGAAGGTGTATCAATATAAAAAGATTAAAGATCTACCGATAGAAAAAATTGAAAATGGGGAAGTGTTATGAAAATTGCCATTGTGGGTTCGGGTATATCGGGACTTTATGCTGCATGGAAATTGTCAAAACAACATCAAGTTACCGTATATGAAAAAAATAACTATTTTGGTGGTCATACTGACACTCATGAGTTGGATATAGAGGGTTCTAAAGTTTCGGTAGATAGTGGTTTTATTGTGTTTAATGACTACAACTATCCCTTATTTACCGACATGCTTAAAAATTTGGGAGTTGAAACTCAAAGCAGCGACATGAGTTTTTCGGTGAATAATCTGGTCAGTGGGCTTCAATATAACCCCTCAAAAAAATGGTCGCTCTTTGCCCGTCCGCAGAACTTTCTAAACCGTAAATTTCTACAAATGCTCTCAGATTTGCTACGTTTTTATGATGATAATAAAAATATTGATGTAGCAGATTTTGACCCTAATTTATCTATTGAAGACTATTTAGACCTACACAAATACAGCCATGAGTTTCGTTATGAGCATCTTTATCCGATGTGCGGGGCATTATGGTCGGCTCCGGTTGAGCAGGTAGGTCAGATTCCATATCGATTTGTCGTAAGTTTTTTTCAGCATCACCGCATGCTACAGCTAAAAGAGCGGCCACAATGGCAAACAGTCAAACACGGTTCAGCAAGTTACATTCGTGCTATTCAAAAGAATTGCCCATCCATTGAGTGGAAGTTTGCAGAAGTAAAAGCTGTGAGCCGTTCGCACGAAACAGTTTTGATCGAAACGGTTGAAGGGCAAACACAATATGACTGGGTGATTTTCGCAAGCCATGCGGACGATAGCCTAAGTTTAATTAAAGATGCTTCATCGCTTGAACGAGAAATACTAAGTCAATTTAGCTATCAAGATAATCACATGGTGGTTCACCGTGACACTTCAATTATGCCTAAAAGTCGTTTGCAGTGGGCAAGTTGGCATGTACATGTAACGCCAACATCGCAAGTTCAAAGCAATGAGTCCGACATACATTATGGTTTTACCTACTGGATGAATAATTTGCAGAATTTACCCTGCAATACTCAAGTTTTTTCTACTTTAAATCCGAATATGAAAATTAAAGCCGAAGACATATTGGTTGAACGCCAATATCGTCATCCTGTGTTTGATACTAAAGCGATTCAAACTCAATCTCGTTGGCAAGAAATTAACGGACAAAACAGAACTTCATTTTGTGGAGCGTATTGGGGCTGGGGTTTCCATGAGGATGGTGCTCGCAGTGCAGCACGTGTTGTAGAGCAAATTTTACACTTTTAAAAATAGGTAAGGAGCTTTTCAAATGTTATTAAATAAACTTGCTATAGCTCCTACACTTATTCGTCACCGACGCTATAGCCCCAAACAGCATCAATTCACATCGACCTTAAATTACTTATGGTTCGATCCAGATCAATTAAATGAGATTGCAAAAGATTGCTCACTTTGGTCAACCAATCATTGGAATGTCTTAGAACTATCCAAAAATGATTTTTTAAATATGTATCACGGTTCTATAAAGGAAAAAGTAGAAAAAGCGATACTGCAAAATAACAACTTACATATTAGGCCAGACTGGCAAATCAGAGTATTGGCTTTACCTCGTTGTTTGGGTTTTCGGTTTAATTCGGTCATCTTTTATTTTGTTTTAAATAAAGCCGGAAAACCACTATTTATTCTTAGTGAAATCACCAATACCCCATGGAATGAACGAAAAGTTTACATACACGACTGTATGAATCAACACTCCCATGTAGGCGGTTATGAAAGTTTTGATTTTAACTTTGAAAAATCATTTCACGTCTCGCCGTTTATGCCCATGCAGTTGACTTACCGTTGGCGATTTAGTTTTTCAGACCAGCAAAATGTCATTCACATGCAGCTCTTTGAAGAACAAAAACAAGTGTTTGATGCAACTATGCGGTTTGAACTTGTGCCCATCACATTTCCTTCACAGCAGTATCGATATGCTCTTATGAACAGCCTAGCCCCTTTTAAAATGTTGTTTTCAATATATTTAGAGGCATTTAAGTTGTGGCGAAAAAAAGTTCCATTTTATCGTCATCCTAAAAAGATCAAGGTAGATAAGACATGATAAAAACATTTCTTTATGGTGAAGATGACTCACTACCGTTACTGCTCAAGAGTCTTCTCAAACTACGTCATGGACAGATCACTTTTCAGGGCGCGTGGAGTGGTACGGTTGGCGAGGTTTCAGACTTACATGCTGTGATTGAAGTTCGCAATCCTTTGCTGATGGATCTCATTTTAAAAAATGGTGTTTTAGGAGCAGCTGAAGGCTATATCCGTGGTGATTGGAGCAGCGAACAACTTGTAGAGTTGGTTCAGATCTTGGCACGTAATCGAGATGTATTAGACCAGTTTAACCAGAATGTTATTGCACAGGCGAGCCAGTTTTTTCTGAAGGGTTGGTATAAAAATAGAAAAAATTCTATAAGCGGGAGCCGTAAAAATATTGCTGAGCACTATGACTTAAGTAATGACTTTTTTAAATTATTTTTAGACCCGTCTTTAATGTATTCGAGTGCTGTTTTTGAAAATGAAAACATGTCACTCGAAGACGCATCTGATTTAAAAAAAGAGCTCATCTGTAAAAAGTTAGATTTAAAACCAATGGATCATTTGGTTGAAATTGGAAGTGGGTGGGGCGGTTTTGCAATTTATGCAGCCCAACATTACGGCTGTAGAGTGACCACCATTACCATTTCACAAGCTCAATACGATGAAGCCGTTACTCGTGTAAGTGAAGCTGGGTTGGCACATCGAATTGATGTGCAATTAAAAGACTACCGCTTGCTCGAAGGAAAGTTCGATAAGTTGGTTTCAATTGAAATGGTTGAGGCCGTAGGTGCGCAGTATTTATCAACATATTTTGACCAATGTAAAGCGCTGTTAAAACCGAAAGGTTTGGCATTTATTCAAGCCATTACCATTGAAGATTTTCGTTATAAAAAAGCATTAAATACAGTCGATTATATTAAGCGTTATATTTTCCCTGGTAGCTTTATTCCTAGTGTGAGTGTATTGACTCAAACCGCCTCTGAAAGTGGTTTAAGGCTAAAGCATTTAAATGACATCGGTTTAAGTTATGCAAAAACAATTCATCACTGGCGAGCACGGTTTTTAATCGCGCGAGAGGAAGTATTAGCTCTGGGGTTCGATGAAAACTTCATTCGCATGTGGGATTTCTATTTATGTTATTGCGAAGGTGGTTTTAAAGAAGGCGTGATAAGCAATGTTCACTTGTTGTTTGAAAGTACCAGTTACTAACTCAAAACACATCAAGCAAGGAGACTGCTCATGTTTTGGAATTTACTGATTCTAGATTTAATGATCATGTTGTTGAGCTGGCTACTTGCCACAGCAAATGGTCGAGCTGGAATTGTAGATGCCGCATGGAGCTTCTGTCTGGCAGTAAACATTATTGTGTCTTCTTTACTCATTTCAGTTGTTCCAGTTGAAGTGCGACTTTTTGTCGGTATTTTTAGCGGCTTATGGTTTTTAAGATTATTTTGGCACCTGTTAAGACGTTATCAATCTGAACACAAAGAAGATGGTCGTTACGCGAACATGCGTCAAGCCATGGGTAAGTTCCAGCACGTTGGCTTTTTATTATTTTTTATTTTTCAAACCCTTTTGGTGCTTTTGTTCTTTTTTCCGATGTGGACGCTACTCAATGTAGAAGCAATTGAATGGAGTGGTGGATATAAAATCGCTTTAGTGATTGCTGCTGTCATCATGGTGATTGCCTTTATTGGAGAGCAGCTCGCTGATCAGCAGTTATACCGATTTAAATTAAATCCGGAACATCATGGCAAAACGATGGATCAGGGTTTATGGCGTTATTCACGTCACCCAAATTATTTTTTTGAATGGTTACACTGGTTTGCCTATCCAATCATTGGTTTAGCTGCGGGCCAATATTTATTGTGGATTTATCCGTTACTGATGTGGCTATTTTTATACTACGTCACGGGTATTCCATTTAGTGAAAAACAAGCAATTAAAAGCCGCGGCCAAAACTATCTTGATTATCAACAAAAAACATCAATGTTTATTCCGCGAAAACCCAAAAAATAGGTGCGCATATGGATTTTATTGTTCATCAGTCTTTAAAAATTGTTGAAAGTGGTGTGATTCCAGATCATGCAATTCGGGCAGCAATTCGTGCTTTAAGCAAAAAACGCTTAATTCAAGAAGGGCGTTATGACCCTGAACAAGGGGCACAGCGCTATATGGATGTGCTTAATATGCTGAAACGGAGCGAAATCGCCGTTGAAACGGACAAGGCAAATGAGCAGCACTATGAATTGCCGACTGAGTTTTTTCAGGCAGTGCTTGGAAAAAGACTCAAATACAGTGCTTGCTATTTTCCTACTAAAACAACAACTTTAGATCAGGCAGAGGAGCTCGCACTTCAGCTTTACTGTGAAAGAGCACAACTTAAAAACGGCCAACATATTTTAGAGCTAGGCTGTGGATGGGGTTCTCTAACATTATGGATGGCAGAAAACTATCCGCGCTCACAGATTACTGCTGTTTCAAACTCTGCAACCCAGAAAAAGCATATTCTTGGGCAAGCAAAGTTGAAGGGTTTAACGAATCTTGAAGTGCTCACATGTGATGTGAATGTGCTCGAATTAGACCAAGATCAGTTTGATCGGGTTGTATCGGTTGAAATGTTTGAACACGTTCGTAACTATCAACGTCTTTTTGAGAAAATTCAGGGATGGTTGAAGGCAGATGGGCTACTTTGGTGTCATATTTTTTGCCATCGCTTTTTACATTATCCTTTTGAAGTAAAATCAGATTATGATTGGATGTCCAAGTATTTCTTTACAGGCGGTTTAATGCCTGCGACATCAACTTTTTTGCATTTTCAAGAGCATTTAGAGTTGTCTCAACAGTGGCAGTGGTCGGGTGAACATTATATGAGAACTGCAAATGCTTGGCTTGATAATATGGATAATCAAGAAGTTGAATTGAAGCCTCTGTTTAAAAAAATCTATGGAAAAGATGCCAATATTTGGTGGCAACGTTGGCGTATTTTCTTCATGGCTTGTGCTGAGCTGTTTGGTTTTGAGCAAGGACAAGAATGGGTAATTGGTCACTTTTTATTTAGAAAGAGATCATTGTAATTTCTACAGCCTATCCCGGCGATAAAGATATGATAAGAACTCGACATGATGGCAAATCTAGTCATCCATTAGCCAAAATGTTCAATCGATATTATTGGTTGCAGATTGGTCTGATTGCATTATCGATCGTGGTCGGGTTGGCTTGTAGTGCATGGGTCATTAAAGGCTCTTTACTTAAAACCGCTTTAGAGCAGGAAATGGAGCATTACTGGTTACGCATAGAACGTGACCCAAATGCAGATTTACCGGATACGAAAAATTTATATGGATATCGGTGGAATACAGAGATTGCACCTCAACCATTTCGGGGCATGCATTTAGAAAGTGGGGTGCACCGAGTATTCGTTGATGGTAAAGAGCGAATGACAGTTTATGGTGAGCATAATGGTCAACATGTTCTGTTGGTATTTGGCGAGAGCAATGTCAATAAGCTGATCTGGCTATTTGGACTGGCTCCGCTCATGTTTAGTTTGTCTGTGCTATATAGCTTTTTATGGTGGTCAAATCGAAAAGCCAGACGCTATTTTTCCCCAATTACACGCTTGGCAAATGCTTTAGAAAATATCGATTGGGCACATCAAGATACCCAAGCATCTCCTTTTAGAGATATTAATACCAATGGCAACATGGAAGCAGAATATCTCAAGCAAGCCTTGGAAAAATATCATCAAGTTTTAAGTGATTTTATTCGACGCGAAAGGGAATTTACGGGAGATGTGAGCCATGAGCTGCGTACTCCGCTTACGATCTTGAAAGGTAATGTGCAACTTTGTCAGGCGAGATATGGAGATGATAAAGCCTTAATTCGTCTTCATAATACGATTGAGGATATGCAGTTATTAGTTGATACCTTACTGGCGATTGCACGTAATACAGTAAAAAGCTTACCGTCTGAGAAGAATTTTTTATCTAGAATTGTGAAGGATTTAGTCGAAAGTTTACAAGCAGTGAGTGAGAGTAAGGGAATACATATTCATATTCAACCCGACCTTTCTGAACAGCCGCGCTGGTTATATCCCTCTATGACTAAAATGGTTTTAAGCAATATTTTACGTAATGCGCTGAATTATTCTCAAGGCTCACAAATTGACATTATTCAACAAAAAAACAGCCTAATTATTGCTGATAATGGAATTGGAATTTCTCTACCTAATGATGTGAAAGTACAAGAGCTCAGTGACTCCCAACTTTCTTTAAAAGTTAAAGGCCACGGAATTGGTTTGCAATTGGTGCAAAAGCTTTGCAAACAATTAGGATGGCGAGTGGAGTTGTTTGATCGGCAGTACTATTTAACTACTCATCCTGAGTTGGACTTAGAACAGGCAACAGGTTTAATTGTTGTGGTCTATTTGAGCTAACTTGCAGAACTGTCTAAAGCAATTTTTAAACCGACGCCTGCCACTGTATGTAATAGCTTAGGGTCAAAAGGTTTATCAACCATTTTTCTTAAATTATAGATATGACTACGTAACGCATCACTTTCAGGTTCTTCATCGCCCCATAACTCCATCATCAGTTCTTGTTTGGTCACCACTTTTGGAGATTGACGCATCAAAATTTTTAATAATTTAAATTGAATAGGCGGCAATTCGATATTATTTCCGGCACGAATAACTGTTTGGGTTGCGCTATCAAGAATTAAATCATGAATCTGAATTTTATGGTGAGTAACTTCGCCAGCTGCTCTTTTAATTAATGCACGAATCCGCATGACTAATTCGTTAAAATCAAAGGGTTTAACCAAATAATCATCTGTTCCAGCGGTAAAGCCTTTAAGTTTGTCATCTAAAGTATCTCTTGCTGTCAGCATAAGGACAGGAATATCAACACCCTGTTCGGTGCGCAGCCAGTTGCACAGATCATAACCTGAACCATCGGGCAAATTTATATCAAGCAGCAAAAGATGATAATGCTGCGATTTGAGGAAAGTCCGTGCAGCATCTAAATTACGCGCATGATCGATGATATAACCATGCACTTCAAGAAATTCGCAGACGGTTGCTGCAAGTTCAAAATGGTCCTCAACCATGAGGATAAAATGATTACCCATAAGATTTTATTAAGCCATTAATTTAATAATTGTTGTTTTAATTTAGCATTAAATGGTTCGCTACCAAACCAGATTTTAAAATATTGATTTGCATTCGGATTGTTTAAAGAACCGAGTAGCTTCTGGTTTAATTTTAGTTCTAGTTTTTGATTTTCATGTTGGTAATACAAACTATATAAATCTCCATTTTTGATGGGTCTATAAAGTTCATTAATATGATTAAGCGGAGATTTTGCATCAAATCCACTAATATTCTTTTTCAAATAATGGGTTGCTGCACGTTTAAAAGCCCACTCGGGAATATCGCGGTTATAGCTAAAGTCCATTTTGATGCTTTGACTCTGCCAATTTTTTAAGCAATCTTCAGCAAAGTAACTGACATTTCCCACTTTCTTACTCGTTACCATCAAAGGTGCTGAACTACATTTTTTCAGTTCAGCCGCGTTAGCTTGAGATACGATCAAGATTCCCAGAAATATTAAGACTCGACTTTTTTGAACGGTAATATCCATTTATAGACTCCTCCAAAGATTGGTAAAGAACGGTAGAGACCATTCGCCGGATCCCAATAATCTTGCTGGAAAATAATTTTTTGCTGATCATTAATCTTAATTTGACTCATTCCATAAGAAGCCATGGTTTTAGAGCGGCCTAGCATTTTAAAGTCATAGGTCATGTACCAATGGATATAGGCTGTATCTTGGTGATGAGTTGCACTAATGAGTTTTACAGTGACATTACTTACTCGGGCATTCATGCCTTCAAAATGTTTGATCAGATCTGTTTTCTGAGAGAACTGCGAGAGTGTGTCATTGATATACAGCTGATCAGCGTAAAGTTTACTCGCGTTATTCACAAAAGAAGGGGTGCCAAGCGTATTAAATGCGGCAACAAAACGATTGCCAATATCTAGCGCTTGTTGGTCATTTAATTCTATTCCAGTAATTTTTTGTTCGGCTTTGCCGTAGTCACCTGAGTAGCTAGGCACACTTTTACACGCTGTTAAACCTATCAAGGTAATCAGCCCTAAGGCTGTAGTTATAATTTTCATGTCTATATCCGAGCCAACTTTATAAGATTAAATTAAAGAGCTGGTCGTGAAGTTTGCGTGAATTCTTATGTTTTATGATTTGGGGTTAATGGAGAGAGTTTTCTGTTTTGGAAATTTCATAAACTAGGTCTATATCAACTTAGAAATTTCTCTGGACGTCACAGCTTTTCATATTAATAAATAGAGTAAGCTAGAAAAAATTTAATAAAGCAATTTTATTCTAGCTGCACTTTACCCATAAGAGATATAGATTACATTTGAATAAATAGAAGGATTCAATAATGAAAACAATCGGCTTATTAGGTGGAATGAGTTGGGAATCTACAGCGCTTTATTATCAACAAATTAATAAAATGGTTCACGGTAAATTAGGAAAACTGCATTCTGCTAAAGTGATTATTAATAGTGTTGATTTTGAAGAAATAGCAGCCTTGCAAGCAAAAGGTTTGTGGCAAGAAGCGGGTGCATATTTAGCCGAGCAGGCGCTAAATTTAGAGAAAGCAGGGGCAGAGTGTATTTTAGTGTGTACCAACACCATGCATAAAATTGCACCGCAGATTGAGGCTGCTATTACGGTTCATTTTATACACATTGCCGATGCGACAGCAAAAGAAATTGTGAGTCAAGACATTGGTAAAGTCGCACTGTTGGGAACAGCTTTTACAATGGAGCAAGATTTTTATAAAGCTCGATTACAGGATCATGGAATTGACGTGATTATTCCAAATGAAGCCGACCGAAAGATAGTACATCGTATTATTTATGAAGAACTTTGTTTAGGTGTGACTAACCCAGATTCACAGCAAAAGTATATTGCTATTGTAGAGGCGCTGATAGCTGAAGGCGCAGAAGGAATTATCTTGGGTTGTACCGAAATTTGTATGTTGATTGGTGAGCTTAAATTCTCGGTTCCTTTATTTGATACGACTACCATTCATGCAAAAGAGGCGGTGAGTTTTAGCTTAAACGAAAATAAAAACTCTAAAAGCGCCAATCTACGCATGACTGCTGCGAATATTCTTTAGCAATATTTCAAATATCCTTTGTCATTAATCGTTAAGCCTGTGTCGTCAAATGTAAAGTGGCCCATATCCTTCTTATTGTAGTTTTAGTTATTGCTTTTATAGGCACTTAATAAAAAACCAAAATATGGGATAGGACATGACGTTGACGAAAGCTATACGTTTCTATGGAACAGGAACGCCAGAAGTAATGCGCTACGAAGATGTAGAAGTAGGAGATCCAAAAGCTGGAGAAGTACGCCTACGTCATGTGGCAGTCGGCCTAAATTATGCCGATACATATTTTCGTAATGGAACGTATAAAATTCCAATGCCTAATGGCATGGGCGTCGAAGCTTCAGGTGTCGTCGAAGCTTTAGGCGAAGGAGTGACTCAGCTTAAAGTAGGTGATCGAGTTACTTATACAGGTTTTTTAAATACGTTAGGTGCATATAGTACCCACCGTCTAATTCCAGCAAATGCTTTAATTAAATTACCCGAAGAAATTTCTTGTGAAACAGCGGCAGCCATGACCATGAGAGGGTTGACCGCTGCTTATCTAATGCGCCGTATTTATGACTTTAAAGCTGGCGACTCGATTTTATTACATGCAGCTGCAGGTGGAGTTGGGTTGATTGTTTCTCAGTGGGCTAAATTACTTGGCTTGACTGTTATCGGTACAACGTCTTCAGAAGAAAAAGCTGCTGTAGCAAGAGCTCATGGTTGTGATCATGTCATTAATTATAGCCATGAAAATGTTGCTGAACGTGTACGCGAGTTAACAGGGGGCGTTGGTGTAAATGTCGTTTTTGATAGTGTCGGTCAAGCCACTTTCATGAGTTCATTAGATTCCTTAAAACGCCGTGGTTTGCTGGTCTGTGTAGGAACTGCGTCTGGTCCAATTCCTGCTTTTGATCCGGTATTACTTGCTGTGAAAGGTTCATTGTTTGTGACTCGTCCAGCTTTGGCTGATTACATTGCAGATCCTGCTGAGAAAAGGGAACTGGCAAATGAATTATTTGAGCACGTTCGACATGGACGAATCAAAATTGAAATTAATCAGCGTTATGAGCTAAAGGATGCTGTACAAGCTCATCGTGATTTAGAAGCACGTAAAACAATAGGTTCATCAATTTTTGTAATTTGAAAGGATTCCTTATGCAAATTGAACAACTAACTTGCAATATTGGCGCGGAGCTTAGTGGGGTAAAACTCGCTGATGCAATTTATGACGATGGTTTATTTGCTGAAATTCGCACTCAACTGCTTAACCATCGTGTTTTGTTCTTGCGAGATCAACATTTAACCCGTCAGGATCATGTCGCATTTGCAGAAAGATTTGGGCAGTTAGAAGATCATCCAGCGGTTGGGAGTGATCCTGATCATCCGGGTTTAGTGCAGATTTACAAACATCCGGAAAGCCCAGTCAATCGTTATGAAAATGCTTGGCATAGCGATGCAAGCTGGCGCAAGGCCCCACCTATGGGATGTGTGCTGCATTGTGTTGAATGTCCGCCTGTAGGTGGAGATACGATGTGGACCAATATGGTCATGGCCTATGAGTCTTTACCTGAAGATATTAAGGATAAGATTGCTGACTTACGTGCTTACCACAGTATAGAAGCGAGTTTTGGTGCTGCGATGCCACTCGAAAAACGCTTGGACTTAAAAGCAAAGTTCCCCGATGCTGAGCACCCGGTGGTACGTACTCATCCTGAAACGGGCGAGAAAATTTTGTATGTAAATGCATTTACAACACACTTCAGTAACTATCACACCAAAGAACGTGTCAGGTTTGGACAAGATGCCAATCCGGGCTCAGCTGAACTACTACGTTACTTAATTTCTCAAGCCTATATTCCAGAGTTTCAAGTGCGCTGGCGTTGGAAGCCTAACAGTATTGCAATTTGGGATAACCGCAGTACACAACACTATGCCGTGATGGACTATCCGCCGTGTCATCGAAAAATGGAACGGGCAGGCATTATTGGTGACGCAACCTATTAAGGCTATAGGCTAAATCATTTTATCTATTTGAAAATTCTAAAAATATATAAGGAGATGCACATGCAATTCTTTGATGACTCATTGCACCCAGAAAATATGGAAAAAGTAGTCATTACCGTTGCGCCGTATGGTCCAGAGTGGATGCCTGAAGACTTTCCAGAAGATATTCCTGTGACCATGGATGAGCAAATACAAAAAGCGGTCGAATGCTATGAAGCGGGTGCTACGGTGTTGCATTTACATGTCCGTGAGCTTGATGGTAAAGGCTCTAAACGCCTCTCAAAATTTAATGAACTCATCGCAGGCGTTCGTGAAGCTGTACCTGACATGATTATTCAGGTGGGTGGTTCGATTTCATTTGCACCAGAGAGTGATGGTGAGGCGGCACTATGGTTAAGTGATGACACTCGACATATGTTGGCTGAACTTACACCAAAACCTGATCAGGTCACGGTGGCAATTAACACCACACAAATGAATATTATGGAGTTGCTCTATCCTGAATATTTAGAAGGAACTTCATTGGCACATCCGGCGACTCAGGCAGCATATGCAGAGATGACTGTGCCAGCCGGTCCTGCATGGGTAGCCGAACATCTTAAACGCTTATGTAAAAACAATATTCAACCGCACTTTCAATTAACGGGAATGCATGGTCTTGAAACCCTAGAACGTATGGTGCGTAAAGGGTTGTATATGGGGCCGTTAAACTTAACTTGGATTGGAATTGGTGGTGGTTTTGATGGTCCAAACCCATTTAATTTCTTTAATTTTATTCATCGTGTACCTGATGGATGTACTTTGACATCCGAATCTCTGCTCAAAAATGTATTGCCCTTTAACACCATGTCGATGGCAATGGGGTTACATGCTCGTGTTGGAAATGAAGACACGATCATTGATCATCACGGACGCCGTTTTTCCTCTGTAGAGCAAATTAAGCAAACCGTTCGAATTGCCCATGAACTAGGTCGTGAAATTGCATCAGGAAAAGAAGCCCGTGAAATTTACCGTATTGGGGTGCAATACAACAGTATTGAAGAAACCCTAATCGCAAATGGTATGGCACCCAACCGTCAAGCTGGGCAAAAAGGCATTCCCCAGCGTAAATAATGTGACAAGGTCTAACGGAGTTTAGACCTCAATTGTAGTGCAGCTTATTTGCTTTGATTTTAAAGACGCAATGCTGCACTAGCTAAATAGAAATTATAAAAAATACAAGGAGGTCTTATGAATGCGCATCAGTATTCAGATCAGATGAGCGATGTTGATACGTCAATCAGTATACCTCGTCGTTATGCATGGCTTGTTTTTGCTTTGACTTTTGGCTTGCTCATTTCCGATTACATGTCACGGCAGGTATTAAACGCTGTCTTTCCATTGCTTAAAACGGAATGGTTACTCAGTGACAGTCAGCTTGGTTTGCTCAGTGGCATTGTCGCCTTAATGGTAGGTTTATTGACTCTGCCGTTATCTTTATTAGCAGACCGTTTTGGACGAGTTAAAAGCTTAGCCATTATGGCGACATTATGGAGTTTGGCGACTTTAGGGTGTGCACTGGCTGAAAACTATGAGCAAATGTTTATTGCTCGTTTTATGGTTGGTGTGGGTGAGGCGGCCTATGGCAGTGTTGGTATCGCAGTGGTTGTTGCTGTTTTCCCTAGAGAAATGCGTGCAACACTCGCAAGTGCTTTTATGGCTGGCGGTGTATTCGGTTCATTTTTGGGTATGGCTCTAGGTGGTGTTCTGGCACAGCACTTTGGCTGGCGTTGGGCTTTTGGTGCCATTGCTTTATTTGGCCTCATTTTAGCTTTTCTATATCCAGTTCTGGTCAAAGAAAAAAGAATAGCTTCTTCACATCAAAATAAAAATCGTAGCAAAACCCTGCACATTCGAAGCCCTTTAAAAACTTTATATTCAAGTCGTTCAGTCATTGCTACTTATATTGGTAGTGGCTTGCAATTATTTGTTGGCGGCACAGTGATTGTCTGGATGCCGAGTTATCTCAATCGCTATTACGGCATGAGTACCGACACGGCTGGTGTAATGGCGGCGGTCATTGTGCTGTGTAGTGCGGTGGGCACAATTTTATGTGGCATGTTATGTGATTATTTGGGCCGTAATTGTCCTGATCGTAAGGTCAGTTTAGCTATTACATACTGCGTGGTTAGTTGTGTTCTTTTATTAATTGCTTTTGCTGTGCCTGCGGGACGTAACCAGTTGCTTCTCATTTGTCTTGGAATGTTTATTGCCTTAGGAACCAATGGTCCATCCAGTGCCATGGTGGCCAATCTCACACATAACTCAGTTCATGGCTCTGCTTTTGCAACGCTCACCTTGGCTAACAATTTTCTTGGCTTAGCTCTTGGTCCTCTGGTCGTTGGCAAAGTATCTGATGTGATTGGTTTACATAGCGCATTTCAACTGATGCCATTGGTCAGTATTTCAGCCGCTGCCGTATTTTTTTATGCCAAACGTCATTATCACAAAGATATTGCACGCTTTGAGCAGCAAGGAATGACTGAACTTAAAAATCATTCAGATAACCAAATACAAAAATGCAGGATGAATAATAAATGATGATTCGGCAATTACACATTGATGTATTTTTTGACTTTATTTGTCCTTGGTGTTTGATCGGCAAACGTCAGTTACTGATCGCTATAAATAGATTTTATCAGCTTCACCCTAGCGTCAAAGTTGTCGTGCATTGGCGAGGTGTTCAGCTCATACCGGACTTGGCAGCTGAAGGCGTACCTTTTCAAACGTTTTATTTGAAAAGATTAGGTAGCTTGACAGCAGTTCGCATGAGACAGGAACAAGTCAATAAAGCCGCAAATAAAGTTGGACTCAAGATCGATTTTGAACAAATTAAACGCATGCCAAACACGGCTAAGGCTCATCGCTTATTTGATAAAGCTTTAAAAATCGGCACTCCTGAGCAGTGCAATATGTTGTTAGAACAACTCTTTGCCGCATATTTTTATGATGGATTAGACATCGGAAATACCACCACTTTATACAAAATTGCAAAACGTTGTGGCTTCCCACCTGAGCTAATCAAAAACTTACTTATTCAAGATCATCAAGATTTTATCTCTGCAAGTACAGGCGGTAATGGTGTGCCTTACTTTATTTTTGATCGGGCTTCTGCATTAGTTGGAGCGCAATCAGCAGATTCACTTTATCAAGTAATGCATGAGGCCCTTGTTGTTCAGGGAGAATTAATGTGACTACTCGATTTGAAGTGCCCCTAGAAAAAATACCGAATGTAGGTGAACGGGCTTTTTTTAAAATTGGAGATAAAACTCTCGCGCTATTTAATATTGCGACTCAATTTTATGCAATTGATGACAGTTGTCCTCATCAGGGGGCATCGCTATTTAGCGGACGTTTGGAAGGACGAGTAATTCAGTGCTGTGCCCATGGTCTACGCTTTGATTTAACAAATGGCTGTTTACTTAATTCTTCTCAGCTCAAAGCTGCAATCTATCCCGTAGAAGTGATTGAGGAAAAAGTATTTATTGTGATGGGTTCTGGGGAAAATCATGACTAGCTTAGTTTTGAAAAATTTTACCCAGCGCACAAGAGAATTAGCACCGGGTTTTGTGGTCAGTTCGGTCGTTGCTGCGGCTGCCTGTTTTTTATCAGAGCACTATGGTGCCCCAGTCATGTTATTTGCCTTACTGCTAGGTATGAGCCTAAATTTTTTAGCAGCTGAGAGTAAATGTAAAGCAGGTATTGAATTCACCGCACGTACTGTGCTTCGAATGGGTATTGCCTTACTAGGCATGCGTATAACTTTAGGACAAATCACTGCACTAGGGTGGCAGCCTGTAGCCTTAGTCATAACTCTGGTTGTTGTAACAATCGCCGTCTCTGTGATTGCAGCTAAAATTTTAGGTTTCCAAAGACTATTTGGTATGTTGACCGGTGGATCAACCGCAATTTGTGGTGCTTCAGCTGCGCTAGCATTGTCAGCTGCCTTTCCGAATCATCCCCAAAAAGAAAAAGCGACCTTGTTTACAGTCATTGGGGTCTCTGCACTTTCAACATTAGCAATGATTGTCTATCCAATGATTGCGAAGTGGTTAGAACTATCGCCACAAGCTGCTGGTGTCTTTCTCGGAGCTACCATTCATGATGTAGCGCAAGTGGTGGGAGCTGGTTATAGCATGTCTACCGAAACAGGTGATACTGCGACTGTGGTTAAGCTCATGCGTGTGGCAATGTTGCTCCCAGTGATTGTTTGTGCAGCAATGATTACCCGCATGCAAGGTGCAGATTCAACGGGAGAACGACCACCATTACTGCCTTGGTTTGCAGTTGGCTTTTTAATACTCGCTTGTATTAACAGTACAGGATGGGTACCAGTAATGATTCAAAATGGAATAAACGATTTATCACGCTGGTTTTTAGTCATCGCAATTAGTGCTTTGGGTATGAAAACTCAGTTGAAAGAATTGGCATCTGTCGGGATTAAACCAATTCTTCTCATGGTCGGCGAAAGCATATTTTTAGTGGTATTAGTCTTAGCATTAATGCACTTTTGGTTTTAACTTAATCTTAAATCTTTAGAGGAGGTTTTGGGTTATTCACAAAACTTCTTCTTTTATTTAAAGCTGCGTTTGAATCAATTCATCTTCTTTACTCTAAATACACACGTGCTTAATTCAGTAGCGATTTGTTATGACTACGCCACATATTTGGTGACATCCCAAATTGACTAATGAACCAACGAGTAAAAGAACTCGGCATTGAATAACCTAAAATATCAGACACTTGAGCGAGTGAATAATTTAGATTTTTTAAATAGCGAAATACTAGATCTTTACGTACTTCATTGATTAAATCACTAAAACTCGTTTGTGCTTCTTCTAAGCGACGCTGTAAGGTCCGGACATGAATACCATGGGTTTGGGCCACTTGATCAATCGTAGCGCGGCCCATTGGTAAAAGAAGATAAATACTTTTACGAATATCAAAAATCATGGTCGATTCATTACTATTCTGCAAAATATCTAAATAACGCTGTGCATGGTTGGCCATAGCCAGATTTGCTTGAGGATTAGTTGTATCAAGTTCGGCCGCCGTACAAACAATGCCATTAAAGTCACTGCCAAATTCTAAGGCACAGCCAAAAATCCGCCGATGGAGGGTTAAATCGCTTGGTGGATTATGGGTGAAGTGAACACTTAATGGTCGCCATTTTTGCATCAGTAACGCTGCACAAAAACGATGGGTAATTCCTAAAGCAAGTTCAGTGGCTTGGCGACTATATCCGCAAGTTGTGGTCACCACCTCTTCTCGAATAACCACCGTATCGTCAACTTCCTCAATATAAATCTCAAGTGAGTTATTGAGTAAATTCCTATAACGAACAATCGTTTGTAAGGCATCTCGTAAAGTATGCTGATAATTTAACAAAAGGCTAATTTCACCAAAATCTGCAATTTCGCGTTGCTCTGCCATATGTAAACCGAAAACATCGCAACTACTCATTTGGGCTGAGTCTTCAAGCAAGGTAATGGCTTTATCTACAGGAATGCGTTGTTTAAGATCATTCAATTGAGTTTGGCTAAGCCCAACACGTGATAATAAATGGTAGGGGTTTAGATCTAATTGTTGAGCAACTGCCAAATAATTTTTTAAAGAGGCCGTATGCGCAAGAGGTACCATTTTATTATCTCCTTGTTCTTAATCAGCCATATTCCTTATGGCTCATCTTTACTTATAACCAAAATATACACATTACAAAAGCTTTTATTTAAGAGCTTAATTGTTAAGCACGCTTAAAGTGAAACTTCTTGTTTTAACTTAATTGTAATTACAAAAATTATTTTAATGAATTTAAGAAATTTTAAAAAGATGTGTCGTCAAATGAAAAGTCCGTGACGCCTTATGTACACCATTAACTGAAATGAGCCTTTATTGTGAGTGGAGTTTTATAAAAATTCTTATGCATCCTAGATGGCAAAGTTCACAGGCGTCGAAATGGAAAAAATACAAACCAGAGCAACAATTTTAATTATTCCGGGCTTACGCGACCATGTTCCCGAGCATTGGCAAACGATCTTAGAAACAAGACTAGCGAAGGTTCGCTCTGTACCACCTGTACAAACCAATAAACTCAATTGTGAAAATAGAGTTGCCGCAATACAAGCACAACTCGAACAAATAAACGGGCCTGTTATTTTGGTTGCACACAGCGCGGGTGTTCTGATGACTATACACTGGGCTGCTAAACATCAAAGACCAATTCAAGGTGCTCTACTTGTTGCTCCACCTGATTTAAACGAAAGTTGGCCTGAAAATTATCCGAGCCCAGCTGTACTTCATCAAGAAGGGTGGAGTCCTTTACCTAATCAAACACTACCTTTCCCTAGCATTTTGGCTGCAAGCACCAATGACCATTTAGCTCGCTATGAAGCTGTAAGTGAAATGGCAGAAAAATGGGGTAGCCAACTTGTAAATTTAGGTGCGGTGGGACATTTAAACCCTGCATCTGGCTTTGGGTATTGGCCTTTAGCTGAGCAATTTATTCAACAGTTAGATCAGGTGAAACAACCTGCATAGTACGAAAAAACATCTGCTTATATAAACCATTTAAAAGCCAATGGATGGCTTTGAGTAATAAGCAATAAATAAGAAAAATCATATTTATAGGGAGATAATATGATGAGTCATTACGTATATTTAAATCAAACAAACCAACATATTTTATATATTCAAAAAATAGGTGTTTCATTAAGTCTGATTTTATTTATGTCTAAAGTGAATGCAGTTAGTTTTGATGTTGATAAAGACTGGAAGTTCGATACAAAAACGACATTAAGCTTAGGTGCTAGTTGGAGTACACAAGATCCATCCGTTTCATTACTTTATCGGCCTGATGCAAACAAAATAGGGAAACAAGGCGCTAGCATTGATGTGAATGGTGATGATGGGCGAATGAATTTTAGTAAATATGATGCCATTTCACAGATTATCAGAGGCATAACTGAAGTTAAGTTAAATGGAAAACAGCAGGGTGCGGTCATTAGCACTAAATACTGGTATGACCATGCCTATGAGACAGGAGAAGGAGACTTTAAACCCTTTAATGATTCAGCGTGGCCAAGGCTCGCAAAGTTCAAAGGAATTGATTTATGGAATGCCTATATATGGAAAGATTTTGAACTTAACGATGGACGAACCATAAATTTAAAATTAGGCAAACAGACTTTAAATTGGGGGAAATCTCAGTTTTTTCAAAACGGTTTAAACTCGGTGAGTGCATTTGATTTTGCTGCAATCAACCGACCAGCTGGTGATGCAAAAGAAAGAATCATTCCAACTGAAATGTTTTCATTCGATACAAGCATTAATAAAAATTTGAAAATAGAAGGATTCTATCAATTTAAATTTAGGCCTTCAGTTGTTGATGGCAGCGGGACTTTCTTTGAGATTTCAGACTTTGTTCCCGAAAACGCGGGACCAGTTCTGATTGCTGGAGGGGGAGATAAGTTATCTGATACTGCAGTGCGTTTAGGTAGTTATATTCCACGTGCAGAAAGCAGAAAAGCAAAAGACAACGGTCAATATGGTATTGCTTTAAAACAGACATTATCAAATCTCAATAATGCCGAACTGGGTATTTACTATGCTAACTACCATAGTCGCAATGCAAACTTTGATGGCACAGCTGTAACAGCACGGGGGCCAGAGCACTTTAATACCGCAAGTTATTTTTCTATTTATCCTGAAAATATCAAAATGTTTGGATTAAGTCTGGCTGGTAAAGTTGGCACAACAACAGTTTTTAGTGAATTAACCCACAAGCCCAATCAACCTTTGCAATTAAATGGTACAGATATTGTCTATGCTCAAGTGTTATCGGAAGGCACACCATTTGCACCGCCGGGGGAAACTGCTGACTTAGGTCAATATATTCAAGGTTATGTACGCTTACCTGTAACACAATTTTCGCTCGGAGCAACTGACAGCATATTTAATATTTTGGGCGCAAATTCGATGACATGGTCTACAGAGTTTGCCTTAAATCATATCGCAGATATTGGTAATCATCGGATTGGTCGGACAGGAGCATTTGGCCGTAGTGAGCTTTCAACAGGGGCGTATAATCCAGAGACAGGAGCATTTAAATGTACGCCGTATGGTACAGCTCATCTTACAAATGCAGAAATTGACAACTTAAATGAACGTTTTTGTAATAAAAATGGATTTTTTAATGAATGGTCATTTGGTTACCGATTACGTGGCGCATTAAGCTATCAAGATATTTTACCTTCTACAGTGATTACTCCAAGTCTTAGTTTCCGACATGACGTTTATGGTTTTAGTCAAAACTTTCAAGAAGGGCAAATGAGTGTAAGTGCGGCGTTATCTATGACTTATCAGCAAAAATATACAACTGAGATTGCCTATAATAACTTTTTTGGTTCTAATGAGTTTAGTACTATAGATGATCGAGATTTTATATCTTTAACATTTAAAGCTAATTTTTAGTTCAATTATTTTCTTAAAAAAATTATAGAAAGACCCGTTATAAATGAAATTTTAGAATGGAGGATAACTTTTGAAATTTAGATCAAAAATTGATTGGTGGCTTTTATTAATATTTATTGTTACTACTGCCATCATTGTTATGAAAATTTATGAAGCAAATCATAATTATTCTTTAGCTTCAAATTTTCCGCATCTCATTATTTATAGTTTAATTATTTTTGTCATTTGGCTTCCAATTTTTAATACTTATTACGTAGTAGAAAACGACACATTAATTATTAAGAGCTTGGTATTCCGATGGAAAATTAATATTAATGATATTACTCAAATAGAACCTACTCATAATCCACTTTCATCTCCAGCGCTCTCATTAGATCGACTCAAAATTTATTATATGAAGAATGGAGAAATTACTTCAGTGATGATTTCACCAAAAGATAAAGAACGTTTTTTTCAAGCCATAAACAAAAGACTCCATTAAAGTTGCTTGTTTAATTGCAAACATAAATTACGCTATTTCCATGACGACAAAAAATAAATGGAGATAAACCATGCTTACACGTTTTTTACTGCCAATTTTCGGCACTACGGTTTTAATTACATTAGCTGGATGTGCTTCATCCTCTCAATCTCCTATTACCGAGAGCTATGGCCCTGAACCAAAACTGCCTGAGCCTAAATCAAGTTTATTTCCAACTGTGAATATAGCACCAGCAGAAGGCTGGCCGAGTGGTGTTATGCCAACACCAGCAGAAGGTTTGAAGGTAAAAGCATTTGCAAAAGGGCTTGAACACCCGCGTTGGCTTTATGTGTTACCCAATGGTGATGTATTGGTTGCTGAAACAGATGCCCCCCCTAAACCCGAAGACGGTAAAGGGATTAAGGGTAAAATTATGACTTTCGTGATGAGACGTGCAGGATCATCTCATCCGAGTGCCAATCGTATTAGTTTGCTTCGAGACACTAATGGAGACGGAATTGCCGATCAGAAAACGGTATTCCTTCAAAATTTGAATTCCCCATTTGGTATGGCATTGGTCGGTAATAACCTGTATGTCGCCAATACGGATGCACTTGTGCGTTTTCCTTATCAAGAGGGCGAAACTCAAATTACAGCAAGTGGAACCAAAGTATTGGACTTACCAGGCGGTCCTTTAAATCACCACTGGACCAAAAATGTGATCGCTAACCCAGCAGGAAGTAAGCTGTACATTACTGTCGGTTCTAACAGTAATGTTGCTGAAAATGGTATGGATAAAGAAAAAGGTCGAGCACAAATTATGGAGTTTGATATTGCAAGTGGTCAGTCACGTCCATTTGCAACGGGACTACGTAATCCGAATGGTATGGCTTGGCAACCTCAAAGCGGCAAACTTTGGACGGTTGTTAATGAGCGCGATGAAATTGGCAGTGATTTAGTACCTGACTATATGACTTCGGTTCAAGACGGTGCTTTTTATGGCTGGCCTTATAGCTACTATGGTCAACATGTGGATGTACGAGTAAAACCACAAAATCCAGCAATGGTTGCTCGTGCAATTAAACCTGACTATGCGCTAGGCAACCATACTGCTTCTTTAGGCCTCACATTTTATGCAGCAGAACTCATGCCGCAATTTAGAGGAGGGGCATTGATCGGTCAGCATGGTTCATGGAACCGTAAACCGCACAGTGGTTATAAAGTAGTTTATGTACCATTTAGAAGTGGTCAACCCTCTGGTCCTCCACAAGATGTTTTAACAGGGTTTTTAAGTGACAAAGGCAAAGCTTATGGGCGCCCTGTAGGTGTAGCAGTTGATTTTTCAGGTGCCGTGTTAGTTGCAGATGACGTGGGCAATACGATTTGGCGTGTTTCACCAGTTGCTGAAACGACTTATGAAGCTCCGATGAAATATGCTATTGGAACCCCGCCAGGCACACCATAAAGTATATTAACGATCATTTATTAGTATGGGCGGCCTTTAAGCTTTATAGAGGCTCGTCCAACTGGCTATTATTTAATTTTTAAATAATTGAACGAAAAAAATACTAATTGGACTTTATAAGCCAACTTCTCAAGAATGAATATGTGAAAACAACAATGATGTTTAAGGATAAAACACATGAATACACATATTCGAATTGCCGTGGTTGGTGGCGGTATTGCTGGTCTGGCATTGGCAAGTAATTTAAGTAAACACGCTCATTTAGATGTACAAATGTTTGAATCTGCACCTCAGTTTTCTGAAATTGGAGCTGGTATTTCTTTTGGTGCCAATGCAGTTAAAGCGATTGAACTGTTAGGTTTAGCCAATGAATATCATGCAATTGCAGACAAGGTATCTGCACCATTTCAAGATGTTTGGTTTCAATGGCGTAATGGTTATAACGATGAATATTTATCTGCATCGGTAGCGGCAGGTGTAGGGCAGTCTTGTGTTCATCGTGCAGACTTTCTAGATGCCATTATTCCTCACATGCCTACGCAAAATGTCCACTTTTCTAAACGACTTGAGTCTATTGAAGAACAAGAAAATCAAGTCATTTTACATTTCAATGATGGCAGTCGGCACGAATGTGATTATTTGATTGGGGCTGATGGTATTCGCTCTGTTGCTCGCCAATATGTTTTAGCTACTTATCATTTACCACCTGTTCATCCACGCTTTTCAGGAACTTGGGCATATCGTGGCATCATTTCATACGCCTCATTTAAAGAAGCTTTGCAGCAAATGCAAGGTGATACAGACCTAGCAGATATTCCACAAATGTTATTGGGTAAAGATAAGCATATTTTGACGTTCCCAATTCGTAAGGGGGAGCAAATCAATATTGTTGCCTTTTGCTCAAATCGTGAAGATACGGTACTACCAACAGATACACCATGGACACGTCCTGTCGATAAAGCTCAAATGCTTGCTGACTTTTCTGATTGGAGTGAGAGTTGTCAAAAGTTACTGGGTTTAATTGAGCAACCCACCATTTGGGCTTTACATGAAATTGAGGAGCTTTCGACTTATCAAAGTGCCTCGGGTCACGTGATTCTTATGGGTGATGCCGCACATGCTATGTTACCTCATCAAGGTGCCGGAGCAGGGCAAGGTCTCGAAGATGCTTTAATCCTTGCTGCCTTACTGGCGACAAAAAACTTACAAGTAGACCAGCTAACCGATGTGTCTTCAATTTATGAAAAGCTCCGTTTAAAACGAGCTTGCCGTGTTCAACAAACATCTCGTGAGTCTGGCGAAATTTATGAGTGCTATTCAACTCAGTACTCAACGTTTGCAGAAATTGGCGAGCACCTTGAACATCGTTTTGACTGGTTATGGCAACACGATTTAGAACAAGATGTGACGGATGCACAGCAACAATTAAAACAGCTAGGAATGGCGACTATTTAAATCATGTGATGCTTTATAAACAATTTGCTAAGGAAAGCAATTATGGAAAAACTAAATGCAAATCAACTCATTGATGAGGCAAAGTTAACGCCATTGCATTGGCGAGTGATTTTGCTGAGTGCACTTATTATTATTTTTGATGGATATGATCTGGTCATTTACGGTGTTGCATTGCCTAAGCTCATGCAGCACTGGCAGTTAGATAGTATGACTGCTGGGCTTTTAGGTAGTGTTGCACTATTTGGCATGATGTTTGGTGCAATGCTGTTTGGAAGTTTAGCGGACAAATTAGAATCTTATGGCTTTAGTCGTAAACGCCTTATTATGTTATGCATCATGATTTTCAGCGGTTTTACTGTGTTATGCGGTCTTGCCGATAGTCCAAAAGCGTTTGCAATTTACCGTTTCATTGCGGGTTTAGGTTTAGGCGGTGTAATGCCCAACGTTATTGCCCTAATGACAGAATATGCCCCAAAAAAGTTAAGATCTACCTTAGTTTCACTGATGTTTAGTGGTTACGCCATTGGTGGCATGGGTTCGGCACTTTTAGGCATGTGGTTGGTCCCTAATTTTGGTTGGCAAATCATGTTTATTTTGGCAGGCATTCCGTTGGTTCTATTACCGATTATTTGGAAATATTTACCCGAATCGATTGATTATCTAATTCGCCAGAAGAAGTGGGATGAAGTAAGACATTTACTTCAACAATTGGCCCCAGAACAAAATATAAGTGTCCAGACCAACATTGTTTTACATCAGGAAAACCAACAAGTTGCTGCTCGTCCTTTGGTTGCCTTGTTTACTGAAAATCGTGCTCTAGTGACCATCTTTTTTTGGCTCAGTGTCTTTATGGCTTTACTTATGGTGTATGCCCTAGGTAATTGGATACCAAAGTTAATGGTAGAAGCAGGCTACGATCTCTCAACCAGTTTAGTATTTTTACTGGCATTAAATTTAGGGGGAATGCTGGGCGCAATCGGTGGTGGTTTCTTTGCTGATCGTTTTCATTTAGGTAAAGTCATTTGTTCACTATTCTTAGCGGGTGCAATTTCACTTTACTTATTAAGCTATGCGTTACCTATGGTCATTTTATATCTCTGCATTGCTGTTGCAGGTGCAGCTTCTATTGGAGGGCAAATTTTATTACTGGCTTATATGGCTCAGTTTTATCCCTCACCAATTCGAAGTACAGGCATTGGTATGGCGTTAGGTGTGGGGCGTATTGGCGCTATTCTGGGACCGATTTTATGCGGCTGGCTTTTAAGTTTGCATTTACCAATTGAATATAATTTTATTGCTCTAGCCATTCCGTGTGTACTTGCCACATTGAGTGTTATCGCCATAAGTATTTGCAGTAAAACTAAACGAGTACTACTCAATTCAAGCATATCCCCATAAGTGTTAAGCATTTTTTATCCCGATAAAAGGAACTAAACTCTAAACAAAGAAGCTAAAGTCTTTGTTTAGAGTATTTAAAGGATCAGAACCATGGATTTAGGTTTGATTAAAGTTTTTGTCTGTATTTATGAGTCTCGTCATATTAGTAAAGCTGCCGATAAATTAAATTTAAGCCAGCCTTCGGTGACTTATAATTTGAACCGATTACGCCGTCAGTTAAATGATGAGTTATTTACCCGAAGTCGAGGAGGAGTGGAGCCAACAAAAGTCGCTCATGAACTCTATCCAATTTTCCATCAAGCGATTTTTAATATTGAATCGGCGATTGCTCAAGCACAGGAATTTCATCCTGAAAACTCGAATAAAACGTTCAGAATTGGACTGTCTGATGCAGGGGAAATTTGTCTTTTGCCTAGCCTTATGGCTTTTTTGCAAAAAGCAGCCCCACATATTCAAATTGAAATTGAAGAGATTCGATCAGATAAGGTTGAGCAGTGGCTCATTGATGGTTTTTTAGATCTGGCTGTCTTTAATAGTACGCAGACAATAATGCCGAAAATAGAAACACGTACTTTATTTGAAGAAAGATATGTATGTATTGCCAGAGCTGACCATCCGAGGCTACAACAGCAACTGACTTTAGAGCAATATTTGCAAGAAGACCATGTTGCCATTAAGTCATCGACAGGGCATATCCAAGTTGAGCAATATTTAAAAACAATGGATTTGAAGCGACGTATTCGTTTAGAAGTTCCACATTTTAGTGTTTTGCAAGGCGTTTTACAGAGTTCCGATATGTTGGTGACATTACCATCACGAGCAGCTCGACATTATCTCGCTCATGGTAATGTCCAAATGTTTGAATTACCTTTCGCTATGGATTCTTTTAAAGTGAGCTTGAACTGGTTTAATCGTAGTGATGATATTATTGCCAGAAAATGGCTCATTCAATCTGTCGGTCAAATATTTGAAGTTTTATAAAGCTATTAATATCTGTGTTGAAAATTATATTTAAAATTCAATTTTCAGGTTAATGGATCTGATCTGAGAAGTTAAAGTTCTTTCCAATTTATTATTAAATTTTGATAGCATTCGCGATATACACAATAAGAACTGTTGATACGAATTATGACCGATCAATTAAGAGCAAAATTTGAAAATTTAGAACTTAACGCAGGTTTAGGGAAAATTAGCGCCTTTATTTCAATGTCACTCAGCTTGCTTTGCTTATTTGGTGCTTTATGTTTTTTATTTCCCAGTGTATTAACCACCCCAGAACTTCGTCCTCTTTACGCAAAGCACTATAATCTTTTCTATTATGGCCTGATCACTGGCATTGTGATTAGTGCTGGTTTTGGTGCATTTAGCGCGATTGTTCGTCAAAACCGATATGGGTTCTATGGGCTATGCTTTTCACTTGTGGCAGCAGTTTTGGGTTGCGGTGTAATTGAAGCTCCCGTTTTACCAAATGTACCGTTTTATGCGGGTATCGATTATTTTGTACTAACCCTATTCATTTTAGCGTTTGTCTTTATTCCACTTGAAGGCTTTTTTGCTAAAAATCCTGAACAAAAAATATTAAGAGTCGGTTGGGTGACCGATATGAAATATTTCATGGTCAGCCATGTTGGGATTCAACTATTCAGCTTTTTAACGGTTATGCCAATTCAATATTGGATTACGCACCTGCCTGATAACCCGATTGTACCTTATGTACAAGCTCAACCAATTTGGCTTCAATTTATTGAGTTACTGATTGTGGTGGATTTTACGGTGTATTGGTTGCACCGTGCTATGCATGAGGTTAATTTCTTATGGCGTTTTCACGCGATTCATCATTCGACAGAATATATGGATTGGTTAGCATCTTCTCGTTTACACGTAATTGAAGTATTAATGACTCGCTTTATTGCGACTTTACCAATTTTCCTATTAGGTTTTCATACTTCAGCTGTTTTTGCTTATTTAGTTTTTATTTCGTTTCACGCTATTTTTATTCATTCCAATGTACGTTTTCGCTTTCCATATTTGCGCTGGATTATTGCAACACCAGAATTCCACCATTGGCATCACTCTTCAGAAAAACCAGCTATTGATAAAAATTACGCTGCTTTTATCCCACTCTATGATGTTATTTTTAAAACAGTCTATATGCCTAAACATTTGGCAAGTGTATATGGAACGGTTGGCTATAAAATTCCAAATAGTTTTGTAAAACAGTTTACTTGGCCTTTTAAAAAATATGTAAAGCGGTTTTTAAAACCTTGGCGTGATCAGTAAATCTTAAGTTTTAGCTTAATAAATGTAGAATGCTTAAATGACATGTTTAAGCATTCTTCTTCGCATCTGCCGCTGCAAAATGAGCCATTTGGTCAGCATATGCTTTTTGAAAAGAAGGACGTATAGTCGCTCTCTGAACATATGCGAGACAATGGGGGAATTCTGTCAACCCATCAAATTTATTCACCAAACGTAATACGTCAGCCATAACAATATCGGCAATAGAAAACGACTGAGCTAGCCATTCCCGTTCTGCAAGAAATGACTCCATATGTTGAAGGCGAGACTGAAGAAAGGCATCAAATTGTTTGTGTGCGGGAGTATCTGTCTGAGCATTAGAAAATCTTAATAAAGCCCAAGGAAGACTCGCCATTTCTACTGAATTAAGTGCTGCAAATAACCATTCTATAACTTCATTACGCTGTTTTGGATCTGTAGGTAAAAGTACACGACTACGTTCACCCAAATAAAATAAGATAGCGCCACTTTCAAAAATTGAAATATCACCATCTGTTAACCAAGGAACTTGCCCAAAAGGTTGGTGAGCAAAATGATCAGCTCCTCGCTCATAAAAAGATACGCTATTTATTTTATAGGGCATTTTTGCCTCTTCTAATGCCCATCTTATCCTTATATCTCTTACAAAACCTCGTGGTAATTCTGGAACCCAGTCAAAAGTTGTCAAAATGAAATTATTCATAATAAATTTCCTTATATTTTATAATGATAACTAAAACGTACTTTTGAGCCTGTTACTTATTTTCATCTAAATTCATCTTGCGATTGAATCTTGATATTAAAAATAGTCTAACGAATTTGAATAGATATGAATGTAGCAATCAGAAGCTAAATTATTTATTTAAGTATTATTTGTTTTTAATTGTTTAAGTCAGCTTCATTTGAGGCTGACTTTTTAACAAATCATTATTTGCTTTTAATATTTTTAAGAATCATTACAAGGGCAATCAGAGCAAGGCCAATAATTAAACTCATATAAATATTAGCACTGTTCATAAGTCCAATTTTACCCACAAAATAACCTGCAAGAATTGCCGGAATACTAAAAGCCAAATAGCTTTCAACAAAAAATGCAGCCATAAGACCTGCGCGTTCTTCTGGTAACGCAAGCGGCATGACTGTGCGAATTGCTCCCATAAAAGCGGTACCAAAACCTACTCCAGTAATAATAGAGCCTAAAAATAAAACCACTGCGCTTGTAAAATTAATCGCTAAAAATAAAACGGTTGCTCCAATAATGATGGATAAGGTACCCGTGAGCAAAATACGAAAATTTGTAGATTTTCTTAGGGTTAAAATGCCTGCTGCACCTGAAAGTGCAAGCGCCATAAACATAATCCCGTTTAACCATGCAGAAGAGGTTTGAAAAATCTTTGCGAGTAAAGAGGGCATAAGTGATAAGAAAAAACCACTGACCATCCAAAGTGCAATATTAATAGGACTAATACTTAGTAAAGCACTTCTCGCTTGATGAGGAATAGCCATGTTGGGTTTTAAAGAAGCAAGTGCACCCGATCTTTTTTGTGCAGTTTCAGGATTAAAAAAACTTAAAATGAGTTGAAATGCAAAGAGAACACATAAAAGCTCAAAAACGAGCTGCAAAGGTTGAGCTGAGAATTGCAAAATAGTACATGTAATAAAGATGCCAGCTGCCATGCCGACCATTGGAGCAATACTATTAATCAGGGATCCTTGATGCTTGCTGAAATCTAAAATTGCGGCTCCTATGGCAGAAACGGCAAGTCCGGTCGCGATGCCTTGCAGACCACGTGCAATAAATAGCATAGAAACATCTGAGGCAAAAAGGAAAAAGCTCATTGAAACAATTTGCAGAAAAATCGCTGAAAGAATGACAGGTCGACGTCCAATATAATCAGATAAAGAGCCAATAATGAGTAAAGAGGCAAGTAAGGTAAACGCGTAGGTCGCAAAAATTAAGGTTAATGTAACAGGCGAAAATTGCCATGCTTGCTGATACAAGCGATATAGAGGAGTTGGTGAGCTGGACGCGGCCATAAATGTCATGAGCGTGATCGTGTTTAAGGTCAACGCAACTCTTGAATCTAACCGAAAACCAGATCTAGACAGTTTCGAACTTGAATTGTTCATATAAGATGAATAACATAAAAGCGAATATTTAGCTTTTATACATTATTTTCACACTAAAGCAAATCCTTAGCTTTAGTGTATTTTGTATATGCAAATAATATTTTAATTATTTTTATTGAAGTAGAGCTGATTAATGGCAAAAGTTGTTACTGGGTTACGACCGGGCGGCCGTAGTGAAAGAATTCAAACTGCGGTACACCAAGCAGTCAAAGAGCTTCAAAAAACATTGGAGCAAAGCCAAATCACCATACCCATGATCGCTCATGAGGCAGGAGTAACACCTTCAACAATTTATCGCCGTTGGGGAGACATTAATCAGTTATTTTCAGACGTTGCTCTAAATGAACTCAAACCTGATATGGAGCCAAAAGATTTAGGTTCATTTCAACTTGATGTTACCGCTTGGGTCGAACAGTATTTTGAAGAGTATTCTTCTGAAGTGGGACAGGTCTTACTACGTGATGTGTTATATGCAGCTGAATCTTCAAATGCCCGACAATGCGAAACCTTAATTATTCAGCAACTCGATATTATTCAAGCTCGATCAAAACTACGTCATGAACCAACCATATCGAATCAAGAAATTATCGAAGCAGTCATTGCTCCAATGTTGTTTAGAATCTTATTCACTGACCGCACCTTATGCTTAGACTATGTCCATATTTTATTAGAGCGGTTATTTAAGGCTCACCCCAATTTTAGTTAATTTATAACGGCCTATTAGTCTAAATATTTAACAAGAAATAGACACGGTTTCTTATTAAAAAATCATATATCAGTTTTTCTTATTATTTTTAAAATAAATTTTCATAATTTATAATTCATATGTTTTACATAAAATCATTTATTTAATAAATGGTTGGCTTGGGGGGATAAACAAGTACCCATGGCGGGTTTTATCACTTTTTATGGTGTAAAATTTTAATATAAATAATAACTTATTTAAAAAATTAACTATTTTTATGATATTTAAAGCTTAAAAATAAAAAGTATTCTATACAATTTAATGCATGATTTTTGAATTTAACATTTTTTAAATTTATGACACAGGATGTTTTTTATTCTTTACAATGGCTTTTCCTTGTTAAAGCAGCTTGTGGTGCTTGCTTTATATTTTATTTTTTTATCCCCATCGAAAAGGTATTTAGATAATGGATTTCAATACCCTTGACCAAGAAGCAGTACAGAAAAAACAGAAATTTCACCAAATTTTGTATGTACAGGTCATTTTTGCAATTATTTTGGGCATTTTAATTGGTCATTTTTACCCAGAACTTGGCGAAAGTTTAAAACCACTTGGTGATGCATTCATCAAGATCGTTAAAATGATTATCGCTCCCGTCATCTTTTTAACTGTTGTTACAGGCATTGCCAGTATGACAAACATGAGCCGAGTCGGCCGTGTAACTGGTAAAGCTATGCTTTATTTCCTTACCTTCTCAAGCTTGGCGCTTGTGGTTGGTATGATTGTGGCAAATATTATCCAACCGGGTAAAGGCCTTAACATTGATCCAGCTACCTTAGTCAACGACAAAGTAAATACTTATGTTGAAAAGGCACATGCAACAAATATTACTGACTTCTTCATGAATATTATCCCGCAAACATTGGTCAGTCCTCTGGCTGGTGGCGAGATTTTACAGGTGTTATTTGTAGCGGTACTATTTGGTATTTCTTTGGCTGCTTTGGGTGACCGAGCACGTCCAATTACCGATTTTTTAAATAACTTAACAGCTCCAGTTTTCTACTTGGTTGGTATGTTAATGAAGCTTGCCCCAATCGGTGCTTTTGGTGCAATGGCTTTTACGATCGGTGCGTATGGAATCGAATCAATTGGTAATTTATTACTGTTAATCATGACGTTCTACATTACTGCTGTGTTATTTATTCTAGTAATTTTAGGTGCAGTAGCTCGTTATAACGGTTTTTCAATTATTCATTTAATTCGTTATATCAAAGATGAACTTTGGTTGGTTTTGGGAACAAGTTCTTCTGAAGCAGCTTTGCCATCTTTAATGGACAAAATGCAAAAAGCAGGTTGTGAAAAATCAGTTGTAGGTTTAGTCATTCCAACAGGTTATTCATTTAACCTTGATGGTACAAATATTTATATGACTATGGCGGCTCTGTTTATTGCACAAGCTTGTAATGTAGATTTATCAATTAGTGAGCAAATCGCATTGCTTTTAGTGGCAATGGTCAGTTCTAAAGGGGCAGCAGGGGTGACTGGTGCAGGCTTTATTACTCTAGCTGCAACTTTATCGGTTGTGCCAGCTGTTCCTGTCGCAGGTATGGCTTTAATTCTTGGTATTGACCGCTTTATGTCTGAGTGCCGTGCTTTAACAAATCTAGTGGGTAATGCATGTGCAACAATTGTTGTGGCACGTTGGGATAAGGCTTTAGATAAAGATCTTCTTGATAAAGCATTAAAGAACCCTAAAGCAGATTAACCTTACAAAAAAATCTGTAGCTAAGGGCAATTTGGGAGAGTAGCCCTGCTACAGATTTTTTTAATAACTAAAAAAATATATTTTAATTAAGCCATTCTAAAGTTCTGCAACATTACTTATCTTTCAATAAAGACCAGACAGTAATTTAAATCAAGCCGTGAAAAATTATGCTTTTAAGTGATCCTCAAACTCTTCACCTAATTGCATAGCTAATGAATTACCTGCTAACTCACAGGTCACCAAACCATATTCTTTTTTAAAACTAAAAGTAAAACCTTTCCCGTCAGCGAGATTTTTAACTGAATATCCTAACTTTTCTAACCAAATACGAAACGCAATCAAATTTTTAGCTTTAACAACCTTTTTCACGTGAGAACTCCTTCTATCCGTGGCATTACATCTTATTTATTAATAGGGTTTTAATTAGATTTTTTAAAGGGGAAAAACTTTTTTTTATTTTTCAACTTGTAAAAAAGTAAGAAAATATTTTATTTTTATAAAATGATAAGTGTGTTATGTAGCTAAAAAATAATAACTTTTTATTGAAAGAGCTATTTTCTTGAGTGTTTTTAAAAAATATAAATTCAACGTTGTTTTTAGAATAATGAGCAAATAAAAAACAGAGTAAATGTAAAAAATAATTACAGGCACAGGTAATAAGCAAAAAGATATAGTTCTTAAATGAAACCATATCTTCTTTGAAAGCTTAATTTTAGAAATTATCTTTAAGAGCACGCAGATGGGCGAAGTCTTCAACACTTTCTGCGCGAAGAAAGGGGTTGGTTGCTAATTCAAGTTCAATCGTGCTTGGTAGGGTGATTAATCCTTGTTTACGTAGCTCACGGACTTCTTCAGCTCGTTCTGATAAGGCATGGTTATGCGGTTCTACCGTTAAGGCAAATTCGGCATTTGAAAGCGTGTATTCGTGCGTGCAATATACTTTTGTATGGGTTGGTAATGCTGCTAAACGGCTCAGTGAGTGATACATTTGTTCAGCTGTGCCTTCAAATAATCGACCACATCCCATTGCAAATAAGGTATCACCGCAAAATACAGCCTCTAATTCTTCAATAAAATATACAATATGCCCTAAGGTATGACCTGGGGTTGCAATAATCTCTACTTTTAAATCATTAAATTTTAGATGATCGTCATGTTGTAAGGGGTGAGTAATTCCCGGAATTTTTGTGAGCTCATCACGTGGGCCATACACAGTAATATTTTGGGCAGCAGTTAAATCAGCAACACCACCGATATGGTCTTTATGCCAATGAGTAAGCCAAATTTGTTTTAAATTTAACTGATGGTTCTGACAAAATTGAGTTACCAGTTCTGCTTCTGTTGGGTCGACTGCAACAGCTTCTTGGGTTTCAGTATCTTCTAAAATCCAGATATAGTTTTGGAGGGCATTCTGCACATCAATAAAATGAATTCTATAACGCATTGTTTTATCCTGAAACTAAATCCAAAGAGTAAATGAATAATGACTAATTCTGATCATACCAGAAAATGGTATTGAGCCATGCTCTCAACTGTCTTTAAGAACAGGGTGATATAAAACAAAAAAAGCCCCCTAAACGAGAGCTTTTTTGTATGGATGATTTAACGGAGCTTGGCGAGCCAGTTTCCTAGCGTTTGTACAATCTGTACTAATAGCAATAGGATAATGACTGTTAAAATCACAACGCTAGTATCAAAACGTTGATAACCATAAGAAATCGCTAAATCACCAATACCACCTGCGCCAACTGCACCCGCCATGGCGGTTGCACCAATAAGACTGATTGTCGCTGTGGTAAGGTTTAAAATGAGTGAGCTGCGTGCTTCCGGCAAAATAAAGCGAGAGATAATTTGCCAAGGTGTAGCACCCATCGCTTGAGCAGATTCAATAATTCCTTCATTTACTTCAAGCAATGAAGTTTCAATCAGACGTCCCATATAGGGGCCGACGTAAATAGTCAATGGAACAATAGCTGCCCACGTACCAATTGAAGTACCTACTAATAGCTTAGTAAGAGGAATCACTGCAATGAGTAAAATAATAAAAGGAAGAGAGCGTAAAGCATTTACAATTGGATTAAGTAAATGATAAATCACTTTATTGGGTAAAATGCCTTCTGGACGGGTAACTAATAAAATAATTCCCTGAATAAATCCCCAAATGCCGCCAAACAAAAGTGCAAAGAAAACCATATGAAAGGTTTCTTGCAAAGCTGTAACGAACTGATCAATAGAAAGGGAACTGTGCCAGAAAGGTTGAGTAAGTTCAGTTAACCACTGTACGATTAAATCTCTCATACTTGATCTCCTGATTGAACTACACCTACTTCATTTTGTTCCAAAAACTCAATAGCCTGTTTAATGAGCTGAGGATCACCTAAAAGCTGCACAAACATTTGACCAATGACTGTGCCATTAATTTCAGTCATGTTGGCAAATAAAATATTTAAGCTAATATCGAATTTTTTAATCAATGACTGAATTACAGGCTCTTGAGCAGAACGCCCTAAAAACTGTAAACAGTAAATACTATGATGATGCTGGTTTTCGAGCTGATTTAAAATATTCACAGGCAACTGTTGATGTAAAACAGTTTGAATGAAGTTTTTAGTGGTTGGATGTTGAGGTTTACTAAAAATATCAATCGTTGAACCTTGTTCAATGACTTTACCTGCTTCCATCACGGCCACATGATCACAAATAGTTTCAATGACATCCATTTCATGGGTCACCATAACAATCGTGATTTTTTGCTCTTGATTAATTTTCTTGAGTAGTTCTAAAACTGACTTGGTTGTTTGCGGGTCTAGGGCAGAGGTTGCTTCATCACATAAAAGAATCTTTGGATGATTTGCCAAAGCACGGGCAATACCGACACGTTGCTTTTGTCCGCCAGAAAGTTCATCTGGATAAGCATCTTTTTTATGCTTAAGATCAATGAACTCCAACAACTCATTTAAGCGCTTTTCACGTTCTACTTTATTGTAATTCAGTAGTCGCATTGGCATTTCAATATTTTCAGCAACCGTCTTGGTTTGTAGCAGATTGAAGTGCTGAAAAATCATGCCAATACTTGCACGTTCCTGACGTAATGAGCGTGCATCCAAAGCGGTGAAATCTTTCTGATTAATAATGATTTGACCTTCTGTTGGTCGCTCAAGTAGGTTGATCAGGCGGATTAAGGTACTTTTACCTGCACCACTATAGCCAATGATGCCAAAAATACTGCCCTCTGGAATCTCTAAATTGATTTGGTCGAGTGCGCGTATGGTTTGACTTTTGAGCTGATAGTGCTTTGAAATGTTTTTAAATTGAATCATATCGTCAGAAGCTATGCTGGAAAGAAAAAACAGGCAAAGAGAGTTTGCCTGTTTCACGTTTCCGCTATTATATTACTATTTAGCTTCTGAGAGATAGCTGATTGGTTGATCTACGTCAACTTTTGTTCCACCAAAACGCTCTGTTACATACTTTTTAGCTGCTGCACTGTGATATAGCTGTCCAACTTTTTGCAAAACAGCATCATTTTTACGTGAATCAGCAGTTGCAAGAACGTTAACATTAAGTCGTGTGCTTTGATCAACAGGCTCATAGAAAATAGAATCTTTGAGTACGTTCAAACCACCTTCCATTGCTAAGGTGTTACCTAATACAACGGCATCAACTTCGTCTTTAATACGTAATGCAGTTGCCATTTGGATTGGTTTGATATCGATCTTTTTACTATTTTCGATGATATCGTTTGGACTGCCTTGAGCTGGGTTAAAATCAGCTTTAAGTTTGATTAAGCCAGCTGTTTGTAATAAAAGTAAAGCACGAGCTTCGTTGGCAGCATCATTTGGGATTGCAATAATTGCACCCTCTGCGAGCTCATCAATTTTTTTATGTTTACTTGAATAGATACCCATTGGTTCAAGATATGTGGTAGAAACCGGTGCAATTTTATCTTGGTTTGATTTGTTAAATGCAACAAGATAAGAATAAGATTGGAAAGCATTCAGATCTACTTCTTTGTTTGCAATGGCTGCATTCATAGAAACATAGTCTGTGAAGTTTTTCACTTCTAACTTTAAGCCAGCAGCTTGGGTTTCAGGCAAAGTTGCGATATAACGCCAAATATCAGCATCTGAACCTGTAGAGGCAATTACTACCGTTTGTAATTGGGAGCTATCATTGTTTTGGTTTGTTTGTGGAGCACTTTCTTGTTTACCACATGCTGCCAATAATACTACTGACATACTTAAAAAAAGACTGATCAGCTTTTTCATTTAAAAAAGTCCTGATTGAGGAGATATAGAAAAATAAGTATTGATCTATATCTATATGAAATGGGAGGAGTTGGAATTACAACTGGTTTAAACTCTGGTATCTTTTGGTGGGGTTTCATAATTTGCTTGCATATTTTGGCGGTAGGAGAGGGTAATTGTTTTATAAACAAAAACTGTTTCCCCAAACAGTTAATCCCCAAACATTAGCCAAACGAGTGTTCATAAACTTAGAACATTAAAAAACTCTCTACAGTTATAATGTGTAGAGCAAGTCGCTATGAAAATTATTAAAACAGCAGTGTTTATTGACAGTTCCAACGTTATGCTAATCATATCAATAAAAGTGTGCTTGATATAGGGGGCTTCTTTTTTATTTATTGATATCTTTAGAAATATAATAAAGATTTATACGATTTGCTTATATTGTGTCACATGATAGAAAAGCCTCTATATAGAGGCTTTTCATTAAAATTTTAAACTTGTGAAGTTTTTAAGCTTTTTCACGTGCAATTGCGCGGTAGCCAATGTCGCTACGATATTGCATACCCGTAAAGTTAACTTGTCCGCATACTTCTAGTGCGTTAATTTGTGCTTCCAGAACGCTGTCGCCTAATGCTGTTACACAAAGAACTCGACCACCAGAAGTCACGATGTGACCATCTTCACGAGTTGCAGTGCCTGCATGGAAAATTTTAGTATCTTCAGGTGATTGTCCGATACCTGAAATTACATCGCCTTTGCGTACACTATCAGGATAGCCTTCTGCTGCGAGTACAATACCGATTGACTTGCGTTCATCCCATTCAGCTTCTTTTGGTAAGTTACCAGCAATACCAGCTTCTACCAATTCAACAAGAGATGACTTTAAACGCATCATGATCGGTTGGGTTTCAGGGTCACCAAAACGACAGTTAAACTCGATCACACGTGGTTGACCTTGCTCATCAATCATTAAGCCAGCATATAAGAAACCAGTGTAAACATGTCCATCAGCAGCCATACCTTCTACGGTTGGGTGCATGATTTCAGACATAACGCGTTCGAAAATGTCAGAAGTTACAACTGGAGCAGGAGAGTAGGCACCCATACCGCCAGTGTTAGGACCTTGATCGCCTTCAAAAATACGCTTGTGATCTTGTGAAGTTGCCATTGGTAAAATATTTTTACCATCAATCATACAAATGAAAGAAGCTTCTTCACCTGCAAGGAACTGTTCAATCACAACGCGTGAACCAGCATCACCAAATTTGTTGCCAGCAAGCATGTCATCAATTGCTGCAAAAGCTTCTTCGTTGGTCATTGCAACGATTACACCTTTACCAGCAGCAAGGCCATCAGCTTTAATTACAATTGGTGCACCATTTTTTTCAACATAAGCTTTAGCTGCATCTACTTCAGTGAAAACGTCATAGAAAGCGGTCGGAATGTTGTGACGCTTTAAAAAGTGTTTGGCAAATGCTTTTGAGCCTTCAAGCTGTGCTGCATATTGAGTAGGTCCCCAAATTTTTAAACCTGCTTCACGTGCAGCATCTACCACACCATTAACTAATGGTGCTTCTGGACCAACAATAATAAGATCAACATTATTTTCTTTAGCAAAAGCAATGATTGCTGGGTTGTCTAAAATATCAAGTTGAACATTAAGACATTTGTCTTCTGTTGCAGTTCCAGCATTACCTGGTGCAACAAAAACTTGAGTAACATTGGTATCTTGCGCAATTTTCCATGCTAAAGCATGTTCACGACCACCACTACCTAAAACTAAAATATTCATTTTTAATTTGTTCCTTAACTTTAATCCTTTTTCATCCCCCTCTATCCCTCAAGGTGGAGAGTTAGCTCCATTATTGTGGAAAACCCTCCTGAATGAAAGGAGGGTTAGGGAGGACTAAATTTAAATTAGTGGCGGAAGTGGCGCATACCAGTGAAGACCATTGCAATACCAGCTTCATCAGCTGCCGCAATAACTTCCTCATCACGCATAGAGCCACCTGGTTGAATAATGCATTTAATGCCAGCTTTAGCCGCATTATCAATACCGTCACGGAACGGGAAGAATGCATCAGATGCCATTACAGCGCCTTCAACAACCAAACCAGCATGTTCAGCTTTAATGGCAGCGATACGAGCTGAGTTAACACGGCTCATTTGACCAGCACCTACACCAATAGTTTGGCGGTTTTTCGCATAAACAATTGCATTTGATTTTACATATTTCGCAACTTTCCAAGCAAAAATGAGGTCATCAATTTCTTGTTCAGTTGGTGCGCATTTGGTTACTACTTTAAGATCATCTTTAGTAATCATACCTAAGTCTTGATCTTGAACTAATAAACCGCCATTAACGCGTTTGTAGTCAAGTTGTGGTGCACGTGCGTCAATCGCAGGTAATTCGCCACAAACTAAAACACGTACGTTTTTCTTAGCGCCAGTAACTTCAAGCACGCCATCAGCAATACTTGGAGCAATGATTACTTCAACGAATTGACGCTCTACAATTGCTTGAGCAGTTGCAACATCTAACTCACGGTTAAATGCAATAATACCGCCGAAAGCAGATTCTGGGTCAGTCGCATAAGCTAAATCATAAGCAGCTTTAATGCCGTCTAAAGAAACAGCAACACCACAAGGATTAGCGTGTTTTACAATCACACAAGCAGGTTTTGCAAATGATTTCACACATTCAAGTGCGGCATCTGTATCTGCAATGTTGTTATAAGACAATTCTTTGCCTTGTAACTGTTTTGCCGTAGAAACTGACGCTTCTTTTGCATTTGCTTCAACGTAAAATGCAGCAGATTGATGTGGGTTTTCACCGTAACGTAAATCTTGTGCTTTGTTCAATTGAGTATTGAACGTACGAGGGAATAAGTCAGCTTCGCCTTCGGTCTTACCAACGCGAGCACCTAGGTAAGAAGCGATCATGCCGTCATATTGAGCTGTATGTTCAAATGCTTTAACAGCTAAATCGAAGCGTGTTTCATAAGAAAGTGAACCAGCAGCTTTTAATTCAGTAATAACTGTATCGTAATCTGAAGCATTTACAACAATACCGACAGAAGCGTGGTTTTTAGCAGCAGCACGAACCATTGTTGGACCGCCGATGTCGATATTTTCGATAGCATCAGCAAGTGAACAGTTAGGTTTTGCAACTGTTGCAGCGAATGGATAAAGGTTCACAACAACAAGATCAATCGGATCGATGTTGTGTTCTTCCATTACTGCTTCGTCTAAACCGCGGCGAGCGAGAATACCGCCATGAATTTTTGGATGTAATGTCTTAACACGACCATCCATCATTTCAGGGAAGCCAGTATGTTCAGATACTTCAACCACAGCGATATTATTATCTTTAAGCAACTTGTATGTGCCGCCTGTAGATAATAGTTCTACCCCTAAAGCCGCAAGGTTTTGAGCAAATTCGACAATTCCTGTCTTATCAGATACAGAAATCAAAGCACGTTTAATAGTCATGATGTTTAATTCAACAATTTCAAGTCTACGGATTAAAACCAATAAGCATAAAAAAATGCCCACGACGTCGTGAGCATTTTATCATTTATTCACTCATCAAACCGTGAGCTTTTAACTTTTTGCGTAAAGTGCCACGGTTGAGTCCAAGAATCTCTGCAGCACGGGTCTGATTACCACGTGTATATTCAAGAACTACAGATAAAAGAGGTTTCTCCATTTCTGCTAGCACCATGTCATATACCTGAGATGGCTGCTCACCTTGCAATTGTGCAAAATAATGACGAACTGCGCGATCCACGTGGATGCGAAGAGCAACATCAGATTGTGCAGTAAAAATAGGAGATTTGCTATTCATGCGAGTTAATCCGAAAATCAAATACTAGCTTGGATAAAGTAGTATATAAATGTGGTCTAAAAATACGGAGCCCTGTTTTAGATCCTAAAACAGTGACTCTAAAACATAAGAACAATTAGCTTGCCATATTTCTTCGTATTGAATAAAAAATAAGCGTAACAATAGTTAAATATTTGTTACAGCTCCCTCAAAAACAAAAAAAGTTAGGCTATGTGCTTAATGTAGAAAAGCACACATGCTTAACAGTATTTTTTTTGGATTGAGAGCGAGGAGTATACGAGTCAAAGCTTTCGTGGCGCGTATCATACCATTGTCTAGGAAAAAGTGAGCAAATTAACTGCATTTTTTTTTATTTTTTTTTCACTTTTTTTACATTTTAGGGGTGGACAATTTCTAATCGATAATTTAGTAGGCTTTTTTTGCTTCTGTTTAGCTCAAATTGGAATCGGAAAGGGGTATTCGAGGGAATGCGCTGGATACCTCGTAAGTTTTCAACAAGATACTGTTGAGGAGTCAATATAATTTCTTCTGTTTTGTTTGACTCTGTTGCGAAACTCAACTTTAAGTTAGGAAGTTCAATACTTTTATCATTCTGATTAAGCAATATGCCTGAAAATTGCGTATGACTTGTGTCAACTTTGCGGAGTTTTAACTTTTCTATATAAATAAGTTGATATTGTTCAGCTGACTTATTGCAGTGCAGTATTTCACATACATAATTAAATGCATGGCTGACGGTTGGGCTTGCATGCATGAGCTTAGGGTTAAACCAGAGAATTTGAAAAGTGAAGACTAAAATTAAAATAAGGTTGGCAGAGCTCCAAAGCGTGTAGTACAGCCAACTATGCTTTTTATTATTGTCTTGTTCTTGTGAAGATGCTTGTTCAGCTAAATTAAGATTTGGTAGAGCGTTAATAGGTTCGTTGTGAAAATAATTTAAGTTGTTGAGATAGGTTAAAAGATCAATATTCGAATTCTCAACTTTTTGATCAAAGATATCTAACACGTGAGAATGTGTCATATATCTAGTTTGCATTGAACCGTTGATTAATGTAGATGAGTTAACCATAACAGGCTGTTCAATATTAATCAGATGGGTGAGTGCATTAAAGCTCGAATCACATTTAGGGCAACAAACCATACCCTGAGCAACAGTTAATTGAGTAAGAGACACTTTATAGACTGTTAAGCATTTAGGGCAGCGGGTTTGTTTTTCATTCATGAGTTAAAAAATCTCAATTTATTGTTTTACGTTTTCCTGAAATGCGACACCAATTTTCTTCGCGTTTTTCGACATCTAATATATCAAAAAATTCAGAATAAACACGTGAAACATCAGCAACTTGCTCTTCAATTACACCTGCAAGTGCGAACTCACCGTCAGATTTAAGTAAATTTGCAAACTCCGGCGCAAGTGCCATTAATGGACCCGCTAAAATATTTGCAACTAAAACATCTGTCTGTTGAGGTTTGAACTCTTGATCAAATTCTTCAGGAAGACCTACATATAGTCGATCTAATACGCCATTAAGTTCAGCATTTTGTTTTGTTGCTAAAACAGCCTGAGGGTCAATATCAGTGGCATATACTTTTTTAGCGCCTAATAATAAAGCGGCTACACCTAAAATGCCTGAACCACAACCATAATCAATGACAATCTTATCTTTAACGTCAGTTTTACCTAACCATTGTAAACATAAGAATGTACTTGCGTGGTTACCTGTACCAAACGCAAGACCTGGGTCTAGCTTAATATTAGTTGCATCAGCTTCTGGTGGCTCTAGCCATTCAGGTACGATCCAGAACTTTTCCCCAATTTGAATTGGCTCGTAATAGTCCATCCAAGCGCGTTCCCACACTTGATCTTCAAGTTCTTCATGACGGATAGGAGCGTCTGGAAGTTGAGCTTTTAAGAAAGCTTCTAAAGTGTCGACATCAATAGGGTCTTGTTCGTCTTGTTGATAAATGCCTGTCACAATCACTTTATTCCATAAAGGTGTTTCACCTGGTAATGGTTCAAGTAAAGCCTGATCTTCAGCATCATCCAGAGTTACGCTTACCGCACCTAGAGACATTAAAAGTGTTTCTGTGAACTCAACTTGTGCTTGATCAACGGTAATGTGTATTTGTAACCACTTCACGAAAAGGACCTAAAAATTTTATTTAAAGGAGCATTGTAGCTGACTAGACAGTTTTAAAAAAGAAAGCGGCCCATCTTTAATGGACCGACTTTAAAAATACTGAGAGGGCATAGCGGAAAATAAATTGCTTCTTCTATACCTCATGTCGAAACAGATTAAGGAGCAGGGGCTTTAAATTGTAACTTACCATTTTCATTTGGTTGGCAAGTACCATTAAAGATTACGCCGTTATGGTTGTAAGCTACCCATTCACCTTGACTTTTTTTAGTACAAGCTCTCAGCTGTTTTTGCATCTCTGATTTGCTTGACTCAGCAGCATGATGAGCTGTTTTGCTTGATTTAGCCATATGAGTCGATTTAGCAGTATGATTAGTCGCAGCGTGGGTCAACGTTACGCCTGAAAAACAAAGTAGAGATGCGGTTAAGATTTTTAACATAGTCGTTTTCATTTTGTATTCCTTCTTGTTGCGTTAATTTTAAAGTTATAGAAGTGCTGTACATTTTTTATTCTAAGATGAATTTGTTTTAATAACATTCACTTTGTATTGAGTTCATGAAACAAAATGTCAAATCATGTGGCGTACCGTAAATTATGTGAAGATGATTTTGTAATTATGTACATCAATAGACAGATAATTTTGCTATAATGTTCCGTCTTTTTTTTTCTGGTGTTTTGTACTCATGCACTACCCTAAAGTTTATGATGTTATCGTTATCGGTGGCGGTCACGCAGGTACGGAAGCGGCCCTTGCTGCTGCGCGTATGGGACGACAGACTTTGCTTTTGACCCATAACATTGAGACTTTGGGTCAAATGAGTTGTAACCCAGCAATCGGTGGTATTGGTAAGTCACATTTAGTACGTGAAATTGATGCACTTGGTGGTGCAATGGCTTTAGCTGCTGATAAAGGTGGTATTCAGTTCCGTATTTTAAATTCACGTAAAGGTGCGGCAGTACGTGCAACACGTGCTCAAGCTGACCGAGTTCGCTATAAAGCTGCCATCCGCGATACTTTGGAAAATCAAGCAAATCTTGATATTTTCCAGCAAGCGGCTGATGACCTGGTTGTTGAAGGTGATACGGTTAAAGGTGTTGTTACCCAAATGGGGATTCGCTTTGACGCTAAAACTGTTGTGTTGACTACGGGTACATTCTTGGGTGGAGTAATCCACGTTGGTTTAGAAAAATCAAGCGGTGGTCGTGCAGGTGATCCTCCTTCAATTGCACTTGCTCAGCGTTTACGTGAATTAAAATTACCTGTGGGTCGTTTAAAAACGGGTACACCACCACGTATTGATGCACGTTCGGTTGATTTTTCAGTCATGATTCCACAGCCGGGTGATTTCCCATCTCCGGTTATGTCGTTCATGGGTGATGCTTCTATGCACCCTGAACAAGTAAATTGTTATATCACGCATACCAATGAAAAAACCCATGACATTATTCGTGGTGGTTTAGATCGTTCACCAATGTATACCGGTGTTATTGAAGGTGTAGGGCCACGTTACTGCCCATCAATCGAAGATAAAATTCACCGTTTCGCAGATAAAGATTCTCATCAGGTATTCTTGGAACCAGAAGGTTTAGATACACACGAACTTTATCCAAATGGTATTTCGACTTCGCTTCCATTTGATGTTCAGTTCGAGCTGGTTCGTTCTATTCGTGGTATGGAAAATGCGCATATTTTGCGTCCAGGCTATGCTATTGAATACGATTATTTCAATCCGCAAGCTTTGAAATTCACTCTTGAAACTAAAGCTATTAACGGGTTGTATTTTGCTGGCCAAATTAACGGTACAACAGGTTACGAAGAAGCAGGTGCTCAAGGTTTACTTGCTGGTTTAAATGCCGCACGCCGCGCGTGGGAGCAAGAAGAGTGGACACCTAAGCGTGACCAAGCTTACATGGGTGTATTGGTTGATGACCTCATTACTTTAGGTACTAAAGAACCATACCGTATGTTTACCTCACGTGCTGAATACCGTTTGATGTTGCGTGAAGACAATGCAGATCAGCGTTTAACGACTGTTGGGCGTGAACTTGGTTTGGTTGATGATGTGCGTTGGGCTGCTTATTGTGAAAAAATGGAAGCGGTTGAGCGTGAAACTTCTCGTTTACAACATTTGTGGGCAGCACCAAATAACCCTATGGGTAAAAAATTCGTTGAGATGACTGGTGCTGACTTAAGTAAAGAGTGTAGTGCGATTGATTTGCTTAAACGCCCTAATATTAACTTTGGTCAAATTGCAGAACTTACTCGTTCTGAAGTTTCTGAGCAAGTTGGTGAGCAAATCGAGATTGCTGTGAAATATGAAGGTTATATTAACCGTCAGCATGAAGATGTGGCTCAGTTAAAGCGTCTTGAAGAAACCAAAATTCCTACCGATTTTAATTATGATATTGTGTCTGGTTTATCTCGTGAAATTACCCAGAAATTAAAAACGGTTCTTCCGGAAACATTAGCTCAAGCAAGTCGTATTCCTGGTGTTACACCAGCAGCTGTTCAGCTTGTAATGATCACAATTCGTAAAAATAATATGATTAAGAAAACAGCTTAATCTTTTAAATGCAAAAAAGCCCAGTTAAGACTGGGCTTTTTTATTTTCTGTTCAAAAATATATGAAAACTTCCTAAGGAAGAAAATAGATTTCGCTTCCTTTTTTTCTTATTTCACATATTTCAAGCAGCCAGTTATATTAAATTCACGTTCAAACAAGAGGGCTTTAACCATGACAATGAAATCAATTCGCTACAATAGAGATGAAATGGCATGCCAATGCTTATGTTCAAAATAGCGCAAAAGAAAGAGCAGGTCAGTTTTGTAGGGGGAGAACACATTGATCTGAAAACAAGTATAAATATAAGAGCCAATATAAAATTAAGAAAATTATAATTCAAAATCCAAAGAGAACCTTATGGTTCTCTTTTTTATATCTATTTATTCTCAGACTCAATTTCTCGTACAGCATTGTGTACTTGAATAGGCTCGATATGCAGTAACTTCTTGCCAAAACTACGCAACCACCACACCAGTTGAGATGTAAAAGGTACGGTCGCCGTAACTTCTACGATATTTTCTTCAAGTGGAATTATAGTTTGGTCCTTACTTAACTGACTTTCATAGAAAGTTCTAGCAGTTTGCTCTGTCATGGTTAATGTGAGTTGAATTGACTCAGTTGGTTGCTTGTAGTCCACTCTAAAGCCTAAAGCGCCTGAATCGATATAATGATCAATATCAAAATTGACAGGATGCAGTGCTCGACTATCTAAGACTTTTGCTGATTTAAAACGGTGCAAGGCAAACGTTTGAACTTCAGTTTTATCATGTCGTGTGCAAATTAAATAAATTACCGCACCTTTTTGTACCAAAGCCAAAGGATTTAAAATATAAGTTTTATCCTCGCCCTGATTGACTCGTGCTCGATAAATACATTCTATTTGTTTGTCTTGGAGTAGACCTTCATAAATTGCTTGTTGGGCATTTCGGTCTACTACAGGAGGAATAAGAGGTTGGCTTGCTGGTACGATGCGTACTCGGTTAATCCACTGCCTAACATTATTTTGTGTAGAGAGACTGCGTTTAGCCAAATCAAACCAAGGCCCCATCTCATCAAGCAGACTTGGTGGAAGTAAGTGTTTAAGATGCTCCTCAACCATCATAAATGTTACTGCCTGAGAGCTAGTCATGTGCGGTAAGCTCTGAATAGGCGCATCGGATTGCCATCGCCAGCCCTGAGGTACGGCTTTATTGCTTTCAATTGGAAAGCGCTGAGCAATTTGATTTAAATCACGCTGAATTGTCCTTAAACTGATATCAATACCTTCACGTTCAAGCATTTCTTGTAACTCCCGCGTCCCGATCCACTTACCGGTAGGGAGGCGAGATAAAATCTGCCATTGGCGATATAAACTATTTGAAGTTTCTTTTTCTATTACAGACATAAGCGTAATACATCTATATCCAACTGCTTTGGTGTCAACACAATAAAAAATCTTTACACATTTAGCAAGTTTGTCAGATTCGGTTTATAGGTCCTTTTACAATCAATGTTAAGATTTAGAAGAAGAAAGTTATAACAAAGCACCGTAAAAATATTAAAGATATATAAATGGCACTGAAATTGCTTATTTAAAAATGAAATATAGATAAATGATAAGACGAGGTGGTTATGTCAGAACAAGAGCATGAATTACATATAGATAATGATTTTTTTATACAAGAGCAGTCAACTAAGGCGATCATTAACTCAACCTCTTTTTTAGAACATATTTCCGTACAAACCAATCTATTTGAGCAGCTAAAATCACAGTTTTTTAATGAGATGCTTGATGATGTAACATCAAATGGTGCGGCTTCTAAAAAAATTGAGCAATGGTTGAGTATCCGTACTTTAGATGAATTAAAAGAATTGAATGCTCAAGCGAAGCAACATTTTCTTTATCACGGCATTACTTTTAACGTATATGGTGATAAAGAAGGTGCAGAGCGAACAATTCCTTTTGATTTAATTCCAAGGGTCATTGAGAAAAAACAGTGGGAGAAAATAGCTTCGGGCTGTGCACAGCGCGTTAAAGCTTTAAATTACTTTTTAGATGATATTTATCATGGACAACATATTTTAAAAGAACAGCTCGTTCCCGAAGAGCAAATTATGGGAAATGATGCTTTTCAGCCACATATGCTTAAACATTCTCTGAAAGGTAAAATTTATTCACAAATTAGTGGAATTGATATTATCCGTGATGGTGACGGAGAATTTTTTGTATTAGAGGATAATTTAAGAACACCTTCTGGCGTGTCTTATATGATCGAAAGCCGAAAAATTAGCCAAGAATTGATGCCGGAGCTATGTGCAACCAATAATTTACAGGGAATTGAGCATTATCCAAAACTTTTAAAAGAAATATTGCAGGAGAATTCACCTGCGGACAGACCTTTTATTGTGGTGCTAACACCGGGACGTTTTAACAGTGCTTACTATGAGCATGCTTTTTTAGCACGTGAAATGGAGGTGCCACTGGTTACAAATCGGGATTTATTTGTAGAAAATGATCAAGTTTTTGTCAAAACCATTCGTGGGCGTCAAAAAGTAGACGTAATTTATCGCCGTTTAGATGATGATTTTCTGGATCCGTTAGCATTTCGACCAGACAGTGCTTTAGGTGTAGCAGGCCTTATGTCTGCTTATTTGCAAAAAAATGTTGTTATTGCAAATGCGCCTGGAACAGGTGTGGCTGATGATAAATCTATTTATCCTTATGTGGATCAAATGATTCAATATTATTTGGGTGAAACACCAATTCTAAAAAATGTACCTACTTACCAGTGCCGTAAAGATGAACACTTAGATTATGTACTTTCTAATCTGGACCAGTTAGTCGTTAAAGAAGCACAGGGTTCAGGTGGTTATGGCATGTTAATTGGGCCTAAAGCAAGTTCGTGTGAAATTGATGACTTTAGAAAAAAATTGATCGCCACACCTCATATGTACATTGCACAACCTACCTTGGCCTTATCTGTTGCTCCAACTTTAACTACATCTGGGGTAGCTGAACGTCATATTGACTTACGTCCATTTGTATTGAGTTCACCTTATCGTACAGAAATAGTGCCGGGTGGCTTAACGCGAGTGGCCATGCAGGCTGGCTCCTTAGTCGTAAATTCGTCCCAAGGTGGCGGCATAAAAGATACATGGGTTGTCGAAACATTACATTCCTAATTGTGGGTTAAAGAGGAACTTTATGGTTTTACTCAATTCGAGTGCGCATCAAATATATTGGTTGGGTCGATATTTAATGCGAGTTAAATTTGCAGCCTCTCATTTACCCTTTACACAAGATGAGAAAGCAACAAAATTTGCAGCAGCATTTGGTTTGGTAATAGAAAATGCTGAATTACTAAATCACTATATGTTAGACAAGAAGCAAACATTTTCATTACTGAACCAGCTCGTTATTGCTAAAGATAATATTCAGGAACTAAGAGGTATATTGTCATCAAATGCTTATGCAGAATTAAATAATGTTATTAACACGCTTCAAGCCCAACCTGAGGCTCTGAGAAAAGCTGTTGAACAATGTACTCATATACTAGAAGCGGAGAATGACGATGTTTGTTTATTTCTGCATTTAGGTCAAAAAATAGAGCAATTTGATATAGAACTACGTTTTGGGCAAGATTTATCAGGCCTTGTATCAGAGCTAGATGTTGTGGTGCAACAGCTTGTTAGCTTAGGTTGGGAGAATATAGATCAAAATTGGCAAGTACTAAAGCATCAGCTAACGTGGGACGCTTATTATACTTTTACACAGCAGCTGGAAAATATGTTTGAGGTCTGATTATGAAATTGATGGTTAATCATCAAACGCATTATAGCTATACTGAAACTGCTCAAAACAGTATTCAGTATATTAAAATGATGCCTCAAACATCACCGCATCAACATGTTATGAATTGGGCGATTAGCGTGCCGGGTGACAAAACGATAAAAAGGGACATATTTAACAATGTATGGATGACAGCTAGCCAGCGTTATCAATACCAACATCTTACATTTATGGCTCAAGGAATCATTGAACTTCAAAATGTAGAGCTAGGTTGTGTAAATCTATCTACACCGACAAATTTGTTTTTGCAGATGACAAGTGCAACCCGATGTGATTTGGCAATGTTGGACTTTGCTAAAAATATTGTGGTGGTCAAAGACCGACAGCATATTGCATTATTAAGTGAACATATTTTGCAGAAAATACTCTATCAGCCTGAAAGTACTTCGGTTCAGACAACTGCAACTGAAGCATTTCACGCTGGACAGGGTGTATGCCAAGATCATGCTCATGTTTTAATTGCGATGTGTCGTGCGCTACAATTACCGGCACGTTATGTTTCTGGTTATCTATTTGATCAAAACTATCCGCACCTTGCCAGTCACGCTTGGGCGGAAGTATTTTTAGAAAATCAGTGGTATTGTTTTGATGTAAGCAATCAGTTGTTTACACCCAAACATCATATCTACCTTGCAGTAGGCCGTGACTATCTTGATGTGGCACCAATTCGTGGTGTAAGAGAGCAAGGTGGGGTAGAAAACATGATGTCTGTGGTTCAGGTGTTGGCATGTTGAATGTAAAGAGAATGAAATGACCTATTGTTGTGCGCTTAGATTGGAACAAGGTTTAGTGTTTATTAGTGACACGAGAACTAATGCAGGAGTTGATCATATTTCTGTGTTCCGAAAATTGCATACTTTCGGCGTTACCGGAGAGCGTTTCATGGCCTTACAAACAGCAGGTAATTTGGCGACAACACAAGCTGTTATAGGTCATTTGCAAAATGCTCTCACTTTGCAGCAAGAACCTAACTTATATAGTGTCAATACGATGTTTGAGGCGGCTGAACTGATTGGTAAAACCTTAAAAAGTGTTTTAGAAGATATTAGTTCAGACACTCAAGAACAAATGAATTATGCGTGTAGTATTTTAATAGGTGGGCAAATTAAAGGCGGTGAAATGCAGCTTTATAATATTTATCCGCAAGGTAATTTTATTTGTGCAACTACGGATACACCCTATTTTCAAATAGGAGAAAGCAAATACGGAAAACCTATTTTGGATCGTGCTCTGTATTATGCGATGCCGCTAGATGATGCATTACGTTGTAGCCTGATTTCTTTTGATTCAACCTTGCGCTCAAATGTTTCTGTTGGCTTGCCGCTTGATGCATTGGTTTACAATAAAGATAGTTTCATTATTCCGGTGGGTAAACGAATTACCGAAGATGATCCGTATTTTTCACAAATTAGTAAACAATGGTCCGATACTTTACGCCGTGGTTTGCAAGAATTGCCAAAACCGACTGATGATTACTGGCGATAAAATTTTTAAAAGCTAAAAAAATCCAAGCATGCTTGGATTTTTTTATATTTTATTATTTAACTGCTTTTACGAATAGGGCGATTACTTAAGCGACAGAGTAATTCATATCCTATCGTTCCGTTTGCATCGGCGACATCATCAACTAAGCGGTGTGCTCCCCAAAGTTCGACTTGAGAACCTAATTTAACTTGAATAGCTGTAACGTCAATTGCAAGCATATCCATGCTGACTCTGCCGACTACAGGACATAATTGCCCATTAATCGCTACATAATTTTGTTTAATATAAGCTCTCGGGTATCCGTCACCATAGCCAATAGAAACTATTGCAATATCCATTTTTTGTTGCGCACAGAAGGTTGAACCATAACCTACATGTTCTCCAGCTTGAATATGATTCAATGCAATCACTTCTGCTGTAAAGGACATGACTGGTTTTAGGTCAAGATCATGTACTGTTTTATCTGCAAAAGGCGAAGCGCCGTAAAGCATAATGCCTGGGCGAACATAGTCAAAATGTAATTCTGGCCATTTATAAATAGCAGCAGAATTACAGCAAGATGCTAAAACTGGATCACAAGCTTGCTTAACCTGTAAAAATTGTTGTTTTTGTTGCTCGTTGAGGGGATGGTCCACATCTGCATTTGCGAAATGCATTGCCAGTACACAGGTAAAGCCTTCAGATTTTAAAGTTTTAATGACCTCAATAATTTCAGGAACTTTAAATCCTAAACGGTTCATGCCGCTATTGAGCTTAATCCAGACTTTTAGGCCTTGAGCGATGTATTCTTGCTTATGTTTAATTAACCATTCAAACTGCTGTTGATGGTGAATCACACATTCAAATTTTTGCTTAATTGCAATAGGCATTTCATCTTCAGAAAATGCCCCTTCAATTAAAGTAACAGGTTGTTGAAATCCAAGTTCGCGAATTTCTAAACCTTCTTGTAGGCAGGCGACACCAAAGGCATCTGAGGCATTTAAGGCTGCTAAACAGTCTTTGATTCCATGTCCGTAAGCATTAGCTTTCACCATACTTACAATTTTTGAATTTGCTGCGAGTTGTTTGACACGGTTTAAATTATATTGAAGCGCATGGCGATCAATATAAACTGTTGCTTGGCGCACCCTCATTTACTCCTTTGGGCTAGAGATAGAGTTTATTCTTCATCATCATATTGGCTGTAATACTCAGGAGAGAGATTACTAAATCGAGTATATTGACCTTCAAAGGCAAGACGAACTGAACCAATTGGACCGTTACGCTGTTTACCAATAATAATCTCTGCGGTACCGGCTTCTTTCGACTCTTTGTTATAAACCTCATCACGGTAAATAAACATAATCAAGTCGGCATCCTGCTCGATCGCACCAGATTCACGTAAGTCTGACATTACTGGGCGTTTATTTGGTCGGTTTTCCAGACTTCGGTTGAGCTGGGAAAGTGCGATAACAGGGCAGTGCATTTCTTTTGCTAAAGCTTTCAAGCTACGTGAAATTTCTGAAATCTCACCCACACGGTTATCACCCATGCCAGGAACTTTCATGAGCTGTAAATAATCGACCATGATACAGCCGATTTTACCATCATGCATTTTGGCAATGCGTCGAGCACGGGCACGAAGTTCCGTTGGAGGTAGGGCAGATGAGTCATCAATATACAAATGCATTTGTTGAAGCTGCAAAATTGTGCCAGTAACTTTGGTCCATTCATCCGCATCTAAGTTCCCCGAACGTAAATGTCCTTGGTGAACTTTACCCATTGCAGAAATAAGACGCATCGCAATTGAGTCTGCTGGCATCTCCATTGAGAATACCAGAGCGGGTAGCTTGTTATATTGTAGAACGCTTTCAACCAAATTCATGGCGAAAGTGGTTTTACCCATAGATGGACGTGCAGCAACAATAATTAAGTCACCAGCTTGCATACCAGATGTTTTATTATCAAGTTCTAAGAAGCCAGTGGTTAAACCAGTAATATTGCCATCAAGTTTTGAAAGCTCATCAAGTTTACTAATTACATCGGCAGTTACAGAGCTAATAGATTTAGGACCTGCATCTTTTTTATTGTTATTGTGCTGTTCTGCTAGAGAGAAAATACTGGTTTCTGCTAGATCTAGAATTTCACTAACACCTCGACCTTTCGTGTCATAAGCATTTTGTAAAATTTCAGTACTAACTTTGATCATACTACGAAGCGTAGAGAATTCTTTAATTTTGGTGGCATACGTTTCCAAGTTGTAGAAACTTGATGGTGAATCAGCCATAAGCTGCATTAAATATTCTTCGCCACCAATAGCATCAAGTAAATTTTGTTTTAAAAGCCAATCGTTAACTAAGACTGCATCATAAGGTGAATTTTCTTGTGCGAGTTTTTCGATCGCACGGTAAATATATTTATGGCGAGTCGCATAGAAATCATTTTCTTTTAACATGTCACTAACTTGCTCGAAAGATTCGGCAACTGTCATTAGTGCAGCAAGTACAGCTTGCTCAATGGCTAAATTGTGTGGGGGAGTGCGAAACTCTTTAAGTTGGCCTGATTCACTCGTCTTATTTTCTGTTGGAGATGAACGGGTTAAAGAACTGGCATTCGCCTGAGACATAATTAGACCTGATGATAAAGAAAGGTTACGCAAATAGCCTGTGAGGCCGAGAACTATCTTAAAACAAAATTAAATAAACTACCTAATTAAAAAACCAATTAAACTAAAGAACTGATCAGGAATTAATATATCTTATTTTAAAAATAGGGCACATAAAAAAAGAGCATGCAAAAGCATGCTCTTTTTTTGATGAGAAATTACTCAGATACGATAGTAACGAGAACTTCTGCAGCAACATCATGATGCAATTGGATTGCGATGTTGAATTCACCAGTGTGACGAAGCGCACCATTCGGTAAACGAACTTCTGCACGGTCAACTGTAAGACCAGCATTCGTTAAAGCGTCAGCGATGTCGCGAGTACCGATAGAACCGAAGAGTTTACCTTCGTCACCAGCTTTAGCAGTGATAACGATGTTAACTTCATTCAATTGTTCAGCACGTGCTTGAGCAGCAGCTAAAATTTCAGCTTCTTGCTTTTCAAGTTCAGCGCGACGAGCTTCGAAAGCAGCAGTGTTAGCTTCAGTAGCTGCAACTGCTTTACCTTGAGGGATAAGGAAGTTACGGCCGTAACCAGCTTTAACTGATACTTTATCGCCTAATTTACCAAGGTTTTTAATGCGTTGTAATAAGATAACGTCCACAGATCACCTCACTTATGGTTGTCAGTGTACGCAATCAAAGACAAGTAGCGAGCTTGCTTGATAGCAAGTGCTAATTGACGTTGATAACGAGCTTTAGTACCAGTGATACGGCTAGGAACAATCTTGCCGTTTTCAGTGATGTACTGTTTTAAAGTGTCGATATCTTTGTAGTCGATGTACACAACATTCTCAGCTGTAAAGCGGCAGAACTTGCGACGACGGTAAAAACGTGCCATTGATGTTCTCCTTATTCAGCTTCGTGAGTAACTTGCTGTGCTTCTTCGCGTTGAGCTTTACGCGCACGCTTTTCTTCAGCACTTTTAGCAAGCAATGACTCTTCAGTGATTGCGTGTTCACGACGGATGATAAGGTTACGAATGATCGCGTCGTTATAACGGAATAATTCTTCTAGCTCATCAAGCGTAGTTTGACCACATTCAACATTCATAAGAATGTAGTGTGCTTTGTGAATTTTGTTAATTGGGTAAGCCAATTGACGACGGCCCCAATCTTCTAAACGGTGAATTTGACCTTCAGCTTCTTTGATCTGAGAGATATAGCGTTCAACCATACCTACAACTTGATCGCTTTGATCTGGGTGTACTAAAAGTACGATTTCGTAATGACGCATTGTCAGCTCCTTACGGTTTAAACAGCCCCTAATAAATAAAAAATTAGAAGCAAGGAGTCATAACTTAATAAGTTATGTCGCAAAATTTGCGAAGGCTGAATTATAGGTAAAAATTCGACTAAAAACAAATTTTTTGATGAGAAAAGTAAAATTTCTTTACTATAAGGAGGAAATCCTCCCTTATTTAAAAGAGAGGAAGATTTGGAGCAGGGGATTGATAGGTAAAGCTAAAGCTCAAACTTAACAAGGTAATTAATATGACCGAGTAAAGGAAAAAACGTTTAGCCCAAAGTTGGTCATTTTCAGCTTTAAATCCAATAATTGATAAATATAACCAATATGCTGTTAATGCATTAAAGGTTACTAGAAAAAATATATTGGTATAGCCAAAACAATATAAACCATTCAATACGGCTGCAAACAACAGAATATAAATGACACACTCTACTTTCGTGCGATAAATAGAACGTGCAACTGGCAGAATGGGGATTCCCGCATTTTTGTAATCGTCAAAACGATAAATAGCAATTGCCCATGAATGTGGCATTTGCCATAGCGCATAAGCCAAAAACAAAAGTAAGGCGGCTACATCAAAATGATGAGTTACTGCTGTATAACCAATAACAGGAGGACTCGCTCCGGAAATACTACCAATTACGGTTTGATGGATTGAGGTACGTTTTGTCCACAAACTATAAAAACCGACATAGACAATAAAACCAATTATTGCAAACAAAAAAGCGTAAGCATTTACACCGAACCACAAAATACTAAAACCGATAAATCCCAGAACAAATGCATATATAAGTGCAACAGTAGGAGAGATGGTTTTTTTGACCAATGCACGGTTTTGCGTGCGCTGCATTTTGATATCGATATCTTGGTCTATAACATTATTTACAACACAACCAGAAGCTACAACTAAAGTTGTTCCAAGTAAGGTGAGTAGTAATAATAAGATGTCTATAGAGCCTTGGGCGGCTAAGAAAAAGCCGCCCAAGGTGGTAATGAAATTACCGAAGAGAATTCCTGGTTTAGTCAGGAATAGATATTTTTTCAACATGACAATCAGTTTAGATCATCATATTGTAGTGAAGGTAATTCATAATCCACACAGAACCGATTAAAAGTACAGCGATACATAAGATTGTGTAGATGAATGCAATCATATTCCAGCGTTGTTCAGATGATGTATTCATGTGTAGGAAGTACACAAGCTGTACAAGAACCTGAGCAACGGCAGCGATTGCAATTACTGTAACTAAGATGCCACGACTGAAACCACCCGCCATCACCATCCCGAACGGGATGATCGTGAGGATAACAGAAAGGATAAATCCAACAGTGTATTGCTTAAAGTTACCGTGTGACGCACCTGCAGCATTATGGTCATGACTACTCATTAGAGAACTCCCAGTAAGTAAACGACGCTGAATACACAGATCCAAACGATGTCAAGGAAGTGCCAGAACAAGCTTAAGCAAGCTAGACGACGTGTATTCGGTAATGTCAAACCTTTAGTTTTGATTTGATACATCAAGACCAACATCCACACTAAACCAGAAGTTACGTGGATACCGTGTGTACCAACCAAAGTAAAGAACGATGATAAGAATGCACTGTGAGTTGGACCATGACCTTCATGTACAAGGTGATGGAACTCATAAAGTTCCATTCCAATGAACGTTGCACCAAAAAGGAATGTAATAAATAACCAAGTGATGACTTGATTTACATTCTTTTTATAAGATGCAAGTACAGCAAAACCGAAAGTTACCGATGAAATCAATAAGGCAAATGTTTCAGTTAACACGTAGCCTAATGAGTCATGGAACAGGTCATATGCACTTGGAGTTCCTGGTGGAATATGACTGCTTAATACAGCGAACGCAATGAAGAGTGATCCGAAAAGAATCAAGTCACTCATCAAGTATGTCCAGAAACCAAAGACCGTTAAGTCGGTATCATCATGTTCATGATGACCATCGTGGCCGTGGTTGTCGTGATGAAGTACTTCAGCCATTTCCTTAGTCCTTCTTCAAGTGTTTTTCAAGTAAAGCATAGCGTTCGTTTTCAATACGCTCAACTTCAGCAGCCGGAACATAGTAATCAACATTCTTAGTGAATGAGCTTACGATCAAGCTAACAACAGCTGAAACGAATGAAACAACAACAAGCCACCAAATATGCCAAATGAGTGCAAAGCCAAGGATCGTAATGAACATTGCAATGACAAAACCAGCAGCACGATCAGTCGGCATGTGGATGTCTTCATATTTAGTGTTACGTGCGTATGCTACACCATTTTCTTTGTCAGTCCAGAAACGGTCAATACCGCTTGCATCTGGTTCATGCGCAAAGTTATAGAACGGAGCAGGGGAAGAAGTCGCCCATTCAAGCGTACGTGCATCCCATGGATCGCCTGTAAGGTCCATGTTGTCTTTGCGTTGTAAGAAACCAACAATGATTTGCATTAAGAAACATGCAATACCAATCGCAACGAGAACAGCACCAAATAATGCAATTGCAAGGTAAGGATCCCATTCTGGGTTGTCATATGTATTCAAACGACGAGTCATACCCATGAAACCAAGGATATAAAGTGGCATGAATGCAAAATAGAAACCGAAGAACCAGAACCAGAACGCAGCTTTACCCCATGCTTCATTGAGCTTCCAACCAAACATTTTTGGCCAGTAGTAAATGATGCCGGCAAACATACCAAACACCACACCGCCGATAATTACGTTATGGAAGTGAGCGATCAAGAATAATGAGTTGTGTACAAGGAAGTCCGCAGGTGGAACGGCCATAAGTACACCAGTTAAACCACCGATACCAAATGTTATAAGGAAGCCAAGCGTCCACAACATTGGAGTAGTAAAGGTGATGCGACCTTTATACATGGTGAATAACCAAGAGAAGATTTTCACACCAGTAGGAATCGCAATAACCATGGTCATGATACCGAAGAACGCGTTAACGTTCGCACCAGCACCCATGGTAAAGAAGTGGTGAAGCCATACAACGAACGCAAGAACAGTAATCGCGATAGTTGCATACACCATAGACTTGTAACCGAACAACGCTTTACGAGAGAAGGTTGCAACGATTTCTGAGTATAGACCAAATGCTGGTAATACTAAGATATATACTTCAGGGTGACCCCATGTCCAGATCAAGTTCACATAAAGCATTGGGCTACCGCCAAGCTCATTTGTGAAGAAATGGAAGCCGAAGTAACGGTCTAGAGTTAACATTGCAAGTGTACCTGTTAATACAGGGAACGATGCAATGATTAATACAGCCGTACAAAGTGAAGTCCACGTAAAAATAGGCATATCCATCAATTTCATGCCAGGTGCACGCATTTTGATGATGGTAACGAAGAAGTTAACACCAGATAAAAGCGTACCTAGACCAGAAACCTGAAGTGCCCAGATATAGTAGTCAACACCTACACCAGGAGAATATTGAATGCCAGACAGAGGAGGGTAAGCCATCCAGCCAGTCGCAGCAAATTCACCTAATACAAGTGAAAGCATCATCAAACCAGCAGCACCAGCGAATAACCAGAAGCTTAACGAGTTCAATAATGGGAATGCAACGTCACGAGCACCAATCTGTAAAGGTACAGAGATGTTCATCATACCAACAACGAGACCCATTGCTACGAAGAAGATCATGATTACACCGTGTGCGGTGAAGATCTGGTCGTAATGGTCTGGATGTAGATAACCTTCGCCGCCGCCTTTAGCGAGGAAAAGTTGTAGACGCATCATAATTGCATCGGCGAAACCACGCAAAAGCATGACCACAGATACAAGAATGTACATGATACCAATTTTTTTATGGTCTACCGTAATAAACCACTCATTCCACAAATATCCCCATTTTTTGAAATAGGTGATACCGCCAAGCACAACAATTGCACCAAGTGCCATAAGGACCATGGTGACAAGCACGATTGGCTCTGTCGGGATAGAGTCCCAACCCAGTTTACCAAAAATCATATCCATGTCTTATTCCCCTTGAGCAGCGTGTTCAGCTGTTGCATGCGCAGCAGAGTGGTCAACACCATGATAGTTACTCATATAATGGTTGATAATTGTTTCAAACAATTTTGGTTCAACTGAAGAGTAATAAGTCACAGGGTGTGGCTTAGTCGGGAACGGTTTCATAGCTTCAGCTTTAGCAAGCGCTTCTTCGTCACCAGCAGCTTTAGCACGATTTACTAAATGCTCGATTTGGTGCTTAGAACGATCGCCATCACGTAAGGTTGCTAATTCAGCTTGGTCAAGCGTAGTTTTTTGAACTGCTTCTGGATTAATAGTAGAACCATTACCTGCTTTTACAGCTGCTACCCATTCGTTGAACTGTTGCTCTGTAACACTATGCGCCTTGAAACGCATTTGAGAGAAACCGTAACCTGAGTAGTTAGAAGAGAAACCACGATATACGCCAGGTTCATTTGCTAACAAATGAAGATGAGTTTGCATACCTGCCATTGCATAAATCTGGCCGCCTAACTGTGGAATGAAGAATGAGTTCATTGTAAAGTTAGAAGTGATTTTAAAGCTTAACGGAGTTTTTTCAGGGAAACGTACTTCGTTAACTGTTGCAATGTTTTGTTCAGGATAAATAAAGATCCATTTAAACTGCTCAGCAACAACTTGAATAGTTAAAGGTGCTTTATCTGATTCTAAAGGACGGTATGGGTCATACTTGTGGGAACCCCACCAAGTTAACCAAGCTAAAATACCAATAATAATGACAGGGATACCCCATACTACAACTTCAATTGTAGTTGAGTGTGCCCATGTAGGTTTATAGTCTGCATCTTTATTTGACGCGCGATATTTCCAACCAAACCATAATGCCATGATGATTGAAGGAATCACCACAAGTAACATTAAATAGATCGCAGTCATCATAAGGTCACTTTGACCTTGACCAACTGGACCTTTAGAGTTTAGAAGTACCATATCACCACCACACCCAGTCAAAAGTGCGGCAAGCGTTGATAAAGACAATACAGCTAAAATCGTTTGTCTCATTTTACAACCTCGGTGAAGAGTCCCATTCCCTAATTAAATATGGGATAGCGATTAAAGTGTCGCATGATTGAGAACGCTAATCCTTAAATTTAGACTTCTCAATTATATGACACCGCTACGTTGTAGGGCATTATGCCTCATATCGACAAACTAAGCTATACATAAAGTAGCCTGAAATAATTGTTTTAAAACCCGATTTTTTTTGTAGGGTATCTAATCTCTATAGAGCTTTTATTTAAATATCAACTCTCTATAGAAAAAAGGAGGCGGGGTGCCTCCTTTTTTTTTAGACCTTAAATGAATGAGTCATTCGCTATCATTTGATCACTTTTGTTCTTGCAATTTTGTCATGTAGCGCTTGTCGCTTTTGCCCTAATGCAAAAGCATAGTCAATAATTGTACTAATAGGCATAAACAGCAAGTTGAGTATGATGAAAACAATGCTTCTTAATAAGAAGATGCGAGTTAAATTAACTTTACCATTGCTCTCGGCATCTACGATTTTAATTCCAACAATTTTCTTACCTATACTTTGCCCATATTTTGTTAAAAGAAAGGCTTGAATTGCAAGCATGATTACGACGTAAACAAGCATAGAATGCCAAGCTTCAATAGGAATTAAAGTAAAAAGTTGATGTTGTAGCTCTGCTGCTTTAGTTGAAGCAACTTCAGTTGATTGCATTTGTTTTTGCAACTCAAATAATTGCTTATACTGAGATTCATTAAAGAAAAAAGAAGGAATCGCAGCTATTGGTAACCAAAGTAATAAATCAATAATTTTTGCCAAAGCTCGAGATTGAATAGAGGCAAGTTCGTGAATTTTAGGCTCTACACGAATTTGACGAATCGTTTCATTAGGTGAGCTGTTGGTGTTTATGACAGGTGCAGAATAACCGATAGGTTGATATACAAGTTTACCTTGGGTTAATTCTCCTAAAGCTTTCCATTCTGTCATGCCTTCATGCCAAGCTAAATCAGTTAACAAAATTTGTTGGCTAGCCAACATTTGATTTACTTGCTCTAAGGTGTAAGGCCCAGCTTGTTGATTATTACGTGCCAAGTAAATTTGCATAAATAAAAATTCTCTGTTCTAAAGATGAAAAAAGACCCACGGATGGGCCTTTTTTTATAACATATTAGATTTGTTTGATTTTTTCTTCAGCAAGGAAGAACCATGTATCTAAAACTGAGTCTGGGTTAAGAGAAACAGACTCAATACCTTGTTCCATTAACCATTTTGCAAGATCGGGGTGATCTGAAGGACCTTGACCACAGATACCTACATATTTACCCGCTTTACGGCAGGCATGGATTGCCATTGAAAGAAGTGCTTTAACTGCTGCATCACGCTCATCGAATAGGTGTGAAACAATACCTGAGTCACGGTCAAGACCTAGTGTTAACTGAGTTAAATCATTCGAACCGATAGAGAAACCATCGAAATGCTCTAGGAATTGTTCAGCTAACAGGGCGTTAGTTGGTAATTCACACATCATGATTACTTTTAAGCCGTTCTCACCACGTCTCAAACCATTTTGTGCTAGTAACTCAATAACGCGTTTTGCTTCAGATACAGTACGTACAAAAGGAATCATGATTTGAATATTGGTTAGACCCATTTCATCACGAGCTTTCTTAAGTGCACGGCATTCTAATTCGAAACAGTCACGGAAGTTATCAGATACATAACGGCTTGCACCACGGAAACCGAGCATTGGGTTTTCTTCTTCAGGCTCGTATAACTTACCGCCAATCAAGTTTGCATATTCATTTGATTTGAAGTCAGACATACGAACAATAACTGGCTTGTCACCAAATGCAGCAGCAAGAGTCGCAATACCTTCAACCAATTTTTCAACATAGAAATCTACAGGTGAAGCATAACCAGCAGTACGAGTCAGAACTGCAGCACGAGTTTCACGAGGTAGGCTATCAATGTTGAGTAGCGCTTTAGGATGCACGCCGATCATACGGTTAATAATGAACTCAAGACGAGCAAGACCAATACCTTCATTTGGAATTTGAGCAAAGTCAAACGCGCGGTCTGGGTTACCTACGTTCATCATAATTTTGAACGAAAGCTTAGGCATAGATTCAATTGAGTTACGTTGAACTTCGAAATCTAAAGCGCCTTCGTAAATGAAGCCAGTGTCACCTTCAGCACAAGAAACAGTTACTTCTTGACCATCAGTCAATACTTCTGTTGCGTTACCACAGCCTACAATAGCGGGTACACCAAGTTCACGTGCAATAATTGCCGCGTGACATGTACGGCCACCACGGTTAGTAATAATTGCCGCGGCACGTTTCATTACCGGTTCCCAATCAGGGTCGGTCATATCTGATACAAGAACGTCGCCTTCTTGAACTTTGTCCATTTCTTTAATTGAGCTAATAATGCGGACTTTACCAGAACCAATACGTTGACCAATTGAACGACCTTCACAAAGAACAGTGCCTCTTTGTTTAAGAAGATAGCGCTCCATTGTGCCTACATTTTGACGGCTTTTTACAGTTTCAGGACGAGCTTGAACAATATAAATTTGACCATCATCGCCATCTTTTGCCCATTCGATATCCATTGGCGCACCGTAGTGCTGCTCAATAATAAGCGCTTGTTTAGCTAGCTCTTGTAACTCATGATCATTTAAAGCAAATTGTTGGCGCTCTTGTTTCTCAACATCAACAACTACAACAGATTTACCAGCAGAACCTTCTTCACCATAAATCATTTTCTGGTGTTTTGAACCAAGGTTACGGCGTAAAACTGAATGTCTACCTGCATTTAATAGTGGTTTAGATAAGTAAAATTCATCTGGGTTAACTGCACCCTGTACAACCATTTCACCTAAACCATAAGATGCTGTGATAAACACAACTTCGCGGAAACCAGACTCGGTATCAAGTGTAAACATTACACCCGCAGCGCCAGTTTCAGAGCGAACCATACGCTGAACGCCTGCAGAAAGTGCAACGACGTCATGATCAAAACCTTGATGTACACGGTAAGAAATTGCACGGTCATTATATAAAGAAGCAAATACTTCTTTAATCGCAATAAGAACGTTATCAATACCGCGAATATTCAAGAAAGTTTCTTGCTGACCTGCGAATGAAGCATCTGGTAAATCTTCAGCAGTTGCAGATGAACGAACGGCAACCGCGATTTCTGGGTTGCCGTTAGAAAGTGTTGTAAAAGCGGCGCGAATTTCTTGTTCTAGGCTTGCAGTGAGTGGAGTCTCTACAATCCATTGACGAATTTTAGCACCTGTTTCTGCAAGAGCATTTACGTCATCAACATTGAGTTGAGCAAGTTCTGCTTGAATTCGAGCGTTAAGACCGCTTTGATCTAAGAACTCACGATAGGCATCAGCAGTAGTTGCAAAACCGCCTGGTACCGATACACCAGCATTTGCTAAATGACTGATCATTTCACCCAAAGATGAGTTTTTCCCACCTACGAGTTCGACATCGTGTTTCCCTAATTTTTCTAGACCGATTACGCGCGCTTCCAAAGTTTTCACTCCACTTTTGCAGTATTAATGTCTATCTTGGCATGAAATTATAAAAATAAAGTGCTTAGTTGAGAATTATACTAAGCGACAGTCATGTAAGATCAGTTTACTATAAAGATTATATAGTACTAAGACAAATGTTTAAGGAGAATTTTAATGTCAGAAAGTAAACAATTTAAGCGAAGCGTTTTTTTTATTTCTGATGGAACTGCAATTACTGCAGAGACTCTTGGACATTCGTTATTAGCACAATTTCCCAATGTAGATTTTGATATTCATATCATGCCGTATATTGCAACCGAAGAGGCTGCAATGGAGATTGTAGTCGAGATTAATCGATGTCAAACCAAAGATGGTTGTCTGCCTTTAGTATTTGATACTTTAGTTGATCCACATGTGCGAGAAATCATTAATACTGCTAAAGCAGTTAATCTTGATGTATTTGAAGGTTTAATCAGTAAATTAGAACAAGAACTAGGTACGCCACCCACCACATTAGTTGGACAGACACATGCCGTGACTGATTCTGAGTCTTATAAAGCCCGTATTGATGCTGTTCATTTTGCGCTTGATAATGATGATGGAGCGCGTACTCGCCATTACGATAAAGCCGATTTAATCTTAATTGGAGTTTCTCGTTCGGGTAAAACGCCGACCTCTATTTACTTGTCTCTTCAATTCGGTATCCGTGTTGCAAACTATCCATTAACAGAAGAAGATTTGGATGATAACCGTTTACCAGCAGTACTAAGACCACATCGTAATAAATTGTTTGGTTTAATGATTGATGCTGAGCGATTAGTTGCGATTCGTAGTGAGCGTAAGGCTAATAGTCGTTATGCAAGTTTTAGTCAATGCCAAATGGAACTTAGAGCAATTGAAGGAATCTATATTTCAGAAGGGATTAAATATTTAAATGTGACTGAAATGTCGATTGAAGAAATTTCAACGCGTGTTTTGCAGATGACAGGATTAAAACGTCGTATTGGTTAATTTAATCAACTGCTTATTTTAACCATTCGATTTATGTATATTAATTTATAAATAAATTGAGTGGTTTTTAAAAATATAAATACAATAAAAATAAAAGTTTTAAATATAAAACCAAACATTATTAAATGTTTTTATTGGTTACAAACCTGTACTTATTTTGCAATTCATTTGTAAATTTAAATAATACTATTGAAAAGAAGTGTATGTATTTTATTGTGCTGAAAAATAGTAATTATTTAATTTTACTAAATATTTTTAAAAAACAATCAAAAAAAATCCATAATTCAAAAATGTTAACTAGATCACACTATTTTGCTGTTGTGTGATTATTTATTTATTTTTAATTATACTTTCCCACCTCGATATGGGACTATCCGATTATCAAAATGCTAAAAAAATGTGTTTTTTCATTGGTATACATCTTGCCTCTCAATTTATATGCTGCTCAAGTGGATGAATTGAGAGAGCAGGCTATTCACACTTATAAAACTGGACAAACTCACCAAGCAATATTTCAACTGGATCAATTGCTAAAAACTTATCCGCATGATCAAAAATTGCTAGCTGATTATTTAGTTGTAATGTCAAATGAAAAAAAAGATCTAGTAACTTTTTCTCAGCATTTAGCCAATATTAATTCGGTTACTTTTCCACAATATGGACAGTTACCTTTAATACGTAATTTTCGTGATTTTAAACACTTTAAAAATGCGATTGATTGGTCGAATAAATTTAATATTCAAAAAACACTTGATGGGCAGATTTTGTTAGCTGTTTTATACGCTGAAGCTCAGGATGTTGTAAATGCCAAAGCACAGTTAGCAAAAATTAATAGTAAAAATCTGAAGACTGATCAGCTGGTGCAAATAGCTTACGCCTATCGTCTTATCAATTTACCTGTAGATGCTTTATCTGCAATTGAACAAGCATATAAGCAGCAGCCCAAGTCTTTCGTAGTTTTGCAAGAATACAGTTATGACTTAGCGGCTATGGGGGCTTATAACAAGGCTCAGCAGTTATTGCTTGCCAGTGATAAAAATGCAGAAATAGAATCGTTACAACACTGGCTACAAGTCAGTGAGTTTTCTCAACGTGTAAATAACGCAATTGCTCGCTATAAATATTTAAATCGAGAAGGCATGTCAGATAGCGAAGGCTTTGCTGAGCTTGATGCTGTGTTGAAGCAAGGCGAGCAAATGCAGCCTTTGATTCAACCGTCAGATCCTAATTATTTAAGATTCCATTATGACTATATATATGCGTTAGATTTCCGTGGGCGTACTCGTACAGTCCTGGATCAATTTACTAAATTAAATATACCTTTAGAAAAACTACCTGCCTATATTCGCCATGCAATAGCTGATAGTTATTTAGCTGAAAGACAGCCACAGCAAGCTGAACTTGCCTTTAAAACCTTGCTTACGGAAAAAAACTATCCAGATATGACGGTATATACTGGACTGTACTATTCATATATTGAACAAGAAAAATATAAACAAGCTGAACAATTTTTGAGTGAGGTTGATCGACTTGTTCCAATGTATAAATATAGTCAGGCAAAAGGGGTAGACAAAACAAGTCATCCCGACCGTGATGACTATATTACTTTACAGGGTATGCACTTAGCTTATGCAAATCATCTTGATCAAGCAGAAAAGCATTTTCAAAAACAAGTAGATCTTGCACCTGCCAATGAAGGTCTAATTAATAATCTGGCTCGTGTTGAGCGTTGGAGAGATAAACCTCTACAGTCCAAGCAAACTATTTCTCGTTTAAATGGTTTAACACCAGTTGCCAAAGACACCCGAATTAACCAGATGCAAAATGCTCAGGCTTTAGGGGATATTCCAGAATGGCGTAAAAATACAGAAAGTCTTTTGGAATATTACCCTGAAGATGGTGGAGTAATTAAAAGTCGAAAAGAGTTAGATGACCGCAATAGACCGACAATTTCTCACTCAACTACTTGGGGGCAAAGTAAGGCAGATAGTAGTAGCGATTCTGTGAGTGGTCAGAATGGTTTAAAAGATCGTGAAATGGAAACTCGTCTTAATAGCCCATGGATCAAAGATAATTATCGCCTATTTGCGTGGCATCAAGATCGTTACGGAGAGTACCGTTTTGGTGATGTGCATGACCAACGTTATGGTGTTGGTGCTGAGTGGCAAGCAAACCGTAAGGCGTTGTCGGCGATTTTGTCGCAAAGTACAGATGGTGGGCAAGCAGGTGTTCGTCTTGATTGGTCGCAATGGTTAAATGACCACTGGCAGTATCAATTGCAATATGACAGCCAAGCTAATATTCCATTACAAGCAATTGATGCTGGTGAAGATGGACAAGCCTACCGTGCTGCTTTGACATGGCAAAAAGATGAGTCACGACAAATTGGGGCGAGTTATGGCCTAACTGATATTAGTGATGGTAATAAACAACAAGAATTTTCAACTTTTTGGCGCGAACGATTATTTGATGCGCCGCACCATATCACCTACGGAACCGTTCGTGGATTTTATGGCAGCAATAGCCAAGATCAGACTGCCTACTTTAGCCCCAGCAACCATTACAGTGCTGAGCTTAATTTAAGTCATGACTGGGTAACTTGGCGAGAATATGAGCGCTCATTTAAGCAGCATTTTGAAGCTGGAGTGGGACTTTATAAACAAGCAGATTACTCGGCTAGACCAACTTACTCTCTGCAATATCAGCATCAATGGCAGCTCTCGCGGACTTGGCAACTTAATTATGGAATTGGTTGGCAATATCACCCATACGATGGTCATGATGAACAGCATACCTATGGTATTTTCGGATTTGAAGGGCGTTTTTAATGAATAATATGATGTCAAAAATGTTGAGCTGTGTGTTTGCTTCAACATTATTACCCGTACAATTTTCCCATGCCCGCATTGAAACTGAACTACCAAAAAATCATACGGTTTCTTTAACTTTTCATGACGTACGAGATGATGTACTAAAGGAGGGAGATCGAGATGTTTATGCAATTCAGACAAATAATCTGGCACAGTTTCTAGATTGGCTGAGTCAATCTGACTGGAAGCCGATTCGTTTAAAAGACATTGAGGAAGCTCGTAAGCAAGGTAAAGAATTGCCTCATAACTCTATTCTACTTACTTTTGATGATGGAGCTTTGAGTAGTTATAGCCGAGTATTTCCATTACTTAAGCAATATCAGATTCCGGCAGTTTTTGCTCTTCCAACCAGTTGGATAAATGGCAATACACAGGCAGGTTATGAAGCTTATGGTCAGGGTAACTTGATGAACTGGGCTCAAGTGCGCGAAATGCAAGCGTCAGGTTTGGCCGAATTTGCAAGTCATAGTGACGATTTACATCATGGCATATTGGCCAATCCTCAAGGCAATGAGCAACCTGCTGCGACTTCGTATGCATATTTAAAATCGCAATCACATTATGAAACGGATGCAGAATATCAACAACGTATTTTGCAAGATTTGAAAAAATCCTACGCAGTTTTGAAAAAAGAAGTCGGTGTTAATCCCAAAGCAATTATCTGGCCTTATGGCGCCGTGAATGAGCAATTGGAAAAACTAGCGCAGCAGGCAGGTTTTGAGTTTTCTTTCAGTTTGGGTCGTGATGGTATGAATCGGGTGAGTGATTCAACTTTTAAACGAAGCTTGGTTATAAATAACCCTACAGCTGAACAGCTCACCGAAGGCATGTTAAATATTTTGAACTTTGAAGAGTCAGATTTATTTAAACAGCCTCGTCACTTTGTGAGTATGGATTTAAAGCAGTTAGCAGCCCCACAAAACACCCAAACAGATGAAAAATTAGGGCAGCTATTATCAAAACTGTATAGCTTAAAAAACAATGCTTTAATCTTAAAACCTTTGCAAGACAAAGATGAAGATGGGCAATATGATGTTGCTTATTTCCCTACAGATAAAATGTCTGTTCAACAAGATATTTTAAACCGTAGTTTATGGCAGGCTCAAACTCGTGCGGGTCAAGCGGTAATATTAGAGTTACCTGCTTATCCTCAGAAAGATAAGCCATTTTTAGCAGTAGATTTGGCTAAAGATATTGCACGCTTAAATAGTAATTTAAGTGGTATTCAGCTTAATGCGGGCACATCTTTAAATTGCGAAATGCAAACAGTAACTGCGCAAGAGAATAGCTGTATTGAACAATCAAAACATCTAGCTCAACTCAGCCAGCTTACTAAAAAAGCTGTAAAGCCTTATTTAAATATGAGTAACCAAGGGCAATTTATTTTATTGCTTACTCCTGATTTAGATCGTGTAGAAAATCTACCAGCGCTTTTAAAAACACTTTTATCGCAACATGATTTAGTCAATTTAAAGTTCGACATGATTGGCAAGAAAAAGCAATTTAATCAGTTGTTAGCACTTTTAAACACGCTTGATGAAAAAGATAAGCAAAGAATTATGCTGACTTTAGTGTTGCCGGAAAATGCTTCAAAGACGAGTTGGGAAGAAGTACAGCAAGGGCTCTTTTCGATTCAGCGTATAGGGATTCAGAAGTTCGGTATAGATGGTTATAGTTTTGAAAAATCAAAAGATGTACATCAGTATTTATATAATCCACTTAGTTTGAATTATAGCCCTGTCATGTATCAGCCTTTTGCTGGATTAGTAGAGGGGAAAAAGTAATGAGAGTATTACTCGATATTCTATTTGCTTTTGCCTTTTTATATCCTTTACTCATGGCTTGGACATGGATGGTAGGAGGACTTTGGTTCTTTTTTAAAAGGGAATATCGCGAACAGACTCTTCCTGAACCAACGAGTGAAGGGTGCAGTATCATTATTCCGTGTTTTAACGAAGAAGCTCAAGTACGTCAAACGATTCGTTATGCACTGCAAACTAAATATCCTAATTTTGAAGTGATTGCCGTCAATGATGGAAGTAGTGATAGAACAGCTGAAATCCTTGATGAATTGGCAGCGCAAGATTCACGACTTCGGGTTGTACACTTAGCAGAAAATCAGGGTAAAGCCGTAGCGTTAAGATCGGGAGTACTGGTCAGTAAATACGAATATCTTGTTTGTATTGATGGGGATGCATTGTTACATCCGCATGCTGTACTTTGGTTAATGCAACCATTTATTAACTTCCCGCGAATTGGTGCTGTAACGGGGAATCCACGAATTTTAAACCGATCTAGTATTTTAGGAAAATTACAGGTTGGCGAATTTTCTTCGATTATTGGTTTAATTAAACGTGCACAGCGTACATATGGTCGTATTTTTACAGTGTCTGGTGTTATTGCAGCATTCCGTAAAACAGCGCTCGTTCGCGTTGGGTTTTGGTCTGATGATAAAATTACCGAAGATATTGATATTTCATGGAAGCTACAACTGGACCATTGGGATATCCAGTATATTCCACAAGCGCTTTGCTATATCTATATGCCCGAGACATTTAAAGGCCTATGGAAACAACGCCTTCGCTGGGCACAAGGTGGGGTAGAGGTTCTTTTAGAATATATTCCACAAATGTTCAAATTACGCGTACGTCGTATGTGGCCAGTCATGCTTGAGGCTCTAGTCAGTATTATCTGGTCTTATGTGATGATTATGATCTTCACTCTGTTTTTTGTGGGATTGTTTGTTGACTTACCTCTGCAATGGCAGATCAAAACGCTTATGCCACAGTGGTATGGCGTGATATTAGGCGGAACCTGTCTGATACAGTTTTTGGTTAGTTTGTGGATTGATCAGCGTTATGACCGTGGTCGCTTCTTTAGAAACTATTTCTGGGTTATTTGGTACCCGTTGTTTTTCTGGTTACTTACTTTATTTACAAGTGTTGTCGCGGTACCAAAAACTTTATTTAACACTAAAAAACGTGCTCGCTGGGTGAGCCCAGACCGAGGCTTCCGTGGAGATAACCCATGAAACCTGAAGAAAATAAGGATATAGAGCCTTTAGATATCCCCGAATATATTGACCAGCCGGAATACGTCAAAAATAAAACAGCAAACTATACCTTACAAACCATTGGTTGGTTTTGTTTGATGTGGTTGCTATTTCCGTTGGTTTCACTGTTTCTATGGGTTTTTGAAGGGCACCTAATTTATGATTATGTCTGGGTCGATCATTTATCAGAAGTTAAGACCTTACTTCATTTAGCATTATTAATCGGGATTAGCGCGCTCATTTTAATTTTGTGGGCGAGTTATAACTGGATTCGGTTCAGTGGTGAAGACCGACGCGCTAAAGCGCCGAATAGTTCTGTTGAACTGTTAGCAGCGCAATTTTCGGTTAGTCCCGAGATCTTAAGTGAATTGCAAAAAAAACAACGCATCATTTTGCATTACGACGATCACGGCAATTTGCAAAAATATGAGTAAATGAGAAAAAGCATGGTCTAAAACCATGCTTTTTATTTTTATGCCGTTATTCTGATAATGATGTCGATTGGTTGTTCTATACCATCCATGCTGTGAATTGATGTATTGGTAACTTTAACAATGGGCCAAGTTTGTAATTTACAGTTGGCTTTTTGGAGTGCAGCATAATAACTATCAGATTTAAAAAATACTTTTTTAGTCGTTGCAGTATTGGGTGTTAAAAGGCGTTTAAGCCATGTTTCATTTACTTGAGTCTCAAGAAAACGTAAGGCCAAAAGACTTTTTACACGATTGTTAAATAATCTCCGGTTTTTAATAATGAGTGGATGCGTAATTAACTTGTGTGTGCCCATTTGACTATGGGGCAAAATAAAGTGAGGTGTAATTTGAAATACAGTCACAAATTTTGCTTGTTGGCAGATTTTTTCAAGATGGGTCACAGTATCTTGATTTGTACCAATAATCGCGACAGATGAATGTGAAAAATCAAACTCTTTAATTGAGGTTGACGGAATAACTTGACCAGCAAAGTCTTCAAAATCTTGAGCTGTATTTTGAAAAATTACTGATTTTGAAGCGTTATTTTTAATATTAATACTCATTTTCCAAAAGTCCTTTTGGTTTTTCAATCATGATGTTTTTATCGTTTTAATATAAATAACCAAGCAGGAAGTTGGGGTAAAGTCTTTTCAGATAGATGGTCACCCCATACTCGAAATCCATTCAAGTATGGGAAAGTGAAGCAGAGTTTTAATGTTCTGTTTTTACATTCATGAGTTGCGTAAAACTGTCTAGACGCTTCGCTGTATCGTATATATCACATGTAAAAATAAACTCATCAACATCGTATGTCGTTAAAAGTTTTTGTAAACCAGTGCGAACAGTCTCAACCGAGCCAATCTGTGCCATTGCATAGAAGTTTTCAACGGAAAGCTGTTCTGCTGTATTCCAGAGTCCCTGCATTGATTCAACTGGTGGTTTCAGCTTTAAGCTTTCACCACGAATTAAGCCTAATACACGTTGGTATGCACTTGTTGCTAAAAACTGTGCTTCTTCATCAGTCTCTGCTACAACAACAGGTACACCCATAGAAACGTAAGGTTTATCTAAATAAGCAGAAGGCTCAAAGTTCTCACGATAGAGTTGGATGGCTTGACCTAACATACGTGGTGCAAAATGCGACGCAAATGAGTAGGGTAGACCAAGTTTTGCAGCCAATTGCGCACTAAAAAGGCTAGATCCAAGTAACCAAACAGGCACATGTGTATTTTGCCCTGGCGTTGCAATAATTTTTTGTCCTGCTTGCGGTACATCAAAATATTTTAGGATTTCGACAACATCTCTTGGAAATTGATCTTCTGTTTCTTGATGCCCACGACGTAAAGCTCGCATAGTGAGTTGATCTGTACCAGGAGCACGACCTAAACCCAGTTCAATACGATTTGGATATAAAGTAGCAAGTGTTCCAAATTGTTCTGCGACAACTAAAGGAGCGTGGTTAGGAAGCATAATGCCGCCTGAACCTAAGCGAATATGCTGTGTATGTGCTGCAATAAAACCGAGTAAGACAGCCGTAGCAGAGCTCGCGATTCCATCCATGTTGTGATGTTCTGCAAGCCAGAAACGTTCATAACCTAGTTTTTCTGCATGTTGTGCTAATTCTAATGCGTGACGTAACGAAAATTCGATGGTTTTATCATTACGAATAGGAGCAAGTTCCAAAATTGAAAACTTGGTATCTTGAAGTGATCGCATGCGATATTCTCGAATAAGGGTATATCGAAATACTACGATATATAGGGATTAATGTATATCGTTTTTTTTCGATATTGGGTTTTATCTCTCAATAAAAAAGCACCCGAAGGTGCTCTTTTGATTCATATATGAATTAGCGGTTTTTGTACCAGCCGCGATGTAAACCATTGTCATGACGGCGATGGCCACCTTTACTATAGTAACGACGGTCGCCATCGTCATATCTACGATCATCTCGATCATAACGACTACCACGATCATAGCGATCATTGTAGTTACGATCTTCAGAAACTTTACGACCTAGCGCTGAACCACCCGCAGCACCTACCGCAGCACCAATGTAACCACCGTTGGTACCGCCCATGTTTTTACCGACTGTATAACCAGCTCCACCACCTAAAGCACCACCAATCGCAGCTTCTGTACGATTGCGACGGTCACTCGCTGCGGCTGCACCACCAGCACCACCTAAAGCCGCACCAATTGTAGCGCCTGTTGTGCCACCCATGCTTTTACCAATTGCTGTACCAACCACACTACCTAACGCAGAGGTTGCAGCAACACGGGTACCATTATCTGCATGTGCAACTGTCACCATAGACGATGTTGCAATTAATGCACTAGCTAACCAAATATTCATTTTCATCTTGCAGCTCCATGTCCTTTTTACTGAGAAGGACAGTATTTTTATCTTGAGATAAATGTAATCAAAAATTTCGTGATAATTATGGAGAACCCCAAAGGCGATACGCTAGTTTTGTGTCTGTTTGTATTGTTTCTATTAATTTGTGGATAAATCCTGAGCAAAAGAGAGATGGTGAATATTTGTTGATCCTAATAAAAAAGCACCCGAAGGTGCTTAGTAACGTTTCATCAAATTTGATTAGTGATGACGACGGTGTTTTTTCTTCCAGTGCTTAGAAGATCTGTCAGCATCACGGTCTTTAGAAATCTTATTACCTAGAGCAGAACCACCCGCAGCACCTAACGCAGCGCCAACGTAACCACCATTTGTACCGCCCATGCTTCTACCAACGGTATAACCAGCACCACCACCTAAACCACCGCCAATTGCAGATTCTGTGCGGTGACGACGGTCACTTGCAACTGCTGCACCACCAGCACCACCTAAAGCAGCACCAATTGTTGCGCCAGATGTACCACCCATGCTTTTACCAATTGCAGTACCAGCGACACTGCCTAAAGCAGAAGCGGCTGCTACATGTGTTGTATTGTCAGCATGAGCTACAGTAACCATAGAAGTTGCTAAAACAGCGCTACATAACCAAGCATTTAATTTCATTTTTTACTCCGTGTCCTTAGCAGCAGGACCCTATATCTTTTGTTACGGCAAATGTAACAAAACACGTTTCTTAAAATATGGAGAACCATCAATTCATTATTGTAGTTTAGTGTCAGGTTTGTATGTTTTCTATTAAAATAGAATGTTTAATACTCATATAGATAAATATGAGTCTCATTTAGTTTTAATGAGTTCATTATTCGCCATCTGAACAGAGAAAATTGATCAAAGCTCTTGTAGCAGAAGACATATGTTTATGTTGTGCGTACAGTAAAGAGAAGGGACGTGTGTGACCTGCATAAGCCTCGAGTAAAGGTTGTAATTTTCCTTGTCGAATTTTTTCATTAACAATAAAGCTATAACTCTGACATATCCCTAATCCACTTTCAGCAAGAGAAACTACGCCTAAAATATCTTCTTTTACTAAAATCCGATTTGTTGGTGTCCACTGAATTTCTTGATCTACATCTTTAAATAACCATGGGGTTATCTTGCCACTACTTGGTAATTCAAAAGCGATACATTGGTGATGATTTAATTCTTCCAAAGTTTGAGGAATACCCATACGTTTTAAATAATTAGGTGAAGCAACAAGTTGAAGAGGGGCAAGTTCCAGCGGTCTGGCTACAAGAGAGCTATTAGGAAGATGGCCTTGGCGAATTGCTAAATCGAAACCTTCAGCAATTAAATCAACATTTCGGTTAGAGATGCTGATTTCAATATGAATGTCAGGATATTGCAAAAGAAATTTTTCTAATAAGGGTGGTAAACGATAGTGTCCATAAGTTGTAGGAACACTTAATTTGATTTTCCCAGAAATTTGCAGTTGTTCGCCTTGAATTACACGTTCTGCATGGTCGATTAACTGAAAAGCGTGCTGCATTTTCTCATAATAAAGTTGACCTGCTTCAGTCAAGCTCAGATGTCGAGTTGTTCTTCTAAAAAACTGGATACCCAATTTTTTTTCTAAACGTGTAATTGTTCTACTAATGACTGAAGGCGTTGTGGACAAATAAATTGCAGCTGCACTAATAGAAAGCTTTTCAGCCACAATTAAAAACACTTCAACATCGGCAAGATGGTCAAATTGACGAGACATTTTGTCCTCAAACGCAAAAAAGATTTGTAAATGTGGTTATTTTTCTACCTTGCTGGCAAAAATAGAATATATCCATCCTAGTTATAAATCCAGCATAAGGCTGGAATGAAGGTTGAATAATGAAATCTCTAAATAAAATAATGCTTGCAGTAGTGACCGCTTCAGCAGCATTAAGTGCAAATGCTGCTCATGTATTAGTTATATTGTCTGATGAAGGGCAGTTAGAGCTGAAAAATGGTCATATTTTTAAAACAGGCTTTTATTTAAATGAGTTGATGCAGCCTACAAAAATGCTTTTAGATGCAGGGCACACAGTAACTTTCGCTACACCAAAAGGAAAAGCCCCGACGTTAGATGAGTCATCAAATAGTGCGATGTACTTTAATCAAGACGAAAAAGCATTAAAGCAATATGCGGGTTTATTGCATGATCTAAAGTTAACATCGCCTCAAGATTCTCCAGTTTTGAGTTTGTCGCGTATTGAGCAAATTGGTATTGATCAGTTTGATGCTATTTATATTCCAGGTGGGCATGCACCTATGCAAGATCTATTAAAAGATAAACAGCTTGGGACAGTTTTGACGGCTTTTCATAAAGCTAAAAAACCTACAGCACTAGTTTGTCATGGTCCTATAGCTTTGATGTCAACATTACCTAATGCTTCTGAAGTCGTTCAGCAACTTGAGCAAGGCAAAACCGTAAAAACTGGAGAGTGGATTTATAAGAACTATCGGATGACTGTGATTAGTAACCAAGAAGAAGAACAAGCGAAGGCTCTGTTAAAAGGTGGTGAAATGAAGTTCTATCCACAAACGGCATTACAGTCAATTGGTGGTAAATATCAAAGTAATACGAATGCTTGGACTCCAAATGTAGTGGTGGATCGTGAACTTATTACGGGACAAAATCCAGCCTCAGCTGTTCTGGTGGGTAAAACATTATTAGAAAAATTAAAATAAATAGACATGGTAAAGAGGTTTTATGAATAAAGCCTCTATTGCCGGATTGGGTGAAAAAGGTGACGTATTAATTTCTATAAAAAAGCTAAATTATAGGCGAGTAAATAAATCTCATCTGAAATCATTATATTTATAAGTTGCCACTTACTGTGAAAGTTGATGAATTGGCTGATTATATATGTCATTTGAGCGGCATAATCTGTAAACTATGCGCTATTTTTACGATTTTGCTTATCTTCTATATTTACATAGCGTTCGATAAGCTTTTTGGACTTTTGAGATATTTCCTCTTATGAAAGCGTCACTCCGTTTACGACTTGATCAACTCTGTGATCGACATGAAGAACTTACCGCGTTGCTTGCAGATGTGGAAGTCATCTCCGATAACAAACGTTTCCGTAAATTGTCTCGTGAACATAGTGATTTATCTGAAATTACCGAAGTTTGGGGCAAATACCGTCAAGCAGAAGAAGATATTGAAACTGCTGAATTGATGAAGTCTGACCCTGACTTTAAAGATATGGCAGAAGAAGAAATTCAAGCGAATAAAGAGTTGCTTGGAGAATTAGAAAGCCAGCTCAATATTTTGATGATTCCAAAAGACCCAAATGATTCTAATGCGGCTTATTTAGAAATCCGCGCCGGAACAGGTGGTGATGAGGCTGCAATTTTCTCTGGTGACTTATTCCGTATGTACAGTAAATATGCCGAAACACAAAATTGGCGTATAGAAGTACTTTCTGAAAATGAAGGTGAGCATGGTGGCTTTAAAGAAGTCATTTGCCGTGTGGACGGTGATGGAGTATACGGTCGCCTAAAATTTGAAAGTGGTGCACATCGTGTGCAACGTGTGCCTGCAACTGAGTCACAAGGTCGTGTGCATACATCGGCTTGTACAGTTGCGATCTTGCCTGAGATTGATGTTGATACAAATGTCGAGATTAATCCAGCAGATTTGCGTATTGATACTTACCGTGCATCTGGTGCAGGTGGTCAGCACATTAACAAAACGGATTCGGCGGTACGTATTACCCACATTCCAACAGGTACAGTTGTTGAATGCCAAGAAGAACGTTCACAGCATAAAAACAAAGCCAAAGCGATGGCATTGCTTGTGTCACGTTTAGAAAATGCGAAACGTGCGGCGGCGGATGCAGCGACTTCTGAAATGCGTCGTGACTTAGTGGGGTCTGGTGACCGTTCTGAACGTATTCGTACTTATAACTACCCACAAGGGCGTATGACGGATCACCGTATTAACCTCACTTTATATAAGTTAGATGCCATTATGGAAGGTGATTTAACTGAATTACTTGATAGCTTACATCGTGAATATCAGGCAGATCAGCTTGCAATGCTTGCACAGGAAAATGGCGGCTAATGAATATTGCTCAAGCGCTTGCAATTCGTGGTGAGCCTGACAGTTATGAACGTCAGGAAAATGCTTGGTTACTTGAGCATTTTCTAAAAATCAATTCGCTTGAATTAAAGTTTAAACTTGAGCAAGAGTTAACAGTTCAACAAGAGCAAGACTACTTGGCTGGGCTTGAACGTATTCAAAATGGTGAACCTTTAGCTTATGTAACAGGTTCACAGCCATTTTGGACACTCGACTTAAAAGTGACTTCCGATACTTTAGTTCCACGTCCGGATACTGAGGTTTTGGTTGAAACCGTTTTAAATCTAAATTTGCCAAAGAATGCGGATATTGTTGATTTGGGAACGGGCACAGGTGCGATTGCACTTGCATTAGCGAGTGAACGCCCAGATTGGCAAGTAACGGCAACTGATATTTATGCACCTACTTTAGAAGTTGCAAAAGAAAATGCGCAAACCCATGGATTACAACAAGTAAAATTTGCTTGCGGTCCTTGGTTTGATGCACTGGAACCACAGAATTTTGATTTAATTGTTTCTAATCCGCCATACATTGACCCTGAAGATGAACACATGCAGGCATTGGCAACAGAACCACGCCGTGCATTGGTCGCAGATCAGCAGGGTCTAGCTGATATTGAAATTATTATTACTCAAGGCAAAAACTGGTTAAAACCACAAGGTTGGATTGCACTTGAACATGGTTATGATCAGGGACAGGCCGTTCGAAATATATTTGCTGAGCATGGTTTTAGTGAAATTAAAACCATTCAAGACTACGGCCAAAATGATCGAGTCACTTTGGCGTGCTGGATTTAAAGTTATTTTTGTAGCGTATCTCGCCAACGTAATAACCAGTTTTCTATAAGTTTCATTAAGCTATCCGTTACTTTACCCAATAGGGCTAATAAAATAATCGCAATAATGACAATATCAGGGCGGGATGTTTCTCGACCATCACTTAATAAATAACCGATTCCTTGAGTGGCTGCAATCAGTTCAGCTGCAATCATAAACATCCACGATAAGCTTAAGCTGTTGCGTAAACCGGTTAAAATTCCCGGAGATGCTGCCGGCAAAATAATAGATACAATACGTTGAAAAGCATTGAGCCGATAAACTTTTCCAACTTCAATGAGCTTTCTATCTACGTTATGAATTGCTGCAACTGTATTGGTATAGGTTGGAAAAAATGCGCCGATTGCAATTAGCGTAATTTTAGAACCTTCATCAATTCCTAACCAAAGTAATAACAAAGGAATCCATGCAAGACTTGGAATTGATTTAATTGCTGAAAAAGTTGGTTCCAAATAAGCTTCGGCCTCTTTACTTAATCCAACCCAAATTGCAAAAATTAACCCTAAACCACTCCCTACAATGAAACCTACTAAAACACGCCATGTACTAATATAAATATGGGCAAAAAGATCACTGTGAGCTAAATCCAAAAAAGATTGCCACAAACTACTTGGCGCGGGTAGTAAATAAGCATCGATATAGCCATTTCTGACTAAAAACTCACAACCTACTAAAAAGATTACGGGAATGAGCAGTGCTTTAAACCAACGTGTAAATTTATTGTTTAAATGCTTTTTCTGAGATTTTAAAGCTTGCTGAGCTAAGAAATGATTTAGCTCAGCTTTGTTAAATGAATCACTCATATATTATTTCACGACTTTTTGAGCAAAACGTGGGTCTAACAACTGGTCAACCACTTGATTGACGTTGGTGCCTTTTCTAACCAAGTCTTCTTCTGTCAAAATTTTCCCCGAACGTTTCAGTGCTTGTGCTTGAGTTGCCGATGGAATGCTTTGATCAAAGTTGGTTCGGCTCAATTGTAGTTTAGCCACAGGTAGGGGAAGTTTTGATTCTTGAGCTAAAAGTGCTGCCACTTTATCAGGATTAGCTTTTGCCCATTTTCGGGCTTGTTCATAGGCTTTAAGCACTGCTTCAACCGCTTCAGGACTTTGCTTTGCAAAATCTTCTTTAACACTCAGTACGCTATAGCTGTTAAATCCAACATTACGATAAAGTAATTTGGCGCCTGATTGTATTTGAGCCGCAGCCATTAACGGATCAAGCCCAGCCCAAGCATCTACTTGACCACGTTCTAATGCAGTTTTTCCGTCAGGATGTTGTAAATGAACCAGTTGTACATCGCGTTTACTTAGGCCTACTGTGTCTAGCGCTTGTAGTGTAAATAAGAATGGATCGGTTCCTTTGGTGGCTGCAATTTTCTTACCTTTTAAGTCTTTTAGATTTTTGATTGGTGAGTCTTTTGCTACCACAAGAGCGGTCCATTCTGGCTGGCTTTGTACATAAACAGTTTTAATTGGGCTGCCATTCGCTCGACTTAATACAGCTGCTAACCCAGCGGTAGACGCAAAATCGATACTATTACTGTTGAGATACTCTAATGAACGGTTACTGCCTTGGCTAAAAACCCATTTAATTTGAGTATTTGGTAGTGCTTTCTCGAGAAGTTTTTGATCTTTTACGACTAAGCTGGTTGGTGCATAGTAGGCATAATCAAGTTTAAGTGTGGTCGGAACTGCTGCAAAGGCAGATGATGCAAATACAAGCCCCAATGTTGATGCCAACAAAGTCTTTGATAGAGATAATTTTGATTTTAAAGACATAATAAAAATAGAACCAGAATAAATAATAGATCATCCTTCCATGGGTTTGATAGCTTACAAACTTAGTTATTTTGATTTATAAATCAGATTGAAAGATAAAAGTTTAGATAAAATTATAACTCACTGTTTTTATAGTAATTGTTGAATTTAAAATAATGTGCTTATCTGAAATATTGAATTTAAAAGATATAAATATCATAAGCTTAAGCATTATTTTTTAAGCTTGTGATATTTATATTATTGCTTGTGTGAAGTTAAATTATTTCGATAAGCGCCTGGGCTGACGCCAGTCCATTTTTTAAAGGCACGGTGAAACGCGCTTGGATCTTGGAAGCTTAAGTCTTCACTAATATCTTGAATTGAATCGTTAGTTTTACTTAAACGTTCAACAGCAATATCACAGCGAATTTCATTTTTAATTTGCTGGTAGCTGACGCCTTCATGTTTCAGTCGGCGTTGAACTGTAGCTTCAGAAATATTGAGCTGTTGTGCAACATCTTTAAGTTCGGGCCATTGTGCGGGATGAAGTTTCAATAAATGACGACGAATAAGAAGGCTCAGTGCATTTTCATTTTTAAAGCGAACTAAAAGATTTTGCGGTGTTTGCTCTAAGAAATCATAAAGTGCTTTTTTATCTTTTTTAATTTTAATATCTAAATAGTGAGCATCGAATTCAACTTGATTTATCTCGGCATTAAATTTTATATCTTCACCAAAACGTACGAAATAGTCCTGAATATCTTGGGGTTTAGGACAACGTAGCGATATATTATTCAAGCCAATTCGCTGATCTACCAACCAGCACATGAGTCCATGCACTAACATTAAAAAGGTCGCGTAGGTAAACATACGTTTGGGTTGTTCACGATCACGAATGACTAAATAGGCTTTTTGCTGGTCCCGAATTAATTCACCCTGTAGATCATCTAAAATAAAGTTAAAAAATTTCAAAATATCGTAAAGCGCCTTTTCTAAAGTTTCCGCCGTACTGACGAGTTTAGCGAGTAATTTATAGCTACCACGACGCATAGGGTGGCTATCCATACCAAAAAACTCATCGTTCATGGTATTGGCAAGTTCTATCCACAGTTGCGCATATGTCGTAACAGGCACACGTGCCTTGGGAGACATCAGTAATTCGGCAGGAATTCCCGCTTTATTTAGAATTAGTTGAGTATTTAGCCCTTTGGTATAAGCAGCACCTAGTGCTTCATGTACCAGTGCAATCGAAATAGTTCCTTTACTTAAAGAAGATTGGACAACCATGTCAAAGACTCATATTTTTTTCATATATTTCAAGTGAAATATTTCATATTTAAAATTTGGATTGATCAAAAGCTGCAAACATTTTGAGGCTTTTTGAAATTGTATCGGAAAACAACAACTTTTACTCTCACTACTAAGTTTAAAGAACATTTCTATAGGACGTTACATAATGAAAATTCAAGGGAAACATTTCGTGATTACAGGTGGTGGCTCTGGTTTAGGTGCTGCAACAGCTGAATATTTAGTAAAGCAAGGTGCCTCTGTCACATTGGTAGACATGAATGTAGAAGCAGGTGAACAGCAAGCAAAACAATTAGGATCAAAAGCTGACTTTGTAAAACTTGATGTAACCGATGAAGCTGCTGCTGAACAGTTATTTAAGGATGTTTTGGTCAAACATGGCAGTTTGCATGGTTTGGTTAACTGTGCTGGTATTGGCCCTTCGGCTAAAGTGGTTGGCCGTGAAGGTGTCCATGATTTGGCGTTATTTTCAAAGACTCTGCAAATTAATGTCACTGGTACATTTAACATGCTGCGCTTTGCGGCAGATGCGATGAGTAAAAATACAGTTGAAGCAGGGGACGAGGACCGAGGTGTAATTGTAAACACAGCCTCAGTTGCAGCATTTGATGGTCAAATTGGTCAGGCAGCTTATTCAGCATCTAAAGGCGCTATTGTTGCCATGACATTGCCAATTGCTCGTGAGCTTGCGCGACATGGCATTCGAATTATGACGATTGCACCGGGAATTATGGAAACTCCGATGCTTAAAGGTATGCCACAAAATGTTCAGGACGCTTTGGGACAAATGGTGCCGTATCCGTCTCGTTTAGGAAAACCCGAAGAGTTTGCTCGTTTAGTTGGGCATATTGCTGAAAATTCATATTTAAATGGTGAAGTCATCCGTTTGGATGGTGCAATTCGTATGGCAGCAAAATAATAAAAATAAGGATGTTGAAATGATTTTAAGTGCTGAACAAAGTATGGTTCAGGAGATGATGCGTGATTATGCGCAAAATCAGTTAAAACCTACAGCTGCTCATCGGGATAAAACCCATGAGTTTCCTGCTCAGGAATTAAAAGATTTAGGTGCTTTGGGGGCAATGGGTATGACCGTTCCAGATGAATGGGGTGGTGCAGGAATGGATTATGTATCTTTAGTGCTCGCAATTGAGGAAATTGCAGCAGGTGATGGTGCTATTTCGACAATTGTAAGTGTTCAAAACTCATTGGTTTGCGGTATTACACTGGCATATGGTTCAGAACAGCAAAAACAGGCCTATTTACCAAAATTTGCATCAGGTGAATGGTTAGGGTGCTTTTGTTTAACTGAGCCACATGTTGGTTCTGATGCGAGTGCGATTTTATGTAAAGCCGAGCGAGATGGGGACCAGTGGGTACTTAATGGCGTAAAGCAATTTATTACCAGCGGTAAAAATGCTCAAGTAGCTCTGGTGTTTGCAGTAACTGATAAACAAGCGGGCAAAAAAGGGATCTCGTGTTTCCTTGTTCCGACCAATACAGAAGGTTACTTAGTTACTCGTATTGAAGACAAAATGGGACAGCACGCTTCAGACACAGCAACTATTACCCTTGAGGATTGCCGTATTCCTTTAGAAAACTTGGTGGGACAAGAAGGTGAGGGTTATAAAATTGCGTTATCTAATTTAGCTGCCGGTCGTATTGGGATTGCTGCTCAATCTGTTGGTATGGCACGAGCTGCTTTTGATGCTGCTGTGCAATACGCAAATGAGCGTAAAGCTTTTGGCGTAGAGTTAGTCCAGCATCAGGCGGTAAGTTTTCGTTTAGCCGATATGGCAACCCAGATTGAAGCGGCACATCAGTTGGTTTTACATGCTGCAACTTTGAAAGATGAAGGATTACCTTGTTTAAAAGAAGCCTCAATGGCAAAGCTGTTTGCTTCTACAATGGCTGAGCGAGTTTGTTCTGATGCAATCCAGATTCATGGTGGCTATGGCTATGTGAGCGATTTTCCTGTTGAGCGAATTTATCGTGATGTTCGGGTGAGCCAGATTTATGAAGGTGCTTCCGATATTCAACGTTTAGTGATTGCTCGTGAAGTTACCCAAGTTTAAGGATTAGCTTTTTAAATAATGAAATTCATTGCAAAAAACCGCAATTGTTATGCGGTTTTTTGCAATCGAAATTTTCTGTTTTTAATTCGATTCAATACATTTCAAAAAGTTAAAAACTATATTTTTATGTTTAAAGATCAGCTTTAACTTGCTCACCAATTAAATAAAATGTTCCGCCAGCAATATAGTGCAAGCTTCGAAGCTCTTTTGGTGCATCTTGAAAGTGCCAGTGCCCATCTCGGAAAACACGACTATCTGCCCAAGCACCTACAACAGAACCAATAAATAAATCATGAGCTGACTGATTATGCGGTTCAGGAATAAGTTTACAAACGAGCCATGCGATGCAACCAGATACTAATGGGCTGGTAAGACCTTCTTGATAAAAGAGCTCAACACCACAATGTTCTAGTTTTTGCGGATCATCTAATTTGCTAATTGTACCAAGTTGATGGGTCATATCGAGCTGCGCATAGCAGGGAACTTGTAGGGTGAAATAACCACTTTGTTCAACAAGCTGACGAGTTTTAGTACTTTTGTCGAGAACAACGGTTACTTTGGCTGGGGTGAGTTCTAATGCACATGCCCAAGCGGCTGCCATTACATTTCGGTCATCTCCATGCTGAGCAGAGACAAGTACAGTTGGGCCATGATTTAACAAACGATAAGCTTTTTCTAACTCTACAGGTGCAATATATGATTGGGACATATTTAGCCTAAGTAATAAAGAAAATAGATATTTCTATTGTTGCAGAAAGCTTGAGAGAAGTAATGCGGTGGATAAAAGTTTAAAGAATAAAATGCTGTTTTTATTTTATACCTTTCCTAATGCCTGACTTAGTCATAAAATCATTTCGCTTCTAAGTGAAAGGATTAACGCGTGACCGAGCTTCAAGATATCGATTTTGTAGAGTTAAGTGATGAAGAAATGCATCTCTATAGCCGTCAGATTTTACTTGATGGATGGGATATAGAAGCTCAGGAAAAACTCAAACTTGCCAATGTTCTTATTGTTGGGGCTGGTGGAATAGGTTGTAGTAGTGCAGAGCTACTAGCGCGAGCAGGGGTTGGGAAAATTACACTCATTGATGCCGATACCATTGAGATAAGTAACTTACAACGTCAAATTGCATTTGGTCATGAAGATATTGGTCGTTATAAAGCTGAAGTTCTTGCAAAGCGGTTACAGAAAATTAACCCTTATATCTGTGTTGAGTACTACAACGAACGTTTAGATGAACATAACATTGATAGACTTGTTGAACACCAAGATGTGGTGTTGGATGGATGTGATAATTTTACAACACGTTATTTAGTAAATGCTGCTTGTAAAAAGCATCAGGTCGCATTAATTAGTGCTTCAGCAATTGGTTTTCAGGCACAAATGTTTATGGTTGAAGGTGATTCAGCTTGTTATGAATGTTTATTTCCTAAAGAACAGCATAGCAATGAAGGCCTACGCTGTGCGGAATCTGGGGTACTTGCGACTACTCCTGTAATGATAGCGTCATTACAAGCACATCACACTTTGCTCTATTTAGGACTCAATCTGACCCCTTTAAAACAGAAACTGTTGCTTTGGGATGGCTCAAACATGACACAACGCATTGTTAATTTTGATAAAGATATAAATTGCCCAGTTTGTCAGGCAAGTTAATCAGTAAATGAAATAAAATTTGCTACACTCAACCTGAATGATTTGGTTTTGAAGAAATATGAAAAAAAATATTTTGTTTGATGGGCTACGTTCTGTCGCCCGTATTGGTGAAACAGCAGTGGTTGCCGCCAAAGCTGGGATTAAATACGCAACTGAAAAACCAAGTAATGCCAAACTCATGCGGGAAACCTTTGAATCTCTTGGCTCGACTTACATCAAACTTGGTCAGTTTATTGCGAGTACTCCATCGCTTTTCCCACGTGAATATGTAGAAGAATTTCAAGGTTGTTTAGACCAGACACCAACACTGCCATTTAGTTATATTCAAGGTGTACTTGACTCTGAATTTGAAGGGCGCGATTTAAGTCAGATTTTCAGCTATATCGATGAAAAACCATTAGCTTCTGCTTCAATTGCTCAGGTTCATGCAGCTAAATTAACCACAGGCGAAGATGTCGTTATTAAAGTACAAAAGCCGGGTGTTGAAACCATTTTATATACTGATTTAAGTGTGGTGCATTGGGCTGCTAAATTGCTTGAGCGTGCAGTACCTAAAATCAAATTCGCTGCACTTTCTGAAATTGTCGATGAAATCAAAAGTCGTATGGTGCGTGAAGTTGATTTTATTGAAGAAGCACAAAATCTAGATGACTTTATTGAATATTTGAATGTTTCTCAGAACCACGCTGCGACTGCACCTAAGGTTTATCATCAATTTTCTACACGCCGTGTTTTAACCATGCAACGTCTATATGGTGTGTCTTTGACAGATTTTAGTGTGGTGAAACAATACGCAAAAGATCCATCACAAGTGCTGATTACAGCAATGAATACGTGGTTCGGTAGTCTCATGCTATGTAAGAGTTTCCATGCAGACTTACATGCCGGGAACCTAATGCTGCTCGAAGATGGCCGAATTGGTTTTATTGATTTTGGTATTGTGGGTCAGTTAAAGCCAGAGGTTTGGACAGCGTGTATGGCCTTTATGGATGCATTGCAAAAAACTGATTATAAAGCGATGGCCGAAAACATGCTGAAAATGGGCATGACGCATAACAAAGTTGATGTGGAAATATTGGCACAAGATTTGGAGCGTTTATTTAATGGCGTATTAATGGCTGATCCACAGCAAATTCTGTCTACCAATCCTGCCGATTTAAACGACATTATGATGGATATGGTGGGGGTTGGTGAGCGCCACGGTATTAAATTCCCTCGAGATTTTGCTTTATTATTTAAGCAAATGCTTTATTTCGATCGTTTTATGCGCGTACTCGCACCATATACCGATATTTATGCAGACCAGCGTTTGAAAATGGTTCAAAATATGGAACCTGCTTCGTTGTTAAAGCACTAAGGTCAGTTTAAATTTATGGATGCCATTATTATTGAAGGCTTGAAAGTTGAAACGGTCATTGGCTGTTTCAACTGGGAAAGACAAATCATTCAACCTTTAATGTTGGATTTAACCATCCATAATGATTTGAGCCGAGCTGCACAGTCTGACAAACTTGAAGATACACTCAATTATGCACAGATTTGTGAGTTATCGGCTCAAACTATTCAACAAGCCAAGCCTGAATTAATCGAACATGCAGCACATCTCGTTTTGGAATGTTTGTTCGAAACTTTCCCAACGATTGAAAAAATTACCATTACCATCCGTAAGCCCGCCATCATTGCAGAAGCTAATGCTGTAGGAATTCGTCTTGAACGCACCAGAAATAATTTTTGCGCTCGCTCTAGCGAGTAATTTAGACGCAGAACAACACTTTACTTTTGCTTATACGCAATTGGCAACATTGGGGAAAGTGCAGTTTTCATCGGTTTATCAAATTCCATGCCGAGATGGCATTGGAGATGATTACTGGAATTCGGCATGTCTATTAAAAAGTTCTTTAAATCCCTCACAAATAGAAGCTTTCTTAAAAAAACTTGAATCAGACACAGGACGTATTCGTCCATCACATCATATTTCTTTAGATGTAGATTTGATTGCATGGGGAACGGATCTCGACCATATGCAATTTAATTCTAAAAAATTACCTTTGGCACTAGACGTAAAAATTCCTTTATATGAATTATGGAATTGTGAGACCCTAAAGTCTGACGCAGTACTTTATCCGGTAGTCAATTTTAAACTTTAACGTCTTTTACTCTATATTTTACGCAAATTTTACGCGGGCTTTGAGTTCCTCAATAGAGAATTTACGAGCATTTTACCGATACTGAAATTCACTAAATTAGTGTTATTTCAGGACAATAAAGATGCTTATAAATTCTCAAATGCGCATCTTGCATCAGTCTGGCATTGTCTTATGCGGACTTAAAAAAAATGATATTTCTTTATTTCTCCTTATTTCCAGTTTGGCAAGCCAAGCCATAGGATTTAGAGGAGAATAGCCATGCTAGAACTTATACTTGTTTTATTTATTGCTATTTTTCTAGCATGGTGCCTCAGTAAATATCTATCCAAAGTGATGGCAAATCAGCCGATGTGGGGTGATGGATTATTTCGTTGGATTGAAAATCCTGTTTATCGCTTGTTAGGTGTATCTCCACAACAACAAATGAACTGGAAACAATATTCTCTAGCATTTGTTGTTAGCTGTATTTTTCTTGCAGTGGCTATTCTTGCTATTTTTATGACGCAAGCATGGCTACCATTAAATCCTAACCATGCACCAAATATGAGTTGGGATTTAGCGTTACACACTGTTATTTCATTTTTAACAAACACCAACCAACAGCATTATTCTGGTCAGGCTCAGTTATCTTATTTGTCGCAAATGACAGGTATTGTGGGCCTGCAAGTCATTACTCCAATGATGGGATTGGCTTTGGTTGTCGCGACCTTAAGAGCGTTCTTTTATCAGCGTCCAAGCCATATCGCAGCTGATGTTGCCGAGCAACCAGATCAAATTTTAATTGGTAACTATTGGGCAGATGTAATTCGCCCTACAGTACGCTTTTTGCTTCCACTCTGTTTTGTCTGGTCATTATTGCTCAATAGCCAAGGTGTACCAGCGACTTTCCAAGGCGGGCCAGAAGTACAACTTATTGATAAAGCCAACACTGTAGAAACTCAAAAAATTCCTTTGGGACCAGTTGCACCGATGGTGGCTATTAAGCAATTGGGTAGTAACGGTGGTGGATGGTACGGTCCAAATAGTTCTGTGCCTTTAGAAAATCCAACACCACTGTCTAATTTATTAGAAATGATTGCGATTTTACTCATTCCAATCACAGTAATTTTTATGGTTGGGCATTTTACTCAGCGTAAAAAGTTTGCTTACTTTGTGTTTGGTAGCATGCTTTTTATGTCGATTATTTCAGGTGCAGCAGCCGTCTGGTCTGAAAGTATGTCATCTACAGCATCTCAACTTGCCGTAATGGAAGGTAAAGAGCAACGATTTGGGCCAGCAGCATCAGCGGTTTGGGCAGCTGTCACAACTCAAGTAAATAATGGTTCGGTCAATATGATGCATGATTCTTCTGCGCCGCTTACTGGTCTGGTCGAACTCATTAACATGTTGATTAATGCCATTTGGGGCGGCGTAGGCTGTGGTCTGCAACAGTTTATGATTTATCTATTACTTGCAGTATTTATTGCCGGTTTAATGACAGGTCGTACCCCTGAGTTGTTTGGGCGCAAGATTGAAGCCGCAGAAATTAAGTTACTCGCGATTATTATCTTGATTCAACCTCTCGTTATTCTTGCCTTTACTGCATTAACCCTCAGCATTCCGGGTCTATCAGGCATCAGCAATTCAGGACCGCATGGTATTAGCCAAGTGTTCTATGAATATGTTTCTGCCTTTGCCAACAACGGTTCAGGTTTTGAAGGCCTTGGAGATAACACCGTATGGTGGAACGTCACTTGTAGTATCGCTCTACTGTTAGGACGTTTTCCGACATTAATTTTGCCATTAATGATTGCGACACGTTTAGCAGCAAAAAGAAAAGCACCCGAAACAGCAGGCAGTCTTCAAGTTGAAACTCCAACTTTTGCCTTAACGCTGATCACGATTGTGGTGTTGCTTACCTTATTACAATTTATGCCAGTTCTTGTCCTTGGGCCAATTGCCGATCAACTTTTGTTGGTTAAAGGCTAAGGAGGCGAGTGAAAATGAATACACAAACTCATGTAAATAGCCATAAAAAAACCATGGCAGTACCAAATTTTGAAGTTTGGAAAAATGCATTTGTGAAGTTGCTACCACAACATGCAATTAAAAATCCTGTGATGGCAATTGTATGGCTTGGGACAGTGGTTACTGGAATCAGTACCATTTTGGGTTACACCACACTGTTATTTGGTTTGGCAGTAACAGCTATCCTGTTCATTACCATTTTATTTGCCAACTATGCTGAAGCTGTTGCAGAGGCTAGAGGTCGTGGTCAGGCATCTTCATTGCGTGCAGCAAGAGAAAACTTAACCGCTCGAAGACTCAATTCTTTGACCGACCGTCAAGCGACGCAAGTTGCAGCAACTGAGCTTCGTTTAAATGATTTTATTGAAGTTCATGTAGGTGAGCTTGTTCCAGCCGATGGTGAAATTGTAGAAGGTTTTGCCACTATTAATGAATCAGCTGTTACAGGTGAATCGGCACCCGTATTACGTGAAGCTGGAACTGACCGTTCAGGTGTTATTGGTGGGACCAAAGTACTTACAGATCGTATTATCGTTCAGGTTACTGCGGAATCTGGCCAAAGTTTCTTGGACCGTATGATTGCTTTGGTTGAAGGTTCAAATCGTCAAAAAACACCGAATGAGATTGCACTTGGCTTTTTGTTAATGGTGATGACACTCACGTTTTTAATTGTCGTGATTAGCTTGCCGTTTATTGCCAATTATTTGCATGTTGAACTTGATCCAGTGGTGCTTGTGGCGCTATTGGTCTGCTTAATTCCAACAACTATTGGGGGCTTATTACCTGCGATTGGGATTGCGGGTATGAACCGTGCACTCAAAGCCAATGTCTTGGCAAAATCGGGTAAAGCCGTAGAAGTTGCTGGTGACATTGATGTGCTTTTACTTGATAAAACCGGAACCATTACCTATGGCGACCGTCAAGCGACCTCTTTTTATCCTTTAACTTCGGTAACTGAGTCTGAGTTACGAGTGGCTGCTTGGGTAAGTTCGCTTGCAGACCCAACACCAGAAGGAAAATCGATTGTTAAATTAGCAAAAGAACAAGGGCTAAAACAGCAAGAACCTGAGCAGGTTGAATTTATCTCTTTTAGTGCATCAACCCGAATTTCTGGTGTGAATTTCCCTAATGGTGATCAAATTCGTAAAGGTGCGTTAGATGCCATTTTGAAATTTGTCGATGAAGATTATTCTCAAGATTTAGAGTTGAAAGCACGTGTTGAACAAGTCGCCAAAAAAGGTGCAACCCCATTGGTTGTGGCAAATCAACATCATGTATTGGGCGTGATTGAACTCTCAGATGTGATTAAACACGGCATTAAAGAACGTTTTGCTCGTTTAAGAGAAATGGGTATCAAAACCGTAATGGTGACGGGTGATAACCCGTTAACTGCTGCTGCGATTGCTGCTGAAGCTGGCGTAGATGACTATATTGCTGAAGCAAAACCTGAAGATAAATTGGCTTGTATTCGCACTGAACAACAGCAAGGTCGTTTAGTTGCGATGGTCGGTGATGGAACAAACGATGCACCTGCATTAGCTCAGGCAGATATTGGCTTAGCCATGAATTCGGGTACGCAAGCTGCGAAAGAAGCAGGCAATATGGTCGACTTAGACTCAGACCCGACCAAACTACTGGCTGTGGTTGAAATTGGTAAACAACAGTTGATTACTCGTGGTGCTTTAACAACGTTTTCTTTAGCAAATGATGTGTCGAAATACTTTGCAATTTTGCCTGCATTATTCGCTGCAGCGATTCCGCAAATGCAGGTTTTAAATGTGATGCATCTGGCGAGCCCAAGCAGTGCGATTTTATCGGCATTAATCTTTAACGCGATTATTATCCCGTTATTAATTCCAATTGCTCTTCGAGGCGTGAAATTTAAACCTTCAACTGCAACTCAGTTACTACGTCGAAATATGTTGATTTATGGTGTGGGTGGTGTGGTTCTACCATTTATTGCCATTAAAGCGATCGATGTGGTGATTGTTCAATTATTTGGTTTGTAATCTGGAGTTTGAAATGAAAACTTATGTACAAAATTCAGAAGTAAATTTGGGTCAGACCTTAAGAGCATCGTTAGGATTATTAATTTTTACTCTAATGGGGTGCGGTGCTGTTTACAGTGCTATCGCTACTGGTGCCGGACAGATTTTATTCAACAATCAAGCGAATGGTAGTTTGATCGAAATAGATCAGAAAGTTGTTGGGTCAACTTTAGTGGCTCAGCCATTTGTCGGGAATGAATATTTTCATCCACGTCCTTCGGCAGCAAATTATGACCCCATGGCAATGGCGGGTACAAATTTAGCTCGTACTAATCCTGAGTTACAAAAGCAAATCGACGCTCAGATACTTGCGGTGAAAAAACAAGATCATACAGGCAATACACCTATTCCAAGTGATTTGGTGACTAAATCTGGCAGTGGTATCGATCCACATATTAGTCCCCAAGCCGCTCAGTTACAGGTGGCTCGAGTGGCTCAAGCGCGCCATTTAGATCTTAAAGTTGTGGAAGAGCTTTTGCAAAAGCATATTGAACCGATGCAATTTGGTGTATTGGGGCAAGCTCGTGTTAATGTATTAGAGCTCAATATCGCTTTAGATCAATTACAATCTACACATTAACTTAAAAATAAAGTTGTTAGTTTACCGGATGATATCAAGTGCAAAGCAATCGCGAAAATCAGGCTGAGGCCTTATTAAATCATGTCAACAGATATCAAGCCGGTCGACTAACGGTCTTTTTAGGTGCGGCACCTGGTGTCGGAAAAACCTATGCCATGCTTGCTCGTGCCAAAGAGTTATTTCAACAGGGCACAGATGTTGTGGTGGGTATTGTTGAAACCCATGGGAGAATAGAAACTCTAAAAATTTTGGAAGGCTTACCTCAGATTGCTAGAAAGGAAATGCAGTATCAGGGGCATAGTTTAGAAGAAATGGACTTGGATGCTATTTTACTTAGGCATCCCGAAATCGTTTTAGTTGATGAGTTGGCTCATCGAAACATACCAAATAGTCGTCATGAACGTCGTTGGCAAGATGTCAATGAATTGCTAGATGCAGGTATTGACGTATTCACCACCATGAATATTCAGCATTTAGAAAGCTTAAATGATGTGGTGTACCAGATTACGGGCATTAGGGTAAGTGAAACTGTACCAGATAGAGTGTTTGATCGTATTCGAGACATTCGTTTAATTGATTTGCCAGTCAGTGAACTCATTGAAAGGCTCCATCAAGGAAAAGTGTATGTGCCCGATCAAGCAAATCTAGCATTACAAGGCTTTTTTAGCATTTCAAATTTAACTGCACTACGTGAACTAGCAATGCAATGCGTTGCTGAGCATGTCGATTCAGATTTAAAAGAGAGTTATGCCTCTAAAGGTTTGAAATCTATATCGTTGCAAAATGAATTAATGATTGCGATAGATGGGCAAGGTTCTTCAGAGTATTTAGTACGGGCAGGTTGTCGTTTAGCGGAACGTTATGGGGCTGCGTGGACTGTAGTGAATGTTGCTAAAAGTTTGGACTTTGGGCAGAGTTCAGAAAGTTCATATAAAAAAGAATATATCGAGATTGACCGTGCATTTGAACTGGCTCGACAACTCGGTGGTCGAACAGAAGTAATATATGGCCATCAGGTTGCATCTGTTTTAATGGATGCTGCTGTGGATAGGGGAATCTCAAATCTGGTCATTGGCAAAAGTATTTCGCCATTGTGGTTAAAGTTATTTAAGAAAAATTTAGCTCAACAATTATTGAATCAAGAAAACTCAATTGCTTTAACCATTTTGCATCCAGAACAGGGCACCAAAAAGACAACTCAGCTTGAAAAGCCATCATTTTTATCTCTAAAAGAAAGTATTTTTGTTTTAGTTGTTACGTGTGCCAGTATTTTTATAGCGCACTTTGCTGAAGTATTATTTGGTATTGAAGACTTTTCTGTCATTTTTATTATTTCAGTTTTAATTGTTGCAACTAAAACCAGAATGCTCGTTGCTGTCGTGGCAGCTCTCATCTGTTTCTTGGCTTACAATTTTTTCTTTATTGCACCACGTTTTACCTTGCAGATTTCAGCACATCAAGGTGTGGTTACCGTTGTTGCTTTTTTTGCAGCAGCTTTAATCGCTGGACGCTTGGCTTCTCAATTACGTCAGCAGGTTTTGTCTTTAAAAGCTGCGAATGCCTACACTACAGTAATGCAAGATTTGGCGCGTAAACTTTCTCGTGCAGTGAACCTTGAAGAAGTCATGCAAACAGGACGTATCACCTTAGAAACACAACTTCAAACTAAAGTATGGATTTCTATTCAAGATAGAGTGATTTCATCTGAAATAGAGCTAAACGATAAAGAAAAAGTGGCAGCAGATTGGTGTTTGAAGCATCAACAACCATGTGGGCGTTTTACCGATACGCTTAGTCAGTCAAACTGGTGGTTTTTACCACTTTTAGAACAAAAAAATAGCCTAGGTATTGTGGGAATTTATTTTAAAGATGAAGTTGTTTCTTTAAATTTTGAGCAAAAAAAACTGACTGAAAGTGTAATTGAATATATTGCGCAGGCAGCACTCCGGACCCAACTGGTCAATGAGCTTGAACAAGCAAAAGTAACCAGTGAAACAGAGCGATTACGTTCTGCTTTATTATCGTCGGTATCGCACGATTTACGTTCACCACTTGCTTCTATTATTGGAGCGGCAGACACGCTTGCTCATTTTAAAGCTGATATGTCAGAGCAAGACCAGCAAGATTTACTCGAAACCATTCATTTAGAAGGTGAGCGCTTAGATCGTTATATTCAGAATTTGCTTGATATGACACGTTTGGGGCATGAAGGTCTATCTTTAAAAAGAGACTGGATTGGTATCGATGAATTAATTGGTTCTGCAACCCGCCGTTTGAAGCGTTATAAACCAGATACTCAAGTGTTGGTCGAATTACCTGAACAAACCATTAGTTTATATGTTCATCCAGCACTGGTAGAGCAAGCTATTTTTAATGTTTTAGAAAATGCTGCAAACTTTTCACCTCCAGATGAACCAGTCATGATTCGGGCTTCTCTTTTGTTTGAAGATGAAGTGAAGATAGAAATTGAAGATAGAGGAGCGGGGATTCCTGAAGATGAAAGAAACCGTATTTTCGATATGTTTTATACTATGGAACGTGGAGACCGCGGAAAATTCGGTACAGGTTTAGGACTGACAATTGTGAAAGCGATTATTGGTGCTCATATGGGTACAATAGAAGCATTTTCAGGTCGCCAAAATAAAGGTACTTTAATTCAAATCAAACTACCCATTCATCCAGTAAAAGAATAAGTTGTAAAGTCATGATAAGTTCAGAAACATCACCTGTAGAAACACGTATTGTGATTATTGATGATGAGCCTCAAATTCGTAAATTTTTAGACATTGCTTTAAGAACACAAAAATACAAAACCACGCTCTGTGAGACTGGTTACAAAGGTTTGGAGGCTTTGGCCACACAAGGTGCTGATTTAGTTATTTTAGATTTGGGTTTGCCAGATTTAGACGGTAAAGAAGTGCTTCAAGAGTTACGTAGTTGGTCGAATGTTCCTGTCATTGTATTATCTGTACGCTCAGATGAATATGAGAAAGTTGCATTACTAGATGCTGGTGCAAATGATTACATGACCAAGCCTTTTAGCGTACAAGAGTTATTAGCGCGCATACGAGTCATTTTAAGAAACCAACCCATTCAACAAGAAGCTCATGTTTATGATGATGGCTACCTTAAAGTAGATGTTATGCAACGTTTAGTGTGGATCGAGCAACAGCCAATTACTTTAACTCGAAAAGAGTTTCAACTGTTGACGCTATTAATGCGCTATCAAGGGCAGCTTTTAACACAACCTCAACTGTTAAAAGAACTATGGGGGCCAACCCATCAGGAAGATACTCATTATTTACGTATTTTAGTGGGCAAGTTGCGCGGTAAACTTGGAGATAATGCAATTCAGCCACGCTATATTGCAACTGAACCTGGTGTTGGATTGCGTTTTTTATCTAAACAGAAAAATCATTAATTACATATAAAAAAAAACCTTAGGGAATTTCTCCCTAAGGGTTTGCAAAGCGGTTTATATCTTTTAGCATTTTTTATTTATATATCCCAATGTTGTTCTGCTTCAGTCATTTGACTGTAAATATTTTGATATTCAGCCAGTTTAACTGTGTACCAATGTTCTATAAAGTCTGCCCCTAAATATCCTTTTAAAATAAGATTCCCTTTAAATATTTTTAAGGCTTCTGGCTGATTGTTGGCTAATAGAATGTGCTCATCAGGAAATTTTAAAAGATGTGCAGGTTTTGGTAGTGGTAATTTATGAGATAAGCCGTAAGACACACCGGCTAAAATCGTAGCTGTAACCAAATAGGGGTTACAGTCGGCTCCAGCAACCCGATATTCTAAGCGTTGATTTTTTAAATCTGAGCATGGAATTCGAATTGCAACATTACGATTATTGGTACCCCAATTTGCTTCTAATGGCACATGGTGCCCAATTTTAAAACGTCTATAAGAATTAATATTGGGCGCTAAAATAGCCATAGATGCAGGCATTAATTCAATTAGGCCACTAATCGCGCTGAGTAATTTAGCCGAAGGTTCATCTTTTTCTACTTCCGAACTAAATATATTTTCATGGTACTGATTGAGCAAGCTCATATGAAAATGCATACCACTACCAGCCTTTGCCAAGTTCGGTTTCGCCATGAAACAGGCAGTTAAGTCATGCTTTCTTGCGACTTGTTTTACAATTCTTTTTAAAGCATTAATTTGATCGCATAGCTTTAAAATATCATGAGTGTGTTGAAGGTTTAGTTCGTATTGTCCAGGTGATGACTCTGCAACAATAGCGGTAATTTCAATAGATTGTAGTAGGGCGGCTTTTTCAACTTCTTCTAAGACTTGTTGATAGTTATTTGGTGCATCTATGTCAAAACATTGGTTTTCCAAACATGTTTCAGTGTGATGGTTTGAGGAGAAAAGATAAAACTCCAGTTCAGCAGCCATGACAGGAAAATAATTGTTAGCATGTAACTGATTTAATAATTTTTTTAATATATTGCGTGGTTCATATCGACAATCTGAGCCATCTTCTTCTTGCATTGTGAGGAAAAGCTGAGCATTCAATTCAGGGGATAAGGCACTTGGTTGTAAGCTGCCTAAAATGGGCAGACAAAGTCTGTCTGGTTCACCAATATATTTTCCTAGGCCTGTCTCTTCAATGACTTTTCCATCAAGACTCATTGCATAAACAGAAAGTGGAAAATAACATCCGTTGGAGAGATTTCTCAAACTTTTAACATCAATTCGTTTGCCACGAATATGTCCGTTTAAATCATGTAGGCAAATATCAATATGTTGAGTATGAGGATATGAGTTTAAATATTCATCGACTTCTTTCAAAAATAAATCAGGTTGGAAAGTATAAGTTTGTGTCAGTGGAGTAAAATCGTCTGATATTTTAAAAGCCTTAAAGTGAGAGTCTTGTAAGTTTAAGTTTGGATAAATATGCGTACTCATTATAAAAACCTTGGTGGTTATTTAGCTAAAATCCTACCGCAAGCTGTGAGGTTAATAGCATAAAAAAAGAGTAAAATGATTAAAGAATGATTTTTGGAATATTTGGATTTTTTATATGAATAATCAATTGCTTGAGTCTAATTTTTATAATTAAAAATTTAAGTAAAATTAGCGTATAAGGGCAGTCTAAGAGTTAGCAAATTTCTTAAAATTTTATTTTTAAATTAAACAATATTAGTAATTATGGTCTTTCAATTTGGTGAGATGGTCAAACTGATTTAAACTTAAAGGCTTATCCAGTGAGTCACTTTTTTTTGAAGTTTTGAATAGAGCAAGACTTTTTAGGGTATTTACTGGAATTTTATTTTTGCGTTTTTTAAATTTATTTTTTGAGTTCTCTTAATATGAAAAATATCGGTTTAGCCATTCTAGCCATCAGCCTTTCAGGTTGTGCTGCAATGAGCGTAGAAGAATGTAAGACTGCGAATTGGTCATTAGTGGGTGAGAAAGATGGTTCAAAAGGTTCGTCGCCACGTTTAGATCAATATTACAAAGCATGTGGAAAAGCCAATATTGTTCCAGATCAAAAGTCATATGAACGTGGGTATAAAGAAGGTCTAGGGTATTATTGCCAGCCAACAAATATTTTTTATAATGCTTTAGAGGGTAGTGGCAATATCAATGTGTGCCCAGTTGAGCAGCGTAATCGTTTAAGACCTTATTATCAGGCAGCTTCCGATTACTACAATGCAAAAAATGAATATGACCGTTATGACGAAAAGTTTAAGCAATATTCTGATAATGCTTACAACGAAAAATTAAAGCCAGAAGAGCGTGAACGTTATCGTAAGCTTTTAAAAGAATTACAAATTGATCGTGACCGTATTAATCGAAACTATTGGAACTCAATTCGAGATATTGAACGTTTCAAATATGATCATGGCTTAAAATAATATTTGAAAAGGATTGATCTGGTTGAGATCAATCCTTTGTTTTTTTAAAGGTAATAACTGGTTTTTGTCATGAGCTTTGAAATAGCAGTCATCGTAATTTTTACTGCATACGGTAATTCAACGCCGCCTGCTTCAAGTGCAGTATGACGGTGATGTAACTCATCTTCATTCATTTGCTCTAAAATTTTACGAGAGCGATCATCTTGAGCTGGTAGCTGTTTTAAATGGTCTTGTAAATGAAGGCTGACTTGACGTTCAGTTTCGGCCACAAAACCTAAACTATATTTATCACCTGCAATACCCGCAAGAGCACCCATGCCATACGAAAGCCCATACCATATTGGGTTTAATAAACTGGTATGACTATTTAACTCTTTTAAGCGAACTTCACACCAAGCTAAATGATCTTGTTCTTCAATTGCTGCTTGTTGCATTTCTTTACGTACATTGGGTAATTTTGCAGTTAATGCTTGTCCATGATAAAGGGCTTGTGCGCAAACTTCACCACTATGGTTGACTCGCATTAAACCTGCGACATGGCGAGCATCTTCTACACCTAGTTTTGCTTCAACTGTTTCAGCTGGATTTTGGCGCTGTGCTGCTGTTGCACCCGGAACAAGACTACGTAATGCTTGATCAAAAGAGTTAATGAGCTGATCAATTCCAGTATAGTGGCGCATAAATTAGTCCTCCAAAGAAAGATGTGCTGTGGCAAGCATTGGTTTTAGACGTGCTAGAAGCCATATACTAAAGATTGCACTAAGTACAGCTGTAATAATAAAAAGTATTTTAATATCAATTTTTAAAACACTTAAGATTAAAATTGAAAAAATTGCAGAAGAAACCATAAAAACGGCATTTAAAATGTTATTAGCCGCAACGACACGGGCACGATGTGAGCGCGGAGAATAAGCCTGCATCATGGCATAAAGGGGAACAATATAAAAACCGCCACTAATCCCCAATAAAGTCACTGCTAACATCACATGATAGTAAACCCAGCCTTGAGTAAAAATATCTTTTAATGTAAGTAATGCCCCAGTTCTTTCGGGAACAAAAGCTAAACTGGCAGCAAGGTAGAGCGCAAAAACAGTAAGGCCAATAGCACCAATTGGCACCATTTTAATATTAATTTCTGAACCACCAATTTTACGGCAAAGAAGAGACCCGACACCAATACCGACTGAAAAGAAAGTAAGCAAAAGGCTGACGACATTTTCTGAAGCATGGAGATTTTGTTGGGTGAGCTGTGGAATTTGAGTTAAATAAGTAGCGCCATAAAACCAGTACCATGAGTTACCTAACAAAATAGTGAACACTAAAGGTAAGCTTTTGGCATATTTAATGGTTTGAAAGCTTGTACGAATGAAATTCCAGTCAATCTTTAAATCGGGAGCAGCAACTTTTTGAGGTAAAATGAACCGACTACATAAATAGCCAATGCAAGCAATAATCACAACAGTAAGACTAATCCACAATAAGTTCCCATGTGATGATGCAATTACAGCACCACCTAAAATCATCCCGAATAAAATTGCCATTGAAGTGCCTGACTGAAACAGGGCATTACCAGACATTAACTCGTGCGGTTTTAAAATTTCAGGCAAAATTGCGTACTTGATGGGGCCAAAGAATGTTGAATGTGTACCCATTAAGAATAAAGCAAGAAGAAGCAACCATAAGTGCCCCAATAAAAAACCAGCAGAACCAATGAGCATAATAATAATTTCTAAAATTTTTATGCCACGGACGAGTTGTGAACGCTCATATTTATCTGCAATTTGTCCAGCAGTGGCCGAAAAAAAGAAATAGGGCAAAATAAACAAGAGAGCCGCTAAGTTATTAAGAGTACTTACTGGGGCAGATTGTTGCTGAATCAAACCATAGGTAATCACTAATAATAAAGCTTGCTTAAAAACGTTATCATTTAATGCGCCAAAAAACTGGGTAAAAAACATCGGTACGAACCGACGTGATGTCATCAGGTGCTCATCTTGTTTCATCATGTGCAAACTTCATTGTGTTTTATAAAAAAATGTGACCGATTGTTAATTTGCATCGAAAACCATGTATGATATTTTTAACGCTTGATTAAATGAAAAATCAATGGTTTTGAGTGAGTTTTACACTCACCTTGGTGCGTTTTATTAAAAAATAAGTCTAGAGTTTTCTATGCCTTCTAAAATTAAGTTTAAACAGTCAACTCTCACTCATTCTATGCATTTAATTTTAAAAATGCAGGGGATTCCTAAACTTATTTGTAGCAGCTTGTTGTTAAGTGTTTGTGTAACGCCAAGTTTTGCTCAAACTTCTGTTGCAGCTAGTTCATCAACTGCAAGCCCAACTGTGTCTGATACTTCAGCAGAACAATTAACGTCAATGGATCAGCAAAATACTGCTCCAATTACAGATATTGCTACACTTGTGACTCAAGCTCAGCAACAACAAGATAGCTTGGCTATATTGCAACAACAAGAACAATTTCCAAATCAAATTAACGAATTTAAGCCAATTACACTGGATAATCTCGAAGATTTACCAGATATGCCTGTTGACCAAAACATGGCAAATGAAATTTATAGGGTAGCGGAAGAGGCTAAAAATGAAGCGCAGAGTTTTCAAAATGGGACTCAGAAGCTACCTGAAGTAACGGTAAGTGATGCAACGCAGTCTGAAGTACAGGAAATTAAACAAGCACCTGTAAATATTGACCAGCTTATGCAAGAGATTCAATCTGATAGCAAGATTGTAGTCGAAGCCAATGAAACAGGAAAAACCTTACCAGAGTTAACGCCAGAGACCGATGAACCACCTGAACAAGCTGGTTTCTTTAAGCGTATTTTAAATAAAGTGCGTCCGCCACGTGCAATTCCAATGGAACAAGTACCGCGTATTAGTGCAGAAGTAAGTGGTGCTTCAGATTTGCTGGCTAAAAACATTAAAGGTAAGTTATCGACATTTACTCAAGAGTCATTTGAAGATTTCAATGCTGCTTTACCTCAACTTAGAACATTAAGTAATCAAGCTGCACAGGCGGTTGGTTATTATAATGCTGAGTTCCGCTTTGAAAAATTAAGTTCGAGTCGGGTTCGTGTAAATGTTACGCCTAATGAACCAGTACGAATTAATGAGCAAAATATTGAATTTACTGGTGCGGGTGAAAAGCAACCACAGTTTCAGGTTATTCGTTTAGTTCCTGATCAGGATGTAGGTGACATTTTTAACCATGGTTTATATGAAACCACTAAAAGTCGTATTGTTGATGCCGCATCTAATAATGGTTATTTTGATGCTTACTGGCGTTTGCATGATGTGAAAGTGAGTCAGCCAGAAAATAAAGCTGATATTAACTTACGCTATGAAACAGGTGAGCGTTACAAATTAGATAAGGTTGAGTTTCGTATGAGTGATCCATCGAAACCTTTGCCATTAAATTTGAATATTTTAGAAAGTATGGCGCCGTGGAAAGAGGGCGATGACTATGCATTTTGGCGGGTAAATACTTTAGCAAATAACCTAACCAACTCGCGTTATTTTAATTACACTTTAGTTGACTCTGTTAAACCAGATCCAATTGAAAAACGACTTGAGCTACCACCCGATTTACAAGCTTTGGTCGATGAACAAAACATTGATGTTGATGAGTCTAATTTACTTTCACCTGAACAACGACAATTGGCTAAAGCACGTCAATTAGCCACATCTAATAAAGAAGTTACACAAAACGTAGTAGATGAAAAACAGTTTGCTGGAACACAAAAAACAAAAGAGGCCGAACCTCAAACAGCCATGTTGCAAAGTGCGCCCGTTCAGCAGGATGAACAAGAAACTGAACAGGACCGCCTGCAAGCACAAGCACGTGAAACTAAAAGAATTCCAGTCATTGTGACTTTAAATGCAGATAAGCTAAATAGTTTGGAAACAGGTGTTGGTTACGGCACCGATACAGGTGCACGTTTACGTAGTCAGTATCGCCGTTCTATTGTCAATAAATATGGTCATTCTTTTGATGCCAACTTGGAAGTCTCACAAATTCGTCAATCTATTGATGGCCGATATAGTATTCCCTATAAACACCCATTAAATGATTACTTTAACATTGTGGGTGGATATGAGCGTGAAACACGTGATGATATTGGTCCAGATGTAAGTTTACTTACTGAATCCGCTGTTGTTGGTGGAGAGCGTATCATTAAACGTCCGTTAGGGAACTGGCAACATACTTTTGGTGTCCGCTATCGTTTAGACCGTTTAACCCAACAGGGTAATGTTGATATTTCTGAATTACCAGATGCTTTTAAAACTGCTGCATCAGAGCAAGAAGCATTATTATTTAGTTATGAAACTTCTAAAACTTCTAGTAATACACGTTTGAACCCAACTAAGGCTTTTAAACAAACCTATAAAGTAGAATTAGGTAGCGAGAGTTTACTGTCCGATGCCAATATGGCAATTGCAAGTGCGGGTTGGAGATTTATTTACTCTCTTGGCGAAAATGATGATCATCAATTCGTTGGAAGATCTGACCTTAGCTACATTTTTACCGATGACTTTGACAAAGTTCCATACAATCTTAGATTCTTTACTGGTGGTGACCAAACCATTCGTGGCTTTGACTATAAGAGTCTTTCCCCAGAAGTAGATGGATATAAAATTGGGGGACAAGCTTTGGCTGTTGGTTCTTTAGAATATAACTATCAGTTTAAGGACGGTTGGCGAGCCGCTGTTTTCTCTGACTTTGGTAATGCCTATGATAAAGACTTTAGTAATCCAGCAGCTTATAGCATTGGGGTTGGAATTCGTTGGAAGTCTCCAATTGGGCCAATCCGTTTAGATGTCGCTTCGGGTATTTCAGATGAAAACCATCCGATTCGTTTACATTTCTTTATAGGCCCACAACTTTAAAAATAAAATTTTATTAGGTTTATTTTATGGCGGAAGTAGAACAGCAGCCCACTTCGGCACCTGGCTCACCTAAGAAGCGACGCATTTTGCGTAGCTTCTTGCTGACGATATTGATCATATTTTTATTATTAGCGTCTTCGTTAGTGATCATGATGTCAACAGATCGCGGAAGTCGTTTTTTATTAGATCGGGTTTTAGACGCTCAGAAAATAATTAAATATGAATACGAAGGCGGGAACTTATTGCGCGGAATTATTCTTAAGAATGTTTTGGTGCAATTAAAGGACGTTGATGTTTCATTAGATAGAGCTGACGTAGGCTTAGGCTGGCGCTCTTTATTATTAGAAAAAGAAGTGCATTTGAGCCATGCGGATGTGCGTAACTTACGTATTATTAATAAAACTCCGCCTTCTGGTAAGGCGTTTGAATTTAAGCCTATTAAGTTGCCATTTGTTCTACGTGTTGATGAAGCCGATGTTGATCATTTAGAAATTAAGCTAGCAACCTCAGATGTAAGTTTTCATGATGTTCATTTACAAGATGCGCTTTGGTCAGAGACAAAACTCGAATTTAAAAAATCTAGTATGGATATGGGCTATCTCTCAGTCCACAACGCCACAGGAAAAATGGATTTCAGTGGTAAATATCCATTAGATGCAACAGCAGATTTAAGAATCCCATCTTTAAAAAGTTTAAATATTCAAGATATTAAAGTCGCAGCTCGCGGAAGTTTAGATACTTTAAAAGCTGGGGTTGCAACAACAACTCCCGATTTGTTAACGGGTTGGGTGGTGTTGCATCCTGTTCGTGATGAAGTTCCAATGCAAGGTGAGTTATTACTCAAAAATTATCACTTACCTTTATTGGTTGAACAAAAATTATTTGCAAAAAATGGTGTGATCAAGTTTCAAGGCGATATTAAACAACTTAATTTGGCAGTTGATACAGATTTAAAGGGTGAGAATTTACCTGAAGGTCAATACAACGCTTTAATGAATACTGACTTGGTTCATCAGTTGAATATCACTGATTTTAATGGCCAAGTCATGAAAGGTGCTGTTAACCTTAAAGGTTTGGTGAATTGGAAAGATCATGTTACTTGGGATATCAAAGGCCGTTTAGATCATATTAATCCTAAAGACAAAGCAATTCCTCAGGTTGTTCAAGACTTTTTACCACCAAGTTTAGATGCTGCTGTTGCTTCAACTGGTTCTTTGGAAAAAGGGACCGAAGTATTTGCTAATGTTGATTTTGACCGTTACGAGTCTTGGAAACTTAAGTTTAATCAGGCCCCAGAAAAAAATAATAAACCTCAACCGATGCTCATGAATGTAGCTTGGACGAAAATAGACCGTGCGATGCCTTATATTGGATGGCTAAGCAGTGACAGTGGTCAGGTTGATTTAACATTACGTGATGGTCAACAAGATATTAAAGTGGCTACAAAAGTATATCAGCATGAAAAAACTTTATTGCCAGCAGGACAATATCTAGCCAATCTTAATATTAAAGATAATGTTTTAAATGTTCCCAATTTTAGTTTTACTGCTGAAAAAGGTAGCTTAACCGGTCAGGCTAAAGTGTTGCTTCCTACTGAAAAACGTCAGTTGGTTTGGAACGCATTGTTAAATGCAAAAGATTTTAACCCACAAAGTATTCATGCAGCAGCACCTGTTAATCTTTTAAATGGTTCGATTAAAGCAAATGGTTTTGCTAAACCAAACCAGCAAATCATTCAATTTGAGAAAATTGATTTAACTGGTCGACTGGCTCAAGCAGGTCAAGAGACTGTAACTTTAGGAGGTAAAAGTACAGCAGCATTATTATTCAATGATGTGAAAGCTGGTGGTGGCTTTAAAGGTTTTGCAGTTAATTATGATGGATCTTTAAAAGCCTTAAAACAGGCAAATGGTTTATTGAAGTTTTCTATAGCCGGTACACCAGATTTTATTCGAATTAATCAGTTACAGCACGATGGCGTCGCTGGAAAAATCTATGCAACAGGTTCTGTAAATTTAAAAGATGGCATTGCATGGGATATTAATAGTTCATTGGTACGTTTTAAACCCCAATATTTTACCTCAACTGTAAAAGGTGAAATTTCAGGGAATCTGAAAACCCAAGGGGTTTGGTCAGACCATTTGAAACGAATTAATATTCAGCAATTGAATCTTGCAGGCTTTATAAATAATAAACCTGTTCGAGGTAAGGGTAATTTATCTTTATTGATGGACTCTAATCAAAAGGGCTTTTTTCCTCAGCAGTTTGAAGCCAATAATTTATTTTTAGTGTATGGGCAGAATCAGCTACAAGCGACAGGTAATGCACAAAATCTAAAAATCAAGCTTAATGCACCTGCACTCTACGAGTTATATCCGGGGTTGCGTGGTCGAGCTTATGGCGATCTAAATGTACAATCGCAGCCACGTTTAAAAGCAACAGCAAATATCGCGGTAGATAACTTTGCATTTAATAATTTAGTAAGTGTGAAGAGGTTGAGTATTCAGGGAGAGCTTCCAACATCGGAAACAACACCGACTCAATTAACCGCAAAATTAGATAATTTGCGTAGTGGAAATAGACAAATTCAGTCTGCCGAATTGAATTTAACTGGAACAAGAAAAGCGCATCTATTGAAAGTACTCGGTAATAATAGTATTTCCAAATTCTACGTTCAGTTAGCAGGTGGCTTTAACCAAAATAATGATTGGTTAGGTCAAATTCAAAAAGGAAGTTTTGATTCAAGACGAATCCGTCTGGCACAAAATCAAAATGCTCCAGTGATTTTTTCTTCGGCACGGTCTGAGCTATATGTAGGTCAACACTGTTGGCAAAGTGCGAATAGCCAGCTCTGTTTTGACCAGCCGGTACGGGTAAGTAAAGCACGCGGTAATATTTCGTTTGTAACTCAGAACATGGATTTAAGTGACTTCGCGGCATTTATGCCAGAAGGCTTAGCGATGACTGGACAATTAAATGGTTATGCTAAGGCAGCGTGGGTAAATGGAGGCAATCCAAAACTTGATGCCCGTTTAATTACGCGCAAAGGTGAAATTGGTTTAGCTGCGGAAGATCCTCAAGATCCTGCAACAACGTTAGCTTATGATGAGCTAAGTGTTATTGCAAAAAGTGTATCAGAAGGTCTATTGTTCCGTGTTGATGTTAAAACACCTGATATTGGTACAGGATATGCGAATGTTATTATCAATCCATTCCAGCCATCAATGCCAATGCATGGTGAGGTCGCTTTTAATGATGTTCAATTAAAAGTCTTGAAACCATTTATCCAAGATGTGCGCACACTAAGTGGAACTTTAGCCTTGGCTGGTAAAGTCAACGGTACATTAACTCAGCCACAGTTTACTGGTGAAATGCGTCTGAAAAATGGTGCAATCAGTATGATTTCGCTGCCAGTTAATTTAACTAATGTTCAGGTTTACTCATCAATTCGTCAGAACATCGCAACCATTGATGGCGCGTTTAACAGCGGTCAAGGTGTAGGGCTTTTAAAAGGTAGTTTTGAATGGAAAGATGCACCGCGTCTTCAATTAAACCTCAAAGGTGATAATTTGCTTGTACGTCAGGCGCCATTAATTACTGCAATTGCCAATCCAAACCTTACACTTGATATGTATCCTTTCGATAAGCGTTTAAGCTTAAAAGGATCGGTGGATGTTCCTCGTGCGCGTATTTCAATGCCAGAAACAACAGCACCAGTCATTAATACTTCATCAGATGTCCGCATAGTTCGACAAGGCCAAGACCCGCTTGCAATTTTACGTGCTGCTAAACCTTGGGATATCCGAGCTGATATTACTGTTAATATTGGAAAGCAAGTAATATTCCAAGGCTTTAACAGTAATATTCCTTTAGTTGGTCGTCTAAACTTAAGTCAACGTGGCTACGAGACTGCGATGAGAGCTAACGGAGCAATCGGTGTCAGTCAAAAAGTAAAAATTGAAGCCTATGGACAAAGTCTAGATTTGAACCGAGCGATTGCACGTTTCAACGGCCCATTGGCAAACCCGACTTTAGATATTGATGCAAACAAAAATGTTCAGGGTAGTATGGTTGGAGTACGTGTTACAGGTACTGCGACATCGCCAAACATTCAAGTTTATAATGATGCAGGACTATCTGAGCAAGAAGCATTAAATGCGCTTGTTACAGGGCGTATTAATGAAGGTTCGAGTGGTTTAAGTAATGCAGAAGGCTTTAAATCTGATGTAAATAACACCATTGCTGCTGCGGGTATTAGTATGGGCTTGGGTGGTACACGTGCTTTAACTAACCAGATTGGACGTACTTTCGGTCTAAGTGGATTAGCTTTAGATGCTCAAGGTACAGGTGATGATACGCAAGTAAGTTTAACTGGCTATATCACACCGGATCTATTTATTCGTTATGGTGTCGGTGTGTTTACTCCAGTCAACAAGCTTACGTTGCGTTATCAAATGAACCGCCGTTTATACCTAGAAGCAAGTCAATCTTTAGAAAGAGCGATCGATTTATTCTACAATTGGCGTTTCTAGTAGATGGAAATTAAGCATCAGAAAAGTACGTTAGTACTGTGAATACCTTGATTGGTTTCAATCACTAATAAATAAATTAAAAGCTCACTTCAAGTGGGCTTTTAATTTGATAACACCTTCATAACATTTAAAAAAGTTGAATATTTACTATATAAACCATCGATTCTCTTAAAAGTAAGCCCACCTTGAGTAGATTTCTGATTAAAGAAAATTCACTTGAAAATTGTTGTTTTATAAATTAGTTTTCAGAAACATTAAATGAAATTAGATTGATAATACCTTGTTGATAAGTGCAAATAAGGTGAATTTTTCAAGGAAATAAACGTGAAAATAGATACTTATGCTGAAATAAAATATGGCAAGGACAACGATACAAATATTAAATATCGTGGGCTAATTCACAAATTAACAGCAACATTGTCGTTGACGCTTTTGTCATTTGGATTGTGCTCCACCGTAAATGCCGCACAGCAACAAATCGCTTTAGTGGGGACATGGACATCTATCCCTGATGCACCACTTGTGCAAAAACCAAAACAAGCCAGTGAAGGTTTGTACCAGCTTCAAGTGAATAGCAATGGGACTTTAACTCCTGTTAAAGTGTTGAAAATGAAAAGTCCTTCTTGGATTGTAAAATCGAAAGATGGTCGTTTTGCATATACGACTAATGAAGAAAATGAAGGAGCGGTGACTGCTTTATCGGTTCAAAACGGAAAGGTGGAGGTGTTGAACACAGTGGATAGCCATGGTGGACATCCAACACACGCATCAATCAGTTTAGATGGTAAATTCCTGTTTGTGTCGAACTATTCAGCATTCGATAAAGGTCGTGGTGGGGTGGCTGTTTTGCCAATTTTGCCAAACGGCCATTTGGGTGAAATGGTTCAAAATATTGTTTTCGCGGATGGTTCTGGTCATGTCAAAGGCCGTCAGGAGAGTGGTCATGCACATTCGACAACTTTCAGCCCAGATGGTAAGTATTTATATGCTAGCGATCTTGGAAATGACAAAGTCTATACCTTTCGTTATAACCCGAATAAGCCTCAACCACTCGAAGCGGATAGCATTCGAGATGTGACCTTTAAGCACGGTTCTGGCCCGCGTCATATGGTCTTTTCACCAAATGGCAAACATGCGTACATTACCGCAGAAATGCGAAGTGAAATTGTGACATTTAACGTGCAAGATGGTCATTTGAAAAAAGTAGCTGAGCTAAAACTAATTCACGAGGACAAAACACCTGAATTTAAGAGTGCGAGTGGAATTATCCTTAGTCCAGATGGCAAATATGTGATTGCTGCCAATCGTGGTGCAGACAATAAACTTTTGGTATTTAAAATTCAGCAGAATGGATTGCTAGCTAAACCAGCAGTTTATAAAGCGAATGGTATTGAACCACGGGCTTTTTCCTTCGATGCGTCTGGTAAATACCTATATGTGACAAACGTTTTTAGTAATAACATTAGTTTATTTCGCTTTGATGCAAAAAATGGCACCTTAAAACCTGCTGGTGATGCAGCAAAAATATCAACACCGACTGATATCAAATTTTTTAATTAACCAGACTCATGAAACTGGCATTTCTAATGCTTGTATAAAAAGACCGAGGTTTTTATCTCGGTTTTTTTATGGCAATTTTTGCAAAAATGATGATTTTCCGTATGATATCAACAGCAATAATTAGTGTAGTGAAATGATGAAAAAGATTTTATTGATTGCAATGAGTTTGTTCTTTGTCGGTTGTTCAGAAAAGAAGCCTTTAACACCCGAAGAGCAGTGGCATGGCTTTTGTACTAGCGTAGGAAATGCAGCGAGAAGTATTGTTTTTGATCGTCAGCAAGCAATTGAAAAAACTCAAGCAGTTGAACATGCAAATAAGATTGAAGATGACATTACGAAAAAATTTATTCTTAATGTTATTGAAAAAGTTTATGCAATTCCAAAAGAAGAACTGACAAAAGATTCTCAAGCACTCCAAGAAAAAGTTAGAAAGCAAGCGATGGATGAGTGTTTGGCAACACCTCATGACAAAATGCCAAAATATAAATCGTTCTAATTGTGTAAGGTTATTGAATTTCCTCTCATGTAAGGCATTTTTGCTTAAAAATAGCCCAGATTTGGCTAATATGCTTATTATTTATACATGGGTATTTAGATACAAAATAATGGGCATCACGGAGAAACACCCCGTTTTCATTAACTTTTACCTTGAACTCTAGTAAACTTTTGTAGTCCATATTACTTGTGAAGCTTTTTAAGAAAGCTGGAATTTGCAAGTAATTTTTCAAAAAAAGAGGAATGAACACCGTGCTAGAAGCTTACCGCCAACACGTTGAAGAACGTGCCGCACTCGGAGTCCCACCGAAGCCACTTGATGATGCTCAAACAGCTCAGCTTGTTGAACTATTAAAAAATCCACCAGCAGGCGAAGAAGCGTTCTTGGTTGATTTGCTTGAAAACCGTGTTCCTGCAGGTGTTGACCAAGCAGCTTACGTAAAGGCAGCGTTCTTGGCAGCAATTGCAAAAGGCGAAGCAACTTCACCACTCGTTTCTAAAGAGCGTGCAGTTTACTTACTTGGCACCATGCTTGGTGGTTATAACGTAGCACCACTTGTTGAGCTTCTTGACAATGCTGAACTTGCAAGCCTAGCTGCTGAAGCGTTGAAGAAAACACTTCTTGTATTTGATGCATTCCATGACGTAGCAGATAAAGCAAAAGCGGGTAATGCCAATGCTAAAGCTGTTTTACAATCTTGGGCAGACGCAGAATGGTTCACAAGCCGTCCTGACGTTCCAGAAGAAATCAAAATCACTGTGTTCAAAGTAACTGGTGAAACAAATACTGATGACTTGTCTCCAGCACAAGATGCTTGGAGCCGTCCAGATATCCCATTACACGCAAATGCAATGTTGAAAAACGAGCGTGATGGTATCAATCCTGAAAAACCAGGTGAAGTTGGTCCATTAAACCAAATCAAAGAACTCATCGCGAAAGGCAACCAAGTTGCTTATGTTGGTGACGTTGTTGGTACGGGTTCTTCACGTAAATCTGCAACTAACTCTGTTCTTTGGTTCTTCGGTGACGAACTTCCACACATTCCAAACAAAAAAGATGGTGGTGTGTGCTTAGGTTCTAAAATCGCTCCAATTTTCTTTAATACAATGGAAGACGCAGGTGCATTACCTGTAGAAATCGACGTTGCTAACATGAACATGGGCGACGAAGTAGTATTGAAAATTGATCATGCTGCTGCAAAAGTTACTGCTTTTAAAGATGGCGTACAAATTTCAGAAGCAGAACTTAAAACTCCAGTACTTTTAGACGAAGTACGTGCTGGTGGTCGTATTAACTTGATCATTGGTCGTGGTTTGACAACTAAAGCACGTGAAGAATTAGGTCTTGCACCTTCTACATTGTTCCGTACACCTGTACAACCTGCTGACACTGGCAAAGGCTTCACGCAAGCTCAGAAAATGGTTGGTCGTGCATGTGGTTTAGCTGAAGGTCAAGGTATCCGTCCGGGTACTTACTGTGAACCTAAGATGACTACAGTTGGTTCTCAAGATACAACTGGTCCAATGACTCGTGACGAGTTAAAAGACTTAGCTTGCTTGGGCTTCTCTGCAGACTTGGTAATGCAGTCTTTCTGTCACACTGCTGCATATCCAAAACCAGTTGACGTAACAACTCACCATACATTACCTGACTTCATCATGAACCGTGGTGGTGTATCTTTACGTCCAGGTGACGGTATTATCCACTCTTGGTTAAACCGTATGTTACTTCCAGATACAGTTGGTACTGGTGGTGACTCACATACTCGTTTCCCAATTGGTATTTCATTCCCTGCGGGTTCTGGTCTTGTTGCGTTCGCAGCTGCAACTGGCGTTATGCCACTTGATATGCCAGAGTCTGTACTTGTTAAGTTCAAAGGTAAAATGCAACCTGGTATCACTTTACGTGACCTTGTACATGCAATTCCTTACTACGCGATTCAAGCGGGTGACTTAACTGTAGAGAAGAAAGGTAAGAAAAACATCTTCTCTGGTCGTATCCTTGAGATCGATTTATCAGAAATGGAAAATGACTTGACTGTTGAGCAAGCATTTGAACTTTCTGATGCATCTGCTGAACGTTCTGCTGCTGGCTGTTCAATCACACTTTCTGAAGAGAAAGTTGCTGAATACTTACGTTCTAACATCACCATGTTGAAGTGGATGATAGCAGAAGGTTATGGCGATGCTCGTACAATGGCGCGCCGTGCTGAAAACATGCAGAAGTGGTTAGACAACCCAAGCTTATTAAAAGCTGATGCTGATGCAGAATACTTAAAAGTTTACGAAATCGATCTTGCTGACATCAAAGAACCAATTCTTTGCTGCCCGAACGATCCAGATGACGCGAAACTTCTTTCTGACGTTCAAGGCGACAAAATTGATGAAGTATTCATCGGTTCTTGTATGACTAACATCGGTCACTTCCGTGCAGCTGGTCAGTTACTTGACAAAGTACCTAGTGGTTCATTGTCTACTCGTTTATGGTTGGCTCCACCAACACGTATGGACGAGCACCAATTAATGGAAGAAGGCTTGTATAACATCTATGGTCGTGCTGGTGCGCGTACAGAGATGCCAGGCTGTTCACTTTGTATGGGTAACCAAGCACGTGTAGCACCGAACACAACATGTGTATCGACTTCTACTCGTAACTTCCCGAACCGTTTAGGTCAAGGTGCAAATGTTTACTTAGCGTCTGCTGAGCTTGCATCTGTAGCTGCGGTTCTTGGTAAATTACCAAGCCCAGAAGAATATCAACAGTACGCGTCGCAAATCGACAGCGCTTCTGCTGAGATCTACAAATACTTAAACTTCGACAAGATGAGCGAATATACTAAAGAGGCTGATCAAGTTGATACTAAGAAAATCTCTGCTGCTCAATTGACTTAAGGAGCTAGGATCAAGAAAAGCCGATAGGCTTTTCCCTAGCGCAAGAGCAAAGCTATGCTTTGCTTGAGCAAAAAGATAAAATAAGGGCTGATTAATCAGCCCTTATTTTTTTTGAAAAAATCCCTAATTAATCTAAATTTTAATATCAAGGTTTAAATCAAAAAATTGTAGTAACTTCTGCGCTATACATATCCCACCATTTTAATTGACATGGTCCAGTATTTTGTCTTTACAATTTAATCAATCCATCATTTAATTATTGAAAATGAGTGATTTAAAAAGTTGATTCAACTAAATGGCGAAACAGTCCCGCTTCTTATGTATTGGTGGATTTCTTAACGGTTCTGCTGTTAAAGATCAAGGTGATAGTTTTATCTGTGTCGAAAATAATAAACAAGTAACCTATCATAAAAAGGAAATCTTCCATCAAGACTCATGGGATCAAGATTACTACGTATGTGAAACGACAACAGACCAGCAAGCACGAAATTGGGTTTATGATATCAAGCCTGATTAATTAAGCAGATATCATTTAGTAATTTTTAAAATAAGTATATGAAAAAGCCCCATCACAAGGGGCTTTTTTAAAACTAAAACAATGCTACCAATAACCCAACACTTTCCACCAAAGTCCGCCAATCACTACAAAGATTATGATATTAACCACGCTCATGACAAAGCCAGCCTTCCACCATTCACCCAGAGTGGTGTAACCCGAACCGAACACTACTGGGGAAGTGCCAGTCGCATAATGGGTTAAGGTCATCATAATACTTGAAGCCGCTGCCATCATTAAGGCAAACAACATTGGCGGTGCACCGAGTGCAAGTCCTGCCGTATAAAAGGCTGCGAACATCGCGGTAATATGTGCCGTAGTGCTAGCAAACATATAATGTGCATACAGATAGGCAAGCATTAATAATAAACAAGCTGGCATCCAGCTTAGACCTAAATGGCCAATACTGGTTTCTAAGACACTAGAGAACCATGTAATCAAGCCAAGCTTATTTAAATAAGTTGCCATCATGACTAATGCAGCGAACCAAGTAATGGTATCCCACGCGCTTTTTTGAGTCAGGATATCATCCCAAGTTAAAACACCTGTAAGTAGCAATAATCCTAAACCAATAAAGGCAGTTGTAGTTGGGTCAACAGCCCAAGTAGAGCCAAAAATCATGGCAGGAATACCCGCCCATAGCATCAATAAAATACCGAATACACCAAGCATAATGATTTCATTTTTACTGACAGGTCCCATTTCTTTTAATTTAGTTTTAGCAAACTGAGCTGCATTAGGTGTTTCTTTGACTTCGGGTGGATACATCAAATACATAATCAAAGGCATGATGATTAAAGCAATTAATCCAGGTAGTAACATCGCCAGTGCCCATGTACTCCAACTTAAAGAAATTTCACTGTGGGTAGCCTTTGCCACTAAATCAACTACTAATGGATTAGGGGCAGTTGCCGTAATGAACATTGCAGAGGTAATCGGGTTGGCTTGGTAGTTAACCAATGATAAGTATTTTCCCATCTGACCTTCAGTGCCTTTAGCAGGATCGGAGTCATAACTAGTAGAAATTGCCAGTACAATCGGGTGAATAATTCCACCACCACGTGCCGTATTGCTGGGTGTTACAGGGGCGAGAATGAGTTCGGAAAGCACCATGCTATAGCCGATACCAATGGTTTTTTTGCCCCAAACTGCGATAAATAAATAGCCTAACCGTGCACCTAATCCAGTTTTTTGCAAACCTTTAGAGATCATGATGGAAATACCAATCAACCAGATTAAGGGATTTGCAAAGCTACTAAGGGCATCTTGAATGGCTCCACTTGGGCTGTCATTGGTAACACCTGTCACAGCGACTAAGGTGATAGCAATAATGGCAATGGCACCAATTGGCATAGCTTTACCGATGATTGCGGCAATCACACCTACAAACATCGCTAATAAATGCCATGCATCAGGATCAACACCTGCGGGTACAGGAATCACAAACCAGATTAACAATGTAATAAATAAAGAAATAAGTGTAGGGAGGGCTTTAAATCCCATGTAATTTCCCCTTGTTTTCATATGTTTAAAAAAATTTAAAGTTCTTTATGAGTGAATCGCTAAAGAAATAAATATTAAAGTTCTATTATCGATTAAATGATACAAAAATTCAAAAAACTTAAAAATCACGAGCGGGAAGTACTAATTTTCATCTTAATAAAAGGGTGAAATGGATGAGATTTTTTTGTTAAGAATTTCTTTTGTTTATTTGGTATTATTAAGTTTTTCTGAAATTTTAGCTCTGAAATTGATTCCAAAATTATAAATTCTCTGTATGGATATCAGCCTAATAAATAGTACCTAGTGTTGTTAGTTTTAGAAAAAGCTATAAAGATATCTAATTAAATTAATATATTTTAATACTAATTTTTAGAAAATATTAAAGATCAGAAAATAAATTATATATCTACATTAAGATATAAATGGCATAAAAAATTATTAAATAAAATAACTTATATATGATTTTGATTAAAAAATAGTCTTCCTGAGTTATTGTTTTTATTAAAAGTGTGAAATGAGTCATGAGTTTATTTGAAAACACTAAATAAATCATTTTTTAATTTGATATATATAAAATTAAATATAGTAGTAGAAATTAAGTGGTTTTTTGTTTTAAAATAATTAAACGAACTTAAAAATAATTAAAAAAAATATGAGTATTTTATATAGGGAATTTGAGAATGCTAAAGACGATAGTTGAATTTAAATTTGATGATTATCAACACTATGATCAAAAAACACACTCTGGTGAAGAAGGTGTTTTAGTTCAAAAAACTGAAGATATTGCACAATATATTTTTAGTATTTTGAAAAATAGATATCATTTAAATATAGAGCTATATAGTGAAAACTGGGGATGGCAAATTGAAATTCCTTTGCCTGAGATAACCATGTATCTTGGAATCAGTGTCTATGAAGAATATAGCAATGGATTCGCAATTTTTATTTCTCCAAATACACCTATTTTAAGAAAGTTTTTATTTAGAAAGCTTGATATTACTCATCACATTATGTTGCTGCAAAACTATATTAATCTTATTTTGAAATCACATGCAGCTATCTATGATGTGCAGTGGTGGAAAGAAAATGAATTCCGATGTGTAGCGGTGAATTGATCTAAGAAAAAAGTAGAAAATTTTAAATGTCCAAGTGAGTGAAGGAAAATTTATTAAAGACTATATTGGTGAATAGAGGGCGAGAGCTTACTATGTCTTGAATATCAAGTGGTCAGATCAATATGCAAAATTCAGCTTGGAAGGGATTGCGTAAGTTTTTCTATAATAATCTTCATAATCATGACTATGAAACTACGGTAAGTAGGTGTATTAATTATTTTTTAGTTGTCTTAATTGTTGGTAACGTCGCTGCCATTTTATTAGAAACAGTAAATGATTTGTACACAAGTTATCATGTTTGGTTCGACTATTTTGAAAATATCTCAATTGCAATTTTTAGTGTTGAATATCTATTAAGGCTATGGAGTATCGCAGATCGAGATACGACACAATCTGCATGGAAAATCCGCTTGAGCTGGATGAAAAGCGGGGAAGCAATTATTGATTTGATGGCAATCTTACCTGCTTATCTCAATTTCTTCGTACGAATCGATCTTCGTATACTCAGAATATTACGTTTACTTCGTTTATTAAAATTGACACGGTATTTTATCTCACTACAGATATTGTTATGTGTGATTAAGCGTGAGAAGGGCTCTTTTCAGGCAGTTATCTTTATTTTAATTATTATGATTATTATGACTGCTTCTGGCATTTATGTGGTTGAAAATAAGGCTCAGCCAGAAGCTTTTAGTTCAATACCTAAATCTATGTGGTGGGCGGTGGTTACTTTAACCACAGTAGGTTATGGCGATGTCACCCCAGTGACCAGCTTAGGAAAGTTACTAGGCGCACTCATTACCATTTTAGGTGTTGGTATTGCAGCGTTACCAGCTGGTATTTTAGCATCTGGGCTTGCAAATGAACTCAATCAACGGAATCAAAGACTAGAGCAAGAGTTTCGTGAGTTACTCCAGGTACGAGGGATTGATATTCTACATGATGAAGCTGAAATAGAACGAATCCGCCAAAAAGTAGGCCTGCCAAAAGAACAAGCGCATAACCTGATTATTCAAATTATGCGTGAAAAAGTATTAGAGGAAGAAGAGTCAGTTAGAGAGAAAAAATGTTATTGTCCACACTGTGGTGGAAAGCTAACTGATTAGAAATAATAAGTTAGCATCTTCTTTGATTAAATTTTCTTACTGGCTTTTTCTACTGCAAAGGCAATAAGTAAAATGATAAGACCACCGAGGCTCAAGACAAAACCAACCCAAATTGGCGCGATCCAGCCCATTTGGTGACTGAGTACCCAGCCACCTAAAAATGCACCTAATGCGTTGGCCATATTAAAGGCAGAGTGGTTGAGTGACGCTGCTAATGTTTGAGCATCGCCAGCGACATCCATTAGACGAGTCTGTAATGCTCCACCTAATCCCATTACGGTAAGACCAATTAAGAATAAAGATGCTATAGCAGTATAAATATTACTCATTAAGAAACTAGCCACCACAAAAGCGATAGCTGAGCTAATGAGTACGCCTACAATCGTTTTATTCAGATTTTTATCTGCAAGCCATCCTGCGGCTAAGCCACCAATAACCATACCAATACCCCAAATAGCCAAAGCGATAGGGACGATTTGGATATTCACTTGTGTATATTCAGTCAAAATAGGTGAGACATAGCTGTAAACAGAAAACATGCCTCCAAAACCGATTGCACCTACCGCTAGTGTTAACCACATGTTGATATTTTTAAGGCCAGCTAATTCTGTTTTTATGCTTGCTTTTGCTTGGACTGGAATATTGGGTACAAAGAAGCCAACAGCAATTAAGGTGAAGAAAGCGATAGTCGCTGAAAATTCAAAGCCAGCTCTCCAACCAAAATTTTGACCTAACCAAGTTGCCAAAGGTACACCAATTACAGTTGCAACTGTAAGACCCATCATCATTTGGGCAACAGCCGATGCTCTTCGTGAAGGACCTGCTAGTTCAGCTGCCACTAATGCCCCGACTCCAAAATATGCCCCGTGCGGTAAACCTGCAATAAAACGTGAGATTAGAACAGTTTCAGGTGTATGGGCTAAAGCGGTACAGGCATTTGCGATACCATAAAAAAGCATTAAGCCAAGTAATAATGTTTTTCTAGGAACTTTAGCTCCAAGAATAGCGATGATGGGAGCACCAATAACCACACCTAATGCATAAGCACTAATAAAGTGTCCAGCTTCTGGTACTGTAATTTTTAAGTTATTGGCAATTTCCTGAATCAGTCCCATTGCGACGAATTCGCTGGTTCCAATACAAAAACCACCTACAGCGAGTGAGAAAATTGCTAAAAATAGTGAATAGTGTTGATGTGTAGATAGAGGAGATTGCGGGGACGCCATAATAGGTTAAGAAGAGACTCAAAAAAGAGCAGTATAAGGGAAAAGAGTACAGAATAATAAAAAACTAAAATTAAGACTGCCGAGGCTAAATGCAAAATCAACCAGATTGGAACGATTCAATCCATTTGGTGACTAAGAACTCAACCAGTTTCTTTTTGAATAAAAGATTAGGGAATTTTAAGTTTGAACATTAAATGATAATAATAATGATTTTTATTTATGTATACTGTAGCAGCGTATCTTTTGTCTGAAATTTTTTAACTTTGTGTACAACAGGATTTTGTAAGAATGAATAAATTTTTAATTGTGCCTCTTGCATTTATATGTACCACAGGCTTTGCTCATGAGCCCTATGTAGCGCCTTTAGCTTATAAAACAGAACAAACTCAAGTACCCGTAATTGCAGGTTATGCCGAAGAAGCATTAAATAGTGAGCATGCTTTAAAGGATGCCAAGCTTACTGTAATTACTCCTAAAAATGAGCTTAAGACGATTACTGCGGAGGCTTTGCATAAATCGGCCACGGTTTTTGATGTCGATTTGCCAGAAGAGGGAACTTATATCATTCAGACACAAGCAAGTTATCCTTTAAAATATGTATATGACCAAAAAACATGGCATTTATTTTTTGATATGCCAGCTGATAAAGCCCCACCGAAAGCAGAACGTGAATATTTAATTCCAGCTGACATTAAAGCGAAAAATATTAAAACAGAAGAAGTAACACGAGAGTGGGTATTACAAAGTTATCTTTCTAAAGGAAAAGTTTCGGATATTCAATTTCCAAACACACCGATTAAAGTTAACTTTTCTGTACATCCCAACACAATTAAAGTTGCTCAACCTGTTAAATTAACCATAAGTGAGAAAGGAACGAGTCTCGCGAATGCTGAAATTAATTTAAGAGAAAAAGGCGCGACTGATAAACAAGTGCAGCAGTTTAAAGCAGATAGCAACGGTCAGGTTGAGCTTAAATTTCCAAAGGCTGGAGAGTATTTAGTAGAAGTAACAGCTCCACTAAATTTAAAGGTAAAACCTAAAAATCAAAGTTATACGATTGTTAGCTTAAATGTGTGGGCGCAGTAATTATTACTTTTTATAAGAAATAGACCTAGATTGGGTCTATTTTTTGTTTTTATAAAATTCTTTTCGATTTCAATTAAGCAGTAATTGTAAGCTACACAGTTGTACCTTCACCTTTAAATTAAAAAAATTCATCTGATAGGAAAATTATGAAAAATAATTCATGTTGAGACAAATTAATTAATTCCATGGTAAAATGAATAATATTCATTAGTGAAGATTTATCTACAGTTATCCTATTTGTTGAAAGGCAAAGATGAGATTAAGACATTCATAGATAAATCTCTTTTTTTAGGCTTGGGCCCATGTTAGAAATACGCCACCTTAAAACTTTAGTTGCCTTACGTGAACATGGTTCATTAGTTTCTGCTGCGAATGATCTTTGTTTAACGCCCTCGGCTATCTCTCACCAATTAAAAGAATTAGATCATTGGTATGGGGTAGAGGTGGTGAATCGACGTAGCCGGCCTGTTAGCTTTTCTAATGTTGGGCAACGCTTACTTAAGTTAGCCGATGATGTTTTACCGCAAATCCAGATTACACATAGTGATATTACCCGTATTGTGCATGGACAGACAGGCAGGATTATCTTTTCATCTGAATGCCATAGCTGCTTTGACTGGTTAATGCCGTTATTGAATCAATATCGACATCAATACCCAGATGTTGATTTAGACTTTGCTTCTGGATTTGAAGCTAATCCACATGAGCTTTTACAAAATGCTGAATTTGATTTGCTGATTACAGCCGATCCAATTGCATTAAAAGGAATTGAGTATTTTCCTATTTTTGAATATGAATCGCGTTTGGTTCTATCCAACACGCATCCATTGGTTCGTGCTGAAAATATTACGGTTCAAGAGTTAGCAGAAGAAGTTTTAATTACTTATCCAGTTGATAAGCACCGTTTAGATATTATGTCTAAACTTTTCATTCCTGCGAATATTCAGCCTAAGCAAATACGAACAACAGATTTAACCCAAATGCTTATTCAACTTGTTGCAAGTGGACGAGGTATTGCTGCTTTACCTGATTGGGTAGTAAATGAATATGAACAAAAGGGATGGGTTACGAGTCGCCGTTTAGATTGCGTTTCACCTACAGGCTTACGACGGACGTTATATGCGGGCTATCGAACTGAAGAAAAAGAAAAAAGTTATTTTGAAGGGTTCTTAAAGCAGTTAGAAAAATTCTCTTTAAAACGAACTTCGTATTATTCTGGCTAGGGTAATTCATTTAACTTAAGCATAAAAAAGGTGCCCAATGGCGCCTTTTTTAATATCGAAAAATTTATTTACCGATAAATAACGAGAGCAAGCCTGCTGCAATAAGAGGGCCGACAGGTACACCACGGAGCAAGGCGACGCCTGCAACTGTGCCAATTAATAGACCTGCAACAACATCAGGCTGACTCGACATAAGTTTTACACCGCGACCACCTAACCATGCTACTAACAGACCGATTGCAATGGCAACCAGTGATTTAATACTAACAAAGGACTTTAAAATACTCTCTCCACTCAGTTTTCCGTTGGCAATGGGTGTGAGTACGCCAATGGTTAAAATAAGAATTCCTAAATTAAGACCATGTGCTTGAATAAAAGGGAAAAACTGATTTAAAGGCGTAATTTTAACGACAATTAACACACCTGCTGCAATGGTTACAGCTGCATTTTGACTTAGTAAACCACAGATAAGTAGAACTAGAAGGACAACTAAATTAACATCAAATTGGGCAAGCATGGGAGCGGGGTGGGCAAGTAAATAAAATGGAATTGTATAATATTTAAGAGTAGGAATGTGAAAGCTTTAAAAGATTTAGCAGATCTTGGATTTTATCTTTAATAAAATTTTATTGTATATCGCTCATTGATAAAGAGTTTTAATTTTCGGTTACGCTTGGACACAATGTTATATAAATTAACAAGTTAAATCTTATAGTTTTTTGAAGTTGTGTTATAAAAATAGTCATTACTCATGAATATAGGATAATGACTATGCAAATTGTAGATATCAAAATTAAAGATCAGTTTGATCAGATTCATGATGCCAAGGCTCAACTAAAGCAAAATTTAGTTGAACACGAAAATGAAACTTTAAAGCTAAGCCAACGTATTGAACATATTATTGTTGATAATGAAATTATTTTACCTACAACTGAATTGTTATTTGAAAGTGAACAGAACGAAAATATTTATCGAGTAGTTGAAGAATAGAATGCAGTTTAATGAACTAAATGCAAAGAGTAGTGAGTAGGGAGTTGAAACTGCGTTAAAATGAGTGTTTTGTTCTAAAGAGAAACTCCATGCTGCTGGAAAAAATTTTACAATCACAAGGGTTTGGTTCACGTAAATATTGTCAGCAGTTAATAAAAAATGGTTCTGTAAGTGTTGATGGAGAAATTGCCGATGATCTTAAAAAGCAATTTTCTCCTGAAAATCTAGAATTTTCGCTTTTTGGACAAACTTACCAATATCGAGAACAAGTTTATATTGCATTAAAAAAACCAAAAGGTTTTGAATGTTCACATCAGCCTCAGCATCATCAAAGCGTTTTTAGTCTATTACCTGAAATTATGATTCATCGAGGCGTCCAAGCAATTGGACGTTTAGATCAAGACACAACAGGCTTACTTTTATTGACTGATGATGGTAAATATCTTCAAGCTTTAACCCATCCTCGTAAACATGTTCCAAAGGTTTATCATGTTACGACCATTGATGCAGTCACCCCTGAGCAAATTGAAATGTTAGGTCAAGGAGTAAGCTTACATCAGGAAAAAGGCATTTTTGCTGCAACCGATGTAGCAATGTTGGAAACTCACAAATTAACGATGACCATTCATCAAGGTGTTTATCACCAAGTCAAAAGAATGATTGCTGCTGTAGGAAATAAAGTAGAAGCATTGCATCGCCATCAAGTAGGTCAATTAGTTTTACCTGAAATAGCAGATGGGGAATGGATTTATTTATCAGAACAGCAAAAGCAGCTAGCACAAAATATTATTTAAGAAAGCAATGGAATGTCTGGAACTCACTATCCCGAATGAAGCCCATTTGTTCATATAGACGATGAGACTCATGGTTATTACTTTGAGTTTCTAGGCTAATGCGTAGGGCATTTTGTTGTTTTGCAAATAAAATGGCAGTATCGATTAACTGTTTGGCGGAGCCTTGGCGACGAAAAATTGGCGTAACATATACATCATCTAAAATATAATATGTTGAACAAGCAACTGAAGAAAAACCTAAATAGAGTAGAACGAATCCGGTGATTTTTTCATCTTTAATATGAATGAAAAAAACACTTTCTCTATTCTCAAAACGTTGTTTAAGAAAGTAAAGTGATTCATTAAAATTAGAAGAAGCCCCATAAAACTGGCGGTATTCATCAAACAAAACGGCGAGTTGGTCTAAATCTTCAAAAGTCGCTCGTCTAACGATCATTTGGTACTCCTTGTAACTTATCATTATATTTTTACAAAGAGAGCATAACGAAAAAAAGAGCTTTTTGACGTTAAAACTTGTTTATAAATGCAACAGTGTTAAGTTTTGTCGCTCTCACCAAGAAGTGCGTTTAGTTCTTCAAACAAATCTTCATGGTCATCATCTTCGCTTAAAGTCGATGGGTTTTGATTTAATGAAGATGCTTTTGCTTTTCGGAGTTTTAATAATTGTTCCATATTAATACTCTGATTTTCGATCGCAAACGGAATAGATTTAGTTAATACGACCTGTTTAAAAAAAAGTCGTACCGCTTGGGCAGGGGTAATTCCCAATTGTTTAAAAACAGCAAAAGCCTGCTTTTTCTCTTGGGAGTCCAGTCGAACCTGATAAACTTCTGTTTTTCGCATGAATAACAAAACCAAATGATTTTTAATTTTTAGGAATTTATTTTAAACCATCGCAATGTAATTTCAATGTTTTTCGGCATAAAAAACAATCTTTTTGTCATTACGCTTACATTACAACGTCAATTCAAACTGAGAATTGAAAAACATTTCCCCTTTCGTGAGTGGATCGACAAATGAAATGTGCTTAGCTAAAAGTTGTAATGGCTCTGAAAAATCATCATCTGCCTTATGTTGAACAGTCGGGTAAAATGGATCATTCTTAATCGGAATATCTAGATAATTAAGATGTACACGAAGCTGGTGCTGTTTACCTGTTGTCGGTGTTAAACGATATTTAGCCCAAATCTGGTTGTGTTCAATAAGCTCAATATAGGTCTGAGTGTTTGCTTTAGCATTTGCCACAATTTGCATGGTGTAAAAAGGAGTCCCTTTATCTAGGTGTAAATGTAATGTTTGAGGAAGTTTTAATTCTTTTTTATAAGGAGCGATAGCGTGGTAAGTTTTATTGACTTGACGCTCCGCAAATAATTGTTGGTAAATACCTCGCGATTCAATCCGTTTGCAAAATAGAACAACTCCAGCAGTTTCACGGTCTAATCGATGTATCGGTGTTAAAAATTCATTGCCTGTCTGTTTTTTAAGTCGAACTAATAATGTTTCTTGTACATATTGTCCAGTTGGGCTAATTGTTAAAAAATGAGGTTTATCGACCACCAGTAAGTCATCATTTTCAAATAAAATTCGATGCTCGAAAGGAACATGTGGCTCATAGGCAAGAAATCGATAATAAAAGATATGCGTATTGCTTTGATAGGGACTATCTAATGTTAATTTTTGTCCATTTGCCCCATAAATAAGCCCATCTTGAAAGCGTTGCTGCCACTCTTGTACTTTAATGTGTTGAAAATGTTGGCATAGATACTCATAAATAGTTTGAGTATTTGTTTGTGCAGGAAGATAAACTTGGCTTGCGCTTACACCATTAACCATAGGTGGCAAAAAATCGTTCGGACTAGACATAAAAAAGTATAAATATGTAAGAGAATTGATATAAAAAAAGCCAACTTCTAGGGCTTGAGTAGGCTTTTAAGGCAGGGCAATGTTATCATATCGATTATTTTGAATCATGTTATGTGTGCTATGTCGTATTCATTGAAATTGGTCTTAAATCATGAAGAAGATACTGGGCGTCTAGCTCAAGCGTTGGCGCAACATGTTCAGTCAGGTGTGATTTATTTAATTGGAGACTTAGGTGCGGGTAAAACCACACTTACGCGCTATTTCTTACAGGCTTTGGGTCATAAAGGCTCTGTTAAAAGTCCAACCTATACACTAGTTGAGCCGTATAAAATCAATGAGAAAGAAATTTTTCATTTTGACTTATATCGTTTGAATGATCCTTATGAACTTGAATTAATGGGAATCCGTGATTATCTAGATGTCACAGATGCATTATTTTTATTTGAATGGCCATCAAAAGGTGGAGATGAAATTCCTCAGGCAGATATCATCATCGATATTCAAAAGTCAGAGGATGAGCTGAGTCGTTTTGTAACTTTAACTCTACCCACAGAACATTTGTATCAGACTTTGCAGGAACAGCTTCATGACTGATGAAAAGCTAACACAACGTCGTATTCATACTTTAGACGCAGCGTTAGCCAACCAGATTGCTGCTGGTGAGGTGATTGAGCGTCCTTCATCTGTTGTTAAAGAATTATTAGAAAATTCCATCGATGCGGGTGCAACTGAACTCATTGTGCGGATCGCTCAAGGTGGTTCGACCCTCATAGAAATTATTGATAATGGGCATGGTATTCATTCTGAAGATTTGGCATTAGCTGTCATGCGCCATGCGACAAGTAAAATTAAAACTGCAGAAGATTTACACGCTATTGTAAGTTTGGGATTTCGCGGGGAGGCACTTGCTTCGATTGCCGCAGTTTCACGATTGACTTTAACCAGTAGCCAAGATGAAAGTGGTATTGGCCATCAGGTTGAAGTCAATGGCACAGCCTTTGATCATCAAGAAGTACAAGCTGTTGCTGCTCAAAAGGGAACTCACATACGTGTTCAGGACTTATTTTTTAATGTACCGGCGCGCCGTAAATTTTTAAAGAAACCAACGACTGAATTTGGTCATATTGAAGAGATTGTTCGTCGTCTGGCTTTAACGCATTTTGATATACGTTTTGTGCTTGAGCATAATGATAATATTAGAATTAATTTACCTATAGCTGATAGCGGAGAGCTCCGTTTTCAGCGAGTGCAACAACTGCTCGGTTCGCAATTCGTACAAAATGCATATTGGATGGATGCCGAAAGTATTAGTATGCGTTTATCGGGGTGGCTTGGCCATCCTTCAGATGCTCGTGCGCAGGGTGATATGCAATATGTCTACGTAAATGGTCGTATTGTTAAAGATAAAACGATTTCTCATGCATTACGTATGGCATATGACGGTATTTTACATGGCCATCAACATTCATCATATTTACTTTTCTTAGAAGTTGACCCTGAAAATATCGATGTGAATGTTCATCCTACAAAACATGAAATTCGCTTTTTAAATCAGAGGGAAGTGCATGAATTTGTAAGACATTATGCGAAAGAAACTCTGTCGCAATTTCAGACAGCGAGCGCTGATTTAGCTCAAGCGATGAAAGTGGATGAAACCTCAGACTACTCTGTGCAGCCTCAACCTAAATATCAGGAACAATTTACGCTGCATCGGGCAAATGAAGCTTTAAATCCAGACAATAAAGCGCGAACTCAGAATGCACCGACAGAGTTGTTAACCGATTTTAACGCTAGTCGTCCGCAAGCTGTTCACTATGCAGATCAAACACCAAAATATAACGGTTCTCCTCAGTTAAATAATGCGTTAAAGACATACTTAGCGCCACTGCGTGATCAACCTGCTAATTTTTCAGTGAATGAAGATATTGAGCCAGTAACTAAAGTCGATGAGTTTCCGTTAGGCATTGCAATTGCTCAACTTCATGGAATTTATGTTTTAGCGCAAAACACTGAAGGGCTAATTATTGTTGATATGCATGCAGCGCATGAGCGAATTTTATTACAGCAAATGAAAAATGCTTGGGATAAGCCAGAATTTTGGACGTCTCAGCAGTTGCTTATCCCTAAAGTCATTTCTATTAGTCGAATGCAGGCAGTGAGGGTAGAAGAATTAAAACCTCAACTGGAGCGTTTAGGACTGGAAATTGATTTGTATGGGGATGAACAAATTATTGTTCGGGGAGTGCCAGCAATATTACAAAAAGCTGACTTTGAAAATCTTATTCCTGAACTTTTAAATGATTTAGATCCAAATGATGAAGCACAAGGATTACTTCAAAAAAGAGATGAGCTATTAGCTGGAATGGCGTGTCATGGGGCAGTGCGTGCACATCGACAACTCAGTCTTTCTGAAATGAATGCTTTACTTCGTCAAATGGAACAAACTGAATTTGCGAGCCAATGTAACCATGGGCGGCCAACTTGGCGTGCATTCCCATTATCTCAATTAGATAAATTATTTGCTCGAGGAGAGTAGTTTTACATGTCAAATCAATTGCCCGTCATCAATTTAATGGGACCAACTGCAAGCGGTAAAACCGCTTTGGCATGTGAATTATACGAACGTGGAAATTTTGAGCTGATTTCTGTTGATTCTGCTCTCGTTTATAAAGATATGGATATCGGTACTGCTAAGCCAACTCGTGAAGAACAAGCGCTATATCCTCATCATTTAATTGATCTGATTACTCCTCTTGAAGTTTATTCAGCTGCTCAATTTGTTGAAGATGCATCTAAGTTGATTGATGACATGCATTCACGTGGGAAAACTCCTATTTTAGTAGGAGGCACAATGTTGTACTTTAAGGCATTATTAGAGGGTCTATCGAGTAATTTGCCGAGCGCAGATGCCCAAGTTCGGGCAGCAATTGAAGAAAAAGGTTTAAATGAAGGGTGGCAGGCTGTTTATGACGAATTAGTTTCTGTAGATCCTGCCGCGGCTATAAAATTTAATGTGACTGATAAGCAAAGGATTATTCGAGCACTAGAAGTTTATAAGCTTACGGGTGAGCCAATTACTAAATTGCAGGCAGAACAACCAAAAAACGTACCATATCGATACATATTTCATAATTATGCTTTACTTCCAGATCGGGTAGAATTACATCAACGCATTGAGCAAAGATTAAGCAAAATGTGGGATATCGGTTTTTTGAGTGAAGTTGAAGCTCTAATTGAAAAATACGATTTAGATGAAAATTTACCCTCAATGCGTTCAGTGGGTTATCGACAAGCACTAGAATTTCTATTAAAAAGTGATATAAGTCTCAAAAGTAAACGTGAAATGGAGGATAAAGCTTTATTTGCAACACGACAACTTGCCAAACGTCAATATACGTGGTTACGTTCTTTGCAAGAAATACACGATTTTAAAACTTACTTGACGATAAAGCAGGCGAAAGAAGACTTGCGAAACTCTTATGGATAAAGCAAAATTTGCACACTGTCTTTTTATAATTTTTAGTTGAAAAATAAAGATAGTTTTTTTGCGCTGATTTAAAAATTTTTTTTTGGAGTTAAAAATGTCTAAAGGTCAAACTTTACAAGATCCGTTCTTAAATTCTCTCCGTAAAGAACGTATCCCTGTTTCTATTTTCCTTGTGAACGGTATTAAATTACAGGGTCATATTGAATCATTTGACCAATATGTTGTTTTATTAAAAAATACAGTAAGTCAAATGGTTTACAAACACGCGATTTCAACTGTTGTTCCAGCTCGTAACCCACGCCCAGCAGGCGCGCAAGGTACAGGCTTCCCAGCACAAGGTGGCACACAAGGTGGTTTTGGTGGTCAACCTACTGGTGGCTTCGGTGGCGCTCAAGGCGGTGGCTTTGGTGGTGCTCAAGGTGGCTTCGGTGGCGCTCAAGGCGGCTTCGGTGGTCAAGGCGGCTTCGGCGGTGGTCAAGGTGGCGGCTTCGGCGGTCAAGGTGGCTTCGGTGGTCAAGGCGGTGGTTTCGGTGGTCAAGGCGGCTTCGGTGGTCATCAAGGTGGTTTTGACAACGATACTAAATTTGAAGATGGTCAAGAAGACGAAAATAATCGTTAATTGATATCTAAAAAAGAAACCAGTCAGATAATGACTGGTTTTTTTATGTTTATTTAAAAGTTAATTCAAAATATTAAACTCATCAAAGGTCATAATTTGACTATGGTGAATCATATATTTAAATAAATAGAGTTTTAATCGATGATATTAATATTGGCTGCTGCTTTAAGTAGTGTCTTGGTGTCTATCCTATTAAAAAACTTAAAGAAAAAAGGGTATCAGCCGTTACAAATGATTGCATGGAATTATGCGAGCGCGAGTCTTCTTTGCTTTTGGTGGTTTCAGCCTGATATTCAACACATTTCAATATCAAAGACCCCTTGGTGGTTAATTATTGCATTGGGACTGATTTTGCCCAGTATTTTTCTGTGTTTAGCTAAGTCACTAGAATATGCAGGAATTGTTAAGACCGAAGTTGCACAGCGTCTTTCTGTCGTACTTTCTTTACTCGCAGCTTATTTCTTTTTTCATGAACAATTTAATGCATTAAAACTATGGGGAATAGGTTTAGGAATTTTTGCTGTTTTACTTGTCCTTTTTGGACAAATGAGTACTTCTTCGAATCATCAATCTCGAAAAGCAATTTTTGCTCTATTAAGTGTTTGGTGTGGATATGCCGCAGTAGATATTCTCTTAAAATATACGAGTAGTTTAGGTCTTCAATTTACACTCACTTTGAATCTTATTTTTATTACAGCTTTTATATTATCAATTTCATATTTATTGGTGCAGAAAACCCAAAAATGGCAGTTTAAAAGTGCTATAGCTGGGTTGATATTAGGTGTACTTAATTTTTCGAATATTGCTTTATATGTGAAAGCTCATATTCTTTTAAAGGATTCACCTGCAATTGTTTTTGCAAGTATGAATATTCTTGTGGTGCTATTAGGCATTGCAAGTGGCGTTATTTTATATAAAGAAAAATTAAAATGGCCTACCACTTTAGGTATTTTATTTGGGATCAGTGGCGTGATTTGTTTAGCTAGGGCAATGGCTTTGTAGTTCAAGAGAGTTGAATCTCTTGAACTACAATAATTTTATAAATAGGTAAAAATAACTTCATCTGGTAGGCGTGATTTAGGTAGTTTGGCATTAAAATCGTTTTCACTGCGATAACCTAGAGAAACAATGACTGAACTACGTAGGCCTTTTTCAGTTAAACCTAACTCAGTATTTAAAATGTCTTCATCAAAGCCGCCCATTGGGGTTGCATCAATTCCTTCTAAACCCGCAGCAAAAAGTAGTTGCCCCAGAGCAATGAATGTTTGATTTTCCATCCATCCAAATAAATTTTTCTGCTCATTTCGATAGAACTCAACATAGCCATGGCGAGTATCTTTTTGGCCTAATTTAGCTTTTTCATCTTTAAAACGGCCACTTAAATCATCTTGTTCAAGTAATTGATTTAAGTATTCAGATGAAATATCTGTTTTTGTGCAAAATACAAGTGTGTGTGATGACTCAAGCACTTTGGGACCATTGTAAGCATATTTACCTGTTAAGGCTTTCGCTATTCTTTCTTTAGCTGCAAGGTTATCTGCAACGAAAAAGTGCCAAGGCTGTATATTCACTGAAGAAGGTGAAAAACGTAAAATTTCTAATAATTTATTAATTTTTTCTTGAGGGATTTTCTTTTCAGAATCGTACGCTTTTGTTGTATAGCGGCTTTTAACAGAATTCAATAGGTCCATAGGTGTGCTCCATATCAATCTTATGGCAATTGAGAGAATTTAATCTTTGTCATCATACGCTATTTTATTCAAAAACATTTCCTATGTAATTTGATAAAGAAATATAATGTTTATATAAAATTTTAGTAATCTATTGAAAATGATTGATTTAATGCCAACAGGTGCAAAGAGTAAGCTGCGAGAAATTAGAATTGTTAAAGCCTTTATCATTCTTATATTTGTATTGAGTCTTCTTATTTTATACATTGAGTATCACGATCATGCACATATAAGCTGGAAATTTATATTTATTGCCAGCATGTGTGTGATTTACGATTCTGATTTAAATAAAAAAATTAAAGAATTGAAAGTTCAAATAAAAAAGTGACTAATTTCTAGCTAATAATTCCAGACAACCAATTCGAGCTGTTGCATATTTGAAGACGGATCAATTTCTAAAATATAAGCCTGATCCTCACGCCAATCGCCAAGAACAATTCGTTGTTTATCTTGCACTTGATGAATCGAAGGGCGGTGAGTATGGCCATGAATCAGTGTGTCTACATTTGCTAAAGCAGACAGAACTGCTTGCTCATTTACATCCATGATTTCATAGCTTTTTTGCTGTTTATCCGCGGAGCTTCTCTTGCGGAAGCCATTAACCAGCTTAGTGCGAAAACTGAGTGGAGTTCGACGTAAAAGAGCGACTAAGAGCGGATTTCGAATAATCTTTTTAAATCTTTGATAAGAAACGTCATCTGTACATAATGCATCGCCGTGTTCTAGACGATATTGATGTCCTGCAATATTGAGGGAATAAATGTCAGGGAGTAAAACGCCATTAAATTTATTGAGGAAAACTTGATTAAGAGCAAAATCACGGTTGCCTACTTGAAAGTAAACTCGATTACCCTTTTGAGTAAAAGCCTTTAAGGCATCGACAATTTCATCGAGCCATGGTGCTGAATAGTCATCTCCAATCCAGGCATTAAACCAATCGCCTAAAATGTAGAGCTGAGTATTTTTATCTTGGTAATACACCAATAAGTCTAAAAACCCTCGAACGAGTCGAGGGTGTTCAGGTGACAAATGTAAATCTGAGATAAACAGATAAGTCACAGCTTTATCCTAAAATTATTCAGAAATAATTTTAGCAGATTCGATTACAACGTTTTCTAATGGAACGTCAGCGTGATAACCGCGGTTGCCAGTGCGAACACCTTTGATCGCTTCAACAATGTCTAAACCTTCAACAACTTTACCAAATACAGCATAACCCCAACCTTGAGCAGTTTTAGAGGTATGGTTCAAGAAAGAGTTATTTTTCACGTTGATAAAGAATTGAGCTGATGCTGAATGAGGAGCTTGAGTACGTGCCATTGCAACCGTACCCTCGTCGTTGCTTAAACCGTTATCAGCTTCATTTTCAATTGAATCACGTGTCGCTTTTTCTTTGAAGTTTTCATCCATACCGCCACCTTGGATCATGAAACCATCAATGACGCGGTGGAAAATAACGCCGTCATAAAAACCGTCACGTACATATTCTAAAAAGTTTGCTACTGTTTTAGGTGCTTTTTCAGCATTCAGTTCAAGAACAATACGACCTTTATTGGTGTTTAATTCGACTTGAGGAAAACTCATTACATTAATCTCCTAAACATGGGCTTATGACCATGGGTTTTTGGTTGAGAGAAGCATAAGCAAACTGTAAACTACAAGGCAAGTAAAAAACGTTAAAATCTTTGTTAAAAATGAAGATAGCGTTTAAATTTTTCGAAATTTTATCTACAAAGAAGTGATTGATACACTATGAAGCCTAATGATGTTGTCTCGAGCCTGCCAAATAACCCGACACCGAATACTCATGCCTCTGTCGATTCTGCGCAGCAAGAACAACAGGCTGGCTTAGATTTTGTTCGCCAAGTCATTACTGAAGACTTGGCTGCTGGACGTGCAAATCAGATCGTAACGCGTTTTCCACCAGAACCAAATGGTTATTTACATATTGGTCATGTAAAAGCGATTTGCCTAAACTTTGGTGTGGCTGAAGAGTTTGATGGGTTATGTAATTTACGTTTTGACGATACAAACCCTGATGCTGAAGAACAAGAGTACGTTGACGGTATTGCGAATGATGTGAAATGGCTTGGTTTTAACTGGAATGGTGAGCCACGCTATGCATCAAGTTATTTTGATCAATTATATGCATGGGCTGTTCAATTAATTGAGCAAGGCGATGCTTATGTTGATTTACAGTCTCCAGAAGAAATTAAGTTAAACCGCGGTAGTTTTGTTGAACCGGGTAAAAATTCACCATACCGTGATGCATCTGTTGAAGAGAACCTTGCTCGCTTTGAAAAAATGCGCAGTGGTGAATTTAAAGAAGGTGAAGCTGTTTTACGTGCCAAAATTGATATGGCAAGCCCAAACGTACACATGCGTGACCCAATTTTATATCGCGTATTGCATTCAGAGCATCACCAAACAGGTGATAAATGGAAAATCTATCCAATGTATGACTATGCTCATCCATTGTCTGATGCTATTGAGGGGATTACTCATTCGCTTTGTACATTAGAGTTCCAAGATCACCGTCCGTTTTATGACTGGATTGTAGAAAAGGTAAAATCTAAAGCAGTTCCACATCAGTATGAATCTTCGCGTTTAAACGTGGACTACACCATTACATCAAAACGTAAATTACGTAAGTTGGTGGAAGGTGGTCATGTAAATGGTTGGGATGACCCGCGTATGCCAACAGTAGTAGGTATGCGCCGTCGTGGTTTTACTCCGGAAGGTTTACGTGATTTCTGTAAACGTGTAGGTGTGTCAAAAACTGATGGTATTGTAGATGTTGCAATGCTTGAGTTCTGTATTCGCCAATCTTTGGAAAATGCAGCTGCGCGTGGTATGGCTGTTTTAAGCCCACTTAAAGTGACTTTGACCAATTTGCCAGAAGATATGGATCTTACTCATGCTCGTCATCCTAACGTTGATATGGGTGACCGTGTGATTCCTTTAACTAAGGAAATCTATATTGACCGTAAAGACTTTGAGGAAGTACCACCGAAAGGCTTTAAACGTTTAATTCCTGACGGCGAAGTACGTTTACGTCATGCTTACGTGATTAAATGTGATGAAGTCATTAAGGATGAAAATGGTGAAGTGGTTGAGCTGAAATGTTCAATTGACCCTGAAACTTTAGGTAAAAATCCTGAAGGTCGTAAAGTGAAAGGCGTGATTCACTGGGTATCTGCAACCAAAGGTATTCCTGCTGAAGTACGTATTTACGATCGTTTGTTCACAGAAGCAGACCCTGAAACAGGTGATGATTTCTTGGCAAACCTAAATCCAGATTCGATGAAAGTATTAGAAGCTGTAATTGAACCCGCTTTGGCACAAGCGAGTCCTGAAGATCGTTTCCAGTTTGAACGTGAGGGTTATTTCGTTGCAGATCAGCACGATCATTCACCTGAAAAACCAGTGTTTAACCGTATTCTTGATTTGAAAGATAGCTTTAAGCCTGAGAAAAAGTAACACGACGAGTAACAGGTTTTGAGTAAATAGCAGATATAAAAAAGCCCAACTCAGTTGGGCTTTTTTATATCTATTTTCTTACATATATTATTCTTTATTACGTTTTGGCAAATAAGCTAAGCTGGATTAACCACATAAAAATAAAGAACAATGATTATAAGAAGAATAAATGCTAGCGATAAATAAGTATTCACCGTGTTAAAGCTTTTAATAAATTTCAGGATTTCCATAGTAAATCAGCGTTTATTTTATGTTACAAAATGAATAAATTAATAATACACGGAAATTAATTATAAAGGTTCCCAAAGATAGATTAATAATCCATCTTTGAGTGAAAAGTAAGCATTTGGCTTTATGGATATAATTTAATTAATTAATTGTTAAATTGTATTTTTATAATTTAACCACTATATCCAATACGTTTGAGAAATTTTTGAATAATTTCAAATGCAGCATGTTCGAGCGCTTGAGCGTATTGCAAATTATCTTCGCGAAGCTTTGGAATTGAAATATTTGCATGGCGAAGTTCACATGTATGACCAATTAACCATTTTTCAAAATGCTCTTCAGTGGTTTCAATGTGGAACTGCAAGGCAAGAATATTATTCCCTACTTCAAATGCCTGATTGGTATAAATATCAGAGCTTGCTAAAAGCACTGCATTTTCAGGAAGGTCGAAAGTGTCACCATGCCAATGTAGAACATGCACATTATTAAGCAAACCAGATAAAACTTGATTAGCGCGTAGGCTTAAACTCAGTGGACCCCAGCCAATTTCTTTTTGATGTCCTGCATATACTTTTGCGCCAAGTGCATGAGCAATAAGCTGTGCGCCTAGGCAAATGCCCAGAGTAGGTTTATCCGCTGCTAAACGTTGTTTGAGTAAAGCAATTTCATCTTTTAAGAATGGATAATCGTCAGTTTCATAAACTCCGATTGGACCACCTAAAATAATGGTTAAACCTTCATGTGAAAAAGCAGGGGTTAAATCATCAACTCCCGCCTCAAAATAACGGACACGAAATCCGAGTTGATAAAAGACATTTTCTAATGAACCTAAGTCTTCGAAAGCAAGATGCTGAATGGCATAAATAGTTTTAGGGAAGGCGTTTGTTGTGCTCATACAAATGATTCATAGAAGATCAATACGTGGAGTATAGCGATAAATATAAAGAAGAGAATATCTGTATAAATCGCCAATACCCGAAAATTGATATTTTTCGTTAAAATGATGTTGTTATGCAAAGGATTATCTATTTATGAATAAATCCCTAAACATATTCTACTGTTTAAAATAATAGCTTTTGAGTTTCCTCAAGGCCTATGTTTGAAAGTTGATGTTCATCTTTTAAATTAACGCCTGAAAAGCCGAGTTGTTTTGATTTTTTCATTAATGCGATTAAACGTTGTACCGCAACTGGAATACTTAAGCCTGCTGGGCGAACATTGGAAATACAATTGCGTTTCGCATCGAGGCAGCCTGAATATGCATTCCATGTATAGTAAATGCCCATACTATCGGGAGAGCTTAATCCCGGACGTTCTCCAATAAGCATAACAAGCATAGATGCTTTGAAAATTTCTGCAACTTCATCGCCAAGAGCAACTCGGCTACCTGTCGCAAGTGCAATTGGTGCAAGACTCCAGTTTTCTTGCTGAATTTGTTCACTCAGCGCTGCAATAAATGCCACAGCATTCGCTTCAATTGCTCTTGCAGAGAGTCCATCACCTACCACAATACAAACATCGTACTGTTGTGGATTTTCTGCATATTCCTTAATTAAGACATCTTTTGATTGGCTTGAAAGCTGACGTCCTAAATCTGGGCGTTTGAGATAAATTTCTTTATTGGATGCATTACTTTGTACATGAATGCTTGGAAGCTGCTGTTGCTGTAATTGTTCAGATAAATGGAGAACGTCCAGATCTTTATAAACAGCATCTTTTGCTTGTGCATGAGATAGCTGAAACTCGAGTAAGGCTCGTGTTGGGATACTGCAACCCGCACGACCCAGAGCAATGCGGGCATCGGTAAACTGTTTGAGTTTTTCCCACTGATCTTGATGGGTAGAGGAGGGATATTGAATATCACGACTGAGTTTCATAGTGTTCTCCCTAATTCATGAGCAGGCGAGAGAATTGGTCGGGCATGTGATCTGCCCAACAGATTTGAGAGTTTTGCTGTTTAAAAATGCCCTGTTGTTCAAGCCAAGCTGAAAACTCAGGAGCGGGTTTTAAACCTAAGAGTTGTCTTAGGTAAAGGGCATCATGGAACGAAGTCGTTTGATAATTGAGCATGACATCGTCTGAGCCTGGAATACCCATAATAAAGTTGATGCCCGCCGCGCCAAATAGGGTAAGGAGAACATCCATGTCGTTTTGGTCGGCATCGGCATGGTTGGTATAGCAAATGTCGCAGCCCATTGGCACACCAAGTAATTTGCCACAAAAGTGGTCTTCTAGACCTGCGCGTATAATTTGTTTGCCGTTAAAAAGGTACTCTGGGCCAATAAAACCGACGACTGTATTTACTAAAAGTGGGTTATATTTTCGGGCTACGGCATAGGCACGGGTTTCTAATGTTTGCTGATCAACGCCGTGATGTGCATTGCTTGATAATGCACTACCTTGACCAGTTTCAAAGTACATAACATTTTGCCCAATGGTCCCGCGTTTAAGTGCGAGCGTGGCTTCATAACCTTCTTGGAGTAAATCAAGTGAAATTCCAAAACCTTCATTAGCCAGTTGAGTGCCAGCGATTGATTGAAACATTAAATCAATCGGCACATTTTTTTCAGCGAGTTGAATACCTGAGCTAATGTGCGTGAGGACACAGGACTGCGTTGGAATTTGATACTCCTGAATTACATGATCAAGCAATTTCAGTAACTCTGACAAATTATGTAAATTATCTGTCGCAGGGTTAATGCCGATCACGGCATCACCATTGCCATACATCAAGCCATCTAAAATACTGGCAGAAATACCAAGAACATCGTCGGTAGGATGATTGGGTTGCAAACGGGTAGAAAGATGGCCTTTTAGACCAATGGTGTTGCGAAATTGGGTCACTACTTCACATTTGCTGGCGGCATAAATCAAATCTTGATTGCGCATAATTTTGCTGACAGCAGCTACCATTTCTGGAGTTAAACCTGATGCTAATGCTTTTAAGCTTTGTGCAGTTGCTTCTTCTCCAAGTAACCAATTCCGAAAATCGCCTACTGTGAAGTGTGAAATAGGGGCAAAGGCTGCCAGATTATGTTCATCAATAATCAGGCGTGTAATTTCATCTGTTTCGTAATCGACCACAACTTCATTTAAAAAGGTTTTAAGTGGTACATCGGCCAAAGTCATTTGTGCCGCAACATGTTCGGTTGCATCTCTGGCAGCTACACCAGCTAACTCATCACCTGAACGTAATGGCGTTGCTTTTGCCATTAAAGTTTTTAGGTCAGCAAAGTGATATTGCTGATTGGCGACAATATTGCGATAACTCATGGTTGCATCCTTTTATTTATAGTTCTTGTTCAGCAGCTTTAATATTTGCAAATTCTTCTTCTGGTGTTCCCTTGACTAAATGATAGCGACTGTAGAACAAAAAGTAAGCAATAAATGCAACATAAATAGCGGCAGCAATAAACCAAACTTTCGGGTTTACCACAAAACCTGCAATCACAGCAGCCACTGCTAAAACTAATGCAATGCTTGAGGTCACAATGCCACCCGGTGTTTTATAAGGACGAGGCATGTCGGGTTTAGATAGGCGTAATTTGATGTGGGATAAGAGAATTAAAACATAAGAAATAGTTGCACCAAAAACGGCAATTAAAATCAGTGAATCGCCTTCTTTGGTGAGTGAAAGCAAGAACCCAATAATGCCCGGAATAATAATCGCAAGATAAGGGGCTTTATTTTTATTGGTTAAAGAGAGTGAAGTTGGTAAGTAACCAGCACGTGACAGTGCAAAAATTTGACGCGAATAGGCATAGATAATTGAAAAGAAACTCGCGATTAAACCAGCTAAACCAACAAAATTTACAAAAGTCGCAAGCCAAGTGTTGGTGCCATAAACTTTAACCAGAGCATCGACGAGAGGAGCGCCTGAGTTTTGTAAAGTACTTGCACCTGCTGCGCCTGCACCCAAGAATAAAATGAGCATGGCAAACGCCGTTAATATGAGCATTGCACCGATTAAACCACGTGGTAATGATTTTGCAGGATCTTTCGCTTCTTCGGCTGCTAAAGGAACACCTTCAACTGCAAGGAAAAACCAGATTGCAAAAGGAACTGCTGCCCAGATGCCTAAATAGCCATGAGGTAGAAAACGACTTGCACCAGCTGCTGTGCCAACAGGAATATCCAACAAATTTTGTGCATTAAAATGCGGGATCATTGCTGCAATAAACACAACCAGAGCAACAGCTGCGACAAGCGTAATTGCAAACATGATTTTTAAGGCTTCACCAGCACCTTTGAGATGTATGCCCATAAAAATGGCGTAGCAGGCGAGGTAAATCATCCAGCCATTAATACCAAATAGAGATTCGCAATAACCACCAATAAACACGGCAATAGCAGCAGGGGCAATCGCGTATTCAATTAAAATGGCTGTACCTGTTAAATAGCCCCCAAAAGGACCAAAGGCAGCACGTGCAAAGCTATAACCACCACCCGCCGTAGGCATCATAGTGGACATTTCTGACATAGAAAGACACAGGCACAGGTACATAAGCGCAGCAAGCGCAGTGGCAATAAACATACCACCCCAACCACCTTGGGCAATGCCGAAGTTCCAACCGGCAAAATCACCAGATATGACATAAGCTACACCTAAACCAATCAGGAGTAACCAACCAACCGTACCTTGTTTAAGTTGACGCTGAGCAAAATATTCTGCTGATGAAACTTCTGAGCTTGAAGTAATAACGGAAGCTGTTTCTGGTTGATTCATACAATACTCCTGCGAGTGGGTTTGTATGAATCAATGCAAAAGCAATGCCTAAATGAAGCGCTTTAGATAATAGATGACGCTTTTTTATTCCAAATGATAAAAACTTGAGAACTAACAGTACTAAATAAAGAAGCCAGCAATCTAAATTACCGGCTTCTTACATAATTAATGATCTTACTTCTTTCTAGTGTTGATAGTCTGGTATCAACTTGGTGCGAAACTTAGAAGAAGCCCATTGGTTTAGTTGAATAACTCACCAACAAGTTTTTAGTTTGTTGATAATGATCTAACATCATCTTGTGGTTTTCACGGCCAATACCTGACTTCTTGTAACCACCAAATGCAGCATGAGCAGGGTAGATGTTATAGCAGTTTGTCCAGACACGACCCGCTTCAATAGCGCGGCCAGCACGATAAGAAATATGTGCTGAACGTGACCAAACACCTGCACCTAAACCATACATGGTGTCATTGGCAATTTTAATTGCATCGTCAAAGTCTTTGAACGTTGTCACAGCAAGTACAGGTCCAAAAATTTCTTCTTGGAAAACTTGCATGCCATTGTGACCTTTAAAAATAGTCGGATCAACATAGTAACCATCGCCTACTTCTTTACGACCACTACCGCCTAGTAAGAGTTCTGCACCCTCTTCACGACCAGTATTAATACAACGTAAAATTTTCTCTTGCTGTTGTAGAGATGCTTGAGCACCAATCATGGTTTCAGTATCAAGTGGATGACCAGTTTTAATACGTTTTACACGCTCTACAGCCAACTCCAAGAACTGATCAGCAATACTTTCTTGTACTAAAGCACGAGAAGGACACGTACATACTTCACCTTGGTTCAAGGCAAACATTGCAAAACCTTCAAGTGTTTTTTCTAAGAAATCATCTTCTTTATCCATGATGTCTTCAAAGAAAAGGTTTGGTGACTTACCACCAAGTTCTAATGTCACTGGAATAATATTTTCGGTCGCATATTGCATCACCATTTGTCCAGTTTGAGTTGAACCTGTGAAAGCAATTTTGGCAATACGTGGGTTTGTCGCTAACGGACGCCCGACTTCTGAACCGAAACCATTAACAATATTAAGTACACCCGGCGGTAAGATATCTTGGATGAGTTCAGCAACCAGTAAAATACCTACTGGTGTTTGCTCTGCTGGTTTAATCACAACGCAGTTACCAGCTGCTAAAGCAGGTGCAAGTTTCCATGCAGCCATCAAAATCGGGAAGTTCCATGGAATGATTTGACCAACTACACCTAGCGGCTCATGGAAGTGGTAAGCAATGGTATCTTCATCAATTTCAGAGATGCCGCCTTCTTGAGCACGAATACAACCTGCGAAATAACGGAAATGATCAATCGCAAGCGGAAGATCAGCTGCTAAAGTTTCACGAACCGCTTTACCGTTATCCCAAGTTTCTGCAACAGCAAGCATTTCAAGATTTGCTTCTAAACGATCAGCAATTTTTAAAAGTATATTTGAGCGTACCGTTGGCGAGGCTTTATTCCATGTTGCTTTCGCTTTATGTGCTGCATCTAGAGCAAGTTCGATATCTTCGGCACTAGAGCGTGGAATACGTGTGAAAGCTTTTCCATCAACAGGAGATACATTATCAAAATATGCACCCTTTACAGGTGCAACCCATTCACCGCCAATAAAATTTTCATATTGTGATTTAAATTGAACTTTTGAGCCTGGTTGATTTGGATCGATATAGCGCATATAAATATTCCTTTGCTTTTTAGGACTAAAGACTAACAAGAACCCTGTCAGTAGGTACTTTCGTACTTTGTATAATTAGGATATAAAGAAGAAGGTTGGAGAAAGGTTGGAATAGAAATGTGGATATATAAGGAATTTACAAATGTTCACAAAAAAGGATTTATTGCAGCAACGGACGTTGATTGATCAACTGCGTACGCAAAATAGTCTCTCTCCTCAAAATGCTGCCAAACTGGGTCAAAGTATTGCAAGTTCATGGGAACGGTCAGCCTCTGCTGCGATTCCTAAAGAGCGTTTTGCTGCTCCATTAGTCGAGAAAAAATCTGCTTCACAAAATGCTTTAGATATGGCTTTAAGTCAGTGTGCCGACGACTTACGTCATATCGCTGAACAATCCTCAATGGTGATTGCTGTTGGTGATATCGGCAGTACCATTATTTGGACGGCAACAAGTGCTCAAATGCAAAGTGCAGCTGAGCGTGTTCACTTTGTGCAGGGTGGGCAATGGCGTGAAGAATTTGTTGGCACCAATGCATTGGCTTTGTCTTTAAAAACTCAGCAATCAAGTTGTGTTTTTTCAAATGAACATTATATGGAATCGATTCATGATTGGGTATGCTATGCCGCGCCAATTATCGATCCATACTCGAAACAAACCCTTGGTGTCGTTGATTTATCGACAACTTGGAAGAATCATAATAGTTTAGGAATATTGGCCGCTGAACGATGTGCATCCATTATTCAATCCGCTTTGCTAGAGCAGCAGCGTCAACAGTTACATATTCGTGCATTTTCGACACCGCAAGTTAAATTTAACGGTAAAAGCTTGTTATTAACGCCGCGTCAAATTGAAATTTTGACAATATTGGCGTTATGTCCGCATGGCTTAACTTTAGAGCATCTTTATCAGGCGCTTTATGGCGAACGTAAAGTCAGTATGGGGACGCTTAAAGCTGAAATGTCTCAACTTCGAGATATTTTGGGTGGTTTACTTGGATCTCGGCCATATCGTTTGCTTGTACATGTTGAAGCGGATTTTTTACAAGCTGAACAGGCACTGGATGCGGGATATGCGGCTTCTGCTTTGCAACTTTACACAGGCGTTTTTCTGGCCAAAACGGAAAGTCCGTTTTTATGTGCATGGCGTGATTGCCTAGAATCACGTTTAAGCGATGCGATTTTTAAAACACAAGAAACAGATTTATTACTAAAGCATTTAGCTCATTTCCCTGAAGCAATTGATGCGGTAGAACGTCTTATGGAGTTAGTACCTAGCGAACATCCCGCGCATCAATTGCTGATGAAATACCTTGACTCACCCAAGCTCAGTTAAGTGATTTTTTGATCCAGCCACTGGAATAACTGTTGATAGACTTGTTCTCGCACTGGCTGGGCCGAAAGGACTAGATCATGCAAGCCATTGTGAATAGAGACAACATAGACATCACCTTTAATTTTTTTACCGTGTTTTTCAATGTCTTTAACATCTAAAATCACATCACTTTGAGTCGCATCTACTCCCCATTTTTTTGGGTTTTTAGTTTGATGGGAGTGCATAATCAGTGCAGGGATATCGAGTTTAACCCCGCGATGAATCTCTTTTTGTGCCGTATGAATCGCATGTACAAAGCTGAGTTGAACAGTAGGGGCAGAAGTTGGTTTCCAGTCCAGATTAAAGTCCCATTCGCCCTTGAGCTGTTTGTGAAGGCTCGCGGTGTACCATTTGTTCAGTTGGCTTGGGAATTTAACTTTAGGTAGATATTTTCCTACTCGGCTGAGCATTGGAATACCAAACTTTTTTTCGACCAAGCTTAAATTAAAGTCATAAAATGGACTATTCGCCCATAGCGCTTTAACAAGAGGATGGTTTGGGTGATGGGCAGCATAAAGCGTTGCTGTCAGACCACCTGTTGAATGACCTGCAAGCAATACTTGTGTGTGCTGTTCTTTAGCAATGATATCTAATGCTTGAGTAATTTCGGCATCGTATTCACTTAAATCAAGCACATTATAGAAGATTTGATGGGGTAGTTTGGAACGACCGTATTTTCTTAAATCCAAGGCATAGAAGTCATAACCATGCGCGTTGAATTGTTCAGCCATTTCAGTTTGAAAGAAATAATCTAAAAAACCATGAATATAAAGCACAGCTTTTTGAGTAGATTGAGCGGCCTTTTTACGAACCAATGTGGCAACAACTTTACCTTCATAATCATCAGGAAAGTTGAGTGTGAGCTGTTCGTAGCCAGTACCTAAAATATCTGGAACATAATTTTGAGTAGCTGAGGATGTATTCATTTTTATCGAGCTATTGTAATTAAGACATGCTGAGTATCCTTCAATGAAATGGGCGAATTGTCAATCAGGTTTAGAGGTTGGATTGGAATAGAGGTTTAAAAAAAGGGAATACCGCTGGAGCTAAGTATTCCCCAAAAAGTAAGTCAACGGTCGGAGGGTTTGACTTACTAGAGGGATGTGCCATTACATCAAGATTAAAGTGCTGCTTTGAAAATCTCCACAACTTGTGCATGATTTGCTTTACGTGGATTGGTCAGCATACACGCATCTTTTTGAGCATTATCGGCCATAACTGCAAGGTCTTCAGTTTTTACGCCTAGCTCTGTTAATCCAGATGGAATACCAATCGATGCCGACAGTTTACGAATGGCATCAATTGCAGCATACGCAGCTTCCATCACGGTCAGTCCATGAGTTTTTACACCCATTAAATCTGCGATTTTTGCGTAACGATCTGGACAGGCAATTAAGTTAAATTCGCACACGTGTGGTAACAAGATTGCATTACATACGCCGTGAGGTAAGTTATAGAAACCGCCCAATTGATGCGCCATCGCATGTACATAACCTAAAGATGCATTGTTAAACGCCATACCAGCCAAATATTGTGCATAGCTCATTGCATCACGTGCTTCGATGTTTTCGCCATTTGCTACAGCAGGCTGTAACCATTGACTAATCATGGTGATGGCTTTTTCTGCACAAGCATCGGTAATTGGGTTGGCCGCCGTAGAAACATAGGCTTCAACAGCATGGGTTAAAGCATCCATACCTGTTGCTGCTGTTAAACCAGCAGGTTTGGCAATCATGAGTTTCGGATCATCAATGGCAATGAGTGGGGTACAACGCCAGTCAACAATTGCCATTTTTACGTGAGTGTCTGTATTGGTAATAATACAGAAACGAGTCATTTCAGATGCAGTACCAGCGGTTGTGTTGACTGCAATCAATGGCGTCATTGGTACCTTACTTTTATCGATACCTTCGTAATCACGAATATGACCACCACCCGCAGTGACTAGGCCAATCCCTTTTGCACAGTCATGAGATGAACCACCACCTAGCGAGACAATAAAGTCACAGCCATTGTCGTTATAGGCATTTACTCCATTATGGACATTGATATCGGTTGGGTTAGGTTCTGCACCCGGAAAAATATGGCTAGCAACGCCTGCTTCGGTTAAATAGTTTGCGATAAGATCTGCGACACCAAATTTAAATAAGCCTTCATCGGTCACAATTAATGCTTTTTTTGCGCCGAGGTTTTGTGCCTTTGTACCTATTTCTTTGGCACATCCTGGTCCAAAGAGTGATACGCATGGAATATAAAAACCGTTTGTTTGATCTGCAATATTTTTAAAAGCCATGGAGTGATTCCTTCTTCCATAAATCCATTGTTTGTTATTACAGGTGAGCCTCACCATGGCCTTAGTATTGTGATATGCAGATTATTTTCCTACCTACCAAAAACCTACCAAATATTATTTTAATGTTAATTATTGATTTATATTGATTTTACAGAAATTCTAGCTCATTCATTTAATTTTTTCGGGAAAGTCGTTAAGCTATGGGCTGTTGAAGATGTACTTATGAGATTATGAAACAGGAAACTGCGCTTAAACTGCTTAAAGCAGGTGAAAATGTCTTTTTAACCGGTTCGGCTGGTGCAGGGAAAACCTATACACTCAATCAGTACATCCAATACTTAAAAGCACGTAAAGTGCCTGTGGCGATTACGGCATCTACAGGTATTGCTGCAACGCATATGAACGGCATGACGATTCATACATGGGCAGGCATCGGGATTAAAGATCAGTTAACTGACGATGACCTAAAACGTATGAAAGAGCGTAAATATCTCAAGGAACACCTTGAAAATGCGCAAGTTCTCGTCATCGATGAAATTTCGATGTTACATGCAAAACAGCTTAATCTGGTGAATCAGGTTTTAAAATATTTTAAAGAAAGCGATGAGGCATTTGGCGGTATCCAAGTCATTGTTGCCGGAGATTTCTTTCAGTTGCCACCAGTTGGACGTAATAGTGAAGCCAACCGTGACAAGTTCTGTTTTATGTCTGATGCATGGGTTGAAGCTAAATTTCGCGTATGTTATTTAACAGAACAACATCGCCAAGATGATGAAATTCTAAATCAGATTTTAAATGCTATTCGTGCGCAAAATATTCAATCAGATCATTTACACGCATTACGTCAATCACGCTCCCATGATATTGGTGAGACCTTTACTCGCCTCTATACGCACAATATGGATGTCGACAATATCAATTATCAGCACTTAAATGAAATTGATAATGAAGGGCATCAATTCAATGCGGTTTTAGATGGTAATGAAAAACTGGTAGAAACTTTAAAATCTTCGGTACGTGCACCAGAAGAACTCACCTTAAAGAAACATGCAAAAGTCATGTTTGTAAAAAACAACTTTGATATGGGATATATCAACGGGAGTTTAGGTGAAGTCATTGGTTTTGAAGAAGATGATGAAAATGGTTTGCTACCAAAGGTGAAATTGACCGATGGCACGACATTGCTGGTTGCGCCTGAAACTTGGTCAGTTGAAAATGATGCAGGTAAAGTGATTGCCAGTTTCCAGCAAATTCCACTTCGTTTGGCATGGGCGATTACCATTCATAAAAGCCAAGGGATGACCTTAGAAGCTGCTGAAATTAACCTCATGAACACCTTTGAAAAAGGTCAGGGTTATGTCGCGCTCTCGCGTCTGAAATCTTTAACTGGGTTAAAGTTATTAGGGATTAACGAGCAAGCTTTAGAGTTAGATAGCTTGGCTGTGAAAGCCGATCGTCGTTTCCAAGAGCTTTCTAAAGAAGCTGAAGTTAATTTTGCTGATGTAGATTTAACTGCTCAGCACAAAGCATTTATTCGTCATTGTGGCGGAACTTTAAATGAAACCGAGATTTCTCGTAATGAGAAAAAACTCACAAAAGGTGCGAAACAAAATTATGCCTCGGCAACTCTAGACGAAACACGTGCGTTGTTTGAAGAAGGCTATGAGATTGAAGATATTGCCCATGAACGTGGCCTTACCCCAGCGACAATCATTAACCATTTGGCCCGACTGCATAAAGAACAAAAACTGGATATTTCGGTTGCCCATCCTGGGGAAGAAGTGGTGGAAGAAATCCGAAAAATTTATAAGAAACTGAAAAAGCGCCAAAATCCAGATCATTTTTCTGATGATGGTTCGATCAAACTACGACCGATCGTTGAAGCAACCAGCCCTCGAATGGGATATGATCAGGTTCGATTAGCTTTATTATTTATTGAGTAAAGTTTAATTAGCTTAATTACTTATTACATAAATTGAGGTGGCTATGCCGCACATTGTAGTTGATTATTCAGATAACTTAACTGGATTAAATGCAAAACAATTACTTGAAGAAATTAATACAACGCTCATTAAAACAGAGTTGTTTAGCCCAGAAGACATTAAAAGCCGTGCGCGTAAAGATGATGTTTTCCTAATTGGTTTGGGACTAGAACAGGCTTATATTCATGTAAAAGTTTATATTTTGTCGGGAAGAAATGCAGAGCAAAAACAACTGATGGGTGATCAGTTGTTAGCGGCACTCAGCAATAAAAATTATCTACAACAAGAGTTTAATAAAGAAATTCAATTGTGTGTTGAACTTGTTGATATGCCAAAAGAAGATTATTTTAAGCAAGTTGTATAATTTTAAAAAGCGCAATTTCGATCAAGAATAGAGATCAGCACTATGTAAAAGTAGTGCTATCGAATGAACAGACATAAATGTATGGCTGTATATACACAAAAGCTGCAACTGGTTTGCGATTATATTCAAAGACATTTAGATGAAGATTTAGATGTTGATCGATTGAGCCAGATTGCAGCCTTATCCAAATTTCATTTTCATCGTATTTTTGCCGTTCATATTGGTTTAAATGTGATGAAGTTTATTCAACTTTCTCGTTTAAAGCGGGCCTCTTTTCAATTGGCTTTTGAACCCGATCTCAAAATTATTGAGATTGCATTACAAGCAGGGTTTGACAGTCCAGAGGCATTTACTCGTGCATTTAAGCGTTCATTTGATCAAACTCCTCGGGCTTTTAGAGATAAACCGGACTGGGAATCTTGGCACCAGAAGTTTGTTTTTACACTTCCGAAAAGTGAGCTAAAAGTGAATGTAAATATTGTTGAGCGTCCTGCCCAAAAGATTGCGTATCTGTCGCATCTGGGAAGTCCAGATAAAGTTTTTGAAACTGCTGCACGTTTTATTGCTTGGCGTAAAGAAACGGGTTTATCACCTGTGACTAAATCAAGAACGTATGGCATTCCTTTTTCTGACCCAGAACAGACGCCATCAGACGCGTTTAGGTTTGACATTGCAGGGTCAATTGAAACGGCTGTACCTGAAAATATTTATGGCGTACAAACAGGGGAAATTCCTGCTGGACGTTACGCGACCGTAAGACATTTGGGTAGCCATGACCAGATTAAAGAGAGCGTGTATTACATTTTTAAAAACTGGTTACCTGAGCAGCCTGAAGAAGCTGGAGATTATCCAGTTTTCTTTCATTATCATAACTTTGTGCATGATGTGAAAGAATGTGATCTTATTACAGATATCTATTTACTTTTAAAATAGTCTGTTACCCACAAAGGCATAACTTCTTGTGGTTATGCCTTTAAGCCAAACAGCTTGATATTTGCATATTGCTCAATCAGGTTGGCATCTAACATATGAATATAGTCCATAAAAATGGTACTAAAACTTCCCATGGTTTGTGCCTGATTGGATGCAAGTTTACCCGCAATTGCAAAATGTATATGAGCTGAAAGCGCTGCAATGGTTGGAGACGTTACCGCACTATATGCAGCGATTAACGCACCCAAAGCACATCCTGTTGCTGTAATTTTAGGTTGTAAGGGGCTGCCGCCGTTAATTTGGATAACGACATCTAGTTCTTTAGACAGAATGTAATCTGACTCGCCTGAAATTGCGATACAGTTTGTATGTACTAATAGCGCGTAAGCCTGTCGATAGACATCATCACTACTAAGGGTACTATCTACACCTTTAGATTGAACCTGATTACCTGCAAGCGTACTGATTTCTGAAGCATTACCACGAATAACGCTTGGCTTAAATTGCAAAAGCTCGTCTGTCATTTGACTACGCCAAGCTAAAATTGGTCCATAACCTACCGGATCAAGTACCCATGGAATATCATTTAGCTGAGCTGTTTTAGCTGAGATCTGCATGGCTTGCATTTGCTCAGTGGTGGGTGTACCTAAATTAATGCTTAAGGCCGATGATATTTTGGTAAAGCTTTCTGCTTCGTAAGGATTATCAATCATCGCAGGCGAGGCACCAGACGCGAGTAATACATTGGCCGTATAGTTTGCAGCAACGCTATTGGTAATACATTGTACAAGAGGCGTTTTGGCTTGCATGTTCTGCCAAGCTTCAATGACCTGTTCAATCAAACTAGATGTCGATGTCATATTATTATCCCTAGTAAGCCAAAGTGATTATAAATTTAGTGGGTAAAATAGTGGTCTTGATGCTTACATTTTTGGCAAATCAAAGAAACATAATCTGCTGCATCATAGTCAACGGTTAAATCATTTGAGCCACAATACATACAACGTTTGACAGAATAAAAGTTTAAGCGTGGTTCAATTTTTCGCCATGCTTTCCATACAGGTTGCACAAATATCTGTTCGTCGTAACCCAAGAAACGATTAAGCAAAATATAACTCATTTTACTGTAAGGAATATTGTGAGGACGGGGGAGCATAGAGGTTTCCCACTTTTCGGTCACGGCTCTTTCGCGATACTGTTCTAAAGTCTTCTTTAATAGATTGGTATTAATAAACTTATCATTGCGAGGCTGTAAAACTTTTTGTTTATACAGATATTCGAGTGCAGTTTGTACCAGATAATAAATCTGCCCAATTGCGAGTGAATCCATTAAACGATAGCAAAAGCTTTGAAAATTTGAATTCCCGGCAATTTGGATACCCCAAGTTCGGCAGTAGAACTGCATGAACTGGATAATTTCTTGATAGAGCACCTGAAAAAGTACGTCTTTAACTTCATCTGCACTACGAAAAGGAATGCCGAAACTTAAATTTTCATAAAACCAATTACGTAATTGTTGAGCCACACTAAATAAACTTGGATCGCTGTAGCCATCTAAACGAATATTTAAGTGAAAACATTGTGGGTCATCAGTTTGGTCATTTGCATTCAAAATGCCATCTTTATGCAACTGTTTAATTAAATAGCTCTGAAACATCCAGTTAGGTGTGATGTGATGGTATTTAATTTTGTCCCAATGAATATATTCATCATGAGCGATTTCTTCACGGGCATAGTCGTCTAGGAGACTTAGCAAGAAAAGTTTATGTAAGAAGCTGAGCTGTTCGAGACTGCGTTGTGGCTGCTCTTTTGACTTAAATTGGCGTTGTTCTTGTAGACGTGTTTGTTGTAAAAGCTTTTTCCGTTGTTTTGTGCATGTATCACAGTGGCAAGTCATTCTTTGATCTTTAAATAGACGGTGCTGACAATGACTGCATTCATGGAATTGAATGTCTTGTTCAAATTGCTCGGCATCTACCCAGTACATTGAAGCTTGGCAGAGAGGACAATGGCTACTTTCATCTAGCTGTTTCTGTAGAATTTGTAAGGCCATTTTGCTCCGAACATAAAATAAAAATGATGGGGCTATTATACACAGCCACGCTGTAGATGGCGGAGATTGCCAATTTCGTTTGTTGCTAAAATAGAAAAACCTAAAATCTATGTTTCGATTTTAGGTTTTCATAGTGGGCTAAAAAGTTGAATTAAACAGGGCACGGCAAGCTCTCATCATTTTGGCCAAGCTTTTTGGCCTTAATAAGAGCCTGTACTTTTTTACTTGGTAATTTCAATTTCCCTAACGCATCGTAAGTATTAACAATAGAAGTAACCTCCTGAGTTGTAATAGAAATACCTTCCGCAGATAAGAACACCGCAATCACATGGTGATCGAGTCCTGCTGCTGATAGATCATGAATAGCTTTAATGTTCTCTAGTCGATGAAAATGTGCTTTAAATTCCATGCTGACACCTCTTGTTCTAATTTAGATACCCATATTGGTATATTTAATTAGGCAAGAACCATGCCCAAAATGTAAGCTGACTCTAAAAAATGTTAAAAGCTAAAGGTGTTTTATTTTTATTGTATAGATTGCTTATATAAACAACGATTATCGTAAATTTGGTCTAATCTGTGCTAATAAAACAGGATTCTAATTTGAAATGTATAAATGAAGTCCCATTAATTTTATAAAGGTAAGCAAATACAGTATGTATGACTTGGCGTATGATATTTCATGACGACTCATACTACCGTTTAGACGAGTATATAAGGAATAAAGATGAATATTGCGGCGCAGCCTCCAGTTCAGGCAGATCAGACAGTTTATTTAAAAGATTATCAAAAACCTGCGTTCTTGGTTGAATCAATTAATCTTGATATCCAAGTATATGATGATAAAACAATTATTGATTCGACATTAGTGATGAAGCGTCAAACTGCTGGAGATCTGGTGTTATTAGGCCGTGACCTAGAATTACAGTCTGTTCAGTTAAATGGACAAATTCTCACTCCTGCACAATATTCACTCGATAGTGAACAACTGGTGATCACTAATGCACCAGATGAAGTCATTTTACAAACGCAAGTCATTATTCATCCTGAAACGAATACTCAATTAGAAGGCTTATATAAAGCAGATGACTTGTTTGTAACGCAGAACGAACCTGAAGGTTTCCGTAAAATCACATTCTATCCAGACCGTCCAGATGTACTTTCTGTCTTTACGACACGTGTAGAAGCAGACAAAAAATACCCAGTATTACTTGCCAATGGTAATTTGCTTGAAACAGGTGAGGTTGGTGAAAACCGCCACTTTGCAATCTGGCAAGACCCGACTAAAAAACCGAGCTATTTATTTGCTTGTGTCATTGGGGATTTAGCTGTTCTTAAAGATCGTTATACGACTTCGGAAGGGCGTGATGTTGCTTTAGAAATCTATGCAATTGAGAAAGATATTCCAAAATGTCATATCGCGATGGAAGCATTAAAGCATTCTATGCGTTGGGATGAAGAACACTACGGCCGTGCTTATGACCTAGACAACTATATGATTGTTGCTGTTAGCCAGTTCAACATGGGTGCCATGGAAAATAAAGGTTTAAACATCTTTAATACTTCGTGTGTGCTTGCTGATGAAGAGTATACGACTGATGCTGCGATTATGCGTGTACAGTCTGTGATTGCTCATGAATATTTCCATAACTGGACAGGTAACCGTATTACTTGTCGTGATTGGTTCCAGCTCTGCTTAAAAGAAGGCTTAACGGTATTCCGCGATCAGTCATTCTCTGAAGATTTACAATCTGCTGCGGTTCAACGTATTGATGATGTAGCTGTGCTGAAATCACATCAATTCCCTGAAGATGCAGGTCCATTATCGCACCCGCCGCGTCCAGATCACTTTGTGGAAATTAATAACTTCTATACGGCGACTGTCTATGAAAAAGGTGCGGAAATTAACCGCATGATGTCGACCTTGTTAGGTAAAGAAAAATACCGTCAAGGGACCGATGAATACTTCCGCCGTCATGATGGACAAGCCGTGACTGTAGAAGACTGGGTTGCTGCATTAACTGCGGGTTCAGGTGTCGATTTATCTGCATTCTTAACTTGGTATAACCAACCAGGTACGCCAAAGCTTGAAGCAAAAGGAGAATATGATGCAGCAGCGCAAACTTACCGTTTAAGCTTTAAACAAAGCCTAAAAGCACATCCTAAGTATCCAAATTTAAAAGCTGTTCCGATTCCTGTGGCATTAGCACTATTTAATGCTAAAACAGGTGAGCAATATACATTGCATAGTGAAAGCTTGTTTGTAAACGATGTTAAAGATGGCGTGTATTTGTTTGACCAAGATGAGGCAACCATTGAGTTTACAGGCGTGACTGAACAACCAGTTGTGTCACTACTCCGTAATTTCTCTGCACCAGTCAATCTTGTATTTAATTATACTGATGAAGAATTAGCATTCTTAATTCAGCACGAAACGAATGGCTTTAACCAATGGCAAGCAACGCAAACTTTGCTTGAACGTATTTTGCTAGAAGACCATTCTGCGGATGCATACATTCAGGCAATTCAAAGTACTTTGCCTGAGTTAGTCGGTCGCGACCCGCTATTGGCATCGCGTTTGTTTGATGTACCAAGCGAAGGTTATTTGGGTAGTCGTATAGATCAGGACTATGCACCAGCCGATATTCATGTAAAACGTGAAGCATTGCTCAATCGTTTGGCACAAGAGTTGGGTTCATTCTGGAAAGATACTTACCTTACACTTGATCCTGATCTGCAAAAAGAATTTTCTTTGGCAATGGGTGTGCGTGCGTTAAAGAACATTATGCTCATGATGATGGCTCGTCAGGGTGATCAAACCGCATTTGAACTTGCGCATGTGCAATACCAAAACACAGGTAATATGTCTGAACGCTTAGGGGCGCTACGTGTACTGGTTTGGCAAAATGCACCTCAAGCTCAAGATGTACTTGCTGATTTCTATGACCGTTTTAAAGATGAAGCTTTATCTTTAGATCAGTGGTTTATGATTCAGGCTGCAAACCCAAATACGACAACTGAAACAATTGAATACCTTACTCAACATCCAGATTATGATTTAACAACTCCAAACCGTATTCGTGCGGTGAGTGGAGGATTATCAAATAATCCTGAAAACACGTGGGGCTTTGGTGTAGCTCACTTTATTAACCTTGCACAATATCTTGACGAGAAGAACCCAATTTTAGGTTCACGACTCTTACAGGTATTGTCACGTTGGTACACTTTGGCAGAACCTCAGCGGACTCAAGTGCAACAGGCTTTGCAAGCATTGCAGCCTAAAGTGAAATCGAAAAATGTCTCTGAAACTTTAAATAGTATGTTGAGTGTTTAATTAAACTTAAATATAAGAAATAAAGGTCTCGTAAGAGGCCTTTATTTTTATATGTCTCTATAGCGATTTAACGCTTAAAAGAAATAAAACTTTCCTTATAGTGATTCATCTTTAGCTCTACTGTTCATCATTTTACTTTTATTTAAATTATAATCTTTGATAGTTTATTTGAAATTTATCTTTAAGTAATCATATACAATCAAAATTTAAGAGAGCAATAATATAAAAATAAAGTAAGTAACTCTATATTTAGCATTTAGTTTCATAAAATTAGCTAAATTTTTGACATATTTATTTAAATTTTACTTAATAAATTTTGTGAAGTTTTTATTTAAATTATTTAAATCAATGGGTTAGTTTTTTGGTGTGTTAATTTTTGTATCTATGGAGTTGGTTTGAGTAATTATATTTTGTTAATTAGAAATTAAAATAATAATAAGATCATGCATTTTAATTGTTTTTATGTATGATGTTAAAAAATAGGGTAAAAAAATAAACTTTAAAAGGAGCAGTCAAATAAAAAATGATTGTAAGAATAAGTGCTAAATTTTTTATATCTATTAGTTTTAACAATTTAATTTAAAAGGTTTTGACTATGAAAAAGACTTTTTTTCATTTATCAGTAATTGCTATAGCATTATTTTCTCTCAATTCAGCAAATGCAGCTACAGCAACGGGTACATTAACTGTTAAGGCAACAGTAACGAATAGTTGTGTATTGAATACTTCCGCTACAGGTACAACAGCGAATGCAGTTTTAGACTTTGGGACGTTAAGTTCTCTTGCTAGCAACGTTGATGCAGACACCACAACGACAGGTGGTACCTCAATCAAAGTCCTTTGTAACAACACTGTGCCGTGGACCTTGGCTTTCGATGCTGGGCAAAATGCTCAGACGACTCAACGTCGTATGATTGGTGGTGCAACAAGCAACGAATATATTCCTTATAATCTCTACTCAGATTCGGGGCATGCCACAGCAATCGGTATTGCAACGACTGCCTATAGTGGAACTGGTAGTGGTGCAGTACAAACAGTGAATGTATATGGCCGTATTCCTGCTGGTTCAACGCTGCCGAGTGCGGGTAGCTATCTTGATACAGTCACAATAACAGTAACTTATTAATTTTTATAAATTATAAATATTGTTAGCCCTTTTGAAAGGGCTAACACATTAAAAAAGTTATATTTGAGTAAATCATGAAAAAAAATATCTTTATTATTACGGGATTATTCTTATCTTTATCATCTAACAATATTAACGCCGCTACAATTCGTCTTTCGCCTGTGAATGTAGAAATATTAAGTAATCAGAGTGCTGCTTCAATTAGTTTATTTAATCAATCGAATGAAAGTAGTGATTTGCAGATTCGTGTATTTGAATGGACTCAGAAAAATGGACAGGATCAGTTAACACCTACAGATGAAATCGCAATTAGCCCGCCATTTTTAAAATTACAGTCTAATGATTCTTATAACTTGCGTGTAGTTAGAGTTAATCCAGCACCAGTTTCTGGTGAAAAAACGTATCGCATTATTATTGATGAACTACCAAAACCGATTGATAGCCGTAAAGCAGCTCAAGGGGTTAACGTACTTTTACGCTCGTCATTGCCTGTATTTGTAGTAAATAAAGACGCGATTACTCAATTGAATTGGAAAATTGATGTTAATCAGGAGGTACCTTCCTTAAATATTAGCAATATTGGAAACAGGCATGCACTTTTAAATGACTTAGCGCTTGTGGATACCACAGCGAATAAAAGCTATCCCATTAAAGTAAATACGGTAAATGGTTATATTCTTGCAGAACAGGCACGAAGCTACTCTATTAATAATTTTACATATCAGCCAAATCATAAATACAGCGTTTCTCTGACAGTTAATGGTAAGAAAACCACACTTTAAGAGGCTTCTATGAAATACATTATAGGTGTCTTATGTGTTGCATATCTTCCTGTGTATTCTTTTGCTGAGCAACTCCAAGATAATACGAACACTCCAATTCCCAGTGTTCCTAAATCTATAGATAGCAATAATAAATATGTACAGGTGAATACCAATGGAGAGGAACAATATCTTAATTTTACTCAGCTTTTTTTAATTATTTCTATTAATTCAAATGCCGCTGAAGACTTGGTTGCCGTGAAGCAATCTAAGGATGGAAAGCTATATATTCGCTCTGGTGCCTTAAAAACTTTAAGAGTGAAAATGGATGAGCATGTTGCTGATAGCCAATGGGTGTGTATTAACGAGTTAAAAGGAATCCAGTTTAAATATCTAGAGAATGAACAATCTCTAAACTTACAAGTTCCGTCCAGCATGTTGACAGGCTATGCAGTTGACTTAAATGGTCAACAGCTCACAAGCCCTCATTTACTAAAAATGAAACCCTTAAACGCTGCCATTTTGAACTATAGCCTCTATCACACCATGACCAATGACGAGAATGTTTTCTCCGGTTCGGCAGAAGGGATTTTTAACAGTGCAATAGGTAACTTTTCATCAGGCGTTTTATATAACGGCAGTAATGAAACTAGTTATAACCATGAAAAGTGGGTGCGCTTAGAGAGTAAATGGCAGTATGTAGACCCTGAAAAGATCAGGATATATACCTTAGGGGACTTTATTGCCAATAGTTCTGATTGGGGAAGTAGCGTACGTCTGGCTGGTTTCCAGTGGTCGAGTGCCTATACTCAACGAGGAGATATTGTCACTTCGGCATTACCACAATTTTCCGGCTCGGCTGCACTGCCTTCGACATTAGATTTATATGTTAACCAGCAAAAGATTTATTCAGGACTTGTGCCTTCAGGTCCGTTTGATATTAAGCAGCTCCCGTTTATTTCGGGTAATGAAGTCACGCTTGTGACCACTGATGCGACGGGTCAGCAGAGCATTACCAAACAGGCTTATTATTTTTCATCTAAAATTTTAGCAAAAGGCATTAATGAATTCTCAGTAGATGTTGGGGTTCCTCGTTATAACTATGGGCTATATTCAAATGATTATGATGATGCCACCTTTGCTTCGGGTGCGATTCGATACGGCTACAGTAACTCGCTGACCTTAAGTGGTGGTGCAGAAGCTTCTACAGATGGGCTATCAAATCTGGGCACTGGTTTTGCCAAGAACCTGTTTGGTTTTGGGGTAATTAATGCCGACATTGCAGCGAGCCAATATAAAGATGAAAACGGTTATTCTGCCTTGGTTGGTTTAGAAGGACTGATTAGTAAGAATATTTCGTTTAATACCAGTTACCGCAAAGTATTTGATAACTACTTTGACCTTGCCCGCGTGTCTCAAATTCGATATTTAAAAGATAACCAGACCAATGCTGAACCCAAAAACTATCTGAGCTACAGCGCACTGGCAGATGAGATTTTTAGGGCAGGGATGAGCTATAACTTTTACGAAGGATATAGCGCCTATCTGGGTTATAACCAGATCAAATTTAACGATAACTCTTACAAGTTAGTATCTGCCAATTTAAGTGGAAGCCTGAACAAGAACTGGGGATTTTATAGCTCAGCGTATAAAGATTATGAAAATCACAAAGACTATGGCATTTACTTTGCGCTGCGTTATACACCATCTACTAGAATCAATGCGATTACAAGTGTATCTAGTGATAGCGGCAGGTTGAGTTACCGTCAAGAAATATTTGGTTTATCAGAACCCCAAATCGGCTCATTTGGATGGGGCGGCTATGTTGAGCGCGATCAGGATGCCAATCAAAACAATGCATCTATCTATGCTTCTTACCGTGCTCGGGCAGCCTACCTGACAGGTCGATATAACCGCATTGGGGATAATGACCAAGTTGCAGTTTCAGCGACAGGATCGTTGGTTGCGGCAGCAGGACGGATTTTTGCAGCCAATGAAATTGGTGACGGCTACGCGGTCGTGACCAATGCTGGACCGCAAAGTCAGATTATAAATGGCGGGGTAAATTTAGGCGTAACCGATAATTCTGGAAGATTTCTGATTCCTAGTCTAATGCCATATAAAGAGAATCATATTTATTTAGATCCGTCGTATCTTCCTTTAAATTGGAGCGTTAAATCTACAGATCAGAAAACAGTGGTAGGTTATCGCCAAGGTGGTCTTATTGATTTTGGCGCTCATCAGGTCATTTCAGGGTTAGTAAAACTTGTTGACCAGAATAATTCACCTTTATTACCGGGTTATACGGTTCGAATTAATGGGCAACAAGATGGGGTAGTTGGCTACGACGGTGAAGTATTTATTCAAAACCTATTAAAACAAAACAAGCTTGAAGTCGATCTTCTGGATCATGGCTCATGCCAAGTTGACTTCACATATAACAGTAATCAGTACTCAACTAAAAAATTGGGACCTTATGTATGTCATTAAATATTATGAATAAGGCTCAAATAGAGAGCTGTAAGAAATTTTCATTGGCTTTAAAATACTTTATAGGCATTTGCTTATTTTATCTCGTTTATGCTTTTTTTAGCCCAGCACATGCTGCTTGTACAGTAAGCGGAACTACCAATAGTACTTTTACCTACACGGCAGCAAATATTAATAGTGATGCAACTGTAAACCTTTCAGGCACAATTACTTGCACGAATTTAGGACTTCCCCAAATTTCTAATTTCATGTGTATGAAAACCGTATTTACAGGAGCAACCACTGCGAATAATAGTGTGACTTTACCATATACGGTCACTGCAACTGTAGGTGGAGCTGGGTCTTCTACCACCAACCAAACCTCCAATGTGTGGTATGGTCCAGTAGCAACAGTGGCATCAAATAATATTGTGAGTTACTCGGTAAATGTGAAAGTACCAGCTCGAACGGGGTCACTCATTGCATATCCTAAAGGAACATATACGGCTTCGGTTCGGTTGTATTGGGATATGGATCTTTTGGGTTTATCATGCGGTGATTTAATTGGTGGCTGGGATTCAGGTGATACATTACTAACAGCGAACTTTGTGGTACCAAGTATGTGCCAATTAAACTCAACCTCAACTGTAGATTTCGGCAATATTAATGATATTAGTACGACTAAGCAGGATTACACAGCGCAAGGAGCTGTAAATTCGACCTGTAATTTTGGAACGCCATATAGCATTTATTTAGGGGATGGCAATAACCGTATAAGCGGTGGATTTAGGCGTATGACCAATGGCAATAATGAATTTATTCCCTATCAGTTATATAAAGATTCTAACTATAGTACGGTGTGGGATGCTACAGGAGGCGTAACCAATGTTGGAGGGGCAGGAGGAGTCTCAAAAACTGGTACAGGTAGCGCTCAAACTACTCCAGTGTATGGAAAAATTCCGCAAAGTACTTCCATTGCAAGTACACCAGGTAATTATTCTGATAGTGTTGTTGTTACAGTGACTTATTAATTTATCAAATATACGCGGTTCTATTTTAGTAAAAATGGTTCCGCATAATTTTAATTATATTCATTAAAACTGGCTGAGCATAAAACGATATAAATCAAATTATTTTAGTTTTTTGAAACTTGTCCGTCATCAAAAACGGTTTGACTTAAAAATACATACTGTATATTTATTGATTAGTTCTAAAAAAGAACTAGAAAGCAAAACAGGCAATTAAAATAAAGGTAAATCAATGTCGGATATTATTTTGCATCAATGGGAGATTTCCCCATTTTGTCAGAAAGTTTCAAGAATTTTGAAATTTAAAGGAATTTCATTTGAAACAGTTAACTATAACGGCATTTTGGGGGCTAAAGTTCCTTTACTGAGTAAAGTGGGCAAGGTGCCTGTAATTGACCATAATGGTCAGCGTATTCAAGATAGTACTCGAATTGCTCGTTATCTGGATGAAACTTACCCAGATACGCCTCGGCTCTATCCAGAAGATCCAAATCAAAAGGCTCTTGCAGAGTTATGGGAAGACTGGGCAGATGAGTCTCTCTATTTTTATGAAGTCTATTTACGAGTCAATGATTCAGAAGCCCTAGCTGAAGCAATTCGTATTAGCAGTATTGGTCGCCCAGCGTATGAAAAGCCAATGGTAAAAGGATTTATTTTAGCTGAATTGAAAACACAGCTTTTCTTTCAGGGTTTAGGCCGAATGAAAGCTGAGCATGTTGAAGAAGAGTTCAGAAGACACTTAGGCCGCATTGAACAAGTCTTATCACAAAGTGAGTGGTTGGTTGGAGACTCTCAGACAATTGCTGACATTGCTGTTGTCGCTCAACTAGGTGAAGTGATTCGCACAAGCAAAAAGTTTCGTAAAGAAATTTTGGATCGTCCGTCTATTGCATTATGGTATAAAAAACAAACAGGGTGAAACGATTATGGCATTAGCAACACCAGATAAAATATTAGATTGTGTAGTTGTTATTGGCGTTGGGGCATCACAAGGTATTGGTGCAGCTGTGTGCCATCGTTTTGCAAAAGAAGGCTTAAAAGTCTATGTCGCTGGGCGTACTTTCCAAAAAATTGAAGCAGTGGCTGCCGAAATCCATTCGAAAAGTGGTGACGCTGTCGCATTTCGTTTAGATGCAGAAGATGTAAAGCAAGTACAAGCTTTGTTTGACACAATCACCAGTCAAAATGAGCGCATTACTGCTGTAATTCATAATGTGGGAGGGAATATTCCTTCAATATTTTTACGCAGTCCATTATCGTTTTTTACTCAAATGTGGCAATCCACTTTTTTATCGGCGTATTTAGTTTCTCAAAGCTGTCTAAAAATCTTTAAAGATCAAAACCACGGTACGCTTATTTTTACTGGGGCGAGTGCTTCTTTGCGCGGAAAGCCTTTTTTTGCAGCTTTTACGATGGGTAAATCTGCCTTGCGAGCTTATGCACTAAATTTAGCTCAAATCTATAAATCACAAGGCATACATATTGCTCATGTGATTATTGATGGAATGGTCGATGGCGATAGAGTGAATAAAGCATTATTTGGCCTAGGGCGTTTAGCCCGTCTTACGCGTGGAACGGGTGGGCTCAATATTGATGCAATTGCAGAAAACTATTGGATGCTTTACCAACAAATGCCTGAGCTTTGGACACATGAGTTGGATTTACGCCCTTATCAAGAAAAATTTTGAGAGACTAAAATGCTAAAAAAAATATGTCAGAGATTTCAAAAAAAGCAGGGCTGTGTTGTCGTTGCTGGTCATGACTTACACTTGATCGAGCGTGACTTTGTAATCCTAGATAAAAATGCACATTCTCCATTACATCTTTATCAAGTTGTGCATGATTCAGCCGTACAGAATATGCAAGCCCATTCTATAAATGATGGCGTAACAGCAGTTCATTTGAACTTGGTAAATGCTGATCATTTAAAAAGCTTGTTGAGTTATATTTCCAGTCACAGACATACAATTGAACTGTGTGTGTTTCAGCCGAACTTTTCATCTTCGCCAAATATTGAGGCTTTATCTTTAGAAGAGATTGAACACCATTGGCAGACCACAGGTTTAAGTGCAGTGAGTGTAGCGCAAGCTGTGATTAAGCCTATGCTAAAACAACAGCGGGGCACAGTTATTTTTCTTGGAGCGCCATTTAGCAACCCGACTCATTATGATGTATTAAGCCAAAGCATGTTTGCGGGCATTCGCGCTTTATCTCAGTCATTGGCAAGAGAGTTTCAACCTAAAGGCATTCATATCACCTATTGTATGGTTGAGAAATGGAATGGACAAAACCAGCACTTTATTTCATCTGTAAAGCAAGTGTGCCAACACATCTATCAGCAGCCTGATTCGGCATGGAGCCAAGAACTTAGCCTATCTTGAAATTTTACTTTCGTATGTTGTTAAAATACAGTACTGATCTGGAATGATGACAAAACAATAATTTCGATAGGTATTACATGGTAAAAATTAAGCGTGTTCAGCAAGCTGTTAAAGCGATTTGTACGTTGGCAGTTTTCATGGGCTTTTCTTCATTAGCGCAAGCATATCAATATGATCAGACTGCCCGTTTAATTAACGAGCGCTTATCTTATATGAAGGATGTAGCGGGTTATAAAGCAGAGCAGCATTTGCCGATTGAAGATTTAAATCAAGAAAAGAAAGTTCTCGATCAATCTGTTTCCGAAGCTGAATCTTTTGGTTTAAATAGCGAAACAGTGAAGCCATTTATTGTGACTCAAATGAATGTTGCTAAGGCAATTCAGTACCGATATCGAGCAGACTGGTTATCGAGTCCGGAAACCAATTGGAAGCCCCAAGATTTAGCAGAAGTACGTTTAAAAATTAGTACGCTAAATACTGAGCTTTTAAAAAATATTGCCTATGAACTTAAGAAAAATAATAACAAAGCACCTCATAGCTGTGGCTACATGTGGTCTGTTCAGCATCCTCAACTTAAAGAAGCAGATAAGAAAGCTCTATGTACAACATTAAATAAAATTAAATTAAAAGAATGAATTTATTTAAGATAATTAAAGAATTGAATTTGTTATCAGGAGAGGTTTTATGAAAAAAGCTTCCTCAATATCTTTTCTTCTTAAGAAGAGGTATTTACTGATACTTTTGTTAGTTGCAATCTTTGGTTATGGCAAATATCACAATTACAAAGAAAAGATTTTATTTAAAGAATATTATTTACATCCACCATTGTATAGAGAGATTTGGCCATCTGAATTTGACCCTAATGGAGTCATATTAGATATTCCAGCAAATTATCTTATGGATGCAACTGCTATTTCTGAATCTTCACGAAAGAAAGATCTGGAATTCAGAGAAAAGCAAAGATATGAGAGCGGCAAGGCCTTATGTGATAGATTTCAATGTACTGAACTTTTTCAAGTTCTTTTACCTGAGTACAAAGGAAAAACATTAGAAAATTTACATATTTTTAATCCTGAATCAGTAAGAGCTGATTATGAAATACCTAAGGACTGGCAAGAGTTTCATAAGTATGTAATTTGGTTTTCCTTAAATAGCTGGATATATAAGAACATAAATGCTAGTGCCGCAGAAATTAAAATGGGTATAAATTTAAGTTCAGTGTTTCATCCGAAGAAGTATTTTGAAACGCCAAAATTAATTAAATATATACAAACTAAACCAGCTCTAGAATTAGGCTTAACAGAAGTGGTATCACTAGATCCTAATTTACCAGGCGGGTTCTATAAAGTTCTTGTTTATAAGGATTGGCGAAAGAAATATCCTGATGATGTAACAGAGGATTATAATCATTATAAGATTTATTTTAAAAAAGACGCTGATGGAAATATAGTCTCTTATATTAGTTGTAGTACTTTTGCTCGAACTTATTTATTAAGTAAACCAGATCCTGAACAGGCTATTCTAGAGGACTATGCTAAACCAAATCAGCAATACTATTGTAGTCATACTTTTAATGTGAAGGGACTGCCGATGAGTATTACCGCACATTACAGTGATATGCATTTAGCTGATTGGCAGAATATAGAAAATAATTTAACTCGGCTTATACAGTCATTTCATGTTAAAGAGACTAAGTAAGTTTCAATATTTAAAGTTCTTGTTATTTAAAGAGCTTTTTTATATCTAATGTTTTGATTCTTTCTTTTTGAACATTGACACTCAAAACCTCTACGATTATTCTTTGCCTGCTGGCCACATTGCCAGTCGGTTTTAGCAGACCGTTTTCATCTAGGACATCAGAAAAGCAATTTTTTGGTGTCGAACTCGTTCGTCTCCCTTCGTAGCGGTAGGACGGAGGAGGGACGCCTTCGGGCGTGCCGGTTCCTAGATGACTGGTCTGCTAACCCTTCTTCGTTCTGCCACCATAATCATTTAGCAGTGATCTGGTAGAACTTCTATTTCATCTAGGAGTCCGCTATGCGTACTAATTCTTCTTATTTCTTGGCCTTTGCCAAATTCTCTCTATTCATACCATTTAAACAGTTTTTAAAACGGTTTAATCGACTCTAGGTTTTCTACACCTTTAGATCATTACGACTAAAAAATCATAGCAACAATAAAACCTGAGATAGGCGAACACACCACTTTTGTGTCGTTTTCGCATGCCTGTTTTTAGCGCTCATTTTAAGAGTGACGGTATTTCTATCTCTTTTATATACAACAAAAAATTATTTTAAACGGTATGTCTATGCCAAATTTAGAAGCTTCATTTAGAGCACTACAAGTGCTCCACGCGGCAAAAGATTTATTTAATCAACATGGGTTTTACATTGGTATCGACCGAATTATTAGTGAAGCCAAAATTCCAAAAGCCACTTTTTATAATTACTTTCACTCTAAAGAAAAACTGGTTGAGATGTCTCTGACTTTTCAAAAAGACGCATTAAAACATGAGGTGTTGTCTATTATTCATTCGTACCAAGAACTTATGGTTTTCGATAAGTTAAAGAAAATCTACTTTTTACATGCAAACTTAAACGGCTTTTATCGGTTGCCATTTAAAGCGATTTTTGAAATTGAAAAGCTTTATCCAGCGGCCTATAAACTCGTCATTGACTACCGAAATTGGTTCATTAACGAAATTTATAAGCTACTTTTAACCGTAAAAGTTACAGCCAAAGTTGAAGATGCTTACATGTTTTTATTTGTGATTGATGGGGCAATGGTTCAACTTTTAAGTGCAAATAAGATCGATGAAAGAGATAAGTTATTAGAATATTTTATGTCGATGCTTGTTTAGGTTGATTAATACTCTAGTGTTTAATGCCTTTAGAAAAGCCCTCAGAAGAGGGCTTTTTGTTCAATTTGATTTAGCTTTAAAAGTCAAAAGATGTTTGTAGATAGAAAGTATGAGAAGACGGGACCATTAATAGCTCTATGACTGAACTTTATTTTGTTCGATGATTTGCACTAACTGTTCACATGACTGATTTACTTTTGATAAAGGTGAGGTTGCAACACCTAACATTAAACCTGAAACAGCATTTTTAGGGTCTTGGTACCAAAGTGATAATGGAGAGGGAGCCAGATTGAAAGCTAATGCTTCTTTCACAATTTTTTGATCAGATAAAGAGGGCGGTAAATTAATGAGTACGGATAAGCCAGCAGTATAGGTTTGCAGATTAAATCGTTTTAAACACTTAATTAATTCATCGCGCTGAGTACTATAAGTTCTTTTTGTTCGTCTTAAATGTCTTAAAAAATGACCTTCATGCATAAACTCTTGAATTGAAAGTTGTAAAGATGGAGATGGAGCCGGTACTAAAGTTGCTGTCGTTTCTGCAAAGTGATTAATCATGTGAAAAGGTACAACCGCAAATCCAATCCGTAATTTGGGGCTAATTGTTTTACTAAAGCTTCCTAAGTGAATAACTCTTCCAGCAGTATCTAATGAAAATAAAGCGGGTGCTGCTCGCCCATCTAATTGTAATTCTCCTAAATAATCATCTTCAATAATCCAGCTTCCATTCTGGTTAGCCCAATCAAGTAACTTTAATCGTCTGGTCAAAGAAAGTGACATTCCTAAAGGTGCTTGCTGTCCCGGTGTGACTAATGCAAGGGAGGCATCTGGTACATTTTTCATTGCGAACTCTACATCTATCCCATCTTTATCAACGGGAATTGGACATATTTCCAGTCTTCCAACTTTAAGTGCATGTTTAGAGAAAGGGAAACCGGGATCTTCAACCCATGCCTTTTTTCCTCCTAATCCTAAAACATGTAATGTAAGGCCCAGCCCACCAGAGAAACCAGAAGTGATAAATACTTGGTCAGGAATACATTGAATGCCCCTTGATAGAGCTAAATAAGCAGCAATTTCTCGACGAAGACCATGTTCACCCCGAGCGTCTGGATAGCTAGGCCACCCACTAGATTCATTGCGAACAGATTTTGATCTGATTTTTGAAAATAACTTTGCTGGAAAGATTTCTTTTGAGGGGACGCCTAATTGAAAAATGCCCTGCACAGTTGTCATATCTAAATACATCTGTGTAAACGAACTATTTTTATAGTCATCTTGAATAGAGGGTGGCTTAACTGCTTGGTAGGCAACACGTGTACCTTGTGATCTGGACGCAATGATAAATTGACCATCGGAAAGTCTTTCGTATGCAACTTTTACGGTACCTCTAGAAACACCAAGTTGACTGGCTAAATCGATCCATGAGGGTAGACGATCACCTAGTTGTAGCGTTCCAGAAATAATGGCTTGTTCAATCCCAAGGCGTATTTGTTCGGCTAACGGAATCTTTAATTTGCGATCTAAATTAATTTTGAGCCGCTGGGACATTCGTGGTACAGCCTTTTAAAGCATTTTTGGTTCATGAATTTATACTACGGATCTATAAAATAAAAACAACTTCCTATCTGTATGTAGGTTTAATTTGAAATGAAAATAATCAAAAGCAGATTCTTTTTAGGTATAGGTCTAATGCTTGCGAGTATTGCACCATCTATGGCACATGAGCCAGTGGAAAAAGTTACGCCTAATTTTGAACATGCAATTTCTAATATACCGGGCAAGTCTCTTATCGCTTTAGAGGTGGATTATCCGCCTGGTGGCGCTTCTATTCCTCATACTCATGCGAAATCATCTTTTATATATGCCTATGTGGTTGAGGGTAGCATTGAGTCTAAAGTGAATAATGAGAAGCCAAAAATTTATCAGGCAGGTCAGAGTTGGTTTGAAGAGCCAGGAGCAGTTCATTCTATTAGTCGCAATGTAAGTAAGACTAAACCAGCAAAGCTATTGGCAGTATTTGTTGTAGATACTGACGATAAAGAATTAGTTACCCCAGTAAAATAATTGAAAGTAAACAGGTGTCTATTATGGTTCAACGTATTGATTATAATCAGGTCGCTCCAGCAGGTGTTAAAGCTCTAGGTGGTGTCTATAGCTACGTAATGCAAAGCGGTTTGGCAGCAGAGCTAGTTGAATTGGTTTATCTACGCATATCGCAAATTAATAACTGTGCATATTGTTTAGACATGCATACGAGAGATTTAATCAAGAAAGGCGTAGCAATTGAAAAACTAGCTTTAGTTCAGGCTTGGCAAGAAGGTGGTCATCTATTTAATGAAAGGGAGAGAGCTGCTTTAGCTTGGGCTGAATCAGTAACTAAAGTCTCTACAACCGGAGTACCTGATGATGTTTATCAACTTACCCATTCTGTATTTGATTAAAAAGAACTGGTTGATTTAACGATAGCTATTAGTTTGATGAATGCATATAACCGTATGGCGATTAGTTTTAGAAATACTCCACAAGCAGCAAAATAATATTCAAAAAAGCCCTCTAGCGAGGGCTTTTAACTTATTTAAAAGAAGGTTGGCTTAAGATTTTGTAGACCTTTTCTTTATATACATCGTTGGAAATGACGCCTTTATCTCGCTGTTGTTTTAGCGATTTAAACTGCTGACCATGAATTTCTCTTTGAATATTCACATTATCATGATTTCTAATGTAGTAAAGACTACGCTCATGATCACTCATATTGACTGTTTCATCAGTAGAGTAGGACGGCTTAGCTTCCTTTTCTTGATATTGTTTTGCAATTTCAAAAAAATCTACATTTTGATGATTTGCGCCAGAATTAGAAAACTCTTTTGGTTGCCCATTAAATTTATGGTCTTGAGAACTCACGTTTACTGCAAGCATGCTTTTATGCTGATTAAAGTTAGGGTGATTATATTCTTGTTTCATTTGAAACGTGTTTGTTTCAGAAAAAGCTACGGGAGAAAAAAGACTAATATTTAAAAATAAAAAAGTTAATAACAATCTATTCATTTCTTTTGAAGTCCAATTGAAATTGATTAAATCACTGTATTGTAACATTAAATTTGGTTTTTTGAAGATTGAATTTTGAGTGGATTTGATCATTTGGTCAATAATAGGGTGAATCGACAGGTTTGTGTGAAGTTCTATTGAAAGCTTCACACAAAGAATTTTATATAAAATAAAATCTAAAATTCTTAACTTTAGAGTGTTTGTCCATTATCTAATTTTAATATTTGTCCCGTAACAGATTCTAATTTTTTAAAATACTTCTTTATAAATTTGTTGTTAAGTTAAGCTAAACAGTGTTGGTGTGACAATGGCGATTCAATTTGTTAAATTGCGTGGTTTTTATAATAGTTGGCGAAATTTATGAAGACGTTTTTAGTTATATCTTTATTGGGTTTTGAGCTGATTGGCTGTGCTTCATCTACATATAATTCTCAAGAAAATTACTTAAATAAACCTCTAATTGTTCCAGAAAATAAAGCCTTTAATAGTTTTAAAACACCTGAACACGGAATTTTTACCGATCAAGATATCTATAATATTCCAGAAAATTCAAACATGAATATCCGTTATGAAGTCCCTTTTTAAAGAAAAATAAAACATTAATTTAAGCAAAGGTGAAATAAGGGGAGCTTACCACCTTTGCTGACGAGGAATAATTAATGATTAATATCGCCTTCGGGTGGTTTTTTAAATTTTAAACTGTTAAATTTTAGTTATTGAAAAAGGTATTTAAAATGAAAAACTTCACTATTATTGCTTCCTTATTTTTATTGGTTGGGTGTACTACTGGTCATAAACAAGCCACTCCTGTTCAAGTGACTGATAATAAAATCACTTCTGAGGCTGATAAATATAAAAAACAATATCAAAAGAAAATTTATAAAATATGGGATGTTCCAGAGTCTTCTACAGGGATGAGTGCAAGCGTTAAAGTATTTTTAAGCGATAGTGGGGAAATTGAGCAAATCATCTTTTTAGATAAAGAAGAACAAAAATTTAAAACAAGTATTGAAAAAGCGATCTGGCGTGCAAGTCCATTTGCTTTGCCTTCCAACCCAGAAGTAAGAAAACAAGCAAGAAGATTCAATATGAAATTTCAGGCGAAATAAATGAGTTCTTCTTAATCATTAGGAGCGAATTTAAAATTATTAAGGTATATTAAATTTGCTCTCTAGTTTCATGAAAAATCTAAAATAGTTAGTTTAATTACTATGAAGGTTTTCTTTAAAATAAAAAGCATTATTTCATTCTTGTCTTACAGAGCAAATAAAACATTTTATTTATTGGTAAACAAAATATATAAATTAGTTACATTGCTATCAAAACATAACATAAACAAAACTTTAAACAGGTATTAAACTAATATAAAAAATATGTGAATCCATAAATATGTTCAAAGACAAAGTATGAATGAAGCAAAGAAATCTGTTAAAGAAAGTAAGGCAACTTCAGTTGTAGCGTGGAGCGTAATTTTATTTGGAATTGTTGCAGGAATTGCCTTTATTTTGTCATATGGGCAAGTTGAAACAAGAAATGATAATCTAGATATTATTCAAATCTGGTCTAAAGAAATGATTACAGTAGGTCTCTTCATTATATTTAATGGACTACTGTTCGGTTACTTACTTTTAAAAATTAGTAGTATTTTGAACCATCTTGAAAATAATAAAAGCTAATTCGTAAGAGCTTATTAACCGCTTTTTAGCGGAATAAATGTATCTTAAAGTGTCAGTTACACAAATGATGATTGTTTGGTGTTGAATGTATCCGTTAATTATTTAAGCATGGAGTGACACAAGTTAAGTAAAGGATGAATCTCATGATAGATGAAGAAAAACCCTTAAATTTTGACGATGATGAAGAGCCTCTCGATTTTGCCGATGAAGAATTTATCGATGATAAAAAAGAGGATGAGTTGTATAACAGCATTACAAAAGATGGATCAAGCGTAGATCCTGCAGATGATGGTGAGCGACACATTCGCCCTGAAGATGGCGATCCCATCGAAATCGAACAATAACTCAAAGCCCAATTCAATATTGGGCATTTTTAATAGGTTTGATTTTTTATCTGAACAATACGATATGCTAGAGGTTATTCAATCATTATCATTAATGACTCAAAAAATTAATACCTAAGCAATGAGTGTAGGGATGTGTACATATATATTTATTGAATGATTTATTCTCGAATTGAAGTAAAACTATGAGTAATTATATTTCTACATTTACCAACAAAATCAAAAATAAAGCAGTTCCACCTGTCAATGATGTTCTGATCGCTTTTAGGACTTTGAAGACCGTACCGGGTGGATTAACGCTATTGTCAAAAGTCGTTAGTCGAGTTGCTCCATATTTTCAGACTGTAAATCCAATTATCCAAAAATTAGATGTAGATGTGTGTGAAGCCTCGATCAAAAAAAATAAATCAATCGAAAATCATATCGGGACGGTACACGTGATTGCGATATGTAATGGGCTGGAATTTGTCATGGGTGTGTTAGCTGAAGCATCTGTGCCTCAACATTTAAGATGGTTACCTAAAGGCATGAGCGTAAATTATGTCGCCAAGGCAGATTCTGATATTAAATTAGTGGCAACAATTGATGAGGAATGGAAGGTGGGAGATATGCAAATAAAAGTTAATGCTTATAGAGCGGATGGGCAGCCTGTAGTTCAAGGATATATTACGCTTTGGGTTACAGAGAAAAGTAAATAACAGGGCATTAAATGCAAAAAATATTGGATTTTCTCCGCAAAATTTTTACTGCCAAGCCTCAGCAAGATGCTACAGCAGATCACCTCATTGCTACGGCAACTGATCATGGCGATGAATTGATAGGTATCGCGGTTGATGAGATGTCTCTTAGTGTGGAAGGTGTAAACCAAATCTGTAATTTTGAAGGGTTAAAACTCAGTGCTTATGATGACGGTACTGGCGTCTGGACTATTGGATATGGCACGACGCGATACCCTAATGGTAAGCGTGTAAGTGAAGGAGACCGATGCACTCTTGAGCAGGCTAAAGCTTATATGCAGCATGATTTAAAGATATTTGAGCGTGCAGTAAATAGTTCTGTAAAAGTGCCTTTAAAACAGAATCAATTCGATGCACTAGTCTCTCTAGCTTATAACATTGGGGTAGGTGCCTTTAAACATTCGACCTTACTCAAAAAGTTAAATTCAGGCGATTACACAGAAGCAGCAAACCAGTTTGATGTATGGGTAAATGCAGGTGGTAAGCGTTTGCAGGGGCTGGTTAATCGCCGTGCAATGGAAAAGAAATTGTTTTTATCATCAAAGTAGTTGTCTCAATTTTTTATTAAATCTGGTTAAAAAAACATGAAAAAGCCTCGAATGGTCAGGGCTTTTTCATATGGAAATTGAATGGATTAACTTTTATCCCCTAAGGTGATTCTGAGCCTGTTTAATGCTCCCATGAGTGAAATGCTGGTGGTCAACTCTACAATCTCTCGTTCATTAAAATACTCGGCTAAATGAGCTTTTACAGTTTCAATTTTTTCAGATAGAAAAGTGACTGCCTCTGTAAGTTCAAGAGCAAGAAACTGCTTCTTTGAAAAGACATTCGAGTGTTTATAGCCCGGAATTTTATCAATGACTTCTTGGCTTACTCCCATATCTCTTAATTCTTGAGCATGAAAAGCGCAGCAGTAAGCACAGCCGTTGATTTGTGACACATACAACTCAGCTAAAGCAACTATTTGAGGATCAATGCCAGAGGTTCGTATAGATGCATGTGCTGAGTACAAATGATTAATCGTTTTTTTAGCAACTTCTTTATATTCCATCATATAAGCCAGTCATTTGGTGATAAAAAACTATTATTCATCACTAGGTATAGATTGTAAATTAGGCACTATTTTGTTATATAGGTATATTTTTTATACCTAATTAGACAATGAAAGATAATATTTCTGGCTGTTCTGTAGAAGAGGCAATGACAGTATTGGGTGGTCGCTGGAGAATGTTAATTATTTCATTTCTCATCGAAAGACCTATGCGTTTTAATGAGTTAAGACGAGCAATTCCTAATATTTCTCAAAGAATGTTAACTTTAGAGTTACGTTTTTTAGAGGAAGAAGGTTTTATTAACAGAGAAGTTTTTGCGGAAGTTCCTGTTAAAGTTGAGTACTCATTGACTGAAGATGGTAAGAAATTAAACGGTCTAGTTGAGATGCTAAAAGAAGTTGGCTCTTGGCTAAAAGTAAGATAGTGCAGTTTATTTTATAGTTTTATTTACTTTGTTTCAGGTCACGCCGAGATCGTATGTCATCATTTTGACTGGATCATTTATACAAGTTTTAGGCGTAAAAAAGCCTGATGCTACGAATCAGGCTTCAGTATTCATCGACAATAGGAGTTGATGAACAAGACCAATCTAACAGACCTGCTCTATAAAGGCAAACCAATGGTCGACCGAACAGTTCATATAGGCATAATTTTCTCAAATTATAGGTATTAAAAAAGCCCTTGCTCGAAAGCGAAGGGCTTAGTCGTTCATTGATCTAGCAATGAACTATATAAGGCTCATCTCATACTAAGTGCAGTATATCTGAAATTGAAGCAAGAAAGAAGAAAACTTATGACAGATATTTAATAACTTCTTAATTATTCATATAGTCTTTCAATAGACTTAACTAAAGTGTTTGAAAGGTGCTTAATATTTGATTAGCTTTTTTATCTTTAAAAAATATTCTAGTTTTAACTAAATATACACACTTAAACAATTAGTTGAAAAAAGTTTCCATAATCGAATCAAATAGCATGTTAAGTTTTTCTCAATCATAAAAATTTAAAAAGGATGGAAGCATGAAATTTTCATATCAGGATCTTGATGGAAAGAACGTTGAAGTAGTGTGTGAAAGTTATATTCATATACCGTCAGGAACAGCAATAAAATCTACAGAAGCTGGCAATTATCATTTTACTGAAAACTTCAGTTTCTTTAAGAAAACTGAAGCTGATTCTATACCTATCTACCGATTTGCGATTGACCAAAATTTTAATGTTTTTAATAGTGATGAATTACCCGCTTTAGCTCAAATCGGCACTGGCTGGAAAAAATTGGTCTAAGTTCGTATTTAAAAATAAGACCCTCAATCGAGGGTTTACCCTAAAATCTTTAAGAATTATTTCTTTTTAAATACGAGCATTAAGCCTAGCAAAATTGCAATCATCCCAATTAAACCTGCTAGTGGTAACTTATTTTTTAAAATTAGAAAATCTAAAAGTGCAGTCACGATAGGAACCAGATAGAACAGGCTTGTCACATTTACAATATTGCCCTGACTTAGAAGTCGGTAAAGTAAAAGCTGAGCAACTACAGAAATTAAAATTCCAAGAAATAAGACTGAAATAATCAGTTGTGAATTCCACGTTATTTCAAAATGTTCAAAGGGAACTATAAATAAGCAGACGATAAGACTGATGACATATTGTAGCGGTAAGACATCAGTCGGGGCTTGTTGAATGTTCTTTTGCATTATGGCCCCAAAAGTTATACAGATGAGAGCAGCTAAGGCAAACAGCATACCAATTGGAGCAATAAAAGACAGTGTCAGGCTTTTCCATACTAAAAGTATGAGCCCTGCTAAAGAGATGCATAATCCTAGCAGTCTTTCTTTTTGCCAATTCTTTTCCATAAGGCAAAGCGTGAGTATAGGCTGTATTCCCATAATTGTTGCCATTAAGCCAGGAGTGACTCCATGGGCCATAGCTTTAAAATAGCAAATTGAATAACCTGCAATAATAAGCAACCCAGTCAGCAGAACTTGTTTTCGAGTTCCATGTTTGGGTAAAAGTCGTTTTCTAAAAAGAGCAAATACGAACAGAACAATCAAAGCAGTAGAAAACCGCAGAATTAATAATGCTATAGGCGAAGCATTATCTAACCCCCATCGAGTAAAAATTGCGGCACTACCCCAGAGTAAAACAAAAGCGGATGTTGCACTTTGTGATGCAAGCATCTGTTTATTTAGGCGCATAAAACCTCCTCCTAGTGTGTAATACCTAAGAAATACGAAGTGATAAAATTGTTAGTAAGTACAGCTATTAATGTGTTATTCAGTCATTAATCATGTACTGATCTTGGTTAAAATTGTGAATAGGACAAATAAATCGCTTTGAACTTATTATGATTTCAGTATGGGAGAGAGAATAGGTAAAGAAAAGCGCATAATTCTTTTATATACTATTTGAAAATCGAATAGATAAATTGTAATGACTTTAAAAAACCTACAGATTGATTGGCTGAAGTGTTTTGTCACAGTAGTAGATACAGGCTCATTGTCAAATGCAGCGCCTGAGCTATATCGTTCGCAATCTGCTGTTAGTATGCAATTGAAAAAATTAGAAGAAGCTCTACATTGCCAACTTTTAATACGAACGCACCGACAAATTGAATTAACGTCGCAAGGACAGCTACTTTTAGGTTACGCACGCCGTATTCTCGATTTACATGCAGAAGCACAAATGGCATTTCATGGAGATGAATTGAAGGGACGTATACGCCTTGGAGTACCTGATGACTATGCTGCTAAATATTTAACACCCGTACTCAAGCGTTTTGCACCACGTTATGGAGGTGTTGAAATCGAGTTGATCTGTGAGCAATCTACGTCTTTAATTCCGCGGGTAGAAAGTGGTGATATAGATTTGGCATTAATTTCGAGAGATAACGCTCGTCAAGGAACACTTTTATTCCATGAACCGATGGTGTGGGTAGGGTCTCCACAGTTTGAACTTTGGCGAGAAGACCCACTTCCAATTGCAGTTTACGAAAGTACGAGCCAAGCCAAAAAGAGCGCTATTCATTCTTTAGCATTACAAGGGCGCCGTTATCGTGTGGTCTACAACAGTTCAAGTTTAGCGGGCCAAATTGCAGCAGTTGAAAGCGGTTTAGCAATCGCCGTGTTCACACAGTGTAGCGCTCCTGAGCATTTAACCATATTAGGTGCAGATCATGGCCTCGGACCTTTAGAGCCGATGGAGGCTGCGGTTTATCGGAGTAGGTCATCGTTAGAGTCGAAGGCTGTAGATCATTTATACGAATTACTCATTAAAACGCTCAGACACTCAGTTAACGTTTAATGGTCAAATCTTAAGTTGATATTTAAATGTAAAACTAAAGAGCTTTACATTTTTGCGCTAAATCTACAAAAAAGCCTAGAAACCTATGCTGATCGTAAAACTAATAAAAAGTATTTATTAACTCACTATCTGAACAATTCATGAGGCGAAGTATGACAAAAATTATGGCTACCTTAGGTTTAGCTGCGATTATTTCTTTAAGTGTGAGCGCTTGCCAAGGTGAAAACGATACAAAACAGCAAGATAAAACGACAACCCCTCATTCAATGGACAAAGATTCATAATCTAGATGAATGCTTAGGCCCGTCGTAAGATGGGCTTTTTTATATCTTTTTATTTCCACTTTAAAGTGTGATTTGTAACTCACAATATTTATTTTTAATGGTGCTGTTCAAAATATGTTGACTAATATGCTAGGTTTTAAATATATTTAAATCCAACACCAATCATTTTAAATATAACTCTATATTTAAAGTAAATTGGTTCAAATGCCATCAGATCAGAAATTTAACCTTTAAATTTGATTATAAAAATATTAATTAATCAAGGAGGTGGGTATGGACGCTAAATTTCATTCTGAAAATGAATATGGTTTTATTCTAGATATTTTGAATACTTATGTTGTGATAAAGAAGACATTAAAAAATGATCATTATCCTTATGATTCATTTGGTTATCTTCTAGCTCTTTATCAACCACTAAAAGTTTATATCCCTCAACTTCCACATCCGAAAATTTATATTGAGATTGGTGGAATTTCATATGACCGAATGATTGTTGGGCAAACAGAGGATGAAACGGAAGCCATAAATATTTTATCGAATTTAGGACAACTTGTTGCTTAACAATTAAGTGATATTTTAATGCTGAGTTTAATTTACTTAAGGAAAGCGTTTTCTTAAGTAAATTAACGATAAAGCTATAGGCTAGAAAATGGTTGTTGGAAGAGAAAACTTAAAGAAAATATTTGGTGTTTCTATTCATCCTCATTAAACAAAGACTCTAATAAGATACAAAAAACCACAAAAGCTAAATCTATAACTTTAAAAGAATTTGTTTATATAACTAAGAACATTAAAAGTAGGTCATCGTAATGAAAAAAATATTCTTAGCCACACTCACTGGGTTGGCTTTATTGGGTAGCAATGCGGTATTGGCTAAACCAGATGCCGCCTTATTGAAAGAAGCGACAAAAAATGTAGTCACGGTGTCTAAAGCAAAAACCTTGGCTGATGAGTCTGGTGTTACGTTAACAGGTACCATCGTAAAGCATATTGCTGGTGATCATTTTGAGTTTAAAGATGCAACTGGATCAATTGTAATTGATATAGATGATGACTTATGGAAACCTTTACAACTAAAAGCCGGAGATAAAGTCCGTGTTGTGGGAGAGGTGGACACACATAGACTTAAGCCTACCGATATTGAGGTTTTTAAGATTGAGCGTGTTAAATAAAACTAGATCATTTGTATAAAAACTGCTCAAAGTAAACAAAAAAGAAAACTCCTATTTTTAGGAGTTTTCTTTTGAAAGACGATAACTTTTTATTATTGTGGGGTGAGGCGTGGAGTTAAATTTCGACCTCATTTCTATCTAATTGGTTCAATCAGAAAAGCGGACGAGTATTAAAATCTGACTATTTTTACTTTTGAATTATTTTACCAATCGTTAAATTATAAATTTGCATAGTGTTACCATTTGTCAGAAAAATTAGATAACTATTTCATGTAATTAATGAGATAAATTGATGGGTTTGTCTAAATTAATTCTGTTTAAAAAATATACCGATTGATAAAAACGGCAACTTGTCTATATTCCATACATATATTGCAAAATCAGCAATATATTTCTAGGATGGAATAAAAATGAAAAAAATAGTAATAAAAATAGCAATATTGAGTTCATTATCTGTAATCACAAGCATGAGTTATGCGCAGGAATTTAAAAGATTCTCTGTCTCTGCTGGTTGGCTACATGTAATGCCACAGGGTAAAGCTAATCCATTTAATATTAATACCGCTGTTAAAAATGGAACCGTAGCTAAAGTCGGTACTATTTCAACAACCAGTTTTTTAAATTCGGTTGATCCGAATGCCACTATGACTGATATGGGTGGAGAGGTTTGGAATTTAAAAGAAACCCTTACTGAGTTTCTAGCCCAACCCGAAATCCAAGATCAACTTACAGACGGTAACGGGAATATTCTAGCTGAAGTTGCTGGTACAGCGCGAATTGAGGGATTGGAAAGCTGGCAACAGCAAGATGCGGGACTAGAAGTTGATGATGTAGATACATTAGGTTTAACATTTAACTATTATCTTAATGATCATGTGTCTTTACAATTTATTGGCGGAATTCCACCTAAAGTTGATGTTAAAGGCAAAGGTGAAATCTTAGCACCATTAAGCGGAGTCGCAATGTCTCCCAATGACCTAGTGAAATATCTTTTCCCAGACGGCTTTACCTTAGGTCAAGCGATTCCAATTACCAACCTAGGGAATAAATCTAAAGCTGCATCTATTCGAGCATGGACGCCAACCATAGAAGCACAATATCAGTTTGGTAAAAGTGGCGTAAATAAGTTTAGACCCTATATTGGAGCTGGTTTAATGTATGCCCATTTTAATGATATTAAACTCAATGATGGGATTCGTTCTGATTTAGTCTCCGCAGGCCATATGATTCAGAATGTGTTAGATGGTAAAGCAGGAGCAGCTTTAGACCGTAAAGAATCGAGTGGAAAAATGGTTGTTAATGTTGATGCCGATGATGCGATAGCTCCTATTTTTACTGCTGGGTTTACTTATGATTTTAATGATTCATGGTATACGGTTGCTTCCGTATCTTATGCAAAGTTGAGTAACAAAGCACAAATTGATGTAGTCAATCAAAATACGGGAACTCGCTTAATACACGCAACAACAAAAGTTGATATTGATCCACTGATTACCTATTTAGGGGTAGGCTATCGGTTCTAAAATTTTAATTATTTAAATGGAGTATCTCAAAGTGAAAGTAAAACTGGAACTTTGAGATATCCTATTTGTTACTAATTATAAAAAGTAACTACTACTCATCAAAATCATACATAAAGTAAAATTTTATAAAAATTATTTTTAATATAATAATTTAAAAATATTTTGAGGATTAAAAATTGAAAAAAATCATTAAAACTTTATTATTATCTATACTGATTTCAACTACATCCTTCTCTGTTTTAGCTAAAAATATTGAGCAAAAAGTTAATTTTTTACAAGGTTCAACACATACCACATTAACTGGAAAATTTCATGGCTATGATGATGTAAGGTACAAGATTTATGTAAAGAATGGACAAGTATTAAAATTTAATATTAATAGTCTTGGTAATTTAGCCTATGTCAATATTTTTGCACCAGGTAAAAAACCAGGTAAAGATAATGCATTATTAATTGGCTCAACTGTAGGATCGAAAGGAGAACTTACTTTGCCAGTTGATGGCGATTATATTATTCAAGTTTATCAAATGCGTAATAGTGCTCGTAAAAATAAAACTGTGAAATATAGTCTAGATGTCGAATTATTAAATAAAATAAAAAAATAATATTTTATAAAATTTACTAGCTTTCATATGAGAGCTAGTAAATTTGAAAATGATAGAGATAGTCACTACTCGATTAAAGAAAATGACTCGTAAATGCCACAACTTTCAACAAACATTTGATCATGTGAAACTAGTAATACAGCACCTTCATAACTCTGAATAGCACTAGCTAATAATTCTCTAGATTCAATATCTAAATGATTTTCGGGTTCATCTAATAACAGAAGTTCGGGGATAGGATGTATCTGGCTAAGCGCTAATAAAGCTACTTTGAGTTTTTCACCACCACTTAGTTGCGACAAGAGATAAGTACTTTTATCACCGCGAATTCGAAGTTGGCCTAATAAATTTCTCCATTCCAATTCTGAAAGCGCATTATTCATGTGAGTTAAATTCTCAATAACAGACATTTCATCACATAAAAAGCTAAAGTTTTGATCGAGATAAAAGCACTCTACAAATAATTGAATGCTGTCACAGGACTGATTCTTCTGTGCATTGATTGCTTTAAGCAGCGTTGACTTTCCAATACCATTTTGACCCGTTATGTGAATTTTTTGAGCGGCATATACAGCTAAATCTATTGGTTGTTGAGTTCCATAGTTCAGTTTGAGTTTCTTAATCCGAAGAATTTCTCCAGATTTTTTATGAAAAGTGGGGAAGACAAACTGTTGTGGTTTGACGGTTTCAAGACGCATTTTTTTGTCTTTTAAGTGATTTTGACTATTTGTAATTTGTCGTTGGTGCTGAGACTGTATAGCCGCAATACTTTGGCCCGCTTGTTCCTTTTTAAAGTCGAGCAAAATTTTGGCTTGAGAATTTGATTCTCTTAATTTATTGCCAGCACGTTCACGTTTTTGAGCTTTCATTAATACATCATGTTGCTTTTGCTTCATATGTTTAAGATCACGTTGGTTTTGTTGAACAGCTTGCTCTAAAGCTACAACATGAGTTTGATATTGCTCATCAAATTTCTCATAGTTTCCGGTTGTGTGATGTAAACCATGTTCATTTAAGTGATAAATATGATCTACCTCATTTAACAAAGTGCGGTCATGACTAATGATAAGTGCACCTGGTGGGTGTGTTCTTAAATGGTCAATTAACCATTTTCTAGATTCTTGATCTAAATGATTGCTAGGTTCATCAAGAAGTAAGTAGTGATCTGATTTTAAAAATAAACAGCTTAAGACCAACTTGGTTTTTTGACCTTCACTTAAGTTGTTAACTGGAAAGTCTAAATCAGTGGGCAAATGAGCGGATTCTAAGAGGGTATTCCATAAGGTGGGGAGGTCCCATTTACCGTCTAACAAATCATAATCATCAAAGTTGGCAACACCTTGCTCAACTCTTTTAAAAGCTTGATAAATGTCTAAGATATCTAATGCTTCAGCTATGGTCAGTCCCGTTAACCGATGTAGTTGAGGTAAATAAGCATGTTTTACATGCCAAGATATTTGTCCAGAAGTAAGAATTGAATCTGCTTTAAGCGTCTGATTTAACATTTGCATAAGCAAAGATTTACCTTGACCATTACGGCCAATTAAGGCAGACACCTGATTCGATTCAAGGCTAAAATTTAGTTGTTTAAACATGACTTTAGATGAAAGCTCTAAAGTCAGCTGTGATATTACACATGCCTGCTGAGTCATAAAAACCTCATAAATACAGGATGTACAAAATAGGAAAAAGCAGTTTTAAGCAGAGACGTTAAATCACAAAAAAAATAGTCTATTTTGCACATCAAAAAAAGAAAAAATGATGAGAAAAAAGACTTACTTCATTGGCGTGACTCACGAAATTGAAAGAATAAGAAACTATTCTATCTGGGTTTTTGGCTAGTGTAAAATTTATACAATCTATTTTATTAAAAACCCAATCAAAGGATTGGGTTTTTTGCATCTAAAAAATTTTATTCTTTTACAACCAATACCTGAATTTTGGTACTGTTTAAAACATCTTGAGCAAAACTACCCAAAATAAGTTTTTGGAAGCCTTTGCGACCATGAGAACCAATGACAATCAAATCGGAACCTAAGCCTTCTACAGCTTTTAAGATACCATCTGAAGAAATTTCACCTTGGATAATCTGAGTTTCGGCATCAATACCTTCTTCAGCGCATAAAGCTTTTACTTTTGCGAGAGTTTTTTCTGCATTGGCACGTGCTTCAACAAAATAATCTTTTACAACAGGTGAGATGTAATAAAAATCTACGCCGCTAAAAGGATCTACCGCAACTAAGCTAATAGCGGTCAATTTACTCCCAAATGCCTTTGCAATATGAGCTGCTTGTCTTGCTGCTGCTAAAGAAATTTCAGAACCATCGACAGGTACAATAATATGTTGGTAATTCATAATGTTATTCCTCTTATTTACAGTTGTTATATGTATGAAGCATTTATTAATTAAAGATTAACATATTTCATTCTCGGTAAACATCTATTCAACTAAAGGAAAGGAAAATTAAATAAAATTATTTTAAATCATTAACTTATGTTTATTCTCATATTGATTGTGATGGAATTTAAGAGCTATTGCTGAATAATTGATAATATTTACATGAAAATTACAAAAAATTACCGTTCATATTTCTGTCATATAGAAAACGTATAACAAAATAGTAAACTAAGGGGGAGTGATGAAGATGGCTGATTTAACAGCAAAGAAAATCAATAAACTCATTGAAGAGTTTCGTCAAACAGGTAAAGAACCAGAAAAATTAGTCGTTGGTTATAAAACGTATGCCAGACTGATGACCGAAGATAAATTTGCAGAAAAAGTTGTCCCTTCACTAGAAAATTCAAAAGAGCGGTTATATAAAAATTTAAAAATTAAACTTGTGACTGAAAAGCATTACTTTGAAATCAAATAAAATTTATGTGAAATACATCACTGCTTATTAAAGTAAAGTAACACTAAATAAGTTTAATAACATGATTATTCTATGATGAAACAAATTAATAGTGTAACCAACATTTGAAAACAGCAATCGTTTATAAACTCGATAGAATAAATTGCTTTTATTTTTAAGTAGTGGAATAAATCGAGATGCCAACACTCAGTGTAATTATATTTTATGTTTTAACTATATTAGGTAGTGTAGTTATTGTTTATGGATTAGTCAGTTTAATTGTTTTTTTAATTTTTATTGGATTAGCTCTATTATTTTCAGCATTATTATTAAAAACAGAATTTAAATTAGATATTTTGTTCTGGAGATAAATATAATATGTATTTATATTTTTAATTATCTATAAAACTGTTTCAATAGAGCTGAAAAGAAAAATTTCAGTTCTAAAAAGATTAAATTAGTTTTTATGGTGAATATTAGTGTAATAACGTTTTTTTGATCGAAATTATTACAATAAAATATAAAAGTAGAAAATTTTAAATTTATTTAAGTATTTAAAAATAAAAAAGTTTCATTTAGGATAAAAGTAAAATTGTAAAAGCGTTTGTAGCTATTAAACAATAACAAAGCGAGGTGAGCATGACTTATAAGTATGAGTATGCAGGGTTCTGGTTAAGATTTGGTGCAATGATTATTGATACTCTTATTCTTTTTTTGGCAATTATTCCTGCGGCATGGATTTTTTATCAGGGGGATTATGACTTAGTCTTTGCCACAGGCTTAAGTGCGAAACCACAAAATTATGGGTTTGATTTAATCGTGAACTATGTATTTCCTTTATTGTATTCAATTTTATGTTGGCTGTATTTTGCAGGTACTCCAGGTAAACGATTGATGCGATTAAAAGTTTTAGATGAAAAAACAGGCAATAAGCTAACAGTCATGCAGAGTATTATTCGATACATTGGCTACATTCCATCAATTTTGGTATTTGGTATTGGTCTTTTTTGGGTCGCATTTGATGCTAAAAAACAAGGCTGGCATGACAAAATGGCGAAGTCAGTTGTAGTGAGAGAGCTATAAGAAATAAGACGAAAAAGCGTTCATAGCATTGAAAATAGGGACTATGAACGCTTTTTTATTAACTTTTTTTGACTTTAAGTTTTAAAATAAAATATACAACAACACCTACAATAAGTCCCCAAAAGGCCGATCCGATACCGAAAAATTGAATGCCCGAAGCACTACATAAAAAGGTAAATAATGCCGCTTCACGATCTTCAACCTGAGCAAATGCGATTGCAATGTTGTGGCTGATCGTACCAAATAATGCAATGCCAGCTAAAGCTACAATAAAGATATGTGGAAAAGACATGAGTAAGCTTGTCAGTGTTGCAGCAAACAGGCCCATTAAAATGTAGAAAAAACCACAGCTCATGCCTGCAATATATCGTTTACTTGGGTCTGGGTGGACTTGATCGTCTAAGCTTACAGCCGCACTAATCGCAGCAATATTTACGCTATAACAACCAAAAGGTGCAAGTACAACTTGGGTTAAACCTGTCCAGCCAATCAGTTGATTAACATGCGGTTTATAGCCATAACTTTTAATCATGGCAATTCCGGGTAAATATTGCGAAGCCATGCTAATCACAAAAAGTGGTAGAGCTAAGCCCAAAAGTGCTGACCAGCTAAATTCCGGACTAATCCAAACAGGTTTAGCCAAAGACCACTGAAGTGTAGGCATATGAAATTCTAAAAAGACAGGGCACAGGGCAATACCCGCAAGTGCTGTGAAAACAATGCTATAACGCGGCCATAATCTTTTTGTAATTATATAAATGACCAGTAAAGATAAAACGAACTCCCAATCATTTTGCAAACTGGCGAACAGGGAAATACCAAATTTGAGTAAAACACCTGCAAGCATGGCACTGGTTAAGCTTTGAGGAATATATGAAAGTGCCTTTTGAAATATACCTGAAAAGCCTAAAATAGCAGTCAGTAAACCACCCACTAAAAAAGCACCAATCGCTTCATTTAAGCTATAGCCACTGCCTGTTGCCATAATTAAAGCGAGGCCTGCGGTTGACCATGCCGTTGCTACAGGATATTTAAATTTCCAAGAAAGTATGAATCCTGATAAACCAATACCTAAGCCTAAAGCCCAAAACCATGAGGTGATTTGCTCGGGTGAAGCTCCTAAAGCTTGAGCCGCTTGAATCACTAAAATGGCCGAAACACTTATACCTATTAAAAAAGTGATAAAGCCAGCAAATACGGCCGGAATTGAAAAATCTTGAAGAATCTTTTGCATAGCTAAATGTTCTAAATCCCTGAAAAATTAATATGTTTCTGTCTCTGCTTTCAGCTAGGTAAATCTAACAATTTTTTTTAAGAAGGTGCTTTCTATTTTTGACTTAAAATGGAAATAATATTTTCAAAATATTGAATAATGCTATTATTCCTTTCATAAATACTACTAAATTTGGGATATTGTTTTATGGAAGAACAGACTGAAAATTTGACAGTGCTTGAACTTAAAATTATGCGCGCTTTACAAGAGAATGGACGTTTAAGTAATGCTGAACTGGCCAAACTTGTAGGCATAAGTACTTCATCTTGTTGGAATCATACACAGCGTCTTTTTAAAATTGGGGCAATTTTAGATGTGCGTGCTCGGATCAATCCGAGTATGGTGCAGCGTGATACGGTGGTGCTGGTTGGTGTAGTTTTAGATCGTTCAACCCCTGATAGCTTTCAGGCATTTGAACAGGCAGCAGGTGATTTGGAGAATGTTCTGGAGTGCTATCTGGTTGCTGGAGAAGTCGATTATTTTCTAAAAATTCGTGTTAAAGATTTAGCTGCTTTTAACCGATTTCATAGTGAAAAAATTATTGCTTTACCGGGGGTAAGACAAGTCAGAACATTTTTTGTGCTCAATGAAGTTAAAACAGATGGCATGCTGGCATTTTAGCAGTTCATTATGTTTTAACTTGATAAATGCAAAAACTAGGATAAAGATTATTAGATTGTTGAGGTTGCCAGTTTTAAACCGAATCCGAAAAATAGAATCCCTACTAAAAAAATACTACTTGCTGCAATTTTATGGTTCTGTTTAAAAAATGCTGAAAGCTTAATTCCCGAGAAGATTAATGCAGTTAAATAACTAAAACTAATAATTTGTAAAATAATCGCTAAAATTAAGAAACTTAGTGCTGGGTAGGCATAATCGGGTTTGACAAATTGAACAAAGAAAGATAAGAAAAATAAAATCGCTTTAGGGTTGAGTAAACTAATGCTTAATGCTGTTTTATAAGGATGAATTTTATCTAAAGCTGGTAAATCAGCCATTTCAGGTTGTGGTTGATTGCGTTGTTTCCAGCGTTGAATACTACCTTGTAAGAGCTTAAAGCCTAAATAAGATAGGTAAAGTGCACCTGTTAATTTAAGAATAACAAATACCCATGGGAATGCTTTTAATAAAGAGGCTGCACCCAGTACGGTACAAAGCATTAAAATGAGATCACCGGTAAAAATACCTAATGCACCCATATATCCAGTTTTAATGCCATAACGTGAAGCAATTGACATCACATAGAGAGAATTGGGCCCCGGCAATAACACAATTAGGAATGTACCAATAATATATGTTGTTAAATCTGTTATGCCGAACACGAGAAACCCAATAAAAAACCGATTTTTGCCATGATAACAAAAATCGGTGATTTTGTATGAAAAGTGCAGTTTTTAAGGTTTAATTTCCGCATCAATTCCAAAAGATTGACGTAATAAAAAACTTAATTGGTCACGAGCTTTAATAAAGCCATCAACACCACCTTGTAAAAGTTGGAATGCCATTAAGTCGTGGTTAAGTTCGTCTTTAAAACTTTGCTCATCTTGAGCTGGTCTAACAATAGCATCTGCTTGCTTTGATTTAGTTGCATCAAGAGCTGCATCAACTGTACGTGTATCTTGCTCAAGCTGGGTAAGTAAGCCCGGAGAGATCGTTAGTAAATCGCAACCAGCAAGTCCAAGAACTTGATCGATACTACGGAAGCTCGCACCCATCACTTGAGTCGGGATATTTTGCTGTTTGTAATAGGTATAGATCTTTTTAACTGAAACTACGCCTGGGTCTTTTTCGATTGGGTAAGAATCGACACCTTCAGCTTTTTTGTACCAGTCCAAGATACGACCTACAAATGGCGAGATTAAAGTTACTTTTGCATCTGCGCATGCTTGAGCTTGATGTAATCCGAAAAGCAGAGTGAGGTTACAAGCAATCCCTTCAGCTTCGAGTACTTTCGCGGCTTGAATACCTTCCCAAGTCGACGCAATTTTAATAAGAATACGTGACTGGTCAATACCGTAACCTTTGTAAAGTTCACATAATTCATGCGCTTTTTGAATGGTCGCTTCGGTGTTATATGAAAGGGCAGCATCAACTTCAGTCGAAACCCGACCTTCAATCAGTTTTAAAATTTCTACACCGAATTTTACGGTTAAAATATCAATAGTTCTTTCGATTAACTCATCGTTGCTATAGCCTTCCTCTTTGGCTTGATAATAAGCATCTTCAATGAGTTCTTTACTTTCTGGTTGTTCTGCTGCTGCCGTAATCAATGAAGGATTGGTCGTCGCGTCTAATGGACGAAATTTACGAATTGCATCAAGGTCGCTACTGTCGGCAACAACGGTCGTTAGTGTTTTTAATTGGTCAAGTGCTGTATGAGTCATTGATATTCAACATCTTCAGTAATAAATCTTATATTTTCTTTATAGCACAAAGTCTATTCATACTGTCGATATATCAATTGTTATATTTCAAAGAAAAACGTTTAGGTTCTGCATCTAAATTGAAATAATTTTAAGGGACCTGTTGTGTTCGTTGCTTACGGATATGTTCAATAAGGAATCTGGCAGCGGCACCAAGCTCACTTTCACGACTCCATACCAAATCTACGTAATATTCAAATCTTGGAGTGAAATCTAATAAATTCAATATTTTAAGCTTATTTTTAAGTTCAGGGTTTTCTTTAAACATTTCTTGCGGAAGAACACCCCAGCCCAGATCACGTAAAATCATTAAGCAAGCAGAGTGATGGTTATCTGTACGCCAGTAATGTTTCGAAAAAAGTAATTCGGGTTTTAATGTCTCATCTCGACTTGCCACAACAATTTGTCGTGTTGTGAGGATCTGTTCATAAGAAACCTGATTTTGGCTTGCGAGTGGATGACTATTTGAAATAACTGGAATTAAAGCCTCAGGTTTGAGCTCTACAAACTGTTCTCTGTTATCTAGATGCTCACGTTCAAACATGAGTGCAAGTTGGGCAGAACCATCTAACAACATTTGAAGAGCATCTTCTTGAGGGGCAGAAACAATATTAATTTGTAGGTCAGGGAAACGACCCTCTAAAAGGCAAATATAATCGGTCCAGTTGGTGTGCAAGAGTTCAGATACAATCACAATGGTTAAGTTAGCTTCTAAACCTGTGCTTAACGCATGGGCATGTTGTTTCCATTGATTCATTTCAATCAAAAGCTGAGAAGTCTTTTCATATAACACCCGTGCTTCGTCAGTAGGGACGGGCTCACGACCTTTACGATCAAATAAGGTTAAGTCCAGATCAATTTCTAAGTTGGCAATAGACATGCTTACAGCCGAAGGAACTTTTCCAAGTTTACGTGCTGCTGCTGAAAAGGAACCAGTTTCTATAACGGCCTGAAACATGAGTAATTGTTCTTGATTAATATTCATCTGTCAAAAAAACTGAAAGAACCTGATTGGATTAATCAATATTATAAAAATAAAATGCACATTATCCAAGTATTATTGAGTATTTAAAAATGTTGATTTCCAAGAGAAGGATCATTCATGCAATCAGTTATGAAGGAATTTTATTGGTCATCATTGCGATTGCATTAAGTTTTATTTTTGATATGCCTATGGATGTAACCGGAACACTCGGTGTGTTTATGGCAGTGGTTTCAGTTTTCTGGAATATGATTTTTAACCACTACTTTGAAAAAGTAGAGCATAAATATAATTGGGAAAGAACAATCCCTGTAAGGATTTTGCATGCGGTTGGTTTTGAAGGCGGTTTGCTGATTGCAACAGTGCCGATGATTGCTTATATGCTACAAATGAATGTCATTGATGCGCTTATTTTAGATATTGGTTTAACACTTTGTATTTTGGTCTATACCTTTATTTTCCAATGGTGTTATGACCATATCGAGGATAAGTTTTTCCCTGAAGCAAAAGCTGCATCACTGCACTAAATTTATAAATCCTAAAATCAAATAAGCACCCAAATGGGTGCTTATTTTTTGTAGTTAGATGTAGAAATTATTTCTCTACAATTGCAACTACACCTTCACCGCCAGCAGTACAGATAGAGATTAATGCGCGGCCTGAACCTTTTTGATTAATCAATTTAGCAGCAGTTGCCAAGATACGGCCACCAGTTGCAGCAAATGGATGGCCTGCACCTAAAGATGAGCCATTTACGTTAAGTTTAGAGCGGTCAATTGAACCTAAAGGTGCATCTAAGCCAAGACGTTCTTTACAGAATTTTTCGTCTTCCCATGCTTTAAGTGTAGACAATACTTGAGATGCAAATGCTTCATGGATTTCGTAGAAATCAAAATCTTGAAGTTTAAGGTTTGCACGCTTAAGCATACGAGGTACTGCATAAGCAGGAGCCATCAATAAGCCTTCTTTAGGACCATTTTTACCAATGAAGTCAACAGCAGCGGTTTCTGAGAAAGAAAGGTAAGCTAAAACTTCATGACCGTTTTCTTTTGCCCATTCTTCAGAAGCAAGCAATACAACAGATGCACCATCAGTCAACGGAGTTGAGTTACCCGCTGTCATTGTTGCAGTTTCGCCTTTACCGAAAACAGGCTTTAATTTAGCAAGTTTTTCAACTGTACTGTCTGCACGTAAGTTGTTGTCACGGTTAAGGCCTAAGAATGGAGTGATCAAGTCATCAAAGAAACCGCGCTCATAAGCAGCAGCAAGTTTTTGATGGCTGCTTGCAGCGAGTTCGTCTTGAGCTTCGCGAGTAATACCCCATTCTAATGCAGTAATTGCTTGGTGCTCGCCCATTGAAAGGCCAGTACGTGGCTCACCATTGCTTGGCGCATCAAGAAGCTTTTTAAAATCAATTTTTGTTAATGCTTTAAGACGGTCTTTACCAGTTTTAGCAACATTGAGCTCAAGCAAAACTTTACGTAAGCCATCGCCAACAGCGATTGGGGCATCAGAAGTGGTGTCTACACCGCCTGCAATACCTACATCAATTTGACCAAGTGCAATTTTGTTAGCAACCACAAAAGCAGCTTGTAAGCCTGTACCACAAGCAATCTGAATGTCGTAAGCAGGAGTTTCAGGGGCAAGATCAGTACTCAATACAACTTCACGAGTCATATTAAAGTCACGGCTGTGTTTTAAAACAGCACCAGCAACGACTTCACCAATACGCTTACCTTGTAAGTTAAAGCGCTCAACCAAACCATTCAATGCTGCTGTCAGCATGTCAGAATTCGATGCTTTAAAATAAGCAGTATTTGAACGTGCAAATGGAATGCGGTTGCCACCAATAATTGCAACGCGGCGAACAGTGTTTTGGCTCATGGTTTTATCCTGTTGAACAGAAGTTTTGGTTTTTGTTGCTTTTGGTGCTGCAGCTACATTAGAAGATGTAGAAGGGGGTGCAGAAGCAGCGCTCTTATTACGAGGGCTTCGTGCAGGTGCAGTCGTTGAACGAGTACGTGTCGTTTTTGGTGTATTAGTTGCTGCTTTAGGAGTAGTGCTGTTACGCTTAGCCGTGTTAGAAGCCGACTTTGATGTATTTGACACTTTTTCCTGAGCAGAATTCTCGACTGCTGGATTTTCTTGAGTTGTTTTGCTCATAAGGCTTTTCCAAGCATATTAACGATATTCTTATACGCTACCTTAACACAATTCAAATAGACCTGTATTGACTAGAATGACATTGTAGATAGCATTCAGGTCAAGACATCAAAAGATCAACTCAAGTATGATTTGGGATGACTCTAATGAACGACTGCTTTCATATTGTTTCTTCACATTTCCTAACATAATGAAGCCTGTCGTAGAAAATCATTTTTTTGAGAGATAATAATCATGACTGATCAATACCAAGCATTTACACAATCTCCAATTGGTAAATTCGTTGTTAAAAATTTGGGTTTACCATCGCCTGTAGCATTAGAGCGTTTTGAAAATGCCCAGCCGGTAGTGAATGGGGCAGTATTGGTTGGCGCGGCGCCGTCAAGTGTATTGTCTGGTGCGATTGCACAAGTACTTAGCAATATTCATGCAGATAGTTATGTAGGCAATAATGTTGCACTACAACAAGACGCTGCAAAAGTTGGTTTAAATTTACGTCCATTTAATGCAGGCGATAAAGAATCAAAATTTAAAGCAGTTGTATTTGATGCTTCTGGTATTCAAAACTCAGAACAGTTAAACGAACTTTATAAATTCTTTAACCCGATCGCACGTCAAGTTGCGACTTCTGGTCGAGTTATTGTGATTGGTACAACTCCTGAAACTGCAAAAACTGTAAAACAGGCGATTGCCCAGCGTGCACTTGAAGGTTTTATCAAATCTGTAGGTAAAGAATTTAAAAAGGGCATTACGGCTCAAGTTGTCTATGTAGATGAAGGTGCTGCTGCAAACCTTGAATCAACTTTACGTTTCTTGCTTTCTCCGCGTTCAGCTTATGTGTCTGGTCAAGTCATTCGTGTTTCTAAAGCAGATGTCGTTGATGTTGATTGGGCAAAACCACTTGCTGGTAAAACTGCGTTAGTAACCGGTGCAAGCCGTGGTATTGGTGAGGCAATTGCACATGTATTGGCGCGTGATGGCGCTCATGTCATTTGTCTAGATGTACCTCAGCAGCAAGCTGACCTTGACCGTGTAGCTGCTGATATTGGTGGTTCTATATTGGCAATTGATATTACAGCTGCTGATGCGGGCGAAAAAATTAAAACTGCTGCTGCAAAACAAGGCGGTTTAGATATCATCGTTCATAACGCAGGTATTACTCGTGACAAGACTTTGGCAAACATGAAGCCTGAGCTTTGGGACTTGGTAATTAACATTAACTTGTCTGCTGCTGAACGTGTAAATGACTACTTGTTAGAAAACGATGGTCTAAATGCAAATGGCCGTATTGTTTGCGTATCATCAATTAGTGGTATTGCAGGTAACCTTGGTCAAACTAACTATGCTGCATCTAAAGCAGGTGTGATTGGTTTAGTTAAATTTACTGCACCTATTCTAAAAAATGGGATTACCATTAATGCAGTAGCACCTGGTTTTATTGAGACACAAATGACTGCTGCGATTCCATTTGCAATTCGTGAAGCTGGTCGTCGTATGAACTCTATGCAACAAGGCGGTTTACCTGTTGATGTAGCAGAAACGATTGCATGGTTTGCATCAACTGCATCTACAGGCGTAAATGGCAACGTGGTACGTGTGTGTGGTCAAAGCTTGTTAGGCGCTTAAGCACTCTTAGCTAAAGATAAGGGGTGCTTGGGCATCCCTTTTTTATTCAAGAATCTATAAATTATAAAAGGTTAGGTATGAATACTCGTCATTTTAGCCAGCTACCAAAAGCGGCATTGGCTTATCCAAAAGTTGTGCAAGGTTTAATCTTTAAAAAGCCTAAAGGGCCAAAAATCTTGCCGCAAGTTGAATATGTGGTTGATAGTCTTGAGATTGATCAAAGTCATCTCAAAGCTTACAACGAAGTATGTGGCTTTAAAAATAATGGCTTTGTACCAGCAATTTATTTGGCTGTGCTTTCTCAAAGTTTGCAAATGCACATGATGACGGCAGAAGCTTTTCCATTTCCGATTTTAGGTTTAGTCCATATTCGTAACCAGATTAAACAAACCAGACCGATTGGTGTAACTGAAAAATTAACCCTGTCATGTAAATTTGGGGAATTAAAACCGCATGATAAAGGTGTTCAGTTTGACTTTATTACCACCGCAAAAGTTGGCAACGAAGTCGTAATGGAAGGCCTAACGACTTATTTATCTCGCCAAAAAGTGGAGAAAAGAGTCGGCGAAAAAGCCAAAGAAGAACAAGTACCAGCTTATGTGCCAAAGGCAGAGTGGGATATTTTAGAAAACACAGGTCGCCGTTATGCGAAAGTGTCAGGTGATTTCAACTTAATTCATATTCATGCTATTACTGCAAAAGCATTTGGCTTTAAGCAAGCAATTGCACATGGCATGTGGAGCAAAGCTAAAGCACTAGCGAATCTTGAATTACCAAATGCTTATGAAGCAGATGTGTGGTTTAAACTGCCAATGTACCTACCTTCAAAAGTTGAGTTTTTAACTGCCAATGCAGACAAAAAGACTGATTTCTTGATTCGTAATACGAAATCACAAAAACCGCATGTTGCAGGAACTGTAAAAGCATTATAAAAATATCAGCAGCCTGAACAGGTGTTTGGGCTGCTTTTGAGCAAAATAACAAAAAATGCAAGGAACTTCATGTGATTAAAGACATTTTGTTGGCCGATACCCATAACTATCACGGTATTTTAGATGAACGTTTTATTGATTTAGCTCACCAGTTTAGCCGTCTTCAAGATGCCAGAACGGGACAAGGTGGAGCTGCATTAGCGGTTTACTTTAGAGGTCAGAAAGTTGTCGATATCTACACCGGTCTAAAATCACAAACTGAAGCTTGGCAACCAGATACCTTGGCAGTTTGCTACTCTACAGGTAAAGGTATACTTGCGACTTTAGCTCACATTTTAGTAAGTGAGGGTTTTTTAGAATACGACAAACCGATTGCGACTTATTGGCCTGAGTTTGCTCAAAATGGTAAAGAGCAAATGACATTGCGTCATGTGCTAAGCCATCAAAGCGGCATGTTTGATATTCGAAATACCATCGAAAGTGCGAGAGAAATGCTCGACTGGTCACACATGTTAGATGTGGTTGCGGCGACTAAGCCAAGATTCCTTGCTGGAGAGGGTAATGCTTATCAGGCATTAACATTTGGGTGGCTGGTGGGTGGGGTACTTGAAAAAGCGACGGGTCAATCTTTAGATCAGCTCATGCAAAAATATCTGGTCGAACCGTTACAGTTAGATGGCGCTTATTTTGGAACGCCTGCCAGTGAGTTAGATCGTGTAGCACGTTTAATTATTCAACCGAAACCAGAAAAACCAGCATCTACTCAAGTTGAAAAAGTAAAAAAGTCGCAGCCGCGCAAAAGTTCACTCTCTGAAAAAATGATTACGTGGACTGGACAAGACCCGCAAGATTTTCAGGATGCTATGATTCCAAAAGGAATGAAGCATTTTAGTTTCTTTAGTGATGAAGGGTTGCAAGCTGTTATTCCGGCAGCAAATGGGACATTTACTGCAAGTAGCCTTGCTAAAATTTATGCGATGCTAGCAAATCACGGTGAATGGGATGGACAGCAACTGATTCGTCCACAAATATTTAAAGAATTGAGTACCATCCAAAGTTATGCACGTGATCGTGTTATGCCAATTCCAATGAATTGGCGTTTAGGTTATCACCGTATTATTACCATGGGTAAGCGTGCTAAAAATGGTTTTGGGCATATTGGCTATAATGGTTCAGGTGCATGGTGTGATCCTGAACGTGATCTTAGCTTTGCTTATACTCATAACTTTCAGATTGGTTCAATAACGGGTGACTATCGTTTGTGGGGGCTTACTCAAGAAGCTTTACGTTGTACCGACCAAATTTTAAAAGGCCGAAAAGGCTGGTTCTAAATTCTGTACTTTCAAAAATGCTGGTATTTGAATAAATGCCAGCTCTACGCTTATAACAATTCTAAGCGAATAATCGCTTCTGTATGACGTTTAAAATCTTCTTCAGCCAGTCCTTGTAATCCAAGTTTATAAATTCCTTCTAAACCGCATACAAAAGCAATCAAACGCCAAGCAATGTCTGTTGAGTTAGATAGAGTTTTAAACTCACCGTCTTTTTTGCCGCTTTCAATGGCTTGAACAATCGTTTGATGCCAACTTTGCATGGCCAAGTTATAAGCTTTTTGTATTTCTATATCTTGTTCAATCAAGAGTTCAGCTTCATTCCATAATCGTAAGTAGGGTTGAAGTCTGTCTATGTTTTCCGCACCTAACAAGATAAAGAGCCTTTGAAATTGGCTAGTGGTTTGTAGAGCTTGTTCAATTTCATCCAGCTGTTCCATAAGCTTTAAAAAAGCTTCAGCTTTTAAGTGAGATGCCGACGAAAAGTGATGATGAACTTGTCCAGTAGAGGTTTGGCCTTCACTTGCGATTCTACGTACCGTCATGGCTGTAAAACCTTCAGCCAAAGCAACTTGCATGGCAGCTTGCAGAATCATTTCTCTGCGTTGATCACGATTAAGATAGGCCATGTTTCTTACACCTGACTGAATTCGACACAAACTACATTAAAATTTAAAGTTGGACAAGTGTCCAGTTGTGTATATAATAACCTCAATTTGAACACATGTCCAAGTTTTGGATATCGAAGAGCGTTATGCAAAAGAAATGGTTAATTCTGACAATCATCGTCCTTATTTATTTGCCGGTTACAATTGATGCAACGGTGATGCATGTTGCAACACCATCTTTAAGTGCAGCATTGAATTTAACTGCCAATCAGCTTTTATGGATCATTGATATTTATTCACTGATTATGGCGGGTTTGATTTTGCCGATGGGTGCACTCGGTGATCGTATTGGCTTTAAAAAATTATTATTTATTGGAACTGCAATTTTTGGAGTCGGTTCACTGGCAGCTGCTTTTTCACCAACAGCCTATGCTTTAATTGCTTCCCGTGCTCTTTTAGGGCTAGGGGCAGCTATGCTTATTCCTGCAACTTTATCGGGAATTCGAAATGCTTTTACCGAAGAAAAGCAAAGGAATTTTGCACTTGGCCTTTGGTCTACAGTAGGGGGCGGTGGTGCCGCTTTTGGTCCATTAGTGGGTGGTTTTTTACTAGAGCATTTCCATTGGGGAGCAGTATTCCTCATCAACATCCCAATTATTTTGGTTGTTCTGGTCATGATTGTCATGATCATTCCTAAGCAGGAAGAGAAAACCGACCAGCCAATTAATTTAGGCCAGGCTTTAGTGTTGGTTGTGGCAATTTTAAGTCTGATCTATTCAATCAAATCGGCCATGTACAACTTCTCGGTACTCACAGTCGTGATGTTTGTGGTTGGGGTAAGTGCTTTAATTCACTTCATTCGAAGCCAAAAAAGAAGTACCACTCCAATGATTGATTTGGAGTTATTTAAACATCCAGTCATTTCTACCAGCATTGTCATGGCCGTTGTTTCAATGATTGCTTTGGTTGGCTTTGAATTACTCTTGTCTCAAGAATTGCAGTTTGTACATGGATTTTCTCCATTACAAGCAGCCATGTTTATTATTCCATTTATGATTGCAATTAGTTTAGGTGGTCCATTAGCAGGAATCTGTTTAAATAAATGGGGACTTAGACTTGTATCTACTGTTGGGATTTTAATAAGTGGTTTTAGTCTATGGGGACTTGCCCAACTTAACTTTTCGACCGATCATTTTTTAGCATGGACGTGTATGGTCTTTTTAGGCTTTAGCATTGAGATTGCTTTACTGGCTTCAACAGCAGCCATTATGTCTTCTGTACCACCAAACAAAGCAAGTGCAGCAGGTGCGATTGAAGGTATGGCCTATGAGTTGGGTGCTGGTTTAGGTGTCGCTATTTTTGGCCTAATGTTGTCTTGGTTTTATAGTCGCTCAATTATTTTGCCAGAAGAGCTTCCGACGAACTTAATTGAAAAAGCGAGTATTTCGATTGGTGAAACCATGCAGTTGGCTTCTAACCTTGAAAGTTCTTTGGGAGGACAATTAATTGCAGTTGCTCAGCAAGCTTTTAGCTATGCACATAGTTGGGTACTTACAATCTCAGCTATTTGTTTCTTCCTTTTAACTGTATTTGTCTGGTTTAGCTTTCCAAAGAAAGTGAGTTAATGATCTAAATAAGCTTAACAGTCGTGGAAAAAGAGAGAAAAATTTCTCTCTTTTTCGTGTTATAAATATAATTTTTAAATACACATAAATTGATAAAGCTTTCCTCATCTCAGAATATTTTTAGTTATTTAGTTCTCATAAAAAAATTATTATTTAATAAGCTTCATATTTTTATTTCAAAATGATTCAGTGATCATGTAATTGAAATTTAATAAAAAATTAATTGATCAAAAATTGACTGTAAAAAAATGGTTTGTTAATCTGCTACTCGAAAAATCTAAAAACAAATAAAAGAGGCTGCTGTGAATTTTAAATTAAAAACATCATTCATTATCGGAGCAATTGTTGCATCTTCACTTGTATATGCCGCAACTGTACTTTCACCCAATCAGAATAATAATAGTGGATCAATTCCATCTGGTTATTCAGATTTAGAATTTTCTTTAGCAAATGGGAATTGGGTCAAAAATCTCTCTTTACCAGCAAGTGCTAATAATTTAGACAAAATTACAATTCGCTCTAGTGCGGCTTATAGTAGTTATTTAGATACTTCTAATACGAATATTCCGTTAGAAGTGTTGAAGATAAATAGCGGGGATGTTTACCAATTCATCTTTAATACCGCTCAAAATAAATGGATTGCTCAGTTGGCGACAGTGAGTCCTACGAATGGTGCTAACTATGAGGTTGTACCGTTAACAACTGCATCCATACAAAAAGTACTTATTGAAAATGATAAATGGGCACAAACCATTGCATTACCAAGTGACGTACGCGATGGAACGACTGTACAAATTGTTTCCACAGCAAGTGCTGATTCCAATATAGATAAAGCAAATTTGCTATTTCCAAGCAGTTTTTTATTAAAAAATGGGTTTGAATATTGGTTTAAATATTATTCGGCTTTAGGGAAATGGGTGCCAGAATATATTAAACCGCAGAAGTTAAATGTTCAGCAAATTGGAACATCTTTAGCCGCGGTAAGTAGTCCACTAACGGAAGTTTCATTTGGAGATGGAAATTGGGTTTCCAATTTCACTTTGCCGACTACTGCAAGTGATCGAGATAGAATTATTATCAAGTCTACAGCGACTTGGTCTGCAAAAATTAATAATACCAATATTAATAGCCAAGCGACTTTAACGCTAAAAACAGGCGATCAATATGAGTTTATGTATGTCAGTGATAAAGGATATTGGCAGCTGATCTCTTCACCAACGAAGGTGATTGATTCATCGGCAACAATTCCTGCAATTTTACCGAATATGACTCAACCCGCTTTAAAGGTAAAACTTTCTACCTCAAATTGGCAGCCAACCTTGCAACTACCAGTTAAAGCTCAAGTCGGGGATAAGGTGGTTATTGCGTCAAATGCATCGGCTGATACCTATATTAATGCTGCCAATGGTTTGTCTACAGCAATTAAAAATGGTGAAAATCGCCGTTTTATTTACACTGTTCAAGGCTGGTCAGTAGATAGCTATACAATTGATATGTTGTTGGTTTCTAGTCCAGAAGTAAATTCAATTTTAGGAGAGAGCGCTGCAAAACTTAGAATGATTGAAGGCGTAAATTTAACGAATTTAACTGCTGAAAATTCAAATGCTCGTTTTTACTTAAGAGATGTGGGCTATTTAACTTATAAAATACCTGCTGCAACTTTAAAAGAAGCGATTTCTTTTGGACGCGATGACACGACCGTACAAAATGAGCGTAAACGCGTATTGGCTGATGGCGTCTATTATCAAGGCAATGAACCAGGCGATGGCGGTTGTGGCTGGGCATGGATTAATGCATCTTCATATAACATGATTGGTGCAAATGATATTGCAGGTTGTTCTTTTGCTGCGATGCGTCATGAGGTAGGACATAATCTTGGTCTATACCATAATGGTTCAACCAATATTGGTTCAGGCTTTGCCCATCCTTTAGGAAGTACTGCGATGGGAGGTAATAATATTAATTTTTACTCTAGCCCATACTTATATAACCCTAAATATGGTGTCCGTTTGGGCGTAGAAGGAAAAATTGATGCGGTGAGTGTTATTAACCTAAATGCACAGAAAATTTCTCTATATAACTAATCTCTATTCTTAGCCATAAATAATGAAAAAAAATAAATTGTTAATAGGAACTGCTATCGCTTGTTTAGCGCTAGCAGTTCTCATCTGGCTTGCATTTTCACAGCAAAGTTCTTCTGCTTTAACATCATCTACAGATAGCCTGAAAAGTGAAGTTAGCTTAAAGCGAGTTGAAAGTCAGAATGGTTTTTCTCGTCAAAATACAATGAATCTGAGTCCGTCAGAGAAAGAAAGATTATCTAAGCAACAAATTGTTTTTAATGAGATAGAAAAGGATCAGCTACCTTCTAATGTTAATTTTCCATTGATTAAAAATGGACAAGGCATGGTGATTAAGTATGATCCAAACGTGATTGAACTCAAAAAAGTAGGTGATACTGTTAAGTTTCAAATGTTGGAATATGGAATTAACCGCACAGGAAAAATTGTAGAGATTGAACCTGTTGACCAAGATATTGTTCGGTGGACAGGGAAATTTGATCAGGGAGATCCAAATCAGAATTTCTTTACCATCACTCAAAGTCAAAAAGACCACTATACGATCATGCAAATTTTTACCGAAAAAGGAAATTATTCGGCTGAAATTAAAGATGGGGTTGGGCTGGTACAAACGATGGATGATGGAGTCACTGATCACGAGTTACATCATGATCACCCTTAGTCAAATAAATGGTTCAGATGAGAAAAGAGTATAGTTCGCAGTTTATCTGTACGGATATGAGCTTTATGCGTTCACTCTCTTTTAAAAACAAAGTATGCTTATGCCTGTAACAAGGAGCATACATGTATCAAGTACTTGCTAGAAAATACCGTCCACGTAATTTCAATGAGTTAGTGGGGCAAAACCATGTTTCTCGTGCATTAAGCAGTGCATTGGAACGCGGTCGTCTACACCATGCTTATTTATTTACAGGAACGCGTGGTGTGGGGAAGACCACAATTGCACGTATTTTAGCCAAGTGTTTAAACTGTGAAACAGGTGTGACCTCTACACCATGTGAAGTCTGTGCAACTTGTAAAGCGGTAAACGAAGGCCGTTTTATTGATTTGATTGAAATTGATGCTGCTTCAAGAACAAAAGTAGAAGATACACGTGAACTTTTAGACAACGTTCCATATGCGCCAACGCAAGGTCGTTTTAAAGTTTACCTGATTGACGAAGTACATATGTTATCTACGCATTCCTTTAATGCGTTATTAAAAACATTAGAAGAACCACCAGAACACGTTAAATTTTTATTTGCAACGACTGATCCGCAAAAGCTACCAATTACGGTCATTTCTCGTTGTTTGCAATTTACATTACGCCCTTTAGCTGTTGATGAAATTACAAAGCATCTTGGCACTATTCTTGAAAAAGAACAGATTGTTTCTGATCAAGATGCGATTTGGCAAATTGCCGAGTCTGCTCAAGGTTCATTACGTGATGCATTATCTTTAACCGATCAGGCAATTGCCTATGGTCAGGGTGCTGTACAGCATCAAGATGTTAAAGAAATGCTCGGTTTAATTGACCGCACGATCATTTATGATTTGATTTTAGCGATTCATCAGAACCAACGTGAAAAAGTTAGTCAGCTTTTATTACAATTTAGACATCAAGCGCTTGATGTTTCACTTGTACTTGATCAGTTGATTTCGACATTGCATGAATTGGCAATTTTGCAATATCTGCCTGATTTGAGTTTGAAATATAGCGATGAAATCAATCGCAAAATTATGCAACTGTCCAAGCTGATTTCTGCTCAAGATTTACAGCTTTATTACCAAATTGCATGTAAAGGACGATCTGACCTACAACTTGCCGTGACACAAGAACAAGGTTTTGAAATGTGCGTTTTACGCTTATTGGCATTCCGTCCTCTAACGCCAAATGAAATTCTGGTGTCAGAGCTTGTTCAACAAAATCAGCAAGTTGTGATGAATCCCCAAGTTCAGCAAACAGCTCAAGATATTGCTCCTGTAAGTGCTGTGCAGCCAGTTGAAGTTATTAGCCAACCCGCTATGATTGAACCTGAACCTGAACCTGAACCTGAACCTGAACCTGAACCTGAACCTGAACCTGAACCTGAACCTGAACCTGAACCTGAACCTGAACCTGAACCTGAACCTCAGTCTAATCAGGATTTAATGGTATTTGACCCAAATCATCATGAGCTGATTGGGCTTGAGTCAGTACCTGTTCAAGAAACAAGTAATGTTTTGGAGGAAGATTTTATTCCTGTACCAGAACAAAAGTCAGTACAAGTTCAGGCTGAAACCCAAGCCAAAAATATTGAACCTGAACCAGCTTTTACTGCTGAGCCTATAGGTTTATTTGAAGCGCCTAGCACTGATTTTTCACTTGCCCAAGATACGCCTGTTACTAATGATTTAGCTTTAGAACCTGTTGTCGAGCAACCATTACTGGGGGAAACTTCAGAGGCGATTGAAAAGGTTGAAGTTGTAAAAGAAGTCAGTGCAACTGATAACGGGCAGCTTATGCCTCAAGACATTTTGAAGCTAACCACGCAGACCTTAGAAGGCGAGTGGACACTAGCAAAATGGGAATATTGGTTTAGAACTAGTCAACTTTCTCCAGCTGTTCAAGAGCTTGCTCAGCATGGCGTGATGACAGGTCAAATTGGTGGCAATACAGTTTTCCATATTCCTCAAGAATATGAAAATATGTTGACTCAATTACAACAAGGTCTTATTGATGCATTAAATGAGCAATGGCCTGATACCCAATTTACAGTTGAATATGGTGCTGTAAATACGGCTACACCATATATCATTCAAAGTGCGCGTAAAGAAAAAGCCTTTCAAAGAGCAGCTGAGTTATTACAACAACAGCCAGTCATTAAAAGCCTCATAGAGACCTTTGATGGCGAATTACAAAATATTCAATTAAAGCCTTAACTTTTTAGTCCTGTGATGAGCTTGGAAAATATACAATTCCATGCTTTTTCACGGGATTGAAACATTCAGGTCACGTCACTGTCATTGTACTTTTCTATGTTAGCCATTTTAGATTTTAAATGGATTGTACATAGACATGAAAAGGCAATACGCAGGAATAACTTCTTTTAAATATTCATGTTTTTTATTGATCAGCGCACTTTTGCTGAGTGGTTGTAACGACTCATCAAATGATAATTCAAATGCACCAGACACAGGTAAAAAGCCTGTAATGCGCTGCGCTCCATAAACTTAAATAATAAAAAGAACCTGATCATGATTACACGTCGTAAATTTTTAAATTACTCTTTAAATATGGGCTTTGGTGCTGCGGCATTGGCGGCTTTCCCATCTAGTATTCAAAAAGCTTTGGCAATTCCTGCAAACAATAAAACAGGCACAATTCAAGACGTCGAACACGTTATTATTTTAATGCAGGAAAACCGATCTTTTGACCATTATTTTGGAACATTAAAAGGCGTTCGAGGTTTTGCTGATCGTTTTACGATTCCTCTACCGAGTGGCCGCCGTGTATGGGAGCAACTCAGAAGTAATGGGCAAGTTTTAACGCCTTTTCACTTAGATGGCACAGCCAATAATGCACAGCGAGCAGATGGTACGCCTCATACGTGGAATGACAGTCAGTTAGCATGGGACAATGGGCGTATGGCGAATTGGCCAGCCCATAAAACTGATATATCAATGGGATATTTTAAAGAAAAAGAAATTCCATATCAGTTCGCACTTGCGAATGCCTTTACGATTTGTGATGCCTATCATTGCTCTATGCACACTGGTACAGATGCGAACCGTTCTTATCATTTAACGGGTACAAATGGGGCGACACCGACCAAGCGTTCATTTGTAAATAATGAATGGGACTGGATTGATGGTAATCCAGCTACAGCAGATCGCGGTTATACGTGGAAGACTTATGCAGAACGTTTGGAAGAAGCCGGTGTAAACTGGATTTGTTATCAAAATATGCCAGATGAATGGGGCGATAATATGCTTGGTGCATTCCGCTCATTTAGAAAGGCAAATATCGCATCTGGCTATCCAGTTGCAAGTGGTGGTGAACCGAACAAACCCTATGCCGACACGGGACAAAAATTACCGTATAAAGCTTATGAAGCTGCGATTGATAATGCCAAAAATCCATTATATAAGGGCATTGCAAATACTTTACCGGGCAATAAACCAGAAGATTACCTCGACGCTTTTAAACGAGACATTCGTGAAGGAAAATTGCCGCAAGTCTCTTGGATTAATGCGCCATCAATTTATTGTGAACATCCAGACCCTTCAAGCCCAGTTCAAGGGGCGTGGTTTATTCAAGAAATTATTGATGCATTAACTGCTGTGCCAGAGGTTTGGAGTAAAACAGCACTGATTATCAATTTTGATGAAAATGATGGTTATTTTGACCACGTACCATCACCATCTGCGCCATCTCGACTTAAAAATGGTCAATACGCAGGGAAATCAACATTAAGCAGTGCCGATATGCAGGATGAATATTTTGATCATGCTGCACCAGAGGGAAGCCATTCTCAGCCTACACCTGATGGGCGTGTTTATGGGCCAGGGCCTCGTGTTCCATTATATGTGATTTCTCCATGGAGCCGTGGAGGTTGGGTCAACTCGCAAGTTTTTGACCATACGTCCGTGCTTATGTTTTTAGAAAAACGATTTGGTGTAAAAGAGCCGAATATTAGTCCATACCGCCGTGCAGTGTGTGGTGATTTAACCAGCGCATTTAATTTTAAAACTCCAAATGCTGATGTTTTACCGCAGCTCAATGGAAAGCAAACACGTTTACAGGCAGATGAATTAAGAGAAAATCAAGAGGCTTTACCTGCTGTTCCAGTACCAACAGATAGCAAGTTACCGATTCAGCAAAGTGGTATACGTCTGTCACGAGCATTGCCTTATGAGTTGCATACGAGTGCGCGTTGTAAAGCGGATGGAAAGGTGCAATTGATTTTCTCTAATACAGGTCAGCAAGCGGCGGTTTTTCATGTATATGACAAGCTCAATCTCGACCGTATTCCAAAGCGTTATATTGTAGAGCCGAATAAAACCTTAGATGATGAATGGGATGCTTTAAAAGATAACTTAGGTCGCTATGATTTATGGGTGTTAGGCCCAAATGGTTATCATCGTCATTTTAAAGGTGATACTCAACGTATTGTCGATAGTGGAATTAAACCTGAAATTCGAGTGTGTTATGACATTGCTAATGGTGATGTTTATGTAGAGCTTATGAATGACGGGGCTAAGGATGCGATATTAACGGTAAAACCGTGTGCATATCGACAGGATGCTCCATTACAACTTACCGTAAAAGCTGGTCAAGTTGTTAAGCAACATTGGGCTTTGGCTGATGTAGGGCATTGGTACGATTTTGAGATCACATGCCAAAGTGATGTGTCTTATTACCGACGCTTTGCTGGTCGGGTTGAAACGGGTGAGGACTCTTTTAGTGATCCTGCGATGATCTAAATAATGAAGAGGCAAAAAGAACAACTCATTTTCTTTTTGCCTCATTTTTTTATAATAAAAATTTCTCTAAAACGTCACGAGTAGACTCAGAAATTGGAACCGTTTTTCGGGTTTCACGGTCAACAAAGACATGCACAAAATGTCCTTGAGCTGAAGCTTGCTCTTGGCCTTGTTTAAAGATGGCCAGTTCATAGCGCAGTGAAGTGGTACCGATTTTACCAATCGCAACACCTACCTGAATAATTTCGGGAAAAGATAATTCCTGAAAAAAACTACAAGCTGAATCGACCACTAAGCCAATTGATTGTGATTGATGAATATCAAAACCTGTTTTTTGAATGAGTAAAGCATTTGCTGCCGTATCAAAATAGCTATAGTAAGTCACATTATTCACATGACCATAGATATCGTTATCTGCCCAGCGCGTTTGAATATCTAAAAAGAACTTAAATTGATCGCGGTTTTTTAAAACTGGTTTAGTCATTAATGAATCGCCTGATAAATTGCCAAAGCAGCAGCTTCTGTCATGTCACGAGGGTTATTTTGTAGCAAGCGAGTTTGTAGCATGGCATCTTGAGCAAGCTTAGGTAGACTAGACTCTTCAATATCCAAATCTCTAAGCTTTAAGACCAATCCACTACGATCTAAATGGTTTTGCATATGGTCAATAAACAGATCACACAAACCATCTGTGCTGCCATTGCTATATGGATCTAGCCATTGCATCAGTTCCGCATAGTATTTTTTTGCATTTGGTGCATTAAATTTTAATACTTCAACCAACACTAAGGCATTGGTATGCCCATGCGATAAATGAAAATGCCCGCCAAGTGGGTAAGCTAAAGCATGCACAGCGGCAACGGGTGAATTTGCAAATGCTTGACCTGCAAGCATCGAGGCGAACAGCATGTTTTGCCTTGCTTCTAGGTCATTACCGTTTTTAAGAACTTTCGGTAAGTTATGGTTCAGTAACTTCAAAGCATTTTTGGCTAAAATATCAGTATAAATATTCTTTTTATGCTTAGAGGTATATGCCTCAATGGCATGCACCATCGCATCAATACCTGTTGCAGCAGTAATATGTGCTGGAAGGTTTTGAGTAAAAGTAGCATCAAGAATTGCAGTATCTGCATACAGTACCGGAGAGACAATCCCCATTTTTGTTGTCTCGCCCGTGGTCACAATTGAGATTGGGGTCACTTCTGAGCCTGTACCAGCTGTAGTGGGAATTAAGATAAGGGGAAGGCGAGCTGTAGTTACCTGATTTACGCCATACATATCTTGCAAACTTTGAGTTTGGTCGGGATGTGCCAACAAAGCAATTACTTTTGCAACATCTAAAGAGCTACCACCCCCAAAACCAATAATGGCATCTACATTTTGCTGTTTTGCATAATTGGCTGCATCTAATACCACTTGTTCTGGTGGGTCAGCTTGAACATCGGCATAAATGACATGTTCAATATTAAGCGTATCTAAAATTTGAATGATGGGAACATGTAATTGATTTTTGATCATGCCTGCATCAGTCACTAGTAACAACTTACGGTAAGCTTTTGAAGACAAAACATTCTGTAATTCTTGTATAGAGCCTAAGCCTGAGATGATATTTGGAACGGTTTGAAATTGAAAATGGCTCATATACGTTATTTCCTTATTTTTGAACATTATTGTAGAAGGGTTCTTTAGGATTCAATCTTTAAGTAACTTAGCATAAGACACTTTAAAATAAAGTAGTTCTGAAGTGATTATGTTGAGTGTTGTATGAGATAAGCACTACTTTCATATGGTAGGAAGAGGAAGGTAGACGGAGATCCGCAAGTTATTTAAACGTTTATGGAAAGGTGGGCTTTTTGTTATTTATACTGTTTGGTAGATTTTCCTGAAGGCTACTAATTTATATAATGCTCTAACAATTTATAATTTTATTCGGTTCAAAAGTGAAAATTTCTAAAACTGTACTTAGTCTTATTGGATGTTCTTGTTTAATGCTTAGCTCAGTAGCAATGGCGAAAACCAGCTCTAGCGTCTATTCACCTAAAAATGGTGTAATTTGTGACAAATATATCTGCGCTGACAAGAAAGGTGTATCTAAAAAACTTACAGCCAAATACTTAGGAACTAACAAAGCGAACAGAGCATTCTCTCAAGGTGATTTTGATACTTCAGCATTCACACTCTCAAATGGTGTGTTCTGTGATACCAAAACAAAACTATGCCATGTTGATCGATACTTTGAAAATGGACATCGTAGTAAAGTTGATAGAAAAATGACGGATAAACTTTTTAAAAATAAATGATTTTTATCCTAGTTTTACTAAAAAGCCCATAATAATTGGGCTTTTTTACATCTGAATAAAAAGTGAAATGAACAGAAAAAAATAATATAAAAAAGTTATTCCTTTGTGTAAAAGCCCTCTGATGAGGGCTTTATTATTTTCTTGAAAATTAGAAGATCAGATCGTTTGTCGACTGATTTATCAACTTTTAATCTATTGATAAACATTATTTTCCTTTTCAAGCCATGTGAGTTTTGACAAAATGCAACACGTCACAATGGTCAATTCAATTCTGACAATAATTTATAGTTTTGTTAGGATTTTGCATGCACCATATTTATTTCTATGTAATTCAAATATTTGGAAGTAATTTCTAATGGAAACACAATATAAGGTGTTATGTGTCTGTTTAGGAAATATTTGCCGTTCTCCCACGGCTGAAGTGGTTTTTAGACATTATTGTGATGCACATAAACTCAATATACTTGTCGATTCTGCTGGAACGAGTAATTATCATCCAAACAAAGCACCAGATCAGCGAAGTCAGCTGCACGCTAAAAAAAGAGGTTATGACTTATCTTCTTTACGTGCAAGACAGCTTTCAACTCAAGACTTTTTAGAATTTGACTTGATTTTGGCAATGGATCATCAAAACTTTGATGATATTCATGACATGCTACAAAGTGCGGTTTCTCAGTTTGGTACACATCAAATTCGTGCAAAAGTAGCGTTAATGAGCGAACATGATCCCCAATATCTGCAACAAGCCTTGCCTGACCCTTATTATGGCGGTGCTGAGGGTTTTGAACGTGTACTCAATCAATGCGAGTCCAGTAGTTTGGCGTGGATAAATATTTTAAAAAAACAATTGAATGTTTAAGAATAGGTTTTTCAATACGATGCAAATTCAAAATCATGTACAGCTTAAGCCATTCAATACTTTGAGTTTAGATGCAACAGTGTCTCACTACACCAAAGTTCAAACTATTCAGGATATTGAGGAAGCTTTGGGTTTTGCTGAGCAGCATAATTTAAATGTACTTGTACTATCGGGCGGTAGCAATATGCTACTGCCGCAACAGATCAATGCTTTGGTTATTCATCTAGATATTCAAGGTATCGAAGTTTTATCGAACGATGATGACTTTGTTCGAGTTAATGTTGGTGCAGGTCAAGTCTGGCATGATTTCGTTTTATACAGTACTCAGCAAAATTGGTTTGGCTTGCAAAATCTCGCACTTATTCCTGGCTTAGTCGGTGCTTCACCTGTACAAAATATTGGTGCTTATGGGGTAGAAGTAGGTGAGTTTATTGAGTCGGTACAAGTATATGACCGTAAATTAAAAGAAACTCAGACAATTTTAGAAGCAGACTGCCATTTCGCCTATCGTCATAGCATTTTTAAAGATGATCCGAACCGTTACATTATTACGCATGTGACTTTTAAATTGCTTAAACATCCCCATTTAAAGCTTAACTATGGTGATTTGAAGCAAGCAGTTGGAGATAATCAGACTGCCGAGAACTTACAAAATCAAGTCATTCATATTCGTCAAAGTAAGTTACCTGATCCAAAAGAATATCCAAATGTCGGAAGTTTCTTTAAAAATCCGATAGTTAATCCTCAAGAATTTGAGCGCTTAGTCACACAATTCTCAACAATTCCACATTATCCTCAAGCCAGTGGAAACGTTAAAATTGCAGCAGGATGGTTAATTGATCAGGTGGGTTGGAAAGGTAAACAACTTGATATGGTGGGTATGTTTCATAAACAGGCATTGGTTTTGGTGAATTATGCCAATGCATCTCTTACTGATGTAAAGAAAACTTATCAGGCTGTGCAACATGATGTTGATCAGCGTTTCCATATTATGTTAGAACCAGAGCCTGTGCTTTATAACAGTTTAGGTTTAATTGAAAATCATACGGAATAGTTTTATGCCACAAGTACACTTAATGGTACGTTTAGTACAAGTAGTCACCGCGCTATTTTTACTATTGGGCTGTTTCGTGGTTTTTTTATATTCGCCGTTTTATTCAAAATTAATTGTAGCTGGACTTAATTATTTTGTACCGGTTGATGTTAATCAAGTCGCTGCTGAAAGCCAGAGACAGGCTGCATTAAGTGAGCATGACAATTTAGAACCAGGCTCAAATCTATGGATTGCTCGTCAAGCATATTTAAAGCTGACTGAAAAAGCTTTACGTGAAAAAAAGACAACAGATCTGACCTATCTTCAAGAAAACTATAAGGCTTTACAGCAAATTATTCTCTTAGAAGAAAAGGAGCAAGATTCAGAGGCAGCCGCTTCCGTAACGGTTCCTTTAGTGGTTAGAAACTCAGAAATTGATGCGGCGGATGAAGCAAGTGGCCCTATTGATGAAGCTCTCTTTATTAATAGTTCGGAAAATAAAGCACTTACAGAGCAATATACTGAGTTTTTAGCAAGAAAACCTGTGGTACCAGAGCATCAAAAAGCTGTCAGTGAACCTGAACAGAAAATTGAATATGTGCGTAAAAATCCATTACCAGTGCAACCTAAAAAGTTATCAGAACCTTATGCAATTGTTGTGTTGGGTGGAGGATTAACTTTAGATAAAAATGGTAAGGATATTGTTGTTAATGGCTATACGCGTTTGCGATTAGAAAAAACTTTAGAAGTTGAAAAACAAAATCATCTCCCGATTGTGCTTAGCGGTGTAGAAGCACCCTATATGCAAGCTTGGTTAAAAGAGCGCGGTGTTGACGCAAAGCTATTAGAAAAGCGTAGTATGAATACCTGTGAAAATACACGTTTTAGCTCTTTATTGCTTCAGAAAAAGGGTGGAGCACCGACGGTCATGCTGGTTACAGATGAATACCATATGCCGCGTACACGCCGACTATTTGCTTTAAATGGCATAGAAACAATTCCTGTGGTAGCTCAAATGCCGACAACGCTTACCCGTTGGCAGCCTAGTCAACAAAATTATGACCATAGTCGTCGTGCAAATTATGAATTACTTGCGACAATTCGCGACATGTTGTTTGGCTCAAGTGATTGTCGAGAGGTACCTTAATGTCAGATATCCCATTTCTCAATCCTGCCGTATTAAAACAATTAGATTTGCCAGTTCCCAACCGTGATCTTACGCCACAGGTTTTAAGCCCACTCAATTTAAATACATTAGAGGAACCATCTCGAGATTTGCTGGCCTACCGCAAATTGTATGGTTTGCATTTACTTGAATGTGATCATTGGCAGGGTTATGTTCAGATGCCTTTATTTCGCTTACATGTGCAGGTTTTCAAACCTAAAATAGAAAAAATACAAGGTACCGTCTGTTTGCTACATGGCTATCTTGAGCATAGCGGTATTTATCAGCCTATCATTCGTGAAATTCTTGAACAAGGCTTTAGTGTTATTACCTACGACTTACCAGGGCATGGTTTAAGCAATGGTTCACCAGCAAGTATTCAAAATTTTGACCACTACCAACAAGTTTTGATGGCAGTTTACCAATATGTGAAACATGCAGACCAGCTACCAAAACCGTGGGTTGGAATTGGGCAAAGCACGGGTGGGGCAATTTGGATGCATCATTTATTAGAATATGCTGAAAAACGCCAAGATCCGATTGTAGATAGAGTCTTATTACTTTCACCTTTAATTCGTCCTGCAAAAACCGCATGGTGGCATAATCCGGTCGGGTTAGGCATTATTCGCCGTATTAAACGCCAAGTACCAAGACACTTTAGACGTAATAATCATAATCCTGAATTCTTACGCTTTATTCGCTTAAAAGATCCGTTGCAACCTCGGATGATGGGAATGGACTGGATTTTGGCAATGTCAAAATGGATGCAAGAAATGGAAGAACGGCCCGCTTGCCGTATCCCTGTCTGGCTTGCACAAGGTGCTCTTGATCAGACGGTTGATTGGCGTTACAACATTGAATTTATTCGTCGTAAATTTAGGCTTCAAACGCTACTAATGCTCGAAGAAGGTTCACATCAATTAATTAATGAACGTGCAGATATACGTGCGGCTTTAACAGGATTGATTCCAGCCTTTTTACATGCGAAACCAAAACATTTTTATTATTAAAAAATAATGCATCTATCCAATAATTCTGGATAGATGCATGACTTAATCTATCTGCTTTATTTTGAATTTTGATAAAGCTGCATAAAGTTCTTATAAACTGAAGATTGTTTTTGTGGACTATACATATTGCGTTCAATCGTTCCTTTATCCGTTTTTATCAAAACGTTTACATTTTGAGCATTTTTAAACTCTTGCAAGAATTGGCTTGGAATAATAAAGAAAGTTGTTGAGTGTTTAGGTACTAATCGACTTACATTCGTTTTTTCAGTCGCTTGAGCGGGCTGATAAGTAAATCGTTTGCCATCAATATCAAATATTAACTCATTAATATCATAAAAGTTATAACTACTACTTAAATGAACATCTACGCGGAGCTGATCTTTTTGATTCTCGTTCCATTTAACGAGCAAGCTGGGACATAATTCAGTTGGTAAACAGTTGAGCTGACCAGCTGTCTTTACTACTGTAGGAGCTGTTGCTTTATCTGTACCAAATTGTGTGGTGCTGCAAGCCGTTGTAAGTAGACAAGAACCCAATAAGAGTAGAGATTTCTTCATCATATAAATTCCAAGATAGTATGTTTAATATTATTTATGTTAAGGCCAATAATTTTGACATAAATTAACGTGTAGTTGGGCTTAAAAATACAAATGGTTTTGCAATTTTAAACGAAGAAGTAGCATCACCTGCATAGATATGGCTTTGATCGGGCCCTAAATCAAGTCTACGTGTTTTACCATCTTTAAAGTTAATCCTTTTTAAGTCAACCCAAAACACATTTGGTGATAGGGCAGATTCGAAAAAATAGAGCATCTGTTTATGATCGGCCACAGTTCGCCAACGAGTCGAAGAGATATTAGGTTCTTCTTGAGTATTTAGTCCATAGGGAACAGATGCATTTCGAATGACACTAAATACAGAGGCTTGAGTCTGTTTACTATCATCATTTTTAGGAATTGCATTAATATAAAATGATGCACGTGCAAAGCGATCAGATGCTCGGTTTGTACCAGGGAGCATGATCGTTCCACCAATTTGTTTCCAATATTCGGCAAGTGCGAGTTGCTTATCGAAAGTAGGTGAGTTAGTCATGACTTGATAGCTACGACTATGGTGAATCACTTGCTTTCCGTCAATATATTCAATAATTGCGCTATCACCTGTTTTGTCAGAAATAGATAAATGCAGGGTGGTAAGCCTTGATTCACCTGGAACATTGTCGGTAACAATGGTGTAAGGTTCTTTTTCTAAGGCTTTAACAGCCTCATCTACAGTTGCGAAATTATCGAGTACATATTGTGCCCAAGCAGCAATGCTTAATAATGGTTTATTAGATTTTTTTACATCTGGATATTGAGATTCTACTAACCATAAAATATTGGCAACCAATCCAGCTTCATTCATGCCATCTGTTGTGGAAACCTCATAACCTGTAGCAATCACACTTCCATATTTAGATGTCCATTTTATTGAATTGGAGCCTGCACTACCATCACGGGTAACCCCGCTTGGCATAATCCACAAATTTGTACCCGTATCAACTTTCCAGTCCATCGAACGAGCAGTAATAATGTGCTGGTTATTGCCTAAATATACAGCGCGTGTACAAGCAACAGCATAGCTACTTAAGCCTACCGCCAGTGCAACAAAAGAAGAGATGAATGTTTTTTTCAACATAATGAGATACCTTCTTGTTATAAGCATTAAAAAGTTTTTATTAAATAAAATTAAAATGTGTACGTTATTTATACTTTTATATTAGGTGAAAAATCGATTAAATACAAATTAAAAGGAGAGTGGAATTTAATCAAAAATCACATATTATTTTTAAATATGGAAGAGCATCACACTATGAATGTAATGCTCAAATTATAGGCTTAATATAAATCAAAAATGATTGGCATCAGCCATATTCCACATTCGATAATAAAAATTATCATCGTCGTTATTAAGTTCAGATTGTAAAAGTTCACCTTCTTTTAAGAAAAAATGCAATTGAGCATAGTTCTTAATTTCACGATCGTTTACTCGCTGAGCCAAATGATGGGCTTTAATATCCGAAGGATGGCGTAAACCAGCCGCAGCAATCATTTCTGATAATGCATGCAAGGTATTTTTATGAAAATTAAATACTCGTTCTGATTTGGTCGGTACATCAATTGCTTTTTGACGGTCTTTATCTTGGGTTGCAACACCTACAGGGCACTGGTTAGTGTGACAGCTTTGTGCCTGAATACATCCAACAGCAAACATGAAACCACGTGCTGAGTTAACCCAATCTGCACCTAGTGCAAAAGTACTGGCAATATCGAATGCACTAATGATTTTACCACTCGCACCAATCTTAACTTGATCTCTTAGCCCTGCGCCGACAAGTGTGTTATGAACAAAGCGTAAGCCTTCACGTAATGGTGTACCAATATTATCGCTAAACTCAATTGGTGCTGCACCTGTACCGCCTTCAGAACCATCAACAACGATAAAGTCAGGAACAATTTTTGTTTCAAGCATTGCTTTAACAATACTCATAAATTGCCAAGGCTGGCCAATACACAGTTTAAAACCAACTGGTTTACCGCCAGATAATGTGCGCAACTTCTGCAAGAAATGCATCATTTCAATTGGGGTAGAAAAACTAGAATGCTTTGCAGGAGAAATACAGTCATGATCGCGAGAGACGCCGCGGATTTCGGCAATTTCTGCGGTGATTTTATGTTTAGGTAAAATACCGCCATGGCCCGGTTTTGCACCTTGGGAAAGCTTCAGTTCAATCATTTTGATCTGTGGTAATTGAGATTGTTTGGCAAACTTTTGCTCGTCAAATTTGCCATCTATGGTACGGCACCCAAAATAACCACTGGCAATTTGCCAAACAATATCACCGCCATTTTCTAGATGGTAAGGGCTTAAACTACCTTCGCCAGTATCATGATAAAACCCACCTAACTGTGCTCCTTTATTTAACGCACGAATTGCGTTGGCACTTAAACTACCAAAGCTCATGGCAGAAATGTTCATGATTGATGCGCTATAAGGTTGAAGGCATTGTGCATTACCAACCTGAATACGGAAACTCTTTGGATCTGCTGGGGGGCAAGGGCTTATTGAGTGGACAATAAAGCGATAGTTTTCTTGATAAACATCAATAATTGAACCAAAGGGTTTATCTGCATTTTCATTTTTAGCACGTTGATAAACTAGACTTCTTTGCATACGCGAAAAAGGTAGAGCATCTTGATCCGCTTCAATAAAGTATTGACGAATTTCTGGGCGTATATCTTCAAACAAAAAACGGAAATGCCCCATAATTGGGTAGTTTCTTAAAATTGAATGTTTATTCTGCAAAACATCATAAAGGCCTAATAAGCTTAGTGCACCTGTGAGTACCCATAAACCGTTAAGTAGAGTATCTGAAATAAAATAATAGATACTATGAGGGGTATATACGGTGCGAAACCATGTAATGCTGAGTGCAGTAAAAATACATAAGAACCAGAGAGAATGGCGTGAAAAGAATGTATTGAGAAATTTATGTCGAATGATTTGTGCTGGACTCGCCATATTGGAACAAATTCCTAATGTTTTACTGGCACATACCTTGCCAAGAAGCAAGTAAAACTACAAGTATGAAATTGTTAGTTTTAGGGGACAAGAAAGAGTACATTCAAAGGTTCACTTGATTTGGAAATATATTTTTAAATAGAAAGTATTTTGACTATAAATAATATTTAATCTGGAGATTTTAGCATTAAGATAAATTATAAAATTAATGGATTTTATAAATATTTAGTTGTACTGAAAAATATATTTTGTTAAATTTTTTTTAAAACCTGTATATAAACTAAATGTAAATTTAGATTTATTTAAAAATGGAAAAATTGTTTGAATGCTATTTGTACATTTTTGGTTTAATTAAGACTGTGCTATTTAATTATTCTTTGCTAATATAAATAAATTGAAATAATATTTTTTAATAGACATTACTACAACTATATAAGATTCTAAAAATTATTTAAGGACTGAAATGAATTGGAAATTATTAATATACTCTATTCTTCTAACAGGAGTCTTTTTATTAACTTTAATGTTCTATTTAGGTTTTGATTTAGATACTTTTAAAAAAGTCGCTCTAATACAAAGTTTGTTAGTAGCTGCGGCTATCATATTTGACTCTATGGAACGAAAGAATAATCCTATTTTTCCAGGATGTATCGTTTATCCCTTAATTGGTATTGTATTTGTTTTAGGGTTTACGCCTATTCTAGATTTTTTTGCTGAAAGACCAAAAGGATTTCATAGTTGGGATATTAGGAATATGTTTGTGATCAACTTTAGCAGTGCAGACTATCAATTTAGGGAACTGGCTTGGTATGGCAAAGCCTATATACAGTTAGGTTTTGCTATGGTTGGTGGATTTCTTGGCTTATTTTTTCATCTAATTTTTAGAAATAGTTAAGTTAATGTCACTTTCTTTTTGGTAGGTGAAAAGTGGTTTTAATTATTGAAAATTCTTAAAAAATCCTAGAACTGTTATAAGTTACTTAGATTTCTTATTCATAAAATATCATTTTCTTATTCATTTAAAATATATAGAACAATCAGTAGCTTACTTTTTGTTCTTGTTTTTTTTGACCAATGGTTAAAAAATTATAAAAGACTAAAAGTGATGGTAAATTTTAACTAATGAAAAGCTATCATTTTTTAGTAAAACTAATAAAAGCTAAATGCAAGTATCGAAAATTGATATAAAAAGTGTGATAAACCATAAAAATTTTTCTAATTGAGAAATTCATCAGAAGTTGAATTATTAATTGATATTTAGAATGAAATTTATGTTAGTGTTTTTGTTGTTTTTTTGTATTATGCGCGGTCAGTAGAGTAAAAAAATAACGCTTTGAAAAAACAGTCAGAAAAGCTAGTGATTGTGATGGGGAAGGCTAGTTTTTACATCTATTAATTTTATTGGCGTAATGTATAAAAAGGTTTTTTACCATGAAAAAGTCTCTCATTTGTTTACCAGCAATTGCTATGGGTTTAATGTCTATCACTGCAGCAAATGCTGCAACAGCAACAGGCACCTTGACTGTTAAAGCAACAATTACAAATAGTTGTGTATTGAATACTTCAGCTACTGGTACAACAGCTAATGCAGTTTTAGATTTTGGTACTTTAAGTTCTCTTGCTAGCAACGTCGATGCAGATACTACAACGACAGGTGGTACGGCCATCAAAGTTTTATGTAACAACACTGTGCCATGGACTTTGGCTTTTGATGCCGGCAAAAATGCTCAAACAACTCAACGTCGTATGATTGGTGGCGCAACAAGCAACGAATTTATTCCTTACAACCTCTTCTCTGACACTAACCGTGCAACAGCAATTGGTATTTCAAGTACTGCATATAGTGGTACTGGTACTGGTGCGCCACAAGCAATTAACGTCTATGGTCGTATCCCTGCTGGCTCAACTTTGCCAAGTGCAGGTAGCTATGTTGACACTGTAACTGTAACAGTGACTTATTAATTTTTAATAAGTTTTATTGTGTCATTGCTAGCTCTTGATTGAGAGAGCTAGCCTAATTTGAGAAAAGTAGTTCTGGGCAAATCATGAGAAAAAATATCTTTGTTATTACAAGTTTATTGTTATTTTTGCCTAGTATGCTGAACGCTGCATCAATTCGTCTTTCGCCTGTAAGTGTTGAAATATTAAATGATCAATCGGCGTCCTCAATTAGTTTATATAATCAGTCAAATGAAAGCACTGATTTGCAGGTACGTGTATTTGAATGGCGCCAAAATGCCGGGCAAGATCAATTAATACCTACAGATGAGATCGCGGTTAGTCCACCGTTTTTAAAATTACAACCTAATGATTCTTATAATTTACGTGTAGTTAGAATTAATCCAGCACCAGTTTCTGGTGAGCAAACATACCGTATTATTATTGATGAACTACCAAAACCGATTGATAATCGTAAAGCGGATCAAGGGATTAATGTACTACTACGTTCGTCATTGCCACTATTTGTCGTAAATAAAGATGCAATTACTAAACTTACTTGGTCAATTCAACAAGAGCAAAATACTTCTTCTCTTATGATTAGCAATGTTGGCAATCGACATGCACTTTTAAATAATTTAACGCTTGTTGATGTGACAGCAAATAAAAGCTATGCCATTAAAGTAAATACGGTGAATGGTTATATTCTTGCTGGTAAAGCAAGAAATTTTAATATTAGCCCTGATTTTAAATTTCAAACGGATCATAAATATAATATTTCATTGAATATTAACGGTAAGCAAACATCTCTTTAAAGAGGCACACATGAAATATCTCGTAAGTGCCTTATGTGTTATGTATTTGCCGATTCATGCTTTTGCTGAATCATTGCAAGATAACACCAATATTGCTTTACCAAGTATTCCGGAAGTTACAAACTCTTCTCATCAGGTATTCAGTTCTGATAAGGCGTACACACAGCTTTTTTTAAAGATTTCTATTAACTCGAATATTTCAACAGATTTAATCTCGGTACACCAAGATCAAGATGGAAAGCTGTATATTCGTGCTCGTGACTTAAAAGTTTTAAGGGTAAAAATGGATGAACACACTCCAGATAGCCAACGGGTGTGTATTAATGAGCTAAAAGGAATTCAGTTTAAATATCTTGAGAATGAGCAAGCTTTAAACTTACAAGTTCCGTCGAACATGTTGGCGGATTATTCAGTTGACTTAAATGGCCAGCAGATTACCAGTCCTCATTTACTAAAAATGAAGCCTTTAAACGCAGCCATTTTGAACTATAGCCTGTATCACACCATGACCAATGACGAGAATGTTTTCTCCGGTTCGGCTGAAGGGATTTTTAACAGTGCTATTGGTAACTTTTCATCAGGCATTTTATATAACGGAAGTAATGAAAATAGCTATAGCCATGAAAAGTGGGTGCGTCTGGAAAGTAAGTGGCAGTATGTAGACCCTGAAAAGATCAGGATATATACCTTAGGAGACTTTATTTCCAATAGTTCTGACTGGGGGAGTAGTGTACGCCTTGCTGGTTTTCAGTGGTCGAGTGCTTACACCCAACGAGGAGATATTGTCACTTCGGCACTCCCACAATTTTCCGGTTCGGCTGCATTGCCTTCGACATTAGATTTATACGTTAACCAACAAAAGATTTATTCAGGACTAGTGCCTTCAGGCCCGTTTGACATTAAGCAGCTCCCGTTTATTTCTGGAAATGAAGTCACGCTTGTGACCACCGATGCGACGGGTCAGCAGAGCATTACCAAACAGGCTTACTATTTTTCATCTAAAATTTTAGCAAAAGGCATCAATGAATTCTCAGTAGATGTTGGGGTTCCACGTTATAACTATGGGTTGTATTCAAATGATTACGACGATGTCACCTTTGCTTCGGCTGCGATCCGATACGGCTACAGCAACTCATTGACCTTAAGCGGTGGTGCAGAAGCTTCTACAGATGGCCTATCAAATCTGGGCACAGGCTTTGCCAAGAACCTGTTTGGTTTTGGGGTAATTAATGCTGACATTGCAGCGAGTCAATATAAAGATGAAAACGGTTATTCTGCCTTGGTTGGTTTAGAAGGGCGTATCAGCAAGAATATTTCGTTTAATACCAGTTACCGTAAAGTATTCGATAACTATTTTGACCTTGCCCGTGTGTCCCAAGTTCGATATTTAAAAGATAATCAAACCGATGGTGAACCCAAAAATTATTTGAGCTACAGCGCACTGGCAGATGAGATTTTTAGGGCAGGAATTAACTATAATTTTTATGAGGGGTATGGAGCTTATCTGGGTTATAACCAGATCAAATTTAGCGACAATTCTTATAAGTTAGTGTCTGCCAATTTAAGTGGGAGCCTGAATAAGAACTGGGGATTTTATACCTCAGCGTATAAAGATTATGAAAATCACAAAGACTATGGCATTTACTTTGCACTGTGTTATACACCATCTACTAGAGTCAATGCGATTACAAGTATTTCTAATGAAAGTGGTAAAACAACGTATAGACAAGAAATAAATGGATTTAATGACCCACAAATCGGTTCATTTGGATGGGGCGGCTATGTTGAACGCGATCATGATGTCAATCAAAACAATGCATCTATCTATGCATCTTACCGTGCCCGTGCTGCTTATCTGACAGGTCGATATAACAGAATAGGGGAGAACGACCAAGTTGCACTTTCAGCGACAGGATCATTGGTTGCGGCAGCAGGGCGGATTTTTGCAGCTAATGAAATTGGAGACGGCTACGCGGTCGTGACCAATGCTGGACCAAAAAGCCAAATTCTAAATGGTGGAGTCAATTTAGGAGCGACTGATCGAACCGGTCGATTCTTAATTTCAAATTTAAGACCTTATCAGCTTCATCATATCTATCTAGACCCATCATATTTACCTTTAGAATGGGATGTTACTTCAACTAACCAAACAGCATTCGTAGGTTATCGCCAAGGTGGTCTTATTGATTTTGGCGCTCATCAGGTCATTTCAGGGTTAGTAAAAATTGTTGATCAGAACAATTCGGCATTATTACCAGGTTATAGCGTTCGAATTAATGGACAGCAAGATGGGGTAGTTGGCTACGACGGTGAAGTATTTATTCCAAATCTATTAAAACAAAACAAACTTGAAGTAGATCTTCTGGATCATGGTTCATGCCAAGTTAATTTTGCGTATGAAAATAAGCAATACAGTGCTAAAAAGTTGGGGCCTTATGTATGTCGATAACTACTGTCAGTCATAGTTTTTGGATGAAGGGTAAAAAGCTTTCATTGGCCATAAAGTATATTTTAGCAATTGTTCTGTCTTTTATATTATATGCATTTTTTAGCTCTGCACATGCGGCTTGTACGGTAACTGGAACGACTAATAGTACGTATACCTATACGGCTGCCACAATTAATAGTGATGCAAACATCAACTTTTCTGGCACGATTAGCTGTCTTGGTGGGCGTACTACTCCTGAAATTTCAGCTTATATGTGTATGAAAACCGTATTTACGGGAACCACAAACACCAATAACAGTGTTTCATTACCTTATACAGTCACTGCAACTGTAGGGGGGGCAGGTTCTTCCACAACAAATCAAACTTCAAATGTGTGGTATGGACCGGTTAGAACGGTCGCTTCAAATAATATTATTAGTTACTCTGTAAATGTAAAAGTCCCAGCCCGTACTGGTTCGCTCATTGCATATCCTAAAGGCACATATACTGGTACGGTTCAGCTTTTTTGGGACATGCAGGCAAGCTCTAGCAGTGTCTGTGAAGGTAATAGCGGAGGCGGGTGGGATTCAGGTAATGCCACTATAACTGCTAATTATGTTGTACCTAGCTTGTGTCAATTAGATTCAACATCAAATGTTGATTTTGGCAATATTAATGATATTGGCTCGGCTAGTCGTGATTACACTGCGCAAGGTGCGGTGAATACGACTTGTAACAATGGAACGCCATACAGTATTTACTTGGGGGATGGAAATAATCGTATTGCTGGAGGTTTTAGACGTATGACAAATGGTAGTAGTCAATATATTCCCTATCAGCTATATCAGAATTCGACTTATAGTACGGTATGGGATACTACAGGTGGTGTAACAGCGGTGGGAGGTTCTGGAGGTGTTTCCAAGACGGGATCGGGGAGTGCTCAAAGCACAAATGTGTATGGAAAAATTCCACAAGGTACTACTATTTCAACGACTCCTGGTAATTACTCAGATACGATAGTTGTTACAGTAACTTATTGATTAAATTTATGAATTTAATGTTAAATATGTTTTAGGGTTGGTAATGTGAATATCCGTGATTTTTTAATGTGATGCTTTAAGCCAAGTTTGATTCGCACATTTAACTCTACCTAAAGGAGCTATCTATAAATTTGATTTTTAATTGTTCTAATTTAAAGGAAGTAGAAAAATTTTTAAAGAAAAGATAGTTGAAAAAAAGACGGTTAACGGTAATGTTGTTTTAGAATAAGTAAAAACAGAAAAAGACAAATTAAAAAAATAAGAAAAAACATCTGATGAATAAATACCTTATGAATATTAAATGTATTTTTACACAAGTTAACACATTGTACAAATTAAATTACAGTTCTCTTAGCTTTATTTAATCTTTCTTATCAATAAAAAAAGCTTTCAGAGGCAAAACTGGTTATTAATAAATTAGTTATTTGCATTGAAAAACAAAATGTTAGAATTGTAGGCTTGGGAGTTCTCAGATAAGTTGTGATATGACTTTGATTAACTAAAGGCCCTCTTCGGAGGTTCTTTTATATTTGATTTCAATTTGCCGAGCATATTTGGGTACTGGGTACAAAGAGTCCCGCTAAATATCGATTATTGGCGGGGACTTTTACTTTATGTGTTAAGCTGATCTTTATAATTATATGGATTAGTACAATGTTCATTTGCATTGGTGGTGATTTAGACGGTGAAGTTATAAATAACCGTGAAGGTACGTACTTGGAAGCCAGTGAAATAGATTCAAGTAAACAATCAACATACAACCGCCAGAGCTATATTATTGGTGAAAATACATATCGATTTTGGCTGTGTGCGGAGTTGACCTATGCAGAGACAACAAAAATAGCGAATGATTACTTGGCGCAAAAACATCCATACCTTTCATAATTCAGATATTAAAATTAAGCCCGCCAATTTTGCTGGGCTTAATTTATCTAAGATGAGTCGGCTAAATACAGGTTAAGTGAAAAAAACAATTAAAAAAGCCCCTCATATCTGAGAGACTAGTCATATCAATTTTCTGGAATGAATGGCTGCAATTTCTTAAATAACTAAACAAATCAAATTGATAAAAGTAGTTAATAGTATAATAAATCAGTGCACTAATTTATTCTTTATAGTAGCAGAGCCTCAAAACAACTTCCAAGGCACTGTTAATAAGAAATTATTTGTTATTAGGATCAGGTTGTTCATTATTCTCAGGCAGATCTTTTACGGTGCCAGGAACTTGTGACGGCTGAGTTTCAGTAGGTGGTGTTGCTGCAGAATGCTTATTCATTTTAGCTTTGATGACATTGGCGTGGTTAGTTGTATTTTGAGAAAAACTTTTAAAACCCGACATTTTTATCTTCTTATCTTCACTAGGGAGAGTTCATAGTACGCTTTAAAAGCCGTTACATTGCGGTAGTTTTAAGACTTATGTGTGTTGATTTGTCCTAGAAAAGATCTTTATCTCGACGACTTATTTCATAAATAAAATCAATTATATATAACCTGTTGAGTCTTATCCTTTAAATTTTGAAATTACGTTATCCAAGTTTCAAGTAGGGGTACATAAAGCACACATATCTAAATTTTTTCAAAGTATGGGTTTAATAAAGTTTTAAAAATTAATTCAATCTCGTTTCCTACAAAATATTGATAGTATAAAAATAGTGTTGAGCATAATATGTATGATTAAATTGGAGCATTTTGATGCTAAAAGACATTACAATTATTGATTTCCAAGGTAAAGAAAAAAGAGCGCAGGCAAACTATACAGAAGTAAATACTAATAAAATCAATCATTCATCTAGAGTTCAGAGACCCAAAGTTGAATATATTTTGTTAAAAGGTGAATGTATTTACCCTACTTTAAATTTGGTTTTCAACAGTTCTGATGGAAACAGCTATTATATAGAGTAAACATGACCCACTTCGGTGGGTTTTTTAATAGTTGATTTTAATTTGTCGAACGTCTTATTGCACAAGAGGCCTCGCTAAATATCGATTATTGGCGGAGCTTTTATTTTTAAGTACTCCTTTAAGATTATCTGTTTGGCTTAAACTACTTCCACTGAGAATCTTAAAGTCAAATTTGAAGAAAATATTTTATATGTATTTAATTTTATAGCTATGAATTAAATACTAGCGCGTATTTGTTAGTCTAATTATTATGGTGATTCAGTAACATAAGTTCATCGTATTTCGGTGACTTTATCAAATAAAAAATATATTAAGAGATGTTTAATGGAGTTTAAATATGTTTAAAAAAAATAAAATATTGATAGTAATTTTTTCAAGTCTACTGATAGTGGCTTGCCATGATAGTAATGAGTCAAATGGCAATAGCAGTGAGTCTAAGCCTAAGGTATTTGAGCAATGGTCAAGTTTTCATTTTGCTGAAAGAAGTATAGGTACTGGAGTGGAGGAGGCTCCTTTTAAGTATGTAATTACAACAATAAGGTCCACTTTAACAATTGATGATAACAATTTATTTGAAAAAAAGGATTTCTTTAACTTAAATGAAAAAGAACAAAGATTGACACCTAGCTATGCCACTTATACAGGTTTTTATGGCAGCAATGAAAAACATCAAGAGTATGGTGATCATTTAGGGAAAATTAATACATCGACTATTAATCAATGGACTTTTTCTCCAACACTCTTAAATGGAACACGCGAATTTAACCGGATTACTAAGTACAAAGTCTTAGATATATCAGGTCAAAATGTTCTTGATACTTTTGATCCTAATTTATCAATTAGATTTAATGGGGTCCCATTATTTGATGATGTATATGGTCTTGCTGCATTGAAATTTTATAAAAAATTATATAGTAGTAACTTTCCTGTAGGATCAAAATGTATTCAGCTCATATCAGTTGAGCAAAATAGTGATGTTTTAACTTTAGAAAGATATCCAGAACCAAATGTTGATCCATATGATCAAAATACAATTAAAGAATGGTGGGAAGATAGCAAATCACAGGGAGATAAGGTTTCTATATATAAGGATACAGAAGCATTTATTCTAGATTTTTCTAACTCCGGAGCAGCTAAAGTTAATAATACATATTATTGGGCTAAACCGAGTTTGAAAGGTGAAGTTTTTTCATTTGCTAAAACTGTGGCAAAGAATAAAGAAAAGTTTGTGGATGAGGAAGAACTATATGAATCAGAAATAAAATATTCTGAAATCTATGGTGAGTTATCAAAAAAATCATGTCATTATTTTAACCCTGAAGCTATGATGTTTGTTAGTAAGTTGGCTGATTTATAAGATATTAACTCGAGATTAAAAATAATTTAAATGCATGTGTATTTAATTGTTTTTAATAAATTAGTATAGTTAAAGATTTAATTATATTAAACTAAACCATATAGATAAGTTGATAATTATTTTTTTGCTTTTATATAATCTGCTTTTATATATCGTTAACCTTATATTAATTTTAATTTAAGGTTAACTTGAAATGAAGGCCTTTTTGTTTTTGTTTGCTTTTTTATTGGTTATCTGTAAACCAATTACCTTGCATGCTGATACGACTTACGAAACTTTTGATATACATTTTGTCATTCTTACTTCTAATCCCTCGGCTCAAATGGTCGCAACATTAAATCAAATGCAAGAAGAAGTTAATATTTTAAATAATTACTTTGTAAAAGAAGACAGATCTCCTGTAGTAAAGTTTCGCTTCAAAAGTGTATCTTTTTATAATGATGTAAAAAACTCAACATGTTCATTTGTTTCGACTGTTAATTCTGCTACTCCATATGATTCAGATGGATGGGCTACTTTGTTTAATAATTGCAATGATCCTAAAGTTAGAGATAAAAATGCTTTAAATTTTTATGTTTATGATGGTTATTCTGAAGCAAATGGTTTTAATGAAGCAGATAGTCATGGGAAAAGAAATTCTAATAGACCATATGTAATGTTGGACTGGCAAAGAATCAATCACAATATTCAATCACCTGAAGAGCATGAAATGGGACATGCTTTTGGCTTAGAGCATGTATGTGCTCCCGGAGCTACCTATAATACTTCAACAAATATCATGACTACTGTTTGCACTGGATCATCTGGTGGTAAGAGGGATATAGGATTTAATGCAGCGCAAGTTAGTACAATTATGTACTATGTGCCATTAATAAAAGCAAAATTATCGTCGCTTTAATTTTTTCTTGATTAGAATCCCCGTTATATGGGGATTTTTATAGCTGGTGGCCATGGTCTGGCGGTCGTAGGGGAAAGCTTGCAACAAAGGCGTGGACTATTGATCGTTACGATGTAGCTGAAGAGATGGGCTATACCATAGTTCGCCTGAAAGCAACAGCTACATTTAAGATTGATGAATTTGGGCCATTACAAATACGAGCAACTTTTGGCAGCCAATCCGCACATGGCCGCAGCAATACATGACTATGTTAATGACGGAGGTTTTGTGGCTTGGTCATTTATTGAGAAAGAAAAAGAGGACTGCGTTACACAAACGCATAGATACTTCTCCTTGGCATTTACCACCAATGGACAGTTATCATTTACTAAATAGAAGCTAATAATTCAGTAGCGATGGCGGGAGTTGAACCCGCGTCTTTAAGAGCTCTCTTCGGAGGGCTTTTTTATGCTATGAGCTAATACAATTTGAGAAAATTAATACTTTTAGGTTTTTAACTCAGATAAACATCGGCACCTCTTTATTATCCCTATCAACAATAAATCAATTTAGTTTTATCCAAAATGATAGAATTGCGCAGATCAGTAATTTGATGTGTAGTTTTTGCTTAAAAAGTATGTAGTTTACAAATTTTTTTAAATTGATTTGAAATTAAATTTGTAGACTAGTGAAATGCAAAATACAGTATATCAGTGCAAGTGGATGCAACTTTAATTATGATTAACTTTTTGAAAATGCAAGATAAAGCAACTTAATGCAACCACTTACAATCCAAACTAGACTCGGCGGATTCTACTTCTTTTATTATTCCATTGTTGGCACATTTATGCCTTACTGGAATTTATATCTTCAAGATCAGGGGTTTAATTATCAAGAAATTGGTGTTTTATCATCAATTGCCATTGTAACGCGTTTTTTTGCACCTTTAGTATGGGGATGGATTGCTGACAAATCTGGTAAGCGAATGCTATTAGTACGGTTGGCGACTTGGATGGAATCATGTATATGGTTGGCTATTTTTATAGTTCCAAATACGTTTCAATCCATTGCTTTGCTCATGCTTATTTTTAGCTTCTTTCAAAATGCTATTTTAGCTCAATTTGAAGGGGTTACTTTATTTTGGTTGGGTGATCAAAAAGCTAAACTTTACGGCAAAATCCGTAAGTGGGGATCTGTTGGATTCATTGTGGGTGTTTTCGTTATTGGAGCACTTCTAGAAATAGTACCTATTTCGATGCTTCCGATTTTATTATTAATTATTGCTTCATTGGCATTTATCTGGTCTTTCACAATTCGAGAACCGGATGGTGCACCTACCTCACAAAAGCAGTTAGAGCCTTTACTTCCCGTGCTTAAACGCCCGACAGTAGCTGCATTTTTTACAATTGAATTTATTTTACTTTTTTCACATGCGCCTTTTTATAGTTTTTATAGTAATTTTCTGAAATCTTTGAATTTTAGTACGACTGAAATTGGATTTTTATGGGCTATGGGTGTTTGTGCAGAAATTTTTATGTTTTCAATTGCTCCAAAGATTTTTCAACGTTTTTCATGGCGTAGTTTAGTGATTGTGTGTTTGTTAGTGACGAGCATACGTTGGATGTTGGTTGCACTATTTTCGCATTACTTTGTTGGTCAACTTTTTGCACAGTGTTTGCATGCTTTTAGTTTTGGTCTATTTCACTTAATTGCGATGCGAGTTATTTTTCAAAATTTCTCGGCTGGGCAGCAAGGACGGGGACAAGCTCTTTACAGCACTATGTGGGGTTTAGGTGTGGCTTTTGGTAGTGTTCTGGCTGGACATTTTTGGAAAATTCTTTCTGGTGAAATCATCTTTATGTGTGCCAGCTTGGTAGTACTCTTAGGCTTATGCTTTGTAATGTGGCTTCCTAAACAAATCGATTCTTCAACGGCTTAAGCTCGAAATAATAAAAACAAGGTATTTATATTGAAAAAAGCAAGTAAATATAAAATTGTTTGATGACTTGTTGTAGCACGTTACAGTTGAAAAATATTGTTTTTATATGGTTATGAACCAGTGAATTTGTCAAAAAATATGCTAACTTAAGTTCATGCGTTTAATGATTAATAAATCTATGAAAAATATTTATATTATTGGATTATTGTGGGCTTGTTCTGGTTTAGCTGTGGCAGAAACGGCGACTCAGCAGCCAGTCGAACAACCGGTTCGGACAGCAAGTAATCCTAATGCTATACGTATTGTTACGCGTCCTGAAATTATGGGATTATGGGGAATGGAAATTCCAAATAATAAGAAATGTGTGGAATATTATAATTTCCGTAGTGGTAATGATGTAGTGATCAAAAGTGGTCAAGAATGGTCATATGGCTTATATGAATATCAACCGTCCGATGATCCTAAAGAACAGTTAGCTGCTTTAGTCATGCAAATTAAATTTGATAATAATAAAATAGATTGTTCTGGACAGAAACAAGATCAGACAGGTGATGTTTCTCAATATTTTGTACAGTGGAAAAATGATCATACTATTAACTTCTGTTCAACCGCTAAGGGTGAGCAGTGTTTTGCGACTTTGCGTAGAGTACTACCATAAAGTAATAGATATAAAAAAAGCCTCTTATTTATAAGAGGCTTTTTTTATTATGCAGTTTCAGCTTTCTTCTTTTCTTCCAATTGCTTTAGCAAGTGTTTTTCAAGGTAATGGATGTCCATTGCTTGAGAGCAGAAGCTCTTATCTTGCAAAATAAGATCTTTATGCAGAGGAATATTGGTTTTAATTCCTGTAAGGATCATTTCATCTAACGCTTGACGCATACGTGCAATTGACGTTTCACGGTCTTTACCATGAGAAATCAGTTTGGCAATCATAGAGTCATAGTAAGGTGGAATGCTATATTCTGGATAGATATGAGAGTCTAAACGAATACCAGCACCGCCTGGCGCATAGAAACTTTCAATTTTACCCGGTGAAGGTAAGAAAGTTGTTGGATCTTCTGCATTGATACGACATTCGATGGCATGTCCTTGAACTTTGATATCTTCTTGTTGAAGTTCTAGTCCTAAGCCGCCTGCAATACGTAGCTGTTGTTCAATAATGTCAACACCAGTCACCATTTCAGTAACAGGGTGCTCTACCTGAACACGAGTGTTCATTTCAATAAAGAAGAATTCGCCGTCTTCAAATAAAAATTCAAACGTACCAGCACCACGATATTGCATTAGCTGACATGCATGAACACACGCTTCTAAAATATCAGCTCGAGCTTGTTCTGGTAGGTTTGGTGCAGGCGCTTCTTCTAGCACTTTTTGGTGACGACGTTGTAATGAACAGTCGCGGTCATATAAATGAATCGCATGACCATTACCGTCACCAAGAATTTGAACTTCGACATGGCGAGGTTTTTGTAAAAAACGCTCCATGTATACAGTATCGTCACCAAACCACATTTCTGCATCGCGTTGTGCTGCTTGAACTGATTCAAGTAGTGTATCTACACGCTCAACAATACGCATACCACGTCCACCACCACCAGATGCCGCTTTAACAATAAGCGGGAAACCGATTTCTTTAGCTTCTGCCAAGGCATTGTGGATGGTCACGGCATGGTCGCAACCCGGTACAGTAGGTACACCAGCTTTTTTCATGGCAACAATCGCAGAAACTTTATTCCCCATGAGGCGAATATGTTCTGGACGAGGACCAATAAAAGTAAAGCCTGAACTTTCTACAATTTCAGCAAACTCAGCATTTTCTGAAAGGAAACCATAACCAGGGTGAATGGCATCAGCACCAGTAATTTCTGCAGCAGTAATAATTGCCGGGATATTTAAATAGCTATCACTACTTGCGCCCGGACCAATACATACTGCTTCATCAACAAAACGTAAATGCATCAAATCCTTATCAGCATCTGAATAGATACCAACAGTCTTGATTCCTAATGTTTTGCAAGCCCGGGTAATTCGTAAAGCGATTTCACCACGGTTTGCAATTAAAACTTTTTGCAACATAGACGTCCCCGAGGTAATTACGCGCGATAACGGAATAAAGGTTGACCGAATTGGATAACATCACCATTTTTCACTAAAATTTCTTCAACCACGCCACTTTGAGTTGCTTCAATTGGGTTCATGATTTTCATTGCTTCAATAATACCCAAAGTTTCACCAGCAGATACAGTTTGACCTACTTTAACAAATGGTGCTTCGCCTGGGCTTGGAGCAGCGTAGAACACGCCAACCATTGGAGAAGGTTCAACTGCTCCACGTGGTGTTTTTGCAACTGGTGCTTCTGCAACAGGAGCTGCCGGAAGTGCTACACCAGCCGCAGCAACGACTGGACTACGACGAGTTAAAGCGATTGATTGATCACCTTCTTTAACTTCAATCGCTTGCAAGTCAGACTCAATCATTAAATCGATGAGTTTCTTAATTTTGCGGATATCCATGGGCGACTATTCCTAAACTAGTTTGGGTTAGATGGTTGAATTTTTTCAATGGCGTAATCGAGTGCAAAACTATAGCCTTTTGCACCTAGACCACAAATCACGCCAATTGCTTTATCAGATAAATAAGAATGGTGTCGGAATGCTTCTCGTGCATGAACATTCGACAAATGTACTTCAATAAATGGAATGGCAACGCCAAGTAGAGCATCGCGTAGAGCAACAGAAGTATGAGTGAGGGCGGCAGGGTTAATAATAATAAGTTTTACGCCTTCAGTTTGTGCCTGATGAATACGGTCAACAATGGCACCTTCCCAGTTGCTCTGGAAAGTATCTAATGTAATTGATGCGCGTTGAGCTTGGGTAATAAGTTGTTGGTTAATATCACCTAAGGTAAGATGACCATATACTTCTGGTTCGCGTTTTCCCAGCAAATTCAAATTCGGTCCATGAATCACCAAAATGGTCGAACTCATTCAGATTGCTCCAGCTCTAAAGTTGCAAATATTCTTTGCAAGATGTCTGCAAAGTTTGCTTATTATGGCATATGTTTCTACAATTTTTTTATAATTTGTTTTAATTGTCGCAGAAATGGTACGCCAAATTCGGCTTATATATTGTAAATTTTGCGATGATTTAGCAATGTTAAAAAATGACAAAATTTCAAGTAATTTAATGAAGCTTATTTTAAACTGAATTGACAAAAACAGTTCATGTATTTTGTGTAACGGCTGTAGAGTTCTCTTCAATTACGAGTAGCTCATTCCATCGGGTTAGATAGTTTTTTGAACGGTGACATTGTTTCATATGCCAAGATGGGCTACGCGAATGATAGCCCACTTGTAAATAGTGACTACCGAATCGATTACGGACTGTACTTAGTGTTTTCATTAGTTGTTGTCTTTGCTGGATCAACTCAAGAGGTTGCCATAAATCATCAATGTGATGTTGACGGGAGTGCAAACCACAAAATAGAACTCCAATCTTAATGTATCTTTTGTTTTCTTTATATAAAACATCAATTTGTTGCATTGCTGCTTTGGTTAATATGCATAGATCATCTGTTGCATAATTTAAGCCAATGGCTTGAGATGACGCTTTTTTATAAGGTGGTTTATCTGTTTTTTCATAAAGCATGACTTGAATGCAGGCACAGAGTTGTTCTTGTTTCATTAAACGCCGATGAGCACGATTGAGATGGAAGATAAGCGCTTGTTTAATAATCTCAATGCTGGATAAAGCTTGAGCGAAACTTCGTGATGCTAAAATTCGTTTTGTTAGGATGGCAGGATCATCAAGTTGAATGCAGGATTGGCCTTTTAGCTCACGAATGGTACGTGCCATAACCACAGAAAAAGCTTTGGCTAGATGGTATTCATTGGCAAAAGTTAAGTCTAGGCATGAACAAATTTCATAGCTTCGTAGTTGTTTGACCAATTGGTAGCCAATTCCCCAGACTTCTTTAACAGAAGTTTGTTGCATGAGGTCTTCAAGAATTAGAGGATCTAAAGTAGTGAAATTACAAATTCCATTAAAACTTTTAATTTTTTTGGCATAGTGGTTGGCTAACTTGGCCTGAGTTTTTGAATATCCGATGCCAATACAACAAGGTAAGCTTAACCATTCCTCTAGCGTTTCTAAGACTTTGCCACAATAAGAATGGATATCTAGAGATTGGAGGTAAGGGGTAAGGTGGATAAAGCATTCATCAATAGAGTAAGCCTCTAAATCATCGGATGAGAAAAACTCCCCAAGAACCGAAAAAAAGCGACGAGACATCTCGGCATATAAAGTGTAGTTGCTTGAATAGACGTGTACGCCTGCTTGGAGAGCTTCTTCTTCAATTTGATACCATGGGATTCCCATCTTTATACCCATGTTTTTTGCTTCTTCACTGCGTGATACAACGCATCCATCATTGTTAGAAAGTACCACAACAGGCAAACCAATAAGTTTGGGATTAAATAGTCGCTCACAACTGACATAACAATTATTAATGTCTACAAGTGCATAAATTTCTCGATGTGAGATTTCCATTATGATTCCCCTTAAAAAATATTGGTAAAGCCACATGCATGAATTGAATTTCATAAACACGATGTTGAAAAGTGTTGGGAGAAAATCACATCTTGAATATGTAACGAAATCAAGTTAACAAAATTTCTGGTAGAAAGCTAGGGTAGTCCCGACAGTTGGTTTCAAGTCGACAAAGAAAAGAAAATAGGGCTTAAATAATTTTTAAATAAAAAAAGGAGACCGTAATAGATCTCCTTTTTTGTGACACATGCTATCTAATTTTAATTACCACTTATGGCTATAAGAAACTTTAAGCGTTGCGCCATTTGCGACTAAGTGGCTGGTGTTATTACCAGATCTTAATAATTGACTATAGAGAGGGTAGTATTTGCGGTTAAACATGTTCTCTAAACCAATCGTCACAGTGTCTTTTTTGTTAAGCGCAAAACTACTGATTAAATCGGCTGTTGTATAAGTTTTTACATCATAGCGACCAAAACTATTTTTGCCATTTAAGCGGTAATCTTCTGAACCGAAGTAAGTTGCTTGTAGGCGGTTCGTCCAAGTTTCAGTTGGGCTATAAGAAACGTAAGCTGTCAGTTTTAATGGTGGAATACGGAAGCCTGTCATGTCTTGTTCAGCACCGTTTTGAGGTTTTTCACGGCCTTTCATCCAAGTAACGCTACCACCAGTTCCCCAAACATTAGCATCGTCAAGGTAGTCAAAAGTTGCTTCCACACCAGTGACTTTCTCTTTTGTTCTAGTCATATCCAAACTATTACTTACTGGTTGCACGGCACCAAGGTCAGAAGTAGAGTGGAAGACTGCTAAACTTGAAGAGAAGTTATTGAAGCTTCCTTTCCAGCCCAACTCATAGTTATCAACTTTTACAGGTTCTAAGAATGACGAGCCAAGGTTAAAACCTGTGCTGGCATTACGAATGACTACACCAACATCAGGCAACTGAAAACCTTGATTAAAAGATGCATAAATCGAGTGTTGGTCATTTGGAGAGAAAGTCACATTAGCATTATACAACCATGCATCAGCTTTCACTTTTCCACCCTGAACTGTGTAAGGGTCGGGCTTACCTAATTGTGATAATGGGACAAAGCTATCAATTTGGGCATAGCTGTCTTCATAACGCGTACCAGCTTCAGCCGACCATTGGTCATTAAAGCGGTGTTTTAACTGTACAAAGCCACCCACACTTTGTGTGGTAAGTTCAGGTAAATAAATAAGTTTGCCAGTTTTTACAAATTCTAGGCCACCAGATTGGTCATAAATATCAGGATCGAAAGTATCTAAAGGCATTTCGCTTTTTTCGCGGCTAAAGTCACCACCCCAAACTAATGAGGTATCGCCTAAAAACTCAAGCGGTGTGGTCACAGTTAAACGGCTACCGAGTACGTTATTTTCTTGAGATACCTGATCCACTTGTCCACCACGTGGGCTGACTTGATTTGCAGGAACACGTGCATCAAATGGTGAGAAACGAGTAAAGAAGTCGCGGTAATAAATTTGAGCATCAACCTTATTACCAAACAGGTCTTTATGGTTATAGGTTAGATTGTATATCTGGTTTTCGTTTTTAGTCTGGTCTTTGAGTTTTAAGCCTTTAATGGCTTTCGCTGGTACAGTTCCAGCAGGGGTATTTTTAACACTTGTGTCAGATGCATAATCTGAGTCTTGTTCGGCATTATAATAATTAGCGGCAAATTGTAGGTATTGATTGTCATCAATATGGTAACCCAGCTTGCCGCCTACGCTGTAGGCATCGGCATCATAAAGGTCGCCCTGACTTGGTTCTGGTGCAACACGGTCACCACTTGCATCGTACGGACTACCAATACGTTGATAGCCAAAGTCGAGTGCATAGTCAAAAGCGTTAAAGCTGCCTGTGAAATATTGATGAATATCGCCACTTAGAGCATTAGAACGGAAATTTGTTAAAGGGGTTTGAAGTCCAACGACCGTTTTTGCTGTAGGTTCGCCACCAGCAGCTTTCGTGGTAATTGAAATAATACCGCCAGAAGCACCGCCACCATAAATTGCATTACTGCCTCGGATTACCTCAATATTTGCAATGCTTTCAGGGTCAATTGAGGAAAGTCCTCTTGATGTGTCCCGTGTAAGGTTCATTGGAACGCCATCGACCAAGATCAGGGCATTACGTCCACGTAAAGTTTGACCATAATCGGTAATGGTTCGGCTTGAGTCAGACAGGCCTGGTACGGCTTTGGCTAAAACGGTTGCAATACTTCCAGAGGAACCATTTCTTAAAAGTTCAATTTGTTTTTCATCTAGCTTGGTAACTTGCTTTGCAGAAGTAGAAAGTTCATCTGCGCGTGAAGCGGTAATTGTAATTGTAGGGAGTGCTTCAGGCTTTTTTTCAGCATCTGTTGTCTCAGGAGACGAGGCTGCAAATGCTGAATTTGAAAGAAAAATGGCCCCACCAAGTGAAAGGAGTGGAATGATATTTTTAACTTCTGACTTTCTCGTAAAAAGTTTATTACTTTTTATCTTATTTCCCATTTTCTCGCCCTGAGAGTGATTTTAAATTGAGCGAATTATAAATGAGAATCATTGTAATTAACAATATTATTAATTGCTTAAAAAATAATATATCTGAAATTTATTCAATGCATTAGGGGAATAAGTGTTTATTCCCCCAAAAAAATTGAACAGTAATCAGATTTCTTTAAAAGCATTTAGGTGATTTTGATGAGCACGGCGAATAATGCTTCGGTCATCTCCGAGCACAAAAAGCTGAACAGACTGTTGTTTCCAAGCCGCAATATCTTCAGGTTTTCGGGGAATTGCGCAGAAATGCTTATTGCTCATTTTTGTCTTTACATACATCTCTTGGACTTTTTCTTTGACCTTCGGATGGCTGGTTTCCCACGGCATTCCCATAGATTGGGAAAGGTCGGCAGCACCTTCAAGAATAATATCGATGCCTTCGACTTTTAAAATCTCATCAAGATGTTCTAGTCCTTCCAAGCTTTCAATCATAGCAACCACAACCGTCTCGCTTGCAGCTTGTTGAACAAAAATGGCTAAATCGTCCATGCCATATCTATTTGACCTTGTCGAATTCAGACCTCTTTGCCCAAGCGGCATATAGTGACAATAGTTCACAGCCTCTTGAGCTTGCTGAGCATTTTCAATACGCGGAAACACAATACCCGTTACCCCTGCATCGAGCAGAGGTAAAACTAGGTGATTAGCGTTTAAAGGTACTCTTACAAACACATCGAGGCTCATGGTTCTAGCGGCTAAAATCATGGTCTCGACTTGAGACGTACTAAATAAAGTATGTTCCAAGTCAATAATAATAAAGTCGTAGCCCGCAAGTGCCAGTTGTTCGACATTAATCGGAGAAGCTACGGAACAAAATATTCCGTAGAACGTCTCACCATTTGCTATTCGTTTCTTAAAAGAAATCGAATGCTTATTCATATTCAATTTCCTTAATGAGGCTGAGCGGGTTCGGCGTGGTTTGTACTCTTAAGCGAATTTCCGGAAGGAAACGACGGCTTGCGAGCTGTTCAATATCAATAGTGTCATCTGTAAAGTTAAACAATTCATATCGCTCGGCAAACTCTGGGTGAGCTTCTTTATGCTGATTGATGATGGTTCTTAACATGGTCCAGAATTTGATTTCATCGAAGTCATAATGTTCATTTAAGAAAATTGCTAATTCGGCCAGATTTACAAACCAAAGCGCATCTTGAGTAAAGTCTCTTAACTCATTTGGAGAGTGGGTTTCCAAGAATGAGTTTGGGTTAATTTTGGCATGTTCTTTTGGCGCATCTTGCAAGTTAGGTAAAAGCTCCGGCTCACGTAAAAGATGACGGCTAAAACGAATTCCATCATGGAAATCTTTCAAGGCCGCTTTAACGGGTAAACCATTTTTATGAATCAGTACCATGTTTTGTGCATGTGACTCTAAAGCGAGGCCGTGGCACCATAAAATATGCATGATTGGTAAATAAGCATTGGTGAGTAATTTTTCTAACCAGAACTCGATACCGTACTCTTGAATCCACTCATCAATTAGCGGTTTTTGATCCGTATCAACTTGCATTAGACCCGTTACAGGAGTTGCTGATTCACCTTCTTTTAAGTAGCTGTAAATACTTTCGCGCCAAATGCAGGCAAGTGCGCCGTATTGAACAGGTAAAGCAATCGGCTGGTTAACCGAAAGACCGCCAATCTCTCTTAAAATAACAGGCTTGCGCTGTTTTTCTAAAATATGATCTTGCTCAACAATGTTATAAAGCCAGTCACTCATTTTTGCCGCATTTTGAACGGTATGCGGTGCCAATACACGAGAGGTAGAGGTATTGACCAAGTTCATTGCCAACTTGAGAGAAAGCGCCGAGATATCACTAATATTTGATAAGGTTCGAATCGATTGCTGTGGTAAATAAGTTGGACCTTCAATGTCTAACGGAATGATCAGTTGGTTGCTAATTGCATCTTGATAATATAATTCAATAATTTTATCCCACTGCCACGGATGAATTGGGGTGAGAATATAATCTTTAAAATCTACATTTTGCTCTTTCAATTGATCATTAATGGCTTGTAGATCTTTTTCTGAAAAATGCTGTTTATAAAGCTGCTCTAAGTTAATGGTTTCGCTTAATACGAGCTTGCATAAACTGTTATGAGTTGCTACCCATTGAACCGTAAAACCTTCAGAAAGTTCCGGTGCATATTTCTGGTTTTCTTTTAAATCGAAGCCGATACGAGATTTAAAACTTGGGTGATATAAATGCGCATTGGTAATTCGCGCTTCTTGCTCTAGGTAAGGCAAGGTTCTTAAAGGTTGAGCAGGTGCTTGGCTCAAAGTCTGCGCATGTTTAACGTAAGTTAAATTCAGCTCATCATTAAAGTTTTGCCATTTAACTGGGTCAGCTTCAATAATATTTTTTAAATCGGCAAGTAGCGTTTTTAAGTTAGGGCGAGTTTCAGTGTCTAAAGTAATATCAGAACGAACTAAGCTTGAAGGATCTAACTTAATTCGTTTAAAACTAAAATGTCGCTTGGCCGTGCAGGTATAAAAAACGGTATCGGAAATATAGAACTTGATTTGACCATTAGAAAACTCGTATTTAAAGGTATTTTCAAAAATGAGCGCTTCTAATAATTGGCCCATCACGCGATTTTCCGCGAGGGTTTTATAATTGGTTTGTTGTGTTGGTTGAAGAGGGCAAAGCGCTTCTGCACCGCGATATTTATAAATAGGGTTTTCAACTTCAATCCAGATTGGATTGCCACCACTGTGGTAGAGCGTATTTAACATATTTGCCTTGATTGGTAATGTGAATGAATGAATTAATAAGTCGCGGTACTGTTGACCTTTGGCAGTAAAGTTTTCTTGTGTGAGCGTAAGACGGGTGGCTTGCCAAAGTTCAGATTCTTCAATGGCCGTAACTCGTGCAATTGCACTGATGAGATGAGCAATATGATTGATCACGAGGTAATATTTTAAAAAGGTCCATGCATCTTTTTGAGAGAACCAAACGGTACTATCTTCAGAAATAGATGAGTCGTCTTCTATCATTTCTGGAACAATGCTAATGCCTTCCATATCTCGAAGAATAAGACGATGTGGATAGCCGTTTTTAAATTCCATTAAACTGTTTTGCATGTGCGCTTCTACGCTAATGCCTTTGTTTGCAAATAACTCAACTAATGGAATAAGTGAAACTTTAACGTACTGTTTCCACCAAAAAATAATGAAGTCTTTCGCATCGTTCGATTGTAAGTTTTGGTTGGGTGCTGCTTGTTGAATAAAGCTTAAAAGCGGGATTTCATGGTTTTCGTTTTCTTCAACCAAGCCACCTAGCATTCTGGTATTTTCTAATACATCAGGTGTGAGCCCGGCTCTATAAATAATGCCAAATGAACTCTCAAGCTCTGGAATTCTGACTGTTTTTGCCTCTAATTCCGGCAGAATCACAAGGTCAGGATATTGTTCATTAATCTTGTGATTAATAATAATTTTGCTCGCATCAATCGCGCGTTCCATTTCATCCATTGGGTTATTACGAATGAAACTGGTAATTCTTACATCAATTGAGAGCTTTAAGAACAGGTTCGATTGAGGTAACCACACCGTGCGAACGGATGAGGTTGGCCATACAGTTTGACCTAAAGCTCCCAGATAGATCACGTCTTGGCTGTCTAAATGTTTCTTTAACGATGGATGTTGAAGTAAGAAATTGGCTTGCCATGGATGGGTTGGCATGAGCTCATAGTTTGTGAAGTTTTCTTGCAAACGCTCTTTTGCAGCTTCTAAAACTTCATTTTCAATACGGTGAGAAGGTTCGGTCTCACTTACAAGTTTTTGGATTAGAGAAGAATGAACCGCAAAGTAATGGAGTTGGAAACTTGCGCCTAACTCAGGACTATATTTTTTCATGTCTTCTTTAGAAAAACCTAAGTTGGCTTTAGAGGTCACATGAAAAGGATGCCCATATAACATGCCTTGCTCAGTTGCTTGAAAACCGCTTAACGCTTTAGTTGCTATTTGGGAAGGCTTATTTTCTAAAAAGAATTTTGTATTCTCGATACTATTGGCAATATCGGAGTACAGGTTCTTATTTTGGTTTTTATCTTTAAATAGACTATTCAGCTCATCTGTAATGAGCTTCACTAAATTTTTAGGGTGGGTGAGCGAGTCCAATGTATTGTCGTTTAAGTTTTGCAGTACAAAACCACGCTGATATCTGTTATAACCAGTGGTGGATAAGTGCTGAACTGCGCCATAAACAGTCGTGTTAGATGCATGAAATGTATAAGCAAAATACAGGGTGTCTGGGCGCTCCGCATATAGTGTGAATAAAGGAGAGTCTTGAGCTGGAATAATGTGCCCTTCAAGATTCACTTTGAGTTCACGAAAGAAAGTATTCAGGTACTGTTCGAAAAGTTTATAAGACCATGCATCTGTTGTAATAATTGAGTTCATTCTTGTGCCTCTTCTAAAATTGTATCCATTAAGAATCTGTTCAAAATCACCACTAATCCCGCACCGATAAAAAATAGTGAGGTGCAGATTAATGCAGCGGTGATATTGAAAAATGAGTAGGTGAGCGTGATGGTGATTGGGCCAATAAGTTGTCCTAAGACAAAGGCACTGTTAGAAATACCAATCACTTTTCCTTGGCTTTGAGTGCCAGCTTTTAGAGAAATGGTGTGTAAGATCGAAGGAATAAGGGCTGCAAAGCAAAAACCTTGTATGAGTCGTAATACAAGAATCAGCCAGAGATTTGACACCCAGATCAATGCGAAAATCGTGATACCGCAAATTAAAGATGCGTAAATGAAGTTATTAAAAGAATCTCCTTTATCATCATTTCTTTTTCCCCAATAGGTTGCCGCAATAAAAGCCGCTCCCCATGAAAGCGCATGGATTGTGCCCGTTAAGCTTGCAGCAGATAACGACGAGTGAATGTTTTGGCTTATTTCACTAATATATAAAACGAAGCAAGAAACTAAACCAAAGCCGCCGGCTTGCACCAAGATGCCGGCACTCAACCAAGAAAAAATTGTTCTATCAAAAAAGTCTGGAATTTTAGATTTTTCTTTGGTTTTTACAGCCTCAGTTTTAACTGGATTGGCTAATAAAAAGGATGCGATCACAATTAATGTAACTACAATAAATGCAGTTGCATTAAGTAATATTTCAACCCGCCAGTGGTCCATAAATATACCGCCGAGTACTGGACCACATAGGCAAGCTAGCGCAACACTACTTTGTAGTTGCCCAAAAGCGGCACCTCGTTGTTGTTCATTCGAAAGATATGAAACATAGGCATTCAAAATGACTGAGAGACCGCAAAAACCGAGTAAAATCCGCGCAAAAATAAATAGGTATAAATGCTGGGCGCTCGCCATGAGCAATATTGAAATACAAAAACCAGCCAATGAAAGTAGGAGCGCTTTCTTATGGCCAAAAGTGTCGGATAGGTGACCAACAATCGGTGCGGTAAATAAACTGCCAATTGCTGGTGCAGCGAGTGCCAAACCTGCCCAGATTGTGGGAGCACTCATATGCGCCGTCAGTTTTTCCATATAAAGCGGCATGATCGGAATAAGCACCATGAGCCCGAAAGTGGAAAAAAACTGACAGAGCAAAATAATGAAATGATCTAGGCGAGATGAGCGCATGATTTAGATATCCATGGTCTCATAGCTAGAAACAGATAAGCTTTGATAAGGGTTTGACGTGGTTCCGATTTTGCTTGGCATTCCCGTCGAATCACTTTCTTGGGCTAACAGCGGCGTAAGTAGCTGTTTGAACGGCCAAGTATTATTGTCAAAAAGATAGGTTTGAATTTGAGACTTTGTCTGTTCTGAAATCGGTTGGGTTTCTACAAAATCTTGAATAATGTCTTGAACCAACTCCCAGAAATCGCTTTCTGTACGATCCGTATATTTCAAGGCAGCTAAAGCAATTGGGTAGAGGTTAATTTGAATCCCTAAAGTAATGAAGTAATTAAATAAGTCTTCATTTTTAGTAAAGATAAGATTGTTCGGTGTGCTTGTATCAATGGTATAAATTGGAGGTGTGAAGCCACTTTCTTCAATTGCTGGTGTACATATTCTTAAGGTATCGTGGTCACGCAAAATAAAGCATTTGAACTTATTATTTTCATAACACACCATAGTGTTTTGCCCGTGGCATTCAGGCATGATTCCTTTTGACCAGAGCGTTAAGAATGTTTGAATAAAATGAATACTTAAGTCTTTTAATAATGACCATTTATCACCTTCAACGCCTAAAGTTTCCCAAGGGTCAACATAGATACAGCTTAAAGCCGACATGGTAATTGGGGTGACGTTTTTATCTTGGCAAAAATCGGGTAAATGTCTGACTTGGCAACCGATTACACCTAAATTTTTTACAATGTGCTCTTGTTTACCCAGTACCCACCAGTGAGTTTCATTACTCAAAAAGAGTCGATTTTTTAATGAAGGAGTTTCATTAATAACTTCATTTAAAAAATCATACGCTCTATGCCCATTCATTAAATAACGTCCAGGCATAGAACGGATCGCACCTAATGTTTTGGCATTCGTTGATAGTTTTAAATGCAGATTAGAGTTTGAGTTGTGAATAAGGGTTCTTAAAGATGAAGTCGGTAAACCAATTGTGGTGACATGGTTCAGGTCAATACCGTCATACTTATTTTCTTCAAATTTTAAATAGCGATGTTGAGTCTCTAACAAAGGAAGTGCTAAGTATTCATCTGAAAGCTCGGCCATTTTTTTAGTAAAATGATTGTCCTCAGCTTCTGATAACAGAAGCTCTTTATGAGGAATCGATTCCATATTATTGATCACGTCATCTTTCTTAAAAGCCCACCAATACACCTCAATTTCTTTTTGAGTCGTAAGTGGTGCAAGTTCACCTTTTGAGTGAGCGAACGGATGAAATGGACGATCAGCAACTAGAGAGAGCAATTCACTGGTAATTAAAGGCGAAGAAAATGAAAGTGCTGACTGTAAAATCTGAGGGATTTTTTCAGCCGTTACTAAATTGTCGAGCCAATAATCAATCGCTTTTTGATGATGCGGTGAAGGCCACCAAGAGGCTTTTGTTAAATAGGTAAAAACTTCAGAAATAGAAATTTTAGAAGTCGTATTACTCAAGACGTTATGAAGTAAAACTTCTGGTTGAGTAACATAGAAAGGATTTACACCATCTACTTTTAAACAGCTGAAATAGAGTTCCAACTCATCATTTAGAGTGATTGCCAGATAAGGCTTTTTATAGGAAATATGATCTCTAAAATCTCCATAATTCTCCATGTAGAGGGCATCTATTGTTTTTTGTAGTTGTGCTGTGTAAATCCGATCTAACATTTTAGTTATTCCTATTCTTATAAAAGTGGTAGAACCGTGCCAACGTTTTGTTCTTGTGCGGCATTGAAGAACCATTTAGCGCAAACAATGTCGTCAATCGCCATGCCCATTGGGTTGAGCAAAATGATTTCATCTTCATGTTCGCGGCCGTTTTTATGACCAATAATGATGTCCCCAAGTTCAGCATGCAGTTTTTCACGACTGAATAAGCCATCTTCAACCAGTACGTTGATGACTTTCTTTTCTCGATTTGATTGGTCCCAGTCGTCCACAATAACTTTGTCAACTTTTAAGAAGACTTCAGGCTCAATATCCATAATTGAAATATTTGAAACAAAGCAGCCTTTTTTAAGCCATTCAAATGGGATGTAAGGTTTATCTGAAACTGTGCAGGTAATCAGCACATCTGCTTGCTGAATTGCAGATTTGGCACTGTCATGAATTTCAATTTCTAGATGTGGATATTCTGAGAGGAACAATGCTTTGAGTTTTTCAGCGGCTTCAGGGTTCACATCAAATAAATGGATTTTTTTCACTTGAGCGTATTGTTCAAGCACAGTCTTAATCTGCATTTGAGCAATTGGTCCGCAGCCAATCACGGTAATGTCTGAAAAGTCTTTTTTAGCTAGATACTTAATCGAAACACCCGTAATTGCAGCAGTTCGCATTGCGCTAATTAAGCTGCCTTCCATCACTGCGACTGGGTAATTCGTTTCTGAGTCATTTAGAACAATCAGTGCGCTGGCACGTGGAATATTGAATTTTTTAGGGTTATGTTGTCTTGAACCAATCCATTTGATTCCAGCAATCGGGTCATTGCCACCTAAATAGCAAGGCATTGCAATAATACGGTCAGCAATGTGGTCTGCACCTTGCCAGCGAAGGTAAGGTTTTAGGGGTTGTACAAACTGTTTATTTGCATGCAGGGTTAAACCTTCAGTAATCGCTTCAATAAATGAATTGCTATGATTTGCGCCAAGATTTAATAAATCTGATTGACTAAGATAACGAAGGGTAGCCAAATTGCTCATGAATATTTCCTAAGGAGAAGGTTAAACAACATTTTGTAAAGTAAGGTTTTCTTGACGTCGTACATTTCGATTGAAGTGACGTTTCTTGATCATTTCGAACCATTCATCTGCATAAACTAGATCTAGATAACGGTCGCCTCGATCAGGCAGCAACGTTAAGACGCATGAACCTTCGGGAATGGTTGGAATGAGTTTTTTTATGGCTGAAATAGATGAGCCGCTTGAGCCACCTGCAAAGATTCCTTCATGTTCAAGAAGTTCTCTGCAACCGACTGCCGATTCATAGTCATCCACATAAATGACATCATCAATTTCATCGGGAGAGAGCAAAGGCGGGACAGTACTTGCACCGATGCCAGGAATTTCACGTGGACCAGAGGTGCCACCAAACAAGACAGAGCCGACAATATCGACTGCAATCACTTTTAATTCTGGGAACTTTTCTTTGAGGCGACGGGACACGCCCATAATCGTGCCGGAGGTGCTTGCCCCGATCACGAGGTAATCAATCTTGCGATCAATTTGATTTAAGATTTCTTCTGCTTCACCAAAATAGTGGCTTTTCCAGTTATTTGGATTTGCATACTGATTAATCCAGACAGCATTCGGCAGTTGTTGGCATAGCCGCTTTACAGTGTCAATTCTGGTTTTTAAATAACCACCGTTTTGGTCTTTTTCAGAGACCATTTCGATATTGGCTTTGTAAAGCTTCAACATTTGTAAGTTTGCTGAAGCAATTTTCGGGTCAATAACGGCAGTAAATTTTAATCCATATATTTTACATGCCATTGCAAGTGCGATGGCTAAGTTTCCTGAAGAACTTTCAACAATATGACTATCTTTATTAATTACTCCAGATTTCAGGCCTTCCTGTAGCATGAATAATGCTGGACGGTCTTTAATACTTCCTCCTGGATTTAACAATTCCATTTTCGCAATCACTGAGATCGATTGATGCGTGAATAGCCTTGATAATTGTAATAGTGGCGTTTTACCTATGCAGTCGAGAATATTTTCATGGATCATGGTAGATCTTCTCAGGTTTTTATGTGATGTGAATGATAATGATTATTAATTTAATTATTATTACCAATTGTGACATGATTGTTGCGGTTTGTAACGCAAAACAGGGGTGACTTATAGGAATTTTCACTAAATTTTTTTGTGTAATTATTTGAATGTTAATATTTATATTTTATAAAGTGACTAATTAATAAATGTTTTAAATATAACTAGATAGGCAATAAATTACTTTTCACCTATAAAAAATAATTTAATGAGCATAGGGTTTTGGAAATAAAAACTCGTGACTGAAATTGCTTTAAAATTAAATCAGAATATTTGTGCTGATTAACATATTTTATGCAGCCTACATTTTGTAGAGTTTATGACCATATTTAATGCTTATAAAAAGAGCAATATTTAAGGGACTTATTAAAATGTTAAGGCTGATTAAGTGAAATTGATAATGTGTCAGTTATTGATATGAAAATGTCTGAAAATGATACGTTTAGATGGATATGATCATGTCCATAAGCGCTATATTTTAAATGGATCAATTGAGTCCAGAAAATATAGTAATGCGTGTTTCGCATTTTGTCTTATGGGTCTTTCAAGCTGTCTTTTATATAAAAGACAGCTTTTTTTTGTTGATTGATAGGGCGTGTTAGACGAAATTAAGCTGCTTAGCTTGTTCATAAGCCGCAAGATTGATGCATTTATGACCCAGTGCATTGATTTGCGTTTGGTCTAGCTGAAGCTCATCCCACTTCTGCATTTGCTGAAAGAGCCAATAAAAGTCTTCTACTTTCGGAAGAGCGCTTTCTTTTACCAAATGACGGACAATATTCTGAATCATATAGTATTTGTCGACATGCACTTCTTCTGAGCAATGAAAACGAACAATTCCAAATTCGACCAATAATTTTAAAATTGGAGCAAAGTCTTCTAGTTCACTAAGTTCTTGCTGAGCTTTCATAATTGCAGCGGTGAGCGCAACCAGCGTTTGTGGATGCTGTTCAGCCCATTCTTGCGTTACGGCTAAAACCTTGTCAGCCACAGGTGGAATAATGTTCTGGCTTGAGCAAATCATTTTACTTAAACCAAGAAGCTCGCCCTGAGTATTCCAAGGTTCTCCGACACAGAAGCCATCAATCACATGCTTATCTAGTGCTTCGACCATATAAGGTGGTGGTAAGGTTTTGAGCTGAATCGATTGAGCGAGTTCAGGGTTTGCTAAAGCTAACCATTCTCTTAAACAATAATGATGAATGGAGTGCTTAAATACATGAGCTAAAGAAAGGGAATGACCTTGTTCAATGTAATGCACCACTTTTTGCGCCGTTACTTGAGCTGTATCATTTTCTTGAAGTTTAAGTTGATGCGTTAATTTTTGGGTTAAGCTGATAAATGCACGATTTTCACTCAAAATTAGTGAGGTTTGCAGTGGCGTACCAATCTGATCTGATCCTACTGCGGCCGCAGGTAACATTGCAGATAAGCAGTGAGCTGCATCTAATAAACCAAAAGCAAGGCGGTCGCGAAGACTTGCCCATGAAGCTTCTTTAACTAAAGTAACATCGAGCCCTACTTCGTCAAAGAAACCTCTTTGTTTTGCCCAAAGCAGTGCAAGACAATCAAGCAAAGGAATATAGCCGAGTTGTAACTGAGTCTTTTCTAATGTGCTCATTTATTCATCCTTTAGTTGATTGCCAAGTAATTTTTGGGCGTCAAGTAAACGCCGCGCCATTTCTCCAATCGTGATACGGTGGCTCATGGCATTTTTTCTGAGCAGCTGGAATGCTGTATCTTCAGGAAGGCCATGGAGTTGCATAAGTAAAACTTTGGCTTTTTCAACATCTTTACGATCAGCGAGTTTAGTTTGAGCATCTTTTAGATCCCCTTCGAGTTTTTTGTGTTTTTTATATTGCTCAATGGAGATTTCTAAAATGGTATGTAAGCGGGCAGGGTCTATGCCATCAACAATATAAGCAGTCACCCCCGCATCTATGGCTTGTTTGATTGTGTCTTTATCTGAATTTTTGGTGAACAGAACGGTAGGAAGGTCATAGCTACTGACACAGCTTTCAATAATGTCACGGTGAGGATGGTCCATATCAAGCAAGATCACATCAGCTTGTAAATGTTCGAGGCGAAAAATATTCAAGTGGTCCAAAGTAAGGCAAGCGACCACTTCAAAATCATTTTCAAGCAGACTTTTTCTTATATAGTCGGCTCGCGCATGATCATCATCAATAAGGGCTATTTTGAGTTTTGGCATAAGTTCAGAAAATCAGGCTAAGAAAATGCGCCAATTCGACGCGTTTTTTGTTATCAGTTTTTTAAGCAAGATTAGTGCCATCGAAAACTAAAGAAAAAATCGAGCTTTAATGGCACTTTAGCATGCCAAATCATCAGTCTGATCAATCTTGGTGCAAAAATACGATTCATTTTGTAGCAAGGCGTATTTTTATTTAAACCATATAAGTGTGCAGTGATAGAGCAGGGAAAATAAGACTCAATTCTTTATGTGCACATTAAAAATCATTATCTATATGAAATTAAAGATAAAAAATATTATCTTATTAAGTTTTTAAAATATTGGCATGCAAAGTGCTTACTTAATTACAGGTCGAAGACGACCATGAGTTTTAAAGACGGCCAACGATGTCCGTTCTGATCGAGTTTGTGAGTGCAACCGTACACACAAAGAAGTTACGTTCAGTCGGAGTGAAGGTCATGTCTTTATTTTTATTGCATAAAAAAGTTACATCTGAATTATTTAAATTTTCAGTTCCAGCGATGCGAGCCTTCTCTATGAGGGGGCTCGCTTTTTTTATTTCTTTTTATGACTTTGCTGTGCATTGGGCGTCGTCAACGAGTGAAAAAAATTGGTTTCAAGCAGCTACATGCTTCGTGATGTTGATTCGCTTCTCGGTAGAGCACAAAGCAAAAGAACAACGTCTATTTGAGAACGCAATAACGCAGCTTAAAAGCAACGTGATTTGAGGAGAAACACTATGAAATTGGTAATGATTGGTCATGGTATGGTGGGCCACAAATTCATCGAAGCCATTTTAGAAAAAGCAGATGATGAACTGGAAATCACTATCCTCGCGGAAGAACCTCGTATCGCGTATGACCGCGTACATTTGACTGAATATTTTTCAGGGAAATCGGCAAAAGATTTATCTTTAGCTCGTTTTGACTTTGCTGATGCTCATGGCATAGACCTGCGTTTAAATACCAAAGCAACTGCAATTGATACTACTGCACAAACAGTAACAACCAATCATGGTAATGTGATTAGCTATGACAAATTGGTGTTGGCAACAGGTTCGTATGCATTCGTTCCTCCAATTTCGGGTAATGACCGTGAAAACTGCTTTGTTTACCGTACCATTGAAGACTTAGATGCGATTCGTGCAGCGAGCTTGAACGCTAAAACTGGTGTAGTCATTGGTGGTGGTTTGCTTGGTCTTGAAGCAGCTAAAGCATTACGTGACCTAGATTTGGAAACGCACGTTGTTGAGTTTGCTCCACGTTTGATGGCAGTTCAAATTGATGACTTGGGTGGTAAAGTTCTACGCCGTAAAATTGAAGATTTGGGTGTAAAAGTTCACACGCAAAAAGCGACTCAATGCATTGAATGCGGTGATAGCACAACTCATGTGATGAAGTTTGCTGATGGTAGTGAACTTGAAGCAGATATCATTTTATTCTCGGCAGGCATTCGCCCACGTGATGAGTTAGCACGTAATAGTGGTCTGGCGATTGGTGAGCGTGGCGGTATCGTGATTAATGATTACTGCCAAACTTCAGATAGCAACATTTACGCAATTGGTGAATGTGCACTTTGGCAAAACAAAATCTACGGTTTGGTTGCACCGGGCTATGACATGGCACGTATTGCAGCTAAACATGTGCTAGATGAAGAATGTAACTCTTTCGCTGGTGCGGACATGAGCACCAAGTTGAAATTGATGGGTGTTGATGTTGCATCTGTAGGTGACGCGCATGCCATGACTCCGGGTGCATTAAGCTACTTCTATACAGATGAGCATGCACTAGTTTATAAAAAGATTGTTGTAAATGCAGACAAAACTAAATTGCTTGGTGCAGTTTTAGTGGGTGATGCTAAAGAATATAACGACCTTTTACAAATGATGTTAAACGGTCTGGATTTACCTGAATTACCTGAAAGTTTAATCATGCCAGGCTTTGAGCAATCAGCAGGAAAATCTGGTGGTAGCGGTGTAGATTTACTTCCAGATAGCGCAACGATCTGTTCATGTAACAACGTATCAAAAGCGGACATTTGCCAAGCAATTAGCGATGGCTCGACTTCTTTAGGTGCATTGAAGAAATGCACCAAAGCAGCAACTGCATGTGGTGGTTGTGCACCATTAGTGACTCAAGTATTGAAATCTGAGTTACAACGTCAAGGTGTAACCGTTAACAACCACATTTGCGAACATTTCCCGTACTCACGTCAAGAGTTGTATCACTTGGTTCGTGTCAATGAAATCAAAACTTTTGACGACTTGATTGATCAACATGGTCATGGTTTAGGGTGTGATATCTGTAAACCTGCTGCTGCAAATATTTTGGCATCTTGCTGGAATGACTTCGTACTTGAACCAAGTCATGCCGGTCTGCAAGACAGTAACGACTACTACTTGGGTAACATCCAAAAAGATGGTTCTTACTCGGTCGTACCACGTATGGCTGGCGGTGAAGTGACTCCAGATGGTTTAATTGCCATTGGTCAAATCGCGAAAAAATATAATCTGTATACCAAAATCACTGGTGGTCAACGTGTCGATATGTTCGGTGCACAAGTTCATGAGCTTCCATTCATTTGGGAAGAATTGAATGCCGCTGGTTTTGAGTCTGGTCATGCTTACGGTAAGTCATTACGTACCGTGAAGTCTTGTGTGGGTAGCACATGGTGTCGTTACGGTGTAGATAACTCGGTTGGTTTAGCGATTGAACTAGAAAACCGCTACAAAGGTTTACGTTCACCACATAAATTAAAAATGGCGGTGTCTGGCTGTACACGTGAGTGTGCGGAAGCGCAAGGTAAAGACGTGGGTATTATCGCGACTGAAAAAGGTTGGAACCTTTATGTGTGTGGTAATGGTGGTATGAAACCGCGTCATGCCGAATTGCTCGCATCTGACCTCGATAAAGAGACACTAATTCGTTATATCGACCGTTTCTATATGTTCTACATTCAAACAGCAGACCGTTTACAACGTACTAGCGTATGGCGCGACAACATGGAAGGTGGTTTGGACTACCTTAAATCTGTGGTGGTTGATGATTCTCTTGGGTTGGCTGCTGAGCTTGAACGCCGTATGGAACATGTGATTGGCACATATCAAGATGAATGGCGTACTGCGGTAGAAAATCCTGAAGTTCGTAAACGTTTCCAAACTTATATCAATGCAAGTGCGAGTGAACAGGCCGATCCACACATTCAATTTACGACTGAACGCGGTCAAATCCGCCCATTATCAGATGTCGAGCGTTCAGAAGACCGTATTCCAATGGTTGAAGCATAAACAGGAGAATTTCTATGAATATTGTACAAGACAAAAATATGCTTCCTGATGATCAATGGATTGATGTGTGTGCACTAGATGATTTAACCCCAAACACTGGCGCTGGTGCGCTAGTAGGTGATCAAGCGGTAGCAATCTTCCGAGTTGGACATGAAAAACGCGTTTATGTGTTAAGCAATAAAGATCCGTTTAGCCAAGCAAATGTGATGAGCCGCGGCATTATTGGTGATTTACAAGGCGAGCGTGTGATCGCATCCCCGATTTATAAACAACATTTTAGTTTGGCAACTGGTCGCTGTTTAGAAGATAAAGACCAAAAACTTTCAGTTTATCCAAGCAAAATTGTTGATGGTCGTGTTTTGATCAACCCAGTGCCACAAAAAACTTATATTACCAATACAGGCGTGTCTCAAGACAAACTTAAACTAGTACTGATTGGTAATGGCTTAGCAGGTATGCGTTGCCTAGAAGATTTACTCGACATGGCGCCAGATCGTTATGAAGTCACGGTGATTGGTGAAGAACCTTGGGGTAACTACAACCGTATTATGTTATCTCCGGTTTTATCGGGTGAAAAAACCATTGAAGACATTATGCTGCACCCACCAAAATGGTATAGCGATAAAGGCATCAAATTTATTGCAGGCGACAAAGCTGTAAAAATTGATCGCCCACGTAAAGTGGTTTACACCGAAAAGGAACAAACAGTCGATTATGACCGTTTGATCTTGGCAACCGGTTCTGCGCCATTTATTCCTCCAGTTCAAGGTGTCGATTTAAAAGGTGTTTTAACCTTCCGTGATATTTATGACGTTAACACCATGATTGAGTACTGCGGTTCAAAAAACAATGCAGTAGTGATTGGTGGTGGTTTACTTGGTTTGGAAGCAGCTTACGGTTTAAAGCAACGGGGTATGAACGTGACCGTATTGCATTTAATGGACCGTATTATGGAGCGTCAACTCGACGGCCGTGCGAGCCAGTTACTGCGTCATAGCATTGAACAAAAGGGCATTAATATTATTACCGAAGCCAATACAGAAGCATTGGTAGGTGATGAAAATGGTCATGTAAAACAGATTCGACTAAAAGACGGTACTGTTTTAGATGCAGACCTTGTGGTCTTCGCAGTCGGTATCCGACCAAATATTAGCTTGGCACAAAGTGCAGGTTTACGCTGTAACCGCGGCGTATTGGTGAATGACACTATGCAAACCTTTGACCCAAGTATTTATGCTGTGGGTGAGTGTATTGAACACCGTGGGCAAATATTTGGTCTGGTTGAGCCATTATGGGGCCAAGCCTTTATCTGTGCGACGCACTTGGCTGAGCATGGTAGTTTGACCTTTAAGGCACCGACTGTACCAACTCAGTTAAAAGTCAGTGGTGTCGATGTATTCTCTGCGGGCAATTTTGAACCGAAAGATGATTATGAAGATATTATCCTGAACGATGAAAAACGCCAGATTTACAAACGCATTATCATTCAAAGCGATAGAGTAATTGGTGCAGTATTGTTTGGTGATACTGAAGATGGCATGTGGTATGCAGAGTTAATTGCAGATCAAACCCCTGTTTCTTCATTCAGAAATAAACTGTTATTTGGTCGAGATTTTGCATTAAAAAATGCAGGCTAAATAGGGAAAGGAGCAGTTATGAACAGTATTCCAAGCGTTGAAATCGATAGCTCCGATCATGTGGCAAAAACAACTAAAACAACATGTCCATATTGTGGTGTTGGTTGCGGTGTCAGTGTACACGTTCAACAAAAACCTCAAGGGCCTGTGGTTCAAGTTAAGGGGGATGCCGAGCATCCTTCCAACTTTGGACGCTTATGCATTAAAGGTAGCCGTCTTGCGGATACTTTGGGGTTAGAAACACGTGTTTTACAGCCAATGATGGGACGTAAGTCTCATCGGACTGTAACTACATGGGACGATGCAATCGATAAGATTGCCGATAAATTTCAGTCGTGTATCGATAAATATGGTCGTGACAGCATCGCTTTTTATGTTTCAGGACAATTGCTTACTGAAGACTATTATGTCGTTAACAAATTTGTAAAAGGCTATTTAGGTACAGCCAACATCGATACTAACTCGCGTCTTTGTATGTCATCAGCGGTCGCTGGACATAAACGTAGCTTTGGTGAAGATCTTGTACCAGCAAGCTATGAAGATTTTGAACACGCAGACATGGTGGTATTGGTGGGTTCCAATACTGCATGGTGTCATCCCGTACTTTATCAACGGATTATGCAGGCAAAGAACCAAAACCCAGATATGTTTGTGGTGGTGATTGACCCACGCTTTACCAGTACCTGTGAACAAGCCGATTTACATTTGCCGATTTTACCGGGTCAAGATGTCGCCTTGTTTAATGGCTTATTTCAATACTTATATCAAAATGGTCATGCCGATCAGGCGTTTGTAGATACCTATACCGAAGGCCTACAAGAAGTTTTGGCGAGCAGTCAGCCAGAAATTGATATGGAGTATGTGGCAAAGCGTACAGGAATTGCGCTAGATAAGTTACAGCAGTTCTTTGAGAAATTTGCTCAGACAGAAAAAGTGGTAACCCTATTTTCAATGGGTGTGAATCAATCCACTCAGGGTGTAAATAAAGCCAACAGCATTATTAATTGTCATTTACTCACTGGAAAAATTGGCAAACTGGGTGCAGCACCGTTCTCAATGACAGGGCAACCCAATGCGATGGGTGGACGAGAAGTGGGTGGCTTGGCAAATATGCTAGCAGCTCACATGGACTTAGATAACCCACTGCATCAAAAAGTCGTTCAAACCTTTTGGGATAGCCCATTTATTGCTAATCAAGCGGGTTTAAAAGCAGTTGATTTGTTCCGTGCTGTTGAATCAGGAAAAATTAAAGCCATCTGGATTATGGCAACTAATCCAGTTGTGAGTTTGCCAGATGCAGACCAAGTCAAACGTGCATTAGAAAAATGCGAGCTGGTCGTGGTGTCAGATATTTGTGCAGATACCGACACGACAGCATATGCAGATATTTTACTTCCTGCTTTAGGTTGGGGAGAAAAAGACGGTACTGTAACTAATTCTGAACGCCGTATTTCACGCCAGCGTGCTTTTCTACCTGCTCCAGGTGAAGCAAAAGCAGACTGGTGGTCAGTGAGCCAAGTTGCGAAAAAATTAGGCTTTAATGGTTTTGACTTTGCGGGCCCTAGTGACATCTTTAATGAGCATGCGGCACTATCTGCACAAGATAATGTAGATATAGATGCGCGTGAAGAAAGCAGTATTTTTCGTTATTTCAACCTTAAAGGTTTGATGAACTTAGATGCTGCTGAGTACGATGCTCTGCAACCTCTACAATGGCCAGTGTGGGATAAAACCCAAGATGCTAAAGCCGTTCAGCAACTGTTTGGCAAGGGCCAATTTAGCTATAAAAATGCGAAGGCAAAACTGATTCCAACGGTCGCAATTGATCCGGTTCATGCAGTTTCAGAAGACTATCCACTCATTTTGAACACTGGCCGCATTCGTGATCAGTGGCATACCATGACCCGTACTGGCTTGTCAGTAAACTTAACCAGTCACCGTGCAGAACCGTTCTGTGAGATTCACCCGAGCGATGCGCTAAAGTTTGGTGTACGTGATCAAGGTTTGGTTGAAGTTCGTTCAAAGTGGGGAAGTTGTGTATTGCGTGTGACATTCTCATCGGGTGTACGTCGCGGGCAAATTTTTGCACCCATTCATTGGACTGAACAAGTTGCCTCCGATGCTCGTATTGGTAAAGTCGTTAACCCAGAAGTCGATGCAATTTCGGGTGAGCCTGAATTTAAGCATACACCTGTCACCATTCAGCCGTTCTATACCACTTGGCAAGGCGTGCTCTATGTTCGTGAAGGCTATGATTCACTTGTGCAAGATTCGCTACATCACTGTGCATGGTGGACTAAGGTCAAAATGGTGAAAACCAACCGTTATGAACTTGCAGACCGCAAAACTTTTCATGATACTCAAAAGAACCTGAAAAATTTCTTGCCATTTGCCGATGAAACTTTTGAATGGTTAAGTATTGAAGATATCTCTTCACAACTGAGCCATAGCGTTATTTTGAAAGATGGCATTGTAATTGCAAGCTTATATATTGCACTGCCAGATTTATTGCCAGACCGTGATTGGGTGGCTAGTCTGTTTAAACGTGAACGTTTAAGTGCCTTGCACCGCAAAGCTTTGCTAGCGGGTATGCCGATGTCGGCTACTAATAATGATGGGCCTTTAGTGTGTAGTTGTTTTAAAGTAGGTAAGAATAAAATTATTGAAGCGATAAAAACACAAAATATTACCCATGAAAAACAGGTCACTGCTTGTTTAAAAGCAGGTGGGAACTGTGGTTCATGTTTACCTGAAATCCGTGGCCTGATTAAAGCTTGCCAACAGGAGGTGGAAGTGTGAATAAGGGATATCCCGTAACTGATCTGGTCATTCTGGCGGGTGGACAAGCCCGCCGTATGAACGGTTTAAATAAGCTGTTGCAGCAATTTGATGGTGAACCCCAACTTCTTAAAATTCATCAGAAATTAAAATCATCGGTATCTGAACTTTGGGTGAATAGTCATCGCGACTACTCCATCTATCAAAGTATTGTGCCAGATATTAAATGTTTTCAAGATGATGCTTCAGGCTTTTTAGGTCCACTGATGGGAATGAAAAGCGCATGGTCACATGTAGAAGCAGATTATGTTTTGTTTATTCCTTGTGATGTGACCTATATACCAACGCAAGTCGTTGCGAAATTACATAGTGCACTTCGGAAAAACAAACAAGCTCAAGCAGCTTATGTGTCAATTAATGGAGATTCCTTGTACCCATTTTGCTTGTTAAAGCGAGAGAGTCTAATCACGATAACAGAGCAAATTGAAAAACAACGATTAAGTTTGAAAGAGTGCTTTAAGCTTTTACATGCACAAGTCGCCATATTTCAAAAACAAAATTTATTTTTTCATAGCATCAATTCTCTAGATGAGCTTCAGCAATACAAACAAATCACAGCATTTAAAGAAATTTTTACAGCAAATTAACGATGTATTTGAAGAGCTTTTAACCTTACATTGGTCGTGCGAAAAACGTTTTTAATCTTTGTGCCGTTGACTATTTATTATATAAGTTCTATTTTGGAACTTGTTATTTTAGTTCTATCCATATGCATAAAAATAAAGGGAGTCAATCGAAATGGTAGAAGCGCTAAAGCAAAACAAAACGGATGTTACCGCATGTATTTTGTGTTCAAGAAATTGCGGGTTAAGTGTCGAAATTAAAGATAATCAATTTGTCAAAATTAAAGGTAATCCAGAGCATCCATTTTCACAAGGCTACATTTGTCAAAAAGCTGCAAGATTACAGCATTATCAGCAGCATGCAGACCGATTAACCACACCTTTGAAGCGTCAACCAGATGGTTCATTTCAAGAAATTAGTTGGGATAATGCTATACACGAAATTGCTAATCGATTAGTCCAGATTAGAGATGATTTTGGTGGGACTGCTTTTGCTTCTGTAGGAGGGGGCGGTCAAGGTAATCATCTTGGTGCAGCTTACGGGCGTCAACTTTTGCTGGCGATGAAAAGTTATTATGCTTACAACTCTCTTGCCCAAGAAAAAACGGGTGATTTCTGGCTGAATGGACGTTTATTTGGAAGTCAGGCCTGTCATACCACCGAAGATGTTGAATACGCTGATTATGTACTTTTTATTGGTACAAATCCGTTTCAGGCACATGGAATTCCAAATGCACGAGACACGCTAAAGCATATTAAAAAAGACCCAAATCGTACCATGGTGGTATTTGATCCGCGTGTTACCGAAACGGCAAAACAAGCAGATATTCATGTGCAGTTAAAACCCGGGACAGATGCTTTTTTAATGTCGGCCATGATTGCCATTATTATTAAAGAACAACTTTATGATGTGAAGTTCATTGAACAGCATACACAAAGCTTTGAAGAGGTAAAAACAGCTTTTAGCTGTGTCCCGATTGAAGAATATATTGCAAAAGCTGATGTACCAGTCGATTTGATTTATGAAGTGGCTAGAGATTTTGCAAAGGCTAAAAGAGGCTGTGTGCGTATTGATTTAGGTATTCAGCATACTTTAAATACGACATTAAACGGATATTTAGAAAAATTACTGTATTTATTGACTGGAAACTTTGGAAAGCAAGGCACTAATAATTTACACACTATGTTCATTCCAATCTTAAGCGATACAGATGAAAGAAAATCGAAATATCGACGTAGTGTTTACCATAAAATGTTTCCCATCTCAGGTCTTTTCCCACCCAATATTTTACCTGACGAGATATTAAAAGCAGGCGAAAAACGAATTCGCGCAGTTTTTGTAGATAGCTGTAATCCTTTATTAACCTATCCTGATACACCTGCCTACGAAAAAGCATTTAAAGCATTAGATTTGTTAGTCGTAGTCGATGTTGCCATGACGGAAACAGCTAGATTTGCAGATTATATTTTGCCTGCACATACGCAATTTGAAAAATGGGAATTTACAGGTTTTAATCTTGAGTTTCCTAAAAACGGTTTTCACCTGAGACATCCGGTATTCAGTGCCCAAGGCAATACGTTACCCGAAGCAGAAATTTATACACGATTACTTGAAGCCATGAAGGTCATTCCTAAAAGCTTTCCAGTGTTAGAAAAAATAGCTGCGGTCGACTCGAAAAAAACAGCCTATTTACCTTATCTGTCGGCTTTGGGTTTAACTTTTGCTCGACATAAAAAATACATTCCTTTTGCAGCTTCAATTCTCTATCGCACTTTAGGTAAACATTTAGAAAACTCAGCTGCTTCAGTTGCTTTTTTATTACCTCTGTCTATTCAATATGCTGTTTTACATACCAAAGCGGTGCGCCGTGCAGGTTATAAAGGTAATCCTTTAACGTTAGGTGTTCGGTTGTTTGAGCAAATTTTAAATCAGCGTTCAGGTGTAGTGTTATCACAACATGAATATGATGAAATGTGGAAGCTCGTGGCATATAAAGACAAAAAAATACGTCTGGTTATCCCAGAGATGTTGAGTGAGTTGGCAAATTTAAAAAACCATCAATTTAGTATTGAAGAGTTTCCGTTCATACTTTTGTCGGGGGAGCGCCGTAGTTATAACGCTAATCAGATTTACCGTGATCCTGCATGGCGAAAAGTAGATGCAGAAGGTGCTTTGCGAATTCATCCTGAAGACGCAACAAACCTGAATGTAGCAGTAGGAGATCAACTCAAATGTATCTCACAACACGGAGAAATTCAGGTAACTGTAGATTTTGATGAGGGTATGCGAAAAGGTGTTGTGTCACTTCCACATGGTTATGGCATGCGCTTTCAAGGTGGAGAGCCAATAGGGCCACAATTAAATCTTCTGGTGTCTGGTGAGCATTGTGATCCTTTATCTAAAACGCCGTACCATAAATATGTACCCATCCGTCTAGAAAAATGCTAGAAATAATGTAGGGCATACAAGAGATTGGAGTCGCACTAAATTTATACAGTTATAAAATGACAGTTGAAGTGGTGCGGCAAAAGATCTATTAAAAAGCTAAAAAGTTATGGATGATAAATAGAATTGGAACAAATTTTGCTTAAACGGCACAGCACTATTGAAGAGCAAATTTCTATTTTAATTGCTCAGAAAAAGTGCCCCGCAATATTTGAACTGTTCTCAATATGAGTGCAAATGATGAAACAATATCACTCTGAAAATACGCCTTTGGTTCTTCAAGACCAATATGGCCGTATAAAGCGAAAGCTACGTATTTCCGTAACTGATCGCTGTAATTTTAAGTGTGTATATTGCATGCCTGAACATCCTGAATGGTTGAATAAGCAAGATCTGCTTGGTTTTGAGGCACTCTTTCAATTTTGTCATTTTATGGTGCAACATGGTGTTGAAAGTATCCGCATTACAGGTGGCGAACCATTAATGCGTCAAGGCATTGTGCATTTTGTTCGTGAGTTACAGGCCTTGAAAGCGCTGGGCTTAAAACGTATTTCAATGACTACAAATGGGCATTACCTTGCAAAATACGCTAGGCAGTTAAAAGATGCGGGATTAGATGACCTAAATATTAGTTTAGACAGTCTTGATGCTATTCAGTTTAAAGAGCTAACCAAGAAAAAATTAGAACCCGTTCTCGAGGGTATTCAGGCTGCTAAGGATGTAGGATTACCATTCAAAATTAACTGCGTACTGATGAAAAATAAAAACGACGATCAGATCTTACCGATGGTTAAATGGTCAATCGCCAATCATATTCCTTTACGCTTTATTGAGTTTATGCCACTTGATGGCGATGCGCTTTGGTCTAGCAAAGATGTAGTGAGTGAGGCTGAAATTTTAGAGGCTTTGCAACCCCATTATTCAATAGAGGTTGTCGAACAACAGCATGAGCCAGCACGCCAATATCTGATCAATAATAGCTACTCTCTTGGAATTATTTCCACAATCACTCATTCATTTTGCCATCAATGCGACCGTATACGGTTAACTGCACAAGGCGAACTATATAACTGTTTATTTGCACCGCAAGGTCTAAATATTAAACCTCAGCTTCAATCATTATTACGTGCACGTACGACAGCTGATCATGCAATGTATATTCAACAGTTAACAGATATGGTTATGCCGTATATTTGGCACAAAGCTAAAGGCTTTCATGCCTTACAACATCAACAAACCCGTAAAATCAGTATGCATATGCTTGGGGGATAAATGCAGCAATCTATCCAAATTAAAATCGAAGCGTTTGGCGCAATTGAAAAATTGCTTCCTCAAAACCTTTCGTTGGTTTGTCCCAATCATATTTTGGTTAAAGATGTATTAGATGAAATTGTTTCATTACATCCAGAATCTACACAAGCCATGGAAAAATGTGCATGTGCGATTGGTGATAATGTCATAACGAGACAATCTGCTTTAAGTGAGCCATGTACATTGGTTTTATTGTCACCAGTTGCAGGAGGGTGAATCATGCGAGATTTTGCACGTATACAAGAGCAGGCTTTAAGTTTAGATACTTTTGATTCTATCCAATCATTTCCTGAATGTGGTGGAATCGATATTTTTATAGGTACGGTTCGTAATCACCATGAGGGTAAAGCTGTTAAAGCGTTGAAATATACGTCATATAAGCCACTTTCTGAAAAAATGATACGTGAAATTGAACTGGAAATTGAGAAAAAGTATCAGGTATCTTATGTGCGGGTCGTTCATCGAATCGGTCATCTGGATGTAGGTGAGACAGCCATTATTGCGATTGCTTATGCAGCCCATCGCCGTGAAGCTTTTCAAGCATGTGAAGAAGCGGTTGAGCGAGTGAAGCATGAAGTGCCAGTTTTTAAAGAAGAGTTCTTTACAGACGGTACAAGTCATTATGTAGAAGGTTGTTGTATTCGCAAAGATGCGCCACAAGAACACAAGCATCACCACCATCATGCCGACCATGAACACTCACACTGAAATATGTACGTCTAGGATAAATAATGAAAAACGTAGGAATGAAGCCGGAAAGTTATCGTGTTGCTGAAGCACAAGCGATTTTATATGCGCCTCCACATTGTATCGAGCTATTAAGACAAGGGAACACCGAAAAAGGTGATGCATTAAAAACTGCACGTGTTGCAGGAATCTTGGCAGCCAAACGCACCGATGAGCTGATTCCTTTGTGTCATCCACTGCCAATTTATCGTGCAGATGTTGAATATGAATTAGAACATGATTTTGTAAAGATTATTACCGTGGTCGAAACCATTGGCCCTACTGGGGTAGAAATGGAAGCCCTCACGGCTGCAAGTCTTGCAGGTTTAACCATTTACGACATGTTAAAACCACATTGTGAGCCAGAAGAACTCTGGATGGATCAATGTAAACTGCTTAAGAAAAAGGGTGGGAAATCGCACTTTAAACGTGTTCTTCGTCAACCCGTTTCGGCAGCAGTCATTGTGTTATCCGATACCGTTGCAGCCGGTAGAAAACCCGATACCGCCGGAAAATCTGTGGTAGAAACTTTAACTGAAGCAGGGTTTGATCCGATTCATTATCAAATTTTGCCTGATGAAGCAGATGTTCTAAAAGATTTAGTGCTTGAGCTGAGTAAGTCATACGCATGCATTATGACGGTCGGTGGAACGGGAATTGGTAAGCGTGACATTACGGTTGATACGCTAGAGCCACTTCTTGAGCGTAAGCTAGATGGCTTAATGGAAGCTGCACGATCTTTTGGACAAAAACGCACGCCATATGCTGCAATGTCTCGCGGAGTAGCAGGTTTTATCGACCGTTCTCTAGTGGTGACTTTACCGGGAAGCCGTGGTGGAGCAAGTGAGTCAATGGCTGCGATTTTACCAGCATTGGTCCATATTTTTGATGTGTGCCGTGATTTACCGCATCCAGGAGGCTATGAATAATGTCAGGTTGTGGTACAGAGCGTGGATTAATTAGTGTAGATGAAGCACTTGAGCTGATTATTAAGCAGCCAAAAAAGTTGGGTTCGATTAACCAAGTTCTTCAAAACAGTCTAAGTAGATATCTCGCTAAAGAAATTTATTCAGAAATTAATCTTCCAAGCTTTTCTCAAAGTGCGGTAGATGGTTATGCACTTTGTAGCCATGCGGAAGATTTAAATAATCAAAAATTTCAGGTTACTGGCGAGATTCGTGCTGGAAGCGAAAGTCATGACATTCTGAGTGAAGATCAAGCAATTCGTATATTTACGGGCGGTAAAATTCCTGAAGGCACAACGCATGTAGCTCGGCAAGAAATCGTATCGGTTGTTTCGCCTCAAGAGATTTGTTTAACGGAGCATATACGCCCTCAAGCTGATATTCGTTTTACTGGTGAAGAAGTCCAGAAAGAACAATTGCTTGCACAAACAGGGCAATTCCTTAATATTGGAAGCTTAGCTGCCTTAAGTATGGCAGGTGTGCAAACGGTTGAAGTTTATCGTGCACCGAAAGTCGCTGTTTTGGTGACTGGTGATGAAGTTGCAGAAACGGCAGAAGATCTTGTCGACGGCAAAATCTTTGATGCAAATGGGCCATTATTAAAAGCTTGGTTTGAAGATTATGGCTTGGATGTTGAACTGATTCATGTGGCAGATGAGGCAGAGCAAGTCACACATTACTTTAATAAGCTAAAAGACAGCCATGATGTCATTATAACGACAGGTGGTGTATCTGTAGGTGATTATGACTTTGTACGACCATGTGCTTTTGAGGTTGGTTTTGAACAAATCTTTTGGAAAGTAAAACAGAAACCTGGCAAACCATTGTTCTTTGCTGAATATTCAAACCCAGAAACAGATCATTGTTGTTATTTGCTTGGTTTGCCGGGTAATCCCGCTGCGGTCTATGTGTCTATGCAGGTGTATGGTAAGGTATTACTAGATACCCTACAGGGAAATCCAACAGGGCCGGAGTGGTTTAGTGCAATTTTAGATCATGATTTAAAAGAAGATGCACGTGAACGTTTTTTACGAATGTATGCTTATTTTGAAAATGGACAGCTTAAAATAAAAAGTCTGGCAAAACAGCAATCGCATATGCTGAGTAATTTAATGCAGGCCAATTGTCTGGTTCGTATTCCGGCAGGTGTAAAACTAGAAGCAGGCAATATATTAAAGGGCGTATTTATTTCAAATTAATTATAAAAGATGATAAATATGACTCATTATGAAAATGGGTGGGTTATATTTATTTAGTAATTTTTAATAATAACTTTCTATTTTTTCATAATGAAATTTTTTTTATAAAGTGGATAAGAAGTTATTTTATAATGAATGTTGCATACATCGTAGTAAGTGGTTTAGGGTATAAACAATAGGGCCGTTGGGCTAGAAAATATCGAGGAACGCATAAAGATGAAATGGGATGACATCGGTGATCAACCTTGTTCGGTTGCTCGTATGCTATCAGTGATTGGCGATCGATGGACGATGCTAATATTACGTAATGCTTTTATGGGAATACGACGTTTTGACGATTTTCAAAAATCATTAGGCGTAACTCGTCATGTCCTTTCTGATCGTTTAAAGCGTTTGGTTGAATATGAAATATTAGCCAAAGCTCCTTATTTTGATCGTCAAGAACGCTTTGAATACAAACTCACTGATAAGGGCTTTGAACTTTATCCAATTATTTTGTCTATGGCGAATTGGGCAGATAAATGGATGGACCAAGGCTTAGGCAAGCCACTAGAATATCGTCATAAAACTTGTGGACATAAGTTTGAACCAGTCATGGTATGTTCGGTTTGCCATGAACCTTTACATGCAAAACAAGTGCAAGTTTCAGCTGGGCCAGGTTATTTTGCATATATTGAACAAAAACAGAAACAAGCTTAATTTTTCTCTCTATAAATTATGAAGACTCTTGTTGAATAGCATCAGCTAGAGTCTTATAAATGTGGTCATGATTTGACTGTGTTACATTAAAACGTATGAATTGACCAGCATTAGGAGCTTGGCTAAAAGCATTGCCTGGCGCAAGAATAACATTATGATTAATACAATATTTCGCAATTTTTGAGGCTTCAATACCCTCTGGCAAATGGCACCAAACAAAAATTCCCGCTTGAGGCTTAATCCATGGCTTTATACCCAGAGGTTCAAGTTTTGTAATAGTATCGTGCATGGCTTTTGCTAAACGAACTTTTAGTAATTCTAGGTGCTTACGGTAAGAGCCATCTGTTAAAGCAGTAAGCAAAACTTCAGCAGAAACACCATTGTGAGAAAAACTTGTGGCAATTTTTAGGTCGGTGAGCTGATCCATCCATTCAGGTTTGGCAATAATATAGCCACAACGAATAGAAGCAGATAATGTTTTAGAAAAGCTTCCAATAAAGATGACGCGTGAAAGATTATCTAAAGCAGCGAGCCTAGGAGCTGATGTATATTCAAAATCTGAGAAAATATCGTCTTCAACTACTATTAAGTTAGATTGCTCAATCAATTTTAAGAGTTGGTGCGCCGTAGAAAGAGAAAGCGTTGCTCCAGTTGGATTGTGAATTCCTGAGTTGGTGATATAAAGACGTGGGTTATAAGTATCAATTGCTTCTTTAAATGCTTCTAAGTCGGGACCTGTTGGTGTGTACGGGATACCAATGACCTTGACTTGATGAACTTTAAGCAATGCATGAAAATTAAAATAACAAGGATCATCAATCAGAACGACGTCATCGGGCTTTAGTAAAAACCGGAAAACTAAATCGATCGATTGAGTACCAGAATCTGTTAAAAGTACTTGATTCAGATTTGCATCTATTCCTTTTGATTGTGCACGCCTTGCTAACAAATCCCGCAAAGCTGGTAATCCTAACGGGGTTGAATAACCCATTAAACAAGCGTCTGAACTCCTTGCAGCCATCCTTAAAGCTTTACGAATACTGTCTAGTGGCATCCAGTCATCTGGTAGCCAACCGCAGCCGGGCTTAAAAACATCTGCTTTCGCTTCCAAAGATTGACGTGAAATCCATAATGGATCAACTGAACGATCTAATTTAGGGCCTAATTCACTTAAAGCTAAGGGTGCGAGCGGACCAACAATATAAAAACCAGATCCAGTTCTTGATTCAATTTTCCCTAAAGCAATTAATCTTTCATACGCTTCTACAACAGTTGATACTGAAAAGCTAAGATCATTTGCTAACTTGCGAACAGAGGGTAAGCGTGCTCCGGGCATTAAAGATCGATTTTTTATTTGTTGCTCAATCTCTGAAATGACAATTTCAATTTTTGTTTTGCTCTGGTTCACGGGCTTACAATCTCAACTGTACTGGTTGTGAGTACATAACAGTTCTTTTAAATTGTACTGCTTTGTATCTGGTTTAATCACCTTAGCACAGCTTAAATTCTTCGTATAGTGACGGAGAAAATTATGAATAGGTTTATGAATGGCTGGGTGAATGGTTTTATTGGCGTGGCTATTTTTGCGGGGTCATTACCAGCGACACGTGTAGCTGTAATGGGGTTCGAACCGGGCTTTCTAACCGCAGCACGAGCTGCGATAGCTGGTATTTTAGGGCTTATTCTTATATTGGTTTTAAAACAAAAGAAACCAGCCAAACAAGATTGGTGGCCTCTTGCCATTGTTGCTATAGGGGTAGTGATTGGTTTTCCATTATTTACCGCCCTCGCTTTGCAATATATGAATGCAGCTCATTCAATTGTCTTTGTTAGTCTTTTGCCGCTTGCAACTGCAATATTTGCTGTGTTGAGAGGTGGAGAAAAGCCGAATCAATTTTTCTGGATATTTGCAGTCTTGGGGAGTGCGGTTGTTTTCGCTTATATGTTTTTTATTTCTGGTGATACATCACTTGGAATAGGGGACTTTTATATGTTGATGGCGATTATTTTCTGTGGCTTTGGCTATGCAGAAGGCGGTGTACTTTCAAGAAAAATAGGCGGGTGGCAGGTCATTTGTTGGGCACTCATTTTGTCATTACCTTTCATGCTATTTTTTACTATTTTTTATATGCCAGCTTCATTTCAGAGTGTGTCTACATCAGCTGTAGTCGGTCTCGTTTATGTGTCTTTGTTTAGCATGCTAATTGGTTTCTTTTTTTGGTATAAAGGACTTGCTCAAGGTGGAATTGCTGCGATTAGTCAACTACAACTCTTACAGCCTTTAATGGGGCTAGCCATTGCTGCAGCCTTATTGCATGAACATGTGAGCTGGTCGATGTTGGTGGTTACAGCAGCAACCCTTTTATGCGTCGCTGCTGCTAAAAAGTTTGCTTAGCTTTATAAACAATTTGCTGGTTTAGGAACACCTGCCAAACGACTTAAATGGCGGGCAACTAAACCAGTATTAAATTGTTGCTGCAACACGGCATTATTAATATCTGGACTTACGGTTTTCATTAAAAATTTAATGAGTGGGCGAGTTGCTGGAGAGTGCCCAAACTGTTGATAAAACTGACGCACAGCAGCTAAAACTTCGAAGTGCCAATCGGTTAGTTCAAGATCAAGTGACTTGGCAAGCTCTTGTGCAACTTCAGGATTCCAAATTGTATAATCAACCAAATGACCATCTTGGTCTAATTGTAAATTCATGAAACTAGCCTAAATCTATTATTTAAGAGAAATACAGCGATTAAACGTTAAAACCAGATCTGCAAATTGATCATAGTCCAATACATTTATCTGAGCTAAAGTATTCGTATCGAGTAAATCTTTTTCGGTGCTTAAGCATGAAACACTTTCAAACTGTTGAATCATTTCAGTTGAAAGTCGTGCAACAGAATCACCCATAAAAATAATTAGGTCACCTACCTGATAAAGATGACCTAATTCATCAATAATATTCGGTGTATTGTGATAAGTAGATTGCACGAGATAAAGTGTTGATGGATTCATTAAAATTACACCTTCATCTACCAATATAAGACATGGTCAAAAGACTGAATGAGCTCATTATTTAACTGAATGAATTCGAGCTCTTGTTCTGTTTGCTGAACAAAAGGATTTTGTTGATTTTTACTTTCGATAAGAATGGGGCTTAAATCATAAAATTCAAAGCTTTCGACCATATTTGATGCTACTTTGAAGATATGATGAAACTGGTTAAAGCTCAGGTCATTTTGCAAGAGACTAAGAGCAGCATCTTTCAATAATACTTTGACTGGCGAGCCAAAGGTTGCTAAAACCATAGTAGCGGAAAGGCTTTCATTGATTTGAAGACTAGTTAAGTTGGCTTGGCTTAAAATGACGAGTACAGATTTCACACAATATACCTTTTAAAAGCAACAATCTAAGCAAACAAAGTAACTTAAAATTGAATAAGACGAGATGCTGACTGTACCGCATCAGCAAGTTCACCTAACCCGACGAGTTGAAAGTCTTTGGCAAGGTTGTAATGAGTAAGGTGATGGCGACTGGCATTTTCTGCATCGGTAATACCACGAGCGAGGGCAGCACTCACACATACAGGAAGTCGAATCGAAAGCTTTTGCCATTCATGCGTTAAATTACGCTGGTCGTCAGGAACCCATTGAAAATCATTAGCAACCTGCACGCCGTCTTGGTAAAAGAATACACGAAAGTCTTCATTTTTACTTTTGAGTGCCTGAGCAAGTCCTAACGCATGCCAAGCATGAATGGAAGTAGGAGCAGAGGTAATTAGTAGTAATGTACTCATTAAGAATTCACTATGGTCATACGTCTAAATGGGCGTAGATGCATTAAGAGAAAGGTAAGTATACAATGATTTTAGTGACAGGTGGTTTAGGCTTTATCGGTTCACACATTGCTTTGAGTCTAATGGCCCAAGGGCAAGAAGTGGTAATTGTCGATAATTTGGCTAATTCGACCCTGCAAACGTTGGAGCGACTAGAGTTTATTTCTGGTATGTATGTTCCGTTTGTTAAACTTGATGTACGTAATACACCCGCATTGAATAAGGTCTTTGAGCAATATTCAATTGATGCAGTTATTCATACTGCTGGGTTTAAATCAATTGAAGAATCTAATCTTAAACCTCTTGAATATTATAATGATAATGTAAGTTGCATCATGAGTTTACTGCGTGCCATGCAACGCACAGGTGTTCGTCACTTTATTCAGCTGTCAAGCCTTGCTGCCTATGGAAAATCTGGTTTGCAATTAAGCGAAACAGAAGAATTTAATTACACTTATCCTAATCCTTATATTAAGTCTCAACAGATGATTGAGGAAATTATCCGTGATACTTATAAAATTGATCATGAGTGGAAAATTGCGATCTTGCGCTTATCTAATATTGTAGGTGCATTTGAACATGGGGTACTCGGAGAATATGTCGCACAGCTCCCTAAAAATATTGTACCGCTTGCGATGCAAGTTGCAGCCATGCAACGTGATTTAATTGAATTACAAGATCAAGCTGAAACATCAGACCATACGACTGAACGCAGTTTTCTACACGTTTTAGATGTGTGTGAAGCTGTAATTGCAAGCTTACATTGGCTGCGTAATCAAACACATTGTTGTGAGGCATTCAATATTGCCCATGACCAAGTTCACTCTATTCGTCAATTACTAGATGAAATTTCACAGGTAACTCAAGCCGAAATTGTGACTCAACCTGCCATTTATAAGCATGTAGAGTTAGGTCAGGTTGGGGCAAATATAGAAAAAGCAAAAACATTATTGCAATGGACACCTAAACGCTCGTTAAAACAAATGATTGAAGATGAATGGCGCTTTTATCAAAATACATTAAATGGAAGATAAGATAATGATTCTTATTTACAATAATGGAATGCTTGAGTACGATATTAAAAATTAACTAGCCAGAGCAAATACTTGCTTCAGCCCGTAAGTTCTTTAACCAGACAACTGAGGTTTCTATGCAAACACGAATTGAACATGACACTATGGGTGAGATTGAAGTTCCAAATGAAGCATTGTGGGGAGCACAGACTCAACGCAGCTTACAGAACTTTAAAATCGGGCAAGAACGATTACCACGTGCCATGATTCGAGCAATGGGGCTAGTAAAAAAGGCTGCTGCGATAACCAATGCTGAGCTTGAACAGTTACCGCAAGATTTGAGCCAATATATTGTGGGCGCGGCTGAAGAAGTAATTGATGGTAAATGGGATTCACAGTTTCCTTTAGTTGTCTGGCAGACTGGTTCTGGTACGCAAAGTAATATGAACTGCAATGAAGTGATTGCAAATATTGCAAACCAAAAATTAGGTCAAGTGTTAGGTGCCCAAAAACCTGTACATCCAAATGACCATGTCAATCGTGCTCAATCAACGAACGACTCATTTCCAACGGCAATCCATGTTGCTGCAAGTCTGCAAATTAATGAATTACTCATTCCGGCAGTAGAACAACTTAAAGCGACTTTGCAAAAGAAATCTGATGAGTTTCAATCTATTGTTAAAATTGGTCGTACCCATTTACAAGATGCAACGCCATTAACATTAGGTCAAGAATTCAGTGGCTATGTATCTCAGCTTGAGCATGGTGTAGTGCGATTACAGCAAGCTTTAAGTGGTTTATATGAATTGCCACTAGGTGGTACTGCAGTAGGTACAGGGCTAAATGCACATCCTGACTATGCAGTGAAATCAGCTGCGCAACTTGCCTTGCTTACAGGCTTACCGTTTGTGACTGCTCCAAACAAATTTGAAGCACTGGCAGGACGTGATGCTGCTGTTTTTGCTTCTGGTGCATTAAAAACGCTTGCTGTTAGTTTAAATAAAATTGCGAATGATATTCGTTGGTTGGCAAGTGGGCCACGTTGTGGTTTTGGTGAAATCCGTATCCCAGAAAATGAGCCTGGTTCAAGCATTATGCCGGGTAAAGTCAATCCGACACAAAGTGAAGCAATGACGATGGTTGTTGCACAAGTGCTTGGAAATGATACGACCATTAATGTGGCAGGTGCTTCAGGTAACTTTGAATTAAACGTATTTATGCCAGTGATTGCTTACAACTTATTGCAGTCTATTCAGTTGCTTGGCGATGCTTGTAATAGTTTTAATGATCATTGTGCGGTGGGAATTGAGCCTAATCAAGATAAAATTGATCACTTCTTACATAACTCTCTTATGCTGGTAACTGCTTTAAATCCAGTGATCGGTTATGAAAATTCTGCAAAAGTTGCAAAGACCGCTTATAAAGAAAATAAAACTTTAAAGCAGGTCGCTGTTGAGCTTGGCTTGGTTACGGCAGAGCAATTTGATGAAGTGGTTAAACCTGAAAAAATGGTTTCACCAAATAGTAAATAATCTCTTCTGCTGGGCTTTTTTATTGTCAAATACTTCTGTAATATCCGCGAGTTGCTAAGTACAACAAAAGTCCTGAATGATCAGCGCAAAAAATCATAAGGGGAAGGCCTGCTTGAAAAAGTGGGCTTTTTTATACCTTGAAATGTTAGTGTCATATTTAAACCTTATTTTTGCTACGTTATTTTATTTTAAGTTCAAATAAATGAAAAAGACTAAATCAATAGTTGTTTTAGCAATAACAGCTTGTATGTTGTCGGGTTGTCTACAAATGTTTCCACCTACTGTAGCTGAGGTGAATCCTGGTGTTTACCAACTTCATGCTCAAAGTAATGCATTTGGTTCACGAGAAGCGTTGAGGTCAAAGTTAATAGGGAAAGCAGAAGAAATATGTAAAGATAAGGGTTTTGATGAGTTAGATAGCAACAACAAAATCGTAAATCATCATACTGTCTATAATTCAGGACTGCTTATTCCAGTGAATACCAAAGCAGCCGTTTTAAAAGTTAAGTGTAAAGATTAATTTAAATAGCAGTTAGTTCATGTGAGAGTTAGTTCTCTCAGACATATGATGGTACAAGAAACCCGACTCAGTATCGACTAATGGCGGGGTTTTTTATTGTTAAGTATTTCTGTAATATTTATATATTAGTTTAGCGCTGAATGATTAGTGCTAGAAATCAAAAGAAGGGCGAATCTTTTTTTCGCTAGCTTCATTTCTGCTTGAGAAGAGGAAGTGAGCTTTTTTTTATTATTTAAGAAAAAACATAATTTTTTAGATGGAATTTAAATAGTGATGTACACAATTAGATATGTTCATCGGAACAATACTTACTATATTGCTTCGAATATCGAAGGGAATTTTATTATTCTTGAGTCAATTGATTCAGAATTCCGTATGGGCCATCAAATTTCTTATGATGGTGAGAAGGTATTTAACTTTACTTTGAATGATGAAACTGATGCAGTCATTAAACTACAGAGTGATGAAAAAACAGCATATGAATACTTACTTTCGATTAAATAAATTAGTTTTTTAGTATGAAGTATTTCTGTAAGAACTAGGTAAGAGTAAAAGGTACTTCACAAAATAAAAAATTTAAAAAGCTTTGTTTCTTTTGAAAAAGCTATGGTATGGTTAATCACGCTTTAATTATGGGCAGTTAAAACAAATGAACTGTTTCTTGAATAAAATCACCACCACCACGACCTTTAAGGAAGGCTGCGTGTGATTTTTTATTAAAGTGACTTAATAAGATAACCAAACCCAGCCAATAATGGCTGGGTTAATTTTTCTCTGTTCATTATTGGTTTTACAGAGAAAGATTATGAAAAAACTCAGTAGTAACCCAAAATCGGCTTTACTCGTTATTGATATGCAAAATGGCTTATTTAACGGGGACCCGAAGCCACATAATGTCAAACTTGTACTTTCAAATATTCTTAGCCTTATTGAATATTGCCGGTTGAATGATAGACCAATTATCTTTATTCGGCATGTCGGTGAGAAAGGTACACCATTAGATCCAAACGGCCAGAACACTCAACTAATTACAGACTTATCTTTTAATCCACATAAAGATACAGTCATTGAAAAAATGTACCCGAGCAGCTTTAAAAATACTGTTTTAAAAGAAGTATTAGAGAAACTTGATATTGATGAAATCATAATGACTGGAATGAAAACTGAATATTGTATTGATACTACTGTTAGAGCTGCTTCAGAGTATGGATATAAAGTGACACTAATTTCAGATGCACATACAACAACTGATTCAGCAGCTTTAAATGCTCTGCAAATCATTGATCATCATAATCAAGTTTTAAGAAATGCTTTTGTTCAGTTAAAAACTACAGCAGAGTTTATTTCTTCAGTTTAGTTTAGAACTAGGATGAACAACTTTATTAAAAAGTCTTATTAGCTGTATATCTATTACGGCATAAGATGCCCTGCTAAAGACAAGTTATTGGTGGAGTTTATAGCGATGGCAAGAATTGAGTCTGCATCAACAAAGAGCTCTTTTCGGAGGGCTTTTTGTCAGGAGGGTGTAAGTTTCAGTAATTAATGGCGAATTAGCGTTGAATAAGCTGTCATAATTGTTAAAATGCGCACCTTGTCCTGTTTTTATATTGTTTTTGTTTTGCATCTAATTTGCAGAATTGAGGATAAAATAATTGAAAACAGAAGCTTAGCTAAGGATGTTTTGAATGCTCTCTATTTATTTAACAGATACCGAACAACATGTGCAATTTAATGATTATCCCGGTGATCAGCCTGTTAAGTTTCTGTTAAATCTTAAAAAGATTTTCCCAAGTACAGGTGATCTGTTATTGCCAGTTTTACCTGATGATAATGATCTGGAAAATGTAACGTGGGAATCAAATTCTGAAGATTTTGATGTGTTTAAAAAGCTATTAGCTGGATGGGGTGTTATTGAACTTCGTTTAAATGCAATTACGGCTTATAAAGATAAAAACTTTGCGAATGAGTTAGTGAAACAAGCTCAAGCGAAACGCAAAAAAACTGCCCAAAAAAATCATGAACTTTCTTTGGTTGCACTTGATTATATTTTTATGCACGAAGTTCACGCATTGATTGATGCAGAATTGGTCACTATTGGTGAGAAATTTTATTTACCAACCTTGCGTGAGCAATGGAAGGGTACAGTTTCAGACCCAGTGCTCAATGGAAAACTCTAATTAAACACAAAAGGTGAATTTTTAAAGATTCACCTTTTTTATTTTTATAATTAAATTAATGATTTATAACTTGATAATTATCGGTACAAAAGTTTACAAGAAAAGAATGCGTTTTTTTTAAAGTGGCAGATACATTGCTTATATAAATACAAAATTATTGCGGGAGAGAGGTTCGAAAGAACCCGCCGAAGGAGCAACAAGCCCGGAAACTCTCAGGCAGAAGGACTGTAATAATTAAAAAATCTGGAGAGAAGCTTAGATTTATAAGAAGTGAAAATAATAACTTATAAATTATAAACTCACCGAAGGGGAAGATCTAAACGTTAAAAGGTAACGTTGGGGTCGAAACTCTCAGGTACCAATGACAGATGGGCTGTACTGATGAAATGTTTTGCATTTCTGAGGAGTCTGTTATGCCACATGTTATTGTGATAGGTGCGGGAATCACAGGGGTTACCTCTGCCTATGAATTATCGCAACTGGGTTATCAAGTCACAGTGATTGATCGACATCTATATCCTGCAATGGAAACATCATTTGCCAATGGAGGGCAATTATCGGCTTGTAACGCCGAAGTATGGAACCAAAAAGCCACTGTAGTTAAGGGCTTTAAGTGGATGAGACAAAAAGATGCGCCGCTATTACTGAATCCTTCATTTAGTTTGCATAAGTATAGTTGGCTGGTTGAGTTCTTATCCCATATTAAACACTATGAAGCTAATACGATCGAGACGGTCCGATTGGCATTACTCGCTCGTAAGCGCTTGTTTGAAGTTGCAGAAAAAGAGCAACTTCAGTTTGATTTGGAGAAACGTGGCATTCTTCATATGTATCATAGTAAGGCTGACTACGAGATTGCTAAACAAGTCAATGATGTCTTGAATAAAGGCAAATTAGAGCGCTATTCAGTTTCACCTGATGAAATGAAAACGATAGAGCCATCGTTAACGGGTGAGTATTTTGGTGGTTATTACACACCAAGTGATGCAACGGGGGATATTCATAAATATTCAACCTCTTTGGCTGAAAAGACTAAACAATACGGTGTTGAGTATAAATTTGGTCTGGAAGTCACAGATATTAAGTGTCATCCAGACAAAGTGATTGTAAGTTGTCAGCCAAGTACAGAGCATCCTTATCTTGTTGAATCCGATAGCATCCAGATCGAAGGTGATGTGCTTGTGGTTTGTGGTGGTGTAGGGAGTTATCAACTCGCCGATATGATTGGTGAGCGAGTAAATGTTTATCCCGTAAAAGGCTATTCAATTACTGTGCAATTAAAAGATGAGCAAAGTGTGAAGAATGCACCATGGGTAAGTTTACTAGATGAAAGTGCTAAAATCGTGACTTCTCGTTTAGGTAAAGATCGGTTGCGCGTGGCAGGGACTGCTGAATTTAATGGTTACAACCGCGACATACGGGCTGATCGTATTCAACCATTGGTGAATTGGGTAAACCGTAATTTCGATATTTCAACCGAGCATGTGGTGCCTTGGGCGGGTTTAAGACCTATGATGCCTAATATGCTGCCTGTGGTGAAGCAGTCTAAACAACCGCGTATTTTCTATAATACCGGACATGGGCACTTAGGTTGGACTTTGTCTGCGGCGACAGCAGTTTTAGTGGGTCAGGATATTGCTCAAAAATATCCGGTCTAGAAAGTAAAAAGCCAGTGTTTAAACACTGGCTTTTATTTTACGTATTAATCATATAGTCGGTAGATTCCACTAAACCGCTCACAGCCTTTTTGTTGGGTTTTCACATTAAGTAAAGCTTTTTGAAAATTAAACTGATATTTACAGTTGTGCTCATTGTCTAAAATTTCACTTTTTTGTTCAGGTGAACTATAGGCCATTAGGGAAATCGTTTGAGTTTCTTTACGGTTACTTGGATTGCGGTATGCGATTCCTTCAATCTTGATTTTATCCTTTGCAAGCTGATGGACTTGAATGTGAACAGGCTGTGCAGCTATACGTCCATTTTCAAACTTAAGATAATGTTGGGTAAGCGTTTGCTTAAGTGATGCATAAAAATTTAGGTCATCAGTACGTAAATCAAACTGTTGCTGAACGCATGTATTACTCTTGCATTGCTCAGTATGTTTAGACCATAACTTTTGTGTATCCTGTAAAAGCTGTAAGGGGGCATCAGTAACTAAATATGCGGAAAGATATTTATTATCGAGTTGTTTCTTCGAGTCACTAAATGTTTTTGAGCAGATTTTAAGCTCAGTTCCAGAATTGGAGCAGTCTATTGATTCTGCAAAGACAAGAGATGAACACAAACAACTCAGTGTCACGGCAAAACTTAATCTTTTCAATTGATTCATATCAGTATTAGACAGCATGATCGCTTATACTTTCAGTCTACTTTGCTAGGTGTACTATAGCGAAACAGAAAGGCTGAATACAAGATTTCTTAAGTTTTTATGGAAGGTAATAGTTATGGTTGCTCAAATTCGCATTGGACAAGGAATGGATGTACATGCCTTTGAAGCGGGGGACTTCGTTACATTGGCCGGCATTCAAATTCCACATACACATGGCTTGAAAGCACACTCTGATGGCGATGTGGTTCTTCATGCTCTGTGTGATGCTTTGTTAGGTGCTTTGGCACTCGGAGATATTGGACAACACTTTCCTGACACTGACCCAGAATACAAAGGCGCAGATAGTCGAGTATTGTTAAAGCATGTTTACCAACTCATATTGGATCGCGGTTATCAGTTAAATAATGCTGATATTACGGTGGCTTGTGAGCGTCCCAAATTAGCTAAGCATAATTTAGAAATGCGTCAAAGTATTGCTGATGTTTTAAATGTAGATGTTAATCAAATCAGTATTAAAGCGACGACAACCGAAAAACTTGGGTTTACCGGTCGTCAAGAGGGTATTTTAGCTACAGCAACTGTTCTAGTCTCTCATCACACTAAGTGATCGACCTGTTGCAAAGACTGTTGAAGCTCTAGAGTTGCCTTACGGCCTTGTAGCTGTAAGGTAATGCTATGAATAAGACCTGTCCAAGTTTCATTAGGTTCCCAAATTTCATGGAGTAAATCTTGAGAAGTAGGCATGTCCATATTCATATAAAACTGTCTATAGACATACATGAGGCAACTAGAGCGATCGTTTTTAGTACAGTGAATCCAGACAATTTCATTCTGGACTAAATGATCAATGAGATCGAGTACCAATAAACATTGCTCGGCAGATGGAGTCTCCCAATCAATTGGAATATGGATATAATTTAAACCGAGGTCTAAACAAATGCGATCTTCATTTTCAATATGATTTGGTGCGTTACTTAAAGCGAGATTAATGACTGTACTGCAACCATATTCTTTAATCAGTTTCAGTTGTTCGATTGAGGGTTGAGCTGAACTAAATAAGTGCTCATGAATAACAGAAAAAGTAGGGATTTGAGCTAATGATTGTTCAAGAGTGGTCATGATCGTACTCAGCAAGAGTGAGTTTGGCTTATTGTGTTCAATGTTATACACGATTATATATGAGAGATAAAATACGGCTTGCTTATATATTCATCAGCCTAAACAAGAATATTAAAAAAATTATACTAAACAAAAGAAGTAATTTAGAAAATAAAAAAACAGCACGATAAAAGTGCTGTTTTTAAAGAAAGGAATTAAGCTTATTTCAGATGTTCATTTAATAAAAATTCCATCAAGGCTTTTTGTGCATGTAGGCGGTTTTCGGCTTCATCCCACACCACTGCATTTTTATGGTCTAGCATTGTTTCAGAAATTTCTTCACCACGATGGGCAGGTAAACAGTGCATGAACAAACAGTCAGGATGAGCAAGTCCCATTAATTTTTCATTGACCTGAAAAGCAGCAAAGGCTCTTTCACGAAGCTTCTGTTCTTCTTCTTGTCCCATGCTTGCCCATACATCTGTCACAATGAGGTCAGCATTTACAGCAGCGTCTTCTGCATTGTCAAAAACTTCAACACAATGACCAAACTCTGCTAGAAATTCAGGTTTAGGCTCATATCCTTTCGGCGATGCAATTTTGAGTTTAAAGCCCATCATGTGTGCAGCTTCAATATATGAGTTACACATATTATTGCCATCACCAATCCAAGCAACAGTTTTGCCTTTAATGCTACCGCGGTGTTCATTATAAGTCTGTAAATCTGCAAGTAACTGGCAAGGATGATGGTCATCTGTCAAACCGTTAATAACAGGAACTTTTGAATACGATGCAAAACGTTCAACAATGTCATGACCGAAAGTACGAATCATCACAATATCAAGCATACTTGAAATTACACGTGCTGAGTCTTCAATCGGTTCACCACGACCTAATTGTGTGTCGCGAGGCGATAGAAAAATCGCACTACCACCAAATTGATTAATGCCTGCTTCAAAAGAGATACGTGTACGCGTGCTTGATTTCTCAAAAATCATTCCCAATACTTTACCAACAAAAGGTTGGAATACCTTATTGTCATGCTGCATTTTTTTAAGCTCGCTTGCGCGTTCTAAAATGCGATTAAGTTCTAGAGTGGATAGATCACGTAAAGTCAGGAAATGTCTTAGAGCCATGTAGCTACTCCATAATAATTGTTAGGAAATACAACAATTATCTGTTGTTGGCTGGGTGGATGTGGAAAAAAAGAAGTCTACTATACTATAAGCATTTTAAAATGCAAAAGAATTAGACTTTATGGTGGCCCTTGAGGAAGATATCTACGCAATATTCAATATAATCAATAGCTTCTTTCTCATCTGGTAGAGCAGGCATACCCATAATCATACGCCATTCAATATCGCGTAAAATCCCAAAATACATGAGTGAAGAATAATAGGGAGAATTGCATGTAATTTCCCCTGATTTATCTGCAGACTCTAATGCTTGGGTAAGCGTGTTTTGTAAATTGTGTACCCATTTGTCATATAGGTATTGTATGAGCACAGTATTACACTCGGTCTGTTCGATAATAAGTCGTAAAAAAGCAACATGTTCGGGTTGAATAATGTGAACATAAACACGATTGAGTGTTTGAATAAGATATTCTCTTAAAGTACTTTTTTCTGGTTGGAATGGAATACATACATCTTTAAAAAACATTTCACGTTTATGATCACAAATAGCGGCAAAAAGCCCCTCTTTATTGCCAAAATATTTATAAATAGAAGCCTTAGAGCCACCAGCATGATTAACAATGTCATCAAGTGAAACGGCATCATATCCTTTTTCCAAGAACAGCTCGGTCGCGCTTAACAGAAGAGCTAAACGACGTTCAATACCGCGGCGTGTTTGAGGTTTTTCACATACTGAATGATGTGACTCAAGGACTGAATCATGCATAAAATTTAATAACAACGACTAACTTTGCTTATTTAGTATAGCAAAACTATCTTTAAGGATGGTCATCACTATTTTTTTAGATCAACTGCTGAACACTAAATAAAATAACTTTAAAATTAACTTATATAAAATAGTTGGTTAGATCTATTTTTAGGGTGCTCTAATGATGTAACCTGATGTTCATTTTTAAATTTAATAAAAAAATAAAGCGGCTAAGACAACCTTAGCCGCTTTTAATTTAGGTAATAAGCTTTTTAGGCTTCAGTTTGGGTAACCTTATGTTCATCTTCTTCATCATCGTCAGCAGAATCCATTCCAAGTTCTTTTAACTTGCGAGTTAGAGTGTTGCGGCCCCAACCCAGTAATTCTGCAGCATGGCGTTTGCGTCCACGTGTTTGTTGTAAAGCAGCGTTAATTAAGGTGCGTTCAAACATTGGTGTAGCGATATCCAAAATCTTCATTTCACCATTCTTAAGCTTTTGAATTGCCCACTGGTTTAACAGTTCATCCCAATGGTGTAAAGAAATGCGTTCAAATGAAGGGGCAGGTTGTCCAGCATCAGTATTCTTTTGCAATGGAACCTGTTTGAGTTCAGAAGGTAAATCTTCTGGATACACTTCACGCCCGGTGATCATTACAGTTAACCAGCGGCATGTGTTTTCAAGTTGTCGAACATTGCCGGGCCATGGCAACTGTTGCATATAGTCTGTTGTCTCGGTACGTAAGATTTTTGGACTTACGCCAAGCTCTTTACCTGCACGCGCAAGAAAGTGCTGAGCCAGCATTGGGATATCTTCGCTACGGTGAGCAAGTTTAGGAATGTGAATGCGAATCACATTTAAGCGATGATATAAGTCTTCACGGAAGCGACCTTCATTTACCAGTTTTTCTAAATCCTGATGCGTTGCTGCAACGATTCGAACATCAACTTTAACTGGGATATGTCCACCTACACGATAGAACTCACCGTCAGCAAGGACACGAAGTAGTCGAGTCTGTGTTTCAAATGGCATGTCACCAATTTCATCAAGGAATAGTGTTCCACCATTTGCTTGTTCAAAGCGGCCTTGATGCTGGGTGTTTGCTCCTGTAAAAGCGCCTTTTTCATGACCAAATAACTCGGTTTCAATCAAGTCTTTTGGAATTGCAGCCATATTTAAAGCAATAAAAGGCTTAGCACGGCGTGGGGAGTGTTTGTGTAAAGCATGCGCAACTAATTCTTTACCTGTACCTGATTCACCATTAATTAAAACGGTAATATGAGATTGAGATAAACGGCCGATGGCGCGGAAAACCTCCTGCATTGCTGGAGATTCACCAATAATTTCTGTTGATTGAAGAGGTAAAGCTGTTTTTGTAGCTTCTTGCTGTTGTAGCTTGTTGATATGCAGGATTGCACGATTTACTAAAGCTAAAGCTTCATCAATATCAAATGGCTTTGGTAAATATTCAAATGCACCTGTTTGATAGCTTGAAACAGCAGATTCTAAATCGGAGTGTGCAGTCATAATAATGACAGGTAAATCTGGATGAGTGTTTTTGACTTTAGATAAAAAAGTTAACCCATCAATCCCAGGCATGCGGATGTCAGTTAAAATGACATCGGGAGCGTCATGATGCAAACGTTCAAGCGCAGTTTGAGCTTCTTCAAAATTGGTAACATCAAAACCCTCTTCTTTAAAGGTTTTTTCCAATACCCATCGCATGGCGCGATCATCATCAATAACCCATATTTTATTTCGCGACACGGTCTGACTCCCAAGGTAAATATAAGCTAAAAATAGTTTTTCCAGGAACAGATTGGCATTCAATCATTCCGTTATGTTGATGCATAATATTCTGTGCAATACTCAGGCCAAGCCCAGTACCTTTTGCTCGTCCAGTAACCAATGGATAGAACACTGACTCCAAAATACTTTCAGGAATGCCTGGTCCATTATCTTCAATGTCGACCCGAACGGTGGATCGATTCAGTACACCATTAATCGTGACAAGACGCTGTATTCGCGTACGTAGAATTAACTCTGGTTCCTGATCTATAAAAAATGCTTTGTTTTCTGTAATGGCTTGAATTGCATTTACACTAATATTGAGCATGACCTGTATTAACTGATCTCGATCGGCATTAACATCCGGTAATGACAAATCATAGTCACGTATAATTTTGATTTTCTTCTTTGTCTGGTTTGCAATAAGAGAGCGTACTCGTTCTAAGGGTTCGTGTACGTTAACATTTTCATAGCTTGGTAGTTGTCTAGAACCTAACATGGTATCAGCCAAGTTAGTTAAACGATCTACTTCATTAATGATGACATCGGTGAATTCTGCATAAGTCTTATCATTTAAACTGCGAGCGAGTAACTGGGTTGCTCCCCGAATACCTGCAAGTGGGTTTTTAATTTCATGTGCAACACCACGTACGAGCTGCCTAGCGACTTGATGCTGTTGAACTAGATTTTCTTCTTTTGAAATCTTTAACATGCGATCAATTGGATTAAGTTCGATCAACAGTAATGGATGGTAGCTTTTACCTGCATTTAATTGAGAAACTGTGTAATCCACATGGAGGTCTTTAAAGTTGACATTAATGACAGCTTCTCGGCGCGTATAGGGTTGTCCAGTTTTTATGGTGTTCAATAAAGCTTCATGCGTATTAAAAGTATCGTCAGGGGCATGAAGCAAGTTTAAAACGGGTTGTCCTGAAGCACGGAGCAAACTAATGTCAAATAGTGCTTCGCAGGCTGAATTTAAATAAAAAATATTCAAGTTACTATCGATTAATAAAATCGCAGTAGTTAAATTGTCTACCAATAGGCGATAGTCGATAGGGTTGTGTTGATCCATTAGCGAATCGTTCCTGTCTTAAAATAGCGCAATGGCATCTTCTTGGTTATCGGATTTTCACCGTTATAGAACATGAACGATGCAAAATATACGCCAACTTTGTTTATGGGTTATTTTAAAGTTTTAAGGTACTTAAAAACGCGCTGAAATCGTTCTTTATATCTTTTGATCAAAGCGGATGGCTCAAGTTTAGATAATAACATGATCTAAATTGGTGCAAAGGTGAGTTTTGGTGCAAATGTTGGTTGTATTTTGGTGCATTACACAAAGAGTAGGCTTTCCACCTATGCTTGAGACAAGAAAAGACATACAATACGCGCATTCAAGTGGAGCGCAGATTCATGAAGACCCCCAAAGTCGGTTTTGTTTCTTTAGGTTGTCCTAAGGCATTGGTAGATTCTGAACGAATTTTAACTCAGTTAAAGACTGAAGGTTATCAAGTTGCATCAGATTATGATGGTGCTGATTTAGTAGTTGTTAATACCTGTGGTTTTATTGAATCTGCGGTACAAGAGTCGCTAGATGCAATTGGCGAGGCCATGAGTGAAAATGGTCGAGTGATCGTTACTGGATGCTTAGGTAAAGACGAAGATAAAATTCGTCAAATGCATCCAAACGTTTTAAAGGTTACTGGTGCAGCAGCTTATCAAGATGTGATGGAAGCTGTGCATGAATATGTACCAGCACCACCTAAACATAACCCGTTTGTTGACTTAGTTCCTGAACAAGGAATTCGATTAACACCAAAGCATTATGCTTACTTAAAAATATCTGAAGGATGTAACCATCGTTGTACCTTCTGTATTATCCCAAGTATGCGTGGTGACTTGGTTTCTCGTCCAGTCGGTAGTGTATTAGAAGAAGCTGCTGCACTTAAAAGAGCGGGTGTTAAAGAAATCTTGGTTATTTCTCAAGATACATCAGCTTATGGCGTAGATACCAAGTACAAACTTGACTTTTGGAATGGTCAGCCTGTTAAGACAAAATTCTTCGATATGTGTGAAGCTCTAGGCCAATTAGGCATCTGGGTGCGTTTACACTATGTTTATCCATATCCACATGTGGATGCGGTAATTGATTTAATGGCACAAGGTAAAATCCTGCCATATCTAGATATTCCATTCCAACATGCAAGCCCACGTATTCTTAAGTTAATGAAGCGTCCGGCTCATAGTGAAAATACACTAGAAAAAATTAAGTTGTGGCGTGAAAAATGTCCTGATCTTGTGATCCGTTCTACTTTTGTGGTGGGTTTCCCAGGTGAAACTGAAGAAGACTTCCAGCTGTTACTTGATTGGCTCGTAGAAGCTCAACTTGATCGTGTGGGTTGTTTTACCTATTCACCAGTAGAAGGTGCAACGGCAAATGATTTGCCAGATCATGTGCCAGAAGAAATTAAACAAGAGCGTTACGAGCGCTTTATGCAAGTCCAGCAAGAAATTTCTGCTGCCAGATTGCAAAAACGTATTGGTCAAACGATGACTGTTTTGGTCGATAGTTTAGAAGATGAATATCCTGTTGCCGTTGCACGTTCTTATGCTGATGCTCCGGAAATTGACGGTAATGTGTTTGTAGAAGATATCGATAAGAACACTATTCAACCGGGCGATATGTTGGAAGTCGAAATTACCGATGCGGATGAATACGATTTATTTGCAAAGTTAATTAAAATTAAATCGGTTTAATCGAAATATATTAAAGAGCATTCAGTTTAAGAGGTTTTGGAGCAAAGTCATGGCGGAAACAATTAGCCCTCGTTATTCACGTATTCTATTAAAATTATCTGGTGAGGCATTGTCAGGTAATAAAGACATGGGTATTGATGCCCAAGTTTTAGATCATATGTCCCTTTCAATTGCACACTTGGTTGGCTTGGGTGTACAAGTGGGTATCGTTGTGGGTGGCGGTAATTTGTACCGTGGTAGTCAGTTGCAAAAAGATGGCCTAGTTGGTCGTGTAACAGGCGATCAAATGGGTATGCTTGCAACTGTAATGAATGGCTTAGCTATGCGTGATGCTCTAGTTCGTCGTAATATCAGAACTCGTCTTATGTCTGCATTGCCAATTGGTACGGTAGTAGAGTCTTATTCAAGTCGTGATGCTATCCGTCATTTGAGCCAAGGTGAAGTTTGTGTTTTCGTTGCGGGTACAGGAAATCCATTTTTCACAACGGATACAGCGGCATGTTTACGCGGAATTGAAATTGAAGCGAATTTAATTTTAAAAGCGACTAAAGTAGATGGCGTTTATAACAAAGATCCAAGTAAATTTGAAGATGCTGTTAAATACGATCATTTAACCTTTGATCAGGTGTTAGATGAAAAACTTGGTGTTATGGATTTGACTGCTATTTGTTTATGTCGAGACCATAATGTGCCATTACAAGTTTTTGATATGAATAAATCAGGTGCGTTATTGTCAGTAGTAATGGGTGAAAAAGAAGGGACGCGCGTTACTAAATAATGTACGTGTTACCTAAAGCTCTTTATACTAGCGCTAAATTAAATTTGTTAAATATATCTTTGAATAAATAAGTAAGGTAGATCATATGATTAACGATCTGAAAAAAGACAGCGAACAGCGTATGTTAAAAACTCTAGAGTCTTTGGAACTAGGGTTTGCTAAAGTTCGTACCGGCCGTGCACACCCATCAATCTTAAATGGTGTAATGGTTCCTTACTACGGTTCTGATGTGCCTTTAAATCAAGTAGCAAACGTGGGTATCGAAGACTCTCGTACGCTTGTTGTTCAGCCATTTGAGCGTACAATGGTTTCAGCTATTGATAAGGCAATCCGTGAAAGTGATCTTGGTTTAAACCCGATTACAGCAGATGCAATTCGTGTACCTTTACCAGCATTAACAGAAGAAACACGTCGTGATATGCAAAAAGTTGCGCGTAATGAAGCTGAAAATGCAAAAGTTGCGATTCGTAATATTCGCCGTGATGTATTGGGTGATATCAAAGCATTGCTAAAAGAAAAAGAAATTTCTGAAGATGATGAGCGCCGTGCAGGTGATGATATTCAGAAAATTACTGACAAATATGTTGCAGAAGTAGACAAGCGTCTTGCAGCGAAAGAAGCAGAATTGATGAAGGTCTAATTTTTATGACCGATTCAGAAGAGTATCATCTTCCCAAGCATGTTGCCATCATTATGGATGGCAACAACCGCTTTGCAAAAAAAAATCAAATGCAAAAAGGTGATGGGCATCGGGAAGGTAAAAATGTTCTTGATCCTATCGTTGAACATTGTAAAAAAACTGGTATTCGTGCTTTAACTGTTTTTGCATTTTCAAGTGAAAATTGGAATCGACCGCAGTATGAAGTCGATCTGCTTATGAAGCTTCTGGAAGAAAGTATTCATGAGCAAATACCTCGCATGAAGAAATTTAATATTGCTTTGCGTTTTATCGGTGATCGTTCTCGATTATCCTCACACTTAGTTGCCTTAATGGAAGATGCAGAGCAACAGACAGCACACCATGACACTATGACTCTAACTATTGCAATCAGCTATGGTGGGATGTGGGACATTGCAAATGCAGCAAAACAGGTTGCTCAAGCAGTTGTCCGTGGTGAATTTGGTGCTGATCAAATAAATGTTGATTTGTTCGAAAAATATGTCAGTCTAAACGATCTGCCGGCTGTGGACCTATTAATCCGTACAGGCGGAGATTATCGCATATCTAATTTCTTGTTATGGCAAGCAGCTTATGCGGAACTGTATTTTACGGATACTTTATGGCCAGAATTTACAGTAAAAGAGTTCGATCATGCATTGAATGTTTTTTCAGGGCGTGAACGTCGTTTTGGCAAAACATCTGAACAAATTCAGCAAGAGAAAATAGAGAATTTATAATGTTAGAGCGGATTGTTACCGCATTGGTACTTGTTGCAGTTGTTTTAGGCTGTATGTTTGCTACGCAATCACATTATCCAATGTTGGTTCTTATGATTGTTGCAGCAGGGGTTGCGGGGTATGAATGGTATAAATTAATGCCTCACGAAACTGCAAATGCTGTTAAACCCAAAGCTTGGTGCTACGGTCTGCTTGTTGCATTTGTTTCAGGTGTTGCCCTATTTTTCCATGATATTGCATTACTTTTGTGGTCTGCTTCAATTTTGACTTGGATTGTAAGTGTATATTGGGTTAAGTCATTTCCTGAATTTGATGGCTGGTATAACGCTACCTTGTATGTGATTGGCATAATTTTAGTCTGTGCTGCGGTAACCTCAATTTTTGTAGTATGGCAGAGCTCACCATGGTGGTTAATGTATCTGTTCTTGCTCGTATGGGGCGCAGATAGTGGTGCTTACTTTGTTGGTCGCAAATTTGGGAAAAGAAAACTAGCTCCGACTGTAAGCCCTAACAAATCAGTGGAAGGTTTGTACGGTGGTATTATTACGACCGTAGTAATAATGTTGGTTGTGCAATATCATTATCTAAATTTAACTTTAATTCAGCAAATTCTGTTTCTTATATTGTCATTAATTACAGTATTTGGTTCAGTTTTGGGTGACTTATTTGAATCAATGATTAAACGTCGTGCCGGTATTAAAGATTCTGGTCGTGTTCTACCTGGTCATGGTGGTGTTTTAGATCGTATTGATTCTTTACTTGCTGCAGCCCCGATCTTTGCAACGGGAATGTATATATTAAAACTTATTGGTGTAGATTTATAGATGACACAATCTGTTTGCATATTAGGTGTAACCGGTTCCATTGGTCAAAGTACCTTAAAAATTTTAAATCAACATCCTGATAAGTATTCAGTGTTTGCAGTTTCAGCTCATAGCCGAATTTCTGAGTTGGTTGAAATTTGTAAACAGTTCCAACCAAAAGTTGTGGTTGTTCCAGAGCAAAAAGTTGTCGAATTAAGAGCTTTATTTGCGGATAATAAATTACAAAATATTGAAATTCTGGTTGGTCAAGATGGGCTGGTAAGTATTGCTTCACATCCAGATGTTGATGTGGTTATGGCTGCAATTGTTGGTGCCGCAGGTTTGTTGCCCACTTTGGCTGCTGTAAAAGCTGGCAAGCGAGTATTATTAGCGAATAAAGAAGCTTTGGTTATGTCTGGTGAAATCATGATGCAAGCAGCACGTGATCATCAGGCGTTGTTATTGCCAGTAGATTCCGAACACAACGCTATTTTTCAGTCATTACCTCATAATTATTTAGAAGCCGAAAGAAATGGGCAGCCACAGCAGGGTGTATCTAGAATATTATTAACAGCCTCTGGTGGCCCTTTTTTAAACCATTCTTTAGAGCAATTAAAAGAAGTTACTCCTCAGCAAGCCTGTAAGCATCCTAATTGGTCTATGGGACAGAAAATCTCAGTTGACTCGGCTACTCTTATGAATAAAGGGTTAGAGTTGATTGAGGCGTGCCATTTGTTTTCAATATCTGAACATTTTGTTACAGTTGTTGTTCACCCACAAAGTATTATTCATTCTATGGTGCAATATGTTGATGGTTCAACATTGGCACAAATGGGTAATCCAGATATGTGTACGCCAATTGCACATGCTTTAGCATGGCCTGAGCGTTTACAGACTAATGTTCCTGCTTTAAATTTATTTGAGTATTCTCAGCTTAATTTTCAAGCGCCAGATATTCAAAAATTCCCAGCACTTGATTTGGCACGTCAAGCAATGCGTGAGGGAGGTTTGGCACCTACTATTTTAAATGCCGCAAATGAAGTTGCTGTTGCTGCATTTTTAAAGGAACAAATTGGATTTACAAATATTCCACAAGTGGTAGAACATACTTTGCAAAAATTGGAAAATTCAGTTGCTGAAAATATTGAGTGCATTTTAGATAAAGATGAAATAGCACGACACGTAGCACAGCAATATATATCAAGTATAGGGGGCTGAAATGAGCGCATTATTTATGATTGCAGCAGCAGCTCTTTTACTTGGTCCTTTAATTGCAATCCATGAGTTCGGCCATTACTGGGTGGCACGAAAACTAGGTGTTAAGGTTTTAGTATATTCGATTGGTTTTGGACCAACCTTACTCAAATGGACATCAAAAAAATCTGGAATCAAATACCAGCTTTCAGCTTTACCATTAGGCGGCTATGTCAAAATGCTCGATGAGCGTGAAGGTAATGTTGCAGAGCAGGATTTACCTTATGCATTTAACCGCCAAAAACCATGGAAACGTATAGCAATTGTTGCAGCTGGTCCCTTAATTAACTTGATTTTTGCTGTTTTACTTTTCTGGGTCTTATTTTTACCAGCACAAGAACAACTAAACACTAGAGTTGGTAAAGTCATATCAAACTCACCAGCAGCCACTGCACAAATGCAAGTAGGTGACAAGATTATTGCGGTTGATGGAAAAGAAACGCAAACTTGGGAAAAACTTAACTTTGCTTTGATTGATCGTGTAGGTGAAACGGGTAGTGTAAATATTGATGTAGACCGTGCCGGTACTGAGAAAAATATTGTTTTACCAATTAAAGACTTCTTAAAAAATCAGAATGAATCAGCTTTAGATGTGTTAGGTTTTTTACCATATCGTCCTGTTATTCCAGCTGTTGTCACTGAATTGACTCAAGATGGAGCTGCAATTCGTCAAGGAATGAGAGTAGGTGACCGTATTGCTTCAATTAATGGTCAAGCAATGAAAGACTGGTTTGATGTTGTAGAGGTAGTACAACACTCTCCAGAAAAATTACTCAATATTGATGTTTTGCGTAATGGTCAATTAGTTCATTTGCAAGTCATGCCTCAAGGAAAACGGGATAACATGGGGCAAGTGAGCGGTGTTCTGGGCGTGAAAAGTGATGCAGGAAAAATTACAATTCCTGACGAATATAAGCAAACAATTCAATATACTCCAATACAAGCTTTTGAGATGTCACTAGATAAAACTGGTCAGATCTCTAGCATGATATTGAGTTCAATAGTAAAAATGGTTAAGGGTTTAATTGGTTTAGAGAATCTTTCTGGACCAATTACAATCGCGAAAGTAGCGGGACAAAGTGCAGAAATGGGATGGCAGACTTTTATCTCATTTATGGCTTTAATGAGCGTAAGTCTTGGAATTTTAAATTTATTACCAATTCCAATGCTAGATGGTGGACATCTGGTTTATTACATTATTGAAGCTATTCGAGGGAAGCCTGTTTCTGAACAAATACAAATGTTTGGTCTAAAAATTGGTATGGTACTGCTCGGTAGTATGATGCTTTTGGCTTTATTTAATGATTTTATGCGTTTGTAAACGTATATGGACTTATAACTTACTGGAAAAAACTGGCATGCGGCACACACATTTTTTAATGCCTTTGGCACTTGTTAGCGCTATGGCGGCGGTACAACAAGCATATGCAGCTGATGATTTCGTTGTTCGAGATATTCGCGTAGATGGGTTGGTCCGTCTTACTCCTGCAAATGTTTATACTATGTTGCCAATCAACAGTGGCGATCGCGTTAATGAACCGATGATCGCAGAAGCAATTCGAACATTGTATGCCACTGGACTTTTTGACGATATTAAAGCATCAAGAGATAACGATACTTTAGTTTTTAATGTCGTAGAGCGCCCAATTATTTCAAAGCTTGAATTTAAGGGTAATAAACTTATTCCTAAAGAGGCATTGGAACAAGGCCTCAAAAAAATGGGAATTGCTGAAGGCGAAGTTTTCAAAAAATCGGCTTTGCAAACAATTGAAACTGAATTAGAGCAGCAATATACCCAGCAGGGTCGTTACGATGCTGATGTAACCGTTGATACGATCGCTCGTCCAAATAACCGTGTTGAACTTAAATTAAATTTTAATGAAGGTACAGCCGCTAAAGTTTTTAATATCAATATTATTGGTAATACTGTTTTTAAAGACAGCGAAATTAAACAAGCCTTTGCAGTTAAAGAAAGTGGTTGGGCTTCTGTTGTAACGCGTAACGATCGTTATGCGAGAGAGAAAATGGCAGCGAGCCTTGAAGCTTTGCGCGCTATGTATCTCAATAAGGGTTATATTAATTTCCATATCAATAACTCACAGCTTAATATTAGTGAAGATAAAAAGAACATCTTTATTGAAGTTGCTGTAGAGGAAGGCAGTCAGTTTAAATTTGGTCAAACCAAGTTTTTAGGTGATGCACTTTATAAACCTGAAGAATTACAAGCTTTAAAAATCTATAAAGACGGTGATACTTATTCACAAGAAAAAGTGAATGCTGTTAAGCAATTATTATTGCGTAAATACGGTAATGCTGGTTATTACTTTGCAGATGTGAATATTGTTCCGCAAATTAATAATGACACAGGTGTTGTTGACTTAAATTACTATGTAAACCCAGGTCAGCAAGTCACTGTACGTCGTATTAACTTTACAGGTAACAGTAAAACTGCCGATGAAGTATTACGTCGTGAAATGCGTCAAATGGAAGGCGCTTTAGCCAGTAATGAAAAAATTGATTTGTCCAAGGTTCGTTTAGAACGTACAGGATTTTTTAAGACTGTTGATATTAAACCAGCGCGTATTCCAAACTCACCAGATCAGGTGGATTTAAACGTAAATGTTGAAGAACAGCACTCGGGAACTACAACATTAGCGGTAGGTTACTCACAAAGTGGTGGTATCACATTCCAGGCAGGTTTGAGTCAAACTAACTTTATGGGAACGGGTAATCGTGTATCGATCGATTTATCTCGTTCTGAAACTCAAGACTACTATAACTTAAGTGTTACTGACCCTTACTTTACAATTGATGGGGTAAGCCGAGGTTATAACGTTTACTATCGTAAAACGAAACTAAATGATGACTATAACGTTAATAACTACGTTACCGATAGTTTTGGTGGTAGTTTAAGTTTTGGTTATCCAATTGATGAAAATCAAAGTTTAAGTGCCTCAGTTGGTATTGATAATACTAAAGTAACCACAGGTCCCTTTGTTTCTACCTATGTCCGTGACTACTTGAAGGCTAATGGTGGTAAAGCAACAGGCACAGAGACTTACTGCCCAATTGAGAATCAAATTCCTATAAAAGATGAAAATGGTGTTATCACCGGCACTGAATGTAAGGAGGGGGGCACAAGAACTTATGACAATGCATTTGAAGGTGAGTTCTTCACATACAACTTAAATTTAGGTTGGTCATATAACACATTAAACCGCCCAATTTTCCCAACTTCAGGTATGTCACATCGTGTAGGTCTAGAAATTGGTTTGCCGGGTAGTGATGTTGAATACCAAAAAGCAACTTATGATGCTCAGGCATTCTGGCCGATTAGTAATACTGGTTTTGTACTTCGTGGCTATGGTAAGTTGGGTTATGGTAATGATTTGCCATTCTATAAAAACTTCTATGCGGGCGGTTATGGCTCAGTTCGTGGATATGATAACAGTACCTTGGGTCCGAAATATTCAAGTGTAAATTTACAAGAAGAGCAAAAAGATGACTCTTCTCCAGAGGAAGTAGGTGGTAACGCTCTTGTGCAATTTGGTACAGAGCTCGCTTTACCATTACCTTTCAAAGGAGATTGGACTCGTCAAGTACGCCCAGTTATTTTTGCTGAAGGTGGACAAGTATTTGATACCAAGTGCGACGTTGGTTCTTATTCTATGATTATGAATGGCCAGCAAATTGCAGACGCTAAAAAATACTGTGAAGATAACTATGGCTTCGACTTAGGTAATATGCGTTATAGCGTAGGTGTTGGCTTCACATGGATCACCATGATCGGACCATTATCTCTTAGCTATGCATTCCCTCTAAATGATAAGCCTGGTGATGAAACCAAAGAGATCCAGTTTGAAATCGGTCGTACTTTCTAAGTACGACTTGACTAAACATGAAATAAGGACACAAACTTAAATGAAAAAATTAAATATATTAATGTTAGGACTAGGTCTGACAGTTTCTGCTATGACTAACGCTGCGGGCTATGGTGTTATTGATCTTGCTAAAGTTGTCGAAAGCAGTGCTTATTTGAAACAACAAAATGCAAGTTTGAATCAATCAGTTAAGCCAACCACAACTCGTCTTGAGCAGTTGGGTAAAGAGTTGGAAGGTCTTCAGCGTCAAGCCCAAACTCAAGGGCAAAAAATGAAAGAAGATGATATTAAAAAGCTCCAAGCGCAATATCAGACAAAACTCAATGAATTTAACTCGACTCAACAAGGTTTGCAGTCTAAGGTTCAAACTAGTTTGCAAGGAATGAACTCAACTTTTGAGACTCGCGTGAAGCAAGCAGCTGAACAATTACGAAAAGAAAATAATCTTGACTTCATTTTGAATAAAAATTCAACCGTTGCCTATGACGCTAAATATGATTTAACTGATAAAATGATACAAAAGGTTAATTCAATGAAATAAATTAATGAAAGTGCAACATTATCGTTTAGATGAACTAGCTCACCTCGTAAATGGTGAGCTAGTAGGTACGGGTAGTCTTCAGTTTATAAACTTAGCAAGTTTAGAAAATGCTGAAACTCATCAAATTGCTTTCGTGAATGGCGAAAAGTATATTGATCAAGCAAAGGCTAGTCGTGCGGGTGCGTACATTGTTACAAGCCTTATTAAAGAACAGCTTACTGACAAACAAAATTTTATTATTGTTGATAATCCTTACTTAGCTTTTGCCATACTTACTCATGTTTTTGATAAAAAAATCACATCGGTAGGTATAGAAAGTACAGCTCAAATTCATCCTTCTGCGATCATTTCCGAAACAGCATATATTGGTCATTACGTCGTCATTGGCGAAAATTGTGTGGTAGGCGATAATACGATTATTCAGTCTCATACTCGACTGGATGATAATGTGGAAATTGGAAAAGATTGTTTTATTGATGCTCATGTCACCATTACTGGTGAATCTAAATTATCTGATCGTGTGCGAGTTCACGCAAGTACTGTAATTGGTAGTGAAGGCTTTGGCTTTGCGCCATATCAAGGAAAGTGGCATCGCATTGCTCAATTGGGCTCAGTTATTATTGGTAATGATGTTCGTATTGGTTCAAATTGTAGTATTGATCGAGGTGCACTCGACAACACAATTTTGGAAGATGGGGTAATTATTGATAACCTTGTGCAAATCGCGCATAACGTTCATATTGGTTCAAATACAGCTATTGCTGCTAAATGCGGAATTGCTGGTAGTGTTAAAATTGGCAAAAACTGTATTCTAGCAGGGGCTTGCGGTGTATCAGGGCACCTTTCTATTACCGATAATGTGACTTTGACAGGAATGTCAATGGTCACAAAAAATATTTCTGAAGCTGGAACTTACTCTTCAGGAATTGGATTGTTTGAAAATAGTCATTGGAAAAAGACAATTGTACGCTTGCGACAATTAGCAGATGTGCCATTGACCCAAATCACTAAACGACTTGATCATATACAAGCTCAAATAGAGTCTCTTGAATCAACCTTTAATTTGCGTAAATAGAATATTATGACCGAGTCAACTACACCTAAATTTGCCATCCCTGAATTACCAATGCAGATTCAAACGATTCGTCAATATTTGCCGCATCGTTACCCATTCTTATTGGTTGATCGTGTGACTGAAGTTACTGACAATAGTATTGTTGGTTATAAAAATGTTTCTATCAATGAAGAGTTCCTACAGGGACATTTCCCAGAATATCCAATTATGCCTGGTGTTCTAATTGTAGAAGCATTAGCTCAAGTTTCAGGTGTTCTAGGGTTTATTATGAACAATGAAACACCAAAACCTGGTTCTTTATTCCTCTTTGCTGGTGCGGAAAGAGTTAGATTTAAAAAACAAGTAGTTGCCGGTGACCAACTTGTATTAAAATCTGAATTAGTAATGCAAAAACGCGGTATCTACAAATATAACTGTACGGCTACCGTTGACGGTATTGTAGCAACAACCGCTGAAATTATGATTTCACACCAAAAAACAGAGCAGGCATGAGCAATCACGACTTAATTCATTCTACGGCCATTATTGATCCATCTGCAGTGATTGCTCCAGATGTCCAGATAGGACCTTATTGCGTTATCGGTCCAAATGTGACGATTGGTGCGGGTACTAAGCTACATTCACATGTCGTAGTGGGTGGTTTTACCAAAATTGGTCAAAATAATGAGATTTTCCAGTTCGCAAGTGTTGGTGAAGTTTGCCAAGACTTGAAATATCAAGGTGAAGAAACTTGGTTAGAGATTGGTGATCATAATTTAATTCGTGAGCATTGCAGTTTACATAGAGGAACTGTGCAAGATAATGCTCTAACTAAAATAGGAAGCCATAACCTATTGATGGTTAATACACATATTGCACATGATTGCATTGTTGGTGATCATAATATTTTCGCGAATAATGTCGGTGTTGCCGGACACGTACATATAGGTGATCACATCATTATTGGTGGTAATTCTGGCATTCATCAATTCTGTAAAATCGATTCTTACAGTATGGTGGGTGGAGCATCACTAATTTTAAAGGATGTACCAGCTTACGTTATGGCTTCTGGTAACCCAGCCCATGCATTTGGTATTAATATCGAAGGAATGCGTAGAAAGGGTTGGTCTAAAAATACAATTCAAGGTCTCAGAGAGGCTTATAAGTTAATTTTTAAATCAGGGCTTACCTCTGTTCAAGCTGTTGAGCAGATTAAAAATGATATTCTTCCGAATGTTCCTGAAGCTCAATTATTAATTGACTCTGTTGAACAGTCAGAACGTGGTATTGTGCGCTAAGACAATATATTAAAAAAAGACACTGCAATATGCGGTGTCTTTTTTTGCTTAAAATTATTATTTATTAAAAAATTTAGCCTCTTCAGATTTTGGATACTGACTTAAAATTTTAGTTTTATATTGGTTTGCTGAAGCTGTATTTTTATCAACATCTTTAGCAATGCTATAGAGTTGATAAAGAGCACGAGGAGCTTTACTAGAATTTGGATATTGAGTTGCTACTACATTGTAGTTCTTTTTTGCCTCATTGTAGTTTACCGGATCAGTTGCTAAATTAAATTCAGCTAACCAAAAGTAAGCATTTCCCGTATAAACACTATTTGGGTGATTTTTAATAAAGTTTTGCATTGGAGCGATGGCTTTTTTTGCGCCACCTTGCTTATAGGCATCTAAAGCTACAGTGTAAGCAGCCTTTTCAAGCTCTACTGGGTTTGATTGATTTTGTGCTGGTGGTTGAGACGCTTCTGGTTGTGGAGGAGGAGTGGAGGGATTGCTTGTTGGAGTAGCATTTACTACTTTATTATCTACTGTGGAGGTTTCTGCGCTTGTCGTAGCTGGAGTGTCACTGTTTGCAGGATTATCTGATGGTGCACTTTCCGGATCAACTTTCTGATTAAGTAGTTCTAAACGTTGATCTAGGTCAGTATAACGATTAGATAAATCTTTTTTTAATTGTTCAATATCATTTGATTGCTCTTCTAATTGTCCACGTAAGGCACGAACATCATTCTCTAATTGTTGGTTTTTTTGCATTAACTCCCAGTTTAAATTACTAGGTACCGAAACATTATTAGAAGAAGTGTTACTTGGATTGCCACCACTTTGGCTTAAACCGCGAGACTCAATTGGAATGTTGGCATAGAGAGAGGTAGTGCTCATTAAGGCAATAAATAATAAAGAATGCTTCATCAATCGCATGAGTATAGGTCCATAATTTTATGTAAAAGCCAACTTGAGAAAGGAATATATAAACTATTCACTTAACTATCTAAGGTTTTAATTGGTTAATGCAATTAAAACAGCTAACAATATAAATGCAAGAATAGTTTACAATCTTCAAGCATATTTTATCCAAAATAAGATACAAGAAAGAATAAAGGAGAGAGAAGAATAGAAAGTTATGTATTTTTGCTGATGAATTAATCAATCGAAACATAAACTTTCTTAAAACTGGGAAGAAGGCTTGCAACTCTTTTAAAAATCTCTATACTTTGTCTGGCAATGGTAGCCCTGCTGGTGGCTTCGCAATTGTACTCTGTGAACCCCGCCAGGACCGGAAGGTAGCAACGGTAGCAGATCTATGATGTGCCGAAGTTTTGCTAGTGGGGCTGCCACCCTTCTTATTAGTCCACTTTCCGTTGGACTGCTTTAATAATTACATCTAAATCAAATCCTCTATATTGTAAAAATCTAATCTGTTTTGCTTTAAGCTTTGGATCTTTTTCCACTTCTTCACCAAATTTTTTCACTTTGAGCTCATACGCTTGCTCTACCCAATCAATATCATGAATTTCATCTGCAATTAAATCATTTTCAAGCTGTTTGGTTTTTAAAGCTTGTTGAATGCGTTTTGGTCCTCTACCTTTACGAATTTGGCTAGCAAGCATTTGTTCAGCAACACGTTGATCACTTTGATAGTTTTGTTCAGATAGCTCTTCAACGAGTTGCTTAACCTCTTCTGGGTTCTGAGCATAACGAGTCAATTTTTCAGTAAGTTCTGCTTTTGAATAGTCTCGGCGAGTTAGTAAAGCAAATGCATACGAGCGTAAACGCTGGCCAGTAAGCGGAGTTCGTTGTTGAGACTGTTCTTCAGTTCTTTTGAACATATTAGGATTCCCTTGTAAAAAAACGCCCCGAAGGGCGTTTTATGAAGAATGAGCAATTAAGATTCTAATAAAAGATCAGCTTCTTCCTCATCTTCAACTTGAGCAGTATTAGTACCTGTTGTTAACAGTTGTTCACGGATATTACGTTCAATCTCTCCAGCCATTTGAGGGTTCTCTTCAAAGTGGCGAATAACATTGTTCTTACCTTGACCAATTTTATTGCCTTGATATGAATACCAAGCACCTGCTTTTTGTACGATATCTTGCTGTACAGCTAAATCTACAAGTTCGCCTAGCTGGTTTGTACCTTTACCATAGAGAATTTGGAAAAGAGCCTCTCTGAAAGGAGGAGCCATTTTGTTTTTAACAACTTTAACTCGAGTTTCAGAGCCGACGATTTCATCGCCTTCTTTTACTTGCCCAATACGGCGGATATCTAAACGTACAGAAGCGTAGAACTTCAACGCGTTACCACCAGTCGTGGTTTCAGGGCTACCAAACATTACCCCAATCTTCATACGGATCTGGTTAATGAAAATAACCATACAGTTTGAGCGTTTAGCATTACCAGTAATTTTACGCAGTGCCTGACTCATTAAGCGAGCTTGTAAGCCCATATGAGAGTCACCCATCTCACCTTCAATTTCTGCTTTAGGGGTAAGTGCAGCGACTGAGTCGACAACAATCATATCAATTGCGCCAGAACGAACTAGCATATCCGCAATTTCGAGAGCTTGTTCACCGTTATCAGGCTGTGATACAAGCAGGTTATCAATGTCTACACCGAGTTTACGTGCATATTGTGGATCTAATGCATGCTCTGCATCGATAAATGCACAAGTACCGCCAGCTTTTTGACATTGTGCAATCGCTTGTAGAGTCATTGTGGTTTTACCAGAAGATTCTGGACCATAAATCTCGACAATACGGCCTTTTGGTAAACCGCCAATCCCCAATGCAATATCTAAAGTCAAAGAGCCTGTAGATACAGCTTCAACAGCTTGAACAGTGTTGTCACCGAGACGCATCACCGTATTTTTGCCAAATTGTTTCTCAATTTGACTTAGCGCGGCTTGTAATGCTTTGCTTTTATTCTCATCCATCTCAAAAACCTCAATACTCTATGTTCATCACGTTTAACCCAAGTGGATGCATTGAATCTCAACTTGTTTCACTAGGTTAATAGTGACAGATTTTTTCTATAGCTTCTATGTGTTGTATGTGTGTGTGCGACACAACTCGACGTTTTTATTCATCATCGTATGACCAATTTTGATCATTCTCCTGTTTAAACCGAATAATTTGTCGACGATCCTTTTTACCCGGTCTATGGTCAGGTCGAGCTAGATTATGCAATTTTCGTTGGGATGCAATCAACTCCCGTCTAGCAATACTCACTTCGGTTTCTTCATAAAGTTGCTGTGCAACTGGCGCTGGGCCACGTGTATTAGAAAGCGCTTTTATCACAACAGTTTTTTTATCAAACCCTTGCTGAATAATAAGCTCCATTCCCACTCGAATTTCTTTGGAAACTTTTACACGTTCATTGTTGTGATGTACTTTACCTCCTTCGATTGCTGCTTTAGCAATTGAACGAGTTTTAAAAAAACGAGCAACCCATAACCATTTGTCAACACGCATGGTTTCTACAGCATCGTCTTCACGCAATTTTGACATCGTTATCCTTTCTATCAATTTGATTCAATATAGACAGCAACTCTGTAAGTCGATCTAGTGCTTTATATTCTAGTTCCTGATGCTGTCTTATAACATTTAGACTTGAGGGCTGTGAGATAGTAAACAAGTGTTTAATACCAAATTTTTCTGCTGTTTTTAACACGGGAGTCGTATCGTCAATAAAAATTGTTTCATCTGGATTGAAGGAGTGTAATCGTTGGAGTTCTTTCCAAAAATTAATATCTTCTTTTGCATAACCTATTTGTTCGCTTGATATGATTACATCAAAAAAATGTTCGATTGCAATATTATCGAGTTTTAAGCGTAAGCTAGGGCGGTCAGCATTAGTCACTAGCCAACAGGCGTATCCTAGTTCTTTAAGTTGCTGTAGAAGTTCAAGACAGCCCGAGCGAGCTTGGATTTTAGATTGAAATTCTTGTTGTAAGTTGAGTACATCAACGCCTACTGTTTTTGTCCAATAGGTTGATGAATACCAAACAAGAGTGTGCCGATGTGATTGATAAAACTGATATAGCTTTTTTTTACTCTCGGCGAGGGGAATTTGATGTATTTGCGCATGTCTCATCGGGAGACATTCATTCCAAATGAAGTCATCAAAAGCTAAGTCTAATAGCGTACCATCCATGTCAAACATTATGATTTTAGACATATTTTTAAATATCTCCAAAATCATTCAAAGCAAACTTTTTAAGACACATCTACCATATATCCTTTTAAAATCATAAATTAATTCAAAGCTCCATCCATTAATTTTTCTAAAAATTGTATAGATTAATGGTATGGATAGGGAAGATAAATGGTTTGAAATTATAACGCGGAAGTTTGCAAAACAAAAAATAATAATGAAACAGTTTAGTAGAAAATTCTTCCTTTATTTAGAGTAAAACAATAGTCAGCATCTTCTAAATTAGAAATCCAAATGATTATCTAATCGTTTTCTCTAATTATAGTTACATACGATACTTTTTGATAAACAATATATAAATTGAAGAGTACTCAATTAGCGCTATATTGAAAATTATCCTAATAAGAATTTAGAGAAAGCAATGAAAATTGGATTTATTGGTGGAACCAATGACGGTATCGTAATCAATGCTGCCGATGGCCTCGATACTTATAAGCTTGAATGGCACTACAAAGCAGAAAAACACTGTGAATCGCAACCTACACTAGGGCTTAGTGGACCAGAGTATGATTATTACAACTTATTAATTCTAAGAAAAAATAAAGAGGCCAAACTCTTTTACGTACTGACTACAATGGAAAAAGAAGAAATAGCAAATAAAATCCATGAATATTGGGAACAGTCTACTTCTGTTGGGTATGATTTCGATGAGTAAGCATTTTTAAATTTTTAGTTGTCTAAAGGCGTAAGTTTTAACTTTAATCATAAATTGAATGAAAAGTTAGTGATTTCATATAGCACATGCGCTTTTAATTCATGATGGAGGGGTACTTTGGGATGATCAAAGTTTTTAACTTTTTGCATTCCTATCCGCTCCATTACAGCTTGAGAAGGTGTATTAAGAGTAGCTGTGAACGAAACGATCTTATCTAAATTAAGTATATTAAAACCATAGTCTAAAACGGCTTTTGCTCCTTCGGTAGCATAACCTTGTTTCCAGAATTCTTTTGCAAGTCTCCAACCAATTTCGACACATGGAGAAAAATCAAATTGCTCAGGTTGGTTGTGTAAACCAATAAACCCGATAAATTGATGGCTTTCCTTTAATTCTACTGCCCAAAAGCCCCAACCATTTTCATCAATGAGACGTGAAATTTTCTGGATTAAGTTAAGACTTTCTTGAGGTGTTAGGAGGCTTGGGAAGAATTGCATGACGTCTTGATCTAGGCCCATTTTGATAAAAGGTTCAAAGTCACTTTCTTTCCATTGTCTTAGGATTAGACGTTCAGTTTCAATCATAGAAAAACTCTTTAATAAACGATAACTTTTTTATAAGAAGGTTAAAGCGGTTTCTGCACAATCTTCTGTAAAATGATTTTGGAATTAATACTGACGACACCTTTAATTTTGTTTAAGGTATTAATGACAAAATGGGAAAACGAATTTAAATCTTTAGTCGCAACGTGCAAAACATAATTAGATTCGCCTGTAATAATATAAGCATTAATGACTTCATCAAAATTTTTGATCTGACTTAAAAAAAAGTTGTGATCGTTTTCGGTTAATTGTGCAAGTTTAATTTCGACAATTGCCTCAATTTTTATGCCTAATTTTTCATAATTAACTTTTGCCTGATATTTTTCAATTACTCCATTTGCCTCTAAAATTTTAACGCGTCGATGACAAGCCGATGCTGAAAGATTAACGAGATCGGCGAGTTCCTGGTTACTTAACCGCGCGTTATCTTGCAAATGCTTTAAGATTTTTAGATCGATTGCATCTACATTCATTTTAGAATTTCATCCGGATTTTTTAATTATATTTAGAATTTTATACGAAAATTAAAGATTTTAATCAAATATTATCGAATAAATCATAAGAATTGCCATGATAAAATTCAAAAACAAAGGAAATGTTGAAATAGGTGAAATAACAATGATTACTCATGAACAGTGTCTCTATTGGGATCAGGAAGATGAACTCAAAAAATTTAAAGAGGAATTTGCGCTTCCAAAAGAAGTGATTTATTTAGATGGTAATTCTTTAGGTGCGAGACCGAAGAAATCATTAGATGTCGCTCAGCATATTATTTCCCAAGAATGGGGAGAGGACTTAATTAATAGCTGGAACAAAGCAGATTGGTGGGGTTTACCTACTCGACTTGGCGATAAAGTAGCTAAACTTGTTGGTGCAGAGCAGGGTGAAGTTGTTATTTCTGACTCTACTACTCTGAACTTATTTAAAGTTCTATCAGCTGCGGTAAAAATTCAAGCCGAAAAATTTCCAGAACGTAAAATTATTGTGGCGGAAAAAGATGCTTTCCCAACAGACATTTATATTATTGAGGGTTTCATTGATTTAATTCACCAAGGTTATCAAGTTGAATTGATTGATGGCGTAGATGATTTATCACGGGTATTAGAAAAGCACGTAGCAGTAGTTGTACTTTCTCATGTGAATTATCGGACCGGATATTTCTATGATATGGCATCTATTAATCAACAAATTCACTCTAAAGATACTTTGATTATTTGGGATTTATGCCACTCAGTTGGTGCAGTTCCTATGGATCTAAACCAGAGTAATAGTGATTTTGCGATTGGATGTACTTATAAATATTTAAATGGTGGCCCAGGTTCTCCTGCTTTGTTATGGGTAAATCAAAAGCATCGTGACCAGTTTTGGCAACCTTTATCGGGTTGGTGGAGTCACAAGAAGCCATTCGATATGGCACAGCATTATGAGCCAGCTAATAGTATTCGTCGTTACTTATGTGGAACTCAGCCCATCATTTCTATGAGTTTGATTGAGTGTGGTGTCGATATTTTCTTGCAAGTGGATATGCAAAAAATACGCGAGAAATCTCTTAAATTGACCGATTTATTTATCCAACTTGTCGAACAAGAATGTGGTCAGTTTGGTTTTGAACTCATTACACCTTTGACTCATCAATATCGTGGTAGCCATGTGAGTTATCGCCACGAATATGGCTATGAAATTATTCAGGCACTCATTACTCGAGGCGTGATCGGTGATTACCGAGAGCCAGAAGTATTACGTTTTGGAATTACTCCCCTATATCTAGGTTTTGAAGATGTTTGGAATGCTGTACAGCATCTTAAGCAAATTATGCTGAATAACGAATGGAAAAATGAGCGTTATCTGGTTAGAGGCGAAGTGACCTGATATTCAGGAAATCAAAATCAGCAAAAGGCTAGGAGGGCCTATGAGTAGCTTTGACGAAATACAAAATAGAGAAGCGGGCTTACATAAGAAATTATCCGCAAAACAAATGGGAATGATTGCAATTGGTGGAGCGATTGGTACAGGACTGTTTATGGGAAGCAAGTTTGCAATCAGCTTTGCTGGCCCAGCAGTCATTGTAAGCTATGCCATTGGTGGTTTAATTGCATTTGCTATCATGGCTTGTTTAGCTGAAATGACAGTTCAGCATCCCACTTCAGGTTCCTTTGGAGCCTATGCAGAACATTATATTAGTCCACTTGCCGGGTTTTTAGTCCGTTATTGCTATTGGGCATGCATTGTATTAGCTGTGGGCACAGAAATCACAGCAGTTGCTGACTATATGAAATTATGGTTCCCACATGTTGGTTCTTGGATCTGGATTGCTTTTTTTTCAATGACCTTGCTGGTAGTAAATGCATATAGTGTTAAGGCTTTTGGATTGGTTGAATATTGGTTTTCGACCATTAAAGTTTTTGCCATTATTGTATTTATTCTTTTGTCTATTGGCATCTTGACTCAAAGTCATGAAGGAACTGGGCAAGTCATTTCCAATTTAACTGAACATGGTGGCTTTTTCCCCCACGGCTTTAGTGGAGTCTGGATTGGGGTCATTATTTCAATATTTAGCTATTTAAGTATCGAAATGATTGCTGTTGCGGCAGGTGAGGCTAAAGATCCAGAACAAGCTGTTAAAACAGCCTTTAAAAGTACGGCTATTCGGTTAATCCTGTTTTACTTATTGTCTTTATTTTTAATTGTGGCGCTTGTTCCATGGACAGATTTAATTGGTTCTGAGGCGACTAGTCCTTTTGTAATGGTAATGAAGATTGTAGGTATTCCATATGCAGACAGTATTTTAAATTTCATTGTAATTGTCGCAGCTCTATCGGCTATGAACAGTATGCTCTATATCTCAACACGTATGTTGTTTAGCTTGTCACGAGCTGGTGATGCACCAAAACTCTTTGGGCGTATTAGTAGTAATGGGGTGCCAGTTAACGCACTACTCTTGTCTGCAGTTGGTATTGGTATTGCGAGCATTGTTTATACGATTAATCCTGCTTCGGCTTTCCCGATTATGATTGCACTGTCCATGTTTGGAGCATTGTTTACGTGGGGCAGCATCTTTGTTATCCACATGTTTTTTAGAAGAAATATGGCGCAACAAGGCTTGCAGTTAAAGTTTAAAGTTCCTGCTAGTCGGTTAATTTCTTGGTTGGGATTAATTGCAATTTTAAGTATCACCGTTACGACTTGGTTTACTAACGAATTTAAGTCAACTTTACAATTTGGTGTTCCTCTAATTATCGTTCTTACTTTTTTCTATTATTTAAAACGCTCATCAGCCAAGCTCTCTTTAAGTGCCCATGAAGAATCATTAAAGTGAGAAAAGCATGAGAGAATATGATAATGCCACGACAGTGCCTAATGAAGATGAGATACTGACTGACTTTCAGCTAAGAAGCTTGGTGAGCTATCAAAAATATAGGCATATCAGAGATATTCAATATGGTGTTCACCCCAGATCTACGTTGGATTTATTTCCTGTAGAACAGGCGAATAAAACCATTATTTTTATCCATGGTGGATATTGGCAGTGGTGTGAGAAATCAGATTTTGCATTTATCGTGCCTCATGTTTTAGCGCAAGGTGTCCAATATATTTTGTTGGAATATGATTTGGCGCCACAGAGTAAAATTGCAGATATTGTGGCTCAAGTTTATGAAGCGCTCGATTTTATTGCAAAGCAAGAGTGGATAACTGATGAGGTTATTTTGGTTGGTCACTCAGCTGGAGCACATCTCGGCGCATTAGTTGTAGGCCATCCGCTCATATCTGAGATGATCTTATTAAGTGGAATTTATGATTTAGAGCCAATACAAAAGACTCATTTAAATCATGCACTGAATTTGACAAAAGAAGATATTTTGAAATATAGCCCAATTCATCATAAAGAGCGGATTGATATCCCGTGCAAAATTTTATGTGGAGAACTTGAACTCGAAGAATTGAAATGGCAAAGCCAAAACTATTTTGAAAGTAAAAAAGATCAAGAACAGGGGGTAGTATCTTTTACACTTATTACTCACATTAATCATTATACGATTTTAGAGTATTATTTTAGGCATATATTAAGTTAAGTATTTGAAAAATAATATATGCAATATTGTTTTATAAAATTCTTAACCTAAGCCGATCATAAGATAAATGTGAGATAAATCACAACTTACCCTGATTTTTACACAAAGTGTGAGTTGTTCTTGACCTGAATATAGAACTTAATTAGATTAAAAATATAGTGCTTTCTCACTAAGCGACAAAATGTTTAGCTGTTGTTTAGATGAGTTTTTAAGTCCGTAGCTTCCCAAGATACGGACTTTTTTATTTTTTAATTAAAAGTAAAATATAATAGTTTTTTATTCTAATTTTAGAACTTATTTAGAATCTATGGATTTTAAATGTGTGCTTATAAAATCATTTCATAATAAAATTTATGTAAAATATAATTAAAAAAATCTTCATCAATCTGTAATATCTCTTGGTTAAAGTAAAAGCAGAAAAACAAAAAAGAGAAAACTATAACGAATAATTAAATAATAGGTAGTGTTCTTACGTGGATAGATTTAGTCGGCTCATATGGGTTGGCTTTTTTATTTAAAAAGGAGCCTTTATGAAAGTACAATATTTTGAAGGTGGGATGTATGTACATATGTGTCCGGCTTGTGGGCATTTCCACTATATTCCGGTAGAGCACCCCTTTTCTAATGGAAATCAGTGGTTCTTTAACGGTAGCCTTGAAAAACCAACATTTAATCCGAGCATAAGTATCATTGGGTGTTGTCATTATCTTATAGAAGAAGGTTTTATTGAATACTCTCTTAATTGTAAACATCATTTAGCGGGACAAAAATTGGAATTGCCTGAACTAAAAATCAAGAATAATTTATAATTGGATAATATATTTATTTTTATTTGTCTTTTTTTGAAGTAATATTTTTTTACGTATTTGATACTGAACCTTTATAGTTAAAAAAATTGTAAATCTCTTCTAGTTGCTGCTTTATTTAAAGTCTGAAATAATTTTTATAAATAATTGTTTTATTATGTGTTTATGGATATCTGGAAATTTTTGCGAAGTTTTAATACAGTTGGTACCTATCTTGCAATTTCTATTTTTATATTATTGGTAATGATTATATATTTTTATATTATAGTTCCTTCTTGAAGTTTTATAGGTAAGAATAATAATTAATCTTTAAACGCAAACCTATAATTCTCTAATTTTTAGAATTGGTTCACGTTTTTGATCGAAAAAAGATACTAGCGTTGTATAAAACAAAGTTTTATGAAAATATGATTTAGTTTTGATACATGGGAGTTCAAGCAAAATTTCTTTCCAAAAAATAATTCTTAAATATAACGACAGTACAGATCATAACAACGATGTATGAATAAAAGATATGGAGATTTTTCATGAAGTTTTGCCAAGTATCGGCTGCTTTCTTAACATTGGCCGCCGTCCATCTAGTCCATGCAGCCCCAAACACAACAAGTTCTTTACTAGATTCTTCTCAAGCAAAGGGAATTATTAAAAATCAATACATTGTTATTCTTAATAAAGATGCTGGACCATCTATAGATTTTGCCCAAAATATTGCTAAGCAACATGGTGCCAAGGTCTTACAGTCGTATGACACTGTACTTAAGGGTTTCGCAATTTATTTACCCGATACAGCGGCTACTGCTTTTGTCGAAGCAATGAAAAAAAATCCGCAAGTACTTTCTATAGAAAACGATACAGTCATGAAAATTGATGCCACTACTCAGAGTAATCCGGATTGGGGACTAGATCGTATTGACCAAAAAGCTTTACCTTTAAATTCTGCTTATTCATATTTACAGACGGGTTCTGGTACGACAGCTTATATTGTTGATACAGGTATATTGTCTAGCCATCAACAATTTTCTGGGCGGGTATTAAGCGGGTATACCGCAATATCGGATGGGAATGGTACAACTGACTGTAATGGGCATGGTACACATGTCGCAGGAACGGTTGGCGGCAGTACTTATGGTGTTGCTAAGAATGTAAATTTGGTTCCAATCCGGATTTTAGGATGTGATGGCTCTGGTGCATCTAGTAATGTGATTGCTGGTTTAGATTGGATATTAAAAAATGGTAAAAAACCGGCTGTTGTGAATATGTCATTAGGTGGGGATGCGAGTACCTCTTTAGATAGTGCAGTTGAAAATTTATTTAATAATGGTTATGTCATGGTCGTGGCTGCTGGAAACTCAAATACTGATGCTTGCAGTGCCTCACCAGCAAGAGTAAATAAAGCACTTACAGTTGCTGCTACAGATAATACTGATACGCGAGCCAGCTATTCTAATTATGGAAGCTGTGTTGACATCTTTGCACCAGGAAGCCAAATTAATTCTTCTTGGATAGGCAGTAATACGGCTACTAAAGTTCTAAATGGAACATCGATGGCTACGCCACATGTTGCAGGTGTCGTTGCTGAAATGCTGCAAAGTACACCCACTGCGACGCCACAAACCATCTCTACTAATCTTTTAAATCAAGCAAGTAGCAATGTGGTAAAAAATCCATCTGGTAGTCCAAATCGTTTGTTGTATAAATCTCCTTAATAAAAAATTTAATCTGTAGATCGTAAAAGGTCCCGAAGGACCTTTTTTAAATTTTAGCGTGAGTACCATATTTATCAATCATGATGGAACTGGCTTCATTTAAACCACGTACAGTAACTTTTATGCCATTTTTTTGAAATTTATTGATGGCCGAATCAAGCATTGCTACTGAAGTTACATCCCAAATATGTGAGTGTGTAAGATCAATAATGACTTCTTTTACATCTTCCTTAAAATTAAACCCTTGCATGAACTTTTCAGAAGAACTAAAAAATATTTGTCCTCTTAAATCATACAAACGCGTTTCACCTTCAAAGGATGTATTTACGTGAATATCATTTTCAAGTTTATTGGCTAAGAACAACGCTGAAAGTAAAACACCGGTTAATACGCCTAGCGCTAGGTTGTGTGTAGCCACAACAACAATGACAGTTGCAATCATAACGACATTGCTACTTTTAGGATTCGCTTTAAAGTGAATAAGCGACTTCCATTCAAAAGTACTGATTGATACCATAATCATGACTGCAACCAGAGCGGCCATAGGAATTACTTTTAGCCAATCACTTAAAAATACAACTAAAATCAGTAAAAATATGCCTGCACAAAAAGTAGATAAACGTGTGCGACCCCCAGATTTTACATTAATCATGGATTGACCAATCATGGCACAACCGGCCATTCCTCCCATAAAGCCTGAGGCAATATTGGCAATCCCTTGACCTTTACACTCTTGGAACTTATCGCTTGGAGTATCTGTCATTTCATCAACAATTGTTGCTGTCATCATCGATTCAAGTAAGCCGACAGCCGCAAGGGCTAATGAGTAGGGAAGAATAATAAGCAGTGTTTCTAAATTAAAAGGAATATCTGGAATTAAAAATATAGGTAGGGTATCTGGTAATGATCCCATATCACCCACTGTTCGAACATCAATACCTAAAAAAATGGCGAGTAGTGTAATGACGACAATACAAATAAGAGGGGAAGGAAAAAACTTTCCAATTTTGGGTACATAAGGGAATAGGTAAATAATTGCTAAACCAATTGCTACCAATAAGTAGACATGCCACTTCACGTTTACCAATTCTGGTAGTTGAGCCATAAAAATGAGTATGGCTAGGGCATTAACAAAACCAATAACGACTGATTTGGAAACAAAACGCATGAGTTTGGCGAGTTTGAAATATCCAGCTAAGATCTGTATGGCGCCAGTTAAAACAGTTGCTGCAAATAGATATTGAAGCCCATGCTCCTTTACAAGTGTAGTCATGACTAGAGCCATGGCACCTGTAGCTGCCGAAATCATAGCGGGACGACCGCCTACAAATGAGATAATGACTGCAATACAAAAAGACGCATATAACCCAACTTTCGGGTCTACACCCGCAATAATTGAAAATGCAATTGCTTCAGGAATTAAAGCAAGACCAACAACGAGACCGGAAAGAATATCTGCACGGACATTAGAGAACCATTGTTCTCGGACATTCGTTAACATGAGGGGGATAGCCTATAGTTCTAAATTTTGAAAAGGCTAGTGATGTGATATATCAACACAAACGACTACACCACATCACTAAACAGTGATGAGTTATTTACAATGGATAAGGGTAAATAAACTTAAGGTGGCGTAAGTGTCATGATGATAGAGAATTTGAGGCTTTAAAAAGTGGCCGAAGAATAGCATAAGTTTTTAAGGTTGACTAACCTGAGCTTAGGAAATTAGCATAGCAAAAACTTTATAATTGAATGTTTTTCATCATTGGGTTTATTAAATTGTTTTATGAGAGGACACTGATCTGCATTCATGGTTAATAGTGATATTGTGCTAACTTTAGAAGACCATTTCAAAAAACATTAAGATATAAAATTAATTGAGCGTGTATAAAAATAGATCAAAATTAGCTTTAAGTTACTCATCTTAAAAAGACTTTGTAAGAGTGTTTATCCATTTTTAATAGCTACTTTTATGCAACAGAGCCTTTCAGAAATTTAGATTTTAATAGATTCGTTATTCATCATAATACAAATCATATAGAGAACTCCTACAAACCCTTTATTAACGGTTTAAAAATTCTCGGAAAATTTTGACAATTTATAAGGTGGACATATGAATAAACATTTATTGGCTAAAATTACTTTATTAGGTGCTGCTCAGCTACTTACGCTCAATTCAGCATTTGCTGATGTCCCTCTTACTCCATCTCAATTTGCTAAAGCGAAAACAGAAAGCTTTGACAAGAAAGTTCTTCTATCTAATTTAAATAAGCCACATGCTTTGTTGTGGGGACCTGATAATCAAATTTGGTTAACGGAGCGGGCAACAGGTAAGATTCTAAGAGTTAACCCTGAATCAGGCAGTGTAAAAACAGTTTTTCAGGTTCCTGAGATTGTAAATGATGCTGATGGACAAAACGGTTTATTGGGTTTTGCCTTTCATCCTGACTTTAAAAATAATCCTTATATCTATGTTTCAGGTACATTTAAAAATCCGAAATCTACAGATAAAGAATTACCGAATCAAACTATTATCCGTCGATATACCTATAACAAAGCAACAGATACTCTTGAGAAACCAGTAGATTTATTAGCAGGATTACCTTCATCGAAAGACCATCAGTCGGGTCGTCTTGTGATTGGTCCAGACCAAAAGATTTACTATACGATTGGTGATCAGGGACGTAACCAGCTGGCTTATTTATTCTTGCCAAATCAAGCACAGCATACGCCGACTCAACAGGAACTGAGCGGCAAAGACTATCATACCTATATGGGTAAAGTATTACGCTTAAATCTGGATGGAAGTATTCCAAAAGATAATCCAAGCTTTAACGGTGTAATTAGCCATATTTATACGCTCGGTCATCGTAACCCACAGGGCTTGGCATTTACTCCAAATGGTAAACTGTTGCAATCTGAACAAGGTCCAAACTCTGACGATGAAATTAATCTGATTGTTAAAGGTGGTAACTATGGCTGGCCAAATGTAGCGGGTTATAAAGATGACAGTGGTTATGCCTATGCAAATTATTCGGCAGCAACCAATAAGTCACAAATTAAAGATTTAGGGCAAAATGGAGTAAAAGTAGCGGTAGGTGTACCTGTGATGAAAGAGTCTGAATGGACTGGTAAAAACTTTGTACCGCCGTTAAAAACTTTATATACCGTCCAAGATACCTATAACTATAATGACCCAACTTGTGGGGATATGACCTACATTTGCTGGCCAACAGTTGCGCCGTCATCTGCTTATGTCTATAAGGGAGGCAAAAAAGCAATTTCTGGTTGGGAAAATACATTATTGGTTCCATCTTTAAAGCGTGGCGTTATTTTCCGTATTAAGCTAGATCCAACTTACAGTACTACTTATGATGATGCTGTGCCGATGTTTAAGAGCAACAATCGTTATCGTGACGTGATTGCAAGTCCAGATGGGAATGTTTTATATGTATTGACTGATACTTCCGGAAATGTCCAAAAAGATGATGGTTCTGTAACGAATACATTAGAAAACCCAGGATATCTGATTAGATTTACATATAAAGCTCAGTAAAACAGGCTATTAAAAAACCGATCTTCATAAGATCGGTTTTTTTCAGCTTCAGAAAAACTATTCGGTTACGACTAATACCGGTAAATGAATTTCTCCTAAAAGAGCTTGAGTCACACTTCCTAAGAAGAACTTTTTAAACCCTTTTCGACCATGAGAACCAATGACTAACAAGTCTGCTTTGAGTTCGGTCGCTGCTTTAATAATTTCTGTGTGGATTGTTTGACCCTCAACAATTTTTGTCTCAACATAAATTCCATGTTGGCTAAATTGTTCTTTCGCTTGGTCTAAAATGCCCTGAATTGATGCTCTAGCTTTATTAAAATAATCCTGTGCTAATTCTGTACTATCAATGAATTCTACAGAAATGAAAGGATCTATCGTAAGCGCATATACTAGAGTCACTTTACTACCAAAGGCTTTAGCAAGTGCTGCTGCATGATTAACAGCAATGAGTGAAGTAGGAGAACCATCGACTGGAACCAAGATATGGTGATAACTCATATATTGCTCCTTATTGTCCTATGACAATGTATGGTGCCAAAACACCGATTTATTATCTTTATGCTTATATTATGAACAATTTTTAAAAATTTATTGTTTATTTTTAGTATGAATAGAGGCGAGAAAGTTTATTAAAGATTTTATCTTAAAGCATTGTAATGACTTTCTAGGTAGGGTTGATTCTGTTTGAGAATTGAAATGACTTGATTAGCGTCTATAGCGGACTCAAACAAGAATCCTTGACCTATACTATATCCAAATTGTCGAAGTAGTTCTTCTTGTTCTGGAGTTTCAATTCCTTCTGCAATGAGCCCCAGTGATAAATTTGGAGCGAGTAAACCAATTGCTTGGACAATCGCATAAATTGATGGGTCATGTTGCATCTTTTGTATAAAACTACAATCTACTTTTAAGCTGTCAATTGGATAATCGCGAATATGGGTGAGCGATGAAAAACCAGTACCAAAGTCGTCTAGTGCAATACTTACGCCATGCTGCTTTAATTTATTAAGTGCTCGGATCACATATTCTGAACCTCGATCGCCAAGCATATGTTCGGTGACTTCTACTTCAATATAATGTGTCGGTATTTGAAATTGATTGATCTTTTTCAAAAGCTTTTCAGCATAGTTGTCTCTTAAGAACTCAACTGGGGCAGCATTGAGCGAAACAGGAAGAGGTTTAATACCAAGATCTATCCATTTGGCGATGTCACGTAAAACTTGATGTTGCATAGTTTCACCGATCTTACTCGCTAAATTATAATCTTTAAAAGCCTCTGCAATTTGTGCAGGGTAACCTCTTTGAGCTGAAGTAGTATGCCATCGTAATAGAGCTTCAAAACCTACAACACGATGAGTTCTTAAATCTACTTTGGGTTGGTAGTAGGGCTGGATGGTATGATGACGAATAAGCTGACGTGCTAAATTGAGTTGAGAAGCAACTGTTTCGGTCATTTGCATCATGCATGGATCATACATGCGAATACCACCACGACCACGCGCTTTTAAGTCATGCAATGCCATATCTGCACAACTGAGTAAACCTGACTGGTCTACGGCATCTTGAGGATAAATTGCACAACCAATACTCATACCACCATTTAGCACATTACCTAAATAGGTGATAGGTTGATTTAACTGCTGAAGCAAAATGGCTGCTAGGTCACGTACATCATTTTCAGATTTGAGGTTATTAATAATAACTGCAAACTCATCTCCACCCAGTCGTGCAACAAAACATCTTTCATCATCAACACAATGACTAAACCGTTTGGATAAGACTTTTAAAAGATGATCGCCTGCGCTATGCCCTAAAGTGTCATTAATATGTTTAAAATGATCAAGATCAATTAATAGTAAACCCACACTTGTTTGACTATCTTTTGAATATGCAAGGGTTCGTTTAAGTTGAAATTTAAATGAGCGCCGATTACATAAACCGGTCAGGTCATCTCTTTCACTCATATTTCTGAGCTGATTTTCTGTCAAATGCTGTTGAGTAACGTTACGAGATACACAAAGTATTTGTCCGATTTCACCATTTTCCCGATGAATCGGGGTCAGCATATTATCCCAATATTCGGGGTCCTGATCTGGTAAACAGCTCATTCCAGCAAATCTGGCAACTTTGCCTTGAAGGGCTTTTTTTAAAGCAACGCGTCCACGTTTACGAATATGAGGTGGCAAAAGCTCAAGCCATTTCATTCCAAATTCTGTTTCATCAACAGGAACGCCTAAAGCGAGGCATCCTGATTTATTCATATGAGAAACTGTGCCATCAACATTTAATACTTTAATGCAATCAACACTGATGTCTAACATTTGATTTTGTATTTCAATATTCTTTTGCAAGTTTTGTTGTTCTTGAATATCGTGATCAATATCTAAAAAGCTGACATACCATTCACTGGCTAGAGAAGAGCCGCGATATTTGGAGGCTTGAATAGAAAGTTTGCACCATCTATATTGATTGCCACTTTGTAAAAGTCGGCATTTTAATTCTATTCTTTTTTGCAGGCGAATTGCTTCGAGCCATCTATTTTTGACTTCATCTAAATCGACAGGAGATATAAAATCTAACCATTGCTGAGGTAATGGAGAAAAAGTATCCTGCCAATATTCTGTACACTCTACATTGCAATATAATATCAAGCCATTTTCATCACTTACCCAAGTCGGTAGTGGAATTTGCTCAACAATAAAATGCTTTTGGGTGTTGTTCGACATTGAAGTCATAACATGCCTAGAAAGATTGTATGGGGTTAATCTATTTATAAGTCATTATTGTAATCTTTCTGTAGTAATCAAAACAGCAATAAATAAATTTCACCTGTCTTTTTTTTGAACTAAAATTGAGGTGTTAAATATATTATATACTTAATATTTAATTTATGTTTTTGTTATTTATTGATTTTTATCTGTATTAAGTTAAAAAAAGATTTATGCTTATTTTTGTAAAAAACTTATTAAAACAGAAACTTATAATTGTCTTTAGAAACCTATCTTAATAAAACTAATGAAAATAAATTATAAAATGATGAGAAGTAAATTGTGATGATTAAAATTTTAATAACTCAAATTTTAACCATAATATATAAAGAGGGGCAGGTTTAAAAATTCTAAATAAATACAATAACCACCATTAAGTTTACAAAAGTAATATAAAATAAAGGCTTATATTATCGTAAAATTCTTTTTATCAAGAAGGATATATATTTCCTTTTTGTGCATTTTATAGCCTACATTTTCCCCAAGATGTAGGTTTTTTTTATTCCTAATTTTTGATTTTATAATTTCAAACTATTAAAAATAAAAAAAGCCAAATGGCTTTTTTATACAGTTTCAGGTTTTTTCAACTCTTGTTGAATGTAAAGATTCATATAGTATTGTTCAATATAATCATCTGCATAGTTGTTTGCTAAGGTTTTGGTTGCCACTTGTTCATGTTTTAAATAGCAGTTTGATTCGAGGTCTTTTTCAAGTACCCACCATTGACGGTTAATACGGCGCACTTGAAACTTGTCACTTTTGTATTTTCTTTTAGCCATTTTCAAAAATTTGCTATTCAGTTATTGAAAGAGAATTTCTACTGGAGTTAAGAGCTCAAGTCAACAGATGTGAAGTTAATTGATTATTTTATGTAGGGTATTGTTTCTATCAATGCTTAAACGAGGCATTACAATAGAAAAAGCTCTCCTGACAGAGAGCTTAGTTATTGCTAACGAGTAAAACATCTATTCCATTTTTAACGAGAAAGATTTTTTAAAAGTAATTTTAAACTTTCCATCATTTTTTCTAATTGCAATGGAGTGATACCTTCGAATGATTGCTCGAGTACTACGCTGGTTAGATCATTAATCTTATTGATCATTTCGGTACCTTTTTCTGTAAGTACCACGCGGGTGATTCGACCATCGGTCTGACAAGAATAAGTTTCAACTAAACCTTCATCTTTTAAACGATAGACAATTTTAGTCGTCGTCGACATTTTTGAAATAATCATGTCTGAAAGTTCAGAAACACTCGCATGGGGCTTACTGCTTAAAGCCAACATAATGCGTCTACGTGAGTTATCTAAACCATATTTTTTTAAAGCATTATCAATATTTTGTACATACTGAGCATGTACTTGAGTAATCCAATAATATGGAAAATCTTCAAGAGTAAAAGATTCTGTTGTAGGTAAAAAACGCGCATACTTCTTTGTCATTGACTTTTCCCCATACCTTGGTGGATCGCATTTCTGGTGAACTATCTTTAATAGTTGAAAAATATAGTTTCATCAAGCAAGTTATATCAGGACTTTGCTTGCTGAGCAAAATTTATATAGCTAAATTTAACAATGACATGGTTTAGTTACGCTTGTCTTGATAAACATCCCTATACTTTGCACAAACTACAAATACTTTTCTTCTATAGTCAAAGTTTGTTGAAAATTAATGTGACTTGATAAGTCATAGCCATTAATTCCTTAAAATCTTTGAACAGATATACAAGATTGCATCTAGGCTTACTTGATCGTTAATTAAACGATATTGGCTTGCAAACGCATCGTAGAAAAAAAATTATGATTTGACCGTGGCATTGTACGAGATAGTTTTTGTCTCTAAAGTCATAACTATGAAAAATCAAGATATTCAAATAAAAAATATTTATAAATATCAGTATCTTAGTTTATTTTATTGTTGGTGGAATTTACCATACATTTAACATGAATCATCTATTATTTAGCAAAATAAAATGGGTTTGTTTAGTAACTTATTAATTTTTTTATATAAAATTAAAAAACTAGTTGAATGATTAGCGTTATAAATTTAGCTTTTTTGTCTATAAATTATATTTTTAACAATTTTTACTCAGGCAGTATGTCGCTCATCTACTAAATCCCCAAAAAAGAACCAACTTTAACTGTTATGTTAGCAGAAGAAGTACCTGCACAGATTATGGCGAGAGCTACTCAGATTAAGTGATATAAGCACTATTAAAACAGATTGTTGAATAGTATTTAATTTAAAAAAAGGGAGAATTAATATTCTCCCTTTTTTTAAATTATGAAATGGTCACAATTTTTTCTTCTACTTTTTTCTTAACGATTGCATAGCTTATTCCTGTAACGATACTACCTGCAGCAATTGCAGCAAGATATAACCAAGCATGGTTAATTGCATTTGGAATTAAAAGAACAAATACACCGCCGTGAGGAGTCACTAATTCACAATGGAATAGTGCAACAAGTGCGCCAGTTACTGCGCCACCTAAAATACAAGTCGGAATAACGCGCATTGGGTCTTTAGCTGCAAAGGGAATAGCACCCTCGGAAATAAAACATAACCCTAATACGAAAGCAGCTTTTCCGGCATCTTTCTCTCCTGTACTAAATTTATTTTTAGCCACGAAAGTCGCTATAGCCATACCAATAGCAGGGACCATACCGCCCGCCATTGTTGCTGCCATAGGCATATAGGTATTTGTTGTCAATAATCCGACAGTAAAAGCGTAGGCTGCCTTATTGATTGGGCCACCTAAATCGATACACATCATGCTTGCTAATATAATTCCCATTAACACAGCATTTGTTGTACCCATATTATTTAGGAAGTCTTTCATGAGCTCGAAAATATGTGCTACAGGCTGTCCAACCACATAGAACATAATAAGGCCAACAAATAATGTACCTAATAAAGGAATAATTAAAATCGGTTTAAGTGCTTCTAGACTAGTAGGAAGTTTGAGTTTTTTTGCAATAAAAAGTGCGATATAGCCCGCAAGGAAACCTGAAACGATGCCGCCTAAAAAGCCTGCTTGTAATTGAGAGGCGAGTAAGCCGCCGATTAAGCCAGGTGCGAGGCCAGGGCGATCAGCAATGGAGTAGGCAATATAACCCGATAACATCGGGACCATGAGGATAAATGCAGCGGCCCCAATTTGTTTTAATATGGCTGGTAAACTGCCTGCTTGCTCAGCAGCATTTAAGCCAAAGCATAGGGATAGGGCAATTAGAAGACCACCAGCTACCACCATAGGTAACATATAAGAAACACCTGTTAAGAGATGTTTATATACGCCAACTTTTTCGGTTTTATCCTTGTTCTCTGCTGATGTTTGTTGTTTACCTTGATCTAGAACTTGTGCATTACTAATCGCGTCAGCAAAGGCTTTATCTGTTTGCTTTAATGCAAAACCAGTACCGCATCGGTAAACACGTTTGCCTACAAAACGGTCTGTATTAACTTCAATGTCAGTAGCAAGAATCACGATGTCCGCTGCAGCAATAGCTTGAGCTGATAAAATATTTTTTGCACCCACAGAACCTTGTGTTTCTACTTCAATTTCATAACCAAGTTTTTCTGCACCTTGTTGTAATGCTTCAGCAGCCATAAAGGTATGGGCAACACCTGTAGGGCACGCAGTGATTGCAACAAATTTAGTCGCTTTATTTGGCGATGGCGTATTATCACTCTGCCAATCTTGAGCTGGCTTTAAATTATCTAAGCCAGCTTGAAAAGCTGAATGAGCATCATTTTTGATTTCTTCAATGCTAATTAAAGATAAAGGGTGTGTACCAAAAATATTAAGATTTTTCGGACGTTGTCCAATAACAATGATTTGATCAAAGTTTTGATTTTCTTCGAATTCATCGAGCGAAATTATATTATTTTCGTAACCCTGTTGGGATGCTACCTGTGCAAGCTTTCGAGCTAAAATCAAAGCATTGACTTGCTGTTGCGGACTATTAATGACAAATAATAAATGTTTAGCAGTTGGCATCAGATTCACTCAATGAATTGATTGTAGTTTGGGCTTTTAATTGGTTTAGCATTTCAGCATTTGGAATACGAAAGCCAATTTGTGTTACAGCATGGCTCGCAATTGCAGTAGCCGTTTTCAATGTTTCTTCGGCAGAGAAGTTATTTATTAAGCCGTGAATCATGCCAGCTAAAAGAGAGTCGCCCGCACCAACGGTACTTTTAACTATCACTTTAGGGGCTTGGGCATGTAGTGGATGTGTTTCATGTAGCCAGTTTACACCGTCTTCACCCATCGAAATAACGACATGCTCAATTTTAGCTAAATTTTTAAAAAGCTCTTTTTGCTGGACATAGGTTGCGGCAGGAAGCTGATAGCTTTCTACTAACTCATCGGTGTTTGGTTTAATCATCCATGGTTGGCATGCAATTGCAGCGACTAAGGCTTTACCACTTGTATCAAGGGCAACTTTTTTACCATGTTTTTGAATGAGCTTAATAAGCTTTTGAAACTCATCAATACTAAAACCTTGTGGAAGACTACCAGCAATAGCAACGACTTCTACTTGCGGCAAAATCATTTCGATTTTTTGGAATAGATTCTTTTTATCCAGTTCAGATACTAAAAATCCTTTTCCATTTAAATCGGTCATACGGCCGGAATGTTCAGCAATTTTTATATTCTGGCGCGTTTCACCCTCAACATAAATAAATTCAGATTGAAATTGAACTTGCTCAAAATGTGTATCAAAAATCTGTCGATTACTAGTTCCTAGAAAACCTGAAACAATAACATCATGTTCTAAATCTTTTAAAACTTGTGCAACATTTAGCCCTTTTCCAGCAGCATGAATCTCTACAGATTCTTGGCGATTTACTTCACCTATCTGCAACTCATTGAGTTGTATCGTGACATCAATTGCAGGATTTAAAGTAATTGTTAAAATTTTAGCCATTACCATTCCTAATCTTTACAGTTCTTGTTCGGATAACTGACGTACAGCAGGGGCGCTATCACATTCAAGTGCACGCTGTGCAAGTATTTGAGCTTGGCTGTAGTTTAGTGTACGAATCTGTGCTTTTACCAAGGCAATACTATTCGGTGACATACTGAGTTCATCTACACCTAATCCCATAAGAATAGGTACAGCTTTTGGATCAGCTGCTAGTTCACCGCATATTCCTACCCATTTGCCATGTTTGTGTGCAGCTTTTACTGTTTGATCAATCAATTGCAAAATACTTGGATGAAGACCATCTGCTTCAGCAGAGAGGATAGGATGGCCACGGTCAATGGCTAAGGTATATTGAGTTAAGTCATTTGTTCCAATGCTGAAAAAGTCCACTTCTTGCGCAAGAATAGGGGCAAGTAATGCGGCAGAAGGAACTTCTATCATAATGCCAACTTGTAAGTTCGCACATGTATATGCAGCTTTTACTTCATCAAGAATTGCTTTAGCAGCACGCCATTCCTCTACACGGCCAATCATTGGGAACATGATTCGTAAAGGACGGTCATCTGCTGCTTTAAGCAAAGCAGTAAGCTGTTGACGTAATAGCTCAGGTCGTCTTAAGGTTAAGCGAATGCCTCTTAGTCCTAAAAACGGATTTTCTTCTTCCGCAATTGGTAGGTAAGGCAGAGGTTTATCACCTCCTACATCTAAAGTGCGTACTACGAGAGGACGACCAGCAAGTGCATCTAAGACAACCCGATAATCTGCTTCTTGGGCTGCCTCATTTGGGGCGCTGCTATGAGCCATAAAAACAAGCTCTGTTCTAAGCAGGCCAATTGCTTCCGCGCCACATTCTACTGCGTGGGCTGTGGCTTGAACTTTTCCTAAATTGGCTGCAATTTCGATCTGATGTTGATCTAGAGTAATCGCAGGTTCTTGGCAGTGGCGTTCAGCCTCTTCACGAATTTTTTGTTGAAGCTCACGTTCTTGTTTTGCGTGTTCGATTTGTTGAGCAGTTGGATCTAAAACGAAAGCTCCCGTGTCTCCATTAATTAGAAGAGAGCTTTTCTGCTCAATATCTAATACTTGATCACCAGCACCAACAATTGCAGGAATACCTAAAGCACGCGCAACAATAGCACTATGGGCACTAGCACCGCCCACAGCTGTTAAAATACCAGCAACACGATCTTTATTAAGGCGAGCCACATCACTTGGCCCCACATCATACATAATTAGGATATAAGGCTCTTTAGGTTCTTCGATGATAACTTCACCACAGAGTTGAGCCAAAACTCGCTCACCAATATCACGTAAATCTGTAGCACGTTCAGCCAGTAAACGGTCTGGTAAAGCCGCTTGCTCTTTAGCTGCTGCTTCAATATGTTCATGCCAAGCAGCAGGGGCAGAAAGATTTAAGTTAATCTTTTGATAAACACCATTAATGAGATCGGGGTCATCAAGCATTTCCAAATGTGCTTGGAATATTTGTTTAATTTCAGAAGCTTCAGATTTCGCAATAACTTGGTGAATATTGTTTTTAACTGCATGAAGAGCAATATCAAGTTTCTCTTTCTCAGCTTTAACACTTAAACCCATACGTTCATATTGATAAACTTTAGGTTTAATTACATGTACTGGGCCAAAAGCTAAACCACTAGAAGCTGGAATACCTGTATTTGTACTCAATGTTTTTGGTAATGATGTTACTGTTTGAGGTGTTTGGTCTTCTTTGGTATGTGAAGAGAGTAGCGGTTCAATTTCTTCCCCTAAGCCTTGTTGTACTGCCAAAATTACTTTATCTAAAGCTTCTACTGCATCTGTTCCCGGTTCTGCAATGAAACGTAAAGTTTGACCTCGTTTACATCCTAAAGCCAATAAGCGAGTCAAACTCTTAGCTGAAACAAAACTACCTTCATCTACTGCGACTTGAATATCACCTTGAAAAGTTTTTGTTAAGTTAACTAAATGAGTCGCGGGTCTGGCATGTAATCCATGTGCATTGGCCAATACAACTGAACGGTTTGGCCAATCGGGAATCACTTCCGCACCAATAATTTTAGCAATTTCATTTGGTGCTTGGGTTTGATCTAATTGAGCAACTTGTTCTGGATTAAATAAAATATCAATCAGCCGATTAAATCTTTGGCTATCTAACTGATCATTTGCAGCAACACAGACTAAAGTATTTAGTTTCTGCCCGTTTAAATCTAAAGGATGACGTGGTTTTACAATACTAATAGCTGGTTGTTGAACAAACTGTTTACTAGAAACAGACCAGATCTGGTCTTGCAACTGAATGACTTGCTCTGGAGCTAGAGAACTTAAAAAACCACATTTTACGAAATTCTGTTTTTTAAGCACTTGAGTTGCTGCCCAAAACAAATCTTCAATATCTTGAGCTTCAATTTCTGTTTGAATTAAATTTTCATGTAGTGTTAAAGATAATGGTTGAGCTTGTAATAGTTCAATAATTTGTTCAGGTTGTGATGCATTTTTTACTTGTTCACTTACGTCGTGCATTAACGCTCTAGTTAATATTTGTAATACTTGTAAATGTTCATCGGATTTTGCTGCAATAACAACAGCTAAATAAATCGTATTTTCCCCATCCCATATTATTCCTTGTGGAAAATGGGCTAACCGAATACCAGTTTTTAAAATAAATTCTCGTGACTGAGGCGTCCCATGAGGGATTGCAATTCCCTGACCTAAATAGGTCGCACTTTGCTGTTCACGGTTGATAAGTCCTGTTATATAGTCAGGAGTAACCAACCCATCTTTCACTAATATATCTACTAGACACTGTAATGCATGTTGTTTATCAACAGCATGTTGATTCATATGAATATGTTGAGGCTCTAGTGCTAGCATAATTATCCTTGAACAATTTCTTTGGCTTTAGCTAAAACAGAAAAAAAGAAGCTGTTTGTATTAAAATAGGTTAGTTTAACCGTTTTTAAACAACAGCTTCAGATAAATTACCATAGCAGAACTTTAAAGCTATATCGACGTATTTACGTAAAAAAATGCTCGTTTTTAATACAAAGAAGTGAATGTTGAATATATTTTACTTTCTTATGATAACTATAAATTTAATAAGATTATTTTATAAAAGAGAAGGGCGTTTTAATAATAAAAAAAACCTCTAAACCGGATTACTGGTATAGAGGCAAAAAGTAACTGATGAATTGAAAATTAGTATTGAATTTCTTGCTCTAAAAGAGGCCAGATCTTTTGATGTGATTTTTTAAACATTAACATGTGTCCGATTGATTTATATCCGAGTTTTAGAGGGTTTAGTTCTAGCATTTTAGTAGATGCATTAGGATATAAACTTAATAATTCTTCAACGTTCTGTTGAGTGGCAATTTCATCGTCACTTGCCCAAATCGAAGTAATCGGGCAGACAATCTCAGTATGAAAGTCATGAAAGACAGTTTTACCAATGGCATTTTTTACATAGCCTGGGTTACTACAAAACTCTCTCCATTGTTGAGCAACTTTTTTAGGCAAGTTTTCACCCATCCCAATAAATTGAGTAGCACCATAACCTTTTAAAGTACTAGAAATTGGAAAAATAACCTTAAACATGACAGGTGCCAGAAACTTGGTTTTACCTTTTAGGCCTTTTACGTTGCCAGTAGAACCTGCTATCGCAACAACTTTTGCTACTTTGCGAAAATTAGGCACAATTCCTAACAGTTGCCCACCAGCACTATGGCCAAGAAGAGTTACTTGTTCTGCTTGTGTTTTTTCTAATAAAGCATCAATTGCACAAGGAATATCAAGCGTTCCCCAATCATTAATACTTGCTTCACTTTGCTTTAAAGGTCCATGCAATGAGTCTCCAATTCCACGGAAATCAAAGCTTAATACTTCATAACCTTGTTTGCTTAACCATGTAGCAAAAGCATGATAAAAATTTTTGGTAATACCAGTGGCTGGGCAAATCAAAACTGGATTGGCTGACTTTTTTGATTGAGCTGGATAAAATTGTGCAGCAAGTTGATAACCATCTTTGCAGGTTATCCAAAATGATTCAAAAGTGTTATCCATAATATTAAGTAATGATTAGCTTGTTGATGACTTTAATTTACATGAGTTCTAAAATGATACTTGATTAAAATGTGACTATAAAGTCAGGATTTATGCTATACAGCTCATTAAATTTTAATAAAACGAATAATTGGGAAAAAGATGGACTTACCAAAAGCTGTACAGTTAGCGATTGTTTTTAGTGGCATATTTTTATGGATAGGAATGTTAACAGGGGTATGGAAATATTGGCAAATACGCCGTTCGGAATTGAGTCGTGCACATTATTATGTGGATATTGCTCATCGAAGTAGCTTACTTTACGCAGCTGCTAGCTTAATTCTTGCTGTGCTAAGTTATTTTACTGTTTTAAGCGAAAATATTACTTTGTGGTGTGTGTTAGCAAATCTCTTGTTTTTTAGTTTTTCAATTTTAGTTTATATCGTACATGGGTACTTACAGGACACGACAAATCAATTTAAACAACCCCATCGGTTAGGTCGTTTTAACCTACCTTCATGGTTAATGTCTTTAATGATGGTTGCATTGATTATTGCTGAATTATTAGCTACAGCTATTTTAGTTATGGGAACAATTTTTTTATTTTTAGGTATATAAAAATGGATGATCACTCATCCATTTTTTTAATCTTACAATTATTGTTGACTAAGACGTCGTTTAGCTAACTTTCGCATCTTATGATCGACAAAGGCCCACAGACAAAATATGAAAGAAACAACCATCGCATACATAAAGTATTCGGGTTTTAAATTTCCTTTGATCATACCTTGAAACAGTAAAGTCAGCATAAGAGCAAGCGGCGTTACTCCATACACAACTGAATCTTTGCTGTTCAGAGTGTTAATGAAGACTTGTTTGTTGAAATGTAATGATAACATCTCCATCCCTCCTTGTGGTGTTACTAAAACCTAATGTTTTAGTCAAGAATTTGTTTTAAGTTTAATGTTGTACTTCTATTTTTCATACAATTCAATAGCGAATAGCAATTTTTTTGAGCAGTTTTATAAAAAACTCTATATTTATAAAAGCTTAAGGTATTAAAAAAGTAAATATTAAATATTTTTGTATGAAATACTTATTCTTTTAGGAAAGAGAGATTATTTAAGTGAAAAGTATAATAATTTCTCTTTCCTATCATTTTATTTTAGCTATTTTGCTTTTTAAAAAATGTGTCAATTGCGTGTTGAGCAATTTCTGCATCTTCAAAAGATTGAACACCTGATACACCAATAGCACCTAAAATTTCACCTTCATAAATAATCGGTTTTCCACCTTCTAGCATCCCTTGAGCGCTGGGCATACTTAAAAAACCAAGACGTCCACTTTGCAGAAGTTCTTCGTAAAACTTTGAGGGTCTACCGGATATTGAAGAGCATTTCGCTTTTTCTAAGCATAGATGTGAACTTAAAGGAGAGGCGCCATCTAAACGTTTCATGAGTAATAGAGAGCTTGTTTCATCAACAATCGCAATGCTGACTTTAAAGTTATGTTCAATTGCATATTTTTGAGCTTCTTCCATTAAAAACTCTGCATCTGCTAATGTTAAGTAATATTTAGTTTTCATTGTTGCTCTTCTTTCCTGAGTAAGCTAAAAATTATTTTAGTGTATTTTTACAGTAAAAATTAATTATATCTATTGTTGATTTGTCATTAAAAGCTAGGGTGGAAATAAAATGCTGGTTGGGTAAACACAGCATTCTATTCAATATATAAAATCATGTTTGGATAAAACTCGATTTCAAAAAAGCCACTAGATTAAATGTTTTTGAATTTAACTTTGTCGATAATTACGGTAATTACAAGAACAACTAAAGATGGGATCAACCATGCTAAGTTTTGTTCATTTAGAGGTAAATGTTGAAGAAATTCAGGTAAATAATTACTGAAACCTGCCACTTTAAGACCATCAATAATACCGAAAATTAAAGCAATACTCGTTACTGAACCGACAATAAAAGAAGGTTTGTGCCAAAATTTCCAAAAAAAGCTCAGCATAATCACCACAATTGCAGGTGGATAGATTGCACTTAAGACAGGTACTGATATAGCAATCAGTTTAGTTAAGCCAAGATTCGAAATAATGAAAGAGAAACCAACTAAAATAAAGACTAAAAGCTTATATGGTAATTTCGTTAACTGAGCAAAGTACTCACCACACGCACAAGTTAAGCCAATTGCTGTAACCATACATGCTAAAAAGATGAGACCAGTTAAGAATAATGAACCCATATTTCCAAAAGCATGTTGTACATATGCATGTAAAATTACTGCGCCATTTGCTGCATTTGGTGCTACTTCATGGCTACCTAAACCTAATTTGAATAAGCTTAAATAAACTAAAGTAAGACCTACACCTGAAATAAGACTGGCAATAATTGCATATTTGGTGACTAACTTTTTATCAGTTACACCGCGAGAGTAAATCGCTTGAATAATAACGATACCAAATACGAGTGCACCTAAGGTATCCATTGTGAGATAACCGTTTACGAAACCCTCGGAAACAGGAGACGCAACGTAATGGTTAATCGGAGCAGGTACGTAACCCGCAGGAATCATAACTGCTGCAATGCCTAAAATTGCTAAAGCAATAATTTTTAGCGGGGCAAGTACATGTCCTACTGTATCCAAAAGCTTGTTTGGATAAAGTGAAACTACAGTTACAAATGAAAAATAGATTGCACTATAGATTAGAAGACTGCTACTTGAGGTTCCAAAATAAGAGGAAAAACCAATTTCATAAGAAACAGTAGCTGTACGTGGGGTAGCAAATAGAGGTCCGACTGATAAATAACAAACAACAGTTAAAATCAGGCTTGCTACTCGACCTAAGGGAGAACTAATAATTTCAATGGATCCCTGCATGCGAGAGAGTGCCATAATGGTAATTACAGGTAAGCCGACAGCCGTAATCAAAAAGCCTAGTGCAGCTAACCAGACATGTTCACCAGCTTGTTGGGCGACGATGGGAGGAAAGATAATATTGCCAGCACCAATAAAAAGGGCAAAGGTCATAAAACCTAAGGCAATAATATCTCCAGTGCGAAGATGTTGCATAAATTAAAAGTGAATAAAAAAGAAGGAATTTTAGAGCAAAAGTAATCATGTTCAAGCGCTAATTTATGTGAAAAAGCTTTTTTTCGGGTGGTTAAAACGATATATGGTGTTATACGCGATTGTTTGGTTAAAGTATGTGCTTGAAAAGGCATTAAAAGGGCAAAAGAACTTCTTTTTAAGTTCTGACTTTTTATAAAAAATATGTAAGAATAAAAAGATAAATTTTTACTGCGAATGCTGGATATTTGAGCATTTTAGGCTTTTGGTCTGACTTATATTCATCCTAAAATATTTTGAATTACCTTAGGTTTTGTAGGGACGGGCATGTTTCTTGTCTGCGAGGATAGAATTGAATGAGAGCTTCTACTGTTACCATTAAAACTGAACAAGATCTGGAAAAATTAAGAATTTCTGGACGCTTGGCTGCGCAAGTTTTAGAAATGATAGAGGCCTATATTAAACCGGGCGTATCTACTGAATATTTAGATAACCTCTGTAATGACTATATTGTAAATAATTTAAAAGTTATTCCTGCTAATGTGGGATATCACGGTTTTACAAAAACGATATGCACTTCAGTCAATGAAGTTGTTTGCCATGGAATACCATCGCCGAATAAAATTTTAAAAGATGGCGATATTATTAATATTGATGTCGCAATTATTAAAGATGGTTATTTTGGTGATACGAGCCGCATGTATTTTGTGGGTAATGTAAATCCACAAGCGAAAAAATTAGTTGATACAACTTATGAAGCGATGGTTGCAGGTATTCATACTGTTAAGCCAGGAGCTACATTAGGTGATATTGGTTATGCTATTCAATCGGTTGCTCACCGAGAAGGCTATAGTATTGTTCGAGAGTACTGTGGACATGGGATTGGTAAGGTCTATCATGAACAACCCAATGTTTTGCACTATGGGCAGCGTGGGCAAGGTTTGGTTTTAAAGAAAGGAATGGTCTTTACCATTGAGCCTATGGTGAATGCAGGTAGGCCGCAAGTGAAAGAGTTAAATGATGGATGGACAGTCATTACTCAAGATCTTTCGTTATCTGCTCAATGGGAACATATGGTTGCAGTAACAGATACTGGCTTTGAACTATTAACACCATGGCCTGAAGGTGTAGGAAATTATCCTGCAATTTAAAAATATAGAAAAAGTTCGATAAATTATCGAACTTTTTTATTTTAACGCTCAGAAAGATGTTCTACTAAATAGTCAATGAATACTCGAACAGCAGGTAGTAATCCTCGGCGTGATGGATATACAGCATGTAATATTCCATGAGGCGCTTTCCAGTCTGGCAATATCTGTAGAAGTTGTCCAGACTTCAGGAAATCTTCTGCTGCACTCTCTGGCAATAATGCGATACCACAGTTCTGACTAGCCAATTGAGCCAACATGTGTATGTTTGTGCCCATTACAATAGGGCTGACTTTGACTTTCTTTTGTTGATTGTCAGGTCCATGCAACATGAATTGTTGATCAAGATGTTCTTCAGATAAACTTAAAATGCGATGTTCACTGAGCTGTTCTGGATTTTTTATATCACCAAACTCATTTAAATATGCCTGACTCGCGAATAAACTTTGTTCTATAAGGGCAAACTGTCTAAGAACCAAACTCGGATCGTCATCTAGCTTTGAGCGAACACGTAAAGCGATATCAATCCCTTCATTAATGACATCCACTCGACGGTTACTGACCATAAGTTGCAAACGAATTTCTGGATATTTTTTTAAGAAAGCAGGTAGGATTTTAGGAAGTTGATTTTGAGCAATATCAACAGGCACACTAACCTTTACCACACCTCTAGGTTGAATACTTAAATGATCAACCAAATCATGAGCAGCTTGTGCAGCATTCATCATGACTTGAGCATGTCTATAAATATCCATTCCAATATCTGTAACGGCAAAATGACGAGAGCTACGTTGGATTAAGCGAACGCCTAAGTTTTCTTCTAAGCTGTACACACGACGACTTAATTTTGATTTTGGTATATCAGTTACACGCTCAGCAGCACTAAAGCCACCATGCTCAACAACGAGAGCAAAACAATAAAAATCATCAAGATCAGTGAGCATTAAAATATCCTATTTCTGCAACAACCATGATTTTACATCATTATTTTTGCAACGATAATTCTTATACTAAATTTTTTGTAAGCAGGAGATAAATTCATTATCTAATTGCTGGAGATAAATTTGAAATTATAATGTAATTACGTTGTAATTTTAATGTGTGTGTTTTAATTGGGTTTATGGGTTGTCTATAGAACTATTAATCAATTTCTTCTACACTATAATTTTTCTCTACTTTTCAAATCTAATGCCTTATCAATTGATAGAACTTAACGATGCCTCTACGAATATTGAGTGCCCATTTTGCAAACAAGCGATAATTGACTGGGCACAAGAACAATACGTTCAGCCATGTGAACATACTTTATTTATTGCTATGGATTTGGGATTCGAATTTGTTGCAGATCGATTTGAAGAGTGCATGAATCAGAGTGTGGATGAGTTACACGAAGATCCAAATATGAATATTTTTGAAGCTCTAACTACGACAGCTTATGAGAATCTGATTGTTTTAAAATCTGATTTAGGTGTGGAGGGTTTATTTCGCTATGTGGGAGTGAGCGATTTTTAAATTTGAGAGCATAAAAAAGCCAATCTATTGATTGGCTTTTTTATTATTTACGCTTCTGGAGCTGCGCTATATTGTTCAACTAATGGTTTTAATTCACCATTTTGGAACATTTCAAGCATGATATCGCTACCACCAATAAGTTCGCCATTTACCCAAAGTTGCGGGAATGTAGGCCAATTCGCAATTGCTGGTAAGATTGCACGAATATCAGGATTTTCCAAAATATTTACATATGCAAATGGACGACCAATTTGACTGAGCGCCTCTACAGCACGTGCAGAGAAACCACATTGTGGAAACTGTGGAGTGCCTTTCATGTAAAGTAAAACGGGATGCTTCGCAATTTGATCGCGGATTAACGCTTCAGTATCACGTGCTTGTTCAGTCATAAATAGATCCTCAACTAATCTAGCAGCATTATAGGGGGTGTTTACATCGCTTTGCAAACCACCTGATTACTTAAAGTTGCATTGAATCTTCAATATTTTATTGTATAAACCGAAGTGATAGCGAAAAGCGGACGAAATTTTAGATAAATGATTGATGAGACTTTTCATCAGAGCCAGTTTTTGCTTATATAAACCCTTCTTAAAACCTCATACAGACAGAGTTCGTTATGACTGATATTACCCTAGCTCCAATACAACCTGATCAACCATCACACTTAATGGCTACTTACGGTCGCCAAGCGATCAGTTTTGTACGAGGCCGAGGGTCATATCTATATACTGAAGATGGTAAAGAATATCTAGATGCCTTAACTGGTATTGCGGTATGTGGTTTAGGTCATGCGCACCCAGTTATTGCAGAAGCAATTGCTGAACAAGCTGCAACACTTGTGCACACAAGTAATTTATTTGAAATCCCTTGGCAAACTGCTGCTGCTCAGAAGCTTGCTGAGGTTTCTGGCATGGAAGAGATCTTCTTTTCAAACAGTGGTGCTGAGTCAAATGAAGGTGCAATTAAGATTGCTCGTAAATTTGGTACCCAACAAGGTGTACGTTTGCCAAAAATTATTGTGGCAGAACAATCATTTCATGGTCGTACTTTGGCAACACTTTCAGCAACGGGTAATAAAAAAGTACAAGATGGATTTGCTCCCTTGGTGAATGATTTTATTCGTGTGCCGTTTGGTGATGTGGAAGCAATTCAGGAAGCCGCTTTGCAGCATCCAGATATTGTTGCAATTTTGATTGAGCCAATTCAAGGTGAGGGTGGTATTAATACCGCTCCTCAAGGCTTTAGCTATCTTGAGGAAGTTCGCAATATTTGTAATCAGCATAACTGGCTTATGATGCTAGATGAAATTCAAACAGGTAATGGGCGTACTGGTAAATATTTTGCATATCAGCACACCAACATTGTGCCTGATGTCCTGACGACTGCGAAAGGACTTGGAAATGGCTTTCCAGTAGGTGCTGTAATGACACAAGGTAAAGCTGTTGGTTTGTTGGGACCTGGTAGTCATGGTTCTACCTATGGCGGTACTGTACTAGGTTCTCGTGTGGTTTATACAGTCATTGATACAATTCAAAAAGAGAATGCTGTAGAAAATGCGGCGATAGTAGGACGCTATATTGTTGATCAACTTCGTGCAAAGTTAGCTGATAAGAATGTTCAAGTGCGTGGTTTTGGTATGATGATTGGTATTCAATTACCTAAAGACTGTGCTGAACTGGTTGCTATTGCTCGTGATCAACATAAGCTTATTATCAACGTTACAGCAGGTTCGGTAGTTCGTCTATTACCGCCTATTAATATGACTCAAGTGCAGGCCGATGACTTGTTAGAGCGTTTAGTTACTTTGATTAATAGCTATCTTTAAGTTTTAGTATAAAAAATGGGCACTTAATATGCCCATTTTTTATTTCAAAGCATTACCCAGAGATATACTGCTTTAACTGTTCAATTAAGTTTTTCTGATCTTCCATTGCTGCTTTTACCAAGTCACCGATAGAGATAAAACCAACTAATTTTTCATTGTCCAATACTGGTAAATGGCGTAAGTGGCGATCTGTCATTAACTGTAAACACTCTTCAACTGTGTTGTTTAGACTTACAGTAAGTACTTTAGATGTCATAATTTCAGCGACTGTAGTGCTATATGAAGAACGTTCCATAAGCGTCACTTTTCGCGTGTAGTCACGTTCAGATAAAATTCCGACAACTTTTTCACCTTCAGCTACGACTAATGCACCAATTCCTTTATCAGCCATGATTTTAATGGCTTCAAGGACAGTGGCTTCTGGAGAAATTGTAAAAATATCTTGCTCTGATTTGTTTTTGATTACTTGTGCAACGATTGTCATTTCTTCTATCCCGTGTTTTATCATTTTGTTTTAAATTAGCTTGATTTTATAAAAATGCAAAGACTTGATAGTCATTCAAATACAAGTTTTACACTCAAGCGTTCAAAAAGCATTCTATATAGTGGTTAAGAACCTAAAGAAAACTTTAGGCTTCTTGCCAGTTCGGATGTTTAAAAAAGAAATGATGCATTTGCTGAGTAGATAATTTTAACTTCCTGTGAGAAGAATTAAACAAAGCGGGTGTAACGTTGAGTCGGGTTAATGTTGGCAATAAAGATTCATGAAAATCTTTGGGGGTAATTCTTCTTGGTTTGTAATGTGGCCAATGTTCTTTGGCGTAGCAGTGAGCTTGCAATCCATTGAGCCAGAAAGGAAAAATAAAATCTTCCTGATCTGATTTAATTGCCCAACCTTGATGAAATAATCCCCAAAGAACTCCACAGTACATCATGGTTCTTAAAATATAAATCTTAATCATCAAGTCTTTTGAAACCGGTTGTAGATTGCTTAAACTATTCATTGTCAATTTAATGGTTCTTAACTTGTCTTGCTTATTATAGAAAAAATAGATGACATTTCAGTTTAAACAGGTATCAAATCGTAAACAAATATTCCCAGCTAAAGAAAAGACCACCTGAGCAAGACAAAGCGATTAAGCTTTGGTGAAGCGTAAGAAGAGATAAGGGATGAATTGGTTTATATCAAATTTTTACAAGCATAAAAAAACGCCACCTAAGTGACGTTTCTTTATGCTTGCATTGTGGCTAACTTTTGCCAATATTGTGCTTTAAGTGAGTCACGTTCAACACGGAAACCTTGATAATACAATTCTGCTAAGAATAGAGCAGCTTTACCATGCCCAGCGCGAGCAACTTCTTCTAACTGTGTAACTGCATCTTGAAAGTTCATTTGAGAATGAATTGTGTTTACTGCAGTTGCATATACATGTTCTAAATCATGATGAGAGATACGTTGAATCATAGAAAACTCCTTATTGTAATTATGATTACTTTTTTCTAAAGGCCACTGCCTTTAAATTAATTTAACTTAGAATTATTAAACTAATATTACAAATTGATGGATTTGTCAACTATTAGTGCATATCGCTTAGTTCACTATTAGGATACATGATTAAACATTATTCACAAATAATTTTGATTAAAATCAATATGAGAATAAAAGACAAGGAGAATAAAATATGACAAATACAATCGATGGCTTTGTTTTTGATACTCCACCTAAAGAGGAACAAATCATAGAACTGGCCCATTATCACCGTAAATTATTAGATGAAGCTATTTTCCATGAGGAAATCCATTTAGGGGATTACTGTCTTGCACAGCGCAAAAGGGTATTTGATTTTGCAGGACATTTAGAACCCACCCAAAAAAACTGGTTTTATCAAGTTTATGATGGGGAGCTTCGAAAAATTGCCGATGAAGACGAGTTGCATCCAGCAGATGCAGAAGAAGGGTTAAGTATTTTTGCCATGTTTTTAGTCTTGGTTATTATTGCGGCAATTTTATACTTTTCCGTCATTCGTTCACTAATAAGTTAAGCATACTATCCAGTAAGGTACGATTATTAACCTTACTGGATGTTTGATCTTGTGCTTATGTGCATTGAACCCTACACTACACTAATTCGAGGTAGGTCATGCTCATATTCAAACAAAATTTTCTTAAATTAAAGTCTGAGTTAAAAGTTGATCAATGTTTTAACCTGTTTGTGGTTATTGTCATTGGCTGTATTTTTGTGCTGTCATATTTAGCATTACTTCGGCCTATTAGTCCGGATCAATATCAACGAATTGTACAACTTTCTCATCAGGCGACTTATCCAAGAACTCAAGACATGGCTGAGTTGCTTATAGCTCAGTCAGAAATTCATCGAGCTGAGTATTTAAAGTTAATGCATGCTTACCAATTTGAGGGTGCTCATATTAAGCAATATCCGGCACTCGCTCAGGAAGATACTCAGTAATTGGGTTAATCAGGCTAAATCTTGGTTTCCAAAGCTTTTTGAGCACTATTGTGGCAGGCAAAATTTTGAATTTATGCTAAACTTTCTCTTTTTAAACGCGCTGCTTTTCAAGGAATCCGCATGGAGCAACAATCGAATATGCAAAATAAATTCTTGATAGATGCTGAGATCGGTGATGACGATGTCACATTACCTAATTTACCTGCTATCGATGTTCCCATCGTTGAATCTCCTGTTAAATCACAAGAAAACATTCAAGTAGCCAAAGTTGAATCGGCTTCAACAGAAACAGCGGTTGAACAACCAAAATCTGGTTTTTTTGGCCGGATGAAAGAAGGTTTAACCAAAACTCGTCGTAATTTTGCTGATGGAATGGTCAATATCCTGATCGGTGGAAAGGAAATTGATGATGAATTACTGGAAGAAGTCGAAGAGCAATTATTGGTTGCAGACATTGGTGTTGAGGCAACTAAAACGATCATTACCAATTTAACAGAGCGTACTGCTCGTGGTGATTTGATCTATTCCCACTCTCTTTATAAAGCTTTACAAGAAGAGTTGGTTGCTTTGTTGGCTCCACGTGTTAAGCCTTTGCATATTGATCCGAACAAATCACCCTATGTGATTTTAATGGTTGGGGTGAATGGTGTTGGTAAAACCACAACTATTGGTAAATTAGCGAAACGTTTGCAAGGTGAAGGTAAAAAAGTGATGTTGGCTGCTGGTGATACATTCCGTGCCGCAGCGACAGAGCAATTACAGATCTGGGGTGAACGTAACGATATCGCTGTTGTAGCTCAAGGTCATGGAGCTGATAGTGCCTCTGTTATTTTTGATGCCTTTGAGAGTGCTCGTGCTAAAGGAATTGATGTATTAATCGCAGATACAGCAGGTCGTTTACATAATAAAAGCAACCTGATGGAAGAACTTAAAAAAGTTAAGCGCGTTATGCAAAAAATTGATGCGACTGCACCTCATGAAATTATGTTAGTCGTAGATGCGGGTACAGGGCAAAACGCGATTAACCAAGTGCAAGAGTTTGACCAGACTGTGGGTTTAACTGGTATTACAATTACCAAGTTAGATGGAACCGCGAAAGGGGGCGTGCTCTTTAATATTGCAAGCCGTACCCATGTGCCAATTCGTTTCATTGGCGTCGGTGAAAAAATTGATGATTTAAGACCATTCTCGGCTAAATCATTTGTTGCTGCGCTGTTTGAAACTGATAAATAATTGGTTGTCAGCAATAAAAAGCTTCACTAAATGGTGAAGCTTTTTTATATCTATATCTTTTTTTATTGTTGCGAAAATAAAACGAACTGTCATATTTTTAATGCTGATTATAAAAAATGAGTTCAATACACTGTATTCATTCCCAAACAACGGCCCATGGTCAATCAAATAGGTAGGAAATAACAAAATGTCTACTTTCTTAGATAAAATTAAAAACCGTCGTACTATTTATGCAATTGGTAAAAATGTTGCATTAGATCGCACTAAAATTGAAGAGACAATTCGTGAGGCGGTTAAACATAGCCCTTCAGCTTTTAACTCGCAATCTTCACGTGTGGTGACATTATATGGTGAATCTCATGCTAAATTCTGGAATTTAGTTCGTGAAGCATTACGTAAAATTGTTCCTGCAGAAGCTTTTGCTGGTACAAACACAAAAATTGATAGCTTTGTAGCGGGTGCTGGTACGGTTTTATTTTATGAAGACCAAGCTGTTGTTAAAAATTTACAAGAGCAATTCGAATTATATGCAGATAACTTCCCAGTATGGTCTGAACATTCAAGCGCGATTGCTCAATTTGCAACTTGGACTGCGCTTTCAGAGCTTGGTTTAGGAGCATCTTTGCAGCACTATAACCCGATTGTTGATGCTGAAGCAGCTGAAGCATTTGATGTGCCTGCAACTTGGAAATTACGTGCTCAATTAGTATTTGGTTCAGTTGAAGCACCAGCAGGCGAAAAAGCATTTATTAATGATGCTGATCGTTTCAAAACTTTCAACTAATTGAAAGTTAAAAAGAGCACCTATTTAGGTGCTCTTTTTTTTATGTCTTTAGAATTAATAAAAGGACTAAATAAAATGGAAATTGATGAAATTCAATTATATATTTAAAAATAATAAATCTGAAAATTAGCCAACAACTGCACTGTCATAAAATAGTCACAATCATATTGCATATTGCTCATGATTTAATAGCTTATCAAATACAGAGAAAGAAACAGATGACTTTAAGATTAGGTGTTGCTGCAATTGGTTTATTACTCAGTGGTTCAGTATTTTCAGCAGTTACAATTACAGCACCAGAGGAAATTGTAATCCTTGCGGTAAATGGTCAAGAAGTCAATTCTGGGTTATTTCGTTCATCTAAAAATAACTATAAAGTCGATGCGGGTGAGACTAGCTTAAGCGTGCGTTACCAAGAATATTTTGAACATTTAAATGGCGAGCATGACATTGTTAAATCTGGTGTAGTCACAATTCAAACACCTGCATTGCAAGATGGGAAAACTTACAAGCTTTCGATGGTAGATGTCCCTAAGGACTTTGAAAATGCGAAAAAATATGCTGAACAACCAACAGTTGCTTTGTACAGTGCAAATAATGAATTAATTGTGAAACAAACGGGCGCAAACAATGAAGCAAAACCATGGTTTGCAACTGGCTTACTGGGTAAAGTAACTGACTTTACGACTAAATCATCTAAACCACAGCCTGAAGCAGTGTATGCATCGGCTAAACCTACTTCTGCTCAAGTTGTTGTACCAGCTCCAACTTCTATGCCAGTAACAGGGGTAGCACAAACGAATGATCAACGGTTAGTGGAAACTTGGCAGAAAGCTTCTAAAGCTGAGCGTCAAAAATTTATGGCATGGTTAGCTGAACAATCAAATTAATCAATTGCTATTTAAAATAAAGCCGATTTAATATCGGCTTTATTTTTAGAATTTTTATAAATAGCCTAAGTATAATTTTATGACTAATCTAAATTTCCGTTTAGCTCAATTCGCTGATATTCCACAACTCGTAGATTTAATTAATAAGTCTTATCGAGAACAACAAGGCAGAAGTTGGACAACTGAGCTTGAGTTTGTAAAAGGGCAACGTATTACAGAACTTCAATTAAAAGAACAGCTACAACTTTCGAATTCGACATTATTGGTAGGGGAAAGTAACTCTTCCAAAATTGTTGCATGTATTGGACTTACATTTGAAAACAATCAGGTTGAGGTTGGGACATTCTGTACAGATCCTCATGTTCAAAATATGAGAGTGGGTCGTTCTGTTTTAGAATATGCGGAGCAATATGCATTGAAAGAAGTTCCCCATCTGACCAACGCCGTAATGTATGTGCTAGATGTACGTTCAGAGTTGATTGCTTATTATGAACGACGTGGATATGTGAAAACGGATAATGAACAGCCATATCCAGTTGAAGCAAATGTAGGGGTACCAATAGTACCTATTAAATTGATTGAAATGAAAAAAGACCTCAAATGAGGTCTTTTTTGTTTAGGTTAGAAACCAGATGTAATAGCCTAAAAGCATGAGAGGCCAAGCCACCCATGGACTAAATAACCATTTCCATAACCAGAAGTTGGGTACAAAACCCACTCCATAAATAAAGCCACCAGAAATACCGATCATCACCAACATGAGTTGGCTATGATTGTAGTGTCCGTTAGCATCTAACATGAGTGAAGGGTAAACCAGCAAAATTGCAGCAAGAGGTAATGCCAACAGAAATGAAAGGGCCATTGCGAATGCTTGAACTTTTCGATGATTTGATGCTGTCATTGCTTTTGCCATGATTTATTCCTCATCTAAGTTTTGATGGTGCTCGATATAAAGTGCACTGAGTACACCTGCAAAACATGCCATCAAAATGCCAAGGATCCATGCGAAATACCACATTTGCTTCTCCTTAATACAAGCTATGCGAGTTTGACTCGATGTGTTTGTTGGTAATGACTCCCCACATTTTGTAATAAGACCAACTGGTATAGATCAAAATGAGTGGTACAAAAATGCCAGCAGCTACAGTCATAACGCCTAAAGTAAGGTGGCTTGAAACAGCATCCCACATCGTCAAGCTAGAATTAGGATTAATGCTAGATGGCAGTAAGAACGGGAATAGTGCAAAACCTGCGGTTAAAATTGCTCCTACAATCATTAAACTTGTACCAGTGAAACTTAAGCCTGCTTTTGCTTTTGAAGCTGCAATAATTGCAATGATTGCGCCTAAGATTGCAAGAACTGGAGCAACTTTAGTAATTGGATAGGTACTGTAATTGTTCATCCAACCAGGGTTGCTATTGGTAACTACCTCTTTTGCTAAAGGGTTGAGTGCAGCATTTGGATCAATTGCTACTGCATAGCTATAACCGGGTATTTGACCAAAATACAGCCATGCTCCGATAACAAGAAAACAAGCCAAAAATATCATTGCCATAATCTGGGTTGCTTTGGCAGAGCGTTGCTTTAAAGCATCGTCGGTACGCAACATGAGCCATGCACCGCCATGGGCACAGAGCATTGATAGACTGACAATACCGCAAACTAATGCAAACGGATTTAAAAGAGCAAAAAAGCTGCCAGTATATTCAGAGCGTAAAGTGTTATCTAAACCAAAAGGTAAGCCTAGAAACAAATTACCAAAGGCTACACCGAACACAAGCGCTGGAACAGCACCGCCAATGCATAGGCCCCAGTCCCAAGAATTACGCCATTTGGTATTTTCAAGTTTGGAACGATAATCAAAGCCGACTGGTCGTAAGAAAAGGGCGAATAAAACCAGTAGTAATGCCCAATACATACCAGAGAAAGCTACAGCATATACCATTGGCCATGCAGCAAATAATGCACCACCTGCTGTAATAAACCAAACCTGATTGCCATCCCAGTGAGGAGCGATCGTGTTAATGGCCGCACGTCGTTCGTTATCAGTTTTCCCAACGAAAGGCATGAGAGCCATGGAACCCATATCGAAACCATCAGTGAGAGCAAAGCCGATCAGAAGTACACCAACTAACACCCACCAAATGATTTTTAATAGTTCATATTCAATCATGATAAGGCCTCCCCATTAACAGCTGCTTTTGGTTCTTGCTTTTCAAAATGATATTTACCAGTGTGCAGAGAGCTTGGCCCTAGACGAGCAAACTTGATCATTAAGTACATTTCAATAATTAAAAGTGCGGTATAGAACGCTGCTAGTGCAAGAATCGAACCCCATACATCCCCACTACTTAAACTAGACGTAGATAGGTGTGTTGGTAAAATTTCACCAATAGACCACGGTTGGCGGCCACCCTCAGCTACATACCAACCAGTTTGCGCAGCGATCCAAGGAAGTGGCAGAGCAAACAATGCATATTTAAGTAGCCAAGGTTTATTTTCAGCATTTCTTTTTGCTACAGCCCAAGTTGCTAAAATGAAAAGTAATAGCATTAAGAAGCCAGAGGCAACCATTGCTCGGAAAGAGAAAAATAGTGCTGTAACATTTGGAACAGTATCTTTTACAGCAGCTTTAATATTTTGCTCATTTGCATCAACTACATTTGGTGCATATTTCTTAAGAAGTAGACCATAACCTAAATCTTTTTGATTTTTTTCAAACGAAGCTAATAACTCTGGTGAGCGATCACCCGCACGTAGTTTTTCAAGTTCAGCATAGGCAAGCATACCGTTGCGAATACGAACTTCGTGCTGCTGCATGAGATCTTTTAGACCAGTAACTTCTTTGGTTGTTGAACGGGTTGCAATTAAACCTAATGCATATGGAATTTTAACTGCATAATCTGTCCGCATTTCTTCATGGTTCGGTACGCCGAATAAAGTAAATGGAGCTGGAGCAGGGTGAGTATCCCATTCAGCTTCAATTGCAGCCAGTTTAGTTTTTTGAACATCCCCTAATTCATAGCCAGATTCATCACCGAGTAAAATCACTGAAAGTGTAGATGCAAGACCGAAAATCGCAGCAATTGCAAATGAACGACGAGCGAAAGGAAGATCACGTTTTTTAAGCAAGTAGTAGCTTGAGATAGCTAGTACGAAAATCGCACCAGTTACATAGCCTGCTGATACAGTGTGTACAAATTTAACTTGAGCTACGGGGTTAAAGATAAGCGCGCCGAAATCGACTAGTTCCATACGCATAGTTTCAAAGTTGAATGCAGCACCTACAGGGTTTTGCATCCAGCCATTCGCCACTAAAATCCACAGCGCTGACATGTTAGAACCGAGCGCAACTAACCATGTTACACCTAGATGCTGAACCTTAGTTAAACGGTCCCATCCAAAGAAGAATAAACCAATAAATGTCGACTCAAGGAAGAATGCCATAAGGCCTTCAATTGCTAATGGCGCACCAAAAATATCACCTACATAATGTGAGTAATAAGCCCAGTTCGTTCCAAACTGAAACTCCATGGTTAAGCCAGTCGTTACCCCTAACGCAAAGTTAATACCAAATAATTTTCCCCAAAATTTAGTCATATCCTTGTAAATTTCTTTACCGGAAATGACATAGGTGGTTTCCATGATGGCAAGGATAAATGCCAAACCTAAAGTTAAAGGGACGAAAAGAAAGTGATACATTGCGGTCATTGCAAATTGAAACCGCGAAAGATCAACCACGCTTTCAGAAATCATCAACGTGTCTCCTTAATGTTGGAAATGTTATCGCCAGCAATATGCTCGGCGACCTGATTGTCAAAATTTTTGGGGATGGTGGGAGCATCAAACCAAATATGTTTAATCGTTAAAAGAAGCACTATTTTTATTATTAAAATAATGGTGATTTCTTTAATTAAACGACTATTAAGATTTTGAAAATTAAGGCTCATTAATTAAACCTCATTTGATATTAATTTTATTATTAATCAAAATATAATAAAAATAAACAATAAATATATTTTAAATGGATATTTAAATAATTAATTTATAAAAAACAAATAGTTAATATTTGAAAAATAATACCATACTAAAATAGTTTGAATTGATTATTAATTCATACTAAAACACTTGTAAATAAAATTATTAAGTTGATTAAAATGGTTTGTTTTAAATTTAATTCCGACTGAAATGGTTGTATATAATATTTGTTAATTTTATTTCTAACTAAAATGGTCGGGATAATAAATAATTAATTAAAAAAGAAAATAATAAAATAAGGCCGTAATAAAGCCTGCAAAAAAGCAATAATGGATGAGAAGAATTATTAAGAATTAATCGGGTGCGAAAAGATCGTTTGAGATAGAGATTTTTTTGGCTACATAATGGCTTTTATGCACTTTGACAAGAATGACTTGGGAATATAATTCGAGTTCACCATATTCTGGTTCTACTTGAACATAGTGAAGTTGACCAAATTCATCACGTACGCGTGCTTGAGCAGAAAAACCTGGTCTGGCATTACCACTGGAAATAGTCGCTAATCGCCCTAAAAGGTTATAGTTGGTATGTGTAAGCTTCGGCTTAATCACTTGGTCAAGGCAGTGAATCATGAACACAGTAAAAAAGATTGCGATCACAAGTGCTGGGACGATTAAATAAAATGGTGAAATAAAATAATGCTGTATTGCGAAGAAAGAGAGTTGTAAAAAGTAACCTGCATAACTGAAGTTGATGAGTAAAAAAACGAAAATTAGAGCTTTAGAAAATTTAACATTAAGTAGTGGTGAGTTAGAAAGCCAATCCGGTGCAATTTTTTTAAGTAACTGACTTGGACGGAGTCCAATATACATACCAATGGTTTCTACCACGCTGAGCAATATCAAAGCCACTACACTTAAGTGAAATGGCATAAGATAATAATTGAAAAAGAAATCAGCCATGGCAGAAACTCTAATGTTTATAGCTTCAGTCTACGATATAGATACCGCCATCTGAATGTACTTTAAGCTCAACTTTATTTAAAAAATCACCTAAACATGGTCCTGAAATACATTCGCCTGTTTCCACAGTAAATAAAGCACCATGAGTAGAGCACTGGATGTATTCTTGGTCTTGATCGAGAAATTGATTTTCTAAATATTCAAGTTCAGTTTGTAGGTGAGGGCATAAATTCTGATAAGCATAGAATGCACCGTCACGTTGCGTAACGAAAATAGTAGTTCCTTGTAAAGTGTCAAAAGCCCTAGCTTCGCGCTCAGGAACTTCTTCCGTCATACAGATCCTTTCCATTTTAAGCACATTCCTTCTGAAAATTTTCAAGAAGTTTAGCATAATCATTTACAGCTAAACGTGGTCCGAATTGAGAGACTACTTCACTTGAAATTAAGATGGCTAACTGAGCCGCAGCATTCAAATCTTGGTGATGGTTTAGGGCATAAAGGAACGCGCCTGCAAATGCATCGCCTGCACCATTTGTATCCACTGCTTCTACGTGGCGTCCCGCAACATGGAAATGTTGAGTTGGGTTAGAAACTAAAGCACCTTTGGCACTTTGTGTAATGACTACGGTATGATTTTTAAAACGTAATTGAGTAAGAGCATCTTCTACAGAAGTTGTATTGGTATACATTAAGGCTTCTTGCTCATTACAAAATAGTAAGTCTACGCCATCATCCATAAGTTCTTCCAAGCCTTCACGAGCGTATTGCACCATGGCAGGATCTGAAAGAGAGAGGGCAATTTTAACGCCATTTGCTTTTGCAATTTCTCTTGCTTGTTTTACAGCTTTACGAGCCGTTTCACTTGTAGAAAGATAACCTTCAATATAAAGCCACTTTGCTGTTTTTAATGGTTCAAAGTCGATTTGATCTTGAGAAAGTTCAGCAGTAATACCCAAGTAGGTGTGCATAGTGCGTTCAGAGTCAGGGCTAATTAACACCATACATGTGCCAGTTACGCCTTCACTGATCGATTTTGGTGTGGTCTGGATGCCAGCTTCATTTAGACCTTGTAGGTAGATCGCACCTAAATCGTCATGACCAACACGGCAACCATAAAAAGCGCTTCCACCTAATGCACTAAAAGCTACAGTCGTATTTGCTGCAGAACCGCCACTTGCTTGACCTTTGTAGTCTTGATGCTGTTTTAACTCTGCATATAGAGCAGACTGAGTGTCACTATCGGACAACTGCATTGTGCCTTTTTGCAGGCCTTGTTGATTAAGAAAATCATCAGACACTTTAAATTCTTGGTCGATTAATGCATTACCAATTGCAAAAAGATCTACAGTTGTCATATGTGTTGTCACAAATAAAAAAATCAGGTAGTTAAGTTTACACCATTGCTTGGATTTGCTGTAGTTTGTTGAATAAAATTCAGTTAATTCAAAGATAAGTGGAGAAATATTGTTGTCTGAATATTCTTTAGATCAATTCTTGATACAAAAACTTGATAGATTGCCTACGCAAATTGTTGAATTAAGCTTAATTTCTCAAAGTGAGGGTTTTAAATTTATCAATAGATTGGTAAGTGAATATCAATCTGGCCAGAACTGTTTTGATGAGGTGGGAGAGGCTTTGTATGGTATGCAATATGCTAATCAGTTAATTGCCATTGGTGGAATTAATACTACTTTAAATAAAGACGTGGGTAGGTTGAGACGATTTTATGTACATCCTGAATATAGACGGCAGGGTGTAGGTGAATTATTACTTAGATCTGTAGAAGAGCACGCTAAACAATATTTTAATCAAATAGTTTTATATACAGACACTCATAGAGCAGCTGTTTTTTATAAGAAAATGGGGTATTCCGAGACAAATATGCCGAATAGTAATTTTTCTAAAAAAATAAGATGATTTTTTAACTCAGGTTTGATTTAACAAGGCCATTGAATTCATATTTTTAATAAATATTATCAATTAATAATGATTCTTGCTAATATTTACAAATACACTGTATTTCATTGAAACTTCGCATGAAATTTTTCGTAGCGAACTTACATGAAGCGTTCTATTTTATTTATTTCATCAGTTGGGGTGATGACAAGCCATGTATATGCCGTAGAGGCAGAGCAACAGGCTGTAACGAACCTTCCAACAATTTCAGTAAAAGCTGAGAAGGAAAAAAGCTTAAAACAAGAAGTGGGACAAGCATCAACTGCAACTAAAGGACTTATGCAGTTAAAAGATGTTCCTCAAATCGTAAATGTGGTGCCTAAACAAGTTTTAAGAGAGCAAACTGTCACCTCAATGCAAGGTGCCTTGCAAAACGTTGCTGGTTTGAGCTTTAGTGTGGGGGATGGGCAGCGTGATCAGGTCATGATTCGTGGTTTTTCTGCAATTACAGATAACTATGTAGATGGTATTCGTGATGATGCCTTGTATTTTCGAGATATGTCGAATGTTGAGCGTATTGAAGTATTAAAAGGGCCAGCTTCTGTATTATATGGACGTGGTTCTGCTGGTGGGTTAGTCAATAAAATTAATAAAAAACCAATGGATGAATCTTTGCGTGAAGTCAGTCTTATTGGTGGCACAACAGGTCAACGCCGTGCAGAAGTCGATGTGAATGAAAAAGTAGCAGAGAATGTTAAGATTCGTTTAACTGGCGCAGTTGAAGATTCAGATGGCTATCGTGATCAGGCCTTTTTAAAACGCCAAGCGGTTGCTCCGTCTTTACAGTGGGATATTACAGATAAGACAAAACTTTTAATTCAGGCTGATTATTTGCATGATAATCGTTTAGCAGATCAAGGTTTTCCGACAGATCCAATTACAGGTAAACCTGTTAAAACAAATCCTAAAACTTTTTATGGTGCATTAAACGGTAAAGAAGTTGGTGATGTTGATACTGAAATCTCAAGCCAAACCATAAGCTTAGACCATGAGTTTAATGATAATTTAAAATATCATGGGGCAGTTCGTCATTATAACTATTCATTAGACCGCCAATACAGTGTTGATTCACATCCCGCTGATAAGTCACAAATTACTTTGACTCAAAATAAACGTCTGCGTAATGAAGATGGCGTGTATGTTCAGCAAGAATTAAGTAGCTTATTTAGTACAGGGTTTTTAAAGCACAATACCTTGATTGGTGCCGAGTATAGTAAGCAGCACAAAGATGAAATACTTTGGCAAGGGGCTAAAACAACTACTGATTTGTATAACCCTGAATTAGAGTATTGGGCACCCATCAATACGGGCACAACAGATGCACGTAATAACAATAGTAACACCTTTGAAAACTATGGCATCTATCTGCAAGACTTAATGACAGTTACAGATCAGCTTAAAGTTTTAGTTGGTTTGCGTTACGACAATTTGTCACAAGATCGTAATGATAAAGTGAAATCTCAAATATTAAATAGAACTGATAACACCTATTCTCCACGAATCGGGGTGGTTTATCAGCCAGTAAGCAATATTTCCCTTTATACTTCTTATAACCGATCTTTCCAGCCTTTAGCTGATTCATTTGTTTTATATCAAAATAGTGATGATTTGAGCCCAACAAAAACTGAAAATGTTGAAGTTGGTGCAAAATGGGATGTAAATGATCAATTAAATGTGACATTGGCTTTATTTGAAATGAGCCAAACGAATATTCAAAACCAAGATCCAGCAAATCCAAATCAAGCATTGTTAGCAGGTGAGCAAAAAACCAAGGGTGTTGAGCTTTCTTTAACAGGTCAATTGACTGATCAATTGTCAGTATTAGCTGGTTATTCTTATATGGATGGTAAAATTGAAAAATCGGCTATTGGACTGACAGGCAATCATTCTTCGCTTACCCCAAATAACACTGCAAACTTATGGTTGAAATATCAACTTAATGATCATTGGTATGCGGCTGTTGGTGGACGTGGCGAATCATCACGTTTTAGTGCTCCAGATAACAAAAACGTTTTGCCTGGGTATGCTGTTGTAAATGCAGCAGTAGGCTATCAAAGTGAACATTATGATGTGAACCTGAACTTAAATAATCTATTTGATCGCGATTACTTTGTTTCAGGTCATAGTAACGCAAATGATTCAAACATGATGGGCGATCCATTAAATGCTCAAATTGCACTTCGTTATCGTTTTTAAGTAAAAGTTTTTCTAAAAGCTCATCGACTTGATGGGCTTTTTTATTTATTGGGTAATATATAAATAGAATTAAAAGCTTTTGTTCTGGTAGGATAAAACATTCATGGCTATGTGCTTGATATCAAAGCCGTGCCAATGAAAACTAATACTCAACAAAAACATAGTATTTTACTTGGCTTTTGTTCGCCAATCTCAAGCTGACTCAGGCTATAATGAGACTTATTCACTTATCCGATATGTTAGGAGATCACATGACTGTAGATGTCACTGAAACCATTTCTCAAACTGTTCACCCTGCGTTTCAGTTGCTACGTCAGCACCATGTAGAAGCATTAGATATTTTAGTGTCTGAATATAAGCATAAAGTTACAGGTGCTGTGCATTATCACTTGGCAACTGACTATGATGAAAATGTATTTCTTGTTGCTTTTAGAACACAACCTATGGACTCTAAAGGCACGGCACATATTTTAGAACATACCGCTTTGTGTGGATCTGAAAAGTTTCCGGTACGTGACCCGTTCTTTTTAATGATTCGCCGTTCTTTAAATACGTTCATGAACGCATTTACAGCAGCAGATTGGACTGCGTATCCATTTGCTACTCAAAACAAAAAAGATTTCCAAAACTTACTTTCTGTTTATCTTGATGCGGCATTTGCTGCCAACTTGAATCCGCTTGATTTTGCTCAAGAAGGTATTCGTATTGAACTTGAAAATGGGCAACCTGTTTATAAAGGTGTGGTCTTTAATGAAATGAAAGGTGCGATGAGTGCGCCATCTGACCAACTTTATCACCAGTTGGCTCATCATTTATTTCCTGAAACGACCTACCATTACAATTCAGGTGGTGATCCGAAAGATATTCCTGATTTAACGTATGAGCAGTTAGTCGAGTTTTATAAGACTCATTACCATCCAAGTAATGCGGTGTTTATGACTTTCGGGAATCAAACAGCTTATGAGTTACAAGAGCAATTTGAAAAACTAGCTCTAAATAAGTTTTCTGCGGGTACAACTTTATATTCTAAGCCTGAAAAACGTTTAGCTGCGCCAATTGAAGTAACAGAAAATTATGGCGTTGATAGTGATGATTTAAAAGATAAAACTTATCATGTCTTATCTTGGTTATTACCTGAAGCAAACGATGTTAAATTGCGTTTGGGAATGCGTTTAGTTGAAGGAATTTTATTAGAAAATTCAGCTTCACCTCTGCGCCATTATTTAGAAACGTGTGGATATGCTCAATCAACCGGTCCATTAATGGGTGTAGACGACAGTAACTTTGAAATGACTTTCTATTGTGGTGTTCAAGGTTCAAACCCTGAACATGCTGAAATCTTTAAAGATGGCGTTTTAAATATTTTACGTGATGTCGCTGCAAAACCAATTGATAGCGATTTAGTCGATGCAATTTTACATCAAATTGAATTACATCAACGTGAAATTAATGGTGATGGTACACCATATGGTTTAAGTCTAATTTTAAATGGCTTAAGCGGTGCGATTCACCATAATGACCCAATTCAAATTTGGGACGTTGACAGCGCAATTGCGCAAGTTAAAGAAGAATTGAAAGACCCAATGTGGTTATCAAATCTGATTCAAACGCATTTGCTAGACAACCCACATCGCGTACAGATGACTCTAGTTCCAGACCCAACAAAATCTGTAAAAGAGCAAGAGGCAGAAAAAGCACGTTTAGCTGCTATTGGTGAAAAATTAACAGATGCTGATAAGGCTGAAATTATTGCTAATACCAAGGCTTTAGAGGAGCGTCAGGATACTCCAGATAACCTTGAACTATTGCCAAAAGTAGGCTTGGAAGATGTACCTGCTGACTTGCATATTGTGCAGGGGCAATTGCGCGAGATTCTCTGCAATCGCATGGATACGCCGTTGAATTTGTATCATGCTGGTACGAATGGTATTTACTATCAACAAGTCCTCATTCAGATTCCTGAAGATATTGTAATGTCACCTTATTTCAATTTGCTTTCTATCTTGATGGGCGAAGTGGGCGCAGGTGAGTATGACTATCTTGAGCTGCAAAACTTACAAACAGCTGTAAGTGGTGGTTTGGGAATGGGGGCTTCTTTACGTAGTAAAGTCGACGATAAAGATAAAATCAGTGCTTGGTTAACGTTAACAACTAAATCTTTAACTCAAAAAAATGATGCAATTCATTTATTAAAGTTAGCATTTGAACAGCTTCGTTTTGATGAGAAAGAGCGCATTATTGAGTTATTGCAACAGCGTAAAACACGTTGGCAGTCTCGTTTGTCTGGCGCAGGTCATAGTTATGCAATGCAAATTGCATCACGTAATATGAGTGCCTTGGCTCAACGTGATTATCAAAACACTGGTTTAGGTGCATTAAACTGGTTGGGTGAGCTTGTTACTAAAATTACCCAAGATGATGCAGCTTATGATGAGCTAATTTCAGAATTAAAACGTATTCATCGTAAATTATTGCAAGCGCCTAAACAGTTCTTGCTTGTATGTGAAGAACATCAGTCTGAACGTTTGGTTGAAGAAATCCAAAATGTTTGGGATAAACTAAACGTCGATGCAACTGCAACAGAGTTAACTCACGTAGAACAAGCAAATGATAATAATCATGAAGCATGGTTAATTCAGGCAAATGTTCAGTTCTGTGCTTCTGCTTATCAGGCTGTCGATGTATCACATCCAGATGCTGCTCCGTTAATGGTATTGGCAGCTTATTTGCGTAATGGGTTCTTACACAGTGCCATTCGTGAAAAAGGCGGTGCGTATGGTGGCGGAGCAAGTTATGATGGAAATGCATGTTCATTCCGTTTTTATAGTTACCGTGACCCACGTTTAGCAGAAACTTTCAAAGACTTTGAAGCAAGTGTGCAATGGTTATTAAATGCGGAACAACAGCCTCATCAGCTTGAAGAAGCGATTCTTGGACTCGTTGCAAGTATGGATAAACCAGGTTCACCAGCGGGTGAGGCGATTACTGCATGTTATGCATTGTTGCATGCAAGAACACCAACTTTCCGCCGTACCTTACGTGAACGCTTACTGCATGTAACATTAGAGGATTTACAACGTGTTGCTCGTCAATATTTGGTTGAGCAAACTCCTGTAAAAGCTGTAGTTGCGCCATTTGCAAAACGCGATGAATTGCAGCAATTAGGTTTTACCATTCAACAAGTTAATTAAAATAAAAATTGGAGATGAACATGGCGTTCAGACAATTTGAACGCACATCTTTACAGCTAAGCATGGGAATTGTGCTTAGCTGTTTGTGTGCGTCTGTGACATATGCTGACACCTTGGCACCTGTAACCCCTGCGACAGTAGATGCATGTGTTGCTCTTGCTTCGAATGCCGATCGTCTGGCTTGTTATGACTCTGTATTTAAACCAGCAGCTTTACCAGTTATTCAAGCTGCGGCTGTACCAGAGCCTGTTAAAAAAATTGATGCACCTGCTGTTCCACCTGAAACCTTTAAAGAGAAGGTGGTAGATACAGTGAGTAATATCAAAATAATTGGTAAAGCACCAAAACTTGAACCTACTACTTCTTTACTAGATCAACGTTGGGAGTTGTCTGAAAAAAGTAAATTAGGAGTTTGGAATATCCGTGCTTATCAACCGGTCTATTTGCTGCCTGTATTCTGGACCAGTGATAAAAATGAGTTCCCACACAGCCCAAACCCCAATAATACGGTGACAGAAGATCAAAATCTGAAATCGACAGAAAGTAAATTTCAGATTTCTTTAAAGACCAAAGCTTGGGAAAATATTTTTGGCAACAATGGTGATTTGTGGGTAGGTTATACACAATCTTCACGTTGGCAGACATTCAATGCTGAAGAGTCTCGTCCTTTCCGTGAAACGAATTATGAACCTGAAGCAAGTTTAATGTTTAGAACGAACTATGAATTGCTTGGTTTAGATGGTCGTTTACTTGGGGTTACTTTAAATCACCAATCAAATGGTCGTTCAGATCCATTATCTCGTAGCTGGAACCGCGTAATCTTTAATGTGGGATTAGAGCGTGGTAACTTTGCTTTAATGCTTCGTCCGTGGGTGCGCATTGAAGAAGACAGCAAGGATGATAATAACCCTGATATGGAAAATTACATCGGTCGTGGTGATTTAACAGCATTTTATAAGTGGAAGGAAAATGACTTCTCTTTAATGCTGCGTCATTCTTTGAAAGGTGGTGATGATTCTCATGGTGCTGTTCAATTTGATTGGGCTTTTCCAATCAGTGGCAAACTGCGTGGACACTTCCAGTTGTTTAATGGTTATGGTGAAAGTTTAATTGACTATAACCATCGAGCAACTTACGCCGGCTTGGGTGTTTCACTCATGAATTGGTACTAAGTCCTTACTTGTAAAAATGCCGCTTTTATAGCGGCATTTTTATTAACCAATTTGAATGTTGGCTTGAGGGTGTTTGAGTCGACTTTTTTTCGGAGTGGCAATTAAATATGCCAGTGTTAATGGACCGAGTCGCCCAGCAAACATCAATAAACTTAAAATGAATAAACTACCATTATGTAGTTCTGGCGTGATTCCGCGAGAAAGCCCTACAGTACACGCTGCTGAAACAACCTCAAACAACAAGTTCATAAAGTCTGCTTTAGGCTCTAAAAGCAAAATAATAAAGAATCCCATGAAAATGAGTATGCTCGTAATTGCAGTGACTGCTAATGCCTTATAGGTAGTTTCATGTGAGACTGAATGATTAAAAATTCTAATTTCATCTGTGCGCCGTAAAAATGAAATAACACTGAGCACTAAAATTACAAAGGTTCCAACTTTAATTCCACCCGCTGTACTGAGTGAACCGCCACCAATAAACATAAGCAACATCATGAGTAAGGAGCTGCTGTTGGTCATTGCGCCTGTATCAATGGTATTAAATCCTGACGAGCGTGGAACAGTGGCTTGAAACCAAGCATTTAATGCTTGATCACCGATACTGAGCATTCCTAGGGTATGAGGATTTTGAGCTTCTAAAGCCCAAATTAAAATAAAGGCAATAATATTAATCACTGTAATAGTGGTAAGAATTAGCTTGCTATTCGGCGTGAGTTTTTTCCATTTTTTATTTTGCTTAATGTCCATGAGAACCAAAAAGCCCAGCCCGCCTAAGGTATAAAGTATGCTAACAGTTATACAAATAATATAATTGCTTTGAAAACTTATTAAGCTATTGGAAAATAATGAAAAACCAGCATTGTTAAATGAGGAGATACTGTAAAAAATCGCATAGTACAATCCACGTGCAAAGCCGAAAGTCGGTGTAAAAGCAATAGTGAGGATAATTGTACCAATAAGCTCAAAAATAAGGGTGTAAGTGACAACTCCCTTAGCAACAAAAGTAACCTTTGATAGGCTCGTTTGTCCGAGACTATCTTGTGCCATCATTTGTTGTTTAAGGCCAACTTTGGGTGACAAACTTAATGCAGCCAATATGGCAAAAGTCATAAAACCTAATCCACCAGATTGAATGAGCAATAAAATAATAGTTTGCCCGAACAGTGTAAAAGACTCATGAATATTTAAAACAGATAAACCGGTGATTGTGACTGCTGAGGTTGCTGTAAAGAGCGCATCCATCCAGCTCACATGACCTGTATTGGCAAACGGCAGTTTTAGTAATAACGTGCCAAAAATAATAAAGCCCAGAAACCCCAGTGCCAAGAGTGAAGGAGGGCTTAAATTTAATGTTTTATGGGGCTTGGGATATATAGACATATTCTAGATTTCGTTTCTTATATGAAGCAATTAGAAAGTTTCTTTAACTGCGGTAAATGACCTTCTAAAATAAGAATATCATGAGTTTGCAAGGTGAAATTTTCTTCGGTCTCAAACAAAATTTGCTGCTGTCTTTTTACGAGCAATGTCTTAACCTGTGGTGCTTGCTGCATAATGCCATATAAATTAATGCCATTAAGTTTTTCAGGAATTTCAATTTTAATAATGTAGTGGTCATCGTCTAGGGACATATAACGACTAACCATTGGATAGTTTAGGGCTTGAGCAACGCGTACCCCCATATCTTCTTCAGGATGAATAATTTTATTGATATTGAGATGTGACAAAATGGTGTGATGTGCTTTGGTTTTTGCTTTTACCCAAACTTTGTCCATACCTAAATTTTTTAAATTCAGTACACATAAGATACTTGCTTCAATATCTTCACCAATTGCTACAACAACTGCATCACAATTTTGAATATTAAGTTCATCGAGTACGTGTTCGTCAGTTGCATCGGCAATGACGGCATGAGTTAAAACGTTGGCAAGATTTTCAACATTCTTTTTTACCGTATCAATGCCAATAACATCATGATTTAATTTTGTGAGCTCTTGAGCAACAGTTGCTCCGAAACTCCCTAAGCCAATGACTGCAAACTGTGCCATGTTGGTCCTTGTTTCCTGATTAGACGTTTATTTTTAAGGATATTTTCTTTGAGATAAAGAGAGGCAATGTAAATATGATGGGAATATTAAAATAATTGTAAGAATAAGCCGACAAATTTGTCGGCTTATTTATCAAAATCGAAGATTATTTCAAGAAACGTTTGTAGCCAACATTATTCGTAATTTCTGCATACGGATAGCTAATCTGCTCAAGAGTTTCAATTAAGCCATCAGGATTTTGTTTCGCATCGGTCGCTTGTAAACCGACTAATACACGTCCTTCTGCTGCACCGTGGTTACGGTAATGGAATAGCGTAATATTATGGGTTGGGCCTAAACGAGTTAAGAAGGTTAGGAGGGCACCTGGACGTTCAGGAAACTCAACGCGGAATAATCTTTCATCATCCAGATTTGCATGACCGCCAATCAAATAACGAATGTGTAACTTGGCAACTTCATCATCAGATAGATCATCTACCACATAATTTTGTTGCTTCAATTGTTCTAAAATTTCATGGCGCTCAGCGTCACCACCTTTTAAGCTAATACCAACAAAGACTTGCGCTTCTTCTGTGTTGTTCGCTCGGTAGTTAAACTCGGTAATATTACGGCCTTGTAAAGCGCGACAGAAGCCTAAGAATGCACCTTTTTCTTCTGGTAGTGTCACCGCATAAATGGCTTCACGCTGTTCACCTAACTCGGTACGCTCAGCAATATAACGTAGACGGTCAAAGTTCATGTTGGCGCCACATACAATCGACACAATGTTTTTATTGCTGATTTTATGTTCGGTAATATATTTTTTGATACCAGCGAGGGCCATTGCGCCAGATGGTTCAACAATGCTGCGGTTTTCATCAAAGGTATCTTTTATTGCTGCGCAAATTTCATCTGTGTTTACAGTTACAATATCAGGGTCAACAATTGGACCAGAATTATCAGACTTACGCAGACGAATAATATCAAATGGTAAAGCACCAATTTGTGCAACGGCAGTACCATCTGCAAACAAGCCTACATGTGGCAAGATTACGCGTTCATTTGCTTCTAAGGCTGCTTTTAAGCATGCAGATTCTTCATATTCAACGCCAATAATTTTCACGTGAGGTGCAACTTCACCAAGGTAAGCTGCTACGCCTGAAATAAGGCCACCACCACCTACAGCAACAAACACATATTCTACATCACGCCATTGACGTAAGATTTCATTTGCAATAGTACCTTGACCAGCAATGACAAGTTCGTCGTCATAAGGTGGAATAAATACAAGGCCTTCAACTTCGGCACGTTGTTGAGCATATTTATTTGCTATATCAAAACTATCGCCATGTAACACAACTTGACCACCCAAGCGTTTAACTGCTTGAACTTTAATATCAGGAGTTGTGCTTGGCATAACAATAATCGCTGGAATTCCTAAACGTTGACCTGATAATGCTACGCCTTGAGCATGGTTACCAGCAGATGCACAAATTACCCCACGTTCGAGTTGTTCTTTAGGTAATTGGCTAATACGGTTATAGGCACCGCGTAATTTAAAAGAAAAAACAGGTTGTAAATCTTCACGTTTAAAACGAATAATATTATTTAATTTTTGACTAATTCGTGGAGCTGCTTCGAGAGGTGTTTCAATTGCAACATCATAAACCGTTGCTTGTAAAATTTGTCGTACCACACGAGACAGCATGTTCATCTTCCCTATAACAGTTTAAAATAGGAAGTTATTGTAGCAAACCCCTGTGCATTTGCGCCGATTATTGGTGCATAAATGTCAAAAAATAGTTGAGTGATGTCATGAGTCTATACGCAACCCAAGATGAAAAGAAACAAGCTGCTGCGAAAGCTGCTTTAAAACACTTACCCAAAGGTGGCATTTTGGGGGTTGGGACTGGAAGTACAGTAAACTTTCTAATTGATTTATTGCCTGAATTGCAATTAGAAGCTGCTGTGGCAAGTTCTCAAGCAACTGCTGATCGTCTTAAAAAATTAGGTATTGAAGTTGTAGATATGAACCATGTTGGTGGTTTAGATGCCTATGTTGATGGTGCAGATGAGATTGACCGTCATATGCATATGATTAAAGGCGGTGGTGCTGCATTAACACGTGAAAAAATTGTTGCTTCAATTGCTAAAAAGTTCGTATGTATTGTTGATGATTCAAAGTGGGTTGATCAACTTGGCCGTGATTTCCCTTTACCAGTTGAAGTCATTCCAATGGCTCGTTCGGCAGTTGCTCGTAAACTAGTTGCTTTAGGTGGTGATCCGGTTTATCGCGAAGGGGTCGTAACAGATAACGGTAATGTGATTTTGGATGTATTTAATCTTAATATTTTAAATGCGATTGATGTAGAAAAAACCATTAATAACATTCCAGGTGTTGTGACTAATGGTATTTTCGCTTTAAACCCAGCAACGATTGCAATTGTTGCAACAAATAATGGTATTGAAGAGCGTACAGCACAGTAATGTCTGCAAAAATGCCAGAGATTAAAATCGTTCGACACGTAAGAGCAAGAAAATTGCGCTTACGTGTTGAGCCAGCTTCAATACGCCTGACAGTTCCTTTGTTTTGTAGTAAGAATCAAATTCAACTTTTTTTAGCACAATCTGAGCAATGGTTGATCGAAACGTGGAATAAGCAACAACACGTTCAATCTAATTCGCTTGAGATTCCTTCAGAAATTTATTTTTTTAATAAAGAGCAACCATTTCAAGTTATTGTTCAAAAGCAACATCGTGTTTTCCAATTTGATTGGGAAAATAACTGTCTATTTATTAAAGATACGCAGCCATATTTGGCGTTGCAAAGTGCAGTTATTGCTTTTGCAAAACAAGAATTACCAAAGCTTTTAAACGATTTAAGTGAGCAAACTCGTCTAAATTACAGCGAATGTTCAATCCGCCGTCCCAAAACTCGTTGGGGAAGCTGTAGTAGTCAGCATAATATTATGCTGCATGCAGGTTTGGTGCTCATGCCACATGAGATTGCTCGCTATGTCGCTATTCATGAGTTAGCGCATACTAAACATTTTGATCATAGCCCTGCATTTTGGGCAGAAGTTGAAAAATACGATCCATATTTTCAAAGACATCGCAGACAACTTAAATCAAATCCGTTGCCTGCATGGTGGTATGTCTCAAATTAACTAAAACTACATTCTAATTGTGGTGTTTGTAAGTTATCTGGTGCTTTTCGGCTATCTAGACCTGCTTTGGCACTCACAATTTTATTTGCTTTAATCGATAATTGTATAAAGTTGTATTGCTGCGTTGAGTTATTTGGTTCGGCTGAACTTGAGTTGAGTAAATAGCTTAAGCTTGCAGCATCTGTTTGCAATAGATTATCTGTACTATCAGCGCTTAAAGCAGAGCGATAAGTCTGTGATCCTTTAATAAGTTCGATTTGACCATTCGCACGGAAATTAAGTTGGCAACCTGTTGCAGTGTCTTCATAGTGACCTACTAAATAGTCTGTAGCTGGTAGTTTGGGGTCGGACAGATTAATGCTAGTCAAACCTTGTTTGCAAGGATATGCAGAACCGTTACAGGTTGCTGTAATACCGCTAAAACCTACAGCACGACGATAATCACCAGCCCCATCTATACGGAAAAAGTCAGTTGTATTTCCGGCAGGTACGACTCCTGAATATAGTTTCTTTTGCAGTAGATCATAACCTGTTTGATCTAGACTGGATTGGTTTTGGGCATCTGCCAATTTTAAAGTCGCGGCTTTTAAATTGGTTGCAAAATTATCGCGTGTAGCTTTTTGATTGGCTGCGATATCTAACAGTGTATTTTTGACTGGATCAATATTATCTGGAGCAGGCGTGAAAATAGGGGTGAATGTCGTTTGATCGCCGTGAAGTTTTTTCCCATCTAAAAAGCCATCTTTTAAGTCTGTTGCCAAACTTTTAATGAACTCTTGGTAGGTGGTTGTTCCACTATGAAAAGTTGACCAATGTTGTAAGTAGCCAAAGCTAAGATAACTATCTACATATGTGCTAGGTTTTTTAGTTGAGTACTGCAATAAAGTTAAAACTGTAAGGGGATTGGCTGGACTTAAACTTGGAATGTCGGCATCTTTGAACGCGTTAAGAAGTGATCGATAAACATCTTGAGAAGCTAAATCTACATGCAATTGCTCAATGCGAGTTGGGTCAATTGTTTCTTGAGGGAGTTGTCCTGAGCGTATCACAGCTCGTTGGTAAATCGCTTCACTACTTGGGCTGATGAATAGGGTTCTGCCACTTACACTGTTTGGTGTAATAAACGCATGATAAACACCAGAGAAATTTTGGTATGTTGAAGTAATTGGATCAAATACTTGAGATGAATTTTGAGTCGTAATTTCTACACGATATAAACGACTTAATTTAGCGGTAGGAATTTTGACATTAAAGTTGTTTAAACTTGCAATTGAAGTATCTACCAAAACAGAGTTAGTGGTGTTGTCATATACTTTTAGTTGGATATTACGCATTTCTACAGGAGATTTAAGAGTAACATCAGTCGTTGCCTCTGGAGTAGGATCAATGGGTGTTGGAGTGCTTGGTGAGTTGCCACTACTACTGCCTCCACCTCCGCAACCTACAAGTAGTGCACTTAAAATTAATGTGCTCAAGCCAAGGTAAGTGTGTAATTTTGTTTCTTTTGATTGATGAAGCATCCTAGCTCTCCAATTAAATCTGGTATTTATTTGCTGATATTTGTTTAGTTATGACAGTTCAATAAGTTCTATCTAATTGTCGCTAAAATTAAAAAAATTAAAATTACCAAGCATGAAATGGTTTTGTAAGCTTGGACATCCTGTCATACTACTGCACAAGTATAGATTCAAAAATTGAGGTAATGCACGTGATTTCTGTCGGAATTGTTGGTGGAACGGGTTATACAGGCGTTGAACTATTACGTATTTTATTACGACATCCTAAAGCGCAGGTTCGAGTTCTTACTTCACGTACAGAAGCGGGCAAACCAGTTGCAGATATGTTCCCTAATTTACGTGGACATACTGATCTTCAATTTTCAGATTTAAATATTGATGATTTAAAAAAGTGTGATGTTGTATTTTTTGCTACACCGCATGGTGTTGCGATGCAGCATGCAAAAGAATTGATTGCGGCTGGTACTAAAGTTATTGATTTGGCTGCTGATTTTCGTTTGCAAAATCTTGAGCAGTTTGAGAAATGGTATGGCATGGAACATGCTTGCCCAGACGTTCTGGAAAACTCAGTATATGGTTTGGCTGAACTAAACCGCGAAAAAATTAAACAGGCGCAAGTGATTGGTAACCCTGGTTGCTACCCGACTACTGTTCAATTGGGTTTGGCTCCACTTTTGAAATCAGCACAAGCATTGATTGAAACAAAAAATATTATTATTGATGCGAAATCAGGTGTTTCAGGAGCGGGCCGTAAAGCAAGCTTAGGCATGATCTATAGCGAAAATGCTGATAACTTCAAGGCCTATGGGGTTGCGGGTCATCGTCACCACCCAGAAATTGTTGAAGCATTAGAAAATATTGCTGGACAAAAAGGTGGTTTTGAAGGGCTCTTGTTTGTTCCTCATTTAGTTCCAATGATTCGCGGTATGCTCAGCACAATTTATGTCGATTTGACAGAAACTGGAAAACAAACTGATATTCAGGCATTGTATGAGCAATTTTACGCAAATGAAAAATTTGTTGATGTGATGCCTGCTAACAGTTCGCCTGAAACACGTAGTGTGCGCGGTGCGAATGAGCTTCGTATTGCTTTATATAAGCCGCAGCCGAATAAACTTATTATTCTTGCGGTACAAGATAACCTTGTGAAGGGTGCATCTGGTCAAGCTGTACAAAATATGAACCTTATGTTCGGCTTTGATGAAGATGAAGGCTTACAAGGGATTGGTTTATTACCATAAAAAACTCTTTTTTGCTTCACACACATTTAAATTTCGATTTAAATGTGTGTCTTGACTCTGATCTTAAACACTGAGATGACGATGCAAAACTCTGGACAGACGACTTCAGCAGAAAGTTCGTTGCAAAAGAAAAAATTTTTAAATACCAATAAACCTTTGTTTATTGGTGCGGCTATTTTAATGAGTGGTTGTCTTGCGCTCGGCTATACAATTGGGCACCGTCAAGGTCTAACTGTTGTAGGTTACGATGCAGATGCAGAGCAATTGGTTGAAGTGGTGCAAAAGCAAAAAACAGCTTTAGATGCAGTTAATAAAAGCCTGAACGCTGCAGTACAAGAGCGTGATGTTGCTGTAACAAATGCAAATGATCTGTTTGAAGCTCTTAACCAGGCGAATGCTGATAAAACGCAGCAAGAAGGTATGAGTAATATCTACCGTGATATCTTGAGGCAGCGCGGTGGCTTAAGCTTAACGATTCAAAATTTGGCGATTAAACCTCTGCCTGAAAATGCTTATGAATATCAGTTGGATTTAGTACAGGTGAGCCCAAGCAAGCGCCGTGCTTCAGGATCGATTGAGATAAGACTCATTAAAGATACAGAAGTTTTGGTTGTACCACTTGAAGCTAAAAACTTTAACTTTACTGATTTTGAGCGTTTAACAGGTCGTTGGACGATGCCTAAAGGTTTTACACCTCAATTTATTGAGGTACGTTTAACAGGCGGTTCTGATACACCAGTTATTAAACGTTTTAGTTGGCAGCGCGGTAAACCTGTCGAAACATCTTCTGCTTTTGTGGCAGAAATTCCTCAAGCTGAAGCAAATTCACAATAGTAACATCCTATGCGAACAAATAAGCGTCAAACAAACTTAAAAGATATCAAGGCTTCTTTTCAGCAGTCTGGTTATGTCGATTGGCACTTCCATCCACGCTTAAGTGATTCGCAAAACGAAGATCATGACGGAGAGGTTGTTGTACAAACAGCACCTCCTGAACTCAAGCGTCCGCCGTTATATGCAGTCGTCTTAATGAATGACGATTACACGCCAATGGACTTTGTAATTGAAATTTTACAACAATACTTTGCAATGAATCTTGACCAAGCAACTCAAGTAATGCTAACAGTACACTATGAAGGTAAAGGTATTGCTGGGGTATATCCAAGAGACATCGCGGAAACCAAAGCAAACCTTGTTAATAATTACGCTCGATCGCAAGGTCATCCATTACTTTGCCAGATTGAGCCTAAAGCATAAGGGGGTTACATGCTCAGTCGTCAATTAGAAGTATCATTACGTTTGGCTGTTAGCATGGCTCGTCAAAAGAGACATGAGTTTCTTACAGTTGAACACTTATTATTAGCACTACTCGACAACGATTCGGCCGTGAATGCATTAAAAGCATGTGGGGCTGATATAGTTTCTTTACGTAAAGAATTAGAAGAATATGTAGAACAACATACTCCTAAGCTTGGCGAAAATAGCGAGCAGGCGCCTCATCCAACAGAAAGTTTTGACCGCATTTTGCAACGTGCTATTTTCCATGTGCAATCAAGTGGTGGCGATCGTACTGTTGAAGGTGCGGATGTTTTGGTCGCAATGTATTCAGAGCGTGATTCTTTTGCTGTGTATTTGCTTAAACGTCATCAAATCAATCGATTGACATTGACTCAATACTTGTCTCATGGGACACGTAAAGATGAAGTGCAAGTTGAAGAAGAAGTTGAAGATATTGAAGGTGAAACGAGTACGGGCAATGCAGGGCCATTAGAGCTTTATACGCTGAACTTAAATGTTGAAGCGCAAAAAGGCAAAACTGATCCACTTATTGGTCGTGAAAAAGAAATTGAGCGTACAGCCCAAATTCTGTGCCGCCGTCGCAAAAATAATCCATTACTGGTAGGTGATCCGGGCGTTGGTAAAACCTCGATTGCTGAAGGTTTGGCATGGTTAATTGTGAATGGTAAGGCACCTAAACCTTTGAGTCAGGCTGAAGTTTATAGTTTAGATATTGGTGCATTAGTTGCTGGGACCAAATATCGAGGTGACTTTGAAAAACGTTTAAAACAATTGCTTAATGCTTTGAAGAAAAATCCAAATGCGATTTTATTCATTGATGAAATTCACATGATCATTGGCGCAGGCTCAAGTATGGGCAGCACAATGGATGCTTCGAATCTCATCAAGCCAGCTTTGGCAAATGGTACTTTGCGTTGTATCGGTTCAACGACGTTCCAAGAATATCGTCAGGTTTTTGAAAAAGACCATGCGTTATCACGTCGTTTCCAGAAAATTGATGTCAATGAGCCAAGTATTTCTGAAACAATTGATATTTTACGTGGCTTAAAATCTAAATTTGAAGATTTTCACCACGTACAATATGACGATAAAGCATTGGTATCAGCTGTAGAGCTTTCTGCTAAATTCATTAATGATCGTTTCTTGCCAGATAAGGCAATTGATGTGATTGACGAAGCTGGTGCTCAGCGTCGTTTGAAGGCTGAAAGTGATGATAGTTTGATTACGGTAGAGAATATCGAAGATATCGTTTCTAAGATCGCTCGTATTCCACCAAAAACTGTTTCTAAAGATGATAAGTCAGTGCTTGAAAATCTTGAGCGTGATTTAAAACGTGTTGTGTTTGGTCAGGATGAAGCGATTACAGCGTTAGGCTCGGCAATCAAATTGTCTCGTGCTGGATTGAAATCACCAGATAAGCCAGTAGGTAGCTTTGTTTTTGCTGGCCCAACAGGTGTTGGTAAAACTGAAGTCACTAAACAACTGGCGAAGTTGTTAGGTGTTGAGCTGGTGCGTTTCGATATGTCTGAATATATGGAACGTCATGCGGTTTCACGTTTGATTGGTGCACCTCCGGGTTATGTGGGTTATGACCAAGGTGGTTTGCTTACTGATGCGATCCATAAGAACCCGCACTGTGTTTTGTTGCTAGATGAAATTGAGAAAGCACATCCTGATGTGTTTAATCTCTTGCTACAAATCATGGATCATGGTGCTTTAACGGATAACAACGGACGTAAGTCAGACTTTAGAAATGTCATTATTGTCCTGACTACGAATGTGGGAGCAGAAAGTATTTCTCGCGCGAGTATTGGTTTTACTGAACAAGATCATAGTTCTGATAACCAAGAAGCAATGAAACGTGCTTTCTCACCAGAGTTCCGTAACCGTCTAGATAGTGTTATTCAATTCAAGTCATTACCAACAACTGTTATTGAGTCTGTGGTTGATAAATTCTTGACAGAGTTACAAGCTCAACTAGATGACAAGCAAGTTGTGCTTGATGTCGATCAAAGTGCTCGTGATTGGTTGGCAACAAACGGTTATGACCGCTTGATGGGTGCACGTCCAATGCAACGCCTGATTCAAGAACACTTGAAGAAACCATTAGCTGAAATGATTTTGTTTGGCGAACTGGCAGATCATGGTGGTAATGTGGCTGTATCAGTGAAAAATGAAGATGGCAAAGCTGTTGGCTTAAAACTTGAAGTGTTTGAAGATCATCATACGGCAGAACCAGCATAACTCATGTTAATTGATAGTCTTGCTATAACCCGAATACTGAGTGTATTCGGGTTATTTATTATTACAGCAATTGCTGAAATTCTGGGTTGTTATTTCCCTTATCTGATTTTAAGAGAAGGTAAGTCGGCTTGGCTGTGGTTACCTACAGTTTTAAGTTTGGCTGTCTTTGTATGGCTGCTGACCCTACATCCAGCGGCTTCAGGGCGCATTTATGCTGCATATGGCGGTATTTATATTTTTACTGCGTTAATGTGGCTGCGCTTTGTTGATCAGGTCGGATTAACAAGATGGGATATACTGGGTGGTCTAATCGTGCTTTGTGGAGCTGGCTTAATTATTTTGCAACCTCAAGGGTTAATTCGTTAAGACAATGAGTGAATCAAATCTTAAGCGTGAAAATAAGAAGTTTTTTTCAAAAAAAAGACTTGTCAAAGCCCTCAACAATGCGTATTTTAGATTTAAGGAACATATTTTTATATTTGAGATAAAGATGTTAAATCTATCTGTGAACACTAACGCATATTATTATTTTTGGCAATTTAGATAGTTGCCTGAGCGTATTCGGGCATGAGAAAGTTGCCCATCACAGTTAATACCTGATCGGCAACCCCGATCAGGTTTTTTTATGCTTTATCTTTTTGAATCGAGGAACTTAAAATGAACAACATGACTTATTCATACTTTAGCAACTTTTATTGGTTTTACTTTTGCTTGCCTTTACCAACGAATAGATCCAAAACGCTCAAATAAATGATCGGACTGAATAGATTGCAGTCCCAAGGAAAAACCAATGAATGCCCTAAATACTTTATTGACACAAAGCAATACAAAAGAAACTCTAGTTAGTTTACCTGTCCAGTTAAAAGCAAAATATCCGCTTGCACACTCTTTCGTGCGTCAAATTGCCGAACATCGTCAAACTATTCAAAATATTCTTATCGGCAAAGATCATCGGTTAATGGTAATTACAGGGCCTTGTTCCATTCATGATCCGGTTGCAGTACTTGAATACGCTGAAAGATTGCAAAAATTACAAGAAAAAGTAAAAGATCAGATTTTTATCGTGATGCGTGCATACATTGAAAAACCACGTACAACTGTGGGTTGGAAGGGGTTCATGTATGATCCAAATTTAGATGGTTCATCAAATTTACAACTTGGCTTAGAAAAATCTCGCGAACTTTACTTACAAATTATTGAAAAGGGTTTGCCAATTGCGAGTGAAATTTTAAGTCCAATAGCAACTAGCTATTTTGATGATTTATTGGCTTGGGGTGCAATTGGCGCTCGTACAAGTGAGTCTCAAATTCATCGTGAAATCTCAAGCCACATGCCATACAGTATTGGTTTCAAGAATGGTACGGATGGTTCAATTCAGATTGCCTTAGATGCGATTCAGTCAGCACAAAATGAACATCAATTTTTAGGAATGAATCAACAAGGCTTACCTTCAGTGATTCAGAGTGCTGGTAATCCCTTACCACACTTGATTTTGCGCGGGGCAAATCATGGGCCAAATTACGATTTAGCTTCAATTCAGGCGATACGAGAAAAACATAAACAAAATCTTCCTGCATTGGTGATTGACTGTAGTCATGGCAATAGCAGTAAAGATCCGTTACGTCAGCCAGAAGTTTTACAGCAAATCGTTGCTGAACGTTTAAAAACACAAGTAAAGGGTGTCATGATTGAAAGTCATTTAGTTGATGGTAGCCAAAAGATTTCTTGTGATATGACTTATGGGCAGTCAGTAACTGATGGTTGTTTAGGTTGGGAGAAAACAGAGCGACTTTTGTTAAGTGTTTCAGAGCAATTAAAAGCAAAAGAGTTAGCGCATTCAGCTTAATGATTTACACATTTAAAAAGGGATCTGCGAACAGATCCCTTTATTTTTTAAGAAGCATGTTTTAATTCTGATAAGAATGTTGTGATTTCATGGCCAAATTTTTTCGGCTCGGTCAATAAAGGTGTATGGCCTGAGCGCTCAAAATATATTGCTTTTGCATGCTCGACACTCTGTGCGATAAGTGTCTGCCCAGTTTCAGGATAAAGTGTCGAATTACGACCAATAAAGAAAGTGGTTGGGCACTCTAATTGCTGGATAGCTTCACGATAATCTTCATTGTGATAAAGATAATTTTCCACATACCAAAACAAGTAATCTAAACGTTGAATAGGTAATAAATATTTTTGTAGAAACGGTTGTTTTAGCGCTGTTTTAAAAACTAAAGGACTAAATGGATTGCTACTTTGCAAATCAATAAAATCTACCCAAAGGCGAACCAATTCCTGTCGATCTGGAAGTGATAATTCATAAAGATATTTGGCATTTTTGTGCTTTGATAATAATTGATAGATATCATTTAGTAATTGTTTGAACTGATTATGATGAGAACCAAATAAACCATATTCCCATGTTGAATCTACAGATATTTTGGGTGTTTGGTCGATATGTAAATAAGCTTTTAGTTGCTGTGTGAGATGAGCATGTTTCATACCGTGCATGGCCGTCGTGGCGCCCATTGAATAACCCATCAAGATAAAATTATCGAGTTTTAATTGTTCTATTAAATGAGCGACGTCTTGCCAATGACTTGATATTGCATCTTGCTCAGGGATTGCACAATTTTTTGAACCGCCAAACCCACGCCAATCTGGAATAATAAACTCATAATCTTTACGGTTTGCATAGATAAAAGGTAGCCATTGCCAACTTTGCATACCAAGACCAGATAAAACCAAAACTGGTTCACCACGACCAACACGACGTACAAATAAATTTTCCCGATCGGGCATGGTGTAATATGGCATGGCTATTCTCCGGATACGCTATCTTGGGCAAAGCGTTTTAATTGAGGGATGACTTGTTCCAACCATTTGATCCATTCACTTTCCATCGTAATTCCAAGTTCTAAGATCATTTTATGGATGTATAACACACGGTCATTTAGATCATTGCTATCTTTAAAATCTTTGTCATAAATACTTTGATAAAGTTTCAGCTTTTCCTGATGTAGACCAAGATGTCGTAACAGTTCAGGTAATATCTGATTATTGCTCAATTGTGCTTCAGCACGCAATCTAACCATTAAATCATCTCGAAGCTGCGCAGGTTCACTTTGTTGCGTCATCCATGAAGCTAGCTCAATACGTCCCAGTTGTTCAACTTGATAGGTCTTTTTTCGACTATTTTCCATTTCATTTTCTAACGTTGAAACCCAACCTTTTTTGAGCATGTTGTTGAGTTCACGATAAATTTGCTGGTGTGTGGCATTCCAGAAAAAGCCCATTGAACGGTCAAAGCGGCGGGCAAGTTCGAACCCTGTGCTTGGTCGTTCAAGCAGGCTGGTCAATAAAACATGAGGAAGTGACATGGCAATCCGTTTGTAAGCAAAAGTAAAGTGTGACTGATGAGATTATGCAACATGTTGCATAAAAGTCAAAATTTGATTATAAATTAATGCAACAAGTTGCATTAGCAAGCTAATTGCTAGCCAAAGGAGAAAATATGTCAGCTTATCCACATTTATTAAAGCCACTTGATTTAGGCTTTACTACTTTAAAAAACCGTGTGCTTATGGGGTCTATGCATATTGGGTTAGAAGAAGCACCGCAGGGATATGAGCGCATGGCAGCATTTTATGCTGAGCGCGCAAAAGGTGATGTTGGATTGATCGTAACTGGCGGTGTTTCTCCAAATGATGATGGTGTTGTATTTAGCCACGGTACCAAGCTAGATACAGTTGAAGAAGCTGAAAAACATAAAGTGATTACCCAAGCTGTTCATGACGCTGGGGGTAAAATTGCTATGCAGATTTTACATACTGGGCGTTATTCCTATCAGGCAAATAACGTTGCCCCTTCAGCAATTCAAGCACCGATTAACCCAATTAAGCCAAAAGCTTTAAGCTCTGCCGAAGTACAACAAACCATTGATGACTTTGCAAACTGTGCCAAACTTGCTCAGTTTGCAGGTTATGATGGTGTGGAAATCATGGGCTCTGAAGGTTATTTAATTAATGAGTTCATTGCTGCACGTACGAATCATCGTGATGATGAATGGGGCGGTAGTTACGAAAACCGTATTCGTTTTCCCATTGAGATTGTAAAACGTACGCGTGCTTTAGTAGGTGAAAACTTTATCATTATTTATCGTCTATCGATGCTTGATTTAGTGGAAGGTGGTTCAAGTTTTGATGAAGTGATTCAGCTTGCAAAAGAAATTGAAAAAGCAGGCGCAACAATTATTAATACAGGCATTGGCTGGCACGAAGCACGTATTCCAACTATTGCAACCAAAGTACCTCGTGCTGCTTTCACTTGGGTCACTGAAAAACTCAAAGGTGAAGTCTCTATTCCTTTGATTACTTCCAACCGAATTAATACACCTGAAATGGCTGAGCACGTGTTGGCTTCGGGTCATGCTGATATGGTGTCTATGGCACGTCCAATGCTAGCCGATGCTGAGTTTGTTTTAAAAGCAAGCCAAGGTCGTAGCGATGAAATTAATACATGTATTGGGTGTAACCAAGCGTGTTTAGATCATATTTTTTCAATGAAAATCGCAACGTGTTTAGTGAACCCTCGCGCATGTTATGAAACTGAACTTATCTTTAAAGAAGCACAGGTTCAAAAGAATATTGCTGTTATTGGTGCGGGTCCGGCAGGTTTAAGTTTTGCAGTATATGCAGCTGATCGCGGGCATAAAGTCAAAGTTTTTGAGGCAAGTCATCAAATTGGTGGTCAGTTTAATATTGCAAAGACTGTTCCTGGAAAAGAAGAGTTTTATGAAACCTTACGCTACTTTGGCCGTCAAATTGAATTGCGACCAAATATTGAGCTTGTATTAAATCATAAAGCAACTTATGAAGAGTTGAGCCAAGCAAATTTTGATGAAATTGTGGTTGCAACAGGTGTAACTCCTCGTCAATTACAATTTGATGGAATTGATCACCCTAAAGTACTGAGCTACTTACAAGTTCTAAGAGAACGTGTTCCTGTGGGGCAGCGTGTAGCGATTATTGGGGCGGGTGGTATTGGTTTTGATACGGCGGAATATCTTACTCATGAAGGTGAAAGTGGCAGCTTAAACCCAGAAAAGTTCTATGCTGAATGGGGAATTGATACTCAATATGAGAATGTTGGCGGGTTAAAACAGCCAAAAGTCGAAGATTCGGAACGAGAAATTTATTTACTGCAACGTAAAGCTGCTGCTGTAGGGGCTGGTTTAGGTAAAACTACTGGCTGGATTCACCGTACAGGTCTGAAAAATCGTCAAGTCAAAATGCTTGCGGGGGTTCAATACGACAAAGTTGATGATCAAGGTCTTCATATAACAGTAGATGGAAAACCGAGTGTACTTGAAGTTGATCATGTTGTGATTTGTGCGGGCCAAGAATCTTTCACTGCAATGTATGAGCAATTAAAAGAAGACGGAAAAAATGTTCATTTAATTGGTGGAGCTAAAGAAGCCGGAGAGCTAGATGCAAAACGCGCTATACGACAAGGTGCTGAATTAGCAGCGACACTATAAATCTATGTGGGCATTTCTTTGAAAAGGAAATGCCCATAATTTACTTAATGAAATTATGGGAAAAATAATAATGGCACTTGAAACAACAAAACAGTCTTTAGAAAAATGGCATCACATGATTCAGGCAGGTAACTTGTCCGATCTAAATGATTTGCTGGCAGACGAAGTCGTTTTCCGTTCTCCTGTTGCCCATAAACCTTATGAAGGAAGGCAAGTCGTTTTCTTCATTCTGAGCAATGTTATTCAGGTATTCCAAGACTTTACTTATCATCGTGAGTTTTATACGGAAGATGGCGAAAATGTGGTACTTGAGTTCAGTGCAAATGTAAGCGGCAAGTCATTAAAAGGTATTGATATGATACGTTTTAATGAGCAAGGCAAAATTATTGATTTTGAAGTAATGATTCGTCCAATGAGTGGGTTAGCTGCACTAGCTGAACAAATGGGTATAAGAATTGCCCAGTTTCAACCGCAATAATTTTAGCAAATAGCCTAAGTAATATTGTTGAGGTCATTAGAATGTGGTTAAAACTTTCAACATTAGTCTTATTGCCTGTATTATTTATACAAGGGGCAAAGGTTCGTAAGAATACACCACGTCTATTAGAGGCCATTGGCGAGCGTGAAGGTCTGTGTGGACACGGAAGACCTTTGTCATTGCTTATTTTAGGTGATTCTGCAGCGGCAGGTGTTGGAGTTGAAACACAAAAAGATGCTTTATCTGGCGCAATTATTTCTGAGTTGCAAGATGAGTATTCTTTATGCTGGAAACTTCATGCAAAAACAGGCGATACAACCAAGCAGGTTTTTCAAGCTCTACAGCATTTGGAGCAGAAAAATTATGATGTTGTAGTCACATCTATCGGTGTTAATGATGTGACAAAACTAACCTCAGCAAATCAATGGTTAAAACAACAAAAGCAATTATTTCAGCAAATACAGACGCGTTTTCAGCCTAAACTCATTATCGTATCTGGTGTGCCGCCAATGCAACATTTTCCAGCTTTGCCGAATCCATTGGCTTGGTTATTTGGAAAATATGCGGAGCAAATGAATCAGGCATTATATAAATGGTTAGAATCACAAAACCAATTTAGATTCATTCAATATGATATTGAAAGTTTTCAAGCGATGAATTTGCCTATGGCAAGTGATGGTTTTCATCCAAGCAAAGAAATTTATGCAATTTGGGGGCAGCAGGTTGCAGCATTAGTGCGGCAATCATTTAACTCATAATCAGAGGTCGTGATTGGATATGGGCATATCTACTTTAAATAAAATTAAAGCTTTCGGTTCAGAATTGTTTGATTCGGTGCTGGGTGCTGAACAACCAAAAGTCTATTATGACCCACAAGGGAAAATTAAAGATGTTTTGGATAAATTGCCCCAACTTAAGCAAAAATATCGTCCTACGCCATGGTTAAGTAACAATCATGTTCATCTTTTATATTTCGATATTATTAGAAAAAAAACGATCAAGCTTGAATATGACCGTATTGATCAGCTCACCATGAAAGATGGTGGTGTAACTGCGATCGCATGGTATGGCTATAATCTTCCAAAATCTACTCCTACAGTTGTCATTATGCATACCATTACAGGAACACCTGAAAGTATGCGTGAACTGGTGAAAGATTTACATCAATATACTGGGTGGAGAATAGCGCTTTGCTTACGCCGTGGGCATGCTGGTTTACCTATGCCTGTACCACAGATTTCTCTTTTTGGATCAACAAGTGATCTTAAAGAGCAGCTTACGCATATTCAAAATTTGTTTCCTGAATCAGATTTGTATGCAGTGGGTTCTTCGGCAGGCACTGGCTTACTCGTTCGTTATTTGGGAGAACAAGGCACTGACACGCCATTTAAAGCTGCTTTTGCAATGTGTCCCGGCTATAACACTGAGATTGGCTTTAAAAATGTTCATCCGTTTTATAGCAAAATGATGACCAAAAAGTTATTCAAATATTTTATTCATCCTTATCAAAGTACTTGGAATCAGATTTCTTCTTTAGAAAAAGTTCTAGCGACGACTAGTCTGGAAGAGTTTGAAAAAGAATACTTTGAAATGGCTGGCTTTCAGGATTATCAAAGTTATTGTCAGGCAATTAATCCAATTTATGTATTTGAAAATGTCAAAATTCCATTAATGATTCTTAATGCTGAAGATGATCCGGTATGTTCTATTAAAAATTTAGAACCTTATAAAGAAACGATCCGGCAAATGAGTAATATTGCAGTTGTAACCACTAAAAAGGGAAGTCATTGTGGCTTTTACGAGGGTTGGAAAAGTACCTCTTGGGCTGCTAAATTAATGTCGAATTATTTTATGATCAATCATAAACAATGACGGCGTTGCTGTAATAAATTAAATAAAGCCCATCTATTGAATGAATGGGCTTTATGATTTTATCAGCTCAAGACAAAAGCAATTTTGGATCTTTCAGTCCAATTTTGATTTTGGTACTAGCAACGAGGTCTTTTTCATCTGTTTGGTTAGGGTGGAAATCAAAGCGATAATAGTCAAAAAATTTAGGGATCAATGCTCTATATTGTTTGTTAGCAAAACCAAAGAAATTACGCCAAGAGTTAAAGTTTAGAAGTTGGCGATCTCGTTTCATAAGAACGAATTGATAAATTGTTGAGAAGCCTGTAATTAAAAATAGACTTAAAGTAAAGACAGTAATGCGAGGGAGATAGGCGCTCAGCCCACTCCCATATAAGTGTTCATAAAGATCAAAGGCGACAGCTTTATGTTCGGTTTCTTCAATGCTGTGCCATAACCATAAATTACGGATCGTTGAGTCTATCATCAGTTCATTAACAGATTGCATCATGCTAACTACAAGTACCGCTGTATAGTGCTCTAAGCCAACTGTTACGAGCAAATTCCATTTTTTACTAAAAACTTTTTCAATACTTTTTAAAACGATACCAGTTGCTTTTTCCAAAGACTCGGGATCAAGGCCATGTTGCTGGGCGCTGATATGAAAGGCATGATGCTCTTTTGAATGCATTGCTTCTTGACCAATAAATGCGCTGATTTCGCGATCTAGAATTTCATTCGACTTTGCTTTGGCACGTAACGCTCGAACTGAACGAACAAAATATGATTCACCCTCAGGGAACAATGTAGATAAGCCTGTAAAATAATGGGTAAGAGAGGGTTCATTATTACACCAGTAACGAGGTGTATTTTCAAAATTATAGTCCATACGACGGACTGGAAATGAGGCGGGTACTCGATTTGATACAGTAGTCATTTTAAGCTCCAATCTTCTTTTAATTTAGGTTCCAAAAAGGAACTTGTTAAAAAGCTACATCTCAGCGTGAGTAACGTCAATGCTTTTTCAGGGGGAATAAGTAGATTGTCCTAAATTGATATCTAGGAAAACTTTAAAGACAAATTAGAAAGAGAAAGGTAGAACTGATTATTGAATTGATAATTTTAATAATATTTAAAAAGCCCAAATCAACTGTTCAATTTGGGCATATTCATATGGGAACTTAGTTTTTAAGCGCTGGTGTAGCAGCAGCAATCGCAGCGGCAACAGCATCATCTTCAGTTTGAGATGGTTCTGCTGGCTTAGCTGGTTTTGACTGAGCTTTTTCAGGCTTAGGCTCTGATTTTGGCTCAGGTTTAGGTTCTGGCTTAGGCTTCGGCTCTGCTTTAGGTTGTTCAGAAACAGTTGTTTGTGAATTTTGCTCAGAATGGGCAGGGCGAGTTTCACTGCGAATTACAGTTGTAGTATTCGCGGTTTCCTCATGATGAACTTCAACTTGCGTTGGTTCCTGAGTTTGAGCTTCTTCAGTTTTAACACTTTCTAAAGACTCAAATTTTGCAGGTTCAGCAGGTTTAGGTTCTGAAACAGCAGTTTCAACCTTTTCTTGCTCTTCTTCAGGTGTTTCTTTTTTGACGCATGCGGTTAACAATAGTCCAGCCGCAATTGCAGCACAGATTAAAAGTTTTTTATTTGCCATTGCCCTAAACAACATTTAATTGAGGAGCTGGCATTATAACAGCAAAAGAGAATGAAAAAATCATGTGAGATTGACCTAATTTTTTATTAAAAATGCTGATAGAATAGCCAGTTGTTTAATGATCTTTGAATTGGTGCGGTTTGACTTTGCTTTATAGGGGCAGAGTACAGTAAAATTGCCCAACATTGTAGGCCGATTTCGGCTTGATTGTACGAGAAACTTAATGACCCATTTTATTTTTGTTACTGGTGGTGTGGTTTCATCGCTAGGTAAAGGTATTTCTGCTGCTTCAGTTGCTGCACTTTTGGAAGCCCGTGGCTTAAAAGTCACAATGGTTAAAATGGATCCCTACATTAATGTCGATCCGGGGACAATGAGTCCTTTCCAACATGGTGAAGTTTTTGTCACAGAGGATGGTGCCGAAACTGATCTAGACTTGGGTTATTACGAACGTTTCTTACGTCGTGCGAAAATGACCAAACTGAATAACTTTACAAGTGGCCGTGTATATCAAGATGTTCTAAATAAAGAACGTCGTGGTGACTACTTAGGTGGTACGGTTCAAGTTATTCCTCATATTACTGACAATATTAAAGAACGCGTACTTCGCGCAGGTGAAGGTTACGACGTTGCAATCGTTGAGATTGGTGGTACGGTTGGTGATATCGAATCACTTCCATTTATGGAGTCAGTTCGTCAGTTAATGGTTGAGCTTGGTCATAAACGTACCATGCTGATGCATTTAACTTTGTTGCCATATATTAAATCTGCGGCTGAGTTAAAAACCAAACCAACTCAACATTCAGTGAAAGAATTACTTTCAATTGGTATTCAGCCAGATATCTTAATCTGCCGTACTGAATATGATGTAGATGTTGATACTAAACGTAAAATTGCATTGTTCACTAACGTGGAAGCGCGTGCCGTTGTGGTATGTAAAGATGCGAAAACGATTTATCAAATCCCACGTACATTCTATGAACAAAACGTTGATGACCTCATTTGTGAACGTTTTGGGTTTAATGATCTTCCAGAAGCAAATCTAGAAGATTGGGATAATGTAGTCGAAGCATTACTTAACCCAGAATACACTTTACGTGTAGCTATGGTTGGTAAATATGTTGAATTACCAGATGCTTATAAATCTGTGAATGAAGCATTGTTACATGCAGGCATCAAAAACCGTGTGAAAGTACAGATTGACTATGTCAATGCTGAAGAACTTGAAAGCCAAGACGTTTCTATTTTGCAAACAGCTGACGCAATTTTAGTACCAGGTGGTTTTGGTGAGCGTGGTACTGAAGGCAAAATGAAAGCTATTCAATATGCACGTGAAAACAAAATTCCATTCTTGGGCATTTGTTTGGGTATGCAATTAGCTGTAATCGAATATGCACGTCATGTTGCAGCAATGCCAGAAGCATCTTCTACAGAGTTTAACCGTTCTACGAAGTATCCATTGATTGGTTTAATTACTGAATGGTTAGATGAGCGTGGCGAGTTACAACAACGCAGCGTAGAGTCTGACTTAGGTGGAACTATGCGTTTAGGTGCACAAAAATCTGAATTGGTTGAAGGCACAAAAACACGTGAAGTCTACGGTAAAGCAGAAATCACTGAGCGTCATCGTCACCGTTATGAAATGAATAACCGTTTCATTGAGTCGATTGAACAAGCTGGTATGAAGATTTCAGGCTATTCTTCTGCTCAACATTTGGTTGAAACTGTAGAAATTCCTGAACATCCTTGGTTTATTGCTGTACAATTCCACCCGGAATTTACAAGTTCACCACGTGATGGACATCCATTATTTGCTAGTTTTATTGACGCTGCGAAAACACAGCATCAAAAAAGTAAATAATGCGATTTTAAATAAACTGGGAAAGTTTAAATGTCACAATTAAAACCACAAGAAGTTGTACGTTTAGGCGATATACAAATGGCAAATCATTTGCCATTTGTATTATTTGGCGGAATGAACGTACTTGAATCAAAAGATTTAGCTTTCGAAATTGCAGAAACTTATGTTGATATTTGCAAACGCTTAGACATTCCTTATGTATTTAAAGCGAGTTTTGATAAAGCAAATCGTTCTAGTCTGCATTCGTTCCGCGGTCCTGGACTTGAAAAAGGTATTGAATGGTTAGGCGATATTAAAAAACATTTTAATGTGCCTATCATTACTGATGTTCATGAGCCACACCAAGCTGAAGCAGTTGCAGAAGTAGCTGATATTATTCAGTTACCGGCTTTCTTAAGTCGCCAAACTGATCTTGTTGAAGCGATGGCAAAAACACAAGCTATTATTAACATTAAGAAAGCTCAGTTTTTGGCACCTCATGAAATGCGTCATATCCTGAATAAATGTTTAGAAGCAGGAAACGATAAACTAATTCTTTGTGAGCGCGGTTCAGCATTTGGCTATAACAACCTTGTTGTAGACATGCTTGGCTTTGACATCATGAAAGAAATGAATGTTCCTGTTTTCTTCGATGTAACACATGCGTTGCAAACTCCTGGTGGTCGTGCTGACTCGGCAGGTGGTCGTCGTGCTCAAATTACAACTTTAGCACGCGCTGGAATGGCAACAGGCTTGGCTGGATTGTTCTTGGAAGGTCATCCAGACCCAGAACATGCAAAATGCGATGGACCTTGTGCATTACGCATGTCGCAGCTTGAGCCATTCTTGGCACAAATAAAAGAATTGGATACTTTGGTTAAAGGATTCAAAAAGTTAGACACCCATTGAGTTTTTACTCATTTACGCTGCTTTAATCGCAGCTCATATTCATTCAACAGAGGAATTGTTCATGAGCCAAATCGTTGACATCCGTGCACGTGAAATTTTGGACTCTCGTGGTAACCCAACCATCGAAGCAGACGTAATTTTAGAATCTGGGGTTGTTGGTCGTGCATGTGCACCATCTGGTGCTTCAACTGGTTCTCGTGAAGCTTTAGAACTACGTGACGGTGATAAATCACGTTACTTAGGTAAAGGTGTTAAAACTGCGGTTAACAACGTAAACACGATTATCCGTGATGCTTTAGTGGGTAAATCAGTATTTGAACAAAAAGACATCGATAATACGATGATCGAACTTGATGGTACTGAAAACAAAGAAAAGTTGGGTGCAAATGCAACTTTGGCTGTGTCATTAGCTGCTGCACGCGCTGCTGCTGATGAAAAGAAAATTCCTCTTTTCCAATACATCGCTGACTTACGTGGTCAAACGATTTTGACTATGCCTGTACCAATGATGAACATCATCAATGGTGGTTCGCATGCAGACAACAACGTTGATATTCAAGAGTTTATGATTGAGCCAGTAGGCTTCACTTCATTTGCTGAAGCATTACGTGCAGGTGCTGAAATCTTCCATTCACTAAAATCAGTTTTAAACAAAAAAGGTTTAAACACTGCTGTAGGTGATGAAGGTGGTTTTGCACCAAACTTGCGTTCAAACGAAGAAGCAATCACTGTTATTCTTGAAGCTATTGGTCAAACTGGTTACAAAGCTGGTTCTGACATTATGTTGGCGCTTGACTGTGCATCTTCAGAATTCTATAAAAATGGTCAATACATCCTTGCAGGTGAAGGCAATAAAGCATTCACAAGCAATCAGTTCTCTGACTATTTAGCAGGCCTTGTAAACCAATATCCAATTATCTCAATTGAAGATGGTTTAGATGAATCAGATTGGGAAGGTTGGTCTTACTTGACATCTATCCTTGGTGACAAAATCCAATTGGTTGGTGATGACCTGTTCGTTACAAACCCTAAGATTTTACAACGTGGTATTAATGAGAAAGTAGGTAACTCTATCTTAATCAAATACAACCAAATTGGTACGTTGACTGAAACTCTAGATGCAATTTACCTTGCTAAAGAAAATGGTTATACAACTGTAATTTCTCACCGTTCTGGCGAAACTGAAGATTCAACTATTGCTGACTTAGCAGTAGGTACAGCAGCTGGCCAAATTAAGACTGGTTCACTTTGCCGTTCTGACCGTGTTTCTAAGTACAACCAATTACTTCGTATTGAAGAATTGACTAAAGCTGCTTACCGCGGTAAAGCTGAGTTTAAAGGTTTAAACTAATCTTTAAATAAAAAGTTAAAATTAGTTTTTTAACGTTTTAAGGTGCTATTTCTCTTTTTTAATAGGAAATAGCGCCTTTTTAATTTATAAAAATAAATTAATTTTTCATTTTCTATTACTTCTTTTATTGCATCTCGAAAATACAAAATTCTATCTATTAGATCTTTTCTGGAAAAACTTAATATCTGACACTTATAATACTCAATTCTTTTATTATCCTAGGCGACGGGTTTTTAAAGACTTAGCCCAACTATGGTGTTTGCAACGAGAACACTCTTGATCAATTTTATTTAGAATTTTAGTTTCACCACATTTCATGCATGAATAAAAAGTATTGATTTTAAGTACGTCAGCTTTGCAATAAGCATCGGGGAATAGTGGTAATCCCCATTTTACTTCTTCATCTTCATAGTACAGTAAGCTAAGGATGCCGTCGGATTCCAGTAAAGCTGTTCTTACTTGACCTAAATGTTCAACATTTTGTTGGCGCATCTCTGAGAAAAACTCATCATGTGAATATGATTGTTTCTGGAAATCTTTGTAGACTAAAAGTCCATCTTTGACCACGCAAAGTGCTTTTCCTTCTAATAGATCTTCAATTTTCTTATGCTTCACCATGGCCCAAGTTACTAGGCGATAGAGAAAAAGAATAACGATAAATACGATAAAAGCATGGGCAATAGGTAAGTCCTTGGTAAACATTGGATCACCAGCAGCCGAGCCTAAACATAAAATAATTGCAAGTTCAAAAAGGGAAAGTTGGCGAACACCACGCTTACCTGATAGTCTTAAAAAACCAATAATAATGATAAACATGAGGAAGCATCGAACCAAAATTTCCAAAATAAAGGTCCATGTGGTGTCACCTATGAAAATATTAAAAAAATCCATTTTTTCTCCTTTTAATAGGTGGATGAAGTCTTTATAAAATTCTTAGCAAATTAAAAATAGAAAAAATATACTTTTTAAGTAGTTATTGGTTAAAAATTCGAACTCTCTGTGATTCTGTATAAATTTAATTTTCAAACTATGCATTAGAATAAACATATAGTGTGGGTTTTAATTGTAGATAAATAGCAAGACAGAATGATTGTTGACGTTGTCAAATAGGATGAAAGTATATTTATTAGAATTTTAGTTTTAAACGTCTTTTTCTATATTGGCTAGGAATTACGGCACTTTATTCTTCCAATATCTAATATTAATAGATATATTTTAATATTTTTGGATTTTATGAGGAATTTTATATCATGAGAAAACAATATCATTTTAGAAAAATTGAAAATGATACTTATATTTGGGATGTAGATAATTTAGTAGAATTAACTAGAGATTTTAAAGTAAAAGAAATTTTACTTTCCGAAATAAAAGAATTAAATGAACCATATTGGTATCCAGATTCTCATTCTACTACTCAAGATATTATTAATCATATGCTACTAATTCAAGAAGCAGATTTGTCTTATCCAATAATAATATGTTCACAGGGTAGAATAATGGATGGTATGCATAGGGTGGGAAAAGCAAAAATTTTAGGTAAGGATAAAATATGTGCTGTACAATTTGATAAGGATCCCCAGCCAGATTATATCAATGTTGATGAAAATGATCTTATCTATGATGATTAATTATTTGGTTTCCATAAGTTTTATATTTAGAAATATAGAATTTATTAAAATTTTTTCTATGTTTAGGATTAATTATGGAAAATTTATTTAGCTACGGATGATACAGAAGATTTTGCTTATACTGTTTTATTTTTAATCTCAATTACTTTAGGTTCTATTAAAAGCAAGCCAAAATTTTGAGGAGGATGGTGGCTTATAACATCCATTAATATACTTTACTGACAATTCGGACTATACGGAATGGCATCTAAACGTTTTTGAAAAGCACTGGCATTCAGTATATTTTCATACATTTGTTGATATGTTTTTTTGTGATCTTCAATATTGTGATAATCAATAATTTCTTGAAGTTTATCTCTATATTCGATATGGCCGGCATGGAACATTGCTGCATAATGTCCCCACAATACATATTGATATCGTACAGCTGCCTTCGGAATTAAATTTATTTCGTTTAAATAGCTATGGGCCGTTTTTTCATAACATTCTTTTATTTCATGAGCATCTTTTTTCATTTTTCTTAAGAAAATGCATTGCATCTCTTGTAGTTGTGAACTATCTGTTTTATTTAGAATTTTTTCGGTAACTATATATGCTCCTTTAAGGCAACCTAAGTGAATAAGTACCTTGCGTTTGGTTTTTAAAATATCTAAATTATTATCACTAGAGGGAATTTTTTTTAATAAGTTTTTAAATTTTAAATGGGCAGTATCTGGATCTTGTCCAGCTTTTAGTGTGTATACAATATCATTATATTCAAATATATAGGGGGTAGCTGATGTATATTGTGTCTGATTACTCTCCATATTAAGTATTTTTGAAGGGCTATCATCAGTAGGGTTATTACAAGCGCTTAAACCTAAGCTTGCTAAAGAAAATGCTAAAATTTTATGCACTATAGTTTATACCTTTATTCTCTTTTATGAGATTTATGAAGAATAATAAAATATAAAAGAAAATACTGTGTAGTTTTTTATTTCTCATGTTCTTGAGCAGTTCCATAGTCAATTTGAATTTGAAAATTGGTTTATATATTTTTTAATCAATAATATAAAGCCCATGGCTGCAGCACCATGACTCAACAAGATGAGTATTCAATCCGTTAGACATCCAAATTTTGATGTGTGGATAGCGATTCTGTGATTTATGCAATATTGATTAGTAAATCATATTAAACAAATAAGAATAATTATTAACTTAAAGTTGATAACAATTATCATTCGTGTTAATTTTTGTGCCGAACTTTTACTACTGTGTAACAAGGAACAAGGTAGTGGAAGGCTAAAAATATGGTTCAGCACATTGGTTATTATGGAATTTTCTTATGTAAAATCCGCCCTTTAGAAAAGCATTTAAAGTTCACCCTTTAGTACTTTCTATGGCTTTAACGGTACCTTCATTTGTTTATGCAGAACAACCAACCGAAACAGCCACTTTAGCAACGATAAAAGTACAAGCAGAACAAGAAAATCCGGCTGTTACTGAAGGCTCGGGCAGCTATACAGCAAAAAGTTCAAATACTTCTACAAAATTAAATTTATCTCTTCGTGAAACTCCTCAATCGGTCAAAGTTTTAACCCGTGAATATTTAGATGATCGAAAAATCGATTCCTTTCAAGATTTAATGAATAATATTACGGGTGTTTCAACCTCACGTACTGATGAACGTCAAAGAGTTTATGCACGTGGTTTTGAGGTGGATTATTACTTAATTGATGGAATACCTAGTACTACAAACTTAGGCACTGGAGATTTAGATTTAGATATTTATGATCGTATCGAAGTAGTAAAGGGTGCCAATGGCCTAACCACAGGTGCTGGAAACCCAGCGATGGCGCTGAACATGATTCGGAAGCATGCAAACTCAAAAGAACTCACTGGTAATGTCAGCACATCTTTAGGCTCATGGAATTCTTGGAGTAGCTCAGCAGATGTTTCCACACCGCTTAATGCAGATGGGTCATTGCGTGGCCGAATGTTTGTAAAGCATTCTGATGAAAAATCATTTATGGATTTTTATGAGAAAGAACGGAATGTATTTTATGGTGCAGTTGATTATGACTTGAGTGACAAAACAAGTATGTCACTTGGTGCTACTTATCAAGAGTTACATCGTGATGGTATTCGCTGGGGTGGGACACCGGCTTTTTATACTGATGGGACTCGTACCAATTTTTCTAGAAGCTTAACAGTAAGTGCACCTTGGACTTATTGGGATGTAAATACAACGGCAGTATTTGCGAACTTAAAGCAGAATTTATTTAATGACGTTAATTTAAATATTGCTTATACCTTCCGTAAAGAAGATACAGCTTCTATGTTGTTGTATACAGCTGGAAAAGTAGACAAGGCAACCAATACAAGTCCATTAGAAAATCCAAATGATAATCAGAAGAATAAACCTGATTATGTCTCTGTATATGGTGCAAAAGCTGCAAATGAAGAAAACAATATTGATGTTTTTATCAATGCTCCATTTACGCTTTTTAATCGTCCACAAGAAATCATTATTGGTGGATCGTGGAATAAGAATGAAAAGACAAAAGATATTTTTGGTGGATCTAACACAAACCAAGACATTGAAAAATATTTAGGTGAACCACTTAATTATAATGATATGGCTCAAGAGTTGCTTCAACCAGTAGTATTAAATGGTAAAAATGCACTCAATGAAACTACACAAACTGCTGCTTATGTTGCTGGAAAATTTCAAATTTTTGATCCTTTAAAAGTTATTGCTGGGGCACGTTTATCTAACTGGGAATATAAATCTGAAAATGATAAAGGTAACCGTGAATTTAACAATGAATTAGCACCATATGTTGGCGCTATTTATGATTTTGCCCAAGATCATTCTATATATGCGAGTTATACAGAAATTTTTAAACCTCAAGAACGTAAAGATATAAATGATCAATATATAGATCCGATTACAGGTAAGAGTTATGAGGCTGGCTTAAAGAGTGAATGGTTTGGAGGACGGTTAAATACAGCTTTGTCAGTATTCCGGATCAAACAGTCTAATTTTGCTGAATCGATACCTGACACGTTCATTATTCGCAATGGAATAAAAACCACAGAGCAGGCCTATCGCGCTGTAGATGGGGTGGAAAGTAAAGGTTTTGAGTTTGAAGCTGATGGTGAGATTAACGATAATTGGGGTATTAACTTTGGTATTGCTAATTTTGAAGCAAAAGATGCAAAAGGCACAAAGGTTAATACGACAAACTCTCGAACAACCTCGAATCTATTTGTTAAGTACAAACTTGAACAATGGAGTGCAGGGCTTGGTTTAAATTATAAGAGTAAATACTATACAGGTAGTGGAAGCTCTCGTATTGAACAAGATGCGTATGTTTTAGCAAGTGCGATGCTTGGCTATCAAGTAGATAAAAATATCAAACTTCAATTTAATATCGATAATATTTTTGATGAGAAATATTATGAAGGTATTGGTGCTAACTCAATGAATTGGGGAACACCACGAAATGCAACGTTGAGTGTTCGTTATAATTTCTGATTTAGGCTCTCATAAGCAGTCGATTTATAAGAGCCCTTTAATGAGGGCTTTTCTATATTTACTCAGCATAATTTCATCATACTTAGACTGGTGTTTAGGTGCATAGATTGATTTATAAGCAATTGTACTTATAAATATTATTTCCCTTTCAAATTCCATTCATTTTTGACAAAATGAAACATGTCACAATGGTCAATTAAAGTAATATGCCCATTAATAATTTTGCTTAAATTTTTGCAGGAATTGCGCATGTTGTTTGTTAATTACTATACAATACAAACTCTTAACGAAAGTTTTTAATTAAAAATCTTAATGATATGTTAGAAGTATTTCGATCCACTTCAAGCAAACTGATATTGCTACTTGTTATTGTTTTAGTAGCTATACTGCAATATCAATTTTGGTTAGGTGAGGGTGGCTATATCCCTCATCAAGCTCTCATGCAACAAATTCAGCAACAAGCTGAGGTAAATGAAGAGCTTAAAGAACGAAACCGTATTTTGGCAGCAGAGGTTTTTGACCTGAAAAATGGTACAGAAGCAATAGAAGAACATGCTCGCCTTGATCTTGGTTTGGTTAAACCTCACGAGACATTTGTTCAAATGAGTACAATCAGTACCCATTACAAGCCTATCTATATTGACCCGAACGCTAAAGTTGATTTGGAAACGAATGAGACACCTGCATCCCCAGATATCCCAGACTAAATTATGGGCAGTTATACCTGCTGCAGGATCAGGAAGTCGATTTTCTAAAACTGAATTGAAGCAGTATCAATATATTCAGGATAGGACTGTTTTAGAACACACTATTCTGCGTATAGGTCAACTTCCGTTAAATGGTTATGTTTTGGCTATTGGTACACAAGATACCTTTGCTCAGACTCTTGCATTTCAAAATATAGATAAGGCGCATTTTTGCACTGGTGGAGCTGAGAGAGTTCATTCAGTATTAAATGCGTTAAATCATCTTTTAAATTTTGCTGATGAAAATGATTGGGTCCTTGTGCATGATGCAGCTCGACCTTGTGTAACAATTGATTGTTTAAATGCACTTGTGGCAAAGGCAATTGAATCAAATGATAGTGCTATTTTAGCAATTCCTGTTCGTGATACTTTAAAGCAAGTTAAGACAGGCGATCATATTGATAAAACAGTAAGCCGAGACTCATTATGGCAAGCTCAAACTCCTCAAATTACTAAAATTGGTAAACTCAAAAAAGCAATTGAACATGCTTTAGAAAATAACGTCATTATTACAGATGAAGCAAGCGCACTTGAATATATGGGTGAAACTGTACGAGTCGTGATGGGGCGTTCTGATAATATAAAAATTACCTATCCCGATGATTTAGAACTTGCGCGTTTGATTCTCCAATCTCAATCTTAATTCTATTATTTTTTAAATTGCTTGGATGATTAAATTGTCTAAGCAAATTTTCTACATATCTATTTATAACAACTCATATTCTTTTACATTTATAAGTTTTACGATTTATCAGGATTATACAACTATCTTAGATAATGTTCGATTATCGAACAAATTTTACTTATAGCGAACAAAACCATAGTGGGATAACTAGATCAAATTATAAAAATTATCAAGAATGTTTAAAAGGGAAATCTAAGGGAAACACTCGGGATTGAGTGAAATATTTATCTATTCTTCTCGCCTCAGTGTGCCTATCTCTTCTTCAATGAGCACAATGGAGTTGTCTAATGATTGACAAAAGTAAGTCCTCTCTTAGCGAGGTTCTATCGCAGATTAAAGATGGTGCAACCATCCTGATTGGTGGTTTTGGTACCGCAGGACAACCCGCTGAACTCATTGATGGACTGATTGAACTGGGTGTTAAAGGCCTAACCATTGTGAGTAATAACGCCGGTAATGGCGATTATGGTCTGGCTAAGCTGCTTAAAGCAGGTTCAGTTAAAAAAGTCATCTGTTCTTTCCCTCGTCAGTCAGACTCTTATGTGTTTGATGAACTATACCGTGCCGGAAAAGTAGAGCTTGAAGTGGTACCGCAAGGTAATCTGGCGTGCCGTATTCAGGCAGCGGGTATGGGACTTGGGGCTGTATTTACTCCAACAGGCTTTGGAACACTTTTAGCTGAAGGCAAAGAAACCCGCCAGATCGATGGTAAAGACTACGTACTTGAATATCCAATTAAAGCTGACTTTGCCTTGATTAAAGCCTACAAGGGCGACCGCTGGGGCAATCTGGTTTACCGTAAATCTGCACGTAACTTTGGTCCGATCATGGCTATGGCGGCTGATGTCACCATTGTTCAGGTTTCTGAGGTGGTTGAGTTAGGTGGATTAGATCCGGAGCACATTATTACCCCAGGTATTTTTGTACAACACGTTGTACAAGTACAGCCCGCACAATAAGCAATAAGGAGAAATAACATGAGCTACCAGAAACTCAGCCGTGACCAGATTGCAAAACGTGTGGCACAAGACATTCCAGATGGTGCATATGTGAACCTAGGTATTGGTTTGCCAACCAAGATCGCAAGCTATTTACCTAATGACAAAGATATTTTCCTTCATTCTGAAAATGGTTTATTGGCTTTTGGCCCACCACCAGCGGCAGGTGAAGAAGACCCTGAACTGATTAATGCGGGTAAAGAATTTGTGACCATGCTTGAAGGTGGCAGCTTTTTCCATCATGGCGACTCATTTGCCATGATGCGTGGTGGTCATCTTGATATTGCCGTGCTTGGAGCCTTTCAGGTTGCAGCGAATGGTGACTTGGCGAACTGGCACACTGGTGCGCCAAATGCGATTCCTGCGGTGGGTGGTGCGATGGATTTAGCAGTAGGTGCCAAAAAAGTATTTATCACCACAGATCATGTAACCAAGCAAGGTGAACCGAAGATTGTAGCTGAGTTGAGCTATCCAGTAACGGGTAAGCACTGTGTTGACCGTATTTACACCGATCTTTGTGTGATTGATGTGACCAAAGATGGTTTGAAAGTGATTGAGAAAGTGGAAGGTCTTAGCTTTGATGAGTTACAGGCTTTGACTGGTGCAACTTTGATTGATGCGACACAAGGGTAAGGAAGTAGGAAATGACATTAAAAAACGCTTATATCATCGATGCCATCCGTACTCCATTCGGTCGTTACGCCGGTGGCCTTGCTCCTGTTCGTACCGATGACCTTGGCGCTGTGCCGATTAAAGCACTCATGCAGCGTAACCCGAATGTAGATTGGGAACAGGTCGATGATGTGATCTATGGCTGTGCTAACCAAGCCGGTGAAGACAACCGTAATGTCGGCCGTATGTCAGCACTGCTTGCAGGTTTACCGTATCAGGTTCCAGCAACCACTATTAACCGTTTGTGTGGTTCATCACTCGATGCGATTGCCATTGCTGCCCGTGCCATTAAGGCAGGTGAAGCAAACTTGGTGATTGCAGGTGGCGTGGAAAGCATGAGCCGTGCACCTTATGTGATGGGTAAGTCTGACAGTGCTTTTGGTCGTAGCCAGAAGATTGAAGACACCACCATGGGCTGGCGTTTCATTAACCCAAAACTTAAAGAATTGTATGGTGTAGACACCATGCCCCAGACTGCCGAAAACGTGGCTGAAAAGTTTAACGTCAATCGTGCAGATCAGGACCAGTTTGCCTTGGCGAGCCAACAACGCACCGCAAGCGCGCAAGCCAAAGGCTTTTTTTCTAAAGAAATCGTGGCAGTTGAAATCCCTCAGCGTAAGGGTGATGCTGTTGTGATTGATACCGATGAACAACCACGTGCTTCAACCCTTGAAGGTTTAAGCAAGCTTAAACCAGTTGTAAAGGCTGATGGCACTGTCACTGCGGGTAATGCTTCGGGCATTAACGATGGTGCAGCCGCATTGCTTATTGCTTCTGATGAGGCAGTTCAAGCTTACAACTTAAAACCACGTGCCAAGATCATTGCTTCAACAGCGGTGGGTGTAGAACCACGCATTATGGGTTTTGCTCCGGCGCCAGCAATCAAAAAGCTTCTTAAACAAGCTAACCTGACTTTAGATCAGATGGATGTGATTGAGCTCAATGAAGCTTTTGCTGCACAGGCTTTAGCAGTGACCCGTGATTTAGGCTTACCTGATGATAGCAACAAGGTCAATCCAAACGGTGGTGCAATTGCTTTGGGTCATCCGTTAGGTGCCTCAGGTGCACGCTTAGTCACTACAGCCTTAAACCAGCTTGAGCAAACAGGTGGTCGTTATGCCTTATGTTCAATGTGTATTGGTGTAGGCCAAGGTATTGCACTCATTATTGAGAGAGTTTAATCATGAGCCAGTTATATGCCAGCTTGTTTTATCAAAAAGACGTCACTGACATCTTTAGTGATTCAGCTTTAATCACATATATGATTCAGGTTGAAGTTGCGCTAGCTCAAGCACAGGCACAAGTTGGCGTGATTCCTCAAAATGCTGCTCATACAATTGCCCAAGTAGCTGAGCAGGCACTAGAAAAGTTTGATTTTCCAGCGTTGGCTGTAGCAACTGGCTTAGCTGGAAATATCGCAATTCCATTTGTAAAGCAGCTTACGGCAATTGTTAAAGATGTAGATGAAGATGCTTCACGTTATGTACATTGGGGCGCAACAAGTCAGGATATTTTAGACACAGCTTGTATTTTGCAATGTCGCGATGCGTTAAATATTGTGGAAGCACAACTTCAACACTGCTACAGCACTGCATTACAACAAGCTAAGCAATATCGTCATCAAGTCATGATTGGACGTACATGGTTACAGCAAGCTTTGCCAATCACTTTAGGGCATAAACTCGCTCGTTGGGCTTCTGCATTTAAGCGTGATTTGGACCGTATACAAGCAATGAAACCACGTGTATTCACTGCTCAGTTAGGTGGTGCTGTGGGTTCATTAGCTTCATTGCAAGATCAAGGTTCACTTGTGGTAAATGCATTTGCTAAGCAGTTGAATCTGACTGTACCCACAAGCACATGGCATGGTGAGCGTGACCGTATTGTAGAAATCGCAAGTGTGCTCGGCATGATTGTTGGTAACACAGGCAAGATGGCTCGAGATTGGTCACTCATGATGCAAACAGAAATTGCTGAATTGTTTGAGCCAACTGCAAAAGGTCGTGGTGGTTCATCGACTATGCCTCATAAGCGTAATCCAGTTGCAGCAGCTTCAGTACTTGCAGCAGCGAATCGTGTACCAGCACTTATGTCTAGCATCTATCAAAGTATGGTGCAGGAACATGAGCGTAGTTTAGGCGCATGGCATGCAGAATGGTTAGCAATCCCTGAAATTTTTCAGCTTTGTGCTGGAGCTTTAAGTCGTACTGGTGAAGTTTTACAAGGTTTTGAAGTTAATGTTGAGCATATGCAACAGAACCTTGAATGTACCAGCGGACTAATCATGGCAGAAGCTGTGATGATGGCGCTTGCTCCAAAAATTGGGCGTTTAAATGCTCATCATGTGGTTGAAGCTGCGTGTAAAACAGCCGTGGTTCAAAAGCAGCATTTATCTGAGGTTGTTAGTCAGTTAGATGAAGTAAAAGAACATTTTAGTCAAACAGAAATTTTGGAAATATTTAAAGCAGAAAACTATTTGGGCAACATTCAGGCTCAAATTGATGCTGTTCTGCAAGAAGCACAAGGAGGAGACATAAAGTGAAACAGCTTATAACCAATCGACAAGGTAAACAGCTCGCTGTATATACCGATGGATTAAAAGATGCTCCAGCACTTGTGTTATCTAACTCGTTAGGAACAGATCATGGAATGTGGCAGCCACAAGTAGATGAGCTTAAAAGTCATTTTAATGTCATTACATACGACACACGTGGTCATGGCGAAAGTGATGTGATCGCTGAATCATCTTTACAAAATTTAGGTGAAGATGTTGCTGATATTTTAGATGCCTTAAATGTTGAAAAAGCTCATTTTTGTGGAATTTCAATGGGTGGAATTACAGGGCTTTGGTTAGGTATTCATTATCCAGAGCGCTTTCATAGCATTACTGTTGCAAATTCAGCAGCCAAAATTGGGCAGGCTGATGCTTGGTTAAGCCGCGCTGAATCAGTAGAACAAAATGGACTAGCTGAATTGGTTAAGACCACGCACACACGTTGGTTTAGCGAAAAATTCGACTATCAACATAATGTGGTTGCACAAACGACGATTCAAAGTCTCGCAAACACACCAGCACAAGGTTATGCCAATGCATGTCGTGCTTTAGCACATGCTGATTTAAGAGATGAAATTGCACAAATCCAGATCCCGGTATTGCTGGTTGCAGGGACATATGATCCGGTAACTACAGTAGCAGATGCTGAGTTTATGCAGAATGCTATTAAGAACAGCAAAATTGCTAAATTGGAAGCATCTCATCTTTCTAATATTGAACAACCACAAAGATTTACTCAGGAATTGACTAGGTTTATTCAGCAAATCTAATAGCTTAGTGATTTAAAAGGAATTGGCCTTAAGGAGGCAAATATGGCGTCTCAGGATTACGCTGCACCAAACAAAAGTATCGATGCTCAAGCACTGATTAATGATGCTCCACTCAGTAAGTATCAATGGATGATCGCAATCATCTGTTTCTTAATTATTTTTACTGATGGGATCGATACTGCTGCAATGGGTTTTATCGCTCCAGCTTTGGCTCAGGACTGGGGCGTTGACCGTTCTCAGTTAGGCCCAGTGATGAGTGCTGCACTTGGTGGAATGATTATTGGAGCTTTGGTTTCTGGCCCGACAGCTGACCGTTTTGGTCGCAAAATTGTTTTGGCTGTTTCAATGCTGATTTTTGGTGGTTTTACCTTGGCATCTGCCTATGCAACAAATCTGGATAGCCTTGTTGTATTGCGCTTTTTGACAGGTATTGGGCTGGGTGCAGCTATGCCAAATGCCACAACATTATTCTCTGAATATTGTCCAACACGCATTCGTTCACTACTGGTGACATGTATGTTCTGTGGCTACAACTTAGGTATGGCAACAGGTGGCTTTATTAGTAGCTGGCTCATTCCGACTTACGGTTGGCACAGTCTATTTTTGCTGGGTGGCTGGTCACCTCTGATCTTAATGATTTTAGTGATTTTCGTTTTACCTGAGTCTTACCGCTTTTTAATTGTTAAAGGTAAAGACCCAGAGAAAGTGCGCAAAATTTTAAATCATATTGCGCCAACTCAAGTTAAAGACGTAAGCACTTTTTATGTTCCAGAAGAGAAAACTGAAACGGCTCAAAAGAAAAATGTTTTTGGAATTATGTTTTCTAAACCATATGCGAAAGGAACACTTTTGCTTTGGTTGACCTATTTCATGGGATTGGTTGTTGTTTACTTGCTTACAAGCTGGTTACCAACGCTTATGCGTGAAACAGGTGCTTCAATGGAGCGTGCTGCATTTATCGGTGGATTGTTCCAGTTCGGTGGTGTGGTGAGTGCATTATTCATTGGTTGGGCGATGGACAAATTCAACCCGAACCGAGTGATTGCTATTTTCTACTTTGCCGCAGGTCTATTTGCGATTGCTGTGGGTCAAAGCTTAGGAAATTCAACTTTACTTGCTGTATTGGTGCTTTGTGCTGGTATCGCGATTAACGGTGCGCAATCTTCAATGCCAGCTTTAAGTGCACGTTTCTATCCAACCCAATGCCGTGCAACGGGTGTGTCTTGGATGACGGGTATTGGACGTTTCGGTGCAGTATTTGGTGCTTGGATTGGTGCAGTACTACTCGGTAATGATTGGTCGTTTACTGCCATTCTCAGTTTATTACTGATTCCAGCGACTGCTGCGGCTGTTGCTGTATTTGTTAAATCACTTGTTGCGCATACCGATGCAACTTAATGGAGGTCTATCACAATGAATGATGAAGAACGCTATAAACAAGGCATTGAAGTGCGGACTGAAGTTTTAGGTGAAAAGCATGTTGGTCGGTCTTTGCAGAACTTGAATGACTTTAACCAAGATTTTCAAAATTTTATTAGCCGTTACGCATGGGGTGAGGTGTGGTCTCGTCCAGGCTTACCACGTCACACACGTAGTTTAGTGACTATCGCAATTTTATTGGCGCTTGGTCGTGAAGATGAACTACGCATGCATTTACGTGCTTGCTTCAACAATGGTGTAACCAAAGAAGATTTAAAAGAGTTGATCTTACATAGCTCACTCTATGCAGGTTTACCTGCTGCAAACGCTGCAATGCATATGGCTGAAGAAGTCTTTAAAGAATTGGGGATAGAAGTAAGCCCAGTTGCAGCGAAAGAACAGGATTAAGGAGATAAAGATGTCACAACATAGCTGGGGTGCTTACGCCCAACGTAATACAGATGATCATCCACCAGCGTATACGCCAGGTTATAAAACAAGTGTATTACGTTCGCCAAAAAACGCATTGATCTCTATTAACGAGACTTTAACTGAAGTCACTGCGCCGCATTTTTCTTCAAATCTGTTTGGCCCAAAAGATAACGATTTGATTTTGAACTATGCCAAAGATGGTTTGCCAATTGGTGAGCGTGTCATTGTTCATGGCTATGTTCGTGATCAATTTGGTCGTCCTGTAAAAAATGCGCTTTTAGAAGTATGGCAAGCCAATGCTTCAGGTCGTTACCGTCATCCAAACGATAAATTTATTGGTGCCATGGACCCTAACTTCGGTGGTTGTGGTCGTACATTAACGGATGAAAATGGTTTTTATATTTTCCGTACCATTAAACCGGGTCCGTACCCATGGCGTAACCGTATTAATGAATGGCGTCCGGCTCATATTCATTTCTCTTTAATTGCTGATGGTTGGGCTCAGCGCCTGATTTCACAGTTTTATTTTGAAGGTGATACTTTAATCGACTCTTGTCCGATTTTAAAAACCATTCCTTCTGAAGATCAACGTCGTGCACTAATTGCACTAGAAGATAAAAACAACTTTATCGAAGCTGATAGCCGTTGTTACCGTTTTGACATCACTTTACGTGGACGTCGAGCGACTTACTTCGAAAACGAATTGACTTAATCAGGAGCCTTAGCATGAATAACTGGAATTTTCAGGAATTAAAAGAAACTGCATCTCAAACGGGTGGTCCTTACGTTCACATTGGTTTGTTACCACAACAAGCAAATATCGAAGTTTTTGAAAACAACTTTAATAACCAGCTTGTACAAGACCAGACCCAAGGCCAGCATATCCGTCTTGAAGGACAAGTATTTGACGGGTTGGGTTTACCTCTACGCGATGTGCTTATCGAAATCTGGCAGGCCGATGCAAATGGTATTTACCCAAGTCAGGCTGATACACGTGAGCAAAAAGCTGACCCAGCTTTTCAAGGTTGGGGCCGTACTGGTGCAGACTTTGAAACGGGTATCTGGAGTTTCAATACAATTAAACCGGGCGCTACAGCAGGGCGTAAAGGTTCAACTCAGGCACCTCATATTGCTTTAGTGATTTTCGCTCGTGGTATTAATTTAGGTCTTAATACGCGTGTTTATTTTGAAGATGAAGCAGAAGCAAATGCCAATGACCCGATTTTAAATAGCATTGAATGGGCACCACGTCGTCAAACACTTATTGCAAAGCGTTTTGAAGAAAACGGTGAAGTTGTTTACCGCTTTGATATTCGTATTCAAGGCGATGACGAAACTGTATTTTTTGATATTTAAGAAACACCCAAGGCTACACATGCTCGTCTATGGATGCGTGTAGCCTTTTTAAGGATGAATGATATGAACATGAAAACATTATTAAGCTTAAGTTTGCTTGCACTCCCATTTTTTACAGCACAGGTGAATGCTGAACCTGTCGCTTTAGCTACCCAGACTCAGGCTGCTACTACAGCTGTTAAAACGATTGTTCCGATTACAGCAAAAACTAAAGAACAAGCTTTAGCGCAAGCTCAAGTTATTGCAAATACGGCAGATGCTGATTTGGCCGAGTTTCGTATTGATTTACTCAGTTTTGCTAGTGATACAAAACAAGTCATTGCGTTAGGTCATGAATTGAAAAAGATTTTAGGCAATAAGCCAATGATTGCCACAATTCGTACTAAAAACGAAGGCGGCCAACTTGAAATTAGTGATGTGGATTATGGTAAGACCTATCAGGCTTATTTAAAAAATCCGTTCATGGACTGGTTAGACGTTGAAATGTTCCGTGATCAAAAAGTAGTTTCAGAAATTGTTCAAAAAGCACATCAAAAGAAAGTGTTGGTTGTGATGTCTAATCATGACTTCCAGAAAACACCAAGCCAAGATGAAATTGAAAAACGCTTGTTAAAACAAGATCAGATGGGCGCAGATGTTCTCAAAATTGCAGTAATGCCAAAATCTAAACAAGACGTTTTCACTCTAATGAACGCGACTTTAAAAGTAAGTCAGCAAACCACTAAGCCTTTATTGACCATGTCAATGGGGCAGTTAGGGACGATCTCTCGTGTTGCGACAGCCAATATGGGCGGAAGTTATAGCTTTGGCATGATTGGTGAGGCTTCTGCACCAGGGCAAATTGATGTGACCAAGCTCAAACAGATTTTAAAAACCGTTCAACCAACAAACCCATAAATCATAAGGACATGATGAAATGAATACATTACGTTTAACTACTCTTGCATTAGGTTTGATGGTTTCAGGTGTAGCTGCTGCGCAAACTTATGTTGTTGACCGTTATCAGGACGACAGCAACAAAGGTTCTTTACGTTGGGCAATTGAGCAAGCCAATGCTAACCCAGCCGATGCGAGCGAAATCTTGATTCAGGCAGTGGGCAAAGCACCCTATGCAATCAAATTAAACAGCGCGCTTCCTGAGATTAAAGCACCAGTCAAAATCATTGGTACCCAGTGGGATAAAACTGGTGAATATATCGCGATTGATGGTTCAAACTATATTAAAGGCGAAGGTGCGAAAGCTTGCCCGGGTGCAAACCCTGAACAGTATGGGACCAATGTGCGTACGATGACTTTACCGGGCTTAGTACTACGCGATGTAAATAACGTCACGTTAAAAGGTCTAGATATTCATCGTTTCTGTATTGGTGTATTGATCAACCGTTCAAGCAACAATCTCATTCAACATAACCGTATTAGCAATAACTACGGTGGTGCTGGTGTCATGCTTACTGGCGATGATGGTCAAGGTAACCCAACGGCAACCACGACCAATAACAACAAAGTTTTAGACAACCTCTTCCAAGACAATGGTGATGGTCTAGAACTGACACGTGGTGCTGCGTTTAACTTAATTGCGAATAACCATTTTGTTTCAACCAAAGCAAACCCAGAACCATCACAAGGTATTGAAATTTTGTGGGGTAATGATAATGCCGTAGTCGGTAATAAATTCGAAAACTATTCGGATGGCTTACAGATTAACTGGGGTAAGCGTAACTATATTGCCTACAACGAAATGACCAATAACTCGATTGGTTTTAACATGACTGGCGATGGCAACATTCTCGATAGCAACAGAGTGCATGGTAACCGTATTGGTGTCGCGATTCGTTCGGAAAAAGATGCAAATGCAAAAATTACATTGACTAAAAACCTGATTTGGGACAATGGTAAAGATATTAAGCGCTGTGAAGCGGGTGGTTCATGTGTACCTAATCAGCGTTTAGGTGCAATTGTATTTGGTGTACCTGCACTTGAGCATGAAGGATTCGTAGGTTCTCGTGGTGGTGGTGTGGTTGTTGATCCATCTAAACAACAAAAAACATGTACTCAACCAAATGAACAAGGCTGTAATGCTCAACCTAATCAGGGTATTAAAGCTCCTAAATTAACTGCGAATAAGGGTTCAGTTGCGGTAGAAGTTAATGGTTTACCAAATCAACGTTACCAAGTTGAATTTTTTGGTAATCAAAATGCGGCATCAAAAGAAGCTGAGCAATATTTAGGGGCAATAACAGTTGCTACAGATGCACAAGGAATTGCAAAAGCGAATTGGAAGCCAACTGTAAAAGTTGCCTCAATTACAGCGAATATCACTGATCGTTTTGGTGCAACTTCTGAGCTTGGTTTTACAAGTGTTAAATAACAATAAGGAAAGCGCCTCAAACTGAGGCGCAGTATAGAAATATAGAAATGATAAAAGGGACTTAAGATGCCGAATTTAATGAAACTGAGTGTATTAACAATCGCTGTATTAGGCAGTCAATTTGCGCTTGCGAATGAGCCGTGGTCACAAGACCGTCAATGGTTACTTGGCGACTGGAATGGTGAGCGCCAGCAGCTAGAGCAACAAGGCTATAAATTTACAGCTTCTATTATGAGCCAAGCTGCCACAAATTTAGATGGTGGTTACAACGACAGCAATACTTTTGAAAATGCTGCACAACTTTCTTTAGGTGCAAACTTCGACTTAGAAAAAATTGCTGGATGGAAAGATACAACAGCGAGCCTAGTCGTGACTAAACGTGACGGGAATGCATTAACTCTCGAGCGTATTAAAGACCCACGTTCTAGTCAATTAGGCAATGCTCAAGAGATTTATGGCCGCGGTAAAATCTGGCGTTTATCTCAAGCATGGGTCAAAAAAGGCTTCGCTGATAACACCGTACAGGCCAAAGTTGGCCGTATGGGTATGTCAGAGGACTTTAATAGTTCTCAATGTGAGTTTCAGAACTTATTGCTTTGCGGTGGACAGTTAGGAAAATCAATCGGTTCAATTTGGTATAACTCACCGGTTGGTGTATGGGCTGCAAACGTTAAATATCAGTTTGCGCCTGAGTGGACTTTTGGAATTGGTGCGTATGAAGTCAATCCAGACAATATTAAAACCGAATCAAACAGTGATGGTTTTAATCTGGATATGAACAACGTGAAGGGCGCAACCATACCAGTTGAACTTGCTTGGAAACCAAAACTTGCTGCTTTTAATGGCTTACCGGGTGAATATAAAGTAGGGGCGTTGTACTCAACAGCAGAAGCGAATGACATTAAAACTGCCGGCAAAGTTCATGATGGAAAACAAAGTTTCTGGATTAATGCTCAGCAACAACTTACCCATAAAGGTGAAGACCCTAAACGTGGTTTATACGTAAGCTTGAACGGTGTTGTAAATGATAAAGCAACCACCTTTGTTCAAAGTACACAACAACTTGCACTTTGGTATAAAGGGCCGTTTGATAGCCGTCCAAATGATTCGATTGGTTTTGGTATTGCCAATTATGTGGTCAATGATCGTGCTAAAGATAAGCAGATCGCAACGAACGAAAGTCGTGGATACTATAGCTATGATGCGATTGCATCTGACTATATTCCAATTCAAGACGACGAATTAAATGTCGAGTTGAACTATACCTATCAATGGTCTCCGGCCGTTATGTTACGTCCAAACATTCAATATATCCATCAACCTGCTGGTGTAAAAGCGGTCGATGATGCTTGGGTGGCTGGTCTTAGCGTGAAAGTCAATTTTTAACAATGTTGATGGCTGGTTAGACATAGTTTAACTGGCCCAAATGCTTGAACTATTGTGTTCAGTATATGTGGAGTAGGATCTATGTCTGAGTCAGATTCTAAGTTTCATATCTTATTCAAAATATGGTGTTTTCTATTAGGCCTAGTTTTATTGGCTACTGGTGTTTTTTACATCGTAGGCGGTGGAAAGCTAGTGTCATTAGGTGGATCTTGGTATTTCCTAGTCGCAGGGCTGTTGATTACCATTTCTGCATTTAGTATTTTTCGTAAAAAGGCACTTGGTGTCTGGATATTTGCGGCTGTTTTTGTTGGCACCGTAATTTGGTCATTTGTTGATGCGGGATGGGAATTTTGGCCGTTATTCTCGCGGTTAATGTTTCCTGCTGGTCTTTTTGCCGCATTATTATTTACTTTACCTTCAATTCGACGCTACCAATTTCAAACTAGCTTGGCATCTTCATCTTATGCAGTTGGTGGATTAGTTGTTGTTGGTATGTTGATTGCGCTCTACCAAATGTTCCAACCACATCCAACAGTAGCAAGTTCAGGTGAAAAGCTACCTTTAGTACCAGTTGATCCTGCTAAAAAACAGATGAATTGGGAAAACTATGGAAATGATGCAGGTGGTAGTCGCTTTGTTGCTCTCGATCAAATTAACCGAGATAACGTTCATAAACTAAAAGAAGCTTGGCGTTTTAGAACAGGTGATTTTACAACGGGTAGCGGTAATGGTGCGGAAGACCAAATGACCCCACTACAAGTTGGGAATAAAGTCTTTTTATGTACACCGCATAATAATATTTTTGCGATCGATGCTGATTCAGGCAAACAGCTCTGGAAAGCTGAGGTGAACTCTAAAGCCGATGCTTGGGAGCGCTGCCGTGGTGTTGCATACTTTGATTCGACTAAGCCACTTGTACAACCAACTTTGGCTGGTGCAAATGCAGTAACCACAGTTGCAACCAATACGGCATGTCCACGCCGTTTATATACCAATACACCTGATGGTCGTTTAATTGCAGTCAATGCAGATAACGGTCAGCGCTGTGCTGATTTTGGTGTAAATGGAACGGTTGATCTGTTAGAAGGTCTTGGGGCTGGAACCAAAGCTCCACGTTTTGAAGTGACTTCTGCACCGACTATTGCGGGTACAACCATTGTGGTCGGTAGCCGTATTGCCGATAACGTTGCCGCAGATATGCCGGGTGGTGTTATCCGTGGTTATGACGTCATTACTGGTAAACTTCGCTGGGCATTTGATGCACGTAATCCAAACCCTAACTATGTTCTTAAACCAGGTGAAACTTATAAACGTAGTTCGGCAAACTCTTGGGCTGCAATGTCTTATGATCCGCAAATGAATACGGTGTTCTTACCTATGGGTAGCTCATCTGTCGACATTTGGGGTGGTAACCGTAACCCATTAGATCATAAGTACAACACTTCTGTTTTGGCACTTGATGCAACAACAGGTAAAGAAAAGTGGGTATATCAAACTGTTCATAATGATTTATGGGACTTTGACTTGCCAATGCAACCGAGTCTAGTCGACTTCCCATTAAAAGATGGTACGACGAAACCTGCTGTTGTCATTGGAACCAAATCGGGTCAATTTTTTGTGCTTGACCGTGTAACTGGTAAACCATTAACTAAAGTGATTGAACAGCCAGTTAAGCCTGCAAATATTCCGGGTGAGCAATACAGCGCAACTCAACCACGTTCAGTTGAAATGCCTCAAATTGGTAATCAGACTTTAACCGAATCAGATATGTGGGGTGCAACGCCGTTTGATCAGCTCATGTGCCGTATTAACTTTAAGTCAATGCGTTACGAAGGTCTATTTACTGCACCGGGTACTGATGTTTCATTAAGCTTCCCAGGCTCTTTGGGTGGTATGAACTGGGGTAGCATTGCTTTTGATCCGACTCATCGTTACATGTTCGTCAATGATATGCGTCTTGGGTTATGGATTCAGTTAATGGAACAGACCCCTGAAGATATTAAGATTCAGGCGAGTGGTGGAGAAAAAGTAAATACGGGTATGGGGGCTGTGCCAATGAAAGGTACACCATATAAAGTGAATAAAAACCGCTTTATGTCGGCTCTTAGCATTCCGTGTCAAAAACCTCCATTTGGTACCATGACTGCGATTGACTTAAAAACACGTCAAGTTGCATGGCAAGTACCGCTAGGCACGGTTGAAGATACAGGGCCTATGGGTATCAAAATGGGCTTAAAAGCACCAATTGGTATGCCAACTATTGGTGGACCAATGGCAACACAAGGTGGATTGGTGTTCTTTGCAGCAACACAAGATTACTACTTACGTGCTTTTGATTCATCTACAGGTAAAGAACTGTGGAAATCACGTATGCCAGTAGGTAGCCAAGGAACTCCAATCAGCTATGTTTCACCGAAAACAGGTAAACAATATGTGGTTGTTACGGCAGGCGGTGCTCGTCAGTCTCCTGATCATGGTGATTATGTAGTCGCTTATAGCTTAGAACAGTAATTAATTAAGGCAAAAGAGAGCATTTCTCTTTTGCCTTTAACTTTAATATATTTTTTGTATTAAAGCTTGAGAGTAAGTTCTATTGTTTTATATAGATAGGTTTACCGAATAGTAAAAAAGTGCTTTAACTTATTGCAAAACCTAAAATATTCCTAAGATTGATAACGCTTGAACACTAGATGTAGTCGAACTGTTAGATATTTTTTCACAATGTTTTACCTATAAATAAATCTTATTTGTTTATTAAGTTTTGTTTAACTTAAGGTTGTGAATTTTAATTAGAAATAAACATTATTAACTTTTTAGTCTTGAAAAGTAGGAAATTTTTGCCGAAAAAACAAGCGTAAATATATATTTATATTATATTTATATAATTTATAGCATTACGTTAGAATGATCGTCGCAGGTTATTACTACCCAGTAATAATTTGTATTTCAGGAATTTAAGCTTTTATTGGCTTAAGGCTCATCGCAAGATGGGCCTTTTTTTATGCGACCTAAACTATAATATTTGATTATTATGAAAATAGCCTAAGCAGCGGTGTGTATCAATTAATGAAAACAATCACAAAAAATAGTCTTTAATGACAAGAAGTGTATGATTTGATAAATTAAAGCCACTTGATAATAATAGGTGATACGATGAGATTTTTGGTTCTTGCAACTTTATCTGGTTTAGCTTTGATGGGTTGTGCTTCTGTTCAGCAAGCACCGAATACACAAGAAACTATTCGTTATGCTTCTAGCCCATGCTTTGGTGCATGCCCAATCTATTCTGTAGAAGTAGCACCTACGGGTTTAATTCGCTTTGAAGGCAAGCAATATACTAAAGCTATAGGTGTTAAAGAAATTCAAGGCACAGTAAAAGACTATCAAAAACTTGCAGATGATTTAAAAACTTATCACCCAGAAACAGGCACACAAGCGAAAACTGGTGGATGTCAGCAAACTGCAACTGATATGTCTAGCTATTACATTTCATGGATTCAACCAAATGGCACTGAAACAAAATTAAGCCATTACACAGGTTGTATCTCTCCAGCAAATAATAGACTGAATAAAGTCATGGAAAAGCTGCCTGAACAATTAGGCATTAAAGATCTAATTTAATGATGAAAGCCCCAAAATATTGGGGCTTTTTTTGTTAAGAAGAATTATATACTTGAGAGTTCTGTTTTAAGTATTTCTAAAAGAATCAGCGTATAATACATATTATAAAAACATATATTGTTTGGGTGAACCTATGTTAAATATTATCCATGCCTTTTTGGGTGGCTTGCTACTGGGCATCGCAACAGTTGGATATTTATATATAAATGGCCGTATAGCTGGAATTAGTGGATTGCTTGCTCAAATCATAAATCCCACTAAAGACACCTTTAAAAGTTCTGCATTCTGGTTCATTGCTGGACTGGTGATTACACCTTTCATATATGGTTATTTTTATCAGCCAGAAATTGAAATTAAAGCCAATACGTTTGTACTTATTTTAGCAGGTGTACTTGTTGGCTTTGGAACACGACTAGGATCTGGTTGTACAAGTGGCCATGGTATTTGTGGCATGAGCAGGTTATCAAAACGCTCGATGATAGCGACAGCAGTTTTTATGTTTGCTGGCATGTTAACTGTTTATATCATTCGTCATGTGTTGGGGTAATCCTATGAAAAATATCTTTGCTTTTATATTTGGTAGCTTGTTTTCATTGGGTTTAATGATCTCTGGTATGTCTAATCCTGAAAAAGTATTAGGGTTTCTAGATATATTTGGACAGTGGAATATCAGCTTAATGTTTGTAATGTTAGGTGCTATTGCTGTGGCATTTATTCCGTTTCAAAAGGCTATAAAAAGTCCAAAAACACTTTTTAATGAACAAATTCAATTACCAATGAATACACAGATTGACCAAAGGCTAATTGTTGGTGCTTTTATTTTCGGTATAGGCTGGGGAATAGCTGGCATATGTCCAGCGCCCGCTTTAACGCTCATTGGGTTAGGACATTTTGAAGCACTTTATTTTATTGTCGCAATGTTATTAGGAATGTTGATTTACCGAGCCTTAAATAAAGGAAATTAAACCTATGCAACAACCTCTAGTAAAAGATTTTTTTGATGAAAATACCAATACTTTTAGCTATGTTGTTGCGGATTTGGTTACGCGTCAATGCGCCATCATTGACAGTGTACTTGACTACGATGCAGCTTCGGCGACTACAAAAACGACTAATGCCGATTTAATTATCGATTATGTCTTGGCTCAAAACTTCAAAGTGCAATGGATTTTAGAAACCCACGTACACGCAGACCATATGACCGCGGCCCAATATTTAAAATCTAAATTGGGTGGCACAATTGCCATTAGTCAAAAAATCTCAGTAGTACAAGAAACTTTTTCTACTATCTATAATTTTGACTTTAAAAAATTTAATGAAAATCAGCCTTTTGATTATTTATTTGAAGATCATGAGCATTTTAAAATAGGGGATATAGATGCTTATAACATTCCTACGCCTGGGCATACACCTGCTTGCTTAAGCTATGTAATTGCTGATGCTGTTTTTGTGGGTGATACTTTATTTATGCCTGATTATGGTTCGGCTAGATGTGACTTTCCTAAAGGAAGTGCTGCCGCGCTCTATGACTCGGTACAACAGCTTTATACTCTTCCTGATGAGATGCGTATGTTTTTGTGCCATGACTATAAGCCAGAAGGTCGAGATGAATACATCTGTCAAACAGATATAAAAACTCAAAAGCAAAGCAATATTCATCTAAACCGACAAGTTTCTAAAGAGTCATTCATAAAAATGCGTCAAGAAAGAGATGCAACTTTGGCAATGCCAAAATTAATTTTGCCTTCAATTCAAATTAATATGAATGCAGGAAATCTTCCGGAACCTGAAGCGAATGGCGTCCGTTATTTAAAAATTCCATTTAATTACTTTTAAAAATAGCCTAAGCATATCTATCCAGTCATTATCACTCAACAAAATAGCCTAAGCAAATAATAAAATTTACCCCATAGAAATAGCCTAAGTAAAATTTAAAGAACTTGTCTCAAATCCCGCGCAGTCTCTTGCAATAAAGGCAAAATGTGTTGAATTAAATATTCTTCAGTTGTTTTCATGGTTGGAGAAACAATGTTTAAAGCAGCAACGACTTTAAAGTCTTGCCCATAAATAGGTACGGCGAGTGCGTGAACGCCTAATTCATGTTCTTCCCGTGAATAACACCAATCTTGTTCTCGAATCTCTTGTAGTAACTCTAAAAATTTATCGTTTTCAATATGCGTATATTTGGTTAAACGCTGTAGTGGGTATTTTTGAAGCCAGTCCAATTGTTCTTCTTGGCTTAAATGTGCCAGTAAAATTTTACCCGCCGAGGTCGCATGAGCAGGCAAGCGATTACCCAAGTGTAGGCCGTATGGATTTACACGGTCAGTTTGTTGGTGTGCCGCACTACGTGCAATGGTAATGGCTTCATAACCGTCAAGTACCATCACTGAATAAATAAGAGAGGTTTGGTTAGTTAATAGGTTTAATAAAGGCTGCGATACTTTTGGAAGTTGAGCTGCACCCAAATATGCTCCCGAAAATTTAAGAACTTTTGGAGTTAAATAGTAATAGTGGCCATCTGACTCAAGATAACCTAGATATTCTAAAGTTAATAAATGGCGTCTTGCTGCCGCTCGGGTAAGTCCAGTTTTTTCAGCAGCCATAGAAATGTTTAGACGATGTTGATTGCTACTAAAACTATCTAAAATTGCCATGCCTTTACCGATGCCAGCAATGTAATCTTCATGACGAATCGTTTTCTTGTTGTCCTGATTCTGGATTATTCGTTCATCTTTACTCATGACAGGTCCTTGTACGATGTCGGCGTTAGTAGATCAATTTGCTTTACTGAAAAAGTTTAATAATTTCATGTCGCAAAAATTGATGCCTTAAATTATCCCTTAAATCTTCATGCCAAAACATCCCCATTTTGATATTGGTCATCTCAAATGGGAGTGAATGCAAACGAATTTCCGAACTATAGGATAAATGCTGCAAAATCATTCGAGGCATAGTCAATATTGCGTTCGCTTGAGCATCTAAAACTTGTAACGCTGTTGAGTAGTTTTGACAGCGCATGAATACATTTCTTGAAATTTTTTGATGTTGGTTTAAATAAATATCTTCAAGTAAAGCACCCGTACGGCGTGAAGAAACACCGATGTGTCGACCATTGATATAACGAGATAAATCGACTTCTTTAAGTTGACTGCAAATGACAAATTCGTCTGTTACCAGATGGTCAAAGCTAATTTTTGGAGATAAGTATTGTTCCAAATCAATCACGAAATCGAGCTGCTGAGTTGCCAAGTCCGCCATAATATTTTTTCGATCTAGCTTCATACTTACAAACTGCAAATCTAAATTAAGATTTTGAAAGTGTTGAGCAAGTCTTGGAAGAATAATAGGCTCAATTTCATCATGCACAGCGATTTTTAAGTTTTTTAAACTGGTTGGGTCAAAGACATGTTTCTGCTGGCTAATATTTTGAATGGTTAAAAGCGCTTGCTTCACAGTGGGGTAAATCTGTTCTGCAAAAGGCGTTGCAGACATTTTATTACCTACACGTATAAATACATCATCTTCAAGTTGTTGACGTAACCTTTGCAAGGCATGGCTTGCTGCCGATTGCGTAATATTAAGGCTGCTTGCAGCATTGGAAATACTTTTTTGCTCATAAATCGCGATAAAAAGCGGATATAAGTTGATATCTATTCGATGGAAAAAGCTTAAGTCGAGCCCATGTAAGTTATGAATATTATTCATGATGAGTTATTTAATAAAATCATTTCATTCATATTAAGTTTCAAGTTATGTTGATGTAAAGGCAAGATAATGATGTAAAGGAAAAAAATAATGTTTGAACTCTCAAAAACAGCTCAAGATTTTGTCGAGCGAACAAGAAAATTTATTCAAGAAGAAATAGAACCTGTTGAAGCAAAATTTTGGGAAGAAGTACATGAGCTAAATCCGGATGGAAACTGGAAAAAATGGCAGTGGCCAGCACTTCTAGAAACGCTGAAATCTAAAGCGAAGCAAGCTGGCCTTTGGAATATGTTTTTACCAGATGACAAACTCGGTGCAGGGTTATCAGTTCAAGAATATGCACACATAGCCGAATTGACTGGTCGTAGTTTATTGGCACCCACCGTTTTTAACTGTAATGCACCAGATACGGGAAATATGGAATTGTTATGGCGCTATGGTAGTGAACAGCAAAAACAGCAATGGTTACAGCCTTTATTGGACGGAAAAATTCGCTCGGTTTTTTGTATGACTGAACCAGACGTTGCTTCAAGTGATGCAACAAATATGCAAGCTACTGCACTCATCGACGGAAATGAAATTGTTTTAAATGGCAAAAAGTGGTGGTCGTCTGGTTTAGGTGACCCAAATGCCAAAGTCATTATTTTTATGGCTCATACCCCAGATGAAAGCAAAGACCGTCATCATCAACACTCCATGGTTTTAGTGCCTATTGATACGGCGGGTGTTGAAATTCAGCGGATGTTACCTGTGTTTGGTGACTACGACGCGCCACATGGACACGGTGAAGTTCATTTTAATAATGTTCGAGTACCTCTTGAAAACTTTATTGGTGGTGCAGGTCAAGGTTTTGAAATTGCTCAAGGCCGTTTAGGACCCGGACGTATTCACCATTGCATGCGCTGTATTGGTGCTGCTGAAAAAGCTTTAGAACTGATGATTGACCGTGGTATGTCTAGAACTGCGTTTGGCAAAGAAATTTTAAAACTCGGTGGGAACCTCGAACGGGTAGCTGATGCACGGGTAGCGATAGACCAAGCTCGGCTTTTAACCTTGTATGCAGCCTATAAAATGGATACTTTAGGAAATATGGCCGCTTTAACAGAAATATCTGCAATTAAAGTGGTGGCTCCAAGTGTTTTAGAAAAAGTAGTCGACATGGCGATTCAGCTACATGGTGGCGCGGGCGTTTCAAGAGATACACCATTAACAGGTTTCTTTGCTCAAGCACGCAGTTTACGTTTAGCTGATGGTCCAGATGAAGTACATAAAGGCATGATTGCCAAATTAGAGTTAGCCAAACGTGGTTACGGTCGTCATAAGAAAGTATAAGTTTAAAGGAAATTAGAATGTCGGTAATTGATATAGGCGGTGAAGTACGTGAAGGTGAAGAACTTGATATTGGAGCAGTTGAAAGCTGGTTAAAGAACCAAGGTGTTGAGTTGATCGGCTCAGCAGCCGTTACTCAATATACAGGTGGTGCTTCAAATTGGACTTATCGTTTAAAGTATGAAAATACCGATTTAATTTTACGACGTCCTCCAAAAGGAACAAAAGCGAAGTCGGCTCACGATATGGCCCGTGAATATATGGTGCAAAAAAATCTTGCGCCTTATTATCCGGTGCTTCCTAAAATGGTGGCACTTTGTCAGGATGAAGCCGTTATTGGCTGTGATTTTTATGTCATGGAACGCATTGAAGGAATTATTCCTCGTGCAAAATTGCCGCCCGAGCTTAGATTTAATGAAGAAGATGTTCACCAACTTTGTGTAAATGTGCTTGATAAGCTCATTGAATTACACCAAGTTCCTTATGAAAACACGCCTTTAGCTGAACTGGGCAAAGGTACAGGATATTGCCGTAGACAAGTCGAAGGTTGGGATAAACGATATGAAAAGGTCAGAACGCTCAATGTTCCTTCATTTAAATATGTTCGAAAATGGTTGAAAGATAATGTCCCTCAAGATTCCACGACTTGCATTATTCATAATGATTGGCGATTTGATAATGTGATTTTAGATCCACAGCATCCAACAGAAGTGATTGGCGTGCTGGATTGGGAAATGGCAACGCTGGGTGATCCATTAATGGATTTAGGCAGTGCTTTAGCCTATTGGGTTGAACCTACGGATAATATGATTTTTAGATCGACACGCCGTCAACCTACCCATTTAAAGGGAATGTTCTCTCGTAAAGAAGTTGTTGATTATTACCTGAAAAAAACAGGTTTGAACCCTCAAAACTGGGCTTTTTATGAGGTATTTGGCGTATTCCGTTTAGCAGTGATTGCTCAGCAAATCTATTACCGCTATTACCATAAACAAACGCGAAATCCAGCTTTTAAAGATTTCTGGATCGTCATTCATGCGTTACATATAAGAGCTTTAAAACTTATTGGGCAGCAAAAAATTCAAGAATCGGAATTTGCTCAGCAATCTCTACAGAAAATACAGGGTATTTTAAGAAAATGACCACAATTTATCTGGTAAGACATGGACAGGCATCATTTGGTAAAAGTAACTATGATGAGTTGTCTGAAAATGGTGAGGCTCAAGCGACTTTATTAGGTCGTTATTTTAAACAAATATTGAAAGAACAACCTTATGTTGTTGCAGGTACCATGCAGCGCCACGAGCAAACTGCACAACTCGCATTAAATGAATGCTTTCCAGATGCAGTGATTAATCACAATAGTTTATGGAACGAGTTTAACCATCAACAGGTTTTTGCACGCTATGAACCACGTTTTGAACAGCCTGAGTTGTTAAAAGCTGACGTAGCACAAGAACAGAACCCGCGTGCATATCTTGCCAAAATATTCGAAGGCGCAATTGGACGATGGACAGATGGCGATTTTCATCATGAATATGATGAGTCATGGCCGCATTTTAAAGACAGAGTTGAAACAGCACTACAACAACTTTGTGATGAATTGGCAAAAACCAAACCTCGTTATGCAGTCGTTTTTACCTCTGGTGGTGTGATTTCTGTAGCAATTGGCAAATTACTTGAACTGAGTCCAAATCGAACTTTTGCCTTGAACTGGGCAATTACCAATACAAGTCTCACCACTTTACGTTTAGTTGGAAATGAAGCTCAGGTTTTAAGTTTAAATGAACATCATTTTATAAAAGCTGAGCGTCCAGATTTGCTGACATGGATTTAAAAATAAGGATAAAAGCATGGCAAAGACAATTTTAATTACAGGTGCAAGTTCTGGGTTGGGTGCGGGTATGGCTCATGAATTTGCAGCGAAAGGCTATAACTTAGCGATTTGTGCACGCCGTTTAGATCGATTAGAGACTTTAAAAACCGAACTTGAAAATGAATATGGCATTCAGGTGATTGCAAAAAGTCTAGATGTGACTCATTACGATCAGGTTTTCGAAGTTTTTCGTGCATTTAAGCAAGAGTTTGGTTATTTGGACCGAATTATTGTAAATGCCGGAGTCGGAAATGGTCGTCGTATTGGTAAAGGTAATTTTGAAATTAACAAAGCCACCGCTGAAACCAACTTTATTTCTGCCTTAGCGCAGTGTGAAGCGGCGGTTGAAATTTTTAGAGAGCAAAACGCAGGTCATTTGGTGGTGATGTCATCCATGAGTGCCATGCGTGGATTACCAAAACATTTATCGACCTATGCAGCAAGTAAAGCTGCGGTTGCTCACTTGGCTGAAGGTATTCGTGCTGAATTACTGGATACCCCAATTAAAGTTTCTACAATTTTCCCAGGTTACATTCGCACTGAAATGAATGAAGGTGCTAAACATTTGCCATTTGAAGTCGATGCTAAAACAGGGTGCAAAGCACTGGTTAAAGCTATCGAAAAACAACCCGTGAAAGCTTATGTACCACAGTGGCCATGGTTACCGATGAGTATTGCAATGAAGGTTTTGCCTTTAAGGTTGGTCAATAAATTAGGATAAAAATTACCCCCTAAATTTAGGGGGTAATTTTTTTATTTTTAGAACTTCTTGGTGTAATTGACGAATAGACGGTCTTCACCAAAATCATTGCCATGTTTAACATTGTAATCAATACGAATGTATTGCAGGGCAATGCCTTTTAAGTAAGGTTGTTGAAATGCATAGTTCAGAATGACATTTGACTCAGTTTCGTGATTTTTCTCGCCATTGGCTGCCTTGAAGTCATGGCCATAAACATATTTCACCATCGCATTTAAGCCCGGTACATAGTCCTTAAAGTCGTAACCATACATCACATGGTAAGACTTTTCGTCTTCTTTAAAGAATCCGGTTGCGTTCCAGTTAATAAAATAGGTTTCAGGTAAGAAGCCATCTGGTAGTGGATAAGCTGATTCACCAATAATTTGTTGATAACCTAAACCAAAGGTATGGTTTTTCACTTTTACAGTTTCAAGTAGGCCGATGTTCTGCGCATCAATATCAAAAGTATTGCCATCATCTTTGGCATTGAAGTATTTAAACTTGGAAGTTAGGGCAAAAGTTGGCTGCTTCCATGTATGCTCAAGTCCTACATAATGCTTGTTATACAGATCCTCTAAATTACCAAAGTAATATTCACCCTTTAAAGACGGTGTAAATTGATAACGCAGGTCAATATAATTCAAACCATCAGATTCTTTAGTAATTCCATTTGCAGTGAAAGAAAACTTTTTAAAGTCTTCTTCATTTCGTGGCGAGACTTTTTCAACCCGACCAATTTCGGCATAGAGTTGATCTGAAAGTTGCGACTTAAGATTGGTTCCCCAATACGAAGTGAGTAACTGACGACTGGCATCGACAGCAGTTACGGGTAAATCCAACCAAAGCTCACCAACGCTTAATAAAGTTTTGTCATAGCCAAGTTTTAATGTGGCACCGTATTTTAAATAGTCAGATGCCTGAGATTGGGTTTCCTTATTAAAAGGTAAAACGGTGTCGGCGACATGTTTATCTGAACTCAAACGAACAGCGTATTGAATAGAAGCATCGGCACCAATGGTGATTGGCTTGTCTGCTATTACTAGTGGGGTGTCATGCATTTTCGATTTATAAAATAAAGAGGCTGCCTGAGACCAACTGCCAGTATCTTTTAAGGCATCGTTATCAAAATTACGATTAATGTAGGCATTTTTTAAAGTGAGTTTCCATTCATCTTCAGTTTGCTGATTCGAGTTTGCAGCCCATGAATTGCCACACATCAATATTAAAGTTGCTATAGCTAAAGGCTGCGGTTTAAAGCGGTGTAATAATTCCATAATCCATTTCCAAAATCTATGCGCCAGTCCTAGGCATTACGTATTGTGAAATATTTGTGTAGTACTCCCTAAGTTCTTAAAGGGAGCACTGTTAAATAGCGGGTGATTTCTTCAATTAATTTAATTTTTCAAGCTTCATGCTTTCACTAAAGAATTTGCAGCCTTTGAAAAGTAAAATTAAAGCCAGCACACAAGAGAACCCACCAACAATAGATAAAGATGAGCCAACCATTAAAGGATTAGCAAAAACTTTATCTGTAATGATTGCGACCAATGTTGTGCCAATACCAAGCCCAATTAAGTTACTGATCAAAAGGAAGAGAGCTGAAAGGCGTGCTCTAAATTGATTTGGCGCTAACATTTGTAAGGCAGTTGCCGAAATTACCAGAGGGAAAGACGCAAAGAACATCGCAGGAATCAATAAGCTAACCGACAACCAAAGCTGATCTGTTTGGGTAAAAAACGAAATTGGAATAATAAGACCAACAATACCAATCACACCCGTAATCATCGGAGCATCTTGGCGTCCTTTTTTGATAAACCAATCATTTAACCAACCTGCACAAAACACCCCTAATGTATTTGCAATTAACAGGATGGTACCGAGCATGTAACCTGTTTCTGTTGGAGCGAGTTGAAACTTTCGGATATAAAATGCAGGTGTCCAACTAGTAAGACTGTAGAGCGCCATAGCATAGAAGGTAAAACCTAAATAGTGACAGGCAAAGGTTTTTGAATGCTTTTTAATAAACTGAAGACATTGTGTGAATTTAACTTGGTCAACTTGTCCATTTTGGTTGAGCTGCTGACCTTTACGGGCTGGGTCTTTAACTGTCAGGATAAATAGCAAACCAATAATGATGCCGGGTAAACCCACCACTAAAAAAGCGATTTGCCATGCCTTAAGTGCGCCTAATAAAGGAACTTGAATTAAAGTCACGCCTTTAAGTAAATTAATGACATAACCGCCGACTAAAAAGGCAATACCGCCACCTAAAAACGCTCCAACAGAATAGATCCCGACAGCACGACCGAGTTTGTCCTTACTGAACATATCGCTAAACATCGAGTAAGCGGCTGGAGATAAAGCAGCTTCGCCTACACCAACAGCCATACGACTTAAAAATAGTTGAATAAAGTTTTTACTTAAACCACACGTGGCTGTTGCCAAACTCCAGACAATAATACCGATTGAGATAAGCTTTGGGCGTGAAAAACGGTCGGCAATATAGGCTAAAGGTAAACCCATGACGGCGTAAAACAGTGAAAAGGCAAGGCCATGTAATAGACTAAACTGGGTATCTGAAAGTTGAAGATCGGCTTTGATCGGCTCGATCATAAGCGCCAGAATTTGGCGATCAATGAATGAAAATATATAGGCCAACATACAAAGTATGACCACGTACCATGCATATGCATTGGTTTTCTTTTGTGTCCTTTCAACAGCAATATTACTTTGGTTCATACACTTAATCCTTATGTATAAAACTCTTTTAGAGAAGTTGAATCTCGGCTATCTATGTTTCCTAAAAGATAGTTTGGTGTCCCCCCAATAACTTTTGAAAAATAAATAACCTGTTTGATTGAAGAATTGCCTTACATACAAACTGCATATACAGACAAAGATAGTTAAAGAAGAGGGTTAGAATTTCTATATGATGGAAATATTATTTTCTTTTTATATGTAAAATTCCATTACTTATTAAGTATGTTTGGATACCTAATAGGTATTTAAACAATCAGAAAATTTATAAATTATTATGATTTGTAGGAAGAAAATTATGTTTTATGATTTTAAGTTTTTGATAAATATTAATAATTTTTAAAAAAGTAAGCAGAAGGTCATATCGGTTTTCTGCTTACTCTTGCATGTTTAAAACAAGATGAATAAGAGACCTAAGTTAGCTTGAAGGCATCAGATCAAATAATTTCTTCAACTGATTATTTAGATTGTGGAGTTCATCTTCTGAAAAAGCATTCAAAATACCAGCCAAGGTCACAACACTAATCTGATTAATCTGTTCAACCAGCTCAACGCCTTTGGCAGTTAATTTCACCATTGAGATCCGTTCATCCGAAGTAGAAGAGTAGACTTCAACAATTTCATCTTCAACTAACCGATATACAGCTTTGGTTGCAGTGGTTAATTTTAACGTCGAAAGATTAGCAATATCGGTAATACTTGCTTCTCCAAGGGCATTGGTACTTAAAATAATTTTACGGCGTGTATTGTCGATTCCTAGTTTTTTTATTGATTTTTCAATAAGTTGAGAATACTTTCCATTAACTTGGGAAATCCAAAAAAAAGGGAAATTTTGAATACTCGACGGTTCTTTATTAGGAAGAAATTGTTCTAAATGATCAAGCATAGCTAAGCAATAACTTAGGAAAAAAGGGTAATCCTATTATAAACAAAATTTTGCATATTTCCTTGAGTACAAATTATAAAAAATACTTGACAATTCCATTAAATTTTCCCATATTTTAATCAATGGATAAAAATACATGGAAAAGTGAATGAATATTGTTAGCCAAAGCGTGCATAAAGGAAATGGCAAGCTCAAGGTGATGGTGAAAGATACAATTGATATTCAGGGTCTAAAAACCATTGCTGGCAGTCGCGCTTTATTAGATGTTGAACCTGCTCAGGATGATGCTGAGGTCGTTAAAAACATTTTAAAAGCAGATTGTGAAATTATTGCGAAAACAAATTTGCACGAATTGGCTTTTGGAATTACTGGCATTAACCACGCTTTTGGTACACCAGTTAATCCAAAATATCCTGAACTTATTCCTGGTGGCTCTTCAAGTGGTTCGGCTGCGGCTATTGCAGCAAAACAAGCTGACTTTACTTTAGGTACCGACACGGGTGGCTCTATTCGTATGCCCGCTGCGTGCTGCGGTGTTTTTGGTTTAAAACCGACTTTTGGTCGTGTAAGTCGAAAAGGCGTATATCCGCCGTCAAGTTCTTTAGATTGCGTTGGCCCTTTTGCAAATTCAGTCGAAATGATTGAAAAAGCCATGCAAATTATTGACCCAACTTTCAAGCCTACTGAATGTACTAGCGCACCAAAACTTGCTGTTTTAGATGTAAAAGCAGATGAGGTTATTTGGAACTGTATTCATCAAGCGCTTCAAAAAGCGAATTTACAGACCACTTTAGAAAAAGTTGAACATTTTGACGCGGCTTATGACGCAGGCATGCAGATTATTAATTATGAAAACTGGCAAGCTTTTGGTGAGTTAACCAAAACAGGTTTAATTGGTCATGATGTAAATAATCGCCTGTTAAAAGCTGCTGAAACTACCTTAGAGCAAGTAAAGCAAGCCGAAGTTGTGAAGCAGCAGCTGACTCAAGAACTTGATGCTTTATTAGAAAAATATGATGCATTGATTTTACCAACACTTCCGCAAATTCCACCAAAAGTTGCTGAAGCTGAAAATACAGTCGCTTTTTTGAATCTGACGGCTTTAGTTCGTCCCTTTAATTTATCAGGACATCCCGCCATTTCAGTGCCACTTGAAACCAGTGAAGGTTTACCTGTGGGCTTACAGATCGTATCAAAGCATCAAAACGATGAGCAATTATGCGCTATAGCTAAATTTTGTGTTGATGCAATGCAATAAATTACAAGGAGTTAGATGATGAATAAGTTATCTAAAATGGAGTTTGCTTCTCAAGACAAAGCAATTGACTTAGATGCTTTGTGTCAAGAAATTCGTGAGCGTGCCTGTACAGGTGAATTTGATAATCAGGCTTATGTGAGCCAAGACGTTATTGAAAAGCTTAAGCAAATCGGTGTTTACCGTGCATTGGTTCCGAAACGTTTTGGCGGTGACGAATGTTCACCACGGCAGTTTTGTGAATTGATCGAAACATTATCTAAAGCTGATGGTTCAGTGGGTTGGGTGGCAAGTTTTGGTATGAGCCCTGCGTATTTAGGAAGCTTGCCAGAAGAAACGCTTAAAGAGTTGTACCAAAACGGACCTGATGTGGTCTTTGCTGGAGGTATTTTTCCACCGCAACCTGCCGAAATTACCGATGAAGGTGTAGTGGTTCGTGGACGCTGGAAATTCTCAAGTGGGTGTATGGGAGCTGACATTGTTGGGGTAGGAATTTCACCGCTTAAAAACAATGAAATGCAAGGCTTACCACGCATGGCAGTGATGCCTGCCAAAAAAGCCAAAATCGAAATGACATGGGACACCGTTGGCCTAAAAGGTACGGGAAGCCACGATTTGGTAGTCGAAGATGTATTGGTCGAAAAGAAATGGACCTTTGTACGTGGCGAACCGTCAAAACTCAGTGAGCCATTTTTTAAATATCCGTCACTCTCTTTAGCTACTCAAGTGTTAACGGTGGTGGGTATTGGCGTTGCAGCTGCTGCATTAGAGGAATTTGAAAAATTGGCACCTGGTAAAGCATCTATTACAGGCGGATCAGAAATTGCCCACCGCCCAGTGACTCAATATGAGTTCGCTCAAGCAGACGCAGAGTTTCAGGCTGCAAAGTCTTGGTTTTATCAAACCATGGACATTGTTTGGAATGAAATTATTGCTGGACATGAGGCAACTGCTGAACAAATTAGCGATATGCGTCTGGCATGTACCCATGCAGCTCGAGTTTGCGCCAAAGTGACCCGAAAAATGCAAATGCTCGCGGGCATGACAGCGATCTATACCAACAATCCATTTAGCCGTTTTGTAAACGACACCAATGTGGTGACCCAGCATGCCTTTATGGGTGATGCGACTTTACAAAATGCAGGCTCAATCAGTTTTGGGTTAAAGCCAACCCCAGGTTATTTATAAGTTTAATTTTTAAAAGGATATTGAGATGGAAGCTAAAAAATCATTACGCGTTTTGTTCTGCATGGGTATTAACCAAAACTTTTTTGATGCGGAACCTGCTGAAGCAAAAGCAGTTTGGGCAGCATTTGGTGAAATGTGGAATGGCATTCATGACTTACCAGGTGTGCATGTTTTTGGAAATCTCGATGATGACCAAAGTATGGTTGGTCCAAGTGCAGGTTGGCCTTGGACAACGTACTTGCTTGCAGATGTTCCAGATATTGAAACCGTACACGCGGCTTGTAACTTGTTTAGAACTACGGTGGTTGGCGAAGGTCCATACAAACTTTGGAAATATTGCAAAGTTGAAGCTCGTGTTGGGCGTGAATTGATTATCCAACGTTAAGGCGACCGCAATGACTGACAAAGTGGATATTGCAGAAATCATAGAGCGGCTAGAACAGTTAGAAGCCCATAACGCTATTCGTAACTGCCTGAACCGTTATATGGAAATCTGTGATGAGCTCAATGCAAATACAGATCTTGATGAACTCATGAATCTTTTTGATCAAGACTGCATTTGGGAAGGTGTTGGTGAGAAATATGCCAAATCGTTTGGTCGATATGAGTCTTGGCAGTCGATTTACGACATGTTTAAAAGTTACACCCAAAAAGAGTCTCACTTTGTCATGAATGCACACTTTGTAAATTCAGAACAAATTTATGTAAATCAAAATGATGCAAATTCTTCATGGCTTATGTTGCAAACTTCGACGTTTAAAGATGGCCGTAGTCATCTGAATACAGCAAAGCTCAGTGTGAAGTTTCAAAAGCAAGCAGATGGAACATGGAAAATTAAACATTTCCAAACACAGAATATTTTCAGTCGTCCCGTATCGCATTGGCACAGTGAAGCTGAATTGCCGGTACCTTCCCAGGAATGACCCAGGACATATTTAAAAGGACTATTGATATGAACAGTATTATCCCGACGCATAACATTGGCACTGATTACGAAACTTTAGTTAAAAGTGACCGTGCCCATACTTCTCTTTATAAAGATGAGCGCATTTTTGATGAAGAAATGGAAAAAATCTTTTATAGCACTTGGGTGTGGGTTGCCCATGCCAGCGAAATTCCGGAAGGCGGAAGCTATAAAACCATTAACATCGGTAAACAGCCTGTTGTTGCGGTGCGTGACCGTAAAAAGAAAGTACATGTACTTTTAAACCGTTGCCGTCACCGTGCAGCAACCGTATGTGAACATAAAAAAGGAAAAACCAATAGTTTTGTATGCCCATACCACGGTTGGAGTTATGCGCTTGATGGTAGTTTACGCGGTGTGCCATCTCCAGAAAGCTACGGTAACTGTTTAGATAAGTCAGAATTACCGCTGGTGAGTCTACGTGTAGAAGAATATAGCGGCATGATCTTCGCTTCATTTAAAGAAGACATTCAGCCGCTTGAAGAGTTCCTTGGACCTGCAAAAAAATGGATTGACCTGTTTATGAAACAAGGGGCTGGTTATCCAATTAAAGTGTTGGGTGAACACCGTTTCCGTTTCCCTGGTAACTGGAAAATTCAGCTTGAAAATACCACCGATGCTTATCACTTCCCATTGGTACACAAGTCATTCTTAAGTTCTGTAGATGAAAAAACCGAAGAACTCTTTAACTTCGAAAACCAGCCGGGTTTTGTTGAAGATTTAGGAAATGGTCACAGTGTGATGGTAATGATTCCTGAACTGGTTGATTTAGACGAAGAGCTCATGGAGCGTCCAATTCAAGAACGTTTTGAAGACTTAGCTCAAGCTTTGCGCGACGAAGGCCATGAAGAATTAGAAGTGCGCCGTATTGTTCGTGCTGTCGGTGGCTCTGGCTTTAACTTAAATTTATTCCCGAATATTGCATGTTCAATGGCATTCTTCCGTGTGTTACAGCCAATCTCAGTTGCTGAAACAGAAATTCATCACTCGGTGATTACGATGGACGGTGGTCCGCAAATTGCCAACCAATACCGCTTACGTTTGCATGAACATTTCCAAGGTCCATTTGGTTTTGGTACACCAGATGACTCTGAAGCTTGGGAACGTGTTCAACACGGCGCCAATGCAGGCAATGATTTATGGATCATGTTGAACCGCGGTTTACCGGGCGAAGTCAAAACTGAAGATGGCTTAAAAAGTGATGTCAGTGCTGAAACAGGTATGCGTGCAGCCTATCAGCAGTGGAAAAAGATGATGACGGCTTAAGGAGAGAGCAATGAATATGAATCTGCAATTATTAAATGAAGTCACTGCTTTCATCTGGGCTGAAGCAGACATGTTAGACCACAGTGAATATCGTGAATGGCTCAATTTATGGAATGAAAAAGGCGTTTATATCATTCCGATTGACCCAAACCTCACTGACTACGAAAACAACTTAAATTATGCCTATGACGATAACCATATGCGTACTTTACGTGTAGAGCGTCTTGAAAATGGTGAAGCGATTTCAACTGCACCTAAGGCAAATACGGTACGCAGTGTTTCTCGTGTACGAGTTATTCAAGACCAAGATAATGAAATCGTTTTACGCTGTGCTCAAAACTTACGTGAGTTCCGTAAAGAAAACCTCAAGCATTACACCGCAGATATTACTTACCATCTAACTCGTGATGCCGATACTGGTTTTAAGATTAAACGTAAAATCATTAATTTGGTTAACTCAACAGATACTTTAGCCGGTATTAGCTACATTCTTTAGGAGCAGCAAATGAAACAAGTTGTTTTAGTGACAGGGGCTGCTTCAGGACTCGGTAATGTGATTGCTGAATATTTTGCGAGCCAAGGCCATCAAGTGATTTTGTCAGCCAGTACGCTTGAAAAGGCCGAAAATGCAAAGACACAAAGTCAATATGCACAAAATATGTTTCCTGTGAAATTAGATATTTCAGTCGAAGCAGATTTTCATGCCGTGGTGCAATGGATTGAAGAGAGGTTTTCTAAACTTGATGTGTTGATTAACAATGCAACTGTCACCAAGGCAACGCCAGTATTAGAAATTACCGCAGCCGATTTTGATTGGGTGACTCAAGTTAACCAACGTGGCACTTTTCAGGCTTGCCAAATTATTGGCCAATATATGGCTAAAAAAGGCTATGGACGCATCATTAATATGGCGTCTTTAGCGGGGCAAAACGGTGGCACTGCAACGGGTGCACACTATGCGGCAACCAAAGGTGCGATTGTGACGTTAACCAAAATTTTTGCCAAAGAGTTTGCTGCAAAAGGTGTGACGGTCAATGCGGTTGCACCGGGACCAATGGAATCACCGATTGTTCATAGTGTGGTGTCAGACGAAAAAATGGAACAGTTCATCCAGAATATTCCGGTTAAAGCCTTAGGTAGCATGCATTTTATTGCTGAAACTTGTGGGTTGCTCGCGAGTCCAAATGCGGGGTTTGTGACTGGTGCAACATGGGATATTAACGGTGGTTTATTCATGCGCTAAGCACGTAGCTTAAGCATGAAAAGGGAGTTGAATCATGACTACACTTTATGATGTTGTCGTTAAAAATCGCCATGTTGAAGGTGGAAATATTGCAGTCATGGAATTTGAATCTGCAACTTCTGCAACATTGCCAAAAGTTGAAGCGGGTGCACATATTGATGTGCACTTACCAAATGGGATGGTGCGTCAATATTCACTTTGCCAAAATCCAAATGACGAAGGGAAGTTCCGCCTTGGAATTTTACGTGACCCTGAATCACGTGGTGGCTCAGTCTCGGCTTTTGATGAAATTAAAGATGGCATGCAAATTCAGGTTAGTGAGCCAAAAAATTTATTTCCACTTTTAAAAGCCAAGCACAGCGTATTGATTGGTGGTGGAATAGGCATTACGCCGTTAATCACGATGGCATATCAACTTGCCTATGAAGGGGCATCATTTGAACTTCACTACTGTGGCGCTAGTGCTGAAAACTGTGCTTTTGTTGAGGAAATTAAAAATGGTGAGTTAGCAAAATACACAACCTTCCATTTTAAATCCGAAGGTGCAAGCCACCGAGCATTTTTTCAATCTGCTATTAAAGATATTGACTCGGAAAGCCATATTTACACGTGTGGTCCAGTCGGTTTCATGGACTGGGTGATTAACCTCGCCACGACTCACGACTTTCCTGAGCAGCAAATCCACAAAGAATATTTCCAAGTCGAAACTGACACTTCTGGAGATTCATTTGAGGTGGTGGCTGAGCGTAGTGGAAAAATCATTATGGTAGAGGCTGGCGAAACTATTTTGCAGGCTTTGGCTAAAGAAGGCATCGAGATTGAAATGTCTTGCGAGCAAGGCGTATGCGGAACCTGCATGTGCGATGTGATTGAAGGTGAACCTGATCATCGAGATGTTTATTTTACTGATGAAGAAAAAGCCAGCAATGAACAAATATTGGTGTGCTGTTCGCGCTCTAAAACATCGAGACTAGTTTTAGATATCTAATGCTCTCGCGATTTATATGGATATAAGAGAAGGTTTAGGAGAAAGATGATGAATGTATTACAACAAATAGATGAGTTTACGGTCGATCCATTACAGTTCCGACGGGCATTAGGAAATTTTGCAACAGGCGTTACTATTATTACTGCACAAAATGCACAAGGTGAGAAAGTCGGTGTAACCGCAAATAGTTTTAACTCGGTGTCACTCGATCCACCACTTATTTTATGGAGTATTGATAAAAAGTCTTCAAGTTTTTCGGTATTTGAAGAAGCGACACATTTTGCCGTCAATATTTTATCGGGCACGCAAATTGAGCTGTCTAATAAGTTTTCGAGACGTAATATTGATAAATTTGCAGACACCAATTTTCAACTTGGTGCTGGACGCGCACCCATTTTAGAAAATTGTTCTGCGGTGTTTGAGTGCGAACGTTATCAAGTTATTGAAGGCGGTGACCACTGGATTATTGTTGGTAAAGTGGTTCGTTTTCATGACCAAGGGCGAAGCCCGTTGGTCTACCATCAAGGTGCATATTCTTGTGTAATGCCGCATCCAAGCCTTCAAGTTAAACAGACTGAACAGAACGGCGTAGACCAGACACATTATGGGCACTTATATAATAATGTATGTTACTTAATGAGCCGTGCTTTTAAAGCTTATCAAACCGACTATATCCCTAAGCAAATGGCTTCTGGGTTCCGTACCAGTGAATCATGTCTTTTGCTTGTTTTGGCAAGTGGAACTGCTTCAAGTAAAGAAGATTTACCACGAGATATTGCCATGCCAATGCAGGAAGTTGAAAGATCTGCTGAAATTCTAAAATTTGAAGGGCTATTGGTTGATCACGATAATTTGTATGCACTGACCGAGAAAGGTAAACAAACGGCGCAGTATTTGTTTGATATTGCCGATAGCCACCAAAATGAGGTGTTTAAAAAGTATTCTGAGGAACAAAAGGATATTTTTATTACCATGCTGCGAGACTTTGCAGGAGTAGCATAAGCCTCATTAAGCTGATAAATTGAATTGATTTATCAGCTTCTTTACATCTAGCTGACTATAATCAAAAGAATTCCAAGGATAAGGAATTTTTGGCACACAATTTGTTTATCAATAAAACATGATTGCAAATAAGCCAAGACAGTGAACTACAGCGAAAGAAAATATTTCGCGGTGGCACGTGTATAGAGAGGTAAGGGATGAACCAATATGTAAGTGATGCATTGTTGAATTGGACACACCATATCAAGAATGTTTGCGGAAATTTTGAAACAGATTTTGACGGCACCCGTAATTTATTCATTGGTGAGGTCCAATGCTTTTTATTGGGTGATACCGAAATTGCTTTTATCAGAAATAATGCAAATAAGATTGTCCGAAAAGCCGATGAAATCGATCGAGTGAATAATCGTTTTTGCTTTTTGATTTTGCAGTATTCGGGAAAAATGCTGCTCGAGTATAAAAATGAAACGCTAAGCCTGAATGAAGGCGATATTGTGTTGGTCGATCCAGTCGAAACTATTTCGATGTATCCGCAAGGCTTGGTAAGCCAGATTTCAGTGCATTTGTCCCGTGAAAAATTACTTAAAGAAAATATTAGTACTGAATATTTTGGAAAACTGATTACTCAAAATATGAGTGGTTTTTTACTCAAGAATATTTTGAAAAACATGTCTGCTGAAAATATTAAACTCTGGTATGCAACCGAAGATGGTAATGCTTTTGAAGATGCGCTGATTGCCTTAATCAAACCGACAATCAATTATAAAAATATTAATAGCTCAAATAATCTGATGGAAAAAGCCGAGCGATATATTATAGAAAACTTAGCAAAACCAGATTTAACACCTAAATTAATTGCAGAACATATTGGGGTGTCGTTACGTCATCTCTATCGTCTGTTTCTTCAAGAAAATCTATCTATTAACAAATATATACAGCTCAAACGCTTAGAAAAAGTCAAAGCAGATTTACTTGATAAAAGAAATAAACAAAGCTCGATTACCCAAATTGCTTTGAAATGGGGCTTTTGGGATGGCGCGCATTTTTCAAAAATCTTTAAGAAGACTTATGGTATTTCTCCTAAAGAATTTAGAGAGGGTGTGTCGGCTTAAACCTTTCATCTTTTGATGTCATTTTTAGACAAGTTCTAGGTCATTCTTAAACAAGCTAGCCCTATGTAACTGTGTTGAAATTAAATTCATTAGAGCAGGTTAGATAAGCTTAATAACCTTAAAACTATTAAGTTGGTCTAATGAATTTCACTCACAGGGAAGTGCATTTTTAACTGTCTGATTCAGATAGTTCAGGGATAGATGAAAAGGATGAAACCAATGCGTAAACAACGATTATTGAATGACATACAAAAAATATTGGCACTTAACTTATCAATAGCTGCTAGCTTTTGGGGATTAAATACTCAAGCTTATGCTCATGGTGGAAAGGCCGAAATGGTGTCACTTTATCAAAACATGAGTGAGCAAGGCGCCAAAGTTGTAAAAGATGATTTTACCAATACTTATATGATTACCAAGGGTTCTATGGTGGTTCGAGCCAAACCCAATTCAGATCAGGTTTTGGTTAATGGCAAGCCTTTCAAGCTCAGCGTGCCTTTATTAATTAAAGATGGTAAACCTGTTATTGGAAAAGACTTTTTTAATGAAGTATTCCAGTCTGGTTTAGATCAAACTTTCAAAATTGAAAATACCTTTCATCCTCTCAATAGCTTAAATTCTGACGAAATTAAAAAGACATTTGATGTCATTAACAGCTCGAAATACGCCTATAAAAATATGCGTTTTGCCGAGTTAAAGTTAAAAGAACCAGAAAAAGCCAAAGTTTGGGATTACTTTATCAATCACAAAGAATTTAAAGAAGATCGTATTGCCTCATTTATTTTGTTAAAGGGCAATCAAGCGATTGAAGGTGAAGTTAATCTTAACACTCAACAAGTCACCAAATGGAATGTACTTAAAGACACTCATGGAATGGTGTTGCTCGATAATTTTGAAGCTGTACAGCGTGTAATTGAGACGAGTAAAGAATATCAAGATGCATTGCGCAAACGTGGCATTACCGATGTGAAGAAAGTGATTGCTACACCACTAACTGTTGGATATTTTGGCGGTAAAGATGGTCTGGATAAACAACTCAATATATTAAAAGTTGTTGCTTACCTCGATGTTGGGGATGGTAACTACTGGGCGCATCCGATTGAAAATCTAGTTGCTGTAGTTGATTTAGATAAAGAAAAAATTATTAAGATTGAAGAAGGCGCGATCATTCCTGTGCCAATGGCAAATCGACCTTATATGTCGAATAAGCCAGTAGCAAGTAAGCTAAAACCACTCAATATTACTGAACCTGAGGGCAAAAACTTTAGCATTACAGGTCAAACCATACATTGGGGGAATTGGTGTTTGCATGTAGCGTTAGATTCTCGTGTTGGCTTACAGCTTTCAACAGTGACCTATAAAGATAAAGGTGTGAAGCGGAAAGTCATGTATGAAGGGAACTTGGGTGGAATGGTAGTTCCATATGGTGACCCTGATATTGGATGGTACTTCAAATCTTATTTAGACTCTGGCGAATATGGTATGGGTACGCTGACCTCATCTATTCTTCCGGGAACAGATGCACCCGACAACGCTGTTTTACTTGATGCTGTGATTGCAGACTACAAAGGTCAACCACAAGTAATTCCAAATGCCATTGCTGTGTTTGAACGTTATGTTGGACCTGAATATAAACATCACGAAATTTTTGGTAACCAAGATGCCAGTGAAGCCCGCCGTGAACTTGTTGTGCGCTGGATTAGTACAGTGGGTAACTACGATTACATGTTTGACTGGGTATTTGCCCAAAATGGTGTAATTGGGATTAATGCGGGTGCAACGGGTATTGAAGCTGTTAAAGGCGTTAAATCACGCACCATGCATGACAGTACCGCCAAAGAAGACACCAAATATGGAACTTTAATTGACCATAATATTGTGGGTACAACGCATCAGCACATCTATAACTTCCGCTTAGACATGGACGTCGATGGGGAAAATAACAGCTTTATGCATATGGACCCTGTGGTGAAAGCCAATGACAAAGGTGGTGTCCGTACAAGCTCAATGCAAATTGATAGTAAAGTCATTACGAATGAGCAAAATGCGGCTGAAAAATTTGACCCGTCTACCATTCGGTTACTCACGAATTTCAATAAGGAAAATAAATTAGGCAATCCGGTTTCTTACCAACTTATTCCGTTTGCGGGTGGAACACACCCTGTTGCGAAAGGTGCTAATTTTTCTAAAGACGAATGGTTATTTAAACGTTTGAACTTTATGGATAAACAAATTTGGGTGACTCAGTACAATCCAGACGAGCGCTATCCTGAAGGTAAATATTCTAACCGTTCGACTCACGATACGGGGTTAGGACAGTTCATTGGCAACAACGAAAATATTCAAAATAAAGACCTTGTAGTTTGGATGACAACAGGCACCACGCATGTAGCACGTGCTGAAGAATGGCCAATCATGCCGACAGAGTGGGTCAATACACTCATCAAACCTTGGAACTTCTTTGACAACACCCCGACTTTAAACTTGGGTGAAGAAGAGCAAAACACGCAGCACGACCATCACTAAAAATGTGCATGAGCCAGAATGGGTAACGAATAAGTTACCCATTCCTGAGCGCTGGTAAGCCGTTCGCAAAAAGGAATTCTGTATGAAAACTCTACTTTCTCAAGTGATGAGAGGGACTCTCTTTGTCTCATTTTTTTCAACTGTGCATGCTGGTGAGCTTGAAATTAAACCGACTTTTGAAGCAACTTTTGGGGTTTTTAGCAGCGGTAAAAGCTATAACGGTGAAAACCTAGATGACGAAAGAATCAATTGGCAAGAAGGCCATCTTAAATATGGTGCTAAGGGTCAATATACCTTTAAAAACAATCAGCTATATGCAAGCTTGAGCGGTATTAGCTCGGCAACATTTGGTGATGGTGATGCAGGCCAAAATAGTAATGGCAAAGAACGTAAAACAGATGTAAATGAATGGATCATTGGCTTTAAAGACGGTACCAATAAAGATGAGTTGGCTACCTATGATTTAAGTATTGGCCGACAAAATATCATGATTGGTGATGGTTTTTTCATTGCGGGTGATGCATTAAATCTCGGCAAACCTCCTGCGGATGGCACACTAGATCGAGGCGGGGCATATTATCTGGCAGCACGACGCAGCTTTGATTTTACCAGTCTGCTTCAATACAAACCGCAAGAGAATACAACGCTAAAACTGGCTTATTTAAAATCGAATAATAAAGCACAATTTTCATCTGAACTCTTTGTAACCGATCTGATGTATCAGCTTAAAGATAAGGGCGTTGGGTTTACTTACTTAAATGTATTAGACCTTGAAGATGCTGAACACGTTTCAGGACGACAAGACCTTAAAAATTATGCTTTGCGGTTAAATTATCAACCTTTACCAGAGCTACAAGTTAAGTCTGAGTTTGTTATTCAAGATAAAAAAGATAGTCAAGAAAATGCAGGTTACGTAGGGCTGAACTATAACTTTTTATCTTCAAAATATACGCCCTCATTAGGTTACCGTTTTAGTCATTTTTCAGACCAATACGATCCAATGTTTTATGGAAATACGGTCGGCTTTGGTACATGGTTTCAGGGCGAAGTTGCCGGAAATTATGCTGGCCCATTCAATAAAAATGCAGATATCCATCAAGTCTCTTACAGTATGAATCTAAAAGAAAATTTCATGTTGGGTGCTTTGGCCTATAAGTTCAAAACAGTAAATAAGTCTTTAAGTAATGTGGATGGACATGAGCTGGATGTGTTTTCGGTTTGGTCCGTCAATAAAAAACTTAACGTTATTCCGTTGGTTGGACTCTATAAGCCTAAACAGGATATCCAGAGTGGAGGCACTCAAAACTACGATGACAAAATCAATGTGTATGCGCAGTTGATTCTGCAATACATCTATTAATAGATTCTTTTAAATGAATTGAGAGAAATAAAAATGAGTGAAGTTCAAATTTTAGCAAGCGTACAGCAATTTATGGCGCGTCAACATGGACATTTTATTGATGGAAAATTAGTTGCTGCTGAGCATTTAGATAAAGTAGATATTGTAAATCCATCGACTGAACAAGTGGTTGCTCAAATTAGTATTGGTAGTCAACACGATGTCGAAAGTGCCGTGAAAAGTGCTGAACATGCTTTTCAAAATGCTTGGGCCGAAACTACGCCGTATGAACGTGGCGTTAAACTAAACAAGTTAGCAGATTTAATTGAGCAATATGGTGAAGAACTTGCACAGCTTGAGACTTTATCTACTGGAAAACTCATCAATATTTCCCGTCATCTTGAAGTCGCACAATCTGTTATTTTCTTAAGATATTTTGCAGGGTGGGCAACCAAAATTAATGGTCAAACCATGCAACCTTCTATTCCATCAATGCAAGGTGAAAAATATACAGCCTTTACTTTAAGACAACCGATTGGTGTGGTCGCAGGTATCGTGCCTTGGAATTTTTCACTCATGATTGGTGTTTGGAAAATTGGCTCAGCTTTAACAACTGGCTGTACCATTGTGCTTAAGCCAAGTGAGTTTGCTAGCTTATCTTTATTACGGTTAGCCGAACTTGCCATTGAGGCAGGTATTCCAGCCGGTGTGATTAATGTCGTTACGGGTAAAGGGGATACAGGACAATATTTAATTGAATCGCCACTCGTTAAGAAAGTCTCGTTTACAGGTTCAGTACCAACAGGCATGGCGATAGGTAAGCTCGCGATGAGCAGTGATTTAACCCGTGTCAGTCTAGAGTTAGGTGGTAAAAATGCCATAGCCGTTTTGGCTGATGCAAATGTCGATGAGATTTTACCAACTTTGTTGCAAGCAACTTTTGTGCATCAAGGTCAAGTTTGCGCATCTCCAGAGCGTTTTTTTGTACACCACACAAAATATGATGAACTGGTCGAGAAACTTTCTAAAGCACTATCTCAATTCAAAATTGGGTCAGCGATGGATGAGGGAAGTATGTTTGGCCCACTGTCTAATCAGCCACATTTTCATAAAGTGAAACATTATTTAGATATGGCAAAAGCCAACAACCAGATTATTGCAGGGGGTGAGGCTCTAGATCAGACAGGGTATTTTGTACAGCCGACTTTAATTTCCTTTAAAAATACGGATGATCCTTTATTTTCAGAGGAAACTTTTGGACCAGTGGTCGGGTTAATGCCGTTTGAAACTGATGAAGAGCTTATTCAGCTCATGAATCAATCTCGTTTTGGTTTAACCGCAAGTATTTGGACAAATGATCTATCTAAAGCTTTGCGTTTAATTCCTAAAATTGAAGCAGGCACCTTGTGGGTCAATATGCATACATTCTTAGATCCATCAGTTCCATTTGGCGGGGTAAAAGCTTCAGGAATTGGTAGAGAGTTTTCGGATGCATTTATTGAAGATTACACCGAATTAAAATCGGTCATGATTCGGTATTAAGTTTAAAGATTCTACGAGATATAAAAAATGGCCTTTATAGGCCATTTATTTTGAGCCATTAAAATTAACCTAATAAAAAATCTTTTAAGATTTTATTAAAAGCTTCTGGCTGCTCTACATTCGAAATATGAGAGGCATCTATTTCTGCAAGTTTTGATTGCGGAATCTGTTGCTGTATAAATTCACCATCTGCAACAGTTGTTACAGGGTCTTGAGTTCCAGCAATCACTAATACTGGAACTTTGATGTCTTTTAACTGCTCACGGACATCCGCTTTAGCCAAAGCCTCACAACAATTGGCATAACCCATTGCGCTGCCAGCACTTAAGTCGTTACACAGGTTGTTGACAATTGAAGCGTGACTTTGGATAAAGGGATTTGTAAACCATCGCGAAGCTGCTGTGGCTGCGATCGGTTGTAAACCTTGCTCACGTACTAATTTTGCACGGTCAAGCCATGCCTGTTCTTGCCCAATTTTAGCGGCAGTATTTGCCACAATCACCTGACTAAAACGGTCAGGGTAGTGAATTGCAAGCCATTGCCCCGTTAAACCGCCCATAGAAATACCACAAAAAGCAGCTTTGCTAATATTTAAATGGTCCAGTAATCGAACAACATCTTGACCTAATTGCTCTACAGTGTATGGGCCGTTAGGCGTAGATGAAGAACCGTGACCACGTGTGTCATAGCAGATCACAAAAAATTGATCTTTTAACTCGTTAAACTGTTTTTGCCACATGCCATAATTGGTACCCAAAGAATTGGAAAACACCAGAGCAGGGGAAGATGGCTCGCCAAAGGTTTGATAGTTAATTTGTGCATCGGCAGATTGAAAAGATGGCATTTGTTTCTCCTTAAAGTGCTTCAACACGTTCAATAATCAAAGCAATACCTTGGCCCACACCAATACACATTGAACATAAGGCATAACGACCGCCTGTTTGCTCAAGCTGGTTTAAGGCTGTAGTGACTAAGCGTGCACCTGAGGCACCTAACGGATGACCCAAAGCAATTGCACCACCATTTGGATTGACCTTGTCAGAATCATCTGGCAAGCCTAAATCACGGGTAACCGCTAAAGCCTGCGCAGCAAAAGCTTCATTCAGCTCAATCACATCCATCTGCTCTAAAGTCAGGTTGGCTTGTTTAAGTAATTTTTTAATGGCTGGTGCAGGAGCAAAACCCATAATGCGCGGTTCCACACCCACCGCTGTTGAAGCAATGATCTTGGCACGTGGTTTGAGGTTATAAGTTTGAACTGCATCATCTGATGCGATCAGTAATGCTGCTGCACCGTCGTTAATGCCCGAAGCATTACCTGCAGTGACTGTGCCATCAGCCTTTACAACTGGTTTAAGCTTGCTTAAACCTTCAAGGGTTGAAGCACGTGGTTGTTCATCGGTATTAATCACAACAGCATCACCATTACGCTGAGGGATTTCAACTGCCACGATTTCTTTAGAAAAAAAGCCTTTGGCTTGCGCGCTTGCGGTGCGTTGTTGGCTCACCAAGGCAAACTGGTCCTGATCTGCACGATTTACGTTGAATTGTTCAGCTACGTTTTCGGCAGTCTGGGGCATGGTGTCTACACCATATAATTCTTTAAGTTTTGGGTTAATGAAACGCCAGCCCATGGTGGTGTCTTCAATCTTCTGGCTACGGCCAAAAGCACTGTCAGACTTACCCATCACATAGGGTGCACGGCTCATGCTTTCTACACCACCTGCAATCATCAAGTTTGCTTCACCTGCTTTAATAGCACGGGCAGCAATGGCAATCGCATCGAGTGAAGAACCACATAAACGGTTAATAGTCGTTGCTGGAACCTGATACGGTAAACCTGCAAGCAGTGCTGACATACGTCCGACATTACGGTTATCTTCACCGGCTTGGTTGGCACAGCCATAGATCACATCATCGACCTGTTCCCAATCTACATTCGGGTTACGCTGGATTAAAGCTTTAATAGGCACAGCGCCAAGGTCATCGGCACGGACAGGTGCAAGGCCACCGGCATAACGGCCGAATGGGGTACGGATAGCATCAATGATATAAGCGTTTTTCATTCTAACTTTTGTCCTTTACTTCAGGCTTTTTTAGCCATTCTCCGTAAGTATTTCGCGGTGGCGACATGGATGTCGCCTCGTTGCTCAGCACAACAGGGATGTTGTGTCTGAGTAACAAAGGTTTTTGGTTACTTTTTTAAAAAAGTGACATGAATTAGCTAGTGGTATCTGACTTAAACAGGTAGGACTCCGTCGTGATGATCCATAAATTTTCATATCAACGAATGACATCACAGCTGTAATTTGTCGTGATATACGTAGGGCTGTTGTGTAAGCGATACCTTACTTTTGAAAGGTCAAAAGTAACAAAAACCTTTGTTGAACAGAGGAGGCTTCCTTGCCTCCCTATCCAACGGGCGACATCCATGTCGCCTGTCACGATAGTGAATATATTTTTAAAAACTTAAACCGTTGCATCAATCAAAGTTGCACCTGTTAAAGCTTGTAACTCATCAAAGCTAAGACCTTCTACTTTCTCAATCACTTTCAAACCATCTTTGGTCACATTAATCACACAAAGGTCGGTGTAAATACGGTCAACACAGCGTTTGCCCGTAACCGGATAGCTCAGCTCAGCCACAATCTTCGGTTCGCCTTGTTTGGTTACATGGTCTGTGGTGATAAATACTTTCTTAGCACCTACAGCTAAATCCATCGCACCACCCACCGCAGGAATCGCATTTGGGGCACCGGTATGCCAGTTCGCCAAGTCGCCATTGGCTGCAACCTGAAAGGCTCCAAGCACAGCAATATCAAGGTGTCCACCACGCATCATGGCAAATGAGTCGCCATGGTGGAAAAAGCTGCCGCCTTCAAGCATGGTCACAAACTCTTTACCTGCATTAATTAGTTCAGGGTCTTCTTCACCTTCCACTGGTGGTGGGCCAAAAGCCAATAAACCATTTTCAGAATGAAGGAAAATATCTTTATCGTTAGGTAAATAGCTCGCGATCTTGGTTGGCAAACCAATACCTAGGTTCACATATGCACCATCAGGAATGTCTTGTGCCACACGTTTTGCAATCTGGTCACGGCTGAGTTTCTGGTAGCTCATGTTATTTCTCCTTATTGCTTACTGTGCGGGCTGTACTTGTACAACGTGCTGTACAAAAATACCTGGGGTAATAATGTGCTCTGGATCTAATCCACCTAACTCAACTACCTCAGAAACCTGAACAATCGTGACATCAGCCGCCATGGCCATAATCGGACCAAAGTTACGTGCAGATTTACGGTAAACCAGATTGCCCCAACGGTCGCCCTTGTAGGCTTTAATCAAGGCAAAGTCAGCCTTGATTGGATATTCAAGTACGTAGTCTTTACCATCGATCTGGCGGGTTTCTTTACCTTCAGCTAAAAGTGTTCCAAAGCCAGTTGGGGTAAATACAGCCCCAAGTCCCATACCAGCTGCCTGAATACGGCAAGCCAGATTACCTTGTGGGACCACTTCAAGCTCGACCTTTCCAGCACGGTACAGTTCATCAAAAACATAAGAGTCTGACTGACGTGGGAAAGAACAGATGACTTTTTTAACCGAACCAGCTTTAAGCAGTTTCGCCAGACCATAATCGCCATTACCGGCATTGTTGCTGACAATGGTTAGGCCTTTAACACCCAGTTCAATCAGTCCATCAATGAGTTCAGCGGGTTGTCCTGCGGTACCAAAACCACCAATCAGGATGGTGGCACCATCTTTAATCTGCGATAGAACCTCGCTAAGAGAGGACTTACTTTTGTCAATCATGTGAGAAACCTTAGAGCATGAGGTAACGTGATGTTATTACTACCGCTAAAAATTTATTTAAATTCTTAATGGTAGTAATAAATGGAATAAATTTTGTGAGTCAAAAGCGAACTTTTAACTCACATACACTTTCAATTAAGCGCTAGCGCGACGACGTTCAACTTCAGTTGAAGGGGCAGCAGCGGCATCTTTAACAAGTTCGATGTTAAATGTGATGTGTTTGAAAGCATGATCTAAACCACGGCGTTGAATTTCAGCAGGGTCAGTTACATCAACTGCTGTTGCAACTAAACCGTCACGAGTAGCGAAGGCAAAGTCGTCCCATAAGTACTCATCACCCTCAATGTTGAATTGAGTAGTCAGCTTGCGGAAACCTGGCGCAGAAACGAAGTAGTGAACGTGAGATGGACGGTTACCATGACGGCCTAATTTGTTAAGAAGGGCTTGAGTTGTACCTTCTGGAGGGCAACCATAACCAACAGGCATAGTCGTTAGCGCAACATACTTACCATCAGCATCAGTCAAAATACTACGGCGTAAGTTGAAGTCAGATTGAGACTTATCAAAGAATGAGTAATTACCCAAGCTGTTAGCATGCCATACTTCAACTTTTGCATTTTCAATGATATTGCCATTGGCATCAGTCACAGTACCTTCAATAATTAAGGTATCGATTTTGCCTGTTTCAGTGCCATCATCCATACGCGCAAAACCAACAGATTCAGGCGCACCAGCTACGTAAAGTGGACCTTCGATGGTACGAGGTGTGCCACCAGTAAGACCAGCTTTGGCATCAGCTTCATCTGCACGTAAATCAAGATAGTGCTCTAAACCTAAGCCAGCTGCTAAAAGTCCAAGTTCATTGGCTTGACCTGCATCAGTGAAATATTCCAGACCTTTCCATACTTCTGAAGGTTGGATGTCTAAGTCTTCGATGGCTTGAAATAAATCCCCGAGAAGGCGAACTACAATTTGCTGAACACGTGCATCGACTTCGCCTTTAGCTGTGTCGACATTCATTTGTTTTACAAGCGCATCAATTTGTTGACGGTTCATACTAAAACTCCTTAAGTATGCAATACGGTTTTTGGTGGCAATGGTGCTGGCATTTTGTTTTGCTAGCGAATTGTTGCTGCCACGTTCCTTGTTACCTTCTGAATAAATATATTTAGTTTTTGAATGTACTTCAGACCACACACTCAAACTATTTTCTTAAATTACGAATCATCATCACGAACAGAAGAAGGGTGACGATTAAGTGCCATCACTTCGATGTTCATGTAAGGATAGAGAGGTAATCCTTGTAAAATGTTGTGCAACTCTTGATTGCTCTCAACATCAAAAATACTGATGTTTGAGTACTGGCCTGTAACTCGCCAGATGTGACGCCATTTACCTTGACGTTGTAAATCTTGCGAATAAGCCTTTTCAACAGCCTTAATTTCATTTGCTTTGTCGGCTGGCATATCAAGTGGAATATGCACATCCATACGTACATGAAATAACATGGGAAACTCCTTATCCTGTTGCCTTAACGACGTAACTTCTCGACTTTATCTTCATCAATTTCAATGCCTAAGCCCGGAGCTGTTGGCAAGTGCAATTCAAAGTTTTCGTAACGTAGCGGTTCTTTCAAAATTTCTTCGGTAAGCAATAACGGACCAAATAATTCAGTACCAAACGCTAATGTTTCAAAGGTTGCAAATGCATGAGCAGAGGCAATGCTGCCTACAGGGCCTTCAAGCATAGTGCCGCCATAAAGATCTATTCCAGCCAAACCTGCAACCTTGGCCACTTCACATGCTTCGATCAGACCACCAGATTGTTCAATTTTTACCGCAAATACGTCAGCCCCATGGCTTTTTGCAATACGGTATGCGCTGTCTGGCCCAGTTAAAGCTTCATCAGCCATGATTGCGACATCAAAACGATGTGTTAAACGAGCAAGTGCTTCAGTATTTTGAATAGCACACGGCTGTTCAATTAAATCAATTCCGCCATCTTGCAGCTGTTGAATACCTTGAATACATTCCAGCTCTGACCATGCACGATTTACATCGACACGTACACTAATATCTGCGCCTAGTGCTTTTTTAATTGCAATCACATGATCAACATCGTGTTGCAAAGGGCGTGCACCGATTTTGAGTTTGAACGTGTTATGACGTTTCAACTCAATCATTTTTCGAGCTTCAGCAATATCTTTTTCTGTGTCGCCAGACGCGAGCGTCCAAAGTACAGATAAACTATTACGCAGACGGCCACCTAAAACTTCACTTAACGGCACGCCTAAACGTTTTGCCTGAATATCAAGTAGAGCGGTCTGAATGGCACATTTCGCGAAACGGTTACCATTAATATTTTTACGAATCAGTTTTAGTGTTTGAGCCACATTTAAATCTTTAACTGATGCGAGTAATGGTGCAAAGTAAGTATCAATATTGGCTTTGACACTTTCAGGACTTTCTTCACCATAGTTCAGTCCACCAATGGTGGTCGCTTCACCCCAACCGACAATACCATCCATGGTCGTAATTTTAACGAGCACCAAAGTCTGAGTACGCATTGTGGTTACAGACAACTGGTGAGGACGGATAGTTGGAATATCCACAAGTATGGTTTCTATGGTTCTATACATGAAGTTTCAACTATTTCAAACTTGTTTACATACCATAGAAGAATGTAATAGCCTAAAATAGATATAGAACGGTATTTTAAGATACTAAAAAGGTATATTAATGGAATTAAGACATCTACGTTATTTTGTTACCGTTGTTGAAGAACAAAGTCTGACTAAAGCCGCAGAAAAGCTTTTTATTGCTCAGCCACCTTTAACACGTCAAATCAAAAAACTAGAGGAAGAGTTAGGGATTGATTTGTTTGTGAAAGGCTCACGTCCATTAAAAGCGACAGAAGCAGGTCTGTTTTTTTACCAACATGCTGTACAGATTTTAACGCATACTGCTCAAGCGGCTTCTATGGCTAAAAAAATGAAGCTGGTCGATAACATTGTCAAAGTGGGCTATGTCAGCTCATTGCTTTACGGACGCTTACCACAGGTCATTTATCTATTTAGGCAGAAAAATCCAGATATCCATGTTGAACTGATTGAATGTGGAACACGAGATCAGGTTGAAGCTTTAAAGTTAGGAAAAATCGATTTAGGTTTTGGTCGATTACCCATTAGTGATCCTGCCATTAAGAGACTTTTACTCAGAAAAGAAAAATTAAAATTAGCGATTCATAAAAAGCATCCATTAAGTGAATTTCAAGATTCAGGAATTTACTTATCTCAAATCATTAATGAGACGATTTTTTCTTATCCCACTACACCTAAGCCTAATTTTTCTACCACTATTCAAGCTTTATTTACCAAATTGGGTTTAATTCCAGCCAAATTGACCGAAGTCCGAGAAATTCATATGGCATTGGGACTAGTGGCATCGGGTGAGGGTATTTGTATTATTCCGGAAAGTGCCTGTGACATTGGAATGAAGAATCTAACTTACTTAAATATCTTAGACTTAGAAGCTTATAGTCCGATTTCTCTATCTATGCGCAACATGGATCAAAGTTCGTATATTCCTAAAATTTTAGATTGTATTGAAGAGATCTATAGCGAAGAACAAGTGTCTAGAAATTTGAATTTATAATTTTTAATACGATTAAGATTGAATTTTCATGTTATTTTAAAACTTTAAACCTATAGGTAATATGTAAAAGGAATTATTGAATGAGAAAAATTTTAGGACTAGCTTCTCTCATTATGTCTACTGGTGTTGTACATGCTGAACAATTAAATGAACAAGAACAAATTTCTCCATACAGTGCAAATGTAACCTTCGCGAGTCAATATATATCACGTGGTTTCCAACAAACATGGGGTAAGCCAGCTTTACAGATTGGTTTAGATTATGCAAATCCAAATGGATTATTTGTGGGTACTTGGGCATCGAATGTGAGTTCTAACTATCTTAGAGATGCTTCAGTTGAGTGGGATTTTTATGCAGGTTATATAAAAACTTTTGATAAGTTTTCGGCTGGCATGACGGTTTTTTATTACTACTATCCGGGAGCTGAAAGCACGCCTGAAACGGGCAGTACCAGTTATAACTATGGCGAAATTGTGCCTCAAATTGGTTATGGACCTTTAACGCTTAAATATTTCATTACCTACACCCCAGATTATGCTGGCTATAACTCCAAGACGATGGGCGGCCCTGAGGGTAAACGTTCAAGAGGAACTACATATCTGGATTTAACTTTTACACAGCCAATAAATGACACTTGGACTTTTGGTGCCCATTATGGCTATGAAAGAATTAAAAATTTCTCGGAAGCTAATTTCCAAGATATGAAAGTCGAGCTTATTAAGGATTTAGGCGATGGCTGGAATACGGGGGTGGCCTATACCAAAGCTTGGGATAAAAATGGGTTCTATAAGAAGTATAGTAATGGTGAGCCAGATGCACCTATTTCAAATCCGATTGACTCAACATTTACAGTGTCTGTAAAAAAAGTTTTTTAAGTTAAACTTATCAATAATGGTCTGATTAACTACGCTTGAAAGTCATCTGTAAACTTTCAAGCGTAGTTAAAACAATCTCCTGTAAGACTAAAAAATTACTTTTCTCAGCCAAGAAAGATTTAATATTACTGTTTGTTTAATTTTAAAATAAGACATAAATCATTTAATATTGTACCTTTAGTTTTTAAGCACATCTTTAATTAGATCTAATAAAATTGATAAGGGGTAAATAATGTCAGAAGTTGACAATAAACAAAAAACTAATTCTGAATATTCATTACAAGTTGATTGTGCTTCAGCTTTGAGTTTCGTTTTACAACAAAATTCAGTGCCCCTAATCCGACAAGTTCTAATATCTTCTACTGAAACAATTTCTGACTCTCGAATTATTATTCGTTCTAATCCTGAATATTTCAAAGAACATACCATCCATATTTCAAGCTTAGAAAGTGATCAACTCTTAGCTCTAGATAAACCAAAATTAGCTTTTGATATTCAAATGTTGCAAGAGCTACCTGAAAATATGAAAGGGAGTATTGAAGTACTCTGGTTGAATGAAAAAGAAGAAGTGCTGGCAGAACAGCGGTTAGAAATAGATGTATTAACTATTGATACTTGGGGCGGAGAACGTCAGCCAATTGAGTTGTTGGCGAGTTTTTCACAACCTAATTCTTCAGCACTCAGCCCAATTTTAGTTAAAGCGAGTGAGATCTTAAAAACAAAACAAATCGGTTCATTAAGTGGATATTTAGAACGAGATCGGGATTCTGTTCTATCTCAGTTGAATGCACTATGGGATTCTTTGTTACCACACGATATTCATTACATTGTGAGTCCAGCAAGTTTTGTTAAATCGGGACAACGGATACGTTTAGCAAAACAGATTTTTGAAGAAAAACTGGCGTGTTGTTTAGATAGTACAATGTTGTTAAGTGCCTTGGCTGAACAAATTGGTCTTGATACGTTAATCATTATTGAAGAAGGACATGCCTATCTTGGTGTTTGGTTAAATGAAACCCCAAATGTTGATTTAATTATTGATGATATTCAGGCATTAAGAAAACGTTATGATTTGGGTGAGATCGTTTTTATAGAAACGACGTTACTTACACAACAAGCAAAATTCACTTCCGCACTTGAAACTGCAAGACAGTATATTAAGGATGAATCTCGTCAGAATAAATTTTATCTTGCAATTGATGTTCGTCAGTCTCGATTGCGTGGTATTAAACCAATTTCTGCACATCTGGAAAAGAAGAATCACCTAGATGACACAGAGATTGAATGGGCATCTGCATCTATTCCTAATTACGATGTTGACCGTTCTGTTGAAAGTAAAACTACAAGGGTTGATCGTTGGTTACGTCGATTATTAGATTTAAGTCTTCGTAATAAACTCTTAAATTTTAAAGATAACCGTTACAGTATTCCTTTACAGTGCTCTGAGTTAACACTAAGCAAACTTGAAGATGCGCTTGCAAATCAGGAGGGTTTCTTATTTAAGAGTATTGATAGTATTTCGCTAAAAGATGTCCAGCGTGAAAATGAAAGCCAACATATTTATCAGTATGTTGATGAAAGCCTTTCTAGAAAATTATTATTTAGTCCTTTAGATACACCCTTATTAGAAAAGCGCCTGATTGAAGTCTATCGTGCTTCGCGTACTGCTTTAGAGGAAGGCGGGGCTAATACATTATTTCTGGCCGTTGGTTTTCTTGAGTGGAAAGAGTCAGAACGCTCGAAACGTACTTTTAAAGCCCCATTACTACTTATTCCTGTACAGATTACGCGTGAGACAGCTAAAACAGGCTATCGTCTATTTATGTACGATGATGAGCCACGTTTTAACTCCACTCTATTACAACTATTAAGACAAGACTTTGAACTTGATATTGCTGGCTTGAATCCATTACCAACAGATGACTCTGGTGTGGATGTTAATCAGGTTTTACATATTGTACGGAAGGCGATTGTAAATATACCGGGATGGGAAGTAAAAGCTGAGGCTGCTATTGGTCAATTCTCATTCTCTAAATATTTAATGTGGCTTGATTTGTCTTCACGGATGGATGAACTGAAAAATCAAGCAGTAGTAAATCATCTAATTGAATCCCCAAGGGAACCTTTTATTAAACAAGATGAATTCCCTCAACCTGCTCAATTAGACCAACAATATAAGCCACAACAATTATTTACTCCTTTATCGTCTGACTCTTCGCAGTTAGCTGCAGTCATGTCCGCAGCATTAGGACGCACCTTTGTATTGTCAGGTCCTCCTGGTACAGGTAAGTCACAGACCATTACCAATATGATCTCTCAATGTTTGGCGGATGGTAAATCTGTATTATTCGTATCTGAAAAAATGGCTGCTTTAGAAGTTGTTTATCGCCGTTTGACACAAATTGGCTTAAGTGAATTGTGTTTGCAGTTACACTCATCCAAATCCCAAAAAATGGAAGTACTGGATCAACTGAGAGAAAGAGCGCAGAAAAATAATGATCCTTACTTTTTAAGTGCTCAACCTAAAACAACAGAATGGCAGAAACTTTCAGACAGATTAATTCAAACACGAGATGAGCTGAATCAACATGTAAAAAATCTCCATACATCACACCCTATTGGCTGGAGTTTGTATGCCGCAATGAGTGATGAACTTCGTTATCGGAATACACCGCATTTACGTTTTCCTGATATCAATATTGCGACGTTAACAGCAGAAAAACGTGAGCTACTGAGTGAGAGCGTGACACAAGCTGTAAGTTTACGTCAGCTCGTCAATGAAAATGTTAAAGATGTATTGAATGGTTTTGCGGAAGGTTTGTCTGAGCCGATTTGGAGCCTAGCATGGCAAGAACAATATCAAATATTGCAAGATCAACTTGTAGATCAGATACAGCATTTGCAAAGTTCAGTTTCTATTTGGCAAGAAGTTTATGGATTTGGTGAAAAGCAAAATCTGAGTCAGGTTAAACATGATGTCTCTATTTTTACGGCATTATCCGATGTTGTTCAGCAAACTGATTTAAAATTATTAAGTGTTATTAAAGATTTAGATTTAAATACGATTATACAAGCGAAGCAGTTAGTCCAAGATTTAAAACAGCAGCGTTCTTCGTTAGTTGGACAATACCAATCTCAAGTGTATCAAGCAGATTTAAATCAAATTGCCTTTAAATGGCGTGAAGCAGAATCAAAAATTTTCCCATTCTCATGGTTCGCTAAATTCCAACTAAGAAACTTAGTCAAAACTTATCAAAACTCAACTCAACGTCCTACAGCTTTGGCAGTTGCTCATGACTTGCCAATATTGCAACATATCCAAAGTCAACAACGACAATTCACTGAATGTGAAAATCAGTTGGCAAGTAAATTGGGTTCTTACTGGCAGGGTGAAGATAGTGCATGGCAAAGTTTTGAAACTATTCACAATCAGTGGCAAGAAATTAAGCAAATCGTTGCATCAACAATTACAGATCAAGCAACTTTATTAAAAGCTGTAGAGTTTAGTAAAAATAATAGTTTGGATGAAATAAAACAAAATATAGCTCAGGTGGAAAATACATTCGGTCAATTGTTGAATGATCATGCACTGAAAGGCGATATCCAACTTACTCCATATCTAGATATTAATTTTAGTGAAATTCTTGAAAGACAAAAGCGATTACAGCAACACAGTTCATCTTGGAGACATTGGTTAAATTGGCAAGCTATAAAGAGCCAGTTGATTAAACAAGGATTAAAACCCTTCGCCTTTGAACTTTTAAATACCCGATTGGAACTGGATGCTGCTTTAAAAAGCTTGAATATTAATTTAGCAAGACACTGGATTACTCATCAATTTAGTCAACATCCAGAATTAAATCAGTTCAATAGCCAGCAACATGAACAGAAAATCCAGACTTTTGCACAGCAGGATAGAGAACATCAGCTTGCTGCGAGCCATGAGATTATTCATCGTTGGAATGCTATTTTTAGCGAACAAGATAAATATAAGGCGCAGTGGACTGTTCTAAATAAAGAATTAGGCAAGAAACGTCGTCATATTCCTGTACGTGAATTAATGCGCCAGATTCCTGATGTATTAGTAGGGCTAAAGCCATGTCTATTAATGAGTCCGTTATCAGTCGCTCAATATCTGGATACTGAAGCAAAATTTGATGTAGTGATTTTCGATGAAGCATCACAGATTCCAGTATGGGATGCGATTGGTGCATTAGCGAGAGGTAAGCAGTCAATTGTGGTGGGTGATAATAAACAAATGCCACCAACAAGCTTCTTTGGTAAGGGAGATTCTGAAGAAGAGGTTGATGAGGAAGTCACTGAAGACTTAGAAAGTATTTTGGATGAATGCCTTGCTGCTCAGTTACCTGAGTTGGCTTTGAACTGGCATTACCGCAGTCGTTATGAAAGTCTCATTCAGTTTAGTAATCAGAAATACTACAAAGGTGGTCTATTTACTTTCCCTGCACCTGTTGCTAAGGATACCGCTGTAAAACTTCATATGGTTGAGGGTGTTTACGATAAAGGGGATACGCGTACCAATACGAATGAAGCTAAAGCAATTGTTGAATTTATTATTCAGCATTTACAGTCACAGTTAGGACAAGAGAACCCTTTGACCCTAGGTGTTGTGACTTTCAATATGACGCAGCAAAAGTTGATTGAAGATTTGTTGGATAATGAGCTAGCAAATCATCCTGAGTTAGAGACACTCAGTAAATCAGGCATTGAACCTTTATTCGTTAAGAATTTAGAAAATGTGCAAGGAGATGAACGCGATATTATCGTTTTCTCCATTACCTATGCAAAAGATCAAGATGGTCGTTTATCAATGAATTTTGGTGCGCTTAACCGTCAAGGTGGTCAGCGCCGTCTAAATGTAGCAATTACTCGCGCCCGCCAAGGTTTACATGTTTTCTCTGCCTTAAGTCCAGAAGAAATTAATTTGGCACGCACCAATAGTGAGGGCGTAAGAGATTTAAAAGACTTCCTAGTTTTTGCTCGCAGTGGTCAGTTGCATTTAAATTATGTTGATCAAAGTAAAAAGCAGACTAAAAAAGAGTTCGTACAGTACCTACAAACTAAGCTACAAGAACAAGGCTGGAGTGTGGATCTTGGAATAGGACAGGGTGATAGCTGTGTAGATTTAGCTATTAAGGATGATTTGAATTCGGGTAGTTATATTGCAGGTGTTATTGTAGATGGTGAAAACTATGCTAAAGCTGCTACTGCACGAGATCGAGATCAACTTAGACCAACAGTTTTAAATGGATTAGGTTGGGAAGTTCTATCGGTTTGGACAGTCGATTGGTGGTTAGATCCAAATCAAAACTTAACTGAATTGATAAAAATATTAGAAGAGATAAAAGCGAATCAAAATGTTGCTTAAATTGTCTAGGAACAGATAGGGGTTGGCCTTATCTGTTCCTAGTCTTATTGAATAACGGATTACTAAATTTTAACTGGTAGATATAATACTACTGAGCATCTTCAACGAGATCTAGTCGAGGCACCTAGTTCATTTAGCAACTTTGTTAAAGGTCCATCGTTTTTTTAGTTGAACTTTTTTAGAAACTATAAGGTTGAAGTTAACTTGAAATTCAAGGCTTTATTTTTGGTATGTAAAATCTTTGAAATTAAAAAGAAATAAAATAAAAACAATTAAAGATTAAAAAGATACAAAGTTAATTAGAGTCTTAATATAAATTTTATTTTTAAAAGACGATTAATATGATTGGCCTTAAAGTTAACTTTAAGCTTGATATAAATATTCAAACCTTAATAACGAACCTATAAGCAGATTTTCAGCAGGAGAATAAAGATGGGATATGTAACCACAAAAGATGGCGTAGACATTTTCTATAAAGATTGGGGACCACAAGATGCCCAAGTTTTATTTTTTCATCACGGTTGGCCTTTAAGTTCAGATGATTGGGACACACAACTACTTTTCTTTTTGGGACAAGGTTATCGTGTTGTAGCTCATGATAGACGGGGACATGGTCGTTCTAGTCAGGTGTGGGATGGTCATGATATGGACCACTATGCAGACGATGTTGCAGAGGTGGTTAAACATCTCAACATTAAAAAAGCAATTCATATTGGCCACTCAACAGGCGGCGGCGAAGTGGTTCACTATATCGCTCGTCATGGCGAAGAAAATGTTGCAAAAGCTGTGCTTATCAGTGCAGTACCACCATTGATGGTTCAAACTGAAAATAATCCCGAAGGTTTACCAAAAGAAGTATTTGATGACTTACAAAAACAGGTTTTGAATAACCGTGCACAATTTTACCGAGACCTTCCATCTGGGCCGTTCTATGGTTTTAACCGACCTGATGCAAAACCATCTGATGGAATAATCTCCAACTGGTGGCGTCAAGGAATGATGGGGGGAGCAAAAGCACATTACGATGGGATTATGGCGTTCTCACAGACTGACTTTACCGAAGATTTAAAGAAAATCACGATTCCTGTTTTAGTCTTGCATGGTGATGATGACCAAGTTGTGCCTTATAAAACTTCTGGGGTGAAATCGGCAGAATTGCTTCAAAATAGCCAATTAAAAATCTACCCAGGTTTTTCTCATGGCATGTTAACGGTGAACCATGAAATTATTAATGCCGATTTATTAGCCTTTATCCGTGAATAATTAAAAATAAAGACAACAGATTTTGAAAAGAGGCATGCTGAATGCCTCTTTTTTAGTTCATAACTTTACTAAGCACACACTTTCAGTAACAGGTTTCTATGCTTTGATAAATCAATGAACAGAATTATAAATATCAAAAATGAGGTGAAAAGATGTCTAAACGCATATTACATGTCGTGACCAATGTTTCACGTTATAAAGATGTAGATGAACCCACAGGTCTATGGTTAGGTGAACTTACTCATGCCTATGATGAGTTTGAAAAACAAGGATATATTCAGGATGTTGTGAGTCCGAATGGCGGGAAAACACCTATTGAACCAAAGTCACTAGGTGCGTTGGTTGCCGATAAATCGGTAAAAGCGAGAGAAGATGATCAGGCATTTATGACCTTACTGGCCAACACCCATAAACCGTCAGATATTCATTGGGAAGATTATGACGTGATCTATTACACGGGTGGTCATGGGGTAATGTGGGATTTTCTTGATAACCCTGAACTTCAAGAAATCACCAAAAATATTTATGAAAAAGGCGGTATTGTTTCAAGTGTTTGTCATGGTTACTGTGGCTTACTTAATGTAAGGCTTTCCAATGGTAAACGGCTTATAGAAGGGAAAAAATTAACTGGCTTTGCATGGAGTGAAGAAATTTTAGCAGGGGTAGCAAAAAAGGTACCTTACAATGCCGAAGAGTTAGCAAAAGAGTATGGTGCAGACTATGAAAAGGCTTTAATTCCATTTGCACCGCATGTGGTTCAAGATGGAAATTTAATTACAGGCCAAAATCCATTTTCTGCTAAAAAAACGGCTTTAGAAATTATAGAAGCTTTGGAAAAGACTTAAGTTTTATGTATTAAAAATAATCCCCAAAAGAGAAGTCAATCATGACTTACAACTTTTGGGGATTGGTCTATTTTGAAAGCTAACATTAAGGAACAATAACAAAATCAGGATTTGCTATCGCAAACACAGCCTCACGGTCTGCCGCAGGTGGATAAATCCAAACAGTATTAATTTCCTGCTTAATTTTTTTGGCTTCTTCACGAACAAATTGAACCTGACGGTCCCAACCTTCGCTATAAAGAGCACCCCAAGGGCCTAAATCAACACAAGTCACATACTTCGGTTGACTATATGCATGTAACGGTAAATCAACCAATTCTGCCGCAGCATTGTAACCCGCCACACGGCCTAGGCTCATGGCATGTTGGCAAGACATCACGTTAAAATTACCTAATTCATCAGTTGGAACTTTTACAGTATCTCCCGTCACAAAAACATTTTTTGCTTCAGGTGCATGTAAATAAGCATCCCCAATCAAACGGCCTAAATTATCTTTTTCACCAGAAATTTGAGAAGTGAGCGAGTTAGCTCTCATGCCAGCAGTCCAGATCACGGTTTCTGTTTCAATTCTTTCGCCATTAGAAAGTATTACCCCTGATGCATCAAGCGCAGTAACGCGTAGGCCAGCTTTACCTTCCACACCGAGTTCTGTGAGAGCTTCTTGAATAACAGTAGCAGCTTGGTCACCCATTGCCGCACCAATTTCTGTAGATGAATCTACTAAAACTACACGCACATCAGTTTCACCTAAAATACTACGCAGGCGTTCAGGCATTTCTGTGACAGTTTCTAGCCCAGTTAAACCGCCACCTGCAACTACAACGGTATTACGTGCTGCATTTGCAGGTTTATTGGCTAAGTTTTTAAGATGTTGATCTAGTTTTTCGGCATCTTTTAGTGTACTTACGCTAAAGCCATATTCTGTAAGACCCGGTATAGGAGGCATAAAAGTGGTACTTCCGGTTGCCAGAATAAAACGGTCATAGCTTAAGGATTGTTTATTGCCATCAGTGGTTGAAACTTCGATGCTCTGTTGGTCGACATCAAGTTGATTTACCCAACCTGCCTGAAATTTAACCCCAACCACGCCTAGTAACTCCGAAATATCAGGGTTCATGTTTTCTAGTACAGCTTCATAAAGACGAGGGCGAATACCAACATTCGGGCTAGGGGAAACCATCACTACTTCAATGTTTTGTTCTTGCGATGCTAAATGAATTGCTCTTTGTGCAGCAAGTGCAGCCCATAAACCAGCAAAGCCAGAACCAGCAATAATAATACGTTTACTCATTTGATTATCCTTTTGATAGGTTTTTTCGGACAACAAATTCCAGCTCATCACAAAATTTAGGGTGAGCGAATCCTTTCTCTGATTGTCCGAAAAATCTGAGAAGGCGTTTAAAACGATTAGGGGAGTTTTAGCTTAGGGTTTGAGGCCCTATCAGCTCGTTAGTCGGGGGTGTCCCGCGATATTTTATTTTTCCGCATTTTTGCTGTTCTTCCTTCAATGCGATCATTGATCCAGCCATTTACATCACTAAAAAATACGTCGGGTGCGTAACGGCCAAAACGGTCTGCAATATCACCAAGTGTATGAGCACCTAGCGCATCTCGCATGGCTTTTTCGGCCTGTAGCATCACAGCATGCACTGCACACACACCACTGGTTGCCCAATCTGGCGGGGCATGATTAAAGACCGCACATTTCCCACGGACTTCTTGGCACTCAAAAAGCGGTTTTTCACCTTCGATTGCATTCACAATATCTAAAAAACTGATTTCATGAGCGGATCGAGCGAGTAAATACCCACCACGAACACCTTCTTGAGCAATAACGAGACCTGCCTTTTCAAGTTTAGGAAAAATCTTAGCCATAAAACTCGGAGAGACTCCTTGTAATTCAGCCAGATCCTTACTACTCAAAGGTTTATCTTCATTGTTCACAAGAAAAAGAAGACAGTGAATCGCATACTCGACGCTACTAGTGATATAAGCCATTTAATTTCATAATTGATCAATTACAAACACAGACTAATAGAGTCTGTGTTTTAAGTCAATAATAAAACTAAGACAAAGTTAGTCCTAGTTTTATTTAAAGATAATGCAAATAAGTAAAATTAACGTTATATATCTGAATTTAAATACCTTTAAAGAGAAATAAATAATTTAAAAAATATCGAAAAACTTACGAACGCCACCAATAATTTTCGACATTTGGCTCATTTAGATTTAGGAGTTCACCCATTTGCGGTGTGCTAATGCCTAAATCTTTTTGCTTAGCCAAATCTACAATTCGTTCAAATGGGTCATCCCAAGCATGAAGTGCTAAATCAAAAGTCCCATTGTGCACAGGCAACAAATGACGACCTTTTAAATCGATATGTGCTTGTAAAGTTTGCTCTGGTTGCATGTGAACATCTGGCCATTCTGGGTCATAAGCTCCAGTTTCAAGCATTGTAAGATCGAAGGGGCCATATCGATGTCCGATTTCTTTAAAGCCATCAAAATATCCCGTATCACCGCTAAAAAATACACGCAGATCACTATCAATAATCACCCATGATGCCCATAAAGTTGCATTACTGTCACTCAAGCTTCGGCCCGAAAAATGATGTGCAGGGGTGGCAACCAGTTCTAAACCATCAATATGTGTCGTATCCCACCAGTCGAGTTGTTGAACCTTTTCTGCTGCAATGCCCCATTTAATCAGGGCATCACCCACACCAAGCGGTGTTATGAAATGCTCAACTTTGTCTTTAAGTTGCATTACTGCGTGGTAGTCCAAGTGGTCGTAGTGGTTATGCGACAAAATCACGCCTTTAATTGGCGGTAGTTCGGCAATGCTGATTGGCGGTTGGTGAAAACGTTTTGGTCCAATCCACTGAAAAGGTGATGCACGCTCCGAAAAAACAGGGTCGGTTAGCCAAAATTCATCGCGCAATTTTAACAATATGGTCGAGTGCCCCAGACGAAATAGGGAACGGTCAGGTGCACTAAGAAGTTGTTCTTTCGACAAGCTTAAAACTGGAATTTGTTTATTTGGAACTGTGTCTTTCGGTTTGTTAAATAGAAACTTCCACATCAACTGAAGTGACTTACCAAAAGAAGGCTTGTGTTGGTTCGGACGTGTATTTCTAAATTTGCCATCATGCTGTTGTGACGGCATTAAGGGAGAAGGCAAGTCTGTTGTGTTTGAAATAGTCATCTTGTTTTTCCTTTAGTTGGAATAAACCTATATGTGCAAATAAGAACTTTAAGAGTACTTATTAATATCTATATAAATGAGTATTTACTCACTCATTAATTGATTCAAAAATAAGGACGCCGTAGGTCCTTATCTTTTATTTATATTGAAACTGCATGCCAAAATGCTTCAAAACCTGATTTGCGATAACGCTCGGTTTGAGAAGGGTCTTGGGCAATAAAATTCAGTGTGACTTCCGCAAGTGCCCCCAAAATTGAAGCAATAAATAACGGTGGGTAATCACGTAGTGTTCCACTATTAATATGTTCTTGAATATTTTGGGTCAGATCGCAAAAGGTTTGCATACCAATTTGTTTACTTTGCTCGGTAATTTGTTCAGAGGTTGAAAGCTGTGCCATTACTTTGCGTTTGAGTGGAGCTTCTAAACTCCAGTCCAAATAGCTTTGCCAAATATGAGACATTTGTGTTTGCAAATCGGAGTGAGCAGGGTAATTGAGAATCATGACCTGACGCAGTTCAGCTTTTAGTGAAAGATAGAGCTGATTAAGCAACTCTTCTTTGCTACTAAAATAGGTAAATAAAGTACCTTCCGCCACGCCAGCGACTTTAGCAATTTTTGAGGTAGACGCACGTTCACCAAGCTCTGCCAATGTTTCAATAGCAGCACTTAAAATTGCATTACGTTTATCTTCACTACGAGGACGAGCCATACACAAATATATTAATTGAGTGATTACTCAATCATACATAAAAATAGCTAGAGTGCAAGAAATGTTTTGTAGAGGAGGTCAAATTTACGAACACGCCAATAAGTTCAGAATTTTAAAAAGATTATAGATTTATTTTATATTGTTAAGCTTACATTTAAGGTTTTCCTTAAATATGTAATTAAATGAAAAACAATAATTAATTAAATATTTTCTAGCCAATTTCACATTGACACCTTAAATATTGCAGATTACCATTTGCGGGCTGGCCTACATTGCCAGTCGGTTTTGACGGACCGATGATCGACCACATCAGATTATTCCTTCTGAGGAATAGTTTCATGTGTGCACACCTCGTTCCCTCCCGTAGCGGTAGGACGGGAGTGGGACACTTTCGAGTGTGCTGGATGTCGAACCCAGTCCGTCAACCCACTTCCGTTCTGCCACCATAATTTATAATGTTTTGGCAGAACTCCCAATAAAAAGGAGTTGGCTTTGCACATTCATTATTTCTTGGCAGCCTTTGCCAAAAGCTATATCGACACAACTTAACCCATCTTTAAATGGTTTGATGGCCTTTAGGCTTGTCGAACTTTAAATCATTTCGTTTAAAAACTTAGCAACAATAAAACTTGAGATGTGCCAAGCACAGTCTTTATGGCTTTGCCATGCCTTTTTTCACCCTTAAAAGGGTCAAGGCTTTTTATATCTCATTTATATACAACAAAAATTTATTTTATAACGGTAAAACTATGCCACATTCAGATCTTCCATTTCGTGCTTTAAGCGTGCTTCATTCTGCAAGATATCTTTTTAATAAACATGGCTTTCACAATGTCGGGGTAGACCGAATTATTGAAGCAGCAAAAATCCCGAAAGCCACGTTTTATAATTATTTTCACTCAAAAGAACGTCTGATTGAAATGAGTCTGACCTTTCAAAAAGATGGGCTTAAACAAGAGGTAATTTCAATCATCCATGTCCAAAAAGAATTAACGCTAGTTGAAAAACTTAGGAAAATATACTTTTTACATGCCGATTTAGAAGGGCTATATCATTTGCCGTTTAAAGCTATTTTTGAAATTGCGAAAACACATCCAAAAGCGTATCAGGTCGTAATTGAATACCGAAACTGGTTGATCAAGGAAATTTATAATCTGCTTTTAACAACTCATGCAAATGCTTCAAAGCAAGATGCACACATGTTCTTGTTTGTGATTGATGGGGCAATGGTTCAGCTTTTAGACCCAAACAAACCAGATGAAAGGGAGAGATTGCTTGAGTATTTTTTGTTGGGGTTGGGGTGAGAGAAAAGCATTTTAATCTATGAATCTAAAATAAAATTTGTTTTATCAAGTAGTCAATGTAATTTATATTTTTAGAAAATTTAAATAAATGCATCTTTATTAGTCATATATTTTTATCTTCAATCATAAAATTTACAATGAAAGAAAATGTCACATGAAGGAGGTAGCTTTATAATGATAAGGATGTAAATTTAAAAATGAATCATATTAAAGAATGGACAATTAATATGGCTAATCAAAAAAGTGATCAACACCGGCAACAAGAGAGTGATCAAGATCGCCAAAATAAACAGCAAGATCAACAATTCGAGCAAAACCAACAGGATCAACAACAGCAACAAAACCACCAATACCAACACCATATACCAAATCAACAGCGGCAACAAAACGTGAAAGATCAGAAAGATATACAGCGGCAAAAAGATCAGCAAAACTGATAAAACTATCGCAAATGTATAAAAAACCTCAATATCTCATTGAGGTTTTTTATACATATTTAAGCCGATTTCTTGTAGCAGAAAGCATCCTATAAATATCATGATTTTTTATTTAAGGAATATTCTTATTGGTCAATCAATTATTTCAAAATATGGTGGGAGCTGGAGACGGCGAGCTTGATCATTCTGGATTAATTCGTGAGTTAGAGAGGATGAATCATTTACCTCTTTGATTTTATAAAGCTACTACGAATGGTCGAGTAATTAAGATCTTTAATGATTTGACCATTCGTAGTGTTTTTTATTTAAATAAATGCTCAAAGTTCAGCAATATTATTTAAAACGACTTTCCCTTTTGCTCGTCCAGTATTTACATATTGGAGCGCTTCTTTAATTTGAATAAAGTCATAGATTTGGTCAACTACGGGTTTAATTTTTCCAGCTTCGACCAATTCGGAAATTTTTGAGAGCTGCTGTCCATTTGGCTGCATAAATAGAAATGAATAGGTAACGCCACGTTTTTTTGCTTTATGTCGGATTGACCAGCTTAGAAGCGGGATAACACATTTTAGAAAACGGTTCAGATTAAATGCTTCTGTAGTAGCTTGATCGGGTGGACCTGCAAGACTGATAAGTCGCCCACCACGTTTAAGTACATTGACTGATTTCTCTAAGGCTTTTCCACCTTGCGTATCTAAAACCACGTCATAGTCTTTAAGTTCTTGCTCAAAATCTGTCGTTTTATAGTCAACAATGATGTCTGCGCCTAGCTCTCTAACCCAAGGAGCGTTTTTACCACTTGTTGTAGTTGCAACAATAGCCCCTAAGGATTTAGCAAGTTGAATTGCGATTGAGCCAACACCACCTGAACCTGCATGAATCAGTACTTTTTGTCCTGGCTGAACTTTTGCCATTTCAACCAGAGCTTGCCATGCTGTTAATGTAACTAAAGGTAAAGAGGCCGCCTGTTCCATAGAAAGATTTTGAGGTTTAAGTGCAAGTGAAGACTGTTGAACCACAGTATATTCAGCAAAAGCACCGTTTAAATCTGTCTTGGCATAGACTTCATCTCCGGCTTTAAACTGTGTAACGTTCGATCCAACTTCGACGACTGTACCTGCAAAATCATTGCCTAATATGAAAGGAAACTTCAGTGGCAGAATTGCTTTAAGTTCACCCTCTAAAACTTTTAAGTCGAGAGGGTTAATACTTGCAGCATGAACTTTAACAAGCACAGCGTCTGCTGTCAGTGGTGGTTGAGATTGTTCATTGAGCTGTACGTCATCAATGTTGCCATAACGGCTAATGTAGGCTGCTTTCATTTGAAACCTCTATTTCTCGAAATTATTTTTAAAGTTTTATAGGCTTGGGTTTGTTCTAAACTTTCAAGCTGCGGTGAATTAATTTGTCAAAGATCTTTGCAGGTGCAAATCGTCTTAACGCTTTTAAGCTTTTTGCAGTTTTTCCTGCTGTGTAGCGTGGTACGACCTGCTGGCTTTGAATGACGGTTAAAATTGTATTGGCAACCACACTCGGGTCATCTGACTTATTAATTGAATTAATCATTTGTTTATGTAGCTTTTCACGCGTTTGATCGTAAAAAGAAATTTTATTGTCTGCTTCGAGTAAGTTTACTCCCAAAGACGTATTGGTGTAAGCAGGTTCAATAAGTGACACACGAATACCTTGAGATCTTAATTCGTGATCTAAAGATTCAGAGTAACCTTCAAGTGCATGTTTTGATGCAGAGTAAAGTGCGCCAAAAGGCAGAGGTAAAAGCCCAAGAATTGAACTGATATTTAAGATCAATCCTGATTTTTTCTGACGCATATGGGGAATCACTGCACGAGTCATTCGAACCGCACCAAAAAAGTTGGTATCAAAAATAGCCTGTGCTTGTTGCATTGAGCTTTCTTCGGCACCAGCAGGCGCTATTGCAAACCCAGCATTATTAATTAAGACATCAATTTTTCCTTCGGTTGCTATTACTTTCTCAACGGCTTGGGCAACTGAATTGTCTTGATTTACGTCTAACTCAATAAGATGGAATTTGTATTTTGATGAATCTTTTGCTTGTCGGCTTGTGCCATAAACAATAAATCCAGCCTCATGTAAAAGGTTTGCTGTTGCTAAACCAATACCAGAAGATGCACCTGTAATTAGAACTACTTTGCTAGTCATATCATGTTCCTTACTTAAATTTTGTAGTCAATTAACGAATGAATTTCGACTTGATTTTTTAATCATAATCTAAAAATAAAATAGTTACTACTAAAAAGATAGTGACAATATTTTTTTACATGCGTATAGTGGGTATTAAATCGATACTTACTCTGTTTTTATCTTTTCTCACTTTGAAAGATCACTCATAAAAACAGATGAATCAGATCAATGAATTAAATTTGAGGATCAGAGAAATGAATTTTTTAATAAATACAGTTGCTATGAGTTTGACGGCGATATCTATTTTTAGTGCTCCCTTAACTCAGGCAGAGGTTGTGCCATCGGTCTCTTTTAATGAACCATCAATTCAGGCACATAAAGTGTCATCAAGTGCTGTTAGCAATCCGCAAGCAGGGCAACACGCCGAGCAAGATACAAATTGGAAGAATGTACCAACTCAATTTATTAGTGCAGGTGGTGTTAACTTCGCTTACCGAGAATATGGTCAACAAAACGGTGGAACGCCTGTCATTTTCTTAAACCATTTAGCTGCTGTACTAGATAACTGGGATCCACGAATTATTGATGGAATTGCGGCAAAACATCATGTTGTTGTGTTTGATAATCGCGGCGTTGGTGCTTCGACTGGTGAACCAGCAAAGTCAATTGAACAAATGGCAGATGATGCGATTGCTTTCATTCAAGCAAAAGGCTTTAAGCAGGTTGATTTATTCGGCTTCTCGATGGGCGGCATGATTTCACAAGAGATTGCGCTAAAACAGCCGAATTTGGTTCGAAAAATGATTTTATCGGGAACTGGCCCTGCGGGCGGTACTGGAATTAGTACAGTCGGGCGAGTTTCTAATTGGGATTTAGTTCGTGGAATGGTGACTGGTCAAGACCCTAAGGTTTATCTTTTTTTCACTCGTACAGAAAATGGTAAAGCTTCTGCAAAAGCCTTTATTCAACGTATTAATGAACGTACCGAAAACCGTGATAAAGAAATCACCATTTCTGCCTATCGTGCCCAGCTCAAAGCATTAAAAAAATGGGGAAGTAAAAAACCTGCTGACCTTTCTGTGATTCAACAACCTGTTCTTGTTGCCAATGGTGATCATGACCGAATGGTGCCAACAGTAAATACTTATGATTTAGCAAAGCGCTTACCGAATAGCTCACTTGTTATCTATCCAGATGCAGGTCATGGGGGAATATTTCAGTTTAATGAAGATTTTGTAAAACAATCACTTACATTCTTAGCTAAATAAGAACTTAAATTTAGGACTATGACCATGACAACAATTACACACCAAACAGCCGAGACCCAATTCATTGAAGTAGATGGAGCAAATTTTGCCTATCGTCGATGGGGTAATGCAAATACAGAGCAACCACCGCTATTTTTTCTTCAGCATTTCCGAGGTGGTTTAGACAATTGGGATCCACTGATTACTGATGGTTTAGCGCAAGGGCGTGAAGTCATTTTGTTTAACGGTCGCGGCGTTGCTTCATCTACTGGCCAGCCCCGTACTCGCATTGAAGATATGGCAGACGACGCGGCAGCAGTTATTCGTGCACTAGGCTTAAAGCAGGTTGACCTATTAGGCTTTTCACTGGGAGGGTTTCAGGCACAAGATTTAGTACGCCGTCATCCTGAACTCGTCAGAAAACTAATGCTTTTAGGTACGGGACCAAGAGGTGGCAAACCACGTGGAGATGATCCAGAAGTCGCTGCTTTGGTATTGAAGCATGCAACAACTACTGTGCCTTCTGAAGAAGACTTCCTCTTTTTATTTTTTGGCCGATCTGAAGCTGCTATTCAGGCGGGTCATGAATTTTGGCAACGTCGCCATGAGCGTAAAAACCAAGATCCAGCAAGTTCAGTTGAAGTCATGCAGGCACAAATAGAAGCCAATATGCATTTTTTACCTAAACTTGATGAACAAGATCCTTTTGCACATTTACGTGAGATTAAACAACCTACTTTCATTTTAAATGGTGTCGATGATGTGATGATTCCGACCATCAATGCATATCACATGGCACTTAACATTCCAAACGCTCAGCTATTTATTTATCCCGATGCAGGACATGGTGCCCAATTTCAGTACCCTGAACGCTTCGTAAAACATGCAATACAGTTTTTAGATGAATAATACCCATGAGTTCGGTCCATTCAATTTGATGAATCAAGAAGATAAAAATGATGAAATTTAAATTATTGCTGTGGATGCTGACCAAGCTCATGCAGCGTGCTGTAAAAAAGAACCCGAAATGCGCAGCTTATGTGAAAGATAAAAATGTCATCTTTCAGATTCAAACAGCAAGTGGTGAAGGCCGCTATTTCGAAGTAAAAAACGGCAAGATTAACTCTTATTCAGGGCTAACCAAGTCACCAAGTTTTACCTTTACGTTTAAAACGGGTAGCAAAGGGTTTGCCGTGTTGTCAGCGAAAGACAGTGTAAACACTTTTTTAACTGCACTTAAAACACAAGACCTTGTCATTACCGGAAATTTTGTGGATGTGATGTGGTTTCAAAGTTTAGTGGACTTTATTCAACCCCATTCAAAACCCTCTTTAACTGTGTGAGATAAGCCATGACTCATCTGCAATTAAAAACGAATCTTTTGAATCAGCCTTTAACTTTACCGAATGGTGTCATCATTCCAAACCGCTTAGCGAAGGCTGCAACCAGTGAAACTTTAGCCAGCTATTCAAATAATCCAAACGAAAAACATGTTCGTCTATATCAGCGTTGGGCTGCATCAGGGATTGGGATGATCATAACTGGCAACATTATGATTGACCGCAAAGCCTTAGGTGAGGCTGGAAATGTGGTGGTTGAGGATGAGCGTGATTTTGCAATTTTACAGAAATGGGCAAAAACCGTGACCGAACAAGGTTCTCAATTGTGGGCACAGTTAAATCATCCAGGAAAACAATCACCGAAAGGATTAAATGTACGTAATATTTCTGCATCGGCAGTGCCATTTGGTGCAGAAATGCAGTCTTTATTTGCAACACCTGATGAAGCGACACACGAAGAGATTTTAGAAATTATTCAGCGTTTTGGTCGTAGTGCTGCGATATGTAAAAAGGCTGGATTTAGTGGAGTTGAGATTCACGCTGCGCATGGTTATCTAATTAACCAGTTTTTGTCACCTTTGCACAATTTAAGAAATGACGAGTGGGGTGGTACACCAGAAAAACGTCGCCGTTTCTTAATGGAAGTTTATGCAGAGATCCGAAAACAAGTCGGTAAAGAGTTTCCTATCGCGATTAAGCTTAACTCGGCAGACTTTCAAAAAGGCGGGTTTACGGAGCAAGATTCTTTAGAAACAATTCAAGCATTAGCGAATGCAGGCATTGACCTGATTGAAATATCGGGTGGTACCTACGAATCTGGAGTAGCCAAAGCTCCACAAAAAGCATCGACAATCGCACGCGAAGCTTTCTTTATTGATTTCGCAGAAAAAGTGAGAACACTCGTAAAAACGCCGTTGATGGTAACAGGTGGATTCCGAACTGTAGAAGGTATGGATCAAGCTTTGCAGTCACATGCATGTGATGTCATTGGAATTGCAAGACTTATGGCAATTGAACCTGATGTACCCAAATCTTTACTGGCAGGAAAAAATGGTTTTCAGTCAGTGCAACCCATCAAAACTGGCATTAAGAAAATTGATAGTCTGGGGATTATGGAAGTACTTTGGTATACCCAACAACTCAAACGGATTGGTAAAGGTAAAGAGCCGAAACCTAAGGAAAGTGGGTTATGGGCATTTATTAAATCAGTTTTACTCAGTGGTTGGGGAACCTATGCAACCCAACGTAGCCGAGTAAAATAACCAATTTTTTCATTAGGATAAATTGCCTGAAACGCTCGGGCAAAAGAGTTTGAGTCCCCAAAGCCTAATAGAAAAGATATTTCAGCCCTAAAAGTGTCAAAACTGCCAAGTAGATACTTAAATATTTACGCAATTTACTCATTCTTTTTTTAAGGATATGAAATGAAAAATTACTTATGTAAATGGATCCCACCACGTGCGGATTTTCTTGGAACGATGTCTGACGATGAGAAGAAATGGATGGGGCAGCATGGCGATTTTTTAAATAAACTTCTCGATCAAGGCGTTATTGTCGCCCATGGTCCCGTTATTAATGATGGGAATGGGTACGGCCTTTCGCTTTACCAGATTGCAGATGAAGAGGATATCACTAGCTTCACGTCACAAGACCCTATCGTAAAAAATGGTGTCGGCCATTATGAGCACTACGTCATGCTTCATTTGGCTTCACGCCTCTAATTTCTTAAATTTATAGAAGACATTATTATGAATATTAAAGGTTCAGTCGCACTTGTTACAGGTGCAAATAGAGGGCTGGGAGCAGCTTTTGTACGTGCATTACTCGCTGCTGGTGCCAGCAAAGTCTATGCGGCAGCACGTGATCCATTGAGCATAACAATTGAGTCAGGTGTAGTACCTGTTCGTTTGGATGTGACCAGTCCAGATGAGGCTGAAGAGTTAGCACGAAAACTGGGCGACGTAAATTTATTAATAAACAACGCAGGTATCGGTGGATATGGGGCTATTCTTTCTCCATCATCTATCGATTTACTTCGGGATCAGTTCGAAACAAATGCAGTTGGGCCACTGCGGGTAACTCAGGCATTTGCACCAATTCTGGCTACTCACCATAGCAGTGCTGTAATCAATGTGATCTCCGCGTTAAGCTGGGCTACTTTACCTGGAGTTACGGGTAGTTATAGTGCTTCAAAAGCAGCAGCTTGGGCTTTGAGCAATGCTATGCGACAAGAGTTAAAAGCACAGGGAACAGAGGTTTTGTCGCTGCATGTTGCTTTCATGGACACAGACATGGTTCGTGGATTAGCTGGAAATAAAACTTCACCTGATGTTATTGCACAAATGACGATAGCTGCTTTAGAGAGAGGGGAATCTGAACTCTTAGCAGATGAGATTACCCAAAACGTGCATGCTGGATTGACAGCCGAAACGCCAGTTTATCTAGGCATGCTTGAGTAAATTAATAATGAATGAATATAACAAGCTCTGATCTGTAAAAAGCACTCTAACTGAGTGCTTTTTTATATTTATATTATTCGCTTTTTAGGCGAATAGGGCGAGTGCCAATTTCAGCTCCCGTCATTTGGTCTAACACAATAGGTTTGATTTCAGTACCTTGTTCTGCATCAAGGAAAGTCACCATTTTTTCAGGCTGTTCATAAGGTTTGTATTTTCGACCCCATGCGCCAATCACAAATAAAACAGGTAAGAAGTCTTTGCCTGCTTGAGTTAATACATACTCTTCACGCGGTGGGTGTTCAGAATATTGTCTTTTTTCAAGTAAACCTTCATCTACCAACACAGATAAACGTTTTGTTAGCATTGTAGGTGCAATACCTAAACTTTTACGAAACTGATCAAAACGAGTAGATCCTACATGCGCATCTCGTAAAATCAACATGCTCCACGCATCACCGAGCACAGAAAGGCTTCGGGCGATTGGGCAGACTTCTAGATCGATATTTTTACTCATATAACATTAATCAACTGAATGGTGACTACTAAAAAAATAGTAACACAAAGTAGCGAATTAAGCGAGTTTGAATGCTTAATATACAATAATAAGTCTATGTCCTGAGTCAATTTTGAACTATGTCTGCACTAGGCTGACTTTCTAATAACTTGGATAAATTATTTTCAAGCCAAGTAGTTAAATCAAAAAGTCGTTCGGAAGCCTCTCGTCCAAAGTCTGTTAATTGATAATCTACACGAGGCGGTATTTCTGCATAATCCTGACGTACGATAAAACCATCGTGCTCAAGCGTTTTTAGGGTTTGTGCTAACATCTTTTCACTAATGCCATCAATAATTTTCTTTAACTCATTAAAACGCAGACGTTGATCTCGAAGTGCAACTAAAATCAAAACACTCCAACGGCTAGTGAGAGTTAATAAAATTTTTCGAGAGGGACAATCTGCTGCAAAAACGTATCCTTTCATCGCTCACCACCTTAATTACAAAAGTTTACATTTGTTTCTAAACTTACTTTTAGGTAAGTACTTACTTTTAGTAAGTTAAGGTACTACGATGATTGGAATATATCAACTACATCAGATGGAGATCATCATGCGTATTGCAGTTACTGGTGCATCAGGTCAACTCGGCCAATTGGTTATTTCTCAATTACTCGAACGGACTGAGGCAAAAAATATTGTCGCATTAGTTCGGAGTCCAGAAAAAGCATCAGATTTAAGCTCAAAAGGAATCGAAGTGCGTGCTTTTGATTATGGCCATGACGCAGATAAACTTTCGGTTCAATTGGCTGGTATTGATAAGCTTTTATTAATCTCATCGAGTGAAGTTGGTCAACGTACAGTACAACACCAAAATGTGATTAATGCGGCAAAACTTGCAGACGTAAAATTTATTGTTTACACAAGTTTATTAAACGCAGATACATCACCGCTTCTATTAGCACAAGAACATGTTGAAACTGAACAATATTTAAAAAAATCGGATATTCCACATACGCTATTACGTAATAACTGGTACAGCGAAAACTATGCAATGGGACTTGCACAAGCAGTTGAGCATGGCAAAATTTTTGGGGCAACGCATCACGGCAAAATCGCTTCTGCTTCACGCTTAGACTATGCGACTGCTGCCGCTGTGGTATTAGCGCAAGAAGGGCATGAAAATAAAGTTTATGAACTAGCAGGTGATACGAGTTACACCCTTGATGATGTTGCAAAATGGGCAAGTGAAATTAGCAAAAAAGAAGTAATTTACCAAGACCTACCAGAAGAGGAATATAAAGCACTCTTGGTACAGTTGGGTATACCAGAAGGGTTTGCTGGCATTTTGGCAGATTCAGATGAAGGTGTATCTAAAGGCGGCTTGTATAGTGATAGCAAAGATCTACACCAGTTAATTGGTCGTGCCACTACAAGTATGCAAGAGACGATTAAAGAATTCTTATCTTAAGTTAACGCTATAGCTCTTATCTAAAAACAAAAGGCTTAAATTGTTCGGATTTAGGCCTTTTGTATATTTGAATGAATACGGCTTTCATAAAGTCGGGATAGACCAAATTATTGAGTCAGTAAATAACAACCAAATCAAATGCTTTGAAGCACGATGCCCACGTTTGTTTGTGATAGTTTAGTTTTTATATTTCTTTCGAAATTGGATTGGCGTCATTCCTGTCCATTTCTTAAAGGCACGTGTGAAATTTGTAGGCTGTATATAGCCGAGATAAAGTGCAATCTCTTGTATTTCCATATCACTATTAAGTAATAAGTTTTCAGCTTCTTTTTGTTGAGCTTCTTCGAGTAATTGCAAATATGAAGAACCGACTTGGCTTAAATGGCGTCTTAGTGTTCGGCTAGACATATTTAAGCGATTCGCAATTTCATCAAATGTGGGGTAACCCAGTTGTGGTTTTAAATTTAACTCTGCTTTTACGGTCAGGCATATATCTTTAATTTGTTCGGAAAAGCGGAGTTGCTCAGCTTCACATTGGGCTAGAGCTTGTTTGAAAGCAATTGGATCTGCCATTTTAATAGGTAAATCTAGAAGCTGTTTTTTATACCGAATTTGATTAGTCGGTTGATTAAAATGAATAGTAGGTAAGAGGTGTTGATAAGCTTTGTGATAGCTAGGTTCTGACCAGTCAACTGATAACTCAATATCAGCTAAATCATGTTCTCTTAAAAATTGACCAGCTTGAATCACGCCAATCATCAAACACTCATAAAAAAACCGTCTTAGCGTTTCTGCTTGTGCGGCTTGATTGCTGACAACAGGGTGAGTTTCTTTAATTTCAATAATTGAAAATTCATGCTCATCTAGCAGGGCAATACGATAATCTTTTAACCGCATGTTAAAGAATTGTGTTGAAACCTCAATGGCCTGCCGTAAATTGGGGCTGCTCATTAAGGCATATCCCATTGGCCCATGGGCAGTTAAACGCAGTTTTATTCCATACTCATATCCCAAGCCAGAATCTTTCGACAATATTATGCTTTCCCATGCCAGTTTAGACCATTGCATAGGGGTAATTCGGGCGTCTAATTGGTCTAAAAGTGTTAAGGGAATTTTACTTTTTTTCAAAATCTCAATCGCAGAAAACCCTTTGTCTACCATAATTTCTAATAATAAATGAGCATAAGAAATAGGAATGCTGGCTTTGGATAGCCCATAGGGATCTTTCATATTCTTTTTTTTGTTGTGGCCGAAAATGATTATCAGTATGTCTGATCTACATCTCACGCTCAAGTTAAAACTTCGGAATAATCAATTTATTCTATTTTGAGCAAGAATTATGAGTCTACCTATTCCACGAGCCTCATCTCGCGTTGTGATTACAGGTACTTCATCGGGCATTGGTGAAGAGTTAGCAAAACAGTTCGCTTTACGAGGCTATTCCTTAGTTTTAGTCGCTCGCCGTGTCGAAAAATTAGAAGTACTGGCTGAAAAATTAAAAGCTGAATATCAAATATCTGTAGATTTATATCCATGTGATTTGGGAGATAGACAAGCTAGAGCTAAGTTTCGTCAGTATTTAGAAAGTATTGAGGTTTCCATTCTTTGTAATAACGCAGGTTTTGCAACTTTTGGAAGACTTCAGGAGTTAGATGCAGATCGAGAACGTGAAGAAGTCGAAGTCAATAGTGTGGCAATTCACGACCTGACTTTAGCGGTGTTGCCACAAATGCTCAAACGAAAATCCGGAGCAATACTGATTGTAGGCTCTACTTCTGGTCATCAACCCACTCCGGCAAATGCCACATATGCGGCAACTAAAGCATTTGCAAACTCATTTGCAGAGTCTTTACATAGCGAACTAGGTGGTACAGGGGTGACTTGTACTTTACTTGCTCCGGGTCCTACTAAAACAGGTTTTAATGAAGTTGCTGGAATTACCAAAATTGATGGAGTCGGTGGCAATTTTGTTTGGGTAACAGCAGAACGAGTAGCTAAAGAAGCGATTCAAGGTATGGATTGCAATCGCCGTATTGTGATTCCCGGTTTTATTGCGCAGGCGCAAACTTTTGGGGGACGTTATACCCCGCGCATTATCTTGCTCCCAATTCTGAAACAAGTATTTTCGAGATTAAAATCATGAGACAACTCATCAATGATTTAAGTGTTCCAGTGGGCTTAGCCAATCTTGGCAATAAGCTGTACCACAATGCGCAGTATTTAACAGCTGTTGTTGAAGTTGATGAAAAAATCATGGCTCGTTGGTTACCGTCTGGAATGACGCTGGTTCAGCCTGCCAGAGCTGATTTGTTCTGCGCTTATTTCCCTGAAAATGTCTATACGGGTGCTTACCATGAAGCGGGTTTATTCGTTCATATTAAAGTAGGCAATAAAACAGGAATCTTTTGCCCTTGGATGATTTTAGACGATGATCGCGCCATGATTATTGGACGTGAGTTGCTTGGCTATCCTAAAAAGATTGGTGAGATTAGTTGGGAAAATGACGGCAAACGTATTGTTAGCAATGCCTCACGCCGCGGTACAACACTCATTGAAATGGATGCCAAGCTTGGTGAAGTCATTGATGATGCACCTCCAATTTTAGGACTACCACATCGTAATATCACAGGTGGATTAGGCCTTGGTTTACCACGAGAGGTTCGATTTACTCCGAAAGAACATCCACTTGAAGTCCGTCGTGTAGAAATGAACTTACGTTTTACGGGTACTGTAAATGATCCTTTACACGATATGGGACTAGGTAAAGTCATTGAGGCAAGATTACATCGAGTTGATTTATCGGGTGGGTTAATTCCTCCAATTCAAATACCTCGTCTACGCACGCCGTTATTTTTATTGCGCCAATTTAATCCTCGCGTTTTATAACTGGAGAATAAAGATGAATGCGTTCTTTAAGTCAAAACAAACACAAGATTTTTCTAAAATCTCGGCTTCAATTGATATTCCTGTAAGAACAATGGATTTTACTTTTCCAGATGAAATTCCTGAGTTCTGGTTTGATAACAATGCCTTACTTACGATGTTGTTGACTGCATTATCGAGCGCATTTCCAGATGGTGAACGTCAATTTATTCATAGTGTGCGTAATTATCAGGCAAAAATTGAAGATCCTGTTCTACTTAAACAAGTCCGTGCTTTTATTGGTCAAGAAGCACATCACGGTAAAGAACATGACGTGCTCAATGCTGTCATGCTGAAAAAGGGTTATCCCGTAGACCGAATTTATAAGCGCTTTAAAAAAATGAATCGCTTGATGCAAGAGCAATTCTCTACAGCTCATCAGCTTGCATGCACCGTATGTATGGAACACCTCACAGCAATTCTAGCTGACTATTTTATTAGTACCGCACCCCAAGATTTAGAGTTGTTTAATACCCATGTCAGAAAAATCTGGGCATGGCATGCGATTGAGGAAACCGAACATAAAGCTGTAGCTTTTGATGTATATCAGTCTTTGGTCAATAGACCTTATTTCTTACGGCTGGTGATGTTAGAAACCACGCTTTCTTTTCTTATCATTACCACCAGAGGAACAACCGAACTGTTAAGAGCTTCTGGAAAACAACGAGATTTAAAAGAACTTTATCAAGGTTTCCGTTATTTGTTTGGAAAACAAGGTTTAGTTAGACGGATTGGCAGACATTATCTCGACTTTTTCTCCGCAGATTTTCACCCTTGGCAGCATGACAATCGGGACATGATGAACTTATTAAAAAAACAATATTTCAATGAAGAGCTGCTGAAATAATCAAAAGTTGGTGCTTGTGCAGTACTCACAGAACAAACAATTTTAGGAATAATTATCATGACACAGTCTACATCTACAAATTCTCCGTTACAGCAACCATTAAAATTGGCATGTGGCATAACCATACCCAACCGTATTGCAAAGTCGGCCATGAGTGAACAATTAGCTGATCGACACGGCTCACCCACCACAGACTTACAGCAACTCTATGCAGCATGGGCAAGGGGTGGAACTGGGTTGTTAGTTACGGGCAATGTGATGATTGACCATCGTGCCTTTGTTGAACCAAGAAACGTCGTTTTGCAAGATGAGCAATTTTTACAAGCAAATAAGTTATGGGCTCAGGCTGCTAAAGCCAATGGCAGCAAAATTATTATGCAGATTAACCATCCGGGTCGTGTTGCGGTTTTGCCACTTTTGAAAAAGCCGATCGCGCCCTCAGCAGTCGGGCTTGATTTACCTGCTATGAATATTATTCGTATTCCACGAGCGATGACTGAAGCAGATATTTTAGAGCAAATTAAACGCTTTGCTACAACCGCAGAGCTTGCTGTTAAAGCAGGGTTTGATGGCGTACAGGTTCATGCCGCACATGGTTATTTACTCTCGCAATTTTTGTCACCACTCTCAAACGTTCGGACAGATGGGTGGGGTGGCAGTCCTGAAAATCGACGCCATATGTTGATCGAAACGGTTCGAGCTGTACGAGCTGCAATAGGCAAAGACAAAATATTAAGCGTAAAACTCAACTCTGCCGATTTTCAAAAGGGTGGTTTAAGTCAGGAAGAGTCTCTACAAATTGCATTAGCTTTAGAAGCAGAAGGGATCGACCTCTTAGAGATTTCAGGCGGGAATTATGAATCTCCTGCACAGTTAGGCTATGCACCAGATCGTTCTGCTCAGCGTGATGCATATTTTATTGACTATGCCACCGCGCTTCGCAAACAAAGCAAATTACCACTGATGTTAACAGGTGGGCTGCGAGATGTAGATTTTATGAACCATATTGTTGCCAATGGTACGGTCGATTTGGTTGGATTGGCTCGGCCTTTTGCAGTACAGCCAGATTTAGCCAAACAACTGTTAGCCGGAAAATCGGTATTAAAACCAGCAAAAATTCCAGCGGTTGGATATAAACCAGTAGATGCTTATTTGCAACTCGGTTGGCATGCAGCGCAATTTCGCCGTATTAGCAGTGGGCAAAAACCGAAAGCAATTAAGGGATTAATCCGTACATTGATTGCCTTTGGTCCACGTATGGGCTTTAACATTCTGACTCAAGATTAGTGGTAAAAGCTTTTGCTATAAGGAGTTGTTATCATGAATAGTTTAATCAGACAAAACCATGTCATTGTTCCGCGGCGTCCTGTCTTTAATTTTACTGAAACGCCATGTCATTGGATTTATGATGATCCAATCGTTTCACAAATATTAAATTCAATTAACCCGATTACACCTGCACCAGAACGTTGGTTTTGTCAGACGTTTAGAGATGCATTGCCTTACATTCAAGATGAAAAACTTAAAGAGGCTGCAATTGCTTTCATTAAACAAGAGGGCGCTCATAGTTATGGGCACACTCTCGGAACTCGGCACATAGAGGCGTTAGGGATTGATTTAAGTCGTTATACCCAGATGACGAATTGGATATTTAATGACATGATTGGTCCCAAACCATTAGGCTATGAATTGAAGCATCCACGCTTAAAGTCGATGTGGCTAACGACCCGATTAGCAATGGTGGCTGCTGCCGAACATCTGACTGGAGTGTTAGGACATTGGGTTCTCAATGCAGAGGGACTACAACAAGCGCCTGTCGATGTAGAAATGCTACGTCTGCTGCAATGGCACGGGGCCGAAGAGGTAGAACACCGTGAAGTAGCCGATGCAATGTTTAGATATTTTAGCAATAGCAATGTACTTCGAGTGGGGGCAGCGGTTTTCACGTTCCCCCTATTTATTGTTTTGGCTTATGTTGCTGTCGAAAATCTAGTAAAACAAGATGCGCAATTACCGCATTGTTTTCGTTTCAAAGATTATTTCCGAGCAGCTCGACAAGATCGTGTGCCTAAGGTTGACGATATAATACGTGCCTGCTTGCGATACTTTAAGCCTCATCATAATCCTTTAAATGAGGGATCGACTGAGCAAGCATTGGCATTTTTAACAAGTATAAAAGAACTTAATTAATTATTTCAAAGTGCCTTTAAAATAATTAATAATATAATCTGAAATTAAATCAGGTTCTTCTGAGCTAAGAGCATGACCTGTATGTGGTATTTCAACATATACGACCTGATCACCTAATTCCTGTTTTAATTTTTGACCATTTAATTCAGGAGGAGCTATGAAATCTTCACCAGCTTGAATGATTAAGAATTCTTTTCCACCCGCTTTCTTAAAGAATTCTCCATTCATCATTTGACCTGCATTAATTTGTGCTAATGCAAGATTAGGGTACCAACCTGTATACCAAACACTTGGATCATTTCCTGGGGCAAAAAAGGCACATTGAATAGCATCTAATCGTTCTTGTCTTGGTAAATTTAAATTAAAAGAATTTAACAGGCATTTTCTTTGTGCTTGATTTAAATCTTCCTCCCCACCTGATGCCATTAAAACTAATTTATCAACAGATTTAGGATATAAAGTTGCGATTGTTCTTGCTAAACGGTTTCCGAAAGCATGTCCAATAAAACTGGCTTTTTCGATCCCTAATTTTTGAAATGTTTTGATAATATCTTGTGCGAACATACTCATTGAAGCATTTGCTGGTGTCAAATCACCTGTACTATGTCCAATCCCTCTAGGCTGGATTAAAATCACTTGATAACCACTTTTAACTAATTTTGATGTAATTGTAGATTTGTATTCTTCTGTAAAATCTTCAACACCTCGACCTAATGAGGGAAGAATAGTGACATATTCTCCTTGGCCTTTTACTAAGCTATAAATTCGGACATGACTAGTGGCATCTCCATGCTCAACTAAAGTGTTAACTTGTAAATATTTATTGACTTCAAAATTATCTTTATTGGGAATTGTTGGTGATGTTTCTACGATAGGACTATCTGTCTTATCATTATTACATGCTGTTAGACATAAATTAGACATTAAAATACTTACAACGAAAGCTCTTTTAAACATTTTTTGTATCCTTACAATGATTGTTGTTTATAGCAAAGTGGTATGGAAATCTCACACTTTTCTTTTTAATCTAAAATCCTTACATAGAAGTGGTCTGTTGAAAGCATAATCATGATACTGCGGTCTAATGATTTTTTAGGAAGCCTCGTTAGATATTGCGCTATATCAATAACAGCATTAGGGACATTATCTTCAACACCATTTGTACCGTCAGTATGACTATTGAGGACAATAAGTTCATCACTTTTCCCGGCAATCGTTCCTACGATATTCTTCGTTGTCACATTCCTTTCTCCATCTGTGGTTTTATCTTAATTTTTGAATGCTATAAGTTTTCAATTGGATTTAGACAAGACTCAATAATGATCTGCAACTTAAAGCACAAGGCTAAAATTTTCTCACAATCCCTTTGCTGATTTATACTTTTCCAAAGTACTGATATTATTCAATGAACCATCATGATAAATGTAAATAAAAAAAGAAAGAATAATGTATATGGGACATGAGATTGTGATTTTAGGGCATTATTAAAATGTTATAGATAATGGAAGATATTTACCTCGCAAGATGAAATATATAGTTATTCATTTTGGGGAGATAGATTTTTTTGATATTGCCCCGGAGTGGAAGAGGTCAATGCTCTAAACCAATTTATAAATGAGTTGCTTGTATTAAATCCTAAAGATTTAGCTATTGATTCGACAGTATTTTCTTTATTGTGAAGATGAATTTTAGCGAGTTCAAAGCGAACCTCATCCAAGATTTGACTATAGCTATTACTCTCTAGCTGTAAATTTCGACTTAAAGTTCTTTCATTCATACCTAGTTGTGAGGCTATAATTTTTCTTGATACTTTACCTTGATGAAGCATAAGGCGAATTCTGGAGCGTACTTGTTCAATCAGAGTTGTTTTTATGGTCATCTGTTTTATGAGCTTTCTAGCTAATTGTTCGACTGTGTCATATAAGACGGCATTCATAGTCCGCAATGGCATGCTAAGGGCTTTTTCGGAAAGAATTAAAGCTGATTCTGGCTGGCCAAAATATACAGGGCATTGAAAAGTTTGTTCGTAAATACGTAGTAAATCTAAATTATTATTTGCAATTTCATGGTTGAAATGGACGGCGAGTAAATTGGGATATCCATTATCTCTTACCAAGCGTACTAGCATAGACCAATAACCGAGATTGTATTCGGTTGCACACCGTATAAATATTGGATTTAAGGATCTACACGCCCATCCCCAATAAATAAGACCAGACTCTTTTTTTAATGATATCTTGCCAATCCTTCCTATTAACTGTTGATATCGTTGCATCATTTCTATGGCATCGCCTAGCGTACCACTTAAAGGAACTAGGTGACCTAAAACTCCATATGCTGCCGGATCAAGCCGCTGTAAAAGCTTTAATCCAATAAGTGGGTCATGATTAATATGATAGCAATAGGTAACTATACGTTCTAAATAGTACAGTGGAATACATGCATTGGGATCAACTAATGATTCTTCATCAATGCCACTTGCAGAGAGTAGATCTTCTCTGCTTGTTTGGAACATAGTGGCATTGTCTAGAATATGTTTAATCAGGCTAACTAAAACAGCACTGTCAATTGGTAGGTCTTCAGAAGATAAGTTCATTTCCATTGATCCCTATACTTTGTCTCTTTTTTTAGGGCACTCGTAATTATAACAAAGTAGGGGGTAAGAGTACTACACAAACCTACAGTGTGCGTTTAACTCTAAGTCATCTTATATAGTACATATCATTATCTTTTTATCTAAAAATATATCTAACTCGATAAACGTTATAGAGAGGCTTTGGAATGCTGTTATAAAAGCAAATTGTTAAGCCAATATTTAAGGTTTTTCTTAATTGTGTAATTAAATGAAAAACAATAATTAATTAAATATTTTCTAGCCAATTTCACATTGACACCTTAAATATTGAAGATTACCATTTGCGGGCTGGCCTACATTGCCAGTCGGTTGTCGCAGACCGCATAATAACTCCCGCATCAGAGCTTTTCCTTCTGAGGAATAGCCTTGTGTGGTGTACCACTCGTTCCCTCCCGTAGCGGTAGGACGGGAGAGGGACACCTTCGGGTGTGCTAGTTTGAGTTATTACTAGTCTGCGAACCCTCTTCCGTTCTGCCACCATAATTTATAATGCTTTGGCAGAACTCCCAATAGAAGGAGTTGGCTTTGCACATTCATAAATTATTGGCAGTCTTTGCCAAAAGCTATATCGACACAACTTAAACTTTTTAAAACAATTTGATCGCCATTAGGCTTATCGGACTTTAAATCGTCACGACTAAAAAACTTAGTAACAATAAAACTTGAGATGTGCCAAGCACAGTCTTTACGGCTTTGCTATGCCTTTTTTTTCTCCCAAAAAGGGTAATGGTTTTTATATCTCATTTAGAAACAACAAGAATTTATAACGGTAAAACTATGCCAACTTTAGAAACATCTTCCAAAAAATTACAGGTTATTCATACCGCAATAGAGCTGTTCAATCTCTATGGATTTCACAATACGGGCGTGGACTTAATTGCCAGAGAATCCAAAATTCCTAAAGCTACTTTTTATAACTATTTTCACTCAAAAGAGCGGCTTGTTGAGAGGTGCGTATCTTTTCAAAAAGATGGCCTTAAACAAGAGGTGATTTCAATTATCCATGTTCAAAAAGAATTAACCCTAGTTGAAAAACTGCGCAAGATTTACTTTTTACATGCCGACTTAGAAGGGCTTTATCATTTGCCGTTTAAAGCCATTTTTGAAATTTCAAAAACACATCCCAAGGCTTATCAGGTTGTAGTTGACTATCGAAATTGGTTGATCAAGGAAATTTATAATTTACTTTTAGCAACCAATGAAAATGCTTCAAAACAAGATGCACACATGTTTTTGTTTGTGATTGATGGGGCGATGGTCCAGCTTTTGGACCCGAACAAACCAGATGAACGGAAGAGATTGCTTGAGTATTTTCTAATTTCTTGGGGGTAAGTTAGGTGTAAGGATGAAGTCGAACCTTACCATTATCAAATTTACCCTCAAAGCCCAATTCTAGTGACGCTGTTATAGCTTGTAAGTCAGGGGCAGGAGTGCTGTATAGTTTTATTTATCAGGATGCACAGCCCATACGATTAATAGCAATCTAAGTGTTTCAATCTGCGTTAAAGAAATATAAAGAAAGCCCTGAACAATCAGGGCCTTCCAATATAAACTTAACGTGCGTCTTAAAACTTAGAAAGAGATTGTTTCACCATCTAAAGGAATCAATACTTTATCTTGAATACCTTTTTCTTTTACATATTCAGAGAGCTGGGCACGTGATACAGACATATGGTTAATTGCATCCATATGTACAGCAACAATTTTAGCCTTAGGTGCTTTTTGACTAGCGTGATAAGTATCTTCTTTACCCATGATAATGGATTCTTTATATCCGTCCATCAATGCATTACCTGTATTTAATACAATCACTTCTGGTTTAAATTTCTCTATAGCTTGATCGACCTCGGGACGCCAAATAGTATCACCAGCAATATAAATTGTTTCATGACCAACTGCTTCAAAAACCATACCCATGGCTTCACCTAAAGCGGCTCCTAGCTTAGTATTGCGATACATCTCATCAGTACCATGTTGGCCACCGATTTTAGTTATTTTGACCCCTTCAAATGTCGTCTGAGTTAAGATACGTACATCCTTAAAACCTTGAGACCGAATGGTCTTTTGATCATCTTTATTTTGTACAAAAACAGGCATGTTCTTTGGTATAGCTGCTTGTGCAGCATCATCCCAATGATCTAAATGAGTATGTGTAACGATAATGGCGTCAACACCTTCTAAAATCGTTTCAGGTTTAATAGGCAAATCTACCAAGGGATTACGCAAATAACTCCGGTAAGTATTTGGGAATCCTTCATAAAAACCTTTTTTTGCAAACATTGGATCAACTAAGAAAGTGGTATCTGCATACGTAATTTTTACCGTTGCATTACGAATTTCTTGCAAGTGAGTTATCTTCGAAGTGTCTCTTTGGGTACTGTCATTCGCATATAAACTGAATGAAGCCGTTGCTAAAGTAATAGCGAGTAGAGAACTATTTAAGATTTTTTTCATATCTAATTCCAGATAATTTACTGATATTGGAATTATGAGGAAAGATAAAAATATAGAAAATTGTCCTTAAGGACAACTATCGAAACTATTAGGACAAAATGCTATATTTATACTTTTCACGGTTGAAGAATTTGTATGGAAATACCAGTCATTGGACTATTTGTTTATCCCAATATAAATCCATTCCATTTTTCTATTCCCCATATTATTTTCAATATAAAAATTGAGGGTAAGAGCTTATTTAAGCTAAAAATATTTTCGATTGATGGACAACCTGTAAAAACTGAACAATCAATGGTAATTATTCCTGATGGAGGAATAGAACTAATCCCTGAATTTGATCTTATCGTTATTCCTGGTTGGGATGATTTTAACCATAAGCCAGAACCTTCTCTTATTGAAAGCCTTCAACAAGCGTATCAAAAAGGGAATAAACTTGTTGGTCTTTGCTATGGCACTTATGCACTAGCGTATGCTGGTTTGTTAAACAATAAAAAAGCCACTACGCACTGGTTGGCTGAACAAGATTTTAACGAAAGATTTCCTGATATTAAACTCGATTCAGATGCTCTTTATATAGAAGACCAGAGAATTATTACATCTGCTGGTACAGGAGCAGCTCTTGACTGTTGTCTATATTTAGTTCGTGAAATATATAACGCACAAATTGCGAATAAAGTATCTAGAGTCATGGTCATTCCTCCACATCGAGAAGGGGGACAGGCCCAATTCATTGAACAACCTGTGGCGAATTCAAGTCAAGATGCGCAAATTAATGTCTTGCTCGATTTTCTAAGAAAAAATTTAGCTCAGCAGCATAGTATTGAAGCATTAGCTGAACAATCACATATGACACGTAGGACATTTACAAGGCATTTTAAAAAAGCGACTGGAATGACTTTGGTAGAATGGATCAATGCAGAAAGAATTATGTATAGCTGTGAATTATTGGAAACAACGAAACTGTCTATTGAACAAATAACCGAGCTCTCTGGTTTCAATAATACGGTTATGTTTAGGAAAAAGTTTCGTGAAAAATATGGCACAAGTCCTCAAGCTTGGAGGAAAGCTTTTGGCAGTATTGAGGAAAAATAATTAATCTCTCAATAATGAATTCATATTTCCCTTAATTTTTTAAGATATCCTATAAATTATTCATAATCTGCAATAGTTGCGCCTTACACCATACTATTTGGTGTTCATGGGACTTTTGCTGATCCCAATATAAATTCATTTGGTATCCAGCTATATCAATGGGGAGTGGATGCACCTTAATTTGAGGATAATTATCTTTAAAATAAGCAACTTGGCATTGCGGAATCGTGAGTAAATGGTCCGTTTGTGTAATTAATCGGATTGCAGTTTCATATTGTTGGCAGCGGAAACTAATTGTTCTTTTGATCCCTTGTTTAGATAAGAAAAAATCTTCGAAGACACGACCTGTGGGACGAGAGGACACAGTAATGTGCTTAGCATCTAAATAAATTTCTTTGGTTAGGTCAGTAGATGATAATAAGGGATGCTGCTTGCGACTTATTACCACAAACTGATCTTTAGTACAGCATTCATAACCAATGCTCTCTTCAACAGAATGTTGAACATCAATCGCAAAATCGATTTTACCCGTAGAAAGCTCATGTCTTAAGTTTTTACGATCAATGCGTACGCTATTTAACTGCAAATTAGGATTAAATTGAGTTAAGTGTTGAATAATAGAGGGTAAAAAAATCCCTTCATACTCATCATTCATAGCGATGGTGAGATGCTTTAAATCTCGTGCTGGCACAAAGTCATAAGTGCTTTGAATTGCTTGATGCATCAGTTGCAATGACTGTTCAATTTTAGGCCATAAACGTTTGGCTAAGGGTGATGGAACAACACCATGCCCATCTCGAATAAAGAGTGGGTCATTAAAATGATCGCGTAAACGGGCCAACGCATGACTAACAGCAGGTTGACTTAAAAAAAGTTGTTCACTCGCACGTGTTAGATTTTTTTCTTTATAAATTGTGACAAACACCCGAAATAGATTGAGATCAATACGAGCGAGAGAGGCGACATTATTATTCATTTCATTCATGGTTTGTTATTCAAACAATTCATTTTATTCATTGTAGCAAGTTAGGTATGGTCAGGAAATAGCACAACAAATAGAGTGATTAAAACCGTGAATTTTGAACTTAGCGCTCGTGGTAAGCAATATTTAGAAAAAGTTAAGCAATTCATGGCAACTGAAATTGAGCCTATTGAAGATGAGTTTTGGGCTGAGGTTCGACGGACTTGCGACCATAATGATTGGACCACATGGAAATGGCCGACCGCTTTGGAAACATTAAAAAATAAGGCAAAGGAAGCTGGTTTGTGGAATATGTTCTTACCTGATGACACATTAGGCGCGGGTTTGAATATTCAAGAATATGCTCATATCGCAGAACAAACGGGTCGTAGTTTTTTAGCTCCTACCGTTTTTAACTGTAATGCTCCTGATACTGGCAACATGGAAGTTTTATGGCGTTATGGGAATGAAGAGCAGAAAAAACAATGGTTAGAACCATTATTAAAAGGCGAAATTCGTTCAGTTTTTTGTATGACCGAGCCTGAAGTTGCATCAAGTGATGCCACCAATATGCAAACTACCGCAGTTATTGAGGGTGATGAAATCGTTCTCAATGGTCGTAAATGGTGGTCATCAGGTTTAGGTGATCCGAATGCTAAAATATTGATTGTGATGGCACGCACACCTGATGAAAATAAAGGTCAACACCAACAGCATTCGATGGTTTTAGTACCTATCGATACGGCTGGAATCAAGATTGAAAGAATGCTTCCAGTTTTTAATGAAACTGAGGCACCCCATGGTCACGGTGAAATTAGTTTTAATAATGTACGTGTACCCGTGAGTAATTTCATTAGCGAAGCTGGACAAGGTTTTGCAATTGCACAAGGGCGTTTAGGGCCAGGGCGAATACACCATTGTATGCGCTGTGTGGGTGCATCGGAACGTGCCCTAGAGTTGGCAATTGATCGTGGTATGAGCCGTACGGCATTTGGTCAACCAATTTTAGAATTAGGCGGCAATAAAGAGCGCATTGCAGATGCCCGAATTGCGATTGATCAAGCTCGATTATTGACTTTGTATGCAGCTTGGAAAATGGATACCGTTGGAAATGTTGCAGCTATGACTGAAATTTCAGCCATTAAAGTAGTTGCCCCTAATGTAATGCAACAAGTCATGGACATGGCAATTCAAATTCACGGTGGAATGGGAATATCAAATGATACGCCATTGGTTCGTTTTTTTGCTCTTGCGCGAACTTTACGTTTAGCGGATGGTCCAGATGAAGTTCATAAACGCGTCATTAGTAAAATAGAGTTAAAAAAGCGGGGATATAGCCACCATCGAGCAGAGGGGAAGTAACCATGTCTGTGATTGATGTTGGTGGTCAGGTACGTCAGGGTGAAGAACTCAACATAACTGCTATACAAGACTGGCTGTTTCAACAGGGTATTTGTTTAAAAGGTACACCCCAAATAACTCAATATTCGGGTGGGGCCTCTAATTGGACTTATCGGATTGAATGCGATAATCACGATTTGATTTTACGTCGCCCACCATCAGGTACAAAAGCAAAATCTGCTCATGATATGGTGCGGGAATATCGGGTGCAAAAAGCACTTAAGCCACTTTATCCTATGGTTCCCGAAATGGTGGCATTGTGTACAGATCACACCGTCATTGGTTGTGATTTTTATGTGATGGAACGTATCGAAGGCATAATTCTTCGTGCTGATCTGCCCCAAGACCTAAGTTTAAGTAGAGATCAGCTCAAAGTTCTCTGTACAAATATGCTGGATTCTTTAATCGCCTTACATCAACTCCCTTATCAAGGCACTGATTTAGAAATGCTAGGTAAAGGCGAGGGTTATTGTCGTCGCCAAGTTGAAGGGTGGGATAAGCGTTATGAAAAAGCATTAACACCCGATGTACCAAATTTTAGTGAGATAAGACAATGGCTCCATGCGCATGTCCCGCAAGACAGTAAAACGTGTGTCATTCATAACGATTGGCGATTTGATAACCTCATTTTAGATCGACAACAACCCACTTCTATTATTGGGGTTTTGGATTGGGAAATGACCACTCTGGGCGATCCACTTATGGATTTAGGATGTGCTTTGGCCTATTGGGTACAAGATGACGATAACGCAACATTGAAATCTATGCGTCGTCAGCCAACCTATTTACAAGGTATGTTTTTACGTCAGGAAGTCGTGGACTATTATCTGCAAAAAACAGGTTTACAAACCAACAATTGGACGTTTTACGAGGTATTTGGCTTATTTCGTTTAGCCGCTATTCTTCAGCAAATTTATTATCGTTATTACCATAAAGAAACTCAAAATCCTGAATTTAAAAATTTTGGGATTTTTGTCGAAAATTTATATGAGCGTTGCTTACAACTGACTTTACAAAACCCATGAACATAAGGAAATGATATGGCTACAAATTTATTCGATTTGACTGGAAAAATAGCCTTAGTTACAGGTGCAAGTCGCGGCATTGGCGAGGAAATTGCCAAACTTTTAGCTGAACAAGGTGCACATGTAATTGTCTCTAGTCGGAAAGTTGAAGATTGCCAACGTGTTGCTAATGAAATTATTGCAGCAAATGGAAAGGCGGAGGCTTTTGCTTGCCATGTGGGGAAGTTAGAAGATATTGCAGAAATTTTTGAATATATCCGTAAGGAACACGGTCGTTTAGATATTTTAGTCAACAATGCAGCTGCCAATCCTTATTTTGGGCATATTTTGGATACGGATATTGCGGCCTATAACAAAACGGTTGAAGTCAACATTCGTGGATATTTCTTTATGTCTGTCGAGGCGGGCAAATTAATGAAAGAACAGGGCGGAGGTGCAATTGTGAATACCGCATCTGTGAATGCCCTACAACCCGGAGACCAACAAGGTATTTATTCTATTACCAAAGCTGCGGTGGTGAATATGACCAAAGCATTTGCAAAAGAATGCGGACCATTGGGTATTCGAGTGAATGCTTTATTGCCGGGTCTTACCAAGACCAAATTTGCATCGGCCCTATTTGAAAATGAAGATATTTATACAAGCTGGATGAGTTCAATTCCATTACGCCGTCACGCAGAACCACGTGAAATGGCGGGTACCGTACTGTATCTTGTGTCCGATGCTGCAAGTTATACCAATGGTGAATGTATTGTGGTTGATGGCGGTTTAACTATTTAGGGAGGAATAGCAATGTACGAACATTATTCAGGTCAAGTGGTCTTAATCACAGGTGCGGCGAGTGGATTTGGTGCATTGCTGGCAGAGCAACTGGCAAAGTATGGTGCAAAATTAGTGTTGGGTGACTTGAATATTGAAGGGTTAAATACTGTAGTTGAACCGCTACGCCAAGCAGGAGTGGAGGTGGTTGCGCAAGTGTGTGATGTCAGCTGTGAAGCAGATGTACAGGCTTTGGTGCAAAGTGCAGTTACTCAGTTTGGTAGAATCGATGTCGGGATCAATAATGCAGGTATGAGTCCGCCTATGAAAAGCCTTATTGATACCGATGAAGCAGATCTGGATTTGAGTTTTGCCGTCAATGCCAAAGGTGTGTTCTTTGGAATGAAGCATCAAATTCGTCAGATGTTGCAACAAGGTGGTGGCATTATTCTGAATGTTGCTTCTGTTGCAGGTTTAGGCGCGGCTCCCAAATTGGCTGCCTATGCTGCGGCGAAGCATGCTGTGGTGGGATTAACCAAAACAGCAGCGATTGAATATGCAAATAAAGGCATTCGAGTTAATGCAATTTGTCCATTTTATACAACCACCCCGATGGTGGTCGACAGTGAACTCAAAGAGAAACAAGACTTTTTAGCGCAGGCCTCGCCAATGAAGCGTCTTGGCCATCCAAGCGAAGTGGTGGCAATGATGCTGATGATGTGTGCCAAAGAAAACTCATATCTCACAGGTCAAGCCATTGCAATTGATGGCGGCGTGACAGCTTATTAAAACATTTATTAAATACATCTTATTCATTTATTTAGGAAAAAATCATGACAATTAATTTAAGCAATCGAGTGGCTATTGTTACAGGTGCAGGCGCTGGTCTAGGGCGGGAACATGCGCTGTTACTGGCTCGTTTGGGTGCAAAAGTGGTCGTGAATGATCTGGGTAGTGATGTAAACGGAAAGGGCGGCTCAACCATGGCGGCCCAAAAAGTCGTGGATGAAATTATTGCAGCGGGTGGCGAGGCGATGGCAAATGGCGCTTCAGTCACTGATATTGAACAAGTTCAACAGATGGTAGATGAAACAATTGCCCGCTGGGGTCGTATAGATATTTTAATTAATAATGCCGGAATTCTCCGAGATAAAACCTTTAGTAAAATGTCACTAGATGACTTCCGTACAGTAATTGATGTGCATCTCATGGGGGCGGTAAATTGCACTAAAGCTGTATGGGATATCATGCGTGAGCAAAAATATGGTCGTATTGTCATGACCACTTCATCCTCTGGTTTGTACGGCAATTTTGGGCAGTCAAACTATAGCGCTGCAAAAATGGCCTTGGTTGGGTTAATGCAGACGCTTGCTTTAGAAGGTGAAAAATCTAATGTTCGGGTGAATTGTCTAGCTCCAACAGCTGCAACTCGTATGCTTGAAGGGTTGTTGTCGGAAGAAGCCCTTAAAGCTCTTGCGCCAAGTGCGGTCAGTCCTGCAATCGCGACTTTGGTTAGCGAAGATGCACCCACCCGTATGATTCTTTGTGCTGGCGCAGGTAGTTTTGAGGCAGCACACATCACCCTCACACAAGGGATTTATTTAGGTACAGATGAACAAGTTCCGCATGTTTTAGCACAACGTTTAGCTGATGTTTCGGACCGCACAGATGAGTTTGTGCCTGTCAGAGGAGGCGCTCAGGGTGAGCTTGAGCTGAAAAAGGCTTCATTAATGGCAGGAGAATAATTTTGACAAAAAATACATTAAGCATCGAGCAACTCTTTGAGTTACAAGGCAAGACACTCGGTAGCTCAGACTGGATTGCAATAGAGCAAACCATGATCAATACCTTTGCTGATGTAACACTGGATCGTCAATTTATTCATGTGGATGAAGAAGCTGCTCGTCAAACTCCCTTTGGTGGCACGATTGCACATGGTTTTTTAACGCTATCTTTACTTTCAGCTATGGCTGCCCAAGTCATTCCTACTGTACAAGGGCAGCAATCTGCCGTGAATTATGGCATCAATAATTTGCGTTTTATCAGCCCTGTACATAGCGGTAAGCGTGTGCGCGGACATTTTCACTTAAAAAATGTTTCTGAAAAAAATAAGGGAGTTTATCAATTGATCATGGAAGTCACGATTGAAATTGAAAACCAAGCCAAGCCAGCACTTGTTACAGAGTGGCTTACACTTGTGAACGTATAGGAATAAACCATGAGCAATGAATTAATTCTCTCTCGCCGTGATGTAGATTTTTTGCTATTCGATTGGCTAAAAGTTGAAGAACTTAGTCAACGCAATTCTTTTGCAGGACAGGACCGTTTTGAATATACGTCTGTTTTAAACGTTTACGAGGCTTTGGCAACTGATTTATTTGCTCCTCATAATAAAAAAAATGACAGTAACGAACCTGTTTTTGATGGTGAACGTGTGACTGTCAATCCTGAAGTCGGAGTCGCGCTTAAAGCCTTTGCTGATGCGGGTTTGATGAGTGCAGCTTTTCCATCAGATTGGAATGGTATGAACTTACCCAATACCATTGAGCGTGCAGGTATGGCATATCTACTCGGTGCCAATTCAGGAACAGCAGGCTATGCCTTTTTAACCATTGGTAATGCAAATTTATTAATGGCCCATGGTGAACCTGAAAAAGTGAAACCCTATGTCAACGCCATGATGGAAGGTAAATGCTTCGGAACGATGTGTTTATCTGAACCACAAGCAGGTTCAAGTCTTGCTGATATCCGTACACGTGCGATTAAAACAAAAGATGGTCGTTATCGCTTGTTTGGAAACAAAATGTGGATTTCAGGCGGCGAGCACGATATCTCTGACAATATTGTTCATTTAGTTTTGGCAAAAATTCCAGATGAAAATGGACAATTACCAGCAGGTGTGCAAGGCATTTCTCTGTTTACCGTACCGCGTAAATTACTCGATGAAAATGGACAGCCAAGCGAACGCAACGATGTAGTATTGGCTGGAATTAACCATAAAATGGGCTATCGGGGAACAGTTAACTGCGTGCTGAATTTTGGGGAAGGTCGTTTCACACCCGAAGGAGAAGCAGGTGCAATTGGCGAGCTAGTCGGCGAAGCTGGTAAAGGGCTGGCCTATATGTTCCATATGATGAATGAAGCCCGAATTTCGGTTGGACTTGGGGCGGCAGCATTGGGATATACAGGTTATCTGCATGCTTTAGATTATGCAAAAAACCGAGTACAAGGTCGCTCTCGTAGCGAACGTAATCCAAGTTCTCCACAAATCCCGCTCATTCAACATGCGGATGTCCGCCGTATGCTCTTGGCGCAAAAAGCATATGTCTCAGGTGCATTGGCACTGTGCCTATATGCAGCCCGATTAACCGATGATATCCACTCACTTGAAGATGCCGAGCAGCGTAATCAAGCCAATCAATTACTTGATCTATTAACTCCGGTGGTGAAAAGCTGGTCTTCTGAATGGGGACTTGTAGCAAATGATTTAGCAATTCAAGTTCATGGTGGCTACGGTTATACCCGTGAATATAACGTTGAACAGTTTTATCGGGACAATCGACTCAACCCGATTCATGAAGGAACATTTGGTATTCAGGCACTCGATTTATTAGGACGTAAAACTCGTCTTAATCAGGGGCTGTCGATGAAACTATTACATGAAAAAATCATGAATACCATTGTACAAGCCAAAGCAGAGCCTTCTTTAAAAGATCATGCAGATCACTTAGCTCAAAAGTGGCAACTCATCCAGAATGTAACAGAAAAATTACATGCCTTAACCGATGTAGAACTCCAACTGGCAAATGCCGCCAATTATCTGGAAGCCTTTGGGCATCTTGTGGTGGGGTGGTTATGGCTTGATCAAGCAGTAGTCATTCATAAACTCATGCCAAATTCAACAGACCCTGATTTTCTGCGTGGGAAGCTTGCAGCTTGTGATTATTTCTTTGGTTGGGAAATGCCAAAAATTATGAGTTGGTTAGCAGTGCTTGATCCGGTAGAGACAACTCCACTTACTATGTCGGAAGAATGGTTCTAGTAAGAACCATTCCTTAAACGCGCCATTGAATAGGCAGGAGAAGGACCTAAGTGTATTGAAGATGCGTTATGTCGCGGTATCAATGGGAGATGTGGAATCAGCCAGTTTATTTGAAGTTACCTAATAAGAACCACCATGTAGAAACAAACTTCGGGCGTTCGGTATAAGAGCGCCCTAATAAGTAAAAATAAAAAATCTAGGACGGATTAAAAGATGAAAAAGAAAACTTTAGTCATGGTAATGGCTTCATTTTGCACGAGCCCACTCTATGCAGCAGCATTTGATCGAACAGGACAATCAATTTCTGCATTTCTACAACCTGATAATTATTTTGAGGCAAGTTTATCTGTTTCAGACACTTCGTTAGAAGGACAAGAAGCGGGTACGAACCCAACGCGTAATGCTATTTCTGATATTGCAAATTCTGATTATCGTCCCAGTGCAGCTTTGAAATTACAGTTAGCACCGCAGTTTTCATTTGGCTTTCTTTATGATCAGCCATTTACATCCGACTCAGAATATTATGGAAAGAACAGCTTTGTTGCTACCCCGAACGATACGGTTTTAGTACCAGGTATTAATTCTGCAACACTTGCCCAAAAGACAGGTGGACAAGTCGTAACAGGGAACACCAAATCGAATTTTGTTATGCAAAATTTTAGTCTGATTTTTGGTTATCAACCGAATAAAAACTGGAATTTTTATGCAGGTCCTGTTTATCAAACTTTTAAAAGTAACGTCAATTTAAGAGGTCAGGTTTTCAGTTTATATAATGGTTATGACTTTGATGCCAAAGAAGTTGGAGATTGGGGATGGTTGGCAGGATTGGGTTATCAAATTCCCGAAAAAGCGATTAAAGCCTCATTGACCTATCGTTCAGAAATTATGCATGAAGTGACTGCCAATGAAAATGCGCCCATGGTTGATATGTTAAGTACGCAACAAGGTCGTGATTTTCTTGATCAGCATTTGGCGTATATGGTTTCTATTGGACAACTCACTGAATCACGTAAAGAAGCACTCAATCGTATTGTTGCGGGCTTACCCGAAGCAGGAACGTCAGGTCCGACTAAATTTAGAGCACCAGAGTCAGTGAATTTGGAATTTCAGACCGGATTACGCAAAGGCACTTTATTGTTTGGTAACGTGCGTTGGGTTCACTGGAATGATTTTGAGTTTAAACCATATCGTTTTGGCGAAATCTCAGAAGTTGTTGGGGTTTTATCAACACCAAGTCGTCCAAATGGTTTTAATCTGGTTCGTTATTATGACGATCAATGGTCTGCCAATCTTGGAATTGGGCAACGTCTAAGTGATAAATGGTCAGGTTCAGTTTCTCTTGGTTGGGATTCGGGTGCAGGAGAACGTGTATCTACAGGCGGGCCAGCGAAAGGTTATTACAGTGTTGGTCTTGGTGCGCAATATAGTCCAACTTCAAAATACTTTATTTCAGGTGGAATGAAGTATCTATGGCTCGGTGATGCCAAAGGCCAGCTTGGTGCTCAGGCAGGCAGTGAATATTATGTTGGTGAATATAAAAATAACTATTCAATTGGTTATGGTTTGAAAATTGGTTATAAATTTTAACTTAACAATAATGACATAGATGACACAGAAGAAAATCGAAATTCCTCTCTATCATAAAGGACGATAAGATGACAAATCAGATCTGGTTAGATGAATATAAGCAATGGAATATTGAAAGTACGATTACATTGCCAGATGAACAAACTTCACTTCTCGATTTTTGGGACAACAGTTTTAATAAGTTTCAGCAAAGAAATGCGTTCATATTTGCAGATAAATCTTTTTCTTATGCTGAAATCGATTTATATAGCCGACAAGTAGCAACATTCTTGCAAAGTTTAGGGCTAGAAAAAGGTACACGTGTTGCTGTAATGATGCCCAATATTATTCAATACCCGATTATTTCACTTGCCGTAATTCGCGCAGGTTACATTCTGGTCAATATTAATCCACTCTATACAGCACGTGAATTAAAGCATCAATTAAATGATGCAGGCGCAAAAGTCTTATTTATATTGGAACAGTTTTTACCTGTTTATGAGGCTATCAAAGAGCAGGTGTCGGTTGAGCAGATTATTACCACCACAATGACTGAAATGTTAGTCGAACAACCTGCTGAATTAGATACATCAGATTCAAAAAACTATAGTTTTAAGCAAATCTTATTAAAGGTAAATGCCCAAGACTATATACGTCCTGAACTTGTTCTTGATGATACTGTGCTTTTGCAATATACGGGTGGAACAACAGGTGTATCAAAAGGTGCGGAATTAACCCATAAAAATATTGTCGCCAATTTATTACAAAATAATGTGGTTTTTAAAAGCTACTTTGGTGACCGAGATGCTCTTGAAGATGAAATAGCGATCTGTGCTTTACCGCTTTATCATATTTTTGGTTTTACTGTCTGTTTATTGCACAGCGCAATGAATAAAGGTTATGCCACTGTTTTAGTTCCAAACCCGCGTGATTTAGACGCTCTCGTGCATTGTTTTGAAAAGTATCGCCCAACAGTTTTTCCTGCTGTAAATACTTTATTTAATGCGCTGCTTAATCATGAAGGCTTTAATAAATTGGACCATAGCCGTTTGGAAATTACCACAGGCGGGGGTATGGCAATTTTAAAATCCACCGCCGATGGATGGGAAAAACTGACAGGACGTATTATCCGTGAGGGATATGGCTTATCAGAAACCTCACCAGTTGCTACCTTTAACCCGCCAATCTCTAATGTGTTTAGTGGCACGATCGGTATTCCTGTACCGAGTACAGATATTGCTATTTTGAATGATGAAGGTAATCAATTAGCACCCGGTGAAACTGGAGAAATTGCAATTCGTGGCCCACAGGTCATGAAAGGTTACTGGAATTTACCTGAAGAAACTAAAGCAGTCATGACGAATGATGGTTTCTTTAGAACCGGTGATATTGGTTTCATGAATGAAAAAGGCTATACCAAAATTATTGACCGTAAAAAAGACATGATTTTAGTTTCAGGTTTTAATGTTTTTCCAAACGAAATTGAAGAAGTTTTAGCTCAACACCCAAAAATTTTGGAAGTCGCCGTGGTTGGCATTGCAGATGAAAAATCGGGTGAAGTGCCTAAAGCCTTTATTGTTAAAAAAGATGACTCTTTATCGGTTGAAGAAATCCAGACTTATGCAAAAGAAAACCTGACAGGCTACAAACAACCACGCTATATTCAATTTATTAATGAATTACCCAAGTCGAATGTGGGTAAAATTTTAAGAAAAGAACTAAAGGTTTAATAAGAATTTTTAATTTTTTAATTAAAAACATAAGCGTATGGGACTAGAAGGTCCATCAATAAATGGAAAAAAAGGAATGAGATTATGGGTTCAGGATTAATTACCGTATTTTTACCAATTGCACTTGCAATTATTATGGCTGGTTTAGGTCTAGAGCTGACCGTAAATGACTTCAAACGTGTACGACAACACCCCAAAGCAGTCTTTATCGCATTATTTTGCCAACTGGTTATTTTAGTCAGTATTGCTTTTATTATTTGTAAGGTTCTTGCTTTACCACCAATGCTTGCTGTGGGATTAATGCTCCTTTCTGCGTCACCGGGCGGGCCAACTGCTAATTTATTTAGTTATCTCTATAAAGGTGATATCGCTTTAAATATTACTTTAACGGCTATAAATTCGGTGATTGCTGCTTTTACACTTCCATTAATTGTGAATTTTGCAATACAACACTTTATGGAAAATGGACAAAATGTAGGTTTGCAATTCTCTAAAATTATACAAGTTTTTCTCATTATTTTAGTACCCGTGGGTATTGGGATGTTAGTCCGTCATTTTGCGCCACATATGGCTGAAAAGCTCAATAAACCAGTCCGTATTTTTGCTATCGTTTTTCTCGTATCCATCATCATATTGGCAATTGCGCGGGATTACCAAAATCTGATGACTTATATTGGGCAAATTGGATTGGCAACTTTGCTGTTCTGCGTATGTAGTTTAATGGTTGGCTATTTTGTTCCACGATTATTTGGTGTAAATAGCTTTCAGGCAAAAGCTTGTGCGTTTGAAATTGGGATTCATAACAGTACCTTAGCCATGACCATTGCTTTTACAGTAATGGCAAGCAGTATGGCCGCTATGCCAGCAGCAGTGTATTCATTATTTATGTACATTGTTGCAGCAATTTTTGGCACATTGCTAAATCGTCTAGAAAAGAAAGAGATGGCACAAATATCAACTACTACCTAAAACGAACCCGAAGAACCTTTAGTAATATCTTGCAGATAAAGATATTTAACTACCAGCAGATGTTTATAATTTGAATTAAAAGAGGAGGCTAGTCCCTCCTTTTTTAGTCTCAAAAATTAAAATATTTAAGGCCGAGTCAGCGTAGTCACAATAAAAAGAAAGCTTTAGCGTGCAGTTATAAAAGTAAATTGTTAAGCCAATATTTAAGGTTTTTCTTAATTGTGTAATTAAATGAAAAACAATAATTAATTAAATATTTTCTAGCCAATTTCACATTGACACCTTAATTTTTGAAGATTACCATTTGCGGGCTGGCCTACATCGCCAGTCGGTTTTGACGGACCGTTATTTCAACCACATCAGGATTATTTCTTCTGAGGAATAGTTTTGTGTGCACACCTCGTTCCCTCCCGTAGCGGTAGGACGGGAGTGGGACACTTTCGAGTGTGCTGGAGTTGAAACCAGTCCGTCAACCCGCTTCCGTTCTGCCACCATAATTTCTAATGTTTCGGCAGAACTCCAAATAAAAAGGAGTTGGCTTTGTACATTCATCATTTCTTGGCAGCCATTGCCAAATTTTATAACGACACAACTTAATCACTTTAAAAGCAGTTTGATCGCCATTAGGCTTATCGGACTTTAAATCGTCACGACCAAAAACTTAATCAACAATAAAACTTGAGATGTGCCCAGCACAGTCTTTATGGCTTTGCTATGCCTTTTTTTCTACCAAGAAAGGGTAATGGCTTTTATATCTCATTTATATACAACAATAATTTATTTTATAACGGTAAAACTATGCCACATACAGATCTCCCATTTCGTGCTTTAAGCGTGCTTCATTCTGCAAGATATCTTTTTAATAAACATGGCTTTCACAATGTTGGGGTAGACCGAATTATTGAGTCAGTAAAAATCCCTAAAGCGACTTTTTATAACTACTTTCATTCAAAAGAACGTCTTATTGAAATGAGCCTGACTTTTCAAAAAGATGGCCTTAAACAAGAGGTAATTTCAATCATTTATATTCAAAAAGAATTATCGCTTATTGAAAAACTTCGCAGAATTTACTTCTTACATACCGATTTAGAAGGGCTTTATCATTTGCCGTTTAAAGCCATTTTTGAAATTGCGAAAACACATCCAAAGGCGTATCAGGTCGTAATTGACTATCGAAACTGGTTGATCAATGAAATCTATAATTTACTTTTAAAGACTAACGCAAATGCTTCAAAGCAAGATGCACACATGTTCTTGTTTGTGATTGATGGGGCAATGGTTCAGCTTTTAGACCCAAATAAGCCAGATGAAAGGGAGAGATTGCTTGAGTATTTTTTGGTGAGATTGGGATAAAAATGAAAAAGGTCATAATAAATGACCTTTTTATAATCTTTAAAAATAAGTTTCTATGTACTTTTTATAGGTAAGAATGATCATGGGGCCACTGCTCATACTATTGATACCATGGTCTTAAAGGTCATTTGTGATAATACAGATAATCTTGGGTTTTGCCCCCATATCCATAAGCTCCCCCTCTACAATCAATTACATGGATATTTGAGTGTTCATGTAATTGATTTACATAACGGTTTAATAAAATAAATCCTTCTTTAATATAAGAGGCCTTTTGATCTTTAGTACAAGTTTCATCTGTGACAGTTACATCAATTTTGAATGAATTTTTTCCTAAACTTTCCAATGAATTAGAGCCAATAAACCATAAATCTCTTTGAATAAATTCGACAATAATCATTGTTTTACTTTTCTCTTTTATTAAAATTCTACAAGTCATTTCCGTAAGATTTTCTATGATAGAGACGACATCATAATCAGCTCGTTCTCCAGACAACAATAATTTGATAGCTGGCATTTTTTGATCTCAACAATATTTTTTCTAATAATAAGTTAATGCTGTATATGGTAAAATCAAATTTTAATGAATAATAAGTACGGTTTTTCCGAACATGAGATATTTTGATACGACGTTGCTCTCCACATTTGTTGTTGTAGCTAATTCAGGAACTATTTCTTCAGCATCGCCAAAACTAAATCTGACAAATTCAACAATAAGTGAACAATTATCAAAGTTAGAAGATTTTGTAGGAAAAAAATTAATGATTAGAGATAGGAGAGGAACATCTCTAACAGCAGAAGGTCAGTTACTTTTAATAGAAGCTGAGAATATTCTAATGTCATGTTCTCTTGCTTTGAATAAAATTAGAGGAATAAATATAGCTGGTGAATTCAGAATAGCAATAACCGACTATTTTAGGCCTAATGACTTAACTAAAATTTTAAAAAGAATCCAAAAAAAATTTCCTTTCTTAAAACTTCATATTTCAGTTGTAAAAAGTGAGGATATAAAAAATAATCTTTTTTCAAATAATTATGATTTAGCAATTTACATGGAATTTGAAGATGTAATAGAAGGAGATACTCAACCCATTAAATTATTGGAAGAGCCTCTATTTTGGGTCAAATCCCATGAGTTAGAAATAGATAATAGTCCTTTGCCTGTTATAACTATGTCATCTAGTTGCTTATTGAAAGATTTTACAGAACAGAGCCTTATTCAAAATAAAATTCCATTCTATATTGCCCATACAGCTACTGGTGTAAAAGGTATCACGGCAGCAGTTGAAGCTGGACTAGGAGTATCTTGTCTAAATAAATCTGCTTTAAATGACAATATTGGGGTTATTAATTCAAGCTATAATTTACCAGAGCTACCAAATATTAGATTTATGCTTCATTTATATTCTAAACAAAACCCAACCACAGATATGATTAGTCAAATTTTAATAGAGGAGTTCATTTGAATGGCTTCTAAAATAAATTTTCTATTATCAGTAACCTAATTCTTGAAATCTTTCTAGATAAAGTATTTATTCATTACTTCGTGTTTATTAAGGTCAAGTCTTGTAAGCGACTTTAAAATTACTAACTAGAAGCTTCCTTTCTTTATCTTTTATTGAAAACTTGACCCTGTATAAGGTAAATACTAGGATTGCGTTATAGTAGACTAAGTGTACATGAAGATCACATAAGATATTAAAAGCTCATCGGAAGGTGGGCTTTTTTGTACATAGGAGATATGTGACTTAGCATAAACGTATTTTCATACTTTTATTCTGTATCTTTTTTATTTAACTCCTCAAACATTTTATATTGCTCTTCAAATATTTTTTCATGGTTTTTCACTGTCTGTAAGTACTTAACACACTCAGGGCACTTTTCTAAAATTAATGATTGTTCAAGTCTTATAATTATTTCTTTGTTTAGTGAGTGGGAGTTGCTCTTTGCTGCATTTGTAAGTTTTTCGCGAAGTTCTATAGGTAAGCGCAAGCTATATTGAGGCGATATAGGTTCGCCATCATTGGTATTTGTCATAGTTATTCCATCCCTGTAATAGATTTTTGTTATAAAGTAAGACTTAAAGATAATTGTAGGACAATTTGAACTAAAAAACAGTACATAGTACTTTTTACTGAATAAAAGATTTCTTAAATGCTGGGATTTTTTGAGCTGAATATCTGAAATTGGATGTAAATAAACAAGAGTATTAAATATAGAAATGAATCCCAAGGGGAAGGTTATGAAAAAAATTCTATTAAGTTATTTGATTGTTTTAAGTGGCGTTGGGTGTGCAACCAATGAACCTAAAGAAACCCCATTAGAAGTAAAGCCTAAAGATACTTATTGCAATCCTAATGAGGCTCAAAAGCTTATAGGACAGTCTGTTCCTAGTGAGGCAGAGTTAAAGAAAATAACTAATGCAGGTGTTGTGAGAATTTCTCGTAAAGGTGAACCTGTAAGGTCAGACTTACATTATGATCGACTGAGTGTTGTGATTGATAACGAATCGAAGATCATCTATTCAAACTGTAGTTAAGTTGATAAATAAAATCAAAGTATTCATTTAAATTTCATAAATGCGATAGCATTTTTTTTGGGATATATCTGAATACAGAATAGTCTGTACATTAGGTCCTGCTAAATATCGATTATTGGTGGGGCTTTTTATTTTTTATTTGGTATATTTGAGATTCAACATCTTGAGTAATTATTATGACGATTAGAATTGATTTAGTTCAAGGCAGGACAAGCTATCATGATCGTTATGATAGAAATCCTGATTTACTGTTTATCAGTTTACAGACTTACGAAGATATCTTGCATGACCCAAACACCGATTTAAGTAAAAACTTTAATAATTTTTATGGTTGTGAAGTCATTACAGTGAACTCTTTAAATATTGATTATATATTTTTTGAGAAAACTGATTTGGATGCTGCGCTTGAAAAGTATATAAGCCAAAGAACCCAATTGATAACTATTCCAAAGCATTTGCCTTCACATAGTACATCAGCTCCTACAAACTCCAAACTACGGTCTATTGAAGATGATTTTACTTTAGAAAATTTACAAATTGAAGAGAAGATAATTGTTGCTTACAGGCAATCTCAAGAAAGTAAAAATTAGATTTTTAAGAGCCGAAAGGCTCTTTTTTAATGGAAATAATGTACGTCTTGTATGTCCTAATCTTAACTATAAGTACCAGTACTGAAGTATTTAAATTAGTTGAACATGTTTTTGCAGAGAAAGCCCCGCTAAATATCGATTATTGGCGGGACTTTCTATCTTTTTAACTCATGATATATTGGTATCAATTGAATAATTAATAAAGTTAATAAGTATGAAAAGATATATTTTTATTGGGCTCGTGATGAGCCTGCTTTCAGCTTGTTCAAATAATGTATTAAACCCTGAAACTCCTAAACAAGTTCAAGCACAGCCACCAGAGAAACAAGTCAAGCCTCCAGTCCTTGGCACAAGTAAAGAATGGGACTCATCTTTTGACTGTGATCCAATTAAAGTTAAAAATCTTATAGGTAAAACAGGCTTAACCGAAAAACAGGTTCTATCGATGACCAATGCTCGAATTTATCGAAGTGCTTATCCAGGAGAAGCGGTTACTGAAGACTTCCGCCCAGATCGAGTCACTATAGTAATTGATCCAAAAACAAAACGAATAGTAGCTAGTGCGTGTGGCTAACTTAAACAAAAAATAATCGTTCATAATATTTTGTTTTATAAATTGTAATTTTCTAATTTTTCCTTAGAAATATTATATTTAATGGTGAGGTGTTCAAGAAAATCTTAAAGATATGCTGCTCATGATTAAATTTTGGTTGGTTTTTATATAAAGAATATATCGTTATATTTTAACCTTATTTCTGATTAGAAGGTAAAAGTGAAAAAAATATTAGCGCTAACAATTTTAATTTCATCATCTTGTATATTTGCTGCATCAAATGAGGGAGTTGAGCAGGACATCCGTAGTTATTCTTTATTGCATGGTGTTAGCACAGCAGAAGCAAATAAAGCATTGTTTTTAGAAGCTAACCGAGACTCTGCATTCGACGCTATTGAAGAGGAATTCAAGGGGCGGATAGCTGGTATTTATGTTGAAAACTCACCTACATATAAAATTGTGGTTAGGGTCAAAGGGTATGGCCAGAATGAAAAGCGAAATATAGTAGTAGGAAATGCAATTTCTAAAAGTGATTTGCCTATTGATATTCAATATGGGGCAAAAGAAACAAGAGAAATTGCTAAAGGTCAGATAAATAAAGCACAAAAACTAGTAAAAAATTATTTTAATACCATTCAAACTGTTAGCTACAATGAAAAAAATGGGAATATTGTGGTTGAAGTTAAAGGAAAAAGTACTGCTGAAAATTTAAAGAAGGTTGATCAGGTCAAAGCAGCCTGGAATAACCCGAATCTACCATTAGAAATTCATTTAGTTAATTGGTCTATTAAACCACTATAGTTTGTATAATTGATTTTGCTAAATATCGATAAAAATACATATTTATAGAATTTAAAGACTTGAAGAAAAAACGGAACATTGCTTTATTGACTGTAATTTTTCTTATTTTTAGTGGGTGTATTTAATTATTAATAATAAGGGAAATGTTCAAAGAGTTGAATCAGTTATATATAGATAAAACTATAAGTGAGAAATTTAGAGAAATTAAAAGTTATAGCATTCGAAGTTTTGGATCGGACCCTTATTCTAGTCCTAAAAGACCATTTTACTCTTATTTTGAAATAACAGAATTTAAACAGCAGGCAATGACCTTAAATAGCATGATTAGTTATACTAAAAATTAATTTTTTGTGAAATTTAATATAAATATGAAATTCTTACCTTTTCTATTGATCTGTTGTGCTTTTACTGGTTGTGCAGTGTTTAGTCAAAAAAAACCACAAGAGACTACTGAGTGTATAAGCTATAGAAGCATGATGACTGCTCCAATGGTGCCGCGAGCTTTGGAAGAGCTTAAAGAAAAATGTATTAAATCTAAAGCACATTAAATTTAATTGCCAAGATGAACTAAAAAACTTAGCTATAAAGCTCCGAAACACGGGGCTTTTTCTTTTGATGGGATGAAAAATTAAACTCACTTAAAGGTCGTCGTGATATGGTATAAAAGCGCCTCCAATAATAAGGATTATATATGTCAGACAATTCAACAAAATGGCTTTGTGTGGGTGGTGTTCTAAGTGGCGAGTGGAGAGAGCAGCAATTAGAAGCTTTTGATGTTGATCCCAATGATTTAAATACTCATAGTTATGAAGCAATGAAACTCATTAATCCTGTTACCAAGGCAGAACAAGATTTCTATGTATATACTGAGCTACAAGAACACGCATATGACAGGGCAATAAATTTTGCCTTATCCAAAAATCAATAAGATCAAGAGAGCACTTAGGTGCTCTTTTTTTATCTGAAGACATTACCTGTTAAATAATTTCTTAATTCCCAAGGACTCGCTGCTCAAGCATCTCCATAAAAGTTTTTAAAATAATATTGTGGTTTTTGCCTTTATGGGTAATTAAACAAATTGGGGTGCTGTAATGCATTTTTTCCTTTGAAACAGCTTGCATAAAACCATCTTCAACCCATTTCTTTGCGTAGTGGTCGGGTAAAAAGCCTAGAAATTTTCCGGTTAAAATCAGAAATGCAATTCCTTCACGGTCACTTGCCGTCGCTTTACAGTCTAAAAGCTGGTGCAACTTTGCTGCTTCTGGAGTAATTGCATAGTTTGGGAGTACGGCTTGCCAGGTTTTTAACTCATCTAAATTGAGGTTGCTACATTGGTTGAACAGTGGATGGTTTTTACCGCAATACAAAAATGAGCTTTCACTATATAAATCAAAATAATCTAGACCAGACAAAGGGGTAACAAGGGGAATTGCTCCAGCGTGTAAACGGTTATCTAACACTCGGCACTCAATATCTGAAAGTGTGCTCATACTAATGTTAATGATCACTTCAGAATGTTCTTCGGCGAGTTGTGCCAGCGTATTGGTAATGTAGCCACTTGGCATGGTCACAAGGTTGTTAATAATACCTATATTAAATTCACCCTTTAGACGGTTATGCATTTGATTAACTTTAGAGCGAAAGTCTTCGATAGATGCGGTGAGCACTTCTATATATTCTAAAATTTCCCGTCCTTCATCAGTCAATGCAAAGCCAGCGCGTCCACGCTGGCATAGCCGAATGCCCAGACGATTTTCTAAATCACTCATATGCAAACTAATTGCAGAACGGCTAATGCCAAGAATACTTTCGGCAGACGTAAAGCTATGGCAGTCACAAACTGTTTTAAATATTTTAAGTAATTTAATATCAAAATCAGTCACTTGATTTAATTTTTTGGGTTTCATTTAGTTTTGTTTTTTTAAATCTAAACTCAAGATAATTTGAATTTATCAAAACTATATCGCTATGTACACTCAAAAAATAGCCTCAAAACAAGAAGAGTGATTATGTTTGATATAGACAAATTAACTGATGGTGATTCTGCATCGGAAAGCGTTCAATCAAATGCTCAGATGAGCTTAAATTATCAAGCGCATTGGATGCCATTTTCTGCAAATCGTAATTTTCATAAAGATCCACGAATGATTGTTGGTGCTAAAGGATCTTATTTAATTGATAGTGCAGGCCGCGAAGTCTACGACTCTTTGTCGGGCCTTTGGACTTGTGGCGCAGGACATACGCTTCCAGAAATTCAGCAAGCCGTAAGTATTCAATTGGCAAAGCTGGATTACTCTCCAGCATTTCAGTTTGGTCATCCTTTGTCGTTTCAATTGGCTGAACGAATTATTCAACATATGCCTGAAAAATTGCAGCATGTGTTCTTTACCGACTCAGGTTCAGAGTCTGCCGACACCGCAATTAAAATGGCTCGTGCCTATTGGCGAATTAAAGGCAAACCAAGCAAAATCAAGCTGATTGGGCGCGCACGTGGCTACCATGGTGTAAACGTTGCGGGAACGAGTCTTGGCGGTATTGGCGGTAACCGTAAAATGTTTGGTCAGCTCATGGATGTAGACCATTTACCGCATACCTTACAGCCAGATTTAAGTTTTACCAAAGGCTGTGCTGAAACAGGTGGTGTAGAGCTTGCCAATGAAATGCTTAAGTTAATTGAGCTACATGATGCATCTAATATTGCTGCCGTTATTGTAGAACCCGTTTCTGGTTCGGCAGGTTGTATTGTGCCGCCGACTGGTTATTTAAAACGCTTGAGAGAAATCTGTGACCAACACGATATCTTGCTGATTTTCGATGAAGTTATTACTGGTTTTGGGCGGATGGGGAAATGGACAGCTTCAGAATATTTTGATGTCACGCCAGATATTTTAAATTTTGCCAAACAAATTACCAACGGCGCTATTCCACTTGGTGGTGTGGTGGCAAGCCATGAAATTTATGATGCTTTTATGCAGCAAGATTTACCTGAACATGCGGTTGAGTTTACCCACGGCTATACCTATTCGGCGCATCCGGTGGCTTGTGCGGCTGCCTTAGCAACACTCGACGTTTTAGAAAAGAAAAATTTAATTCATCAATCCGCTGCATTGGCTCCAAGCTTTGAAAAACTTTTACACGAGTTAAAGGGTGCTCCAAACATTCTGGATATACGCAACTGCGGGCTGATTGGTGCTGTGCAATTGGCACCACGTGATGGCGATGCGACGATTCGTGGTTTTGAAATTGGCATGCAGCTTTGGAAAGCGGGTTTCTATGTCCGTTTTGGCGGCGACACGCTTCAGTTTGGCCCAATGTTTAATAGCACAGAGGCAGAGTTACAACGACTCATGAATGCCGTGGGTGAGGCAATTTATCAAGTCAAATAACACTGATCGACTTAAAACTTAATTGGACAAGATGAATAGACACAAGGAATAAAGATGAACACTTTAGAGAATTTTGACAGCAACGCGATTGCCAACACAGACACAGATTCAAGTCAGCAAACCGTTAAAGTAGTAGGGCATTTTATTGATGGCGGACTCGTAACCAAAACTACCAAGAAACAACCTGTTTATAACCCTGCGACTGGTGAAAGTACGAAAGATGTTGCACTTGCAGATGCAGAGTTAGTGAACCAAGTGGTTCAAATTGCAGAGCAGGCTTTTCCAGCATGGCGTGATACACCAGTGATTAAACGCGCACGTGTTATGTTTAAATTTAAGCATTTACTTGAAGAAAATGCTGACAAGCTTTGCCAGCTGATTGGTGAAGAACACGGGAAAATTTGTCACGATGCAAAAGGTGAATTACAGCGCGGCATCGAAAATGTCGAATATGCATGTGGTGCGCCTGAGTTTTTAAAAGGTGAATATTCGAAAAATGTGGGTCCAGATATTGATTCATGGAGCGAATTTCAACCGCTAGGTGTGGTTGCTGGGATTACGCCTTTTAACTTTCCAGCAATGGTTCCGTTGTGGATGTTCCCAATGGCAATTGTTTGCGGTAACTGTTTTATTTTAAAGCCTTCAGAAAAAGCGCCGTCGGCTGCATTATTTCTAGCTGAACTATTAAAACAGGCTGGATTACCTGATGGTGTTTTCAATGTTGTAAATGGTGATAAAGAAACTGTTGATGCGTTATTGCATCATCCAAAAATTCAAGCGGTTAGTTTTGTCGGATCAACCCCAATTGCAGAGTACATTTACCGTACAGCAACCGCGAGTGGTAAGCGTTGTCAAGCATTAGGCGGAGCCAAAAATCACGCCATTATTATGCCTGATGCCGATATTGATAACGTCGTGACTTCTTTGTTAGGGGCTGCATTTGGCTCATCTGGCGAACGTTGTATGGCACTTTCAGTTGCGGTTGCAATTGGCGATGAAGTTGCCGATGTTGTGATCGAAAAATTAAAACAAGAAATGAAGCAGTTGAAGTTTGGGCACTATGCAGATGAGCGTAATGACTTCGGACCGCTCATTACGCAAGCACATAAAGATAAAGTACAAGCTTTTATTCAAAGTGCCGAGCAACAAGGTGCTAAAATTGTTGTGGATGGTCGTGATGCAAAACCAGCAGGTTATGAAAACGGTTTTTTTGTTGGGCCGACTTTAATTGACCAAGTTTCACCAGACATGACAAGTTACCAGCAAGAAATATTTGGTCCTGTTTTACAGGTCATTCGTGTCCAAACCATGCAAGATGCAATGCAACTGATTAATGACCATGAATATGGTAATGGAACGTGTATTTACACTCGTGATGGTGAAGCAGCACGTTATTTTACCAGCAATATTCAAGTGGGGATGGTCGGGGTCAATGTGCCATTACCTGTACCAGTTGCTTATCATAGCTTTGGTGGTTGGAAACGTTCATTGTTTGGTGATTTATATGCGTATGGGCCAGATGGTGTGCGTTTTTATACGCGCCGTAAAACCATTACCCAACGTTGGCCTTCGACGCAAGTCCGTGAATCCAAACAATTCGCTATGCCTACATTAAATTAGTCAATAAAAAGGGAAAACTCTGATTTTCCCTTTTTGTTTAGTACCAGTTGGAGAAGTACATTTTAAGACGGTTTTAAAATCAGTTTGTCAATTTGAAGGAATCGAATATGAACAATGATAAAACAACAAAATTAGGTGAAGGACTTTCTAATCGACATGTCACCATGATTAGTATTGGTGGCGTTATTGGTGCGGGTTTATTTGTAGGCTCTTCTGCGGCAATTGCAAAAGCAGGTCCAGCCGCCGTACTCGCTTATATAATTACAAGTATTTTAGTTTTTCTGGTCATGCGCATGCTGGGCGAAATGGCCGTAGCACAACCAGACACAGGCTCATTTTCTACATATGCCCGTAAAGCAATCGGCCCTTGGGCTGGGTTTACCATCGGATGGTTATATTGGTGGTTTTGGGTACTGGTTATTCCAATTGAAGCCATTGCTGGGGCCGAAATTTTGCATGCTTGGTTCCCGCAAATTTCTAGTGCCGTTTATGCATTCGCTTTTATTATTTTATTAAGTTTGGCCAATTTTTTTAGTACCAAAAGTTTTGGTGAGTTTGAGTTTTGGTTTGCACTCATTAAAGTTATTGCGATTGTAGTGTTTATTATCATTGGAGCAATGGCTGTATTTGGAATGTGGCCTTTAGCAACAAATGTCAGTGGTGTCGGCAATCTTTTTTCAAATGGTGGTTTTATGCCACATGGTATGGGCGGGGTTTTATCAGCAATTTTAATCTCGGCTTTTTCATTTTTTGGAATCGAAATTCTTTCAATTGCTGCGGCAGAATCTAAAAATCCTGAAGAAAAAATTAAACGTGCGACCAATTTGGTGCTCTACCGAATTATTTTATTCTTTGTTGTTTCTATTTTTCTTGCAGTTGCTTTAGTCGATTGGCGTTCACCAGACTTACAAAAATTTGGTACCTTCCAGTTTGTATTAATGAGTCTGAATGTCCCTGAAACTAAACTGATTATGGATGCTGTCGTTTTTATTGCAGTTGCAAGCTGTATGAATGCCGCAGTTTACACCTCATCTCGCATGTTATTTGCTTTAGGTACACGTCAGGAAGCACCAAGAGTAGTGACAAAAATTAATGGAGCGGGCGTACCGACTTCTGCTGTGTTTTTATCTACGTTGATTGGTGTGGTCTGCTGCGCGGTTAACTATATGTTCCCGGGACAAGTCTTTGGGTTTTTGCTCTCGACCACAGGCTCAATTGCGTTACTGGTGTATTTGGTGATTGCATTTTCACAATTGCGTTTAAGACATAAATGGGAAAAAGAGGGTACCGCCGTATCTTTTAAAATGTGGTTGTTCCCATGGTTAACTTGGTTTGTGATTTTAGTCATTATGACTGTTTTAGGTTATATGTTCTTATCACCAGCCTATAGTTATGAAACCACTTTATCTTTGGGTGTAACTTTATTGGTGGTCGTTTGTGGATTGTTCGTCACGCGAAAGCGTAAAGCAACCAGAGCGGTTGCCATGAATTTAGATTAATTAAAAAAAAAGAGACTTTAGGGTCTCTTTTTTCATATCTCTAGATATATCAAAAAATGCTTTTATATCTTCGGCTTTCTTCCTAAGAAGAACGCAATCATTGCACCTGTAAATCTAAGAATACATAATTACTTTAGGTTGTAAATTGTTTGCAATAGACATCGATAGGCTGCTCGATAGAGAAATATCTATCGAGCTATTATAAATGATAAGAATTATAAATTCGGGGCGGTGGTCAAGCAAATACACGGCCTTAATTTTACTAGTCCCTTATTGCTTCAAAGGAATCCAGCCGGGCATGTTTTGAATGATGGTCCATAGCTTCTCTGGGATATTGAGAGCATTTACTTTAGTTGGATCAAGTTCGACAACTATTTCTTGTCCTTCTCTAAGGCTATCAACCCAGTCTGGATTGATAATCAATCCGCGTCCAATCGCAACCATGGACAGTCCAGTATCTAGTGCTTGCTTGGCTTGATCTGGTGTCAGGATACCACCAGCGGCTAAGACAGGCACGCGATTGTCCACTCGATCAAGAATGTGGTTGATGATGGATGGCCCAGTTGGATCGTCGATAGGGCGGTCAGTCAACAGGTTAGCCAAAGAGACGTGGATATAATCAATCCCAAGGTCCAACACCTGATCAATAAAAGTAAGAGTTTGATTAATGCGGTATCCTTCATCTCCCGTTTCTTCGGGAGAAAGGCGAACACCGATGGCAAATGGACGGTCAGCAGCATGCTGGGCTACGACGCGCTTGACCTCTGCAATGACTGCTAATGGAAACCGCATGCGGTTTTCCAATGAGCCGCCCCATTCATCACTGCGCGTATTAGTAGCTGGCGACAAGAAGTTTTGCAAAAGAAAACCGTGTGCGCCATGTACTTCTATCCCGTCGAAGCCAGCCTCGATACCGCGTCGTGCTGCCTCGCCGAATGCCTTGATTATTTCCAAGACTTCATCGCCTGCTAGTGCCCGAGGTGTTTGTGGTGCCATGAAGGGAGTAGCTTTCGTCAAGATGGCGCTCGAGCTCACTACGTCTGCATTGGGAATCAATTGAGGCAAAGCCTTATTGCCCGCATGAAATAGCTGAAGAATGGCTGGTGCGCCACCACTTTTTGCAGCATCCGCGAGCCGTTTAAGGCTTGGAATATAACTATCATCAGCAGCAGAAAACTCATGTGTAAACCCGATACCATTGGGTGTAACTTGGGCACATCCACTCACAACTAAGCCTACACCTTTGACGCGGAGCCGGTAATAGGCTTCCTCTTCGTCTGAGATTTGAAAATCATCAGTACCGGACCAAGTTGTCATGGGTGACATCACTATACGGTTGCGAAGGGTGATGCCTGAAGCAAGCTTAAGTGGATGGAAGAAATTATTGAGAACAGACATCAAATAAACTCTTAAAAAGGTGTGATGTTTAATGGTATACATTATAAACCTAGTGTCAATTAGGTACTTTAAGTAGCCTAGGTATCCTCGTGTAAACCATCTCTGCATGCATTTCGTGGCAATTACTCGTTGTGCAGTTATGATGGAATCTTCAATCAAGCTAGCTAAGTAGGAAGGCTGAAACCTTATTGTTCAAGCTTTGAGATTGGTATAAAATTTACACCTAGTACCATATTGGTATGTGGTTGATCGGAGAGTTTCATGGAAAATTCGATGTTAGTTATTGAACCGCAGTGCTTTTCATCAAATTGCCCAAGCAGAGTTTTATTTGATCAGATTGCAGATAAGTGGTCGATGATGGTATTAGCCGTTTTAGATGACGGACCGCATCGTTTTAATGCGATTAAGCGTCGGCTGGAAGGTGTTACACAAAAGGCTCTAACCCAGTGTCTTCGCCGTTTGGAGCGTAATGGACTTATCTCCCGTCAAGTGATTTCATCTCCACTCGCTGTTCAATATGAAATCACGCCTCTGGGGAATACATTGCAGCAACCCTTGCGACAACTGCATGCATGGACAATTGATAAGCTTCCAATGGTTGAAAGCGCTCGAAATGTATTCGATCAGCAAAATTCGGTGTGAATACATTGCCGAACGAGTTCATATCCTAAGAAATAAGCCAATTTTTACTGAGGAGGTAGGGTAAAACTACAACTACCTCTAGGTTGTGAATTGTCTTCAATATGACCGTTTTAGATTATATGTTTTTATCACCAGCCTATAGTTATGAAACCACTTTATCTTTGGGCGTAACTTTAGTGGTGGTCGCTTGCGGGTTGTTCGTCACGCGAAAGCGTAAAGCAACCCCAGAGCGGTTGCCATGAATTTAGATTAATTTAAAAGGCTTTACATATGAAAGGACGGGGAAATACCGTCCTTTCTGAATTGCTAATGATTAGATTTATTTTGATAAGAGAGTTTTAATCCAAAAACAATACTGTCGTTATTTGTAAATCTTCCAACAATATCACCATTTTGGCGTTTAGCTTCAGCATCTCCGAGCCATAAATATTTGCCACCCAATGAAATTGCCCATTCGGGTAAAAAATGATATTGGAATCCAAGTCCAACTCCCCAATAACCGTTAATTGGACCTAATGCATTTGCAGGGTCTCCAAGGCCTGAGTCCCAATTAATTGATGTGGATAGGACAAACTTTTCAGTCATTTTTCGAGCCAATCCAATTTGTGCAGACCATTGGTTCTCCTCATAACTAATTAATGGAAAACCAGTATGATCGGGACTCGCTGGTGCAGTTCGCTCTGCTAATTTACTAGGCTTTAACTCGAAATCTTTCCATGGTACCCAACGGACATTTGCAGTTAATAATGTTTTTTTATTCAAACCCGTTTGAAAATCAAAATTAACCGATTTTGGAGACGTAAATGTTACAGGTGAAATGTAAATATCATTACTTAATGCGCTAAATTGTTCTGTGCCTTCGGTTTTATGTCTAATTTCTGAACGATAGGTCAGGGCTGCTTTTAACCCTAATTCAGGCTTTTTGATATTTAACCCTACAACCCAACCAGTAGCATAATCTGAGTCTAGGTCAGCATTGTAATTTGCCATACCTTTATAGATGTGCCCACGTAATTGTACTTTACCTTGTATCTCTTCAATAGCAGGCCCTGCATAAATACCTAAATATTCATTAATATTCAGGCCAACTAAACCTGTCAAATTATGACTACTCAACGTAGCGTTAGTTCCTTGTCCTAGGTGATTTGCAGACTGAGAAACAAAATCACTTTGGCCATGATGTTGAAGATCAATACTAAAGGGTTGGTCATAAAGAAGGCCAACACTAATCTTTTCATTTAAATCAGTTTTTAATCCGCCTCTGAGGGATGAATAGTTGTTGGTAATATTCGGAATATGCTGTGAATTGCCATGAGAGCTTAGACCAGTATCTTGCCCACTTATTTGGGGAATAACATAGTTATAAGAAACGGAAGCATAGGTGCCATCTTGAAAAAAATCAGTCACTGGCTGCCCAGATCTATCTAAAGCAGCAGCAGATGCTGTATTCATAAATGGTGATGTTGCTAAAATAAATAACGAGTAACGAGTAATGCGTGAATACATGAGAGCCTCAAATTCCTTTTGGGGCATACAACATTCTAATTAATTTTTTTTATTAGAACGCTGTATGAATATCATCAATATGGTGATTCCAAGCTAAGTACTTATGCTTGATTCAGTGTTTATGAATTCTTTCTTTTAACCTTCTCCTAGTGAGTTATTTATTTTTTGACTTTTATATTTCAGTTATGCACGGATGACACATCGGAAACCTATATGACTACTAGAAGTGTCAACAGCTTCCGGATGTCTGGCAGCTGGTCTGTATCGTCGACAATAATTAGGGGCGCAGAGGTGAGAACCTCCTTTAAGTACTTGCCGAGGGATAGAAATCTCAGGCATTGCTGGGTCATAACTTTGATTTTTCGCACCGCCGCGTGGATTGTGTCGTATACAGCAAGGTGAAACCGATTTAAATTGGTGGGTTGGCGACCAAAAATCTGCTGTCCATTCCCATACATTTCCAATCATGTCATATAGCCCATAATCATTTGGGGGAAATGTTTTTACAGGAGACGTTCGTGAATAACCATCTTCCATTGTATTTTCATAGGGAAAGTCTCCTTGCCATGTATTCGCCATATGTTTGCCAAGAGGAGTGAGTTCATCACCCCACGCGAATTCACAACCTTCAAGAGTTCCTCTAGCTGCATATTCCCATTCCGCTTCAGAGGGTAGTGATTTTCCACGCCATGAGGCATAAGCCAAAGCATCGCAATAAGCAATATGAACAACAGGATGATCATCTAAGCCATGAATAGTTGATCCAGGGCCTTGTGGATTACGCCATGTCGTTCCAAATTCAAATTTCCACCAAGACCAATCTGTTAAATCAGTTGGCTTTAAAGGGGGAACAAATAGTAAGGAGCCAGGTTGTAACATGTGAGCTGGAGCCCCCGGATAATCGTTTGGATTAGGAGGGAGTTCGGCAAAAGTGATATAACTGGTTGCTTCAACAAATTGTTTAAATTGCAGGTTTGTAACAGGTGTTTTATCAATCCAAAAAGGAGAAACACTAACCTGATGTGCTGGGGCTTCTTCGGGGTAATGGGTGTTTGAACCCATTAGGAACGTACCACCATTGAGGTAAACCATATCATTCATATCAATATCTATTAATAGCTCGTTGTTGGTCTGTCTTACTCATTATCTAAATGGCACAGGAGTCTTATATCTTTTCATGGTTTCTAAGTGCCTCATTACAGCTTCTTTTAAAACTGGAATTTGAGGTTGCTTTAGAGGAGCCATTGCGTGCTCTTCTTTCGGATCAATAAGTAAGTTGAAAATCTTACCGCCGTATAGCAACGGTTGAGCCGTACCCTGAAAAGGACTCGCTTGTGGCCATGTATCAGGGATATTAAAGCTTTGTTCTTTAACTAATAATTTATATTCGGCAATGCGAACACCCATGAAATTATCATTTGCCCAATAATATTGGACTCGACGGCGTGATTTTCCATCGTCAGCAACGAGGAATGATGACTGATCGATAGTATCCATATAGCGATCACTTGGCATGCTATCCGTTGCACCAGCTAAGCCTAAGGCGGTTGCGTAAATATCTGTCAGATCAAATAACCCTTCTGATATACGTCCAGGTTTTATTACTCCAGGCCAGACGGCAATACCGGGAACGCGGACGCCTCCTTCAAAACTGGTCGCTTTTGCTCCGCGAAATGGGGTGACCCCTGTATCTGGGAAGGCTTCTGTAAATGGGCCATTATCACTAGCCAAAATAATCAGCGTATTTTCAGATTGTCCTGACTTTTCTAATGCTTTTCGAATCTGTCCTATGCGATAGTCAATTTCCACTAAGGCATCTTTATACGGATATTTAGCAAGTGATTTGCCTACAAAATCAGGATGGGGATAATTATCATTGTGACAGCAACGTGCGCCCATATAGAGGAAAAATGGCTTATTACTATTTTTTGAATCATTAATAAAGCTAATTGCTTTATCTGTTAGTTTTTCATCCACCAGACGGATTGAATCATTATCGATAGGAAAAACAGCTTTAGCCTCTTGTCCTTTAGATGCTTCAACAATAGCCATTATTTCGCCTTCGGCAGCCCATTTTTTTCGAGCAGGATCCAGCATTAACTCTGGATTACGCCAAGGTTCTCGCCACGCCGTATAATCGTCAGATGAGGTCAGAATTCCATAATAATGATCGAAGCCCACATTTTGAGGTTGAGCTTCTTTAGTTGAACCTAAATGCCATTTACCAATTGCTTGCGTTACATAACCAGCATCTTTAAGTTTTTGGGGAAGGGTTGTGTTGGGGTTAATGCCTCTTTCATGAGCACCTTCGCCAGGTAGCATTGGACGTAATAGCCCTGTTCTAATGGGGAATTGTCCAGTTAAAATTGAAGCTCTGGTGGGCGTACAGGATGGTTGTGAATAGGCATTCATTAACTGTAGACCATCTTTAGCCATACGATCCATGTTTGGTGTAGCAGCACCAGTAGAAACCCCTCCACCATATACTCCAAGATCGCCCCAACCAACGTCATCTAATAAAATAACGATAATATTAGGAGCGTGGCCAAAACGCTGTTTAAGTACATTTAATCGTTGTTGGGCGGATGACTCTTGTTTAGCGCGAGTAATGGATGGTTCTTGATTTGGGTGTTCGGCTTTAGTTTGAGCTAAAAATGTATCATCCGTCATCGCTGTAGTTTGAGCATTAATATTTTGTGCCAATGTCGATAGGGCGAATGCGGAAATTAGAGCTGTACTCATGCGTAATTTTGTGGTCAAGGGCATGATATGTTCCTGATAATTAGGTGATATCTCTAACTTTTAGCTACTGTAATGTTGAGCTTAATCATTAGGAAATTAGTAATAGAAGAGCGTTGCATTAAAAAAATAGGTGACCTAAATTAATTTACAAATCAATCCCTTAGAGAAGAGGAAGCCCTGACCGATAATTTTTCTTCTTCAAATGATTTTTTAAGAAGTAAATAACTTTAAAAAAAATAGATGGCAATCCAAAATTGAACATAATTTATTCCTTTAATTAATCTATTCGGAATTTCCCAAATGTAAAAACTTAAGCCGGATTTGGAAAATCTTTAACGTAAACTATATTTTTTATAAGTAACTTTCAATTGATGGAAATTTATAAAAAATATATATCTATTTGATATTAAATGTTATTTTTTAAAAATAGACCTAAAGCAGAAATGAAATGGCATAAATTAGAAATAGATGTTTATTAAGGGGATACTATTCCAAGAGAGGCTATCGGGAGTTGTTGTAATAGAGTTGAAAAAATAAATGGAAAAAGCTAACTCTGTATGTAAGTTATTGTTTAGTGTATGATAAATTTAGGATTAGAAGAGTAGTAATTTATATTTTACTGAGATAGTTTGTGATTAAGACTTTCAAAATATTTCTCAAAGTTTCTTACTAAAATTTATTTATATTAATAGGTTTTATTGGTGTAAAAGTGAAGGAAAAAATTAATACAAATGGGAAAGTTCGAGTTGGGTTAATTAATCATATACTAGATAATTGTGATTTTTTTAATATTACCCGTGAAGAGTTAATAGATAAAATTAATTTAAATGAAAATCTATTGATAGATCCCAATTCTTTTGTTTTATTTGAATACTTAGAAAAAATAATACTTTTTTTATTTTCTAATTCAGATGATCCATTAAGTATATTAAAATTTATTGAAAAAAATAACTCTGTAGCAAATGGGGTATTAGGTTATTTAATTGAAATTAGCTCATCCTTAGAGGAAGCCATAGAAACTTTTGAAAAGTATTGGGAGTTAAATGGTAGAATTGGTAAGGTTTTTTTGACTGAAAAAGATAATTATATTTTCTTAGAATGGGTATGCCTATTAGGCAGTCCTAAATTTATACAATATGCTACAGAATATAAAATTGCTTGGTGGGCTAGTATTGTTCAACTTGTAAAAAGTAATGAACAAAATGTTTTACATTCAATACATTTTAAACATGATATTTTAAAAGCTGAAGATGTCATTTTTTATAGAAATTTTTTTAAATGCCCTGTGTATTTTAACCAACCTGAATCAGCAATTATTTTATCAAAGAATGCGTTAAAGCTACCTTTAAAAACAGCAAACCGTAGGTTGTATGAAAATGTTGAAAATTATGCAAAATTAATTATTAAAGAATCGGTAGGTAGTAGTGAGTTTACTAATGGTGTACGTTCTATTTTATATGAACAGTTGCATATAAGTGGAAATTTTTCACGTGAATATATCGCAGAGAAATTAGGAATAAGTGTACGTACATTAAGTAGAAAATTACTTGAAGAGAATAGTAAATATAGTGATATTTTAGATGAAGTTAGATTTGATATGGCAAAAAGTTATTTGGAAAATAATAATTTTAAAATATCTCTAATTTCGAAATCTTTGGGTTTTTATACCAGTAATGCTTTTATTACTTGGTTTAAATCTCGGACTGGTAAATCACCAAAGAAATATCGGGATGATTTTATTTGATCACACTCTGCTTAACATTTGATTGCTTGGAGGATAAGAGACCGTAAATGGTCTCTTTTTCTCTTATCCTAAAATACAAGTGATTTATTTATGAGTTGTATCAACCGAAACTAAAACAGATAAACCAGGACGCAACAACTTAATATCCGGTTGGTTTTCAACAAGTTTGATACGTAATGGAAGGCGCTGAACAATTTTGGTAAAGTTCCCAGTCGCATTGGTTGCAGAAATTGGTGAGAAAAATGCGCCCGTAGATGGAGAGAAACTGTCTACCACACCTTTTAATTCAACGTTATAAGCATCTACATAGACATTAACAGGTTGTCCGATTTTGATTTGTTTTAACTCAATTTCTCGAAAGTTTGCTTCTACATAGACTTGATTTAAAGGCACAACAACCATTAATGGATTACCAGCGCCAACAAAGTTACCGACGTTGGCAGACTTCTGACCAATCATGCCATCAATAGGTGCTCGAACTTCTGTATAGCTAAGATTCAATTTTGCTTTATCAAGGGCGGCCTGTGCCTGTTTAAGGGCAGCTTGTTTGGCTTGTACCTGAATCTTATATTGGTTTAGCTGGTACTGCGCATCGATTACTTTTTCTTTGCTACTGTCTAAGTCGGCATATTGCTCAGTCAATGTGGTTTTTGACTGCTGTGTAATTAACCTCGACTCGGCACCGAGCGCCTGTAATTGCTCATAACGCGCAGTGTTGTCTTTAGTAAGTTTAATTCCTGCTTCTACTTTTCTAAGCTGAGCTTCTGTTTCTCGAATAACAGTCGGTTGTCTATCAACTGCGAGCATTGCTTCGCTTAAGTCGGCTTGTGCTTTTGCATAATTAGATTCAGCTTCCGCCAAAGCAGCCTGATAATCACGTGCATCAATGCGTGCTAAAAGTTGTCCTTTTTTTACAGTTTGATGATCTTTAATATAAATTTCTTCAATATTGCCAGACACCTTAGGCGCAATAGTTGAGTACTCTACATCCACACGCGCATCGTCTGTTTCAACAATTGAAGAAGGTAAAAATATAAGTTTTAAAACCCATAAAATGGATGCTAAAACGATGATGAATGCGATAACCATAACCCAATGCTTTTTGAGATATTGCACCTTTGTTAACTTGGGTGGTTCGGTGTTGGTGGTATCTTGGGCTTCGAGAGTACTCATAAAGATTTTCCTGAGTTATGACTATTCATTAACTTAATGAGAGCAATGCGTGGCGGATAGGTTCTAACGGGCAAAATCAGCATAACGATCAATAAAAACGCAGCCAATCCCGCTAAAATCAGATATTGATCGCTAATGACTAAAACAGATTGCTGCGCTTGAATCGCAGAATTTAGGGCTGATAAACCACCTGAAACACGTTCTGCGCCATTTTCAGTCAGTACAGGTGGGGTAAGAGGGTTAATAACAGGGCCTTGAATATTTTGGAAAACATGTTGGGCTGTATTTTCAATCAGTCGTGTTGAATGATATTCACCACGTACTCGGTTTACCCAATCCAAAACACAAACACCAAGTACGCCACTAATGGCACGTGGGGTATTAATCATCGGTGAAGCGTAAATCGCCATGGTTGGATGTACGCTGTTTGTCCCCATCATGAGCAACGAGAGCACTACGCAGGTTTGCCCTAAACATGAAATCGCGTGCCAAAAATAAAATTGATCTTGATTCCATGTGGTGTCGAGCTGACTTGCACCTAAACAGCCTGCGATTACTAGAAGCAAACCAAAGCCATGCACATATCGACTATCGACCCAAGCTTGATTTAAAAGCTTAACGACAATGGGAATATAGATAAATTGCAATGCCGCAATTTGTAAACCAATCCACATGGTTTGGGTAGGTTTATAGCCGTGTACAGCACTTAGGTAATTTAGTGGTAATGTACTTGTCGACATCCCAATAATCACAAAACAAAACAGCGCAAAGATAGCGTAAGCAAAATTTCGTATTTCGAGCATTTGCGGTTTAATCAATGGGGATGGAGAACGCCATTCATGTATCAAAAATAACGGTAAGGTGATAGCACTTGTTAAAGCCAATACACAAATTAATTTGGAATGGAACCAATCTAGATGATTGCCATGCAATAACATGGTGCTCAGGCTTGCCAAACTAATGATGGCTAAAATAGCGCCTGTCCAATCGTAAGCCTTTATTCTTGAATAATTTAAAGGGTCTTGAGGAATACCAAAATAAACCAACGCTGCACTTAAGGCACAAAACGGGATGGTTTGAAAGAAAATCATCTTCCAGCCAATCACATCTAAATAAAAGGCAGAAAGCGCAGCACTTAAGTTGGGAAAGAAAGTTGCAGTTAATGCGTAGCAGGCTAGACCCCATAGTCGAATATCTGGCCCCAAAAATCTAAGCGCACATGCCATGAGCAAAGGAATGGTTAAACCATTAGCTAGACCTTGTAGGGCGCGTAATAAATAAAATATTTCGATATTTGGACTAAAAGGAATTAAAACGCTAGAGAAGAGGCAAAGCCCTATGGCAAAAAGTAGAACTCTTCGCATAGAAAAAATGACCGCCCAACTGGTGGAAAGTATCATTCCAATAATCATGGCGCTGGCATAAATACTATTGACCCAATAACCCGAGTCGACACTAATTCCCATAGCTCCACGTATGTCGGCTAAGGTAATGCTGGTGATGCGGTTATTAAATTCAACAGTCATTGCAGCAAATATTGCACCTGCCAAACCGATGAGGGGGCGTATATTCATCTTTTACCTTAAATCTTAAACACAAATTTATGCAGGTAGCAGGTATTGCAATTAACTGTACCGATCGGTACTCTACTCTTTAATTAAATTTACGTCAATTCTCGATTTTGAACTTTTCGATGAGTTACACTACAAACGAAGTCGCTAAAATTGTTATAAGGTCATTATGTCTGTTTCAACCAAAGCTAATGAAAAAGATCAAAAAATTCTGGATGCAGCAACAAAATTTTTCCTGACTCATGGTTTTAGTGGCACTACAACAGATATGATTCAAAAAGAGGCGGGTGTTTCAAAAGCGACGATGTATGGTTGTTATAAAAATAAAGAAGTGATGTTTGCTGCCGTGATTGAACGACAATGCACGAACATGCAAGAGCAAATTATATTAGTCGAGACAAAAGCCGAAAACCTACGTTCTGCTTTAACTGAAATGGGGAAAACCTATCTGTGTTTTATATTATCGCATTCGGGTTTGGCTTTTTTTAGAGTATGTATTGCAGAAGCAGTCAGGTTTCCAGAGTTATCTGAAAAATTCTTTCAAGTTGGCCCAGAACGTCTTGCTAATATTATTGCGGTTTATCTTGAAAAATCAGCCAAAAATGGTGAAATTGAGTTAAATTCTTCTTCAGATATTGCTGCGAATATATTTTTAGCATTACTACGAAGTGATGCACATCTTAAGTGTCTTACACATCCTAATTACATCATATCGGATAGTGAAATTAGTTCTTGGGTTGAATATGCAGTTGGCTTTTTTATGAAAAATATCAATTATAATGAGAAGTTAAACTAATTTTATAAGTACTTCTGGTCGCAAAAGTTGGTAAGAATAGTTTCTATTTTTTGCTTATTTAAGAGTAAAACAACTTGATATTTAATCTATATGGATTATTCTTTTTCTCTAAAGGTTAATGCCTAAGAATGGGGACATTTTCTTAAGTTAATACCATTAATTTTAACTTGTACTGTGGAAGCTAATGAGTAAACAAACTAAAGAAAAATTGATAGAAGCAGCCATCATTCTTTTTTCACAAAATAATATTGAAACGCTATCGGTACAAAGAATTAATGAAACTGCTGGAGTTGCAAATAAATCAGCACTTTATTACCACTTTAAGTCAAAATGGGGACTCGTGGAGGCTGCATTAGATCATGTCATGCAGCCTTATGTTATTGATAGTTTAGAGTTATTAAATGCTATCCCGCCCGATAATGTACAGGTTTCTGATGTTGTAGATGCTCTAATGAAACCCATGGTAAAAATACTTTTACAGAATAACGGAATTCATTACATCAAATTTTTCTCTAAAACGATTAGTGCCGGAGATGAAGGGCGCGTTATTGTTGCAAAAACTTTAGTACCTATTGCCAATAAAGCCGTAGATTTATTACAGCAAGCTTTACCTGATGCAGACCCTAATGCGATTTCACTTAAAGTACTTTTTACTTTTAATATTATTTTAAATGTGATCAGTGATATTGGTCTTGAGCATTTTTGGCCAACAGAGGTTAAAGACCATAAACTACTCGCTAAATATCTAAAAGATTATATTGAAGGCGGAATTCGTTTTAAAGCAGATCATTTTTATTAATAAGCCTAAAAAAACTCCTATCTTTTATTGAGTAAGCATTGCTTCATCTCGCCCTACATTTTTATAGAACCAGTTTAGACAGTACGGTTTGAACTCTATTCCCTTGTGTAATCAAACTTTTTCTCTAGTGTTGATATTTTAATAAATATTTATAAGTATTTGATTTAATTTTAAAAAATAATTTTCTTCATGGTTGATAAAAATAGCTTGATATTTAATCTAGTTGGATTATTATTTTAATCTAAATGGATTAGGTCTCGAAAAAAATTCGAGATTAAGAAATATAACAAAGAGATCAAGAGATGGAGTTTTTATCGCTTGGTCAAGATGGAAAAGTATTATGGAAAAATTTAATCAGTTAAGGATTGCAATATTATTTACGGTTATTGGCTCTGTGGGCTTGAGCGCGTGTAATGATAGTGATGATTCTACTCAGGGAAATAAGCCAGTAAATCCAGATACTGAGTTAACGGATTGCATGTGGCAAGATTCTGTAACAAGCAAACAGCATACGGGAGAAGACCCGTTAAATTATGCTTTTCCTGATTCTAATGTAACGTATTGGTCATCAGAATTTACGGTTCCAGAAGGTGCAAAAGTAATGATTGATGGGGATTATCCTTATTCACGTCACTTTTCATTGGTGAGCTATACCGCAAAAGGTGAGCGAGTTAATTCATTATTAGATGCAGCTATTTTACCAAATCAAGGTTCAATTAACCCGTTTGTAGTCGGGAATAACCGTCTTGGCAAAGCGCGTAGTTACTCTGCACAATTGCAATTAGGAGATTTACCAAGTAATCCTTTAAGTAATACGTTGTATGCCCCTAAAACAGTTGATGGCAAAGTTGCCATTTTATATCGTGTATATGTACCCAACAAAAACATGGATATTAAAGGAAATGTGAGTTTCCCTCGATTTAAAGTTCAACTTGCAAATGGTGAAATTAAAAAAGGCCAAGATGTTTGTAATGTTCTACAAGTAAAAAAAGCACCTATTGATCGTATATCAACAATGCCATTAAAAAATACTGTAGATGCATTTAACCAAAATAGATATGAGGGTTTTCCTGCACAACAGGAACCAAAATGGTACAAAGCCTTTAGTGCTTTAGATAGCTTCAAATGTATTTATAAATTCGATCCTATTACAAAACAGCCTATCGATAAATGTGAAGGTTTGACGGTCACCCCTAAACTGGGTTATTGGGCTACACCTGACAATGAATATGTTTATGCGGCGGTAAGTAGACGATTAGGGAAAGTGATAGAACTTCGAGGTAAAGTTCCAACTACAGAAAAAACTTTTAATAATGATCAGTTTGTTCAAAAAACAGATGTACGTTATTGGTCAATTTGTACAAATGAAGTGATTTCAACTGCGACAAATTATTGTCTCTATGACGAAAATATTCAAAAAGTAGATAAAGACGGTTTCTATACCATTGTTGCTTCGTTACCAGAAGATCGACCAGCAAATGCACGAGATGAGTGTGGGGTATATTTCCTTGAGCTAAGTCCTCGTGGTTCAGGCTATACAGCCGAAGATGGTAAAGCTTTCGGTCACTCAGACTTTGGTTTATTTATTATGCGTAATTTATTACCTGATAATGCCTTTGCTCACGCCGTTCAGAAGGTGAAAGTACCCGGTGAAGAAAAAGCAGTAATGGGTGATTATTTACCAGATATTCGTTACACCTCTAAGGACGCTTTTGAAACCAAGGGATGTTCTTAAAATCTAGATATAAAGAAAATCAACCAATCTTTTAATGAAAGATTGGTTTTTTCTTTAGTACGCTAAAAAGTTCTAATTCAATAAAAATATTCCCAATATTTAAGGGATAAAAAGCATATAAAATATTAAGGAAATATTATGAAAATTAAAGTACTAACGGTCTCATTATTATCTATTTTGTCGCTCAATGCATTTGCAGAAAATAAAGTAGAGAAGTCTGTTATTGACTCAAATGCCTCTTACGGTAGTAAGTATAATCTACAAGATGCTGATGAGTTTAAAAATGCTGCAAAAGGTTTTATCGCTAAACCTACTGGTCAAATAAAAAATGAGCAAGGAGATGTAATTTGGGATTTTGATGCATTCAATTTTATTAAAGATCAAGCTCCCGATACTGTAAATCCAAGCCTGTGGAGACAAGCAAAATTAAATAATAATGTTGGTTTGTTTAAGGTTACCGATCGTGTCTGGCAAGTTCGAGGCTTTGATCTGGCAAACATGACCATTATTCAGGGTAATACGGGCTGGATCATTGTTGACACTTTAACATCTAAGGAAACTGCTGAAGCGGCTATTAAATTTGCAAGACAGCATTTAGGTGACCAGAAAATTTCAGCGATTGTTTTTACGCATAGCCATATTGATCATTTTGGTGGTGCTCTCGGCGTTATCTCTGCTGAAGAATTGAAGCAAAGAAACATACCCATTGTTGCTCCTGAAGGATTTATGGAAGAAGCGACTAGTGAGAACATTATGGCAGGACCAGCCATGACTCGCCGAGCAACCTATATGTATGGTACATATTTACCTAAAAATACAGAAGGTTTGGTTGATAATGGTTTAGGTAAAGCGGTAGCAGTCGGACAAATCGGAATTTTAGAACCGAATCAGTTGATTACGCAGAAAGAACAAAAATTGAATATCGATGGTTTAGATTTTGTATTTTATAACGTTCCAAGTTCAGAAGCGCCGTCAGAATTAACTTTTTCCATTCCTTCACTTAAGCTTTATAACGGCGCAGAGATTCTCTCCCATACGCTACATAATCTTTATACTCTAAGAGGTGCTAAAGTACGCGATACCTTAAAATGGGTCGGCTATCTTAACCAAGCTTTAGAGCAAACCCAAAATTCAGAAGTTTTTATTGCCCAACATCATTGGCCAGTTTGGGGTCAACAAAATATTCAAGACTTTATTAAGACACAAAGAGATGTCTATAAATTCATTCATGATCAAACTGTTCGTTATATGAATTCTGGTTTAAATGGTGCTGAAATTGCAGAGAAGATTAAACTGCCACCTGAGTTAGACCAAAAGCTATATGCTCACGGCTATTATGGAACCTTAAAACATAATGCGAAGGCTGTATATCAATACTACATGGGCTGGTTTGATGCCAACCCGTCAAATTTAGACCCATTGCCGCCTAAAGATGCTGCAAAGAAATATATTGAACTGGCAGGTGGAGAGGCGAATGCTTTAAAAAATGCTCAGCAAGCTTATGACAAGGCGGAATACAGATGGGCAGCGGAAGTTCTAAAACATTTAGTATTTAATAACCCAAAGAATTTTCAAGCCAAAGAATTGCTGGCAAAAACTTATCGACAATTAGGATATTCCGCTGAAGCTGCGACTTGGCGCAATTTCTATTTATCGGGTGCACAAGAATTACAAGGCTTTACTCCAGTTAAGAATACCTCGGGTCGTTTAGGCTTACTTATTCATACGCCGACTGAAAGATTTTTTGAAGCGATGGCAACCAATCTGGATGTTGAAAATTTAAAAAATGAAAATCAGTGTATGAACTTAGTGTTGACTGATACACAAGAAAATTTTTCATTACGGATTGAAAACTCGGTCATGCTCTTTGATAAATATGACAGTGATCGTTTACCAACAAACTGCCCAACGTTGAAGTTGACTAAGCTTTTATATTTAAAGTTAATTACCGGTGAAGTAGATGCTTCGAAAGTTTTATTTTCTAAGGACAGCGAAATAAAGGGCAATCCGTTAAAAATTGGCAAGTTCTTTTCTTTATTTAAAAAGTCTAGCAATGGTTTTCCAATTGTGACTCGTCCAGAAAATTGAAAATATCCAAGATAGACCCATAGGAAATTCAAGCTAAAGTATCCTTTAGCAATGATTTCAACCTAGCAGCACTTGATAGAACCTGAAAATCAAGTGCTGTATTTTTAACTTTATATAAACCAAATTATTCGATGTGCTGGTGTAAATTTGGAGGTTCTAACTTCTAGTCTCTTTAAAAAGTGAGTGTTACGTGAGAAGAGTAATTTTAGCCGCTACATTAAGTTTTGCCGTACTAGGTATGCAAGGTTGTCTTTCTTTGCCTAATAAAGTTGATGAAAAACCTGCTGAAAAGAAAAACGAGTATTTTTCAGAAATTGTTAAATTCAAAGGTTTAAGCCAAACGCAAATTTATGATGCTTCTAAAAACTGGCGAAACAATGTTGTGGATTATGTTTCAAGCCGAAAGATTATTCAGGCAGATGACAATAATAAAGTACTGACAATTAAAGGACATGCAGGGCTAAAATTTGATAATTGTATGGACTGTCTAAGCAGAAATATGATTAAGGTAGCGGATGATTCCTTTAATTATATTCTAAAAATAGAAGTTAAAGATCATCAAGCTAAGCTTACTTTTAGCAATATAGAACCTCGTGACAATCGTAATAATCATTTTTATAAAGATAAAAATGCAGCCATAAAAAATCAATTAAAGAACATTGTGGAAAGTTATAAATTTCATATCTTACATCCGAATGCTCAACCTGTAGGTGCAAGTCCAATGTAGTTTTCTTACATTGGCTTATAAAAAATAAAATATAGTTAAAAAGTCAGATAGGCCTATGAGAGATAAATGTCTAACGAAAATAGGCATTTATCTTTGTTAAGTAGGTGATGTATATCTCTTTAATATAAAAAAAATAAATATTGCATATAAATATCTTGAATAAATGTTAATTTCCTGTATGCTTAACTTAACTAGAAAAAAGACTTGTAGTAAATCTTCTTTAAGTATCGCAGTTTTAGTCATAATCCTTCGTTTTTTTCAGATCTTAAGCTCAATTCGTTATTATTTTTTCAAAGTTATATTTGTCATTTAAAATGACTCAAATTATTAAAATCAAAGGATATATTATGTCTAATACAAGTAATGGTACAGTAAAGTGGTTTAACGAAACTAAAGGTTTTGGTTTTATTCAACAAGAATCTGGTCCAGATGTGTTTGCCCATTTTAAAGAAATTGCTTCTTCTGGCTTCAAAACTTTATATGAAGGTCAGCAAGTAACATTTAATATCGCTCAAGGCCAAAAAGGTCCAAGTGCTGTGAATATTATTCCACAGTAATAAGCGACAAAAAAAAGCCCTGAATCATCAGGGCTTTTTTTATTTATTGTGAATCAACTTTTACCTGACGATGAATTAATCTTAATTCTAAATTTTCCAAGCCAACGACCTGATCATTTGAATCAACCAGCTTTAATTTAAGTAAATCATTCGTATTTTTGTGGAAAACTTTAACCACATCTTTATCAGCTTCAATAAAGTTACTGCCAGATTCAAGCATTGCAAGTAATACAATATTTAAGCTTCTACCTTTTGGCGTGAGTAAATACTCTTTGCGCTCTCTAACGCCGATTTCCTTATAAATAGATAATTCAAATATTTCTAATTGAATAAGATGTTTTAGTCGATTAGATAAAATTTGCTTTGATATGCCTGTATTTTCTAAAAATTCATTAAATTTAGTTACCCCATAAAAAGCTTCTCTTAATAAGAGGATGGTCCACGTGTCATTCAATATTTCAGCAATTTGAAAAATCCCGCACACATCTGCCGAGAATTTATTATTTGGAATAATTTGATTTGACATTCAGTGGGGCTCCAATTAGCATGAGTCTACAATTTAGACCTAGGGTTAATTCAGGTAGCATTATGCCATTTATAAATATACAAACAATAGAAGGCTTACTAGATAAAGAAAGTAAGGCTGAGCTTTTTAAACGAATAGCAGATTTATTTGTAGAGATTGAAGGAAAGGGAAATGCTGCTTTTCGGGAGCATGTCTGGATACGAATTGATGAGTATCCTCCTGAACAGTGGCAATTAGGCCACTTACGACCAACAAAAGAGATGATTGAAATAATATCTAAAGCTAACTAATTAACTTTATAGTTATTTTTCCAAAGCAGTATTAAAAAATCATAAGTAAAAATTTTTTGAGCTGTGCATCTTTTTAGAAAGGTGCACAGCTCATAGCTTTAATAACAATGTGAGCGTAGTTATTTATCTGAAAAGCATTATGATTTTTATTTCTTATTTATTTGAAGAAACTTCGATCACAATTTTCCCAAACGCGCCTCTAGAAAGATGGTTAAAGGCTTCAATAGCTTCTTCAAATTTATATACATGCTCAATAACCGGTTTAATTTGATGTTCATTTAGAAACTTGTTCATACGTTCAAATGAAACTCTTGGTGCTACGGCTATTCCTCGAAGTTTGGTTTGACGGAAAATGAGTGGCATTAAATTTAATTGGGTGCTTTGTCCAGTTAGAAAGCCAACTTGGGCCACAGTGCCAGCTACTTTTGTGGCTGCAATAGATTGATTAAGACCATTACCGCCTGCAACTTCAATTGTTACATCGACACCTTTACCATCAGTTAATTCTAGTACTCGCTCATCCCAATTTGGATGAGTTTTATAATTGATTCCTTCATCTGCACCCAAAGCTCGAACTTTTTCTAAATTTATATCATTGCTTGATGTAGCGATAACTCTCGCTCCATAGGCATGAGCTAATTGGATTGCAAAAATAGATACCCCACCAGTCCCTTGTACAAGAACATTTTGTTCTGGCTTAAGGTTACCTATATCCATGAGTGAATACCAAGCTGTTAATGCAGCAATAGGTAATGTAGATGCTTCAGCATCAGACATATTATCTGGAGCTTTTACTGCACTTTCTTCATGCAAGATCATATATTCAGCAAGACCACCTGGTAATGGCATACCTAAACAGTATTCCGGTTCATTGGGTCCAGGTTCTTCATCAATCCAGCGAGAATAGAGAGTAGTATTGACTCGATCACCTAATTTAAAACGCGTTACTCCTTCACCTACAGCCACGACTGTACCTGCTGCATCGGATACGGGAATTAAAGGTTTTGGAACCATATGGGGTTCATAAAAACCTTCAACAATCGCTTTATCTCGATAGTTTAAAGAAACCGCTCCAACTTTAATGAGGAGTTCACCAGCTTTTGGAGTTGGGGTTTCCACTTCCTCTAATTTTAAATTATTTAAACCAAAATCTTTTAGTAACCATGCTTTCATCATCTTTTCCTCTTAAAAGAACTTGATAACTTTCTTACTTAGCTATCATTTGAACTCATCTTAATTCAAGAAAATAATTTTATTAATATGATAAAATTCTAGTCATTGTGGAATAAAATTCCTTAATAGGTGATTTATGGATAGTAAGTTTTCAGGAATACTTGAGTTTGTTACAGCTGTAGAGCAGGGAAGTTTTACTGGTGCAGCAGAAATACTTGGAATTACCGGATCTGCGGTAGGAAAAAGTATTAATAAATTAGAAAAAAGATTGGGTGTCCAACTTCTTCACCGCACAACCAGACGCATTTTTTTAACTCCCGAAGGGGAAGCATGGCTTGTTAGTTGTCGTCGTATTTTGGAAGAATTAGATCAAATAGAAACATTACTTTCGACAGAAAATTCATACCCTACAGGGCGTATAAGAGTTGATCTTCCTACGACTTTTGGCCGTCGATATATTTTTCCGATTTTATTAGATTTAGCTCAGCAATATCCTCAGTTAGATTTATCTGTAACCTTTCAAGACAGGGCTGTAGACATGATTAGTGAGGGGGTAGATCTCGTTGTCAGAATAGGTGACTTAGAAGATTCTACTGACTTAATTGCAAAATCACTTGGACACCAAACGCTTTTAATTTGCGCCTCGCCAGCCTACTTAGAAAAGAATGGTTATCCCTCCAATAAAGAGGATTTAAAACATCACAATTGTCTAATCGGTTGGAGAAGAAATTATAAAGGGCAATGGTTTTTAAAAAATGCGCTAGGGGAAATGGAAGAGTTTGAAATTAATTATAGACATGAAATTCCAGATGGTGATGCTTTACTAAGCGCATGCACTTCCGGTCTTGGTATTGCACAACTACCAAGTTGGTTAGCTTTTGATGCATTAAGAGCTGGAAAGTTAATTTCTATTCTTCCAGAGGTATCTGGTGTAGAAATACCAATTCATGTGCTATGGCAAAAAAGATGGCATTTACAACCCAAAATAAGAGTCGTAGTTGATGAAATAACAAAGTTCACGCATAACAAACCTGAATTATTTTTAGGGTAATTCAGGTTATAAAAAATTAATCTGCTAAATGCTTGTCTATTTTTATACGCTCTTTATATCCACCGACGGCGGAACGCCAAAAAAGCGTTTATATTCTCTAGAAAATTGCGACAAACTTTCATAGCCTACTTGCATGCTTGTAGATGAAATATCACATTCTTCAGTGATTAATAAACGCCGTGCTTCGGTCAGTCTCATTCTTTTTTGATATTGTAAGGGGCTCATTGAAGTAATATCACGAAAATGTTGATGAAAACTTGAAGCGCTCATCCCCATTGTGCTCGCAAGTTCTTCAATGCTAAATGATTTTGCAAAATTTGTTTTCAACCATTCAATGGCTTTCACAATTCGATGACCTGTAGTTCCTGCCGCTACAATTCGTTTAAGTCGGTCACCTTGTGGACTCATTAATAAACGATAAAAAATTTCCTTAATAATAAGAGGAGACAAGATGGGTATGTCTTGTGGTGTGTCTAGTAGTTTTAATAACCGTATAAAAGCATCATTCAGTTCCGAATTTACGACTCCAACAGCCATTCCTTTTTTTTCAGTATTGGTATCTTTAAAAGGAATATGGGCTTCAAGCATGATTTGGGCAAGCACATAGGGGTCTAGTCGTAGCACTATTGAAAGATAGGGTTGTTCAACTGAAGCCTCAAGAACTTGAGCAATCACAGGCAGGTCAATTGCAGTAAAAAGGAAATGATTTGAATCATAGGTGTAAGCTTCTTCGCTAAGAATCACCTGTTTTTTCCCTTGAGCAATCATACATAGACTGGCATCCATCATACTGCTCGTTGGTTGTGTCAGTGTTTCAGCACGAAATAAAGTCAGTCCTATAATAGGCGTTTCGAATGTACCTTTTTCACGGGTCCATTGATCGATAAGTTGAGCCAGTGTTTCATTATTGCCTAGAGACATATTCGTCATTCAGATTTCACCTATTGTCATCTGTGTTTTTATTGTAGGCATTTCAAATAAGAAAAATAGAGAGAATTGCAACAATTCGGAGGATTAGGCAAATCTGTGAGAGGAATAGAACAACACCTTACAGCTTTCATTTTTATACTGATGAACATGGCAAAAAAGTCGATTGATTAAAGCCTGTTGATTCACCGTTTCCACAACGTATTCACGGCTTTTCAAAATCTATAGCCATCAATGAATGTTCAACGAACAAATCGTCTTTATTTAAACATTAAACATGAGAGAAAAAATATGACAATTGAAGTTTTAGGTTATGCTGCGCTGTCATCAGAAACTCCTTTAGTTCCGTTTAAGTTTGAACGTAGAACTCCACGTGAAGATGATGTTGTCATTCAAATCGAATATTGTGGTGTTTGCCATTCCGATTTACATCAAGCTAAAAACGATTGGGGATTCAGTGCTTATCCGTTAGTACCGGGTCATGAAATTGTAGGTCGTGTCACCTCAATCGGTGCCAAAGTCACGAAATATAAGGTCGGTGATTTAGTAGGTATTGGCTGTATGGTCGATTCATGCCGTACTTGTTCTGCTTGTCATTCAGGGCTAGAGCAGTATTGTGAAGAAGGTAATATCCAAACTTATGGCGCTGTAGATCGTCATGACCAACGACCAACCTATGGTGGATATTCTCAAACAATTACTTGTAGTGAAGATTTTGTATTAAAAGTACCTGAAAATCTGGATGCCCAAGCTGTACCGCCGTTACTTTGTGCGGGGATTACGACATGGTCACCACTTCGCCATTGGAATATTGGGAAGGGCAGTAAAGTTGCAGTCGTTGGTTTAGGTGGCTTGGGACATATGGCAATTAAACTTGCAAATGCTCTAGGTGCGGAAGTGACATTATTTACCCGCTCAGCCAACAAAGAACAAGATGCAAAACAACTCGGTGCGCATCATGTTGTGCTATCAACCGATGAAACCCAAATGCAGTCAGTCACAAATCAGTTTGATTTAATTATTGATACTGTACCTTATAACCATGACTTGAAGCCTTATATTCCAACTTTAGCTTTAAATGGAACAATTGTGCTGGTTGGATATTTGGGTGAAATTAGCGCAAATTCAGTACCTATGATTTTGGGTAGAAAATCAATTGCCGGCTCGGTGATTGGCGGGATTAAGGAAACACAAGAGTTACTTGATTTCTGTGGTGAGCATAATATCGTTTCTGAGGTCGAGATGATTGATATGCAAAACATTAATGAAGCTTTTGAGCGTATGTTAAAGAGTGATGTGAAGTATCGTTTTGTGATTGATATGAAAACTTTATCTGATCATTAATTTGGTTTGATCTGGGCTGTGCATTCTGCCTTAGGGTGCACAGCTCAAAAAACTCTCTAAACAAGACAATATTATTAAGCCAATATTTAAGGTTTTCCTTAATTATGTAATTTAATGAAAAACAATAATTATTTAAATATTTTCTAGCCAATATCACATTGACACCTTAAATATTGAAGATTACCATTTGCATACTGGCCTACATTGCCAGTCGGTTGTCGCAGACCGCATGTAATACCGCATCAGAATTATTCCATCTGAGGGATAGTTTTGTGTGTAAGCTCCTAGTCTCCTCCCGTAGCGGTAGGACGGGAGAGGGACACCCTCGGGTGTGCTTGTGTATTACCAAGTCTGCGAACCCTCTTTCGTTCTGCCACCATAATTTATAATGTTTTGGCAGAACTCCCAATAAAAAGGAGTTGGCTTTGCACATTCATCATTTCTTGGCAACCATTGCCAAAGTCTATATCGACACAACTTAAACTTTTTAAAAAGGCTTGATCGCCGTTAGGTTTTTCAGGCTTAAAGTCATTTTTACTTAAAACTTAATCAACAATAAAACTTGAGATGTGCCAAGCACAGTCTTTGTGGCTTTGCTATGCCTTTTTTTTCAGTTATTAGAAAAGTAGCGATGCTATATCTCATTTATATACAACAAGAATTTATTTTAAAACGGTAAAACTATGCCACATTCAGATCTCCCATTTCGTGCTTTAAGCGTATTACATACCTCTAGGCACCTTTTTAATAACTATGGCTTTCATAAAGTCGGGGTAGACCGAATTATTGAAGCAGCAAAGATGCCGAAAGCCACGTTTTATAACTACTTTCACTCAAAAGAACGCCTCATTGAAATGAGCTTAACCTTTCAAAAAGATGGATTAAAAGAAGAGGTGCTTTCAATCATCTACGTTCAGAAAGACTTAACCGTAATTGAAAAACTTCGCAAAATTTACTTTTTACATGCAGATTTAGAAGGGCTTTATCATTTGCCATTTAAGGCCATTTTTGAAATTGCAAAAACACATCCCAAGGCTTATCAGGTTGTAGTTAACTATCGAAACTGGTTAATCAATGAAATTTATAATTTGCTTTCAACGGTAAAAAGTATGGCCTCAAAACCCGATGCGCACATGTTTTTGTTTGTGATTGATGGGGCGATGGTTCAACTTTTAGATTCAAATAGTGTGGATGACAGGGAAAGGTTGCTAGATTATTTTTTGGTGCAGATTGCGTAATTCTTTGATTATATTGCTGTAGTGATATTGCTCTTTTCTTGATCGAGTGCGGGTTCAAATAAAAAATGCTAATGATTTGAATGAAATTATGTTATTTTCCGACCTACATTGATGAGAATAAGTTTTCATGTATCGGTTTGGGACCATAATTGGCTTGCTAGCAATATTGCTACAGAACTTTGTGTTCTGGCAAAGCCTATTACCCAATGAAATGCATCAGCAAGCGGTATGTGAGCAAATTGTAGAAGTGATGAATCATTCAAAAATGAGCTCGGAACTACATTCTTCTCATCATCTTAAAAACGATTCAAATAAAAAGCTTCTAGATAAAAGCACTCACCACGACTCAAGCACAGGTTGTCATTTTTGTTATTTGTATAGCCATATCGCTACAATTGATGGCTTCAAATTATCTCTGTTTGAAATTGGAGTGACGGTTCGCTTAATTATATTGGCAACCCTCACTTATATATTATTTTATTTACGCCGTTTATTTCTCTCGCCCCAAGGCCGTGCTCCACCTCAACAACTTTGTTTTGCTTAATTGGTTAATGGGTACAGATAAGTCCCTCATTTATTACTAAACAGAGTTTGTCATGTCTAAATTTTTACTCAATCCACTGGCGTGGAGTATTTTATTTGCTCAATTTTCGATGTCGGCAATGGCACAAAGCCAACCTAATGGTCAGACGACTGAATTAGAGAAAATAACAATTAAGGCTGAAGATGTTGCCGAGACTTCTTTTTCTTCAACAGCGTTAACTCAATTTGACCATAGCTTATTGAGCGTTCCATTTACCAAGTCCCATGTGTCGGAACAAGATATTAAGAACAATAATATTCAGCGGGTGAGTGATGCATTATCACGAGTGAATGGCGTGGTTTATCAGGATAGTTATGGTGGAGGTTTTTGGGATAACTACTCATTTCGTGGCTTTAGCACCGACCCCAATATGGGAACCAACTATTTACGTAATGGTCTGAGTTCTTTAAGTGGCATCCATACTCCAAGAGACATGGTCAATATCCAAGCAATTGATTTCTTAAAAGGCCCAATGGCTGCCATGTATGGACAGGGTGCTATTGGTGGCATTATGAACATTACAACTAAACAGCCCGAGTGGACGCAAAAAAATGAGGTGAGCTTAAGTGGCAGTACCTTAGAAGAATATCGGGCTTCTCTAGACAGTACAGGTGCATTAAGCGATGCCGTGGCTTATAGACTTGGGCTGGCTTATGAAAATAACCAGAGTTTTAGAGATCAGGTCGATAGTCAGCATTACTTTGTTGCTCCACAGCTTGCATGGAAAATATCGGATCAAACGCAGCTCAATCTCGACACCGAGTTTTCCGAACACCAAGGTGTTTTTGATCGTGGTGTACCGATGGTTAATGGACAGTTTATTGTCAACAAAAAGACCTTTTTAGGCGAACCATCGGATGGTGACATTAAGGTTAAAGATCAGATGTATCAGTTACGTTTGAATCATCAATTCAATGAAAACTGGAATAACACGACCGCTCTTAGCTATAACCATGGGGAGCGGGCAGGAACCTCAACTGAAATTTCAAGCATTGCCGCAGATGGACAAACCGCAAATCGTTTTAGACGTTACCGTCAATTTGAAACAGATACATTTCAGCTTCAGTCGATTCTGCGCGGGAAGTTTAATACAGGAGTGGTAAAGCACGAACTCGTTGCAAATGTCGAGGCTGGACACTACACCATAGATCAAATTCAACTGCGTAATGCCGTGGGTACATCAAGCCCGATTAATATTTACAATCCAGTCTATGGTCAAAATATTTTAGCGCTAACTAGAACAACAAAAAATACGAAAGAAACCCAAAATATGTTGGGAGTGAATTTACAAGATCAGATCTTTTTAAATCCTGAATGGAATGTACTGATTGGGGGACGTTTTAATCGTCTGGAACAACAAATTGATGACTATAAAACAGGACTTTCAGATCAACAGGACTTTACGCCGTTTAGTCCACGCGTGGGTGTGAACTACCAGCCTACGACAAAACTTTCCTTCTATAGCAACTGGGGTAAATCTTTCGAGTTAAATACGGGACTCAATAAAGACAATCAACTTTATGACCCAGAAAAAACACAAAGTTGGGAAATTGGAGCCAAATACGAATATCTACCGCAAAGCTGGTTTGGACTGACCTATTTTGATTTAGATAAACAACATCTATTGACTGAGGGCATTACCGATACTTATGTAGATAGTGGTCGTGTACAGAGCCATGGTGTAGAAGTCGAGTTAAAACATCAATTCAATGATCATCTTCGCGTGGGAGCTAATTATACTTTTACAAAGGCATCGGTCATTGAAAGCGAAGTTGATACAAAAGGTGCTCGTCTTAAAAACATTCCCAAGCACACCGCAAATTTAAATGCGGACTACCAGTTTGAACTATTGGGAAGAGAAGCAGGTTTGGTAGGAACGATCAACTATTTTGGTAAGCGGAGTGCGAATTACATAGATAATGGAACCAGTTTGCCAGAATTTACGGTGGTGAACGTTGGAGGCTATGTACAAGTTCGTCCTGATCTGCGGGCACAATTGAACGTTGATAACGTGTTCGATAAGGATTATTACGTTTCGAGTTATACCGATGAATGGGTACAACCCGGAGAGCCATTGAAGGCTACTTTATCTTTGACTTGGAACTTTTAATTAAAAAAGGAGTTAGGCAAAGTTTGAGCCTAACTCCTAACTAAAATAAAGATTTATGGTTTGGAAGGGATGTATTTACGTATTGCAAAGATGAATAGCGTAAATAAAATACTAAAACCAAAAACAGGTAAGCTTAGCCCTAATACAATGCTCGCCAACATGAGCCACAATTTTTGCTGGCCAGTTGCACGCTTCCAAATAAATAAGCTTTGACCAACAAAGTGAGTGGTCATGAGTTTTAAATTTGAGTTTTTAAACGCAGCCTTATATGCATAAATAATCATGATACAAAGCGTAAGCGCATAAAGTGCGAGAACCAACTGATTTATCCAACCAAATAACATACCAATATGAGCATCGACTCCCCAACGAGTGAGTTTTGCCACCAGTGAGTAGTCTTTAAAAGCAATTTGATCGATGACTTTATGTTGTTCCATATCAATTGCGATGCTATCTGCTTGAGTTGGCCATTTACGCTGAATCTCGGCCACAGTCCAAGCTTGATTTCCACTCGTGGGTGGTTTGATTTGTATTTGTGCCGCCTCAATGCCATGTGCTCTGGCTATTGAAAGAGCGGTATCGTACTCACCTGACACAATATTTAAATTAAGATTTTCACTGTGTGGCATCTCGTGATGTTCATGATGCATCACTGTAGGTAAATTATCTGTCTGAAGAGAAGTTGCTAATGTTGGGGTTTGCCAGTTGAGCCATTGGCGAGCAACCCGAATATTATCTCCAGCCCACTCGGACCATGTAAGACCAGTAATTGCAATGAATAATAAGAGCGGAAATAAAATTAAACCAAGCGTGCTATGCCATCTCAATAATTTATTTTTTTGTGTTTGCCTGATTTTTAGATTTTGACGACGTTTCCACCAATTATACAGTCCAGTTAAAGTCAAAATGGCTAACCAACTTGCTGCCAGTTCACTATAAAAACGCCCCCATTTTCCTAATAATAAATTGCTATGTAACTGGTCGAGCGTAGTTCGAAATGGCAGAACCCCACTGGTACCATAAACTGCTAGATGGCCTTTGGCTTTAAGTGTAAAAGGATCAATAAAAACGGCTTCACTTGTAAAATGATGGATCGGGTCTGAGAAAATGACACGAGTTGTTTGATCAGTGCTTGGGGCTGGTCTAACTTCAATTACCTGTGCAGACTTGGGCATTACTTGCTTTGCGGCTTCAATTTGCTGACTGAGCTTATATTGCGCTTGGTTCAATGGCTCAACGTATAGAACATCTTTATAAATTGCTTGTTCAAGTTGAGGTGTAATTGCATAGAGTAAGCCGGTGAATGCAGCGACCAATATAAATGGTGCAATGAAAATACCAGCATAAATATGAATTAAACGATAAAGACTACGCCAGAAGGATGAATGGGTCAGCATCAGAAGATAATGTCTATCAGGTGTTGGGCGGATTATAACGACTTATTTCTCTTAATGTTGATTGAGCTGTAACTGCTATTAAATTATTTAATTAGCTCTTATGTAGATAAATTGGCCTAACAATTAAGCAGTTTTTATTGCTTGGTAAATTTTATGCCTTTTTTTAATTACTATTTAAGACCTTATTTGATAACTCTACAACTTATAATTCAAACTGTTTTGCTTCTTTATTAGTATTGAAAAAAACCGCTTATATTAAAATAAGCGGTTTTATTAGAATAAAGTTTTATTGCAGTCCAAAACTAGTGATGGCCTTGTGAAACGCCACCATTTCCATCAGGAAGACTAATTCGAATATTTTGCATCATGCCTTGATCTTCATGATCTAAAATATGGCAGTGCAATACAAAGTCACCGATGTAGCGTTGGTACTTGGTTCTCACAACGACTTTATAACTGGCTCCTTGTGCGTTTTTAACCCAGATTGTATCTTTCCATGTACCTTTTAGCCCACGATATTGTGGGTCAGGAGCAGCCGTTTTGTCATAGTCATCCACGGCGTTTATATCGCTTACATCTTTACCGTTAGGGTCATATACTGCCACCACTTGAAATGGGTTTACATGAATATGAAAAGGGTGGCTGGCTAATTTAGAGGTGAGTATCCATTCATCGGTTTTACCCAACTCGAGCGTACGGTCAATTCGGTCTGGTTTGTATGGTTTTCCATCCACCTGAAACTGAGTTGGATTAGCCTTAGTATCAATATTAAATTCTAAAAATTGTCTATTCGATGTTGCTGGTAGGTCCTGATGAGGAACAAAGTGGCTGAGCTTTAGATTTTGTTCTAAATCTTGAAGCACTGCGGGACGCATATCTGGGGCAATATTTCGGTATGCATTATTGCTTAAAGCCGTTGTTAAAGACTGCGTTGCAGAGCTGGCTTTATTGACTTGAACTATACCGAGTAAGTGTTTCTGTGAAAATGTACGATCCACGTTAGCAGAAGCAGAAGCCGCTTCATCAATTAAACAATAACGACCTTCTTGTGGGAATTGAATTAATGCATCGTAACGATAACCTGGTTGAAAAACGGTTACTGTTTTGTCCATAACTTGTTTGAGGGTTAGACCGTCGGCTGCGATGATGTGTTGACTCACAATAGGTCCTGTACAGCTTTCACTTAATAATTTCTTTTCACCCATTGGTGTCAAATTGAGTTTGGATGGAATATTTTGCATTTGACGAACGCTCAGGTTGATACTGTCGCGGACACCTGCATGTACCATTCGCCAACGCTCAACTTGTCCTGCAACCGCTTGAGTGATGAAGGGTTGAACTTCTCCATTGATGCTCGTATATCGTCCTGATTTTCCCCAATCGCCAGGGCCAAAACCTTGATAATCTCTAATTTCACCAATTTGATTGTTTTGGCAAATATAGTTGCCATTTTGATCGGTTTCGATTTTTCCGTTAGCATCGTAGCAAGCATATTGGATTTGCTGAAAAACCAGAGTTCTTTCTTTGAAACCATAGGTGAGTAAATCTAAATCACCTGACTTATTTGGGGTAGGCTGGCGATATCCGCGAATAATTAACGCACCCGCCATGCCACTTGCAACTTGAATAGCAGTTGAACCATGTCGATGAGGATGGTACCAAAACGTTCCGGCTGGATGATCGGGTGGAATGTTGTATTCATATTGGAAATTAACACCCGGATTAATTGAAACTAAAACGTTATCACTATTTCCTGCTGGATTTATCCATAAACCGTGAGTGTGCATGTTGGTGCCATCAAAACAATGAGGTTTATTCACATCAAAATGGTCGCCAGTACAACTTGGGTCTTTAGGAAATTTTTTGTGAGTAATCGGGTCTATATCAAGTTGGTTATCTAAATTTGCCCGTACGGTTTCTCCGGGAAATACTTCAATTGTCGGAGCAATATAAGGCGTATTGGGCTGCGTATTTGTACCTTGGTAACTACGTAAAAGGACTTCGTCATAACGATTTGTCGCTGGGTTCCAAAGTCTGTTCCTCGTTTTTTTAACTTCCCAAGTAAACAATGCTTCGTTTGAAGATTGCATTTGCGGTGCATTTGTTAATGACTTTGTAGGATTCGGTGCAGCAAGTAATTCGACATGATTACGTGCAACAGCCATATCGGGTGGATCTTCTAATACACGTTCAGCAGAATCATTTGCTGATGCAGACCAACTAAGCAAAGTTAGAGGCGTGCATAATATTAAATGAGCTATTTTCATAATGAATATAGGCCTGAAAAAATCAGGCCTCTCCCTTAATTATTATTTTGAAGTTTCTAAGCGAACCTGAGAAATACTGAGTCCTTGAGAGCTTACTTTTTCTTTCACTTGATCAAGCGTTAAATCAGTAGCAACAAACTGAACTTCTAAGTCTTCAGCAGGCATGCCTAATTGCTTAACCTGATCACTAACTTGATAAACCAATTGACCAATATGACCTGGGTGCCCGCCGTGGTCATGATCTAACACACCGAAGTAGTTAATTGTGGCAACATAAATTTTTTGGTCAGGTTTATTTTTAGAAGATAGATAAATCTTATAGGTTAGATTTGGATTACCAATCATTTGGACATTATCTAATATTAAATAGGTTTGTCCCGATGAGAGCGTTGTTTGAGTAAGTTGACTAGAGTTTTCTAAGAAACTTGCAGTTTGAGGGGCTAAGGCTACTTTTTGTGTTACACCCATAAGTTTAATGGTTTTATTGCTGCTCACTGGTTTATGATTCATTTTAAATAGGTTTGCTTTTTCAGCACCTTTACTACTCATGACAGGTGCTTGAACTTTACAAGCATTTTCATTGGTATATCGAACTGGAATTTTACCAGGGGTGAATACATCAGCAATGGTCATGGTGACTTTGTTGCCGTTTTCATCTGCAAAAGTGTATCGGGTGTCATACCAACTATCTGGCATACCTAAATTTTTCTTCGCCCATTCAAGCGTAATCGGTTGCCCATTCGCTTTTTTATTTAGCCAGCATTGCCACAAGCGGTCTATATTGGCATGGTGCATATAAAATACGGGGTCTAAGCCTGCAATAGGTACAAAGCCCATATCAGGCAATACACAGTTTTTACCTACAGCACAGTGCATTACACCATGAGGTTGAGACTGTAACTGGTTAGAGAAGTCTGTGAAGTTATCCCATTTAAATGCTTGAGCAGCGCTGGCATTATCTGGATCTATGGCGCTGATATTTGTATTTAAACCCGGGGTACGGAACTGATCATATAAGGTACCAGCCTGTTTTCCGCGGACCAATTTAGGCAGTGCTAAGCCTTGACCATTAGCAGCTTTTTCTTCGTAATAGTCCCAATAAGGAAGGGAGTAATTTTGCCCCACATATTTACGTACTGTTCGCTCATAAAAATAAAGCATCATACGGTGCCACGGTAAGAAATTTAGATTGCCATGTTGGCATGTACCCCAAACTTCATCGGTAAAGCCATCATTTGGCACTGTTGAATTTTGAATATGTTTATAGTAACTGTCACATACTGCTTTACTATATATCTGTAAGCACTGTGGCATACGGTATTGATTAACATAATAATCTTTGTCTGTTGCATGTGTACCTGTACCAAAATAACCATGCGTATTGGCCCAGTAATTAAAGCTTGTACGAAACTCCGGTGATAAGGGGGGAGCATTATTATTTGCTCGCATTTTTTCCAAACCTTTTTGTAATGCACTTACTTTGGCTGGATCTTTTGCAAACTCCGTCGCACTCATTCGTAGTGAGTCAGCATGAGTTGTTAAGCTCATGCTAAATAATAGAGTGCCTAAAATATAATACTTTCTCTTCATGATTTTAAATCCTTGTCATGTTTAATGTTCTTATATTTGATTATTTGTAATGTATGAATTTACCCTTAGGTTGGGTAATTCTTAATCATTAATCTAGCATATAAAATAGTTATTATTAAAGGTTTATGTTTAATATTAATAATGATGAAAGTTAATTTTAAATCCTGTAATTTTTTAGAAAAACTTAATTGTTTAATGTGTTGTTTCTCATTGGTATTTAAAATGTTTTTAAAATAAAATTAATTATATTTTTGTGTAATGTGTTTTGTTTTTTAAATTTTATGGTTATGCAGTCTCATTATTTTTCTGATTAAATTTAAATATTGAAAAGTAAGTGATTTCAGTTGAATGGTTTAAAGCAAATTCTAAATATTTTGGAAATGACTATTCATTTTTCGAGTTTTAAAAATCACAATCACATGATTATTAAGTTTATTTTGTAATTCTGGCATTTTTATTGCTTAATTACTCTTATCTTCAGCACAACACTTGATTTGAATGCCGTATTACTTATGCTTCAAATATTCTTGATCACTTATGGTGTGTTTTTCACATGAAAAATGCACCAAATAGACGCATTTTTTTATTTTGCACTGTATTTGTGCGTTGGGTGCTGTAATGAAATTTTTGGTTTCAATACTCACTTTACTCATTCTATGTGGATGCTCTTCATCTGAACAAAGTAGAAAAACTCAAGAAAACTTAAAGCCCCATTCGATATGTGTGTTTGATAGTACAAATACAAAAGTCTGTGTAGATAAACCAGCACAAAGAATTGTTTCTTTGTTTGAGTCAGGTTTAGATGGCCTCTACATGTTAGGGCAAGGCCATAAAGTGATTGGTATACCAGCTGAAGTATACATCCAACCATTATTATTTAATGCCTATTCAAAAATCGATCAACGTATTGCTAATAAACAGCTTGCTACACCTTCGCAAGGTGCAAATGCCACCAATACTGAAAGTCTGGTGCTGTTAAAACCAGATTTGGTGATTGTGGGGAGCGGACAAACCCAAACAATTGAACTGTTAAGGCAGTTTGGCATTGCTGTATATGTGATGGAGTCAGGTACTTACCAGCAAGTGAAAGAAGAGCTATCTGAAATCGCTGTGCTTAGTGGTGCCCAAAAGCGTGCTCAAGAAATTTTAAGTTTTTCTGATGAAATTGTGTCGGAAGTCGCAGCTAAAACTGCACGTCAGTCAAATAAACAATCGATTTATTATGCATGGTCAGGTGGACGAATTTTTTCTACCTCTGGTCGCAAGTCTATTACTAATGACTTTATTGAGCTGGCGGGTGCTTACAACATTGTTCAGACCAATGCCAATCAACCTAATGTAAACCCCGAGACTTTAATTGAATCGAACCCAGACAATATCGTGCTTTGGAATACCAACCCAAAACTGATTTATGAACGAAAAGAATTACAAGGCTTAAGCGCTGTACAAAACCGAAAGGTTTTTAATTTGAGTCCCGCATTTATATATAACCCCCATACCATCAAAATCATTATTACGGCGATTTATTTGAATCACAGTATTTATCCTGAACAGTCCGATTTACCTGTAAGTGCTCTACAACAGCGTATTTTAACCAAGTTGTATGGTGAGCACCTTGCAAAAGCGTTGGTGCAATGAATATAGAAAAACTGAAATATTATTGGTTTTACCCGTTACCCGTGGTAATGATTTTTATCTCGCTGCTCATTGGGCCAACTCAGACCTTGAGTGCATGGGACTATTTGCGGTGGGGGGTGCAAGCGGTCTTCGGTACACCATATTTTGATGCTGAACAATTTAGACTGATGCAAAATATTCTTGTGAATGTCAGACTGCCTAGAATTTTACTGACCTTTATGGTGGGGGCTGCATTAGCAACCGCGGGTAATGGCTTGCAGGCATTGTTTCGTAATCCCTTAGTCGATTCTTATGTACTCGGTATTTCATCTGGTGCGGCATTCGGTGCAGCTTTGGCACTTTCTTTAAGTTGGCTCTCACCCAATCTATCCGCTTTTATTTTTGGTGTGTGCGCCGTTGCCTTAACGTATTTATTTGCTCATCAAAAACATGAAAGCCAGACGTCTTTAGTGATGGTTATTTTATCGGGCATGATTGTTTCTGGGCTTTTTTTGGCAGGGCTTACAGTTATTCAATACTTAAGTGATCCATTTAAGCTGCAAGCTATTGTGCAATGGACGATGGGCAACTTACATCAGGCTTCTTGGCAAAAGGTTCAATACGCCGTGCTACCGATTTGTATTGGGCTTGCTGGATTATTTGCTATGCGTTGGCGCTTAAACTTAATGGCACTTGGTGCTGAAGAGGCGCAGGCTGTGGGTGTTAACCCACGCTGGGAACAGCTGGTTTTAATTATTCTGGTGACCGTTTGTACTTCAACTTCAGTTGCTGCGGCAGGCATTATTAGTCTATATGGGCTGTTTATGCCGCATATTGTGAGAATGTTGGTTGGGCCAGATCACCGCTACAGTATTCCTGCCAATATGGTGTTGGGTGGTAGTTTTCTACTGATGATTGATAACTTTTCTCGGGTTTTACTTACTTTTGAAATACCGATTGGTATTTTTACCATGTTACTTGGTGCGCCATTTTTCTTATTATTAATGAAAACACAGAGGACTCATTGGGCATGATTCAAATTGATCAGTTAAATTATGCCTATGGGCACAAACAGGTACTTAAAAATATTCATCTGGAGTTTCCTGAAAATCAGTTTTCAGTCATTTTAGGGCGTAATGGCTGCGGGAAATCGACACTTTTTAAGTTGATGGCTGGCTTAGAACCCGTAAAAGATGGATTGATTCGTTACTCAGGAAAGCCATTATCGGACTTTAAAGGTAAAGATCGGGCTGCATTACTCGGTTTTTTACCGCAGTTTCATAAAACCGTATTTCCATTTTTGGTTAAAGATGTGGTGATTACGGGACGTGCTGCTTTTAGCAGATATAGACCTTCAAAATCAGATTGGGAACGTGTTGACCAAGCTTTGCTTGATTTAGACATTGAGCATTTACGTGACCGTCCTTATACCGAACTATCAGGTGGTGAAAGGCAATTGGTCATGATTGCGCGTATTTTAGTGCAAGCACCCAAAGTCATTTTGCTCGATGAGCCAACCAACCATCTCGATGTTTATTACCAGTCTTATTTAATGAAAAAATTGCGTCAGTTGTCGCGGCAAAATTTTACGGTGATTGCGATTATGCATGATCCCAACTTGGCTTTTTTATTTGCAGATCATTTGTTTTTTATGCGCCAACATGAGGTGGTTAAGCCTGAGTCTAAAACACGAATCACCGATCCTAAGTTTTTAAAAAGTGTCTATGATGTTGAGTTCCATGAAGCCATGATTCAAGACAAAACCATTGTTATCCCTGACCATTCTTGGCTGTAAAAAATATGACACTTCACTATCAGCTAGCCGACAAATCAGACTATGCATCTGCGGTAGAGTTTGCACTTTATACTAGACAGCTTTTATTCCCAGAAATCTATCATGGGCAAGTTCCCAAAGATTTAAAAAATTTTGGGCAATATTATGTCAATGATCCATTGGGCCGCTTCATTACGGTAAAAGATAAAAAACGTATTATTGGCACCATTGCATATCGGGCGTATGACCATCGTTTTGATCTAAATTTGCCGTCCAATACGGCTGAAGTCGTTAAGTTATTTGTATTGCCTGAATACCGCCGTAATGGCATCGCAACTCAGCTATGCAACATGTTATTTAGTCATGCAAAAAAGAATGGAATTGCCACTTTGTATTTGCACACTCATCCATTTTTACCTGCGGCTGAAGCGTTTTGGACTCTACAAGGCTTTGAAGTCATTAATCGAGAATGGATCGAGACGTATGACACCATCCACATGAGTAAATCTTTATAGCGTTTCATTCTGAGTATGAAATCTTTTTAGAAAATGGGTAGGTGGATAGCCCATAATTTTACTGAACAAGGATGTTTCATTTTATTAATACAGAAATTGTTCTAGAAAGGACTACTATTTATAGTCTTTTCAGTTTGTATTAAAATCTAATTATTAATAATTCGTGTTTACTGTGTAGAGATTGATAAAAATTTTGATTAATCTTAAAGCTAATCAATCCAATTTTTAATTATTTCTCTACCAATTCTATTATATTTTTCAATTTTTATTTTCTCAAAAAGTCCAGACCTGTAATTGTCAATTTCTTTAATAATTGTGCTATTGGCATTAATTTTTGTATTCGATATTTTAGGATTTCACAGGTCGAAGAATCAATAGGTAGTTTTTCTTTTAATAGATAACGTAAAATTAATACTATTTTGCTTCTAGCCTCTTCATCAAAAGTTTCATAATCTTTAATTTACTAAATTTGAATCAAGTAAACGCTCTACATCCGGTTCTTGGAATTTCAAAATATAAATGGCCTATTTCAATTATGCTGATTACTCAATACTTTGGTGTATGTTTAGGGCTATTAAATCAAGACGTTTCAGCCCTATTTGCACTACGCATGAAATCAACAAACGCACGTAACTTTCCGGGCATGTGTTTGCGATGCGGATAGTAGAGATGAAAAGCGTCATCCAATCCACTGTGCTGCTTCAGTATCTGCCGCAGCATGCCGCTTGCTAACTCTTGCTTCGCAAAATCTTCGAAGACGAAACCGATACCTTGGCCTTGTATTGCAGCATCAAGGGTAGATCTCATTTCGTCAAAAATAAAGCGCCCTTGAACATCGATTTGTACCATTTGACCTTGATCTTCGAACTTCCATTCAAAGAGTCTGCCACCTACGGAATAGCGCTGTCGAATGCAATTGTGTTTTAACAGGTCCTCAAGAGTCTTGGGCTCACTCCGCTTGCGGAAGTAATCAGGGGCAGCCACTACAATTCTTTTTTGCCTCGTTCCCAACTGCACAGCGACCATGTCGTTTTGCACCCTCTTACCCATGCGTATGCCGATATCGAAACCAGCGTTGACGATATCGCTCAGTTGATTATCCAGTGAAACCTCGACATTAATCAGCGGGAATTTTTCAAAGAAGGAAGCCAGATGCGGTTCAATAAAGATGCGGTATGCGACGTACGAAGAGTTGAGGCGCACTGTGCCAGATGGTTGATCGGTCGCGAGCAAGACTTGTGACAAGGAATCTTTAATCAGAGCAAGCGCAGGTGCTAGTGCTGCGTTCAATGACGCACCAGCCTCGGTCAAACTTACACTGCGTGTAGTGCGGTTGAATAGCCGAACATTCAGTTGCGTTTCCACATTTTTGATAGTGCGTGATACAGCAGTTGGCGTGACGCCGATTTCTGCAGCGGCGCGAGCGAAGTTCAAATGTCTGGCGGCAGCCTCGAAGGTTAAAAGACCCGGAAGATGCACTGGTGGTGAAGTGAGTAAATCTTCTACACCCTCAGCACGAGTTGGACTCTGCATTATGACTTTTTTGTTCATACTGTATCTCCACTTATGTTTATTTACGTCATTATCTCCTATCTTCATACTGCTTACATCAATTAATTTCATCACGCAAATCAGTTAACAATAGGAGTCACAATGAAGCTTAATCGCTCATCGACGGATCTTTTTTCACCACTCAAAATAGGTGCGTTATCCCTTGCTAACCGAATTGTTATGGCCCCGTTAACTCGTAGTCGTATGGGACTAGATGGCGTACCAAATGAATTGCATGCTCGCTACTATGCGCAACGTGCCAGTGCTGGTCTGATTATTAGTGAAGCGACTAATATTTCCGCCCAGGCGCGGGGATATGCATTGACGCCGGGTATCTGGACTGAAGAGCAAGTAGCAGGCTGGAAATTAGTCACAGATGCAGTACATGCAGTTGGTGGCCTTATTGTTTGCCAATTGTGGCATGTGGGCCGCTTCTCGCATGTAGATCTGCAGCCGGATGGCGCAGCACCGGTAGCGCCTTCGGCGATTCGAGCAGAAGGCCAAACCTATACTGAAAATGGAATGATGGATGTCTCTATGCCACGAGCACTCGAGACATCCGAAATTCCTGGCATCATCGAACAATATCGACACGCCGCCGTATGTGCAAAACGTGCTGGCTTTGACGGTGTCGAAGTACATTCTGCCAATAGCTACTTGCTTGATCAGTTCCTCCGCGATTCGACCAATCATCGCAGTGATGAATATGGCGGTTCCATCGAAAATCGCTGCCGACTCACGTTGGAAGTAACTGCAGCTGTGGTCGAAGTCTGGGGCCATGATCGCGTAGGCATTCGCCTTTCTCCAGTGACACCAGATGCAGGTAACACGCCATTAGATAGTCAAGTCATGCAGACATATGGCTACTTGATTGAGCAACTTAATCGCTTTCAACTCGCATACATGCATTTTGTCGAGGGAGCGACAGCCACTTCACGCGTCGTCCCTGAGAACGTAGATCTTGATGCCTTACGTACGCTTTTCAAAGGATCATACATAGGCAATAACAATTATGACCTAGAACTGGCCATTACCCGTCGCACTGAAGGCAAGGTCGACGCTGTGGCTTTTGGTCGTCCATTTATTGCAAATCCAGATTTAGTACGTCGTTTGAAAGAGGGAGCTGAACTCGCTATTGCGCCACGTGAAACCTATTACGGCAACGGCGCAAAGGGTTACACCGATTGGCCTACATTAGCTGGGTAAGCCACAGGGCAACTAATCTATGCTGGATAAAACGGCCAGCTTTTTATAACGACTCGAATTAATAATCAGGAGTAAAGTATGAACAAACCTACTTATGTACAAGATTATCAAGCTATCGTTGAGGTACTGAACAAGTACAACGAAGGTTGCAAACAGGCTAAGAGCAGCATCATGAAGCCTGCTTTCAATGAGCAAGCCACGATCTTCGGTGTTGATGGCGACGGCAAGCTGACCGGCGGCCCGATTCAAAACTTGTTCGATGGCATCGACAGCGCATTCCATCCATCTGCTGAAGCTCAAGGAGTGATCGTTAGAGTCGACATCGTAGGCACGGCTGCTAGCGCGCGCATCGACACCAACGACGTCTCAGGCTTTTGCTTTACAGATTTTTTCAATCTGCTGAAAGTCGATGGCAAGTGGACTGTGGTCAGCAAGATCTATCACACTCACGTAGCACCTTGAACACACGTGGCTGATTAGGCTTTTCCCACAATGTCTTGCGCCTTTCTTTGCAGCCGAACGACCAGCTTACTTGCCTGAAAAGTGCTGCCTTCCCATTTCGGCTACTTCACTTCGGACAAAAACATCTCGGTTAGCAGCCTTGACGCGTGCACTCACTACAAAGGAAATATCATGAAAACTCTCACCTCTGCTCTGGCCCTTTCAGTCGCGACCCTGTCGGGTGGTAATGCTTTTGCAACCAGTCTGCCCGGCGTTGAACACAACACGGCAAAATTCTTGCAATCTCTTGAAGGCGGCAAGCTGCTCGAGACCATGACGCCGGCCGAGGCTCGTGCAGTGTTGGTGGGCGCTCAAGCTGGCCCCAAAGTAGCCTTGCCTGCGGCTGACGTCAGCGAGAAGACGATCCACGTCAATGGCAGCGACTTGAAGCTAACCATTGTGCGCCCAGTAGGCAGCAAACAGAAGACCTTACCTGTGTTCATGTATTTCCATGGTGGTGGCTGGGTACTGGGCGATTTTCCAACCCACGAACGGTTGGTGCGTGACCTTGTAGTTGGTTCGGGCGCGGTGGCGGTCTTCGTCAATTACTCCCTGTCACCTGAGGCGGGATTCGGTGTCGCCATTGAGCAATCCTATGCCGCGACCAAATGGGTGGCTGAACATGGCAAAGAGATCAACGTCGATGGCAAGCGCCTTGCTGTAGCTGGCAACAGTGCGGGCGGCAACATAGCCGCTGTGGTTGCCTTGATGGCGAATGAGAAGGGCACGCCTGCACTGCGTTCGCAAGTATTACTGAGTCCGGTGACGGATGCAAATTTCGACACGCCGTCGTATAAGCAGTTTGCCAACGGTTACTTTCTGACGAAGGAGTTGATGGTGTGGTTTTGGGACAATTACACGACCGATGCCAATGTACGCAAGCAGATCTACGCTTCACCGCTGCAGGCTAAGACTGAGCAACTCAAGGGCTTGCCGCCGACGCTGATCCTGACCGCTGAATTCGATATCCTGCGCGATGAAGCTGAAGCTTATGGCCGCAAGCTCGACGATGCGGGCGTGCAAGTGAATACGGTACGCTACAACGGCATGATTCACGATTTTGGACTGTTGAATGTATTCAGCCATCTGCCAGCATCTCGTAGTGCGATGGCGCAGGCGTCACAAGAGCTCAAGGCCAATTTGGGTAAGTAATCCCAAAGGCAGGGAACCTACAGCTCATGGCAGAGCTGTGGGATTTCATGACAGAAAACACGTCGTTCACCTGATTGCCTAGCTACACCAGCGAGGTTTCTCGCAATGTTTGCTGTGTTTTTTGCAGCTACGCATCTATGAGTAATTCTAACTATTATTAAGAGCAACTAAATGAAAATAATTTTTATCAAAACTTTATTTTTCGCGGCAATCATTCTTGGCTTGGGTGCGACTGCTCAAGCAGAAGATCTGCCACGCGGCCAACAAGTTAACAGTGGTAAAACCGTGAGTAAGCCTACGTACGTGCAAGAATACCAAGCGATCACCGAGGTGCTGAACAAGTATATTGAGGGCTGCAAGCAGGCCAAGAGCAGCACCATGAAGCTCGCTTTCAACCAACATGCGACGATGTACAGCGTCGGCGCCGATGGTAAGCTGGCTGGCGGCGCGATTCCAATTCTGTTCGAAGGTATCGACAAGGATTTCCACCCATCTCCTGACGCACAGGCCGCTATAGCCCGCATCGAGATCGTTGGTACGGCGGCCAGCGCTCGCATTGACGCCAATGACATGTCAGGCATCTCTTTCACCGACTTCTTTCATCTGTTGAAGGTCGAAGGTAAGTGGACTGTAGTTAACAAGATTTTCTACATGTATCCAAACCACTAAATCTTGAATTAGTACGCTTAATTCTCAAGCAAATCTAAAAGGAACAATTCATGATCAAGAAGATAAAAGTAGTACCAACCAGTGATTGCACTGTTGTGATTGGTGTTGAGCAAAAATATGTCGATGGTCTTCGCATTGATAGCACCGACGACATTGCCAAGGCATTTCACAAAGATGCTGTGATGTAAGGCTTTACGAATGGTAAATTATTAGGTGAATTAATAAAAAATTTATACGCATTTTCACCACAGGTGGCAGCTGCAGCAGCCTTAAAAGATTTAAAAAATATTTTAAGGCATAACTACTAATCTAATAGTAATATTCTATGTAATGGATATTTTATTCTATTTAGCAGGTTTCCAAAAGAAAATCTCTAAACCAGCGTTGTATAGAATCATGGTGTGTGCGTTCATGCCATGCCATTAATTTATTATAACCACCAATTTCAATCGGTGGTTTTTTGGAAATAATACCTGAATCTTTCTCTAATAAATGATGTGGGGCAACAGCAATCCAATCACTATTTTTAAGAATTTCTGGTAACAATAAAAAGCTTGTAATAGACATTACAACATTTCTCTTTTTCCCAATTTTCTCCAATGCAACATCTGTAGCTCCAGCGAAACCACCTCCATCGTAAGAGACTAATACATGATTGAGAGAGCAAAATGTATCTATATCAAGCTCTTGATTAGCTAATGGATGATTTTCTCGCATCATACAAACATAGTTTTCTTTATGGATTATCCGTGAACGAAGGTTCAAGGGAACTGTTGGTTCACCCACTATAATAAGATCAAGTTCTCCATTCATCAGCATAGCTTCGACATTCCGACCATGAATAGACATCAGAGCTATTTTGACTTTTGGTGCAATCTTATTTAAAGCTAATGTAAAAGGTACACCTACACAATGCATACCGTTATCAGTCGCAGCAATTCTGAAAGTTGTTTCTAGTTCCGCTGGATTAAAGATAGGCGGTTGTATTAATTGCTCAATTTCACTTAATATTTTCTTTAAAGGTTCCGCTAAAGCAAGAGCTCTATCTGTTGGAACCATACCATATGATGCTCGAACAAATAATGGATCATCAAAACGATCTCTTAGCCGGTTAAGCATGCTACTAACAGCAGGTTGTGTTAAAGCTAACTTATCAGCTGCACGTGTAACATTCTTTTCATCTAGTAATGCATCTAGTGCTTTAAGTAAATTTAAATCGAGATTATTGATATTAACCATATTTATAGTAAGTATATAGTTTGATAATTATATTTATAACAAAGCATTTCCTAATATGCAAAGCCCTTATCTAAAAGCGCTAGTACTATGATAAAAACACCATCAAAATTTATAGGTGAATGCTCATTACCTATGAGTAAACTTGCATTAGGTACAGTTCAGATTGGTTATGACAGTAGGATCAGCTTTGATCAAGCAAAAGAAATTATAAATGCCGCATATTATGAGGGTATTCGATACTTTGATAGCGCACCGATGTATGGATTTGGACGTGCTGAATATACATTAAGTACTATTCTACGTGAGTTAGAGATCAGAAATAATGTCCTTGTCAGTACCAAAGTTGGACGTGTTTTAAATACGCGGGGGGAATATTGTAAAGATCCATTGTGGTATTTAAAAAATTCTGGTTATAAATATGATTACACTTACGATGGCGTGATGTCCTCTTTTGAGGATAGTCTAAAAAGAACTGGATTAGATCATATAGATTTATTATTGGTACATGATCTTGGCAGTATATGGCATGGAGAGAGGGCTCATCAATATTGGAAGCAATTTTGTGAAAGTGGCTTCAGGGCTTTAGATGAACTGCGTAAGAGCAGAGATGTATCCGCAATTGGATTAGGTGTGAATGAAACTGAAATTGTCTTAAAAGTAGCAAAAGAATTTGAAATCGACTGCGCCTTGATTGCCGGTCAATACACTTTGTTAGATCATAAACATTCTTATAAAGATTTAGAAAAACTATCAGAATCTAATATAGCTGTTTTTGCTGCGGGAATCTTTAATTCCGGAATTCTTGCCTCAGGCACTATAGAGCAAGCCCGATATAATTATGGAAAAGTACCAATAGATATTTTATTAAAAGTTAAAGAAATTGAATCTATATGTTTGAAATATAATGTTTCTCTCCCAACAGCAGCTTTGCAATTTACAGCAAGTCATCCCGCGATCACTTCGTTAGTTTTCGGGGCTAAAAGTGATATTGAAGTCATGCAGAATGTTAGTTCTTATACACAGCAAGTTCCCTACGAGTTTTGGAATGAACTGAAATACAAAAATATCATCAGTACTTCTGTCCCATTGCTAGTTTCAGATTGAGCCGTAAATTACCTAGCAATAGTATTAGATATTAATTTGATTAATACAGTTTATATAATTCTATAATTATATTTATTTCTATGGTTGCACTACTATTTTCATAACAGCTGAGCACACATTCTCTTCTAAAGCCGAATGCTGTTGTCCACGACTGAATTATCATACTGAAGTAGGAAATCCAAGATGTCTAAACCAACTTATGTAACTGAATACAATGCAATTGTTGAAGTATTAAATAAATATAATGAAGGTGGAAAACAAGCTGATAGCAGCATTATGAAACCTGCTTTCAGTGAGCACGCAACTATCTTTGGTGTAGATGCTGACAATAAGCTTATTGGTGGTCCCATCCAAGGGTTATTCGATGTTATTGATCGTGATTTTAGCCCATCACCAAATGCGCAAGGTGTGATCGTAAATATTGATATCGTTGGAACTGCTGCAAGTGCACGTATTGATACTAATGATATTTCAGGATTTTGCTTTACAGACTTCTTTAACTTATTGAAAGTAGAAGGTAAGTGGACTGTTGTTAGTAAAATTTATCATACCCATTCAACCAATTAATATTTGGAGTGGGGCATGAATTATTTAGAAAGTAAAGTAATCATTATTACTGGAGCCTCTTCAGGTATTGGCAAAGCTTCTGCCAAAATGTTGGCTGCTGAAGGAGCTAAAGTTATAGCGGTTGCAAGAAATCAAGAACGTCTTAATGAACTAGTTAATGACGTAACAAAGCATGGTGATCAAATCACAGGCTTTGTAGCAGATGTTACCAATCTTGATGATGCTAAAAAGCTTGCTCAATTTGCTAAGGATACTTACGGCTCTGTTGATATTCTAATTAACAATGCTGGACTTATGCTTTTTTCATATTGGAGCGATTTAGCAATTGATGATTGGAACAAAATGATTGATACCAATATCAAAGGCTATTTGAATGCAATAGCAGGTGTATTACCAATTATGCTTGAGCAAAAGTCTGGACAAATCTTGAATATGGATTCAGTTGCTGGGCATCAAGTAGATCCAGCAGCGGGGATCTATTGTGCAACAAAGTTTTTTGTACAAGCGATGACTGAGTCAATGCGTAAAGATTTGGGTGTTAACCATGGTATCCGAGTTAATACAGTTAGTCCTGGTGTTATTAATACAGGCTGGGCAGACAAAGTCACTGATCCTGAAGGTCGTAAGGCAGCACAAGAGCTGAACAAAATTGCTATAGATCCAGATGATGTAGCACGTGCTGTAGTCTATGCACTTAATCAACCTGAAAATGTCACTGTGAATGATTTAATCATTTCTCCAACGCGTCAAAATTGGTAACCACTATTTATCTTTCGCTTTTCCTATTCTTACAAGATGTGAGGTGGAGAAGCGATGCTTTTTACTCAGGGTTGGATATTAATCACTTCATTAAATCGTAATTATTACGAAGGTGTATTTATGAATATTCTTGTTGTTGGTGCAAATGGCAGAGTGGGTTCTCATTTGGTCAATACATTGGCAAAAATGGGGCATTCAGTTTTTGCAGGAGCCCGCAAGGACTCTTTGGGTTTTACAAATCCTAATATCCACTTTTTTGAATTAGATTTGCTGGCTGATTTGCAAAAGATTATTCAAGGTTTCGAGTCTATAAATATAGATGTTATTTATTTCACTGCAGGTTCTAGAGGAAAAAATCTTCTTCAAGTTGATGCTTTTGGTGCAGTGAAAGTCATGCAGGCTGCGCAAGCTGTGGGGATTCGTCGATTTATACTGTTGAGCTCAGTTTTTGCATTACAACCTGAACGATGGGGTGAGTCATTCTTACAGAATATCACTGATTATAACATTGCAAAATTTTTCGCAGATCACTGGTTAGTTCATCAAAGTAATTTGGATTTTACTATCCTACAACCAGGTGCATTGCAAGAAAATTTAGGTAGTGGTCGAATCAAGATTAATGTCACAGAGCCTCTTAGTAACAGTATTGATAATGTCGTAGAGACACTTACAAGTATTTTAAGTGCTCCAAATACGATTGGTCAGGTGATTACGATGGGTGATGGTGACATTCCAATTACAGAAGCGCTCAATCAGGTCTCCTCGTGAAGTTTTACGTTTCTGTTTAATGCTTTTTAAAGCAAAGTTTAAGTTAAAAGATTTTTTAAATTGAAGATGAATATGATGAATCCTAAATACTCTCCCTTATTCCAACCGTATACTTTAAATAATGGCGTAACGATAAAAAATCGGTTAGTCGTTGCTCCAATGACACATTTTGCTTCTAATGATGATGGTAGTTTAAGCCATGAAGAACGTGCTTTTATTCAAGGACGTGCAGAAAATTTTGGTTTATTCATTAGTGCTGCAACTTTAGTTTCACCTGAGGGTAAAGCATTTATAGGGCAGCCTGAGGCTATTAGCGATAAAGACTTACCTAGTTTAAAAGCAGTTGCTGAATTAATTAAATCTCAAGGTGCAAAAGCAATTTTACAAATTCATCATGGAGGGAAACTCAGCATTGATGAATTGTTAAATGGTGCTGAAAAGGTTGCGCCATCTGAGGATATTCAATCTGGATCACGTGAACTTACTCATTCTGAAATTAATGATTTAATCCTAGCATTTGCTAATGCTGCTGATTTGGCTATTCAAGCGGGTTTCGATGGTGTCGAAATTCATGGTGCCAATGGTTATTTAATTCAGCAGTTTAACTCAGCTCAATCAAACCGTCGAACTGATGAATGGGGTGGCAACATTGAAAAACGTATGCGTTTTTCTTTAGCGATTGTAGATGCTGTACATGCTGTCAAAATGAAATATAGATTAAATGATTTCATAATTGGTTATCGGTTTTCACCAGAAGAACCAGGCGAACAAGGTTTAACCATGGCTGATACATTTGCCCTAGTTGATGCATTAGTAGAAAAACCGATTCAATATTTGCATGTATCTCTTTGGGATTTTTATAAAAAAGCACGTAGAGGGGCAGATGTCCACTTAACACGTATGCAGCTTTTGCATGAAAGAATTGCAGGTAAATTACCCTTAATTGGTATCGGTAGTTTATTTAGTGCAGATCAGATATTAGAAGCATATCAAACCAAATGGGCTGAATTTATTGCTGTTGGAAAAGCAGTGATGATGAATCCTGATCTTGCAACATTAATTGCAAATGGGCGCGAGAGCGATATTGTTTTAGCAATAGATCCTCATAAAGCAGATCGATATCGTATTCCTAATAATTTGTGGCAACAAAATATGAGCCGCTTATCCTATTTACCCCCACTTAAAGATGATTCTGAGTGGAAAACAGTTGATATTTAAATATTGAGCATAATATGGCAATTCAATCTGTACCTTTAGAAAAAGCATATCGCTTATTGAACCATGGACCAACTGTATTGGTGTCTGCAAAACATCAAAGTACTGAAAATGTGATGGCTGCTTCATGGGCTTGTGCATTGGAGTTTTCTCCAGCGAAAGTCACAGTGGTTTTAGATAAAATGGCATTTACACGTTCTTTAGTTGAACAAAGTGGATGGTTTGCATTACAAGTTCCTGTTGCACAGCAGGCTCAAATGGTTGTAGATGTTGGAAGTGAAAGTCTAAAAGACTACCCAAATAAATTGAATGAATTTGGTGTAAAGCTATTTTACAAAGATGGTTTTCAAACTCCTTTAGTCGAAGGTTGTGTAGCTTGGCTACTCTGTAAACTAATTCCAGAGCCACACAATCAAGAAGCTCATGATCTTTTCATTGGAGAGGTGGTTAGTGCTTGGGCTGATGATCGTGTCTTTAAAGATGGTCACTGGCAATTTGATGATGTACCGACAGAATTGAAAACTTTACATTATATTGCTGGTGGACAATTTTATGTTATAGGCCAAGGACTTAAGGTGAATAAAGGACCTTAGCCTAGCTTTAATTTTACTGTATTGGGGATTTTCAATGAACCAATACAGTAAATATTTTAATCATGTTAAGTTTAGGGATATGAGAGATATTGAAAATAAAATAAAGAAAGCACCAATTATTTTGTTAAATAAATAAAAGAATTTTGGTTTTTTTATTAGCACTTTAATTTTTTCACCTCCCCAAATGTAGATTAGCATCCAAGAAAATTCACAAATAACAAAAGTAAAAATCAGTATTAAATATTGAGAGAGCAGAGGTGAATTACGATTAATAAATTGAGGGAAAAATGAAATAATAAAAAGTATTGTTTTAGGATTGCAAATAGCTATAAAAAAACCATTAATAAAGAAATTACCATGCGTTTTAAATGATGATATTTTGTCATTATTTAAATTTTTTGAGTTGTGATTTAGATGTTTTATTCCAATTGAAAAAAGATAGATAATTCCAAATACATTAATTAATTTTATAAATATAGTTTGTAAATTACTTAAAAATAAGAGTGTAAGGCAACATGCTGTAATTGATATTAATACTCCTAGTAAACATCCTGCAGTTGATATTAAAGTTTCCTTTAATGTTTGATTAATTCTCGTATTTAATACGAATACCATATTAGGACCTGGTATTGCTGATAGGAGAGAAATAGTGGATAGAAACAAGAGCCAAGTATATAATGTCATAGTGGTTCATTAAATTTTAAATTATAGTTTTTAAATAAAAATATAATAAACAATATTTTTTTATTAAATAGATAAAAAAATATTATATGCATTTATGATTTTGATAATCATTATTGTTTGTTTTAATTTGTTTAATTACAGTGACTTAAGTTGCATATAGGAATAATTTGTTAATTTGAGAAAATATTTTTGTTTCTAAATACGCTTTTTTTTATATAGCATTAATTTGTTTAAAGGATGTGAGTAAATAAGATCAAAAAGATTCTTATTATCTTAAATTCCTATTCAGGTATAAAGGATTATACGAGTAAAGACAGAATCTAAAGTTTTAGATTTTTAACTCGGAAAACCTTTCTATTTTAAATTTTTATTTAAGACAAAAGTCAATTTAATAGAGGTTCCTATGAGTTTAGCACCATTCCATTTGGCTATCCCAGTTTATGATTTGCCTGCTGCAAGAAATTTTTATGGTGAAGTCTTTGGTTTAGAAGAAGGAAGATCTAGTGATCACTGGGTTGATTTTAATTTCTTCGGACATCAATTAGTTATTCATGAACATCCTAAAATGGATTATCAAGAAAAAGTTGTTTCTAATTCTGTGGATGGTCATGATGTACCTGCTCCGCATTTCGGAATCATTCTAAGTTGGGAAGATTGGGAAACTTTAGCTGAAAGATTAAAGTCGTTAGGTACAAAGTTTGTGATTGAACCCTATGTACGTTTCAAAGGTAAAGTTGGCGAACAAGGAACTATGTTTTTATTTGATCCGTGTGGTAATGCGCTTGAATTTAAAGCATTTAAAGATATGACTCAGCTTTTTGCAAAATAAAGTAATGAGGGATACGAATATTATTTGTATCCCTTTTTTGAGGACATGTAGAAACAAGGATGATTTATGAAAAGTATTTCTTTGGTATGGCAAATATTAATTGGTCTTCTTTTAGGTATTTTAGTCGGGTGGTATTTTAATGTAAATCCAACTCATCAAGTTTGGGTAAGCACTGAAATATTAAAACCGTTAGGCGATATTTTTATTAATATGATGAAAATGGTCGTTGTACCTATTGTATTGTGTTGCATGATCTTAGGCATCGCAGGAGGAGGTGATAATAAGTCTTTTGGAAAAATGGGTGCGGGTTCTCTCCTTTATTTCTTTACAATAACAAGCCTTGCGATTGTTTGGGGTTTATTATTGGCCAATTTTTTTCAACCTGGGGTTGGAACAGATATATCTGGGATGGCACACTCAGCTGTAGTACTACATACGGATACGAACAAAGGCGCTCTACAGATTATAAAAAATATCGTGCCGGAAAACATTGTGGTAGCCCTATATGAAGGCAAACTACTATCAATTCTATTTTTTGCGATTCTTTTTGGTTTAGCATTAAACAAAATTCCTGAAGAAAAAAGCCAACCTGTAATAAGAGTTTTACAGGGAATATCTGATGCATTGTTCAAGCTTGTAAGTTTAGTCATGGCTTATGCACCGATTGGTGTGTTTGGGATGATCGGCGCGACAGTTGCGACTTTTGGCTTCAGCTCTTTATTGCCATTACTGAAATTAATTGGAGTCGTTTATCTAGCTTTAGCTTTATTTGCTATTTTTGTTCTAGGTGCTGTGTGTTTGTATATAAGAGAAAACTTATTTCACCTTATTAAATATTTTAAAGATGAGCTTATTTTAGCTTTCTCAACTGGTGCATCTGCTGCAGTCATGCCTCAATTGATGCTGAAACTTGAGAAATATGGCGTTCCACGACGTATCGTAAGTTTTGTAGTGCCTATGGGGTATGCATTTAATTTAGATGGAGCATCAATTTTTCTAGGTGTTGCTACTATTTTTGTCGCTCAATTGTATGGAATAGATTTGTCTATCTCTCAACAAGCATTATTGGTCGTGACTATGGTGTTAACGTCTAAAGGGGCAGCGGGAGTTCCAGGTTTTGCAATTTTGATTTTATCTGCGACTTTAGCTACAGCCGGGTTACCGTTAGAGGGAGTTGCATTAATTGCTGGTATTTTTAGGATTATCGAAAGTGGTACTACAACATTAAATGTTCTTGGAAATGCTATTGCACCACTAGTTGTAGCAAAATGGAAGACGAAGCGATTAGAGTCTTTTAATACTGTACCTGAAAATTAAAACCACAGATAAGTATCGCGCTAAGAGATACTTATCTATATAAATTTAAGAAGTGTATAATTTATGCAAGGATTGGTTTTATCATTTAATGGAATGCAGATAGTATGTTTCATGAGCTCAAAACCCTTATAGCAATCAAAAAATATGGTTCATTTAGTGCTACAGGCCATAATGTAGGGCTTACACAAGCAGCTGTCAGTGCACAAATCAAATCTTTAGAATCTTATTTGGGGATTAAGCTCTTTGAAAGAAACGGAAAAACTGTTCAATTTAATAGTGAGGGTTTACGCGTACTTGCGTTAGCTGAACAAGTTTTTGATCTTGTCGAGAAGATGAAACAACCTGAATGTATGGCAGATTTCACTGGTGAGATTAGGATAGGGGCAATTGCTTCAATTCAATCCAATATTTTGCCAGAAATACTTGAAGAACTATTCAAATACTTTCCTAAAGCAAAAATTAAACTTATACCAGGAGTCTCATTTAATTTGTTCCATCAGCTTGGAAAAAATGAGATAGATCTAGCGATTATCATTAAGCCTAATTTTGAAGTTTCCGATGATTATTGTCACTATACTTTAAAAAAAGAGCCTATTCTTCTTATTACCCCAATTGATATTCACGAAAAACACCCTGTTGAAATTTTAAAAAATAATCCGTTTATACGTTATGACTATTCCTCATTTGGGGGGAAGGTTGTAGCAAACTATTTAAATAGAAATCAAATCAAAACAAATGACATTATTGAAGTAGATGAAATTGAAGCAATTATTAGAATGGTAGAAAAAAACTTAGGCGTAGCTTTAATTCCAGATATTGGAATGAATAAATTGAAAGAAAAAAATATCAATATAATTGATTTAAAACAACCAGATCTTTATCGAGAAATTATTATTATTCATAAAAAAAATACTGAAAATTCAATTATATCAAGTATTGTTTCAAAAATAGTCGAAGGTGTGGCTATTCGTGAAAAGTAATTAAGTACATTCATTTCTCAACAACAAAGGATATGTGCTATTGATAGGAAAAGACAAACATCCGACATTAAGTCGGATTTTTTATTGCGTAAACTTAATAGATATAGATTGTAACAATCTCGAAATATGTGTCAAAAATCTCACATCAAATGTCATTCAGCGGGCTTTGAAAAAAGTTTGAAAATTAGACTTGAAATATATAGTGGCTTTATGCCACTATATATTCATCGAAGGTCATCAGACAAAAAGAGGATGATATGGCTATCCAGCTTTTAGATGCGGCAAGAAATGAAATTCCAGTGAAATTCACGCAGTTTTCTGGTGGAGAGCGTCATGTTCAACTTGATGAGACAACCTTAGGTTTACTATCTGGCAACGTATTGGTCCGTGCGCAAATGACCACAAGTCACGATGTGATGGACTATTTACTACTTGAAAATATATTGCTGAATCAGGGCTTAACCGTTGACCTAGAAATTCCATATTTTCCTTACGCACGTCAGGACCGTATTTGTGCAGTGGGGCAAGCATTTTCACTCGATGTTATGACGAAGTTACTCAACATCAATGCAGACAAAAAAGCCGGCAAACAAGGCAAGGTAACTGTTTGGGATTGCCATAGTGAAGTAACAACAGCATTACTTGCTGCCAATACTTCTTTTAGTGAAGTTGTAAATGTCAGTTCAGTAGATATTATCGCAAAGAGTGAAGCGCTGAGTGCATTGTTAAAAGATGAAAAAACAATACTGATTTGCCCAGACAAAGGCGCAAAAGCACGTACACAAATGGTTGCAGACACTTTTAATGTTGAGCGCAAACAACCAATCACTATTGTTCAGTGTGATAAAAAACGTGACCCAGTGACTGGCAAAATTTTAGGTACACATGTACATGCGACTGATTTGTCTGGGCTAACAGCGGTCATTACCGATGATATTTGCGATGGCGGTGCAACCTTTATTGGTATTGCCAAAGAACTCCGTCGTCTCAATTGCCATAAGGTCGTTCTATATGTGACCCACGGTATTTTTAGTAAAGGATTAGAGGTTTTTGATGGGCTGCTAGATCAACTGTTTACTTCAGACAGCTTTCCGCAACATCCATCAGACAAAATTTCAGTAATTGCTTTTGCAGCAAAATAAAGAGAATAAAGATGACTATTAAACTTAATCCATTAAACGCTATCGATTTTTATAAAGCTGATCACAGACGTCAGTATCCAGTAGGTACAGAGTACGTATACGCAAACTTTACACCTCGTTCATCTCGACTCGCAAAAATGCTACCTGACTTCGATGATAAAGTTGTGTTCTTTGGTCTTCAGGGTTTTATCAAACACTTTTTGATAGACACGTGGAATGAAGGCTTTTTCCAACAACATAAAGACAAAGTAGTGGCTGCATACAAACGCCGTATGGACACATCATTAGGTGAAGGCGCTGTACCCGTTGATCATATTGAAGCATTACACGACTTGGGTTATTTACCATTACGCATTAAAGCATTGCCAGAAGGTAGCCGCGTCAATATGCGTGTACCTGTGCTCACTGTAGTTAATACCGACCCGCGTTTCTTTTGGTTAACCAACTATATTGAAACTGTGCTAAGTGCTGAGCTTTGGAAAAGCTGTACAACCGCCACTATTGCCTACGAGTACAAACGCTTATTAACGCAATATGCTGTAAAAACTGGCGCACCACTCGATTTTGTACCTGTGCAAGGACACGATTTTAGTAGCCGTGGCATGAGTGGAATTTATGATGCTGCTCAATCTGGTGTAGGTCATTTAACCAGTTTTATTGGAACAGATTCGGTTGCTTCAATCGACTACGCCGAAGAATATTACAATGCCACAGGTGTGATAGGAGTTTCCGTACCAGCGACCGAACACAGTGTGATGTGTATGGGGACAGAAAATAGTGAGCTAGACACATTTAAGCGTTTAATCTGTGAGCTTTACCCGTCAGGTGTTGTCAGTATTGTGTCTGATACTTGGGATTTTTGGCGAGTGATTACAGAGTTTACAGTGGCTTTAAAACCTGAAATTCTGGCACGACAACCCAACGCTTTAGGTTTGGCTAAATTAGTTTTCCGTCCTGACTCTGGTGACCCTGTCAAAATTATTTGTGGTGACCCAGATGCCGAAGTCGGCAGCCCAGCTTACAAAGGCGCGGTTGAATGTTTATGGGAAGTATTTGGCGGTACAACAACTGACCAAGGCTATAAAGTACTTAATGAGCGTGTCGGTTTAATTTACGGTGACTCGATAACCCTAGACCGTGCGCAGCGCATTTTGGAAGGGTTGGAAGCCAAAGGTTTCGCTTCAAACAACTTGGTGTTTGGTATAGGCAGCTTTACCTATAACTATTTAACTCGCGATACCTTTGGATTTGCTGTGAAAGCGACTTGGGGACAAGTGAATGGGGTAGGCCGTGAGTTGTTTAAAGACCCGATTACTGACTCAGGTGTGAAAAAATCTGCGAAAGGTCTATTACGCATTGAAGAAAGTGAAACTGGTTTTACCTTGTTTGATGAGCAAACAGCGGAACAAGAACAAGGCGGAGTACTAAAAACAGTCTTTGAAAATGGTAAACTTCAATATGAGTGTACGTTGGATCAAATTCGTGAGCGTTTATCCATCGCATAACTGAGCTTAGATGAGCCGTTGCATGGGTATCGGCTCATCGTTTTCATTGAGAGACTGAACGTGACTATTCAAACTGAACAAGAATTCCTTGCCAGTTATGATCGCCGAGATTATGACGCACCTTTACTCACTGTCGATATGGCTATTTTCTCGGTATTTAATGGTCAGTTGCAGGTATTACTCATTAAGCGCCCAAACTTTCCAGCCAAAGACCAGTGGGCTTTACCCGGCGGTTTTGCCGATTTAACCCATGATCAAGACTTGATGGCAACGGCCTATCGTAAACTAGTCGAAAAAACAGGGATTGCTTCACCTTATTTGGAACAAGTTGCCTCTGTCGGCAACGCGAAACGTGACCCACGTGGCTGGGCCGTGACCATTTTGTATTTTGCTTTAATCGATTTTAATGCCTATCAACATCAAGAGTTGGCTGAATACAGCGAATGGGTGCCTGTAGCAAAAGCACAAGATTTAGCATTGGCTTTTGATCACAACGAATTAATCAGTTTGGCGTTAGAACGTTTAACCAATAAAACTCGCTATACCGCATTGCCAGCCAGTCTGATGCCTGAATTATTTACACTGACCGAGCTACAAAGCATTTATGAAATTATTCTTGGGCAATCGTTAGATAAAAAAGCGTTTAGACGCCGTATGATAGAAGCTGGCGCAGTTGAAGAAACCAACCACAGTAAAATTGTGGGCAAACGACCAGCTCAACTTTACCGCTATGCACTCGATTCTTTTGATTTTATATTCCCACGTTCACTTGAATTACCAAGAAATAAAGAGGGTGAAGACAAGCAAAACATTGAGCTTTCTGACTAGTGGATGTTCAGTACCCATGACTTTTGGAAGAAGATTATGGGTTTGGTCATTGGTGGAATTAAAGAAACACAAGAATTAGCAGTTCATAAATTTAGTATTCTGGTTTGTATTTATTAATTATATTTTTCTTATAAGAATAAGATATTTGTATTTACTATTTTCTTAGTTGTTAAAAATCAACTTGGCTAAATACTATGCTTAATTAATTAATAAGAGAATATTTGTGAATAAAAGCAATGGTTATTTGAAAATTGGTCTATTTCTGTTTTTTGCTACATCTGTAGTGGGGTGTAAAAATAACAATGACAAAATAATAGAAGAGAAACGTGATCAGCGTCCTAATATTTTATTTATTATGGCTGATGATTTAGGGTTCTCTGATTTAGGTGCGTTTGGTAGTGAAATTAGTACGCCTAATCTTGATACCTTAGCTCAGGAGGGTAGAATTTTAACGAACTTTCATTCTGCTGCAGCATGTTCTCCAACACGTGCAGAACTTCTATCTGGTGCTGATCATCATCCAGTAGGTTTAGGAGAAATGTCAGAGACTTTAGCTGCACTTCCAGTTTTGCAAGGTAAACCTGGCTATGACGGTTATTTAAACGATAAGTCATTATTTCTACCAGAAATTCTCAAAGATCATGGTTATCATACTTATATGGCTGGTAAATGGCATTTAGGTTTAACAGCACAAACTAGTCCTCAAGCTCGTGGCTTTGAAAGATCATTTGCTTTACTTGAAGGTATGGACTTACATTTTAAAGCTTCAACTCCAGAGTTAGCCAGAGGCAGCACATATAAAGAGGATAGTGTTTCTGTAACGTTGCCGGCAAATTTTTATTCGACAAATTTTTATACTGATAAATTAATTGAATATATTGAACATAATAAAAAGGATGAAAAGCCTTTTTTTGCCTATGCTGCATACACTGCTCCTCACTGGCCAATACAAGCTCCAAATGAATTTATTGCCCGTAATCAGGGAAAATATGATAGTGGATATGAAATTATTCGTAAGAATCGTTTTGAACAACAAAAAAAATTAGGAATAATTCCACAAGATTTCGAAATACCTGATTTTCTTCCTGCTAATCAACTCACAGATAAAGCGCCTCTTTGGTCAGAATTAACTGCTGAGCAAAGAAAAATAGAAGCTCGAAAAATGGAAGTATATGCTGGGATGGTTGAAAATCTTGACTACAATATTGGCCGTTTAATCAGTTATTTAAAACAAAATAATTTATATGACAATACCTTAATATTTTTTGTTTCCGATAATGGACCACAAGCAATTGAGATAGATCAAAGGCCTCAATATAATAATAGTTATGAGAATATTGGACATGCTGACTCTTATGTCCAAATCGGTTCCAGATGGGCAGAGGTAAGTGCCACCCCATTTCAATTGTTTAAACATACTGCTGGAGAGGGAGCAAGTTCAGTACCTGCTATTGTGAGACTTCCTCATCAATATAAAAAAGTGCAGCAAAGCAGTGAATTTGTATCGATAAGAGATATTTTACCTACAGTTTTGGACTTTGCAGATATACAACGTCCCACTACAGAATATAAAAATAGACAGGTTATTCCTATTTCTGGATTATCGTGGAAAGAATTTTTAGCGGGAAAACAGTCCAGTGTACGAGGAAATACTTTCTTTTTTGGAGATGAACTACATGGTAATAAATATATACGGAACAAAGAGTGGAAACTTCGATATCAAGTCTATCCACTGTCCATGGGAACAGGCGCTTGGGAATTATTTGATTTAAAAACGGATCGTAGTGAACGAAAAAATGTTGTAAGTCAAAATCCTGAAATAGTTAAACAACTAATTGATGAATATAATGTGTATGCTCAAAAAAATGGAGTTGTTGATTTAACAGCAATATATTCATCTGATAAATAAAAGTAATGAATAAATAAAGGTCATAGCCCCACTGACTTGTGTGGGCTCGGCCGATAGGCTAAATCGAGTAATGATCTGATCGAAACAAAGTGCCTAAAGATAAGCAAAACATTGAGCTTTCTGACTAGCGCAACTTGATGCACTTTGATTTATAATGCCGCGCTTATGATTAATGTCATGTTTTGATCAGCACTTTGCCTATGTCACACGTTTCTCCCTGCTTCCAACAAAACCAGTTTTTTGTATTGGTGGAATACCTCACTTCATTACACGAGATTTATCCTGTGAAATATGAGTTTGCAGGATATCCGGCTGCAATGACATTGGCAGATCGCGTACATTCAGATCATGATATCGCGCCGCTTGAGGCCAGCAAAAGTTACCCTGACTCAATCGATAAAGTCTTACACTTTTCAGGTAAGGCCCGAGACATACAAGACTTTGAGCACTTTTTAGAGCAAGCCAAAGCGGCCAATATTCAAAACTTGTTATTACTTACAGGCGATAAACTTAAAGAGCATCATAATGGGCGAGATGGACAGCCGCGTAGCCGTTACCTAGAGTCTGTAAATGCTGTAATGGCTGCTAAGCAACATGGCGGGTTTCGTATTGGTGTTGCTTTTAACCCATTTAAATATGTTGAAGCTGAGCGGGATGCACAGTACTTAAAGCTGCATAAGAAAATTAAAGCAGGCGCTGACTTTATTATTACCCAATTGGGCTATGACATTGAAGCCTTGAAGCAAGCCAAATCATTTTTAACCAAGCATGCTTATTCACAGCAAATACTGGCTTGTGTGATGCCTCTGACTTTGGGTCGTGCCAATTTTATGGTGAAGCATAAAGTGGCAGGTATTGTGATTACCCCGCACATGCTAAAAGTCTTGGCAGATGAAAAACTGACAGGGCATACAGACCGTGTTTATTTACGCTGTGCTTTACAGATTTTAATATGTAAACATTTAGGATTTGCAGGGATTCATTTATCTGCCTGCCATAAGCCAGAAGAGCAAATGCTGCTTGAAAGCTATATCGAGCAATACAGACACCTTAAGCTTGATGCTTTAGAAAAGCTTTGGAATTCACTTTGGCAAGTCACATCAGGCAAAGAGTTTTCACCTGAAATTGCTCGTTTTTCTCGTCAGCCAACATCTAAACAATTAATTAAATATCACCAATTGCATGTTATGCATGAGGCAATCTTTGGATCAAAAATTGCTAAAGGCGTTGGACGCTTTATTTTTAAAGCATCTTTTTGGGAAAATGCTTTAGTCGCTAAGGTATTACTCAAAACAGAAGTGCTAAGTAAACATAGCCTAGTGGGCTGTGAAAGCTGTGGTCAGTGTCGCTTAAGCGATACTTTATATATTTGCCCTGAAACGTGTCCAAAAGGTTTAGCCAACGGCCCTTGTGGTGGAACAACTTTAGACCGCTGTGAATTTGGTGACCGTGAATGTATTCATTCAGTTAAAGCAAGACTTGCAAAAGCAGTTGAGCAAACAGAAGTATTAAAAGAAAAACTCATTCCTACAGTAGCGATTGAAATGAGAGGAACCAGTTCTTGGAAGAATTGGTATTTAGCGACTGAGGTTTAAGTTTTGTATTACCCCTTGATTTGATTTCAAAATTAATTGATATGCTAAAGTACGGCGATAAGTTAAAAATAACAATTACTTGCTTTAATTATGTTCAATCAAAATGATTACCTAGGAGTATACTTAAAGCAAATCTTTTGCGTTAAAAGGAAAGCTGTCTCAATGAAAAAGTTGGTTGCTGTACTTACTGTAATTGTTGTTTTAACTGGATGCGTTTACGACCCTGTTAATTACAACAAAATACACGACCAAGAGTTCCAAGATCACCTCAGGCAAAACGGTTAGTAATAAAAAAGCCCACTCAATGAGTGGGTTTTAGCGTTAAAAAGTTCGACTCTCCAATATATCAGCCTAGCTAGTTACACTTAGGTAATTTTAATTGCTAGTGTCTATATGCTCTTTTTGAAAGAATTCATCTATCATTTGTCATGGCTTAATAACTCCAATCATCTCTTCTTAGCCCATTCTTTTTCTAATTTAGCGATTTCTTTAACTAGTAGCTCTGAACAATAGTTAATGTAGATCATCTTGTTGAGCATGAAACTCTTTATTAAGCCAGTTGCTAAAAGCAATTATCCTTTTATTAAAATCTGTTATGTCGCCTTCAGGAGCGAGACTGTTTGCGAGTAAATAATCTATATCTTTTGTTAAAGCAGGATATCGAGTCCCAAACTTTATACAATGCTCCTGTAATGTTGCTGGCCAGTCATTATCATGTTCGTTACGAAGAATAGTAGTGGCCCTGATTGCTTTACGAGCAGCGGCACGCTGTAAATGTAATTCTTTTTTTTATCAGTAGTGGATTCTATGATGTTTAAGCCAGTATCCCCAACTAAATTTATTATCTGGACTTAGCACTTCCTGTAACAAACCACAATCTAAATCAATTTTACTAACAACAGGATTATGTTGTTCAAGCCTAGTTTTAATAGTCTCTCGTTGTTTAGTAATCTCTGAATTAGGGGCATAATTAAAGATTACTGTCATATCAAAATCTGATTTTCCTATTTCTGCTCGGCCTTCAGCTATGCATCCATAGCACGTACAAGCGGTTTTAAAGGTAACATGCGAGATTTACCTCTTGACGCGGCCAAAGCTATTTATCGTAAAAACTATTGGACAGCCCCGCGATTTGAACATGTGAACGCGATTAGCTCAGCTGTTGCTGAAGAACTTTTAGATACAGGGGTTAATTGTGGTACCAGATTTGCTAAGCTACTTTTACAACGTGCTTTAAATTTGCTGATCAAGGTAAAGCAGGTTGGCCAGATCTCACGGTAGATGGAATTTATGGGCCAGCTACATTGGGAGCTCTAAAGAATTATTTGGCTAAACGTGGGAAAGAAGGAGAGAAGGTATTAGTTCGAGTGCTGAATATCATGCAAGGCCAACGTTACATTGAAATCTGTGAACGTAATCCGAGCCAGGAACAATTTTTCTACGGTTGGATCGCTAAAACAGGCTAGATTGATGATAGCAATAGAGAGGAAATGATAAAAAGGGTAATCGAACCTCTTGCAGAATTTCATGAATTTCCATGGTGTATCACATCACATAGTGAATTTTTTGATAATTTAATCAAAACAAGAGGCTAAGATAACTAATAAAAAAGGGGCTTTTCGCCCCTTAATTATTTAAACTTCTTTTTTATTTACTTTTGAAAATATAAATACCACTAAAAATTAAGAACATAGCTTGGAATAAAAACCATCCAAATGTTGAATAATTAGAACACTTGGTGATGGAATCATAAATAATCTCCTTATAAGATACGGTTTCCATCATGTTTAGTAGTATTAATTCAGCTAATAATAGAACTAGAGAAATAACAGTGTAAAAATACTTATTTCTTATAAAAATTAAAATTATTGAAACGATGATCGATAATAAGCCACACATCCCTAACATTGATGGATCATTAGCTGAAACCCCATTTAACTCTTTAAAATAGGTAATAGTGCCTATAGCAATATATTCATTAATACATAAATCTTGCCCAAACTTATCTATCGTATATCCGCCTATACCTGATAAGAATAAAAATAATATGGCTACATATCTAATCATAATTTACAAACTCAATTTTAATGATGGATCAAATTTCCATGTTTCAACTTGTAGTTCTGGATCTGCTCGGCAAGTTCCTTGGCATCCATCTGGAATTGCTATTACATCACCATTTAGAGCTAATTTTATAGCTTCTTGCCATTTCCATGATCGAGCATAGACAGCTTTTTCAAGCCTTTCTTTTGGAATTTCTCCCTTTATCCAACTTCTTAAAGCCTTTTCACCAGCATTATAAAAAACTGTTGACTCTTGCAATGTTAATTTCCGTCCTAATATGTTTCCACCACGGACCACATTTTTTGCTACTAAATCCATAGCTACAGTTGCATCTGTACAGATCACAACAAAAGTTTCATAGAGCCAATCTGGATTCCTTTTATCAATATTCATCAACTCTGCTGCTAATCCTACTTGCATCTCTCCAAAGCCATAGCTGTTATGAGGATATACTTCACCTAGATTAAGATAAAAGGATAAGAGGTTTTTTCTATAAGCCCATACACCATGCATTTTTTCTTCAAATACAATTGATGCAACAATCTGAGGATCTATGCCATTTTTAGCCCCAGCTGTTTTAATTTCATTCCTTAAATAAGCAACCATCCTTAAACCTTCAGGTACAGGATAAGTAGTTGGTACAGTACGGTTTTGAACTTTATGCTTATCTTCTTTTTCGGTTTTATCTTGAAATAGTTTAAGTTGATATTCGGTTATTAATGGTTTTGAATTGGCTTCTTTTGTATATGTATGACCATAAATTTTAACTTGAGGATTATATTCAGTACCCGATGGCAAAAATATCTTAAAAGAAACCGTTGTTTTTGCGGCATCTTCTTGTTCATTTAACTCAAAAAATGCTTCACTACCCAAACCATTTGGTTGCATTGGAAGTTTTTTGGTTGCTCCAACTCGCCCCTTACTAGTTACAAAGGTAGCTACAAAACTAAACTTACTAAAATTTAAGATATTTTTACTTTCTTTGATTCTTAATCTTGCATAGACTTTTGACATTATTAATTATCATCTTCAAGGTTTGTATATTTATCAACCAAATGAAAACTAATGTTTTCTTGTTGTTCAGTATAAATAGGTGAAGTATAACCTTCTGAATTAGTTGTTCCTTCAATCAATTTGCCAGATTCTGTTACCGCAAAATATGCTTTATTTCGATGAGGTATATTTTCTCCATCTATAAGTTGAACGCTAACATTGAATAAGCCACTATTTACTTCAGGTAAAGTAGGGATATGGCTAACAACTTGTTCACCCGACTTGAATATATGTTGACCAGCTTTAACCTCAAATTTACCTCCCGTTATTACCATAATACCTTTATCATTAATTACAATACGCGAACCACCCGCCATACTTTTTTATTCTCAAATTTAAATTTATGTGATTAGAATAACATAACTTGTTTAAACTCAAAAAATACACTTATGACCATGATTGTTTCGGCGCATCTCGGAGATTGTATACTGATTGCCGCTGATAAAAGAGCGATGGTATATGATATAAACTCTGGATTATTAAGAATATCTCATGATGATGAGGCGAAAATAAAGTTATGGTGCCGTGGTGCTATTACAGGCACAGGAGACAGTTTATTTATAAATCGTATAATGAATTATTTTGAAAATTTAACAGAACAAGAACAAAAACTTGAACAAGTGAATGCTATTCAAATGGAAATAGAAAGAAGATTGTCTGAAGGGGTTCCAAAAGAGCTTCTTTCTAATAATACGCTTATATTCTCAATGTTTAATGGCTGTGAAACCTCATTATATACAATACCTATACAGCCATTTTTTGAGACATTTAAACTTGGTGGAGGTGAATATTTAAGAGCCAAAGTTAATGAAATTAAAGAATGGACCATAGAGGTATGCTGTTTAAATATTCCTTCCGATTTAGCATTATTACAAGACTTCCAGCGCAATTTAAGGAGCCTAAATAGCTTTGAAAGTGAGGGGCATTTCATTAGTTACTATATAGAGTATTTAAAGACTATTTTTGCGAAACAAGCCTCTATAGATACTAGTGTTACGCCGTCTTTTGACCTGTATTTACAATCATGTGAGACTGGATGTAGCTTTGCCATTCATATTGAGAACAACTTTTTAACTACTTCAAATGTGTAATATTTTGCCCATTGGTCCAACTGGACCAGGATTAACAAAGTTATTTTTAGCTCTATGAATTATTTGGCCAAATGTGGGAGAGAAGGTATTAGTTCGAGTGCTGAATATTATGCAAGGCCAGCGCTATATTGAAATCTGTGAGCGCAATCCTAGCCAGGAACAATTTTTCTATGGCTGGATTGCTAACCGCGTTTCGTTATGAGGGTTCGGGTTTTACTGAACGTTCTGCTATTGGGATGCACAGAGTCTTGGCATGACACCTACTAAGGCTCAAAAATTGATTAATAATCAAGGGTTATGAATTTAAGATTGTGATATTCTCTTCGCACCAATGGGGAGTGAATTATGAGAATTTTTTTATTTTTTATACTAACTACAACAGCTTTTTTGAGCTATGGTGCAGAAACAAAAGTTGATAAGGAATTTTTAAATTCGGGATTAATAGATAAAAACTATAGGTATAAAAATATTGCAGACGCAGCAACTTTCTTCAAGCAATTAGCAAATAGAGAGTCACTTAGTTTGCCAGTAATGCTTAATAGTGATGAAGAAGTAGTATCAATGATGGCGACACCATTTCAAGTTATGTACTCTTATAGAATACACAGGAAGCTTGATAACAATAGTTTGAAAGTGGTTGCGCAACTGTATAATAATCCCAAGAGAATTTCTGAATTATGTCGGCAAAACTATATTCATGAATTTCAAAGAGCAAATAGCTATGTTATCAAATTTATCTATTCAGATCTCAATGGCAGACTTATTACAGAGACTAGATTAGATAAGGAAGTTTGCAATCAATAATTAAGTAGTTCATAAAAAAGCACTCTAGGGTGCTTTTTTATATCTACATATCTTATTAAAAGTTCTTTTGTTTCTTCATCAAGCGATTTTATTTCTATATTTTCAAATTTGTTGTTGTACAAACTCTTTAAATTTTCTATATGTGTGTTATAGAAGAGCATAAGCTCCATTTTTCTTAAAATTCGATAGATTTCGTTAAATAGGCAGACTATGACTGCGCTTTTAGAAAAGGATTTTAGCCCATCTGAGTTTACATTGTTTTCTGAAATATTATGGAAACTTGGCTCTGGGAAAGGGCAATACAATTTACGTGAAAACATCATTGCAGATATTGCCATCTTATTACGGGCTGATTTTGCCGCATCGTATATTTGGGATCCAACGAATAACTTATCGAAAGAAGGCGTGATATGGAAAATCGATCCCAAAGCGATGGAGGACTATGAGTGTATTTGGCAATTTGATGATCCAATTACTGCACAACTTCGTAAACTTCAGAAACCGACCTTCGTCAATGAGGTTATGCCTCTTGCTGATCTTAAAAAAACAAGCTATTACAATGAGTTTCTGAGAGCCTATGGTTTGTATCACGGTATAAATATTTATTTTGTCCGAAATGGTATGGATATTGGTGATTTGCGCATTTGGCGTGCACAAGACGCTGACATGTTTTGTGAGCGTGAAAAAAGAATATTAAATCTGCTTGAACCTTATTTTACTCAAGCCTTACCAGCAGATTTATCTACACAATACGGCCTGACTCCGCGTGAACAAGAAGTGGTTCATTTGGTCTCTAAAGGCTTAAGTGATAAACATGTTGCAAATTTACTTGGCATTAGCTTTACCACATTAAGAACCCATCTGAATAATTCTATGAGAAAAATAGGCTGTAATAATCGCACTGAAATGGCTTTACTCATTCAACATTAAAACAAAGCAATCCTCAATTTTGAGGATACGAATGAATGAGCAATTTGTACTAAGTTCTTAAGATCACAACTTAAATGGATTTTAAGTCATCATGTCAAATGCAGTTGAAAAAAATAATTGGATTGAAACACTCGATTTAGCAAGTGCTTCAGTAGATGTCATCACTCAATTGATTCAAGAGAGAAAAGTATCTTGCGAAGAACTCGTTCATCATTACTTCGCCACTATTGAAAAACAGCAATCTTTAAATGCATTTATTAGCACAGATAAAGTTTCAGCAATTCAACAAGCTCAGTATTGGGATAAATACCTACTGAGTGGAAAGCCATGTCCAGCTTTGATGGGCATTTTAATTGCGGTTAAAGATAATATTCATGTTGAAGGTTTCCCTAACAGTGCAGGCACACCAGCTTTAGCCAACTTTAAGCCTCAAACCTCCGCACCGATTATTCAAAAGCTCATTGATCACGGCGCGATCATTGTGGGTAAAACCAATATGCACGAATTGGCCTTTGGTGTAACAGGTTATAATACTGCTATGCATATAGAAGGGGTTGTCGGTACACGAAATGCGGTAAACCCATTACATATTGCTGGTGGGTCTTCTTCAGGTAGTGCAGTGGCTGTCGCCGCGGGAATGGTTCCGATTGCTATTGGTACAGATACTGGTGCTTCTATTCGATTGCCAAGTGCTTTAAATGGTTGTGTCGGTTTTCGTCCAACGGTAGGACGATATTCACAAGAGAGTATTACCCCAATTTCACATACGCGGGATACTGCCGGCCCTATAGCACATACCGTATCTGACATTATCTTAATTGATCAGCTGATTACTCAAGAGCCAAAGAAAGAACCTTTACAGCCTCATCAAATTAGACTCGGTATTAATCCATATTTTTGGAATCATTTAGATGAAGACGTTCATCAACAAGCTCATATTACACTTGGTCTTTTAAAAGATGCAGGAGTCGAAATTATTAATGTCGATATGCCAAATTTAGAACAACTCAATCATGCTATTTCATTTCCAGTGGTTGTCTATGAAGGCAAATATGACCTTATTCAATATTTGAAAGATCATCATGTAAATCTGTCTTTAGAAGATGTAATTGATCAGATCTCAAGCCCAGATGTTCAGGCAATTTTTAAACAGAATATCCTTCCTCAATTAATTCAAGATCAGACTGGGCAACTTGTTCCTGTCTTATCTGTCTATGAAAAAGCGATGAGAGAAGCTCGTCCACAATTGCTTGAACTCTACCAAAACACATTTAAAGCGCATAATTTACATGCTTTATTGTTCCCAACATCAGCCATCGTTGCACCACTAGTAAACGAGCAAGTCAGTTCAATTGAAAATTTCCAAACATTAATTCGAAATACAGACCCAGGCAGTAATATCGGATTACCAGGACTGAGTTTACCCATTGGAAAGGGGGCAAAATCGCAACTACCCATTGGGTTGGAGATTGATGGTTTACCTCATCAGGATAGTGAAATACTTGCGATTGGAGAGACTTTAGAAGAAATTTTTAAGGTTTTAAATAAGTAAAAAAATAAACTGATAATTCTCTATTTTCTAAATAAAAAAGAGTTAAAAGTAACTCTTTTTTATGATTAATTTCATTTGTTAATAATGCTTAGTTTCTTGAAAGGATGTTGGCTTGGGCTTAGAATTTCTCTGCTATTCCACTTAATATAGTTAATCATAAATTTATTAAAATACATCTTTAATAAGTTTTATTTAACTATTTTGATAAATAAGAACATTTATATTTTATGTTTCTATAAATATTAGAAAACTTATTAATAACCTTTTTTTAAATTACACATTACCTTAATTAATTCTACATAAGTACTACAAATTGAAGGCTAATTTTTAATATTAATGCAATGAATTTTCCTGTCAATTAATCACTTTGATACGAAAAATAATTATACTAAGATATTGATTGTAATTAATAAATTAATTTTTTAGATAATTGGTTATAAATAGAAATTTCAAAAAATATAAAATTACATAATTTTTAAACATATTTTTTATAGCATGCAGTGGATTGGCGTAAATAGAAAAAATATATGTCAAAACGGTCAATGATATTTAATCGATTTAAGAATCATAATTTGCACCAAATTTTACGCTGTCACGATTCATTGAATAAACCAAGTGAAAAGTTACGTAAAAAAGACGCTAATAGTTTATTGGTGTAAATAAAAAATCGAATATTACAAATAAACGGAATGAATATGGATAACGTAGCTCAGCTAGAAACTGATACTAATTTCCAAAGTCGAAAAAAGATAACTTGGGGTGTTTTTAGTGTCCTGCTGTTATTTTTAGTCGTGGGCATTATATATTATTTTTTTGTATACCGATTTTATCAATCTACTGATAATGCTTATGTGCAAGCAGATGTTACTTGGGTAATGCCAAAGATTTCAGGCGAAGTGATGGAGTTATTAATTAACGATAATCAGTTTGTAAAGAAAGGGGAAACTTTAGCTGTATTAGATCACCGCGATTACCAAGCCCGTTACGATCAAGCTAGCTCTGTCGTGAGCTTAAAAGAAGCAGCGCTAGGCGTACAACAACAAAATGAAAAGTCTGCCAAGTCTTCCATTACTGAAGCAAATAGTGGTGTCGTTGCAGCGCAAGCAGACTTATCTCGCTTAAGAAAAGATTTTGAACGTTATCAAGATTTATTAAAAGATGGGGTAATTACCCGCCAAAACTTTGAAGGGGTTCAGTCTCAGTATTTAACGGCTCAAGCACAGCTAAGTAAGGCACAAGCCGCCGTAAATGCCGCAGAAGCTCAGTTGGGTAGTTTACAAGCGAGTAGAGCGCAACTTTTGGCAGATATTCAAAGTGCCAATGCAAACTTAAACCTTTATCAAATTGATTTGGCTTCATCAAAAGTGGTGAGCCCAGTCGCAGGGAAAATAGGAAGCCTTGCGATCCAGAAAGGTTCGCGTGTTTCTCCGCAAACCCGCTTAATGGCGATTATTCCTGAAAATAGTTTGTATGTACAAGCGAACTTCAAAGAAACTCAAATTGAAAAAATGCATATTGGTCAGAAAGTTAAATTAAAACTTGATGCTTATCCAAGCCTGACTTACAGCGGAACAATTGAAAGCTTTTCTCCAGCTTCAGGCGCAACTTTCTCACTCATGCCACCAGACAATGCCACAGGCAACTTTAACAAGGTTGTACAACGTATTCCTGTACGCATTGCCATAGATTCAAGTCCGCATATTGATCTTATAAAACCCGGAATGTCGGTTAGCGCTACGGTTGACCTAAGAACTTAATAATAAAATTTTTAGGTAATAAGAAATGAATAAGCATATTGACGCTGAGTGGAAGTTTCCCGCAAAGACGGCTTGGGCAATTTTTGCTGCCATGATTTTTGGCAACTTTATGGCAATACTTGATATTCAGATTGTGGCGAGTTCTTTAAACGAAGTTCAAGCCGGCATGAGTGCAAGTCGTTATGAAGTGACTTGGGTGCAAACGGTTTACTTAATTGCCGAAATTATTGCGATTCCAATGTCGAGTATTGTCTCGAGGGTACTTTCGACACGGGTGTATTACACCATCTGTGCAATTGGCTTCACCATCAGCTCGTTACTTTGTGCATTGGCATGGAACTTAGAGAGTTTACTGGTTTTCCGTGGCATTCAAGGCTTTATGGGCGGCGGAATGATTCCGACTTCCATGACGGCCTTGTACTTACTTTTTCCCGAAGCAAAACGCTCATTGCCTTTGGTCATGTTTGGAATGATCAGTACCTTAGGTCCAGCCATCGGCCCAACCATTGGCGGCTGGTTAACCAATAACTTCTCATGGCACTGGATGTTCCTGATTAATATCATTCCGGGCATTATTATCGCTACGGTGATCTACTCGGGTCCAAATATCGACCGTGCGAATCATTCACTCATCAAAAGCATGGACTGGTTCAGCCTCATTGGCATGGCGATGTTTTTAGGTGGGCTTGAATATTTCCTTGATGAAGGTGCACGGCACGACTGGCTTGCAGACACAGGTGTTCGGATTGCTTTTATGGTCTGTGTTGTGGGCGGCATGATCTTCTTCTCTAGAAGCTTTACCCAGCCTAAGCCATTGCTCGATTTATCAGTATTTAAAAATAAAAACTTTACCTTAAGTGCCATCACGACTTTTGTGATTGGTATGGCGCTCTATGGCTTGGGTTACATGATTCCCGTGTTTCTGGGGCAAGTCCGTGAAATGAACAGTAGCCAAATTGGTCACGTCATGATGGTGACAGGTATTGTCATGTTCTGCTTTGCGCCGTTTCTTGCGTGGCTCATTCCCAATTTTGATACCCGCAAAACTGTATTTGTCGGAATGATTCTGGCTGGTTTTGGTGTATGGCTCAATTCTCACCTCAGCATTCACAGCGATTATGACTTTATGTTCTGGCCGCAAATCTATCGTGGCATTGGCCTCATGATCTGCTTGATTGTGGTTTCACATTTAGCCATGAGCACCTTGCCACTGAGTAAAGTTGCCGACGCCAGCGGTATTTATAACCTCATGCGCAATATCGGCGGCGCGGTTGGATTGGCACTGATTAACTCATCTTTAGATTGGCTGACTGCACTGCATGTTACCCAGATTAATCAGTCGATGACCCCGCAGAACTGGATCTTTACAGAAAGACTCGATCAGCTCACGGCGCAATATCAGGAAGTCGGCTCAAATGCACAGCAAATTGCGCTCAGCGTGATCTATCGTGACATTCATTTTCAAGCGCTTACATCTAGTTTTAATGATTTATTACGCATGCTCGCAATCATCATGTTTGTGACCGCCTTTTTAACCATCTTTATGGATCGGGGGAAGAAAATGAATATGTAGCGATTTAGAAAAAATAGGGCAGCTTTCAAAGAATGAAAAACAATAGGGCATATCAAAACGTATCCCTTCATAGAAAAAGAACATTTTTATGAGTTTTCTTATATCGGTAGATGAGATCGGAAAACTCGCAAATTAGAGGTGGAAGGTTAAAGGATTATGATTAATACAACGTATAAATTGATTTCAAAATTGAACCTGAAAAACACGACTTATGGTCAATATTTTGAAAAAGAGCAAATCGATACTGACCGATTAAAAGTGATGTATTCCATTTACGAACAGTATTATGAAAATACGAGATTTTCTATTTTCGTAGATGATTTTAAAAATAAAAGTGGTGCAATCTTAATTTTTGACTCGGAAACAGATGAGATTGTGGGGTTCTCAACCGTTGTTGTGCAGCACTTTTACTTAAACGGTAAAGACTACACCGTGTTATTTAGCGGTGATACGGTCATTTTGAAGAAGTTTTGGGGCACGCGTAGTCTGCAAAGTACCATGCTCAAACTCATGATCAAGCTTCGAATCAAATATCCATTTAACGAACTCTATTGGCTACTCATTTCTAAAGGCTATAAGACCTATCTCTTACTCGCCAATAACTATTATGTATATTACCCAAACATTAAAGATGAAAATCAGCATCTCTCGGAAGTGGTTGAGCACTACTGTGAGAAATTCTTTGGGGAATACTACGACCGTGAAGCTGGCTTACTCAACTTTGGTGATGACTATCAACCATTAAAAGGTGAAGTTGCACCGATTACTGCCGAAATGAGACAGAAGAACCCAAATATTCATTTCTTTGAGCAAATGAATCCAACATGGAGTGCGGGTACAGAATTACCGTGTATTGGTCGATTAGGCTGGAAAGATCTTGCGCGTTTCCCAGTAAAGCTCATCACCAAACCCACGAGCAAGGGAAAATTTGAAGCCTGTGTAACACATAAAACAAAACGTAGAGAGGCCATCCAATGAAATCTAATGAATGGTTGACTCTTGGCTCACATCTTATTTTAAAAAAATGGTGTGATGCATCCGATCGTAATTTTCAAAAACAGTTTAATGCGTTAGAAGCGACACAACGTCAAATCCTGCATTCGATTTTACAGACCTCTACATTTGCTAAAGATAAAAAAGTTCAAAACTATGAGCAGTTTGTAAAATCATTTCCTGCGACACGTTATGGCGCATGGCGAGAAGACATTCAACGTTATCGTGAGCAAAAGCTTTCACTGTCTAGTAGTAAACTGGTTCGTTTCCAGCCGACCAGCGGGTCGAGTGAACAAATCAAGTTTATTCCATATACCAAGCTGTTTTTAGATGAGCTTGACCATGCGATTGCGCCGTGGATGGCGAGTTTATACCGTAAATGTCCGCAGCTTAGTTCGGGAACGCATTACTGGTCGGTGTCATGGTTACCAGAAAGTCAGCGTGAAGTTTTAAAAGATAAAAACCTAAATGATGATAGTGCGCTACTGGGTGTAGGTAAGCGAATTTTATCTAAATTTACCCAAGCGGTTCCAAGTAATGTTGCATTTGCAGCCAATGCCGACGATGCACTCTTTGCCACCATTTGCTATTTGGTGGCAAACCGTAACTTAGCCATGATTTCGGTGTGGAGTCCAACTTTTGCGTTGCAATTGCTTGAGCGTTTGGAGTTACTACAACAAGACGTGATTGAAGTTTTACAAAGTGGTTCATGGGGCAATCGTCAGGCTTCATTAAAAGAAGTGACTGCACCGCATAGCCCTGAAAGTGCTCAAGCCTTAATTGACAGTTCAAATGGCGTACAGATCGACTTCAAACAACTATGGCCTAAGTTAAGTTTAGTGTCGAGTTGGGATACCGCAGGTTCAAAAGCTTGGGCCGAAAAATTAAAAGAGAAGTTACCTGCTGTGCAGTTTGAAGGCAAAGGGCTATGGGCGACGGAAGGCGTAGTGACTATTCCCTATAACGATCAATACCCGCTGGCGTATCAAAGTCACTTCTATGAATTTGAATATTTAGAGGGTGATAAACAAGGACAAATCATCCCGTCGTGGCAGCTTAAACAAGGTGATGTGGTGAGCCCACTCATTACATCGGGTAATGGCTTGCTTCGTTACTGTATGGATGATTGCTTACGCGTGACTGGCTTTATCGAGCAAATTCCGTGTTTTGAGTTCCAAGGCCGCCGTTTTGGTGTAGATCTGGTCGGTGAGAAACTCGCACCTGAAACTGCCCAGCAATTATTGTCGCAGTTAAATGAAACGGAATCTAAAGCGATTTCTTTACTGGCGATTGATACCGAGCAACACGTTAAGCCGTTTTATTGCGTGCTTTTTGAAGGTGAAATTCATCACAGCATTAACAATGAATATATCGACAGTATCTTGCGTCAAAACTTCCATTATGAACTTGCACGAAACTTGGGACAGCTCGACCAACCTCAAATCCGCCAAGCCAATAATGGTTGGAATGCCTACAAAAAACTGGTCATGTTTGATGGCATTATCGAAGGTAATATCAAGCCTGAACCACTCAAAAAAGTCACCCTGAATAGTTTGGAACAACTATGAAAGGGATGAAGCAATTTAATACTCGGTTTTTAACACTTCGACACGCCTTGTATCTTGGCGTGTTGCTTGTGTCAAATACACATGCCATGACTCTAGACGAGGCTTTGTCTGCCAGCTTAAGACACGAAAGTCAGCTTGAGGTCAGCCGTTTAAGCGTGAATCAGTCGACCGCTATGCTTGAACAAGCCAAACAGCGTGATGGACTTAAAGTCAATTTAGTCGGGCAACTTGACTATGAAAGAATAGATACGCCTTCACAAGTGCTGTTTCCAACTGAAGGAAACCGTAAAGGTCGAAGTTTGCAATTGCAGGCGGATTATCCGATTTATACCTCTGGACGACATCGTTTGGGGATTGATGTTGCCGAAAGCCAGCTCTCTGCACAAAACCAAGGGCTATCTGACCAAAGATCGGAAACTATTTTAAATACTGTGATGGTCTATACCGACGTATTAAAGAAGAAAGCGATTTTAGAACTTAGACAAAAGACCATGGCAAATCTGCAACGATCTTTATATGAATCGAAGCGCCGTTTTGACGTGGGTATGATTACCCGTGCAGACTTGGCTCAAGTTTTGGCTCAAGTTGCCCAAGGCCAAGCAGATATTACACAAGCTCAATCTAACTTAACCGTAAGCGAAGCACAGTTTTATCAAGTGACAGGTGTAACACCTGAAAACCTTGCTGCAATTAAGAAACTACCTGCTATTCCCGCTAACTTAGATGAAATTTTGGCTCAAACCAAAAATCATCCAGCTTTAATGCGTAGCAAATACGAAAAACAGGCTGCAGAGAAACAATACGCTTTAACTAAACGTGAACTTTGGCCTACGGTCATGCTCACCAGTCGTGCCGGAAAGCAAGATGAAGCAAGCTATATTGGCTCCGAAAGTAATAACTATATGGTTGGGGTGCAGTTGAATGTACCGCTCTATGATGACGGTTTAAATCGGGCCAATGTCAAAAAAGCACAGGCCGATATAGATTTGGCTAACCAAAAAACGCGAAGTCTTGAACTGGATTTGAATAAGCGTACACGCACGAGCTATGCACAGCTTCAAACCATTCGACAAAATAAAGAAGCACTGGCAAATGCCATAGAGGCCGCGTCTATTGCCTTTGTCTACACGCGTAAAGAGTTTGATGTTGGCACCAAAACCACATTTGATTTGCTCAATACCGAGCAGAAGCTACTTGATGTACAAACCCAAAAAACAGTGAATGACCAAGACGAAGTCGTGTTTGTCTATCAGTTACTCGACCAAATGGGGCGTTTAAATAACTTGGTTCCTACACAGACCGCACAACAGGTGAATAATGAATGAAAACAAATACACCACTTGCTGATAATACCCTGATTACCCGAGAAGCCACTTTGGCAGATGATCAGGCTTTAAGAGACTTGATTGCCGTACCCATGACCACCAAAGGGATACAAATTAGCTTTCAACGTGAACCAAGTTATTTTAGGGCGTCTGACATTGTCTATCGACATAAATTGCATGTCGTGATTGAAGACACCGAGAGTCAGAAGCATGTCGCTTGTTATAGCAATGGTTACCGTCCATGTTATGTCGATCGAAACGTTCAAAACTTACGATACGCTGGTGATTTGCGGGTAGACCACAACTATCGCGGGAAATCACTGGTTAAGGTTTTAGCAAAGCATGTAAAACAAACCATGCATGAACCGAATTATAGCCAAATGATTATTTTTGATGATAACCATGCGGCGCGGGCTGCCATCCAAACGGGCAAAACGGGAATGCCCGATTATTATGATGAAGGGCTTATCGAGACATTAAGCCTGACCGACACAGGCACAAAACGAAAAATCACGACTTTCTTAAAGCAAGCTAATCAGCGTGATCTTCAAGAGATTCGCACATGTGTTGCCGAAGCTCAGCATGTGGAAGCCATGAATCAGTTTATTAGCGACATGGCCGAGTTTTATAACTTTATTCCAGCTTATAACTTTGAAGAACTCGCCCAAGGGCATCAATATTTTTCAGGAATAAAACTATCGGACTTTTTGCTTTATTTTAAAGGTGAAAAACTGGTGGGCATGTTTGGCTTATGGGATCAGCATAGTATTAAACAAACCAAAATCTTACATTACAGTTCAGTCATTGGAATTTTTAGACCCGTTTATAACTTATTGACTCCGCTAACCAAAGGCATGCGTTTGCCTAAACTTGGTGACTCTATCAAGTACCATGTGCTACACACCTTAATGTGCCATCCACAAGATTTAGCTTTGCATCATAAAATGCTTGAAGATGCCTATAACAAGTCAAAACAGCAGGGTGTCGGTGTGGTGAGTTTTACGCTTTCACATAAAGACCCACGCTATCAGTTAAACCAGTTTTATAAAGGTGAGCGCTTAACAGGAATGCATGGTTTTATTAGTTATGAAGGCGACCCACGACCACATTTTGATAAAAACCTGATTCCATATTTAGAGGTTGGACGTATCTAACTCTAAGATAGGTTCGCCGTAGATCATAAATGCGTAAAAAATTGCTCAATTCTTAAGTCAGTTAAATAGGGTTGAGCAAAAAATTTTTTTTAAATGATAAATTTTGATTACGTTACAAAATCAAATTGATCGTCTTATATTTTATAAACCTAGCTAATTCGACCTTTTCATTCCAACTTATCTTGCGCCGTTGAAACAATTAACATGGTTTGAAGGTAATAATCTACACGTGATTGATTATTTTCTTTATGTGAGTTATGCGCATTAAAGGCTGCATCATGAAGTTTCACGACTCGAGCGATTGGATTCAAACTACAACGAATTAAATATTCTTCGCGTGTTTCACTTTCCCGTTTAGTTAATGCATCAACGGCATCACGGACTTCTTTTCCGAATAAACTTTCGATTTTATCTAGTGTAAGAGGTGTGTCCTCAACGCTATCGTGGAGAAGGGCGGTAATAATATAGACTTCTGAAAATCGGTGCTCAATTAATGAATTGACCACACCTTTAATATGGTAATCAAAGTAATCATGAGGACCATACTTTTGACCTTGATGCGATTCTTTTGACAATTTCTCTGCTAATTCAACTTTATTTTGAGTCATTTTTTGCTCTTATCACTTTAAGTATATGACACGGCCTAATTTGTGAGATGGGTCGCTTAAGTACAAGTTTATACTGAACACTCAAATTAGGCATATATAAAAAGCAGCCTCGAAATGAGACTGCTCATTTTTAAGTGAACGATGAATTGGCATATTCTTCATAAGCTTTAAATATTTGATAAAGTGAATGAGCTATTACCGCCTGTTAAAGCGACGTTCGTACCATTGATTAATAGAACAGGTTTATTTCCACCAATATTGGTTACGGCTAGGCTACCAAACCACCAATTGTTATGTCCAACATAGTGACCTTGAGCGAGATATACGGGAATGGAAGCAGACGAAGTTTGCAAATTAACGCCAAAGTAGAAGTTAAGCTTGCTAGGGGTGTCGCCACTACTTTGACTATCAGCAAACATGTGACTACCTTTTTGTAATAGTTCAACATAACTATTAGCAACCTGCGAAGAGCCGCTACGGTCACAGTCTAAAGTGATAGTCCAAACATTTCCTTTTTTAGTAATAGAGGGTGGTGGTTCACAGGTTTCGCCGTCTGTATATACAACAGAACCATCAATATATGTGATATTGGTTAATAGCCCAGTATCATCGGTAATAACAACAGTGTTTGATGAAGTTGACATGATTAAATCCTCTTAAATTATGTTTTATCCAATCGCTTTATTTTATTGTTAATAAAAGTAATCGCGCTGGATGCTTTGTCTGGTATTTTAAATACCATTGGTTATAAAGCGTTTGAAAGTATGATTTATTTATAGGTCTTAGTCTTATATTTTATCTTTAATAAAATACCATTTAAGTTGGATTGTTAATATTATATTTATTGAAAATTAAATTGTTTTTGATACAAATTATATTTTACTGGGATTTTTTCACTATATCGTTTTTAGATGTGGGAATGGTTTTATTTTTTATCAAGAAAGATAACTTCTAATTGAAATGTGATTATTAGTGCTAATTAAAGCACTAAATGAAAATAGCAATGTTTTTGTTGTGTTATAAGTGACTGAAATAATTAATATAAATATTATATTTTAGTTTGATTAAATTTAAAATTATTATTGTTAAGTTGTATTAATATTTTAATTGGAAAGTGGTTTTTTATAGGTTTTAATGGGTTGGTGTTGTAATAAATATTAATCATTAAAAATAAACGGTATTTTATATAAAATAATTATTTTGGTGGAAGAATTTATAAATATTAGTGCAGTGTTAATGAAATCCATTGATATTTTAAAAATTATAAATTACATCATGAATAGATAAGGGTTTATTATTGAACGATTAAATAGTGCAGATTATCTTTTACTTGCTTCCATAAACTCATAAAAGAAAATAGTTGCTCAACATTTAAGCCATTCTAGACCTTAAGTTTTTGTAATTTTGAACTTTAACTTAATGATATAAAAGTAGGTTGTAAATATTACTTAAGAATTTTCTTAATTATGTAATTAAATGAAAAATAATAACTATTTAAATAATTTCTAGCCAATTTCACATTGACACCTTAAATATTGAAGATTACCATTTGCGGGCTGGCCTACATTGCCAGTCGGTTGTCGCAGACCGTATTAAGACCGCATCAGGATTATTTCTTCTGAGGAATAGTTTTGTGCGTAAGCTCCTCGTTCCCTCCCGTAGCGGTAGGACGGGAGAGGGACACCCTCGGGTGTGCTGGATGTCTTAACCAGTCTGCGAACCCTCTTCCGTTCTGCCACCATAAATCTTATGCTCTGGCAGAACTCCATATATAAGGAGTTGGCTTTGCACATCCATTATTTCTTGGCAACCATTGCCAAAAGCTATAACGACACAGCTTAAAACATTTAACGCAGCTTGATCGCCGTAAGGCTTTTTCAGGCTTTAGCTCGTTATTACTTAAAACTTAGATCAACAATTAAAACTTGAGATGTGCCAAGCACAGTCTTTACGGCTTTGCTATGCCTTTTTATATCTCATTTATATACAACAATAATTTTTTATAACGGTAAAACTATGCCACATTCAGATCTTCCATTTCGTGCTTTAGGCGTACTTCATTCAGCAAGATATTTATTTAACAAATACGGCTTTCATAATGTCGGGGTAGACCGAATTATTGAGGCGGCAAACATCCCTAAAGCTACCTTTTATAACTACTTTCACTCAAAAGAACGCCTCATTGAAATGAGCCTCACTTTTCAAAAAGATGGCCTTAAACATGAGGTCATCTCGATTATCAATGTTCAAAAAGAATTAACGCTAATTGAAAAACTCCGCAAAATTTATTACTTACACGCTGACTTAGATGGGCTTTACCATTTGCCGTTCAAAGCGATTTTTGAAATTGCTAAAACACATCCAAAGGCTTATGGGACCGTAGTTGATTATCGAAATTGGCTGATCAATGAAATCTATCATTTGCTTTTAAAAAGCAATGAAAATGCTTCAAAACAAGATGCACACATGTTTTTGTTTGTGGTTGATGGGGCAATGGTTCAGCTTTTAGACCCAAACAAACCAGATGAACGGAAGAGATTGCTTGAGTATTTTTTGTTGGGGGTTGGGTGAGGGAAAAGTCACTAACATTACCTTAAAATTACGAGATTTTAGAATGCTTTATATTTGTTGCGAATACTTGTGAGATTAGTCATTAAGCTGAGTAGTTGTTTAGCTAGTAATCTTTAGTAATTTGAGTATATTGTTTTTGTAATCTTCTTTTATTTCAGGAATATCAAAGAGAATGACAGATAACCACGTTGCTACCATACGTCGATTTGCTCCATATTCCTCAAATGATCTTAAAAATTCTAATTCGCTATCTTTTGGGTGGAATAAAGAAACTGGAGTAAATTGGGAAAATATCAATAACTGTCAGTGCGTGGTTATATTAGGCGAGGGGAAATGTGGTAAAACTTTTGAATTTAAGCAGCAACATCGAATCTTGAAGAGTAAAAAAGAGTTTTCATTTTTTATTCCTTTAGAGCTACTTCAGGATCATGAACTTTTTGATGTTATTACTGTTGAAGAAGAGGAAGAATTTGAATGCTGGAAAGAGATGAGTGATACTGCTACCTTCTTTCTAGATGCTGTAGATGAATTAAAATTACGCCAAGGCACACTTCGTAAAGCACTCAGGAAAATTAAACAAGCTATAGGGAGTGCCCTTTCACGCTCTAGATTTTATATATCTTGCCGACCAAATGACTGGAATGACGAGTTAGACTATAGAGCACTTTCTACATTAGTGGCTCAAGAAAATTATAATGAACATGAGGCTGAATTTGTAGATGGTGAGGAGGTATTTATTACTATTATCTCTCATGAAAAAGATGATAAGTTCGAAAGGACAAAGAAAAAAAAGTTATCAAATGAACCTATTCAAGTTCTAGCATTACTTCCATTTAATAGATATGAAACAGTAGAGTTTGCTAAATCATATGCTCCTGATCATGCGGCAACATTTGAACATTATTTAGAAGAAAAAGAATTATGGCATCTTTATCATTTACCGTATGAAATTATTTCGGCCCTAAATCAACTTTCTACTGAAAAAAAATTGGGAAATTTTGAAGAACAACTGCAATTTGGAATTAAACAAAAAATTCGAGTTGTATCAGGTAAGAAAGGAAATGTGTTGAGTGAAGAAAAGGCACTTGAAGGTGCTGAACGATTAGCCTTAGCTCTTTTCATGATGAAGCGGAGATCAATTCATTTAGAAGTTTCTACTAATACTGTAGATATGATTAACATTAGTGAAATACTCACCGATTGGACTTATGAAGAGCGATGGGAGTTACTTGGAACCCCACTTTTTGATCCGACAGGTGTAAATGCATTTCGATTTCATCATCGCTCTACTCAGGAATATTTAGCTGCGCAGCGTTTGAAAAAAAGTAGGAAGCAAGGACTTAGTACAAGAGACTTATTTGGACAGCTATTTGCGACTGTTAAAGAAGAAAAAGTCGTCATACCTAGTATGGAACCTCTCGTAGCATGGATGGCATTATGGTATCCCGATATTTATTCTGAAGTGAAAATTCGAGCACCATCATTAATGTTCCGTCAGGGTTTACCAGCATTATTGTCCATTGAATATCGAGAAGATCTTATTTGTAAATATGTTGAAAAATTTGCTAGCAATAGTAACTGGTGTGGTGTAGGTGTTAGTCATACTGAATTAAAGCGTATTGCAACGCCTGAGTTAGCTTCTGTAGTCCGAAAGTTATGGCCACAGGCCTATACGGGATATGATACCCGAGAACTTCTTTTAGAACTCATCTACTTAACTCCTATGAATGATTGTATAGATTTGGCATGGAATGCTTTATTTGATGACAATCTTCCCTCCCAACATAGATTATATGCGGCATGGATTGTACTTGAGTTTGGAAATTTAGAACAAAAGCAAAAAATTGGAAATGCAGTAATACATGGAGGGTGGCCTGAACAATTGGTTCGAAATATCTTATCCTACCTTATGCCTCATGCTATTACAGAAATTGAGTTCTTAAATCTTGTCAAAACACTAAATGAAGTTCCAAATAATGTCCATGGATTAGGATATCAACTTTTTCAAGTAGTGAAATCAGAGTCACTAACAAATGAACAACGGATCAATTTAAGAGATAACTTTGCTGAAACAATATGGCTTCATCGTAATAAAGATTGTGAAGTGTATGATGCCCATTCAAAATACGATCATTTTGTCGATGCCGTAATTTATTCCTGTTTAAAAACACTCCCTTCTGGTCCCGAAGATATTCGAAAATGGGCATGGTGCCTTACAATAGCTTTTCATTTTGGAGAGCATCGAAGAAGTATTGTAGCTCGGACAGAAATTGAAAAGTTGCAAGATTTGTTGTCTAAAGACGTCTTGTTAAGAGAGGCATACTACTGGGCATGTTTGAGTCTTGTGGAGAAATTGGCAGAAGAACTCAAATCTCTTCACAATACTTATTTAATTGATTATGACAACGTATTACATCCTTTTACTGATAATGATATACCATGGTTATTGAATGCTTTTATTAGTAATGATTCACCTAATAAAAAGAATATAGCATTTCAAAAACTACTCCAATTTGTAGGAAGTGAAAAAAATCATCAATTAGCGCAAAAAATGGTGGAACTAACCTCTGGTAATGAAGAGTATGGTATTCAGCTCGAAAGAGTACTTAATCCGCCTCCAACGCTGCCCAGTGAACTCGAAATTAAACATCAGAAGCTGAAGTTAGAGAATAAAGAAAAAGAAGAAAAACGGATAAAGGGTTGGCAAATATGGAGAGAAAAAGTTTTAAGTAGTGACACCTTTTTCTTACATGAGGAGGAGTTGAAAAATACTTTCTACAACCTGTTTAAAATGTTAAGACAAGCAAAGCATCTTGATCAATGGGGACCATGGGACTCCAAGCTTGTTGAGACAGTATTCTCAATAAACTTTCTTGAGGTTTTAAGGCCTAGACTGTCAATTTTTTGGAAAAAAGTTGATGCTCCTTTATATAGTGAACGAAGTAAAGAGTCTAAGAATACATTTTCTTATGAAAGCTTGATGAGCCTTTCAGCAGTCAAGTGTTGTTCGGAAAAGTCTAATTGGGCAGAGAGCTTATCTCACGAAGAAGCTGTTAATGCAGTTAGAATCTCTACAATTGAGTTAAATGGCTTTGCTGATTTTCTGTCTAAATTAGAGATAGCTCACCCTTCAGCTGTTGAAGAGGTCTTTACTAGTGAAATCCACGCACAAATTGAAGATTTTCTAGAGTTAAAGAAATTTCCAATATTTCAAGACATTTTGTATTCAAGTTCTCAGCTAGTTAAAGAAATTGCTCTCTCTACTCTTATGAGTAAACTAGATACAATCTCTAGACTAATAGTGAAAGGCTGTCTTAGCGAGTTACATCATATTTTTGAACTTGTTGCTACATATGGTTCAACAGAATCTAAAGAAGCTTTTATAAATTTAATAGATAATTACTTGGATACTTCGCAAATCACAACTGACGAGAGAAATTCAGGAGTGGCGATCTTAGCTTCTCTTGATTTAGATAAAGCTTGCAATAGGGTCATGCAATTTAGTGAAGATAAAAGTGAAGGTGTTGTTGCATTATTTGCCACAGTATTTGGTGATCGTTATCGAGGTAAACAGCTTTCATTTGAAGAAATAGAGCCTATCCGTAGACTAAATATATTGGAACAATTAGTGATATGCTCGTATCAAGTTATGAAAGTAATGGAAGATAACCGACAAGAGGAAGAGATGCATGAACCTGATATGCAAGATGATGCTAAACGAGCAGGTGGATATCTACTAGAATGCCTTTCTAAAACTCAAGTGGTGGGCGCAATATCCATTCTATATAACTTATCATCTCTTCCTGAATTCAGTCACCTAAGTAGTCGATTGAAACAAATGGCTAGTGAGCTTGCAGCTAGAATTTCAGAACCTCAAGCTATGAGTGTGGCAACTTTTAATAAATTCGATAGAGAATTAAACTATTCACCTTATGATGATGCTTCACTATTTACAGTGCTAAATAATCGTTTAGATGATTTTGAACACCACTTATTGAATGATGAGCAGAGTATTATCGATACTCTTCGGAAAGTTGAAGGAGAAACTGAGTTACGTCGCTTTATTTCATTTTGGCTTCAACAAAATAGTCGAGGTGTCTATACCGTAACGCAAGAAGCAGTAGTAATTGCAGAAAAGAGAACGGATATTAGATTACTACCCACTGCTATAGATAAGTATGCATCAATTGAATTAAAGCTTGATGACGATCGAAATAAATGGACTGGAGCAGATTTAAAAGTAGCATTGGTTGATCAACTCGTTGGTCGATATTTGAATCATGAACGATGTTACGTTGGTTGTCTTCTTATTGGTATGAGAAAGACTCGCAAATGGGCAAATCCAGAAACAAAAGAGAAGATGAGTCTTAATGAAACTGTGAATTGGCTTCAAGGAATTGCAAATAAGATAATGGATGAGCGCCCAGAGCTTTATATTTCTGTCAAAGGAATAGATTATTCTATGGTTGCTAATGAGTAATATGACAACGGTTCTTTGAATCAAGGCTAAAACTTGAATTTTTTCACTTTTTACTGAAAGTGTATCAACGCTATAATTGGATAAATTTTTTAATATCCATAATATTACAGGATATGAATAATAAAAATAGAGCCTTTCTAGGTTCTATTTTTATCTAAAGTTTTAATTGAGTGAAACATTATAATAATCTTAAAAGTTTAAATATTATCCAAGAAAATTCGTAACGATTTCCTGTTTTTCAACCAAATCGCCTAGTTCTGAGAAGACACAAAAATTCCTCTTTTATTCAAATAACTTTGAGAAAAAATATGAAAAATATTGAAATTTTAGAGATAAATGAAATTGGCGATTATGAAGAAGGCCTATCGCTATTGTTAGAAGATTCTGTAAATAAGGGAGCTTCAATAGGTTTCTTAGCTCCCATAGAAATGAACGAGGTCTTAAATTATTGGCGTGAGGTTAACCATAAATTAGCACAAGGTAATAGCCGTCTATGGATTGCCATTCATCAAGAAAAAATAGTAGGTAGTGTTCAATTGTCCTTGGTGAGTAAAAAAAACGGCGTTCACAGAGCTGAAGTTGAAAAACTCATGGTTCTGACAACGGCAAGAAAACAAGGAATAGCAACATTACTACTGAATGAACTAGAAAATTTTTCAAGAAAAAATGGTCTGCGCTTACTTGTCTTAGATACACGTGAAGGCGATGTGTCCGAACTTTTATATAGCAAAATTGGATTTGTTCGTGTGGGTGTAATTCCAAATTTCGCATTAAGCTCAAATGGGAACTATGACGGTACAGCGATTTATTATAAAAGGCTTGTTTAATTGCATGGTTCAGCCTGTAGATCCCAAAAAACAGATGAAAAGTAAGGGCTGCGTTATTACTTATTCATCGTTTAAGGCACATTCAAAATTACTTGGGTTTTCTTTACATCTCACTTTTTTTAGAAAGTTCATCATTTTAGGGTCATAGATACCTGACTTGGTTAGCTGTATGCGTGCCTCGCGCATCATTTTTATATAGTTTAATTGTTCATTTTTTGGAATATCCATCCAATATTTTGAAGGAATATCACTTTCATATTTAGCAATAATGCCAAAGGTTCTATTTAATTGGCTGGCTACCCAAGTTCGCGACTTTTGCCCAAAACCAGCTGGAAACTGATCTTTACGAATAATAAAATTTGCCGAAATTTGAGTTAAAGGGAAACGAATGATAGCTCCTTTCTCACCTAGACCTTTGTGTAGTTCGAAAGGTTTAAATGCAACAATAGGAGCGGGGACAATATCAATTTCATGGTTATTAAATTTCGCACCCGCATTGGTGACGTCTACCGATACAGCCTGACCTCCGACATGTTGAACAAGCTTTGGTTGGGCTTCATCATATTTAAATACCCCAATTTTTTTACCAGCAGCTTTAGCGAGTGTATTGATACTTCTATCATTTACAAATAAATATGCAGGGCCAATTGTGCCTAAACCTGCGATTTCGTAAGGACCTACCACCATGTTTTTTGCGGCCATAGGTGAGGACAATAGCTTATAGGCATTAATTGCCGTTTTCATATTTGTTAATGCGCCAACAGCATCTAAAGATCCTGTATATTTATTAAATTGACGCCCACGCAAACCACTAATAATAGCACCATCACATTTTCCGACTTTTAAATCTTCAGCCGCAATTCGTTCATCAATATATGCTTTTAAAGATATATCAGCTCCCCAATTTTTGGCTTCAAGTGCATAATCTTTGGCTAAAGCGAAAGCATCTCCCGATTTACCAATTGGGTCAAAAACACAGACGACTTGTTGTTTGGCGTAAATAGTTGTTGTTAAACATGTGCTTGTAATAAATAAAATAATTTTAAAACGATCCATATTTAGTTATCCATTATTTAAATTATAAAATTTATTTTATAAATCTGGGTTAGATTAGATATGACATTTAAACAAAAATTTTAAAGGAAAAAGTCAAAAGACAGCTTTGACTCAGGAAGCCATTCTAGTTCATCACTATAAAACCAGAATAACGATTATTTTTAGAATATTTTTTGTCCGATTTGCGGACAAAAATCTCATAAATCGGTATTTTCTCTATTCTTTTTATATCCTTAAATAAACTTAAAAATTAGTTTATCCATTACCTAATGGAGATTAATTTATGGAAATCTTAAAAACAAAAATTGCAATTAGGGGCTCAAGACTAACGGGCCTACCAAACAGTGAAATAGAGATTTTTGCGAGTAGCGCAAAGCATCGCATTGAACTATCTAAAGGTATGAGTGGTGAGCAAACCGTAGTCGATGGATAGACCTAAGTGCTCAAAGACTGGATGTAAACATATCAACAAGAAGATTGGAAAACGATTATTAGAATTTAAATTATTTTTTGGAGTTAAATATGAAATTTAAAAAAGGATTTTTAGCACTCAGCCTAGGTTTACTCTTTATAAACTTGGGATGTACAGACAATGATAGTGCCGACAAGAATGGTGCTGAAAGTATTTATATTAATGGAAAAATTTATACCGCTAAAGATAAGAACTCTTTTCAGCAAGCCATCGCAATTGCCCATGATGGAACAATTATAAAAGTGGGTAGTAACGAAGAAATTAAAAAAATTGCAGATAGCAAGACACAAGTTTTTGATCTTGATAATAAAGTTTTAATGCCAGGTTTAATCGATAGTCATATTCATGCTTTAGCTTCTGGTGTAGAGGCTGTATTAGCAACCATGGATAGTGATGATACAACAATAGATATTTCTAAGGTGGAAACAAAACTTAGACAATCGAGTCTGGATGGTACGGGTGTTGCTGGAGATGTTCTATTTTTAAATGGGTTATCGTCAGAATATTGGGAATTAGCTGACCAACTATCCAATGTATTTAACAATAATGAATGGAAAGATCGTCCAATTGCATTAGTGGGTAGCGACCATCATACGGCATGGGCAAACCAAGCACTCTTAAAAAAAGCAGGTATAGATGCGAACTTCATTCAGCAATTAACCCCAGAGGATCAGCAAAATATTGCACATAATGAAAAATTTGAACCCACTGGATTTGTGGTCGATTCTGGCTGGGACATGGTGAGTGATAAAATTCCATCTGTATCACATGATTTGCTTTATAAAGGCTCTAAAGAAGCGGTCAAATACTATAACAGTTTGGGTCTCACGGCATGGATGGATATTGCTGCAAATGCCAGTCCGAATAAGGGAATTACCAATATTCAAAATACAGAGGAAACACTGGGGATGATTCCAATGTATAAAGAATTATCTCAGAAAGGAGAGTTAACGGCGCGAGTTTCTGGTTTGCATGTAATTAATTCAAAAAGTACGCCTCAAGTTTTTAACATCATTGAGTCAATCAATAGTAAATATAAAAACATAGATAACTTTAATTTAATTGGTGTAAAGGTATTTGCGGATGGAGTATTAGAGTTCCCAGCCCAATCAGCTGCACTACTTGGCCGATATTCTAATAGTAACAAGCAAGGGACTTTGTTATTTGACCCAAATACCTTTAAGTTAGTTGTTGATGAAGCTGACAAGCGAAATATGCTGGTTCATATCCATGCTGTTGGGGATAGAGCTGTACAGGAATCTTTAAATGCAATTGAATATGCTCGCTCAAAACGTCAGAGCAATGTCCCACATAGTATTACTCATCTCCAGCTCGTAGATCCTAAAGACTATAAGCGCTTTAAACAAAATAATGTGATTGCTTCTATGCAACTAGCATGGGCCTACGAAGACAGTTTTAACAAAGAACTGGTAAAACCTTATATTGATGCAGCTTCTTATAAGGGGATGTATCCAGCACATTCGTTGCTGGTTAACGGCGCGACAATTGCAGGCGCAAGCGATGCACCAGTTTCAACAGCCAATCCTTTTGTTGCCATGGCTACAGCAATTACAAGAAAAGGAATTGAAGGAGATGCTTTAAACCCAGCGGAAGCGATTGATCGAGATACCGTATTTAAGGCTTATACGATTAATTCGGCTAAGGCACTTTATTTAGATAAAAGTATCGGCACGCTCGAACCGGGTAAAAAAGCCGATATGATTTTAGTAGATAGAGATATTTTTAAGGTTTCGCCTGAACAGTTGGCTGAAACAAAGGTGGTATGGACTATTTTTAATGGGAAGAAAGTCTATCAACAGTAATCAGGCTATTTAGGTTTTAAAGTGGGCTGAAGCAAAATCAGCTCACTCACTGGGCTGCCTTATAAAGCAGTATTTCTAAGTTTTGGTTCCTATTACAAATAGAGTAATGAGCAAATATTTGCGCAAAATTTAGATGTTTAAATAAAAATGCGCAAATATATTCACAAAAAGTCTTTTTTATAGTATTTTTGAGAAAATATTTGCTCATTTACTTCAATGAAAAAATTAACAATACAAGCACTACTTGATGCGAACTGGTTAGATATAGCTGAACTAAAATTATTAGAGTCTAAACAGGGCTCGGCGAGTACAAGTGAATTAGAGTATGAATTAGATTATGCAATTCAATATTTAGACAGGCGGGATGAGCACGCCTGTAGTTTATCACTTCCTGTACAAATACTTGTAAAACATGAATCGAGCACATGGTTTGGTTTTTTAGATGATATTGTTCCTTCTGGTGCTGCACGACGTTATTGGGTGAATTATCTAGATTTACGACGTTTAACCCATGCCGAGCAAGATAGTATCTTATTAGAAAAAGGGGGAATTGCTCCTGTTGGTAATTTACGAATTAAAGAGGCGCTTCCACCTATAAATCCTGAATCAACTTTACACTTACGTTATTTTAGTAAGGAAGATGTGGCTGAGCGGAATATTGATTTTCTGGAATATGCTCAGCAAATGGGGGCGATTAGTGGTGGTGCAACTGGCGCAGGCGGGGAAGCTCCCAAATTACTTATCCGTGTTTCACCCGAACAAAAAGTCTGGATTGATACGTATCAAGAAAATTTTGATCAGCCAGATCAACATTATTTAGTTAAGTTTCCGAGAAATAAACGTAGCGAGATTGATTGTGACATTCTCAGAGCCGAATATTATTACTATCAGGTACTCAATGAATTAGGTTTCAATACGATTGAAACAACACAAATGAAGCTCATTGAAGGTACAAAGTATCCTTCTTTGTGGCTACCAAGGTTTGATACAGAATGGTGTAATCAACAATGGCATCGCCATGGCTTAGAATCTGTTTATTCGGTACTAAATAAATCTTCTGGTAGTCATCTTAACCATTTTGAAGTAATTGAAGATCTATGTAGATTACTGACTCGCATTGATTCAGATTTTGATGCTTCACAATTTATCTGCGAATGGTTACAAAGAGACTTACTCAATATTATTTTCGGTAATTCAGATAATCATGGTCGTAATACATCATTTCTAAAAAAATCTGGAAAAATTTCTCTTTCTCCTATTTACGATTTTGCACCTATGAAAGCTGATCCAGAAGTTGTGACCAGATCGACGACTTGGGGAAGTCCGTATGAAGAAGGCGGTGAATACCGTTGGGCTCAAATTACTCAAAAACTTGCGCCTTGGTGTGATCCTGATTTATCTCTAGGAACATTAAAGTCTTTGGCAATTAATCTGCTTGGGCTAAAACAGCGATTAGTTGATAAAGGAGTACCGAAAAAAATTATTGAAATGCCAGCGCTGTCATTTGATTACATAGAAGCTAAATTGAAAAGATGGGAACTGCAATGAATATAAAAAATCAGACCCAAGACCGTCAGCAAGTTCTTATCGATTTATATAAGCAATATTTATTGAGTGAAATTACGCTGGGACAATTGCTGTCGCATTTGCGAAAGAATGTACTGGGTTTGTCGCAAGAACAATATGCTGCTTTGGTGGGTATAAGCCGTCGGACTTTAACTGATATTGAGCAGGACAAAGGTAAACTTACTCAATCAGTGTTAGATAAGGTGTTTAAGCCACTGGGTCTAAAAGCAGGGCTTGTACCTACGCATGAACATATTGTTGGCAAAATTATAAAGCCATCTGAATGAGTGATTAACTTGGTAAACGATTAAAACTCAAATAGAACACTAAGGTGATAACTTATAAAATATTTGGTTTATAAACCTAGCATAGACTAAATTTGTCTAGGAGAGTGGTGGCATTCCACCACTAATTAAAATGCAGAGGCTAGGGTTTTGATAGCTACGATTTCTGTTTAGCTTTTTGGCGTAAAACATACAAATATAAGTTTTCTACTTTTTCACGTGCCCATGGTGTGGTACGTAAGAATCGCAATGATGATTTAACACTTGGATCTATACAAAAACATCTAATTTCAATTTTACGACTTAAGCCTTCAAATCCACCGTAGTAATCTAATAATTCATCCAAAATGTCAGCAAGTTTTTTGCCGTGTAAAGGGTCATTGGAGACATTCATAATAGATCAACAATATTTGGGAGTCCATTATTATAACCTGAGCTAGTTGGAAAATGAGAGGGTTGGAATTTAAACCTAATTAACATAGAAAGAAGTCATCTCGATGATCTATGTTCAGAAAGACTTATCACTCGTTGACATCCCGAAGCGTATTAGGTTGTAATTGATTATCGAAACTGGCTGATTAAAGAAATTTATAGTTTACTGTTAATGAAGATGCTTTGAAACAAGATGCACAACACATGTATTATAACATTTTTATGTGTATGTAAAGGTTGTTTTAAAAATTTTTACTTAACTTTCAATAGGATATGAAATAATCAATGTGTTCGAATTTAGCCTAAGCAAAATAATAATATTGATGTTTAAAAGGCGATTTAGAAAAATAAATCTATATAGCAGCCAGTAGTAATCGCAAAATACAGCTCGTAAAGGTGATGTGCAGTTCACTAGGGTAAATATAAAAGTGTAATTACAAATTATAGGAAGCTGTCTAGAGAATTACTCTGGCGAAGATTAGAAATAGGGTTCAGCCAGTTTAAGTCGTTAAGAGTGCCAAGGCTTAGTAAGTTGCTCAAGCAACAGATGCAGCTTATAAGCTTTTTATAATTCAGTGTAGTGAAGCCTAAACGGCGTAGCAGCAACGTAGAGTAGCCAGAGTCTTATATATGGTAGATTTCTAAATATCTTATTTAACATAATATACATTATACGAACAATTGTATCATTCCTTATGAAGTCTTTAGTTCTATCAAGCTCTTAGCAACATTTCCTTCTTAATGTTGCCTTACCATCACAGTTGTACGATAAAAAATATTGCTGCCATTGATGACAACATTACTGGAATAAAGATTTCTTTATTCAGATAACACTTATAAAACTCAACTAAATGATGATCTTCATCAAGTTTAACTGCCTACGAACATTGCACCATTTGCTCAAGCCTACGATCGAATTTCTCTGATTGCAAAATTAGAAGAATATTCTGTGCCTTTATCTCCAGCACGTGCATCTACTTTGATTAAAGATATTGTGTACGTTTGTCATAATAAATAGCCCTTATCCGATGCTTATCACGCTGAATTTTCAGGTTCAGTATGAAGATTCTTGAGACTAAATTTGGTTTAGTTAAATATATAAGTTATTGATAATAATTATCTTAATTGTGAAAAATTGCTTGATAAAATAAAACTTATATATAGAAAAATTAAAAAGCCTGACTAGCTTACTAATCAGGCATATTTAAACAACGATCACTTGTTAAAGCGCAATATCAAACTCTGGTGTAGCTACTGTAGGTTGTAATTGAACACGTTGCTTTTTAAAGTATGGTAGTACGTGCTCACCAAGTCGGTATGATTCTTCAAGATGTGGATAGCCTGCAAGAAAGAATAATTCTATGCCAATGCTATTATATTCTTGAATACGCTCAATAATCTGTTGGTAGCTTCCCACTAAAGCAACACCTGGTGGAACACCAATATACCCAAAGCCAGACCATACATTTGGATGTATAAAGAAGTCGCTGACATTTTTACTACCATCTTTTTCAGCGTATTCTTTTTCGAAGCTTAATACGCGTGCTGAACGTAAACCCGCATGGGCTGCTGCTGCATGTAAGCGTTGCTTTTCAGCTGCTTCATCAAGAAACCGCTGTGCTTCAGCCAACGCTTCTTGTTCAGTACGGCGTGCGATTGTATCTATTGATAAACCAAATTTTATATTTTCACGACCATACTTTTTTGCACGTAAACGTACATCAGCAATCAATGCAGCGATTTCTTCAGGTTTTTCAGCTCTCATTAAATAATAGTCGGCATGTTTCGCTCCAAATTCACGAGCAGCTTCCGAAGAACCTGCGGTGCAAATAATAGGAAGGCTCGCTTTATTCAGTGGATATTTTAATCCACCACCTTCTGCCGAATAGTACTTTCCTTGATAGTGAAATGAAGGATTATTCCAATATCCTTTTACAACATCTAGAAACTCTGTAGCACGTGCATAACGTTCGTCATGAGGTAAATCATCACCTACTTGACGTTGAATCACTTCCGAGCCGCCATTAATAATATTCCAAACCAATCGATTGCCAGTTGCACGCTGATAAGTTGCCGCAGTTTGTACAGCATTATATGGACTAAAATGATAAGCCTGAAATGCAGTCACAAAGTTAAGTTTTTTGGTTTCTCTTGCCAGCAATGAACATACTGTCCAAGGCTCTTCACCCGTTGGAGCATTCACCATGAGTGCGCCAGCAAACCCATTAATTTCTGCAGCCCGTGCGATCTGACTTAAATAATCAATATAGGTAAAATCATCACCTACGTTATAGTTAGAAACCGCTCCGGTATTTTCAACATTTTCAATATTGGCCCAATCACCGCGATTACGTGGATCACCGGGTAAAAACTCTGTTTCGCCATGAAGCGGCAAACGTGTAAAAAATTCAATTCCCATTATTTTCTCCGTAAAGCAAAGCTTAGAATTTTGCAGTGAGAGAAACACCAACTTGACGTGGGTTTCCATAGGTTAAGACATATTGTCCAGCAGGACCATTTGGTCGCCCATGAACTTGATATTCTTCATCTAATAGGTTTTTAACGTAAGCATTAACTTGGTATTTATTATTTGCGCTGATATATCCAACGTTCGCGTTCCATAAGGTGTACGCTTTTTGACTCAAGATTGGGTCAACTGAATAATCTTGACGATTTACTAAGAAAAACTCACGGTCACGATATTTTGCATCTGTGCCCACAATAACTCGTGCTCCACTATCAAGGTTAATGGTATATTCACCCCCTAAACCGATGGTGTACTTAGGAGAACGAACCAAGCTGTTACCTGTATTGTCAGCATTTACGACATTGGTTACTGGGTTTTTATCAACGAAGTCGGTGTATTCGCTATCTAAATAGGCTCCGGCAAAGCGTAGGCGTAAATTATCGGTTGCCAAATAATCTAATTCTAATTCTGCACCTTTTACTTCTGCCTTAGGTCCATTTGCTAAAACTGAGGTTACCCCTCCACCCTGTCCTTCGGTCGCAACCAATAAATTTGTTTGAATATCTTTGTAGTCATAATAGAAAATATTGGCGTTGGCCGTTAAATTGCCTTGTAACAAGCTAGACTTCAACCCTAGCTCATAGCTATTTAAATATTCAGGGTTAACATCTGCAAGTTGCGTCAGACTACTTGAAAGACCGGTGTTAAAGCCGCCTGAACGGAAACCTCGAGCAAAACGGAAGTATGTATTGATATCAGGCGTGATTTCATATTCTGGCGTAATATCGTAGGTCAGCTCATTCCATCTCTTTTTACGGCTTGTTGAACCATTTGCGTTAGGTGCTGGATTATAGACAGCATTACTGTACCCATCCTTTTGCCACCAACTGCCTTTGGTGTAATCGCCCGTGGTAATTTGAACAAGGTCTAGATCGATGTCTTTTTCTTCACTTGTCCAACGTAAACCACCTGTTACTTTAAATTTATCGGTAAATTTATAGGTACTGTTACCAAACAAGGCAAAACTTTGGGTGGACTGATTATAGGTAATATCTCTGAAAGCTGGAGTTCCCGCGGTCTGAGCTGGAGCGCCATTCGGTAGTGTTTTATTCACTCGTGCGCTTACCCCTGTAGAGTCCAAATCTTCATTAAAGTAGTGAAAACCTGCAATCCAACTGAGCTTTTTTTCAGCATCGGATGAAATTCGAAACTCTTGGCTGTATTGGCGCCACTCATTATCACTATAGCTTCTTGCTACATCATATGGCGTATAGTCACCATCAGAAATGGATTTTTGAGTGGTTTTATCAAATGCTGTAATGGATGTAAAAGTATGACCACCCCCTAGATCTCCTGTTAATGTGAGCGATGTACCATCATGTTGAATTTTATTGCTTTCAGGTAAATCTAAATTTGTATCTCGGCCTTGTGGTCTTTCATAGACACCCCAGTATTTTCCAATACTTAACGAACCATTATTGCCCAGACCATTATAGGTTTGGCTATGTAGATTGACTAAAGCATTCCAGTCATCATTAATTTTTCCTAGTATCTGGAAGCGGAATGATTTTTTATCTACATCCCCGTAGTTTTCACCATTGGCTAAATTTTTTGCATAGCCATCGCGGTCTTCTGAATAGAATGCTCCTCGTACGGCAACGTTATCTGATATGGCTCCATTCACGGCGCCTTCAAAAGTACGAAGATTATGGTCGCCTATTCCTATAGTTCCATAACCAGTCGGTTTGTCTGAAAATACGGGTTTCCGTGAAATGTAATTTACTGCACCAGCCGTGGTGTTTTTACCATAAAGGGTGCCTTGTGGACCACGTAGAACCTCAATACGTTCTAAATCGAATAAATCTCCAGCACCAGCAACAGGCGCATTTAAATAAACCCCATCTGCATAAATACCGACTGGGAAAACTGTAGAGGCTGCAACATCGCCAGTTCCCAGACCGCGAATATACCAACGTGGACGACTATCGCCATCAGGGTTTTCAGCTGCTGCATTGGGCGTATAAGTCAAAACATCACCAATAAATGTTGAGCCTTTCGCCGCCAAATCTTTGCCTGAAACTGCTGTAATTGCAGTTGGAACTTTTTGAATGTTTTGTGCACGATATTGTGCAGTAACGATGACATCGCCTAGTTTTTTTACATCTTTAGCATTTACCACTTGAGCTTGTTGCTCAGCAGGAATTGCATCAGCATCATCGTTCGCTAAAGCTAATGTCGAAACACTCGCCGTTACTCCCCACATAGCAGTTAAAATACTCTGCCTAATTTTTGTAACCTTAAACATGGTGACTCCATTTAAATAAATCTATTTTTATATTGGCAACTTCTATGCCACTTAATTTATTTAAATAATTTCAAATACTTAATAAAATATTAAAAATAAAATTGACTCAATGCTGCTGATAGATAGACAGTCTGAAAGGTATTATTGTTGTTATTTCAACATTCACGATTTAACGTGTTTTATATCCCGTATTAATAATAAAGCCATACAGAGGTATGGCTTTTTAAGTTTCTTAGAAATAGCGGATGAGTTTTAAAATTTATAACTAAATTGGCCCTGTACAGTCAGAGGGCGCATTGGTTGTAGAAATTCGCTATTTGCTCCTGCCAAACCATTCACAAAATTTCGTTCATTGGTAAGATTGAGAATATTGAGGCCCACCGTCCATTGTGGCTGGCGATAATAAAGACCTAAGTCCAGATTATAGTTATTCGGTACTTTCACGGTTTGACTTAAGTTTGTGTACCAGTAGCTTGTCCACCATCCTGATAGGTTGACCCCAAAACCAGACTGATGTTGGTAATCTACATAAGCACTTGCAGAGTACTTGGGAATTCCAGCTGCATCATAACGTCCGGCTTTACGTTGGTTTAAAGCATTATTGTCTCCCCAAACCGTAGCATTGTCCGCATGAAAGCCAAATGGTGAAAAACCAGCAGGTATAATAGAGCTGTATTCAGCATCTAAATAAGTGAAGTTGCCCCCAATCGCTATATTTTTTTGAAGTTGCCATCTTAATGATGACTCAATACCTTTTACTTCAAAGCGAGCCATATTACCGTTCGTATCTGGTGATAAATCCCGTTTTTGTTCAAACCCACTTAGGGTTAAAAATAACTGGTCAGTGATAGGTTCATACTTAAATCCTATTTCTTTTAGCTCACTTTGACTGTCAAAAGCTAATGGATTGAGTTGATTTCCTGCGCCCCAAATCAAGAAAGGCCCAAATACTCCCGTATTTAATGCGGTGCTTTTGTCATAGGTAAAATAGAGTGTGCTTTTCGCCGTAGGCTTAATAAACGTACTAAGTTGATAGCTCAATAGACTATATTTATCACTCGATGAACGGACATCTGTAGGGGTTAAAACAAGTGGGTTTTCAAGTTTTGCTCTTACAGAACTATGGTTAATACCTAAATTAATACCGAATACATCGTTAAAGGTAAAATTTTGCTGAGTGAATATGCTCAACGTATCCCAAAAACCAGAACCCGTATAAACAGCTCCTCCTCCATTTGGTGGGAAGCCACCTTTTTCTGCATATAAACCATTTCCAATTGGGTACATGCGCGGTAAATTTAAATAACCAAAATATTGAGAATATTGTGGTACTCCGGCTTGTCCAATCCAACCTCCTGTTGAACCGCTATTGTTAATTAACCCCAGTAAATCACCAGGGTTCTTCTGTGATGGATCATTGGTTAAATCATATGGATTAATATTAAAACTATTATTTGCAGCTAAAGAGGTAAACTTCTCATGACGATATGTTCCTCCTGTACTGCTTTTATTATTAATTTTTACGCCACCTATTTCAAAATCATAGTCGCCTAAAAATTCTAGTCGGTTATCAATTAACTCATGATCTAAATCTGTAAAAAAGCTTCCAACAGAGTCGCCTAAATCTTTGTTATTTTGATAGAGCGTACTGTTTGCAATAGACCAATGTTCATTTAAATCTTTAATTACTTTTAATTGAGTGCTAAATCGCTTGGCACTATTTTTATCTTCACTACGTCCTGAAACATTATCATCTAGCTTGACCAATTCATTGCCAGGAATTGATGGATCATAGACCCAACCTTTAATAGTTCCCGCTTGATCAGCAGTTGAGTTCGGTAACGGTGTGGTCTGAACTCCACCAACAGCCACATATTGGTTTTTATCGTTCTTCTGACGAGTTTGCCAACCAATGACTTTAGAATTTGCCGCACCCGATTCAAATACAGGAGACCAAAAAGTCGAACCGTTTTGAATAATAGGCGTAGCTCTACCCTTGTAATAGAGACCACTATCAACTGATTGTTGCGACGCTCTATTCCAGCCATGTGTCACATTAAAATCGTAATAGTCATCGTAACTGATATTCCAGTCTACCCGTAAACGATCATTTGGGCGCCAAGCAAGTGCCCCATAAAATGCATTAAAGTTATTTTTCACATTGTCATAATAGTCATCTGTCTTTTGTGCTGTTGCACTCACGCGAAATGCTAATTCTTTTGAAATGGGTGCCGTGTGATCAATACTGACAGAGAAATTAGGCTCTGCGCCTTTACCTGAGTAAATGGAACCTACAGTCCCAGAGATATTGGTTTCGGCTTTATTAAAATTAGGCTTTTTGGTCAGGTAGTTAATATATCCACCAGAACCTGAAGTCGGCGCAAAAATTACACCTGTTGGCCCTGCCACAATATCGGCTCCTTCATAAGCATTGAGATTGGTCGGATGGCGGGTACTATAAATTCGTTGGCTATCTTGAAAAACTTCTGAGTTCTGTCCACGAATTTGTGGAGCAAAGTTAGCATTTTGTCCCCCGCCTCGCGTAATGCTAGGTGCATATTTGACAAGATCATCCGCACTTCGAATAACATCTTCTCTAAATTGTTGTTCTGATACTTGGGATACTACACGCGGGGTATCCAATACAGAGCTATCCGTTCCATAAATTGAGGTCACTTTGCGTTTGGGAACAACGGTGGTTTTCTTAGCTGCTCCAGTAACGACTACATCTGACAAAGTAATTACATCACTTTCATAATCGCCTGCTTGTTGTGGTGTTTCTTCGGCAAAAACATATAACGGTAAAGTCGTCCCTAATACGCTAAGCGCAATAACTAAAGGTTTTAATTGAAAAGGCTGTCTCATATCACACTCAGTAAAGTAAATTTACAAGGCGTTACGCAAAGCCTATGCCAACCAATAAACGACCAAATAATTATCCTTAACCAATTGATTCAGTTATTTTTAATTTCTCATTCTTTATTTATCACTTCTATTCATGTTTATTTTTTCAACAAAGCTGTTGAAATAGAGACACTCACCAAAAACAAGACTTCTATAAGCTAATGATAAATATAGTAAAACCATATAAAAAACTTGGCATTTATTCTGCAATACCTTAGAAGATGAAGATCTAATCAGGTATTTATAATGACAAATCAAACATTTCTGTTATCACGTCGAAAATTTTTAACACAAAGTCTCACGGCGCTAGGTGGCGTCTCTTTAATGAGCAGCTTATCAGGCTGTGGCCCCTCTCCAGATAATAGTACCGAATCAAAAACTACCTCTTCAGCAACGCCTAAGCATGGAGGAGTTATACGTTTGGGTTTAATTGGAGGACAACAATCAGGCAGTCTAGATCCTCATCTTTCAGCATCGGGAAGTGGTATTACACGAGGTTTCGCTATTTATAATAAGTTATGGGAATGGGATGAAAATATGCTGCCCCGACTTGCTTTAGCCGAGTTTGCTGAACCTAATCACAATGCAAGCGAATGGACCATTCGTTTACGCAAAGGCTTAGAATTTCATCACGGTAAAACTATTACCGCAGATGATGTAATCTTTTCAGTGAAACGCCTAACAGATCCTAAACTCGCTTCACCATTTCGTAATCTGGTGCAGTGGATTGACCGAGATCGTATTCAAAAACTAGATGAATACACTGTTCGTATTCCTTTTATTAGTACGATTCCCGGCTTTGTTGCACTGCCAGAAACTTGGGTAAACTTTGGAGGAATTGTACCGACTGACTTCGACCCTATTCATAATCCAGTCGGAGCTGGTCCATATAAAGTCAAAGAGTTCATTCCGGGGCAACGTTCTGTTTTTACCCGTTTTAATAATTACTTTAAACCTGACAAACCTTATGCAGATAGTTTTGAAGTGATTGATTTTAAAGATCAGGTCTCTCGATTAAATGCTTTATTGGCTGGGCAAATTGATGTAGCAAATGCAATTTCCCCTGAATATATTAAAATTTTGGAGCAAGCAAAACACATTCAAACCATACGCTCTGCGACCAATACGCATAATAGTTTTGACTTTAATACTCAACAAGCGCCGTTTAATGATCCTAGAGTGCGTCAGGCATTTCGTTTGATTGCAAACCGAGAGGAGTTGGTACAACGAGGTTTAAATGGACAAGGTCGAATCGCCAACGATCTTTATTCGCCGCAAGACCCTGCCTTTCTCAATTTGCCGCAGCGCCAACAAAATATTGCCGAGGCAAAAAATCTATTAGCGCAAGCAGGTTTTAAAGATGGTTTAAGTGTTGAGCTTGTTACCCCTGCGAGTAGTGTTCAACCTGCATTAATTTTTGCCGAGCAAGCAAAACAAGCCAATGTGAATATTCGTGTTAAACAAGTCGATTTTGCTACGTTTAATGGCCCTGATCGTAATAAGTGGCAATTATCGAGTAATGCGACCAACGTAGGCACGCCCTATTTATCAACTGCTGTTGTTAACGATGCCCCAATTTCCACAACCAATCGTGTGAACTTTAAAGACCCTGAATATAGCGAATTATTTTTTAAAGCACTAGCTGAGCCTGATTTAGCCAAACGCAAAATCCATTTAGCGCAAGCACAAAAAATTCAACATGAACGTGGTGGAATGCTCATTTGGGGATTTAGCCATACGATTGACGCAGCAGCTAAAAATATTGGTGGTTTAGCTCCTGAACATACGATTTTTCCGACATGGCGTTTTGAAAAACTCTGGAAAGCTTAATACTCATCTGTACTCACAATATAAAAAAGCTGCCGAAGCAGCTTTTTTTACGGGGATATAATTATTTAGGCACTGTAATCACAGAGAGTTTATCTACGCCTACACGTTCAATACTTGCCAATAATTTTGCGACTGTTCCATAAGGTACAGTCTCATCAGCATTTAAGTTTAATGCTAATTTAGGGTTACTGCTTTTGCGTGACTTTATTTCTTGTTCAAAGTTAGCAAGTGTCACCTTATCTTTATCAAGGAATATTTCACCTTGCGGATTTACACTAATGACCACAGCTTTGTTTTGATCTGTAGATTGAGTCGGAGCTGCCTTGGGTAAATTTACTTTCACCGTATTTGTTAACAAAGGAGCTGTCACAATGAATACGATGAGTAAAACCAACATGACATCGACCAGCGGCGTAATATTAATTTCACTGACGACATCGTCTTCTTGAGAAGTAGAAATTGCCATTATGCAAACACTCCTTTCTCTTTCACTTCTTTAGCAGAATTATCTTTAAGCGCCGTATTACCAGTCGTACCCTTTTTTGCAGTTGGTAGTTGGAATCCTGCTTTTTGATTCAGGCTCACGAAGTCCGTTGCAAAATCATCAAGATCTGCGCCAATTGTTTTTACTTTACGCACGAAGTAGTTATAGGCAAGTACCGCAGGTACAGCAACTGCAATACCAATACCCGTTGCAACCAGCGCTTCTCCAATTGGTCCAGCCACGACATCCATGCTTGCATTACCTGAATGAGCAATCGCTTGTAATGCATGAATAATCCCAAATACTGTACCGAACAGACCAATGAACGGTGCGTTATTTCCAATAGAAGCCAGTAAAGCCGAGCCTTTTTCTAATTGACGGCGCTCGGTAAGAACTTGTTTACTTAAATGGCGCTCTAATAAGTCCTGACGGCTCCAACTGTTTTGTAAGTCTTGATGCGTCTTTTCATCTGCTTCAATTAATGTCTGGAAACCTGTGTTAGCAACGCGTGCTGCCGGGCCTTCACCAAGTTCAGATTTCGTCACTGCATCGGATAAATTTTTCGCTTTCCAAAATTCTTCTACAAAAAGCTTACTTTGTTTAGTCGCCCGCTGTGTCTGAACCACCTTAACCACAATCAACACCCAAGTCACAATTGAGAAAGCGACTAATAACCAGATCGTGCCGTCATGGATCAATGAATTAATATCTGTCATGAAAATATCCTCTTAATTTAAATTTTATTTCGGTAATTGATAATGAATTGGAACATCGACCCAGCCTTCTACAGGTGTTTTCCCTTTTAGTGCAGGTGAAAATTTCCATTGCTTTACTGTTCTTACGGCAGCACTGTCTAGAAGTTTTTTGCCGCTACTTTGCTTAACACTGACCGTATCAGGGCTGCCATTTGCTAATACTTTGACCCGTAAAATGACTGAGCCTTCCCAACCACGTTCTAAAGCTTGGTCAGGATATTCAGGTGCAGGATTACTGAGATATCCGGCATAACCTTTGGCTTCAGTCACTGGCAAGTTGTCATCTGAAGCTTTTACAGGCTCAGCAACTTTTTTTACCGGTTCGGCGACTACTTCTTTTGCGACCACAGGTGTTGCAACTTTTTGTGGGGTTGGCTCAGCCACCGTTTTTGCAACTGGTTTAGGTTGCTCCACACTTTTTTGGACAGGTTTTGGCTGTTCAACTTGTTTAGGAATTGGCTTAGGTTTTTCCACCACAGGTGGAACTTTTGGTTTTTCAGTAATCGGTGGAATTTTGGGTTCAATCACTTTAGGTGGTTCAACTGGTTTTACAATTTCAATCACCACAGGTTCGGGTTTATGAATATCTAAAGCTGGCGTCGGTAATTGTTTTGCGATATACCAAATTCCAAGATGTGCTGAAGCAACGGCAATAATTGCGATTAAGACTTTATTTAACTTCTCAGGAGCAGGTTGAATGGCTTCTTGATCATGCCGTGCAAATGGATCTGCAATTTCAGTTGAGGCTGCAACTGTTGCATATTGCTCAAAGAGCAAAGCCCGCTTATGGGGATTAAAGATTTGTTCACGCATAGCAACTTAAACTAAAAATAAAAGATTAAGCAGTAAGTTGCACAAGCCATGCCAAATACTTAAGTTATTATTTTTAATATATTTAATAAAAAGTATTTAAATAAATCATGTAAAAGATGTTGGTTTTCAAACACTGTTATGCTGTTCAAACAACAAGACCCCTTTAATTTCTCAAAGAGGTCTAAGTTTATTATTTTAATTTATATCCTACTAAGGGTAAGACTTCTTCAGCCACTCGATATGCTTCTTCTAAATGTGGATTACTCGCTAAAATAAAATGTCCAACCCCAATATCAATATACTCTTGCAAACGCTCTGCGACCTGTTCATAGCTCCCGACTAAAATACAGTTTGGCCCACCTCTTACATTTGACATTCCCGCCCAAACATTCGGACTTACAAATAAGTCTTCAAAACGATTGCCCTGTGCCAAGGCCTGCTGACGCTTCGCTCCTACAGATTCAGTGTCTTTTCGTTCAAATGCATTACCATCAACTGTAATGGTTTCATACATCTGTTTAAGCTCTTGGAAGGCCTGTTCTTGAGTAGGTCGTGCCAAAATATCAATACGCATGCCAAATTTAACTTTTCGTTCTGGCGAATTCTGCTCAAAGAAATTTTGAGCCTGTTCGATCACTTTCTTTTGTTGGTCTACAGGCTCCCCCCAAGTTAAATGAATATCGGCATGACGTCCTGCCACTTGTAAAGCAGCGTCACTCGCACCTGCTAACCACAAACGCGGAACGTCATATTGATTCATTGGGTATTTCAGGCCGCCCTGTTCAACATGGAAAAACTTTCCATCGTAATTGAAAGGTGCATGGTGCGAATAACCTTTCACAAATTCTAAAAATTCGTTGGTCCGTGCATAGCGTTGATCATGTTCAATAAAGTCCCCATACGCACGTTGTTGTGCACCGCCTCCACCTGAAATCACATTCCACTCTACTCGTCCCTGACTTAAACGCTGCAAACTTGCAGCGATTTGACTTGCATAAGCAGGATGAATAAACCAAGGCTGAATTGCGATGAGCAAACGAAGTCTTTTAGTTTCTCTTGCCAGTGCAGACGCTAACACCCATGGTTCTTCAGTATGTGGAAAAGCAGGAATGAGTGCGCCATGAAAACCAACAATATCGGCTGCTTTCGCCACTTGCTCGACATAGTCATAGTAAGCAAATAACTGATCCTCATGTTGCGGCGCAACACGTTGTGGAGATTGAACTGCTGGAGTTAATTGATTCCATTCACCGCGTGTGTGTAATTGATGTGCTCGACGACCATCCCCATGAACAGGGATTCTCCATAAAAACTCAACTGACATAATGAATCTCGATAATTTAAAGATTTGACGATATTTAATTCGTTAAAAGTCTTATGAGCAGGAATCATGCCGTTATTTTTTTAAATTAATTTTTAGCTATACTACTGTTTTATATAAATATTAAAAAATCGAGTTTAAAAGCTGTGTTGATATTTCAACACTTAAACGCTAAAGAGTGTCCCAATCACAACACAATGGCGGCATTTAACCTCAATAACAATTCTAAAAAATTATAATTTATTGATTTATTTAAAATAATTTTATTGGCTTGGTTCTTGCTCAATACTCATATATTTTTTTAATTCTTATGATGATATGCGTATTTTTCCACGTCTAGTTTTAGGTTTTAGTTTTTTGGGGCTTGTTGCTTGTGGCGCACAAAAAACAGAAGAGAACACCCCAAAACAGTCTGAACAGCAGCAACTCCGAATTGCAGTCGTTGCCAATGGCACTTCGGGTAGTTTGGACTTTATTGGTGTGCCACAACTGATTTCACAAGATCAAATTTTTCTAAAAGCATTAAAGCAAAATCACATTGAATTAAAGTGGGAACCAGTGACGACTGCTGCTGTAGCGACTCTGGTCAATGAAAGTTTTATAAATAATAAAATTGATTTTGCTTTTTATGGAAACCTTCCCGCTGTAGTGCTCAATGCAACAGGCGTTAAAACGCAAATTGTTGTACCCGGAGGTGTGGGTAATAACGTCTACCTTATTGTTCCAGAAAATTCACCTATTAAATCTATTGAGGAATTAAAAGGTAAAAAAATTGCATTACATCGTGGCCGTCCGTGGGAAATTAACTTTGGACAACTCATACAAAGTAAAGGATTAAGCTTAAAAGACTTTCAAATTGTGAATTTAAATCCGCAAGCTGGGGCCGCTGCTTTATCTGCTAAAAGTGTAGATGCCTTTTTTACCTTAAGCGATGCACTTACTTTACAAGATCGCCATTTGGGTAAAATTATTTGGTCATCACAATCTTTGCCAGCGGACTGGAAAATGCGTGCCGAACTCTGGGGTAGCAAAAGCTACATTGAGCAACATCCAGATACTACTCAATTACTTGCTGATGCGACAGTACGTGCAATGGACTGGATTGCCCACCATCAAGATGAGTTTCAGCAAAGTCAAACTAAGTTTGGCCAACCTCTTAGTGTGATTCAACGTGAAAGCCAGAACACGGCAAGCACATGGCAACAAGACTGGTCACCTAATTATCAAGTCGATTTTCTTAAACAGCATTATTCAAAAGTCATTGATCACGCTGTGAAAAATCAGCTTATTCAGACACCAATTAAAGCAGATGAGCTGTTGAATCCGAAGTTTACCCGTCAAGCGATTCAAAATTTACAGGCAAATCATGCCTCCAATAAGCAGGGAAACTAGACCATGAAAATACTAGTAAAGCCACTTATTGAGCAAAATAATGATTTATTTAAAACCCCACTCCGTAAGAAATTTTCTTCTAAAAAAGTGTATGGGCTGCTCTCTGTGATTTCACCCTTATTAGTATTACTCATTTGGCATTTGATTAGTTCTTTACAGATTTTCCCAACCCAAATTTTGGTGCCGCCTAAAACTGTCTGGAATACTTTCATTGTGTTGTTACAAAGTGGTGAGCTTCAAATGCATCTCAAAGATAGTCTTTCTCGTCTGTTTTTGGGGTTTTCTATCGCCGCAATCTGTGCAATTGCTTTTGGTATTGCCTATGGAGCAAACACAACGTTCCGTAATTACACCTATATTTTATTTAACGTTTTTTATCAAATTCCAATCTTTGTCCTTATTCCTATTTTTATTTTAGTTTTTGGGATTGGTGAATTATTTAAAATTTTACTGATTATAAAGGCCTGTTTTTTTCCAATAGCGTTAGCAACAGCCGATGCAGTCAAAAATATTCCCAAAAAATATATTGAACTAGGACAAATCTACCAGCTTAAAACACGTGCTTGGCTCAGACTCATTATTCTTCCATCCATACTCCCGCCGTTAATTGGTGGGCTACGAATTGCACTTGGTCGTGCATGGTTGATTTTAGTTGCCGTTGAACTACTGGCAGCTGGAACGGGTATTGGGCAAATGATGGAACTAGGACGTCAAATGTTGCGCTTAGATGTTGTGATGGTTGGTGTGTTTATCACAGGCGTGGTCGGGTTTGGTTTGGATAAAGTTTTACGTTTAGTAGAACACCGCTTTATCTCACCTGCGCTTAGTTCGAGGGAGAAATAATGTCTCAGCGTTCATTTACTTTAAAACAGACATGGCAACGGCCAATTATTTTAGTACAAGGCTTAGTACTACCATTACTGTTATTAGGCTTATGGCAATATAACTCAAGCTTAGGTGCCAGTCATGCCTATGCATTTGTTCCTTTACAAAACATTTATTTCGCATTTATTAAATTGCTTGAAACAGGTGAATTGTGGCTAAACACTTGGGGAAGTCTTAAAAAAGCTGGAATAGGATTCATCTTAGGTTCGATAAGCGGCTTAATTTTAGGTACTTTGCTTGCCTATTCAAAGGTTTTAAATGCTTTAGTTTCCCCACTATTTAATAGTATTCGACAAGTACCGTTACTGGGCTTAACACCCTTAATTGCCTTATGGTTTGGCAATGGAGAAGAAGCAAAAATCTTTATTATCGCGCTTGCCTCGTTTTTTCCATTAGTGATCAATACGTTTCAGGGCCTCAGCCACAATGATGCAAAATATGATGAGATCGCACGTATTTATCAATTTTCATTCTGGCGCAAATTTAAAAAAATACGCCTTCCCCAAGCCCTACCGCATATTTTAACTGGTCTAAATTTAGCTGTGCCCTTTACTTGGATCACCACTACAGCAAGTGAATTGCTATTCAATGCGGGTGCGGGACTCGGCAACTTAATGATGAAAGCCGAGATTAATGCCGAAATGGATATTCTGTTGGTTTGCGCCATAACGGTTACCCTTTGTGGGGCCTTTATGACGGCAGGTATTCATCTTATTTCAAAACGCCTGCTGCAATGGCGTACCTAATCTTTAATTTAAAAAATAACATCGGGAATTAATATGTCTTTCTCTCTACTTTCCATTAAAAAACTCAATAAATCTTTTCAGCGTGATCAAAATACTTTGACCGTTTTAGATGGTATTAACCTCAATATTGAACAAGGTGAATTTATCTCGATTGTTGGCAGTAGTGGCTGTGGAAAATCAACACTACTGCGCCTCATTGCTGGATTAGATCAAGACTATGACGGTGAAATTTTACTAAATCAAACTCAGATAAAAGGTACAGATTTAAAACGCGGTCTTATCTTTCAAGAGCACCGATTACTTCCATGGCTTACTGTTTTTGAAAATATCCATTTAGCACTTGAAGAGACTCCACTAACCCGTGAAGAGCGAAATTTACGGGTAAATGAGCATATAGAAATTGTCGGGCTGAAGGGTTTTGAAAAGGCTTATCCACATGAGCTTTCGGGTGGCATGGCTCAACGTGTTGCAATTGCACGCGGACTCGTCAATAAACCCGATATTTTACTTTTGGATGAGCCTTTTGGCGCTTTAGATGCCATCACACGGAGTCACTTACAAGCTGAACTTCAACGTATCTGGCAACACGAAAAAATCACCATGATTTTAGTGACTCACGATATTGAAGAAGCTGTCTATCTTGGAGATCGTGTGATTGTGATGTCAGCTCGACCAGGAAAAATTAAAGAAATTATTCAAGTTCCGCTGACACATCCTCGACATAAAGAAAGTGAACTTTTATTTGGTTTTCGCAATCAGGCACTTAATATGCTAGATCACACAGCATAATTAATTTGAATATTGATCGATATTAATATGATTTAGAAAATAGATAATATCGTGATATTAATATTCCTTACATTTAATTAATATAGGATAAAGAAAATGGGTTTATCTATTTGGCATATTTTACTGTTCGCAGTTATTGTTATTTTGTTATTTGGAACTTCAAAGTTAAAAAACCTTGGTAAGGACTTAGGTGGTGCAATTAAAGACTTTAAAGACTCAGTTAATTCTGATGATCAGAAATTATTGCAGAATCAGCAATACAAAGATATTAGTCCAGTTGAATCACATAATGAAAAAAATAAAATATGAGTGATTTATTATTATGTTTAATATCAGCTTTGGAGAGTTATTAGCTTTTGCAATTATTGCGCTTATTATTTTAGGACCTGAAAAGCTTCCTCACACGTTAAGATCAGTCCTCCTTAAATACAGAGCAGTTAAAAACCAAATTACTAAAATTCAAAATGATATTGAAAATGAACTTGACCTGATCGAACTTAAGAGAGTCATGCAAGAAGAGCTGCAAAAAATCAAACAAAATGAAGAGCAGCTCAAACAACAACTCCTACTCATGCAACAAGAAATTGAAAATGTACAAACATCTGTTTTTACGGAACAAAAAACCAAAGCACGGCACATCAATGACTATATCTATACCCGTTCAGATGAGTTAAAGACACCATTTTTAGCTCATTTTAAAACAGCCAATAAATTCAGTGAGGATCAAGCCGCATGACGGAACATATTGTCAGTGAAAGCCTCACTGAAATGAAATATAGCGAACATTTAAAAGAATTAAGAAAACGGCTGATCTATAGCATTGGTGCAGTTTTAGCGATTTTTTTACTGTTATTGCCGCTTGCTCAGAAGAACTACCATTTTCTTGCTCATCCTTTAATTTCATTGCTTCCTAGCAACTCCACCATGATTGCAACAGATGTGATGAGTACATTTTTAGCACCATTTAAACTCAATATTTATTTTGCGATTTTATTAAGTATTCCCTTTATTCTTTATCAATTTTGGCAATTTGTTGCCCCCGCACTTTATCAAAAAGAAAAAAGGTTCGGTATAGCACTCATGCTTTCGAGTAACCTTTTATTTTATTTAGGAATTGTGTTTGCCTATACTTTAATTTTGCCCTTGGCTTTAAAGTTTTTCGTATTGGCATCGCCTGATAATGTGTTACCCATGACGGATATCAATAGCTATCTGGATTTTTGTTTAAAGCTGTTTCTGGCTTTTGGTCTGGCATTTCAAATTCCAGTTTTAACTTATATTCTTATTTTCATTGGTCTTATTTCTATTCAACAGCTAGAAGCACATCGCAAACACATCATTGTATTCTTCTTTTTTATTGCAATGTTTATTACCCCTCCTGATGTTTTTAGCATGCTTGCTCTTGCAGTCCCAATGTGGCTGTTATTTGAATTAGGTTTATGGGTCACAAAATTCATAACGCAAAAAAACATCCATTAAAAAATGGATGTTTTTGCTATGTAAAACCCTTAAGCGATTTCATTTTCATTCTTATTAGGTAGTAAGTTATATCTTGATAGAAGATTACGTAAAACATTACGCGATAGACCTAACATTTTTGCAGTCTTGACCTGATTATTCCAGCAACTTGAAAATGCAGTATTTACTATTTTATCTTCAATAATATGCCATGCTTCCCCATCATACTCCTGAAATAAACGCTTTAAGATATTCTCAAACTCTTGAATAAGATCATTATCGGGTAACACGGCGGAACCCGTTTCCTCAGAAAATCTTAAGTGCTCAAGATCAATTGTTTTACCGCCACTCACCAGCAAAGCATAGTGAATATTGTTTTCTAGCTCACGAATGTTGCCTGGCCAGCTATAATTCAGCAGCGCATTTCTTGCTCTATCACTGATATTTGGCTTAGTGGTAATGAGCTTCTGAGAGTATGAACTTAAGAAGAAATCAACAAGAGGTAAAATATCTCCTTTACGTTCACGCAGTGGCAAAATATTAAGCACAACTACATTCAAGCGATAATATAAATCTAGACGAAACTTATTTTCTGCTACAGCTTTACGTAAATCGACATGTGTTCCCGACAAAATACGGACATTAATTGGAATTGGTTTTCGACCACCCACACGTACCACTTCTTTTTCTTGCAATACCCTTAACAGCTTAACTTGTAAGGATAGTGGTAACTCACCCACTTCATCTAAAAATAAAGTGCCCCCATCCGCCGTTTCAAAAATACCAGCTCGAGTTTTGTTTGCACCCGTAAAAGCCCCAGCTTCATAACCAAACAGTTCAGACTCAGCAAGTGTCTCGACTAAAGCACCACAATTGACTGCAAGAAAAGGTTTATTTTTACGATCACTTTTCAAATGAATTTCACGTGCAATTAACTCTTTACCTGTTCCAGATTCACCTTGAATGATGACGCTGGCAGAGCTTGGAGCAATCGTTTCCACTTGATTTAATAATTTACGGGAGTTTTGATCTGAAAAGATAATTGCTTTTGCTCTTATTGGTTTTACAGGAACACCATTATCAGGCAAAGTAATTACTTTATAATCATTATCTAAAAAGGTCTTCATAATTGCCCCATAAAACTTATGATATAAGCATTCTAAAAGGCTATATTACATTTCAGGGTGTTTTTTAATAAATAATAAATAAAGATATTTAATCCAAAATTCACCTATTTTATTCTAAGAATATTTTCTCTTATAAATTAAAAATCAACATAAATCACTTTTTATGCTATGTTGCTTCTCAAACAAAATGTTATCTTTTTGATTAAATCCAAACATTAAAATAATTATAAATTACTACAACATTTGATTTATATAGGTATAAAGCTTGGCATTTATTTTGCTCATTCATTTAAAATCCACAAAATAGGTTTAATAATGAGCATCGAATTTGTTGGTATGGTTTTTCCTAAGCAATGGTCTGAAACCAAAGGAACACGTATTGGTCATAAAATTGACCTCGAATATCTACGTTACCACGCACGGGCACATGAATATGCGGGTTTTGATAAAGTCTTAATTGCTAGCGGGCCAAGCAGTCCGGATAGCGCGCAAATCGCAGCTTATCTGGCACAGCATACTGAGCAACTCGGGTTTATGATTGCCCATCGTCCTGCACTCCTCACTCCAAATCTTGCTGCGCGTTCTTTTGCTACGCTTGACCATACTACGGGTGGTGGAAGAATCCGTTTACATGCAATTACGGGAATTACTGCCGAGCCTCAAGAAGGCGATTATATTATTGATAAAGGTCAGCGCTATGAACGGACGGGTGAATATCTAGATATCATCCAGAAACTTTGGAAAAGCGATCAACCGATTAGCTATGAAGGTAAATACTTTAAGTTAGACAATGCTTTTTGCCCGTTAAAGCCAGTCAACGGTACAATCCCGATTTCATTCGGTGGCTCATCAGACATTGCTTATGATATTGCAGTTCGCCATGCAGATCTCTATTCACTATGGGGTGAACCACTGGTTGGAGTAAAAGAGCAAATTACTAAATTGAAGCTTGCAGCAGAAAAAGCCAATAAACCGCAGCCTCCTGTTAGCTTATCTGTACGTCTTATTATTGGCCCAACCGAAGAACTTGCTTGGCAACGAGCAGAACAGATTCTTTCAGACATTCAAAATAATCCGACTTTTCAAAATAACGGAACATTATCAGGACATAAAGTCAAAGGCATCGGTTCACAGCGCTTATTGGCAGCAGCCCAGCAAGGTAATCGACATGACCGCGCATTATGGATGCCAACCGCAACTGCTGTAGGGGCTTATGGTGATACGACTGCCCTAGTTGGTACGCCAGACACTATTATTGCCTCATTACTCGATTATGTGGATTTAGGGGTGACGACTTTTTTAAATCGGGGCTACGATCCGATCTATGATACTGTCGATTATGGTCGTTATATCATCCCCGCTGTACGTGAAGAGGCAGCCAAAAGATTAAAACAAATCGCTTAAACATTTAAAACATAAAGCCGCTCATTCAGTATCTTTGAAGAGCGGCTTTTTTTAATAAAGATTTTCTTCAGTGAGAAAATCTTTAGCCCATCTTTTATTGCAAGTCAGGTTTACAAACAGCCTGAATTTTCTCTCCTGCAATCACTTTTTTAGCAAACGGAATTGAATCTTTTAATGAGGCATTAACAGTTTCGCTATGCCCTAAGCCATGATACAAATGACCTTCGACCACTGTACCTGCTTTACAAGCATCTGCCACCAGCTTCATTTGAGAACGAGCATCTGGTGTTCGGTCATTTGCCCCTGTTCCAATAAACAATGGATGACTGATTTTTAATGTAGGGTAATAACCATAATTATTTGACTGTTTCTCTTGCAGCTTTTTATAGCTTGCCGGCGGATTGGATTTATATGCTTGCGCTGGCGAAAGCCCTGCGGTCTGAATATCTCCCATAAAACTTGTTAAGCAGGCATTTCTTGCTTGTTCAACTAAAGGAGCTGCTTCAGGCGTGAAAATATCTTCTGTTTTAATTTCTGGATATAAACTTTGTGTCACTAAGAAACTATAGATGCCATAAGCGAGTGATGGGCTGACTTCGTAAGGATTTAACTTTAACTGATTTTTTTCAGGCGTCGCTTCAGGATCTTGATAAATCACACCTGTACCAATTGAACCTTTAATATTTAAGTCAGGTGCATACGTTGCCGAGTAGGAAGAAGCCGCAACAGCACCAGCGCCTCCTTGAGATTGACCAACAATCACAAACTTATTTGCAAGGGGTAACTTGGTTTTTAAAGCAGCTCTACCACTATCTAAAATACTATAAGCCAGCATTGGGTTATTAATTAACAAGTGCGGTCCTGCAACACCTAAACCTTCGTAATCTGTAGCAACGACCGCAAATCCTTCTTTAAGCCAACGGTTTAAATATTGTACGTCTCGGTATGATCGCCCACTCCAAGACGGCGCACAAGCGTCGGCTAAACCGACCGTACCATGTGCCCATAACACCACTGGCCAACCCTCTTTAGGAGGCGTTCCTTTTGGTAAGTGAATACTTCCTGAAACCACAATAGGTGTTTTGCTATCTTTACCACTGGTAGAACTGTAGAGAATCCGAATAGCCTGACTGTCATTTGCCAAACGAATATAGGGATTATGAATAGCCTCTGTTTTTAATAATTTTCCAGCTTGATTTGGAATAGCTGATTTCCATGTGTAAAACTCGGAAACTCGGCCATCTCCATATTTATCTTCAGGTGCTGGAGCTTGTTGAGCATTTGCTAAACAACTTGAAGTTAACATCGTTGTGATTAAAGAAAATTTGCATAACGTTGATAAAAAAGTATGTTGCATTGTCATTTACCTTAAAATTTGTTTCATCATTTTTGATTTAAAATTCGTAACTTACGCGGCCATATAAATATGTTCCAAATGCTCCTTCAGGCGCATTAAAACTATATTTGACGATGTTGCCGACCGAAGAATCTTTCGCTTGATCAGGATGGCTATTAAATAAATTGATCGCGCCTAAATTGAATTTCAGACCTTTCACAAATGCATCCGCTTTGTAGCCAATATCCAAATCTGCAATCCACTGTGGGTCAAAGGTTTGGTCTAGTGCAGTATTGGTGTTATTTAAAGTGGTCCATTTATCGTAACGGCGGATTGCTGTATTCACGCTCCACGCTTGATTTGACCAAAGTGCGCCAAGCGTTAGCTTTGTCTTTGGTGCAGCGGACTCAATGAGGCTTTGTGTATTTCGTCCTGCAATGCTTGAAACAGGAATTCGCTCACCTTTTGCGGTAATAGAATCTCTTGTTTCCGTAATTTCATTCTTGTTATATGCCAGACCTAGATTCAGATTTAACTTGCCATATTGTTCAAGGTTTAAATCATGTTTAAGCGCGAGCTCTACGCCTTGGGTACGTGTATCTAATAAATTATTGAAGAACGCCACATTGGCAATGTTTGAATACGGTGTATTGGCAAAAGCATTGGTAATTACGCTTCCAGTAATATTGTCTGAAAGCAAAATACGATTTTTAATATCGATTTGATAAAGGTCCAAAGTTGCCGATGTATTGGCAAGAGGCTTCCAAACAAAACCTAAAGAATAATTCGTCGATTTCTCAGGTTTAAGAGAAGTTCCACCAATCAGTAAAGCGGCCTCACTCCCTGCAACTAAAGTTCTTTGTTGCACATCTTGCCAACCTGAAGGGGTCTGTACTGTTTGTACGCTATAAGCCGAATAGCCCTGCTGTGCCAATGACGGTGCTCTATAGCCTGTATTTACTGAACCACGTACCGTAAATTTAGGTGATACATCATATTTAGCAAATAATTTTCCGTTTGTAGTCGAACCAAAGTCTGAATATTTTTCACTTCGAACAGCGGCACCCACATTCAAGTTTTTAATAATATCTGCTTCTAAATCTAGATAGACACCATAAACATCGCGACTAATTTTTCGTTCATCTTGGTCTGTAATTCCAGCATATATCCCCGGAACTCCAACTCCTAAAGTTGTGCTTGGATTGAAATATGGGCCTCGGGTATAGGCAATTGGATCACCAGCATTTTGCTTATATTGCTCCCAGCGATATAAGACCCCTGTAGATAATGTGAGTGGGCTTGCTAACCAGTCAATTGCAATATCACGGCTATAGTCTAGCCCTGTATTTAATTGCGCAAAGATATTTTCACCCAAGTCATAATTTGAAGGAGAATTTGAGCCGTAACTTGGGTTAATACCGTTACCTTGTTCTGTACTCACTTTATTTTGTCCATAGGTCGCATAAAGATCATATTTACCTGACTTCTGCTCTCCTTTTTTAACTCCAACTGTTGTTGCAAAATCATCTACAGTGACTAAGCTTAATGGCGAACGTCCATCTGGATAACGTTCTTTAAAATAGCTGGATTGATTCAGTACTGTTTTGGTTGTTGGGGGCTCATAAAAGTTTTCCCCTATCGTTTTACGGTGTCCATAGCTACTAAAACCATAAAGTGCAACGTCATCCGTCAAAGGTAAATCTAAATTCGCCGTTACATTGATTTGATCTTTTTGTTCTGGTGAGCCAAATTTCCATGTTCTATAGGGTGTATTTTGTTCTGTATATTGAGCATTGGTTGAACCATCATAAAAAGTTCGTTTATCTGGGGCCGTGTTACTTGCAGCTTCACGTTTGCCTAAATCTAATGCAACCGTCAACGCACCATCATTAGGGAGCGCAAAACCTTTCCAAAGATTAACTTTATGCTGTTCACCATCTCCTTGAGTATAGCCACCAGTTTGATAGCTCACTCCACCGCCATGATCACGTGATTTCAAAATGATATTAACGACGCCGGCAATGGCATCCGACCCATACTGTGCAGCAGCACCATCCCGTAAGATTTCTATACGCTCAATCGCGCTCACTGGAATTAAACTTAGGTCAGTTACTGCCGCGCCTCTTCCACCTGCATAGGCTTGGCGGGTGAAATATGCTGATGTATGTCGACGTTTTCCATTAATTAAAATTAGAGTTTGATCCGCAGATAATCCTCTGAGTGCAATACTTGGCGGAACCGAGGCTCCAAACCCACCCGCAGGAGAACTCGGTAAAGTCACCGAAGGAGACAACCGTGTTAATGCTGCTGCAAGATCAGTTGCACCAGTCTCTTGTAAATCTTTGGCAGTTAAAATATCAACGGGTGCAGGTGTATCGAGAGAACTACTAATGGCTCGTCTAGAACCCGTGACAACTACAGATTGTAATGTGATGACATCCTCTTTCTCTGACAAATTCTTTTGGTCGTTTGCCAAAGCAATTGAAGCAGTAAGTGCACTCAGTGCAAAAAGTGAGGAGTGAATAATAAATTGAGAAAAATATGTACGCATATGAGCTTCCTTAACGATCTAGACCGATATAGCAAAGCAAATGCCAATAATTAAATTATTTATTATCAATAATTTAATTAATTAAAATAAAAGAATCATTGTTTAAATTTAAACAATGATTCAAAAAAATGTTTATAAAACTACAGTTTTCAATTTCGAAGATGTTTAGACCAGTTGATTTTGAAGATACGACTGATATAACTGAAAATATGCTGTTTCTTGCTGTATTAACTGTTCATGTGAACCTTGCTCTACAACATGACCATTTTCGATCACCACAATTTTATCAGCTTCTCGAATGGTACTCAGCCGATGTGCAATAACAATACATGTTCGATTCTGGCATAAGCGTCTGAGTGCATATTGTATTTTTTGCTCGGTATAGATATCGATTGCAGAAGTAGCTTCATCTAAGATTAATATTTTAGGATTTGCCAAATATGCACGAACCAAACAAACCAGCTGTCTTTGCCCATGACTTAGGTTTTTACCGAGGGTTCCTACTTCAGTGAAATACCCTTGTGGAAGTTGTTGCAAAATCTCATCTGCCCCCAAATCTTCAATTGCCGCTATAAGCACCTGATCTGAAACATTAGGTTGAACTAGACGTAAGTTATCTAAAATCGTTCCACTAAATAAAACATTATCTTGTAAAACAATACTCACATGCTGCCTTAAACTGGCAAGATGAATATTTTGGATGGGGTAACGATCTAGAAAAATTCCGCCCTGTTGAGGTTCATAAAACCGCGTTAACAATTGAACAATCGTACTTTTCCCATGTCCTGTTGGCCCTACAATCGCAATTACTTTCCCTGCTTCAATCTCTAAATTAAAATTTTGTAAAACGGGCTTATGGGTATAGGCAAAATGTACCCCTTGAAATCGAATATGACCATTCAACTGTTCAAGCTTCACAGCATTTGGTTGTTCTTGAATGCTAGATTGCGTATCTAAAAGTAAAAATATACGTTGTGCACATGCTGCCCCATTTGCATAGCGTTCAAATAAATCGGTAAGTTCCTGTAAGGGAGCTAAGAATAAAAAAACATAGAAAATACTTTCAGCGAACTGACCAATACTAATTATTCCACCACTATAGGCATAACTACCAATCACAATAAATCCGGCAGTGGCTACAGTCGAAAGTAGTCCTGTAAAGGGTGCAAACCAACTGGTCCGTTTACTGCCATAAATAATAGAGCTATTAAAATCTTTTAATAAATCCTGATAACGGGATTGATTTGTTTCGGTGTAATTTAACTGCTGGATGATTTTTGTGCCATTTACAGTTTCAACCAAATGGGCAGTAAATCGACTGCGTTCTTCGGCAACTCGTCCCCAATGTTTTTGCGATGACTTTTTAAAAAAGGTTGTCATCCCAAATAAGATTGGTAAAGTTGCAAATAAGCACCAGAAAAATGGTGGATAAATATGCCAAAGAAGAACAGAAGCCAGACCACAACGCAAAATTGCCGAAAGTAACTCTGGTGGTCCTTGTATTAAAACAGGCTCTAAAGTATCAACATCACGATCGGCCCGTGAAATAATTCTGCCAGCTTTAGTACGGTCAAAATAGCCAATGTTTAAACTTTGAATATGCTGGAACAAAGTACGTCTTAAACCATTAATAACTTTCAAAGCTGCTCGGCCTGAAAGATATTTTGATACGCCCGCTAAAGCAAAACGACAAATCCAACTCAACGTTAAAATGCTAATCGCAATGAATAAAACAGGCTGATGCAGCACCATTTTCCCAGCAATTTGCTGAAAGCCTGAATCTAAAATGTATTTAACGGCCCACGGTCGAACAAAGATACTTAATACTTGCAAAATTTCTACTGCAATCAAAGCAAGCAGCAAGTAACGGATGGGATAAATTAAAGGAATAAGTTTCGTCAACATCCCTCTATGAATTGAGGTCTTTGCCAAATTTTCTTCGATTTGTAGATCGGCTGATTTTGCGAACAGACGGAAATTTTTAACACTTGTATTCATGCTTCAAGCTCCTGTTGTGGCAACTCAAAACCCATCAACTCTCGATAGAATGAACAACTTTGTACCAATTCATTATGTGTTCCCTGAGCAATAATTTGCCCTTGATCTAGAACAATAATTCGGTCAGATAAAGCAATCGTGGTTTGTTTATTCGAGTTGATAATAATGGTTTTCTTAAAATGATTTCCCATATCAGAAAGCACTGATAGTCGTTGTAAAACCTGTTTTTCTGTGGTCGAATCCAAAGCACTGGTTGAGTCATCTAAGGCTAAAATTGGCGAGTTTTTTAAGATAGAACGAGCCAAAGCAATCCGCTGTTTTTGTCCTCCAGATAAAGTAACGCCTTTATCTCCAATCAAAGTGTTTAATCCATCATCAAGCCGTTGTAATAGTTCTGATGCGGAAGCTAAATGTAAAGCGTCTCGCATCTCTTGCTCAGTTGCATCTTGCTTAGCAATTCTTAAGTTATCTGCCAATGTGCCACTGAAAAAGAAATTTTCTTGGGGAATAATCTGAACCAAATGGCGTAATTCAAATAGGCTTAAATCTTTGATATTGATCCATCCCTGTTGCTCAGAACCAATCAGGACTTGCCCTTCTGTTGGGTCAATAAACCGATTGAGTAAATTCATTAAAGTCGTTTTACCTGAGCCAGTTTTACCTACGACAGTGACGATTTCACCTGCACGAAATTCAACATGACACTGCTTTAAAATAAACTTTTGTGTTGTTTTATCCTGAAAGCTTGCATTTTCTAATCTAATATTTATCCCATCATGCCATTGCAACGGCAAAGGGTGTGGTTGATCTTCAATTGCAGACTTTTCATCAAGCATTTGCCATATTCTTGTTGCTGAAGAGCGAGCATCAGCAAAAATTTGTAAGACCTGACCAATGCTTTCAATACGAAATACCAATAAATTTGCCATGAGTATCGCAGCTACAAATTGCCCCACCTGCAACTCGTTTTGGCCAATTAAATAAGCACCAAAGCCAATCACCCATAAATAAGAACACGCAATAATCACTTGAGGAATAGGCAAGCGTTTTGCACTTGTGCTTATGGTTTGAATAGAGTGATGAATAAATAGATCTACGGCATGATTAAAACGCTGTAAAAGCTTCTCTTCGAGTTGAAAAGCTTTGACGACCCGAATCCCATTCACGCTTTCTGCTAAGGTATCGCTGACTTTTTCGTAGGCAGATGCGACTTGATGATCCAGCACCACCAATTGATTGGTCAGTTTAAATAACACCCAAAGACCTAGAAAAATAAATAATAAAGGGACTACTCCAAGCCAAGGATGATACCAACACAAGAGTCCAACAGTTACCGACACAACAAGACTTGATTCAAACACTTGCCGCCAAAAATTAATAAGAGCTTCTTTTAATTTATCTGAATCACGTGTTGTTCGAGATAGCACCTCTCCTAACCCATGTTTCCAGTGCCATGAAACATCTAAATGCTGCACTTGGCTAAAAATTCTTTCTCTTAAAATACTTAGTAATTGCTGACCAATGGTTAAAGCACTTAACCCTGCCAAATACTGAATAACACCCCTAATGCAAGCAATACTCGCAAGTAGAATGAACCAAAACCAAGGGTTTAAAGGATCAGTGATAGCATGCTGAAATAAGGTTTCTCGCTCACTGTGTTTTAAGGTATCAATCGCATGTCCGATTGAATATTGTTGGAAGGCTAACCCTATATTTGCAATCACAAATAAGGTCGCCGTCAATAAGAAGCGAAATGGCATAAAACGGTATAAAGCCAAACTTCGTAATAATGGATAATTATTAAACATAAAAGATAGTAAAAATTTAAGATTCCGTTTTATTGCGAGATTCATGCCAAATTAATGATCTCTAAAAATATTTTAAATTATTGTTTTATATTAATTTTATAGCTTGCTATTTATGGGAGGTGTTGATTTTAAAACACTAGCGTAAATGATTTGCTGTAATCGCAACAAAATTTGATATATCAACATCATAAAAAACGATATCAAAAATAATCATTAAATATCAATAAATTACTGAGTGGCATCAATTTTGCTTTAAAGCATAAAAACCACAAAAGGATGTCACGATGACAACACTTCAAACTCAACCATTAAACACACTTTGGTATACGCGCTGCCCTGTACCAACAGGCCTAGGTATTTCAATTCAAAAAGGTTGGCTCAAAGAAAAGTTTAATGAGCAGCAGATTGAAATAAAATCAATTCGAGAATCAAATTCCAAAGATATTCGTAACTCTCATTTTAACCATACTCTTGCCAACTCAGTTCGACATGGCGGGAGTATTCCTGCAATCTGGGCATATTCATCTGGTCAAAAAACTAAAGTGATTGGCTTATCTTGGGCTGATGAAGTTCAATTGTTGTTAACACGCTATGATTCAAACATCAAAACTGTTGCCGACCTAAAAGGCAAACGTTTTGGAATTCCACTGAATCAAGATGCAATTATTGATTTCTCGCGTGCACAGGCTATTCGGGGGGTAGAAAATTCCTTAAAAACAGTAAATCTGGAGGTGAGCGATCTTGAATTAGTCGATTGTTTACGAGCAGATATTTTAACCGCACAGCAACAACAGCCCACAGAAAATGATTCTAGTTTTTATGGTAATCGCAATAAAATCAATGCAAGCGCAGAGATCGTGGCATTAATTAAAGGTGATGTCGATGCCATTTTTCTAAAAGGTGCTCACGCTGCGCAAATTGCTCATGATTTTGCACTTCATACCATTATTGATATTGGCTCACATCCAGACCCTCTTCTACGCTCCAATAATGGCACACCAAGAACACTCACTGTCGATGAAGATTTTCTAACGCACTATCCAGAGCAAGCACAATCGATTGTCGATGCTGTTTTACAAGCAGAACAATGGGCACATGCACACGCCGATGAAACCCATCGTTATCTAGCAAAAGAATGTAATACTAGTGAGCAATGGGTTCATGCAGCTTATGGGGAAAATGCTCATCTAAAACTGAACACCAACTTTGATGAGACTTCTATTATTGCTTTACAAGACTTGAGTGACTTTCTCTATCGCTGGAACTTTATTCCTGCACAAATTAATGTTAGTGAATGGCTGGCACAAGAGATTTCTATTCAAGCTCAAGTGGCTTAACAATACAAAAAACAAAAAGGTTGTCTTGATGACAACCTTTTTTATTTTCAGCATCCAAATTCAAGTAACTATAAACTCTCGTAGTAGTTGGCATGGGTAATATTAATCTCTTTAATAACAATTATTTTAACGGAGTCTTATCGAGTTTTATCCAATTTTAGGATTAGCTTTCAGCTGGAGTTACTTTGGTTTCGCCCAAAGTAACCAAAGGCATTGTCATCTGCAAAACCTGTTCTTTTCTTGGATTTATTAAAACCTATCGTAGAAACAGTCTCTTGTTTACACCGTGCAGGTTGCAGATGACGTTTCCGAGTATCATATTTACTTTCGAACTCGGATTATTTATTAAATTTAGTCACATTCTCCGCCTGCTTCTTTAAAAGCACAGAATTATATTCACCAGGTGGAATATTATTTAAATAATAATTTCCAACATGATATAGCCTCCAGCGAATTGGATCGTGAGTGGTATGGGTTCGTGCATTACGCCAGAAACGATCTAGGTTCCATTTTGATAAGGTTGAACTTGCCCCGAGTAATCCAAAAATTTCACTCGAAATTTTTAAAGATGCATGATCAGACTGACTACGGGTAGCAGCAACCGATAAAATCAGTTCGGTTTGTAGGTCTTCATCTTCTACATTTGCCAAATGCTGTTCAAAAATCTGTGCCGAACGATCCAACAATGCTTCAGCTGAACGGACCAAAACAGCAAACTCACCAATTTGTTTAATGATATGAGATTCATGTGTAGGTGAATCGACGCCACTTTCCACCCAAGGACGAGCATGATGTTGTAAATAATCAATCCCGCCTTGTAACGCACCTTTGGCAATTCCTGTGTCCATTGCAGCGTGTAAAATTTGAGGCCAAGTGAGACCCGTACGTAAAACCGTGCCTAAACCACCTGTATTTCGCTTGGCAACATAACGTTCATCAACAACCACATCTTTAAAATTAACAGTGCCACTGACGCTATTATTTTGTCCCATCGCATCCCAGTCATCGAGCAACTCTACTCCCTGTGTATCTCGATGAATTAAAATTGAGACTGGTCCATCATCACTACCAGCAAATAAAGAAATCCATTCTGCGAGTAAAGAGCCTGTAGAGTAAAACTTACTGCCGTTTAAAATTAATTGTCCTTCTGAATTTCGTTCTACGCGTGTTTTATGCTGAAACTTATCTTTGCCTCCCACTTCTGCAAGTGCATTGCCTAAACGTTTTCCACTTAATACGTCACCGAGTAATTGATCACGGATTTCATCGTCATAGCCCGTTAAAATTCCTCGAAACATGGTGAAGTGAATTTGTAATAACTGCCCTACACCACCATCGGCGGATGAAATAATTTTCACCACATTGACCAACGTTGAAATATTGGCGCCTAAGCCCCCAAATTGCTTGGGTACAATAATCGCAGTTAAACCAGCTTCTGAAATTAAGCGAGCCTGATCATAAGGCACCGTTTTGTTATAACTCGGGTCTTGAGCAAATTGATTCAGTTGACCTGCCACCTCTTTTGCAATCTCAAGTGCTTCTTGCTCACTTTGAATATGTCTTACGCTACCTAATTCTAAAAAATTACGTTGGTTAATATCGTTCATTTTTAACTCCGGAAAATCTGTTCTTTTTATGCGCTAACTTCAAGTACGTTGTTTTTAAACAAGCTTGGCGCATGTGTAAGCAAAGTTTTGGTATATATATGTTGAGGATGACTAAGCACTTGGTCTGTTTCACCGTATTCAACAATATGTCCATTTTTTAATACGGCGACCCGATCGGCGATTGCACGAACAACCCCTAGGTTATGGGTCACAAATAGTAAGGTCACACCTTGCTGCTGAAGGTCTTGTAGTAATTTCAAGATGGATGCCTGAACGGAAACATCTAAAGCAGATGTAATCTCATCACAAATCAAAACATCAGGTTGGCACAGCAAAGCTCGTGCGATAGCCACACGTTGTCGTTCTCCACCCGATAAATCTCTAGGATAGAGTTCCTGAACTTGTAAAGGCAAAGAGACTTGTTTAAGTACCTGTGTGACTTTTTCTATGGCTTCTTGTCGAGATGCTGCAAAGAAATGCTGCACAACCTTAACTAATGTCTGACCAATCGTATGTGCTGGATTCAAGGCCTTATAAGGGTTTTGAAAGATATATTGCAGTTTATGTCGCTGCTGCAAATGACGCTGTTGCCCGCGCAATGACAAGATCTCGTTGGCTAATGTAATTTGGCCATCTGCATTTTCATTCAACCCAGCAATAACACGGGATAGCGTGGTTTTACCTGACCCCGACTCGCCGACCAATGCTAAACATTCACCTTTTTTGAGTTGAAATGAGATATCAAAAAGTGCCTGTTGCTGCCCATACCAAGCATTAATATGTTCAACTTTTAACAATGCTTCTGTATCAGTTTCTTGTTCAAGAACCTGATGATCAAGCTCTTTAAAATTAATCACACCAACATGATCCGAATGGTGACAAGCAACAAAATGCGGGTCAAACTCATCTTTTAATTGAGTTAATTCAGGTTGTTTTTGACGGCATATGTCTGTGGCGAAAGTACAACGTACTGCAAAAGCACATCCCACTGGACGTTCATTTGGTGAAGGAGCATGACCTTCAATTGGAGATAAATATTTACGAATGGCCACATCGGGAATGGCGTTAAGTAAACCTTGCGTATAAGGGTGTTTAGGGGTTTCAAATAGTTGGGTTAATACTGCATCTTCAGCAATTCGCCCTGAATATAAAACAATCACCCGATCTGCAATATCTTTCACCACCGTTAAATCATGCGATACATAAATAGCGGCAACGTTATATTCCCGACATAATTTACGAATGATATTTAGCACCAAGGTCTGTGTCGTTACATCTAATGCGGTGGTTGGCTCATCCAAAACAATTAAACGTGGCTGTAGCAAGAATGCCAAGGCCAATAAAATTCGTTGTTGTTGACCACCAGAAAGCTGATGAGGATAACGCTTTAGAAAAACATTATCATGTGGCAAACCCACTTCACCTAAAATTTTGGCAACTTTCTGGTATTTTTCAGCGCTTGATAACTGGGCCTGATGGACTTCTAATAATTCAAATAAATGTTGCCCAATACTTAATGCTGGGTTAAGCGCTGTTCCAGGATCTTGGGCAACATGACTAATTTTATGGCCACGAACCTGACGTAAAGCATGATCATCAAGACTGAGAATATTTTGATCATCTAACTCAATTATACCCTGAATAATTTTGGCACCATGCCGTGCATAGCCCAATAAGGCGCTCGATAATGTCGTTTTACCCGAACCACTCTCTCCGACCAGCCCTAGAACTTCACCTTCTCGTAAGCTAAATGAAATATTAGAAACGATGTGATTGCCGGTGTTTACCAATGCCACGGTTAAGTCTGTTACGGTCAATACTGTATTTTTAAATGTATTTGCCATGTTTATTTTTCCTCAATCCGAGCTGCTGCACGTCCAACACCCTCAGCCAATACATTCGTTCCGAGCGCAAACAAAGCAATTAAAATGACAGGAGCAAACACAGCCCACGGTTGAACCAATAAACCCGCACGGTTCTCATTAATCATGAGTCCCCAGTCTGCTGCTGGAGGTGCCACACCATAACCAAGAAAAGCCAAACCCGATAACATACCCACTGCCCAAGTCAGCATCACCCCCAGATGAATTAATAACGGCGTCAACATATTGGGTAAAATTTCACGAAATAAAATATAGGTTTTTGAGTAACCAAGAATTTTGGCGGCTTCGATATATTCTTGTTCCACTAAATTAAGTGCAACGCTTCGTGCAAGACGTATAACTCCGGGAATAAAAGCAATTGAAACCGTTAAAACAATCAGCCAAGGTTGCCGCCCTAACATCGAAACAATAAGTAAGACTAAAATGAGATCTGGAAAGGCCATAAACACATCAGTCAGCCAAGTCACAAACTGATCAATCTTGTTTCGGGCAAAAGCAGCGAATATGCCTAAACTAGAACCAATAATTAATGCAACTAAACTAGCAGCCAGTGTCATCCAAATAATAGAAGCACCTCCAGCAAGTACACGAGACCAAACATCATGACCAATATAGTCATAACCTAAAAATGATTTTCCTTCTGGTGGTCCATAAGTCATACCGACCAATGCAGTGGGCTCAAATGGAACAAATAACGGTCCAACCAGTGCAAAAATCAAAACCAAAGCAGTGACTACAAATCCAAAACGTACTTGTCTTTCACGAATTAATGTTTGAAAAAAATTTCTTTGGTACCAATGAAGTGAGCTCATTTGCCACCTCCTTGCTGAATATTCTTTAAAGCATTGCGACGGTCGACAGGTTTTACTGTAATTGGTCGACCTGACTTCCATAAACGTAACGCCTGACGTCGGCCTGGCGAACGTGCTTTATGTCTTTTTGCAGTTCGTATTTTTGGTGTGAGTAAAGTCGTGATTAAATCTGCAATTAAATTAACGACTACCACACAAATGGTGAGCAATAAAACTATCGCTTGAATAGTCGGGATATCCCTCATTTCAATTGCTGCATTAAGTGCATTACCAATACCGGGATAACTGAAAACCACCTCAATAATTAAAGCACCACTTAGTAAAACTCGGATGGTCAATGCTGTTCCCTGCACCACTGGCACCAATGCATTTGGTAAAACATGTTTCCAGATAATCCGTCGCTCAGGAATACCACGCAGCCGTGCAGAGGTCACATATTCCGACTCTAGTGCATCAATCATAGAACCACGCACTAAACGCATCAGATATGGAATGAGTGATAAAGCTAAAGTTAAAATTGGTAAAATTAAAAACTCTAATTGGCTATAAGGCGACTCATTGGGAATCAGCAACGATGCTGCTGGTAATATGTGTAAAACTGATGTTGAAAAAAACATCATTAACCAAATCGCAATCACAAACCCCGGTACTGCTTTAAACAGAATCGAACTGGAAACAATAATCCGATCTAACTTGCTGTCACGGCGGAGCGATAGCCACACACCCAGCACGACTGAAAGCGGTACAGTAATGACAATAACGAGGCTCGTGAGTGCAACTGTATTACCAAAATAATTCTGAATAATTTGTAAAACAGGCACATTGGAGTCAATCGAGCGCCCAAAATCACCTTGTAACAATTGACTTAACCAATGCCAGTATTGAACCAATATCGGATCATTCAAGCCCAATTGTTCACGAAGTATTTGAACCGTGGCTTCAGGTGCTTCTGGACCTAAAATGACGCGAGCCGGATCCGATGGAAGTGCCTGTGTAGCAATAAACACAATGAGGCTAATAACAAAAACAACCAATGCCCCTGATACCAAACGTGTCAAAAACCAAGGTAACCACGCAGGCAATTCAAATGGCTTAGTAATTGTCGGATGTTGGATTGATGCCTCTATTTTGCTGGATTGAATTGTCATATCGGTTACCCTCTACGCCAGAATTCATCAGTACGCCATGCAGCAAAGCCTGTGCGATCAGGCGTTACACCACCAATTTGGCTCGAATGTGCATCGAGTACATTATTAAAGCCCCAAATGAGTAAACCGCCTTGCTCATGCTGAATATGCTGTGCTTCATGAACAAGAACTTTTCGCTTTTCCAAATCAGGTTGTTGCAATGCCGCATGCACCAGTTCTGTAAAGCGCTCATTCTTAAAACGAGTTTTATTATTTGCCGCACCCGGCCCATCAATTTGCAAGACTGTTAATAAGAAAGGACGTGAAACGTTCGAGCCTGTACTAAATGCCCAATCTTGTTTTACTGCATCCGCAAAAGTAGCAGCTTCAACCTGTTTAACATTAACGATGACTCCAGCCTGAGCAGCATGCTGAGCAAAAACCAATGCCGCATTGCTATCTGGGCCTGTATATAAATCGATAGTTAAATTGTTATTAAAACCAGCTTCTTTGAGTAAAGCTTTAGCTTTATTTAAATCTTGCTTACGCTGAGCAATGCTATGGTCATATACGGGATCACTAAATGAATAAAGGTCATTTGCAACTCGCCCTTGACCAGCCAAAGCGCGTTTCACCAAATCGTCTCTATTGGCAATTAGTCGAAAAGCTTGTCGCACTCGTAGGTCATTGAACGGTGCTTTAGACGTATTCATATCAAATGATTGCCAAGCATCTGTTTCAGATGAAACTAGATTTAGTCGTTTATTGGCTTGAATTAAAGCAATATGCTCCGCACTTACACCAGACGCAATATCAATTTGGCCTGATTGCAAGGCAGCAAGACGCCCCGTCTGATCTTTAAAATCAATGATTTCTATTGCATCGGCGTAAGGCTGGTTTTCTTTCCAGTAGTTTTCAAAACGAACAAAGCGTGAACGCTGACCCGGTGTAAAACTTTCAAGCTTAAAGGGTCCAGCCCCCACGACATTTTTAACTGGGTCATAATCTGTAGGAACGATGCCCCCCCAACTCATCCATGCTTCTGGTAAAGCAACCAATCCCTTTCCTTGAGAAAAAGGAATTTCAACGGTGTATTCATCGCGCTTTTTAATTGCATCTCTTTGCAAAGAATAAAGATAGGCTGCAAATGGTGAGGCAAGTTTGGGGTCGGTTAACCGCCGTAAAGAAAAAATAACATCATCAGCAGTAATGGTTTTACCGTGGTGAAATTCGAGGCCTTTTTTTAGGCGAATGGTCCATTTAGTTCCGTCATTATTGGGTTCAGCAAATTCAGCAAGAGCGAGTTTTGGCTGAATATCTCTGCCCCATTCCCATAATTTTGCATACAAAGGCCAACCTCTGAACGCACTGGACATACCAATAGGTTTATGTGCATCTAAATTGCCAGCTTGATTACCATTGATTACCCCAATTTTGATAACGCCACCTTTTTTCGGCGTATCATTTTGGGCTATACCAGCAGTAGCACTCTCAGACGATGAGTCTGGTTTAGAGCACCCGATAAGGCTGATTGCAGCAAAAGCACCCACACCTAATCCAGTCTGTTTAATCAGTTCTCTACGTGTAATTTTATTCATGCCTTCTCCCTTAAACCACGACTTCTTGATTCAAAAAGGGAATCAATGGATGAATTTTTATTGAGCTTAGGTAACTCAAAGCCATGATCGAGTTCCAATAATGGGAACAATAAATCTGCTACCCGATAGGCTTCCCCAATTAAAGGGAAACCAGACAAGATAAAGGCTGATACGCCATAGCTTTCATATTCTTTAATTCGTTTGGCAATATTTTCAGCACTACCGACCAAGGCTGTCCCCGCGGCTGGGTTTAAAATATCGAAACCAAATAAAGATGGCCCAGTCCAAACATTAGGATAAATTTCAAAATCTTTAGCTTGAGGTAAAATACCTCGACGTAATTGTTCTAAATTTTTTTGAATAGATGGATTTTTACTTTGATAACTCTCAAAAGTTTCATTTGGAGGAAGCTGTCGTTTAACAGCTTCGATTGCATAATTTACATCAATCTTGTCAAGTAACGACTGAGCATATTGCCAAGCCTCTTCTTCTGTTTCCCGCATAATAATTTGCAATCGAGTGCCAAATTCTAAAGTTCGGCCAATTTTTGCAGCCTCAGCCGCAACCTTGCTAAACTTTTCTCCAAGTAATGGCGGCGTATTCGCAAAACTTAAATACACATCTAACAATTCAACAGAGTGCTGAATGCCTTTCGCTGAAGTTCCAGCTCCCCACAAAGGAACACCCTGTTCTTGAGTGGGGCCACGCCATTTTGACATAGGAGATCCACCTTCTAGACGTGGAGCAATTTGAACAAATTCGCCCTCAAATCCAGACCGATCACCTAAATAGTTTTGCTGAAATGCACTCCAATATTCTTTGCTAAAGTCATAACGTTCATCATGAGTATAGTGAATACCTAAAGCTGCTAAACCCTTATCATTTCCATTGACGACATTAAATAGCAAACGCCCTTTAGAAAATGCGTCAAAAGTTTGAGCATATTTTGCCAAAACTGCTGGCTGGACTTCTCCGGGATGTTGGGCAACCAGAAACTTTAAACGTTCAGTAAATGGAATTAAACTTGCAGCAACAGCAAGTGTTTCATACTCACTTGTACCCATGAGTGAACCGAAAAAACCAAGTCGATCTGCGGTAATCGCAATCTGTTGCAAGTGTTCATAATCGGTATCCCACCGCCCAGATTCCAACCAAGGATATGGCCCATCTGGAGACGTGAGATACCATAAAAGTTTTACAGCCATAATATTCTCGATCTTTATTTTTTAAATCTTTATCTAATTGAGGGGGAGCAATCCAAGAGATTTTGCTTTTTCAGTCAAACCGCTCATTTTCCATTGCTGATGTAAAACCCCTTGCCCGTATTCTCGGCTACCGCCTACTAACTCTGCGAGAAGCTGAATTTGAGCCCCTTCTTCTAGCAACAAGATAAATTCAGCTGTTTCCTGTAGACCTTGACGACCCCATACGGTTGCACCACCGTTGGCTTCTAAGATGGCCCGATACTCAATATCAATTTTGAGTTGATCTAAAATGAAATCGACTTCTGCCTGACGGCGGTCAATGTAAATCGGCAACTCTTTAAATAAATGGAAACGCTGCACAGGCACATAACGAATCGGTAAAGTACGATGGGTTTGAGCCCAAGCACCTAAATTCGGCGCGTGTACATGAGATATTGTGGTGACATCTGCATGTTCTTTAAAAAGCTTGTTATAGCGTCCACCTGCACTTTTTCTCCCCAATAAAACTTCACCATCAATTGTCTCCACAAGCACTTTGCTTTTTTTATCTTTAGACCACGGCCCTGCATAGTTAAAAGTGACTAAGGTATTTTCAGGCCCACGTTCTACAAAATTAACCGTTCCATTTGCTGTGATTGTTCCTGTTTCACGGAACACTTCAAAAGCAAATTCAGCTTTTTCTCGGTTCAATTCGATAAAGTCATTGAGTTCACGAGACAATGGCGTTTGAGTAAGTGTTGTCATGATCAAATCCTCTTAAAATTTTTTATTTTGACGGCGCTTTAAAACTTCGAGCAAAGGACGATGATCAACCCATGTTTCAATATCGACATCTCGCTCTAAAAAGCCATGTAACCAAAGGAAATCTTTTTGTTGTCTTAAAAGTTCTAAACGCTCTTCATTTAATGATGGATGTAAAGACTTATGAAAATTATTTCGATAGGCTGTCGCAACACTCTCTGCCCCTGCAATCGTTTCATCTTCAAGAATCACCAACACTTCATCTAAATGATCTTGTGCCCAATCCGCCGTATCAAATAGCTCTTCAAGAAAATCGACTACCACATCAAAATGATCTTCTAATAGATCTTCATGGACTGTGATTGGACGAGGCGTTCCGTTATTTACACGAGAAGTCACATCTTCAAATTTATCTAAATCAATCCCAACTTTAAGGCCGCGTTTAGTTGCAGCTTCAACAGCAGAAGCTCCTTTTACATAAACGGCGTCAACTTCACCTGTGATTAATGCATCAAGGCCTGACCAATACGTACTCGCATCACGATTCTCTTTAGGCCCTGCACGCTCAGGTACTTCAATAAAATTGACATCTCGGAAAGTGAGGTTGGCAAGTTGTAACGCGCCACGAATACCTTGCAATGACATGGCTCTAAAAATACTACCAGCACGTTTGTCAGCATATTCTGGTAAAGCCACTTTCACATTTTTTAGGTGTTCTGGCTGGCTAATGTTTGAATCAGGTCGAACAATAATTACTTGCCACTCATCAATCCAAGTTAATCCAATGAGTCGGCTGGGTGCTCCTTCAGAGCGTGCAGCTAATGCAGGTACATTTCCACCTTCTCGGAACAGAGCTGGTAATTGATGATCAAAATGATGAACCGACAAACCCTTACGCGCATCTTGCAATACAGCAACATCAATGCCGTGCTTTTCAAATTTTTTAACCAGAGTGCCGCGCTTTAAGGAAATACCTGTTGCTGTGGGTACAGGACATCGAGTAACCCAAATTTCAGACAGGATGTTTTTTACAAATTCTTTAGAATTTTCTTTTTTATCTACTACAAGTGACATACGGATTCCTTAGGATAATTCCACTTTCATCAGTCACATTGAGCAGCTTTTATGCCAATTTAATTTGTTTTTTATTTTCAATAATTTATGCAAAAACATTGGGGTTGAAAATGTTTATATTTCATCATTTTTCAATGCCAGTGTTGTTTTATCAACACTTACCTCCGACAGATACAACTTACAAAAATGCAGAATCATGCAATCAGCCACCCTAGAACTCGTTCTGTTTGAAAGTTGAGTATTTATTGCTGGAGTAGAGCTGAGTCTACAGATGGTATCTTCTGTATTAGATCTTGTAGATAATGCTCTAGTTACTTTCTTAAGATATTTTTTTCTAGAATAAATTTTTCAGCAATCAAATAATATTTATAAAACTCAATTAAAAGATAATTTTCATCAAGTTTAAATATTACTATGTTTTCTATAATTCATATTTCTACTTTATATAATTTGATCTTAAAAAGATCGTACACACTTAAATTGTTGCAAAAACCTTTAAAAACTAAAATCATCTTTTATGCCTCAATATATTTAAAATGTGTGATGAATTTCAACTTACTGGTGGTGTGATAATTGTATTTAATAAATAAAGTGAATTTGTTTTTTAATTTATAAATAAAAAGTTAAATAAATCACATTTTAAATAAAATTAGTATCTTCTTTCTCTGTAATTACCTTGCAATATAAATACTAAAATCACAAAAAATAAATTACATACTTATTAAATGTTTAATTATATATTATTAATTCTTTTAATTTTGCTCTATTGCTAATTTGAAGTTTATGTCATAAATATCAATAACTTGAATTAAAATAAATAATTTTTAAAGTGTTGTAATTATTATGTTTCTTAATATGTTTTTAAAATTCTAACTATTACATTATTTAAAACAGTTAATGTGATTTTCGTCACGTCAAAATTAATATTTTTTCTTCTTTTAAACTTAATGATTGTTTTTAAATTAAAAATATTGTATCAAATAGATATAAACTATTTTATAAATAGGCATATAAAATGAAAAATAATATATTTAAACTTCTTATTCTGATGGTGCTTTCCACTTCCCCATTATTTTGTTATGCAAATAACACAATAATGATAAGAGGAAATATTGTTGAAGATACATGTTCAACAGAACATAGCGAGATAGAATGTGTTGAGGTAAATAATTTAAATACTAAACTTGATAGTGAATATTTAAACAAAAATAGTCTTTCTAACTTAGCTCAACATACTGAGAAAATGGACACTAGCATTGAAAGCATAGGTTCTAATCACAAAGTCGTGGTTATCAACTATCATTAACTTATTAGGCATAGTATTTGAGGCTATTCCTACAATAAGCATGATTAAAGAGTGATTTGTCGAACTCATCGCACATTTTGATGATTTAAAGGATCGGTCACTCTTTTTTATAAAAAAATGACTATTTGTATGTTTTTTCTATATACATGTGCATAATTTATTCTATATAATTGTATTGTAAGAATTTAAGCTTCTTTTTCACATAATTTGTTTAATTCTTTTCTATTTACATAGTGTTCTTATGTAACTTGCTTATCTCTGCGGGTCCGCTTTTTGAAAAAATAAAAAAATCTTAATAAACAGATATATAGACTGTAAAAGGTAGCTTTTAAGTATTTATTTTTAGTGTGATGCAATTATTATTATGAAAAAATAATGTGATGTAGTTTGCATTTTGTTTGGAAAGTGTTAGTATTGTTACATTACTTTTCAAGATGTCAAACACTGGAAAAGTAAGGAATAAACTTTTATCCAGACTTTTGAGAAAACACTATGAAAAAACTTGCTTTGATCGCTGCTCTTTCGGTTGTAGGGATTGCGAATGCTCAAGCTGCTGATGGTACAATTACAATTAATGGTTTAGTTACAGACAAAACTTGTGACATCGTTACCCCAGCTGGTAAAGACTTCACAGTTACTCTTCCAACTGTTTCTAAACAAACTTTAGCTGTTGCTGGGGATATTGCTGGCCGTACTCCTTTCCAAATCAACTTAGCTAACTGTTCACAAGGTAAAGTAGCTACTTACTTCGAACCAGGTGCAACTGTTGACTTTAATACTGGTCGTTTACTTAACCAAGACGCTACTGGTGCTAAAAACGTTAACGTTCAACTTTTAGGTAGCAACAACAACTTCATCCCAGTACTTGCTGCGGGTGCAAATGGTGCTCAAGCTAACTCTCAATGGGTTGACGTAGCTGAAGGCGCAAGTGCTGACCTTAACTACTATGCTGAATACTATGCAACTGGCGCTTCTACTGCTGGTAAAGTAACTACTTCTGTTCAATACACAATTATCTATCAATAATTAATTGATAGCGGGGTTTCTATGTTCGCATGGAAGCCCTGTTTTGTGTAACACCTTCCCGAATCTTTCTTGGTTGAGAATTCTGAAATGAAATTGAACAGTTATAATTTTTTGTTAGGTCTGGCATTTGCTTCAGCGGTTGTCGCACCTGCTACTCAAGCAGAAATTGTAATTCATGGCACCCGTGTAATTTATCCATCGGATGCTCGCGAAGTTACGCTACAAGTTAGCAATAACGGTTCAAAGCCAGCACTTGTCCAAGCTTGGATTGACGAAGGTGACCCAAAAAGTACACCGGACCAATCAAAAGTTCCTTTTATGATTGCTCCTCCAATTTCTCGTGTTGAAGCAACGAAAAGTCAGACACTTCGTATTACCGCTTTACCAAATGCTTCTCAATTAAATCAGAAGCAAGAAACGGTTTTGTGGTTGAATATTTTAGATATTCCACCTAGACCTACTTCAAAAAGTGAAGATACGACACCTGATAATTTTCTGCAATTGGCAATTCGTTCAAGAATTAAATTCTTCTATCGTCCTTCATCGATTAAAGAAGATGCGAATCTAGCATCAGATAAGCTTCAATGGATTAAATCTGGTCAAAATTTAACGGTAAAAAATCCTACCCCTTTTCATATCACACTGACTTCTGTTTACCAAAAGGCAGGTGATAAAAAAGTTGATTTACTACCTCAAGGTCTAATGATTAAGCCTTTTTCTGAAGCGTCAGTTCAGCTTAAAAATGGCAATCTTCAAGATATGAGTTTTATTAATGTCAATGACTACGGTGGTCGAATTGAACACCCAATAAAACTTTAGTAATCAGATTTATCTTTTTAATAAATTTAAGCACCTATATGTGTAGGCGGACTTAGCTATGCCAAAAAAAAGGCAAGAATCTTATAAATTATTAAAACGCCATATTTGTTACTACTTGGCTTCTGGTGTTGTCACAATGACAATGCCTGTATTCGTGCATGCTGAAGAAACAGCTACGAGTGCTCCCGTAGAGGCTGAATTCGATTCTGCTTTTTTAATTGGGGACGCACAAAAAGTCGATATTTCTCGTTTTAAATACGGCAACCCTGTTTTACCTGGTGAATATAATGTTGACCTATATGTAAATGGTCAATGGTTTGGTAAACGTCGTATGGTGTTTAAAGCATTAGACCCTAATAAAAATGCTGTAACTTGCTTTACTGGCATGAACCTCCTTGAGTACGGCGTTAAACAAGACGTTTTGTCTAAGCATACTACCCTTCAAAAAGAAAATAATAGTTGTTATAAAATTGAAGAGTGGGTTGAAAATGCATTTTATGAATTTGATACATCTCGTTTACGTGTAGATATTTCGATTCCGCAAGTTGCTTTGCAAAAAAATGCGCAAGGCTATGTCGACCCGAGTGTATGGGATCGAGGCATTAATGCTGGTTTTCTATCTTATAGTGGTAGTGCCTATAAAACATTTAGTCAATCTGGTGACCGAAGCGAAACAACAAACGCATTTATGGGCGTGACTGCTGGACTAAATGTAGCAGGTTGGCAATTACGTCATAATGGCCAATGGCAATGGCAAGATACCCCTGCTGAAAATCAATCTAAATCTGATTATCAAGAAACAAGTACATATTTACAAAGAGCCTTTCCTAAATACCGCGGTGTTTTAACACTAGGTGATAGTTTCACAAACGGTGAAGTATTTGACTCTATTGGTTATCGTGGTATTGATTTCTCAAGTGATGATCGAATGCTACCAAATAGTATGTTGGGCTATGCCCCTCGTATTCGTGGTAATGCAAAAACCAATGCAAAAGTTGAAGTTCGTCAACAAGGCCAACTTATCTATCAAACAACTGTTGCTCCAGGTAATTTTGAAATTAATGACCTTTACCCTACTGGTTTTGGTGGGGAAATTGAAGTTTCTATTATTGAAGCAAATGGCCAAATACAAAAATTCTCGGTTCCGTATGCTTCAGTTGTACAAATGTTGCGTCCGGGTGTAAACCGCTACTCTTTAACTGTGGGTCAGTTCCGCGATCAAGACATTGATATTAATCCTTGGGTTGTTCAAGGTAAATACCAGCAAGGGATTAACAACTATCTAACAGGTTATACAGGCATCCAAGCAACGGAAAACTATACCGCTGTGTTATTAGGTGCTGCTTTTGCTACACCAATTGGTGCTGTTGCGTTAGATGTTACCCACTCTGAGGCTGACTTTGAAAAGCAGTCATCACAATCTGGGCAAAGTTTCCGTTTAAGTTATAGTAAGTTAATTACTCCAACCAATACAAACTTAACCCTTGCTGCATATCGTTACTCAACAGAAAACTTCTATAAATTACGTGATGCCCTGCTTATTCGCGATTTAGAAGAAAAAGGCGTAAATACCTATGCTGCTGCTGGTCACCAGCGTAGTGAATTCCAAATTACTTTAAACCAAGGGTTACCTGAAGGTTGGGGTAACTTCTATGTAGTAGGTTCTTGGGTTGACTATTGGAACCGTAGCGAAAGTACTAAACAGTACCAAATTGGTTATAGTAATAACTACCATGGCTTGACTTATGGTTTATCTGCGATTAACCGTAAGGTTGAGTACGGTTCAAATGATGCGTCGCATGATACTGAATATCTAATGACGCTTTCATTCCCAATTAACTTTAAGAAGAACTCAGTTAACGTTAACGTGAGTGCCTCTGAAGATAGTCGTACTGTTGGTGCAAGTGGAATGGTGGGTGATCGCTTTAGCTATGGTGCTTCGGTGTCGCATCAAGACTATACAAATCCATCATTTAACGCAAATGGCCGTTATCGTACTAACTATGCAACTGTTGGCGGCTCTTATAGTATTGCTGACTCTTACCAACAAGCAATGGTTAGCTTAAGTGGTAGTGTAGTTGCACATTCAGATGGTATTTTATTTGGACCTGAGCAAGGCCAAACCATGGTACTTGTGCATGCTCCAGAGGCTGCTGGTGCAAAAGTTAATAATACCGTTGGTTTAAGTGTGAATAAGGCTGGTTATGCGGTTATTCCGTATGTTACTCCGTACCGCCTTAATGACATTACCCTTGACCCACAAGAGATGTCGAGCCAAGTAGAGCTTGAAGAAACAAGTCAACGAATTGCACCTTTTGCTGGCGCAATTGCTAAAGTTGATTTTGCGACTAAGACTGGTTATGCAGTTTACATTAATAGCAAAACTGCTGATGGCAACAGTTTACCGTTTGCAGCTCAAGTCTTTAACCAAAAAGATGAAGCTGTAGGTATTGTTGCTCAAGGTAGTATGATTTACTTACGTACCCCACTTGCTCAAGATCGTCTTTATGTGAAATGGGGCGATGAAAGCAATGAGCGTTGTTCGGTTGAGTACAATATCAGTAATCAGTTGCAAAATAAGCAACAAAGCATGGTAATGACTGAGGCTGTCTGCAAATGAAAAAATTACTCTTAAATAGTGGTGCTTTAGTTGTATTAGGTTTTTGTATTAATACAGGTGCTCAAGCAGCATGTACGACTAGCAACGGTTTCAGAACAATTGATGTTGCGATGCAAGTTGGACGAGTTGTAGTTCGCCCAAGTGATCCTGTAGGTAAAGTTTTGGTTAAGTCCCTTTTTGAGATCAGACCAGATCCTAATACTATGTATACCTGTAGCACCTCGGATATGTTGACGGCACAGTTATTACAAAGTTATCCACTTAGCGTACTTGGTAATAGCATCTATTCAACTAATATTCCAGGGATTGGTATTCGTCTCTATCGCGAAGCGTTTAATGCTGGAAATTTCTCTGGTTACTATCCTTATACTCGTCGCGTCCCAAGCACTCGTTTCACCCTTGCAGAAGGCTATTTTGTTGTAGAAATTGTAAAAACGGCTGAAAATACTGGATCTGGAACTTTAGTCCCTGGTGTTTATAGTAGTTATTATGCCGGAAGCCGAAGTGATCGTCCTTTTTTAACTAGTACGGTTAATGCTAATGCAATTACGATCGCCTCTTCTTCTTGTGAATGGCGTGGCGCTATTAATAAGCAGGTACAACTACCAACAGTTACAAAAGCTGGGTTTAAAGGTGTTGGTTCAACTCAGGGAGATCAATCTTTCGATCTAAATATTTTGTGTAATGGTGGTATCAACCCAACTGGTTATGAAGAGAAAAACCTCATTAGCTTGAGTTTTGATTATCAACAAGACGGCACGAATACCCAAGTTTTAAAAAATCTTGAACCAAATGCAACTAAAGCAAATGGTGTTGGGGTTCAACTTGTATGGAATTATCAAAATAAGAATCAAGTTATTGGCTTAGGTAATAAACTAGAACTAGGAACTGTGAAATCAAATCAAACCATTCAATATGATGTTCCTTTAACAGCTCGTTACTATCAAACGGCAGCAAATGTTACGCCTGGTAAAGTTCGTGCAATGGCTACTGTAACTATTGAATATGATTAATCATATTCAATAGTCTATAAACCTAATAATTTCAAATATTTAAAAATCAATAATAAGCTTTACTTTATCAATTTTTTCTCAAAATTTAATACTTAACGCGATAGGAATATTTTATGAAAAAAATAGGCATAGTTGCCGTTAGCGCTATTACATTATGTTGGGCAATGTATGAAGTATCTTCTGACAATACGAGTACCGTATCGCGTAATGAATCTAGCCAAAAAGTAGTATCTAAAAGCATTTCATCAACTGCAAAGAATGAAGAATTAGTACCTCAAATGCTCTTGGCCCAAACGAACACTCTTAATTCTACCCCAGTCTGCCAATATAATTTTAATGCGACTCAGGAAGATTTCGATCTATGGAATAGTGAACACCCTGACTATTTGCCTATGAAAATATTTCCATTGATAAATGGTCAAAAATTTGGTTTTAAAGTGGAGCCTAGACCAGAAAGCGAGTATGGCGATTTAGATTATGTAGCTATAAGTAAAGCTAATCTTAATTCGACTAATGACATTGGAGATATAACTATACCTCATACAGGTATTATTGCATTTGAAATGGAGCATAAGATTCCAGTATCAGCTCTTGGAAACTCATCAATTGGAAATTCTACTTATTACTCCTCTAGCATTGCATTTAGTGGCATAACAAATAATGGTTATACAGTTAGATCTAATTATTGGTTTGATATGGGGAGTTATGATCCCGATTTTGGTGAGAATCCTGCTAGATTAAGCTATTCAGTAGCTTACCGACTTAGTGATAATAGCGGCCCTGACAATCCATATTATAAAGGGCAAAACATGACAAATAATGCAAATGGATACCAAAGATTAGGTATATATATTAATCAGAACACTAAACAAGTTGGCTTTATTTTAAATGGTGTTGATCAAGGCTATCAATCTACTTTGCCTGCCCCACTTGAGAATATACGCTTTTCTGCCTCAAGTGGTATATCAATATATTCTAATCAGTTATTTGGACAAGAGTTGTCTAATGAACTCATTACTGACCGTCATGCTCTACAGTTTAGCTATCCTCAGGGTACAACTGATATGTGCGGTAATGCCATTTAAGATATAAAACTATAAGTTGTAAAAAAGGGCTGAATCACAGCCCTTTTTCTTTTATTTAGAAATGAATGACTGTACGAATTGATTTACCTTCATGCATTAAATCAAAAGCAGTATTAATGTCTTGTAGAGGCATAGTATGCGTTACAAAAGGTTCAAGTTGAATCTCACCTTTCATGGCATCTTCAACCATTTTTGGAAGTTGCGAACGGCCTTTAACACCACCAAAAGCAGTACCTAACCATTTACGGCCTGTAACCAACTGGAATGGACGAGTCGAAATTTCTTGACCTGCACCAGCAACACCAATAATGACTGATTGTCCCCAACCACGATGTGCGCATTCTAAAGCAGAACGCATAACATTGACGTTACCAATACATTCAAATGAATGGTCTACACCCCAGCCGGTCATTTCTACAATGACTTGTTGAATTGGTTTATCGTAATCTTTAGGGTTTAAGAAATCTGTAGCACCAAACTGCTTAGCAAGTTCAAATTTATCTGGGTTTGTGTCTACCACAATAATTTGCCCAGCTTTTGCTTGACGTGCACCTTGTACAACAGCCAAACCAATACCACCTAAGCCAAATACAGCAACAGAATCACCTTCTTGTACTTTAGCTGTGTTATGCACAGCACCAATACCTGTAGTCACACCACATCCAAGTAAGCAAACTTGTTCGTGATTCGCTTCAGGATTAATTTTAGCTAAAGATACTTCAGCAACTACCGTATATTCACTAAAGGTTGAACAACCCATGTAGTGGTAAATCGGTTCGCCATTATATGAAAAACGTGTGGTTCCATCTGGCATTACACCTTTACCTTGTGTTGCACGTACTGCAACACACAAGTTGGTTTTTCCAGATTTACAGAACAAGCATTCTTTACATTCCGCAGTATAAAGTGGAATAACATGATCACCCGGTTGAACGCTCGTTACGCCCTCACCGACTTCCACCACAACACCTGCACCTTCATGACCTAAAATTGCAGGGAAAACACCCTCAGGGTCATCGCCAGACAATGTAAAAGCATCAGTATGACATACCCCTGTATGGGTAATTTTTATTAAAACTTCACCCGCTTGAGGTGGTGCAACATCAACTTCAACAATTTCTAAAGGTTTTCCTGGGGCAAAGGCGACAGCTGCACGAGATTTCATCTTTGGGTTTCCTTTAAATCATTCGGTATTTATAGTCGAGCAAAATAGATTATGTAACAGTAATACAAGAGATTAATTTTGCTTAAATTAAAATTGGCTTTCATGACAATCCATCACAGCATAGCCAGTCAGGTACGTCTAAGCAAGCCTCTGTTTCAAAAAGAAGAAAACCTCTTACTTGAAGAGGTTTTCTATCAAATCACTTATCTTATAAACGGTTTATGTTTACTTATAGGTAAATATCTGGTGGATATGGTGTGTTATCACTAATTGGTGAATAAAGCGTATTTTCAACAAAGAAGCCATTTGGGGCTTGAGTGGTATCGATCGTAATCGAATCAAACATGACTTGTGGATATGCCCAGATAAATTGCTTCATTAAACCCAGAGAAACATTATTTTTCATGTCACCAAAAATTCGTTGCCAGATCGGTGTTCGATATGGTTTGGTTTTATCAAAGCCATAAATATAGGCAATAGATGCATCAGGAACAAATCCTGATAAATAAATGACTTTATTTGCAGGATAGCCCAAACCTTGTATAGGTATTTGAGAAACTGCCTGATGTGCCAAGTCTAAGCGAGCTTCCAATAGCCAATCATAAGCTTCTGTCATCATGTAATCAAAATTAGGATATGAATAGTGTGTGCTTGGATAGTTAATATAAGTTGCTAGTGTCTGAATTGGGGACTGAATAGAAGGAAAGAAAATAAGTGGGCTAACTTTGGCAGTTGAATATTTTGCTTTGATAACGGTACGAATGTTTTGACAGGTTTGTCCTAATTTATTTCTAAGCCATGTTTTAAACTCATCATAAGGAGTTCCTGTTTTATTCATGGCCTCATAAATTGTACCTAAATCTGGTGCATATAAACCTGTATCTGCATTAAAAGCCAGTTTTGTTGGATAGTCATACACACATGGTAGATTCGTGTCAGTGTTATACCACCACCAAGGTTCACCAATCTGCATGTTTACATCACATCCCCCGACAACCATTGCATCTGCAAACTCAATAAAGACTTTATGTAGATATGCCAAAGCATTTTGGTCACTTAAACTAAAAAAATAACTCGGTGGTTGGTAGCCTGTTTTACCCAAATTGCTATTCCAGTCACGCTGTGCCCAATACTCATTGGCCCCCAAGGAATACATTTCAAAGCTGACCCCAAAGATGGGCTGCATATTGGCGCTATGTAAAGCCTGAGCATATTTCTCATGCCATTTACGGGTACATGAGTTAACAACAGCCTCGCCCGTCACCAACGTATCTGGTATTTGCCATTTATTAATATCGCTTTTCCATTTCATTTCAGGATAATGCGACATTCCACAATAATGGTTAACCAAACCTTGATATCCCAAAGTGACCATATTGTTGACTAGGCGCTGCGGGTTTAAATCGTAATGGTCATCATAGCTGGTACAGATACCATAATTGTGCTGAGGTACAACAACACGGCTCAAATTTAACTTCGCATTTGTTCCTATAACAACCGAGTTGGTTAGTCGAATATAACCATCTTGGGGCTGACTTAAAGGTGTAGCTGATTGGCCATTATATTGACTGGTAAAACCAGAAAATGAAATTCGCTGAATATTGGTGACGGGAAAGCTATCCGTCGCAGAAAAACCAGCTTTCACCGTATCCCAGTTAATATGAATATGCGCCGTGCGAGATGAAGGATTATTTGCGTAGTTAAACAAGACGACATATGCAATTTTATCTATGCCATTCTCATTATAGTACACCGTTAAAGTCGGTGTTAAACTCGCATTGTTAAGCACAGGCATAGAAGCCGACAATTCAATATCGAAGTCCCAAATTACCCCTGCATAGCTGTATTTGGTTTCATAAGCTAAAAATTTATGATCTTTAGTGTCATAAGAGTCCCACGTAATTCCTACCAAATCATTTGCCATGCGCGACCTAAAAGATGCTTCAAAACCATTTCCATAATTAGTAATGGCAAAAGACATCGTTTGCGGGCCGTCTATTCTCCAATAAATAGGGCTAAATCGATCAATAAGTGTATTTTGAGTGATTGGATGTGGTGATGAATTAGAATTATTTTGCACATTTTGTCGATTAGTTATCATGTCGTCATTCTCTTAATGTATTAAGAAGTTTTATATTAAATAATAATTCTTATTTTATTGTTCAGATAAGTAACAATGACGTTTAAATTATTTACAGTTAATATTTTTTATAAAGCTCAAAATAAACTTAAACAAGAACTCTTAATATTATCTTAAAATATTTTTTGCCCTAAGGAGATAATAGATGTCAAATTTTATGCAGCCTATACATTTTAGGGTGTTGTTTGTATTTACTCCTCTTGTGTTTGCACTAACAGGTTGTAGTGAAACTTTACATTCCCAAAGAACCATACCAATAAAGATATCTTCAGAAAGCATCGCTTATCCAGAAGTTGATACCGTTTTAGGGGAAAAGCTACAGCCTAATGAGGATGTGTTAGCCCAGAACATAGCTCAAGTCATTGAAAAGTCAATTCGTGAACAATATATGGCGGGAAATGCTTTACGTGATGCGCATCCTAAAGCACATGGGTGTGTGCGAGCTGAATTTCATGTCTCAAAAAATATACCTGCTCAGTTCGCTAAAGGCATTTTTATACCAGACCAAAGTTATCAAGCATGGATTCGCTTTTCTAATGCTTCTAATGACGCCTCTAGTGCTGACATTGACAAAGATGCACGTGGCATAGCGATAAAACTTTTAGGTGTATCTGGAACGAAAATTTTAGAAAGTGAAAAGCAAGCAACTACCCAAGATTTTATTATGATTAATCACCCTGTCTTTTTTGCGAATGATGCTAAACGATACCTTTCTTTTATAAATGATGTGAATAGCCATAATATGATTAGAAAACTTCATATTCCATTTGCCTTAGGTTTTAAAGGAACAATGAATGCACTCGGAGCACGTAATTCACAAATTGCAAATCCACTCTATGCGCGTTACTGGTCTATGGTTCCCTATCAGTTAGGCCTGGGTAATGATCGACAAGCGGTTAAATATTCTGTACGAGCTTGCTCAGTGACAGCAAATAATCTACCTAAAAATCCTAGTCATGATTTTTTAAGAGAGGCTTTAAAAAATACTTTACAGCAAACAGACGCCTGTATGGAATTCCTTATTCAGCCCCGAACTTCAAATAAAATGTTAGTAGAAGATTCGATGACAGAATGGGATGAGAAAGCGGCTCCTTTTTATCAAGTAGCGACTATTCATATTCCAAAGCAGAATTTTGATACGCCCGAGCAAAATAAGTTCTGTGAAAATTTGTCTTTTACGCCGTGGCATGCCTTACCTGCACATAAGCCATTAGGTGCAGTAAACCGAATGCGTAAAGTCATTTATGAAAATATAAGCAGGGTTCGACATGATATGAATTCCGCACCTAGACAAGAGCCTTAAATACCTTATTCCTCTCGGTTTAACATTTAAGTAATCTTGTCTTACTAGGAGCAATTTTTTTATTTAATGACTTCTTTACTGGTGTCTATGGTGATTCGATCAATGAAATCTGCCAGCCATAAAATAAAGTCATCTTCATTTTTATGTTTTGGAATCAAGCTTATATCTACTCTAATGAGTAATTCAATTTGCACACTAACAACAGCCCCTTCGAAGTTCACAAAGTTATATAAAAATTTTAATTCTGTACCGGCAATCGCTTTTTCAATTTCTATAATTAAATTATTTAAGTCTTTAAAGTAATTGCTTGAATGTTTGTTTTTAATATTTTTATTAATTTTTTCTGCTAATAATAAGTATTTTGGCATTTTTATCTCCTTATTAATTATTTATAAAATATAAGTATAAAATTGTAGTTGTAAAAATAAATTTATAATTTTTATTAAGATTGTTGCTGTTTTTTAATTTTAATTGATAAATTATGAATATCATAACTATTTATTGTTTTAATAATGTGATCTGGTTTTAATTTTATTCCGATTAAATTGGTAGGTATTTTAACAGCCAGCTAAAAATTTATATTTAAGAAGATCTATATTATTTTAAATATTGAAAATTTTAAAAATCACTATTAAAAAACCGCCCCAGAAGGCGGTTGCTGAATTTACAGCGATATATAGAAGTGTAGTGGACGATCACTTCTATATTTTTTTAAACTTATTTTTCTTCTTTTATAATTTTTGTAAAGGCATCTGACTTGAAATAATTAATAATCATCTCTCCATCATCACCTGTAGATGAGGACACTTTAGGAGGTTCTTCATAGTTAAACTTAAAATCAGGAGGGATAAATTGTGAGATCGGTGGAAGCTTGGCCTCTCCTCCTGTTGTAATTCTTTCAATAAAACCTGCGAGCCAAAGAATATATTCATCTTTATTTTTATGGTTGGGCATGAGGCTCATATCCAACTTAATTGCACATTCTTCTAACGGCTTGGTTAAGCACTCATCAAAATCTATAAAATTATATTTAAGTTTAAACTTGGTTCCTTTAATTTCCTTACGAATTACACCAACCAAATGATTTAAGGTCTCTGCTGAGCTTTCTGAAAATAAATTTTTGTCCTCAATCTTTTTGTACACATTCTCAGCGATGATTAAATATTGTGGCATCTCTATTTTCTCCCTTTTATTGTTTAGCTACTCACTCAGCCTTTTAAGGAAGTATGATAGATATCATGTTTTCTAATGTAATTGTTGTACTGCCAATTGTAATTAATGTGTGTTTGTGAAATCTGAAAGCATAGCTATTCCTAAAAATTAAAGATAACGCAAAGCAAGTCTCTTTTTAGAGAAAATTATTCTAATCAAAAAATATTTTTAGTTCATCTAAAGTTGGAAGCTGGTTATAAGATTCATCTGCCTCTATTGTGTTCGCCCAGTTTGACTTTGAAAACACGCAAAAATTAAGTTTTTTTAGCACAACAATGTCTTTATCTAATAAGCCTAATGGTATCCACATAAAATGTGTATTTCCAACTAGGTTGGGTACTGGCGATCCACATTTACTACAAAATGAAGATGTGAAACCTGTTTCCTTTTTATAAGTACGAATAAGTTCTAAACCTGATAACCATTTAAATTTGTCTTTACCGACTAAAGTAGCTGCGTTTGATCCCGTTCCCGATTGTTTTCGGCAGAGACTACAGTGGCAGTGATAGATAGTCTCTATCTCGTTGGTAATTGAAAATTTGACTTCATGACATAGACAAGAACCCATATGACTCATCTCGAGCATCCTTAAAAAATAATATTGAATATAGCATTAGGTTTAAAACGGTTAAATTTAACTTTATATATTTAAAAGGCTATGTTTTCTTAGAAATACCTATAAAAATAAGGAATTGCTAGCGTTGAGGCTTGGCACAATACATTTATAAGGTTTAATATGAATTTTGACATATAAATTGAATATAAGAATGCTCTGATAGGTTTAACTTGGATGCAGATTAAATGCTTACATGATCAATCAGCTATATCAGCAGTACAGTACTATAGCTTCAAGTGCTTGGGGCTTTACTGATTTACCCTCTTATACAGATACATACGATCCTAATGAGAATGATACAGTGACGAATAGCTTTAATTGGTTGAATGATGAGCAAGCTACAGAAAAAACAGAACAAGGATTAACTGCTTTTGTGGCATTAGACGATGCCTTTATTAGCATTGCTTCTCGCATGTATCTCATTAGAAATGCAAAAGAAAAAATCGATTTACAATATTATATTTGGACAAACGATTTTGTTGGAAACTTAATGCTGCATGAGTTACTAACGGCGGCAGATCGTGGCGTAAAAATCCGCTTACTCATCGATGATCAAAATGGAGTAAAGCTTGATGGAGTTCTAAGAAGCCTTCTCCACCATCCTAATTTTGAAATTCGATTATTTAATCCATATAAATTTAGATATTTAAGAATTTTAGACTATATTTTTCGTTTCAAAAAAGTAAACCATCGCATGCATAATAAATTAATTATTGCAGATGGAGCGATTGCCGTAACAGGTGGTCGAAATATCAGTAGTGAATATTTTGATGCAAGTAGTAAGTTTCAATTTACTGACCTAGATATTTTATTTTATGGACACACGGTACAGCATGCTCAGACTGTCTTTAATGATTTCTGGCAAAGCGAGCTAAGCCAAGATGCTACTGAGCTTATCGGAACTTGTGCTGTCCACCACTTACAATCGTTACGACAGCACTATCATGATTTAATTCATGAAAGTGAAAATCATACTCAAACAGAAGATAAGCTTTACGATGCTCAAAGCTATTTAAAAGAACTTTTAGAGCACTATCCCATTCAATGGTCAAAAGCGTATTTTGTTGCAGATTCACCTAAAAAAATCTTAGGAGTGGCCTCTAAGGAAGAAATGCTTTATGGGCAAGTCATGAAGATTATGGGTGAACCAAAGCAGCATATAGAATTAGCTTCTGCTTATTTTGTTCCTACACAACAGGGCGCGTATTATTTAAAACAGCTAAAGGTACAAGGAGTTAAAGTCAGGGTTTTAACCAATTCTTTTGCTGCAAATGATGTGGCGATTGTGCATGCATTTTATAGTCAATATCGAGTTGAAATGCTAAAAAGTGGTGTTGAACTATTTGAGTTTAAACCATTTTTAGAACGTAGACGTAGAACATGGTATGAGGTTGTAACTGGAAGTGTGATCCCGGCAAAAGGCAAAAATAAATCAAGTTTACATGCCAAGTTCTTTGACGTAGACGGTAAAGTATTTATTGGATCATTTAATTTTGATCCGCGTTCGACTTACTTAAATACTGAAGTTGGGCTTGTGATTGAGTCGAGTCAATTACAGGCTCAAGTTTCGGTGATGCTTGATCAGCATTTACCACAAGTTGCTTATCAGCTTAAGTTAAATAGTGAAGGAAAAATTATTTGGTTAGATTATCAATCTAATGGAAAAGTTATTGAATATGAAAAAGACCCCGATACGAGCCTTTTCCAACGTACAATGATTAAAGCCGTTTCATATTTGCCAGTTGAATGGATGATGTAACAGCACTTCAATTTTATTTATAAGATACCAATCTCTTTAAAAAAATTTTGATAAGCCTCTGCTTTTTTCTCTAATGCCAATGGATAAGCTCTAGAAGAGGATGGTAAGCGGTATAAATTAATATCTCGCCCTACAAAGCGAGTTGATGTAGATGTTCCTATAAGTGGTTTTTCAGTATGCTCTGGTAAAACAGAAATTAAAGTATCAGTCGCTTTATCACCTGTAGTCATGATGGTCTGACATAGAGGAATCTGCTGAAGTAACACAGTAAGATCTGTTGGCGTTACTATTTCAAGAAACTTATCTGCGGCATTCCCCTTCAATCGCTTAATTTGGTAAGCCGTATCAAAGATTGCAATACCTGTTTCAATCAAGAAATTTCGAATACGTTCTTCATTAAAATTTTTCTGGTTTTCACTTAAAAAGTAGGTTTTGTCTTGGAAAAAGATCAGACCGAAAATACGCCACATGTCATTTTGGAAATTTGGATAGTAAAAATCCATCTTCCATTTATTACGTGGTGGTGGAAAACTACCTAACATTAATAAACGGGCATTTTCGGGTAAAAATGGTTCAAGTGGATGTGTTTCTATCTCAATTGTCATAAAAAATCAGTATTTAATTAAAAATTTTATAAATAAATTTAACCTATTTTCGAGTTAATCACGAGTCAAGAAATGCAATTTCTCTTCATTAAATCGTTAAGGGAGGCCACTTCAGCCATCATTCTTGAGGAATGCTTATTTTAAAAATACTATGTGAATGTTGATTGAGATAATCGACCTGACCTTTATGGGCAATAACAAGGGCTTGTACAACTGAAAGCCCCAAGCCAGTACCGCCTAACTCTTTATTTCTTGATTGTTCTAACCTAAAGAAAGGGTTAAATAAATCTTTACGATGCTCCGCTGAAATGCCCGGCCCTTCATCTTCTATTTCAAGAATCCAGTTAGAATGGTCTTGTCTTGTTGAAACAAGTAGTTTCCCCGGATTTGCATATCGGGTAGCATTATCAAGTAAAGCAATTAAAACTTGTTCTATACGCCTTTGATCACACTTAACCTCTGGCGCTTGAATGTCAAAAATGACTTTAAGCTGAGCTTTTTCTAATTTTTCTTGAAACATGTGCACGACTTTGTGAGCAGTTTCATTAAAAAGAATCGTTTCGAGGTTAAGTCTAAGCTGTTGGTTTTCAAAAAGGCTTAATGTACGTAAGTCTTCAACTAGATTTGACAGACCTTCAACTTGATTAAGTAAGTTCTTAAATAAGATCGGATCTGCTTCAAAAACACCATCAATAATCCCCTGTAACCTGCCCTGTAAAATAGTGACTGGAGTTCGTAACTCATGTGCAATTGCAGCATTCCAGACATGAGCGTTTTCAACTGAGGTTTCGAGTTTTTGAGCCATATCATTAAAATTATCCATGAGCTCAGCAATTTCAGAAGAATGATGTGTCGGTTTTTCTACTCGTGCAGTTAAATCCCCATGGCTAATTTTTTTTGCTGCATCTGCTAATAGATTAATAGGCACAATAAAACGTTGAGCAAGCTTTATGCCTAAAATAATTGATAATGCTGTGCCAAACAGAAGCACGGCAAATAACCATATGCCATCTAAATAGTGGAAAAACTCATCACTTTCTTTGAGTTTTTCAAGAGAAATAAGACCCACTTCGATTGCAATATAATAGGTGCCGTAGCCTAAAATAAGCGAACTCAACGTAACACTTAGACTGGTAAAGCTCAGTGCAATAATAAGTTGTTTACTAATGCCCGTTTTATTTTTCATGAGGATTGTCCAGCCTATAACCTACACCGCGAACATTAATGAGCATATTGTGTAAGCCCAGATCTTCTATTTTCTTTCGTAGCTTACTGACGTGGCTATCGACCGTGCGTTCTAATGCATCTCGATCTGGTAAGCATTGATTCATCAGTTCAGAGCGGGTAAAAACTTTATGAGGATGAGGTAACATCAACAACAAAATTTTGTATTCAGTCAGAGTTAAATTAAGTGCTTGTTGTTTGTCATCCGAATAAATATAGGCTGTATGAATTTCTGTATTCACTTCAATATTTTTATAAATCAGATTTCGGTTAGGCGTTTGCTGATTTTGTTGAGTACGTCGTAATACTGCTTGTACACGTGCGACCACTTCATTTGGGTTAAATGGTTTTACTACAAAATCATCCGCACCAATTCGTAAAGCCATGACTTTATCGATTTCTTGATCTAAAGCAGTCAGCATAATTACAGGTGTAGCTGCTTTTTGCCGAATTTTATTCAGGACTTCCCATCCACTCAATTCGGGCATTTTGATATCGAGTATGACCAGATCAATGGGCTGCGTTGCATGTATTTCAATCGCCTGCTTACCATTCATCGCCCGTACAACACGCATGCCTTCGCGCTTAAGATAATGTTCAATAATATCGCCAATATCATATTCATCTTCTACGACAAGAATAAGCTTATCCTGACAGTTGAATGTAAAGCTTGGCTCGAACATATGAATAAAACGTGAGAAAAATTTGATTTATCATACGCGTATTTTTTGATAAATCTCCACACTTTTTCCACATATTCGTGATTTTCGTTACACACACATCAAAAATAATGTCAGCATCTAGAAGTCCATTAGGTGTTATAAAAGTGCAAAAGCATTTTTTAGTTCCATTCGTTTTATCTTTCAGTCTTGTGTTGCATGGTTGTGGGACAGAACAAGCAAGTGATCAAACACAGGTATCTACAGCTAAAGTTACCGTTATTTCAGTTCAACCGCAGCCGATTAATTTTAGCGAAAACTTACCTGCACGCGTTCAAGCTTTCAGGACTGCCGAAATTCGCCCTCAAGTTGGTGGCATTATCGAAAAAGTTTTATTTGCTCAAGGTAGTGAAGTTAAAGCTGGGCAACCGCTATATAAAATAAACTCAGAGACATTTGAGGCAGATGTAAATAGTAATCGAGCTGGGCTAAATAAAGCTGAAGCTGAAGTTAATCGTTTAAAAATACAACTCGAACGCTATCAGCAACTTTTACCAAGTAACGCAATTAGTAAGCAAGAAGTGAGTAACGCCGAAGCGCAATATCGACAAGCGATTGCAGATGTTGCCCAAATGAAAGCTTTGTTGGCTCGCCAAAATCTTAATTTACGGTACGCGACAGTGCGAGCACCGATTTCAGGACGTATTGGTAAATCATTTGTGACTGAAGGTGCATTAGTTAGCCAAGGTGATAGCAATACTATGGCTACAATTCAACAAATTGATCGTGTGTATGTCGATGTAAAACAGTCTATTGGTGAATATGAGCGTTTACAGGCAGCTTTACAAAGTGGAGAGCTATCTGCCAACAATCAAAAAGATGTGCAGATTCTAAATAGTTTAGGACAACCCTATAACGTCTCGGCAAAAATGCTTTTTGAAGACATTAATGTTGATCCAGAGACTGGTGATGTCACCATTCGTATTGAAGTAAATAACTCTGAAAGAAAATTACTTCCGGGTATGTATGTGCGCGTCACTATTGAACGTGCTTCGGTTCCTCAGGCTTTACTCGTTCCAGAGCAAGCAATTCAGCGCAATATGAACGGCGATCCGCAAGTCTACGTGGTAAATGCTAAAAGTGGTGCAGATGTTCGCGCTGTAGAATTGGGGCAACAATATGAGCAATTTTATCTCATCAATAAAGGGCTTAAAGCTGGCGACAAAGTTGTTGTTGAAGGTATAGAGCGCATTCAGCCAAACCAGAAGCTGGCGATTTCCGTATGGAAAGCAGCTTCAGCAGAAAATACGGCGAAGCAAGGAGACACGAAATGATGTCTCAATTCTTTATTCGCCGTCCTATTTTTGCATGGGTCATTGCGATTTTTATTATTTTATTTGGTGTACTCAGTATTCCAAAGTTACCTATTGCCCGCTTTCCGAGTGTTGCACCACCTGAGGTTAACATTACAGCAAGCTATCCGGGGGCTACTCCAAAAACTATTAATGATAGTGTGATTACCCTCATTGAACGGGAAATGTCAGGAGTAAAAAACCTACTCTACTATAGCGCCACAACCGATTCATCTGGTACTGCTGAAATTACCGCCACTTTTAAACCCGGTACCGATGTCGATATGGCTCAAGTCGATGTACAGAATAAAATTAAAGCGGTTGAAGCGCGCTTACCGCAAGTGGTTCGTCAACAAGGTTTATCTGTAGAAGCATCTTCATCAGGCTTTTTAATGCTTGTAGGCTTAAATTCACCTAATCACCGCTATTCAGAAGTAGATTTGAGCGACTATCTGGTTCGTAATGTGGTTGAAGAGCTTAAACGTGTTGAAGGTGTTGGAAAAATTCAGTCCTTCGGTGCTGAGAAAGCAATGCGGATTTGGGTAGATCCAAACAAGTTAGTCTCTTATGGATTATCAATAAGCGATGTAAACAATGCGATTCGCAACAATAATATTGATATTGCACCGGGTCGGCTTGGCGATAGGCCTTTAATTAACGGTCAATTAATTACCATCCCTTTGTCAGCTCAAGGACAGCTTGAAAATGTTGAGCAGTTCAAAAATATTAGTCTAAAGAGCAATATTAGTGGTGCCAATATTAAGCTGTCTGATGTGGCCGATGTAGAAATGGGTGCTCAGTCATATAACTTTGCCATTTTAGAAAATGGCAAACCTGCAACTGCTGCGGCGGTTCAACTTAGCCCTGGTGCAAATGCGGTAAAAACAGCGGAAGGTGTCAAACAGAAACTCGAAGAATTAAAAGTAAATTTACCCGAAGGTATGCAATTTAGTGTTCCATACGATACTGCGCCTTTTGTTAAAATTTCGATAGAAAAAGTAGTTCATACATTAATTGAAGCCATGGTTTTGGTTTTTATTGTGATGTATCTATTTCTTCATAATGTTCGCTATACCTTAATTCCTGCGATTGTGGCTCCAATTGCCCTGCTTGGTACCTTTACCATCATGCTTTTGACGGGTTACTCAATTAATGTGTTAACCATGTTTGGTATGGTGCTTGCGATCGGGATTATTGTTGATGATGCTATTGTCGTGGTCGAAAACGTCGAACGGATTATGGCAACCGAAAGTTTAGCGCCTAAAGAAGCAACTTCAAAGGCCATGACCGAAATTACTAGCCCGATTATTGGTATTACTTTGGTGTTGGCAGCAGTGTTTTTACCCATGGCTTTGGCGAGCGGTTCGGTCGGCATTATTTATCGCCAGTTTACTATTACCATGTCGGTTTCAATTTTATTCTCGGCATTTTTAGCACTCACTCTCACACCTGCTCTTTGCGCAACCTTATTAAAACCGATTGATGCACATCATCAAAAGAAAGGGTTTTATGCATGGTTTGATCGTAGCTTTGACAAAGTCACAAAAAAATATGAAGTTCTTCTACTTAAAGTCGTTAAACATACTATTCCGACTTTAATCATTTTTGTGGTGATTACGGGACTAACTTTTGCAGGAATGAAATATTGGCCAACTGCTTTTATGCCTGAAGAAGATCAGGGCTGGTTTTTGACTTCATTCCAGTTACCATCCGATGCAACAGCTGAACGAACTCAGAAAATCGTCAAAGAATTTGAAGACCATTTAAACGAGCGGTCAGATGTAAAAAGTAATATTTCAATTATGGGCTGGGGATTTAGTGGCGCTGGACAAAACGTAGCACTCGCTTTTACAACCTTAAAAGATTTTGGTGAACGTGATAAATCCACGACCGACTATACAAACTTCATTAATGCAGAAATGGCGAATAGTAAAGAAGGTACAACGATGTCTGTACTTCCTCCTGCCATTGATGAATTAGGTACATCTTCAGGCTTTAGCTTGCGCTTACAAGACAAAGCAAATTTAGGAATGCCTGCCTTAATTTCTGCACAAGAAAAACTTATGGAAATGGCTGCTCAAAACAAAAAGTTTTATATGGTTTATCCTGAAGGTTTGCCCGAAGGTGACAATATTAGCTTGAAAATAGACCGTGAGAAGTTAAGTGCTCTAGGTGTAAGCTTTGCTTCCGTTTCAGATATTATTTCGACTTCAATGGGGTCAATGTATATCAATGATTTTCCGAACCAAGGACGAATGCAGCAAGTTATTGTTCAAGCCAATGCAAAATCGCGAATGCACTTAAAAGATATTTTAAGTTTGAAAGTTGCTGGTGCAAATGGACAACTGGTTTCTCTATCTGAAGTTGTTAGTCCGCAGTGGAATAAGTTGCCGCAGCAATATAATCGCTACAATGGCCGTCCTTCATTAAGTATCGCTGGTGTTCCTAACATGGGTGTATCTTCTGGCGATGCGATGCGAGAAATGGAAAAACTGATTGCCAAGCTTCCTCAAGGAATCGGTTATGAGTGGACAGGTATTTCTTTACAGGAAAAACAGTCTGAATCTCAAATGGTATTTCTTATTGCTTTATCGATGTTGGTCGTGTTTTTAGTGTTAGCTGCACTTTATGAAAGTTGGTCAATTCCGTTGTCAGTTATGCTGGTTGTTCCTTTAGGAATCTTTGGTGCAATTTTAGCCATTATTTTAAGAGAAATACCAAATGATATTTTCTTCAAAATTGGTCTAATTACCATTATTGGTCTATCTGCCAAAAATGCGATCTTAATTGTTGAGTTCGCAAAAATGCTCAAAGAAGAAGGAATGAGTTTAGTTGAAGCAGCCGTTGCAGCAGCGAAATTACGCTTACGCCCAATTCTAATGACTTCCCTTGCCTTCACTTGTGGTGTGATTCCATTGGTGATTGCAAGTGGGGCGAGTTCAGAAACTCAACATGCGCTAGGTACAGGTGTATTTGGAGGGATGATATCTGCCACTATTCTGGCAATCTTTTTTGTCCCAGTATTCTTTATATTTGTGTTGGGAGCAGCAGAAAAATTCTTCTCTAAGAAGAAAATTAGCTCTTAGTGAAATGCATTGAGGCGAAACTTATCTGTGTTTCGCCTCAATAACTTAGAAATATAAAACTGTACTAGAGAAGTAAGAATCGATTAGGAGTTAAGGACTTTAAAGACCTTGCCTGTTCTTGGATGAGCAAAGGTATTATCTTGATCTAAATTAATGACCTTATCAGAAATCACAATTTTAGAAAGTGGCAACCAGTTTTGCTCTATTCCAGCTTCGACAAAGCTTTTCTCATCAATATTTTCATAAATTTGTTCAACCACAATTTCCATACCACACATACTTTTAGCATTTACTTCTTTTAAAATATGGCGCTTTGACATTCTAGTCTCCATTTTTATTATTCGCATCGATAATAATAAAGACTCCTTTGATACAATATGTAAATTTTAATAATGAAAGTGTTTTTTTATTTTAATCATACTTTTATAATAATTAAATGAATAGTTGAGTGATTATTTAATTTAAATATTATATTTAAGTTAATCTATTCAAAATAATTATTACTTTTATTTTTAATAAAAATTAAAGGGTTCATTATCTGAACCCCTTTTTATTTAACTCTAAACTTTTACAGCGTTATCAAGCTGGCCATCATCTTGATTTTTAGCACTGTCTTTACTAATCACTGAGTCAGTATCGCTATCTGTGTTAAAACTCTTACTATTTTTTTGCTTTTTCTTGTACATACACATCCCAATCGCAATACCTGTTCCCAATACTATAATTGACTTTAACATTTTGCACCTCTTCGATTAACGGAGTATTTTTTGAAAAATCAGCTTAAATTAATAGCACATAATTTGTTATTTAACGGCTTTCATTTGCTCCGCTTTTGTAAGGTATTTAATTTTTATGTTAATTAAATACCTTAATAGTTAAAAAAATAAATTTTGATACAAAGTAAAAAGCCTATTCTGTTTTTGAATAGGCTTTTACTGTATTTCAGGATTAAGCAGTATTATGAATTGCTTTAAAACAATCTTATTATCTTTAAATACACTATAAATGTATTTAATGCTGAACTTTTAGTCAAGATGGGATTGAAGGGTTTTACCAATAATTAGTAGTTATTGTGATGGAAATCACGTTTATATAATTTGGATAAGAAAAAACCCATTTCTACTTCTCATGAAGAAATGGGTAATGTGAAAACCACAAAAGACCTGAAATACTAAATGTTCTTACATTCAGTAAGGTTGAGTTTAGTGAATTTACCGAACGGTTGACAATTAAACCATTTGTATTTTTTTTAGTCATTTCAGCCAATCAAAAAACGCAAATAATTAGTTATGTTCAATACGTTTAGCTCTAAAACTATTCACCCAGAATCCGATAAAGCACGTTTATCCAATTCGTAAAACATAGTTTTTCAATGAGTTCGCTTGAGTAGGCTCGCTGTTGCATGCGATGAATAAGTTTATGTAAGCCCATAACATCTTCAAGCTCAGTCCCGATGAGTGCACCATCAAAATCGGAACCAAAACCAACATGTTCTTCGCCAAGTCGATCTATCAAATAATCTAGATGGTCTAAAATTACATCGATGGATGTATCCGCATTACGTTGCCCATCCGACCGTAAAAAAGCGACATCAAAATTTACGCCTACCATACCTTTACTTTCTCGGATTGCTTTAAGCTGCGAGTCAGTTAAGTTGCGTGCTTGAGCACATAAAGCGTGCGCATTTGAGTGCGTTGCTACAATTGGCTGCTGCAATATATCTACCGTATTCCAAAAAGCTTGTTCATTCATATGTGAAACATCAATCACCATTTTTTTATCAGCACATCGCTTTATAAAGGCTTTGCCGTCTTGGGTAAGACCAGCTCCTGTGTCGGGTGAGTGAGGAAACTTAGCATTTAAACCATGTCCAAACCGACTGGGCCTATTCCAAAGTGGGCCGATACTACGTAGACCTTTATCATAAAATACATCAAGTAAATCGGAGTTTTGCTGTAAAGCTTCTGCACCTTCCATATGCAGCACAATGCCCAGTTTCTGCGTGTCTGCACAACTCTGAATATCCTGAACTGATGTGCAAATTTGAATGTCCGTAGAACGCTGCGCGAGTTTGTGAGCTAAATCGAATTGTTCTAAACAAATCTGCTCAATTTGCTGCTGGGTAAAATCAGAAGCATTTTGATCAAATAATTTATTGGGATGATGTTGTTGAACATAGCTAAATGGAGGTAAAAAAATGGCAAACATTCCACCAACAAAGCCTGCTTGCTGGCAGCGTTTTAAGTCAAGATGACCTGCTAAACGTTCGTGCAGAAAAGCATGTACAGGATCTGCATGATCACTTAGCCATAAACGCGTTAATGCATCATTATGTCCATCAAAAACTGGAATATGGCTAGGCTTCATGGGATTCCCGCTGCTTGCTATTTATCTGTAATCGTGTGGACTGGAATATTTTGTGTAGCACTTAAAGATTTAGAGTTTCTACTGTTCCGAAAAACAAGTTGTTGTAGTGGAGCTACTACATGACTTTCTGTGCGTGCTTGCTCAATAATTTGATGATACGGCGATTTTCCACATACAGGATCAGCATTAGCAGCATCTCCGGTCAACATATACGCCTGACAGCGACATCCGCCAAAGTCACGATCTTTATCGGGGCAACTGCGGCAGCCTTCTGGCATCCATGCATCGCCACGGAAATGATTGAATCCAGTTGATTTGTACCAGATATCTGACAATGTATGTTCACGGACGTTTGGAAACGAAATTGGTAATTGCCGTGCTGCATGGCAAGGCAGCGCCATACCATCTGGAGCAACTGTAAAGAAGATTTTACCCCAGCCATTCATACAAGCTTTTGGACGTTCTTCATAATAATCAGGCACTACAAAAATGAGTTTGCAGGGATGATTTTGCGCTTTTAATTTTTCTCGATATTCATTGGTAATACGTTCGGCACGTATCAGTTGTTCTTGTGTTGGTAGCAAACCTTGGCGGTTTAAAAAAGCCCAACCGTAAAACTGACAAATTGCTAACTCGACTGTGTCTGCATTGAGCTCTAGGCAAAGTTCAATAATTTGTTCAATCTGGTCAATGTTATGTCGATGAATTACAAAATTGAGCACCATTGGATAATCATATTTTTTAACCAGTCGGCACATTTCATACTTTTGTTCAAAAGCATGTTTTGAACCTGCCAAGGCATCATTTACCACAGGATCACTAGCTTGAAAGCTCACTTGAATGTGATCTAACCCTGCTTGTTTTAGATCGGCAATACGTTGTTCGGTAAGGCCCATTCCCGAGGTAATTAAGTTGGTATAAAACCCTTTTTGATGAGCATGTGCAACGAGTTGTTCTAAATCCTGACGTACCAGTGGTTCACCGCCAGAAAAACCAAGTTGGACAGCTCCCATCTGACGTGCCTGATCAAAAACATCAAACCACTCTTGGGTCGTCAATTCATTTTTATGCTGAGCGTAGTCCAATGGGTTTGAGCAATATGGACATTGTAGTGGACAGCGATACGTGAGCTCCGCTAGTAACCATAAAGGTAGGCCAACACCTTCTGTCATACTAAATCAATCCAGTGTTGTTGCTTTGCGACCAGCATGTAGTCCACTACATCTTGATCAATTTCAGCAATATCACCAAATTTTTGCTTTAACTGAGCAATAATTGCAGAAACATTCTGCTGCCCATCAATATATTGTCCGATTGCCCCCGCACTTTCATTTAGCTTTATCATGCCTTCCGGATATAAAATCACAAAACCATTTTGAGCTGGCTCGAACTGAAAACGGTAACCTTGTCGCCATGTCGGCACAAGGTTTAAATCAAACTGCTCTTTATTCATTTAAATAGTCCTTTGTGCCAAACCCGTTTGCTAGTCACACTGTGATATGGTGCTTCATTGTGAACATATGCAAGTGTTAAAGCATCTAAAATGCTCCATAAAATATCCAGCTTAAACTGCAATATTTCAAGCATTCGTTCTTGTTGCTCATGAGTCGTAAATGAATCAAGCGTAATCGTTAAGCCATGTTCAACGTCACGGCGTGCCTGACTTAAGCGTGAACGGAAATACTCATAGCCTTTATCATCAATCCATGGGTAGTGCTGTGGCCACGACTCTAGACGTGATTGATGAATTTTCGGAGCAAACAACTCAGTTAAAGAACTACTTGCCGCTTCACGCCATGAGGCACGACGTGCGAAGTTCACATAGGCATCTACGGCAAAACGAACACCTGGTAATACCAGTTCTTCAGAAATCACTTGTTCACGACTCAAGCCCACAGCTTCGGCTAACCGTAACCATGCTTCTCGACCACCGCCATCTGGATATTCACCATCTTGATCGATCATGCGTTGAATCCATTCTTGACGGACTCGTTGGTTGGGGCAATTTGCCATAATGGCTGCATCTTTGAGCGGAATATTAATTTGATAGTAATAGCGGTTTGCAACCCAAGCCTGAATTTGTTGCTGGGTGGCTTTACCTTCATACATCATCACATGAAATGGATGATAGATATGATAATACTGGCCTTTATCAATAATCGCTTGTTTGAATTGCTCTGTTGTTAAAGCTTCAGGTGTTTGAGTCATGGTTCACCTTAGAGTTCAATCTGCATGCCGTCATAGGCAACTTCTACATTGTTTGCTTTAAGTTCAGCAAACTGGCTAGAGTTTTCATTTAAAATTGGATTGGTATTGTTAATGTGAATAAGCACTTTTTTAGGTGTACTCAGCTGATTTAGATAAGACAGCGAACCACCTTCGCCACTAATATATAAATGCCCCATTTCACGGCCAGTTTTTTTACCAACCCCTGTTTGTTGCATTTCATCATCTGTCCAAAGTGTTCCATCAATCATGACGCAGTCTGAACTCTGCATAATCTGCATGATGTGATCATCAATTTTTCCAAGACCTGGTGCGTAAAATAACTGTTTTTGTGTTTTATGGTCTTTGATAATTAAGGCAATGTTGTCGCCGTCATGTGGGTCATTGCGATGTGGCGAATATGGTGGTGCAGCACTTTTAATAATGAGTGGTAAAAACTCTAAATTTTCAAAACCATCAATTTTAAAAGCTTGTTTAGGGTTAATCTCGTGATATTGAAGACCACCATTCCAGTGTTTGAGCATATTAAAAACTGGAAAGCCGCTCGTTAAATCTTGGTGGACCATTTCTGTACACCACACATTCATTGGGCAACCTTCACGTAAGGTTAAAAGCCCAGTCGTATGGTCTAACTGACTGTCCATTAAAATAACGCTCGTTATTCCTGTATCACGCAATTTACGAGCTGGTTGAGCTGCTTTAAATTCGAAAAGCTGCTGACGAATATCAGGTGATGCGTTTAATAAAACCCAGTCTACGCCGTTTTCTGAAACCGCAATTGATGATTGAGTACGGGGTTTGGCTAGGATTGTACCTGTGCGCACACCATGGCAATTCGGGCAATTACAATTCCACTGCGGGAACCCGCCTCCAGCAGCTGAACCTAAAACATAAATATACATAAAATTAATATCTTATTAGAAAGAGATAAGCCCTAGAACAAGACTAGGGCTTATGACATATTTGGATGAAGCTGATTAACGTGCTTCGAAGTACATTGTAACTTCAAAACCAATGCGTAAATCAGTGAAAGCGGGTTTAGTCCATTGCATAAATTATCTCCGGTTCATATTAATCTTGTGAAATTAATCACTTGATTAAATCTTATAAGGCAATTAAAAATTTATTCTAAATAAAAAATTGGGGTTTGTAGACAACCTCTAGCTAAGATATTGTTCGATAATTGTGTTTTTTGTCCAAATTTTAATATTTCGAACATATTCAAATAAACTTCTAAAAAGACACAACAGTTTAAAATACTGTTGTGTCTACTGTTTTACCCAGACAAATTCATTAAATGTTGTTGTGCAATATAAAGTTGCTGTCCACGTTTAGGCTGGCATTGCACCCATGTACCATCTGCTTGTAATTCCCAAGCTTGACGATTGTCTTTTAAATAATTATTTAAACCATCTTCTATGATTTGTTTCTTTAATTTTTTATCTTCAATAGGGAAACACGTTTCTATACGAGAGAACAAGTTACGACCCATCCAGTCAGCACTCGCACAATAAACTTTTGTATTACCATCATTATAAAAATAATAAACGCGAGTATGTTCTAAATAACGACCAACAATTGAGCGTACACGAATATTTTCGGATAAACCCGTAACTTGTGGTCTTAAGCAGCAAATCGAACGAATAATTAAATCAATTTCTACGCCTGCTTGTGATGCCTTATAAAGTGCACTGATTAGCTGTGGTTCAGTGAGTGCATTCACTTTAATTATAATGTGGGCTTTTTTGCCTGCGAGGCTGTTTTTAGTTTCTTGATCAATTAACTCAAGCAATTGTGAATGTAAGGTAAAAGGTGCATGGAATAGTTTTTTAAGCTTTGCCATTTTGCCCATACCAGTGAGTTCTTGGAAAATTTTATGCACATCTTCACAGATTTCAATATCACTCGTAAGTAAACCAAAATCTGTATAAATCTTGGCATTCACGGCATGGTAATTGCCTGTACCTAGGTGTACATATCTTTTGATTTTATCTTGTTCACGACGAACAACTAAAATCATCTTGGCGTGAGTTTTATAACCCACAATTCCATAAACGACGACAGCACCAGCTTCTTGTAGTACGTTAGCAACTTCAATATTGGACTCTTCGTCAAAGCGTGCGCGTAACTCAATAACAGCAGTAACTTCTTTTCCGTTGCGAGCAGCTTCTGCAAGAAGTTGAACTATTTCAGAATTTGCGCCACTCCGATACAGCGTTTGTTTAATTGCCAATACATTTGGATCTTGTGCCGCTTCTCTAAGAAACTTAATAACAGGTGCAAAAGAGTCAAATGGATGATGTAGTAAAACATCCCCTGCTTTTAATACACTAAAAATCGGTTTCTTATTATAAAGAAGCTGAGGTAAAACCTGTTGGTAGGGTTTATAGCGTAGATCTTGCAAATCAAAATTCGAAATAAAACGGGCTAAATTGACAGGACCATCTACGTAATAAAGATGTTCAGCATCTAAATCAAATTGTTCCAATAAATAATTTGCAATGTCGGCAGGACATTTTTTGCCTACTTCGAGACGGACAGCTTGCCCAAAGCGACGTGAAGATAACTCACCTTTTAAAGCTTCCGCTAAATCTTCTACATCTTCAGATACGGTTAAATCAGCATTTCGTGTTACGCGAAATTGATAACACCCCGTTGCTTTCATACCAGGGAATAAATCTGAAATATGTTGATGGATAATGGCTGATAAAAGAATGTAATGCTCGGCACCACTGGAAATATGTTCCGGAATTTTAACAAGTCTTGGTAATGAGCGTGGGGCTGGCACAATGCCTAAATCAATCTGACGGCCAAAAGCATCTTTGCCTTCTAAGGTAACAATAAAATTAAGACTTTTATTGACCAATCGTGGAAATGGATGTGCTGGATCAAGACTAATTGGAGTAATGACAGGTTGTACTTCTTTAAAAAAGTATTCTTTAATCCATTCTTTATGTTTTTCCAATATGTCAGCATGTTGAATAAAATGAATACCATAGCCTTGTAGTTGCGGCAACAATGTATAATTTAAAATTTTATATTGTTCTTCAACTGCCTCATGCACATTTTTTGAAATTTGTTTTAATACTTCTACTAATGGCAGTCCTTCTGGGCCAGTTGCTTGACTCATTAGGCTAATTTGTTGAATTAGACTTGCTACACGAATTTCAAAAAACTCATCCAGATTGCGTGAAAAAATAATTAAAAAATTTAAGCGTTCAAGCAAGGGATGTTCAATATCTTTTGCTTGAGCAAGCACTCGCTTATGGAACTCTAATAAGGACAGTTCTCTATTAATATAAGTTTCTAAATTATGCTGGGTTGAGCTAGATAAAGTGGGCAATGATGTCATTATTGACTCTTATACTTGGAAAAAAGTTAAAATGAATAAAAAAGAGAAATTTAAAAACCGATTTTACTCACCTATATTTTGTAGATGTTTTATTGCAAATTAATGAATTATTTATGAAAAAATTTAGAATCAGCATTTATTTTAAGCACTTTATTTATTTACTTCCTTACTAGAAGCTTATAAATAATTTTAGCACTAATTTTTTAAAATCACTCTATCTGTAGTTATATTCATTTTTCATCAAATATTCACACTAAAAGCGTATTTTTTTATCCGTCATAATTGATCAAATGATAAAAAATGAAAAATTTAACAACACTATTTAAAGTAACAACACTTTCTCTGGCAGTAACGTTGTTGGCTGGATGTAATGACGATGATAACGACACAGCACCACCTGCCCAAAGAAGCAATCAGACCGTAAATATTTTAGCTTTTAATGACTTTCACGGAAATCTTGAGCCACCTAAGCGTTATGTCGAAGCACCAAATCCAAACGATGCTGCTCAATCTGTTCGTATTCCTGTTGGTGGGGTAAGTTACTTTGCTGATGCAATTAAAAAACTTAAAGCAGAAAATCCAAATAATGCAGTGGTTTCGGCAGGCGATTTAATTAGTGCCTCTCCTCTGACCTCTTCTTTATTTTTAGATGAACCGACCATTGAAGTAATGAATGATATTCAAATTGACTTTAATGCTGTGGGTAATCATGAATTTGACCGTGGTACAGATGAATTACGCCGCTTAAAAAACGGTGGATGTCAGCAATATACCAGCACTGCACCTTGCCAAATTAATAAAAACTTTAGCGGTGCAAAATTTGATTTTCTTGCAGCTAACGTAGCAATGAAAAATGATGCGAGCAAAACGATCTTTCCTGCCTATAAAATCAAAACTTACGGCGGTATTCCAGTCGCATTTATTGGTTTAACCCTTAAAGCGACGCCGAGTATTGTTTCAGCGGCGGGTATTAAAGATGTGGAATTCCGTGATGAAGCTGATACGGTAAATGCTTTAATTCCTGAGTTACAAAAACAAGGAATTGAAGCAATTGTAGTTGTGGTACATGAAGGCGCAGCTCCGAGTACTAAGTTTAATGAAAAAACTTGTGACGGCTTAAGCGGCCCGATCGTAGGTATTTTAGATAAATTAAATCCGGCAGTTGATATTGTTGTTTCGGGGCATACGCATCAATCTTATATCTGTGAATATTCTACAAAAAATCCGGCAAAACCGTTCTTGCTTACCTCAGCTGGACAATATGGCACGCTTATTACTGATATCAAGGTTGAGCTTGATGGTAAAACTGGTGATGTGATTAAAAAGGATGCCAAACAGGTTCCTATACAAAGTGAAGCCTACACATCTGGAACAACCACTGTAAGCCTTACAGATCTCTATCAAAAATTTAGCAAAACCCCAAGCATTGAGGCTATTTTAGATAAGTACCGCCAAGCTGTGACCACCATTTCAAGTCGTGTGGTTGGAACTGCAACAGCGGTTGTAAGTCGTACTCAAGTCGAGAGTGGTGAAAGTCCGCTCGGTATTATGATTGCCGATGCTCAGCAAGCGGCTGCCTTAAAAGCAAGTAACCAAGGCTCTGACTTTACACTCATGAACCCAGGTGGTGTACGTGCAGACCTACTGATTAACAGTAGTAACCAGATTACCTTTGGCGATGTGTTTGCGGTTCAACCCTTTGGTAACTCTATTGTGACTTTGAGCTTGACTGGCAAACAGATTAGAGATGTACTTGAACAACAATGGTCTGGTGCAAATGCAAATTCAGCTAGAATTTTACAGCCATCTAAAGAATTCACTTATGAATATGCAGCAAATACTTCTGTTTCACCGCGAGCAAGTAACATCATGGTTGCTGGTTCACCGTTGGTTGACAGTAAAGTATACCGTGTGACGGTAAATAGTTTCTTAGCAGATGGTGGCGATAACTTTACAGTATTAAAAGAAGGCCAAAACCGTGTAGGCGGTGGTCAAGATATTGATGCTCTTGAAAGCTATGTCGCTAAGAACTCGCCGTTAATTATTCCAGCTACAACTCGAATTAAAGTAATTAAATAATAAGACTCATCGAATAAAGGACAGCAAAAGCTGTCCTTTATTTTTCTCTATATAAAGGTTTTATTCAGTATAAAGGTTAAGCTCAATACTGCTAATGTCTGCTCCAGTATTTGCAAAAATAATTTCCATAACTTCATGAAGTAATTCATTAACTTTCTCATGCTCAAAGTTAGAGGCTTCTGATGTTTTAAGACAAATCAGATTACAGCTCATTTTATCTTTTCTAATTTTGTAGATACTTTTGCTTTTACCTAAGAATACTCTTTTGATGAGTTTACGATTTTCAAATTCAGATAAAATTCTATAGATCGTTCCTAACGTTATTTTATATTCATTTTTAATTTGAGCATAAATATTGTCTGCGCTTAAACCTTGTGGATTCTGATTTAAGATTTCAAAAACATGTATTCTCGATTTTTTTATCGGTAGTCCGTTTAATAATGATTTTGAAGTTGTCGTCATGATTAATTAGCCTGAATGTTTAGAAGCATAAGATTTATTAAAATTATTTTGTCTATACTTGCTTGAAAATTATGGGTATTTGTTTATAAAAAAAGCAAAGCCTATTCCCCTATGAATAGGCTTTGAGCTTAGCTTTACCTTAGAAACTATAAGTCGCTTTTACAAAGTAATTACGTCCATAGAGTTTCGTATTGAATGATGCATCTTCATTTTCAAGATCAACATCGGTCAGATTTTTTACGCCATAGTCCAATGTTAAACGTGGTGAAAGTGGTGAAGTAAAAGTGACATCGTAAGTTGTATAAGCTGGTAACTCTTTACCACTAGACAACATTTGATTACCTACATAGCTTGCACCTAAATTCATACGATAACTTTCAACAATAGCCCATGAAAGTGAGCTATTAATTAACCATTCAGGGCGTTCTGTAAGGTCTTTACCTGTTACTTCATTTTTAGCATCTAAATAGGTCGCATTAGCAGTTATACCTACAGCATCACTAAAGTCATATCCTCCGTTGAGTTCCACACCTTTTAGTTTTGCTTTAGCAACATTGTCCCATTTATATGGATATTTGATTAGATTTGGAGAATTAGGATTAGAAACACGTTCAATTAAGTTCTCAACATCATTTTCAAATACTGTAACACCAGCATTCCAGTTTGGTTTTCGAACGATTAAAGATGCTTCGTAATTTGTACTTTCTTCAGGTTTTAAATTTGGATTTCCTGTAATAAAACAGCTGCCCCCACATGAAATTAATTCATAATTTGCATCTAACTGATATGGCCCAGGGACTTTGTAGGCTTGTCCAATACCACCTTTAAGAATAACTCCGTCTGCCAGTTGATAAGCTAAATATGCTTTACCAGTTGCTTTACCATCAAAATTGTCAAAATCATCATAACGACCACCTAAAGTTAATGTCAGTGCATCGTTAATGTGGGTATCGTTCTGAACAAATACCCCATAACTTTTTTGTTCAGATCCACCTGATGTATACCCCACAGGGTCTGTCACTTTCTGGTCTTTATAATCCACACCAGCAGTGGTGTTATTCATGAGCCAGTCAAAGTTAGCAAAAGCACGTCCTAGTAAATTTTCTTGCTTATAATTACGACTTTGTGGAGCATTGTATTCACTGTCATAGTCATAAATTTTAGCTGTTTCTTTACCAATATAAGCTTCTGTTTTACCCCAGCTCCATTTCCCTCGATGAGTAATACCAAAATTGGTTCGCTCATCTTCACCTTCTTGAATAGAGGTTGCAGCATCTTGAGTCAGTGGTCGCTTATCTTTGCTATAACCTAAATCTAGATCTAAAGTTTGCTGGTCATTGATATCCCAACTTAAAGTACCGTGTAGATTCTTAGTGTCTTTTTCTACAAAGTAAGCCCCATTTGAGTCCGGTTTACCATTTCGATACCATGCATCACGGTTATAAGAATCTCCAGCAAGAGAGAAACTGAGATTATCTGTTAAGCCACCAAAGAGATTAAACCCGTAACGAAATTGATCTTTACCATTGCCACGATCTGCTCGATTATATTGCCCAAAGATCGAACCATGAAGCTGCCCATCTTCTGCTTTTTTGGTAATGATATTGATTACCCCACCCATAGCATCAGACCCATATAGAGATGACATCGGCCCACGAATCACTTCAATACGTTCGATACTATTTAAAGGAATAGAACTCCAGTCAAAGTCATTGCCTCGCCACATTGCTCCTAAGGAAGATGTCCGTTTTCCATTAAGTAGGATGAGTGTGTAACTACCAGAGGTATCTTGCATCCCTCGAATAATAATTTTGTCCTGCCCACTATTGTAGTTATGAACCCCAGCTTGTTTTTGTAAAACATCAGCAAGACTAAGTGCTGCACTACGCTCAATCTCTTCACTCGTGATCACACTAATCGATGCGGGTGCTTTATCAACATCTTGTTCTTTTAATGCTGCTGAAACCACAATAGTTTTAAGTTTTTGAACTGGTTCGTTATTGCCCTGCTGTTCACTATCTGTATTTGCTTGAACGGCGAACGGAAGCAGTGTTGAGATGGCGACCACCAGCGCCTTTTTAGTTAACGTCATTTCTCAGCCCTTGTTTTGGATAATGATTACCACATGATAATTATTATCATTTATGATGTGCCGAGCATCATATACGTATGACTTTTACTGATCAAGATAAAAATAATTATTAGTTATATAATGATAATCATTATTGTTTGTGCTGTAAAAAAGCGTTACCATTACACATTCGTGTGCCTAAAAACCTATTTAAAACAAGCTTAAAGTAGACATAACAATGCTCTCTCGATTTTTTATATATCACCCTATCTTTGTTTCTGTCATTGCAATCACTATTCTTATTTTTGGTTTTTTTGCCACTTTAGCAATGCCTGTTGAACGGTATCCAAACCTTGCTCCGCCCAGTGTCACTGTTGTTGCAAACTACCGTGGTGCAGCTGCTGACACTGTAGAAGAAAGCGTGACCCAAATTTTAGAACAACAAATCAAAGGTCTAGATAATTTGCTTTACTTTACGTCCTATAGTGAATCATCGGGAACGAGTAGCATTGATATTCACTTTAAAATTGGTACAGATATTGATAAAGCACAGTTACAAGTACAAAACCGAATTAATGCTGCGTTAAACCGTTTGCCTGAAGAAGTTCAAAGACAAGGCGTAAACATATGGAAAACCACGGGTGATATGCTGCTTATTGTTGGGCTATATGATGAAACAGGAAAAGCCAGCAATATTGAGTTGTCTGATTATATGGTGAATCACTTTGAACAACCTTTAAGCCAGTTACAAGGAATTGGTGAGGTTGATGTTTTTGGTTCGAGTTATGCCATGCGAATTTGGTTAAATCCAAATCAGCTTAGAAATTACCAACTTGTGCCGAGTGATATTGAACAGGCCCTCGAAGATTATAATACCCAAATTGCTGCGGGTTCGATTGGTGCAATGCCTTCTGCTTCTGACCAGAATATTTATGCAAAAGTAAAAGCAGGTTCACGTTTAAAAACAATAGATGATTTTAAATCGGTGGTGGTTAAAGCAAATATTGATGGAAGCCTTGTTTATTTAAAAGATGTCGCGAGAGTCGAATTAGGTGCGGAAAATTATGAAAGTATTAATACGCTTAATGGTTATCCATCGGCAGGCCTAGGTATATCTCTAAGCCCCGATGCCAATGCAATTGAGACTTCTGCTCTTATTAAAGAAAAAATGGCTCAGCTTAGCCAGCATTTACCAGCCGGATATAAAATTGTCTATCCAAGAGACAACACACCATTTATTGAAGAGTCAATTAAGCAGGTCATTATCACTTTGCTTGAAGCGATTGTACTTGTTGTTATTGTGATGTATCTCTTTTTACAAAATTGGCGCGCGACACTGATTCCAACCATTACGGTTCCTATTGTAATTAGTGGCACATTTGTGGTGTTGTATTTATTTGGAATGAGTATTAACACCCTTACCCTATTTGCACTGGTTTTAGCCATTGGGTTGCTGGTGGATGACACGATTGTCGTGGTCGAAAATGTTGAACGACTTATGCATGAACAACAGCTTAGCGTGCGTGAAGCTTGTTTAATGTCCATGCAAGAGATTAGCGGTGCCTTGGTTGGTATTACACTGGTATTAACCGCAGTATTTATTCCAATGGCTTTTTTTAGTGGTTCGACGGGTATGATTTACCGCCAGTTTTCTATTACTTTAGCAGCAGCTATGTTGTTATCGCTATTTGTTGCAATGACCATTACACCAGCAATGTGCGCAGTTCTATTAAAAAAGCACAATAAAAAACCAAAATGGGGGCAAGCACTTGAGCTGATTCTTCAAAAAGTCAGATCAACTTTTAGCTTTTTATCCGTTCGACTAATTCAATTCAAAGTTTTTTCCAGTCTGTTAGTTGTGGGCATAGCGGTTATTTTATTTATGATTTACCGTGGCTTGCCTACAAGCTTTATTCCTAACGAAGACCAAGGACTACTTGCTGTTCCCTATAGTTTGCATAATAGTGCTTCGATGAGTCAGACCGAAGAAGTTGGAAAGCTCGTCAATAATTATTTTTTTGAACATGAATCCAAAAATATTAATACAGTACTTGTAGTTAATGGGCAAAATTTTTCAGGAAGTGGGCCAAATTTAGGTATGGCGTTTGTTTCGCTCAAACATTGGAATGGGCGTAAAGGTGAAGCCAATACGGCAAGTGCTATTCGTGAACGTGCTCAAACTTATTTGCAAAAAAACTTGCCAGCGAAAGTCATGGTAGGAATGCCACCAAGTGTATCTGGTTTAGGACAGTCTGATGCTTTGGAACTTTGGCTTAGAGATGTAAATGGTCAAGGACGTGATGACTTAATCAAACAATATAAAGCCTTAGAAAAAGAGGCGCGGAACTATTCGGCCTTTGAAAATCTAAGTCCCCTTGTGAGTGAAGATAAAGCCGAAGTATTTATTCAACTCGATCAAAATAAAGCCAAAATGCTGGGAATTGATCAGCAAGCGATACGTTCAACTTTATCTACCGCTTGGGGTGGAAACTATGTTGGTGATTTTGTTGAAAGAGGTCGAATTAAAAGAATTATTATGCAAGGTGACTCTGAATTTCGCTCTAAACCTGAAGACTTAGCTTACTGGCATGTGCGAAACAATACAGGAGGAATGCTTTCCCTCGCCCATTTTGCTCAAAGTCAATGGACTGGTGGACCAGAAGCTTTAACTCGGTTTATGGGATTAGCTGCTATACAACTTGAAGCAAATATCAGTCCAGGCTTTAGTTCAGGCCAGGCAATGCAAGAACTTACGGATATGGTTGCTAAACAATCTGGCGTAGACGTTGCTTGGAGTGGCCTCTCGTTACAAGAGCAGCAGTCTAATCGGCAGGCTATCTTTTTATATGTCATTTCTATTTTATTTATCTTCTTATGTTTGGCAGCTTTATATGAAAGTTGGAAAGTACCATTCATCATTTTATTAGGTCTACCTTTAGGAATTACGGGCACTATTATTTTTGCCAAGATCTTTAACTTACCTAATGATGTTTATTTTCAGATTGCCCTATTAACGGGTATTGGCTTGTCTTGTAAGAATGCAATTCTAATTGTGGAGTTTGCGACTCAATCACTCAAACAAGGAAAAAGTAAAATCGACGCTGCAAGTGAAGCGTTAAAGTTGCGTTTACGCCCAATTTTGATGACCTCCCTTGCTTTTGGTGCGGGAGTTATTCCTTTAATCTTTGCAACAGGTGCAGGCGCTGCTAGCCGTTATGAAATTGGCATGAGCGTATTTGGAAGTGTTGTGTTTGGTACTTTACTTGTACCGCTATTTACGGTGTTTTTCTTTGTTATGATTCATAGTGTGCCAAGTTTTCAGTGGTCTATCAGCAAACTCAGGTTTACTCGAACTTTGAAATTTAACGGCCGTATTAAAAAAGATAATACCTCGTTCTAATTATTCAAATAAAAAATGGCAGATATTAAATCTGCCATTTTTATTCTTTGAATTTAAGCGACTAGCTTATCAATCCACACTTCTAGAGTTGGTTGTTCGGCTAAATCTTCAAAGCTCACCTGAGCGCCGTAAGCTTGCCATTTACCCACGAGTGTCATAAGGCGTACTGAATCAAGTCCAAGCATGAGTAAATCATCATTTAACTGGATGTCTGATACAGGAATCTGTAGCTGTTCACTCACTGCCAAGACAATACCTTCTTGGGTTAACGGTGATGCGGCTTGTTCAAGTTCCCACGAACGAGTGACTTGTTGAGTTGTCATGATTTGCCCACAACGTGTACTGGCATATTTCAAAGCCATATCGTGTTCTTCACGGCTAAAGTCAGCAAGTGCATCTCCACATAAAAATGGTTGAATGTTCAGCATAAATGCCTCTGCTGCGCTCATTAGACAACCAATATGTGCATAGACACCACAAATGATGAGCTGATCTCGGTTTGACTCACGCATAAGTTGCTCAAGTGGAGAAAATTTAAATGCGCTATAACGCCATTTTGTTAAAACAGTATCATTTTTCTGAGGCGTAATTTCCGGCAATATTTGGGTAATATTTGGATCATCTTTTAGACCAGTTCCCCAGAAATCAGTTAGTAACTGGCGATGTTCTGGCGTCTGGTTACCAGGCTGGGCGGTATAGACCACAGGGATATTAAACTTGCGTGCAGTTTCAATCAGTTCTTTGGTATTTTTAATCAATTCTGGAATAGGTGCTTGGGTCTGATCATAAAAGTCTAAAAAATATTGCTGCATATCATGTACTAATAAAACAGCACGATTGGTATGTAACTGCCAATGTGTTTTATTCGCCGTAAATTCGTGTGCTTGGGGCATGCTGTAACTGGCAATCTTTGGAATACTCATCAAATTTTTCCTTTTTTATCTTTAAGCAAGAACATTGGTTTTAGTTTCAAGTTGTTGACGCAATCGTTTTTTGTCGATTTTTCCAAAGGCTGTATATGGAAATTGCTCGATAAATTCCACGCGATCTGGAATTTTGTAGGTCGCAAGGCCATAGTCTTTAAGGTGTTGGCGTACTGACATCGCAAGACGAATTGGACTTGGATCATCGCTTTGAGATTGCCACGCAACAAAGGCACAGCTTTTTTCACCCATGATTTCATCAGGCATAGCGACCAGAGCCGCTAGGCGAATTTGCGGATGGGTTAATAGAGCTTGTTCAACCTCTTCGGTCGCAATTTTTTCCCCAGCACGATTAATTTGTTCTTTAGAACGGCCTTCGACAACAATGCAGCCATCTTCACGAATACGAACTAAATCGCCAGTACGATAAAAACCATCAGGAGTAAAAGAGCGCTCATTGTGCTCTGGTGCTTGGTAATAACCGCGAATGGTATATGGGCCTCGTGTAAGCAAATGCCCCACTTGCCCAGCTTCTACTGGTTGATCGTTATCATCTAGCACTAAAATTTCATCATCTTCAGAAATTTTTAAGCCTTGTGTATGGATGATTTGCTCTTTCGTCATATCAAAACGGGTGTAGTTCACAAGCCCTTCAGCCATTCCAAAGACTTGTTGCAGATTGACCTTAAACTCATCAATTAAACGTGAAGCAACTGCATCAGGTAATCGAGCTCCGCCAACTTGTAAGCAACGCAATGTTGATAAGATTGGGGCTTGATCTTTTGCAGCTTTATCCATCCAAGGTCGAACTAATGCGGGAACTAGGCAGGCATCAGTAACACTATGTTTTTTTATTAAGGGAAATGCCGTGTCAGGACTTGCGTCAGTTCCTAAAACAACCGCTCCGCCTGCATAAAAAATACCTAAAGAACCAGCTGAGCTCATTGAGAAGTTATGTGCCGCAGGTAAAACCATGAGTAAGCGTGATGACTGGTCCAGACAACAGATTTTGGCACTCTCACGAACACTGTATAGGTAGTCGTCATGGGTACGTGGAATCAGTTTAGGAACACCAGTACTTCCACCTGAAAGTTGTAAAAAAGCAACCTGATCTGCTGTAGTTGGCGAGATGGCTTCATCCAAAATATTGGTTTCTTTAAATAGGTCTTGAATGGCAACAAAGTTACCTGCATTTCCAAGTACAAATACATGTCGTAAGCAAGAAGCTGTTTGCTGAAGCTTTTCGGCAAGCTCTCGGTAGTCAAATTTTTGTGCACCAAAATCAGCACAGAAATAAGCTTTTGCTTGAGTTTGTTTGAAAAAACTGCTGAGTTCAGCATAGCGATGTGCGGGTAAAGACATTACCGGTAGTGCACCAAGCCGAATAAGTGCAAAAAATAAAACGTAAAACTGATAGTGGTTCGGCATTTGTATAACTGCCTTGTCACCCGCACGTAAGCCATGTTGATATAAATGGCTTGTACAGCAATCGACTAAATAATCAAACTCAGAGTAACTAACGGCTTTGTCACCATCATAGATTGCAATATTTTTCGGGTATTTTTGAGCACTTTCATGTAAGAAATCACTCAAGTTTTGTCCAAGCCAATAACCCTTTTTACGGTAAATCTCAGCGAAATCTGCTGGATATGGCACAGCACCATCCAAATAAACCTGTGTTGTCATATGTTTGATCCCTGAATTGGCAATTGGTTTGGTGAAATGTGGAATCCATCCAGCACAGTACGAAATTTAGCGGCAGTTTCAGCATGTTCAGCTTGCGGACGAGAAGCCTCCACAATGCCTGCACCGGCAAATAAACGGGCAATATTTTGATGAATTCGGGCACAACGGACCGTCACCGACCATTCACCATTACCTTGTTCATCTGCCCAGCCCATCGTTCCTGCAAATAATTCACGGTTAAATGGTTCAAGTTGTTGAATTAAATCTTTGGCTACTGAGCTCGGTTCACCACAAATTGCGGGCGTTGGATGTAAACGTTCAATGAGATCAAAAACATGTGTGTCGGCTTGTTTTAACTCGCCAGTAATGTGCGATGCTAAATGCCAAAGACGTTTGGTACGAATGAGAGATGGTTGCTTAGGAACATGTAATTGTTTGCAAAAAGGTGTGAGCTCATCTGCAATCATTTCGATTACGAGCGCATGCTCATGCTGATCTTTTTGTGAGGCAAGTAAAGCTCTAGCATTGTTTTGGTCTATAGTTGGATCATCATCACGAGCCAATGTACCTGCAACGGGTTTACTCCAGATTTTTGTATTTTGCTTTGCAATTAATAGTTCTGGACTTGCACCAACAAACCAACCTTGACTTTGAGGATGCCTTGCGACTGCATAGTTATAACCTTCAGGATTATGCTTCGCTAAATTATAAAATAAGTCTGAGACTGGAATATTTTGTTCATATTCAAGTTGTAAAATGCGGGCTAGAACGGCTTTATCCAGTTTTTTTGCCTGCATTTGCTGAACTAGATATTCAACTTGCTGCTGATAATGTTCACCTAACGGGAAGTAATCAGCCTTGTTTAATCTTAAAGAACTAAGATCTATATCAGATTGTGCATAGAGGACCTTCTGACATATTTTTGCATTTTGCATGAGCATTAAATTGACATCTGCTGCCGAGCAAAACGGCAGTCCGCCCATAATCTTGACGTCTTTATAACCGTCGGTAATCGCCTGCTGTAGTTGAATTCGAGCTTCTTGTAGCCAGTCTTTTAAAAGGCTATTTTCAGCGACCTGAATATCTTGTAATTTCTCATGACTATTGATTGTGTATTCTGGCGTGGTAAAAATAAAACCCGCATCATGTCCGCACTTTAGAACCTCTTGAGCAAGTGCAACATGGCTTTCAGTAAAATTTTCTCGTTGGATAAAATACGGATGCTGTGCCGACATCTCGTGACTCCTTATACCGTTATTTTGTTGTAATGAATGAGTGTTTAAACGCCTAAAGTGGCTCCCCCATCAACCACAATTTCTTGCATGGTAATTTGTGCTGCTTGATCGGAAAGTAAAAAGCTGACTGTATTTGCAATGTCTTCAGGCTGGGCTAATTTTCTTAAAGGAATGCCTGTCCGGTATTGGCTTAAATCGCCATCAATTACCGCTGGTGGCGGCGCATTGTCCGTCCATAACTGCTGCTGCATTTGAGTTAAAGTTGAGCCAGGTGAAACAATGTTGAGTCGTACCTGATGAGGTGCGATTTCAAGCGCAAGATTACGACAGTAATGGCTGAGCGCAGCTTTACTAGTTGCATACATGCCAAGTTGTATCCGTGGCATACGTGAACTATTTGAGCTAATCGTGACAATACTTCCCTGTTTTTTCTCACAAAAATGTTTGGCAAGTTGTTGACTAATCGCAATAGGAGCCATGACATTTACCGCAAAAAGTGTTTCCCAGTCTTCTGTTTTTGCTTCAAGCATAGAACGCATAATCAAGACCCCTGCCGCGTTCACTAAACCTGTAATGTTGTGCTTTTCTAAAAGATCGGCAATAAGCTTTTGAGTGGCTTGTTGCTGTGTAATGTCCTGTGAAATGCCTTGCCAACGTAAACATTCATCTGATGTCAGATTTTTGCTGATTTCCCATTGTTCTGGGTTTTCTTGCTGATCAATACCGATCACTTGATACCCTTGTTGCAATAATTGCTTTGCAATAGCAGCTCCGATACCTCTTGCAGCGCCTGTGACTACGATGGTAGAGCTCATGTTCTTACTCCCGTCTGATTTGATCACTAAATTGCGCAATATAATTGCAAATAATTATCATTATTATCAAGAGCGATAAATATCAAACATAAGATTACAATCTAAATTAAGTTATTTATTAACCACAATTTCAACTTAAAATATTGTTTTTAATAAATATTAATAAAACTCATCTTTTTTTATTGATTATAATGATAATTGTTTTCATTTACTAATGATAATCATTCTGATAATTTGACCGCGCTTTCTTGTCGAGATGGACTCAAAATGAAGCCATTTTCTCATCCTTTACATCCACTATTTCAACAATCAAATGTTGGAAGTGAAACTTGGTGGAATACCGTTAAAAAATTAGGTAATCCCCTTGTTACTGTGCAAACAAATAATAAAACTTCTTGCACTTTTGTTTGGCACAAGCCCAAGCACGAAGAGCGTTGCTTCGTTTATATCGATGTCTATTCACAAAGCCCATCTATCTATCAAAAGTGGAATCGTTTTAGCCATATAACTGGGACAGATGTGTACTTTTTTGAAATAGAACTTCCTGTGGCTTGGGCTGGTAGTTATGTTGTAGTTACAGCTAGTGAGGAAGCACCACAAACAAACTGTGCGGCAACGCGACGATCATGGTGGCAAACCCAGCTTAAACAGAATGCTCAGATTGATTCATTAAGTCATCAGCAGTTTTATAGCGGACACTTGGCTCGTTACATTAATCAAGTTCAACTCGAAAAGACAAAACAATTACCCACCACCCTTTGCCCTATTACAAAGACATTTCAGTGGTCAAGCGTGTTATGTCAACAAGATTATTTAGTTGATGTTTTTATTAGTGGTCAGGCAGTTCAAAAAACATTACCGCTCGTTATTTTTCTTGATGGCCAAATCTGGAGTCGAGAGCTTTCAATTCTTCCCGATCTTCAGCACTTAACGGATTTAAAAAAGATCCGTCCAGCTGCATACATATTTATCCATAGTTTAAACAGCCAACAACGTCGACAAGATTATGGTTGCCATGATGTATTTAGTCAGGCGCTTGTAAACGAATTATTAGAAATTCTTTTAGAACAATATTCATTTATTTCAACAACGAACATTACCTTATGCGGTCAAAGTTTAGGTGGTTTATGCACTTTGCATAGCTCACTGCTTTTCCCAAAAGTTTTTACATCGCTGATTTTGCAGTCTGGCTCTTATTGGTGGTCAGATTTTTCTAACAGCGCGTTGGGACGAAACCATAAGGGTAGCCTTTTAGAACTACTAAATTTATCTCATCCATTACCCAAAACAACTCAAATTTATATCAGTGCAGGCACGTATGAAACCGATATGCGGGACGATGCCCACCAGCTTTATCAACAATTGCAATCATTCAATCAAGTGAGTTTTCGAACTTTTTCAGGCGGCCACGATGCGGTGAACTGGCGTGCAGACTTGCTTAAGGCATTGCAAAAAATTCTTTCACTATAACCATTTGTTTCATCAAGGATAACAATATCATGAGCAACTTACAGGAAAACTATATTAATCCTTTCGATAATGAAAGTTTGTCTTTTCAGGTTTTAAAAAATCAGCAAGGTGAATTCAGTTTATGGCCGGCCCAACATGAGGTGCCATCAGGTTGGGACGTTCAACATGGTCCAGATACACGGGCTTCGTGTATTGCGTATGTAGAAAAGCACTGGGTTGCGATTAACCCCTTTCAGCAAGCGTAAAGGAGTATTGTCATGAATCAAGCATTAAATAATGAATTTACTTCCGATATTTCACAACCAGCTCGTTTTGAATTGGCCTCTACCCAGCTCGGTATTTTTCTTGCCGATCATTTAAGTTCTATTGAAGATTTATATACGATTGCACACTGCTTAGAGTTACCAAAATCTATTGATATTTCAATGTTTAAGCAAGCCATTCAAATGGGTTTAAATGAAGCTGACACAGTGATTGCTTCATATTCATCAGATCCGGCAGAACCATTTATTGAGCTTAATAACCAAGTCCAGATTCGAATCGAAGAATTTGATTTTTGCCATTTAACCCCTCAAAAAGCTCAGCAACGGTTATGGGATTGGATGCCATCAGATCGTCAATGTGCTAAATCACTTAAAGCTGGTGAATCTCAACTGTTCCGTCAAGTACTGTTTACTACACACGACAAAGTGTATTGGTATCAACGTTATCATCACATCATGCTTGATGGTTTTAGCATGATTAATCTCACAAAACGAATTGTTGAGTTATATCAACAATTACAAGCTGGAAAAGATCTTAGTTCTTCACCTTTTATTGATGTTAATGAGGTCATCTTAGAGCGCCAAGCTTATGAAAATAGCCATCAATTTAAGATAGACCAAGCTTTTTGGAAGGCTTACTGTGAAGACTTGCCTAGTCCTATTAGTTTAAGTACACACCACTTAGCCTCGAAAACAACAGCCCAATTTGTTAAGCACCAGCTGCGTTTTTCTACAGGAATTTTAGAGCAGATTCAGACCTTAGCTGCGCAATCTAAATTAGCTTTGAATGACATGATGATGTCATTGTCATTACATTATATTTACAAAATGACAGATAAAGCCGAATTGGTTAATGGCATTCCATTTATGCGCCGTTTAGGCTCAAAGGCGATTCGCTCAACATTACCCACAGTAAATGTACTGCCTGTGAAGTTTAATGTTGCTGAAAAAGACAGTTGGGTTAGTTTGGCTCAACATGTTCAAAAACAATTACAACAAGTTCGACCACATCAAAAATACGATGCTGAACAAATTTTAAGAGATTTAAACAGTATCGACATTCATGAACGGATGTATGGTCCAATTTTAAACTATAAAGCTTTTGATCAAGACTTGGTGTTAGATGGCGAAAAGGTCAAAACACATCATATCTCAACAGGACCAATTGATGATTTTGAGTTTTCTTTTATTGTTCAAGATCATGAACTCATTATCGAATTACGTGCGGATGCACAGCGTTATACTCAAGATGAGTTACTCATGCATGGTCAGCGTATAACACTGCTATTAGAGCAGACGTTATTACAACCAGAGCACCCATGTAGCAGTTTTAATATTAGTACACCACAAGAACTTAGTGCGCTCACAAAAAGTGGTATAGGCCCTCGTGTTAACCATCCTGAACAATATAATAATGTTCTAGATATCTTCTATGAACAAGTTCAAAAGTATCCGGAACGTATTGCAATTATTAGTGGTGAACGTCCACATCTACAACAACTTAGTTTTTCTGAACTTGCAATTCGGGTGAACCAACTTACCCGTTTTTTACAGAAAAATGGTGCAAAGAAACACACAGTTATTGCTGGTGCTATTCCCCGTTCTATCGATTCAGTGGTTGTGATGCTATCGGTGTTAAATTCGGGTGCAAGCTTCTTACCACTCGATTTAGATTATCCAATCGATCGTATGCAAATGATGTGTGAAGATGCCAATCCATTGTTTGTTCTTACAACGCAGGCTCTTTCAACCCAATTGCCTCAAAATATTCAGCAAGTACATCTTGACCATATGGATATTCAAAAACAGATTCAAAAACAAGAAACAAGTGATATTCCTACCCAGAGTCGTAATTTCGATTTTCAGGATGTGGCTTATGTGATTTTTACATCAGGCAGTACCGGTCGTCCGAAAGGTGTTATGAACACACATGGTTCGCTACTCAACCTGATTTTATCGCATAAACCTACAATTTATTGGCCTGTACTTAATGCTGTAGAGCAGCGTTTTCCTGATCGTCCATTACGCGCAGCACATACACATTCTTTTTCTTTCGATTCATCTTGGTTGCAAGTTTTCTGGATGTTATGGGGACAAGAGCTGCATATTTTTGATGAAAACATGCGCCGCGATGCATTTGGCTTAGTTCAGGAAATTCAGCAACGACAAATCGATACATTAGATTTACCACCATCTTTTTGCGCGCAAATGATTACCAATGGCTTATTTGCGGATGGTCAGCATCACCCAAGCCTGATTTTAATTGGTGGTGAAGCTGCGCCTTTAGCTTTATGGCAACAGCTTAATGCTCAGCCAGATCTTTTTGCACATAACTTATATGGCCCAACAGAGTATACGGTTGATACTTTCCGTGCAGAATTAAAGCACACATCACGTCCGGTGATTGGTAATCCAATTGGTAATACTCAAGCATATGTACTTGATCGACATTTACAGCGATGTGCCACTGGCGTGATTGGTGAGCTTTATATTTCTGGCTTTGGTATTGCTAATGGTTATTTAGGTCGTGCTGACTTGAGTGCTGCTCGTTTTGTTGCCAATCCATTTGAACATGGACAGCGCATGTACCGTACAGGTGATTTAGTGCGTTGGAATACGGCTGGCAAGCTTGAGTTTATGGGGCGCTGCGATGACCAAATTAAAATTCGTGGTTATCGGGTTGAAATTGGTGAAGTAGAAAATGCGCTTTCCGTTTTACCAAATATTGAAAGTGTTGTCGTCATTGCAGAGCCAATTAATAACAGCCATCGTTTGCTCGGTTACTGTGTTGTCAAAGACATCGAACTCGATGAAAAAATAAGTGAGCAGTTAAGTCAGCAATATTTAAGTCAGTTACGTCAAAACTTACCTGAATATATGGTGCCTTCAGCCCTCACAGTCATGGCTGAATTTCCCCGAAATGTAAGTGGTAAGGTTGATAAAAAAGCCCTACCGCGTCCGAAGGTTCGCAGTCATAGTCGTATGGCAGAAACACCAGAACAGAAGCTTTTATGTCAGATTGTCGCATCTGTGCTCAAACTAGATACTATTGGGATTGATGACGACTTCTTTATGACAGGTGGCGATAGCATTTCTGCCATCATGGTGTGTACTCAACTACGGCAGCATGGCTACAGCTTAAGACCAAGTGATGTATTCCAATTCAAAACAGTTGCTGCTCTGGTACCGCATCTGACACGTTTAGATGAGCAACAAACGGCCATTTCAAAACCGTTATTTTCAGCAGACCTAGAACAAAAGGTTCAAGAAAAATATGAAAAAAACAGCATAATTCTACCTTTACTTCCTTTGCAAAAAGGCATGCTGTTCTTGTCTCAAATAGAAAAACAATCGAATTATAATGCCTTTACTCGTCTTAGCTTAAATGGAGACATTGATCCGGTACGTTTGCAGCAAGCGCTGATTGCCGTACTAAAACGTCACCCTCAATTAGGTGGACATTTTGATAGCGAATTAGCAGAAGAACCTGTTTTTATCTATTCATTACACCCTACCCAAGCTTGGCCAGTTCAATTTTGTTCGGTCACTCCCGATTTGCTTGAGCAAACCATTCAAGAGGTATTACAACAACCGATTCACCTTGACCAACCCTATGGTCTGATTCAGGCAACTTTAATTCAACATGCTCCTGAACAATCAGAACTATTGATTATGGTACATCACTTGCTAACTGATGGCTGGTCAACTCCACTGTTCTTACAAGACTTTATTAAGGCCTATCAGCAAACTAACCAACAACTGCCGGCGCTTAAACATAGCTATGAAACGGTGATTAAAGCCTTATCTGGACGTGACCATGAAACGTCAAAAGTAATATGGCAACGTGATTTAGCTGATTTGCAGCCACTTATTTTATTTAATCAACCACAGCAAGCTGTACAGGAAACTTCATATCGTTTAAGTGCTGAGTTGGGTGCGAAACTTCAACATAAATTACGCCAACAAGGCATCACGCTAAATGTCTTCATGCAAATGATTTGGGCAATGACTTTAAATATTTATGCTCATCGTGAAGACATTGTGTTTGGCACACCTGTTTCTGGGCGTTCAGCGCCAATCAATGGCTTAGAGCAGCAGATTGGATTGTTTTTAAATACGATTCCAGTACGCGTACAGTTGAACATGCAGCAAACACTTTGGGAACAATTAACTCAGTTACAGCAATTGCATGTTGAACATTTAGAACACGATGGTTTAGGACTGGGCGCAATTCAGCAATTAATGGAGCAAGGTAATCTTTTCGATAGTTTGTTAGTCGTAGAAAACTACCCAGATAACCAGTATTTACAGCAAAAACTTGGCGATGCGGCTATTTCTAAGCTCACAAATCGTGGTTATAGCCATTACCCGCTTGCTTTGTTAGTTATCCCTGATCATCAAATTGAATTACTACTCGAGCAACGTGGTGTAATCGATCAGCCTGAACATTTCCTACAGCGTATGGTTCAATTTATTGAAATTTCACTAAATGAACCAGAAACTGCTTTAGGCCATTATCGTCTACAACTTGCCGAAGAACGTGAATTAATCCAGAAAACAAATCAAACTCAATATTATGTTCGCCCAACAACATTACAGCAATTACTCAGAGAGCAAGCTCGTATTACTCCTGAACAAACGGCGTTATGTGATGAAACTCATCAGCTCAGTTTTAGTGAAGTGCGTTTGCAAGTTTGTGCTTTAGCACAGCAATTGCAACTTGCAGGTGTACAGGCGGGAGATATTGTTGCCCTTGCCCTACCAAGGTCGGTCAAACTGAGTATTGCTATTTTAGCGGTGATTGAAGCAGGTGCAGCTTATTTACCACTCGATTTGCAACACCCAACTGAACGTATCAAGTTTATGTTGCAAGATGCAAAATCTAAAATTTTGATTGGTGAACAAAAAGATCTAACCACTATTGCTCAACCATCAATAGCCACCTTTGCTTTTGATGAGTTGTTTGATGAAATAAAGGTTGATTTAAGTAGCTATAAAACAACAGTTATTACCCCACAACATCCGGCATATTTAATTTATACCTCTGGTACAACTGGCCAACCCAAAGGTGTCATGGTTTCTCACCAAGCCATTGTGAACCGTATTTTATGGATGCAATCGGAGTATCCACTCTCAGCAGCCGATACGATTTTGCAAAAAACACCATGTACTTTTGACGTTTCTGTATGGGAATTTTTCTGGTCGTATCTGGTCGGTGCTCGATTGGTTATGGCACCTGTGGATGCACACCGTGACCCGTTGGCATTATTAAATCTCATTCAAAAATATCAGGTAACCACATTACATTTTGTACCATCAATGCTGGCTGTTTTTGAAAATGCAGCAACAGAAATTTTGTCACTTGCTCAAAGACAAAGTTTGCCAGTTCGCCGAGTGTTCTGTAGTGGTGAAGCTTTACCAACAGCTTTAGCAAAATCATTTACCGAGCACTTTAGCTGTGAACTACATAATTTATATGGACCAACCGAAGCTGCCGTAGATGTGAGTTATATGGATGCAACGCAAGTGCTAAATCCTGAAGAAAATAGCATTGCGATTGGTTATCCGGTCTGGAATACCCAGCTTTATATTTTAGATCAATATTTACGTCCAGTACCTGTTGGGGTGGACGGTGAGCTTTATTTGGCAGGCCATCAACTCGCCATGGGTTATTTACATCGTGCAGACTTAACAGCAACTCGTTTTGTGGCAAACCCGTTTGTCGCAGGTCAAAGAATGTATCGCACCGGAGATGTTGCTCGTTGGCACGCAGATGGCAGTATTCAATATATAGGCCGTGCAGATGATCAGCTAAAAATACGGGGTCAACGGATTGAGCTTGGTGAAATTGAGCAACAGCTACGTTTAGCCAGTGGGTTAGATGATGTGATTGTCCACCCTATTGTTTCTGAGCAAAATAAAGCAGACATTCAACTAGTTGCTTATTTGCAAACAGCGACATCTGTGGATATTGATCAATTAAAAAAACGCTTAGCTAAACAGCTTCCTGCTTATATGTTGCCAACACACTATATGTTAGTTGAGAAATTCCCATTAAGTCATAATGGTAAGCTGGACCGTAAAGCACTACCGCGACCACAACTTGATACTTCAAATACAGAAAAACAGTACGCCACAACTGCCTTTGAACATGAACTGACACGTATTTTCCAACAAGTTTTAAATACGGATCAGAATATTGGTGTGAACGAAGATTTCTTTGCCATTGGTGGACATTCCATTTTGGTCATGAAGCTTGCAATTGAAATCCGAAAAGTATTTAAGCGGACCATTCCAATTGGTCAGTTAATGAGTCATGTCACGATTCAACGTTTAGCGGCTTTGCTTCTTACACAAGAACGTTTAGAAGAAGTTGAACAAACTGGTATGCAACCTGTTTTACCAATCCGTTCTGGTTCTGGGCATCCATTGTTCTGTTTCTTCCCAGGTTCTGGTTCTGCATGGCAATACACGGTGCTGAATCGTTATTTGCATTCCGACTTACCAATTATTGGGTTGCAGTCACCTCGACCAGATGGCCTATTGGCAAATAGTACTGATATGGCCGAATTGGTTGAAAAACAACTTGAGATTATTCGTAAGCAACAACCAACAGGACCTTATACGTTACTAGGTTATTCACTTGGCGGCACTGTGGCTTATGCGGTTGCAGCGAAGTTAACTGAACAAGGTGAACAGGTTGATTTTCTCGGCTTGTTAGACACTTACCCTGCCGAAATTCATCAGTGGTTAGATTTATCTGTAGAAGAAATGAATGCTGAAGCTGAACAGGAACAGCTTCAATTCTTCAATGATATTCTGGCCGATGCAGATACGGCGCTAAACGAAGAAACTCGCCGTTTACAAGAGGATATTTTCGCAAACTATCGCGATGCAGTCCGTTTATTAAAACCTTATAAGATGCCGAATTTTGAAGGTGAACTACATTTAGTTGTTGCTGAAAAAGATTTACTTCCATATATCCAACCAGAACAACAATGGTCTCCTTTAGTTAAAAAGCTCAATATTGTTCGCCTAAGTGATGCAGACCATACTGATTTATTATCTCCGCAGCAGCTTGAAACCCTTGGCCCAATTTTAAATCGCATGATTTGTCAGGCACGCGGTTTAGAGGAGCAAATGCCATGAGTTTTAAATCAATATTGACCGATTTCAGTCTTTTAAAACGAAATGCTCATTTTCGACATGTATTTATTGCACGCACGCTCTCATTACTAACTATTGGTATGCTCGTGGTTGCCATTCCCAAACAAGTCTATGACTTAACTGGTAGTTCGTTAAATGTTGCTGTTGCAATGGCCTTTGAAGGCATAGCCATGTTTATTGGTTTGCTGCTAGGCGGTTTGCTGTCAGATCGCAAAGATCGAAAATGGCTGATTTTATTGGCCCGTAGTGTTTGTGGTTTAGGTTTTGCGGGGCTTGCGATTAATGCCATGTTTGAGCAACCTTCGCTCTATGCTATTTATTTCCTCTCAGCATGGGATGGGTTTTTTGGTGCTTTGGGTGTAACCGCAATGATGGCGATCATGCCTGTGATTGTAGGGCGCGAAAATATTGTACAAGCCCGTGCAATTAGCATGGTATCCGTACGACTTGCTACCGTTATTTCACCTGCAATCGGTGGTATTTTAATTGCGGTCAGTGGCGTTGCAACCGTGTATTGGGTCTCAACGGTAGGTACCTTGCTTACCGTGTTTTTATTGATGGGACTACCTGCTCTTAAACCACAACATGCAGCTAATGGTGAGAGTCCTCTTCGCCAATTAGTTCAAGGGTTTAAATTCGTTTTTAAAAATAAAGTGGTCGGCAGCACAATTTTAATTGGAACATTGCTTAGCTTTAGCAGTGCTATTCGCATTATTTTTCCGCAAATGGCAGATGAAATCTTTCACGGCGGTGCATTTGAGCTCGGTCTTATGTATTCGGCCGTACCTTTAGGTTCGACTTTAGGTGCCTTAATCAGTGGATGGACAACACAATTACTGCGACCAGGCTTGGTCATGCTCTACACGTGTTTAGGTGTCTTTAGCTGCATGATTATGATTGGGCTTTCACCTTGGTTAATCGTGACTTTGCCAATTTTATGTGTTTTCGGATATTTGATGTCGATTGCCAACTTACTTCAATACAGCATTGTGCAAGGACATACGCCTGATGAATATTTAGGGCGTATTAATGCAATCTGGCTTGCTCAAGATGCCTTAGGCGATTCGATTGCCACAACAACTTTAGGACTTTTAACGCGGTTTTTACCAATATCAGGAAGCATTCTCTTCTTCGGCATATTAAGTTTTGCGGTAGGATTTATGTTCTTATTCAATTCTCAAGATATGCGTGAAACAGGATTCCAAGATCCTAAATTACAAGAAAATTAAGCTATAATTTTAAAGAAGGCAATTCGTTGCCTTCTTTTGTTTCAAGCAGATGTATTCGCTTTAAAAACCCAAGTCATAATATGGTCTTGTTCCACTTTCCAGCCGCCTTGATAATGTTCTAAGAGTTGATGCCGATTTCGTATTTCTGATGTAAAAACTAAAAATAATTTTTGGTTTTCAAAATCAATATCCACTACAGAAGCTTCTAAAAAATCGATGTATTGTTTAGCAATAGGATATACAGCTTTATATAAGCTTTCTTTAACAGAAAAGATTAAGCTTACAAATTGAGAAAAATCAAAAAACTCAGAGGCTTTAATCTTCCAAAGTTCAAGTTCAGAAGGCGTTAAAATAAGATGTGCACTCTCTTGAGCAAATTCAGAGCTTACCCAGTGCTCAATATCAATTCCCAAATAAATCGCATTGTGAGATAGCGCAACGATCAACTTATTTTGTGAATGACTAATACTACCCAAAACATGGGGTGGCCAGATGGGCAAATGTTCGTGCATAGATGTTAGTGGCTGATCTAAATCTAAATGATGTTTTAAAACAGCTTGAGCCAATATCCTTCCACATAAATATTCATGTTGGCGTTTAGGATGGGCTTGAATAATTTTTTGGGGATGCTCTAATTGCTGATCTATATGTAAATTCAGTGTTTTTAATAAGTCTAAACCATAACAATAGAACGGCATTTTAAATAAAATTGGTTTAGAAATTTCGAAAATCAAGCCACAAAGAGACTCAGGAATATATAAATAATCACTTACAGCATTTGACATCAAATAAAGAATTTTTAACGAGTTATCTCCTATCTTATCGCATGGCAACATATCTATAAATAATTATATTTATCATTTGATAATAATTATTATTTACTTATACTATTGGATAAATTTTCCCCTTAATTTATTTAAAAATATTGATCATGAAACTTATAGGACTTTTTTTGACCCTGTTGGGAGCGGTCAGTGTCTATTGTAGTCATAGCAACCAAAACCTGTTATCTCAACATCTTCCCACTCTATTTAAGTATTTAGGCCTGTTGTTTTTAATCATTGGATTAATTGCACTCTTTGCCAGCTTACCCAAAGTTGTTGCCGCTTTTTGTTGGTTCATGCTTATCATTTTTGCATGGTCGTTCCTTCCTTTTATGGCGCTTTTTAAACGGAAACTGGTTTCATGAAAGCTAAAATTCAGTCTCCTATTCAGCCAGACTGGTGGAGTAAAACCTTTGCTGGTGGTGTTCTAGGGTTAAGCCTTGCCATTGCTTTTGGCAACCTGATTGTTTTATTGGGGCAGCCTTATATTTCGATGGATCTTTTGGCCCAATTAGGCATGTGGAGTGTTCCTTGGGTTTGGATGCCAATTATGTTTGGCACCTATTTCTTTGTGACAGGAAGACAAGCAATGGTTTATTTATTTGTTGCCAACGTACTGGCTTATAGCTGTGTGTTTCTAATTCGGGGTTAAACAATGAAAGTACGTTCGGATATCATGAAACTTGCAAAAAGCATGCATACTTGGGTGGGTGTATGTGCAGGGATTTTGCTTTTTATCTGCTTTTTTGCTGGCGGCCTCAGCATGTTTCAGCACCATATTAGTAAGTGGGCTACGCCAACGCAGCAAGTTTTACCTAAAGTCTTACCCAACCAATATAATGAGGTTATTCAGAAAGTACAGGCTGCCTATCCTGCTGCACAAAAGAACTTCACACTAAATTTATCGTCGAATGAGTTTCACTATGCGCCCATTACGTGGAGTGAACATGAACGTGGAGATGGCTTTAATGCTGCTCAGACCACGTGGATGGCAAGCTTAGATGACAAAGGTCAATTAATTGTTGCTCAAGAAAACTTATCTAAAGCAGGTTGGCTGATAGAACAGCTGCATGAAACAGCAGGTATACCTGGCATGGCAGGCCATCACGGATTGGGTCTCTATGTGATGGGTGTGGTTTCGATTTTATATTTTCTTGCTCTGCTTTCGGGTGTAATCATACTTTTACCAACATTAGTGAAAGATTACTTTGTCATTCGCCCTGGTAAGAATAAAAAGCGCTTTTGGTTAGATGCGCATAACGTGATTGGAATTACCAGCCTACCGTTCCACATCATTATTAGTATTAGCGTAATTGTCTTTGCTTTTCATGACTTTTTTTATGATGCTATTGGACAACTTGCTCTAAAAGGACAGCCTGTTTTTCAGCGTTCTCCCCCTGCGCTTATTCAGCCTAAACAAACACAAATCGATGTGCAGCAAATATTAGCTCAAGCCAAAAAAGTTGCGCCTGAATATTCAGTTGACTATATCCAGTTCAGTGGCCTAGATAAACCTGAAAAAGCCAATGCACGTATAGCTTTATATAGTTCAGATCAGATGTTACGTGGTGCGAATCAAGACTTTATGCGTATGAACCCGTACGCGGTTGAGCACTTTAATCATAAAGGTATTAACACACAGACTGATGCTGGTAATAAGTTAATCAATGCAATGTTTAGCCTACATTTTGGGAGTTTTGGTGGCACAGGCGTACGTTGGATCTATTTTGTTTTAGGTGTTGGTGGTGCTTTCTTATTTTATACGGGCAACATTCTTTGGGTTGAAACTCGTGCACGTAAGCAAAAGCGTGCTGAAGATCCTATTCCCGTGCAGCGTAAAGATGTAGTGTTCCTTGCGAACTTAACCATTGGTGCGTGCTTAGGATGTGTTTTAGCAGTAGTGGGCACAATGTTGGCCAGTCGTTGGCTTTTCGCAGCATTCAATATTGAAAGTATGAATCACCTCTTTATGTATGGTTATTATGCAATTTTCCTACTGACCTTGGCTTATACCTTTGTCATTGGCTATGCAAAAGCTTTACCTCAACTGCTGTTAACCTTGGTTTTGGTGTTATTTGCGATTCCTCTTACGTCTCTTGCGGCCTACTTAATTCCACAAAGTGGTTTATGGGTACATGGTGGAGAAATTTTGCTGGTTGATTTCTTGGCTGTCATTTTTGCTTTGGCTTTCTGGCGTTTTTATCAACAAGCCCAAGATCGTCTAAAATCTGCTCCAACTGGCAGTTTATGGGCTAGCTAACAACCATAAAGCGACAAGACTGAAATAATGTGTGAAATATGAAAATTTATAAAATCCACATTGTTTCGGTCAGTTGTTTAATTTCTTGAATATCATGACTCACATAAATCATCGGAATTTTTATTTCCTCTTTTACTTTCTGAAAAAAAGGAATAATTTCAGCTTTATGGTTCGCATCTAGTGCTGATAAAGGCTCATCAAGTAATAACAGCTTAGGTGAATATAACAATGCTCGACCCAGTGCCACGCGCTGTTTTTCACCTCCTGAGAGCTTGATTGGCATACGTTGTAATAAGTGCCCTAACTTTAATAACTCAATAATGTAATCTGCTTCAAAGTGACGTTCTTGTTGGGAAAGATGCTTAAAACCAAATAATAAGTTTTGCTTTACCGTTTTATGCGGAAAAAGTTGAGCATCTTGAAAAACCAGTCCAACATGGCGCTTTTGCGTGCTCAAATTAATTTTTTGATCTGAATCAAACCATGTTTGGCCCTGTATTTTAATGAGTCCACTACGTGGTGTATTTAATCCTGCAATGGCATGTAATATTGAAGTTTTACCAGAACCAGAGGCACCAAATAAGCCAATAACAGAAGCATCTGACTGGAAACTAGGTTCAATAAGAAATTGACCCATTTGAAGCTGAAAACGGCAATCAATCAACATAACTCTACCGCCCTAAGCGCTTTTTTTGATAACGATGAAACCACTGTGCAAACCATAGCGCTAAAAATGCCACGCTTAAAGATAAGACAATCAGCCTTTGAATCACAGTCTCTGTATCTGGTTGTTGCATCAGGCTATACATGGCCAAAGGTAAGGTTCTTGTTTCATCAGAGATATTGCCAACAAAAGTAATGGTGGCCCCAAACTCACCTAAACTACGACAAAAACATAAAATGGCACCAATTAAAATACCACTACTAGCGAGTGGTAAAGTGACATGAAAAAATGCCCCTAAAGATGAAGCACCTAATGTCTTTGCTGCCATTTCTAAACGTTGATCAACTAGCTCAATCGCTAGGCGAATTGATTGCACCAAGAGTGGAAAACCCATCACTGCCGAAGCAAGAACTGCCCCTTTCCAGTTAAATGCAAACTCCAATCCTAAAGGTGCTAAGTATTGCCCAATAATGCCGCGGTTTCCAAAGACTTGTAATAGCAAATAACCTGGCACAACCGGGGGCAGTACCAATGGTAAAAAGACCAATGTTTCAATGAATGACTTACCCCAGAACTCTTTACGTGCCAAAAACCATCCCACACAAATTGCAGGAATAATGCTGATCACAAGACAACTTGCCGCTACCTTACAAGAAAGTTGTAGCACGCTGAGCTCTTCTGGGGTTAAAGAGAACATCATGGTTTTGCTGGAGCCAACACGCTAAAGCCATATTTTTTAAAAACAGCTTTGGCTTGATTGCTTTGTAAAAACTGGTAGAACTTTGTTGAGTTCGAATTCTTTTTAATCATCCCTATAGGATAAATAATTGGTGAATGTGTATTTTCTGGAAATACGCCTGCTACCTTCACGTCTTTACTAATCGCTGCATCGGTTGCATAAACAATACCAACCTGACACTCACCACGCGCAACAAAGTTTAATGCCGCTCGAACATCTTCTGTTTCAACTAACTTTGGCTCAATACGGCTCCACCAACCTAAATTGGTAAAAGCTTGTTTAGCATATTTGCCTACAGGCACACTTTTGGTATCCCCTGTACAAATCTTGCCTTTAAACACTTTGTTTGGGTCGGTGGTTTTATCTAGTTTTACATTTAGTGACTGCCCTTTAGGGGTAATTAGAACCAGACGGTTGCCTAATAAATTTATACGGTCATTTGCAGCAACTAATTTTTTATTTTGTAGATAATCCATCCACTGGGTATCGGCTGAAATAAAGATATCGGCTGGTGCCCCAGCTTCAATTTGTTTAGCTAATGTCGATGAACCTGCATACGAAGTTTTGACTTCTATATTATTTTGTTTTTCGTAAATTTTTTCTAAATCGTTAATTGCATTAGTTAAGCTCGCTGCTGCATAAACAGTAACCGATTCAGCTTTGGCTGGAATATTAAAAACCAATCCTATGCTGAGCACCGAACAAGCTAGAGCCAATTTTTTTATCTTCGTATTACTTACCATTATGTTTTACCTTTTTTGTCTTTTTTTGCAGCGATATATACCCAAGAATATAGCGCTACACAAAGATTATGAAAAGCATAATTCGTTAAATATAGATGACCGGAATGAAGGTAAATAGTGCAATTCGTATTTTGATCTTCATTTTGGTGCACTCTGTGGCGGCGTTAACCATTTAAGAGCACTATATAAAACTCATTTTCTTTAAATATTAGTGAATAATTTCATTAGTTTTATGGTCATCACCATGCCAAAAATCACATAGCGATGACCATAAAGATCTGTAAACAGATCAGTCGTTTATGCCAGCCACTTTTTTAGATACACAATAAAAAACGCCTATTCCCGACCATCTTTTACGATAGTACAGAATAGACGCCATTGTCTGTGTAACTGAAAATTGCAGCAGTGCTTTTTCAGCGTGCACTTTTTATTAAGCAAAAGTTATACCAAATTAAAAAAGATTCAGTCACTACAAAGTCTTTTAATTTAATTTTTTAAATAGCTACTCATAATTTGATAATCATGTTCTAAGGCTTGTCGAGCATTAATTTCCATTTGTCGGTAGTGTTGTAAGACTTTCAAGCCTAAAGCTGTGACCGCTGCCCCACCACCATGTGTTCCACCCGTTTGAGTTTCAACTAAAGCTGTTTCGAAGCACTGATTCATGGTGTCTACCAACTGCCATGCACGGCGGTAGCTCATATTCATAGATTTTGCCGCTTGTGAGATCGAACCAGTTTTCTCAATTGCCTCAAGTAAGTCTGCCTTTCCAGGACCAAATGCGATGTTCTGCTCTAAAAGAATTCTAATCTGTAATTTTAAGTTTTGTTCTTTCATAGGCTTAACTCACAAGGTTTCACTTTATGCTCTTTAGGATTATAGGGAAGTTTAAGAAGATAAGACACCATACAAATTTAGAATCCTCATTACTCCCTTGAAAATAATTTTATTAAAAAATCAAAACTGCACAAAGTGGATAAAGATCTGGAAAAAACGGATAGAGGTAAAGGTCTAATCGCGGTTCAATCAGTTAAAAGCTGAATGAATAGGATTGAGCAAATGACCTCATCTAATTTAAAACAATGGAATGATTTTGTAGATGGATGTATCGACTTCCGTCCTAACGATGGTGTGTTTCGTATTGCACGTAATATGTTTACTGAGCCTGAACTATTTGACTTGGAAATGGAACTTATTTTTGAAAAGGTTTGGATTTATGCATGTCACGAAAGTGAGATTCCAAACAATCATGATTTCCTAACAGTTCAAATTGGTCGTCAGCCGATTATTGTGAGCCGTGATGGTAAAGGCGAATTACACGCCATGGTCAATGCTTGTGAGCACCGCGGCGCAACATTAACACGCGTTGCTAAAGGCAACCAATCTACATTTACTTGCCCATTCCACGCATGGTGCTACAAATCAGATGGCCGCTTGGTGAAAGTCAAAGCACCTGGTGAATATTGTGAAGATTTTGATAAATCAAGCCGTGGTTTAAAACAAGGCCGCATTGCCAGCTACCGTGGTTTTGTATTTGTAAGCCTTGATACTCAAGCAACAGATTCACTAGAAGACTTTTTGGGTGATGCAAAACTGTTCCTTGATTTAATGGTTAACCAGTCACCAACAGGCGAACTCGAAGTATTGCAAGGCAAATCATCTTATACCTTCGCAGGTAACTGGAAACTACAAAACGAAAATGGCTTAGATGGGTACCATGTAAGTACTGTTCACTATAACTATGTCTCTACAGTCCAACATCGCCAACAAGTCAATGCATCAAAAGGTGCTGAACTTGATACGCTTGACTATAGCAAGTTAGGTGCGGGTGATTCCGAGACTGATGATGGCTGGTTCAGCTTCAAAAATGGTCATAGCGTATTGTTTAGTGATATGCCGAACCCAACAGTTCGTCCGGGTTACAGCACAGTTATGCCTTATTTAGTCGAAAAATATGGCGACAAATATGCTGAGTGGGCAATGCATCGTTTAAGAAACTTGAACTTGTACCCTAGCCTATTCTTTATGGATCAAATTAGTTCACAGCTTCGTATTATTCGCCCTGTCGCTTGGAATAAAACTGAAGTCATCAGTCAATGTATTGGTGTTAAAGGTGAATCTGTTGAAGCACGCCGTAACCGTATTCGCCAGTTTGAAGACTTCTTTAATGTATCAGGTCTTGGTACACCAGACGATTTAGTCGAATTTCGTGAACAGCAAAAAGGTTTTCAGGCACGACTTGAACGCTGGAGCGATATTTCTCGTGGTTGTCAGTCTTGGGAATATGGAGCGACCAAAAACTCACAAGACTTAGGCATTGAACCTGTCATTACTGGCCGTGAGTTTACCCATGAAGGGCTCTATGTAAATCAACATGGACACTGGCAACGTCTAATGCTCGATGGCTTAAACAAGAAAGCGCTGAAAATGCAGGATATTACTTTCGAAAACAATGCCGTAATGGATGAGGTGTAACCATGTCACAAGAACTATATTTTGCTGTATCTCAGTTTTTGTACAAAAAAGCAGAACTTTGTGATGCTTATGACTGGGATGCCTATTTAGAACTTTACGATGAAGATAGTGAATATCATATTCCGCAATGGATTGATGACCATAACTATGTTCAAGATCCGAATCAGGGCTTGTCTTATATTTATTACGCAGACCGCACTGGACTCGAAGACCGTGTATTCCGTATTCGTACAGGAAAAGCAGCTTCGGCAACGCCATTACCACGCACGTTACACAGCATGAATAACATTCGAGTTAAAACACTTGATGATGGCCTAATTGAAGCAAAAGTTGCATGGCAAACACTGTATAACCGTCAAGGTCTAGAAGGCTGTTTTTACGGACACGCTACTTATCTTTTACGTCAAACAGCAGATGGTTTCCGCATTCGTCGTCAGCACAGCATTTTGCTTAATGACAAGATTGATTCCGTTTTAGACTTCTATCACGTTTAAGGGGAATGAAAATGGGACATTCAGTTGCACTCAACTTTGCCGATGGCAAAACCTTTTTCATTTCGGTAAATAAGGACGAATTGTTGCTTGATGCAGCAGTTCGCCAAGGAATTAACCTACCGTTAGACTGTCGTGAAGGTGTTTGTGGTACCTGTCAGGGACAGTGTGAAACAGGCATTTATGAACAAGAATATGTTGATGAAGATGCATTAAGTGAACGTGATTTGGCCGAGCGAAAAATGTTAGCTTGCCAGACGCGTGTGAAATCCGATGCAGCTTTTTATTTCGATCATGATTCTGCCATTTGTAATGCTGGCGATACCTTAAAAATTGAAACCAAAGTTACCGCGGTTGAGCTGGTCTCTGAGACAACAGCAATTTTGCATCTTGATGCAAGCAGTCATGCTGAGCAACTTCAGTTTTTGCCGGGACAATATGCTCGTTTGCAAATTCCTGAAACTGAAGATTGGCGTTCTTATTCTTTTGCCAATAGACCGAACGCAACCAATCAATTGCAATTCTTAATTCGTCTATTGCCAGACGGTGTCATGAGCAATTACTTGCGTGATCGCTGTCAGGTTGGACAAGCCCTATTCATTGAAGCACCTCTAGGTAGTTTCTATTTGCGCGAAGTACAGCGACCATTGGTTTTTGTTGCTGGTGGAACAGGATTATCAGCTTTCTTGGGAATGCTTGATAACTTGGTTGATCAACCAAACTCACCTGCCGTTCAGTTGTATTACGGCGTAAATAGTGAAACCGATTTATGTGAACAACAGCGTTTACATTCCTACGCAGAACAGCTTCCAAACTTTAGCTATCACCCGATTGTGACTAAGGCAACGGAAACTTGGCAAGGTAAAGCGGGTTATATTCATGAGCATTTAAATAAAGATCAACTGGCTGAACAGGCTTTTGATATGTATTTATGTGGCCCACCGCCAATGATTGAAGCCGTAAAAAATTGGTTAGATGAACAAGCCCTGCAAAACTACCGTATTTACAGCGAGAAGTTTTTACAGAGCAATACCTCACGTTAAAAGTATAAATAATTTAAAAACCACTGAAACCTGAAATGATTCAATATACTCTGTAAAGGGTATATTGAATTTTTATTTAAAAAATAAAAAACCTTTATATTCAATAATATAAAACAACAAATTCCGACAAAATAAATTGACCAGTTCGCTCGGATTTGCTATAAATTTTGATAGATCTTAAGGAATAAGATCATGATGAGATTAGCTTATAGCGCCTTTTATATCCCTCTATTCTATTTCTCGAATTTATTAAATTAATGGACAAAATCCGAATTAAAAATTTGAGAAAATCACATTAATTAGCGGTTAAATTGGTCTATATTTTGCTTATATCTTATTGTAATTTGCGAGTAACTTAATTTTTTAAGTGCCGTATTTACTTGCTGCACAGCGAAGTTTTAGAGCTTCTGCAACACAAGTAAATACAGGAGTGAGCCAAAAGGGATAAATATGAACCAAGCCAACTCCCCAGAACTCAGTGGACGTCATTTTCAAAATGAGTCTATCTTTACCAATCATAATTTGGTGTTTGATCATCACGATTTAAGCGAAACCTGCCGAAATGTAGGGCAAATTTTTAAACCGCATGATCTTAAAATCTCTCAACAGAAGCGAGATTTCAGTGCAACCATGCACCATGTTAAAACAGGTGCCCTGTCTATTAGTCGCTTGGAATATGGTGCGGATGTCATTATTGAACCTGATCATCTTGATAACTTTTACTTAATTCAAATCCCAACTCAAGGCTACGCAGAAATCGAGTTTGGTTCGCAAAAGTTTATTTCTTATTCTCAAGTTGCTTCTCTTATTTCCCCTCAGCAATCTTTACGTATGCGCTGGCACGCGAACTCACCGCAGCTCATTCTAAAAGTTTCAAAGGATGATTTTACTTACCATTGCCGTCAGCACATTGCCGATTCAGAAAACAACTTACTCGTTTTCGACCCAAAATTAGACTTTGCAACACAAAGTGGAGCCTATTTTTTACAACTCGTTAGAACATTGATGGATGCTTTAGCATGCGAACAACATCCACTCCATCACCCTCTAGCCTTTAAACAATTTGAGTCAAATCTGTTTAATGCACTGATTTATGGTCAACCTAATAATGCATTACATAAAATTGATCATTATAAAGAAAAAACGATCTCTCCTTATTTCGTGAAACGCACAGAAGCCTATATTAAAGAACATTTACATGAACCGCTTAATGTTGAAATTTTGGCTGAACATGCAGGTGTGAGTGTTCGAACGTTATTTACTGGTTTTAAAAATTATTTGGGGACGACCCCAATGTCTTATCTAAAAGAATTACGTTTTGAACAAGCTCATTTAGAGCTTATGCATAATGAAAATCTATCAGTAACAGATGTCGCATTTAAATGGGGATTTACCCATTTAGGCCGTTTTTCTCAAGAATATAAGCGCCGTTATGGTGAATTACCTTCTTCTACTCGCCGCTCTGGTCAAAGTGAAGGTACAGGCTTAATTACTTCAAATTTTTCTTAAAACAAATAGATAAAAGCCCTTTATATTTGTTGATATAAAAGGCTTTTCTTATGGCTTAAAAATGATGAACATAACGAACTTGTAGTCGCGTACCTTCTGGGCGGTTTTCAGCATCTTGCTCAAAATAAGCATTTGCAACCAAGTGGTCATTTTTAGAAAAACTATACATCGCACCTGGACCAATCGCCCAGACTTGCTCACGTCGACCTTTGACTTTTTCACCATCAACTTCGGTGTCCGTGACTTGTTTTAGCCAATAGCCATTTAGTCCTAAGCGGAACTGTTCGGTAATGGCATAGTCCGTTGCAAAGTTTGCATGAATTGCTTGCCCAGCTTGCATATCATTTGCTCCAGCAAAAGCATAGCTTGGGTCGTCATTTTTAAAGTTGTAGAGATAATGGATGCGTGTTGAAGCAGTCCATTTGGGGTTAAACCAATATGTTGCAGCCCAATAAGGATCAAATGAAACAGCGTTATTACTTGGGTTAATATCTTTTTGCTGATCATACTCGCCAGTGGGTAAATTTACCTGAAACTCAAAACGATGCACAAACTTCGGCCCTTGTGCGCCCATGACTGGATCGAACTGAATAAAAGGCCCAATCATAATGTCCCCAAAACCGCTTTGGGCCTTAATTCCAGCATTATTCAAGCCATCATCCATGTCCATTTTGCTGACAAAAGGAACCAGAAAATTTATGCCTAGACTGGCTTTATCTTTTACTCGGACATTCGATAAATAACTAATCTGCTCAACCAGTACTTGATAATTTAAATCTGTTTTAGGTAAACCGAGTTTTTGCCCCTCGCGATCAACCAATTTATTGCTATCGTAATTTTGAAAGTAGGTTTGAGCATACCAGCCGGGTCCTGCGGGTAATCCGCCATCGAGAAAGCTGGTCATACCTAAGTTTACGGTCGGTAAATCATAGGCATGTGTAACCAAAGGCAAACCCAATAATGTCCCTGCTAAAAAGCCATGTTTAATTAAAGTGCTTTTCATCTTCTTATTTCCTATAAAAAAATCACGACCGGATTGATCGTGATTATGGTGAATTAATGTGCTAATTCTGGATGCTCTGCGGCAATCCGATACTTTCCTGCATGAAATACCAAAGGTTCGCCTTGACGTTGTTGGTACTGTTCAATTTGTCCAATAAAAATCAGGTGATCTCCGCCTTCATACTGATTTACATTGCGGCAAACCAAGGTTGCGAGTGCATCGGTCAAAATTGGAACGCCCGCATTACATTGCTGATGTGCAACGCCGGCAAATTTGTCTTCAGCACCTCGAGCGAAATGTCCGGATAACTGATGATGCTCTTGTGCCAACATGTGAATGGCAAAATATTCAGCTTCTACAAAATCAGACAAACTTGGCGCTGTTTTTGAAAGACTCCACAAAATTAATGGCGGATCTAAAGACAGCGATGAAAATGAATTGGCTGTCATTCCTATTTTCCGACCATCTTTACCACGAGTTGTAATCACGGTAACGCCAGTTGCAAATTGTCCAAGTAAGTTACGGATTTCTCTTGGGTTTTCAGCATTAATCGCTTGTAAAGCTAAAGTTTCAATTGCGTCCATTTTTAAATCTCCCTTTGCTGTTTGCCCTTAAGCCACTTTTGCTATGGTTTTTGAAGCTAAGAATGCTTGAGCCTGATCTGCATCAAACCACCAAGGGGCAAAAGAGCGCGGGTCATCAAAGTTATTGGCCATAATTGAAGCAATGCTCTGGTTTTGGCTTGCAGCTCCTAATAGCTCAACCACATGCGGCTCTGGAGGTACTAACAGACTATTGGTCCAAGCCACCACTTTTTCTGCATAAGCCCAATAGCGTTCAAAGGTTTGAATCATCCATTGTTCGCTAAAGCTTTGATTATCATTGGCTAAAATGGCATCGAAATAGATTCTGCTACACTTAGCAGCATTGTTTGAGCCTTGACCGGTAATTGGGTCATTGACCACTAAGGCATCTGCCATACCAAAAATTTTCTTGCCAGAGGGTAATGTCAAAATTGGTTTGCGTACGGTCGGTGGGAAACGCCCTGCCAAATATCCATCTGCATCGGTTAACTCAACATTTGTGCAACGTTCATATTCCCAAGGCACAAATTTCTTGAGTAAGTCCAAACTACATTGCAGGTGCTGTTCAGGTGTTTTGACATCTTGCCAGCAGTCCATTGGACCATTTGGAATACCTTCAAACACCATAATGTCGCAAGGACCATTTACAGTGAGTGCAGGAAATGAAAAGTATTCACCGACTTCGGGAATAATGTTAAAAGTCACACGAGAGTATGGAGAAATTGGCTTCATGTTTTTGACGTAGGTCAATGCCAAAGCACGTTGAGGTTTATCAAAAACACTACGTGCATCATCACGCTCAAATTGTTTAACGACTTCGCCTTTACCAGCCGCAAGTAATACAAGCTCGTAGTCGTTTGCGAGTTGTTCTAATTCTTCTATACCCACATCTTGAATCACTAATCGACCGCCACGGCGTTCAAACTCTTCCATCCAATATGGCATTTTGACGCGTTGATCGACCGATTGAGCGTAGCGCTCAAGACGAGCACTCCATTCAAATGCTTTACCACCATTTTCAGGGTTAACTAAAGCCAGCCCAATGCCTTCCACCGCTGGACATTGTTCTTCCCAAAAATTTAAACCTAAGTCACGTTCAGTTTGTAAAGCGCTATGAAACATACACTGGCTTGACATGACTTTACCTTGACGGATTTCATCGGCAGTTCGGTTTGTGATCATTGTCACGTCGTAACCTGTATCTAGTAAGCCCAAACCAAGCTGTAAACCAGACTGTCCTGCTCCAACAATTGCAATACGGCGCATAATCTTCTCCATAATTTTCTAAATGTGCTTTTAAAACGCTGTGCTATTCGGCTAAACGTGGAATAGCGGGCTGTGATCCTTCAGGGCCCATCACTGAATATCCACCGTCGACGGCATAATCTGCTCCGGTGACGAAACTCGCAGCGGGTGACAATAAAAACAAAACAACATTGGCGACTTCTTCGGGATGACCCAATCGGCCTAGTAAGTGATAATCGGCTGCCACGCTATCGGCTTTTTCACGGTTATTGCTACTGACTTCTGCAATCACACGAGACCATGTCCAACCCGGTGAAACGGAGTTAACACGAATACCATCGGCAGCAAAATCCATTGCCATACTTTGTGTGAGTTGACGTATTGCGGCTTTTGAAACTGGATATAACCAACGCCCTGTTTGTGCCACTTTGGCCGAGATTGAAGTAAAATTAACGATTGAACCTTGCTGCTTTTTTAGGTCATTGTATAAAGCACGGCTCAGCTCAACGGTAGAGACCAAATTAATATCGAGTGCTTGTAACCAGTCCTGACGTGAAGATTTAAAACCGTCATCTAAATATGTACATGCCAAATTCACCAAGTAACTCACTTCACCTAAATGTTGGTGAATATCTGCCACAGCTTGTTGAATAGCCGCATCACTGGTTAAATCTGTTTGAATAAACATCACATCATGGTTAAAGCTTTCGGCAATTGCTTTGCCTTTGGCATCAATATCTAAAATAGCGACATGAGCGCCTGCACTAACTAAGGCTTGCACAACGGCCTTACCAATGAGTGTTGCGCCACCGCTCACCACAGCGATTTTTCCTTTTAAATCTATATTCATTGCAGATTCTCCTTAATTGACTGGCTTGCCTTCACTACTTGACCAAGATGGCATCAAGGTATTTGAAGGAATATCTTCATCAAGAAGTTTTCGTGCTGTCTGTACGCCTGCAACTGGTAAGCTTGTTGGGTCTAATAATCCAATTTGAACAAGTACAGACGCTTGATCCCAGTAAATATGCTCATGGCACAGCTTTGACCCTCTAAACTGGATCACACCCAACATTGGAATCTCGACATATTTGCCAGTTGGCTTTACACCCGGTAATAACCAGTCAATTTCAGCATCGTGGGTAAAGCTCATAATGAACTCGTCTACCACTTGCGTTGAGCCAACGGTACGAGAGACCGAGGTGATCTTCATATCTTTCGGGTTTTGATGAACAAAATGGTACTGATAAAAACGGGCAAGCTGGCTGTGGCCTACACCACCCGTTAAGGTAGGAATATGGTTGACATACGGTTCTGCGACCATCGTTGCCATAGTTGCTGGCACGTCACGCGTATCGAACTCATGTCGAATATGTTCTTCCCACAAGGCAACTAGGTCATATTTCGGTCCAATCGTTTCATGTAGCGCGGTTACTGTACGCTCGTGCGCAAAGCGCGCTGAAGGTTTGTGATAATGATTGCTTTTTGGACGTGCAAATGCATGGTCGACACCTTCGTAAACATAAGCTTGTACATTTGAATATTGGTGTGCTGCATCGACAATCGCTTGTCTAGCATCTGGCGGCGTAAATTGGTCAAGTTCTGCAATATGTAAAACCAAGCGCCCTTTTACATTAGCTAACTCGTCCAACGCTTTTTCGATGCCTACGCCGTAATAACCTACGGCACATGCCACTTCCGGAAGTCGACAGCCTGCAAGATAAGCAAGCTTTCCACCTAAACAGTATCCCACCACACCAAGGCCTGTAGAGGTGTCACATTCTGGTCGAGTCTTTAAAAAAGATAAGCAGTCTTGAATATCTTCAACACCGAGGTTTTCGTCATATTGCTGATAAAGCTCGAAAGCTTTTTGAAAATCTTCTGGTGTATAACTCAGTTCAATATTAGTTGCTACACGCCAAAATAGATCAGGAACTAAAACGGTATAGCCTTCTTCTGCAAGAAAGTCTGCCTTTTCCCGCATGGCTGAATTCACCCCAAAAATTTCCTGACAAAGTACCACCCCTGGCCCCTTTCCTGTTTCTGGTGTTGCTAGATACGCACTGAACTGTTTTCCAGATGCAGTTTTAATTTGAACGGTTTGACCAGCCATAGTGTCAACTCCTGACATTGTTATGGCTTTATCTTCTATCCGAATATTTTTTTAGACTGTCCAAAAGCTGCAAGCACTATCCAATCTGTGCGCAATTATGAAAAAAGATAGCAATGGATAAAACATATAAAAGAATAAAGTTAATGAATTTCAATATTTTAATATAAAAAATAAAAATGCTGCTTTTTATCTAATTTGGAAAAAATGGATGAAGATTAGGACTTATTGGATAGTGAGTACTGGCTAAAAATAGTTCAATCAAAGTCATGTAATTAGTTTGATTACATAAGAAAAGCTCAGTCATTTTTCTAAATTAAGGCACTTTATTTATGCATCGACCAAAGCCAATTTATGGACACAACAAAACGTTAATGCTCATCAACATTTTATGTTGTAGTGCATTTTCTACTCAGGCTTATTCAGCGGATGAAGAATGGAAATTTACATTAAAAAATGCATATATAGATAGAAACTATGACAACCCAGATGTAAAAGACACGGGTAGCTGGTCACAATCCGTCTCTCTATTTTATAACTCTAATATGCACGACACGCCGTTAGAAATTGGTGGAACTCCGATTCAAATTGGAGCAAATGCCTCAGCACAATATGCGGTTCGTTTAAGCCAAGATAAACATGTTGCAGATACGGTATTACCTTTTGATAAAGCGACGCAATCCCAAGCACCTGATTATCTAAAATATGGCGCGACCTTAAAGTTGGGCTATAACAAGACGCTACTAAGCATTGGTGAATTATGGCTGGATTTACCCGTAACCACTGTAGATGCAAGTCGTCAGCTACTGACCTCTTATTGGGGAACCAACCTTAAGTCTCAATTGAGCGATAACCTTTTTGCCGAAATTGGTCGAATCGAAAAAGTATCGCCACGAAATGAAGAAGACTTTCATCGATTTTCTTTTACCTCAAAAGGCGTGACTGGCTACTCCGATGGCCTTAACTACATAGACCTGCGCTATCAAATCACTCCTACTTTGAAAGGCGAATATTACTTCGGAAATATGGAGGATTTATATAATAAACATTATGTCGGCGTTGACCACATATGGAAGAACTCCAATTTTTCGATCAATTCAAAATTCAAATATTTCAATGCCAAAGATAATGGAAATCTTTTCGACATCGATGCGCAAAATGTAGGTTTATTAGAAACGCTCAAAGTAAAAAATCACAGCTTTGGTTTAGGTTATCAACAAATTATTGGCGAGTCTGCCTACCCACTACCTGATGGGTTCTTGCCTGAAACTTATTTTATTAACTGGAACACGACTGGTTTCTTCAAACAAGATGAAAAGTCTTATCACTTCATCTATGGCTATGACTTTAAAGATTATGTACCCGGTTTAAATACAACTTTGAAGTATGTATATGGCGATCACTTTAAAACAGCCGATGGCTTAAAGAACAAAGAAAGTGAAGCAAACGTTATTGTCAATTATGCCCTTCAACAGCCTTTTCTCAAAGGTCTAGCTCTTCAGTACATCTTTATCAATTACGACGTTAAGCATGGAAACGATTTTTCAGAAAACCGTTTCTTTGTTAATTACAGCAGAAAATTTTAATGAGTTAAGGAATACATATGAAAACGATAGATGCAAATTCGGTAATCAACCGCGAAAAACTGTCCCCATTGCAGTGGATGGTTTTTATCCTAGGATTTTTTGTCTTCTTCTGTGATGGCTTAGACACAGGAATTATTGGTTTTATTGCTCCCGCATTGCTTGATGATTGGGGAATTACCAAGCCTCAACTTGCTCCTGTTTTAAGTGCCGCTTTAGTCGGCATGTCAATTGGTGCCATTATTTCAGGGCCGTTGTCTGATAAATTTGGGCGTAAAGGCGTCATTGTTTTTACAAGCCTTTTATTTTCAATATTTACGATTTTGTGTGGCTTTGCCGACTCGACTCAAGACTTAATGATTTATCGTTTTATTACAGGTGTAGGTTTGGGAGCAGCCATGCCAAACATCAGTACCATTGTCTCTGAATATATGCCTGTAAAACGTAAAGCATTCCTAACAGGATTAGCAGGTTGCGGTTTTATGCTGGGTATTTCTTGTGGCGGTGTGTTATCAGCTTATCTGTTAGAAAGTTATGGCTGGGCCAAAGTCATTATTATTGGTGGAAGTATTCCCCTCATTTTAGTGGTTGCCTTATTACTTAAATTACCTGAATCAACTCAATACTTAATTACGCGCCAACAACAAGATAAAGCACAACGAATTTTAGAAAATATTCAAGGGCATCCATTCCAAGAACCAGTAAAACTTGTCTTGGCTCAAACAGAAACAGCATCAGAGGAAAATCCGGTTAAAATCGTTTTAGGAAAATACCTTTGGGGTTCAAGCATGCTTTGGTTGTGCTGCTTTACCAGCCTATTGGTGTTTTATCTTTTAACAAGCTGGATGCCAACAATTTTAAAAACAGCTGGTTTTACGACGCAACAATTTAGTTTAATTGCAGCTATTTTCCCTTTTGGTGGTGTGATTGGTGCAACCATTATGGGTTGGTACATGGATAAACTGAACCCAACCACAGTGATTAAATACTCTTATTTAATTGCTTTTGGGCTATTCATTGTCGCAGGCTTAGTCAGTTCAAATATTTTCTTATTGGGTATTACCATTTTCTTAATTGGTGCATTACTTGCTGGTGCTCAATCTTCTTTACTTCCACTTGCAGCTATTTTCTATCCAGCGGTGTGCCGCGCGGTTGGCGTTTCGTGGATGCATGGTATTGGTCGTATCGGTGCAATTATAGGAGCTTTCTTTGGATCGCTCATTTTCACGTTTAACTTAAGTTTAAGCGGTATTTTCTTTATTCTTGCATTACCAACCTTCATTTCATTTATTGCCCTTAGTCTTAAAGTCATTTATGAAAAATCTAAAAGTAAGCAAGTATTGAATCTTGAAAATAGTATTTAAAATATAGAGATAAATAAAAACCCTGATTGAATTAATTCAATCAGGGTTTTTATTAGTTAAGAGGTTAAATGCTTAAAAAATTTTGCCCTTCGTTTCACTTGGTTTTTCACCAAACTCTTCGCGATATTCTTGAGAAAAACGACTTAAATGATTAAATCCCCAGTCATAAGCAAGCTTAGAAATAGATACTTTTCTATCCGCTCCTGTGGTGCTCAAGATTTTATAAATTTGTTGGAGACGATATTTTTTTAAATACGACATTGGACTGGTGCCGTAGTATTGTTGAAATTCATCATACAATTTTGATTTTGAAACTCCAGCTAGACGTTGCAAGTCTTCTGCACAGATTTCTTCATGCGCATGTTCAATAATGAAATTCCGCACCTTTCGGATATAGGCTGGTTCATCCTGATGCGAAAGTAACTTTAAACTTTCGGAATAATTATTTTCTTGAGATAAAAGTAAGGCTTTAATTACAAAATTTTCATAGTCTTCAGATAACATCTGCAAACCATAAAAATTGCTATATTGAGATTTTAACTGTAAAAAATTCTGAATATTTTTCCACCATGCACCAATCAGTTGTTCCGAGTCCAGATGCATTTCTGGATTAAAAATGATGGGAGCATCTACCGGTTTGTTCAGTAGATCTGCAAGAACAATTTGCATGCTTCGTTCTGGAATAACCACCTGAAATTTTCGACAATCTTTATCAATAATCAAATCTTGCTGATCGTTATTTGAAACAATAAGTCCTCTGTTTTCATCAGACTGATAATGAGCACCACGAATGTTGAGAGCTTGTCTTCCTTGTATCGGTAAGCTAATGCTATAAGCTTTTAGATTAGAGATGTTAATGGCAACATTTGCACCATAACTGATTGTGCCAATTGCCATTTTTTTATTAGGCAGGCGCATTCCATCATAGTGAAAATCGAGAGTGTCTTTGTAAATTGTGTCTAGACGGTGTTCACCACAAATCGTGGACATCAAATTCTGCGCAAATTCAGCTTTACGCGAATAATGATTGAGTTCCGTCTGTTGGCTGAGTGATATCATATCCTTTTCACCTAGCTAATAACTTATTGCTAAAAAAGCAACTTGTATGCCAATTAATATCCTTTAATTGACGAATTTTCCTGAAAAATATCTAATCAAGAAAGAGAGTAAAGATTACTTTCTCATACTCTATTAAATTTTAAAATTGGAAATAAGTTAAATACCTTTAAAGTATAATTTCATACCTTAACAAACTTATTTTATTGGATTTTTTATAAGCAACTATAGTTGAGATAAATCATCGTTTTGAACACTAAACTTACATATCTTTTATTTATAAAAAACCGCTTATTAAAGAATAAGCGGCTTTTATAAAACTCTAAATTATTGTGCGGTATAACCACCATCCATAACCACAGACTGACCCGTTACCCCACCGGCTTTGTCACTCGCAAGGAAAATTGCATAATCAGCAATTTCTTCAACAGATAACAAACGTTTTTGAGGAACCATTGCCAGAATTACATCTTCAAGTGCGCTGTCTAGACTCACATTACGGGTTTTAGCCAAATCTGCAATTTGACCGCGAACCAATGGTGTATCTACATAACCTGGGCATAAGGCATTTACCGTAATACCGTCACGTGCACATTCTAATGCGGCAACTTTTGTCAAACCAATTAAACCATGTTTAGCACTGTTATAACCTGCTTTCCCAGCGAAACCAATCAAGCCATTAATTGAAGCCATATTAATAATACGACCCGATTTTTGAGCTTTCATAATTGGAAAAACATGTTTAATGCCAATAAATGAACCAGTGAGCATGACCTGAACTAGCTTTTGAAAAACAGCGGTTGGAAACTCTTCAATAGGTGCAACGTGTTGAAAACCAGCATTATTAATTAAGATATCTACAGTGCCAAAGGTCTGTTGAGTTAACTCAATTGCTTGTTTATAAGCATCTTCGTCAGTTACGTCACATGGTGCAGATAACGCTTCAAAGCCTTGTTCTGTTAGCAGCTTTGCCGTTTCTTGGCACTTTTCAGCATTCATATCAGAAATGACAACTTTTGCACCTTCTTGAGCAAATTTCTTAGCAATCTCTAGACCGATCCCACTTGCAGAGCCTGTAATAAAGGCTACTTTTCCGTCTAAAAGTTTAGTCATCTATTTACTCCTTAATATTTTTAACTTGTTGGTTTAAACAATACCAGTCAGTGTAAAGACCGTAATCACCACAAATACCGCTAATGTTTTAATTACTGTGACTGCAAAAATATCCTTATACGACTGTTTATGGGTTAAACCCGTAACAGCAAGTAAGGTAATCACGGCACCATTATGAGGAAGCGTGTCCATACCACCCGATGCCATTGCAACCACACGGTGCATGACTTCTGGCGGAATACCTGCTGCTAAAATCGCGGCGTTATAGTGTTCAGCCATCGCACTTAAAGCGATACTCATACCACCAGAAGCTGAACCGGTAATACCTGCTAAAACTGTTGTCGTCACAGCCCCATTCACTAAAGGATTTGTAAAAGTACTGCTCATTGCATGACTAATCAGGGCAAAGCCCGGTAATGACGCAATAATTGCACCGAAACCATATTCAGAAGCTGTATTCATCACTGCTAAAAGTGAGCCACCAATACTGGCATTAATGCCCTCTTTAAAGTTGGTCACTACACGTTGGTAGTCAAATAAAATTGCAGCAATAATTCCGACAATAAGTGCTAAACCAACAGCCCAGATCGCCCCCGTTTTTGCGACATCAACTGTGTAATCGGCTAAACCTACAGTGGCAAAATCAAAGCCATTTGGATACCACTCTTTAATTGCCTTAGACAAATACTTGTTCATTACAGCAACAAGAATGAGAGGTACAAATGCTAAAAACTGACGAGCTGTGCTTCCATTATTTTGCATAGATATATCGGCTTCAATTTCTTGAGACGACGTATTGTCTACTCTAAAACCAGAAAAGCCTTCACCCGCTTTTGCAGCAGCACGACGACGCCACTCCAAATAAGCTAAACCTGCACATAAAACGAAAATAGCGCCAATAATTCCTAAAAATGGTGCAGCATAAATATTGGTACCAAAGAATGTAGTTGGAATAACGTTCTGGATTTGCGGCGTACCTGGCAATGCATCCATGGTAAATGTGAATGCACCAAGCGCGATTGTGCCTGGAATTAAACGTTTTGGAATGTTAGCTTGTCTAAAAAGCTGGTTGGCAAAAGGATAAATTGCAAATACAGCAACAAATAAGCTGACACCGCTATATGTTAAAATTGCACCTAATAACACAACGGTTAAAATTGCTTTTTTTGCCCCAATCCATCTCACAATAGTTCGAGCGATAGATTCGGCAATTCCAGACATTTCAACGACTTTACCGAAAATTGCCCCGAGCAAAAATACAAGAAAGTAATCTTTAATAAAGTTAACCATTTTGGGCATAAAAACACCCGAATAAAACGGTAAAACATTGGCTGGGTTAATGAGTAAAACCGCGAGTAAGGCACAAATTGGTGCCATCAAAATGACAGAAAAGCCCTTGTAAGCTGTGTACATTAACAGCCAAAGCGAAAGTAGAATTACAAATAATTCCCACATATATTCTTTGCTCCTTAAAGAATAAATATTAGGTTTAAAATTACCAAAAGATATTTAGGTTATCCCGAACCTATAATTATAAAAATCAAAATATCTATGCTTGGTAATAGGTAAATGTGCCTAAAAATAAAATATCACTAAAATATTTAAAAACAATGTAATTTATTTAAATATTTAAATACCTATAAATTACAAATAGTTGCTCAATCTAATTGGTAAAATTTAATTATTTAAAAATGCTATTGTTTTATAAAACTTATTAATTATTGAGTAAATTAAATTAATACCTCTATATTATTTAATAAAGGAAATTAAATAATATATTTTTTAAAATAATTTAATAAATATTTCTTAATTTTTTTTAGAAATATCATCTAGACAAATTTTCGTATAAATTAACTTTCTAGGTGAGCCGCAGTCTCAAGGACTGTGGGGCTGTGGCTCACTAATACAAGTTAACTAAGAAAAGCCCTCTTTAGAGGGCTTATATTTTTAAGTAGAAAAAACTACTCTAGTTCAGATCCTATCGTTGATTAAATTTGATATTGATCAGCTTTAAGATTTGGTTGATCGACAAGCAATTCAATAAAAGATGGAATTGATGTAGTGTTAAGCAAATACGGGTTAAACTCATCGACATGATGATGAAAAAAGAAATCTTTTATTTTCGTATTTATAGGAGCAAATTTCATACTCCAATGCTTAAACAACCGCTGTTCGGACGGCTCCGAAAAGATGATTTCACAATTCTGATGTCGCGAATCTTTCAAAATTGAATTATAAAATAGTGATTCAACTTGTTCTTTCTCGCCTTCCAAATACTGCAAGAAATATCCATTACCATAGTAAAGTACTCCCGTAATATCATTATAAGAGTTGAATTTGACTGCTTCTGTGAGGATATCAATTAAATCTTGTTTTACTTGACTATGTTCACTATTGGTTTTACTTGCATACATAAACCCTATTAAACTCATAGCGATAACTCGAAGATAGATGTCAGCTAGGCATTCTGACATTTACGCCTACCGCTTACAACCGAACCTATTTAAAACCTTGTATTTCAAGAGTAAAGATTATTATCATTTTGAAAATGACAAACTTTAACAACCAGAAATCTTTTGTAAATTAAAGCCAACTAACAAACTCACAAGAAAGTATCAATTTCAGTAAAATTGAAAATTGTCTTTAATTTGTGGATGTCTAATGGAGAACCATGAAATTATTCTTCAAGACGAACATCATAAACAACTTAAGATTGTCAAAGTTCAGGATGTGCGTTTTGATGTAAATACGCTTAACAATAGTCATCAATGGTTATGGGTATTTGATCATAGTTCAGAGTTTTTCCCATTTGAGTTGTGGGATCAGCTCGACAATGCAACTGTTCATCAAAAGATAAAACTGGGTGAGCAAGTTTTTAAAATTATTAAGATTTTGACAAAGAAAACTAAAGTCAGGCCCTCATGACATATAGCTGTACACATACGATGGAAGCCAAGAAAAGGGTAATTATTCAAGCTTTTTAAATCACTACTTGATTAGCAAGCTAATCATATGGAAATTGTTCGTGGAAATGAATTTGTTGATTTTCTTCAGCTATAACAAACCCACTCATTGAGTAGGTTTGTTCAATTAAATTTTGAGACTAAATAGCCTCTATGACGATATATTTTCCTTCATAGAAGACACCTTCGGTACTTGTTTCTTTTAATTTGCAATAAATCGCAATTGGATGTGTCAGTTTTTTATTTTCGTCACTAGGAACATGTGTAATTCCAGATAAAAAATTTGAATTATCATTTTCTAAACTCCACGAGGCACCTCTGTCTTTATGCCAGTTGCTATTTGGATATTTAGAATCTAGCCATTCAATACATTGCTTCATTGTTGAAAACTTTTTTGTTTCCTCTTTTTCAATTTTCGATGCTGCACTTACCGAGGCTCCAAATGTTAAGAATAAAGCTCCAATTAAAGTTTTTCTCATAAAATTACCCTTTATCATTAATAATTAAAATTTAAGAGCTTAGGGTATAAAAAAAACCACCCTTAGGTGGATTAGTTTTTGGGAAGAGTTTTGTTAATTTCACTACTGGCAGTTTCTTGAGGTTTTAATAAGTTAAAACTTTCATAGTTCGCTAAAATACAAAAAAGAAGAGCGGCTAGCAAAATTAGGGTTATCTTATTCATTTCATTTTACCTTAGAGATTTTATTTTTTTAATCCCGCAATGGTACATGAAAATACTGTCAAAACCTTAATTGTTAATAATCTACCACAATTTATTACAAAAGTTGTTTGGAATACTTAATTACTTTTCTAAATCACTTGATAGTAATGCAATTGGCGAATAAACAACGATGAGATATAAAAAGCACCCTAGGGTGCTTTTTAAACTTAAATATATTTCAAAGATTTAAATAAAAACTACTGACTTTTCTTAGAAAGCTCAATAATTAACTTTTCCTCGTAGTCATTGAGTACTTTGTCAATATTCTCTACCCATTTCGACTCGTTCGCTACCTGTGCTGATCTAGTTACCTTGCTATAGATTTTAAATGGTGGGCGATTAGGGTGTTTGGCATCTAAAATTTCGGTATCAATTTCAGAATTGATTTTGATTGAGGCAAATCCAGGCTGGAACCATGACCAAAATTTATTAATTTTAATATTGAGTATCAGATCGGCATTGGCTTCATTAGTGGTGTTATTAGCAAGAACTCTATATCCCGACTGCTGCAATGCTTCAGAAACACGTTTATCAACCAAATGCGATACAGTCTCATCCTTTAAAAGGATATCCCCTAAAGCCTTTCCATATCCATTTCTTTTACGAGCAACAGCTCGGGCTTTTTCTTCTGCTGTTGCATTAGATTGCTCACCTTTTAAAGATGGAATATCAGCTGATGCGGGTTTATCTTGAAATTTTCGATCATCCTCAACCTTCACTATAATCGATTTGCCTTGTGCTACTATATTTTGGGATTGATTTAGTTTTTGACCTTGAGGTATTTCAATTAAGCCCCTTGATGTTGCACACCCAACTAAACTTAAAGCAATTAAACTTGTAACCAATATTTTCATCATGAGTTTTTAACCGTTTGTTATAAAGTTCACATAATTTAACAAATTATTTACTAAATGTCACATAAAGAAATACTCAGCTACATGGTTTAAAAATTTATATAATTATTTAAAGACATGTGAATAGCCTTTCCTTCTATTAAACAAATAAATTATTTTTTTATGAAAACTTATTAATATTAGACTAGTTCTCAAGTGTAAATAGCAGAGGTAGAGTTACATCGAAACGAACATGTTTTCCATTTATTTTATAAGGCTTCAATTTAGCTAACTTGACAGCATTCATAGATTTTTGATCAAGCTCTGCTAGACCACTGCTTCGAGTTAAAACAACCTCTGTAATTACTCCCCATTCATCAGCTTTAACATCTAAAAGCACAAGTCTATTTCGTCCTGCAAGCTCTGCTCCCGAAATAGTAAGCGATGGAGCTTTTAACCAATAAACTTTAAATGATTCAGGAACCTTATAGTAAGAATTTTTTGAATCAAAATTTGGAGGAGTTTTAACATCTAAATCTAAGTTTCTATTTAAACTTTCTACAGGTTTACTTGCACACCCCAATAAAATAAGGAACAAGCTAGTTAAAATAATCTTTTTCATAAAAGTAACCAATTTAATAATAATTAAAATTTAACAGCTCAAAAAAAACACTAATGAGTTCTTTATTTTAAATTAATATCAAATAACTATGTTGCCTTAAAGCTAATTGATAAGTTTCTTGCTATTTTTCTAACATCAGTATTTTCAGGCAAAGTAAACGGAATTGATTTTTTAATCGCTCGCTCAATACTTAACTTAAATTCTTTAGAGACTTCATTCAAAAATATTATTTGATTTACCTCACCTTTATCCGTTAATAAAACCCTAACTCTTGCACTAGTTCCCGCTGAGTTAGGAGGAACATCCCAAGCTTTAAAAATTTTTAACTGGTACTCTTTTTTATATCTTTCAGCTTCACTTGAGGTAATAGATGAGGGAAAATTATAAGCAACAGTTTTACGAATAGGATAAGGTTTTCCATTAACATTTAATGGAAAAAATTTTGCACGTTCACGAAATTCATCAAGCACGAAATTATCTAATTTAATAAGCCCACTACTTTTTTGAATTTCAGATCTAGTTAGAGTTCCGTTCACATCAGCTTCTGTAAAAATAGATACTGATCTATTTTTACCATACAGATCTTCGTCATTTACTTTTATTTCTGGATAGACCTCGAATTCAGGTTCTCTAGATGCTTCTAAGTGGAAGGGTTGTAAAAATCTGACTGGATAGAAAACTCCATTTTCTTGATAAGGTGAAAATCTAGCGTTTTCCACTGCGGTTATTAACTTTAAATCTATACTATTAATCCCACTGCTTTGCATCAATTTAATTGCTGTAATTTTACCACTTATATTAGTTTCTGCTGCTATCACAACATTTCTATCATATCCTTGTAGCTCATCATTACTGATGCTAATGCTTGGAGGTTGAATCCACTTAACCTTTTGATATCGCAATTCTCTAAAATTTCCAGCTTCTTGCGCATACGTATTTAATGCAAAGTAAAATAAAAAGCTTAAGATAAATTTTATTAAAATTTTCATAATGAATTTCATTTAATCCTAATTAATATAGGTCCATATATTTTAACTAGAAAATATAAACCACATTTAAATAGCTTAAAAGCTATCCAACAGTACAAATTTTACAAACAACTCAATTAATTTAAGAAAGCTATCTTAATAGACTTATTTTCTTATTATTCATAAAATTTTCGCTATCTCAAAAATGTATTCTATCAAACTTACTAAATAGACTACTCCAATACGTTACCAATAAATTACCTTTAACAAATGATGATGCAGTAAGTAGGTTTTACAGGTCTAAGGATCAAGCTAAGAATACGACTCCTGATCAAATCATAGGAGCAATGGACAGTGAATAACAAATACAACAATGTCTTTAGTGATGGTGAAGGATTACAATTATTGAATGAGCTAATAGAGCTATTCCATACTAAGCTTCCTTGCGATAAAGACTCAGCAACACAGTCAGCCTTCAATCTAGGGCAACAAGACTTAATTAACTACATCTTGAGCCGTATAAAAGAAGCTGAAATGGATTAGGCAGATACTAGATTCTTACCTTTAAAGTAATAGATAGCAGTTCCAATATTAAGACTTACAAATAGAGTCAGAATATTTAATACAACTTTCTCTACAGGTTCTATGAATAAACTAATAAGAGGAAAAAAGGCTATAAGTAAATGTAACTTTAAGGCTGTCTTCACCTTAAAACCTACAGCGGTCTTAGTATTATAGTAACCGATCCAAATGACTATAAGGATCGCTGCTGCGTAGAAAATTGCCATAGCAATGTTACGTGGAAATATCATCCTCGCTAACCCGCCAATCAAGGCACTAACGATAGTTTGTACAAAGAATACTAGACCAAAAGCAATCAAAATATATTTTAAGTTCATTTTTTTAAGTTTTAAAGATATTAAAAAATAATTATATATCAACAACATTATACAAATAAAGATAATATTTAGATGAAGTCCAATCTAAGAGAGAAGAAAATATAATTACAAATGCGGAAAAGTCATTTCAAAATCTATAAGTAGGAAGTTTTTTTCATAAAAGATGAAATACCTATCAACTTCTGCATCAGGCTTCCTAACATTTCATCATGTCAACACCTCTGCTAACTTATAAGGTAGTTATCTATAATTCTTTGGCACACTTCAATGACGTTGCGTTTAAGTCATTATCGGCTTTATAGACCATATTTGAATTGGAGGCACTTAACGTTATTCTAGATTCGAGTATATCTTTATTTAGAAGCTTCACTTCTAGAGTCATACCATTTTGAATGTAAATCATATTATTTGCATACTTAACTTTGTTGAATACAACATGCCCATTAGTATCGTCACAAAGTATTCCATTGCCATCTGAATCAAGTTTTATTGTTGATATGCTTGGGCCGATCGAAATCGTCCATATACCTGACACTGAAGGTATTGAAGGTTGTACTTCACTAAATTTATTATTAATCATTTGAGTAGCGGGAGTTACACACCCACCTAATAAAACCACCACTCCTAATAAAATTATCTTTTTCATGAAATTATCCATTTTAATAATGAGTAAAATTTAACAGTTCAGAAAATGAAAAACCACCCGAAGGTGGTCTAAGTAATTTATTTAGTATTTATTGCTCTTACATTTCAGTTTTTAAAGTAGGCATTGGCGGTAAAAACTCTGGTTTTATCAGCTGATTCGTATCATAAATCTCTAAACTCACAGGACCTGCGGCATATGGAGCCAATTCGTAAAGCTGAAAATCAAAGGTCACCCCACCCGACTGGTTGATATAAAAATTTTCACTTACTTTAAAGTCCTCTTTGCTAATAAAGGGCTGCATATCATTTTCTTGGCACCAATATTCGTAATGTTTCCATAAAGCATCTTTAAGCGCATTCATTTTTCCATTCACTACAATATCTTTTAATCCAATGCGCTTTTTGCTTTTCAAGTCAAAAACATAATCTTCAAAAGTTGCTATACCATGTGCTCCGCCAGAATATTCTGAGCTAACTTTTGAAATTTGCACATATTGACCAAACTGTCCATTAAAGCGATAAACCACACTATCTGACCAGTTATTAAGCCCCTCAGCTTGTGCTTGATTTAACTGCTTTTGCTGTTCTGATGCAGGAGTAAGAGCATCTGCATAATTTTTACGGATTTCCTTATCGATTACTTGATCAATCCAGTCAATATTACTTTTAAGTGCAATGGCTTCTTTAGAAGTACATACAATACCCTCGACATCTGGATTAGGCCCACAAATTTTGGGTTGCTCAAACTTCACGAGAAAACTGTGCGCTATTATTGCAGGAATTTGATTTTCTTTTGTTTGGGGTTGTTCGGTCGTTTTTATAGTTGAAGTATTTTCTGTTTTTTCTACAGGTTTTTCTTCAGCTTTTTTCACACAGCCACTTAATATGAGTGGAACCAGCACTAAACCAAGAATAGTTTTATTCATTAATTTTACCCTTACATAATCTCATTTATCTTTTAAATTAAGTTTTAATGAATTTAAAATTCACAAATATTTTAATTGAATTAAGACCAGCTTTATATTGAGATATAGTTTTTTTGAAAAAACAGTATTTATTTAATCTTTGTTATTCAATAGAATACTCTTATAAAATATTGATAAGAAAACAAAATATGATGTGGATTAAATTTGTATTGTACCCTCTGGGCATGTTTCTACTGTGGCAAATCATTTTTATAATCGAACAACTCTCTTTAGAATATCTAAATGTACCACAAGTCATTGTGGGTATACTTTCGCTCATCATAAATTGCGGTATGCAAATTTTGATTGGATATAAAATTCCTCAATTAGCACCAAAATATAAATTTGTAGCGAGTGTTACATACATCATCATCTTCACCTTTTTATTAGCAATTTATTCAACAACTATTTTATTAGAAGGCTTAAAAGTTGCTCCTCAAGTAATTTGGTTAGGTCATTTATTTTTCCATGGAGTTGGAATGGCTCTATACTTTGCAAACAACAGAGATGAATTTTGTTGGGAAAATTTACTAAAGTAGTTCAGTAGCTCGTCCGCTAATTCCTTTTTCTTAAATTTTTGTCAAAAAACATCTTATTAGACAAATTTTCGTATAAATTACAGCACTAGGCGGGAACAGTAATCTAAAGGAACGAAATGACGCTTAAACAACTAAAAGCTTTTTTGGCCCTCGCTCGTACGCTCAATTATGCTAATGCATCTTTAGATTTACATCTTAGCCAGTCCGCTTTAAGTCTCACTATCAAAAGCCTAGAAGAAGAATTAGGTGGGAAACTATTTAACCGTAATACACGCCGTGTTGAACTTACTCAGGAAGGCAAATCACTTATTCCCTATGCAAAAAAATTAATTGCCAATTGGGATGAAATGGAAAATGATGTTAAACAAAGGTTTAAGCTTAATCGTGGAACCTTAAGTATCGCCTCTATGCCATTTGTGACTCATGCAATTTTGCCTCAAGTCATTCATGAGTTTTTGAGTCTCCATCCTAACCTTAATTTTTCAATTCATGATATTCCTAATGAAACCATCATCGAAAAAGTACAGGATGGTATTTTTGAGCTTGGCCTATGTTTTGAGCCAGATCTTACTGAAGGTTTAGAGTTTAAACCGCTTTTTGAAGAAGATTTTTTAGCTCTATTACCAAAGACTCATCCTCTTGCCCAAGCCTCATCAATTACTTGGCAGCAGCTTTGTTCTAACCCATTTGTCACTTTGCAAAAACCTTCAATTGTTCGTTATTTGGTTGAGCAAAATTGTTTACGAAATAATATAACTCTCGATTTGAAAGTTGAATGTCATCAAATTTCATCACTTTCAAGTTTTGTTGCTTATGGAATTGGGGTAAGTGCAATTCCAAGACATTTTGCGATGCACATTGATAAAGAACATAATGTATTAATTGAGCTACAAGACGAAGCTATTCATAAAACAGTTGGAATTGTCTACAAAAAGAACTTTGAAATTTCAAATATTTCAGCTCAATTTATTGAGGCATTGCTTCAATATAAATTTTAAAAAATTAAATACTGTATTTTAGGATGAGCTAAGCTTACGGCTAAGGTGAATTTCTTAATTATTATAAATTTCAATGCTATGAAATGATTTTTTTAAGATTTTTTACTTTTGTGCTTCTTATCTTTTGTTGTTAATTTGATGCGATTCATTGATTATACTTATTAATCCTTTTAAAAAATTAACTTCTATAACATAAAACTAGATGCTAAAACTAAAACCACTAAGGGATATAGGATAACAATAGAATGAATAAAGTTTATGCCAATGCAGAGGCAGCACTGAAAGATGTTATTGCAGATAATCAAACACTTGCCGTTGGCGGTTTTGGTTTATGTGGAATTCCTGAAAAACTGATTGTTGCAGTTAAGCAAAGTGGTGTCACTGGTCTCACTTGTATTTCTAATAACGCAGGTGTAGATGACTTTGGCTTAGGTATTTTGCTTCAAACCAAACAGATTAAAAAAATGATCTCTTCTTATGTTGGAGAAAACAAAGAATTTGAGCGTCAGTATTTAAATGGTGAACTTGATGTTGAACTCACCCCACAAGGTACTTTGGCTGAAAAGTTACGTGCTGGTGGTGCTGGAATTCCCGCGTTTTATACTCAAACTGGCGTAGGTACACTGATTGCTGAAGGTAAAGAAGAACGTACCTTTAAAGGCAAAAACTACATTTTAGAAGAATCTTTAACAGCCGATGTAGCTCTTGTTAAAGCATATAAAGCCGATAAAGCGGGTAATTTAGTTTTCCGTAAAACTGCTCAGAACTTTAACCCTGAATGTGCAATGGCTGGAAAAATTACAATTGCTGAAGTTGAACAGGTTGTTGAAATTGGTGAATTGGATCCGGATGAAATCCATTTGGCGGGTATCTATGTAAATCGCATTGTACTTAATGCATCACCTGAAAAACGCATTGAGCATAAAACTTTAAGCACGGAGGCAGTATAAAATGGCTTGGTCACGCAATGAAATGGCACAACGTGCTGCAAAAGAACTTGAAGATGGTTTTTATGTCAATTTAGGTATTGGCTTACCTACCCTTGTTGCTAACTATATTCCTGAAAATATTAATGTTTGGCTTCAATCTGAAAATGGTTTATTAGGTATTGGCGAGTTTCCAACTGAAGAAACTGTTGATGCCGATTTAATTAATGCTGGCAAACAAACGGTTACTGCTCGCCCTGGTGCTGCCTTTTTCTCAAGCTCAGCGTCATTTGCCATGATCCGTGGCGGCCATGTAAACATTGCAATTTTAGGTGCAATGGAAGTTTCCGAAAATGGTGACTTGGCCAACTGGATGATTCCGGGTAAGAAAGTAAAAGGCATGGGCGGCGCAATGGATTTGGTTGTTGGTGTCCAAAAAGTTGTGGTTCTTATGGAACATTGTGCAAAAGATGGTACGCCAAAAATTGTGAAAAACTGTAGTTTACCTTTAACAGGTAAAGGCGTTGTGCACCGTGTAATCACTGACTTAGGTGTAATGGACATTACCCCACAAGGTGTTGAACTGATTGAACTTGCTAAAGATGTCACTCTTGAACAGATTCAAGCTGTTACAGGCGTCGAATTCTATAAAACCTTAGTTGCTTAAATTTTAATTTTTAGTTAGCCAGACAAGACTTAAGTTAGAAAGTGAGCTTAAGTCTTAGCCTCTTTAAGCACCGGATGTGCTGTCAACGAATAAGAACGAGAAGGATTTTTTCAGCTATGGAAAAACAGCAAGGAATTTTTGAAAGATTTGCCCTTCGGATTAGTGACTGGTCTGAAAAGTGGTTTCCAGATTCATATATTTTTGCTCTACTCGGCGTCATTATTGTCTCTATTGCCGCTTTGGGTATTGGTGCTCCAATCCAAGATGTAGCGACGTCATTTGGTAATGGTTTTTGGAGTCTTATTCCATTTACTTTGCAAATGACCATGCTCATTATTGTGGGTTATGTCGTTTCCGTATCTAAGCCCGTAAAATTCCTGATTCAAAAAATGGCGCGTATTCCAAATTCTGGGCGTGGTGCTATTGTTTTAGTTGCGACCGTTAGCTTGTTAATTTCGCTGGTCAATTGGGCGGTAAGTACGATTCTTACTGCGCTTTTGGTGATCGCATTGGCAAAACGTAAAGAGCTGAATATGGATTATCGTGCTGCCGCCGCAGCTGCGATTATTGGTATGGGTGCAACTTGGGCGTTGGGAATTAGTTCGTCAGCAGCACAACTTCAAGCGAATAAAAGTAGTTTGCCTGAGTCGATTTATAATTTGACTGGTGTTATTCCATTTACCGAAACGATCTTTCTTTGGCAATCAATTGCGATGACCATTATTTTGGTGATTGTTTCAATCGCAATCGCATATTGGTCAGCTCCAAAAGGTGATAACGTTAAAACGATTGATAGTTTTAATGTGCAATTTGAAGAAGAAAAGCTACATGAAGAGAAATCTACCCGTCCGGGTGACTGGTTAGAAAACTCGCCTATTTTAACGATTATTGTAGTGGCTTTAGGTTTAATCTGGATGTTTTTTGAATTTTCAAAAAGTAATCCTATCATTGCCATTTCAAGCCTAAACACCTACAACTTTGTCTTTTTAATGCTAGGTCTAGCATTACATGGAACGCCACGAAACTTTTTAAATGCTGTTGCAAAGGCAGTTCCAGCTGTATCAGGAATCTTAATTCAATTTCCACTTTACGGAAGTATCGCGTTTATTATGACGCAAGCTTTAAATAGCCAAGATTTATCACTGTCACACTATGTTGCCGAATTTTTCGTCTCTATCGCTTCAAAAGAAACCTTTGCGATTGTGATGGGAATTTACTCTGCCATACTCGGGTTCTTTGTACCTTCTGGCGGTGGAAAATGGATCATTGAAGCCCCTTATGTCATGCAAGCGGCAAATGATTTAAAAGTTCATTTGGGCTGGTCTGTACAGATTTATAACGCAGCCGAAGCTTTACCAAACTTAATCAATCCATTCTTCATGCTTCCAATGTTGGGCATTTTAAAACTAAAAGCAAAAGATGTGATTGGTTTTACAGTTACTCAGCTCGTCGTACATTTTCCCTTAGTTTTATTTTTATTGTGGTTCTTTGGAAAAACGCTTAGCTATACCCCACCGACTTTTTAATTTACTGGCGCCTTTAGTTTCGGCTAGAGGCAAATTTAGCAAATACACCAATAAGAGATATTAAGATGAGTTCAATTGTTATAGTTTCAGGTAGTCGTACTGCAATGGGCGGTTTTCAGGGCAGTTTATCTTCTTTAACTGCTCCAGAGCTTGGTGCTGCAGTAATCTGTGAATCGATTAAACGTGCAGGTGTTGCACCAGACCAAGTAGATGAAGTTATTTTTGGTTGTGTATTAAGTGCAGGTATAGGCCAAGGTCCCGCTCGTCAGGCTATGCGTAAAGCTGGTGTGCCCGATCATGTAGGAGCAGTCACCATTAATAAACTGTGTGGCTCTGCAATGAAAGCTGTGTTAATGGCATCAGATACCTTAAAAGCTGGTAGTGCCAACATTATTGTTGCGGGTGGTATGGAATCTATGACCAATGCGCCTTATATTTTGCCCAAAGCTCGCGGTGGTTACCGTATGGGACATGGCGAAATTAAAGACCACATGTTTTTAGATGGTCTTGAAGATGCTGAAACTGGCCGATTAATGGGTTCTTTTGCTCAAGACATGGCAAATACCAAAGGCTTTACACGTGAGCAAATGGATAATTTCGCGATTTCTTCACTTAAAAAAGCGCAAACTGCGATTACAGAAGGTTACTTCAAGGAAGAAATTGTTCCTGTTGAAGTAAAAACACGTAAAGGTGTTGAAATTGTTGATCAAGATGAACAACCATTAAAAGCGAATCTTGAAAAAATCCCAACTTTACGTCCTGCTTTTAGTAAAGACGGTACAATTACAGCTGCAAACGCAAGCTCAATTTCTGATGGTGCTGCTGCATTAGTACTCACCACTGAAGAATATGCTCATTCTCATGGTTTAAATACTTTAGCAAAAATTGTGGCGACTTCTAGTCATTCACAGCATCCAAGCGAGTTTACAATTGCTCCAATTAGTGCAATTCAAAAAGTACTTGAGCGTGCTGGTTGGTCTGTTGACGAAGTAGATGCTTGGGAAATTAATGAAGCTTTTGCAATGGTCGCAATGGCGCCAATTCATGAGCTCGGCATTGATGAAGCAAAAGTAAACGTACATGGCGGTGCTTGTGCTTTAGGACACCCAATTGGTGCAACTGGTTCAAGAATTATCCTTTCTCTTATCTATGCTTTAAAACGCCTAGGTAAAAAGAAAGGTGTTGCTGCACTATGTATTGGTGGCGGTGAAGCTACAGCTGTCGCAATTGAAATCTAAAAATCAATCCACACAGAAGATGTAGGGGTTTTCTTACATCTTCTTTTTTTAGACTTTAAAAAGTTCATAACAGGTTTGGCGAAACCATTTATGGCTACTTTTATGATGACAAGACATATGCCAATGTTGTTTAACATCATAAGTTGGGAAGTCGAGAGGTGCCGGTAAAATCTGTAAATTTTCTCTGACTAATAAGACTTGGCTCAAATAATACGGTACGGTTGCAATCGCATCTGTTTCTTGAACGACTAAACCCACCCCTAGATAACTTGGTAAGCGGATTAGAATATTTCTATCCAATCCTTTGTTCTGTAATTCATTTTTAATGTGGTAGTGACCGATTCCTGCATCAATATCGATATGATATTCCCGCATATAATCATCTAAAGTAAAATTATTTGGGTCTAAACGAGGATGGCTCTTAGAGCTAATCACCACATAATGTTGTTTGAAAAACTTTTGTTGATAAAAGCCTTCTTCTAATTGAGGTAAAAAACCAATTGCAAGGTCAATTTCACCATTTGCCATTTGATAGCTAGTTTCTGGTGTAATCGGCCGAATATTCAAGCGAATTAAAGGAGCTTTCTCTTTTAAATAGTTTGTTAATTGTGGCAATAAGACCAGATGAGATACATCAGTCATCGCAATAGTAAAAAGTTGATCCGAAGTAAGTGGGTCAAAGTTCACACTAAAGTTGTTAATACTTTCAACTTTATCAATCACTTCACTAATGAGTGGAAAGATTTCTTTAGCTAATTCGGTTGGAATCATCTCATTCCCAACACGAATAAAAAGTGGATCATTAAAATGCTGACGGATTTTGTTTAGTCCATTACTAACACTCGGTTGGGTAAGACCAATAGCATCAGCAGCCATTGAAACGCTTTTAAACCGATAAATATGATAAAAAATATTTAGTAATCTACTATCTAGATCAAACAAAATTGTCTCCGTCTGGATCAAATAATCCATTCAAAAGGAATGAAATCGGGTACAGCATATATAAAAATGCTTACTAGATTTCTGAATTATTGATATATGGTCTAAATTAACAAAGAATCTAGACCATGAGCAATGCTTTATAAAGCCTTTCGTCATAAAGACAAAGGTATGGGCGCTTTAATTGATTACTTTGTATGTAAATATGTTGAATACAATACATATCCTTACAAGTTTTTATAAATTTTAATCAGGCTGAGTTTGGAAGCCCTTCCAGATTTGCTGGACAGCTTTGTTATCACTCAAATTATTTTTAAAAATGTAAATATCTTGAGGAAGACAATATTCATGATGATCCAACATGACCAGTTTTCCGTTAGAAAGATCTTCCTCTACATTAATTTTTGGAATCCATGCCACCCCTAGGCCTTGCAATACCAGCTCTTTCAAATTAGTTGCATTATCAGTCTCGTATAAGGTTTTATAAATTAGTTTACCTTCAATCAGTTGGTCGACCAATTTTCGCAAATAAGCGTGTTTACTGTAAGCAAGCAATGAAAAATTATTCTGAATTGTATGCTTAGGCGTATGGTCGGCTTCGGTAGCTGATACAGGAACAATCTCTGTTTCCGCAATCTTGATCCCGCTTAAAATATCATCACCAACACGATTAATATGAGATCGGTCTGCATAACAAATCATAAAATCGCAGGCACCTTCTTTTAAAAGAGATAAACCCTCACCACTATTGGTCGCTACAATTTCAATTTTTAGATCACGCATAAACGTTGGGAATTTTTTCAAAAAAGTCGTTAAAAAACCAGAAGCTAATGAATGAACAACACAAAAACGAATAGTAGATTCGGTTTCATTTTTAATATTTTTAATCAGCTTAGCGGTCTCTTCCACCTGCTTTTCAATATTTTTAGACATAACCAGCATAATTCGCCCGATGTCTGTAAATTCAATATTATTTTTATTATTTCTAATAATAACTTCAGCTCCTATCATCTCTTCTAATTGCTGAATTCTACGCGTAAAAGCAGATTGACTAATAAATCGCTTTTCGGCTGCCTTTGAAATAGAACGCTCACGCTCTAATGTCAAAAGATCTTCTACCCAACGTACTTCTAAGTTCATTTTATGCATTCCCTTTTTATATTTATGTCCTTAATTTGTCTTGTTGGGAAGCTGGATAAATAGCTGAATAGATGAATGAAAAATATAAAACATGGGAGTACCTGCAAAAATGCGATGGAAGAATGGCAAGGCCAAACGATAAAAGTATGTATTTAATAATTCTGACATAGAAAAGAGTGTAAGAGAATAAAAGACTTTGATTTAACTCATCAACTCATACAAATATAAAATTATTGCAGTAAAAATTATTTTAAATCAATGATTAAATTAAACATAACCTAAGTAAATGAACACTTCAATCTTAATAAAAAATAAAAATAATCTTATGTTTTCATCATGTTTTTAATTTTGATAAAAAAAGTCCGTACCTTGGGGAAGAATACGGACTGTAAAACTAAAATGTTACTATTTTGATTATTTCAGGATTTAAGCTTTCTGACCTAATAAAATCATTCAAATCAGAAGATATATTTGCAGTATAATTCAACTAAATAAACCTGACTATTCTACTAAAGTATCTATCCGAGATTGAGCTGAAACAAATTTCTAATATTCACCAATGAGATAATATAGCTTTCTTGAAATTTCAACCATCATATTAGAAGTATATTGAGTGATTTCAAAAACTTGCTTTTTCTGTGGGTTAAACACCATATTATCTTTTTCATCGCTAAAAAAGATATAAGTGGTGTATTTGTCCATTTGATGGATATGCTCTTTTAAGCTTACTTTTTCCCCAGAATTGGGATCATAGGCGATAAACTTCATTCTCATGAATTTTGTCTCTATACATACGGTCTTTTACCTAAAGTTTAATAAAATTTAGGTAAAACAATATTTTGATGGATAATGTAAAATAGTTAGGCTGAGTAACCGTGGCTATTTATAAGATATTGCTACGATACTATTTGCCTTGTTTACAGAGGTTTCCGCAGAAGCAATAGATTGCTCGGCTTCTTTAAGCAGACGAGAAGTTTTTGACTCTCTCTTCTCTTCACCCTGAAAAAGTACATAGTATGTAAAACTACCCAAAATAATTAATGCAGCTGTGACTTTTAACATAAACTTAAAACTAGGATTTTTTCGTATTATAGTGATTTTTATGTGAAATGCATCACATTTTTATATAAATTTGTTAGATAGACTACACTCTCTGTGCTGTAAACCTTATTAATTTACTTGATATTTCACTTAAATTAATGAATCTATAATTTCGTATTCGTTTATTTTTTAATTACATGGCCATTTTGTTCATCAAAGAATTTTTTCATATTAAATTTATCTAAATAGTAAACTGTTAATTTAAAAAATAAAATTTAGATTCAATGAGTGCAGGAAACAGAATTTTTTATTTTTAAATTTAGAAAAGAAGAAAACTGATATGCAAAAAATGCATAATTAACTTGATAAATGCATTAGAAGTGAAGCATTTCGAAATCTAATATGAATTATCTACTCTACTAATTCGAAGTTTAATGATGAACGCTGAAATTACCACCCGTATTGAGAAGGATCTTATTGGTTATAGAGAAATCAACAATAATGATTATTACGGAGTTCAAACATTACGTGCTCTAGAAAACTTTAACTTAACCCAAAGCAAAGTTGGAAATTTCCCTCATTTAATTAAAGCATTAGCAATGGTAAAACTTGCTTGTGCTGAAGCGAATCATAATCTTAAAAGCTTAGATCAAACTAAATTTGAAGCAATTGAATATAGTTGTAATCAACTTATTCGCGGTAATTTTCACGATCAATTCCCGATCGATATGTTGCAAGGTGGTGCTGGTACTTCAACCAATATGAATGCAAATGAAGTATTGGCGAATGTTGCTTTAGAATATATGGGACATGCAAAAGGCCAATATCAATATTTACACCCTAATAATGATATCAACATGTCACAGTCTACAAATGACGTGTACCCTACTGCAATTCGCTTAGGCTTATTATTAAATTTAGACGAATTGAATCTCCCTTTTAATAACTTAATTTTAAGTTTCCGTAACAAGTCTCAAGAGTTTGCTCACATCTTAAAAATGGGTCGTACTCAGTTGCAAGATGCTGTACCAATGACATTGGGTCAAGAGTTCGGTGCTTTCGCTGTAACTTTGCAAAAAGACCTTGAGCAAATTAATACGCTTATTCCAAATGTTTTAGCTTATATGAACCTTGGTGGCACAGCGATTGGTACGGGCATTACCACTGAATATAATTACCGTGAACTTGCGATTCAAGCACTTGCAAAAATCTCTGGTAAAAAAATTAAATCATCTCCTGACTTAATCGAAGCAACTTCAGATATGGGTGATTTCGTTCTTTTATCTGGTTTATTAAAACGCACGGCAACTAAACTATCTAAAATTGCTAACGATTTGCGTTTACTTTCAAGTGGTCCACGTACTGGTATCAATGAAATTAACTTAGAAGCACGTCAACCTGGTAGTTCGATTATGCCGGGTAAAGTAAATCCAGTTATTCCTGAAGCAATGAACCTTGCTTGCTTCCAGATTATTGCAAATGATTTGGCTGTAACTTTAGCTGCTGAAGCTGGTCAATTACAGTTGAATGCAATGGAACCACTTATTGCATTCAAACTATTTGAATCTATGGATTTGCTTGGTAACGCGATGGCAATGTTCCAAAGTAAATGTATTGATACGATTACGGCGAACCCTGAACATTGCAAAGCTTTAGTTGAAAACTCAATCGGGATTGTGACTGCACTTAACCCATATTTAGGTTATGAAACTACAACTCGTATTGCTAAAACTGCAAACGAAACTGGGCAAAGCGTATTGGCTTTAGTTCAGAACGAAGGCTTATTATCGGCACAAGTGCTTGATGATATCTTGTCGATTAATAATATGGTTAAACCAAAAATGTCGGCTTAATTCCTGAAATAAAAAAGGAGCTTTTATAAGCTCCTTTTTTATTTGTGTTATAAATTTTAAAAATTAAAAGTTGTAGAGAATTGAGCTGTACGAGGATTACCCAAGAATAGATAGTCATCCCCCATGAATGGACCAACATCACGCCAATATTTCTTATTAAATAAGTTGTCAATATTGAATCTAAACGTCGTGTCATGCCCAGCAAAATTTGTTTTATAGGCAGCACCAATATTAAAGACGCTATATCCACCTACTTTTGCAGTTGCCTCTTTGTTTGCATATTTACTACTACTATATTGCATGCCACTTAAAAGTCTTAAACCTTCAACTGAAGGTACTTTATAAGATAACTGAGCAGTTGCCCGTAATTTTGGTACATTTTGAGTTTGGTGGCCTTTATAACTGTCAGTATCAACATCAACAAGGCGAGATTTGGTATAGGTGATACCTGAGCTTACGTCAACTGTATCAGTTAAGGCGCCAGTCAGACCTAATTCAATACCTTGATTATGCTGTTCACCTTGTTCAACAAAATCGAAAGATCCATCGGCATTGACTTTACTGTATTGATTATCCTGTTTTAAATCAAAGACAGCAGCCGTTAGCAAGAAGTTTTGTACTTGTTGCTTAACACCAAGTTCAAATTGTTCAGAGTTTCTAGGTGCTAAAATTTCAAGAGCATTATTAGCAAACCAAGGTGCTTCACCACCGTCCGATAAACCTTTGGCATATGAAGCATACAAATTAGTCGTAACACTTGGACTATACATAAGTGCTAATTGCGGTAAAAACTTATTTAGGTCTGTATCTCGGCTTTGTTGTCCATCTGAATTATAAGCCTGTTCATCAAGGTGAATAAGTTTTCCACCTAGTAAAGTTGACCATTGCTCGTTAAATTGAACTCGGTCAGATATCGTGAAAGCAGTCTGATCACTTTCTAGAGCTTTGTAACGATCGCCTAAGCTTTCTGATGATGGGATGTAGTCAATCGTATCTTGATAGATATTGCCTGTTCCTACCGCTACATTAAGAGGTGTATGGTGCTTTAAGGTCTTATAAGTACGTTGTAGTTCCAAAGCAACTTGATGTTGAATGTTAGCTGTGTTGAATTGTCCATTTAGCCCAGCAGCAAATTGATTAGTAATACGTGTGTCATCTGGGCTACGGAAATCGTAAATATCATAATTACCGTGTTTATCAAAAGTATTGCCTAAACCAGTAACTTCACAATTATCGTTATAACATCCCCATGGGAAAGCACTATTATCATCAATCACAACACGGCTTTGCGATGCACTTAAGCTGCCATTCCACTGATCGTTAAAGGCATATTGATATTTCAAGCTTGCATTTACGCTGTTATTTACAACAGGTTTGCTCCAAGACTGATACCCCAACAAACGGTCTTCATCAACATTTGTTGGTACTTGTCCATCAAGCAGTTGATACCCCGGAACTGAGCGTTGGCTTTGATGCTGAGCTTCAATATCAAACAGTAGTTTAGAACGATCATTAATTTTCCAATCTAAAGCAACTGAACCAAACTCACGTTTACCATTTGCATGATCGACATTTGGGTGAATACTTTCATGGGCTAAATTAATTCGATATCCAAAGTTATCATTCAAAAAGCCGCCTACATCCGTTGCAAGTGTATAACCACCTTCTGAGTTTGCATCGACGGTAACACTCTTAACATCGGTAGGTCGTTTGGTTACATAGTTGATAACACCACCTGGAGTCGACATTCCACTTTGAATAGCGGAAATCCCTTTTAAAATTTCTACTCGCTCTTTGTTTTCTAAAGCAACGTTTTGTTCACCACGAATGTTATGGCCATTAATAAGATAACTTGAACCTAAATCGAGCGAAAAGCCACGAGCTACGAAATTAGGGTAATAACCAATTGCAGCATAGCCATCTCCTAACGATGAATCATTCTTAACAACATCAGTCAGTGTTTTTGCGTGCTGATCTGCCATGCGTTCAGATGTAATTGTTGTGATAGATGCAGGAATCTTTTTTATATCGCCTGTTTGAAAACCAGATAAATCAACTTTTTTTGAGGAATATAAATCGTCAGTGTTTTGGGTAGCATTCACGGTAATTGTAGGTAGTTGAGAAACCTCCGCCTCATTTGCATAGACAACAGACGTCATCAGTGCAATAGATGATGCTAATGCTGTTTTAGAACATGTAATGAAGTGAAGATTTAATGAGTGTCTGTCCATTGAATAACTACCTGCCCATACCGTGCATAATATAAGTATGCTAAAAGTCGGAGATCTTCCATATTTTTTAGCCTCGAAAGAATACAGTGACACATATCGAGAAACAACAAATTATGTAATTTTCAGATCAAGTAAATTTTGTGTAATAAAGCGTCATCATTATATGAATTTCATTTATTTTCTTTGAAATTGGTACTATAACTTTTTAAGTATTACCAAATAGTCAAAATAAAACTAAGCTCAAAATAAGCTTAAAACCAAGGAGGAATACAATAAAGAATATGGTTGATAAATTAGATGTCTGATTTTAAATAAAGTTTATGGTGCGATGATCTTCTAACCAAATTAAGGAAATGTTCGATAATCGGCAAAAACATCTTTAAATCGAACAAAAGATCATACAATCACTAGAATGGAAATTTAAAATTATAAAAAATGCATGGAGAGGAATTCTAAGGTAGTACTCAGGATTGAGTGATATTTAAAAACTCTTGCGATTTCCTGCTCAGTACACCTAAAAATTTCTATTTTTTTCTGCTAACTGACGGAATATATATGACATACACTAAGGAAGAAAAACGTAGCAGAATACGCGGTATTGTTGGTGCGGCCTCTGGTAACCTTGTTGAATGGTTTGACTTTTATATCTATGCAGTCTTTGCTACTTATTTTACACAAGCCTTAACTGCACCCGACATGGATAGTTCGACCAAAGCTATTTATGTTTGGGGTGTATTTGCTGCAAGTTTTTTCATGCGTCCTATTGGTAGTTGGATATTCGGGCGCATTGCAGATCGACATGGTCGAAAAAAATCAATGGTCATTTCTATTTGCTTAATGGCCTTGAGTTCCTTCTTATTTGCGGCCTTGCCTACCTACGATCAAGTCGGATTATTTGCCCCATTTCTATTACTGGTAGTGCGCTTACTTCAAGGTTTATCTGTAGGTGGTGAATATGGCGCCGTAGCAACCTACATGAGTGAGTTAGGATTAAAAGGTCAACGTGGTTTTTACTCCTCTTTTCAATACGTCACACTCTCTGGTGGTCAATTACTGGCAAGTTTGCTCGGCGTAATTTTATTAGCATTTTTGAGTGAGCAACAATTACATGACGGCGGTTGGCGTATTCCGTTTGTTATTGGTGGTTTTGCTGCAATTTTATCCTTACTTGCTCGTAGTCGTTTGGAAGAAACCCTTTCTCATCAAGACAGTGAACGTGAAGAATCTGGTAGCTTAAGAGAACTCTTTAAAAAACATTGGAAGACCTTTTTATTGGTGGTTGGTTATACCTCTGCGGGTTCATTAACTTTCTATGTTGAAACTGTTTATTCAAAAACCTATTTAACTAACTTAGGTATGGATGGAAAAACCGTTGGTTATATTATGACCTTCGCGTTATTTGTCTATATGTGTGCTCAACCTGTATTTGGTTCAATTTCCGACCGCATTGGGCGACGTTCTTCAATGCTGGCATTTAGCTTATTATCCGCAATTTTTATCTATCCAATTATGGCGATTGGAATGCCTAATTATATAGATTCACCGATTATCATTACCTTGCTACTCATTTTTATGATGATGATCCTGAGCTTCTATACATCAATTAGTGGCTTAGTCAAAGCAGAGATGTTCCCTCCTCATGTGCGTGCACTAGGTGTAGGCTTCTCTTATGCGGTAGGTAATGCTATTTTTGGTGGATCGGCTCCTTCAGTTGCACTACAGTTTAAAGCTGCTGGAATTGAAAACACCTTCTTCATCTATGTCATTGTTATGCTGATTATCTGTTTCTTATGTAGCCTTGCGCTCCCGAAAAAACCAGATTATTTAGAACATGACCATTAAATAAATGAGATGCCTTTTGTCCCAAGCAAAAGGCATCTTTAACACTTAACAAACTCTTTTAAGAAAACCCAAGGATAAATTCCTTTGTCATGCCCATCACTAAAACAGATTTGGGCGCCATATCCTTGATCAAACATTGCGGTAATTTCAACTTCCTGCTGTTCAATTTTTATTTGTTTTATACGTTTTGATCTACAAAAACCGCAAGGACAAATTTCCCTAAGATGTTGGTGGCTCAAGCATAGGCTTGAACCATCATTCCAAATAAAATGAACTTGTTTATTTAAAATATCTACACGGATATCAGGTCTGGTTTGCATATTTCACCTCACCAATTTGATTTAATCCAATACGAATTGCTTTTCGGACTTCAGGATCAGAATCATGTTGATGCTGTTCTAATAGCATTTGAGCTTTTTGTGTGCCAATTTCCCCAAGTGCTAAAGCAACTTCTTTACGTAAATTGCTAATATCATGTTTAAAATTAACTGCCAAATCTGCAACTGCCAAACTCGATTTTAACAATCCCAAACTACGTACAGCTGCTATTTGTACTTGCCAGTAAGGATCAACTAACGCCTTAATCAAGGGTGCTTCCAGTTCGAAAATACGTAATTTCCCAATAGTTAATGCAGACTCCACTCTTAACTGCCAACTTTCAGCATTTAGTGAATGATTAAGTGCTTGAATCACATCAATTGATAATTTTTTACTATAAGCCAAACCACCTGTTGCAATACGTCGTACTTCATCATCTATATCTGTTTCAACAATTTTTGCCAATATTGCAATGGCTTGATCTTGTTGCAACCAGCTTAAAGCACTCACAGCTTCACGGCGTACAAGAATATCTTGATGCTGTACCAAAGCTGATATTTCTGCAAAGAATTGCTGCGCTCGTAAAGGTTTTAAAGCGCGTAAGATTGCACTTTGTACAAAAGTATCTTGATGCTGTAAATATGGTGCAAGTACATCGGCTGATGCAGCTTCTTTGATTTCACTTAAACTCTGGCTCGCTGCGAGACGCACATTAAGATCGGAATCAGTTAAAGCCTGAGCCAATGCCTGCAAGCTGACGTGATCCTCCCAGCTTTCTAGTTTTTTTGCGGCCTCTTCACGCACTAAGGTTGATGAGTCATGTTGCAGTGCTGTATGTAACCAAGGTAGTAGATCTGGATTTTCTTCGTCACCGATGTTCATTAAAGTAACAAAACGAACCTTCTCATCTGGATGGTTCAACTGACCAAGAAATTCTTGATTATATTCATCTTGGTCATCTAAAGTTTGATAAAAACTCATTCGTATTCCTTGATTTGTGCTTTCTTTCCAAGCCCTAAAGGGTTTAAGCGGCTTAACTCTTCTTGTTGAGTGGCTTCCTTTAAAGTTTGCATGCAATGTTTTTTAATGGCGGTAAATTCACTACTCGTAACAAGTTCGATATCACGTGGACGTTCAAAATCAAGGTTGATTTCCTCAATAATTCGGCCCGGTCTATGGCTCATAATCAGTACTCGATCTGCCAGAAAAAGTGCTTCATCAATATCGTGGGTAATAAATAAAACCGAAGTTTGAATTTCTTGCCAAATGTCGAGCAATAGCATTTGCATCTTCAAACGGGTTTGCGCATCTAATGCACCAAAAGGTTCATCCATTAATAAGATGCGAGGTTCGTTAATAAGTACTCGTGCAATTTCAACTCTTTGCTGCATGCCACCGGAAAGTTCAGCTGGAAATTTCTGCTCAAAACCTTTGAGCCCCACCAGATCAATCATTTTCTTTGCCTGATCTATACGGTTTTGTTTACCAACACCCTTCATTTTTAAACCGAAAGCAATATTTTCAAGCACACTTTTCCATGGGAATAACGTATGTTGCTGGAACACTAACCCTCTGTCTGGATGCGGTTCCAGAATAGATTCATTATCGACCGTCAAAGAGCCTGAACTAATTGGTAAATGCCCTGCCAAAGCACCTAGTAATGTTGATTTTCCGCAACCTGAAGGACCAAGTAGACAAATAAACTCACCAGGTTGTATTTCGAAATTAACCCGATCTAATGCTTGAAAGCGATTTTTGCCTTGTCCTAAATGTAGAGATAGGTTTTGAATGCGCACATGGCCATGTTTAATCGACATTTTAAGACTTCCTCAATTGATACCATGGGGTAAATCGATTACCAATCACGCGTACCAAGGTACTGCTAAACATACCCAATGCTCCAATCAGCACCATGCCAACCACAATATTGCTGTAATTTTGCAAGGTGAATGACTCCCATGTGAAATACCCAATTCCATGTTGACCGGAAATCATTTCAGCGGTGACCAAACAGAACCAGCACGTGCCCATTCCAATGGATAAACCCGTAATAATGTTCGGTAATGCCCCCGGAATAATGACTTCATAAATAATGGCAAGATCGGAAGCCCCTAAACTTTTTGCCGATGCAATTAATCTTGGGTCAACTGCGCCAACGCCATGTACGGTGTTTAATAAAATTGGGAATAAAGCCCCAATAAAGGTAATAAAAATCATGGAAGCTTCTGATGATGGAAAAATCAGAATCGCCAAAGGAATCCATGCAACTGCTGGAATCGGGCGTAAAACCTCTAATGGGGGCATTAAAAATGCAGCGAGTTTTTGATAACGTCCAGCTAACAAACCAATGTCTGCGCCAATCAGTGCAGCCAATAAAAAACCAATTACAACTCGAAAAATACTAGATTCAACATGTTCAAATGCGGTGCTGAGTTGAAAAAATGACCACAATGCATGTACGACATCCAAAGGTGTCGGTACATTGCTAAAGTTCACAATGCCTAAATTTATTTTAAACTGAGCAAGTCCTTGCCAAATTACTATCCAAAAAGCTATAGATGTAAAAGCGATGACATAGTTTTTAAAATGTGTCTTATATGCTCCCAACTGCTGAAAAAATTTAATTAAAAATGTACTTTGGTTTTTGGGTTTTGTCTGGACTAAACTACTCATTTGTCACCTCCTGATCATTAGCTAAAACAACACATCGGCTATGTGTTACAAGCTGAATAGCTTTAAAGTCATATACTTTTCCGCCTTGTTGTTTAGCCCATTTTTCAGCATCATCTTTTAATAAAAAGGCCTCAATTTGCCCTGATTTATCTGTGGCATACCATGCTAGATTGGCAAGTAACTTAATGTCGGACTGATGATCTTGGCTATAAACCACACGTACGATTTTTCCTGCCGCTTGGATTTTCTTTAAATCGGAAAATGCATGTTCAGGTTTTTCATAGCTACGAACTTTTTCTTCACCCTTTACCCAAATTTGAGTCACACGATTAAACATTTTGATGGGTTGGCCCGTTAAAGCATCATTTGCAACCAAAGGTGAGTTTGCATAGTCAGTGAGTTGCTGGCTGTAATTTAGCCCAGAAGCCTGAAATGCATCTTTAATATATTTATCATCAATAAATTTATTTACATCGAGAGTGCCATCGTTTTTGCCTAGAACTTTTAAAGTATCAACTGCAATTTGAGTTGCTTTTCGATATTCAGGTTTCCAAGTCAAGTCACGGGTTTGTAGACCTAATGGACCATGAAACAGATAGACCACCTCGGCAGGAATACCTGTTTTTTCAGAAATAAATTCACTATATTTTTCAGGTTGTTCCCGAATCAGGCGATTTGCTTCAATGATTGCTTGTAAATAAGCTTTTATGACTTCTGGATGTTGCTCTGCATAATCCTTACTGGCAAGTGAACCATGAAATGTCGGTGATTTTGCTTGTGAACCATCATAGATTTTTTTGGCAAAACCTTGGTAGGCAAATAACTCTCCAAAGGGTACAAAGTCAGCATGCGCAGCAATCTTATGACTTTTTAATGCAGGCCCCGCCACTTCTGGAGCCTGAGCAATCACTTTAATGTCTTTATCAAGTTGCCAGCCCTCAGCTTGAATCGCTCGCAGTAACAGTCCATGGGCAGTTGAGGCAAAAGGTACAGAAATAGTTTGTCCTTTTAACTCTTTTAAGGACGTTACTTTTGAGTCAATAGGAACAACAATCGCATTACCACTGCCATTAATGCTGCCTGATAAAGGCGCTAAAAAGATGCTTTCTTTTCCAGCCTTTTTAAAAGCCGCTAAATTATTTACAGCAGGAAAGTCGGCCATTGCTCCCAAATCTAGACGCCCAGCGACCATTTCACTGGTTAGTGGTGCACCAGAGGTGAAGTTTTTCCATTGAATGTCGTATTTAACATGCTTGTATTCACCATCTTTGGGTAAATATTTTGGTAATAAATTCAACTCACGAACAAGTAATCCACCCGTTGCACAGTTAATGGTTGTGTCTTGTGTACCAATCGCTACACGAACAGTTTCTGTTTTACTGCCGCACCCCAAAGTGCCAAGTACAATGGCACCAATTAAGCTACTGAGTAATAGTTTTCTATTGATCAATTTATTTTGTCTCATGTTGAGTATTCCAAATTAATTATTTGAGTAGGTATGGGATATTTACTTTGACTGCATCTGTTGGGCAGTCCTTTTCACATGGCATGCAGTACCAACACTCATCAAATTGCATATAAGCGTTTTGAGTTAGAGGATCGATTGCCAATAAGTCCATTGGACAAACATCCACACAGACTGTGCATCCTTTGTCGGCAATACATTTATCTTCATCAATAATGACGGGTGCGACAGTACGATGCTGAATTTCTTTAAAAATAAAAGCCATTGTTTGAATTCCTGATTTATTTAGTCTGCAAGAGCAACATCTTTTTGAATGCGTAAACGGTCATAAGACACAGCTTCATCTTGATTAATTGGAACCACATAAGGTTCGATTGTTTTTTTGAAGCTGGTCATGTTGCCCTGTTCATCTTTTTTCAAATGTGCGTGACAGAACCAATCCGAATTATTTTTTTGAGGGAAATCTGCTCGGTAGTGATAAAGTCCCCAACGGCTTTCCTCTCTAAAAAGTGAGGCTCTAGCTGCCATTTCCGCACAATCTCGGATAAAAGAAACTTCGGCAGCGCGCATCAATTCATGTGGATTTCTTGCAGAGATTCGAGCAATATCCTGTTTGATTTCTTCAAAACGTTTCAGGCCAATTTCCATTTTTTGGCGAGTTTTGGGTGGCTGCAAATAGTCATTTACAAAACGGCGCAGCTTATATTCCACCTGTTCGGCTGGTAAACCCTCAGAACAGCCAAGTGGCGCAAAGATTCGTGCTTTCTCTGCTTCTATTTCACTTTGGTTTAATTCGCTATCTTCAATTGCATTCACGTATTGCGCGGCATTTACACCCGCAAACCATCCGTAGGTAAATGCACCAAGCATATAGTTATGAGGTACAGCTGCCATATCGCCAGCGCTATATAAACCTTTAACTGAAGTTTCGGCTTTTTCATTTATCCATACACCAGAAGCACTGTGTCCACTACAAAAACCAATTTCTGAAATATGCATTTCCACCATATCTTGACGATAATTGGTTCCTCGGCCTTCATGAAAACGACCGCGACTTGGGCGCTCATTGGTATGCAAAATCTCTTCAATGGTCTGAATCGTTTCTTCAGCCAGATGATCTACTTTTAAATAAACCGGACCATTACCACTTTCCAGCTCTTGATAAAACTCCCACATCATTTGACCACTCCAGTAGTCGCACTCAATGAAACGTTCACCTTTACTATTGGCGGTATAACCTCCTAAAGGACCGGTCACATAGGCACAAGCTGGACCGTTATAATCTTTAATCAGCGGATTAATTTGGAAGCATTCTAAATTGGCAAGTTCAGCACCTGCATGGTATGCCATTGCATAGCCGTCACCCGCATTGGTTGGGTTTTCATAAGTGCCCATTAAGTAGCCTGAAGCTGGCAGACCTAAACGCCCTGCTGCACCACAACATAAAATGGCAGCTTTAGTTTTAATGACATAGAAATCACCACTACGACAATCAAAGCCAAGTACGCCATTGATTGCACCTTGCTCATTTTTTAAAAGCTTTGTAGTCACAATTCGGTTGTTAATTTTGACTTGGGCGCGTTTTAACTGACGATATAAAACCTTTTTTACATCATGGCCTTCCGGCATCGGTAAAACATAGGCACCCATGTGATGTACTTTTTTTACTGCAAATTCACCAGTTTCATCTTTTTCAAATTTAATCCCCCATTGATCGAGCTGTTGAATCGTTTTAAAACTATGTTTGGCATAAGCATATACGGTTGCTTGGTTCACAACGCCATCATTGGCAATCGTAATTTCTTTAGTGTATTGCTCTGGTGTTGCGTACCCCGGAATGATGGCATTATTAAGCCCATCCATACCCATTGAAATAGCACCGCTACGTTTTACATTCGCTTTTTCGATCAGTAAGACTTTTAAATTAGGGTTTTCTTGTTTTGCTTTAATTGCTGCCATTGGCCCAGCAGTTCCACCACCAATAATCACAATATCAAACTCAAGATATTTAGTTTCCATTGAATATTCCTTATTTTTATTTCTGTTATTAACGATGAATACGTAAACGGTACTGGAAGGTATCGCCCGAAAAATAGAGATATTCATAGTCAATCGGTTGCCCGTTTGCATCGTGAGTCAAACGTTCGACCCGTAATACCGGAGTTCCGATTTCGACTTGTAATAAAGCCGATAATTCTTCATCTGCTACGGTTGCATCAATACTTAAATCAGCATGCCCTAAAGGAATGTCACACTCTTCTTCTAGGGCCTTAAAAATATCAGTAGTACGTAAATCAATCGCTTTTTCTTTAAGTTTCAAACCAATGTGTTCTGGTAAATAGGTCAATTCATAAGAAACAGGTTGTCGGTTAAGTAAGCGTACCCGTTGAATTTCATACACGTTTGCTTTAACAGGTAACTTTAATTTCGGTACAACATGCATCGGGATCTGCTTAAGCTCAGCCGAGATAACACGGTTTAAAATTTCGTGACCAGCAGATGACATTGCTTCAGCAAAGCCTTGTAAATTTGAAATGTTCTGGAAGGTTTTTGGCTTACTTACAAAAGTTCCTTTACCCGGAACTTTAAAAATATAACCTTCTAACTGTAATTGATTGAGCGCTTGGCGAACTGTAATTCGACTCACACCGAACTGTTCAGCAAACTCATTTTCAGATGGAATTTGGCTAAGAACAGCATATTCACCATTTACGATTTTATTGAGAATGAGTTCCCTTAATTGATCGTAAAGAGGCTTATGATTTTTTTGATCTTGGGGTAGCTGGCTCACGACTTGCAACCTGTTATAACAACTTGAGCAAATAATGTTTAAAATGTTTCCTCTTTGGAAATAATTTAAAGCGATAACTTTAGTTTAAAAAATAATTTCTATTAATTTCAAAGTATTAATATATACAAAAACGTAAGATTGAAGAAATTATCATCAAAAGTACATCTGGCTTTGCTATGCTGTTAAAAATAATTTGACCTTTCTAAAGCAGATATTTTTATAAATTAAGTTCTATTTTGAAGAGATGGACATGCAAGAAAAAGAACAAATCATGGCAGATGGGCCAGTAAAAAATGTCAGTTTCTGGCAAGCTTTTTTATTTTGGTTGAAGTTAGGTTTTATTAGTTTTGGGGGGCCAGCTGGACAAATTGCTGTGATGCATCAAGAACTGGTTGAACAAAAACGCTGGATTTCTGAGAAAAGATTTTTACACGCGCTTAACTACTGCATGTTGTTACCTGGCCCTGAAGCACAGCAATTGGCGACTTATATTGGTTGGCTTATGCACAGAACGGCTGGTGGGCTAGTCGCAGGTATTTTATTTGTATTGCCCTCCTTATTTATTTTAATTGGACTGTCTTGGATTTATATAAAATTTGGAGATGTTCCTGTTATTGCAGGAATTTTTTATGGGATTAAACCTGCCGTAACTGCAATTGTTTTTCATGCAACTTATCGAATAGGTAGCCGCTCACTTAAAAATAAGTTTTTATGGGGAGTTGCAGTTGCTGCTTTCTTTGCGATTTTTGTTTTAAAACTTCCATTCCCTCTTATTGTTTTATCGGCAGGTATTGCAGGCTATTTAACGAGTAAGAAATACCCCGAACTATTTTCTTCAGCAGGTGGTCATAAAGCCAGCCAAAAAGATTATGGTCGAGCATTTATTGATGATGATACACCCACACCAGAGCATGCTAAATTCCAATGGTCGCGTTTAGCTAGACTTATTTTTGTGGCTATCGGCTTATGGTTATTACCAATTTTAGCTTTAGGTTCATATTTTGGATGGCACCACTCTTATACTCAAATGGCATGGTTTTTTACTAAAGCAGCCTTGCTTACTTTTGGTGGTGCATACGCCGTTTTACCTTATGTGTATCAAGGTGCAGTTAATAACTTTGGCTGGCTTTCACCTACTCAAATGATTGATGGACTCGCTTTAGGTGAAACCACACCAGGCCCACTGATTATGGTCGTTGCTTTTGTTGGTTTTTTAGGGGGTGTGAATCATGCACTACTTGGCTCTGAGCATCTATTCTTTGCTGGAGCACTCGGTGCTGTCATTGTCACTTGGTTTACTTTTCTCTTTTCATTTGTATTTATTTTTGCTGGTGCGCCCATCATTGAATCTACACATAATGAAATTAAGTTTACGGCGCCACTCACTGCGATTACCGCGGCTGTGGTCGGTGTGATTTTAAATCTGGCACTATTTTTTAGTTACCATGTTTTGTGGCCACAAGGCTTTTCTGGTCACTTTGATGTTGTTGCGGCTTTAATTACCATTGCAGCATTTATTGCTTTGTTCCGTTTTGAAATTAATGTGTTATACGTGATTTTTACATCTGCCCTTATTGGCTTGTCGGTTTATCTTTTATAGAAAATTAACCATGAGTCCTTTAACGCAACTGTGAAGGACTCATGCCATAAAACTGTTTAAAACGATGGCTCAAATGGCTTGCTGAACTAAAGCCACATACCAATGCAATGTCTTGTAAAGAAAAGTGTGAAGACTGAATTAGTCCTTTTGCCTTGGTTAAACGTCTTTGCATGACGTATTGGTGAGGTGCCATATTCATGGATTGTTTAAACATATGGGCAAAATGGTATTCGCTTAAATTCACAACATTTGCCAAATCTGACAAAGTCAGAGCTTGATCGAGATGATCTTCAATCCATTCTTGAATATATTTGAGCTTATGAGGCGCAAGTCCGCCTTTAATAGTAGGCTGTTGCCATTTAACATTGCTATATCTTCGAATTAAATGATTTAGCAATAAACTTGCTGTGGTACTCATTTGCAAATGGTTTGACGAGTCTTGCCAGTCACAGTCGAGTAAGAAAAACTGATATAGCGCTCGAATCCGTTCGTCGTCATTGAATACAACTTCGTTTAGTTCAATTTGATTAGGCTCTTTGTCCCATATTTTTTCAGCAACATCACGCAAATGTTGGTCGGTATAGTACAAGTGAACGAATTTAAGCCCACCTCGTATATCCCAAGTCGACTCCTGATGTTCAGGCAATAAACAAAAACGACCCGGCCCACCGCCATTTTTCCAGCCCACTGGTGTTTTTTGATAGCTTTCATAGCCATCTTGAATATAGAGACTCAAAGTATGGTGGTCGCTACAGACACTTACACGATCTTGCTGATTAGACCAAAATGCAAGTTGCATATTTTCATCAAGCACCACGGTTTCGTGAAGCTTGGCTTTAGATTGCTGTAGCTGTTCTAAAGTTTGATAGGCCATGCAAAATTAAAACGAATATTATTGAGCTTAAGTTAACCATATTCAGCAAAATTGAGCTAGTTTAGATCTATAAAAAACGCAAGATCTTGCATGTACAACACAAGAATATATACGTGAAAAATGAAGCATTCCTCGATACTTAAGCTTAGTAATCGAGGATGAATTTATGAATATTTTACTCTATGTTGCGGTGGTGTTGATTTGGGGAACAACATGGATTGGAATTGCCGTTCAGAGCCATTATGCAACACCCATTGTCGCAATTTTATGGCGTTTTGCCATTTCAGCCTTATTACTTTGGGTTGTTTTACTATTTTCAGGAAAATTACAGCGAATTGCTTTAAAAGATCACTTGTTCTGTATGCTGCAAGGCCTTTGTGTTTTCGGCCTGAACTTTATTTGTTTTTATACTGCTGTTAAATATGTAAATAGCGGTTTAGAGTCTGTTATTTTTTCGATGGCTGTTTTCTTTAATGCCATTAATGCGCTTATCTTTTTTAAGCAAAAACCTTCCCCAAATTTTGCCCCAGCTGCACTTTTAGGACTTGGTGGTATTGTTTTACTCTTTTGGCATGACCTCATTAATAGCCAGTTTAATGCACAGTTATTGATGGGTATTGGGCTGTGTGCAATAGGCACTTACGGTTTTTCTTTAGGGAATATGATTAGTGTTAGACACCAGAAGCGTGGTTTAAATATTTTTTCAACCAATTGTTATGCCATGACCTATGGTGCATTGGTAATGTTAAGTCTGGTTTTATTTACTGGACAAGATTTAATGCCTCCGATGAATTTTCCATTTTTAAGTTCGGTACTTTACTTAGCTGTATTTGGTACAGTAATTGGCTTCTCTGCTTATTTTTCATTGGTTGGGCGAATTGGCGCTTCAAAAGCAGCATATAGCACCTTACTTTTCCCTTTAGTCGCGCTTTCTGTTTCTACATTCTTTGAAGGATATGTTTGGACCCTAAACGCTCTATTCGGAATTTTATTCATCTTACTCGGCAATTACTTAATGTTTAGTAAGTTTGAAATTGGAAAAAAGTTATTTAATACTCAAAAAAGTTGTGAGAAGCAGGCCTAAAAGCCTGCTTTTTTTTATAAATCATGATTAATTTTAGCAGCCCGTTTTCAGCATTAGTTCGAAATCTTTTAAAGCTGCGGCTGCTGTGGCTAAAGGTGCGGATGCTCCTCCACTTACAACAAGTTCCCCCATTTCTTGCGTTAGCACCCGAATGCATTTATTTGAACCTTGAAGATGGGCAAAAGGATGATTTGCTGGAACTAATCGTAATTCAACCCCTGTTTGAATTTGCTGATTTTCAATATGAATAAAACCCACCAGACGAGGAATTAGATCTTCTTTTTTCCAATCACGAATATGATCGGCAGTAACATGGCTGATTCCTTGTCTTGGAATATCTTGAATTTTTATATCAGCTCCCAAAACCGTATTTGCCAATATCGTAATTTTAGCAGCGGTATCCCATCCATCTACATCAAAAGAGCTATTAGGTTCGGCAATACCTTTTGCTTGGGCTTTTTCAAGAGATTCTGCAAACGCACATTCATGTTGCAACATATCATTTAAAATAAAATTTGTGGTGCCTGTAAAAACACCTTCTATTTCTAAAATCTGACAGCCAGCCAAGTTATATTCAAACAAATCAACTGTCGGTAAAGCCGCAGCCGTCGCGCCGCTAAAAAATAATTTTTTATTGTGTTGATGTGCCAAATTAATTATTTTTTTGCCCTCTACAACTAAAGCACCTTTAGATACTGCTATCGCATTCATGTTATGTGTTAGAGCATAATTTAAATAAAACAGGCCTTTTCCACCTGTCACATAATCACTTGGCCCAGTCTCAATAATGACATCCGCTTGTACCTGTTCTAAAAACTTTTGTTCAGTGAGACCTGTTTGATATTTAGTTTTATCTAGCCACTTGGCAGCTTGTAAACCGTCTTGATCAATTAAGCCTGATGATGAATTACATACACCCACTAAACGGGTATCAATTTGATATTTTTGTTTATAGTATGTCGATCGATTTAAAAGAAGCTCTGCAATTTGTTGCCCAATCCGTCCAAAACCACAAATTGCCACGTTAATTCGCTTCATATCGCTTTCTCAAAAAACTTAAATGGTTTAAATACAAAATTTCCAAAGATAATTTTAAGGCTTCATTTGGAAACTTTGTATTTATAAGTGAGTTAAAATACTATATCCCTTAGATATTTGTTAGATTAACAATCTTAATCACCATATAAATTGCGACTGCAAACACCATTAATGCAAAGACTTTTTGTACAATTTCAGCCGGAATAAAACGAATGGCTCTGCGCCCTAATAACATACCGAATGCAGATGCGAGTGCAAACGCACTGGTAATGCCTACGGGATAGTGAAAACCCTCTGCAATATGTATCACAATACTCATTCCACTAATGAGAAAAATAATCATGAGTGAGGTGGCAACAATACTATGCATGTCGAGATTAGTGACTTTTCTAAGTGCAGGTACGATCACAAAGCCGCCACCAACCCCTAACATTCCCGTTAAAAGCCCAGCAATAATCCCGATGCTCGCAAGAACGCTTCCCGTTTTAAAATTCCAGATAAAGCGCCCCGTACTTGGGTTAACCTGACACGGCGGATTATGAAAATCCGATACTCGGTTACTGATGAGTCGATAGCCTACTGTAAACATGACTAAGCTAAACATGAGCATGAGCCAAACAGGAGAAATCGTGTTGGCTATTAAAATTCCGATATGTGCCATAGATGCGCCAATAATGGCAATCCAGATTGCGGCACGATAACGAACCATCTTTTTAAATAGCCCTTCAATCGTTCCAATCAGTGTAGACAGCGCAACTGCTAATAAACCAATAGGTGCTGCTTGAGCTACACTCCAACCTTGACTGGTCATGAGCGCAGGTACAGCAAGAATACCGCCACCAGCACCAGTAAGACCAAGTAAAAAGCCAATCACAATGCCTTCAACGACAAGTAATAACATATCAGAAGCCTAAAATTTCATGTTTTTCATTTGCAATGAGCTACAGTATTTACTCGAACCTAGTTCTCACCTTCTTTCGAAGCTTTAACCGCTTCTCAGGGTAAAGCGTTGCTTTGCTTAACCTCTTCCGCTCAAGCACAGCTTTCGTCTTCTTGCGAAGCTTCAATCGCTTCTCAGGGTAAAGCGTTGCTTTACTTATCCTCGCTCAGGTTTGACCATCCATTCGCGGCCTTTGAGCATGCCTTGCCAATAAATCGGTGGCAAAATTTGCTCTTTCAGTAACCATGCCAATCGAGATGGTTTCTGCCCATCAATCACCCATTTGGGAAAACTTGGAAGTAATTTTCCGCCATAACCAAACTCAGCCAGAACGATTTTTCCACGCTCTACAGTCAGTGGACATGAACCATAACCGTTATACTCACAAAAGTTCTGCTCACCTTTTAGTTTCGCAAGAACATTCACAGCGACAATTGGAGCTTGTGCACGTGCTGCCGCAGCAGTCTTGGCATTAGGCGCATTCATCACGTCGCCTAAAGCAAAAATATTGGCATGCTCGGTATGTTGTAAAGTTTGCGGGTTAACGCTCACCCATCCAGCTTCATCTGTGAGAGTACTGGCACGAATAAAATCAGGCGCTTGTTGCGGTGGAACAACATGCAACATGTCAAAATCGGTTTCGACTAGTTCTGCATTTTCATCGTTCACTACCTTAAACCAAGCCTTCTTCGCAGGCCCATCTACTTTGACAAGTTGATGGTTAAAGTGCAGTTCAGAACCATATTTTTCGACATATTGCATCAGTGCAGGTACATATTCTTTCACACCAAATAAAACACCGCCGGTGTTATAAAAATGGATAGAAATATCTTTAAGTTTGCCGTGCTTTAACCAATAGTCGGCTGAGAGGTACATCGCTTTTTGAGGAGCACCAGCACATTTAATCGGCATAGGCGGCTGGGTAAAGATTGCCTTTCCACCGTTTAGCTGTTGTACCAGTTCCCATGTATAAGGTGCCAAGTCATAGCGATAGTTAGAGGTCACCCCATTTTTACCAAGGGTTTCGACTAAACCTTCAATCCCATGCCAATTCAGTTTTAAACCGGGGCATACGACCAATGCTTTATATTGAATCGGTTGGCATCCTTCCAGAATAACCTGATTGTGCTCAGGGTCGAATCCTGCAACAGCAGCTTTCATCCATTTAACTTTGGATGGAATCACACTTGCCATTGAGCGTGCTGTCACTTGCGGCTTAAAAATACCAGCCCCTACCATGGTCCAGCCGGGTTGATAATAATGCGTATCTGCTGGATCAATAATGACAATATCTAAGTTCGGTTCACGGCATAAGAGACTAGACGCTACAGAAATTCCAGCTGCACCAGCACCCACAATCACAACGCTATAGCAAGGAATCGTTGCTGGTTCATGATCACGTTTTAAAATACGTGGCACTAAGCCTTTCAAGTTAAAACCAAGTTTGTTACCTGTTTCGACTAAAAGGGCTGCATCTTTTGGGTCAACTTCCGCTAAAGCCCATAGACTGATGGCACGCATGCCAGAGCGGCAATACGCTAAAACAGGTTTCTGAGTATTGTGGTAAAACTGCTTAAACTCGGTAACTTGTTGATCGGTAATTTTGCCACTCGTAACAGGCTGATAAATTACATTTAGGCCATGTCGCTGAGCTGCTTCTTCAATTTCAATCACATTCGGCTGATCCGGACCTTCTCCATCTGGACGGTTACAGATCAGAGTTTTTATCCCCTGATCTGCAATTTTTGCGACTTCATCAGCAGTGATTTGACCAGCAACATAAAAATCTTTATTAATTCGTTTGAGTTCCATATTGCCACCCTAAGATTGCGAAGTTGAGCCACAGGCTTGATTAGCTGGTAATGCTTTATCGATCTGTTTTGGATATGGCAGATTTAAATCATCCATTAATTTAATAAAATCTTCACGGGAGCGTTTTTGGCCTAAACGTGAGTTATATAAACGTTCATTAGCAATAGTCGAAGATAAACGTCCTTTATAATCATGTCCCGGATAAACAATTGTATCGTCAGGTAAACTGAAAAGTTGTTTATGAATACTGTCATAGAGTGTTCCGGCATTGCCTTGCTGGAAGTCAGTTCGACCACAGCCATCAATTAATAATGCATCCCCAGTGAAAACCATGTTTCCAACCAGATAACTCGTACAAGCATTGGTATGACCTGGTGTATAGCGCGCTTCAATACTGAGGTTGCCCAATTTAAGCGTGCAACCATCTGTGATTAAAATATCTCCGCAATTTACACCTGAATTTCGGTGTAAAACTGATTTGCAATGAAAGCGTTCACGCAGCAAATTCGCAGCCGTAATATGGTCTGCATGAACATGTGTATCTAAGGTATAGATGAGTGTAAATTGATGCTGCTCTAATTCTTTTGTATAAATCTCTATATCTGATGCAACTGGGTCAATTAAAACAGCCTCTCGTGTTTCTTCACACCCAAGCATATATGTATAAGTCGAACTTTCCTGCTCAAAAAACTGCTTAAAGAACATGATTTATACCCCAATAATTTATTTCTTTCCTATATTTTGCAAATAAGATGCCAATTATTTTAATTTAAATAATAAGTATAAAAATCATATATTTAAATTAATAATTAAATTTAACTTGAGAAAATAAGCGCTACTTGATGTTTCTGTGCAACTCAAGTATGTTTCAATGAAACGATAGTGAAACACAAGCAATGGCAAAGTTAAATTTTGAGTCAGAACAAGATTTTTTTATTCTATTTGAGCAATTAAAGGCTCTATTCCCAAGTGCTAGCCTGTTTTTAGCAGATGTAACGACTCAAGCAATTCACTATAAATTTAATACAGATGATATTTCTGTCGAGAGTATGGCAGCGCTGACTCAAGATCATCACAATCAATATCTTGAAATCAATACGCATAAAATTAAAAAGCGATTTATCTATCAAGAGCATGATATTTATATTAGCGAAAACCATTTTATTGGGAAGTTACATATTTTACAGCCAGTTGGCACAGAAGATGATATTGCTGATCAAGTGCAATTAACAGAGCAGTTACAAGACTTAGCCAAGGTTTTTAATAGTTGCTCACCAGAAATGGCCCGCATGTTTTCAATTATTCAAAGAGTGGCAATTACTGAGTTTCCAGTACTCGTCCGAGGCGAATCTGGTAGTGGTAAAGAACTGGTGGCAAAGGCTATTCATGATTATAGCCAACGTAAAAATAAGATCTTTGTTGCTATTAACTGTGCTGCTCTAAATGCAAATATTTTAGAAAGTGAATTGTTTGGGCATGTTAAAGGCGCTTTTACTGGAGCAATTCGCGACCATAAAGGCGTGTTTGAACGTGCCGCAGGCGGAACCCTTTTTCTTGATGAAATTGCCGAGATCCCTTTAGAGTTACAAGCTAAATTATTGCGGGTTTTAGAAACTGGTGAATTTACACCGGTCGGTGGTGAAAAACCTATTCAGGCCAATGTGCGCATTATTACAGCAACGCACAAAGCTTTACGTGAAGAAGCTAAGGCTGGGCGTTTCCGCCACGATTTACTCTATCGTTTACGCGTGATTCCAATTTTTATACCGCCTCTTAGAGAACGTAAAGTCGATATTCCACTCATTGTCGATCAGATTTTAAAAGAAAGCTCCACGCAACTGGACACAATGCCTCATCAAGTCAATCAAAAAGCCATGCAAGTTTTGCTTAACTATGATTGGCCAGGGAATGTTCGCGAGCTTAAAAACACATTGCTTTATGCTTTAACAATGGCAAATGGTAAAAATGAAATTGAAGTCGAAGACTTACCGAATGAACTCTTAAATGCTGAGGATTACGTTAAATTGCCCGATACAAATACAGAGCTTAATCCTGAAAATGTGCAAGCAGCTTTGGAAAAATATAACCAAAACCTGAATATGGTCGCTAATATTTTTGGAATTAGCCGCACTACGCTTTGGCGATATAGACAAAAACATAAGCTTTAGGTAGGTATTTATCTGATCTAAGGCGTATCATACTGCACTTGGTTAGGTCCGTTAGTTCAAAGGCTTTCTATGATTGTTCGCGATAAAAACAGCGTTTTTAAACTCTTATTTGCATGGAAAGGAACAGTTCTACCCAAAGTTTTACCAGCATTGAGTTTTGTTGTTCTTATTTCAGCATGTGTAGTCTGGCTTTCTTATTATCATTGGATTCAAATCCCTACCGTTCCTGCAATTGGATTTACCATCTTTGGTGTGATTCTTTCAATTTGTACCGGTTTTAGAAATAACGCGTGTTATGACCGTTGGTGGGAGGGACGCAAACTTTGGGGCGCTTTAATTGCAAATGCAAGGCATATTGTCAGAGATAGTCATGTTCTATCCAATGAACAACGTGAAAATTTAATTCATCAAGTCTTAATTTTTAGTAATTTATTGCGCGATCGTTTGCGCCAACAAACAGCAGAGCCAACGAAATTTCTTGAACATGCCTATTTAAATAACTCTTCACTCGATTATCTAAATGAGCATATTAACGCGCCTCAGTTTGTACTCGAAAATATTCAAAAAGATTTAGTCAAAGCGTTAAAAGATGGCGAAATTAGTGACATTATCTACAGCACATTGACACGTCATATTGTTGAACTAGGTAATATTCAAGCAGGTTGTGACCGAATTGCTGGTACACCTTTGCCCTATTCATATTCAGTACTTTTACATCGCGCTGTTTACTGTTTCTGTTTCATATTGCCTTTTAGTCTTGAAGCAGCTTTAGGTATTTGGACACCACTTATTGTTGGCTTAATTGCCTACATCTTTTTAGGGTTAGATGCCTTAAGTGCCCAAATTGAAGAACCTTTTGGTTTACAAGAAAATGATTTACCGCTTGATTCAATTGTTCGTTTGATTGAACGAGAGTCTTTAAGCTCTTTAGGGCAGCCATTACCCCCTATTATTGAAGCCCAAAATAACAATTTACTTTAATAAAAAAGAGCGAATTATCGCTCTTTTTTATTGGTTTAGATGTCTACTTATGGCTGTACGATAATCTTAACGGCGGACTCATTGTTATGAATTAAGGTTTCAAAACCTTGTGAAATCAAATCATCAAGTTGAATACGCTGGGTAATAAAAGGTTCTAGATTTATTTTACCCTCTTCGACCAGCTTAATGGTTTCCTGATGGTCATTGACGTAGGCAATTGTACCTCGTACATCCAGCTCTTTCATCACCACACTATGCACATTAATTGATGCTGGATGGCTCCAGATCGAAACAATCACTATCACGCCTGTTGGTTTCACGGCCGCAACCAAAGTATCTAGAACTTTGTTAACGCTACTACATTCAAATGCAACATCGACGCCATCACCATTGGTGATTTTCATGACCTCAGAAACCACATCAACTTCTGATGGGTCTAGAATATAATCTGCGACTCCCGACTCTTTGGCTTTTTCTTTACGTTTTGCACTCAACTCGGTAATGATGACGGTAAGCCCTTTGGCCTTTAAAATTGCCGAAAGTAATAAACCAATTGGTCCTGCACCACCAACCAGTGCAATATCACCAGCCTTCGCGCCACTTCGTACATAAGCATGATGACCAACCGATAACGGTTCAATCAAGGCAGCCTGATCCAGTGGAATTTTATTAGAGATTGGGTGTACCCAACGGCGTTTAACTGCAATTTTTTCCGACAAACCGCCACCACGACCACCTAAACCAATAAAGTTCATATTTTTGGAAAGATGATAATTATCTCCCGGTCCAGTCAGCACATCATCCGCCACAATATAAGGCTCTACGACCACATGCTGACCGACTTCAATATCATCAACACCGTCACCTACTGCATATACAACACCTGAAAACTCATGACCCATGGTGATTGGTGCAGATTCGCCTGAAATAGGATGAGGATGTCCACACGGTGGAATAAAAATCGGTCCTTCCATAAATTCATGCAAATCTGTACCACAAATTCCACACCAAGCAACCTTAATGCCTACAGTGCCGGGAGTGACTTCTGGTTCTGGGATATCCTCAATACGGATATCGCCTCTGTCATAAAAACGCGCTGCTTTCATTATTATCTCCCTCAAATCAGGATGTTGTTTTAACGATAGACAATTCCGCCGTCCGTTAAAATAGATTGACCCGTAATGTAATCTGAATCTTCGCTTGCTAGAAAAGCAACTAATGCAGCGACATCCTCTGGTGTTTGGGCTCTACCTAAAGCAATGCCTTCTACATATTTTTTATAGGTCTCACCTATAGCCGCACCGGTAATTTCAGCAAACCGTTTATCGATTTCAACCCACATGTCAGTCCCGACAATTCCGGGGCAATAGCCGTTTACCGTAATACCGTGACTGGCATATTCTTTTGCGGCGGCTTGGGTAAGCGCACGCACTGCAAACTTAGTAGCAGAATAAACACCCAGCAAAGCAAACCCATCATGGCCTGCAATTGAACAAGCATTAATGATTTTGCCTTTATGTTGGCGTTGTTTAAATTTTGCAGCAGCAGCCTGTATTCCCCACAGCACTCCACCAATATTGATATCAACGATTTTGTGAAATTCAGCTGGTGTCGTATCAGCAATAGCCTGAACCTGAGCAATTCCAGCATTATTAATCATGATGTCAAAGCCACCAAGCATCTGTTCAGCATCGTTAATCGCTGCATAAACTTGCTCTCGGTCACTGACATCGGCAATAAACGTACTGGCATTTACGCCTAAAGCTTGAATCTCTTGCTGTGCAGCATTGAGTCGATCTTGTTTCATATCGACCAATGCAATGTGTACACCATCTTGCGCCAAGCGCAGGGCAATCCCACGGCCAATGCCTTGAGCTGCCCCTGTCACTAACGCGACTTTATTTTTTAATCCCTTAACCATTTTCAACTCCTGTAAATGCAGAATTTCTACATATGAATCGCTCGTTGCATTGAAGCCAAAATGGATTCATGCATGGCTTCTGATAAAGTTGGATGTGGGAAAATCACTTGAGCTAGACTTTCATCAGTTGCTTCTAGATATTTAGCAATTGCGAAACCTTGAATATGCTCGGTCACTTCATGGCCCACCATGTGTGCACCAAGTAGCTCGCCCGTTTCTGCATGTATGACAGTTTTAACGAAACCTGACGCATCTCCAATTGCCAAAGCTTTGCCATTCGCAGTTAAAGAAAACTTGCCGATTCGGACAGGTAGGTTCTGCGCTTTTGCTGCACTTTCAGTCAGACCAATGCTAGCCACTTGTGGATGAGTAAAAATGCAACCCGGAATTTGGCTACGGTCGAGTGAATGCACGTTTGCTACGCCAGCAATTTTTTCAACACATATCATTGCTTCATGGCTTGCTTTGTGGGCAAGACACGGCGCACCTGCTACATCACCAATTGCGTAGAGGCCTACAACATTGGTTTTACAATAATCATCAATTGCCACAAAACCTTGCGGGTTCAGTTCTACACCTAAACGTTCCAATCCTAGTCCCGCAGTATTAGGCTGTACACCAATTGCCGAAAGCACACGGTCAAAAACGACTGTTTGAACATCATTTGCCGTTTCAATTACACAGTGAACTTGCCCATTTTCAATTTGAATACTTTGAACAACAGCATCCGTTAGGACCTTCATTCCTTTTTGTTCAAATTGTTTTCTAACAAATTGAGCAACTTCTGCATCTTCGGTCGGTAGAATCTGCTTAGCTAAATCAATAAGCGTGACCTGACACCCCAAGTCTTGATAGAGGCTGGCAAACTCACTACCAATTGCACCCGAACCAACGACGAGTAAGCTTTTTGGCAGTTCTTCTGGAATAAGTGCTTCTTTATAACTCCAGACATACGTTCCATCAACAAGAAGCTGAGGAATATGTCGGGCTTTAGCACCGGTTGCCAAAATAATATGTGGGGCGCTCAAAGCCTGACTTTTACCTTGAGCATCGGTCACTTCAAGTTTTTCTTTAGCTGTAAGTTGAGCACGACCATTAAACACAGTCACTTGATTCTTTTTCAGCAAGTAATCTATACCTTGTACTAATTGAGCTGACACTTGTCTGCTATGTTGCACAAGCTTTTGAATATCAAAATCGAGTTGAGATACCTGAAAACCAAACTGTGCTGCATTTTTAAATTGAGTTGCCAACTCTGCGCCAGCCAATAGAGCTTTGGTTGGAATACACCCCCAATTCAGGCATATTCCGCCCAAATGTTGCTCTTCTACAATTGCGGTTTTTAGCCCGAGCTGGGCTGCACGAATTGCAGCCACATATCCACCCGGTCCCGCACCAATCACAATCAAATCGAATTGAGTTTCTGACATGCGGGTTCTCCTACACCAAAATTAAAGCAGGGTTTTCAACAAACTGCTTAAAGCTGGCCAAGAATTTCGCCCCAACTGCACCATCAATGACTCGGTGATCACATGACAATGTCGCTGTGACAATTTCACGAACCACTACATTTCCATTTTCAACGACAGCACGTGGTTCTGAAGCACCCAATGCCATAATTGCGCCTTGCGGTGGATTAATGATGGCATCGAACTGTTTAACGCCTAGCATTCCTAAATTGGAAATGCTAAAGCTGCCTCCCTGAAATTCATCAGGTTGTAACTTGCCAGTCTTGGCACGCGTTGCCAAATCACGCATGTCATCGGAAATCTGTGCTAAAGACTTCTGGTTGGCGGCTTTCACAATTGGTGTAATTAAACCGTTTGGAATCGCCACAGCCACCGAAATATCTGCTTGTGAAAATTGCAGAATCGACTGTGTGACTTCATCAAACTGAACATTCACTTCAGGTACTTTAATGAGTGCCGCTGCTGCGGCTTTAATGAGCATGTCATTAATAGAAAGTTTCACATGTGGAACACTTTCATTAATCTGCTTACGTAAATTTTGAAGTGCTTCCACGTTTAGATCGACTACAAGACGGAAATGTGGCGCATTACGTTTTGCCGCTTGCAAGCGTGAGGCAATCGCTTTACGCATACCATTCATCGCGACTGTGATGATTGTCGATTGTGGTTGAGCAACAGCACACTGAGTAGACTGCTCACTTCCCGCCGTTGGGTTATCACGGTTGTAAACCGCTTCAACATCTTCTTTGCAAACGCGGCCTCGGCTACCTGAAACACGGCAGTCATTGAGGTTAATGCCCCATTGTTTTGCCAAACGGCGTGCAACAGGTGTTGCTAAAACACGGCTATCATCGGCAGTAGATTTAACTACTTTAGCTTGATGTTGCTGCTTAACATCAGGCCACTGGCCTCCAGCAGCTTGCACAGCCTTTTGGATGTCTTGAACGCTAATACGCCCTTCACGACCCGAACCCGTCACTTTTGCCAAATTAACATTATGCTTTTCAGCAAGTTTAAAGGCATGCGGAGTTGCAAAAAGCTCATTAGATGCTTGATAGCCTTGTAATGACTCTGGTACAGCATAGTCACCTTTAGCTGCTTTTACAGGAGCTGAAGTACTTGTTGCGACAGTCTTTGGTTGTTCCGCTTTTTCAACAGCAGGTGCAGATGTTTCCGCTTTACTTTGTTCTGAAGATGTTTCAGGTGCTTTAGCTGCTGAACCACCTAATGATGCAATAAACTTCTCAATTTCTGCATCAGAAACTTGGCTTTCAGCACACACAGCAATAAGACCGCCTACAGGTAAAGTATCACCGTCTTTTGCTAAGATTTTACGCAGTGTTCCCGCAAAAGGTGCTTCTAATACATTGACGATTTTCGTGGTTTCAATTTCACAAATTTCATCGCCTTTATTAAAGCTATCACCTTCTTTAATCAACCATTGGGCAATCGTGCCTTCTTCCATGGATAATCCCCATTTCGGGATCTCCAGCGTTTTAATTTCGCTCATCCTAAGCCTCCAATGTTTTTCGCACAGCTTGCTCAATACGCTCTACACTTGGAATCCATTCTTTTTCTAAAACTGGTGAGAATGGAACAGGCGTATGTGGTGGCGTTACGAGTTCAATAGGTGCTTTCAAATAATGGAAACCTTTCTGTGCAACCAATGCAGCAACATCATGACCAAAACCACAGCGTGCCGCTGACTCATCCACAATCACAACACGCCCAGTTGATGCCACAGACTCTAAAATTCCTTCTTCATCAAGAGGAGAAATTGTTCGAGGGTCTACAACTTCAACCGAAATACCATCTTTTGCTAGTTTATCTGCTACTTCATTAGCGCGGTGTACCATCAAACCTAAAGCAATAATGGTCACGTCTGTACCTTCACGGGTATAATTTGCTACCCCAAAAGGAATGGTATAGGCTTCATCAGGAACGTCACCTTTAATGTCATAGAGCATTTTGTGCTCACAGAACACGACAGGGTCGTCATCTCGAATTGCTTGAATTAAAAGTCCTTTCACATCATATGGACTTGATGGAACCACAACTTTTAAGCCCGGAACCGCAGCAAATACGTTATAGGGTGACTGAGAGTGCTGAGCTGCTGCAGAAAAACCTGCACCAATCATACCTCGCACCACCATTGGCGCTTTTGCTTTTCCACCAAACATGTAACGGAATTTAGCGGCTTGGTTATAAAGCATGTCATGACACACGCCATAAAAATCCATAAACATTAGATCGGCAACTGGTCTCAAACCTGTCGCAGCAGCCCCAGCCGCCATACCAATAATTGCAGATTCAGTAATTGGCGTATCAATAACACGCTCCGAACCAAATTCTGTCCACAAACCTTTAGTTACACCCAGCACACCACCGAAACCTTCAAGCTGGTTATCTTCGGTATTTTTACCGCCATGTCCACCGCGTACATCTTCCCCCAACACGAACACAGTTGGGTCACGGCGCATTTCTGATTCAATGGCTTCTTTAATCGCATTACGAAAACTTTTATTTGGCATCTTTACTATTCCTTTAGTAAGAGACATAGACGTCGGTAAGGAGTTGTTCTGGTTTTGGATATGCCGCAGCACGAGCTTTAGCAACTGCATCATCAACGTTTGCCTTAGACACTGCATCAATCTCGTCTAATTTAGCTTCATCAATTTTGCCTTTAACTTTTTCTCGGAAAATTTTCAAAGGGTCTTTATTTTCTTTAACAAAGTCGACTTCCTCTTTTGAGCGAATGAGCCCTGGGTCACCTTCAAAATGTCCATAAAAACGGTTAGTAATCGTTTCAATAACACTTGGCCCTTCACCACGGCGTGCACGTTCAATGGCAGTTTGAGCCGCTTCATATACAGCAAAGAAATCGGTACCATCGACTTTAACTGCTGGCAAACCAAAACCTGCCGCACGCCCAGCAATGTCTTTACTTCCTACCGCGTAGTCATGGCCTGTACCCTCACCAAACCCGTTATTCTCAAAGACAAAAATCACAGGAAGTTTAAGTACGACAGCCATGTTCATCGCTTCAAAGGTAAGGCCCTGATTTGAACCACCATCACCTGTAAAAGAAAGCCCGACACCGCCTGTCTTTAAGGTTTTTGCTGTTAGCGCAGCGCCAATTGCCAAAGGAGGCCCGCCACCCACAATCCCGTTGGCGCCAAGCATGCCTTTGTCTAAATCGGCAATATGCATAGAACCGCCTTTTCCTCGGCACAGCCCATCATCTTTACCGAAAATTTCCAGCATCATGCCGTGAATGTCACAGCCTTTTGCAATACAGTGTCCATGGCCACGATGGGTTGAAGTGATGTAGTCTTTATCTGTTAAATTCTCACAAATACCGACTGCTACAGCCTCTTCACCACTATATAAGTGAATAAAGCCGGGAATATCACCATTGGTATTTTCTTCGTGAAGTCGATCTTCAAATTCACGAATATCACGCATGCTTTTATATGCTGCGAGTAATTGCTCTTCCGTTAATTGCATATCCTTTTCCTTTATTATCTTGATTTTAAAAATCAACCAAGTTTCAAGCGAAAATGCTAATTCGCTATAAATACTTAAACTTAAATTCAATAATTGATCTATTAGACTAAAAAGTTTTTATTTAAAATACTTCCAATTAAATTATTAATTTCAAAAACTTAACAACCCAAAATAAATTTAAAAAAATTTTATAATTTTCATTAGCTTGCAAAACAAACCTTTAACCAACCTTTGTTATTTTATAATAGTCGCCACACCCTGTGTTTATAATTAATTGTGACTTATTAAGGAAATTTAAATTAGTCTTTAAATTAAATAGGCAGGAGTTTAAGTAAGTTTTAAATAAAATGGAATTATTAATATGGATTTTAAAAGACAAGTGGAAACTGGTATTAAATTACGGGGAGCTGATAAAGTCGCCCGTATTCCAATTAAGGTTTTACCAACAGAAGAGTTGCCAACTAAACCTGAGTGGATTAGAGCAAAAATTACAGATTTTGAAGAAATTAAACGTATAAAAAACCTTTTACGCCAGCAAAAATTACATAGCGTTTGCGAAGAAGCGGCATGCCCAAATTTACCGGAATGCTTTGGTGGAGGTACAGCAACGTTTATGATTATGGGTGATATCTGCACCAGACGTTGTCCATTCTGTGATGTCGCTCATGGTCGCCCAAAACCCCTAGATGAAGATGAACCTAAACATTTGGCAGAAACAGTAGCAAACTTAAACTTAAAATATGTAGTGATTACCTCTGTAGACCGTGATGATCTACATGATGGTGGTGCTGCTCATTTTGTAAAATGCATTGAAGAGATCAGAAAACGCTGCCCAGAAACTTTGATTGAAATTTTGGTACCCGATTTTCGCGGTCGTTTAGAGACAGCTCTTTCAACCTTGAGCCTATCGCCTCCCGATGTCTTTAATCACAATATTGAAACTGTTCCGCGTTTATATAAAGCAATGCGTCCAGGCTCAGACTATCAGCACTCATTGGAACTACTAAAACGCTTTAAAGCATATTGTCCCGATATCAAAACTAAATCTGGTTTAATGGTTGGATTAGGAGAAATTGAAGCAGAAGTGCTTGCCCTACTAAATGACTTAAAAGATTATCAGGTAGACCTTATTACCATTGGACAGTACTTGCAGCCTTCAAAGTCACATGCACCCATTCATCGATTTGTAAATTTACAAGAATTTGAAAGATATACGCGACATGGTAAACGGTTAGGTTTTAAAAATATCTGGAGTGCACCGATGGTCCGTTCTAGCTACTTTGCTGACCGACAATATTTTGGAGAAGAAGTACCAAAACCTTTTAGTCGAAAAGATGTCTTATCTTAAAGATCATGTAATTAACAAAACTTATCCAATAGGCTAATGGTCAAGACTTATAAAAGTATTTAAGGTAAGGAGATAACGAGGAAATAGTCACAATAAAAAAGTTATAACGGTTGAGCGGCTACGGATACGCCATTTCAATGATAAAGGAATTTCGATATGGATATGTCAGAACAATTATCATCGCCTTTAATAGATATTACGCCGTCTTTATTTCGGCCAGAAAAATCATCTCATTCTCAATATTTAGGAAAAAAGCCATCACTTGACCTTGAAGCAGCACCTATATTTGACCTAACCGAAGAATGGGAACATTCATTATTCGGACGTTCTATTCATGAATGTCACCGAAACTTAATGCACATTGCCGAAGATGCCGATATGGCAATTGGTGTGACCGACCCACATGGCACTCTACTTTGGACATGGAGCAGTCATCCAATGCGCTCTTCGGCAGAGCAAGTTCATTTTGTTGAAGGCGGCCAGTGGTCTACTCAAGCTGTGGGGCAAAATGCAATTGGTTTAGCATTAAATACTCATTCAGCTAACTGCGTTTACTCACACGAAAACCAAATGAATAGTGTAAGAGATTGGGTCTGTTACGCAGCCCCTATCACCGATGCAAACACAGGCCAGTTTTATGGGATTATGAATTTATCGACTAAATATCAAAAGCATAACTCGTTAGGTCTTTTAGCCGTTGAGAGATGTGCGGACATTGTTAAACAAGCAATTCAGCTTCACCAAAAAAATATTTTATACATTAAGGCATTGGGAACTCCAAAAGTTCAATATAACCAACGCAGCCTTACTTTAACTCAACGTCAAATTGAGATTCTGTGCATTCTGACACTGTGCCCTGAAGGTATTAATCTTGAAGAATTACACTATGCTTTATATGGTGATCGGCCTGTAAGTACGACCACTTTAAAAGCAGAACTTTCTCAACTCAGAAACTTAATTCCCGATGTGATCGAGTCTCGTCCTTACCGACTTAACTGTGAAATTCAATGTGATTTTTTAATGGCAGAACAAGCATTAAATTTAGGCTTCACATCGACAACATTAACGCTTTATAGAGGAAGTTTTTTAGCTAAATCGGAAAGTCCATTTTTGTGTGCATGGAGAGACTGTTTTGATGCTCGCTTAAGTCATGTGATCTATCAGATTGAAGATGTTGATCAATTATTACGAGTCGTAAGCCGTGTTCCTGACCGTGTAGACGCAGTTGAACGTTTGCTAGAATTATTGCCTGAAGATACGCCTTATCGAACAAAACTGTTAAAACTACTCGAATAAATTAAAAGGGAGAATATCCATACGATATCCTCCCTTTTTTAAGATAAGATCAAGCAGAGGCTTGAAGCTGTACCTTATAGCAATCATCTAAGGCTAATTCATAATACCGCAGCCCTTCTTCCGCAGCATGAAAAGCTTTTTTCTGCCAGTCGGGACGATCATTACATAAACGCTTAATCAGCTCCATGGCTTCATAAGGATGAAGATCATCATAGTGAGCATGCGCACGCAACCAAGCTAAAGAACGTTTATCAATCGTTACTTCAGGATGATCAGTATAGGTATGAATACCCTTATAGACCTGAATCGACCAATCCCCAGTTGCCCACTCAATTGCCAGATTTGTTGCAGCAAGGCACTCTGCTAAATTACCACGATGACTCATATTCCATAAGAAATGGTTCACCGCATTCATCGCAGCTGGCGGTCGTACATGATCAAGCTCATCAACAGTTAAGCCAAAACCTCCAGCCCAGTCGCGATACCATTTTAAGTGTCGCTCTTCTACCTTAATATTCTGGATTAACCAATCTCGTGCTTCTGTAACGCCAGGTTCAGAAAACCCCGTTGCTTTGCCTAACGCCCCTGCCATATATGACGGGAAATGCGCTACTAATGGATAGAAATTAAGTAAAGCATAACGGAAACTATCTAGGCTCAATCCCCCATTGGCCATTTCCGAAAAAAACGGATGTTTACTTACCCGTTCTTTCGCTGGTAGCAGGTCATCCCAGAACTGCTGTGACCATCCATTATGCGGTGTAATTTCTAAATGCATTCCATATTGATTTAGAGCAGTCATTGCTAATTTTCCTATTTATATGACAGCAATCATCTGTATTTCACGGTATAAGTCTATCCGAAAATGATAAAGATACAATCGTTAATCGACCATTTGTAACTTTTTTCGATGGATTGTGAATCTTTAGATAATTGTTACGCTAATCGTTGAAATGTCGTGATTTTTATCACATTTAACTCAGATAAAAATCATTACTTTTTTAAAAAAACTGTATTATTATTTTGAATAAATCACACATTATATAATCAATATTTTTAGATGGAACTTTACTAAAATAAGTCTCATTTTATGACAACTTCCAATATAGTGAGCATTAATTATGAAGTTGCAGGGTTCCAATATATTGGGACAGGAACAAATAGATTTATTAACCACACGAGGATTAAATTTCGTATGGTTTCCAAAGCAGCTTGAAACGATTTATCGTTTTCAATACCAAAATGGTGCTGCCTATGAGTTCCGCTATAGAGCGCCTATTATTTTAATATTATATATATTTTTAAGCTTTGGTATATATCAAGTTTTACCAACTGAGCAAGTTTTACCCTGGTTTAGCTATTATTCTTGGGTAGGTATAATCATTCTTATCGCCTGGATTTTATCATTTATTAAAAAATTAAATCAGTATTTTGATTATTATGTAGGAGTCGGTTCAGCTTTAGCTGTGGCAATTACCTTTATTTTAATTAACGTCATTGAAAATGGCCAAGATAATGTTCTTTTTCATGCAGCGATGATGTATGCGATTGTGATTATCTATGGTGCGGTAGGTATGCGCTTTTATACCGCCATATTTGCTGGATGGATGGGCGGGGTTGTTGGAATTTTGGCAAGTAATTACTTAAATGGGGTGATCGACTGGACCTTCTTGAACCGGACTTACACCTTCAGTAGTTTTTTAGGAATGACCCTTGCCTATGCAACTGACCGTCAACATAGAGAAAACTATTTACAAAACTGCATGATTGAGCTGAATCGTATTGAACTGATGCAGCAAGCACAGCAATTATCTTTACTTTCACAACAAGACGCACTCACAGGTTTAGCCAATCGACGCTATCTAGATGAAACACTTGATAATGAATGGCGCCGTGCTTTACGACATGAAATGCCCCTGACGATCATGATGGTCGATATCGACTATTTTAAAGCATACAACGACACTTTAGGACATCTAAAGGGAGATGAATGCTTAAAAGAAATCGCAATTGCTATTTCTTCTATTGCTGCACGCAGTGGTGATTTAGTTGCCCGTTATGGCGGCGAAGAATTTTTACTCTTATTCCCAATGACAAATGCTCAGCAAGCCTTGATCCAAGTTGAACGTTTAATGAATGCTATTGATAAAATTGCAATTAAACACCCATGTAGTGATGTTTCACCACATGTCACCATTAGTGTTGGAGTGGCAACCACAATTCCTCGTCTAAACGATTCAATTTCTGCTTTTGTAGCTCGCGCTGATCATGCTTTGTATAAAGCAAAAACTAATGGTCGTAATCAATATAAGATTGCTGTAAACGAAGAACAAATTGTAGATTTAACTTAAAAAAGTCAGACTTCTATTCAAAATGACTTTTGACTAATTATTATCTCTCTTAACTTCTTTTATAGCTTCTTTCCCAATTAAAATGACTCGAAATAAACAATTAGCTTTTCCATCCGTGGTAAAGCTAAAATGTAATTTAGAACCAGTACGTACCAAAACCTCTTTTATTTAAGTTTAAACCATCTGTTAAAAATGACTTATATAAACTTAATAAATTTAGCGACTTTCAATACATCAACATCCTGTTTTTAGATAATGAAAATTATTAGATTCAGATAATCTAATATAGAAAAAATTCCATTTCATTAGAGCTCACCTTTCAACTTCTTCCAAAATTTAATTAAAAAATAAAATAGTGAATTTTGTTCTATCCTTTGCGGTACAGTGGAAATAACTTCAGTTGAAAATGGTAAAATCGAAACAATATTCTCGTGTATTGTTTCATAATTTGGATAGGCTTCTTTTTTTATTATTTCTATAATTTTTTGTATTTCATCAATAGATAAATTCAAAAATCTCTTAATTTCTTGGGCTGTTTTTGACTCAATAGATAATAAGGCACAAACTCTAGTGACATTAACAATCTGCTCAGCATGAATGTTTTTAAAGTTTGGATAACAGACAAGCTTGTAAAGAATTTTTGTCTCTAAATTATCTTTAGGCACTATATTCTCGTTATTTATTATACGTTCTTGATGACTAGTTTTAAAATATTCATTCTTCTCAATATCTTGTAAAATATTGAGAAGTTCCTGATATCTTATTGGTCTCTTCAAACCATACTGATAGCCCTTTAAAAGCTCAGGATTATTACTCAATACGATCTTAATTTTTTTTGGAATAAGAATATTGGTATAACCACTATCTAAATCAATAATATGTATATCAGGATTGTCTTCACTATATATCCAATTCCCCACAAGATGAGATGACAAAGATAAGTCATGAATAACTTTTATCATTGCCTCTAAATTTTTAGGCAATAGCCTATCCTTTGACATACAGCCAATTCTATATGTACACTGATTCATTGATATTTCCCCAATTTCAATGATGACTTTGAAAATTCTTTGTTTAAAGTAATAAAAATTTAAATATGTAATAAACTTATATAAAAGCAATTTGAGTAAATTAACTTTCAGTGATAAATATAGATATCGGGTGCAGTAAAAATTAACAATATTTAATTGCCAAGTTCTACAGATGAATATACTCAAAAATAATTCGCAGAATATTATATTTATATAAATATTATAAGACAAGAAAATAATTTAAAATTTAATCAAACTTAATGGAATAAAAATTTAAAACCCCATATTTAATTTAAATATGGGGTTTTATTTACTTTAGTCAAAAATTATGACTATGGTTCGATTGGAGCAAATGGTGGAATAACATCTGCATTTTGTGCGCGATGGCGTAAGAAGTGATCCATCAAAACAATTGCTAACATTGCTTCAGCAATTGGAGTTGCTCGAACACCTACGCAAGGATCATGACGGCCTTTAGTTAACACATCTGTATCTTCACGATTTAAATTAATCGTTTTACCTAGTGTCGTAATGCTTGCCGTTGGTTTTAGTGCAATAGCGACTCGAATGGTCTGACCACTTGAAATACCGCCCAAAATACCACCTGCATGATTCGCTAAAAAGCCATTACTAGTCATTTCATCACGTGTTTCATGACCAAACTGTCCAGCAACTGCAAAGCCATCACCAATTTCAACACCTTTAACCGCATTAATACTCATCATCGCATGAGCAATGTCAGCATCTAAACGGTCAAAAACAGGTTCGCCCCAACCCACAGGAACTTTTTCAGCTAAAATTTCTAGCTTTGCACCACAGCTTGTTCCTTGTTCACGTAAAGAAGTCACTAAGGCTTCAAAACGCGAAACAGCGTCTACATCACCACAGAAAAATGGATTATTTGCAACTTCATTCCAATCCAGTTTTTCGGCAACTTCATTACCAATTTGTGTCACATGACCACGAATCAAAACGCCAAATTTTTCTGCTAAATATTTTTTAGCAATTGCACCCGCTGCAACACGCATAGCAGTTTCACGAGCACTTGAACGGCCACCGCCACGATAGTCACGGAAACCGTATTTTTGCGTATATGTATAGTCGGCATGGCCAGGTCTAAAAGTTTGGGCAATATTGCCATAATCTTTCGATTTTTGGTCAGTATTACGAATCAATAAACCGATTGGTGTACCAGTGGTTTTACCCTCAAATACACCTGAAATAATTTCAACTTGATCAGGCTCTTTGCGTTGAGTCGCAAATTTTGATGTACCTGGCTTACGACGGTCTAGATCTTTTTGTAGATCTTCTTCGGTTAACGCAAGGCCTGGTGGCACACCATCAACAATTGCCATTAAGCCAACGCCATGAGACTCACCACAAGTAGTTACACGAAAGAGTTGTCCAATACTATTCCCTGCCATATGCCCAACTCCTTATATTTGCTCTTCAAATAGTTTTCTATAACGGCGACATTGTTCAGCAGTCAAAGCAAAAATACCTGAACCACCTTTTTGGAAAGTGAGCCAGTTGAAATCAATCGTATTAAAGTTCTGACGCATTGACCATTCAGAATTACCTACTTCAATGACAATGAGGCCATCTTCAGTTAAGTAATCTGCCGCTTGTGCAAGCATTTTACGAACTAAGTCTAAACCATCTTGGCCCGCTGCCAATGCAAGTTCAGGTTCATGTAAAAATTCTTCTGGTAAGTCGGCCATATCTTCAGCATCAACGTACGGTGGATTACTTACAATCAAATCATACTGATTTTCAGCTGGAATCTTGGCGAATAGATCCGACTCAAGCAATGCAACTTGATATTGCTTATTGTGGTGTTCAGTATTAATTGAAGCAACTTCTAAAGCTTCTTTAGAGATGTCTGTTGCATCTATTTCAGCGTCTGGATAAGCATAAGCCAAAGCGACTGCAATACATCCAGAACCTGTACACATATCTAAAATACGGTGCGGAGTTTTAGGCTTTGCATTTTCTGGCAAATTATTGAGAGCTTCGCGCATTTGACCATTTTCATCTAAACAATATGGTGCAAAACGTTGCTCAATTAATTCTGCAATTGGTGAACGTGGAATCAATACACGCTCATCTACATAGAATGGTTTATTAAAGAAATAAGCAAGGTTTAATAAATAAGATGTTGGAATACGGTCATTGATACGGCGTTCCAATAAGCTTAAAAACTCTGCTTTCTCGCTTGGTAATAACTTCGCATCTAGAATTTCTGCGTCTGCTGACCATTCAAGAGATAAGGTTTGTAAAACTAATGCAGAGCTTTCTGCAAAATAATCTTCAGTACCTTGTCCTAAATGTGCATCATGTTGACGTAATGCTGATACCCCAAAACGAATAAAATCTCGAATTGTTGATAAATTTTCAGCCGCTTCCTGTAAATTTTCAGGGCTAATCGTCGGTCGCTCCACTTAGGCGTCTCCAAAGGCAAATTTTGCAAAGTGACTATTCTACTGAGTGAGGTACAGCAAAGCAACGCTTTGCCTTGTGAACCGGAGTTTTACATGCCTATCTCGAACAATCACACGTTAAAATCAGAATACTTTGTTTTAATTATAAAATGATGAACTTTAATTAAACTTTAATTTAGATATTCAAAATAAAAAGCGGTCCTTAAATGATGGACCGCTTTTATAGTTTAATGGGTTTTAAAGCTTAAGTTTTTCAGCGACATAATCAGAATCTTTATCTCCACGCCCAGATAGATTCACTACAATCATGGTTTGTTTTGCTAATTTAGGAGCTTCACGAATTGCCCATGCGACAGCATGTGAGCTTTCAAGCGCAGGAACAATACCTTCAACACGAGAAAGTGTCATAAAAGCATCTAAGCACTCTTGGTCAGTTGCAGTGCTATATTCAACACGACCTAAATCTTTTAAAAAACTGTGTTGTGGGCCAACACCTGGGTAATCAAGTCCTGAAGCAATAGAATGCACCGGTAAAGGCTCACCGTCCTCATTTTCAAGGACATAACACGCCATACCATGAATTTGACTTGGCTTACCTAAAGTTAGTGTTGCTGAATGCATATTGGTGTCTAAACCATGTCCAGCCGGTTCAACTCCTACCAGCTTTACATCTGAATCATTTAAGAATGCAGTAAATGCGCCTATTGCATTTGACCCGCCGCCAACGCATGCCACAACATAATCCGGATTTTTTCCAAAACGATGATGTGTTTGTTCTTTAATTTCTGTACCAATAATCGATTGAAAATCACGAACCATTTTAGGGAATGGATGTGGCCCCACAACAGAACCAATAGCATAGATAAAGTTTTTTGGGTCTTTTAAATATTCTTCAAATGCACTATCTACAGCATCTTTTAATGTTGCAGTACCACGTGTTACTGCGACCAAATGAGCGCCCAAAATTTTCATTTTGACCACATTTGGATGTTCTTTTTCAATATCTACTTGCCCCATGTGAATTTCACATGGAATCCCTACTAAGGCACAAGCTGTTGCCAAAGCAACCCCATGCTGACCAGCACCCGTTTCAGCTATTACTTTCTTTTTGCCCATATACTTGGCAAGTAAAGCTTCACCTAAACAGTGATTGATTTTATGTGCGCCCGTATGATTTAAGTCTTCGCGCTTTAAATAAATTTGTGCACCGCCTAACTGGTCAGAAAGACGCTTCGCATGAAATAAAGGACTTGGACGACCTACATAATTCGTAAATAGATCTGCCAATTCATTTTTAAATTCAGGGGTATGACGAATCTCTTCATAAGCAACATTAATCTCATCCATTGCCTCTTTTAAATGTGGAGGAATGAACTGTCCTCCATATTCACCAAAAAATCCTTGTTCATTCGGCAAAGCAATACCGTTAATTTGATGTTGCATGTCATCTCTCTTTTTAAATTATTAAAGTTATTAAGCTTATCGAGAAAGGTAGCGAGTCATATCTTCAATGCCCTTTAGCGTCATTGGATACATATGATTTTCAAAAATTTCTTTAATCCAGCCAATGGTTTGAGTGTAATGCCAATACCCTTCAGTTTCAGGATTTAACCAAGCTGTTTTATCGAAATGTTGACGTAAGCGGCGTAACCAAACCTCACCAGTCTCATCATTCATATATTCAACCGAGCCACCCACCGATTTCAGCTCATACGGTGCCATACTGGCATCACCCACTACAATTACACGATAGTCGCGTCCATAAGTGTGAAAGAGATCCCATGTGTTCATACGGGTAGCTGTACGGCGATGATTATCTTTCCAAACATAGTCATAGAGACAGTTATGGAAATAGAAGTATTCGAGTGTCTTAAACTCACTTTTAGCAGCACTAAACAGTTTCTCGCATTGGGCAATATGAGCGTCCATAGAACCGCCTACATCGAACAACATAAGCACTTTTATTCGATTTCGACGCTCTGGTACCATTTGAACATCAAGAATACCTTGCTTGGCTGTTTCACGGATTGTACCGTCAACATCCAACTCTTCAGCTGCACCTTGACGTGCAAATTTACGCAAACGGCGCAAAGCAATTTGCATCTGACGAGTACCAAGAACTTGGTCGTCATCTAGATTTTGATATTTACGCTGTTCCCATACTTTAACAGCCGAACGTTTACGACCCGGCCCACCAATCCGCACTCCCTCAGGATGATCACCAAAAGCCCCAAAAGGTGAAGTACCACCTGTACCCACCATGCGGTTGCCGCCTTGGTGTTTCTTATGCTGTTCGCGTAACCGCTCTTCCAGCATTTTCATCATTTCTTCTAAGGAACCAGCTTTTTGGAGTTCTGCTCTTTGTTCAGGAGTTAAATGCTTTTCTAGAAGTTCTAAATCAAACCAGTCTTTTGGTAATTTATGAACTTGCTTAAGCAACTCATCCAGATCAAAGGTTTCGATACCGTCAAAGTAATCTTTTATGGCACGGTCGAACTTGTCAAAAAAGCGCTCATCTTTAACTAAAATAGTTTTAGCAAGTTGATAGAACTCTTCTTGATCGGCAAAAACTAAACCTTCACTTACTGCACGGTTTAAGTCAATGAGCTCACGAGTTGTAACTGGAACACCGTATTTACGTAGGGTGTAAAATAACCGCACAAACATGGGTTATTCCCTCCTTTAACGTCGAGACATGAAAGCCAAACGTTCGAGGAGTTGCACATCCTGCTCGTTTTTGATGAGAGCACCATATAACGGTGGAATAGCTTTAGATGTATCTCGATTACGCAATACATCTTCAGGCATATCATCTGCCATGAGCAAGCTTAACCAATCAATTAACTCAGATGTTGATGGTGGTTTCTTCAAATTAGGAATTTCACGTAATTTAAAGAAAACCTGTAAAGCTTCGTTGACGAGTGTTGCAGAAATATTCGGGAAATGAACATCGATAATCTCTCGCATGGTCACTTCATCTGGAAACTCAATGTAATGAAAGAAACAACGACGCAAGAAAGCATCTGGTAACTCTTTTTCATTATTCGATGTAATAATTACAATTGGGCGTTGTGTTGCCGTAATGGTTTCACTTGTTTCATAAACATAAAAAGACATTTTATCGAGTTCATGCAACAAGTCATTTGGAAACTCAATATCGGCTTTGTCAATTTCATCAATTAACAAGACACAACGCTCTTCACTGGTGAAAGCTTCCCACAATTTACCGGGTTTAATATAGTTCTTAATATCGTAAACACGGTCATCACCTAACTGGCTGTCTCGTAAACGAGAAACAGCATCATATTCATACAACCCTTGCTGTGCTTTGGTTGTCGATTTGATATGCCAAGTAATGAGTTTTAAGCCCAAACTTTCTGCTACTTGTTCAGCAAGTAAAGTTTTACCCGTACCAGGTTCACCTTTAACCAGTAAAGGCTTTTGTAAAGCACGGGCTGCTTTTACAGCGAGCTTAAGACTGTCAGTCGCGATATATTGATCTGTACCGGTAAAATGTTGGGTATCAGCAGACATGTGAAGACCTTATTTTTCTATTTCAATGGTTAGATGGAACGCATGCTTTTGTTTGTTGAATATTTTGACCAACAATAGCCAATAACCAAACCTAGACCAACTACAAACAGAATTAAAGATAAATTTGACCAGATTAGAGGACTATCTTTGGTTAAAACACCAAAAAGTAGTCCAAAAATAGCAGGTGCTACCGATGCATTTGGACCTTCAGACACTGTTGGTGTGACTAAAATAGCAAATACAATAAGCCAGCTAATCGCACCAAAAGTTGTAGGAAGACGGCGCATTAATCGCCACCAACACCACAAAGCAATAATAGCGCCTATTCCATAAGCTGTTAAAGCAATAGCATCTTCAGGAATAAAATCCAAAAAAGAGAATAATTGATTCATTATTCCTGTTTGATTTTCACGCACCACGTAAGCCCTCTGGTTCAACCGCATTCGGGTTAATTAACCCTTCTGGTGGCATCTGAATAAAGAAACCTTTTGTTTGTAATGAGTCTAAAACATGTAAAACATTAGCACGCGCCAATTTACGTGTTGGAGCTAATTCTAAATGCATGACAAACGTTGCACGACCAAACGCTTGTAAAACAGCTTCAGGAACATTTTCAAACGGATCAGCTTGTTCCGCATCGTCAGGATAGTTTGGACGAGCAATATAAATGTACATTTCATCTTTTTTGCTCGATCTATAAATATCACAGTGCATTTCAAATCAACTCTTGAACTAAGGACAGCATACATGAAAAAAAACGACTCACCCACGTAGGTTTGTTTACGCATCAGTCGTTTTTTTAATTCTTGGGAAATATTAACCCACAACATTGATTAACGTCGATAATAACTTTGTTCTAGACAAAAGCCAGCTTACACATAAAATAAACAAGCTGCTGATTTTAAACATTAAATACAATTGTTCATTTTAATAAAATAAAAAAAATTTTAGAAAAAATAAGAAATCGTTCGTTACCGAGTACTTTTTGTGATCTGTTTTTAATAGTTTTACCCTTTAACACTATGAAATTTATTATATTAAAATTAGCTATTACCTTTTAAAGTTCACATTTAAGTAAAACTTCTAACCACTTAATAAACATTAGCAGACATTACTTAACTGGTTTAAATTCTCAATATGTTTCAATAATAAGTATCTTAATAATAGATGTGGAGGATGAACTTATGCCTCGTGGCGATAAAACAGCTTACACAGCAAAGCAAAAACGTCAGGCTAAGCATATTGTTGAGAGTGAAGTAGACAGAGGTCATTCTCAAGAAGAAGCTGAACGAATCGCATGGTCTACCGTCAATAAACAAGATGGCGGCGGTAAGAAAAAGTCTCATTAATACAAACTTTGAATACTTCTTTAGCCCAAGCTAAAGAAGTATTTTTACCAAAACAAGTTAATGATATTTAAAAGACTCGAGAACTCTTTATATAATTATCAGTTACTTGATTTAGGGCATTCAAAATAGCACCATCATCTTGACTTAACAGAGCTTCATTTAGACATTCCATGTAGCCTATGAGCGTAGTCTTAGAAACGTTGGCAAATTCAGTTGTTACTGCTTCATCTTCATATAAAATCACGTAGCTACGTGCAAAACCATAGATCAAATAGACTGCTGCTTTTTCTTTTGTATTTTGAGATTCTTTAAGAGACTGTTCACAAGCATTTTTTAAGTCTTTAAATGCATCTGTACCAGTAGATTGATTTTTGAAAGATAAAAGTATTGTTTGGAAGTTCATATCCATATTCCACTCAAAAAGTAAAGCTACAGAAGATGGTAGAACCTGTCAAATAAAATCATGATTAACATAAGTTTAAATGTAAATAAATTTATCTTCCCTTTTTAATACGATATAAAAGACCGCCTTTAAAAAAGCGGTCTAACAAAAAATCGATATTTAAAAGCTTATTTCTATCGTTATAGTAGTACCAGAGTGTTCGATATTGGTCGATACATTGAAGCCTCTACCCTTAAGTTCCTCTTCTACTTGTGTGAGGTGATCAGGACTTACAGCATCAATCGGAAACAGGAAAGTTGCTTTTCGCTTCCCTGCTTTAGAATCAGTTTCAGTGCCTGTTAAAATTTTTTCCAGCATGGCCTCTTGATTGATTTTAAAATTTTTAGCATTTTGACGCGCTTGTTCAGCACTAAAGTTATTAAGCATATTTATCTCTCTAATTATTAATTTATCTCATTTTATAGCATAAAAAGCTTATATAGTTTTGGTGTTGTGTAGTTAATTCCAATCAGAAATATGAGCTTATTGTTTAAATAATCTTTCTATCCATTCAATAAATTTTCTGGCATTTCTATTTTTAAAATCTTCCTTATTTGGGATGTAATAGCACAGCTCAGATTGAACTGATTTAGTCTTAAGAGGTTGTATAAGATTCGCTTTAATAAATCTCTGGGCAAGTGTAGAAGAACAAAACACGAGTCCATTGGCCGCTAATGCCTCATGTATTCCAAAAATTTCCTGATCAAACTTCTTAATTGTTATTTGCGTTCGGTCCCATCCATTCAGCTCAAGCCAAGTTTCTAGTGGCGGACTTGGTAATGCTTTATTTTTCCATTCTGTGGTGAATAACGTTATTGGCTCATTAGAATGTTCTAGTAGATCAAGTTTAGATGCACCAAATACATTAAAAGACTCATATTTAAGAATATCGTTAGAAGGTATTAAAGATACATCACCATATCGAATAGGTAATGTATATAAGTGACTTTCTAACGCTTCCCCTGTAGAAAATTCAACTGAAATATCAGGATGTAGTTGATAAAATTCATTTATTGAGGGAATTAATAACATTGCTGCCAATGAAGATGTAGTAGCTACTCTGAGTGCATTTCCATTTACTGTTATTTCATCTAGCGCATCTTCAATTTTACGAAATCCTTCAGAAATCGCTACTGCTAGCCTATTACCTGTGGTTGTAAGCGTTATTTTTCTTACCTGTCGATGAAATAAATCAACATTTAACCTGCTTTCAAGATTGGCAATATGATGTGAAATTGCAGTCGGTGTTAGCGAAAGCTCTTCAGCAGCCAATTTAAAACTGCCTAGTCGAGCAGCTGATTCAAATGCCCTAAGTGCTTGCAATGAGACTTGCATGCTTTCTCCTGAATCACAGTTATAGGTGATTTAAAATCATCTATAGCTGTAATTTTCTCGTTTGTCTACTTCTCATTTAAAACTCAAAATAAATTAACTCCTAACCCTTATGGAATTTATGATGAGCAAAATGTTACATATAGATGCCAGCATACGAGCTGCAATTAACCCCAATCCAAATCATAATTCTATTTCAAAAAATATTGCCAGCCGATTGGTCAGTTTGTGGAAAAATAAAAGGCCTATGGATGAGTATATTTATCGGGATGTAGGAATGAATCCGCCTCCATTTATTACTCAGGACTGGATTGATGCCGTATTCACACCTGAAAATAAAAGAACACAAACTCAATGCGATGTCTTATCAATATCCGATCAGTTAATAGCGGAGCTTTCGAGTTCAGATATCATTCTAATTTCTTCCCCTATGTACAATTACGGTATGCCTGCTCAACTCAAAGCATGGTTTGACCAAATTATTCGAATTAATAAGACATTTGATTTTGACCTTGCTCGAGGAGACTTCCCTTTACAACCTCTTTTATCTGGAAAAATTTTAATCATTATCACGTCTAGTGGAGAGTTTGGTTTTGAGAAAGATGGAATTCGTCACGACATGAATCATCTTGCACCTCACCTGTGTACACTCAGTAAATATTTAGGTGTAGAGAAAATTTATAAAATTGCCTCAGAATATCAAGAGTTTGGAGATGAACGACATATAAAGTCATTAGAAAATGCTTTTCAAAAAGCTGAAGAACTTGTAGCTGAACTTGCTGGTTCATTCACAAAAAATCCATAGAATATTAATAGTTAATTTTTAAAATCTAATAACCTACTGACATTTTAACTGAGCTATATCATTAAAAAATAAAAAGCCGACCCAATTGGGTCGGCTTTCTTATTTCTGCACTGAAACAAACTTATAGTTATATATTATTCATATTGAAATTGTTTTTCTTGTCTCCAAGAATATACAGACCTGTATGTTTAATCAATTGAATTTTTCTCATTGAATCGGTTAATTTAATTCATTATCACTTTTACAAATTAAAACCCATTCAATTCATCACTTTACTAGCTTTTAAAATAAGTTGATTATTTAATATAACTAATATAATTATTTATTTTATTAACTATTGACGTTAAATATCTATTATTTTAAATAAAAACTACTCAATTTAAACTTCAAGCCATTCACTATCTTTAATTAAAAAAGCCCATCACGAAGATGAGCCTTTTAAATTTTAACTATCAACCCATTTTAAATTGATAGACTTTCTTTTTCTTCTTGAAATAAATGAATTAATGGTTGAGTTAACAACTCATAACGCCAACCCAAAAGATAATCAGGTAAATCTTGTTCATCCCCTTGAGAAAGAACATGTTGATGAATTGCATTTAGCCATTTTTTTCTAAGTAATACTTCTTTAGGAATAGAAGTTTCACTTATTGCATGGGCAAGTACCATATCCATTTTATTTAAAGTTTCTTTAGATGTTACTTTAAAAGGTTTGGCAATTCTTGTTGGCCATTCACTTTCATTAGGTAAATCTTTCAGTAATTCTAGAATCGTTTTTCCATATTCACGAACTACATTTGGGCGAATATCTTTAACTTGCGAGAGTTGAAAACTATTACGTGGATTCTTTTCAACCATATCAATCATGGTTGAGTTTCTAAGAATAAAACTACGTGGCTGATTCGTCGCTTTAACAATGTAATCACGCCATTCACTTAAATTTTGCAATTGCATCAATTGACGACGCGAATGACGATAATTACCAACATCGGTATAGAGTAACTCTTTAGGCGTTTCACTAATAATTTCTTTAGTTAAACTACTACAATCTTCAAGAACATAGTCATAAAGCCCTTTCTGCTTAAGTTGTTCTTGAATATGATGAGCTAACTTCATTATATATAGAACATCATTGGCTGCATAACAGAGTTGCTGAGGCGATAAAGGCCTTGCCAACCAATCGGATCTTGTTTGATCTTTTTCAATGTCAATATCGAGACAAAGCTTTAAAGCGCCTTGGTAACTCACTTGTAGTCCATGTCCTAAGAAAGAAAGGCCCACTTGAGTATCAAACACATTAAGCAAATCTTCTTGATCGGCGTAATGATAGATTAAATCGATGTCTTCCCCACATGCATGAAAAATGTTCTGCTGTGCGAGAAATATTTTTTTCCAAAACTGACTTAGATCTAATGAAACACCATCCAACAGATAGACATTACCATTTACATTGACTTGGCATACCCCAAGTTTAGGCCAGAGTGTGTCAACCTTAATAAATTCTGTATCAAGTCCATATATCGAACATTGATCCATTTTTTGAAGAACATCAACCAATTCGGTTTGCTGTTGGATAAACTGAAACATGCTTTCTCAAGTAAATGCAAAGAGTGCTTAGAACTCTGGTATATATAACATAGAAGTAGGAAATTACCACTTAAACCTTTATGAATACTCTATTTTTGAACAATTTTTCGAAAATAGATAATTTTTTGATCTTTTATTTATACTTTTAAAGTTAACTCCAAATACTCATTCTTTAAAATCTCTAAGATCTTTTTCATTCTTATGGCTTTCATATTTTATTTAAACGATTTTTTCTAATTAAAGACAAAATAATATTTGCCTTTAATAGCTAAATTAATAAATTTAATTCAATTTTATATCGCATCAATGAAATAAGCATCGGAATGCTTATTTCATTCTCATACGGTTATGAACTGCCTGACTTAAGGTATGGCTATCTACATACTCAAGTTCACCACCTTGCGGTACACCTTGAGCAATACGCGTCATGTGTATAGGTAAATGCTTAGTCGCCTCTACCAAATAATGAGCGGTTGCCTGTCCCTCTACAGTCGCATTAGTTGCCAAAATCACTTCTTCAATAGTGCCTTGACTTAAGCGCTGAATTAGATAAGGAATACCAATTTCTTCTGGGCCAATACCATCCAAAGGAGAAAGATGTCCCCCTAAAACATGGTATTTACCTCGAAAACTACCACTTTGCTCAATCGCCATGACATCTGCTGGTGATTCAACTACACACAATAGTTGATCTTCTCGCTCAGTTGAGGCACAAATATCACAAATTTCATTTTCAGTTAGAGAATGGCAAACGCTGCACTCATGAATATAACTTGAAGCCTCATGTAAAGCATGAGCTAATGCGAACGCACCTTCTCGATTTTTCATCAAAAGATGTAATGCCATACGTTGAGCCGATTTCGGACCAACGCTAGGCAATATACGTAAAGCTTGAACGAGTTGTTCAAATCTATCACTAAACACAGAACTTCCTTAGAACATGCCCGCTAAGCCAGGTGGCAAGCCCATACCAGAATTCGCTTTTTGCATTTTTTCTTCTGAAATAACTTCTGCTTGACGCACAGCATCATTTACCGCGGCAGCAATCAAGTCTTCAATCATATCTGGTTCATCTTGAAGTAATTCAGGGTTAATTTCGATACGTTTTACAAGATAGCGACCATTCATGGTTACTTTAACCAAACCACCACCAGCTTCTGCTTGGACTTCAGTTTGGGCAAGCTCTTCTTTCGCCTTTTTTATATTTGTTTCCATATCTTTTTGCATGCGCTGCGCTTGCTGCATGAGCATATTGATATTCATAACTTTACTCCGTATCTCTATCAAATCTTTAAAGTATTATTCGTTATCTGGTAATACTTTATAAAAACTTAATCTCATTGAACCAACCTATGCGATTAAAATACATACAGATTAGTGCGTTGAACTCAAATTAATCCGTAATTCTGACACAATAGACTAATGTTTTCTATCAGTATCTCTAGCTCTATTCCATGGAGGTATATCAGTAGCGTGGTTAAACTTAGATCCACTTCATAAACGCCTAAAAGTTATACATTAAAGTTTGATAAAAATTTATTTCACTATTGAGATGCCTGTAACCCTTTATCAATTGTTTTATATTCACTTAAAGGGACTTTCTTAAAGGAAGTATTTGCTTCTTGGATAGATTTATCTGCTTCTTGCACCGACTTCTCTGCATTGTTAATCAATAAGGTTGTTTCATTTACTGGGTGTTGATGCGGTTTGGTCAATAATTTATATCCAACCACCCCAATTACCCCTACCACAACAACAATAGCAATAGGCTTAAGCATTTTAAAACTCACATTTCTTTTAATTAAATTTAAAGTCTTTATACCTTGTACTCTTAGCCCTCATTTAAACAAAAATGTAGGTTTTTTATTGCGATTCTGAAATTTGAGTAACATTTAAATATAAAAAACCATCTCGATTAAAGAGATGGTTTCATGAACAAAATAACCAAAGAGAGTTATTTCGATAGAATTAATTAGATCAGATCCAGACCACGTGAGATATCACGGATAATATCATTAATATCTTCTAAGCCTACTGATACGCGTATTAGACCCTCTTGGATACCTGCCGCAGCTTTAGCTTCAGCAGAAAGTTTGCCATGTGTAGTCGTTGCAGGATGTGTAATTGTTGACTTCACATCGCCCAAGTTACCAGTAATTGAAATAAACTTAGTATTATCAATAACCTTCCACGCACCTTCACGTTCACCCTTAACAACAAATGAAACGATCCCGCCAAAACCATTTTGTTGTCTAGCAGCAAGTTCATGACCTTCTTGAGCAGGTAAACCAGCGTAGTAAACTTTTTCTACTTTTTCATGAGTAGATAACCATTCTGCAAGAATTTGAGCACTTTCACAGTGTGCTTTCATACGCAAACGTAAAGTCTCTAAGCCTTTTAAGAAAATCCATGCATTAAATGGACTCATTGATGGTCCAAGCGTACGGACAACACCAAAAACTTCTTCTAATAACTGATGATTACCGACAACAGCACCACCTAATGCGCGCCCTTGCCCATCTAAATATTTAGTCGCCGAGTAAATTACAAGGTCTGCCCCAAACTTTAATGGTTGCTGCAAAACAGGCGTACAGAAACTGTTATCAACCGCAAGTAATGCACCATTAGCATGGGCAATATCTGCAAGCGCTTGAATATCTGCGATCTCAGCTAGAGGATTAGACGGTGACTCAACAAATAAGAGTTTAGTTTCTGGACGTACTGCCTTTTTCCAATCGTCTAAATCACATAAATCAACAAATGTAATATCTACACCAAACTTGGCAATATATTTTTCAAATAAGGCAACAACTGAACCAAAAACTGCTCTTGAGCAAATGACATGATCACCCGCTTTGAGATATGCCATAGCAACTGCCAAAATTGCACCCATTCCCGAGCTTGTCGCTACAGCTCGTTCAGCGCCATCTAAAGCTGCCAATCGTTTTTCGAACATGCCTACAGTCGGATTGGTAAAACGAGAATAGATATTTCCTTGAACCTGACCAGAAAATTTTGCTGCAGCTTCAGCTGCATTTTCATATACAAAAGATGATGTCAAAAAAATCGGTTCGCCATGTTCACCTTCAAAACTACGAGTATGTCCGGTACGAATGGCTAAGGTATCAAGTTGGTATTCTAAATCATCAGACTGGTTCATTAAATGTTCGCCTTTACTGGTCATGTACTAAAAACTATCATCATTTTGAGTGTCTAATGTATTTAAGGTCAAGGTAAACCTTAAAATTATCGCTTAGACTTTATTCAATCTTTAGTAAATAGTTGGTAAAGCAAGATGAAACGCTTAAAGTCCCTTGTCTCTGAACAAAGTCAAATGAAGCATCTTTCTGCCCGACTATTTCACCCAAAAACATTGGTTCTATCACAAAGCACTCCCTATGAAGTCATTGGCGAGTTCAATCAAACCCGTATTCGCTATTACGCAGCAACACAGAAAAGATTTAAAGAGCCTTTAGTATTTGTTGCCCCTCTCGCCATTAATATGGCGATATATGATTTATATCCTTATCGCTCTCTTATTAAATATTTCCAAAATGCTGGTTTTGATGTCTATTTGGTCGATTGGGGAAGTTTAAAGTTTAAAGATAGACATCTTAACTTTTTATCATTTATTGAAGATTTCATTCCTAAAGCGATAGAAATTGTCCGCACACATTCAGGAAGTGAACAAATCTCACTTCATGGATGGAGTATGGCTGGCATATTCGTCACTCTATATACTGCGCTTAACCAACCTAACTATATTAAAAACCTAATTGTTCTTGGTAGTCCAATAGATAGTTATGCATCTGGCTATATTGGCAAACTCTATCGAAACATGAATCATCTTATTGGTCGTAACAAAAAAATTCAGGACCGTATTTATTCTGGATTACCAAAACGTCTGATTCATAGTCCCGGAATTTTAAATTCATTAGGCTTTAAAATTCTTGATCCTAAAGGCTGGTTTGATGGGCATGTTCAATTGCTAAAAAATCTTGATGACCTGCAATTTGTACAAGAGCATGCAACCTTAAGTAGCTTTTTAAATAATATGATTGATTACCCAGGTGGGATTAATCAGGACATGTTGTTTAATGTCTGGCTGCAAAATCCACTAAAACGTGGCTTTATTCAATTAAAAGATAAAAAAATCGAATTAAAAAATATAGATTGCTCTCTCTTAGTTGGCGCGGGTCGTAGTGATCAGTTGGTGACTGCTGATGCTGCTTCTCCATTAAGTCAATTGACAAGCAGCCAAGATGTCACGTTTACTCTCATCCCCGGCGGTCATTTAGGCCTAATGTCGAGTCAGGCCAGTGCTCTGGAGTTTTGGCCACAACTGGCAAAATGGCTGACCGAACGTTCAACACAAATTTAAGGACAAGGTCATGAGTCAATCTGTTGCATTTATTGGTTTGGGTGCAATGGGCTACCGTATGGCAGCACATTTACCGAAACACTTCGATACTGTCTATGTATGGAATCGAAATTTCGAAAAAGCCAAACAACATGCAATAGCATATGGCACAAGGGCTGCCCCACTAGAGCAAGCGGTACAAGCAGATATTATCTTTTCATGTTTACCGACAAGCAGTGACGTAGAAGCACTTATTAATGATGTACAAATTAAATCTGGGGCAATCTGGATAGACTGTACAAGTGGAGTCCCTGACTCTGCCCGCGCATTAGCAAGCTCATTAAAACAATTGAATGTTGATTTTCTTGATGCTCCAGTAAGTGGTCAAACAATAGGTGCTGAAAATGCAACTTTGACTGTAATGGTTGGCGGTGATGTAGCAGCTTTCGAACGCGCATTACCGGCTCTACAAGCAGTAGGCAAATTAATTAAACATGTTGGTGAATCGGGCTCAGGATTTGCCGTAAAAGCCGTTAATAATATGCTACTCGCGGTCAACCTTTGGTCTGTTGCAGAAGGTTTTAGTGCTTTAAAAGCGCATGGGGTAAGCTTGAACGAAGCTTTAGAGTGTATTAACGCTTCAAGTGGTAAAAGTCTGGTAACAGAGACTATATTCCCGCAGCGTGTATTGAGTCGTGAATTTCCAGTAACCTTTGGTTTACCGCTTCTGGCCAAAGATACAGGAATTGCTTTGGATTTACTCCATCAAGCAAAGCTACCTGCGCCGCTTTTATCATTAACACAAAGTTTAATCCAAGCTGCTCATTTAACTGCTGAAGACAATAGTGACTTCTCTGCGGCAGTTAAAATGTATGAAGCATGGACCAAGATTACATTGGAATAAATTTAATCTTTTAGATGGCAGCTTATTAAAGATGCTTAATTTTAATAAGCTGCATAATGAATATTAAAAAGACTTAAAAAAAAACCCATTTCAATTTTAGAAATGGGTTACAAAAACAAAAAACTATCAAACGCAGCAATTAAGGATCACATAATAGAAGCTAAAACATGTAAAATCAATACATCTTTCAGTTGAATTGTAAACTAAGATCAATTTTGGCTTATTTATATTTTAGATATCAAAAGAAAAAGCCCATTTCCGTCTAAATTAAAATGGGCCCTGTGAATTCCACTTAATCCTAAAATACAAAAATGTGATAATTATCACGCTTTGTATTTTTATAATGTCATTGATATATTTGTTTTTCATTGACCCAATTTCAAACTTAAGCCGTCTATTTAGCAAATGAAAAGCTATAAAATCTCATCTTTTCCTACAATTTTTTATATATTATCAACCGAGCCAGAAGTATATTTTTCTCTCTTTAATAACAGTTAAAGTAAATTAAAACGAGAATCAAATTCTGGAAATATATATATAATTTTCCTTAAGTTTATGTTTTTATTTGATTTTTATAAATAGTTGATATATAAAGTTTTTATTTATATTGTGAACAAATTATCAACCAAAATGACACTTGAGTAATTAATAGTCATTGAAATCTTGGTAATAAACCTTATATTGAGTACAGGTTCATACCTTTAACTGAGGAAACGCTCATGAATAAATTTATGGTTGCAGTCTTTACTGGCATGGTGAGCATTGCTGGTTTAAATGTTCAAGCTGCAACGCCTGAGCAAGAATGTCAGAAATTGCAAGACGATTATAATTTGATTTATGCATCAAAAGGCTTTTGTTTTAAAGATCCTGATGCAAAAGAAAAATATGGTAATGAAAACTGTCACACGACAAAACCAAAGTTTTCTGACAAAGAGCAGCAACGTCTTGATGCTATTAAAGAGCGTCAGAAAGAATTGAAATGTAAATAATTTTTAAAGGAATAATACATGGCATACGATGATCAAAATATCTTCGCAAAAATTTTACGTGATGAACTTCCAGCGATAAAAATCTATGAAGATGATCAAGTTCTAGCTTTTATGGATATTATGCCTCAAGCCGATGGTCATACATTAGTTATTCCAAAAACACCTGCTGTAACGCTCCTTGATTTACCTCCAGAAGCAGCTGCATATACCATACAAATTGTTCAGAAAATTGCCAAAGCAATGGAAAAAGCCCTCAATTTAGAAGGTATTGTCTTGATGCAACTTTCTGGAGCAGCGGCAGGACAAACTGTTCCGCATGTTCATTTTCACCTTATTCCTACAAATGTGCATCAACTTGGACGCCATGCTGTAGAATTTGGAGATCAAGAAAAAATTAAAGGATTAGCTGAGAAAATTAAAGCAGCTCTTTGATTTTTAATTCATTAAAGCGGAGTTTTGACTCCGCTTTTTTTCGTCTAAAAACTATAAAAAATTAAAATAATTAATTTATTTCTAAATTTTAACCGTCATGAAACTGTCATTTATTTTTCACGCCCCTGTCACAAAGTTTGCCGATACTGCTTAGCAAGTTGGTGAGCTTTTGTAACTTTTTGTACATAAGTCAACTACAAAATAAATAGTTAACTAGGCATACGCCATTTTTAAAAACTTTTTGGAGAAATCTCAATGAAGAAATTGCTACTCGCTGCCGCAGTTGCAACTTTGAGCATAAACGCGGTGCAAGCAGCGCCAACTTTGTATGGCAAACTGAATGTTTCTATTAACCAAGTTGACAATAAAAATTTCGATGGAAAAAGTGACGTTACTGAAGTTAACTCAAACTCTTCTCGCATTGGGGTAAAAGGCGAAGAGAAATTAACTGACAAGCTATCTGCTGTTTATTTAGCTGAATGGGCAATTTCTACTGATGGTTCAGGTTCTGATACTGATCTTAGCGCTCGTAACCGTTTTATCGGTTTAAAAACTGAAGGCGTGGGTACATTAAAAGTAGGTAAGTACGACTCTTACTTTAAAACCGCTGCTGGTGGTAACCAAGACATCTTTAATGACGATACACGTTTAGATATTACCAACATCATGTACGGCGAAAACCGCTTAGACAACGTGGTTGGTTTTGAATTAGACCCTAAATTATTAGCTGGTTTAACATTCAATATCATGGCTCAAACTGGCGAAAGCACCTCAGATAGCAAACAAGGTGAAACTGGTAAAGACAGCAAAAATGATAGCTTTGACTCTGTGTCAACAGCGCTTGGTTATGAAAACAAAGACCTTGGCTTAGCAGTGGCTGCTGCTGGTGACTTCGGTATTAAAGGTAAATATGCTGCTTACGGTCTGAAAGATGTTTATACAGATGCTTACCGTGTAACGGGTTCTTATGACATCGCAAAATCAGGCTTTGTTGTAGGTGCTTTATGGCAACATGCTGAACCTACTGATGACTTGACTGCATATGGTCAAACATATAAATCAGATGGTGCAGTTGACAAAGCTGGTAAAGCATACCGCGGTTTAGAAGAAGAAGCTTATGCTGTTACAGCGGCGTATAAAATTCCTAATACTAAACTTAAAGTGAAAGCTGAATACGCTTCTGCTGAAACACAAGTAAGTGGTCAAGCAGATCGTAAAATTGACTTGTATGGTTTAGGTCTTGATTACCAAATCAACAAGCAAGCTCGCTTCTACGGTATCGTTGCTCAACAAAAACGCGACTGGTTGAATGATGACGACAAGCAAACAGTTGTAGGTACAGGTATCGAATATAACTTCTAATTAGTTATCTTAGATTCAAATCTAAAATAAAAGGGCGTTAGCCCTTTTATTTTATTGTGCAGATTAAAAAAGCCGATATAAAAATATCGGCTTTTTTTAACTTTGTAGCTTACTTTAAGAAACCACTCACAAGATTCATCACATTTTGGATGTCCTTATTTGCTTCTTGATGGTCTGTACTGTCACCCTGAGGTGTTAATGAGTCAATGACTTGAGGTAAGACTGACGCAATTGCACCGTAAACTTGCTCTTTTGGAGCTTGAGCTTGCGCAGCAACCTGCTCAATGTCAGCTGGATTAAATAAACTCTGCAATTGTTGAGTAGGAACTTCGCTATTACTTTGATTTGGATCAACCCAGCTTTGAACTTGGTTACCTAAACCCGCACCTTTTAACTTTTCTAAAGCAGCCTGCAAACCACCTTGTTGCTGAACCCAACCTAAAATTAAAGGCACCACTGCAATTAATAAACTTTGTACACCACCACCTGCTTGAGGTACATTATTATTGCCAGTCACTTGACCCAATACAGAACCTAATACTCCACCAAGGCCCCCTTGAGCGCCAGAAGAAGTATTACCCCCCATTTGTCCAAGTACTGAACCTAAAATTCCGCCCAAACCGCCTTGACCTGATGCTTGCTGGTTCCCACCTAAAGCCTGCTGAGCCAAAACTTCAACAATGCTGCTTAAATTTGTCATGTGTAACTCTTATGTATGGTTTATACATGAGCATACGCGGATTCTTATTCAGACAGCAAAAGCCAAATTGTTAAATTTTGAAAGAGATTTAATGCTCTTTTACCAACGGAATTTATTCCAGTTTTCTGGGTTTGCCCAAAACTTTGAATTAAACCAATCTGGAACATGTTTATAGGTCAAGATGTTAAATTGCCATAAAGCAAAGTCACTATCATGCGAAGTCTTATCAATGAGTTGAGTAAAGCCTAAAGAACGTAATAACTGTTCATCACTTCGTTTGCTCACCACAACAATTCGTTTTGCTAATAAATCTCGTAGTTTTACTAATAACTGAGATTTTTGTACTTCAGTTATGTTCTGCATTTCATCAGTATCAAATAATACAAAACCCAAATCATAACGCTGAGTAAAAGGCAGACTTAAAAGCTCAGTTACGGTAAAATAGTGCCATTGAATTGCGTGATTCTGGTCAATTTTTTGGCCAATACAAAGTGCAGTATGAATGGGCTGTTCTTTTGATAAATCGTCTAGCATAGAAGCGATGACATTTTGTTCAGCCATGACTGCAACCCTTAATTGAAAGATGTGAGTTTAAACTTTATGGAACTACAAGGCATTTGCCATAAAATGCATGCAGGCCTAAAAGATGCTAGTGTAACTGATCAACAGACAACCAAGGCAAATGTTGAATACAAATTTGTATTAGACCGTTCAGAAATTGATCTTCCTTTTAATTTAGGACAAGAACTAGAGATCGAATGGACAGGTAATATTTACTGCACATCTTGTGGCACTAAAACACCAAAATCTTATTCTCAAGGTCACTGCTTTAAATGTTTTAAAACGAAAGCGGAATGTGACCTCTGCATTATGAAACCAGAAACATGCCATTACCACTTAGGTACATGTCGTGAAGATGACTTTGCCCACAATGTTTGTTTCCAGCCTCATATTGTTTATTTAGCAAATTCTAGCGCTTTGAAAGTTGGTATTACCCGCGTTAGTCATATGCCAGGTCGTTGGTTAGATCAAGGTGCAACTCAGGCCTTACCAATTATGAAAGTTGGATCACGTCGTTTATCTGGTCAGCTTGAAACAATGTTTGGTTCTTTAGTTGCTGACAAAACTGATTGGCGTAAACTCCTTAAGGGAGAAGCTGAACCTCTAAAACTAACTGAGCAACGTGATCAGTTAATCGAAGAGTTTGCACCTAAAATTCAAACGATTCGTGAGGAATTTAGCCAAAATCTTGAATTTAATGAAACCGTTGAATTATTAGAAGATGAGTTGCCACGTGAGTTTGTTTACCCTGTTGAGCAGTACCCTGAAAAGATTAAATCATTAAATTTGGATAAAACTCCAAAAATTCGCGGTGTATTACAGGGCATTAAAGGTCAATATTTAATTTTTGATATTGGTGTTATTAACATCCGTAAATATACAGGTTATCAACTGATTATACGTGCCTAAATAAGTTTTAAAGCCCCTAAAATGGGGCTTTTTCATTAACATGATTAAGATAATCTGTTCCTAAATAGCCAAGCAGCTAAGGGTAAAGTTACTACTCCAAGTATGATCATTGGAATAAAGTTGAATTTGACTTGTGCAAAGCTCGCACCTTCCAAATAAACCCGTTGTACCAAGTTAATTCCAAACCTTAAGGGGTTTGCGTAAGTTGCTATTTGCAGTACTTTCGGCATGTTTTCTACTGGTGTAAGTAAACCTGAAAGCAACATCAAAGGCATAATCAATAAAAATGTAAAAAGCATGGCTTGTTGCATATTTAAAGATAAGGCCGAAATTGATAGGCCCACTCCGACTACAGCCACATTAAAGCTTAATAAACCAAAATAAAGCAGCCCAATAGAGCCATTCATTGGAATTCTAAACCAGAACAAAATGATCAATAAAATAATGGTTGATTGCATCAACCCTACAAAAATTGGCGGTAAGGCTTTACCAATCATAATTTGTAATGGTGTATACGGCGTAACTAATAACTGATCGAACGTACCCTGCTCTCGTTCACGTGCTACAGATAAAGCAGATAAAAGCAATGTCTGCATCATACTTAAAGCCGCAATTAATGAAGGCATTAAGCTCCATCGAGACTCTTGATTTGGGTTGTACCATGTTCTTGTTTCAAGACTAATCGGTAAGGCTGAGTTAAATTTTTGCTGATTAAACTGACCAATAATTTTATTTAGATATGAACCAGCCACAACAGCAGTTGATGAGTTTCTGCCATCCACAATGACCTGTATAGGAGAGCTTTGGTTATTATTTAATTTGCTCTCGAAGTCTGAAGGAATCGTAATCACGACCAATGCCTGACGACTATCAATTACCTGTTTGATTTGATCTGTATATTGAAGTGTTGCAATCTGCTTAAAAATACCAGAGCCATCAAGCTTTGAGATCAGTTCATGCGAAACTTGCCCATTACTCTGATCTAAAATTGCATAATCCACACGGTTAACATCATAAGTTGCAGCATAACCAAACAAAAGTGCCTGCATGAGGGCTGGTACAAATAGAATGACTCTATTTGCAGGGTCACTAAAAATGGTCAGGAATTCCTTTTTGACTAAAAAACCTAAGTGTTTTAGCCAAGCGATTAGTTGCTGCCACATAACTTTATCTCAACCGTTTTTTTAGTGAAAAGTTCACAGCACATATCAAAACAACGATATATCCCAATAAAATACCGCATTCTTTAAACCATAACTTCCAATCATCACCTCCCATAAATAGGGTTTTAATTAAAATCATAAAATGCGTAGCTGGAAGTAACTGGCTAACAATTTGTACAACCAAGGGTAAATTTCGTGTATCGAAAACAAAACCTGAAAGCATGAGTGCAGGCATAAAACTTGCCAATAAAGCAATTTGACTCGCCTGAAACTGGCTTTGAGCAAAGCCTGATATGGTTAAACCAAGTAATAACGAAACAATTAAATATAAAAATGAAGCTGATAAAATTGAGAATAATGAACCGCGCATGGGTACTTCAAAAATAAAATACGCAGCAATAATACAGATCACGATATCAATCATGCCGACCACAACATAGGGAATGAGCTTTGCTAATACAATTTCAAATGGCCGTACAGGCGTCACAAATAAGGCCTCTAGTGTTCCCCGTTCCCTTTCACGGGCAATGAGTAACCCCGTTAAAAATGCACCGATTAAAGTCAAGATTAATACCATTAAGCCTGGGACTAAAAACCAAGTACTGTTAGCAGATTCGTTAAACCATATTCGTTGTTCAATATTAACAGCGCTTGAAGTTGCTAATATTGGACTACGGTCAACTTGTATAGACGGCGCGGTAGCCAAAGCACCTGTGACATATCCTTCCAAAGCTGTTGCTATGGTGGTAGACGTACCATTTAATAACAGTTGAGCCTTTGCGTTACCTTGTTGTGCCTGACTCGAGAAATCTGAAGGGAAATGCAAAATGGCATCAATCTCGCCATCTCGAATGGCCTGCTCTGCTTCAGGCAAATTATGAAATTGCTGACTCGTTAAATATTGCGAGCCATTTAAACCCGCTAAAACCTGATTGATCTGTGGTGAAGACTGATCAACTACAACACCAACTCGTGCTTGATTTAAGTCAAAGGAAAGTCCATAGCCAAATAGTAAAATTAAGATGATAGGTAAAACCAGACCAATCCCGAGGCTGCTTTTATCACGAATGAGCTGCTTAGTTTCTTTACGAACTAGCGCTGTCAATCGATTCCAAAATGCAAAACTCATTGTAGCCCCCCTAAACAGCATGCCTTAATGCACGTGCTTGCTCCACAATTGCTATAAAAGCCTCATTCATGTCACTAATATATCTATCTTTACTTGCTAATTCGCGTACTTGTTGGGGTGAACCTAAGGCTAACAACTTTCCTGCATCTTGTATGGCAATCCGGTCACAATATTCCGCTTCTTCCATAAAGTGCGTAGTGATAATGATGGTAATACCCTGATTTGCCAGCTCACCAATGCTGTACCAAAATGAACGCCGTGCAAGCGGGTCAATGCCACTAGTGGGTTCATCTAAAAATAAAATTTCTGGTTCAGGTAGCAATGCAGCAGCCATAGATAAACGTTGTTTATAGCCACCTGGTAAATCACCACTTTTAATATGAGTTTTTAAATCGTATTGCTGTAACGCTTTATCAATTTGTTGTTTTAGCTTTTCGCCCGATAAACCATAGGCTCCACCAAAAAATTTGAGATTCTCTAAAACAGTTAAATTACTATAAAGTGCAAATTTCTGAGAGACATAACCTACGTTAGCCCTAGCTTCAGCACGAGCTGTCCGTAAGTTTTTACCAGCAACTTCCAAATACCCACTACTTGCTGGTAACAATCCACACAGCATTCGAAATGTCGTTGTTTTCCCAGCTCCATTAGGCCCAAGTAATCCAAAGATTTCACCGCGCTGCACATCAAATGAAGTGTTAGCGACAGCAGTAAAATCTCCAAAAGTTCTAACTAAATCTTTGACCACAATGATAGGTTGGTCTGATTCCAACTCATGATTTTGCAGTGAATCAAAAGCTCGTTCAGAAATGGATATTTGTTTTCGTTGCTTTTGATTCTGTTGTAATAACATCATAAAAGCATCTTCAAGTTCAGGTTCTCGTGTATTTGCTATTAGCCCCTGAGGTAAAGCACCGGCTGATAATTCTTTCTGACGACTAATAAAACGTACTTGTTCACCTTTTAGAACAGCATCAATAATCTCTAGATGATTATCAAGTAATTGGGCTTGTACAGTCCGCGCCTTAATATTTGCAGGAGGTTCTACTTGCCATGTTTGCCCACGTGCTATTTTTTTTAATTGCTCTGGAGAGCCCTTCTTTAAAATTTTCCCCTCGTGCATGATATAAACTTGTGCACATTTTTCTGCTTCATCCATATAAGCAGTACTTATAATTACACTTAGGTTTTCTTCCTGAACAAGCTGTTCAATAATGATCCATAAGTCCCGTCTTGATAAAGGGTCTACCCCAACACTAGGCTCATCAAGCAATAGTAACTCTGGGGAACGAACTAAAGTACATGCTAGCCCTAGTTTTTGTTTCATGCCGCCAGAAAGTTGACCCGCTAAACGTTGCGTAAATTGAGCAAGGTCTGTTATTTCCAATAAACGTTTAAATCGTTGATAACGAATTTCTTTTGGAACGTCGTGTAAATCGGCATATAAATCAAGATTTTCTTGTACGCTTAAATCTTCATATAGTCCAAAACGTTGCGGCATATAGCTAATACGGTCTTGCACAGCTTGTGGATTTTTACTCACGTCAATTCCAAGTACATTTAATGAACCCGAAGTGGCTTTATATAATCCTGCCATTAATCGTAATAAAGTTGTTTTCCCCGAACCGTCTGGACCTACTAAAGCGGTAAGTTCTCCTTTATTGATTTGCATGTTTAAATGATCAATTGCAGTAATATCTGCTGCCTTTTTACTCTCAGCTTTAAAAATCATGACCAAATCATGCACATAAACCACTGTATTTTCATCGGTCATGGGCATTCTCACTTGAAGCAAGTGGAACTTTCACAGTAACTGGTTGCCCCATTTTTAATTGATCATTCGGATCATTTACATACACTCGGACTTCATAAACCAGTGTTGTTCTAATCTCTTCGGTCTGCACTGTTTTAGGGGTGAACTCTGCAACTGAAGATATATAACCAATTTTTCCATGAATAGGTTGATTAGGATAAGAATTACGAATGACTTGGGCAGTATCTCCCATCTTAATGGAACTCAGATCTTGTTCATTGACATATACACGCACCCATTTCGGATCAGTCAGTGCCAATGTATAAACGGCCTTTTGAGCAGTTGTCATATCGCCAATTTCTTGTAGACGTGCTCGGACCACTGCTTTTACAGGAGATTTTAGTTCAGTCTGGGTAAGGTTATAATTAATTAAATCTAAATTAGCCTGAGCGACTTCATATTGTGCTTTGGTCGCTTCACGATCTTCTTGTCTAGCGCCTTTAATTAGTAATTCTAAATTGGCCTGTCTTTCCCGCACCACTGCTTGAGCACTTTGCTGATTACTTTTGGCATAGTCCAACTCTTGTTGGCTAATTGCCCGACCATCTGTGCTACTCACCAAAATTTGTAACCGTTGTAAGTTTTTATCCGTTTTATCTAACTCTGCTTGAGCAGAAGCCAATTGTGCTTTTGCTTGGGTAATTTCTTCAGGACGAGCTCCGACCTCTTGTTTAATAATTGCCTCTTGTTGCGCTTTGAGCTGTGCTTGCGCCTGCTTTGCCTGAATTTGTAATGCATTGGTATTAAGAGTAGCAAGTAACTGGCCTGCTTGAACTTTATCACCCTCTTGGACCATGAGTTTTTGAATACGGCCAGACTGTTCAAATGCAAGCGAAACTTGGCGAATATCAACATTTCCATGCAAAGTTAAAAAACTATCTGATTGTTCTTTATCATTATATTTCCAAGCCCAAAAGCCGATTAGAGCCACAGCTATAATAACCAAAACACCGGCAATCACTTTTTTATTCATCTTATTGGCCTTTTTATTAAATTCAAATTTTCGTAGTTTAAATTCAATTTAAATTTAAATTACCTTACTCTTTGAATAAAAGATATACTTTTATGGTGAATTAAAATTAGGTTTAAACATGTCCAGATCTAGACGAAGTGATGGTGATTTAACCAAGTCTAAAATTATTGAGGCTGCGGGACCTTTGATAGCCCAATATGGTTTTGCAAAGACAGCAAACAAAGCAATTGCCAAAGCAGCAAATGTCGATTTAGCTGCGATTAATTATCACTTTGATGGTCGAGATGGTTTATATCAAGCAGTTTTATTGGAAGCTCACGCACACTATCTGGATGAAAACTACCTGCTAAAACTTGTTGAAAGCACTCACTCTCCAGAAGAAAAATTAAACTTATTACTTGAGACTTTATTGCATAAATTAACTGAAAAAGATGTCTGGCATGGCAAAGTCTTTATTCGTGAACTGTTTTCACCTTCAGAGCATTTATTAAGTTTTATTGAATTTGCAGGAATGCGAAAATTTTTTCTTATTCGTAAGTTGATTAGCCAAGCGGCTGGTTTAGATGAAAATGAACCGGCTGTTTTACCCTGCATTTTAAGTGTTATGACACCCTGCATGATGCTCATTATTGCCGGACCGAATGCTCAAGCACCCGAGCCTCTTAAGAATATAGCCCAGATGCCATTACACGATTTAGTTGAACATTTTAAGAAATTTTCATTGGCTGGCTTAAAAGCAATTAGCCAATCAAATCTTAAAAATTAGCTATCCAAACATTGCAAAATTGCCTGTACCGGATCTTCTGTATTTCCAGAAATAAGCTGTTTATGCATGGTTAAATGTTGCATCACTTGAATTTGAGCTGTTTCAACATTCATCAGTTTTTCTATTTCAGCTGCTAAATTTTCTGGTGTTGCATCTGCCTGAATCAGCTCTTCAATGACTTTCTTACCAGCAATAATATTTGGCAAAGAGTAGTAAGGAATTTTGACCAAAAACTTAGCAATTAAATAAGTTAACCAATGCAACTTATAAAAAGTAACCATAGGTCTATGCATTAACATTGCTTCTAATGTCGCTGTTCCAGAAGCTAAAGCAATGATGTCACTTGCATTCATGACCATACGACCAACTTTTGATTCAGTGTCTGTATTTTCTAAAATATGAATTGCAGCTTTTAAATGAGGTGCTAATTGTTCAACACCCTGCTCAATCTGTTGTTTACGTGCATCGTTAATTGCGGGAATCAAAAATTGAATATCTGGATATTTGGTATGCAAAATATTGGCAGCGCCCAGCAACATAGGTAAAAGTCGCTCTACTTCACCTTTTCGGCTACCTGGCAACAAAGCAATATGTTTTTGATTTTCATCAATACCTAATTGTTGTTTAGCAATTTGAATTGGATTTTCAAGTGGTAATTGTTTAGCCAATGGATGACCTACAAATGCCGCCGGAACTTCATATCGCTCATAGAAGACTTTTTCAAAAGGAAATAAACAAAGAACTAGATCTATACTCTGTTTAATGCCATGAACACGCCCCTGACGCCATGCCCAAACTGATGGACTCACATATTGGACTGTTTTTATTGGAAGATTCTTTTCTTTAATACTTTTTGAAAGTCTGAGGTTAAAGTCTGGTGCATCAATACCAATAAAAATATCAACGGGATGCTCAGTCCATTGGTTAATTAAGCCATCACGTACCGCAAATAGTTTTTTTAAGTCTTTTAATACCTCAACAATCCCCATTACCGACAAAGTTTCCATCGGGTAATAGCTTTTAAAACCTTCAGCAATCATTTGAGGTCCACCTATTCCCTCAAATTCAGCATCGATTCCCTGCTCACGAAAACTACGCATGAGCTTAACACCAAGCGTATCTCCTGAAACTTCCCCAACTACAATGCCTATTTTAAGTTTTCGGTTTGCCAAGGCGATTTACCCAAGAATTTGAAATAATGCATTCTAGCATAGAGGTTTATCAATCTTGAACTTGATCGATACGTACTCACGAAAAGTAGCCAATGGGCTTGGCTATCTAAAATTACATTCACTTACTATCTTTTAATCTAAATTAACAATGCAATTTGAATTGTAGCTTACATTTACAAACAATAAAATAAATGAGAATTATTTACATTATCTTTACTCTTATGAATATCCCACCTCGACCATTTAAGCTTACCGTAATCGCCTGCGCGATTTGTTATGCGAACCTCTCTTATGCTCAAGACTCAGAGGTACAAGCTTTACAGACCATTCAAGTTAAAGCCACAAGTGCTGAGCAGTCTTCTGAACAGACCAAAGCATACAATGTTAAAAACTCAAGTAGTGCAACCAAACTTAATATTGAGGCTAAAGAAACTCCTCAAACTATTAACGTAGTTACTCGTCAGCAAATTGAAGATTTCGGACTTACCAGTACGAGAGATGTTCTAAAAAATACTCCAGGAGTAACTGTAAGCAATCAGGAAACCGAACGTACTTCGTACATGGCTCGTGGTTTTGAGATTTCAAATATTTTGACTGACGGCGTAGGCTTTCCCCTCTCAGGTTATAACTACAACAACACTAACCCTGATACCTACTTTTACGATCGTGTAGAAATAGTTAAAGGTGCAGATTCTTTAACTAACGCATTTGGTGATCCAAGTGCAACGATCAACAATATTCGTAAGCGACCAACTCAAGAGTTCCAAGCTAGTGGTGGTTTGAGTTATGGTTCTTGGGATACTCAACGTTATGAAGCTGACGTATCAGGCTCAATTACCCCTAGTGGAAAAGTACGTGGCCGTATCATGGGCTATGAGCAAACGGGTGATTCTTACATTGACCGATATTCTTCAGAAAAAAATGGTTTCGCAGGTATTATTGAAGCTGACTTAACAGATACTACTTTACTCACCGCAGGCTATAGCCAAGAACAAAATAAACCGAATGCGAATAACTGGGGTGCTCTGCCCTTACTCGATGCAAATGGCAAGCAAATTTCGTACGACCGCTCATATAATCCAAACCCTGATTGGGCACACTGGGATAATGAAACACAAAATGCTTTTGTCGAATTAAAGCAAAAAATTAATGAGCAATGGGCAGCGAAGCTAACCTATAACTATCTTGATACTAAGCATAATAGTCGCCTCCTTTACTATTATGGTTATCCAAAAGCTGATGGTTCAGGCGTATCTTTAACACCTTGGGGAGGTCAAGAACATCAAGAGAAACATGCAGTAGATTTTAACCTCGAAGGAACCTATAAACTCTTTAACAGAGAACATGAAGCAACTCTCGGTTATAGCTATGTGCGTAGTCGTCAGCAAGATAAACAATCTACAGGAACGATTAACGATAGTAATGTTATCAATTCGACAACTACAGACTGGGCAAGCTGGACACCTCAATCTATAACTTGGTCAGATTTCACAGAAGCGGCTAACTATACGCAAAACATTGACTCGATCTATGCCGCGACGCGCTTACACCTCAATGAAGATTTAAAACTTTTACTTGGCGCAAACTATGTCAGAGCTGAGAGTAAAGGCGAAAGCTATGGCTCACCAATGTCATATAGCGAAAGTAAAGTCTCACCCTATGTTGGACTCACCTATAACTTTACACCTGAATATACAGGTTATATGAGTTATACCTCTATTTTCCGCCCGCAAACCGGTATTGATAAAGACACGAATCAGGCTTTAAAACCTATTGACGGTAAAAGCTATGAAATGGGCTTAAAAAGCTCATGGCTAGATGACCGTTTAACAGGCACACTTTCAGTCTTTAAAACTGAGCAGAATAATTATCCATTACGTAACTCTGATGGAAATCCCCTTAACAGAAAAGTACCAACCAGTGATTTAGAGTCACAAGGTGTAGAAGTCGGCCTATCAGGTCAAATCACAGATAATGTGAATCTTTCTTTCGGCTACGCTCAATTTAGTATTAAAGATATTAAGAATGGTGGTGAGGCAAGAACTTATAATCCGAACCAGACACTTAATTTGCTAACGACCTATACGCCGTCAGTTTTACCTAAGCTGAAAGTTGGGGCAGGCTTACAATGGCAAGATGGTGTAAAGCTATATGACTCAACTGCAAACAGTACTATCACACAAGATGCTTATGCCTTAGTCAACTTAATGGCGAGCTATGAAGTAAATAAACATATTACGCTTCAAGCAAATGGTAATAACATTTTCGATAAGAAGTATCTATATAGCTTCCCTGATGGCCAAGGATTTTATGGTCCTTCTGCCAACTATACAGTTGCTGTAAAGTTTAAATATTAATATCGTAGCCAATCCCAATTTAGGGATTGGCTTTTCTTATTATTCTTTGTTTATGTGTCATTAAAGATGTCCAAAACTGTAAATCTCCCTGTGTCATATCGCATAAAAGTTTTCTATCGATTCTTGCTGGTTTTCGGTATGGGTTTTGCCTGTATGGCGTATTTAAGTCTTGGACTCACTGGAATTCTCCTTTTGACCCTCGACAAAGCTGAAGCCATATATCTCGCAGCATTTATAGCAATTCTATTTTATGTATTGTTCGTAATTATAGGTTTTTGCATTCAATCACTTTTGAAACTCACTGGGCTATCAGTCGTTCTATGTGCCCTTTTCTTTTTTGCAACGCGTATGGTGGGTTATGCATAAAGGTATACGCCAATCCATGGCATGGCTACACTCATGGACTGGCTTAATTTTTGGATGGCTCGTATTTGCCATTTTCTTAATGGGAAGTTTGTCTTATTACCGCCACGAAATTAATTTATGGATGCAGCCTCCACTTGCGCAATATGAAGTAAAGCAAGATATTGCTATTAAAACAGCCTATCAATACTTACAAGACCATGCTCCAGATGCCAAATCTTGGTATTTAAATGTTGCAACACCTAAGAGTCCGGTAAACACCATGTATTGGGAAAAACCAGACGGCGGTTATGGAAATGCAACTCTGGATGCAAACACAGGCCAAGAGCTTAAACTTTCGGCAACGCTAGGCGGCGATTTTTTTTACCGATTCCACTACCAACTGTTTGGTATTCCAATATTCATCGGACGATTATTAGTTTGTATCGCGGCATTTATTATGTTGATTGCCTTAGTTTCAGGCATCATTACCCATAAAAAAATATTCACCGACTTTTTTACTTTGCGTACATTTAAGTCTCAGCGTTCATGGTTAGACTTTCATAATATTTCTTCGGTGATTGCCCTGCCTTTCTTCTTAACGATTACATTTACAGGCTTAGCTATTTTCTTTTATTTATATCTGCCTTGGGGAATGCAAAAGCTCTATCCTGAAAATCCATATCAATATTTTACCGAAATACGTACAAAGACTGTGCTTGAAAACCAATCGATACAGCCTGCTCAGAACTTATCTATCGAAAAGTTATTAAGCCAAGTGCAACAACGTTGGGGAAATCAAACTTTATCGATAATTAGTGTAAAAAATCCAAATACCAATCAGGCGCAAATTACCTTTATTCAAAATGAAGATCATTCAATTACCCGTAATCAGGCTCAAATTACATTGAATGCTTCAACAGGCAAAGTCTTAGAAGACACACGTAATAATAGTGCTATTGCAACGCTGAATGCGGGAGTTTACGGTCTACACATGGCAACATTTGCCCAACCTTTACTTCGCTTAGGTTTGTTCTTTTCTGGGATTTTAGGTTGTGTCATGATTGCCTCTGGTTTGTTACTCTGGAGCCTTAAACGGCAAATTCAAAATAAAAATAGTAAATTTCACTTTGGACACTATTTAGTTGACCGTTTAAATGTCGCAACTTTTGTAGGATTGCCGTGTGCAACTATTGCCTATTTAAGTGCGAATCGATTATTTACAGTCACTTCAACCACGATCAATTATGAAATTTATAGCTTTTTCTTGGTCTGGCTAATCAGCTTAATCATTGCTTTAGTCACTAAAAAACAATATTTATGGCGAACTCAACTTAGTATTTTTATTCTGCTTTGTATCGTGCTTCCTATCTTAAATTTAATTTATTTGCTTCAACATGACTATATTCAGAGCTTAAGCAATTATTGGGTCTTTGCACGTATAGATGTATTTTTGTGGATATTTGCAGGCTTAGCGATTTTTGTATTCTGCAAAATTCAACCTATTCAGCATAAAGCTGTAGAAAAAATTCAAAAGAAGCTGAGTAAATTAAATACTGAGGTGAGCTCATGATCTTTATAGCTTTCATCTTAATTTTATTAGGAATGTATTTGTTATTTATGGCGAGTGAAAAATATCGATCACCAAAATCAACAGGCCATTTCAAATCATTAGCTCAAAAATATTACCAGCACTTTAAGATAGCTGCATTCATATTGTTTGTTTTATGTGCATATATTCTGATTCGACATTATAATTTTTCAATTGGTTTTGTCAGTTGGTGGATATTTGCAACCCCGTTAACTTTTGGCCTAATACTTCTACTTAACCCGTTAAAACCATCAAAATAATCTTAGATCCTAATAATTTGATGAAAAATAGCTCAAGCTAAGCAATATTTTGATTGCTTAGCTTTTTTTTGCATAAGTAAATCATTATTCATGACAACTGTTTATCTCTAAAAGGAATAAGATATGGGCGTTTCGTGATAAGTGGCGATAAAGATGTCTGGTGCTTTTGAATTTATCTTAGCGGGTATGTTAGTTGGTTTCTGTGTAGGGATTACAGGAGTTGGTGGTGGATCATTAATGACACCAATTTTAATTAGTCTTTTTAGAATTGAACCGCATATCGCAATTGGTACCGATTTACTTTATGCCGCAATTTCAAAGTTCTGTGGATCAATGGTTCATGCCAGAAAACTCAATATTGTCTGGCCTATTGTTTTATGGCTTGCAGTGGGTAGTATTCCAGCATCTTTCGTTACCTCATGGGTACTTGAACATTATTTAAGTCAGTCAACTCACTATAAAGCTGTGTTAACCATGGTTTTAGGTTTTATGCTAACACTGACTGGTGTTTCAATTATCTTTCGTTCTCGTATTGAAAAATTCTTCAATAAATTCAGAAATAAAGAAGTAACCCAAACAGAAAATGAGCAATTGGCTATTCACCATAAACGCCTCTACATCATTATTATGGGTATTATTTTAGGCGTATTCGTAACGCTTTCATCTGTCGGCGCTGGTGCATTTGGCATTATGGCACTCGTGATCATGTTCCCTAACTTGCCAATGATTCGAATTATTGGTTCAGATGTGGTACATGCGGTATTGCTTACATTAGTGGCCGGCCTTGGACACATGAGTGCTGGTAACGTCGACTTTACGCTTCTTATGTGGTTATTGGTGGGTTCAATTCCAGCAATTATTGTAGGTACGCTCATTAGTTCCCGCATGCCTGAACGTTTAATCCGAAAAATTTTAGGGATTACCCTATTTGCTCTCGGTGTTAATTTTATGGTTAACCCGGTCAAAGCAAAACCAAAAGCCCCTGTGGTACAACAACAAGCAGTGATTGCTGAAAAAACAAGCAATCCAACTGAAAGATAGCAAAATCAATAAGATTTTTCCAAACTGAAATACCATGAGATGTAGGATTTTCATAATTATTTCATGGTATATTCAGTACACAAAACAACCTTTAGTATGATCGAACCAGTGACAGTAATGACTACACATTCAAAATCCGTTTCAAAGCCAGATATCGACGACCTTAATATTAAAAGCATTCAAACTCTTGTAACACCGGCTGAGCTTAAATCAGAGTTGCCTTTATCTGATGTTGCTTCACAAACCGTTCTAAAAGGTCGCGAAACTATTCGTAATATTTTAGATGGTTCAGATAACCGTTTGTTTGTCGTTATTGGTCCTTGCTCTATTCACGACCCGAAAGCTGCTCACGAATATGCCGATCGCTTAAAAGTGCTAAGCGAAAAAGTTAAAGATACATTGTATCTAGTTATGCGTGTTTATTTTGAAAAACCACGTACTACAATTGGTTGGAAAGGTCTAATCAATGACCCAGACATGAATGACTCATTTAACATCGAAAAAGGTTTACGTATTGGTCGTAAACTTCTGCTCGAATTAAATGAAAAAGGTCTGCCATGTGCAACTGAAGCACTTGATCCAAACTCTCCACAGTACTATCAAGACTTAATTTCATGGTCTGCAATTGGTGCACGTACCACCGAGAGTCAAACTCACCGCGAAATGTCTTCTGGCTTGTCATCACCTGTTGGTTTTAAAAATGGTACTGATGGTGGCTTAACTGTTGCAACCAATGCGATGCAATCTGTTAAATATGGCCATAGCTTCTTAGGCCTTAACGAAGACGGTCAAGTTTCAATTATTAATACGAGTGGCAACCCTTACGCACACGTCGTATTACGTGGTGGTAATGGTAAGCCTAACTATGATGCTGGCTCTGTTGAAGAAGCAGAAAATGCTTTAGCGAAAGCAAAAGTTAGCAATAAAATCATGATTGATGCGAGTCACGCGAACTCAAATAAAGACCCGTACTTACAGCCACTTGTTCTTAAAAATATTACTGAACAAATTTTAGATGGTAATAAGTCAATTGTTGGTCTTATGGTTGAAAGTCACTTAAAAGGCGGCCGCCAAGATATTCCTGAAAACCTTTGTGACCTAGAATATGGTAAATCAGTGACTGATGGCTGTATTGACTGGGAAACCACTGAAAAAACATTGCTTGAAATGCATGAAGCTTTAAAAGACGTTTTACCAAATCGTTAATTCATCTTTTTAAGAATATCGATTAAGCCCTCATTTTTGAGGGCTTTTTATTTTAATGAAATTTCTAGATAAGCCGTAATAGTGTTTAAAAGTTTTATTATTTATAAATAAAAATAAGTTACTACAAAGGCAAAAAGCAGCATAGTTTCACTAAGCTCAATCGCAGCCCCCACAGTGTCGCCTGTAATACCATCAATACGTTTTATAAACAGATGTCTTAAATAAACAAGGCTCATTAAAAAGACAATCACGGCAATTAGACCTTGCCATCCCCAATATAAAGGTAGCAGCAAAACTAACCCAGTTATTATCCAAGACGCTGTTTTAGGTAAATGATCAGTCAGAGAACGGCCTAAACCTTTTTCACGAACATACGGCGTAGTTAAAAACAAAATTGATGGCACAAGGCGCCCAAGTGCAGGAACCAATATTAAAAATAGCGTTTGATGTTGTTCAATCAGTACATAGACCAGTGCGGACTTGAGCAGACATATAAGAACTAAACTAAGTACTCCAATTGGGCCACAACTTGGATCCTTCATAATTTGTAAAGTACGTAACTTGTCTCCAAAACCACCTACCCACGCATCTGCCGTATCTGCCAGCCCATCTAAATGCAAACCGCCTGTTAGCCAAATCCATAAAGTCATTATGATGGCGGCAAGTAGAAGAATTGGTAATTTTGCGAAAAGACATGCAATAAGAAAAAGGATGCCACCAATAATGAGTCCAACCAATGGATAAAACAAAATAGCTCGACCATTTTGTTGCGCCGTCGGCATTGTCTTTAACTCGATCGGCAGAACAGTTAAAAATTGCAATGCGATCCAAAATGGTGTCATATCCAAATCTCTAACTGATCTATATTTAAAAACAGTTTGAATTATGAAGAAATAAAAATGGGAATAGCAATCCCTATTCCCATTAAAGACTTCAGAAAACTGAAAATCTATTGTATTTGATAGCACTGTTTCAATTTTATGTAGTCGTAGTAGAAACTAGTTGGGCTATAGCGCGCATAGTTACATGCAGACTTAAACAAAGTTTCTTTTTCGTTATAAAGCATTTTTACCAAAGTATTGCCTTGGCCATTTTGATAAATATCCCACTGTACATTGGCAGCCATAGGTGAAACTACTTCTCCACGCCATGTGCTTGTTGAATAGTTATAAGTCTGGCGTAGAGGTAAAGGTTGCATCATATTATGTAAGTCTAGGCTGGTGGCCAGAGGAATAATAATTTCAGCATGGGCAAAACGTAAAACCGCTTTGTAAGGTTGGGCTTTATTCACAACAGCATCAACTTGTTGGAACATATCTTGTTTTAAGCCTTGTGCAATTTCACTCGTGACCAGATTTGACTCTGTGAAACTTGGGCCTTTTTCATAGAAATCATTGGCATCATTAAATTCAGCATAGAATTTTGCGGCTTCAATAGGCATATATTTATCAAAATCGATACCTTTTAGCTCATCTTTCATGCCACCAGAAATCGAATAGAGCTCATACACATAAGCTGCTGCATCAACTGCACTGGCGATAGTGTTTTTCCCCTTACCTTTTTCCGTAATTTGCTCACCTTTAGGCGAAGTTACGGTAAAAGACCCTGTATTACTAAAGCTATAACCCGCTGTACCCAATTTTTTAATAAAGTCTGCTTTAAAAATCGGGTTGAGTACAGTCTGAGCAGTTTTTTCAGCTTGAGTATTTTTTGATAACTCATCCAGCTTTTGTGCTAAGTCATTATTATTTTCTTCAAAATCTTGATAGGCCTGACTTGCATCATAAATTTTCTGCTGACTAGCACTGAGTGGCTGTGTTAAGTCTTCATCCGCATTCAAACTATGAAAATAAAGTTTAAAACGGTCAACTCCGCCATCTATAACACTTGGAACACTTTCACTCGATAAATTGGTATAAGAGACTGGAACAATTTTATCTTTGAGCTGCGGTTGTTGTTTAATGAGTTCAGCAGTGAAAAATTTAGCACTATCTACCGCACGATCGACGCCTGAACTTTGAACCAATATACCCGCTTGCGGATTTAAAAGATTGGGTAAGCGTTGTAATAACCGATCTGCAATACCACGGTGCTCTAAAATACCCGTCATGGTTTCATTCCCATAACCATACTGGCGAATGCCTTCGACCCCATAACCTAACAGAATATTGGCTTTCATCATTGCTTCTAAATCAGCACCTAATTGCTCACCTAACGGCGTTAAGGCATTTTCTGCTTTTGCCTGCTTCCATAAATTATAAAGTGCTAAATCATATTTGAGACTTGATAAACCTCTTGAACCATGACGCGCCACTAACTCTGTAAAAACTGGCTGGAATCCATTTGGTGCCTGTTCATAGCTTTTTAAATCTTGTTGTGGTTGGTAAGGCGTTTTGGTTTGATAATACTTTGATTGAGTTGTAGGTGATGTCGTTGGTTGATCATCTTGATCGTCATTATTGTTGCAGGCCACAAGAAATAATGATGTTGCAAGCATCGTCGTTTTAAATAAAATATTCATAAGTCTGATAAATGATTAATAAGAAATGCCCATAGCATAATTTTTAGCAATGACAGTACGATTACATGACTTCAAATATCTTTATAAAAATAATAACTTACAAGTGTATAAAAATATAAATTTGCTATCTCAGCATAAAAGTTAATTGACCATCCATTTCAGAAAATTCGAGAGAATATAATTTCCCAAGTTCTGCTGGCATTTTAAGTAAATCATCTAAAGGTTGTTGCTTGGCTAAACAAGCCAATAGCTTAATGACACCGCCATGGGTAACAACCAATCCATATTGCCAGTTTTGGTTTTGCATCTCTACAAGTAGTTCCTGAAAGCCTTTAAGAACCCTTGTTTGAAATTGCATTAATGTTTCTGCCCCAGGCGGGCAATATTGACTCGGTTTCTGCCAAAAATTTGCCAGCAATTCTGGTGAAGTTTCATAAATTTGCTGAGTTGAAATGCCTTCCCAGTGTCCAAAATACATTTCTTTTAAGTCATGATTTAAAAGCAAAGGCAGTTCAGTTGTTTTAGCAAGTTGCTCCGCAAAGCATGCACACCGTTTTAACGAAGAACTTACAATGACATCCCATGTCTGGTTTGTGTCTTGCTCAATGGTTGACTGCATTTGCTGCCAACCTTTTGGTGTTAGGTCATCATCTAAATGACCACGTAAAGTATGGCTAAACTGACTTTCACCATGTCTGAGCAAATCAATTTTCAATTTACTCAATTTTGTCTCCACTTACAGCAGCTTGAGCAAAGGTAGCCATTTGATTATGTAATGCGCACGCCATTTTAACTAATGCCAAAGCAGCTGCTGCTCCACTACCTTCACCTAAACGCAAATTCATCTTTAAAATTGGCTCGGCATTGAGTTCTTGCAAGATACGTCGGTGACCATATTCTGCCGATTGATGACCAAATAACATCCAGTCACGTACTTTAGGGTTCATTCGTACCGCACATAAAGCAGCTATCGAACTAATAAAGCCATCCACAATTACAGGTAAGCCAATTTGAGCACATCGAATATAAGCACCGGTTATAGCCGCAATTTCCAGACCGCCTACAGCACTTAGGGTTTTAAAGGCATCCCCAATCACATGTTGGTAGTGAAGCTCTATTGCCTGCTCAATCACTTCAATTTTATGTCTTAACTGATCGGCACCAATTCCTGTACCTACGCCAGTTAATTGCTCAGCCGTATCATTTAATAAAAGACATGCTAGGGCAGAAGCAGAACAGGTATTTCCAATTCCCATTTCACCCGCAATATAAATATCTGCGCCGTCGGCTTTAGCTGTATCTACGCTCTTTTTCCCCAACTCTAAAGCAGCACGACATTCTTCAGCATTCATTGCCACTTGTTTGGCAAAATTTGCCGTCCCAGCACGAATACAATGACGTTCAACACCGACATATTCGTATGCTTCGCCTACTGTGCCACAATCAATGACTTGCAAATGAGCTTGATGATATTTAGCAATTACACTAATTGCTGCACCACCAGTTGTGAAGTTTTGCAACATTTGGCGTGTGACAGCTTGAGGATATGCAGAGATATTTTCTTCAACCACGCCATGATCGCCTGCAAAAACTGTGATCCACGGATAGTTAACTTGAGGATGAGCATTGGACTGTAAACTGGCAAGTGTAATTGCAATCTGCTCTAAATCACCTAAGGCACCTGTAGGTTTGGTGAGTTGAAGTTGATGTTGCTCAGCTTGTTGTTTTGCTTCCAGATTAGGTTGCTGTACAGATTCTAACCACCAGTTCATTTTACTTCTCACCTTTTAAAATCATTGGAAAACCAGCCACACAAAACATAACCTTATCTGCAATTTGTCCTAAAGCTTGATGCAGTCTTCCTGCTTCATCTACAAAACGACGGCTAATCTCGCCTAATGGCACAACGCCAAGACCAGTTTCATTACTGACTAAAATAATTTCTGACTGGAGCTTAGGTAAAACGTCTATTAGTTGCTCACATTCAAACTCTTGAACGTTTTGATCATCTAAAAGTAACAAATTCGTTAGCCAGAGCGTTAAACAATCCACCAGAATGATTTGATTAGATCGATCAATTTTTTGCAAAGTTTTTGCCAAAAATAATGGCTCTTCAACTAAGGACCAGTGAGCAGGACGCTGATTTTGATGGTGTGCAATTCGGCTTTGCATTTCTGAATCAAGCGCTTGCGCCGTCGCGACATAAGTCACAGCTAATTGCGTAGCTATTGCCGTTTGTTCAGCCAGTCGACTTTTACCAGAACGAGCACCACCCAAAATTAGTTGCAACATGAATCACCTAAAAATAAATGCTGATATGAATATAACTTACCTTGTAAAGTTTGGGCCTGGTAATAACCAAACGTCAAATGCTCAATTTTAAGTTCAAATTCAGCATGTTTATATTGTACAGGTAATTCAGAAATTTTTTGTAAAATCAAATCACTATTATAATTTTCTTTATATAGACCCAAGGTGATATGTGGGCAATAATCTAAAGCTGCAATTTCATTAGAAACCGTGCCTAACTTTTGTCGTATTAGAGATAAGATATTTCCGGCATCTTTAATTTCTACAAATAAAGCACTACTAAAACTATCAACTGAACCAATTTTTAATTCAAATGATGCAAAATTCTTTTTTCTTAAAATTTCTCTCTGCTGCTCGAACTCACTAAAGCTAAAGTCATCTTTATAAGCTTTAGATTCATCAGTCAAAAAACCACATATAAACAATGTGACATGATATTGGCGGCTATTAGGTTCTAATAAAAAATCTGAAAAATGCCTGCGCAATCCATCTAAATAATCAACTAATTTTTGATCATTAATTTCCAGATACCATAAAGCATAATTTTGACGCCCAAGGTGCCATTCCAGATAGTCCCGTATAGATGTTGGCACCATGGATGTCGAAGGTTTTAGCAGCACAGCTTTAATTCAAAATGATTCAATTTTTGTATTAAAGCATGTTTGCCTTTTAATTGTAGAGTCTTAATTCACTCAACAAATCTAAGCATATTGAGTTCGCGTAGTTTTGGAGTTAATAATATTCATGTTCAAAGGTTGCTTGCCTTGTTCAGAAAATAAATATTGAATTAATTGTGTCAACTCAACTTCCAGCTGTCTTTTCTGAACTGTACTCATGTCCAAGTTCTGAATTTGTTGCTGCAAATGTTTAATCGCATCAGTCTCATCAATTTCTAAAAATTGAATTGCATAGGCATAACCTAAAGCGGCGCCTTTTAATAAGTTTTTATAGGGTAAATCATGATTAATATTCACCACAATTGAAGCTATTACCCGTTCATTGTGACCCAGTTTACGTAGCGGATCTCGCGCAACACGCTGACATGGATCTTTAAATGCATATTCACATGAACCTAGAAAACTCTGTGCAAGTCGATCTAGATCTTTTGCATAGTTAGGTAATACGATTGCAAGTCCTTGCTTTACTTCTGTAATCAAATTCTTTGCAAATGCTTTAACAGAGCGATCGCCCATGGCAACACCAATAGAATCATAACCTAGTAAAGATGCATACCAAGCAAGCATCGCGTGTACGCCGTTCCACAGTCGGTTTTTGATTAATTGAATATCTGTAATTTGCTCAACCAACACAACTTGGCGCAATTTTTCGAGTAAAGGGCTACCTTTTTCTACATAAATTGGCATATCAGTTTCGCTATGGAACAAGATTAGATCCATGCTTTGTAATATATGTCCCGGCTGAAAATTACGACGCATATTATCTACATATAAAGAGGCCTGATTTTGCTGATCTTGAGTCAGTTTATTGCAATCTTCAATTTCAACTTGTTCTTCATGCTCCACATCAGATAAATGCTGTTCAAGAAAATGATGCTTAATACGAAGTTGACGATATAAATTTTGATTAGATAGTTTCGAAACCATACGGTTTACAACAGTGTCGCAAAAGTAATGTTCTTTTAAAATATGCTCAGTTACGTCCTCATCATTAGTTAGTTCTAAAAGTGCTTCTCTAAGATGCTTCATCACCAAATATTTTGCGCCAACTTTATTTAAAATAATTAAAAAAGTTAACGGTTCTATACATGTTTCGAGTGCCGAGTTAAAACGAGCGTATAAGCCTTTTGCAATCGTTTTTGACTCAACTTCAATAGCTTGTTCAGGCAAACATAGTGCAATCAAACTTGAATGGGTATACATCTCTAACATTTGCTGTTCATTGTCAGAATCAACAATTGTCATATTTTCAATGCATTCATCATAAGAAAACTGTCCATAGCGAATGCTATATGTTCCAAACGCATTTACAGCTTCACGGAATAGACTATTACGTGTAGAAGCAATAATACGTCTTGGTTTTGTGTATCCATCCCAGTGTGACAAGATTTGCGCTATATATCCGCCACCAATAGCACCAAAACCGTGTATGCCAACGGTAAGTTGATTTAGGCTTTGTGGAAAAGACTCTTGTCCTTGTGGCATATCCATAACAGGAATAAATTGGTCGAGATCTGTTAAGAAGTCATACATCTGATCGTAATAAAAATCGGCTTTTGCCAACATTTCATCATTTGGTTCTTTAATATCTTTTAATAAAATTGTTAGACCTTCTGATGAATGAGCTGACGTTAAACCATTTTCAGAATCTTCAAACATTAAACATTGGTTAGCATCTAAATGAAGCTGACTTGCTGCTTTCAGGAATATTTCAGGATGAGGCTTTCCATTTTGTACTTCATCCCCACAAGTAATTACATCAAAAAATTTATAAACATTCGCGTTAATTAAATATTCTTCGGCAATTGCTCTACGACTTGAAGTCGCCACAGCCATTCTTAAACCTGATTTTCTTAAACGTTCTAAAACTTGAACCAAACCTTTCTTAATAGGTACGCCGTGTTTTCGTATATGTTCAAGCTCCATCTCATCGGCTCTTTTTCGTATCTCTTTATATGGAACATTCACACCATACAAACGTTGAGCCAATTGTTCAGCAGTAGTTGCACTTAAACCTAAACATTGCATTAAATATTCGTGTGAAAATTCCTGTCCAATGAGTTCTTGAGATGCTTGTTGCAATGTTTGAAACCGCAACCGCTCAGTATCAAACATTGTGCCATCCATATCAAAAATTGCTCCATGAACAGGTTTTCCATGAAAAATAAGCACGCTTTTACCTCTTTTTTGATCATGTTTTATTCAGGGTATACAAAAAATTGGCTAAAAAGGCAGGATGTTAATAAATGAAACACTAGTGATCATTTTTTAATCAAAAATATAAGTAATCTGTTACTGAGCAGAGCTAAAACTCTAAAAAGGTTGAACAATATAAATAAGTATGAAACTAACTTTAAATACAAGAGTAGCAAGCCATCCTCGCTTGCTACTCTTGATTTATTCTTTTTATTGCGCTGATAGTATTTATTTTTCTTAGTTCCATTTACCGCTGCTTGAACCCGCATATTTTTATAATGTCTTGCAGGTGTCACATACCAGAAATCAACTCGTCTTTCGCTGTTCTTCTTGTTTGAGGTTCTGGTATAACTCTAAATTTCATTAGAAAATGAGCATAAACTTAGAATATGGGCTTTATATTACAATCAATCTCCTCCCCCTAATCGGGACTAGGACTACATCGCCATTAACAATAATGATAATCATTTTCATTTAATGATTCAAGCTTTTTTGCAATTATTTGTGCTTATCTCTTTTTTGAAAAATAAAGAAGGATCCGCAATGAGCTATACCTCTCAACAAAGTATTTTCTCAATGTAGATAAAAATAATGATTAATTCTTAGAGTATTTCCTCTAAACTTTTCTTACTGATCAAGCACATCAACAAATTGAGCATTTAAAAGCTGTGCTAAATCTTTAGGATTTAAACCAATATCCAGCCCTCTTTTTCCGCCACTGACATAAATTTTGCTAAAGTTTTGAGCCGATGCATCAATGACAGTTTTTAAACGTTTTTTTTGGCCTAAAGGGCTAATCCCTCCTACCAAATATCCCGTTAAACGTTCAGCATCTTTAAGATTAGCCATTTGTAACTTTTTACATCCAAACGCCGTAGCTACTTTTTTTAAATTTAATTGGTGATTAACCGGCAAGACAGCAACGAAATAATTTTTATCATCACTTACCATTAGAGTTTTAAATACTTCGTTTACATCTAAATCTAATTTTTCAGCTGCTTCTAATCCAAAACTTTTGGCATTTGAATCATGTTCATATTCATGAATAGAAAATTCGATTTTATTACTTTTTAACAATCTACATGCAGGAGTCATGATAAGTAGTGTTATAGATGAAATTGTTTCGATTATAGTTTTTTTTAAAAAAAAATTAAATTTGCTTAGGCTATTTAAAAGAGTTACATAAAAATTCAAACAGCAACTGAAGAAAAAATAATCTCAACTTGATATTCGTTGCTCGACTCCATATATTTTATTTAGATTTGAAGTCTGAGCTGACAATTTTATGAGTTATAAACACAACAATCTGATGGCGATGCGTCACCGTTTTTGGGATGAATCTTCAGATTCTGTATTAAATGAAAAGCAATTTTTGCAGCAGACGTTAATTGAACAAGGTATTTTTAATAACGCAACTCTTGATGATGTTAAGTACTTCTTTTACACCCTTCCTAGCATCATCATTGTAAAAGCTCATGCACTTGGTTTTATGCATGATTCAGTCAAACAGATGTTATTGCAACATATTCAGACGAATCGCCTGCATTTGATGCAGAAATCTGAATTAAAGATTCAATTTAAAATGTAATCCATTTTGTTATCAAAGGTCCGTTTTATCTTAGTTTTACTCATCTGAATGCTCTTAATTTCTTAAATTTATAAATTACTTAGGCTATTTAATAGTTAATGAAATAAAGATGGCGATTTCGACCTATCATTCAGTCTGAGAGAACTATTTTAATACGCTCAAAACATGTAATATTCGTTACAATTTTAGATCACAGCGTTTGGCTGCATGATGCGCATAGGATTCTATTTTCATGTCAAATCAGAAAGATAAGCTTAAGAGTTTAAAAACTTCTTCCATGGATCGACGCTTATCAATCGCGAAAGCTTCTTTACTTGCAGGAACACGTTGGGCAACTGCAAGTGCTTCTTCTATTTTTTCTAACGAGGAAGACAAAGAAAAGAAACGTAAAAAAGCGATGAGCGAACAAGCTAATTATCTGGTTTCTGAAATAGGTAAACTTAAGGGTTCTATTGTTAAAATTGGGCAAATGATGGCTCTTTATGGTGAACATTTTTTACCAGAAGAGATTACACAAGCATTAAATACCCTAAATAACCAAACCGTTGCTTTAGATTGGCCTGCAATTAAGCCACATCTACAAGAACAACTGGGCGCTAAGTTAAATGATTTAACAATTGATCATGAGCCAATTGGTACTGCCTCTCTCGCACAAGTACACCGTGCAACACGTAAATCAGATGGTTTGGAATTAGTTCTAAAAATTCAATATCCAGGTGTTGCGAACGCAATTGATTCAGATATGAGTTTGTTTAAAAACATGCTTAAACTGACACGCATGGTGCCACAAACCCGTGAATTTGATCAGTGGTTTGATGAAGTGCGTGAAATGATGCATCGTGAAGTGGACTATGATGTTGAAGCTGCCACTACTCGTCGCTTCGGTGAACGCTTAAAAGATGACGAGCGTTATATTGTTCCGACAATTGTAGATGAATATTGTACCAACCAAGTACTGTGCATGACTTTCGAACGTGGAGTTCCAATCAATAGCCCTGTGATGTTGTCTTTGCCTCAAGAGCGTCGTAATCAGCTTGGTGAAGCTTCACTAGAAATTGCTGTTCGTGAAATTTTTGAATGGGGCGAAATGCAAACAGATCCTAACTTCGGTAACTACCTTGTCCGTTTAGGTAATGGGCAAGATGTTCAGGATAAGATTGTATTATTAGACTTTGGTGCAATCCGTCAGTTTGATGACCATTTACTTTCAGTTGCACGTAATCTGATCCAAGCTGGTTATCAGCATGATAAACATGCGATGGTACAAGCAATGACTGGATATGAGTTTTTTGATGCCATGCCTGAAAGTATTAAACCAGGCATGGCCGATGTCTTTTTACTCGCAACAGAAGCATTTAGTACCCCTGCAAATAATCCAGATATGCCCGCTGGCCTTATGGATGAACATGAACGTTATGACTGGAAGAAAAGTCAGTTACATAGCCGTGTTATGCAGCAAGCAAGTAAATCAATGGCATCACGTTATTTCTCAGTTCCTCCAAAAGAATTTATGTTTATTAGCCGTAAATTTATTGGGGCATATACGTTTATGACAGTCATCGATGCAAAAACAAATGTACGTCGTATGATTCGTAACTTCGCTTAATTTAGTGAACGGCTAGAATGATTCCATGTCATTCTAGTCAATACCCCTCTAAACACACCACAAAAAATTATTTTAAATAAATAAAATCATACACTTAAAATATGTTTATTTTTACCTACCATTTATCCACTCATTTTTTGAATGTCAGTAACGACATAGTCTTTTACTATGATGCGTGTCAGCATAAAACAATAACAACGTGTTAGGACACCATAATCATGACAAGTATGATCAATAAAGCTCAGGGTTTGGGTTTATCGCTGATCACTAAATTGGCTGGAAGCGATGTACTTGATCAACTCAAGTTACGCAAATTTGTTGAAAAATCCCTATATCAAGGTTCAAAAGCTAGTTTTAAAGCATTAAGTCAAACTCAAAAAGCATTTAAACCGAAACAAATCTCTCAACAGCGATTGCCTCAACAACAAAAAACTCTGTTTGATTTAAGCCTAACTGAAGAACAACAAATGACCTCTGATGCAATGTCTCAATTTGCTCAAGAAGTTTTATTAGGGTTAGCTCATGATGCTGATCAAACTGCCCAGTTTCCAGAAAGCCTTTGGCAATATGTAGAAGATCTAGGTCTTAACTACTATGCACTTCCAGAAGCATTAGGCGGTGTAGCAACTGAACAAAATATTGTCAGTAACTTATTGATTGCTGAAAAATTGGCTGAAGGTGATTTTAGCCTTACAGCAGGATTACTGAGTACATTTAGTGTCATTAATGCAATTACGCGTTGGGGTTCTGCCGAAGTTCAGTCAATGTACTTACCTTGTTTTGCAGAAGACTCAGACATTACAGCAACCTTTGCTGTACAAGAAGCAACTCCAGCATTTAATCCTTACACTTTAAAAACCAAAGCATCACTTGAAAATGATCAGTTTTTTATAGATGGTGAAAAAACGCTTGTTATTTTAGGTGATCTGGCCGATGTATTTTTAGTAAGTGCGGACTTTAATGGCAAGCCAGATATATTTGTAGTGCAATGCAACGATAGTATTTCTATTAAAAATACGCCTGCTATGGGTCTTAAAGCGACAGAAACAGCAACTTTACGCTTTAATCACACTCCTGCTCTACGCTTAGGTGCAACAGATTTTGATTACACTGCTTTTCTAGATTTAGGAAATTTAATGTGGTGTGCCATGGCTGTTGGTACTTGTGACGCTGTAAAAGCCTATTGTATTAAATATGCCAATGAACGAACTGCTTTCGGTGAGCCAATTTCTCACCGCCAGAGTGTCGCTTTCATGATTGCAGATATGGCAATTGAAATTGACGCAATGCGTATGCTGGTTTTAAACGCAGCAAGCCTTGCAGAATCAGGCAAGCCATTTCACCGTGAAGCTTATTTAGCCCAACTACTTTGTGCTGAAAAATCCATGAAAATCGGTACAGATGGTGTGCAAATTCTTGGTGGACATGGTTTCACAAAAGAACACCCTGTTGAACGTTGGTATCGTGATTTACGCGCTACCGCAATTTTACAATCTGGCTTACATGCTTAAATGATCAATCAGAGGATACTTTAATGAATTTACAAAATCCTAAAAAATTCAAAATGATGATTGATCAGGCACATGATGTTGCGATCAATGTTTTACGCCCTATTTCTCGTAAATATGATAAAGCTGAGCATGCGTATCCAAAAGAACTCGATATGTTAGCTTCACTCATTGATGGTATGAATGAAGGTGGCGAAGGTATTAATGCCGGAGCTGCGGGTGCTGGCAAACGTGGCGATACAGACAATGAAGGTATTCGTAACGGAACCAATATGTCTACCGCTCTAGGGATTATTGAGATGTGTTATGGCGATACAGGCTTATTACTAAGTATGCCACGTCAGGGCCTTGGGAACTCAGCCATTGCTGCTGTTGCAAATGATGAGCAATTAGAGCGCTTCAAAGGAACATGGGCTGCAATGGCGATTACCGAGCCAGGTTGCGGCTCTGACTCTGCCTCGATCCGCACCACTGCAACCAAAGATGGTAATGACTATATTTTAAATGGTGAAAAGATTTTTGTGACATCTGGCGAACGTGCAGATTCTGTCGTCGTTTGGGCGACTTTAGATAAAAAATTGGGACGTGCAGCTATTAAATCATTTGTAGTACCAAAAGGTACGCCTGGAATGAAGGTTGAACGCTTAGAACATAAATTGGGAATTAAAGCTTCAGATACTGCCGTTATTAGTTTTATTGACTGCCGAGTACCTGCTGAGAACCTTTTGGGAAATGCTGAAGTCGATGTTGCAAAAGGTTTTGCCGGAGTAATGGAAACTTTTGACAACACTCGTCCATTGGTTGCAGCAATGGCGGTTGGTTGTGCTAAAGCTTCTTTAGAACGTATTAAAGAAATTTTTAAAGACCAACTTGATCCAGATTATTCTACCCCTTATCTACATACTTCTAATCTTGCAGCACAAATCTACCGTATGGAAGCTGAGTGGGAAGCCGCTCGCCTGCTTATGTTAAAGTCAACGTGGATGGCAGATAACAAAAAGCCAAACTCTAAAGAAGCTTCTATTGCGAAAGCCAAAGCTGGCCGTGTTGGTAACGAGATTACTTTAAAATGTGTCGAATTGGCAGCAAGTGTTGGTTATAACGAAGATGAGTTACTTGAGAAATGGGCACGCGATTCAAAAATTCTCGATATCTTTGAAGGCACTCAACAAATCCAACAATTGATTATTGCCCGCCGAGAACTTGGTAAATCTTCTAGCGAACTAAAATAATAATTAAGGGAAATTTTTCCCTTCTTTTATTAGCTCTTTATGTCAAAACCTAAAAAGCCCTCTAGCTATTAAACTAGAGGGCTTCGTATTTCAGGAATTAATATTTTTATTTATTCAGTAGTTGTACTATCTAACGTTTTATCAACTACACCAAATTTCTTAAAGATTTTTGCACGTCGTTTTGACGAAATATTTGCTTTGTTTAAATCACCTTTATAATGATCAAAAACGCGTTTATCCATTATTTTGAACCACAATGAAGGGATTAATGCTGGTAATAACATACTGGCATAACCGCTTGGTAGCTCTGGTGCCTCATCAAAATGACGTAATGCTTGGAATGGACGAGTTGGATATGCATGATGGTCTGAATGACGCTGCAACTGATACAAGAATAAGTTTGTTACTACGTTATTGTTGTTCCAGCTATGCTCAGGCATTGTGCGCTCATAATTACCATCAGCTTTTTTCTGACGCAATAAACCATAGTGCTCAATATAGTTAATAATTTCGAAAAGACTAATACCATAAAAAGCTTGAGTCGCTAAATATGGAATTGTACCTTTACCAAAGATTCCAACCATGGAGCCATGAAAAGCAGCGGTCATTCCCCAGCCTTGTAATAATTCATTATCTGAAGACCAGAATTCTTTACCTTTACGTTTTAAACGATTTTTTTCAATTTCTATTGCAGATTTAAAAGAACCAATAACTGTACGTGGCCAGAACTCATAGAATGTTTCACCCATACGTGATGAAGCTGGATCTTCTGGTGTTGCTGCACGCTTATGATGACCGTAAGGATGTTCAATACGGAAATGGTTATAACCTGTAGGAACTAAAGCAAGATGAGATAGAATATGGTCTATACGATCATGCTTATGACTTAACTCATGGGCTGTATTAATCGCAATACCATTGATTGCACCCATTGAGATACCAAGTAAAATCTTATCAATAAAAGATGTCGTTTTACGACTTGTTAAATAACATGCATAAACATTTGCAGCGTACTGTAGAGGAATAAAGCTCTTCACAAGACGAGAATAATATGGATCTTTTTCTAAAAGCTTAATTTCTTCATCTGTCGGATTTCGAGCATCTTTCCCAATAATAGTATCAATTGCCGGAATTACAACATGTAATAAAAGTGGACCACCTAAAGCAAAGACTTTCTTTAATGGGCGTGGACCAAACTGATAACCTGCTAAAATACCTAAACCGATAGCAGGTAAAGCAGGACTAATCATCCATAAAAAGCGTTTGCGATCTATTTCACGCATAGACGCAGGCACTGGCATAAGTTCTTGCTGAACATTTACTGGTGCATTCATAGCTATATTTCCTTTTTCTATATGTCTATATAGTTAAAGAAATAGTGTTTAGTTAACAGTAGTAACCGTCCAAAAAACCTATGTTAAAGTCTTTGGCATTTTCTTCCACTTTTCTGTCCTAAAAACACATGTTGATCTATTCTTGTAGCTCACTATAATTTTATTAAAATAATGATTGATCATTTAAATATGGATGCACTAAGTAAATTTTTTGATGATATTCACCTTAATAAGTCTGAATACATCTATTTAAAAGCGCAAGGAGAATGGGCTTTTAAAACACAAGATCAATCTGCTCTACTTGCTTATATTGTTTTAACTGGTTCAGTATATATACAACTTAATGCTTCAGAAAAAATAACTGCGACTGCTGGTGATATTATTTTAATCCCTTCTGGGAAAGCACATAGTGCGACTGACTCAAAATCAACAGCGAGTAAGTTGGTAGATTCTCTGGATATCACTTCGCTTTTTAACGGTCACAGACAAGATGCAATCGAGTTTGGTACTTCATCTCCGGATAATACATTATTGCTATGTTTACGCTGCCAAATCGATACTCATATGGCTGGGCCACTCATTAATGCACTGCCGTCCATCATGCATATTCAGCATGAAAATCAAACCAATCCACCTGAATGGCTACAAATTGGACTCTATTTTCTAGCCATTGAAACTCAAAAAATCAGGCCGGGCCATGACAAAATTATTGATCATTTAGTCAGTATTTTGCTCATTGAATGCATTCGTGATCATATTCAACAAATGACAGATCAACAAAACTGGTTAAGTGCCTTAACTCATCCTGAACTGAGCAATGCACTATCTGCTATTCATAGCCAACCTGAAGTCACATGGACAGTTGAATCTTTAGCTGAACAATGCTGTATGTCACGTTCTAAATTTGCGAATATATTTAACAGTATTATTGGTGAGCCACCCCTCACATATTTACAGCACTATCGTTTTCGCTTGGCAAGTCAGTATTTACGCACAAGCAACTTATCAATTCAGCAAATTTCAAATAAGGTCGGCTATTCATCCGAAACAGCATTTAGTCAGGCATTCAAACGAATTTTTGATTTATCTCCTAAACAATATAGACAGCAATATATTGGACACAGCTTAGATTAACTGCCAATAAAAAAAGCGCCGAGGCGCTTTTTTTATTGAATCAAATTATTATTTAATTTTCGCATGTGATTTTAAATATTGACTGTAATCTTCTAATATTTGTTGACCACGCGATTGACGATAAAGTTGCTTTAACTGCTGTAACTGATCAGCAGGAATAGCATTCGCAGCAGATGAATTTACATTTGAAACTGCAACAACAACCAGCTCATTTGGTAAATTCGCTGTTGAAACAGACCACATACCTGGCTTAGGTGTAGCTGCACTAAATGCTGCACGCTCAATTTCACGCTTTAATCCTTGTGAACGACTAAATACGCCAGCCGATTCAAATGCTACTTTATTTTTAGCAACAACCTGATCTGCTGGTTGAGTTTTAAATTCAGCCAACATTGTAGCAATTTTTGCTTGAACAGCTTTACGCGCTTTTTCATCGATAACTTTTGCTTTCGCTTCATTCATCGCTTGTGCTAAAGGTTTTACACCAGCAGCATGATAATCACGTACTTTAACCCATACCGTATCACCATTCGCTAATTGAATATTAGATGATGTATTACGGTCACCATTTTTCACGTCATCATTAAACAATTTAATTTTAACGTTTGGATCACTTAAATATGGATTTTGTGTAAGTAAAGTTACGCCATTTAATGATTCAACTTTTGTACCTTTTACTTCTTGCACAACAGCTTCTAAAGAATCATTACCAACAATCGTTTCATTTAGACTATTTACGGTATCTGAATAAACAGTCGCAACTTTATTCTTTTCAACCTCAGCAGTTAAACGCGCCTTCTCTGCTTCGAATGAAGGGATTTGATTAGCTTGAGTTTCTGCTTCAATAATATGATAACCATATTGAGTTTTTACTGGTTGAGAAATTTGTCCATTTTTCAAGCTCACTACAGTTTTATCAAACGCATCGGAAAAAACACCTGGTGCATATGCTTCAACTAAACCGCCTTTTGCTTTCGAACTTGGATCTTCAGAAAACTGAGATGCAGCTTGTGCAAATGTAAGGCCGCCTTGAATTTTCGCATATACTTCTTTAGCAAGTTTTTGAGCTGCTGCATCATCACGAGCATCTGTAGTAATTAAAATATGCTTCACAGTCCGTTTAGCATCTTTTTTCTGAGTTTCAACGAACTTGCTATATGCTTGCTGAAGTTCAGCTTCAGTTGCAGGAGCTGGTTTAGCCATCAGTGATGGAGACACAACAACATAATCCACGTCAACAGAAGCCTGTTGTTTAAACTCATTTTGGTGTTTGTTGTAATAATCTGTAGCTTCTTGATTAGAGGCAGTTAAACCAGTTTTATAACCATCTAATTTAATGCTAGCCAAATGTAATGTACGTTGTTCAGTTTGCAAATTCGCAATTTGCATTAAATCAACTTTACTTACTAAAGAGTAATCAGAAAAAGTTGAAGTTAGCATTTTTAAAGCATGATCTTGACGAAGGCTAGATATTAAGCCCTGACTTGTCATACCAATAGAACGTAAATAATTTTCATATAGTTTTTGCGAGAATTGTCCATTCTCTTGCAAACTAGGCTGCTGAGCTAACATCTGCTCAATTTGAGTATCACTCAGTGAAATACCTAGTTTTTCAGCTTGTTGAATTAGTAAATTACGTGACACTAAAATATCGAGTGCTTTAGCCTGAATAACAGGCAAATTAAGTAAACTCTCATCACCTTTAACAGCAGCTAAATATTGTTCTTTGTAAGACTGAGTTAAAGTTTCAAGGTCTTTTTTAGATATTTCTTGGCCATTTACTGTCTTTGCAACATCAGCCTTGTTTCCCCTATTAAAATATCCTTCAATACCTACAAGTGCTAAAGGGGTCAAAAACAAAATTAGAAGGACTTTGCCGAGCCAACCCTTAATGACTGTACGAAACGATTCCATAAGTATTCCAATATTTTATTTCGAGGCGAATTTTAACTGAAAAACCACAATCAATGAATGAGCAATATTGGTCAATTCAGATTTTTAATAAAAAACGCGCCTATATTGGCGCGTTTAATCATCTTAAAAGATTAAGCTACTGAATCTTTAAGACCTTTACCAGCTTTGAAGCTAGGTACTTTTGTTGCTTTAATTTGAAGCTCTTCACCAGTTTTAGGGTTACGACCAGTACGTGCAGCACGTTCTTTAACACTGAAAGTACCAAAACCAACTAAAGTTACTGTGTCACCTTTTTTAAGTGCTTCAGTAATTGACGCAATTGTCGCATCGAGTGCCTTGCCTGCATCAGTCTTAGATACTCCCCCTTTTTCAGCAATTGCATCGATTAATTCTGATTTATTCATGAATAAAACATCCTCTTAATATCGTTTGTTTAAGGTCCAAGGCTATAGTTTAAAAGGCCATGACGCCTTTATAGCAATGCTTTGGGGGAAAACGCAATACTAGAGCAGGGCTTTTAGCGAAAATAAATGCTAAAAAACTGTTATATATTTGCTAAATCCCAACATTTTTTACTTTTTATTCAATTTTTCTTTCAACTGCTGGTTTTCTTCTATTAAAGCATCCACCTTAATATGAAGCTGCACCAAGAGCTGTTCAATGTGCTGTAAATCCTTCGGAGTCACCAATCCAATCCGGTTTAAAGAATGGTTAACACTGGTATCAAGAATTTTTTCTACTTTATCTTTTGTTTCAGATACAGATTCTTTTGCTTTTTCTGTGACCTTACCAACAGTAGTGTCTGCTAAGTCTCCTGTTTTAGATTCCAGTTCTTCACCTACTTTGACCAAAGAGTCAAATAGCTTATTACCTTCTTCTTCTGCGCGTGAAAAAGCCCCTAGCCCTGCTAACCAAATTTGCTTGGTATACTTTCTAAAATCCAAAGCCGACTTTCTTGAACCTATTGATTTTAATTTGTTTTTTTCTTCTGACTCTTCTGTCGGGGTATCTATATTTGCATTATCCATTGATCTAAGCTCCTAATCAGATGAGAGAGATGATGACTGATTTGACCACAAAATATTTCTATAATATCAAAGTAAAGACTTGATCCATTTACAAAACTGTTCTACAAAGCAATTAAGTCGTGTAAATATATTTAACAGGACATTTATTAAAGTTTGGGATAGGATGTCCCATTCTTCGGTTAACTGCTATTTGTAAGGATAAACTTTTATGAGTGAAACGCAACAAAGACAAAAACATCCCCGTCTGTTGCTGAATATTGTTCTAATTATTTTAGAAACTTTCTTTTCATTTATTCTCACCCACGATGGTGTTCTTCGCTTGCAAGCGAAAAAGTTTATTTCAAACAAAACAACTATTCGCATCAATAGCTACCTTCCTTTTTTTGACTTTTATGTTCAATTTACAGAAAAGGGTTTGTTGTTCGATATCCACTCCTTTGACCGACGTATTGATCTTGAAATCAATAGTACGCTTATCGATTTGATTAAGATTTTCGCTTTTTCAAACCAGCGTAGTCTTAAGAACATGCGTATTGATGGTGATGAAGAAACGAAAAAAGAGTTATTAGATTTAATTTCTCATCTTACTCTGCCTAAACTTTTAGCTGACTGGAAGCAATGGTTTAACACACCAGATGATGAAGCTGAAACCCTTGCTTCACGTAAACGCATTGCTCCATTGCTTGAAAAAATTGATCAACAACGTTCAGAAATCAATTCACTTCATGTGGAAATCAAACAATATCAAAATCGAATTACTCGCTTACAACAACGTCAACGCAACATTAACTTAGGCTTTGGTATAATTAGCCTGATATTTATTGTTTTTTTCATATATAATTTGTGGGTTGCTTAAATTATTTTTCCATTTTGTTCCTGCACTTGAATTAAAAATAAAAAAACTTGACTATTTTAGTCGGGATTCATAAAATCCTATTATCTAGTCTTAACATGTGTATCGAATCATGCGCCTTACAACTCGCGGTCGCTACGCAGTGACTGCTCTACTTGATTTAGCTTTGCAGCCAACTGAACAAACGATCACGCTCGCCGAAATTGCCGCACGTCAATCTATTTCAGTTGCTTACTTAGAGCAGTTATTCGCTAAACTTAAGCGTCATGGGTTAGTTTCTAGTGTCCGTGGTGCAAATGGTGGTTATCATTTGGCTCGAAACGCTGATGAAATTACTGTGTTAGAAATTATTGAAGCCGTAAATGAAACCGTTGATGCAACACGTTGCGACCACAAAGCTAACTGCCAAAATGGTGCAATGTGTCTTACTCACGATTTATGGCAAGAACTCTCTCATCATATTGCCGACTATTTAGCAAAAATCTCTCTTGCCGACCTCATTAGCCGAGACAACGTTCAAACTGTTGCATTGCGCCAAAATGTGACTGGCACAGATTCAGCTCTTTTATCGGGTACAGGTATTTGATATGAAACGTCCAATTTATCTTGATTACGCAGCAACCACTCCAGTAGATCCGCAAGTTGCAGAACGTATGATGGAGTGTTTAACTTTCGACGGTACCTTTGGTAATGCTGCATCTCGTTCCCATGCTTATGGCTGGCTGGCAGAAGAAAAAGTTGAATATGCGCGTGAGCAAGTCGCAAATTTAATTAAAGCCGATCCACGTGAAATCGTTTGGACTTCTGGTGCTACAGAATCAGACAACCTTGCACTTAAAGGCGTAGCTCAATTCTATGCTTCTAAAGGCAAACACATTATTACAAGTAAAATTGAACACAAAGCTGTTCTAGATCCTTGTCGTGAATTAGAAGAACAAGGTTTTGAAATTACTTATTTAGAACCAGAACCACAAACAGGTTTAATTACCCCTGAAATGGTAAAAGCTGCACTTCGTCCTGATACTGTCCTTGTTTCTCTTATGATGGTAAACAACGAAATCGGTACAGTTACAGATGTAGCAGCAATTGGTGAGTTAACACGTGCCAATAAAACCTTCTTTCATGTAGATGCTGCTCAAGCTGCTGGTAAAGTTGAAATCGATTTATCTACCATGAAAATTGATCTTATGAGTTTCTCAGCTCATAAAATTTATGGTCCAAAAGGTATCGGTGCATTATATGTACGTCGTAGCCCACGTGTTCGTTTAAAAGCACAAATTCATGGCGGTGGTCATGAACGTGGTATGCGGTCTGGTACTTTAGCAACTCACCAAATTGTTGGTATGGGTGAAGCTTTTGAACTTGCTGGCAAAAGATTGCATGCAGAACAAGAACGCATTCGCAAACTACGTGACAAACTTTGGAATGGCTTACAAGGCCTTGAACAGGTTTTCTTAAACGGCCATCCAACTCAAAACGTTGCTAACTATTTAAACGTCAGCTTTAACTTTGTTGAAGGTGAATCTTTAATGATGGCACTTAAAGATGCTGCTGTATCAAGTGGTTCTGCTTGTACTTCTGCAACTTTAGAGCCTTCATATGTTCTTCGCGCATTAGGTTTATCTGATGAGCTAGCGCACAGCTCTATCCGCTTCAGTTTTGGTAAATACACAACTGAAGAAGACATTGATCATGTGCTTACAATTACCAAAGCCGCTGTTGAGAAATTACGTGAACTTTCTCCGCTTTGGGATATGTATAAAGAAGGTATCGATCTTTCTACAGTTGAATGGGCTGAACACTAATTCATTGAAATTAGTATTTTTACCCTCATATTAATATTAGGCTGACCCCGAGGTTTGGAGAAGCGACATGGCTTATAGCGAAAAGGTAATTGATCATTACGAAAACCCTCGTAATGTTGGTGTTTTAGATAAAAACTCTGAAAATGTTGGTACAGGTATGGTCGGTGCACCTGCGTGTGGTGACGTAATGCGTTTACAAATCCAAGTAAACGATAACGGTGTAATCGAAGAAGCACGTTTTAAAACTTATGGTTGTGGTTCTGCAATCGCATCAAGTTCTCTTGTAACCGAATGGTTAAAAGGTAAGACTCTTGATGAAGCTCAAACCATCAAGAATATTGATATTGCGACTGAGCTTGCACTTCCACCAGTAAAAGTTCACTGTTCTGTACTAGCTGAAGATGCGATTAAAGCTGCGATTGAAGATTACCGCACTAAAAAATCTAAAGCGTAATTTGTTACCATTGTAAACGTTGGAGTTTTCATGATTCATTTAACTGAAAATGCTGCGACTCATATTAGCAATTACCTTAAAAATCGAGGTAAGGGTGAAGGCATTCGCGTGGGTGTGAAAACTTCTGGTTGTTCTGGATTGGCCTATGTTCTTGAGTTTGTAGACTCTATTGATGAACATGACCAAGTTTTCGAACAATTTGGCGTTAAGGTATTTGTAGATCCAAAAAGCTCAGTATATTTAGAGGGCTTAGAAATGGACTACGTTAAAAATGGCCTTAATGAAGGGTTCGAATTTAACAATCCTAACAAAAAAGGTGAATGTGGCTGTGGTGAATCTTTCACTGTCTAAGCTTTTTCCTTTCATCTCTCATTAAAACAGTGTCTTTCTATAGCACTGTTTTAATGTATTTAATTAATGTGGACCTCATTTCCAATGAATCATTTTGAGTTGTTCAATTTACCCGTAGCACTCGATATCGATTTGGCGAGCTTAAAATCTAGTTTCTTGAATTTGCAGCAGCAGTATCATCCAGATAAAGCTGAAGATAAAGATCAGGCGTTGATCAAATCAAGTGAAATCAATCAAGCTTTTAAAACTTTGTCGCAAGTAGATAGCCGCGCTGCTTATCTATTGTCACTCAAAAAGCAAGATCACCACCTCGATCAATCCATTAGCGATTTTGAGTTCTTACAATCAGCTTTAGAAATTCGTGAACAACTTGATGAAGCAACTTCACAAGAGCATCTGACAACACTTAAACAAGAAGTGTTTCAATGGATGGATGGCCTAGTTCGCGAATTTAAAATTGATTACGCAGATGAGGACTGGGGTGAAGCTCGAGATACTGTACGTAAATTACGTTTCTTTCAGCGCGTTCTTAACGACATTGAAAAAGCAGAAGATCAAATGTTGGATGACGAAGACAACTTTGATTTAGACGACGATTTTTAATTTTGCTTTTTCCAAATTATATTCAAGGGATTTAACTCATGGCACTTTTGCAAATTGCTGAACCGGGTCAATCCAGTGCCCCACATCAACACCGCATTGCGATTGGTATCGACCTAGGAACAACACATTCTTTAGTTGCGACAGTGTTATCAGGCAAACCTAAAGTACTCAATGACGAAAAAGAAAGAAGACTCCTTCCTTCTATTGTACACTATGGAAATGATGCAACTCACTATGGTGAAGAAGCAAAGCCTTTCCTTATTGCCGATCCTAAAAATACAATTGTTTCTGTAAAACGTTTTATGGGTCGTTCAAAAGCAGATATTAAATTTCAACACCCATATGAGTTAGTGGGTTCTGAAAATGAAATGCCAGCTTTTGAAACACGTGCGGGACGAAAAACACCAGTTGAAATTTCTGCTGAAATTTTAAAGCAATTAAAAGACCGTGCTGAAGCTAGCTTACAAAATCCAATAAATGGCGCAGTGATTACTGTTCCAGCCTATTTTGATGAAGCTCAGCGACAAGCAACACGTGATGCTGCCCAGCTTGCTGGCTTAAATGTATTACGTTTATTAAACGAGCCAACTGCTGCTGCTGTCGCTTATGGTTTAGACCAAGAAACTAATTTAGCTACAGATCATAACTATGTAATTTATGATTTAGGTGGTGGTACTTTCGACGTATCAATCTTGCGTTTCTCACAAGGTGTCTTTGAAGTATTAGCTACAGGTGGCCACACTGCTTTAGGCGGTGATGACTTAGATCGTCTCATTGTTAAATGGGCTAAAAAGCAGCTCAATATCGATACTCTTAACGATGAAACTTATGCAGTATTTATTGTTGCTGCTCGTCAAGCAAAAGAACAACTATCTACACAAGAATCAGTTCAGTTAAAACTACTTGAAAACGTACTAACACTTGATCGTCCAACTTTTGAAAGCATTATTCAAGTTGCATTAGATAAAACAATCAGTGTTTGTAAACGTGTTTTACGTGATGCGAAACTTGAATTATCAGATATTCAAAATGTTGTTTTAGTGGGTGGCTCTACCCGCTCTTATGCTGTTCAGCAAGCGGTTCGTAATGTATTTAATCAAGAACCTCTTTGTACGATAAACCCAGATGAAGTAGTTGCAATTGGTGCTTCTATCACGGCTAACCAGCTTATTGGTAATAGCCAAGATGGCTCATTACTTTTAGATGTCACTCCTCTTTCACTTGGCTTAGAAACCATGGGTGGATTAGTAGAGCGTCTTATTTCACGTAATACCGCTATTCCAGTCGCTCGTCGTCAAGAATTCACAACTTATCAAGATGGCCAAACTGCCATGCTTATTCATGTGGTTCAAGGTGAACGAGATTTGGTAGAACATTGTCGTTCATTAGGAAGATTTGTCCTTCATGGCATTCCTCCAATGACTGCTGGTCAAGCACGCATTGAAGTTACCTTTCAGGTAGATGCTGATGGTTTACTTACAGTTTCTGCTCGTGAAACAACTTCAGGTGTACAGGCTCAAATTGATATTAAGCCATCTTATGGCCTATCGGAATCTGATACTGAACGCTTATTAATTGAAGGTTTCCAGCACGCAGAAGAAGATAAAAATCTGCGTCATTTAAAAGAAACCAAAGTTGAAGCCCAACGTGAACTTGAAGCTTTAGAACAAGCTCTCAAAGTTGATGCTGATTTACTCAATGATGAGCAGCTTAAAGCACTTAAAACTACTGAAAATTTGCTAAAAGTACAACTTGAAGGCAATGATATTCAAGCGATTGAAAAAGCTGTAGAACAACTTAAAGTACATAGTGATGCTTTTGCCGCACTACGTATGAATCGACATATTGACCACGCCTTAAAAGGTACAAAACTTGAAGATTGGTCAAATTCAAACTAAAGGTATAGGTGATCAATATGCCCCGCATTAAAGTACTTCCTCATGCTCAGATCTGCCCCGAAGGCGCAGAATTTGAAGTCGAACAAAATGCAAATCTTTGTCAAAGTTTGCTTGATCGAGGAATTAAAATTGAACACGCTTGTGACATGTCGTGTGCTTGTACAACTTGCCATGTAGTCGTTCGCAAGGGTTTTGACAGTCTAGAAGAAATGGATGACGTTGAAGCAGATCTTTTAGATCGGGCTTGGGGTCTTGAACCAGATTCTCGTCTCTCTTGCCAAGTGAAGATTGTTGATGAAGATTTAGAAATTGAGATTCCTAAATACACAATCAATCACGCTTCCGAAAATCATTAAAATAAAAAAGCTGCTTTAAAAGCAGCTTTTTTTTACTTCACGTTTTTAAACTTGATCTTGTTGATCAATTTCAACTGGCTTAACTTCATCTTCAAGTCTTAACCGTGCAATGCCTTGAGTATTAATTAAAGTTTGTTGAACTTTAAGTCGTTGAACCATTTTCTCAAGTACTTCTACCAATTCTGGATATTCATAATTTTGTACTTCTTCTAAATTAAGTACTAAATGAAAGCCTTTATACTCATAGTCGAACCATTGTTGATGATCTGACTTATTCCCCGTGTACTTCTCCATCACCTGCCATGTCTTTACTGCACCTTGAATACCTTTTAAGTAAATTGGCGTTTTGGGAGCACAAAGAAAATCACTTTTGATTATTTGATAAGTATCATCTGAAATTAAGATTTCATCTATTTCAGCAGCATATTGTAAACGAGCTGCCAAATTCACATCACGACCTACAATGGTATAAGCCATACGATGCGTTGCCCCATAATTTCCTACGTGGCAGTAACCGGTACTAATTCCCATACGAATGTGTAAGGCTGAATAGCCCATTTTTTTCCATCGTTCACGTAACAATTTCATTTGCTGACGCATAGCGATTGCCATTTCTACACAGGCTTTAGCATCTTGTTCTACACCCTGAGAATTCGGATCACCAAAAAATATGAGGATGGCATCCCCCATAAATTTATCGACAGTAGCTTCATACTGTTTCGCAATTTCCGTCATATGGCTTAAATAATCATTAAGCAAAAATGCCAAATCATCAGGAATTAATGTTTCTGATAACTCTGTAAAGCCCTGAATATCAGAAAAAAATACAGTCATTTTTTTTCGTTTATATTCAATTTTTGCTTCCGCTTCACCGCGCATAATAGACTGCCACAACTGTAGCGGTGCATAACGACTTAACTGATTAGCAAAAGCAATATAGCGCGTCATTTGATCATAGTAATGTTGGCGCTGCTGACTGATTTTTTTAACCCAACGATGTTGGTAATAATTTCCAATGGTGATAAACATGACCAAACCTAAGAGTGTAATTACAGTTAACTCTTGGCTAGTAGGTTCAAAATATGTATAAAAACCAAATAGGAAAAAAGTACTTAAATAAAAAATAATAGCGCCTAGCAAGCTAGTCAAACAAATGACTGCGAAAGAAATACGACTATTAATTGCAGAATAAAATAATGCAAAAAGTGCAATAAATGTAGGCACCAAATTAAGATGCAGACCCGCTAAGGTAACCGCTACAACAATTGCATCAATTGCAAAAAAAACACTTTTTTGTGTTTTCTTATCAAATTGGTATTGAAGCCAGTGCTCTAACTTTGAGCTAATAAAAAGCAAAAATAGGAAGAAAGGTGGAACGTAGATCTGATAATTTGTATTAGGTGAGGTAAAAGCATAGATCACTAAAATTAAGGACAGAATTGAATATCCCATCAAGCGATGAAAATATGCAAACTGCTTAGGCTCTCTATCGATAAACCTCTCTAATTGCACCCTATCCTCCATACCTCAATGTAGCCACATTCATATAAATGTGGCATTGCATTGATTTAATCCATGCGCCAATCAAAAGGCATATCACCTTGACCACGTAAAGCAAGCATAAGGGTTTGACGCATATGAGCCAGTACATCATTTGTATATGGAACAGCAGGTGTGCCCCAAACTGGCTTAGGCCATGCAACATCATTTTGATAACGCACGACATGATGGAAATGCAACTGAGGCACAATGTTACCTAGAGCTGCAACATTCATTTTATCAGCACGGAATACTCGAGATAGCTGGCTAGACAACCAACTTGATTCGCGTAAAAACTGCTCTTGATCGGCTTGGCTCAATTCATATAATTCTGTGATTCCCGGCACACGAGGGATTAAAATCAGCCACGGGAATTGCATATCATTCATTAAACGACATGTTGAAAGCGGGAAATCGCCTACAAAAAAAGTATCTTGAGCAAGTTGTGGATGCAAACTAAACATATCTTTTATAAATGACAATAAACAATAATGGCTAATACTATCACATCAGTTTTGATGTGAGTATTGCTAGTGTCTGGTTTGATTACAAATAACAATGATTTTATGCACTTATTCACCACTCGATCCGATAAATCATGCATAAAACCATGCTATCAACTTACATAAAATTCACATGCAGTAAAAAATGCTTCAAAACATCATTTATACATGTATTTCAGTTAATAATTTCGCTAACAAATCGTTAATGAACTGGATACGTTTTTCATGTTCTTCAAGCTGAACCATAACCTTCAAACGCTGCCCACCATCCATTCGGTAATAGGTCGGATTTTTTTGCATTAACTGAATAATACTGATGGCTTGAACTGGAGTATCCGGCGAAAACTCAATATTGCCGCCTTGTGTATTGATATCAATTTTAGTAATACCCAACTGCTCTGCTTTCAATCTAATTTGATGAACACTAAATAAGTGTTTTACAGATTGTGGTGGAACACCAAAACGGTCAATTAACTCCATACGGATATTGTCGAGTTTTTCTTGAGTATCTGTATTACTAATACGCTTATAAAACAACAAACGCTGATGAACATCACCTAAATACTCATCTGGAATAAGTGCTGGAATATGTAAATTAATTTCTGCAGTTAATGACAAAGGTGCATCGAAATTCGGTGTTTTGCCTTGCTGAATTGCCTTAGTGGCTTTCTCAAGCATTTCCATATACAGACTATATCCAATTGCCTGCATTGAACCACTTTGTTGCTCACCTAAAAGCTCACCCGCACCGCGAATTTCTAAATCTTCTGTAGCTAGCATAAAGCCAGCACCCAGAGTTGAAGCACGCTGGATTGCATCTAAACGCTTCTCTGCATCACCTTTTAAATGTTTTATAGAAGGAACCAGTAAATAAGCATAAGCTTGGTGGTGTGAGCGCCCCACGCGGCCACGTAATTGATGTAATTGAGCTAAACCAAGTTTGTCAGCCCTTTCTATCAAAATTGTATTGGCATTTGGAACATCAATTCCGGTTTCAATAATGGTTGAGCATACCAATACATTAAATTCTTTGTGATAGAACTGCTGCATGACTTGTTCGAGCTCTCTTTCTCTCATTTGGCCATGAGCTACTGCCACACGAGCTTCAGGCACAAGAACACGGATGTTTTCAGCAGCTCGTTCAATCGTATCGACTTCATTATGTAAGAAGTATACTTGGCCACCACGTAGTAATTCACGCAAGATCGCTTCTTTAATAGAAGCTTCCGTATGTTCTTGTACAAATGTTTTAACCGCTAAACGACGGGCTGGTGGTGTAGCAATGATAGATAGATCACGCATTCCCGAAAAAGCCATATTTAAAGTTCGTGGAATTGGTGTTGCGGTAAGCGTCAACATATCGACATCAGCTCTCAATGCTTTGATGCGCTCTTTATCACGCACACCAAATCGATGTTCTTCATCGACTACCATTAGGCCCAAGTCTTTAAATTGCACATTTTCTTGTAAAAGTTTATGTGTTCCAACCACAATATCCACTTTACCAGCAATTAAATCTTCAATATTTTTTGTATGGGCTTTATTTGAGCCAAAGCGTGACAACACTTCTATACGCACAGGCCAATCAGCAAAACGATCTTTAAAAGACTCATAATGTTGTTGTGCAAGTAAAGTTGTAGGTACCAAAACAGCAACTTGCTTACCGTTTTGCACAGCAACAAACGCGGCTCGCATTGCTACTTCAGTTTTACCGAAACCAACATCGCCACAAACAAGTCGATCCATAGGTCTAGCTTGTTGCATATCGTGAAGCGTGGCTTCAATAGCATTCGCCTGATCGAGTGTTTCTTCGTAAGCAAATCCACTGGTAAATTGCATATAAAGTGATTGATCGAGTTCAAAACCAAAACCAGGTTTTGACTGACGACGTGCTTGGATATGTAACAATTCAGCTGCAACATCATGAATTTGTTCTAAAGCTTTGCGTTTAGCTTTACTCCATGCATCACTTCCAATTTTATGAAGTGGCGCTAAATCTGGGTCTCCACCACTATAACGACTAATAAGATGCAAATTAGTTACAGGGACATAAACTTTTGCGCCTTCAGCATAATTTAGTTGCAAGAATTCATAATCTTGCCCTTCAATTGCTAAAGTAACTAATCCTGCATAACGCCCCACACCATGATCAATATGGACAACAGGAGCATCAATACTTAATTCAGTCAAACTGCGAATTAAGAACTCTTCTGAAACTTCTTGCTGACGTTTACGACGACGCTGAACTACCCGATGTTCATATAACTGATTTTCTGAAATAACCGACAATTGGTCTGTTAAAAGTAAACCACGGTCTAGCGGTGCATTTGTAATAGCAATCGCAAACTGACTTGTCTGAAATTGTTCAAAACTGTCTACGCCAGGGATATCTCCTAAACTGGCACGTAAACCATCTCTTAAGCTTTCACGTCGGCCTGCACTTTCTGCAACCAACAAGACCGGATGATTTGCTTCATCAATATATTTTTTGACTACCGAGAATGGTTTTTCTTTTTTTGGATCAACTGGTAACTTGGGTGGCTGCTCTACCTTAAGATTTAACGCGCCAGCTTTTTCTTCAACTATTTCTGCGCTCACCAACATACGCGGAAATTGATTTAAAGCACTGAGCAGATGATTTGGAGCAATAAATAATTCTTCAGGAGGAAGAATTGGTTGATCTACGTTATGACGTCTGTCTTCATAACGACGAAAAACTTCTTTCCAAAAATTAGTTAAATCAGTATCTATATCATTGGTTGTAATTACAATGCAATTCTTTGGGAAGTACGTTGTAAGTGTACTTTGCGATTGCATTTGTGCTTTATCAAAAAACAATGGCAAATAAAATTCAATTCCTGGTGAAGCAATTCCCTCTAGGACATCTTGATAAATCGGGTTTTTCTTAGGATTAGCCGTAGGGAAAAGTTCAGAATACCGATCTCTAAAAATTGAACGGGCTTCTTTTAGTGGAAATTCTTTTGCTGGTAAAACTGTAAAACTTTTTAAAGGCTTCGTTGTTCTTTGCGTTTCTGGATCAAAGAATTTTAATGTATCAATTTCATCATCAAACAGATCAATACGAATAGGCGCTTCTTGCCCTGACGCAAAAATATCCATAATACTGCCACGTACAGCAAACTCACCATGATCATAAACAGTGTCTACCAAATGATAACCGGCTTGTACTAAACGTAACTTTTGCTGTTCTAAATCGAATTTCTGTCCAACATGAATATCAAAGTGTTCGCCCAAAACCCATGAATACGGTGCAACTCTTTGAGCTAGAGTACTTGCTGAAATGAGCAATACACCCTTCTGAGGCATATTAGATAAAATTGCAAGACGTTCTGAAACAATATCTTGATGAGGTGACAAACGATCATAAGGCAAGATTTCCCAATCAGGGAAAATTGTCGGTTTTATGCCATAAAACTCAAGTTCACTTTCTAATTGAGCAACATGTTGGTTATTCCTGGCGACCACAACAAGTAAAGAAGAATGCTGAACAGCAATTTCTTTAAATAATAATGCAGCAGATGAACCTAATAACGACCCCACCCAACGCTTTTCACCGGCTTTGAGCTGTTGTAAATTCAATTGAGAGATTTCTTGTTGAAACATGTATTTGGCTTTTATCAGCTAAGAAGATATGAGCCTAATAGTAGCATGATGTTTTTAGTGAAATGAGTTATTTTTTTGAAAATCAAACTACTAGTTAGCTCTACTTTTTATATTTTTTAATCAATCAACTATGATTATTTATCACGCAAAAACAAAACGTAATATTGATTTAATATTTGTATAATCGCTTTAAGCTGAAGTAGCTTTTCTTGTGTATTTCCTAATCTTTCTACATAACGTTGGGTTGCGATTTCCAGATCAATCTTTTCATTAATTTGTGGAGTAATTAGGAATAATTTCTGAAGATTATCAAAATTTTGCAATTTACGGTTTGAGAAATACTCAAGATGTTCTGACCATTTCTCATTAATCAGCACATCCTTGATTATAGGACCGCGTTCAGAATCAAATTTTAATAGATTCTCTCGCAAGTAAATTTGTTCTGGTGTTTCTTTTGAGCCTTGAAAAAGCTGCGTTATCTTCTTAAACATTTCATCACATCATATTAATTTTCAATTCAAGCAATGGAAGTAATCTAGTTACTTCCATCATTTAAGCCTTTTAGTTTAACGACTAGTCATCACCTAAATCATCAAGAAAATCGACCGTTGGTACAAAAAATAAGGTACCAGTCTGAGCAGTACTAAAGTCAAGCAACCGATCAAGATTGCCCTGCTCATTTCCCAAGAACATATTTTCAAGCATTTGACGTGTAGTACTGAATTTACGTGAATAACCAATAAAGAAAGTACCATATTCATTTTTTGAAGGATTTGAGAAAGGCATATTAGCTCGCATAATTTTAAGCTCATTACCTTCTGCATCATGCGCTTTGCTTACAACATTATGAGCAGTTAAAGGCTTTTCATCATCACCGAGTTCAACATCATTGAACTTTTTGCGCCCAATCACTTTTTCTTGCTCTTCATCGGTTAATGAACGCCATTTTTCCATGTCGTGTGTATATTTCTGGATAAAAGCATAACTTCCCCCGATAAAGTCAGGATCTTCATTGCCCACTAATGCCCATTGCGCTGCAATAACTGGTTCTGGATTCTCTGTCCCATCTACGAAGCCAATAATTGCCCGTCCATCAAAATAACGGAAACCATGCACTTCATCAATTGGATAAGTCACTTTACCAAGTTGTTGATTGATTATATTGCCCAGCTCATAACATAAAGCCTGACGATCAGCACGAATATGAAAAAATAGATCACCAGCTGTTGAAACAGCCGTGTATTTCGGCCCTTTAATTTCTTTAAATGTTTCTAATTCTTGAGGCTTCGTTTGCTCTGGAAATAAGATATCCCATGCATTTGAACTAAACCCTAGCGTGGCATTAAACTTACTATCTGGATAACGATTAGTTAGACTTCTAGTTAATGCTGAAAAATTACTAGCAAAATCTTTTACTTTTTCTATTACAGAATCACCTTGAGTGAGTCCCAATACGATAAATAGTGCATTTTCACCAGGACTGCTCGTTACAGGTTGAATTCTCATACATTCCATAAAATATGCCTTATTTGGGTATTTAACCTCTTTAATTTAGCATATTCATGTTCTTATGAAATCTGATCTTTCTAAGAGTTTAAGTAAATTGACTTAAACTCTTTCTAAAGCCTATCTTAATTAATCAACGACCATATTGCTTCTTTAAATATTTTACGATTTGAGCAGACTCAAACATCTTCACTCCCGTATTTGGGTCTACCAAATAAGGTACCTGCATTTTACCTTGCATAACAGGCAATATTTTTTCTCGTTTTCCACCTTTTAGAGGCACATATTTACCCGGTTTTAAGCGAAAAATAGCTGGGCCTTGATCTTGCCATCTTTCTTTTGCAACATTATGCAGAATATAAGGAAGCTCCAACTCACAGAGTAGACTTCTTACAACTCGTGAATAAGGACTTGCCTCAAAACTCCATAACTCAAGTTTTTGTTCAGGCACAGCTCTATTAATGATTTTTTTATTTATCCAAACTCCCCGAGCACCATTTAATATGGTCCCAGCAAATGCAGCATAAGGGACGTTAGGGTAACTCGAAAATTTCTGAGGCGTCTTCCCAGTCTTACCGTAGTGTTTAAATAAATGATGAATAATTTCTTGTGACTCATATAAGTAGTCACCTGTATTTTCATCTACTAAAAAAGGAAACCGTAATTTGCCACCTTTTTCTTTTACGACCGAACGATGTTTTGTCCCACCTTTAGGACATGGATAAATTTCTACATCCAGATTTAAAAGTGTAAGGACTTCACGGACACGACGGCAAAATGGTGAACCTTCAAATTCATATAACTTCAAGGCTTTTACAGGTTGCTGAGGAAATGCGGTACCTGTTACACCCCGACCACCTTCAGCAATTGCAGAGACAACTGCCTGTAATACTTTAATTTGATGATTCACCATCATGCGATCCTTTATGAACTGTGATTACACTAATTTTTCTTTTGAAATCACAATTCCATTATTATCAGCATAGATATAATCGCCTGATTGAATTGTGACACCACCAAAATACAAAGTGGTATCTACTTCGCCAATGCCTTTACGATTACTTTTTTGGGGAATTGCTGCCAATGCATGTATACCTAAATCAAGGGTAGCAATAGCATCGACATCGCGTACACAGCCATAGATTACGACACCATTCCAGTTATTTTTAACTGCCGATTCTGCAATCAGGTCACCCATAAGCGCACAACGCATAGATGCACCACCATCTACAACGAGTACTTTATCTGTACCATCTGTTGCCAATAACTCTTTTACACGCGAGTTATCTTCAAAACACTTTACTGTTACAACCTGCCCCCCAAAAGTTTTACGCGCCCCATAACTTTGAAAGAACTTTCCATCCATTGAGGGAATTACAACTTGTAAGTCTTTTTCAGGGTTATCATCTAATAAATCACATGTTACAAACGGTACTGTCGACACTTCTATTCTCCCTTATCGAGTTTTCTGTATGCTCAGATTATCATATCGTTTGAATGCTTCAATTTGCGTTAGCGCCGCTACGACCATGGTATGAGCCAATTGCTCCGCAGTCACAGGTTTATATTTGAATGGTTTTTGCCATTTATTCTCAATAAATTTAAATAGACTTTGCCCTAAATCCTCTATAAGCCGTACATCACTACGCTTACCAATCAGTAAAGAGGGTCTAAAAATAGATAATTTTTCAATTCCCAAACTCTCGATATAATCTTCTAACTGTCCTTTCACTTTATTGTAGAAAATTGGTGAGTTTGCATTTGCACCAAGGGCACTCACTAATAAAAGATGAATATGTTTATCTTGCACCAAATCTGCCAAATGGGCATTGATTTCATAATCTACCGCGTAGAAGCCTTGCTTTGAGCCCGCATTTTTTAATGTTGTTCCCAAACAGCTAAATGCATGGGTATAACCATTCACATCTTCATCATTCAACATTAAGAAATCTTCTATGATGAGCTGATTAACTTTTTCATATGTATTAAATACTTGAGATTCTTTTCTAACCACCAGCGTAATAGCTTCAAATTCCGAAGCCTGCTGGAGCTTTTCAACAAGTGCTAATCCGACCAACCCTGTTGCGCCGAGCACAATCGCTTTTTTCTTACTTGCTGTCATTTTTTATCCATCCCTCTTTAACTTTGTTTTAAATTTAACCTTTTCTTACCGTTTTAACAGCCCCTAAAACAGCTTAAAACGTTCTCAAGGCTTGACTTCACGGTGTCTATTCATCACAATATGGCACTTGTTTACGGGCTGGTGATGGTTGCACCAGTTTACTGGATTGACCACAGCCCGCCCAGACCAACTTATTTTCAAGGAGTGCAAGAGTGGCAAACTCTGCTCAAGCTAAAAAACGTGCGCGTCAAAACGTTACTGCACGTAAACACAACGCAAGCTTGCGTTCTATGGTTCGTACATACATCAAACGTACTTTAAGTGCAATTGCTGGTGGTGATCATGCTGTTGCTACAGAAGCTTACCAAAAAGCTGTTCCTGTAATCGACCGTATGGCTGATAAAGGCATCATCCACAAAAATAAAGCTGCTCGTCATAAGAGCCGTTTAAATGCTCAAGTTAAAGCGTTAGCTAACTAATTAAAGCATGTAAAAAAAGCCCAATAGGGCTTTTTTTATTATCTATCATTTTTGAGCTTATAGCGTTTTTCCAAATTTGGCTACATTTAGCTCATAGGCCTTACCTCTCCAAATCCATTTTAATTTGCAATTTGGAAATTCTTCGCCTTCAAACCATACAAATAGGCCTTCCATCATTTCAGGCCAATCTTCTTTCTTAATTTCATTTTCACCAGAAATTACAGCAACAATTGCAGCAATAATAGTGTCATGGCTGACAGCTAAACTAAGCCCGCCTTGTGTTTTAGGATGCGTATGATAAATAAGCTCTAGTACATCTAAAACACCAGTAATTGGGTGTTTCATACCAGGTAATGCATTATTTACAAAACTATTAATAAAACCCAAAGCACCTTGCTTTTTAAAATAAGGGGCAGCTTGTTGTATGTCTAGTACAAAACTCCCTGGCTCAACCAGTAATCCTTGCTCAATAATTTCAATCGTATGTGTATTAAATTCAGGGCTTACGGCATCCGCCCCTTCGATCATGAGTGCAGCCGTATCGACACAACGTTGTATTGGACTTGAAATACAATGCTGAATAACACGATCTGTATTTTTAATTAAATAATTACCCCATGCCTGCGCAAGCTCACGCCCTTGAGGAGTGAGTTGGAGATCATATCCAGCTAAGCCCTGTCCATCCACAAGTTCTCTTAGAGAATGACGCGTAAATAAGGTTACAGGAGTTGAAGCATCGGGCAATAAATCAATTGCTTCAAACATACTTTTAGGCAATAAATCAAGTGCCATTTTTATCTTGTCATCTTTTTTCAATACTTTGCCACTATAACATGTCTGGCATAACTCTCAATCAATAACACCTGCTTGGGCCAATGCTTCAAATGCTATTTTTTTGCTTTCCTGATCACGAAATGCGATAAAGCCCTTATTTAAAACCGTGTGTCTCTGATTATATTCAAAAGGTTTTCCATCAAGGGTAAGTAAGCCACCCCCTATACTCTCTAACAAACCTTGACCAGAACTTGTGTCCCATTCAGAAGTTGGATGAAATCGCGGGTAAATATCTATTTCACCTTCTAGCATCATGCAGAATTTGTAGGCACTTCCTGCTTCTCGTCGAATAATGCTATGTTTTTCTTCAATAGGTTGAATAAATTTTTGATATTTCGGGTTTTTACTGCCATGACTAAGTCCTATTTGAATAGGCTCATCTGGCGAAAACGAAGTTATTTGATATTGATACCACTGTTTTTGAGTGAAACTATATTTAAAAGGTAATTCTTGCAGATATCCCAAGTACACGACTTGTTCACATGGTACAGCAATAACTGAAAAGATCGTTTCTTTACCCTTAATCAAACTTAGGTTGATCGTAAACTCATCACGCTCATGTATGAATTCTTTAGTTCCATCAAGAGGATCTAACATCCAGCATGTGGACCACTCATGCCGAGCACTATAATCACTTTCTTCAGACAAAACCGGCAAGTCTGGCGTAATCTCTGCCAAGTGCTTTAATAAGAAAAGGTTCACTTTTAAATCTGCTTGAGTTACAGGTGAATCATCTTGTTTTTCGTGAATAGTGAACTCATAACCCGCAGAATAATTTTGATATTCTTGTAATAAAATCTGGCTCGCTTGTTCCAAAACTGGAAGAAGCTGATTAATCAAAGTATCTTGTGGGCGCGTAGTTGTTATAAACATAAATATGCTCTATATAGTTTCATTTCTATTATAGGTGAATTATGAACAATTCAGTATTCGCCAACAGTTTGATTTACTAAAATAGTCATTTATCTTAATCATTAGGTAAGCGCTGCTTTCTGTGCGTGCTATATAGCTAATATGAATAATTATAGTGTTTAAAAAAGCCTTTATTTCGTACAAAAAACAATCTATAAGTTATGAAAAATAAACAACTTAAATCAGATTTATCCATTTCCTTTTCATATATTTCTTGTTATGTTCAATCACACAATAACAAGATGGAAGAAAGCGCACATGATGCTATATGGATATCATTTCTCGACAATAGAACACAACTGGGAAGAACTCACGCCCTTAAATGAGTTCCTACAAACATTTGCAGACGATGATGGTGATGTTTCAACAAGAGATAAAGAGTCTCTCAAAGAAATCATTGCGAAATCAGATACGGCTTTAGCTTTAGCAAGAGAAATGGGTTGGGACGGTAGTTACACAGGATGTCCTTATCTATTCTGGTTACCAAGTAAAAATAGCCAGTCTTTTGAGTATGGCTTTGTATTTAAACAAACATCAGACAATACCACTTTTGTGATTTCACCAATTGAGTTGAGCTATCTAGCTCAAGATTCAGAAGTGCAAACATTAAGTAAAACTATTGAATAAGCAATATAGGTTATTGATTCAGATTTGATATCAATAACCTCATCTTATTTTAGATAGATTAGTCAAACATGCTTAACTGTGGTGTAGGTTTTATAATTTTTTCTTTTGGTACATGTGAGCATTCAAACTCTTCAACTGGAAAACCTTCGATAAAGCTTGAAATATCTGGTGATTCCAAACTCAACCACTCTTCTAATCGGTCATGTGGGATCACAATAACTGATCTTTTGACATCTCCAGGCTCATGAAAATCTTTCATCATAGGATGATCTATAGCATCCATGGTCAACATACTTGCAGAACGAATAATCGTTTCATTTATTTTGCAAATTTCATAGATTGCTGCAATATAAAAAGCCTGTCCATCTTTACGGCGTACACCCCACCGCTCAGGTTTATCATTTATATATTTACTTTCATAGAATTCCATCACCGGAATCACACCAAACTTACATTTAAGTGCAGCTTCTTGAAAACTCGGTTTTTGGAAAATCGTTTCATGACGGGCATTGTAAGTATGTTTTGCTATGTTTGTATCTTCAGCCCATTTAGGAACTAGGCCAAACATGACTTCACGCCATTCAAGACCTTGTGGTGATTTAAATAATAGCGGCATTGTTCCCGCAGGATAAACCTCTTCGGCATAGCTAAAGCCAACCACAGGCAACTGGAGTTGCTGCAATTGAGCAAGAGTTAAAGGTTTAAAGTTGGCACACATAGCAAGACTAAACTACTGTATTTTTACTCTCTTATTTTATAAGTATTTACGCGATAAACCAAATAAAAAGGCACTTAAAAGTGCCTTTAACGACATAACTTTACGCTTATGAAACGTGGTGAATCCCTTGAGGAATGGCTTGTAATAGTCGTTTGGTATAATCATGTTGAGGATGTGCATAAAGCTCATCCGAATTGGCAATTTCAACAACTTCACCATGATTCATGACCATGACCTGATCAGATATATATTTCACAACCGATAAGTCATGGGAAATAAAGATATAACTGAGTCCAAACTCATCTTGTAAGTCTTGTAATAAGTTAAGTACCTGTGCTTGAACCGAAACGTCTAGTGCTGAAACAGATTCATCACAGATCAAAATTTCAGGTTTTAGGGTTAAACATCGTGCAATCGCAATACGTTGACGTTGCCCACCCGAAAACTCATGTGGATAGCGATAATAAGCTTGCTCAGGTAAATTCACTCGCTCAAGTAATCCAAGCGCAATTTGTTTACGCTCAGCATCATCTTTACCAATGTTATGAATTTGCATGGGTTCCAAAAGAATCTGACCAACTGTAAAGCGTGGATTAAGAGAAGCATATGGGTTTTGAAAGATAATCTGGATTTTCCGTTGATATTTAGCAAACTCTTTCTCAGTTAATGAAAGAATATCTTTTCCTTCAATAAAAGCTTGCCCACCTGAAGCTTGATGTAACCGCATGAGTAGTAGCCCAACGGTTGTTTTACCTGAACCGGATTCACCGACTAAACCTAAAGTTTTTCCTTTAGCAAGTTTAAAAGAAACTCCTTTTACGGCCTGAAACTCTTCTTTGCCAAATAACCCTTTACGACTATAAAAGCTTTTTTTCAGATCTTTTACTTCTAAAATAATTTGCTCATCGCCATTTAAGCCACGTTTGCGCTGCGGAATTTCCGAAGCATCAAAACTTTTCTCAACCAATATATCGTCTTCTTGGCACATAAAATCACTGGTCACAGGCAATCGGTAAGGACGCTGTGATATTTGTGGACGACAGTAAAGTAATGCTCGGGTATATACATCTTTAGGCTGTTCCAGAACCTGCTCAGCAGCGCCTTGCTCTCTAATTTCACCATGACGCATCACAATGACTTTATCTGCAATTTCACCGACCAGTGCCAAATCGTGGGTAATAAAAAGCATCGACATTTGACGGCGCTTACGCAACGATTCGAGTAAATCAATAATCTGCTTTTGAATGGTGACATCAAGTGCAGTGGTTGGTTCATCGGCAATGAGCAATTTAGGCTCACAAGCAATCGCCATTGCAATCATGACACGTTGCTGTTGACCACCTGAAAGTTGATTTGGATAGGCATCAATTTTAATTTCAGGTGAAGGAATACCTACTTCTTTAAGTAATTCTAAAACGCGTTGTCGTGCTTGTTTACGGTTCAATCCCATATGCAAACACAACACTTCCGCAATTTGATTACCAACTGTAAAAACTGGGTTTAAAGATGACATCGGCTCCTGAAAAATCATGGCAATGTCTTTACCACAGATTTTCCGCATCTCTTTACGAGATAAACTGAGTAGGTCTTTGCCTTCAAATATAATTTTACTTTGATCATCAATTTTGCTTTGCCCTACAGGCAGTAATCCCATAGTTGCCAAAGAAGTTACCGATTTACCACTACCCGATTCACCGACTAAAGCAACCGTAGTATTTGCTGGAATATCAAAAGAAATTCCTTTTACGGTTTCAATATATTGCTTATCTTCACCTTTAAAACTTACTCGTAAATTTTTAACATGAAGCAACGGCGCATTTTTATATTCTTGTTCTATCATTTGGACCTTCCTCTTATTTTAGCTTTGGGTCTAACGCATCACGAAGAGCATCAGTAAACATTGAGAATGCCGTAACCAAAACAGCCATTGCGACAGAGGCTGCGACTAACTGCCACCATTTACCTAAAAGAAGTTCACTTTGCGCTTCATTTAACATGCTCCCCCAAGACACCACACCTACTGGTACACCAAAACCCAAGAAACTCAAAATGACTTCAGATTTAATAAAAGAAACCACTAAAATCGACATTTGGACTAAAGCGATATGGCTGACGTTTGGAAAAATATGAATGAACATACGGCGGAAATGTCCAACGCCAATTGCTTTAGCAGCAAGAACGTACTCACGTGCAGTATGTTTCATATATTCGGCACGAATTAAGCGATAAACGCCTGTCCAACCCGTTAAACCCAATATAAGAACAATAGATAAAATGCCTTTTTGTTGAAGCACGGCAGCAATAGCAAGCACTAATAATAAATATGGAATTGAGGTGAAAATGTTGTAAAACCAGTTGAGAATATCATCCACCCAACCGCCAAAATAACCTGAAATTGCACCTAAAAGTGTACCAATACCTACCGCAAGTAAAGCCGATATCACCCCAACAATAATTGAAGTTTCAGCCCCCTTAATTGTTTTCTTTAAAACGTCTTGTCCCCACTTATCAGCGCCAAACACAAGTGTGCTTTTAAGCTCGGCTTGCTGGTCTAATAAATGTCCGCCAAGTTGCTGATCGATCGCTTTCATATCATCGGCTAATGGGTCAACTACACCATAGTAATCAATCGCGTCCCCAGAACTCTTGCTTTGCTTAATCTGCTCATTCAGTTTTTTGATAACATCTTTTAATGGATCGACTGGATTTTCTGGTAATTCCTCGTCAACCGCCGCTGCCTTTTGCCCTGCATCTGTTGTCTTATCTGCCCCTATAAATGTAGGCGGTGCATAACTTACGGCTACCTCTTTATTCCAGTCAGATGCAATCACGCCCGTCATTGATAGAATCAAGATAATAAAATAAAGCAATACAATCGCTAGTGATGACATCGCGATTTTGTCAGCCCGAAGACGTCGCATGGCAAGTTTCCACAGGCCAGATGAATGAGCTTCGGCTTTTGTTTGTTCTTTTCTTTTTGATAAAACGCTCAGCATAGCCCACCTACTTCAACTGTACACGTGGATCAACCACTTTGTAGACCAAATCGGCAATCAGGTTAAAAATCATGGTTGCAGCTGCGATGTATACTGTAATTGCCTTAATAACAGGAAAATCACTTCGTTCAACTGCAATAATGACTTCTCGACCAATACCGGGAATACCAAAAAAACGTTCAATTAAAAATGCGCCTATGAGTAACGCCGGTAAAGTTGACATCACGTCGGTAATAATAGGAATTGAAGCGTTACGCAGTACATGTACACCTAAAATTCGGCTTTCACCTACACCTTTAGCACGTGCTGTTCGAACATAGTCCTGATTAATTTCATCAAGCACAAAACTACGATACAAACGTAAGGTTGGTGCAATACTCACAACTAACATGATTAAAATTGGAAGTAAGGCAAATTTAAATAAATTCTCGGTAAAGGTGTCACTCCAGCCTTGTACAGGGAACCAACTTAGCTGATAAGCTAAAACATATTGAAAAACAATAATATAAACTAAAATACTAATTGACATAGCAATGGTACATAGCATCATGACCATACGGTCGGTTAGAGAACCTCGTACCGCTGCAATAGCCAATGCCAAAATAATTGAAATAACGGTTTGTAAAATAGTCAGCGGAATTAAAAGAGTTAACGACGGCCCTAATCGGGTTAAAATAATTTGGGAAACAGGTTCGCCAGTACTCCAACTCGCACCATAGTCAAAAGTCAGAATCTGCTTAATGAAAATCCAGAGTTGAACGTAATACGGCTGATCGACACCTAGCTGTTTACGAATGTTTTCGATTTGCTCAGGATTAGACATCTTGCCTGCTAAAATATAGGCAGGATCTCCACCGACCCAGTTAAAAAGAATAAAAATAAGTAAGACGACTCCCAACATGGTTGGAATCATCTGCCATAAACGCCGAATAACATATGCCAGCATAGTAATAATTCCTTATTTAACCCGTTGTCCGGTAATTTCATTAAAGAACGCTTTGTTATCAGGTTCACGGCCAAGGAAATCTTTCACTAGATCAGCAGCGGGCTTTTGGCTACCTTGCGATAAAATCGTTTGACGGTAACGTTGCCCTACTTGCGGATTATTGAGGTTATCGCCATAAGCAGAAAGCATGTCTAAAGCCAAAACTTCAGACCACATATAGCCGTAATAACCTGCTTGGTAACCGCCCATCAAATGCCCAAACTGACCTGGAAATTCAGTTGTTGGTACATAACCTAAGGCTGTAGCGGCTTCCATTTTTTGCCAAGTTTCCAAAGGTTTTACTTTTAAAGCATCAGCGCTATGAAGGGCCATATCGTACTGGGCATAGAGTGTCTGACGTGCATAACGCAAACCACGTCCATAGTTATGTACCGCTTTTAAACGGGCAATTAACTCATCATCAACACGTGGACATGCTGGATCACAATAATCGGCAACTTTAGATAAGGTTTCTTTACGGCGCGCCCACTCTTCATACATTTGCGAAGGTGCTTCTACAAAATCACGTTCTACGGATGTTCCTGACTGACTTGCATAACGTGTATTTGACAAAATGCCATGCAAGGCATGACCAAACTCATGAACAAAAGTTTCTAGCTCATCACTATTTAAACCTTTGCGGTTAAAATTGGTGACCAATGCTGAAATAGGTAAACGGTTGGTTAAAATGCTACCACCGTATACGCCCCAAACCGCGGCATGGCCATATTTCCCCTCACGAGGGAATTTATCCATATATAGGCCGCCCAAAAGTTTTCCTGTCTTTTTATCAACTACATCGTAATATTCAACTTCATCCTGCCATGCTTTTACTTTGACAGGTTTAAAGTCAATACCGTAAAGGTCAGATGAAATAGCAAACAACCACTTTTGAGCAGCTAAAGTTGGGAAATAATCACGAAGTTTTTCCTGATCAATCTGATATTTACTCTTACGAAGTTTTTCGCTCCAGTAAGCTTCACTCCAACGTGTTATCTCGGTTTTATCTAATGGCGTTTTTAAGGTTTGCGCTTTAAATGCTCGGAGTTCTTCGACTTCTTTACGTTCAAGAGGTGCTACTGTTTTTTGTACTTCTGCTAAAAACTGGTTTACAGCATCAGGGGTTTTAGCCATACGATCTTTTAAAACCCAATCCGCATAACTTGCTTTTCCAAACAATTGTGCCAACTCATAACGCAAATCTACTGCCTGCTTGAGTAGTTTTAAATTTTGCTCAGTACCACGTCTTGTAAAAGCAATCTGATATCTTTTTCGAGCATCATCATTGTCTGCCAACTCCATAAATGGCCGATATTCTGGATATTCAAAACCAACTAAATAATTTCCTTTCGCATTCTTTTTCAAACCTGAAATATAACTTTCTGGTAAACCCTTCATCTCTTCAGGAGTAAACTCAAGTTTTTCAGGGTTATCACGAACGTTACGGGCATATTCTTGTTCTAATTTAGTCAATTCATCCAGAATAGCTTTCATTCTTGCGCGTTTTGTAGGTTCAAGTTGAACACCTGTATCTTCAAATTGGCTCAAAATATCTTGACGATATTTTTTATCAATAGGGTCCGTTGCTTGTGTATTTTTAATTAAGTTATATAGCTTGGGATTTTGAAACATATCAGTGTGAAATTGATTAATTTTGATTTCACAATCTTCGGCTGCCTTACGCAACTTTGCATCTGGGTCTACGTTACTATATAAACTTATCGGACCTGAAAAATCTTCAAAATGAGCAAAAATTTTATCCCATTTTGCCAAAATAGGTGCCGCTGCCACGTTAGCATTAACAGGTGTTTTCTCAAAGTCTGTAATCTGTTGCTGAATTTTTTTTAAATTAGAATCACACCATGTTGGAAGCTGCTTTGCTTTAAGTAGTGGCAATGTACTACGAGTTGTTTCAGCTGAAGCATATTGGTTTATACCTATAGCCAGCATACATAACGTTGTCATTTTTAGTGTTTTATTCTTCATCATATCTCCAGATTTTTCATTTAATGATTAGATTTAGTATTTGTATCAATATCAAAGTACATCCACTCAGCATGTAAAATTGGATGCTTTTTATAGCCAATGACATGCGGCTGGGCCAACATATTTCGGTAGCGGGCATAGGACATCTGCACAGGCATATAGACTTCTAACAAACGCGTCATTTTTCGATAAAGTGCATCCCGTTCAGGACCTGATTGCATTTGTTGGGTTTGGCGATACAACTGATCAAACTCTGGAATTGAGCCACAAGACCAGTTTGTCATATGCGTATTGGGACCATAAAAATTCTGCATAAAATTATCCCCATCCGGATAATCGGCTATCCATGCAGAGGAACCAAACATTCCATCACACTGTTTTTGTGCTCGAATTAGATCTGCAAAAAGCATTGGTTTAAACACCATTCGAATATTCAAACTGTCAAAGTTCTTTTTCCAAAGCTCAGCGCTTTGTTGACCAATACTGTCATTACGTGCCATATATTCAATGACAAGGGGCTTCCCATTTGGTTGAGTGCGCCAACCTGATGCATCTTTTTTATAGTGATATTTATCTAATAGTAAATTTGCTGCTTTCACCGAATATGGCGTACTGGTTCTATACTGAGGGTCATATCCCACTACACCGGGTGGAACTGGAAAATGTAGACGCTCGGCATCATCATTTCTTACTAATTTAATTTCTTGATCTAGTGAGCGAGACATTGCAATTGCACGGCGTAACGCAATCTTTTCTTTACTCATTCCGCCTACGACTGGATTTTTAAGGTTCCAATAAATATAGCTAATTTCAGGATCAACAATACGAGATAAATGCACACCTTCTTTAGCCAGCTCAGGTCTTAATTTACCGTCTTTAATTGCTTTTGCGATCAGTTGACCTTCAAGCTGAAATATATCAATTTCACCACGCTGAAATGCCAGCCATCGTGATTGGTTTTCTTCCATAACCTGAATATCAATTGTGCCTATTTGAGGCATTTTTTTACCTTTAAGGCGTTTTACAATTGCCCCATCCTCAGGGCTACTGGCTGCAAAGTTCCAAGTAAAACCGCGATAATCAGGATTCGCTTTTAAAACAATGCGCGAAGCTGGCACCCACTTGCTCAGTACATAAGGGCCTGTACCTACAGGATGTCCCATGACAAAACCAGCTTTATCTTTATACTTTTCGATGACTTCACGCGCCACAGCACCTGTCGGGTCATGTGCCAGTAATAAAGGAAAGTTATAATCTGGTTTAACTAATCGGATCACCAAAGTGTACTTATCAGGTGTTTGTAAACCACTTACCTTTTGGTCATAGTTAAATTTTCCGGTTTTATTGGCTGCTTTTATTAATGCATCCATACCTTCAATTTTGTTCTCTAATAACCAGCTATTGGGAGAACGTAAATTCGGATCCAATAAGCGCTTAAAAGAGTACGCATAATCATTGGCTGTTAACTCTCTAGACTTCCCTTTAAACACAGGGTCCGGCGTAAAATAAATGCCTTTTTTAATGTGAATGGTATAAGTCAGACCATCTGCACTGACTTGTGGCATAGTCGTAGCAATATGAGGAATTAATTTTGCAGGTCTTGCTAAATAGTCATACGTATATAAAGTTTCAAATATTGAAGTAGTTACATGCGCCGAATATAAATCATGGATATAAGCTGGGTCGAAACCTGTTTCAGCTGTCGGGAATACATAACGTAGAACTTTATTTGGATCGGCTGGGCTTTTTGCAAAAATACTTGTAGATCCAGTTAATGCCATACTGGCAAATAGCAAACCCACACTACAATGCTTGAGCTGTTTTATTAAATTTTCAGTCATAATTATCTTTATCTAAAATTATTTTTTAACAGGGGTAATATCAAGATATTGCCAGTTTGTATTCATCATTGGGTGGGGTTTAAAACCCTGAACTTGTGGCCGTATCAACCAATTACGAATTCGAGTTACATGAACGATCCACGGATTATCAGCCTCAATCTGGCGGTTAAGCTTTTCATAATATGGAAGACGTTGTTGGGGTGGTAAATGAGTGGCTTGATTATAAAGAGCATCATATGTTTTAGACTGGTAACAAGCATGGTTTCCCTGACCTGCGTTTGGACCATACAGTAATTGTGCGAAATTATCTCCTTCAGGATAGTCAGCAATCCATGCGCCGCCCCAAATCATATATTTACATTGAGTTGCGGCTTTTAAATTATCTGCAAAATTACTTACTTTAAAGTCAGCACGAATACCAATGGCATCTAGATTTTTTTTCCATAGTTCGGAAAGAATAACTGAAGCCGAGCTATTTTCATTATTAATTTTTAAAACCAAAGGCTTCCCATTTGGTAAGTTTCGGTAACCATCAACCCCTTTTTTATAACCATAATGATCAAGTAGTTTATTGGCTAATAGCGGGTTGTATCTTACGCTACTTCTGTACTTCGGGTTATATCCATTTACACCTTCAGGTATAAACATTTCTGCTCTAACTGCCTGACCTTTATATACTTGTCGTATGCTTTCATTTTGATCATAAGCCAAAGTAATTGCTCTACGAAGCGCTATTTTTTCAGGACTAAAACCACCAATGACAGGGTCACGCATGTTCATCATCGTATAGGTAATTTCAGGTTCTTTATATGGAAAGTGTTTAATTCCTCTTTTTTGAAAAGAAGTCTTAAGTTGATTGCCATCTAAAGCTTGCGGAACAGCATCTGCTGTAAGTCTATCAAAATCTAATTGACCAGACTGAAAAGCTAACCACCGTGACTGTTGCTCTTCAATAATACTGACCACCACCTTGCCAACTTGCGGCATTTTCTTTCCAGACATTTCTTTAACAAGCTGGTTATCCCACGGCGTGCCTGTCGACTTAAAGTTCCAAACAAAACCACGATAATCAGGATTGGCAACCAACTCGACCTTACTTCTTGGAACATATTTACTTAACATGTAAGGTCCAGTACCTACTGGATGCATGCCAATACGATCACCGTAATAATCAACAACCTCCTTAGCAACTCCACCAAAAGATATATAGGCAAGAATATAAGGAAAATTAAAGTCTTGCCGAGTTAAAGTGAGTTGTAGAGTATATCGATCAAGCACTTTAAGCCCTGCAATGGGTGCGGCGTAATCAAACTTTCCAGTTTTCTTTGCTTGAGCTACAACCGCATCGGCACCTAACAATTTCCCATCAATAAATGAAACAGAAGGTGCCCTATTTTCAGGATCTAAAATGCGTTTAATTGCATAAACATAATCTTCTGCCACAAGTTCACGGCGTTTACCTTTAAAAGCAGGGTCATTGGTGAAGTAAATACCTGGTTTAATTTTAAATGTATAAACTTTACCGTCTTGTTCAACCTTAGGCAGACTTTCAGCCGTATAAGGAACTAACTGCACAGGACGAGCTAAATAATCATATTTGAGTAAAGGCTCGAAAATAGCTTCCACAATACTACCACTATAAAAATTGGTGGTTTTAACCATGTCAAAACCATCATCAGGCGCTTCATAAGCAACATGTAATATTTTGTTTGGTTGTGCAGGCGTTTGGGCGAAAGCACAAGAAACTGATGTAATAGCCAGACTTAAAATGGCGAGCTTAAAAATTTTTAATTTCAAGTTCCTACCTACTTAATTAATATTTTAAAGATATTATCCTTTTGAGTAACATCTAAATCCGCATAAGAAAAGTTCTTTCTCAACGGACTACTTTCTTCTTTGTAAATTACTAACCGTTTTATTCAATCTTTTATTTGATCAAATGGAAAAAGCTAACAATAAAATTAGAAAGCTGTAACTATCTAATATAAAGCGAATTTCATGCCATATTTTGTGATCAAGAATAATCCATATAAAAATATTTAAAATTTACATTTTTATTAGGCACTTAAAACTTCTGGGACTATATAAATAAAAGTAAGTTTTTGCCAAATATTATATTTATATAACCTATCCATCATTAACCTATATTGCACAATTAAAAGTCATAAATGTTTCATTCTAGTTCAGAAAAAATCGTTATTTTTCACAAAAAATAACAGATTAACACTTTGATTTATAAATATAAGTATATGAAATTACCATAATGTTACGTTATATAATTACATTTAATAAAGTTCTAAAAAGATACAGAAATGGATATCTAATACATGAAGATTCAAACAATGATTATTTTTTATACAAATAAATTTGAAACTTTTCGCCAACTCATTATTTTTTTCCAAATAGAAAAATAATTTGTTTGATTCTACCCTCTGAATTACAGCCTAAAACATAATAAAATCAATATTTATCAATATTTTGCATAAACTAAAAAAAGAAAAATATATAGTTGGCACTTGCTTTGCTTAAACACTTTTCAGCAATATCGCTAACTACAACAAAAAGGGATCAAATCCACGATGAAAAAAAAATACAATGTTCGATCTCAGGTAACCCCCAAGATCGGCAAAACAATTCTTAAATTAAGCACCCTTAGTTTAAGCATGATGTGTCTTACCCTGGCACAAGCAGCAGAAACCGAACCATCATCAACATCTGAAGACAAACCAGTCAAAGTCATAAAAGTTGCTGTGACAGGTTCATCAATTAAAGGAGTTGCTGCTCAAAGCGCTTCACCAATTACGGTAGTAAAAGTTGATGAAATTTTAAAACAAGGGGTAACTACAACTGAAGAAGCCTTAGCCAAAATTAGTGCAAACCAATCGAACTTTGTTACTGCCAGTAACGTCGGTGCAAGCAAAACAGCAGGCTCGGCGGCAAACCTTAGGGCTTTAGGCGCCAATAAGACACTTGTTTTACTGAACGGTCGACGACTAGCTGCAAATGCCTATGATAGCGGTGTCACAAACTTAAATATTATCCCACTTGCAATGTTAGACCGTATTGAGGTTTTACGAGATGGCGCCTCTTCCATTTATGGAACAGATGCAATTGGCGGGGTAATTAACTTCATTACCAAAAAGCAGTTTACAGGACTTAATCTGACCGCAGGCTATCAAAAACCAGAACAAAAAGGTGGTGAACAGCAAGACTATAGCATCTTTGGTGGCTTTGGTGATTTAGACGAAAATGGCTATAACGTTTTTGGCGTTGTGGACTATCGCAAAGGCGATGATGTCATGGCCAAAGACCGTAAAGTTAGTCGACGTGGAGGCATACTACCTGAATTAGGAATCCACAAAACTAGTAGTGGTTCATTCCCTGCTAATGTACCTGGATTAGGTAATCCCTATGCATCTACAGGTTGTGGTAATAATCCTCTAGTAGAGACTGATGGTCAAATTTGTAAATATAATAGCCAAGCAGTAATTGGTATTGTTCCAAAAACTGAAGATATCTCAGCTATGGGCAGAGCTACTTTTAAACTAAATGATAATTTTAACGCGATTGCAGAATATTTATATGCAAGAAGTGAAGTCACTACTTCAGTTGCACCAGATGTATTTTTTGATCTGACTCTTGACCCTAGTAGTAAATATTATCCAGGTAAAGGTATCACTCCAGCTTTAGCAGGTGCTACTGGAACTATCCCTTTATATCTGCGTTCACAATCAGGTAATCGTATAAGTAACAGTATTAACCAATCTCATAGATTGTTTGCTGGTATTGAGGGTGAAACTCATGGTTGGGATATTAATTCAGGCATTACCTATGCGCATAGTAGTGCATCGGATGCTATCGTAAGTGGCTATTTAAACTTTGATAAAACACAAGAAGCTTTAAACAATGGCATTTTAAACCCATTCGGGCCACAAAACCCTGAAGATGCTAATGCATGGAATGAGTTAGGAGTTGAAGGTAAATACTTAAAAGCCAACCTAGATACAACTACCGTTGATTTCACTGCAAGTCGACCTATATTTAAATTACCCGCTGGAGACGTTGGTTTTGCGGTTGGAGCAAGCTATCGTTATGAAGATTGGACTTCAAAAGTCGTTACTGATGTTGCCCGAGTGGCACCTAGTACAGGCGTCGATCCTGATGAACCAGTAAATACCGGCGATCGTAATATTAAATCGGTATTTACCGAATTCCATATCCCACTTCTTAAAACTTTAGAAGCTCAAATTGCCGCTCGTTATGATGACTACAATGATTTTGGTGATACGTTTAATCCAAAATTTGCACTTCGTTGGGAACCTATTAAACAGTTAATGTTCCGTACTACTTATAGTACTGGTTTCAGAGCGCCAACACTTTGGGAAGTGAATGGACCAAACTCAGTAACCAATACTGGTGGATACTATTATGATCCCGTACTCTGCCCAGGGAATGTCTTAAAACCAGGTGGTGTAAGAGAACGTGATTGTAATATGCAATTCGACAGACAAAATGGAGGAAATAAAACTCTAGATCCAGAAGAATCAAAGTCTTTTACTGCTGGCTTAGTATTTGAACCAATTAAAAATTTAGCCTTTACTCTCGACTATTTCAATATTGAAGTAGACAAGCAAATTGCTACACTTTCAGAAACTGCTATTTTTGATGACCCTGTGAAATATGCAGACAAATTTGTACGTAATCCTGATGGCTCATTAGATTATATTATTACAACACAACAAAATTTAGGTGGAATTAAAACCTCAGGTTTCGATGTCGGCTTAAGTTGGGTTTCTCCAATGACTGCTACAGGTCGTTTTGGTTTCAACATTGATGGAACATATATTACAGATTACAAATATCAAGCCGAGCCAAATGGCGAATGGAAAAGTGTTGCCGGCACTTATAGCGGTCTAGACTACCAAGCTATTATTCTGCGATGGAAACATACTGCAAACCTAAATTGGAATTATGAAAACTGGGCTTTAAACCTCCAACAAAACTTCTCTCGCGGTTATCAAGATCAAAATTCAAGTTCTTCTGTTAAGCCTGGTTATCAAAATCACAAAGTGAGCGACTATACAACATACAACATTTCAGGCACATACAAAGGCTTTAAAAATCTAGAAGTGACCGCTGGTATTAAAAATATTTTTGATGAAGACCCTCCTGCTTCAAATGTCGGTGACAACTTCCAAATGGGATATGACCCACGTTACGCAGATCCTTTAGGACGTACGTACTTTGTACGAGGTACATATAAGTTCTAAATGGTTGTTCTGCAAACATAACTCTCAACAGTTAGTTTGCAGAACAAATACCCATTCTTAGTCAAACAGTTATTTAAAAAATTGTTTGTCTACAGTTTCAGGAGTAACTATGGGCATGACTTTTACAGACATAGAAAATAAATCTGCAAAGCGCCTTATTGGTATTGCCGCAGTACTTTTTCTGCATCTTATTGTTGCCTATATTCTGATGTCAGGTTTAGCAAACAATATTCAAAAACCAGCAGAAAAACCTGTGGAATTACAAATTATTCAAGATATTAAACCACCTCCTCCACCTAAACCAGAGGAGCCAAAACCTAAGGAAAAACCGCCTGAGCCACCTAAAATGGTAGAAAAAGTTGCCAAAGTTCCTGAGCCGTCTAAACAAGTAGAGAAAATAGCGACACCGGTACAAAAAACGACACCAGTAGCTCAACCAACTAAAGTTGCTACCCCAGCTCCTGCTGCACCTAGCACCCCATCACCAAGCCCTGTTGCCGCACCAGCTCCAGTGGCAGCTGCCCCAACTCCTAAACCAGCTGGCGTAACTCGCGGTGTTTCGGAGGGTTCTGCTGGCTGTGAAAAACCGGAATATCCTCGTGAAGCACTGATGAATGAAGAACAAGGTACTGTGCGTATACGTGTTTTGGTTGATACTTCAGGCAAAGTCATTGATGCCAAAGTAAAAAAATCAAGTGGCAGCAAAAACCTAGATAAGGCGGCAACTAAAGCCTACAGCCTATGTACGTTCAAACCTGCAATGAAAGATGGCGTGCCTCAGCAAGACTGGTATGAAATTGAATATCCATTTGTAATTGAATAAACAATTGAATTAGCAAGAAATTAAAAATATTGGAGATAATATGATGAAAAAATCAACTCAACACCTAGTACGCTTCGCTTCTGCAAGTTTAATCGCAGCATGCTCTTTACTTCCATTAAGCTCGGTTTTTGCAGAAGAAACGAATACTCCTGTTGCAACAGCAACTACTGAAGCCACTTCAAATGTAAATACTCCAACTCCACCACCAAAGCCAGCAACTAGCGAAACTGTTAAAAATCCCTATGGCCTAGAAGCGCTTTGGCGTGAGGGAGATTTAGTTGCTAAATCTACTTTATTTATATTAGTACTCATGTCGATTGGTACGTGGTACATCATTATTTCTAAATTCTTACAGCAAGCTAAAGTAAAGCGCCAAGGTAAAGAAGCAGAGAAAAGTTTTTGGGAAGCAACTTCACTAGATAATGCAGCCGATAATCTAGAGCAAAGTAGTGCATACCGCTTTATTGCAGAAAAAGGCATTAATTCAACCAAATCACACGGCGGCTCTTTACTTGAACGTATTGACTTTAATACATGGGTAAGCATTTCAATTCAACGCGCAATTGAAAAAATACAAAATCACTTAGGTGGTGGTTTAGCTTTCTTGGCAACAGTTGGATCAACAGCACCATTTGTTGGTCTTTTTGGTACGGTTTGGGGAATTTATCATGCATTAACAGCCATCGGCATCTCAGGTCAAGCATCTATTGATAAAGTCGCGGGTCCTGTAGGTGAAGCTTTAATTATGACAGCTATTGGCCTCGCAGTCGCAGTACCTGCTGTACTTGGTTACAACTGGCTAACTCGCCGTAATAAAGCAGTTATGGAAAATGTCCGTTCGTTTGGTTCAGATTTGCATGCGGTTTTATTAAGCGGAGAAATTAATACCAATAACTCCATTAACCGCAGCATTAAATAATCAGGAGTAAACATTATGGGTATGAGTGTTGGCTCTGAAGATGATGATGAAATGATTGGCACAATTAACACGACGCCTCTCGTGGATGTCATGTTGGTTTTACTTATTATTTTTCTCATTACAATACCGGTAGTTACACATACGGTTCCTGTGAAACTACCAGAAGAAAAAAATACGCCATATGCCACCACACCTGAAAATATTCAACTTTCTGTGAACAAGAAAGGAGATATTTTCTGGAATGAAAACTATGTGCCTAATAAAGAAATATTGCTATCAAAGCTTCAAGCAGTTGCACAAAAAAGGCCTCAGCCAGAGGTACACATTCGTGGAGATCAGCTTACCCATTTTGAGGCAATAGATCAGGTTATTAGCACCACCAAACAAGCCGGTATTGGCAAAATTGCCTTTGTTACTAACCCTCCAGCCTCCCCGTAATTAACTTAAGGAGAATTTTATGGGTATGAATGTCGGCTCAAATAATGATGATGACGTGATGTTAGAAGTCAACATGACACCTCTTATTGATGTCATGCTGGTACTCATTATTATGTTTATTATTACCATACCTGCGCCAAACAACGCGATTAATATTAATTTGCCAAATGGTACACCGCCACCAACAAATGAAAAGCCACCTGAAGTCATTGATGTTCGTATTGATGCTGCTGGCAAAGTATTTTGGAATAACCAACAGGTTTCTGACCGCAAGGCACTAGAAACTTTATTTCAAGGTGTTATTGCCAAAAAAGATCAAGACCAGATCAAACTTAAACCTGACCAAATGGCTGAATATAAAAACGTAGCAATGGTTATGGCTACAGCACAGCGTTTAGGTGTCACTAAAATTGGAATTGTGAGTAATAATTAAGTCATACATTTGATTTATTCTTGCAAATAAAAAAGCCTCCGAAGAGGCTTCTTTTATGACAGGTTAAAATTAGTCACCTGTATAACCTTTTAACTTTAAACGAGCAGCGTGTAGTAACGGCTCAGTATAACCAGAAGGCTGTTCACAACCTTTGAAGATTAGGTCGGAAGCTGCTTGGAAAGCGATATTAGTTTCAAAGTTAGCTGCCATTGGTTTGTACAATGGATCATTCGCATTTTGCTCATCAACAATTTTCGCCATGCGTTTAAGCACTTCTTCAACTTGTTCACGAGTCACAATACCGTGACGCAACCAGTTCGCAACGTGTTGAGAAGAAATACGTAATGTTGCACGGTCTTCCATCAAGCCCACGTTGTTAATATCAGGAACTTTCGAACAACCCACGCCTAAGTCAACCCAACGAACTACATAACCCAAAATACCTTGACAGTTATTTTCAAGTTCGTTGTTGATCTCTTCTGCTGACCAATTTGTTTCTGGTGCAAACGGCGGAGTCAACAAGTCGTCTAATGACAACATTTCTTCAGCTTTTAACTGATCTTGACGCGCTTTTACATTAACTTGATGATAATGCATTGCATGAAGTACCGCACCTGCCGGAGATGGAACCCAAGCACATGATGCACCCGCATTTGGATGTGCAGCTTTAGTTGCCAACATATCTTTCATGCTATCTGGTTTTGGCCACATGCCTTTACCAATTTGTGCTTTACCTTGTAAACCAGTCTTCAAACCAATTGCAACGTTACGGTTTTCGTAAGCAGCAATCCATTTTTGTGTTTTTACAGCTTCTTTACGAACAACTGGTGCAGCTTCCATTGACGTATGAATTTCATCGCCAGTACGGTCCATGAAACCAGTATTAATAAAGATAGTACGGTCTTTTGCAGCAGCGATACAGTTTTTCAAGTTTACAGATGTACGACGTTCTTCATCCATAATACCAATTTTTAATGACTTCGCGGGTAATCCAATCGCCTGTTCAGCACGTTCAAATAACTCTACAGCAAACGCAACTTCTTCTGGACCATGCATTTTGGGTTTAACAATATACATAGAGCCTTTGCGAGAGTTCTTGTTTTCGTTTTCACTACGAATGTCCGCAACTGACAACAATGGTGTTACCAATGCATCCATAATTCCTTCGAAAATTTCTTCCCCATCTACCAAAATAGCTGGGTTAGTCATTAAATGACCTACGTTACGAAGTAACATAAGTGAACGACCATGAAGTTTTGTTGTGCCACCAATTAAGTTTTTAATTTCGCGGTCTTTATTTAAATCACGAACAATCGTTTTACCATTTTTCTCGATAGATTCTTGAAGCGTACCCTTCATTAAACCTAACCAGTTACGGTAGCCTTCAATTTTTTCTTCAGCATCTACCGCAGCAACAGAATCTTCTAAATCCTGAATTGTAGTTACAGCTGCTTCAAATGTTAAATCTTTAACACCAGCTAAATCAGTTTGACCAATTGGGCTAGTCGCATCAATTTCGATAATGACATGAAGGCCATTACTTAGAAGTACAACTTCTGTAGGATTCGCTTCTTCACCGTTGAAACCAACGAACTGAGCTTCATGAGCTAAACCTGTTTTTGAACCATCTTTCAAAGTTACAACAAGTTTATTTTGCTCAATCGCATATTTTGTTGCATCTGCATGCGAACCTTGCGCAAGTGGAAAAACTTCATTTAAGAAATTTTTAGCGAACTCGATAACTTTTGCACCACGTACAGGATTATATCCTTTACCTTTTTCAGCCCCGCCTTCTTCAGAAATTACATCGAAGCCGTAAAGTGCATCATATAAAGAGCCCCAACGAGCATTTGCTGCATTTAAGCTATAACGTGCATTACGCACAGGTACAACTAACTGCGGCCCTGCCAATAATGCGATTTCTTCATCAACATTTTCAGTTGTAATTTGAAAATCTTCAACTTCTGGCAATAAATAACCAATTTCAGTTAAGAACGCCTTATAAGCACCTAATTCAAATTTGTTGTTACGGTGCCATTCATCAATTTTTGCTTGTAATTCATCACGCTTAGCCAATAATGCTTTATTTTTTGGGCTAAGATCGACAACAACTTGCTCAAAGTTCTTCCAGTAAGTTTCACTATCTAAACCAGAACCTGGTAAAGCTTCATTTTCGATAAAATCGTAAAGTTCTTTAGCAATCGCTAACTTGCCTTTTTGAATACGTGCAGTCATTGTCTTTCCTGAAGTTGCTACTTTTTATACCAAGAGAATCCTAGTATACCGATTTAAATTAAGCTGAATACTAATATCACATTCCTAAATAGTAAGCATTTTCCCTTGTAAAACTATTGACAAAGATAAATTTATCTATATAGGAAATATTAAAATTCTAACTAGGATTCCCAACAATTTATTCAATATTTAAAGATACTGAAACTAGACTTTTTGTTAACAGACAAAAAAGTTCACTATCTTATTTTTCTAAAGCGTATTTAGTTATATCAAACTTTGCAGCTTGAAAAAGCACTATTTAACGAAATTTATCTATTTTTGTTGTAAAAAAAAGCGCCCTATATAGAGCGCTTTTCATATCTATTTTTTATGCGTTTTTAGCTTCATCAATATGGCGATGTTCTGAATGCAAATATTCATCAGATTGCATTTCTAATAAACGCGAACGAGTACGCTCAATTTCAAAGGCTAATTTTTCACCTTGATAAATATCAATAATACTATCTTGAGAAGTTAAAAGTAATTTTACTCCACGGTCATAAAACTCATCGACTAGATAAATAAAACGACGTGTGCCTTCAGACAAGAAATCTGTTAAATGAGGAACATTACTCACCAGAACCGTATTATAGATATTTGCAATTTCAATAAAATCTGCTGGGCTACGTGGTTTAAAGCAGAGTTCAGAAAACTCACACCATAATACATCTTCTGTATGCCCTAGAGTCTCAACAATACGATTATTGATTACAATAGGCTCTTGAGAATGAGCTTGTGTATGAGTTAATGCACTGAAGCGTTCAGACATCCAGTTTTGGACTTCATTACTTAATGGTGATTTAAATAATTGAGCTTGTTTTAATACGCGTAAACGATAATCCACACCTGCATCTACATTTAAAATAGCGCAGTTCTTTTTAACCATTTCAATTGTTGGCAAGAAACGGTCACGATGAATACCATTTTTATATAAGCCGTCTGGTGCAATGTTTGATGTTGCAATTAATGTCACGCCACGAACAAACAGTTTTTGAAATAAATCACTCAGAATCATTGCATCTGTTACGTTTGATACAAAGAACTCATCAAAACAAATAACGACTGCATCTTTATAAATTTGGTCAGCCACGATTTCAAGTGGATTACGTTGGCCTGAAAGCTTATTTAGCTCTTTATGAACATGTTGCATGAAATGATGAAAATGCATACGTGTTTTACGACGAAACGGCACTGACTCATAAAATTGATCCATAAGCCAAGTTTTTCCACGACCTACACCACCCCACATATAGACACCTTTAGGTGATGTTTGGCGGCGAAAACGACGGAAAGCTTTTTTAGAGGCTTTATAACGGTTTAAAAGTTCTTTCCATACGCGATCTAATTCTTGCACTGCCTGTGCTTGCGCTTCATCTGCCATAAACTGGCCTGAAGCTAAAGCCTCAGCATAGCGTTCTGCTGGGGAAGAAGGTGAGAATGCAGTACTATGAGAAGATTTTAAATTTAACATATCGTTTTATTTCAATTTTAACTGATAGGAGTATAGCGAACATTTTGTTCAACCACATTAGCTTTTAGCATCAAGAATTACGACGATGACTCTTTGCCATATTGTCGAGGACTCTGTCCAAACCATCGTTTAAATGCATGATTAAATGCCGCTGGTTCAGAATAACCGAGCAATTCAGCAATAACTTCTATTGAGTATTCCCTATATTCCATAAGCTTTAATGCCTTATTCTTGATGATTTGTTCACGAATTTGCTTATAACTCGTATTTAACTGTTGCAATTGATGCCTTAGTGTCCTTTCAGGCATTTTCAATGCAAAAGCAGTTTCCGCCATGCTCGGAATAATACCTTGTTGCAACTCAAGATAATCTTGCACACATTGTATGATATGTGGAGTTTGGTGATCTTGTTGATTTAATCTTGTTATTTCTGTAATACATTTTGATTCATAAATACGATGTGTAATGATATCCGCTGAGGGAATCTTAATTTCAAGCACATCCTTGCTTAGGCTAAATACTGCATATTTACCATTAAAGTGCACATCATCGCCATAGTATGCAAAATAGCGAGATAAAGTATCTGAGTCAGTTGGTTTTTCAAATGGAAGTTCTATACGCATAGCAGGCATTTGTAATCCCATCATCGTATAAATATCTTGAATAAATTTATAAGTTCCTGAAACTTCACATTGTGCCCGCAACTTGCCAATTTGTGTTTTCAAATCAACAGGCAAATAACTTAAAATTGTACGCTCATCAGTTTCATCTAGGCCTAAAGCACCAAATAAATGAGTAAGTTTTTGATACTTTATCCCTTTATTTAATGCAGTTTGAACATCATTACTTGTTACAAGCAACATAAGCAATGGGCCGTAACCCGCTAAAGCATAATGCTGTCCAATAAATAGGCCCTTTTCAGGCTCAACATTTTCACTAATAATTTGCTGAATATCCCATTCTAGGCGATCATGAATTGTGGAACTCGGATCTAAAGCATCAACCTTAATTCCTATACCAGCCAAACGTGAGTCGACATCAATGCCTGCATTGCGCATTCCTTGAATTAAATACATTAAACCAAGTATCGACCGTTTCATTCTTCTATCAATTTCCCTAGACTCAAATGTTTTACTATAAACAAGAAAGAAAATTAATTGCCGAATCTATCAATTTTCACGTCGATACAATCATGTTTAAACTGGTTAAAAAACGTTAGTCTTGCCTGCAATCCTCCTTTTAGCTTATGCAGGGTTTCCAATGCTAAACGCAAAGCAAGATGCTATTCAAAAAACTAAAATCGCTATTATTGGTGCTGGATTTGGTGGCCTAGCAATGGCAATCCGTTTACTGCAAAATCAACAGCAAGACTTTGTTATTTTAGAAAAATCAAATGATGTTGGCGGAACTTGGCGAGAAAATCGCTACCCAGGTGCGGCATGTGATGTTCAATCTCATATGTATTCTCTCTCTTTTGCACCCAAAACCGACTGGTCAAAACGCTATGCTGAAGCTCCTGAAATTTTTCAATATATTCAAGATATTACAGAAAAATATAAGATTAAAAATTACTGCAAGTTTAACCATGATGTGAGTAATATCCAATATGATGAAGCACGTCATATATGGACTCTAGACTTTAAAAATCAGCCTTCTATTGAAGCTCAATTTGTAGTTTTTGCATCAGGCCCGTTGCATATCCCACAAATTCCCCATATCCAGGGTATCGAAAAATTTAAAGGCAAAGTTTTCCATTCATCACAATGGGAACATGACTATAATTTGAATGGTAAATCAGTTGCATCTATTGGTACAGGTGGTAGCGCAATTCAATATATTCCGCAAATAGCTGGAGATGTTAAGCAACTCTATGTATTTCAAAGAACGGCAGCATGGGTAATACCACGAGATGAACGCAAATACTCAGGTTTGAGTAAAGCATTATTCAAATCTTCCAATATTTATCGCCAAATTCATCGTAGTCGTCTTTATTGGAGTAATGAGTCACGCGTTGTACCGATTGTTCAACCTCAAATTATGAAATATGGTCAAAAGTTGGCAGAAGCTTTCATTCGCTTCCAAGTTAAAGACAAGGAAGTGGCTAAGAAACTCACACCGGACTTTGTGATGGGATGTAAACGTATTCTTATTTCAAATAAATACTTCCCTACATTTAACCGTAAAAATGTTGAGCTAATAACGGATAACATTCAAGAAATTAAAGAAAACAGTATTATTACTAAAGATGGTAAAGAACGGCCTATTGATTGTTTAATTTACGGCACAGGTTTTATTACTGACCCACGTATTTACTTAAAACATTTCACTTGTATTGGACGCAATCAACTCGAGTTAAAACAAGCATGGAAAGATGGTGCAGAAAGTTATTATGGCATTATGACTAAAAACTTTCCCAACCTATTCCAATTGGTCGGCCCCAACACAGTATTAGGTCATAATTCAGTTATTTTTATGATTGAATCTCAAGTAAATTACATTTTACAGCTCATTCAACTTGTAGAGAAATCTGGTCAAAAAGCAATTGAGATCAAACCAGAAGTTCAAGATGCTTTTAACGAGCGGGTTCAAACTCAGCTTCAAGGGACTGTGTGGCAAGCTGGAGGCTGTAGTAGCTGGTATCAATCTGCCGATGGAAAAAACTTTTCGTTATGGCCAACCTATACATGGAAGTACTGGCTAGAAACGCGCAAAGTTAATCCTAAAGATTATTTACTATTAAATAAAAACTCACAGAGCTATGCAGCTTAAAATGTTCAAGACATAATAGGTGGGTTAAAAACAATCCACCTATTATTATATGCAATCTTTTTATCTTATCATTCAAATTTTTTTAGCACTTGCTTCCGGATATTTTTTAGCACCTAAATTATCTCTAAATATCCGCCAGTTTATTTTTAAAATACTGCCCTATTTTTCTTATATTCTTTTAGCAAGTGTGGCTTTAGAGTTAACACTAGCACTTGATCAAATTAAGAACCCTTCTGCGATACTTCCACCAGCTATAATCATTGCGCTTACCACATCTTTTGGTTCTTTTTTTACGTGTTTATTGGCTTATACAATTTTCGATAAACAAAGTGTAAAAGGAAAAATCTCACTTCAACTTTTTGTAAATGCTTTAAAGAATATTGCAAAAGCCTTTCTTGCCTTAGGCGTCGGTGTTCTATTGGGAGCTATTGTCACTCAATTCAATGCACATATTGCATTTAATAGTTGGTATTTATTATTACTGTTTATTTTCTTAATTGGTATTGAACTTGCCTTCACTCATTTCAACCGTACGTGGTTAAGCTGGAAGATTTTAATTGTACCTTTAGCTGCTTTTATAGGGTCATGTATTGCTGGCTTCTTCAACTACTTTTTGCTTAACAAGCATTTTGCACTGAACGAAACATTAGCATTAGCACAAGGTTATGGCTGGTACTCAATGTCAGGAATCTTATTTACGCAATTACATTCGGCAGAACTAGGTGGCATCGCGCTATTGACTGATTTATTTAGAGAAATTGTTGCTATATTTTTAATGTATACAATGGGATGGCGTTTTCCTCGCCCTGCTATCTCAAGTGCTGGCGCAACGTCAATGGATGTTACCTTAGCAATGGTAAAACAGTCATGCGGTACACATTATGTACCACATGCCATGATGAGTGGCTTATTATTAAGCCTACTCGCCCCGTTATTAATTAGCTTATTTCTAAATTTTTAAGCAATTGAAGTAAGAATAGACTTCAACATTTCTGTTGGATCTTCTGCTTTAGTAATCGGTCGACCAATGACCAGATGTGTAGAACCATCAAGCATAGCCTGCTTTGGAGTTACAATACGTTTTTGGTCGTCTGCATTAGAACCCTCTGGACGAATACCGGGTGTTACCAAAGAGAAGTCTTGCCCAATTAATTCACGAAGAATCTTAGCTTCTTGAGCAGAACAAACTACCCCATCCAAGCCACTTTCTTTAGTGAGTTTAGCTAAGCGCTTTACATGCTCTACAGGTTCAACATCTAGACCAATATCTTTTAGATCTTCTCGACCCATTGATGTGAGTACTGTCACAGCAATAAGCTGGGTTTGATAGTTACCTGCTTTTAAACGCTCCACACAGGTTTCCATCATTTTACGGCCACCTGAAGCGTGAACATTTACCATCCACACTCCTAAATCAGCTGCTGCACAAACAGCCTGAGCGGTAGTATTTGGAATATCATGAAATTTAAGATCAAGAAAAACTTCAAAATTTTGTTCTTGAAGTTTTTTTACAACAGATGGGCCTTCATGAGTAAAAAGCTCTTTACCCACTTTTACACGGCATAAAGTAGGATCAAGTTGTTCAACAATTTTTAAAGCGTCATATTGGCTTTTTGCATCTAACGCAACAATGATACTCAAGAGACTTTCTTCCATCACATAAAATCAGCGTCATTATAATAGACAAGTCATCAAGTAATAAAGGAATGTATAAGGAAGGCTTTCAAATTTAGAGACAATAATGTCACGGGGACTAATTTTTAGAAAAATAAAAAGAAGAAAACACTTATAAATTAAGGAATACACTACTCTTTATTCGTGAATAAAGAGTAGTGTTCGAATTATAGCGGAGTAGAGTTTTTATCTTGAGGATAAACATCTAAAACGGTTTTTTCATGTCTTACATTTGCAGCGGCTTCTGCTGCTGCTAATTGAGCACTTTGAATCTGTTCTTTTCTCAAATGGTCAATATCTTTACGAAGACGTTTAATTTCCCAGCTTTGTTGAAACACTCTGAAAACCTGTACACCTAGCAAAAGACCGACCACCGTTCCAAGTACTAATGTGAGTAGCAATAATAAGCCTAATCGCATAGCTGGAACTTGAGTAAATAGCAAATCAACAGACAGCTCTGTTGGATTTTGCAATACAAGGGCTAAAGAATAACCAAATACAACAATAAGCAATGCAATTAAAATATAACGCATAGGCACCCCACTTATAAATTTTTATTTATTTTCCGGATTCATTGACTGCATCACGCAGTGCTTTCCCGGGTTTGAAATGCGGAACAGCTTTAGCTGCCACTTCAACTGATCTTCCTGTTTTAGGATTGCGACCAACTCTTGGATCACGGTGGTGTAAAGCAAAGCTACCAAAACCACGGATTTCAATTCGATTATCAGTTGATAGTGCTTCTATCATTTGATCAATCATAATTTTAACCGCCTCTTCCACCAAAGGTTCAGCTAAGTGTGGGTTTTTTAGCGCAATGCGTTCAATCAAATCAGACTTATTAAGAGCTTCAGTAGTCATCTACGACCTCGTTATTTATTGCTACTCTATGTCGTCTGATAATAACCTGTTTAAATACAAAACGGTAGCGCAGTATGTTGAATACTAGGCTACCGTTTACAGTAATTTGTATAAAAAGTACAATTCCGTTACATGAAACTGTACTTTGTTAACCTATTACTTCATTTGTGCTTTGATCAAATCACCAATAGTCTTAGGACCATTTTCTTGACTTGTTGTTACTGTACGTAAAGTAGCAACTGCTTCTTTCTCTTCAGCTTCGTCTTTCGCTTTAACAGACAAGTTGATAGAGCGAGATTTACGATCAACGTTGATGATTTTCGCTTCAACTTCTTGACCAACTTCTAAGAATTTAGTTGCATCTTCAACGCGGTCACGGTTGATTTCAGAAGCTTTAAGAGTAGCTTCTACTTCGTCAGCTAACTTAACAGTTGCGCCACGAGCATCAACTGCAGTTACAGTACCTTTAACTAAAGCACCACGTTCGTTAGCAGCTAAGAAATCATTGAACGGATCGCTGTTCAATTGCTTGATACCAAGGCTGATACGGTTACCTTCAGCGTCTACAGACAAGATAACAGCTTCAACAGTGTCACCTTTCTTGTAACGACGAATAGCTTCTTCGCCTTGCTCGTTCCAAGAAATATCAGACAAGTGTACTAAACCGTCGATACCGCCATTCAAGCCGATGAAGATACCAAAGTCAGTGATAGACTTGATAGTACCAGATACTTTTTCGCCTTTCTCATGAGCTTTAGCAAACTCTTCCCATGGGTTAGCACGAGTTTGTTTGATACCAAGGCTGATACGACGACGTTCTTCATCAACTTCAAGAACCATAACATCAACTTCATCACCAATCTGAACAACTTTAGATGGGTGGATGTTTTTGTTAGTGTGGTCCATTTCAGAAACGTGAACTAAACCTTCAACGCCTTCAGCGATTTCAGCGAAACAACCGTAGTCAGTTAAGTTAGTTACACGAGCTTTAACGATAGAACCTTTAGGGTAACGGCTCATGATCGCTAACCATGGATCTTCGCCTAATTGTTTAAGGCCTAAAGATACGCGGTTACGCTCACGGTCAAATTTAAGTACTTTAACAGTAACTTCTTGACCAACTTCAACAACTTCTGAAGGGTGCTTGATACGTTTCCAAGCCATATCTGTGATATGGAGAAGACCATCAATACCGCCAAGATCAACGAATGCGCCGTAATCAGTAAGGTTCTTGATTGTACCTGTAACTGTTTGACCTTCTTCAAGTTGAGCAAGTAATGCTTCACGGTCAGCAGAAGATTCTGCTTCCATAACAGCACGACGAGATACAACAACGTTATTACGTTTAGCATCAAGTTTGATTACTTTAAACTCTAACTCTTTACCTTCAAGGTGAGTAGTGTCACGAATAGGACGAGTATCAACTAATGAACCTGGTAAGAATGCACGAACAGGACCGATGTCAACAGTGAAACCGCCTTTAACTTTACCAGAGATAACACCAGTAACGATTTCGCCATCTTCAAAGATTTTTTCAAGTTTAGTCCAAGTTTCAGCACGCTTAGCTTTTTCACGTGATAAAACTGTTTGACCCATACCGTTGTCAAGAGCTTCAACAACTACGTCAACAGTATCACCAACCTGAACTTCAAGTTCACGTTGTTCATTTAAAAATTCAGCACGGTCAACAATGCCTTCAGACTTTAGGCCAGTGTCAACAGTTACCCAGTCGCTATCGATGTTTACAACAACACCTTGGATGACTGCACCCTTTTCAACGTTGAGGTTTAATTCACTTTCTTCAAAGAGGGCTGCAAAAGATTCGGTCATGATATACCTGATAAATTCCGCGGTCTTGGATCAGACAAGGCCGGTTTAGTTAAGTATCAACATAGTCTTTATAGACTGATCAAGCTATGCGTCAACTGATAATTCTATTTGCTAAATGGTACGGCTATCGACATAATCAACCATCAACTTAAATACCTGATCGATCGTTAATTCCGAACTATCAATGATATAAGCGTCTTCGGCTGGCTTGAGTGGAGCAACTTCTCGCTCCATATCTCTTTTGTCACGCGCCTGTATATTAGCTAAAATGTCGTTTATTTTAGCATCTAGGCCCATGCCCTGCAACTGTTTTACTCTTCGCTCGGCACGCGACTCAGCTGAAGCCGTTAGATAAATTTTCGCATTTGCTTCAGGAAAAATAGCTGTTGCCATGTCACGGCCATCTGCAACTAAACCAGGATTTTGTGCAAAAGCTCTTTGTCGCTCAAATAATGCCTGTCTAAGTTCTGGAATTGCGGCAACTTTCGATGCATATTCACCAACCCGTTCTGTACGAATTGTTTGAGATACATCTTCGCCATCTAGAAAAACTAAAATCCCTGCTGCGGAAGTTTCAAATTTAATATCCAGTTGACGTGCATATTGAACGCATTCATCAAGCTGACTGTCTAATTTCTCTAATAAATTGTGTTTATGTAATGACAACCCTAATAAACGATATAAGGCACCAGAATCGAGTAAATGATATTGATAATGTGCTGCAAGTTTTGCGGCCAATGTTCCTTTACCCGAACCACTCGGACCATCAATAGTAATAATTTGAACTGTCATTGAACTCTCACTAAGAAGCAATTGCTTTAGCTAATCTCGAAAAGCCTAGTGTAATGGCTAGTTTTAGCTGTGCAAGGATTAATTTACTTACCACTGGAGCTTTTGCTGTTAACTCGATGCGGTATGTAACTAAAGTTATATATGGGGTAATTTCAGAAAACTCGATTCGACCTAAATGGTGTTTAATCAAAGGATTGTCTATTAATTTATATTCAATGCTTTTATTTTCTTCAAGCAATATAATTTCTTCTTTAAGTGGTTTAATTGGACCAAATCCCATACGACGAACTGAGCCTAAACCATCAGGTCTTTTAGAATCTGCTGAGTCTTTTACACGTACAACTTGTAACGGTGCAAAAGCAGTATTATAAGTTGAATGTTTAGAGAGCAAGTTAAATACATCATCAAGTGGAGCATTAAATTCTTTTTTTACGGTAATTACATTACGCATGGGTGTTCCTTATTAAATAGAATCATGGCAGTAAAATCGCGTTAGTGTGCCATAAGCTCATGTTACTTTTTAATCATTTAAGGACGTTTTTTGTTGTTTTTCTAGTTTCTTTTGCTCACGTCTTTGTTTAAAAAAATGACTGAGTTGTTGGGCACATTTTTCTTGTAAACAACCATGCTGAAAGGTAAATTTGTGATTGTAATAACCATGTTGTAGTAACTGTCGAGCGCTTACCAATGAACCTGCTTTAGGTTCTGTTGTACCAAAAACCACATGTTTGATTCTTGCATGTACTAATGCTCCTACGCACATTGTGCACGGCTCAAGAGTGACATATAAAGTTGCATCTTCAGGTAATCGATAATTTTCTAATGATAAACACGCTGCACGAATAGCCTGAATTTCTGCATGTGCAGTTGGATCTAACAGACTAATTGGAGCATTATATCCCGATCCAATCACTCTATTTTGGCTCACCACAACCGCTCCAACTGGGATCTCACCCTGCTGAGCGGCTAATTCAGCTTGCTCGTAAGCAAGCTGCATCCAATATTCATCACTATATTCAGTCATGTATTTTAGGTGATCACACCATGTTGTCTAAGCAAAGCATTCCAGCTATCTATTGAGGTAACTGGTGGACAATCAGCTAATATACCTCTTAGGCTTAGGTCTTCACATGGTTTCCATTCTGGTGATAAATCTTTATCAACCAAGCGTGCACGGACACCTTCTACAAAGTCAGGATGACGAATTTTCCACTCAGAAATCTGAGCTTCTAAATCAAAGACCTCATCCCAAGAATGTATTTGTTTACCCCATTGCCAAAGCAACCAAGTAATTGCCGCAGTACTAGGAGATCCTTTTTGCAAGTTCTCACTCGCTTGGCGGAGCCAATCACTGCTAGCATCACGCAAGCTAACAATAGCTTGGTAATCTTGTTCAAAATTAAAACCACGGCAAACGCTATGAATCACATCTAGCGAGTTTTGCAATGGACCTGCCGCAACAGGACGATGCAAACTATTTAAAGTATCATCAATTGCGCGAAAATCCCCTGCAGGATAATGAGCCCAATTAATATTTAAAACTTTTTGCAAAACATTATCACGCTGTGCTTCACAAATATGTGTTGCCCAACCGATGCTATATGCTCCAGCGGCTGTCATGATTGAACCAGTTAAACCAGTAAATAAACCTACTGGACCACGATCTGCCAGGAAACGACTCGCCCCAACATCTGGATATAAACCAATATTAATCTCAGGCATTGCCAAACGAGAATATGGGGTTACTAGACGGAATGGTGCTGCCATAAACAAGCCCAAACCACCACCCATAACATAGCCTTCACCCCAAACAACCACAGGTTTAGCATAATTATGTAAGAGTAAGTCTAAAGCATATTCTTGCTGAAAAAATTTATTCGCAGTATCTACTTCTTGATTTATAACAAGTTGACGCAATTTTCTAACGTCGCCACCTGCACAAAAAGCTTTTGGTGTAGTTGAATCTAACCAAATTGCTTTAACGCTCTCATCATCACGAAAATCTTCAAATACACGTAATAATGCCGTTACGATTGACTCATCTAAAGCATGCAATGATTTAGGACGATTCAAACGTACTATACGCCAGCCGTTTTTTGCTTCTTCAACCACCAAGTCCGGGTGATAGTTATTTACATTGGGAGAGTTCATCATGCGTCCAATTGCCAGTCTATGGGCTCAATGCCATGTTGTTTCAAATATTGATTTGTTTTTGAGAACACTTTGCATCCAAAAAAACCACCTCTATTTGCAGCAAGAGGTGATGGATGTGCGGCGGTTAAAACCAAGTGTCTATCTCTATTTATACGTTGTCCTTTGCGCTGTGCATAAGCACCCCACAAAATAAATACCACATGTTCTCTTTGCTCATTCAAAACATCAATGACTTCATCAGTAAATGCTTCCCAACCTTGCTTTTGATGTGAAGTTGGCTGCCCAGCTTCAACAGTAAGCACGCTGTTCAGTAAAAGCACCCCTTGTTTAGCCCATTTCGTTAAGTCACCATGGCGAGGAGCTGGAATACCCAAATCTGTCTGCAATTCATGAAAAATATTACGTAAAGATGGTGGTAATGCAATACCTTTTTGAACAGAGAAACTTAATCCATTCGCTTGGTTCGGTCCATGATATGGATCTTGTCCCAGAATAACGACCTTCACATCAGCCAATGGTGTCGTATTTAAAGCACTAAAGATTTGTTTACTCGGTGGATATATTATTTTTTGTGCTTGCTTCTCTTGAAATAAGAAATCGCGCAAATTATCCATTTGAGGACTTAACAAAAAAGGTGCTAAAGATATTTTCCAGCTTTCTTCTAATTGAACTTTACTGAGTTTATCTTGCTGTTGCTCAGTTAATTGCATTAATGTCATCCTAGATCAATTTTCAATTCTACAAATAGAGTAATTCGATTTACACTTCGACTTGCAAATCAACTTGAGGATTATTAAATTTCATCCCTTTTTTCAAGTCTTCATACATTTGCGGATTTGCCCACTCTATCTGAATTTGTTCTGAAAAAACAATTCCATCAAGACTTAAGATACCCATTTGTTCGTTTTGAATATCTTCAATAAAACTTTGCGCATATCCAGTATCGGTCTCATGAACAATAACTGAATAAACCTCAACATCACCTTCCCCATTTTGAGTGATTGTTGATTGCAAAACTTGCTGAGCTAAATAAAAGAAAATACGAGAGAACTGTTCGGCTGAGGGTGAAACCGGTAAAGAAATCCAGCGAGCACTAAAAGTCTGACAAGCATCAATATATTGAGAATCATCTTTTTCCCAAAAACAGATTGCATGATCAAAGCTGTCAATAAGGTCTTTTATTACCCCTTTTAAAAGCCCAAAATCATAAACCATTTGTCCATGATCTAATTTCGAAGCTTTAAGCAATAATTCGACTTTATAGCTATGTCCATGAATTGATCGCTTACAACGATCCGATGTACAGTTACGTACAACATGTGCATTTTCAAACTTAAATAACTTGCGAATTAACATGTGCCAAATCGATCATTCCTTCTAAGAACATTATTATAAAGCAAAAGACAAAAACTTCGCACCACTTTTCAATTAGAAACAATTAGCGAAAAGTATGATAAGACTTGTGAAGAAATATTGAAGATAAGCATATGGAAAATTTATATTTATTCTATTATGCCCATTAGAGAAATTCATAAAAACGACTTTTCAACGACATCACCCAAACAAATAAATTACAATTTTTCAACTAGTTAAATGGTGACATATTTCTAGAATAAACATAAACCTGCTTATCATTACGCATGAGTGCACTTGTAAATTGTCTTTTTCTATTATTAAGCACTACCTCAATTTGTGCTTGAAAAAAACTCGACTTTACATCTAACAGGCTATTCACCTCAGTTCTCTTTTGAGTATCGACTGTTGAAAAAGCATTCAATTGCCATAATTCATCAACATTTTGAAAGAATTTTAAATTTTGTTGGCGCATTTGAAGTTCTTTTCCTACCGCTCCTACATCTAATTTTTCATCAATACTCGCTAAGACTAATGGTGAAGCAGTATTAATATTCACTTTTGTATTCTCGGGTAATGCCGAAATATAAGGGGCAATTAAATCATATTTCTTGCCGTCAAAACCTCTTACTAATTTCAACTCTTCAATGCGATGAAATTTAGCGTTTGAAGCTAAATAGCTAGGATCAAGACCTTCATAATAGCTACTTTCTGCTCCCATAGGTCCAGATGGTTCGTCATCTGGATCTTGCCAATCGATGACTGCTTGACTTAATTCTGCTGGTAAGCCTACACGTACAAGTAATCGCTCAAACCAATTTTTAGCAGCTTCGTTTACCTTGCCTTCATTCGTCGTCAAATTGTTTAGGTTAAATTTGCCTGACTCATCTAGTAACCGCCCTGATACAGCTCCATCTTCTATTGGAAAAGGTGGCATTGGCTGTGCCCATGTTTCCTTTAAATGATCAACGCCACCTGCATTGTTTGCATCTTGAATTAATAACTCAGAAAAAAAAGCTTCTGCACTTTTTGCATAGAGTAATGACTGATTTTGACGCATTAAATAACCAGTGTTTTCCATCGTATTGGTTTGATGCTTTGCAATAGAGGCAGCTAAAATTGTAGCCAATGCAACCATAATTAAAATTGTGAGCAAAGCTACACCTTGCTGGCTCTTTTTATAGTGCAACATTATGCTCCTCCTTGTTTGGAGAGCGATAAATTCCCTTGGTTTAAGCTATAAATCCACTCATAACTTACACCAGCAACTGTGAGTTGTATTTTTATTCCTTTCGGCAGTTTTCTAAACTCTTCTGGCTTTGTGGGATCAATATTAATTTCTGGCCACTTTGTCACTTCTTGTGGCGTGAGCACCATAATTTGAAACTGTTCAACTTGACTCAACAAAGTGCTAGATAAAGGTTGCTCTCTGTTTGAAGTATTTAAATTGCTATATTTAAGACGATAAAGCTTTTTTTGATCAGGATCATATCGATATTCAATACGCTCAAAAGGTGATAACCCTTGTTTTAAAGGATCAGTAACACCAGCCTTACTAAAGCGAAGAACTTGATTATCAAGTTCTAATGCTGGATGAAGCTGCCCCCCTTGATTTGCCGATAAGGGTATAATTTGTAATGTATCTCGCAAAACTTGTTGATACGCATCTTGTAATTCAAATAGCTGCACTTCATGTTGAGCATTACGATCACGGACTTTTAATAAATAATCAAAAATCTTCCAACCTAACAAAGATAAAACAGCAAAAATTGCAATTGCGACTAAAAGCTCAACTAAAGTAAATCCTGAGCGAGGATTAACAAAGCGAAGCTTTGTCTGAGCGCAAGACGAAGAGCTTTGCTCGGAGTAACCCCTCATCATCTGCTCCGATCGTGCTGCAAGACGTGAAGCTGTGATTCGAGAGCGAAGATATCTATTTTTTATCATTATTTTGCTTTCATTGGATAATTAAAAAACACCAAATGGGTAATACCATTTTGAACTTTTCCTTTATCAGAATCATATAAGCTAATTTGTAAATCTACTTTCTGAACATTCGGGCTGATTGTGGATTCTGCTGATTTATCAATCTGCCAAGTTTCCCCTTGAGAAGTAACCTGCTTACTTTGAGTACCTTGAAGCCATTCTTGATTTATCTCCATTAAGGCTACTTCATTCATTGCCACAAACTGAGCTTTTGTTCTAAGAATTGCATTTGAGGTAGATTGGGTATATTGCATGGCCACTTTAGTTAACGCGACAGCAGCTACTGCAAAAATTGCTAAAGCTACCATTACTTCTAATAGAGTAAAGCCTTTAGATTTCATTTATTTTACCCAAATGATCAATTTGTATTTCTGAACCAATTGGTTTTTGTTCAAAGTAAAACTGTATTTTAACTGTTTTAGCTTCACCATTTCCAAACCAGATTAACTGAGGAGCCTGTCCTCCAACTAAATCTGTATTAGTCGCTTTTGAATAGTTCTGCCCATCTAGAGGCTGTATTGTAAACGATACATGTTTAGGCAATTGGCGCGTAGTAAATTCTGGGTATTTCTGCCAGCGGTTTTTTAAATCTTGGACCTGTAATTTACTCTGATCGTGGTATTCATACAGTTCATAGGAAAATGGGGAAACATCAGTCTCACTCAGAGTAGATAAAGCTAAAACACGAGATTGATCAAGTGATTCTTTACCAATTTTATGTACATCAAGCAAAAATAATTCTCTTGCTTGCATCGCTTTCTTTTGGTCAACCCCACCTATGTTGAGTACAACGAGAGAGGTCATAATCGTCATAATAACAATCACCACCATCACTTCAATGAGGGTAAAACCTTTTTGTGATTTAGGTGGTGATGGAGATTTCATATCGACCTATTAAGCATATTGTTCAACAGCTTGTTTAGGTAAGGCTAATGCCTGATCAATATAAGCCACTCTTAATGTGTCCCTTGAACCTAAATACCGTTGGTAAAAACTTGAGTTAAGAATAGCTGCTGCACCATGAGTTAATGACCAAATAGATGCCAGATAATCTCGAGTTGTCATATTGCTTTGAATAGATTCTAAATAGTGATCTGTCATGCGAATGATAATTCGTAATCGCTGTTTACGCACCTGATAAAGTTCATTAAAAAGGTGATGCACACCTTGAGCTGTAATCGAAAGTTTTTCCTCAATTTGATGAAATAAAACTGTCCGCTCAGGATGATGTAAATGATGCAACATGAAAAAGGCTAAGTGTTCTGGAAAGGCCTTTTCAGTATCTTGAACCATTTCAAGTAACATACCTTCATTACGAATAATCAATAGCATGTACAATTCATCTTTACTTTGAAAGTGTTTGTACAAAGTTCCTTTTGCTAAATCAAGCTCAGCAGCCAAGACATCAAGTGTCATTCCGGCTTCGCCATTTTCTAGCAATAATTGCTCCGCAACCTGAAATATTAATACTTCTCTTGCTCGGAACTGAGCCTGACGATCCATCTTCACGCAATTACTCTCTTATATAGTTTCTATAACTTAAATCGCTTTTAGCAAGTTCTCAAAATTTTGTGAGGTGATCATTGCAATTTCCTCAACCGATTTATCATATACATCACTGAGCGCTTTGGCTACATAAGGCACATATTTTGGTTCATTTGTTTTACCGCGGTATGGAACAGGTGCTAAATAAGGGCTATCTGTTTCAATTAAAAGTCGATCTAGTGGCACTTGTTTAGCTACATCACGCAAGTCTTGTGCATTTTTAAATGACACAATACCTGAAAAAGAAATGTAATAACCACAATCCAGTACAGCCTTAGCTGTTTCCCAATCTTCGGTAAAACAGTGCAAAATTCCATGCGTGGAATGTTCTGCACGGATAATATCTACCGTATCATGCCTTGCTGAACGCGTATGAACGACGACTGGTTTTTTTACAATTTTCGAAGCTTGGATATGTCTTGCAAAACATGCCTTTTGTTCTTCAACAAAATCTGTACTGTGATAATAGTCCAGTCCCGTTTCACCCAGAGCCCATACTTTTTCTGATTGAGCTAATTCAATCAAGTGCTCGGTCGTTGCACGTGCCATCGTATCTACATCTTCACAAGGATGCACACCTACCGTATAACCAACGTCTTCATGCCTATTTGCAATTTCTGCTAGTGCAATATGGTCATCAAGATCAACGGAAATTGCCATAAACTTAGACACTCCTTCTGCTCGCGCTGCAGCGAGCGCAAGGTCCAGATCACCGTTATAAGGCGTTAAATCTAACATCGTTAAATGGCAATGCGTATCAACAAACACTTTTCTATCCTATTTGATTACATGGTATAACTTGGACGATCTAGAGACATACTACCAGCCAAAACTCTTTCTGCCTCAGCTTTATAGTAAATTCCCTTATCTCCACTTAATTGAATAGCAAAACCTTGAGGTTTAAATCCACTTTGCTTGTGCGATATCCAAATCACCTTACCAGTGAGAGGAATTTTTTGAGACTGCTCAGGTAAAGTAGCTAAAATGAAAATTTCTTGTCCCATCTTTACCTTTTGTTTTGATGGTACAAATAGGCCTCCACCTTGCACATATCCCATATAGCTTGCTTGCAAAGTAGCTCTATCAGGAATATTTACCTGAATAATCCCCCCCATTTGCGGTTGCATAATCTTCCCCTTAAATATTCATTAACGTTATAAACAATTGATCTATAATAAGTTGACTTTGTACATTTTGCTCAACAAGCTTTTTTGCTTGTTGTACTTCACTATAAATATTAAATAAGCTTTCTAAATCGTAATATGGACTTAATTGATCAAAATCTAAATCAGTATTTTTTTGTGGCTGATTTAGCTTGACACAAATTAAATCTCCCAACAAGTATTCAAAAAGTACGATAAAATCATTAAAACTTAATTCTTTTTGCCATTTTCCTGAGAAAAATAGAGGCATATTTTTTTGAGCTACAATTTTTAGCCAGTCATTTAAGAAAATCTGTCGTTTAGCAAACCAATCACTTTTTGCAATTTCTATTGCTTGCAAAGGCATATCATTAGATAGACCAAGTAATAAATCAGGTTGTACTTCTGCAAGTTCAGATAAATGCTCATCCAAATATGAAGTAGCCTGTTCATATGAAATACGATCTAAAGCAAAATGCTGCAATCGGCTACGAATAGTGGCTGGTAATTTAAGATAATGATCAGCCAATAAAATTAAAACAACACGTTCACCGGGTTCTTCTAAAGTTTTTAGTAGCGCATTCGATGATGCCAAGTTAAGAGCTTCAGCAGGCTCAATAAGAATAACGCGCCAGCCTTCTCCAGTTTGTTGCACGAAAGGCAGTAAATCTCGGATCTTTTCGATTTTTATTTTTGCATTCTGCTTTTTATTTTCTTCATCTGTTGTGATATGGACATAATTGGGATGAGTGTCTGATTTTAACCATTGACAACTGCTACACTCACCACAAGCGCCATGGGGCTGCTTATTAAGGCAAAGCACCCATGCCAAAAAATGCTTAGCAAAAGCATGTTTCCCACAGCCTTGCTTGCCATAAAATAATAGGCCATGTCCAATATTGGGAAACCTTGTTGTTAAGGTATCCCATGTTGTTTTTTGCCAAGGATAAACCTTTGAGGTTACATTCGGATTCATTAAAAATTAACGCTTATTCAAAAGATTCGACAGGCATTTTATTTAAGCGATCAAGATCAGCTTGAGTGTCCACACCAGGAGGTAAATTTGCTTGAGCGACAGCAATCGCAATGCGATGTCCATTTTCTAAAACACGTAATTGTTCAAGACTTTCTAACTTTTCAAGCTTACCCATATCCCAAGTCACATATTCTTGCAGTAAGCTCACTCGATAGGCATATAAACCTAAATGGCGAAATGCTTGGTTATGTAAACTTGGCTCTGCCTGCGCAGCCCCATCACGGTCGTACGGAATGGTTGCCCGGCTAAAATATAACGCTTCATTTTGCTTAGACATGACTACTTTTACAATACTATCACGCTGAAATTCATCTAAGGTATGAATAGGCTCGCACAACGTAGACATTGAACAATTTGGTTTATCAACCAAGAGTTTTGCAACTTGTTGAACAAGCTGAGCTGGCAATAAAGGTTCATCCCCCTGAACATTCACAATAATATCATCTGCTGCCCACCCCTTAATACGAGCAACTTCGCTTAATCGGTCTGTTCCTGACGGATGATCAGGACTCGTAAGCACAACGTCCACACCATCTGCACGGCAAATCTCAGCAATACGCTCATCATCTGTTGCCACACATAGATCATCAAAGCCTTCGACTTTTTTTGCTTGATCCACCACACGCAAAATCATAGGACGGTCATGAATAAGCAACAATGGTTTACCTGGCAAACGCGAACTTGAGAAGCGTGCTGGAATGACGATGTGTTTCATTTTTTCTTCCTAAGATAATTGGATATCAAGTTTTTGCAGTTGCTGTTTTAAAACCTGATAACACTCTATAGACAGGATAGCTTTAACAGGAACAACCCAAATAGGCTGTTTAAATTCCGGATTTTTTTCAAGCAATGGTAATAATTTAACTGCATCTTTTTCAGTTGTAATAAGTGGCAGTTCATCATTAAAAATTAAATCATTGATTGAGTAATCATGATGGTCACGAAATGCATGTTCTTGAAACTGTTTTAGGCCTAAATCTTTAAGTGTTTGATAAAAACGCTGTGGAAAGCCAATACCCACTACAGCATGATAATTACTTTGAGGATTAAAGCTGTGCTCGGCCCTTGACGAAGGATTGAGTAAATATGGCTGTCCAGTCTCAAGATGCATATTTAATTCTGTAGTTGGTTTATACGCATGTTCAATTACTGTTCCAGTTTCTAAACGCTCAACTGGCTCTCTTAAATATCCTTCAGGCAATAGTTTTTTATTTCCTAAGCCACGACTCTGGTCGAGTACAATCCACTCGATTTGTCGCCCCAATGCCCAATGCTGCAAACCATCATCACTAATAATTAAATCTAGTGGTGTTGATGCAATCAAGAGCTCTATTGCAGCCTGCCTATTAGGACCCACAGCCATTGGCACACTCGTCGATTGAACAATTAATGCAGGCTCATCTCCGACCTGAGTTGCTTGAGCACCCGAAGTAACCAGCATTGGAAAAGGACCATTACCACCATACCCCCGACTAATTACTCCAACTTTGACATTATGCTGTTGTAGATAATTCACCAGTTGTATTAATAATGGAGTTTTCCCACTGCCACCCACCGTAATATTGCCAATCACCATGACAGGTACAGGTGCTTTATAAACTTTCTTTAAACCAGCAGTATAAAAATTACGATTTAATAGAAACCCAGCACGATACAAACAAGATAATGGACGTAAAGCAATCAACCAACTCGATTGCTTATTCCATGCATTCTGGATCAGCTGGGCCAATGACATGCTTAGTTATCCTCAAAATTACGCTGATGTAATTGATAATAAGCACCATGTTTTTCAAGAAGTTCTTGATGAGTACCTTGCTCAACAATTTGTCCTTGATCCATCACTACAATACAATCAGCATTTTCAATTGTTGATAAACGGTGAGCAATAACAATTGTTGTGCGATCTTGCATTGCTTCATCAAATGCTTGCTGAATAAAATGTTCAGATTCATTATCGAGAGCACTTGTAGCTTCATCTAAAATTAGAATTGGAGCATTCTTTAAAATTGCTCGAGCAATTGCAATTCGCTGACGCTGACCACCTGATAGGTTTAGACCTTGTGCCCCTAAAACAGTATCATAACCGTTTGGTAAATTCATAATGAAGTCATGTGCATAGGCTGCTTTTGCCGCTGCATAGATTTTTTCATCTGATGCACCTTCCAACTGACCATATGCGATGTTTTCACGAACAGTACGGTTAAACAATATAACTTGTTGATTTACCATTGCAATTTGCGTGCGTAGACTAGAAAGCTCAATATCATTAATTGGCAAATCATCTAAATAAATTTGTCCACTCGATACTTCTTGAAAACGTACCAACATGTTAACTAATGAACTTTTACCAGCCCCTGAACGACCAACCAACGCCACAGTTTGACCTGGAAGAATATCCAAAGAAAAATCTTTAATAGCTGATACACCATCAGCATAATTTAATGTCACATGATCAAAACGGATTGCACCATTTAATTTAGGCTTCAATTGACCACTATTTTGCTCTTCAGGTAAATCTAGTAATTCAAAAACAGAATGAGCTGCTGCTAAACCACGTTGTAACTTTTCATTAACATCAGTCAAGCTTTTAACTGGCTTTGCTAACAGACCAGCTGCTGTAAGGTAAGCTACAAATTCACCAGCACTTGTAGTGCCTAAAATCTGAGGCCGTAAAGCCAACCATACAATAAGAGCCATAGCACAAGCCATTACCACCTGAACAACCGGACTATTCAGGTTTTGTACAATTACCATTTTTAAGCCGCGTTTTAAGTTCTCTTCCGATGACTTATAGAAACGTTTTTGTTCAGATTCTTCACCAGCAAAACTTTTTACTACAGCATTACCATTAATACTTTCTTGGACGACGTGGTTCACATCACCCATAGTATCTTGTACCTGTAACGAAAGCTTTCGCATACGTTTCGAAGCTTTACGCACTAATACGCCAATCACCGGTAAAAATACAAAAATACATAACGTAAGACGCCAATTGGTATAAAACAGATAGCCTAACAACCCCAGAGTAATCATCCCATCCCTAACAATGGTTCTTAATGACTCAGAAGAAGCAGCTGTTAACTGTTCAACGTTATACATAATTTTGGCAGTAATATGGCCAGATGAATTATCTAAGTAATATTGTGCTGGGAGTTTTAAAAGTTTCGCATAAACTTCCTGGCGAATACTAAAAACTAAACTGCGTGAAATCACCGCAGTATAGTAGCCGCCCATAAATAGGCCTAAGCCGCGAAAGAATACTAATAAAATAATTAGTAACGGGAACCAATCCAAATCTGCTCTACTGTTGTTTTGGATTGCATCAATAATAAATTTAATCAATTTAGCAACGGAAACTTCTGTTGCTGAGTTAATACCGAACCCGATAAGTACTAATAAGGCCACGCCCCAATAAGGTTTTAAATAGGCTATGAGACGCGTATAAACCTTAAAATCTTGATTCACTCAGAAAAACCTCTAGAAGGAACTTTGGTACTAATATTGATGTTAACAAAACCGAGTTGTCCTGCCACATCCATAACGCGAATTACATCCTGATGAGACGCTTTGGCATCCGCAGCAATGATGAACATAAAATCACGGTGCTCTTGAGCAACTTGCTTAATTGCAGTACTCAGATCAGCAACCTCTTTAGACGAAAGTGCTTGACCATTCACAGCATAATGACCAGCAGAGTCTACCACGACTTCAATTTTATGATCGTACTGTTTTGGTGGAACACCTTGTGCATCTGGTAATGTTAGATTGATGCGACTTGGCTGATTAAAAGTGGTCGACAGCAATAAAAAAACCAAAATGAACAACAAACAATCAATCATAGGCGTTAAATTGATATGAATGTCTTCAACCTGAGAACGTTTAAATTTCATCTGGCTTTCACCTCCTAACCAACACGGCGGTGTTCAGCTACAGACGAAGAACGCTTATAGAACAATGAGGCATGAAATAAGGTCGATTGCTGTTCTAATTCGGCAATATAATCTTGCACTACTCTTTGAAAGTAGCGATAAGCAATTAAAGCAGGAATCGCAATTAACATTCCTACAGCTGTGGTTATTAATGCTTTAGAAATACCAGGAATCATTAAACTTGGACTGCCAGCCGATCCAAAATCAATAACAAGAAACGACTCAATAATTCCCACTACAGTACCAAGCAACCCTAACAGCGGTGCTACAGCACTTAGAGTGCCCAAAAAATTAATATTTTTTTCTAAATAGGAAATTTCTTGAGAAGCTGCCACTTCCATTTGCGCACGAGCAAATTGCTCACCATGCTCGCGATGCTCAAAACCTGCTTTTAAAATGTGTCCTAATGCGCTACTTTGCGCTTCTACATTTTGTTCTAAACTTTCCACGATATCTTCAGCTCTTAAAGAGCCTTTACCGCTTAATGCTTCGGGTAGAACTTGTGAACGTCTTAACCGAACAAAACGCTCAATACTGATCGCAACAGTTAAAATCGAGCATAGAATTAAAGGCAGCATCAACCAGCCACCCGCTCTCACAAGTTCCCACATATGTTCTTCCCCAAGAATATAAAATTAGAAATACATGACCCAACTGCAAATTATTCTGGCAAACAAATATTTAAAATGCCATCTAACTCATCCAAGGTATGATAATGAATAACAAGTTTACCCTTACCTTTTTGGTTATGATCAATTTTTACATTAGCGCCAAAACGCTCTGATAATTTTTGTGTCAATTGCTCAATATCTGGTGCTACAGGCGCTTTTTCTTTCTCCTGCTTAGGCTCACTTCTATCACGCACCAATTGCTCTGTTTGACGAACTGACAATCCTTTCTCAATTACAATTTTAGCAACTTCTAATTGATCTTTACCTTTCAATGTCAAAATTGCTCGAGCATGTCCCATATCAAGCTGGCCTTGCTGCATGAAATCTTTAATATCATCAGCTAAACTCAATAACCGCAATAGATTACTCACAGTGGTACGTGCTTTACCAACCGTGTCAGCAATTTCTTGATGACTTAAACCAAATTCATCATGAAAGCGCTGTAAAGCGATTGCTTGATCAATTGGATTTAAATCTTGACGCTGAATGTTTTCAATTAACGCTAATGCAATTGCAACCTGATCATTTAAATCACGAACAATTGCTGGAATTTCAGTTAAGCCCGCAATTTGTGCTGCACGCCAACGACGTTCACCCGCAATGATTTCAAATGGATGAGCTTCATCATCAACTGGACGGATTACAATAGGCTGCATCACCCCATGTTTTTCAATAGACGATGCCAACTCTTGTAAATCATGCTCATGAATAAAACGACGTGGTTGATATTCACCACGTTTCAGTAAATTCACATCAACTTGTTTTAACTGTCCGTGGTCTAACGCCTGTGCTTCCAGTTGTAGTTTTTCTTTTTGAATTGAACCAAGTAATGCATCTAAACCACGTCCTTTAGCCAATCCGCGTTTTTTGATGCTCATACTTTACTTCCTTTCTTCACTTTACTTCTCTTTAACATCTCAGCTGCAAGATTTAAGTATGCAACAGCACCTTTAGAACTTTTTTCGAAATAGATAACAGGTAAACCATGTGCTGGTGCTTCTGCTAAGCGAACATTTCGTGGAACAACAGTATCATAAAGTTTTTTGCCGAAATATTGCTCTAGTTCTGCAGATACATCACGTGTTAAAGCATTTCGTGCATCGTACATCGTACGCAGTACACCAATAATCTCTAAATCGGGATTGAGTGCTTTTTGAATACGATCAATGGTCTGAGTTAAATCAGCCAAACCCTCTAGCGCATAATATTCGCATTGCATTGGAATAATTACACTATCTACAGCTGCCAAAGCATTGACAGTAATCAAGCTCAGGCTTGGAGCACAATCTACAATGATATAGTCAAATGAGTTTCTGATTTCATTCAAAGCATTCTTTAGAATGAATTCACGACCTTCTTGCTCTGCGATAGCGAGTTCTACACCTGAAAGCTCACGGTTAGAGCCTAAAACTTTATATCCAACTTCTGCTTTTTGAATGGCTGTTTCAATTGGAACTTCGCCAAGAAGAACATCTGTAATTGAATACAAAAGATCGTTCTTTTGAATACCAGACCCCATCGTAGCATTACCTTGTGAGTCCATATCTACAAGTAATACACGTTTTTTTAATACAGCTAGAGACGCTGCAAGATTTACTGCAGTCGTTGTTTTACCAACACCACCCTTTTGGTTTGCAATCGCAATAATTTGAGCCATGGTAACCTTAATACTTTTTATTTAGATACGTTGAAGTAAAAGTAAATGACGTTGTTCATCAAGTCTTGGTACGCGCAGTTCAATCACTTTACATGAAAAGTCCTGCTTGAGCTGCTCAATTTCCTCAACTGGCACTACACCTTTCATCGCTGCGATTATACTGCTCTGATGAAGGTATGGCTGAGCCGCATCTACAAAGTCCGTTAAAGAAGCAAAAGCTCGACTTGTTATGATGTCAAACTGGCCAAGCTCATCAATTGTATCTTGATTCTCAACACGTGTTTGTACTGCCACAACGTTACTCAATTTAAGATCAGCAATAAATTGCTTCAAAAAACGAATTTTTTTACCATTAGAATCTAAAAGAACACATTGGCGTTGTGGCTGACAAAGAGCAATAATCATGCCAGGCATACCACCACCTGTACCCACATCAAGCAGTCTACCTTCAGGTAAGTCATTTAAAATACTTAGACTATCCAACAAATGCTTCACTAACATTTCTTTCGGATCACGAATTGCTGTCAGATTATATGCTTTATTCCAAAGTACCAAAGCATCTTGATACTTTAACAATAATGCCAAAGCTTCATCGCTAAGCGATAAACCTAATTTTTGACTACCCTGTTGTAACTCTTGAAAAAACGGATGCATAAACAGATAACATCTAAGTAAAATTTAAAACAAAGTATACCCATTTATGCATCGTGGAACACTAGTTAACGATTAGGGATTACACAGTTAATCGTAGAAGCCTTCACGAATTTGCAAATCTAGCTCCATTAAACGCTCAGGCGTTCCCACATCTACCCATGCACCTTTAAGTTTTTCACCAGATATTTTTTGGTTCTGCATCGCTTGCTTCAACAGTGGAGCTAAAGGACGTTTACCAGGTTCCAATCCATCAAAAAGCTTAGGATGGATAACGGACACACCACTAAAAGTGAGGTTCTCACCTGTCACATCTTGATCGAATGTAAAAGTGCGTCCATCGAACAATGTAAAGTCGCCTTCAGGATGCTGTTTAGGATTATCAACCAACACAAGATGTGCTAAATCATCATTTAGCTTAATATGGCGTAGGGCTTCAAAATCCATTGTGGTCCATACATCTCCGTTCACCAGAATAAACGGATCTGTTCCAAGCAGTGGCAAAGCATTAATAATTCCACCAGCTGTTTCTAGCCCTTCATCCTCTCGTGTCCAACGGATATCAACACCAAATTGAGAGCCATCGCCTAAGTTGCTGATGAGTTTATCGGCCAACCATGCAGAATTGATGACGATTTCGGTCACACCAATTTTCTTAAGTTTTTCAATATGCCACACAATAAGCGCCTTACCACCTACCTCAAGCAAAGGCTTTGGTGTATATAGCGTAAGTGGACGCATACGATTACCCAAACCAGCGGCAAGAATCATTGCTTTCATTATGCTGCTACCTCGTAGTTACCATATTTCTCGATAAACTTCGGCATAACGATGTTATTTATGAATAACATAAACTCATCAAGTTCAGCATAACCACGGCTTTCTTCAATCAAATACCACATTACACGCGGTAAATCTTTTAAATAACCTGATTTACCATCGCGCTCAAACAAACGCACAAAGATGCCCAAAATTTTAATATGACGCTGAATAGCCATTAAATCTGCATCACGTTTGAACTGTTCAAAACTACGGTTCTGTTTCGCAGACTCTGGTAACAAGTCATAAAAGACTCTAAACCATTGATACACACGCTCTGCATTCCACTGAACATAAGCATCACGAGTAATCGAGATTAGATCATAAGTATCTGCACCAATCACCGCATCCTGAAAATCAATAACTCCAAGCTCTAGTTCATTTGCAATTTTCATCAAATTACGACTGTGAAAATCACGATGTACAATCACTTGCGGCTGAGCCAATGCAGTTTTTGCTAACACATCGAAAGCATCATCAATCACCTGTTGCTGGCTCGCATTCGGAGTAATCTGCAAAGATGGCAGCATCCAGTCAGTCAACAGCTTCATTTCAGTTAACAATTTCTCATAGGAGTATGCTGGAAACTGCTCCTGACCATTCACAGACTGCAAATGAATCAGCTGTTTAAAGCTTTGTTCATAATATTTATCAACTGTTTCATCATTTAATAATGTCGACAACAGCACATCACCAAAATCTTCCAATAACAGAAAACCTTGAGCTAAATCTTTCGCGACGATCTGAGGGACGCGTACACCATGGCCTGCAAAAAATTCGTCAATGGTCACAAACGGAACACAGTCTTCTTTTTCTGGAGGGGCATCCATGAGCATATACGTTTTATTTTGTAACTGGATACGCGCATAACGGCGGAAGCTTGCATCACCTGCCAAAAAAGCGATCTTAAATTGATCATTTTCAAGAACAGATGTAAGCCATGTATATATCAATTGTTCACGTTGTGTATTCATTTGCAATAAAATCTAAAACAAGCTGAGATTTTTGAAGGGTTAAGTGTAGCCACTTATAAACTTTTTCTCTATGATGCGACAATAATTAATTGTGAATTAGCATACTTGGTTAATGAGACAATGAAGCATCAGTTTAAATTTAATCCTTTAGCGACAGCTATTTTTACGCTCTTATGTGGCTCCATACAATCAAGTTATGCTGAGTCAGCTGATGTTGTCTCCAATATAGACAATAATCAACTTAAAGCGAGTATCAAAGAAGCCTACCCAGGTCAAGAATTCTTTCAACAGTATTATGTTGATAAATCAGCTCCTGAGGCACAGCTTCGTGACAATAAATATTTAAGCTCGGCATTTTGCCAGGGTACATGGGTTACACCGATTAACCCTGAGACCAAAGCTCAAGATGCCGACAAAACGACTTCTGTCGTTACGGCTAACTATGGACATTATAATCCTGCCGGTGACTCTGTTTTAGAAGGCGACGTCGTTATTGATCAGGAAGGACGCACGGTTCGTGCTGACAAGGTTACGATTGATAAGACCCAAACCTTTGCACATGCACAAGGCCGAGTACAACTCGCTCAAGGCGGATTACTTTCACAGAGTGACGAAATTAATTACAACCTAAAAAACCAGACTGGTAATTTAGAAAATAGTTTTTATATTTCTGAACAACAACATGCCCATGGTCATGCAGGCAAAATCGAAAGAACATCGCCAAATGTCATGGTTCTTAACGATGCAACCTATACGACTTGCCCACCGGGTCAAAAACCGGGTTGGAAAATTCAGGCAAATAAAATTGAGTTAAATCAGGAAACTGGGCGTGGTGTAACTCGGGGGACAAAACTGTATGTTAAAGACGTTCCTGTTCTAGCAGTTCCTTACTTTAACTTCCCGATTGATGATCGCCGAACTACAGGTATTCTCAACCCACAGTTTGGTTTCTCAAACGATGGTGGTATTGAGCTTTCTGTTCCAGTTTATTTAAACCTTGCACCTAACTATGATTTGACACTGACTCCGCGTTATTTAGCAGACCGTGGTGCAATGCTAAAAGGTGACTTTCGATACTTAACCGATGGTTTTGGTGCGGGTGAAATGTGGGGTGGCATGTTGCCATCTGACAAAGAATACGATGATAAAGATCGTAAAGATTTCCATTTCTTACATAACTGGGATATCAACGATCAATGGTCAACTAATCTCGAATATAACTACGCTTCAGATAAAGACTATTTTTCAGATTTAGATAGCAGTCCTAACTCTAAAACAGACCTAAACTTACGTAGAGCATGGGAACTTAACTACCAACATGGTATTCCTGGTTTAAAAGCTCAGCTTAAAGTCGAAGATTTCCAGACACTTGATCCTGAAGTTGAAGATGCAAAAAAACCATATGCGCGCTTGCCACAATTCTTATTAAATTACGTTACTGGTAATCCATTAGGCTTACAATACGAATTCAATAACGATACTGCTTATTTTAAGAAATCAATTAATGATGATTCTGCTCAGGAAAGTAGTGGTACACGTATCTACAACCAGTTTGCAACGCGCTACAACTACCGCACACCAGCAGCATTTGTAATACCTGAAGTTTCAGTACGTTCTATTCAAACATTCTATGACAAAGACACTCAGTTAAATAATCCTGGTGGCTCTGAAAATAAATCAGTCGTTGTACCTCAATTCACATTGGACACTGGACTGAATTTTGAACGTGAGGGCAAGTACCTACAAACACTTACCCCTCGTGCATTTTATGCATATGCTCCATATAAAAACCAAGACAATTATCCAAATTTTGACTCAACTTCAGCATCAGTAAGTTACGATCAATTATTTAACCCTTACCGCTTCTACGGACATGACCGTCTTGAAGACAACAACTTTCTATCACTTGGCGTAAGTTATAGTCTTTTTGACACTGTAGGCTTAGAACGTTTACGTGCAAGTGTTGGTCAAAGTTATTATTTTGAAGACCGCCGTGTGACATTAACGCAACAAGACGAGATTGATACCGAACGCAATACTGGTCCAGTTGTAAGTTTAACAAGCCAGTTAAATCAAAACTTCACTATCGCAGCCAACTCAGCATGGATGTCTAATGGTGATAACGCTCAGCGTGATTTTCAGGTTTATTATACTGGAGATAAAGGAAATCTATACAACTTAGGCTATTTCTATCGCAAAGATATTGTAGGCCGTCAAGATACTTACGATCAGGTTGTTGCATCGTTTATACAACCAATTAAAGACAATTGGCGTATTATGGGGCACGTACAATACGACATGGATAACGATGTTGCGCGTGAGATTTTATTAGGCGTTAACTATGAATCATGTTGCTGGGGTATTTCAGTCTATGGCCGCTCATATTACAACGACCTAGATGATCCAAAATCTCCAGATGTTAGTGAAAAACGCGCCATTATGGCCGAAATTACACTAAAAGGTTTAGGTGGTTTAAACAATAAACTCGCGTCTTTACTTGAAAATCGCGTTTTAGGTTTTAACAAAATTAATCAATCTTGGACACAACGTTAATGAAGACAAAGCATCTTAAACAGTTTTTTAAAGCAACTACCCTTGCTGCCCTAATCTCTTCATCAATGCATAGTTTTGCCCAACCCGCTGATGAAGTTGTGGCAATTGTGGACAATAGCGTAATTTTAAAAAGCGATCTTCAACAGGGGATGGCTGAAGCCGCTCACGAACTACAAGCACAAAAAAAAGAGGTTCCACCTCAGCAATATTTACAATTTCAGGTGTTAGATCAATTAATCTTGCGTCAGGCACAACTTGAGCAAGTTAAAAAATATGGTATCAAACCTGATGAAAAAAGCTTAAATGAAGCCGTATTAAAAGTAGCAAGTCAATCTGGAACTAAAAGTTTAGAAGCCTTCCAGCAAAAATTAGATGCTATGGCGCCAGGGACTTATGAAAGTTTACGTGGTCGAATCGCCGAAGATTTAGCGATTAATCGTTTGCGCCAACAACAAGTCATGTCTCGTATTAAAATTAGTGATCAAGATGTAGAAAACTTCTTAAAGTCACCTCAGGGACAAGCTGCTTTAGGCAACCAAGCACATGTAATCCATATGCGTATTGCTGGTGATAATCCACAGGAAGTTCAATCTGTGGCTCAAGAAGTACGTTCAAAGCTTGGACAAAGTAATGATATAAACGCATTAAAAAAACTTTCAACTGCAAATGTAAAAGTTGATGGTGCTGACATGGGGTTCCGTCCACTTTCAGACATTCCTGCTGAACTTGCAGCACGTATTACTCCATTACAAGACGGCCAAACAACTGACTTAATTTCAGTACGTGATGGTGTACATGTTTTAAAGCTTATTGAGCGTAAACAAAATGAGCAAAAAGCTTTAGTACCTCAATTTCAAACTCGCCACATTCTCATTCAACCTTCTGAAGTGGTTAGCCTTGAAAATGCCAAGCAAATTATTGACAACATCTATAAACGCTTAAAAGCTGGCGATGATTTTGCGACACTTGCAGCTACCTATTCAAATGATACGGGTTCAGCGCGCGATGGTGGTAGCTTAGGTTGGGTAACTCCGGGTACGATGGTCCCTGAATTTGATAAGAAAATGCAGGAAATTCCTGTAGGTGAAATCAGCGAACCATTCCAGACTCAATTCGGCTGGCATATCTTACAAGTAACTGAAAAACGTGAAAAAGATATGACTCATGAATATCAAGAGCGTATGGCACGTCAAATTTTAGGTGAACGTCAATTTAACACCGAAATCGATAGCTGGTTACGCGAAGTGCGTGCAAATGCATATGTAGAAATCAAAGATCCAAGTCTAGACAAAAAGAACTTACAGAAATAAGTTCTTTTATCGTCATCAAAACCTGTGTCTATCACAGGTTTTTTTATGAATAAAATTTAACTAATAAAAAACCGGTTATATAAATAACCGGTTTCTATAAATTAAACCCTAACGGGAATTATTTATAACGATCAACCATTTTCTCTAAAGAAATTGGGCGGATCTTGTCAGCATTTCCAGCTGTACCAAACGCTTCATAACGATCGATACAAATTTGCTTCATTGTATCAACTGTTTTAGCAAAGTATTTGCGTGGATCAAACTCAGATGGATTCTCAGCCATAAACTGACGAATCGCACCAGTTGAAGCTAAGCGTAAATCAGTATCAATATTGATTTTACGTACGCCGTGCTTAATTGCTTCTACAAGCTGCTCAACAGGTACACCATAAGTTTCGCCAATATTACCGCCAAACTCATTGATTACCTTTAACCATTCTTGCGGAACAGAACTCGAACCATGCATTACAAGGTGAGTATTTGGTAATGCCGCATGAATTTCTTTAATGCGGTCAATTGCCAAGATATCGCCTGTAGGTGGACGCGTAAATTTATACGCACCGTGTGAGGTACCTACTGCAATTGCTAGTGCATCAACATTTGTATCAGCAACGAATTGAGTCGCTTCTTCAACAGAAGTTAGAAGTTGAGAATGATCAAGCACACCTTCAGCACCCACACCATCTTCTTCGCCTGCCATACCAGTTTCAAGGCTACCTAAACAGCCAATCTCACCTTCGACAGAAACACCACATGCATGTGCTAAAGCAACAACATTACGAGTTACATCAACATTGTATTCGTAAGATGTAGGTGTTTTACCATCCACACCTAATGAACCGTCCATCATTACTGAGCTAAAGCCAAGTTGAATTGAACGCTGACATATATCAGGGCTTGTACCATGGTCTTGGTGCATTACCACTGGAATATGTGGCCATTCTTCAATTGCAGCCAAAATAAGATGGCGTAAGAATGGAGCGCCTGCATATTTGCGAGCTCCAGCTGATGCTTGAACAATTACAGGTGAATTGGTTGCATCCGCGGCAAGCATAATTGCGCGCATTTGTTCTAAGTTATTTACGTTAAATGCTGGTACGCCGTAGTTATGTTCAGCAGCGTGATCCAAGAGCTGGCGCATTGAAATGAGTGCCATAATATCCTCCCAGGTAGTGCGGGTTATTCTACCCTTTCATTTATTTCAATTCAGCAACAAATCACAGTATTTCAAAAAAAATCCCCGCATATGCAGGGATTTTTTAACAAAAAACAACAAATTAATGTGTTTCTGAAGCAGCAGCCTCACTCGGTGCACTACCTTCAACCACATCGGTATTCTTTTCATCTAAAACTGGCTTATCAATTGCATCAATTGCTGCTTGTTGCTCAGGCGTTACTTTTTCAGAAACAGCTGTAGAAGCTGCCGATTCTTGTCCAGCCTGAGATGCTTCATCTTTCTTAGCACAAGCAGTCAACATCATCGGTACAATTAACAGAGCAGCAAATGTAAGCTTTAAATTCATCACTATTGTCCACAGTTGGTGATTTAATGCTCGCTATTTTATTGCAGATATATGACAGTTTAATGACCTATCCATGAAAAAAGGGATTGGTAACCCAATCCCTTCTTATTTTTCAGATAACAGTATTAAGCACGCTCAAGTAAAACAGCGACTGCTGGTAAAGTCTTCCCTTCAACAAACTCAAGGAATGCACCACCACCTGTAGAAATATAACCAATTTGATCAGCAACGTTATATTTATCAATCGCAGCTAAAGTATCTCCACCACCAGCAATCGAGAAACCAGCAGATTGTGCAACAGCAAGAGAAAGTGCTTTAGTACCTTCACCAAACTGATCAACTTCAAATACGCCTACAGGACCATTCCAAAGAATCGTTTTTGATGTTGTTAAAATACTTGCAAATGCTTTAGCTGTTTCCGGACCAACATCTAAAATCATATCGTTTGATGTTACATCTTCTACTTTCTTCACAACTGCTTGCGCTGCTGCTAACGAACCTAAGAAATCTTCAAAATTAATTTGCGACGCATCGGCAACCACAACATCTGTAGGCAGTGGAACACTTACTTTCGCAGCAATTTGTTTTGCAGTTTCAACCAAGTCAGCTTCGTATAATGATTTACCAACATTAAAACCAGCAGCTGCCAAGAATGTATTTGCAATACCGCCACCAACGATAAGTTGATCACAAATACTAGAAAGTGAGTTTAAAACATCAAGTTTAGTTGAAACTTTTGAACCAGCAACAATTGCAACCATCGGTTTTTCAGGAGTTTGCATTGCACGGCCAAGTGCATCTAATTCAGCTGCCAATAAAGGACCAGCTGCTGCAACAGGAGCAAAACGAGCTACACCTTCAGTAGATGCTTCTGCACGGTGAGCAGTACCAAATGCATCCATAACAAATACATCGCATAATGCAGCATATTTTTGTGCAAGATCTTGATTATTTTTCTTTTCACCATGGTTAAAGCGCACATTCTCAAGCAGTACGACTTGACCAGCTTCAACTTCTACGCCATCTAGGTAATCTGTTAACAATTTAACGTCTTGGCCCAATACTTCTGTTAAATAAGCAGCAACTGGCGCAAGTGATTGTTCTGGCTTTGGTTCACCTTCAACAGGACGACCTAGATGCGAACACACCATCACAGCTGCACCTTTTTCTAAAGCAGCTTTAATAGTTGGTAATGCTGCGCGCAAGCGAGCATCGCTAGTAATCACACCATTCTTGACAGGAACGTTTAAATCTTCACGAATAAGGACACGTTTACCTGTTAAGTTAAGGTCAGTCATACGCTGAAAATTCATGTAAAGCTCTCTTTATGATTTTAAAAACGCGCCAATTTTAAATGATTACATCAAAAAAGGTTAGTTTTTTTGCATAAAAGCTGTAGAAAGCCCCAGTTTTGATTATGATAGAGATAGTCATTTGATATTTCATCCATTATGTCTATTCATCCAGATCCACAAATCAATCGTTTAAATGTTTTAGGGGAACCTTTAGCAAGTTGTTGTTTCGACCCTATTACTGGCTATTTTAGAAATGGCTTTTGCCACACAGCAGTCACAGACCTTGGTCAGCATACTGTATGTGCGCAAATGACCTCTGATTTCTTAAATTTTTCACAAAAAATTGGGAATGATCTTATTACCCCTTTACCAGAAGTAGATTTCCCAGGCCTAAAGCCCGGTGATTTCTGGTGTATCTGTGTAACTCGTTGGGTAGAAGCTTATCAAGCAGGTCAAGCTCCTCCCATCAAAATACATGCATGTCATCAAGCTGTATTAAGCTATGTGCCTTTAGATGTTTTAATGGAATTTGCAGTGTAATGGTACAGCCACAAATTATTTTGGCATCAAGCAGTCAAACACGCAAAGCCTTAATGGATCGCTTAGGGATTAACTATATCTGTGTTAGTCCAGATATTGATGAGAGCCCTCGGGATGAGATCCATGCGGATGAACTTGCAAAAAGGTTGGCTTTCACAAAAGCTCAAGTAATTGCTGCAAAAAACCCACATGCAATTATTATTGGTTCCGATCAAGTCGCATGGCGAGAACATGCTCCCAATGACTTTATTGGTAAACCGATGACCGTTGAAAATGCCAAATTACAGTTAGCAGAAAACTCAGGTCGAACTGTCTACTTTAGTACCGCACTCAGTGTGCAATGGCTTGACAGGAATTTTGAACAAACGCTTGTTGAACATTATCAAGTTAAATTCCGAACCTTGAATCAAGCTGAAATTGAACGATATATTGCATTAGATCAACCACTCCATTGTGCTGGTAGCTTTAAGTGTGAAAGTTTAGGAATTAGTTTGTTCGAAAAAATGACAGGCCAAGACCAGACGACTCTTATGGGTTTACCCATGATTCAACTTTGCTATATTTTAAGGCAGCTTGGTCTACAGATTCCTTAATTTTAGATATTTTTATAAATAGGTTATTTCCATGACAGAACCTTTAGCAGTTTTAGGCGGCATTACTGCCGAACAATTTTTAGCAGAATATTGGCAGAAAAAACCTTTGCTGGTACGTAACGGATTGCCAGAGATTGTAGGTCTTTTAGAACCGCAAGATGTGCAAGAACTTGCTTTGGAAGAACATGCGAGTGCCCGACTCATTCGCCAAAAAGATAGAAATCCAAATGAATGGCATGTCAAGTCTTCACCTCTAACTAAAGGTGACTTTCAAAAGCTACCAAAATTATGGACGCTTTTAGTACAGGCGGTAGACCACTACTCTTTTGACCTTTCTGAGCTTTGGAAAAAATTTCCTTTTATTCCACAATGGCGTCGCGACGATATTATGGTGTCTTATGCACCTAAAGGCGGTTCAGTTGGAAAACATTTTGATTTTTATGATGTGTTTTTAGTTCAAGGTCACGGACACAGACGCTGGCAATTAGGACAAATGTGCGATGTAAATACTGCATTTGTACCTAATCAACCATTAAAACTTTTACCAGAAATAGACGTACAATTTGATGAAGTTCTAGCACCAGGTGATTTACTGTATGTTCCGCCTGGAATGGCACATTATGGCGTTGCCGAAGATGATTGCTTAACTTTCTCATTTGGCTTTCGCATGCCAAACGTTGCAGGAATGATGGAACGTATTAGTGATCAATTTTCAGCTAATACTTTATTGCAAAATCCTGTTGTAGACATTGCACGCAAACAGATGGGGCAAATTGGTGAAATTAATGCAACTGAACTGAGCCACTTAAAAGACTTAGTTTTAGCTCAATTAAAAGATTCATCAACACTTGATGCCGCGATCATGTATTATATGAGTGAACCTAAATATCCAGATAATATTCCAGAAGCTGATGAAATCGAAGCCGATGACTTGAAAGAAATTTTACACGAAGGATACGAAGTTCTTTTAGAGCCAGCCTCTCGACTACTTTATACAGAACAAAACGGAACCATAAACTTTTGGGGAAATGGTGAAGTTCTATTTATAGCTGAACCCTTTGAGCAAAAATTAAAAGCGATTGCCAATGGAGAGAGCCTGCAATTTGATAGCCAATTTAATGATGACGAAACACTAGAAAACGTTGCTCACTTATTAAATGAATCTATTCTGATGCTTTTACCCCCTGCAGAGTAAATGTTTTAATAAAAGTAGGTTTTTTCATGAAAGTGGAAAACCTACTTTTTAAATTAGCAAGCAAACTCAAAAATACATTCAATTATTATTCGTTAAATTTATCTAAAAAAATCTTAAATAGTATGTGGTTAAGATTATTAAACTTTAAAGAAATCTTGAAATGAGAATTAAAAAATAGAAAAGCTTCATGATTAAAAAAACGACATATTTCTTACTTACTTTTGCCTTAAAATTTAAACGTTACAGTTTAAAAAAATAATATCTTTTTTCTATCAATAACAAACAATACCTTGTAAAATTAAAGATCCAGATTTTCATTAATACAGATCACAGTTCACAAGCTAATAGCAATTCATTTGTGAGAGGCTAAAAATATGTCGAAGAAAGATGACATTATTAACACCGCATTAAGACTTTTTAACTCGTATAGCTACAATTCTATAGGTGTGGATCGCATCATTAATGAATCTGGCGTTGCAAAAATGACTTTCTACAAGCATTTTCCATCAAAAGAAAAATTAATTGAAGAATGTCTACTTCTACGAAACACGCTTTTACAGAACTCTCTTACCTCGGCCTTATCAAAACATGATGAGTTAGACCCTCTTGCGAGAATTAAAGCAGTATTTTTATGGTATTCCGACTGGTTTAATAGTGAAGACTTTAATGGCTGTATGTTTCAAAAAGCTTTGGAAGAGGTTTTAAAACAATATCCGTCAACGCATCAACCTGCCACTTTGTATAAAGCTTGGTTGACTCAACTCATGCAAAACCTTCTCAACCAATATGATGTAAAAGAACCAGGTCCTTTATCTTTACTACTCGTTAATATATTGGAAGGTATGACCATTCAAGCTCAGGTCGAGCATGGTTCAATAAAAATTTATGATTATTGGAATCGAGTTGAAAAATTAATCGACTTCGAAAGAGCTGCTTAAAAATAAAGCGTGACATTCTTCTTCTTATATTAATATTCTTCTTATCTATCACGCTGCGTCTGAAAGTCATTTTGGTTCAAAATTAGACGTTTTTTTCGACCTTACTAAACCAAAATATACAGACCTGTCTGTACAAAACAGATTATATATTTAAAAAATAAAAACTCAATCATTTTTTTTGTTTCATTCAAAGATAAATTAGATTTAACTATTTATCGGAATGAAATAAGGCTTATTTCATGCTGGCTTCAATTCACTTATACTTAACAATCAAACTTATAACACAATGCAACATTTTAAACACAAAAGAAATACAAACAACTGTTTTTAATTAAAAATACTACTTATTTATCAGTTCCCCTTATATTGCTTTTCAACAAAAACAATTGGATTGATTAGTTTTGCTACATTCATTTCAGCAAGATCAATCTATACTATGCCCGCTATATTGATATAGGTATAAAGTATGAAAGATGGACTCCAAATTGAAGAAATGAAAAATGCGGCTGATTCAGTCGTGGGAATTCTAAAATCTTTGGCTAATACAGATCGTTTATTAATTTTATGTCACTTAGCTTACGAGGAGCTAAATGTTTCACAGATTGAAGAGAAGACCCAAATTACACAGCCCACTCTTTCACAACAGCTTATGATGTTACGTAAAAGTGATGTTGTATCAACTCGTCGTGATGGCAAGCAAATTTTTTATTCTATTAAGGATGACAATATGCATTCAATTTTAAATACGCTTCATCAGCTGTACTGTGCAAGTAAATAATATTTTTAAATTATAATTTTATAATAATAGTAGTAATTTCCTGAAATATGCGATTTTTCAGCTTGAAAGCTTAGAGCCTAGTCGAAGCACAAAGTTTTGAAAATTCGCGTAGCTTTTCCAAAGCCTCACCGATACCATTTAATCTGTTATCAATTTATTTCTCCTGAGTTCATTCGGCACTTTCACCCCTTTTGATATAATTCATTTACTTGACGAACAATTAACAAGCAAAGCCTCCAATAAAAAAAATTAAAATTTAAAATTAACCAAAAATAAAACAATGACTTAATATTACCATCCACTATAAAAATCTCTAGTTAGCATAAAAAAGCTTAAGATTCCCATAACTTAAGTATAAAATACTCCGCTTGTTCAACCTTTAGCCATGAATAGGTTAATAAGGTCTTTATATGCTTGAATTCCTTTCTCGATTAAGCTTGGTAGCCAAGATTATTATCGCCATTATTTTAGGTATTGGCGTTGCATTACTATTTCCAGACATTACGCCATATTTAAGTTTATTTGGTGAGCTTTTTATTAAAGCATTAAAGTCTGTTGCCCCTATTTTAGTCTTTGTATTAGTACTTTCTTCTATTGCCAACTTTCAGGTGGGCCATAGTGCGAATTTACGTCCAATCATGATTTTATATGTAGTAGGTATGTTGCTTGCTGCTTTCACAGCTGTGATTGTTAGTCTTTCTTTTCCTAGTACTTTGTTCCTCAACACTGTTTCACACAATGATTTGCAAGCACCAGGCAGTTTAGCTGACATTCTGAAAAACTTGCTTTTAAGCTTTATTGCTAACCCTGTTCAAGCCATTAGTGAAGCAAACTTTATCGGTATTTTAGCTTGGGCAATTGGCCTTGGTTTAGCGATGCGCCATAGCTCAGACACCACAAAAGAAGTCATGCAGGATGTTGCACATGCTGTTAGTGCTATTATTCATAAAGTAATTGCTTTTGCACCTGTCGGTATTTTCGGATTGGTTGCAGTAACTTTTGCAGATGCAGGTCTCGCAACACTTGAAAGTTATGCGCAATTATTAGTAGTACTGTTAGGTACGATGTTCTTTGTTGCTTTAGTTATCAATCCAATTCTTGTTGCGCTTACTATACGTGGGAACCCATACCCTCTCGTGTTTAAATGCCTTAAAGAAAGTGGGATTACTGCTTTCTTTACACGAAGCTCAGCAGCCAACATTCCAGTTAACTTAGATTTAGCAGAGCGCTTAGGCGTTAATCCATCAACAGCAAGCGTCTCTATTCCATTAGGTGCGACAGTAAATATGGCTGGTGCAGCAGTGACAATTACTGTACTCACACTAGCAACTGTACATACGCTTGGAATTCATGTTGATTTTGCAACAATGCTCATCTTATCAGTTGTTGCTACAATTTCAGCTTGTGGTGCTTCTGGTGTAGCTGGTGGTTCTTTACTTCTAATTCCAGTAGCTTGTAGTTTATTTGGCATTTCAACTGAAATTGCTATGCAAGTAGTGGCTATTGGTATGATTATCAGTGTATTGCAAGACTCTACAGAAACAGCTCTTAACTCTTCTACGGACGTTTTATTTACCGCAGCTGTAGATATTCGTTCTAAACAAACTTCCTAAACAAAATGCCACTTCAGCGTCTACCAAACTGGTTCCAACTTGGGGCCTTTTTACTGGCATTCAATGCTGGAATGATTAATGTATTAGGGCTAATTACCCTTTTGCATCAATCTATTTCACATATGACTGGCAACGTTAGTATGCTAGCTATGAGTTTGGTAGAGTGGCAACAAGAACATATCATTTTCTTGCTTCTTGTGATCATTTGTTATGTTTGTGGTTCATTTTATAGTGGTTTTATTTTAGGCAGCAGCCATTTTCGTCTAGGTCGACGCTATGGCTTACCTTTGAGTCTTGTTGCTTTATTCATTTTTCTTTGTTGGCTATTACTTCCTTATTTTCCACGCTATGGATTATTATGGGCTTGTACAGCGATGGGCCTACAAAATGCAATGGTTAGCCATTATAAAGGAACCATTATTCGAACTACCCATCTATCTGGCGTTTTAACAGATATTGGTTTAGCACTTGGATATAAAGCTAGAGGCTTACCTGTAGAAAACCGACGTATAGTTTTACACTTACTAATTTTTGCAGGTTTTCTGCTGGGTGGAATTCTCGCCGCGCTGGTACATCCGCAATTAAAGTTACAAGCATTTTTATTGCCAGCAACTTTAAGCTTAGTCTTAAGTATTTCTTACTGGGTCGTTTACTTCTATAGCCCTTCAACTTCACATAAGGATTAAGTCATGGTTAAAAATGCCTTACAAGCACAGCTACTAAAAGCTGGGTTAGTGGATAATAAAAAAGCAAAAAAATTAACAAAACAAGCTCATCACGAACAACGTATCGGTCAAAGTAATGAGGCCGAAATCAAAGCAAATATTGAAAAAGCTCAACAAGAAAAGTTAGCTAAAGATCAGGCTTTAAACTTAGAAAAACAACAACAACTTGAGGAAAAAGCCCTCAAAGCATCAATCATACAAATGATTAAACATCATAAAATTTCAAATACTGATGGTGATAGTGTTTATCAATTTATTGATGAGAGTAAGATCAAGAAGGTATATATTTCTCAGCAAGTATATAATGCCCTTGTTTCAGGCAGTCTAGTCATTGCTAAAGATCAAAATCAATATGCTTACTTACCTAAAGCATTAGCTGAAAAAATTGATCAGAAGATGAAAGGTTTTATTTTATTGAACAATGCTGAGTCCAATGAACAGACTACAGATGAAGAAGATCCATATGCAGCTTATGTTATTCCTGATGATTTAATGTGGTAAGACATACAAGGGCCTTTATGATGCAAATATAAAGGCCTTTTTCGAATGGGTTTAAAAAGTATTAATTTAACAATTGTTCAAAATATTAAGAAAAAATACTTAAAGAATAAATTCCTTCACCACTTTATCTATTAATCCCGATATAATAAATCATAATTTTTTAAGTCTTCGCGACAATCTTGAAGATTTCTTCAAGCATCCAAATTTACGTCATGTACGAATGAATGACGTACAACATAATCAGTTCATGTGTATTTGTGCATATTCAAAAGATCGAAAACCGAAGTGATATTGATCTAACTGACTTTTTTGTAAATTTAATTGCAAAGACTTAATGAAGTGGCTTTTGTCTTAAAGGTAGTAATTCATGCTGAAGTGGTTTGAAAAACTTGTAGATCCCTACCCAACAAAAGGTCTGGATGAACCTTTACCGACTCGTTTTTTTCCATTTGTCTGGCAAGCAACGGAAGGCTTACGACCATACTTATTCTTACTTATTCTTTTTACAGCAGGTGCGGCAAGCTTTGAAGCCTTACTTTTTTCAAAGATTGGACAACTCGTAGACTGGTTAAGTAATAGTCATCCTGAAAGTTTTTTAAGTCAGCACACGACTGATTTACTACTTTTAATTGGTGTTTTATTTACCAATATCTTTTTTGTAAATATTCAATCTATTGTAAAACATCAGATTTTATATAGTACTTTTCCAATGCGTTTGCGTTGGCGTTTTCATAATCTTTTATTGAAACAAAGCTTAGATTTTTTCCATAACGACTTTGCTGGTCGACTTTCTGCAAAAGTTATGCAAACGGCTCTGGCAATCCGTGAATTCTGGATTATTTTGGGCGATATGTTGGCTTACGTCGCTATTTACTTTATTACCGTTAGTATTGTTCTTGGTTCAATTTCAACAATTTTGCTAATACCACTTTTAGTTTGGTTAACCTTATTCTTATTAAGTGCATGGTTCTTTATTCCGCGTTTAAGTAAAGTATCTCAGCAGCAAGCCGACGCTAGATCAATTATGACTGGTCGCGTTACCGACGCTTACACCAACATTCAAACTGTTAAATTGTTTGCGCATGCGGGACGTGAGAGCCAATATGCAAAAGCATCAATGAAAGAGTTTATGACAACCGTCTATGCTCAGATGCGTTTAGGCACTCTTTTTGAAATAAGTATCAACATGCTATCAGCCGTCTTATTTATTGGTGTTATTGGTACTTCAGTTTGGCTATGGACTCAAGGTTTAGCAGCATTAGGTGTAATTGCAGCGACTACTGCCATGATTTTAAAACTTAATAGTATGGCTGAGTTTATGATGTGGCATATGTCCGCATTATTTGAAAATGTTGGAACCATTCAAGATGGGATGCAAACATTAGGTAAAAAAATTAATATTCAAGACAAACCTGATGCAAAAACACTTGAAGTAAGCCAAGGTGAGATTGTATTTAAAGATGTAAGCTTTGCTTATAACAATAAAAATGTGATTAATCACTTCAACTTAAAAATTAAAGCTGGTGAAAAGATAGGAATTGTTGGACGTTCTGGAGCAGGCAAATCTACGCTTATTCAGTTGCTTTTACATTTTTATCATCTTAAGCAAGGTGCAATTTTAATTGATGGGCAAAATATTGAAGATGTGACTCAAGATAGTCTAAGAGCGAATATTGCCTTAGTAACACAAGATACGTCTTTATTACATCGCTCAGTCGCTGAAAATATTAAGTATGGACGTCCAGATGCATCTGATGCCGATATGAAAAATGCTGTAAAGAAAGCAAAAGCCGCCGAATTTATACCTCAATTGGTAGATTTAAAGGGTCGTAATGGATATGACGCTCAAGTAGGTGAACGTGGTGTAAAACTTTCTGGTGGTCAAAGACAACGTATTGCTATTGCACGTGTATTTTTAAAAGATGCCCCTATTCTCATTTTAGATGAAGCCACTAGTGCATTAGATTCAGAAGTTGAAGCAGCTATCCAGTCAAGTTTAAATGACCTTATGGTTGATAAAACTGTTATTGCAATTGCACACCGATTATCTACTATTGCACAAATGGATCGTTTAATTGTTCTTGATGAAGGCCAAATTGCTGAGCAAGGAACACATGAAGAGTTAATTGCGCAAAATGGAATATATGCACAATTATGGAAACGTCAAACAGGCGGCTTCCTAATTGAACAAAAAGTTTTACAGGGTCAAGATTAATGCTTTATTTAGAAGATTTGAAAATTGGTGATCGTTTTATTAGTCGTGAATATGAAATCACCTTAGATGAAATCAAAAAATTTGCAAATTCCTATGACCCTCAACCATTTCACATAGATGAAGAGCAAGCTAAGCATGATCCTATTTTTCAAGGGATTGCTGCCAGTGGGTGGCACACTTCTGCCATCACTATGCGTTTATGGACAGAATGCATGCCTATTCATGGAGGCTTGATAGGTTCAGAATCTAGTTTGCGGTGGCCACGCCCCACTCGACCGGGTGATAGAATTCATGTTGAAACTGAAATTTCAGCTATCACCCCATCCAAAACAAAATTAGATCGTGGTATTGTAAGTTACGTTACACAAGCCTTAAATCAACATGGGGATGTTTTACTTATTTCAACAACAAAAATTGTTGTCTTTAAAAAGAATGTTTAAAAATGGTTGATATGATTGTCTAACAGTTTTTATAAACTCAGATTATATTTCATGACAAGATGTGTAAGAAATGCATATGAAAAATTGATGAGAGCAATGGAACGCATATGAAAATTACCTCAGCTCGTCAAGATCAGGGTATTCCGGGTGTCTATGGCTTATTGCTATTAGATGTCGTTTCACGTTGGGGATACAACGATGAAACATTATTTGCTCCATTTCATCTTACAAGCGAGCAACTGGCTGACCCTGACTATCGTATTTCTACACCAGTAGCAAATGAACTGGTTAAACACGCTCTTAAACTAACTGGTGAAACTACTTTGGGTTACCATCTTGGTACTCAAATGCGTATTTCAATTCATGGTTTCATTGGCTATGCAATTATGACAGCCAAAGATATTACAGAAGCAATTGCACTCGCAGCACGCTTTATTCAGCTACGCCTGCCCTTTTTACAATTATATTTCTCAACTTTTGGACCCAAGGCGACCTTACAATTACAGTGTGATATTGAACTTGAGCCTTTACGTACAGAAATCGTTTTAGGTCTTACCATTGGTATCATGAGCATGGCGAAAGCTATGACTGGCATTGAAGATTTAGCTGGGGATGTAGACTTAGATTTTCCAGAGCCAGAAGGTTTTGACAAATATAAAAATAAACTAAGCAGCACAATTCGCTTTAACCAACCACATTTAATTTCAAGTTTTGATAAAAAGTATTTAGGACTTAAATTAGTCAACGCCGACCCTATTGCAAGTCAAGTTGCTATTAACCAATGTGAAGCTGAACTTTCTGCTTTGGGTGAACGCCGACGTTTAGCAATGCGAGTTCGTGATATTTTAAGTAATTCTGAACAACATTACTTAAGCATAGAAAATGTAGCAGAATGCTTACATATGTCGGACCGCACACTTAAACGTCAATTGGCAGCAGAAGGAACTTCCTTTTCTACATTAGTTGATGAAGTACGCTATCGACATGCAACATCTTTGCTTTCGCGTACAGATTATAGTCTTGAACAGATTGCAGATGAACTTGGCTATTCGGACGTTGCAAATTTTAGCCGTGCTTTTAAACGCTGGAGTGGCCGCAGCCCAAGCAACTGGCGTAAAGACCCATACTTATAATGTTTAAAACTATTGGACACAAGCTTAAGGAGTTACCATGAATCACCCTTCGGAACTGAAGTATGCACGTACACATGAGTGGGTAAAAATTGAAGGTGATCTTGTTATCACAGGGATTACTGACCACGCACAAGATGAGCTTGGCGATTTGGTGTATGTCGAAACTCCTGAAGTTGGTAGTCAAGTTACAGCTGGCGAACAAGCTGGAGTTGTTGAATCAGTGAAAACTGCTTCGGACATCCATGCTCCTGTTTCAGGCACTGTAGTAGAAGTAAATACTGACCTTGAAGATGATCCTGATTTTGTAAATGATGATCCATACGGCAAAGGCTGGATTTATAAAATCAAACCAGACAATATTGCAGATGTTGAAAAACTTTTAACAAATGCAGAATATGAAGCTGGCCTATAAGATAGGTATAGTTTTCAAGATTTAATAAAAACCAGTTTAGATTTAGACTGGTTTTTTTCTTTGTTTATGCAGTTAATTTAAAATCAGTTATCTGATTCGGTGACTTATATGACAAAACTTGTTGTATTCTCTGGCGCGGGTATGAGTGCCGAAAGTGGAATTAGCACTTTTCGTGACAGTAATGGTCTATGGGAAAATTATGACATTCAGCAAGTTGCCACACCTGAAGCATGGCAAAAGAACCCTGCTTTAGTTCAACGCTTTTATAATGAAAGACGCAAAAATATTTTAGAATCTCAACCTAATCAAGCTCATCAATATATTTCCAAACTACAAGACTATTTTGAAGTACAAGTTATTACTCAAAATATTGATGATTTGCATGAACGCGCAGGAAGTTCCAACGTTTTACATTTGCATGGAAACATTCGGTTAGCAAAAAGCTCGGGACCAAAGGCACAATTCACAACTCAGTTTTATGACATTAACGGTTGGAAATTAGATTTAGAACACGACCTTTGCCCAGATGGATATCCTCTTCGTCCACATGTTGTTTGGTTTGGTGAAGCTGTACCTGCTTATGAAGAAGCAATTAGAGTCGTGCAAAGTGCAGACATTTTTATTGTAATCGGGTCGACATTAAGCGTATATCCTGTTGCAGGTTTAGTGCATGAAATTACAGCTCAATGTAAAGCTTACTATATAGATCCCAAAGCAGATCATGGACGTGTTCCCCAACAATATGAATTGTTAAAGATGTCAGCTACTCAAGGAATGCATGAACTTTTTAAGAATTTAACCAATTGACTTCTATTTTTAAGTACTAAATAAATTTAATTTGAATAAAAATTATTATTTTTGGGACAAAATTTTCTAACTTTGTTCTAATTTCGCGCAATAAAATTTTATTCTCCATTCACTTTGTAACCAAATATAGAGTTATTTTTTTTAAAAACTTATTTTTCTCAAGATAATTCAAAAAAATAAAATATTAAAAAATCACAAATACATGATTAATAATATATTTTTAAAGTTATAATTTCAATTATATTTATTTACACAAAACTACAAAAAATACAATATAAAAACAACAGAGCAAAAAAATTCTTTTGTGGTTGAATCTCAACCTCTTGAATGCCGTACAAGAAAACAGCGACCTGGATTAGGTTACAATCACGGATTATGGATATAAGGACACACATCCATCATGAGTTATTTTGATCCCACCCTCATCATGTTTATGGTGTACATCGTAGCAATGGTACTTATTGGCTTATTTGCCTACCGTGCTACAAGCGACTTCTCAGATTATATTCTTGGTGGTCGTAGTTTAGGCAGTTTCGTTACTGCGTTATCCGCAGGCGCATCAGACATGAGTGGCTGGCTACTCATGGGCTTACCAGGAGCAATTTATCTTTCTGGTCTATCTGAAGCGTGGATTGCAATTGGTCTTATTATCGGTGCTTGGCTTAACTGGCTACTGGTTGCTGGTCGATTACGCGTTCATACTGAAATTCAAAACAATGCATTAACTTTGCCAGATTATTTTACAAGCCGTTTTGATGACCAGAAAAAAGTACTTCGTATTTTCTCTGCCGTTATCATCTTGGTTTTCTTCGCTATTTACTGTGCTTCAGGCATGGTGGCGGGCGCCCGTTTATTTGAAAATTTATTCGGAATGTCATACAACACTGCAATTTGGCTTAGTGCTATTGCGACCATCAGTTATGTTTGTATCGGTGGATTCTTAGCAATTAGCTGGACTGATACATTCCAAGCTGGATTGATGATTTTTGCCCTGATATTAACGCCAATCGTGACTTACCTTGCGATCGGGGACACAACTCATTTTGTTACTCTCATTGAAACTGCACGTCCGCATGCATTTAATCTCATCTCAGATTTTGGTGTGGTAGCAGTTTTATCCTCCATGGCATGGGGTCTTGGTTACTTTGGTCAACCACACATCCTTGTACGTTTCATGGCAGCAGATTCAGTAAAATCTATTCCTGCTGCACGCCGTATCGGTATGACATGGATGATTTTATGCTTAATGGGTGCTGTAGGTGCTGGTTTCTTCGGTATTGCTTATTTTGAGCAACACCCTGAATTAGCGGCAGTTGTGAGCAAAAACCCTGAAACTGTATTTATGGAATTGACTAAAATTTTATTCAATCCATGGATTGTAGGTATCATTTTGGCTGCAATTTTAGCTGCTGTTATGAGCACGTTAAGCTGTCAACTTTTGGTATGTTCAAGTGCTTTAACTGAAGATTTATACAAAGGTTTCTTTCGTAAAAATGCATCTCAAAAAGAACTTGTATGGGTTGGCCGTGTAATGGTTCTTGTCATTGCTGTTCTTGCCATTGCTCTTGCAGGTAACCCAGACAGTAAGGTTCTTGGTCTTGTTGCTTATGCATGGGCTGGCTTCGGTGCAGCGTTTGGTCCGCTTATCATCTTGTCATTGTTCTGGAAACGTATGAATTTACAAGGTGCTTTAGCGGGTATGATCGTTGGTGCAGTTGTGGTTATTGGCTGGAAAAATCTTTTCGCAGACACTGGTGTTTACGAAATTATTCCTGGCTTTATCCTTGCATTTATCAGCATCGTTGTTGTGAGTCTTTTAACTAAAGCGCCAAATACGACAGTAACTGGACGCTTTGAACAAGCAGATAAACTCTACAAAGAAAGCGTATAATCCATCTAAATAAACTAAGGGGCTTCGGCCCCTTTATTTATTTTTAGTTTTGATTTTAATTTTTGAAGTATCCTTCACAACTTGCATCACTGGGTAACTACGGGTTTCTTTTACCCCAGGTAACTGCCATAACACTTGCCCTGCAATACGTCTAAACTCTTCCATACTGGCACTTCGTAATTTAATTAAAAAATCGAAGCCCCCACTGACCATATGGCACTCAACAATTTCCGGATAATGCACCACAGCATCAATAAACTCATCTAAAACATTAGGTGTCGTTTTATCCAGTAATACTTCAACAAACACCAAAAAATTAGCATTTAACTTAACAGGGTTTAACTTAGCCTCATATCCCAAGATGAATTCATCCTTCGTTAGCTTTTGGACTCGTGCCATCACAGCAGTTGGAGATAAATTCACAAGTTCGGCTAATTTACTGTTCGAAATACGCCCATCTGTTTGAAGAATATCCAAAATTTTTAAATCAGTGCGATCAAGGCTTAATAATGGGCCATTCATCTGAATTTTCCTCTAAAAAATGGGATAAATATAGTGAGTTATTCGGTGTTTCTTCTGTAATGATAAATTATCTAAACCTCTCTACTCAAGATAAATAGTACGAGAGCTAGTTGGCGGAAACAGATATGAATACAATGGATACTTTTCATCAAATGGATAAATCTCACCAAGGCTATATCACCGAATTCAACGATAAAAGTGAGTTTGAACAACGCATTAACACAGCTTGGCGTCGTGCTGAACCAGAAGCTGTAGAAGAGCTATTACAAGCTGCCGCGGTATCTGATGATTTAGATCATAAAATTTATGACCTTGCCTTTAATCTTGCCCATAACTTACGTGAACGTAAAACCTCTTCGGGTAAAGCAGGTATTGTTCAAGGGTTACTACAAGAATTCTCCCTTTCTTCACAAGAAGGCGTGGCTTTAATGTGTCTTGCTGAAGCTTTGCTTCGTATTCCAGACTCAGCAACACGTGATTTACTTATTCGAGATAAAATCAATCAAGGCAACTGGAAAGAACACGTTGGCCAAAGCAGCTTAATGTTTGTAAATGCTGCTGCATGGGGCCTTATGCTGACTGGTAAGCTCATGGAAACACCAAAGCAAACTAGTCTTTCAAGTGTACTTACTGGCCTTTTAGCACGTAGTGGCCGTGGCATTATTCGTAAAGCAGTCGATGTTGCAATGCGTATGATGGGTGAACAGTTTGTTACTGGTGAAACCATTGAAGAAGCTGTAGACCATGCAAAAGTACTTGAAGACAAAGGTTTCCGCTATTCTTACGACATGTTGGGTGAAGCTGCTCTAACCGAACATGATGCTGAACGTTACTTCAATGATTATACGCAAGCTATCCATGCAATTGGTAAAGCGTCTAACGGTAAAGGCGTTTATGATGGCCCAGGTATCTCAATTAAGCTTTCTGCTTTACACCCTCGCTATCAACGCGCGCAAATTGAACGTGTTCATCAAGAACTTTACGGCAAAGTATTCGAACTCGCTCTTTTAGCTAAAAAGTACAACATCGGTTTAAATATCGATGCAGAAGAATCAGAACGTTTAGAAATTTCTCTTGAATTACTTGAACGTCTTTGCTTCGAACCGGAACTTGCGAACTGGAAAGGTATTGGCTTCGTTATTCAAGCATACCAAAAACGCTGTTTCTTCGTAGTTGATTATATTATCGATCTTGCTAAACGCAGCCAAAAGCGCCTCATGATCCGTCTTGTGAAAGGTGCGTATTGGGATAGCGAAATCAAGAAAGCACAAATCGAAGGTATGGATGACTATCCTGTCTTCACTCGTAAGGTGCATACGGATTTATCTTATATCGCTTGTGCTAAAAAATTACTTGCAGCACCAGAGTTCATCTATCCGCAATTTGCAACTCATAATGCTCAAACGTTAGCAACAATCTATCATTTGGCTGACCCAAGCAAATATTATGCTGGTCAATATGAGTTCCAATGTTTGCATGGTATGGGTGAACCACTTTATGAACAAGTTGTTGGCCCACGTGAGCAAAATAAATTAGGCGTACCATGCCGTATTTATGCTCCGGTTGGTAACCATGAAACTTTATTGGCTTACTTAGTTCGCCGTTTACTTGAAAATGGTGCAAATACTTCATTTGTTAATCGTATTGCCGATAAAACACTTAAAGTTGAAGATCTGATTCAGTCTCCAATTTACGATATTCGCAACGCAGCTAAACTTGAAGGTTCAGTTGGCTTAAAACACCCATCTATTCCGTTACCTTTAGACATGTATGGCTCGCTCCGTAAAAACTCTAAAGGATATGATTTAGCTAATGATGCTCCACTTGAAGCTTTAGACAGCACAGCTCAACAACTGCGTAGTCGTATTTGGCAAAGCTATCCATTATTGGCAGATAACGGTTCTTTAGAACAAGGTAATTCTGTTGCAATTACAAACCCAGCACAAAATGATGAAATTGTTGGGCATGTACAAGAAGCTGATCTAAAGCATGTAGAAGTTGCACTTAATGCAGCTGAACAAACTCAGTCTGAATGGGCTAATACACCTAAAGATCAACGTGCTCAATACTTAAAACGTGCAGCTGACCTGATGGAAAGCCGTATTGAAGAGTTAATGGTATTGCTTTGCCGTGAAAGTGGTAAAACCTATGCCAATGCGATTGCTGAAGTTCGTGAAGCTGTAGATTTCTTACGTTACTACGCAACTCAAGTTGAGAACCTTCCAGCTAATACAATCATTCAGCCTTTAGGTACTGTACTTTGCATTAGCCCATGGAACTTCCCTCTTGCGATTTTCTCAGGCCAAATCGCGGCTGCATTAGTCAGCGGTAACTGTGTTATTGCTAAACCTGCCGAACAGACTCCATTAATTGCAGCTCAAGCAGTGCAAATTTTATGGGAAGCTGGTATTCCTCATGGCGCTGTGCAGTTATTGCCAGGTCGTGGTGAAACAGTTGGAGCTCAACTCAGCCAAGATAGCCGTATCGATGGCATCATGTTTACAGGTTCAACTGAAGTTGCAAAAATTTTACAGAAGACTGTTGCAAAACGTTTATCTGAAAATGGCCAGTCAATTCCCCTCATTGCAGAAACTGGTGGTCAAAATGCAATGATTGTGGACTCATCTGCATTAACTGAACAAGTCGTACTTGATGTTGTAAGTTCAGCTTTTGATAGCGCTGGTCAACGTTGCTCTGCTTTACGTATTTTATGTGTGCAAGAAGACAGTGCTGCAACCGTTATTAAAATGCTTAAAGGTGCAATGCAACAGTTGAGCGTAGGTAACCCTGCCATTTTAAAAACTGACATTGGTCCTGTTATTGATGTTGAAGCAAAACAGACGATTGATCAGCACATCCAAAAAATGAAGTCTAAAGGCTATCCAGTACATCAGCTAATGTTTGGCGCAACGAGCCAGAATGAATTAGATAAAGGAACTTTTGTTGTACCAACAGCAATTGAGTTACCTAACCTTGATGATTTACAACGTGAAGTCTTTGGTCCAGTTTTACACATCATTACCTATAAGTATGGCGAGCTTGAGCAACTCATCTCGCGAATTAATGCCAAAGGTTATGGTTTAACAATGGGTTTACACACCCGTATTGATCAAACGATCCAAACAGTGATTCAACATGCTGAAGTTGGTAACCTTTATATCAACCGAAATATTGTTGGTGCTGTTGTTGGTGTTCAACCATTTGGTGGTGAAGGTTTATCTGGTACAGGTCCAAAAGCTGGTGGTCCGCTTTACATGTATCGCTTAATGCAACATTGTTCAAATAAAGTATTGGCAACACCATTTGCCATGAAAAATGAACAAACTGCTTTTGAAGGCTTTAACCGAGAGGTTTATCAGAGCTTACAAAATTGGGCGAAACAGCATTTACCGCAAGCAAATCGCGAAATTGAACAATTTGGCGTTGGTAAGTTTTATGAGTTACAAGGTCCTACCGGAGAAAGTAACCAATATATTATTCTGCCGCGTCACCGTGTTCTTTCAATCGCTGACACAGAACAAAATCAGTTGCATCAGCTGCTCGCAATTTTTGCAGTTGGTAGTCAAGCTGCGGTAATGCCTAATAGTCCATTATTGGCAAAATATAAACAAACTTTGCCAAAAGATGTATTAGATGCAATTCGTGTTATTAAAAACATCAGTTCAGATGATTTTGATGCAGTTTTACATCATGGTAACCGCGAAGAAATCTTCTCATTACAGCAAGAAGTTGCTACTCGTTCTGGTGCAATTGTGGGTATTACACATGTTGAGCCAAATGAGACTATTCCACTTGAACGTTTAGTGATTGAACGTGCAATTAGTGTGAATACAGCTGCGGCTGGTGGTAACGCAAGCTTAATGACAATGGCTGATTAATACGTAAGTTTCTAAAAAAAAGCCCAAATCTTAGTATTTGGGCTTTTTTATATAATGAAGTAATCTTTTCTTAAATATATAAATTTTATCAATTCGAGATTCTAATAATGATCTTTTTAGAACTAGAACAATATCAACAAAAATGCGCTCAACTTTTTAATTCATATCAAAAAGATATTTCCACATTACTACCATTTGCCAAAATTGAGCATATTGGTTCGTCTTCAATACCGAATGCAATTTCAAAGGGTGATTTAGATATTTATATTGAAGTTAAGCCTGATCAGTTCGAATTCGCAATCGAACAATTAAAAAAGCTAAACTTTATAGAAAAACAAAACACGCTGAGAACACATGAACTTTGTATGCTTGAATCACTCAATAACGATGATGTTGCTTTTCAAATTGTAGTCACAGGTTCGAAGTTCACATTTTTCTTAACATTTAGAAATAAGCTTATCGCCTCTCCAGCACTGGTCGATGAATATAATCAATTAAAATTACAGTGTAGTCATTTGGATCACGATCAATATAGAGCAATAAAATCAGAATTTATTAGCCGTGTATTAAATCAACCTAAGGTTTAGCTACGTGTCGGTATTGATATCTAGCTAAAATTGGCTCCTGTAACCCCGTTTTTTTTGATACCATTCACTATTTGATTCTGTCTAAATTTTCTTTGTCTATGACCTCTTCTTATCATCAACAACTTCAAACTAAAATTGACCGCATTACTGCCCAATTTTCTGAATTTACTCCACCTACATTAGAAGTGTTTGAGTCACCTGAACAACATTTCCGTATGCGTGCTGAGTTTCGTATCTGGCATACAGAAAATGACATGTTCTATGCCATGTTTGAACGTAACGATGATGACAAACAAAAAACCGTTTTACGCATTGATGAATTCCCCATTGCGGACCAAAGCATTAATGATTTAATGCCAAAACTTTTGGAAGAACTAAAAGCAGAACCTAAGCTTTCGAGCCGTTTATTTGAAGCTGATTTTCTTGCAACACTTAGCGGGGAAATGTTAGTTACATTAATCTATCACCGTAAATTAGATCAGGAATGGGAACAAGCAGCTAAAGCGCTTGCTGAGAAGTTAGATATTAAGATCATGGGTCGTAGTCGTGGTCAAAAAATTATTATTGGCGATGACTTTGTCGTAGAAGAATTTGAACTTTTAAATCGTTCATTTAAATACAAACAAATCGAAAGTAGCTTTACTCAGCCTAACGCACAAGTTTGCAAAAAAATGCTGCAATGGGCGTGTGATGCAGCTGAAGGATCGAAAAAACACTTACTAGAACTTTATTGTGGTAATGGTAACTTTACTCTTCCTCTTTCTTTAAAATTTGAACGTGTTCTAGCAACAGAACTTGCGAAATCTTCCGTTTATGCTGCTCAATGGAATATCGAGCAAAACCAGATTGATAATATTCAAGTAGCCCGTCTTTCAGCTGAAGAATTTACTCAAGCCTATCAGGGTGAGCGCGAATTCCGCCGCTTACAAGAAGCGAATATTGATATCCAAAGTTATGACTTTGATACCGTATTTGTTGATCCCCCACGCGCAGGGATTGATGATGAAACTTTAAAACTTTTACAAGGTTTTGAACGGATTATCTACATTTCATGTAACCCAGATACACTGTATGAGAACCTAAAAATATTAGGTTTAACTCATCGTATTACCAAGTTTGCATTATTCGATCAGTTCCCATATACCCATCATGTTGAGTCAGGTGTATTACTTGAGAAGATTTAAACAAAATCTTTCATTGTAAATTTAAAATCAAAGGGGGTTATATACCTCCTTATTTTTTAATGTTTTTTTATTTAACTATTTAGATTTTCAAAAAATATCAAGTCATCTATCCGTCATAATTTCGTTTAACTCACGCATTCCTATCGAAAATTCTCGAGTTCAATTGGTGGATTTATCACTTATAGAGACTTGTATTTTATTTTAAATTGGCTATATTTCGAGCTATGTTAGATTGTATATGAAGGCTCTATGAGTTTTTGGCAAAAGCTGTTCTTAGCAGATCAACAGCATAACGAGCATAAAAACCAAACTGCTTGTGTTGAAAATGACTGCTCATGTAAAACAAATGAACAACTTCTAAGTGCTCTTGCACTAGCAACAGATGAAGATGTCATTAAAGGAATAAAGAAAGTTCTTATTTCCCGTGGTTATAGCCGAAAAGAGTTGAATGAACTCACTCAAAAACCATCTATCCATTAATTAAAAAGCCAGTCTTGTACTGGCTTTTTTATATTTCACTTTAATCTACACTCTGTCTGATCTACCCAACCAACAATTGGTCCCATTTCAAATTGTTGATCATTACGCTTGTCTTTTTGAACATATAAACTAGAAATAGAACCATCAAGATATAAAGCCTGCTCTACCTTAAGATTTCTTTGAAAGAACTGAGCAAACTTGTAGAAACTCACGCTATTCTTCGATATTACAAAGTAGAGTTTATTATTTCGAATACCGACTCCATTACGAATTTTATTTGATTGAGAATCTGGTAAAAAAAGGGAATTTATCTTTCCATCAATCACTAACATCGGGCCAGATTGTGTCGCATAATCGACGTTGAAATCTCGGCGACTGTATTGCTGCGTTGTTAAAATAAAGGCCTGCTTTTTATTCCAACTTAACACACCATTAGGCTGCAAAAAGAAATTTCCCAACCCTTTACTTTTATTTAGTGGCTGAATCACCTTAGCTTGTTCAACATACAGCCCTACTGGAGAAAATCCCGGATGGAACATCCCTGCATTCATTGCGAAAGAAAGTCGCTCACATTGCTTTAAATGTTCCTGAACATTGTTAAAGCTTTTGTAATACTGCTGATTATTAGAATTCTTAAGAAACAACCGTAACTGTTTTAAATTGCTAATTGAAACCACATCATATTGGTCGCCTTCCGCTGTTTTAACTTGCTGGTGTTCTATCGCATAGACAGAGTGAATCAAAAGCCCATATATAGTTAAGCACCACATCAACCATTTCATTTAATACCACCAGACATGACATTTTTTCTTCATATTAAATCTTTAAATTATATACAATAAACACAATTATAATTGGATATGTACCAAACTCATCCATTCGACGTAATCAATACACTCGAAAATGTCTATATTGGTTATAATGGTTAGCAGCTTTTCAATAAAAGCCATTTACACTTTATTGGATCAGCGTAAGCATGCAACAACCGAATAAGCGCTACCCTTTAGGGGCTCATCTCATCGTAAAGCATCTCGGCTATAGCCATCATGGTATATACGCAGGGAGAGGTCGAGTTATCCATTATTCAGGCTTAGCGCATTTCATCAAAAAACGCCCCATTGAAATTACCTCAATAGATGCATTCTCGCATGGAAAAAAAATACATGTTCGCTCTTATGACACGCCACGCTATAAAGGAAAAGCTGTCGTGCGCCGGATGCGTTCACGTATGCATGAAAACCACTACCATCTAATTATTAATAACTGTGAACATTTATGTAGTTGGGCAATTACCGGAATCGAAAGTAGCACCCAAGTTGAACGTATGATGCATCGATTAACGACCATTGGTTATGTAAGTTCAATCATGAGCTATATGAATGGGATGATGCTCACAGTTGCAACGACATGTTTTGCTCTTGTTCTTTATATTAAAAAGAAATTGCGTGATCAGGCAAAAATGAAGATCCCTACTTATCAATTTCTTAGAGAAAAATCTGAAAAAAGGAATATTGATCCTTCAGTTCCTTTAGTGTTTATAGATCCAGATAAAAAAGAACCAATTTAATAAAAAAGCCCTCAAATATGAGGGCTTTTAGAAAACTTAAAACTTATTTTTTATCAACTTTTGCTTCAGTCGTAATGTTTACAGTGATCTTATCACCAACGTTTGGAACATAATTACCTAAACCAAAGTCAGAACGCTTGAATGAAGTTGTAGCATTAAAACCAATCGCTGGAACTTTTGCCATTGGGTGTTCGCCTTGCTTGTTTAAAACAGCATCAAGTACAACAGGCTTAGTTACACCTTTAACAGTTAAGTCACCAGTAATTTTAAAGTGCTTTTTGTCTTTAGTTTCAACTTTAGTACTTTTAAACGTAATGTTTGGATATTTAGCAGCATTAAACCAAGCTTCTTCTTGGAACTCTTTATCCAAAGCAGGAACGTTTGTATTTACACTGCTTAAAGGAATAGTCACATTTACAGATGAGTTTGCTGGTTTAGCATTATCAACTTTAATTACACCTTGGATATCCGAGAAATTAGCGCTTGGAGTAGAGAAACCAAAGTGATTCCACGAGAAAACAGTAGCTGTATGTGTAGGATCAATTTTGTAGTCCACTGGCGCAGCTAAAGTAACTGAACTAGCCAATGCTACTGCCAAACCAAAGCTTAGTGTTTTAAGATGCATTTTTCGTATCCTTTATTGATATAGTCGTTAGTGTATACATCAAGTAATTTAATTCACTATTCTTTATAAAACGATATGTTTCATCCATGCAACAATAAAAGCGTTACAGTTATTATTTAAAAACAATATTATAAGATATCGGTGTTGTCATACCGTTTCCGAACTCTCAAATTAATTCGTTTTTACTTCGACTTTATTGATCAATAACAAGGTAAAACATGGCTAATACTGCTCAAGCACAAAGTACTTCCACTCCATATCGAGTAACTCTGACCGATCCTTCGGGTCACCAATGGTTTGCTGATGAGCCTACAGACAAAGGTGGTCTAGATACTGCTCCAAACCCAGTTCAAATCTTACTATCTGCTTTAGGCGCTTGTACCACCATCACACTAGAGATGTATGCGAATCTTAAAGGTATTAAGCTTGATCATGTTCAAGTTGATTTAGTATTAAACCCAAATGGTGAACCAGAGAAAGGCCAAAATAATATTGAACGCAAAATCACGCTCAAAGGTGAATTCAGTGAAGATCAACACAAGCGTTTATTAAAAGTTGCCGAGAACTGCCCCATTCATAAGTTACTCACTTCTCAAATTAATATTCAAACCGAACTTAGCATTTAACCTTTCAGATATAAAAAAAGCGCTCCCTATGGAGCGCTTTTTTACACTACTTCAATATTTAAGCAGTTAATTCTTTTACTGCTGCAACAACAGCTTCAGTTGTAATACCAAAGAATTGGAACAAATCTTTTGCTGGTGCAGATTCACCATAAGTTGTCATACCAATTACTTTGCCATCAAGACCAACAAACTTCCACCAGTAGTCAACATGAGCTGCTTCAACTGCAACACGCGCACGGATATGAGCTGGTAATACAGCTTCACGATATGCAGCGTCTTGTTTCATAAATTCTTCTGCACATGGCATAGAAACTACACGCACACCGTCAAGTTGAGCATAAGCTTCCATTGCTAAAGAAATTTCAGAACCAGTTGCAATAATAATTGCTTTTAATTCGCCTTTTTCTTGAGCAAGAACATAACCACCTTTTGCAACATTTTGAATTTGTTCTTCAGAACGTGTTTGGAATGGTAAGTTTTGACGAGAGAAAATGAGTGCTGTAGGGCCATCTTTACGCTCTAAAGCAGATTTCCATGCAGTAGCAGTTTCTACAGTATCAGCAGGACGCCATGTATTTAGGTTAGGTGTACCACGTAAAGAAGCAATTTGTTCGATTGGTTGGTGAGTTGGACCATCTTCACCCAAACCAATTGAGTCATGTGTATAAACATGAATTACACGTTGTTTCATCAATGCAGACATACGTACTGCATTACGAGCATATTCCATAAACATTAAGAATGTTGCAACGTAAGGAACAAAACCACCATGTAATGCAACGCCATTGGCAATTGCAGTCATACCGAACTCACGTACGCCATAATATACGTAGTTACCAGCTGGGTTCTCTTGAATACCTTGGCAACCTTTCCAAAGCGTTAAGTTAGAACCCGCCAAGTCAGCAGAACCACCTAGCAATTCAGGCAATAAAGGACCAAATGCTTGTAATGTGTTTTGGCTTGCTTTACGTGTTGCGATTGTCTCGCCTTTCGCATTTGTTTCACGAATGAATGCATCTGCTTGCGCTGCAAATTCAGTTGGTAAGTCACCGCTAATACGACGAAGTAACTCAGCTGCTTCAGTTGGATATTTTGCTTGATACTGTGCAAATACCGCATCCCAAGCTGCTTCAGATTCAGTACCTTTTGCTTTCGCGTCCCATGCAGCATATACATCAGCAGGAATAACGAATGCTTCTTCTTTCCAGCCTAATGCTTCACGAGTTAAAGTAATCTCATCTTTACCTAATGGCGCACCATGACAGTCTTCTTTACCCTGCTTATTTGGTGAACCTAAACCAATAATGGTTTTACACATAATAATGGTTGGTTTTTGAGTTTCAGCTTTTGCTTCGATTGTTGCTTGACGAATCGCATCAGCATCATGACCATCTACACGAAGAACTTGCCAACCATAGGCTTTAAAACGCTCTTCTGTATCATCGCTGAACCAGCCTTCTACTTCACCATCAATTGAAATGCCATTATCATCATAATAAGCAATCAATTTACCAAGTTGTAAAGTACCTGCTAAAGAACATACTTCGTGAGAAATACCTTCCATTAAACAGCCATCACCCAAGAAACAGTAAGTGAAATGATCTACAACGTTTAAATCATCTTTATTGAACTGGGCAGCTAAAGTCTTTTCTGCCAATGCAAAACCAACAGCGTTTGCAATACCTTGACCTAAAGGACCAGTCGTAGTTTCGATACCTGGTGCATAACCATATTCAGGATGACCAGGAGTTTTTGAATGTAATTGACGGAACTGTTTTAAATCTTCAATTGAAAGATCATAACCTGTTAAATGAAGCAAAGCGTATTGCAACATTGAGCCATGACCGTTTGATAAAACGAAACGGTCGCGGTTTGCCCATTGTGGATTAGTTGGGTTGTGATTTAAAAACTCGCGCCAGACGACGTCAGCAATATCTGCCATCCCCATTGGAGCACCAGGATGCCCTGAGTTTGCCTGTTGCACAGCATCCATTGCCAATACACGAATTGCATTTGCAATACGACGTTCGTTTAAAGGGGTCGCCATAAGATCAGAATCCAATTTTAATAGATTGATGAAAAGAAGAAGATGAATAACAATTCAATGCCGCTATATTGTCTTAAAAAAAAGGCTGAGGGTAAACCCCAACATAGTATATTTCTTTATTTTTAACCGTTTCTTGGTTACACAAAAAACATTTGAACCTTTAAGTTATACAAAACAGTGCTCATTTTTTTAAATACTACTCCAATATGCGAGCAGGCAGTTCTATTAGACTTTGATATATAGATAAAATATTGTGAAATCTCTATCTAGATCGATCATGTTTCTTTTCTTTAAAATCCAACTTCTAAGACATCATCTTTTTGTTAAACCATATGTCTAAAAAACGTACTAACAACAAATTATTAAAATACCAATACTTTAAATAAATACTCTTTATATCAATTTTACTAATACACTTATCAATTAAAACACAGTATAAATGAAACAAATTCATGCTTTTTGGTCAGTATGAACTGGTCCTCAAGCTCAAGTCGATGTAACATATTATGTCTTTTGAAATAACCAAGATAGGACTTTCATGCGCGAGTACGCTGTTTTTACCTCGGAATCTGTAAGCGAAGGTCATCCTGATAAAATGGCCGACCAAATTAGCGACGCTATTTTGGATGCAATCTTAAAAGAAGACCCATACGCACGTGTTGCTTGTGAAACACTGGTAAAAACAGGCGCTGTTGTACTTGCTGGTGAAGTAACAACGACTGCTAATATTGATGTTGAAGCTGTTGTTCGTAATACCGTTAACGGTATTGGATACCACCACTCTGATCTTGGCTTTGATGGATCAACATGTGCTGTAATCAATATGATTGGTAAACAATCACCAGAGATTGCACAAGGTGTAGACCGTCAAAAACCTGAAGATCAAGGTGCCGGTGACCAAGGTTTGATGTTCGGTTATGCAAGCCGTGAAACAGATGTGTTAATGCCTGCTCCGATTTCTTATGCTCATCGTTTAATGGAACGTCAGGCTGAACTTCGTCGCTCAGGCGCACTTCCATGGTTACGCCCAGATGCAAAAAGCCAAGTTACTTTTGCATATGAAAATGGCAAACCTGTACGTCTAGATGCAGTTGTTTTGTCTACTCAACATGATCCTGAAATTACTCAAAGCCAGCTTAAAGAAGCTGTTATTGAAGAAATTATCAAGCCGATCATTCCTGCTGAAATGTTCCACGCTGCTACTAAGTTCCACATTAACCCAACAGGTATGTTCGTTATTGGCGGCCCTGTAGGTGACTGTGGCTTAACAGGTCGTAAAATTATTGTTGATACATACGGTGGTATGGCTCGTCACGGCGGTGGTGCTTTCTCTGGTAAAGATCCATCTAAAGTTGACCGTTCTGCTGCATATGCAGGCCGTTATGTTGCAAAAAATATTGTAGCAGCTGGTCTTGCTGACAAATGTGAAATTCAGGTGAGTTACGCAATTGGTGTAGCAGAACCTACTTCAATTTCAATTAATACCTTTGGTACAGCTAAAGTTTCTGATGAGTTGATTATTCAACTTGTACGTGATCATTTCGATTTAAGACCGTTTGGTATTACTCGTATGCTGGATCTTATTCAGCCAATGTATAAACAAACTGCGGCTTATGGTCACTTTGGTCGCGAAGGATCAGATACTGCATTTACATGGGAAAAAACTGATAAAGTTGAAGCTCTTAAAGATGCTGCTGGCCTCTAATACAAAGTCATAAAAAAGCCCGCCAATGAGCGGGCTTTTTTACAGTTCAAATTTCATAATATGTAGGGTTTACTCTTCTAGCAACCATCCTTGATGCCATATCATTTGTAGCTCTGATCAAAATTTATTGTCTTGTGGTTTTATCATCCTGATTTAATACATCAAGTAATGTTGACTGCGTCGGAGTATCTTGATGGTTCTGTACATATATATGGACAACTTTAAATACAATGACAACTGCTAGACAAGCCATCACACAAAACATCCACAAACCATACGGGCTTCGAATATGTTGCGAACCACAATATGGACATGATTTATCAGTTGATGCCACAACTTTGTCGCAACACGCACAATGGTATTGATATAGCATAGGTAACCCTCCTTCCCTCATTTCAACCGTTGTTTTTTTAATAGGTTTGCTGCATTTTTAATTTATACATCCTTTATATTTATCCTATGTGAAATGAAAAGATAATTCAATCTGAATGAACAATTGAGTCAATTAAAAAATATTTTTAAAATACAAAAAGATAAGTTAAATATTATTTTTTTGGCACTATTTTTCTTATTTTGATATTTTGTCAAATTTGTTAAAATAAGCGAATAATCTCACATTTTAGGTCAATGCATGTCAGATACACAGCTCATTAATAAAGGTGGCTTTCGCGAAAGAGCCAACCGAAGTCGAGGTTATCAACAATCTGAAAACAAGCAAACCGCTCTACCTTCAAATAAATATCAACCACAGTCGAAACCACAAGAAAAAACTAGATTAGAAATGGATGATATTGATTCATCGAATTCGGATTGCCAAAATAAATAATTATTTAAAAATAAAAAAAGCTTAAACCCATGAGGTTTAAGCTTTTTCATATTCAGAACACACTTATTAATCTTTATTTTTATGCTCTATTTTTTTGTGGTCTGGGGTAACGTCTCGCGCTTCACCATCAATAATGTTTGAATCATGGTATTGGCCTTGACCACCACCCTGCTGGTTCTGCATATCTTGCATTTGACGCATTAAATCAGCAAATGGGTTTTGTCCCGAAGCATTACCGCCCATACCACCCATCATTTTATTCATCATGGCTTGTTGGCGTTTTGCAAGAGTTCTCATCGCTACATTACGAAATGCGGTTTGAACACCAGGAATCAAAATTAAAACAGCCAAAACATCAGATACAAGACCTGGCAACATTAATAAGAAACCTGCAAAAGCGTAAGCAAGTTTTTTAGTTACAGTTGGGTCACTACCTAGCTGGCCTGTCATCTGCATTTGCTGTAATTGAGGCATAATACCGGCAGTACTTCTGCGAATAAGCCCCAAACCAATAAAGAAAGCAATAATGAACCAAAAGAACACATACCATCCACTGATGAACTGTGCTACGCCAATCCATACGGCAATTTCAACAATCGCGCCCAGAACTACAATAAGAAGTAAATTCATGTAAAACTTTATCTATCTCAAAAAGAAAATTCATTGCAGTTTGATTTGACCTAATCTTATCTAAGTTGCAAATAAGGATTAAGCATTCCTCTTAGCTCGGATTGTTCTGCATAATTTCTAAAAATTAACAAAAACTATCGCACCGGCAAGAGTCTGCAATACTGGAGTACATTTGATTTTAACTCGATAAAAACAAACATGCTTTATTATTAATGAGTGCTGTATCAACTTTATCAAGTGTCACTTCAATCAGATTTTAATTTTTTTACTTTATTTAAGTGAGAATTCGTTCAAAAAAGAACTTCTTTAGTCAAATAAAGTCTTATTTGCTTAGCAAAGTTAGGAGCATTCCTTTGTTTATGCTTTCCTTTTAGAGGACTTTAAAAGCAATACCTACATATAAACCTTTTTAGATAGCTTACATTTCACCTATCTAAAGACAATTCTATTCAAGTTAAATTAATTAGTAATACTTCAAATTAAACTTAGTCAGATTATGTATAAAAAAGCCCTTATCGCTGCAACAGCTACTCTATTTTTATCCGCCTGTTCTTCTAATTCAGTAAAACAACATCAAATACATACTATTTCTGCCAATAAAAATTCAGAAGAAATTAAATCACTGTTTGATCAAGCACAGACCACGGGTGTTTTGGTGATTAAGCGAGGGCAAACAGAAGAAATTTATGGAAATGATCTTAAAAGAGCATCAACCGACTATGTTCCCGCCTCTACCTTTAAAATGTTAAATGCTTTAATTGGACTTGAACATCATAAGGCAACTACAACTGAAGTATTTAAATGGGATGGGCAAAAACGTTTATTTCCTGATTGGGAAAAGGACATGACACTGGGTGATGCCATGAAAGCTTCTGCAATTCCAGTTTACCAAGAATTAGCCCGACGAATTGGACTTGACCTTATGTCCAAAGAGGTGAAAAGAATTGGTTTCGGTAATGCTAACATTGGTTCAAAAGTAGATAATTTTTGGCTCGTTGGCCCTCTAAAAATTACACCTCAACAAGAAACCCAATTTGCTTATCAATTAGCCCATAAAACGCTTCCATTTAGCAAAGATGTACAAGAACAAGTTCAATCAATGGTGTTCATAGAGGAAAAAAATGGAAGTAAAATTTATGCCAAAAGTGGTTGGGGATGGGATGTTGAACCACAAGTTGGTTGGCTAACAGGCTGGGTCGTTCAACCACAAGGAGAAATTGTGGCATTCTCACTTAATTTAGAAATGAAAAAAGGAACTCCTAGCTCTATTCGCAAAGAAATTGCTTATAAAGGCTTAGAACAACTGGGTATCTTATAAGTTGAAGCCTATAGCCCAAGCATAGACTGGGCTATTATTCTGTTTTTTAGAATGTGATGTTTTTATTTATCCATCGATTGGATGAAATGGTGTGCTCAAATTTAACTGATAAAAAGCAGCATCAAGCCATTCACCAAACTTAAAACCGACTTGTTTAAAAGTGCCTGCATGAATAAAGCCCATTTTTTCATGTAAACCGATGCTTGCCTGATTGGTCGCATCAATACAACCAATCAATACATGTAACTCGGCCTCTTGAGCTCGCTGAATCAGCTCTTGCATTAAAATTTTGCTTAGTCCGCTACCACGATGTTCATGATGAATATAAATACTATGTTCAACGGTATATTTATAGGCAGGAAAAGCCCTAAAGGTTCCCCAGCTCGCAAAACCCAATAACTTGTCAGTCTCATCAACAATACCAATTACGGGAAAACCATTTTGTCTTTTAACCGAGAACCAATTTTTCATCGACTCTTCAGAGCGCGGTAAATAGTCATATAGAGCGGTAGAATTGATAATTGCTTCATTCAAAATCTCTAAAATAGCCACTGAATGTTCTGCTTCATTACAATCAATTAAACGAAAATTAGAATCGAGGGCATAGGTCATAAAGATTCCTTAACGGCAGAGACAAGTTGACTAGAGACGACTAAGATATATCGAGCGACTTGAGATGAATTATTACTGTATATAACGGGCTGGTTTAGTTGCATTGCCAAACAATCCCCTGTGCTTAAAGCATAAGAAGATTCACCTAATTGAATATCAATTTTCCCTTCAACTACCCAAAGTTGCTGTTGTACCACCTTAGAGGTTTCACTAATTTCATAAGTAATTCGTGAGTGAGGGGGAAATTCAATTTCAACAATTTGAAATGAAGACTTCCAATTTGGAGGTGAAATTTGACGGCGAATATAACCTGTTTCCGGGTCTTTCCATTCTGATTGTTGACTACGCCGAACAATGGGCTGAGGTGCTTGATTACCTTGCTGGCTAGCGAAAAGTTGAGTCAAAGGCACATCTAAACCATTTGCTAGCTTTTCAAGAACAACCGCTGTTGGGCTGGCCTCACCTCTTTCAATTAACGAAATAGCAGAACGGCTCACCTGACATCGTATAGCAAGAACATCAAGTGTATATCCACGAGCTAAACGCAATTCACGTACTTGCTGTGCAATGCGAATATTAATATCTTCCATACACCCAAAAATTCCAATTCCAAAATTATAGATAAATATTCCACTAAACTAGAATCCTGTCAATTATTAAAGAATTTTATCTTTTTTAGAAATCTTGAAAACTCTTCTTTGTAGTAACCAAAATAGAATCTATTAAAAAACGAAAAATAACCATTCATAAGTGACTTGCTTAAATAACTCATGCAGATCATATTTTGGTATGTAACAATAGCTTTAAATTATTTATGTAAGCCTTCGCATGTCTTTGATTATTGGGATTGACCCTGGTTCACGCTTAACAGGTTATGGAATCATAGAAAAAGATGGTAGCAAACTACGTTTTATCGATGCAGGTACTATTCGAACAGAAACTAAGGAAATGCCCGAACGCTTAAAACGTATCTTTGCTGGTATTGAACGTATTGTTAAATTTCATGGTCCAACTGAAGCTGCCGTTGAGCAAGTGTTTATGGCCCAAAACCCCGATTCGGCTCTAAAACTTGGACAAGCACGTGGTGCAGCAATAGCCGCTTTGGTCAATTTAGATTTACAAGTTGCAGAATATACTGCCCGTCAAATTAAACAGTCTGTAGTTGGTTATGGTGCCGCGGATAAAGAACAAGTACAAATGATGGTCATGCGATTACTTAACTTGACCATTAAGCCTCAAGCAGATGCGGCAGATGCACTAGCAGCAGCAATTTGCCATGCTCATGCATCTGGAAGTATGAGCAAACTGTCTGTCCTTAATGCCTTAGGTGGCATGGCACGTGGACGAAGCCGCTCTAGCAGTCGTAGACGTTAAAGATTAGTTCACGACTTGTGTAATTACCTGATTCATCTTAAAGGCCTGTAAGCCCCGCATACCTTGTTTTGCAAGTTGGTCGCCAGCTTGAGCATGAAGGGTAACAATTTCATGTAATGCAATTGCTTTATGGAGTTGTGCTTTTAGACTTGCAATCATTCCTGCTAGTACATCGCCCATTCCTCCAGTTCCCATACCAGCATTACCTTGGGTACAAATATAAAGAGCATCTTCTAAAATTAGACTACCCGCTCCTTTAAGCACCCACTGCCCTGCATATTTTTGTTGTAAGGCATAAATCGCAGAGATTCGGTCATTCTCAATCTGAGTAGTAGAACACTCAAGCAATGTTGCAGCTTCTCCAGGGTGAGGTGTTAAATAAATATGTGCATTCAATTTTTGAGGTTGCGTTGCTAGGAACCATAAAGCATCTGCATCTAAAACAATTTCCAGATGTTCACTCTGATTTAATAAATTAAACCATTGTCGGTAGATCTGCTGTGCCCAATCATCACGCCCCAACCCCATTCCAAAACATACTGCATCAACCTGAGATAAAATATCTTTAATAGACTTTCCATTTAGGGCATTAATATCACGGAGCATAATATTTGGTGAACGAGCCAAAATAGCCTGATGATGGTTTTGGTGACAAACCACCGTGACTTTACCTGCTCCTGCATGAAAAGCAGCCTCGGCAGCCATAATTACAGCACCGCCCATTTGTTCATGCCCACCAACGACTAAAACATGTCCATAACTCCCTTTATGACCAAATGCCATACGCTTAGGAAGTTTAATATTTGTTGATGTTAAATAGGCTAACGGTTTCAGCTCTTGGTCTATAGGAATTAAATCAATTAAATGAAGCTCGCCTACGTATTCTTTGCCTTGACCTGTAAATAATCCAGCTTTAAGCCCTAAAACTGTAAATGTATGATCAGCCCTTATTGCACAAGGTAAAGTACATCCTGTATTTGCCTGCAAACCGCTGGGTATATCAACAGAAATTTTTAGGCCAGTTTGTTCATTAAATTGTTGAATAGCCTGTTGCCAATTAGTGTTTAATTCTCGATTTAAACCGATACCACATAAAGCATCAATATGACAATCAAAATGCTTTGCAAGTTCAAAACCTTGATGAATTTGCACCAGTTGATCTGTTGCAAATTGCACAGCTTGATGTAAATCTGCTGAAGCCCCTACTTCGGATGCAAAGATTTCAACATTCCAACCTGCTTGCTTTAAATAAGCTGCTATAAAATAACCATCACCAGCATTGTTGCCTTGCCCACACCAAACAGCAATATTTTTAATAGACTGCTCTTTAAAAAGTTCAATTAACTGTTGAGCAATTGACCAAGCCGCTTGTTGCATTAAACCTAATGATGAGTTTTGCGCAGCAAACCAGCGTTGCTCCCATGCTTGAATATCATCGCTATGGTAAACTAACGTCTGCATATTATTATCCTCTTCTGTTTTGGTTTATGACATCTTCCGATACATCACGCATTACGGTGCAACAACTTGATCTTCATGAATTAAAAGCATGGATCAAGGCTCAAGCTTTAGACTTGGGTTTTGCTGATTGTGTCATTGCAAAACCAGATGCTCAAGATCAAATGCCACGTTTTTTAGAGTATCTTGAACGTGGCTATCATGCAGATATGACCTATTTAGAGGAAAATCTAGAAAAGCGGGCTGATCCAACATTATTAGTTCCTGGCACAAAAAGTATTATCTGCGTTCGCATGAACTATCTGGTCGAATCACCAAAGCCACGTTATATACCTTTTGAACCGAACTCTGCCATTATCGCCCGTTATGCACGTGGTCGAGACTACCATAAGGTCATGCGTGGTAGATTGAAGACATTAGCCACACGAATTCGTGAAAAAGTTGGTGATTTTGAATCACGTCCTTTCGCTGATTCAGCCCCTATTTTTGAAAAATCATTGGCTGAAAGTGCTGGAATGGGTTGGACGGGTAAACATACTTTGCTCATTCACAAAAAGTCAGGTTCTTTTTTTGTATTGGGTGAACTATTTACATCACTCGATTTACCTTTTGATGGCCCAACGACCTCTCACTGTGGTTCGTGTAGTGCTTGTATTGATATTTGTCCCACACAAGCAATTGTAGAACCTTATATGCTCGATGCACGGCGTTGTATCGCATATTTAACCATCGAATATAAAGGAATTATTGCTGAAGAATTACGCGCAGGTATTGGTAATCGAGTTTTTGGTTGTGATGACTGTCAATTAATTTGCCCTTGGAACAGTTTTGCCAAAACTGCGTCCATTAGTGATTTCAATCCTAGAAATGGTTTAGACAGCATCAGCCTACTCGATATCTGGCAATGGGATGAAGCTACGTTTTTGGCTAATACAGAAGGCAGCCCAATCCGCCGGACAGGTTATCAATCTTTTAAACGTAATATTGCTATCGGTTTAGGAAATGCTCCTTATTCAAAGGAAATTGTAGCTCAACTACAAAATGGCAAGATTTTGCATGATGATATTGTCAACGTGCATATTGATTGGGCAATTGAACAACAACTTAATCAACTTCAGTCATGAAATTAAAAAAATGATGTTTTTTGCCCTATAGCTTTAATACGAATTCTGTATGATTATGTGTAGTGAATTAATGCCATCATCATGGATATGACAATGACTCTACGTAATGATTGGAATCGTGAAGAAATCCAAGCTTTATATGAACAACCCTTTTTGGATTTAGTTTTCAAGGCTCAGCAAGTACATCGCGAGCACTTCACTGCCAATGCGATTCAGGTCAGCACCCTTTTATCGATTAAAACTGGTAAATGCCCTGAAGATTGCAAGTACTGCTCACAATCAGCACATTACGAATCAAAATTAGAAGCAGAAAAACGTATTGCTGTAGAAAAAGTGATTAGCGAAGCAAAAGCTGCAAAAGATTCAGGTTCTTCTCGTTTTTGTATGGGTGCAGCTTGGCGTAACCCACATGAACGCGATATGCCTTATGTTTTAGAAATGGTACGTGAAGTAAAAGCTTTAGGTTTAGAAACCTGTATGACTTTAGGCATGCTTAACCAATCTCAAGCAGAGCGCCTACAAGTTGCTGGTTTAGATTATTACAATCACAACCTAGATACATCTCGTGAGTACTACTCACACATCATTAGCACTCGTACTTTTGATGATCGTTTAAATACCCTGGATTATGTTCGCCAAGCTGGAATGAAAGTTTGTAGTGGTGGCATTGTAGGTTTAGGCGAAAGCCGTGATGACCGTGTTGGTTTATTACATGAATTAGCTACCCTACCAATTCATCCTGAATCTGTACCAATTAACATGCTTGTTCCAATTGAAGGAACGCCGTTAGCAGATGTTGAGAAGCTTGATGTAATTGAATGGATCCGCACTATTGCTGTTGCGCGCATTATTATGCCGCATAGCTATATTCGTTTATCTGCTGGTCGTGAGTCCTTAAGTGATTCAGATCAAGCATTAGCATTTATGGCAGGCGCAAACTCATTATTCTCTGGTGATAAGTTACTCACTACACCAAATGCAGGTGAAGGTAAAGACCAAGCGTTGTTTAACAAACTCGGCTTAACCGCAGAAAAACCAAAACCAACAGTTGCTGACTTATCAGTAAATGCCATGAGCGCATAACTCAAGGCAGTAAAATAAAAAAGCCCTGATTCTTCAGGGCTTTTTTATTTAAACAGAAGTAACTAAAATTCCATAAGTGGCATTAAGAAATGTCCCGACTCGAATAATGTCTTTTCCTGCTGCATGTGTTACCGACAACTCTTGGCTCAATACATCAAAATTAAAAGAATCAAAAACATCTTGATGGTGTAAGAGCCAAGTCACTGTATCTGCTACATTATCATCCACAATATAAGTTAAGGCCTTAAAGTCTTTACTCATAAATCACTCTTAAAAATAAATTTTATGAATTTTATATGAGTTAACTCTACCTTAAAAGAGAATCTAAGCTGCTTTAGGGTTCACTAAAGAACGACCCGACAATAAGCTTGTCAAAGCTTGTGGTGAAAATTCCAATGAAAGCACATGATTCTTGAGATTAACAGAGTGTTTACTGATCAATGGAAGTAAACCTTCTTCTGTTTCAAAGACGTATTCATCTGCAATATTTAAGATACCCTCAAGATTAGTTGTACTCGAAGCAAGATCATGACTAAAGATGTCATAAATCGTTTGCAAGTTAAACGTTGTCTGCTGCTCCGTTGGGTGCTTAATGAGATAATCCTTTAAAAACAAAACTAGCTTATGAGCAAAGAAAAAGTAATTAGGTTTATAGCTATACTTCATACTATTCATGGAACGGAACTCCAGATTATCTTTTATTAAATTACAACTAAAACAGTAGGAATTGAATCTTAAAAAATTCTTAAAAAATAAATATATTCACAAGATAAATTAAAAAAATAATTTTATGATTAAAAAACAATAATTTACATCATGCATATGGGCAACTTTTATCTTAAATGTCTTAAAATTAGATTAATTTAATAAAATACAATTACTTAAATATTACGAATTTTTTATTTTATTTTAAATAATAAATCACACATTATTTTACCAAATGATAAAAACATATCTTCAAAATATTTATTAATAAAACAACTGATCAAAATATATATAAATATAATGTTTTTCTTGTTTTTTGGTTGAAAAGTGATATATTTCCTTCGCCTTACTTAAGCAGAATAAACTTGCTAAAAAGTAATGGATTTTATTTTAAAAGGCTATTCTGGGGATTTTATGAAAAGATTTATTTTTATGGCGGCGGTTTCTCTCTTAAATATAACAAATGCACAAGCTGCAGATGGCACAATTACTATTAATGGTCTTGTCACGGATAATACTTGTACGATTGATACTGGAGATAAAAATCTAACAATTAACCTACCTACAGTTTCATCTCAAACCTTAAAAAATACAGGTGATGTAGCTGGTCGCACCCCATTTCAAATTAATTTAACGAACTGTGCTTCGGCTGGTAAAGTAGCCACCTATTTTGAGCCTGGTGCTACCGTTGATTTTAATACTGGTCGTTTATTAAACCAAGCAACCTCGGGCGGGGCAACAAACGTGAATATCCAGTTGCTAGGCAGTAATAATGCTGTAATCCCTGTACTCGCTACAGGCACGAATGCGACTCAGGCCAACTCACAATGGGTGAATGTTTCGGCAGGTGGTGATGCTGACCTTAACTATTATGCTGAATACTATGCTACAGGTGCTTCAACTGCGGGTACGGTAACATCGCAAGTAAAATACACCATTATTTATCAATAAAATTAAAATTGAAGCTTCTATTTAAAGATAGAAGCTATCTCCTATCTATTATTCATTATTGAGAATATGACTCATGCTTTTTCGTGGTCGTAAGTTTTTCTGGGGATTAGTTTGTCTACAGGTAGCACTGACTACCACAGGCCATACTGAAATTGTTTTACATGGAACTCGTGTCATTTATCCTTCAAATGCACGTGAGATCACTTTGCAACTGAGTAATAACGGTACAGCTCCCTCTCTTGTTCAAGCTTGGATCGATGATGGAAATGCAAAGTCGACTCCCGATGAAGCAAATGTGCCCTTCATTATTACCCCCCCGATTTCACGAGTAGAAGCGACTAAAGGCCAGACCTTAAGAATTACAGCTCTGCCTAATACGTCTCAATTAAATCAGCAACAAGAATCTATTTTTTGGCTTAATGTTTTAGATATACCTCCTAAACCGGAAGGAAAAACTCAACAAGACCAAAACACCTCTATTTCTAATAATTTTTTACAGCTTGCTGTTCGTTCGCGCATTAAATTTTTTTATCGCCCTATAAATCTAAACGAAAATATTGAGCAACTAAGTGAGAAAGTTCAATGGAAAATGAATGATCAATATCTAGTAGTGAAGAACCCGACACCCTTTTTCCTGACTATTAGCTCCATTTTTCAAGGAAGTGAAGGCCATAAAACAGACTTATTACAGCAAGGATTAATGGTTGCCCCTTTTTCCGAAGATAAAATAAAACTAAAAAATAAAAATTTAGCAGACATGAGCTTTGTATATATCAATGATTATGGTGGAAGAGTTGAGCACCCAATAAAGTTCTAACCTTACTGTATTACTTAAGAAAACCTAAATACCTATCATGAATAGGCTCTAAAACTATGTCTAAATGGTTTATACCTTATATATGTTTAAAAAGCCCTTTTACTTGTTATGTGGCCTCAAGTATTGCGGTATTTATGCCTTTGGCTGCATATGCCGAAAATAGTACCGATGTTTCAGGTTTCTCAAAAGCAGAGTTTGATAGTAATTTTTTAGTAGGTAATGCGCAAAAAATTGATATTGGTCGTTTCAAATATGGAAACCCCATCTTAGCTGGTGAATATAGCTTAGATGTCTATATTAATGGTCAATGGCTGGGTAAACGACGTATGCGCTTTAATGCACACACTCCCAATGCAAATGCCGAAACCTGTTTCACAGAAGCCATGTTACTAGAATATGGCGTAAAAGCTGAGGTGCTTAGCCAACATTCTCATGCATCATCTCTTTCATGTGACGCACTAGGGGCTTGGATAGATAATGCTTTTTATTTATTTGATAGCTCCCGTTTAAGAATTGATATTTCTATCCCCCAAGCCACATTAGAAAAAAATGCACAGGGCTATATCGATCCACATTTTTGGGATCGAGGTATTAATGCAGCTTTTTTGACATATAACGCGACTGCTTATCGAATAATTAACGAACAACATGAAAGTGCATATGCTTTTATGGGGACTAATGTTGGAGCAAATTTAGCGAGTTGGCAATTTCGCCATAATGGACAATGGAAATGGCAAGACCATACTGATTTTCAAACTGATAATTCTTCTTATACTTCAACGAATACATATATACAAAAAGCATTTCCGAAAATTCACGGAGTTGTGACTTTAGGCGATTATTTTACTAATAGTGATTTTATCGACTCTTTACCGTATCGGGGCGTAAATATTTCAAGTGATGACCGAATGCTTCCAAACAGTATGCTCGGTTACGCTCCCAGAGTGAAAGGTTATGCAAAAACCAATGCGAAAGTCGAGGTTAGGCAACAAGGCAATTTAATTTATCAGACAACGGTACCACCTGGAAACTTTGAAATTAATGATCTTTACCCAACGGGGTTTGGAGGCGAGCTACAAGTTTCGGTAATTGAATCTAATGGAATAATTCAAAAATTCTCTATTCCCTATGCTTCTGTCGTCGAAATGCTACGCCCTCAAATGAGTCGATACTCTTTTACTTTAGGGCAGTTTCGAGATTCAAACCTTAGCCTAACTCCATGGCTAATACAGGGTAAATATCAACGGGGAATTAATAATTACCTCACAACTTACAGTGCGGTTCAAGCAACCCAGCAGTATCTCTCCTTCTTACTAGGCACAGCTTTTTCAACACCAATTGGAGCCGTCTCTTTTGATGCCACTCAGTCAAAAGCTGAGTTTGATCATCAATCTAAAATGACAGGGCAAAGTTATCGTTTAAGTTACAGTCGACTATTTTCTCCAACAAATACTAATTTAACATTAGCTACTTATCGCTATTCAACAGAGAACTACCTCAAATTGCGTGATGCAATTTTAATTCAAGATTTACAACAACAAAATATTGATAGCTTTTCCGTAGGAAAACAAAAAAGTGAATTCCAGATTACTTTAAATCAAGTTCTTCCAAAGCAATGGGGAAATTTTTATTTAGTGGGTTCATGGACAAACTATTGGAATCAACCCACGACCAATAAACAGTTCCAATTAGGTTATAGCAATCAATTTAAAGATTTAACTTATAGTTTATCCGCAATTAGCAGCGAGATTAATGAAGGTAGCAATCGTACAGGTCAAGATACGCAGTACCTTGCTTCTTTATCTTTTCCATTAGATTTTAAGAAAAATTCTCTGACTTTTAATAGTGTTATTGTTGAGGACAGCCAGACTTTAAGTTTCAGTGGCTTTACAGGAAATCGCTTAAACTACGGCGCATCAATTTCTAATCAGGATCATGGTCAAACCAACCTGAATATTAATGGTACCTATAAAACAAACTATACAACACTAGGTGCTTCATTAAGTCACGCAGATTCATACCAACAAGAAATGCTTAACTTCAGTGGCAATGTTGTTGCACATTCCCAAGGAATTCTGTTTGGGCCAGATCAGGCTCAAACCATGGTGCTGGTCTATGCACCAGATGCTACGGGAGCACAAGTCGGCAATACACCAGGGCTCAGTATTAACAAAAAGGGATATGCCGTTATTCCGTATGTTACGCCTTACCGTATGAATGACATCAGTCTTGATCCACAAGATATGTCCACACAAGTTGAACTTGGTGAGAGCAGTTTACGGATTGCTCCCTATGCAGGCTCGATCACTAAAGTTCAATTCTCAACAAAAAAAGGTTATGCACTTTTTATTAGTACAACAACATTAGATAGCTCATATCTACCTTTTGCCGCACAAGTTTACAACCAGAATAACGAAGTAATAGGTATTGTCGCGCAAGGCAGTCGCATTTATTTACGAACACCCTTAACCCATGACCGTTTATATGTGAAATGGGGAAATACGAGTACTGAAAAATGTGAAATTGAATACGATATAGCGGATCAAATAAAGCATAACAACCAACCAATTATTATGACAAAGGCAGTCTGTAAATGAATAATATTTTAAAAAAAATTGGATTTTTGGCAGTGAGTATATTTGCTTATAGCCATACAAATGCAAATTGTAATTTAAGTAAAGGATTTACTACCGTCGATATTCCGATGAATATAGGTAAAATCGTAGTAAAACCAAATGATCCAATAGGAACGATCTTACAAAAGAATACTTTTACAGTATCTCCTAATAATTCGACTGCAACTTGTAATCGAGCGAGTGATCAAATTATTGCAGCTCTCCCCTTAAATTATCCAATTAGTCCTATAGGGAATAATGTTTATGCTACCAATATTCCAGGTATTGGTATTCGACTTTATCGCGAAGCTGCCGATGCTTCAGATTTTTCAGGATATTATCCCTATAGACGTACATTAACACCCAATCAAACATATACACTTTCCCCTGGGTATTTTGTTATGGAAGTTATTAAAACTGCCATGACAACAGGCTCCGGAGCACTAGTCGCAGGCCGTTACAGTACCTATTACGTATCAGGACAACAGAACCGCCCATTTTTAACCACTACCGTATTAAGTAATGCCCCTATTCTTATTGCGTCTTCATCTTGTGAAATTCAAAATGGTGTAGATTCACCCGTTCAACTTCCAACCGTGATGAAATCTGGCTTTAGAGCGATTGGGTCAACCCAAGGGGAACAGAATTTTAATTTATCCATCTTATGTAATGGTGGCGAAAACAACTCTGGTATCGCTACGAGCAATACGATCAGCTTAAGTTTTGATTATAATTCTGATACCTCCAATAATCAGGTGATTAACAACAGTGCCGCGAATTCAATCAAAGCCAACGGTGTGGGTGTCGAACTGTTATGGAATATGAATGGAGCAAATCAGCCGATTCAAAAAGCAAGCAAACTAAATATAGGTATGGTGAGTTCCAACCAAACTGTTGAATATGATATACCTTTAACTGCTCGTTACTATCAGACTGCCACCAATGTAACCGCAGGTGAGGTTAAAGCCACAGCGACGGTGACGATTCAATATGATTAACTATTCTCTATAAAATTACTAAAAACAAATAAGCTCAATGCTACCAAGAGAACTCAAAAAACTAATTTTTCAAACTTTGTAGTTCTATTAAAAAATCACATAAAAAAATGCTCATAAGCAAAAATAGCAAATGAGCATTAGTGATAACCACTTAACCTGAAATACAAATTGTGGGAAATAGATCACAATTTGCATGGGTATAATTTCAAAATTCGGCTTAAAGATCAAGTATTTTTTTTAACAAAAATTTAAAAAACCATCATAACATATTGTTTTAAATAAATTAAATAAATAAATTTAATTTATAATCGCTATTTTATAGTGTTTCTAAAGAATTATCATTCTATTAATTAATAAAAACTTAATTTTAAGAATAATTAAAAAGACACCCATCAAGTTGAATAAATTAAAAATCAATTTAATTTCATGTAGTTATATTAAAATCATCAAAAAATTAAATTTTACAGAATTACATAATTTATAATAAAAAAAACATAAATAAATTTAGAAATCTCCTTCAATTGCCAATAATATCTTTAGACTTTTTATCAGAACGTAACATGCTCATTTTTTGGAAAATATTATGTATCTTATTACTAAGTCTAGGCGCTACAAGTATAGGTTTTGCGATTAGTAACATCGATCTTTTTCTTTTTTTTATAGGTTTGCTTTTATTAACCTCTTTTATCTTAGCTTTAAAACAAGCACGTGAAGATGCGGGTTTCTTTCCTGATCATTAAACTAATATAAGTTTCTGAGATATAGGATCAGCAATAAAATCATGATTGAATATGCGCTGTAGTTTATAGGGTAGTCATCAAATTATGTCTAAAAATTCTTCAGACGCTGGAATTTTTTTATGGATGACTTACGAGACTATGCAAAAGATGGGCTTAGATGCAGCATCTATTTTTGCAAGTGTAAATTTGCCTAATCAACCACCCGATAAAAATATTCGTAGAGATAATTCTACCCAACATCGTTTTTGGACAGCTGCTGAAGAAATCAGCCAAGATCCTGATATTGGCTTACACATAGGTAAGCAAATGCCGCCTTTCCGGGGTTTGGTCATTGAATATCTATTTTTGAGCAGCTCTACATTTGGTGAAGGATTGCAGCGCGCTATAAGATATCAAGCCCTACTTACAGATGTATTTAGCCTTTCCTTAACCATTAATGAAGATCAAGCAATATTATCGGGTTTTGAGCATCCCGTAAGACATTATCTAGAATGTGGGATTGGTATTTTCCTTAATTTTTTTAAATATATTACTAATAATGAGTTCAGACCTAGTCATATTACTCTACCTTATCAACAAGGTGCCTCGGCTGAAACTTATCAAGAGATGTGGGAATGCCCTGTCATTTTAGGCCAAACAAAAGGTGCTATAGTTTTTCCTAGTGTACTATTAAACAAGACCTCGCCAGCTGCTGAGCCAGAATTATTAAAAATCCATGAAACTCTTGCGGAACAACAGCTATTAACATTAGAAAAGCACCAACTCATTCATGCAATTGAACGTTTGCTTAGTAATGGATTACTTGAATCTGGGCAATTTGATCAAAAATTGATTGCAGAACAATTAAACCGCAACCCTCGTACTCTTCGCGCTGATTTACAAGCTATTAATACAAATTATGAAAAGATTCTAAATCAACATCGAGAAAAACTTGCCAGACGTTTGCTTGCTAATACACAAGAAACTATTGATCAAATTGTTTATTTAACCGGTTTTTCAGAGCCCTCTGCGTTCACACGTGCATTCAAACGATGGACCAATGAAACTCCAAGTGCTTATCGACAACGTAAACAAAAACAATCAAATTGATTCTAAAGGCAATTGTTCTACTGCCTATTAGGTCAAAGGGATAAAACGTTCTTCTTTTATAATGGCTTTAAATTGTAATTAAGAAGAAGTGACCAATATGCTTGGATTCCCTGTAGGTGTTTTTGTAGCAAATGGCTTGGAATGGTACTTTCATAAAGTTTGGCTGCATGAGTTTCCAAGCCAGTATCGTAATAGCCCATTTTTCACCCATATTGCACATCATAAACGTGCCCGTTTAAATGGCTTCCATGACGAAGGCTATGCCGAATCTATGCTTAAAAATGCTGAAATTTATAATGAAAAAACAGCCTTAATTGGATTAGCAGGTGCTGCTACCATTTTTTTACCTGTAGCTCCTTTTTTTACAGCTGGACTCTATTATGGTTTATGGAATTATTGGCGTGTGCATGCCAAGTCTCATTTAGACCCAGAATATGCAAAAAAACGTATTCCTTGGCATTATGATCACCATATGACAAGTAATCAGAATGCTAATTGGTGCGTTACCAGACCTTGGTTTGACTATATTATGGGAACAAGAGTAACTACTGAAGTATCTAAAACTGAAACTAATCCTTTAGGGATAAAATTACCTAAATGGGTAGAAAAACCTATTAATTCAGCTGCTAGACGTTTACTTGCTAAGTCTTTTGCCAAAATTGATTTAAACTCTCGTCAAGATCAATCTAATTTATGTGAAGGCATAGAAATTAGTTTGACCTAGCGTATTGATCTAACCAAACTCAAAAGAAGCTGCGGAAAAATGGCAGCTTCTTTAAACAGACGTCTAAGAGTTAGTATTTAACTAACCAAGTTTAAGTTCTAAAAGACTCGAAACAACTCACCAGAAAATCCATTACTACACGTATTGCAGGACTATGTCGTAGATCTTCGTGGGTTACCAACCAGATTTCAGCACTCATGGGATGATCATCTTGCAATCTGACCAAGTTACTCAGTGTTCCTAAAAAATCAGGTAACACAGCTAACCCAGCTTCGCCACATGCTGCTCTCCACTGAAGTTCAGGATGATTTGTAACCATTACAGGTTCTTTATTGCCTAATCTTTCTTTTAACTTCTGCTGTTTTTGACCATGTACCCCCCCGACCTCTACGCTGATCCATTCATAACTTTCAGAATCAGTTGAAGCTAAATAATTTGGAGCAGCATATATTCCAAAAGGAATTTCGCCTACTTTACGAGCAACTAAGTTTTCATCTTTAGGACGTCCAAATCGTACAGCAATATCAGCCTCACTATGCTGCAAAGAAACATAATGAACATCGCCGAGTACACGTAATTTTAATTGGGGATAATGTCGATAAAACCTTCCCAGATGAGGCATGATAAGATGCGCAGCCGTTAAAGGAGGCATACTAATAGAAACACTACCCATCACTTCTTGCTGACCAGCCTGAGTTAAACGTTCAATAGAAAACGTTTCTTCCATCATACGAGTAACTACTTGTGCAAGACGTTCCCCATCCGGGGTAAGTATGTATGTGCGTGGTCTACGATCCACTAATTTAAGTTTTAAGTTTTGTTCTAGCTGGGCAATTCTTCTGGATACAGTTGCATGGTCTACCCCCAACTTTCTTGCGGCAGCTGACAGTGACTTCTCTTCGGTAAAAACTGAAAAGTAATGTAAATTTTCCCAATCAATCATTGTGCAAATTTTCACATTAGAAGTGTATTAATACGGAATTGTACACCTTTATATAATTGCCCAGAATAAAACCTTTCTTAGTGGGAGCCTGTCGATGAACAGAACGGTGGTTTATGCCTATGCTGGTGTTGTATTAACGATGTTTTTTTGGGGATCGGCATTTAATGCAATGTCTTATATTATTCAACATATGCCTCCACTATCTGCCGCATCTGAACGGTTTTCAATTGCAAGCCTAAGCTTACTTCTGATCTTTTCAATAACAGGAAAACTAAGATGGGCAGCCTTAAGTCAAAATTTATTTATCTATCTTATTATTGGGGTTGTCGGCATTGCAGGATTCAACGTAGGTTGTTTTTATGGCTTACAGACTACATCTGCCGTGAATGGTGCTTTAATTATGGCAACCACACCGTTGATGACCTTATTAATGACAATTATTTTGGACGGTGAAAAACTTACCCCTAGTAAATTTTTAGGTGTTTTATTCGGCTTAAGTGGTGTATTACTCGTCATTAGTCAGGGGCATATAACAACTTTACTTCACCTGAAAATAGACATTGGAGATCTATTTATATTATTAGGGGCTTTTGGATTTTGCTTAGCAAATGTTCTATCTCGCCGCTATGTAAAAAATGCCACGCCTTTAGAAACAACGACTTTTTCTATGATGTTCGGGGCAATAACACTTGGCGTGTTAAGTATGATATTTGAAGATCCTCTTACAGCCATCACTTCTGCGCCTGTAAATGCACATCTGGCCATGGGTTATGTCATTATCTGCTCTACAATGATTGCTTATCTATTCTGGTTTAATGGCATACAAAAGTTAGGAGCCGGACGTGCTTCCGTCTTTTTTAACTTTGTACCTGTATTTAGTATGCTCATCGCTCTACTTACAGGACAGTCTCTCAATATCTGGCAATTAATAGGAACAGCTTTAGTGATGTTTGGTGTAATGAGTAGCGGAGGTTTTTTTAAAATTAAAGGCACGCCACTTATAGTAAAACATTGTACAAAATAGGAAATATGCTGCTACATTAAAAATCATATGTTTATCATGTAGCAGCATTTTCAAATAAAAAATAGAAAAAATATTTACTTAAAAAACTCTTTAATTTTATAAGTTTTATTTTTAAAAATATATTTTTACATTTTCAATTATTTATCACAAAAGCTCATCTTAATTATTGCGTTGTAACAAATAATATATGTTTCTTTAAAACTTAATAAAAGATTGCCATATATAGTTTTAAAACAACCTAAGGAGATATTAAAATGAAGCTGGATTTCACTACCATTGAAAAGCAAGCCCAATTGCTGCAAGAAGAGCAAGAAAAAATTGGACAACAAGATCATGATTTTCAGATCGCTTTAGATAAGCATAGAGAATCTTTAAAGAATTTATTTAAAGAGCTTTTTCATGATCAAGAAATTAAAACAGAAAATGGAGGCCATTGTTGCGTAACATTCGGAAATTTTAAAATTTCTTTATTAATTGAAACTGCTAAATTTGAGAATGGTGTTCCGGTAAAATTAAATTCAGTAAATCCTATTATTGTGAAATTTAAAAAAGATAAACCAGTTGCAAAAGCACAATTTACCGATGCAACTCAATATCTCGATAATCATTCAGAAGCTCCAAACTATCAGTATTATTATAAACAAGAAGATAAAACCCAACTCGTCCAATTTTCTGAACTTCCAACTTTTTTTCAAGCTATCTTAGACACTAATGTATAAAGTCAGGCCCTCAATAGAGGGCTTTTTTATATATTATTTTTCTATCATTTAAATCTATTAAAAATAATATCAGTCTAATTATTTTTCTATTTATCTATGAAATATTTAAGCCACTTTTAGGTTCTACAGCCTTAAAAAGTATTTGATTCTTTTTAAAATTACTTGTATATACATGTTTGTATTTGTTTGTACAAATGCAGACTTAATAAAAAATAGAGTGGACTCTTAAAGGACAAGGAGTAAGTGTAATGGACTCATCGGTTGAGAAACCAAATAGTAGTTTTATTGAAAACCGAAGCATTGATTTTATTCCAGAGAATGAAAGACATGGCGGAGTGTTTGCTCAATTCACCCTCTGGTTTGGTGCCAATTTACAAATCACGGCTATTGTGACGGGTGCTCTAGCAGTTGTATTAGGTGGGGATGTTTTTTGGTCGATTATTGGTTTATTTGTGGGACAGTGTTTTGGTGCTGCTGTCATGGCTCTACACGCCGCTCAAGGTCCAAAACTTGGGCTTCCCCAAATGATTTCAAGTCGTGTCCAATTTGGGGTATATGGTGCATGTATTCCAATCATACTCGTTTGTCTAATGTATCTAGGGTTTACTGCAACTGGTGAGGTACTCGCGGGTAAAGCTATTGCACATCTAGCACATGTCAGCAATACAACTGGCATCTTAATTTATGCTTGCTTTATTATCTTATTTGCAACGATTGGATATCGTTTAATTCATGTTGTAGGCAAAGTAGCTAGTATTATTGGCTTGATTGCTTTTGTTATTATTCTGACTCAAATTTTAGCTCTTTCTGATTTCTCAGAACTCTTAGCAGTACGTCATTTTAGTTGGTCTTCATTTTTGTTAGCAGTTTCACTTTCTGCTTCTTGGCAAATCTCTTTTGGACCTTATGTTGCAGACTACTCTCGTTATCTTCCAACTAAAACGTCTTCATCTCGCGTTTTCTGGGCCGTTGGCTTAGGTTCTTTAGTGGGTTCACAAATTTCTATGAGCTTAGGCGTTTTGATTGCCCAAGTTGCAAACGGGAATTTTGTTGGAAATGAGGTTCAATATGTGGTTGGAATGAACCCCATCGCCTTAGTTGTTACCTTCTTATATTTTAGTATTGCTTTTGGCAAAGTTACTCTGACGACCTTAAATGCTTACGGCAGTTTTATGTGTGTTGCTACGGTTTGGAACAGTTTCAAATCGACAAATCAAATCTCAAAAATAACAAGATTGCTCATTGTCCTTGCTATGGTCGTGATCTCGACCTTTATAGCAATTATTGGCGAGCACACTTTCTTAAGTGCTTTTAAAGCATTTATTTTGTTTTTACTTACTTTTTTTATTCCATGGAGCGCAATTAATCTGGTTGATTACTACTTTATCTCCAAAGAAGAATGTGATGTAGATGCACTCTATGATCCAAATGGCAAGTATGGTCGCTGGAATCGAATTGGTATTACTTGCTACTTTTTAGGTATTTTGATTCAACTGCCATTTATTGATAGTAAATTCTATACGGGGCAAATTGCTGCAATGTTAGGAGGGATCGATTTATCATGGCTAGTAGGACTTATCTCTACAGCACTGATTTATTATATTTTCGCAAAAAAAGCTCAACTAAAGTTTGTAAAACAGTTACCTCTCGAACAAGTTAAGTAAAGCCCAAACATAAGATATCAAAGTATGACTTTGATATCTTATTGAAATTGATAAAAAGCTATTCTTGTAATGCTTTAACCTGTGCTGAAGCAGGAAGCCCAAACAACTTATCAAAACTCCAATTAAAGATAAAAGTGTAGATGGGAATAATGATAATAAAAGCTACATCTAGCCAAAAAGCAGCGATTAGAGAAATATCCATCCACCATGCAATAAGAGGAATCAAAAATAAAACTAAGGTAAGCTGAAAACCAATTGCATGCCCAACCCTACGTTTGACTGTACGGATATTACTGCTTTGCCTAGCTTCCCACTTCTCATATAAAACATTGTAAATAAAATTCCAAGTTACAGCGATGGTCGTAATCATGACAGATAGAGGCCCAGTATGTTCCACACTATCACCTGCCAAAATAGCTAACCCTACTGATGAAATAATCATTCCAATCACTTCATAAGAAGAAACATATACGATTCGACGCTTTACACCTTGCATAATCAATGAACTCTGCTTAATTCTTTATATTTTAATTTCAGTTAAAATCATATATAAAGTTAATAGCTTTCAGTTTGACTGATATCAAAATGAATTTTAACAGTGAAAATATTGAACTCTTCATTACCGTACTAGATACGGGATCTTTCTCTGCGGCTGCTCGTAAACTAAATCGGGTCCCCTCAGCAGTCAGCATGGCCATTGCTAATTTGGAAGCCGAATTAGGTTATATCTTATTTGAACGAACCCATCGTAAGGTCATTCCAACCCCTACAGCATTAGCTTTAGAACCACAGGCTCGCATTATTTCTGAACAGCTTAGGCTATTTAGTACTCATGCCCATGAACTTTCTTTAGGGCTTGAAAGTAAATTACGTATTGGTGTTGTCTCTGATGTAAATACCAAATTATTATTCTATTCAATAAAAAAATTAGCCGATAAATTCCCATTACTTAATATAGAAGTTATTACTGCCCCTCAAGATGACATCGTCAATTTACTTTATAAGGAAGAAATTAGTCTTTGCTTAGCAGGTTCAGACCTAAATATAAAAATGCGTGAAAATCTACAATTGGTAATGACTGAAACAGTAGTTGCCACTATTTCGTCTAGTCATAGTCTTCTACAAGAAAAAACAAAGCCGTTTTCTATTGAAGAGTTAATCAATATTAGGCAAATTGTAGTAGCGAGTAGTGACCATGAAATGACAGATTCTCGTTCAATTATTGGTGCAATGTACTGGAAAACGAATAGTCTACAAACAGCAATTAATATGGTTGAAGCAGGACTCGGTTGGGGAAATTTCCCTTTATCATTAGTACAAGAAAAAATCGATCAAGGTCATTTAGTTCTTTTAAATTTTAAAAATACCAAAAATCATTTACCTCTATCCATTTATTTAATTTGGCTTCAAGACCGCCCATTATCTAAAGCGGCTCGAGAACTCATCCAAATTATTCAAGAAAATTTATAATTTTTTATACTTTAATTCCGAGTACATCTGATCTCTTTTTATAGTTTTACTTCAAATTAAATATGCTTGCTTTAAAGATTTACCCTATTGTTCAGCCCCGATTTCCGTCAATATTATACAAAGCAAGAAGCCTACTTAAAAAGCAGGCTTCTTACTGTATTTCAGGACTAAGCAATAGTTTTTTATTTTGGATAAAATACATTTATACTTTATTAAAACCTAGCATTTTAGTCAAGAATAAAATTAATAAAATACAATCATTTGTATTCCATGTGAAAGCAATCACACTTTAAGTTTTATATAGAAAACACATCAGGAAAAGAAAGAAATTTCAATGATAAAAATTTCTAACTTTTCCACTTAAAAGTTCTATGTTTTGAATAAAATGAGATAAAGCCCTTAATTTTAAAATAAGCTCACTTTTATTCATCTCTTTTTGTTTTTCATCTTTAAAGCTTTATTCATCCTATATATTAGATTATTTATTTTAAAAACTTTGACTCTCAATATTTTATAAGTAATTTTTCGATTATATCCAAACTTCCAAAAATTGAAGGAAAAGTCCTTTATAGGTTCTAAAAATAATTAATCCTAAATTTATAAATTGCATACGATACATACATGCACAAATCAGCTTGTGCTCTACTATTTTTCGGTAAACCGATCTAACTTAATCTTGTCAGTATTATTCAAATAATCTCCCACAACTTGGTTGTATTTTAAACAATATATATTTTAAAAGAATTAATAATTTGAATCGAAAAGACAATTAAGCCTCTACCACTATAAGTTTCTGGCTGGAATAAGTTCTAATTGATCGATAAATAACTTAGTTCACTTTACTCGCGAAGTACTCATACGCTAGAATCACTATCGCTTGTAATATTTAACCAAAACAACACAATATTTTTTGGGCTACGATGTGCCTACTTTAGAAAATGACTTGTGTTTAATTAAAAAATTGATTAGTATTGCACGCACTGAAAAGCCTTGAGATTAAAAGCTTTTCTTGCTTATAGGGCCTATAGCTCAGTTGGTTAGAGCAGCGGACTCATAATCCGTTGGTCCCGTGTTCAAGTCACGGTGGGCCCACCAAATACCAAACCTCATAAATTAAAAGTTTATGGGGTTTTTTAATATGTATTCAAATAGAATTTGGTTCACCGTTATAAACAATACTTAAAATTTAATTATCAAATTTTTCAGCTTTTTTAAAATAAATTTTCTTTGTGCACTGAATATTTGTACTTCATCTATTAAGCTAAGATTTGTTTCCGCATAGGTTCGGAATGTTCTAATTGAACATCCCAGAACTTTCCCCATAAATCACAATACTCTAAGCATATCTTTTCAATATAGTTATAATCTTCTTCTGTACAAGCTTGCATCAAGACATACCATAAGTCTTCTTCATGATCATCATCCGCGGCTTCGGCACTCTCATCCTCAGAAATACCATGTACATGATAATAACCACCACCCTCCACCTCCAAACCGACGGCTTTAGTTGCTTTACGTAAAGGTGGACTGTAAAGGATGACTTCTTCTTCCGCGACTGCTAATAAGGCTGAAACAGCTTTATAGTCATGATAAGCATTTTCTAAAAATACTCTAACTTGATCTGCAATATCACTTGGTTGATAAGTCAGACGATCTTCTTCCGTAATACCGAAATCATTTAATACATCTTCAAATAAAGGATAGTGAGCATATTCTGGGTTTCCCTGATAATAACCATCTTTGTCTAAACCGGGTCGAAATCCAAACTCATCGAAAATATTTAGGCTTAAAAGAAAACGTGGAAACATTTTTGCGCCAGCATGCAATCTTGGCTCTAATTGTTTAGTTTGAAATTGGGCCATGAGCAGTGCATCAGTAAAAGTTTGTACAATTGCGTGACGATATTCTAAGTGAATTTTTTTTAAATTTTCTTTATTAATTTTTCCGTTATTTAAAATATCAATTGCTCGATGATTTGACACGGCATGGTTAGCGATTTTTACTCTTAAACGGGACAAAAAGTCTGAATTTTTTTCCCATAGTTCAGCTGAAATGCTTTGCTTCATCCCTGCGAGTGCTTTCTTTCTAGGATTATTAAAATTCTCAAATTTCTTAGGCATATCCACTCTCATTAAACTTATTGAAGCCTGATCGATTTTTACATATTTTATTATAAAAACAATGACTTAAATTGATATTTAAATATGTTCCTTTATCAATCAATATTAGAATTAAAATCGTACGAAATCAAATAGAAATTTTCAAAAAAAACCCAGGTAATGATAATCATTATCACAATATAAACTTGTATCTAATCCCTTTTTTTATTATGATAATTCATATTAAAATTTTAATTTTTTAGATTAAGTTATAATTAGTTCTAACTATATGGAATAGTAATGTCAAAAAAAGAAGATATTATAAATACTGCTTTAAATTTATTTAATCAGATTGGATACAATGCTACTGGTGTTGACCGTATTATTGCTGAATCTAACGTTGCAAAGATGACATTTTATAAATATTTTCCTTCGAAAGAAAATTTAATTATGGAATGTTTGCAACATCGAAATTTAAATATTCAAAATTCAATTAATGAACAACTAAGTTTACGTCAAGATGCTAACCCGCTTGAGAAAATTCATATTATTTTTAATTGGTATATTGAATGGATCAATAGTGAAACATTTAATGGATGTTTATTTAAAAAAGCATTTATTGAAGTATCTAAACAATATACTTCAATTCGTGAACCATTTTATGAATATACGAAGTGGTTGACTCATTTATTACAAGAACAGCTCACTCAATTAGGGATAGAAAACCCTACTCCACTTACTCACATCATTATTTCTATTATTGATGGGATGATTATTGATGGAACAACAGATAAAGCGCTTATTAACTCTGAAAAAATTTGGCAATATATTGAATATTTAATTAATGAAGAGATACCTCAGCAGGTCTCTTAATTTTAAAATTATCTAAGTTTATTAAATTTAAAAGAAAAATAAAAAGAACTTTTTAAATCTTCTACAGCTTAGATAATCTTCATTTTTGATGCCACACTTTAGCTTTCATAATTTTTCTAGGCTTTTTTACAAACTCATATTAGAATCCTGAAAATTTATCACCTTGCACTGATCTATGAAAAAATTTCTAGGTAACTCTATCTTTAAAGCTGCTGGTTGGACCTATAATGTAGATCCCGAAATTCTTGAGAAAAAACAAGTTATTATTGGCTTTGAACATACATCAAATCTAGATGCAGTGCTATCTATTGCTCTCTTCCAAATTTTAGACATTAAGATTCATACTTTAATAAAGAAAGAACTTTTTAAGGGTCCTCTTAAACCAATTCTAGAAAAGCTTGGTGGCATTCCCGTTGACCGCAAAGCGAGTAAAGATATTGTTTCTCAAATGGTTGAACAATTTCAAAATCATGAAACTTTTAACTTGGTGATTGCTCCTGAAGCTACTCGTGCCAAAGATGGCTCTGAACGTAAACCTATCCGTACAGGTTTTTGGCATATTGCAAAAGCAGCTAATGTTCCTATTGTACTCATGTATGCCAACGCCCGAAGCAAACAAGGCGGAATCCTAGGAAAAATTTCCCCAACAGACTTACAAAAAGATTTGGAAACAATTAAAGAGCTATATGCGAAATTTGACATAGACGTCAAAATTAACTAAATCAAATTGGACTTGATTCGGCCTAATCTTACTCATTAGGTCTTAAGTTTATTATTCTTATTCAATTGGCTAACAAAACGCAGGGCAACAGTTTTCAACAAAACCAAGCCTATGCTAATATTCCAGCACTTTTGCATTTTCTTTTTTGGAGTTCACGTCCATGGCGGGTCATTCTAAATGGGCCAATATTAAGCATCGTAAAGCGAAACAAGATGCAAGTCGCGGTAAAGTTTTTACTAAATATATTCGTGAAATTGTGACTGCTGCCAGACTTGGCGGTGGAGATGCTGCTAGCAACCCTCGTCTGCGTGCAGTAGTTGAAAAAGCTCTTTCAGTTAATATGACACGTGACACCATCAACCGTGCAATCCAACGTGGTGCCGGTGGTGAAGATAATGATGATTTAAAAGAAGTAACTTACGAAGGTTATGGTGTTGGCGGTGTTGCTGTTCTTGTTGAAACAATGACAGATAACTTAAACCGTACAGTACCGGATGTACGTCACTGTTTTAGTAAAACAAATGGTAACCTAGGAACTGCGGGTTCTGTAGCTTATCTATTTACTAAACGTGGTGAAATTACTTTTGAAGATGTGTCTTTAGAAGACAAAATCATGGAAGTTGCTTTAGAAGCTGGCGCTGAAGATATTGAAGTTTCAGAAGATGAAATTTTGGTAATCACATCACCAGAAACTTTTGGTGAAGTTCAAGATGCTCTGACTGCTGCTGGTTTAAAATCTGACAATGCAGAAGTGGTTATGAGTCCATCAACAAAAGCTGAAATTACTGATGTCGACCAAGCAAAACAAATTCTTAAAATGATTGATATGTTTGAAGATCTCGATGATGTGCAAAACGTTTATACTAACGTTGAGTTCACAGATGAGGTTTTGGCTCAACTTGATGCCTAAATCAAACATTTGAATTAAAAAAACGCACCATTGGGTGCGTTTTTTTATAGTTTATTTAATAAGTTATAGCAGTTAAAAACATTATATTTTTTAATAACAAAACTGGAATGCAAAGCAACCACATTGTCAATTTTTCCAATACGTCTTAATAAAATTTCACTGTAGTCATCCATGTTGCGTGCTACAAGTTCCAAAATAAAATCGGCACTTTGCCCTGTCACTAGAAATGCATTGGTCACTTCTGGAATTGCTTCTATTTCAGAAAGAAACTTGTCAAATGTTTCAGTGTCATGCTTACTCAATGAAACTTGCAATAAGATGTGCAAGGTAAAGCCGAGTTTACTAAAATTAATTTCCCTTTTGAGCTGCCCCATAACGTTGGCTTCAATCAGGTGTTTAATCCGGCGATGCACAGAACTGACTGACAGATTGATCCGTTCTGAAAGTTCATTCAAATTTAAGTCTTCATGAGACAAAATTTCTAGAATTTGTTTATCAAAACGATCTAACTCCATTCCTATCTCCAGCCAGAATTTACAATGAGGACAGTATACCCTATACAACTCCGACGCATTGAAAAATACAAAGGTTTAAAAATAGCTAAAACATTTATTTCTTTTACATATTTTATTGCAGTTATGCATTTTAACCGTGCAAATAGTAGAGCACATGACTCATTTTAGAGAATCAATTTCATGCTCTCATTTATTTTTTTCAATGAAAGGTCTTATTTACACTTCTATTTTGACATAAATCAATGATAAAAATAGAAATTTGTCTATTTTTCTAAATTCTTAAAGTTGGCATTATTATTGTTATGTATTTGCAGGAAAATTTTTATCCATGTCGGGGAATGCCTGTGAATAAGATCAAAACACTAGTGCTAGCAATGAGTTCTTTAGGTGTAATTAGCGTGACAATGCCTGTGCATGCAGCTACAGATGCTGAAGTTAATGCGTTACGTGATGAGGTAAAGGAATTAAAACAACTTGTTCAGAAACTATCTGATCAACAAAAAACAGCTTTATCGGTCAGTGCTCCACCAGCACCTCCCGCAACACCTGCGGCTTCTACCTCTCCTGTATCAAAACCAGGTTGGATGGCAATGGCGGATGGCCAAACCCAAGTCAAGCTTTATGGTAGTGTCCGCGCAGATGCAACCTATGACTTTAAAGGTTCAAATGGTAGCATTTCAAATGGCGCTAACTACCCTTTAAATAAAGATGATCCAAAACAAGACTCACTAAATGTATCTGCTGCAACCTCAAGAATTGGTCTAGACATTACTCGACCTACCCAATACGGAGATTTGAACGGCAAAATTGAAGCCGATTTCATGGGTGGAAATGGTGATAATGGCAATGGAACCTTCCGTGTTCGTCATGCTTATATGTCTTTAGGTAAATGGCTAGCTGGTCAAACTACTTCACCTTTTGTGAACACCGATACATCGCCAGAAACAGTAGATTTTAATGGAGCAATTGGTACAGGTACTACGCGTACAGTACAGGTTAGGTACACTCAGCCAATTAATGCCCAACAGAAAATACTAGTTGCCTTAGAAGGCGGTGATGTTGAAAAAGCTGGTAATGCTGCCGGCGGAAGCCGCTTTCCTGCTTTAACGGCACGATATGATTTCAAAACTGCAGATAATAAAGGCCTATTACAGTTACATGGTCTTGCCCATGAAAACCGTGTAGCTCCAAAAGATAGCGCTTCTGAAGAAAAATTTGGTTGGGGTGTTGGGGTTGGTGGTAAATATGATTTAACTCCTCAAGATAGCTTAGTTGCTAATTACTATCACGTTAAAGGAGATGGCCGCTATTTACTTTATAGCAATTCTGCTTATGCCTATGACACAACAACACAAGATATTAATTTAGGTGAATTTGATAGTGCCGTTATTGGCTATCAACGGAAATGGAGCCCTATCCTCCGCTCTACTTTTGCAATAGGCGGTATTCAATATAAAGATGATAGCGTTTACGCAGATAGCAATTTAACCAGTACCAGTTATAACAAAGAAATTTATAATGCCTTGGTCAATTTAATCTGGAATCCAGTTAAAAGTATTGATTTAGGTGCAGAATATACTTATGGCCAACGAGAAACTTTCGCAGGCGATAAGGGTGATTACTCTCGTATTAATTTATTAGCAAAATATAGTTTCTAAAAATTGGATGTAAAAAAAGAGCCTTTCAAAAGGCTCTTTTTTATTACCGGTATTAGTGCATGGCTTGAATTTTTTCTAAGAAAAGCTTCGCACGTTCGTGGCGAGCATCTAAGTTATCAAAGAATTCATGCGTTGGGCAGTCTTCTAAAATCTTACCTTCATCCATAAAAATTAAACGGTTAGATACTCTTTTAGCAAAACCCATTTCATGTGTAACACACATCATGGTCATACCTTCATGTGCAAGTTGCACCATCACTTCAAGTACTTCACCGACCATTTCAGGGTCAAGTGCAGAAGTTGGTTCATCAAACAACATACAGATTGGGTCCATGGACAAGCCACGTGCAATCGCTACACGTTGCTGCTGTCCACCAGACAATTGACCCGGAAACTTATCTTTATGCGCAAGCAAACCTACACGCTCTAAATATTTCAGACCTTTTGCACGAGCATCAGCAACTGAACGCTTTAACACTTTGACTTGAGCAATTGTTAAATTTTCCAAGACAGTCATATGTGGGAAAAGTTCAAAGTGCTGAAAGACCATTCCCACTCGTGAACGGAATTTAGCAAGATCCGTTTTGGGATCTTTCAGAGAAACGCCATCAACAATAATGTCGCCTTGTTGAAATGGTTCTAACGCATTTACTGTTTTAATGAGTGTTGATTTTCCTGAACCAGACGGCCCGCAAACAACAACGACATCACCTTTTTCAATACTCGTCGTGCAATCTGTTAAAACCTGAAAATCACCATACCATTTAGAGATATGTTGGATGTCTATCATTGGCATTTAAAATCTCCAATTAGCGAATGATGGCAATTTTTTGCTGTAAGCGTTTGACTAATTGCGATAGCACAAACGAGCTACAGAAGTACACTACAGCGACGATTAAATAGAATGTTGCTTTCGTTTCAGGACCATAAGTATTAGCCAATGTATCTGCACGACCTAAAAAGTCTGGTGCACTAATCACATACACTAATGAGATATCCTGAAATAAAATAATTGTTTGAGTTAACAATACTGGGAGCATGTTACGAAAGGCTTGAGGTAAAACCACATAGCGCATTGATTGACCATAGGTAAAACCTAGCGCGTAACCTGCATTTACCTGACCTCTTGAAATAGACTGAATTCCGGAACGTACAATTTCCGAGAAAAATGCAGCCTCAAAAATAGCAAAAGTCACAACACTCGAAAACAACGGTCCCCAATATGTATCAGATTGAAACTCAAATATTTTTGGCAACAAAAAGTAGAAAATAAAGATCACCTGAATCAATGGAATACCACGAAACAGATCGACATAAAATTTTGCGAAATTACTTGCGATGGCATTGCTTGATAAACGCATCATTGCCAATGGGGTTCCGATCAGGATACCACCCAGCATCGCCAATACAGTCACGGTAAGGGTAAAAACGAAACCTTCTTTGAGTGCCGCGATCACGTCAGGATTGTGTAATAAAGAAAAATCCATAATTACTTCCCTCCCGAACCTAAGCCAGGTACAGCCATTCGTTTCTCAATCCATGCCATTACAAATTTAATGCTATAAGTAATGATCAAATAAACAGGTGTAGAGAGAATAAGAATGATGATGTCCTGAGAAGTTTCTTCCCGCATGGTTTTTGTATAAGCGAAGAAGTTCAAAACGCTCAAAGCATATAAAACAGCTGAGTTTTTGAAAACGTTCATTGCTTCAGAAGTAATCGTGGGCCACACTGTACGATATGCAACAGGTAAAATGACATAACGATAGCTTTGTGCAGTGGTAAAACCTACTGCGGAAGCAGCAAATTTTTGTCCTGTTGAAACAGTATTAATACCAGCACGTATGTGCTCAGATACACGCGCAGCTGTGTAGAGACCTAATGCAAAAACACCAATAACCGCAGGTTGCTGATTTAAAAGATTTTTCCACCATCCACCAGCGACAACATCTCCACTGCCTGCACTTATGCTATCCGGCAAAAATTCCGGAAAAACAAATGCCCAGAAGAATAGCTGCACAATAAGTGGAATATTACGGAAAATTTCAACGTAACAATTGCCAATAAATGCGAGAGGTTTGTTAGGTAATGTACGAATTACCCCTAGGAGAGAACCTAATAAAAATGCGATAAGAAAGGCTATAACAGCTGTCCAAACCATAGTAAAGACGCCTGAACCTAACATTTGTAACCATGTGGGCGCTTCAGCATGAGCATTGTAGCTTGAGCTACCAATTACTCTACAGACTGATTCTGCCCATGCGGCTTTATCGACACCATATTCATTAGACTCCGCACAGAATATAGTCCAGTTTAGCGAGCCGACTGACATGTTTGCCCCTTAAATGAATATCTTTAGGAAAATAGACCGCTTAAGCAAGTGAGTCTCACTTGCTTAAGTAAATTTAGGACAAAAAGATCTTGTTAGATCCCTGCATCTGTTGGGTGAGCTTTTAATTTTTTATAAGATGAACTTTGTGGCATGTTCAAATTTGTATTTTTTGGTGGAATTGGCGATAAGAACCACTTCTTATATAAAGCGTCCATTTGACCAGTTTTCCATAGATTATTTACAGTACGGTCAGCAATCGCTTTAAATTTTGTATCACCTTTAGCAAGCATAATGCCATAAGGCTCTGATGAAAGTACTGGACCAACAATTGCGAAAGCTTTAGGTGTAGAAGACTTGGCAACTAAGCCAGCTAAAATATTATCATCCATGACAAATGCAGCAGCACGACCTGATGCCATCATTGCAAAAGAGTCAGAGTGATCTTTACCATAGATGTTTTGGATATTAAGAGCTTGGCCTTTTTCATTCATCTTGATGTATTTATCAGATGTTGTACCTTGAGTTGTTACAACAGCCTTGCCATTTAAATCTGCCAAACTCTTAATGCCAGAGTTCGCTTTAACTGCCATACGTACTTCAGTCGCATAGTAGTTTGTTGAGAAACCAACTTGTTCTTGGCGTTGCTTAGAGTTTGTGGTCGTACCACATTCCATATCGATATTGCCTGCTAAAAGTTCAGGAATACGAGTTGATGAAGTTACTGCCTTGTACTCAACTTTTAGCCCAGGCATTTTCAATTCTTTTTTAATGTCATTTGCAAACTGGTTACAGATATCGACTGCATAACCTACTGGTTTACCTGCAACAACATATGAAATTGGGTCAGAAGATTCTCGGTGGCCAATGACGATTTTTCCGCTGCTTTTAATTTTAGCTAATGTATCTGCTGCCTGAATTTGAGAAGTAGCACCAACCGTACAAAGCATAAATGTTGAAATAATGAGAGAGGTTGCAGAACGTTTCATAAGAACTCCTTGATGATCATTCTCTCTATTTATCTATAGAATCATTCATATAGAGAAATAGAGTGATTTATTATTAAATTGCAATTATCGCGCCAACTTTTCCAAGTAGGACACATCCATTTGCTTCACTTATTTTATTCAATCTGTTTTGCAGAATTAATACCTTTAAAACTGCTCACATGTTTCTACTTTAATCTATATTTTAATCTTCTGTCTATTATTAAGCTCACCTAATTACACTTAAATGTGGCAATTATTGATTACATTGTAAACACATGCACAATAAAGAGGCTTAACTTCTTCTAAAAACTGTTTTTAGAAAAATTATATTTTCTGGAAAATTATAAAAATTAAACTTATTAGAGATTTAGCTAAACATTAAATTCACATTGTAAAAAGCAACTTAAGCATCAAAATAATATATGCAAATGGTTTAATAAAAATCATTTAGAAAATTGATAGTAATATTTAGATAAATGAGTGAACTTAGAAATATTACAAAAATGCCCTGAGAAAATCAGGGCATTTTATAAAGTTTAAATTCCTCGCCAATCTACGCGCGCGTTTCTTTCGGTTTGATATATTCTTAAAACATATTGGCCTAGAGGCAAATCAAGTAAATATTTTTGATAGTTGCTCCATTCTGCAGAAACTTCTTCAGCCTCTTCACGCTCCCATGGCGTACCTTTTACCTCTAATAGTGGTGCAAGCATCGAACAGACAGAAATATCGGCAAGACTTAATCGGTCGCCCACCATATAGCGCGCTTGATTTTCTATTAGATAGTGGTTTAGTCCATTGATGAGTTCGTCCATTTTCTCTTTGGACTGGCTCACTAACTCCTCTTCAAGCTTATAGTTCTTCTTTACGAGTGTTTTGAGAAAAGGTTTTGATATTTTTTCAAACTGACGTAAATAACCTTGTTCACCCATCATAATTTCTAGAGCATGATCCCCTTGGGCTAAATTATGTGCTAATGCCCAACGGCGCACATGTATCCCAAGATCATCAGCCAAACTATCAATTTTCAGTGTTTGTTGTCTAAGTTGCTCATCACGACGTAAAAGCACATGTTCTGGGTAGGTATCATCCAGATAAAGTGCAATTTTGGTTGATTCAGCAATCCATTGATGATCATCTTTCAAAATTGGCAGCAAATTTTGCCCTGTTTTGAGTTGTGCGAAAGCACGATGAAACCCTGGAATCAAGTTATGAGCCACATAATCAAGTTCTTTATGGTCTAACAACCAGCGAGCTTTTTCACAATAATGGGACAAAGGGAACTGATACAAAACCCGCATAAAATCTCCACGTTTATTTTTATTTGACTATTTGTACAAAAATGGTCGATGGTAAGTAGATACTTTAGAAGCTATTTTTAGTGAAAACAATGGATATTGTGCTCATTTTTGCTGACAGTTAAGTCTATTTTTTTTATATCTTTTTTTACCGTACTTATTGCTCTTTTTCATATTAAAACTAATTTTATGATTAATTTTTTGCATAAAAAAAACAACCAATTGATTTTTAATAATTTTTAATATCTTTATTTTTCCATTAAAAATCAAAAAAAATGCTTTGCACTTTATTTCATAAGCTGAGCATAAGTCCTCGTTTAGTGGAAAAATATTTCTTTTGTAAGGTAATGACAGCAATACAAGGTGTCATTATGTCTAATTCTCTATCTAAAACGACGGCGTACGTCCAAGTCATTCAAAATGATCAACAAGCCATTAATGCCGCTTACCAAGTGGCGGATTATGCTTTAGAGGGTCGTAATACACGTGATCAACAACGCTTATTACCGCATGAGCAAATCGAAAGCTTTAGTCAAAAAGGCTTAGGCGGAATTCGCATTGCAAAAAAATACGGCGGTGCTTTTGTTTCCAATAAAACACTGGCACAAGTTTTCCGTATTTTAAGTAAAGGTGATGCGAACGTTGGTCAGATTCCACAAAATCAGATTAGCCTTTTAAACCTGATCGAAATCTTGGGTACAGAACAACAAAAACAATTTATCTTTTCAGAAATATTAGCAGGAAAACGTCTTGCCAACGGTGGCCCAGAACGTAATACACATGACTCAAAAACACTAAGAACCACGCTCACCATTGAAAATGGCAAATATATTTTAAACGGTGAGAAATTTTATTCGACTGGAACAAGTTTTGCGCATTGGCTTGCAATTAAGGCCGTTCATCCTGAAGGCCATGTCGTTTTAGTGATTGTTAACCGAGATACTCAAGGCATTGAAGTCATTAATGACTGGAATGGCTTTGGTCAACGTACAACTGCGAGCGGTACAGTTAAATTAAATGATGTTGAAGTTAATCCTGAACTTATTTTTGATGAACGCTTATTAACACAAGCTCCAACCTATCGCGGTGCTTATTCGCAGTTATTACAAGTTGCAATTGATGTTGGAATTGCAGAAGCCGCTTTTGAAGATACCTTATCGACCATTCATAAAGCACGCCCGATTATTGATGCAAATGTTGAAAAAGCCAGCTTTGAGCATTACACCCTGCAAGAGGTTGGTAAGTTAAATATTGTGCTCGATGCTGCAATTTTATTGCTTGATGAAGCTGCTGAATATTTAGATGAACTGGATCAACTTGAAAATATGACTGATGAACAAGTAGCGAAAGCTTCAATTTTGGTTGCTGAAGCGAAAGTCTATGCCAATGATGCCGCTCTACAAATCTCTGAAAAACTGTTGGAACTTGGCGGTAGCCGTTCAAGTTTAAGCCAACACAATTTAGATCAACATTGGCGAAATGCCCGTGTACATACGTTACATGACCCTGTTCGTTGGAAATTACATGCCATTGGCAATTATTACCTGAATGGTCATTTCCCTGCCCGCCATGCTTGGATTTAAGGAGAAATTGTCATGACTTCATATCAATCGGTTCAAACTAAACAAACATCGGCATCAAACCAAGCACACATTATTCGAAATGATGCTGAAGCTTTGGAAATTGCTAAACAATTTGCTGAGCAATTTAAAAAAACCGCAGTAGAACGCGATACCAAGCGAATTTTACCGTATACCGAAATTGATGCTTTGAGCCAGTCTGGGCTATGGGCAATTACAGTGCCAAAGCAATATGGTGGTGCCGAAGTTTCAAGCCATACTGTAGCTAAAGTAATTGCCCTTTTAAGTGGCGCAGATGGTTCAATCGGACAAATTCCACAAAACCATTTCTATGCTTTAGAAGTCTTACGCAATACGGGAACAGAAGCTCAAAAACAACGCTTATATGGCGAAGTGTTAAATGGGACTCGCTTTGGTAATGCGCTCGCTGAATTTAAAACAAAAACTTCGACTCACAAACAAACCAATATCCGTCCGCACGAAAATGGTTATCTCATTCAAGGTGAAAAGTTTTACTGCACAGGAAGCTTATTTGCTCACCGTATTCCAACCTTAGTTTTAGATGATGCAGGCCGAGAATATCTGGCGTTTGTAAAAAGTGGTTCGCAAGGATTAAAACTTGTGGACGACTGGTCTGGCTTTGGACAGAAAACCACAGGTAGCGGCACAGTTAAATTCGATCAGGTTTTTGTCGATGCAGATGATGTTATTCCTTTTGATACCGCATTTTTACAACCGACCTTAGTGGGCCCTTTTGCCCAAATTATGCATGCATCGATTGAGGTAGGCATTGCACGTGCAGCCTTTGAAGAAAGCTTACAAAGAGTACATCAAGCTCGCCCATGGATTGATTCGCAAGTTGCAACGGCAAACCAGGATCCTTTAACGATTTATGAATTAGGACGCATTGCAGTAGATGTACGAGCAAGTGAAGTTTTATTAAAACAAGCAGCTCAATCAATTGATGCCGCAAAAATTGAAACCACACCTGAAAGGATTGCTAAAGCTTCAATTGATGTTGCCAAAGTACGTGCTCATAGTAGCGATATCGCATTAAAAGCGTCGTCGAAGTTAATTGAACTTGCTGGTAGCCGTGGTAGTCAAGCACAAGAAGGCTTAGACCGTTTCTGGCGCAATGCACGCGTGCATACGTTGCATGATGCTGCACGCTGGAAATATTACTTTATTGGGAACTATGTTCTTAACGGTGTTCTACCACCTCGTCGGGGGACATTGTGATGACTGATTTTAAAGCGAAAGAAATTTTACTCAATGCTTTTGATATGAACTGTGTTGGGCATATTAATCATGGCTTATGGACACATCCACGTGATGAATCACACCGCTTTAATGAACTGAGCTATTGGACAGAACAAGCTAAAACCTTAGAAAGTGGTTTATTTGATGGCTTGTTTATAGCCGATATTACAGGTGTGTATGACGTCTATCAAAATGGTATTGATCTGACTTTAAAAGAGTCCATTCAGCTCCCGAGCCATGACCCATCCACACTCATTTCTGCTATGGCAGCAGTCACTCAAAACTTGAGTTTTGGAGTCACTGTGAACCTGAGCTATGAGCATCCATATCAATTTGCTCGTCGCTTTGCGAGTCTTGACCACTTAACTCAAGGTCGTATTGGCTGGAATATTGTTACTGGTTATCTAGATAGTGCTGAACGCTTGATTGGTCAAAAAGGTTTAAAAGACCACGATGCACGTTATGAACAGGCCGAGGAGTTTTTAGAGCTTTGCTATAAATATTGGGAAGGTTCATGGGAAAACGATGCTGTTAAAAAAGATAAAGTAAAACGTGTTTTTACAGACCCATCTAAAGTTCACACCATCCACCATCACGGAAAATATTACCAAAGTGAAGGTGTATTTCAGGTATCTCCTTCCGTGCAACGCACCCCAACATTATTTCAAGCTGGTGCTTCACCGAAAGGTATGCAGTTTGCGACTCGTCATGCCGAATGTGTATTTATTGGCGGCGACAAGCCCGAAAAAATTCGTGAACAAGTGAAAAAGATCCGCGCTCTTGCTGAACAGCAAGGACGTGCAGGTGATGACATCAAAATCTTTGTCGGCATAACCGTTGTCGTTGCTGAAACACATGATTTAGCTGTACAAAAACTTAATGAATATCGTCAGTACGCAAGTCCTGAAGCAGGCTTAGCTCATTATGCAAGTTCAACTGGTATCGACTTAAGTAAATTTGCCGACGATGAAGCGATTCCTTACCAAAAAAGTAACAGCATTGTTTCGATTACCGAAAAATTTAAAGAACAGCAAATCACTAAAAATGATTTAAAAGCTCAACATGTTTTGGGTGGTCGTTATCCACTCATTGTCGGTAGTGGCGAAGAAGTTGCTGAATATTTAATTCATCTTTTAGATGAAACCGATATTGATGGCTTTAATTTGACGCGTACTGTTGCACCTGAGTCTCACCACGACTTTATTCGCTTGGTCATTCCTGAGCTGCAACAACGTGGTCGCTATAAAACTGCATATAAAACGGGTTCACTACGGAACAAAATCTTTAATCGGGGTGATCAATTACCGAAACAGCACCCTGTTCAAGCGTTCCGATGTAGTCCCTATAACAACAGCAAAAACTTAACAAAAATTGAAGAAATAACTGCTTAAATTTGGAGATAGACATGGCTCAAACAGCCTCTAAAAAATGGCTAGGCGTAGGCTTAGTCGTTGTAGTCCTTTTTGTTGCTTTATTCTTTTGGAATAAACACCGTCAAAGTGGCTCAAATGAACTTGTAATTGGCATTAGTCCACCATTTGCAAAAACTTTACAAGCTGCTGCCGATGAAGCAAAGCTACAGGGTTTAAATGTGAAACTGGTTGAATTTTCTGACTGGAATACACCAAACATTACTTTAAATCATGGGGATATTGATGCGAACTTTTTCCAGCATCAACCGTTCTTAGACAATGTAATTAAAGAAACTGGCTTTAAATTAAAGGCATTTGCAGTGGGTGCAGCATCACATGTGGGACTTTATTCAAAGAAATATAAAAGCCTTGATGACTTGCCACAAAATGCACGTGTAGTCATTCCAAATGATCCAGTGAATCAAGGTCGTGCCCTACTACTGTTACAGCAAGCTAAATTAATTACGCTTAAAGATTCAAACAATCATTTATCTGCACTCAAAGATGTTGTTTCAAACCCTAAAAACTTGCAATTCATCGAGGTTGAAGGACCACAGACTGCTCGTGCAATTGACGATGTTGACTTGGCTTTTGGCTACCCACATTACTTACGCTTAGCAAAAACAGCTGACCCTGAGAGTGCACTTTTACTTGATGACAATACCAATAAACGTTATGCCATTTTATTTGTAGTACGTGATGACTATCAGGACAAGGGCGACAAATTGAAGAAATTTGTTGAGATTTATCAGAACTCGCCAAAAGTTAAAGCTGTCTTAGACGCTGAGATTGGGCCAACACTTTGGTTCCCGGGCTGGAAGTAATAACGGAAAGATTATGGCTATTCAGTTCAAACAATATAAGCCTTGGTTACTCGGAATTACGATTTTAATCGTGATTCTGGGTCTCATCGGTTATCGCTATATTAAAAATAAGCAAACCGATGATGTTTTAACGATTGGCATTAGCCCACCTTATGCTGAGCTATTACAAAGCGTTGCCAATGAAGTTGAAAAGCAAGGTGTTCACGTCAAGCTTGTTGAATTTTCTGACTGGCGAGCACCGAATGTTGCCGTACAAAACGGCGATATTGATGCAAACTTTTTCCAGCAAAGCGTATTTCTACGTAATGCTGTCAAAGAAACTGGTTATGACTTACATGCATTTGCCGTGGGTTCAGGAAGTCACGTAGGTTTATATTCAAAAAAATATAAAACACTTGATGATTTACCTTTAAAAGCACGTGTTGCTATTCCAAATGATCCTGTCAATTTAGCTCGCGCTTTAATTCTGTTACACCGTGCTGGCTTAATTCAGCTAAAAGACAGTAACAATGAACTTTCAACGACCCAAGACATCATTGCGAATCCTAAACAGCTAAATTTTGTTGAAGTTGAAGGCCCTCAAACTGCACATGCATATAACGATGTCGATTTAATTTTCGGCTTCCCCCACTACTTAAAAATGGCAAAGGTAACCGACCCGCATAGCGCATTATTTTTAGATCCAATCGATAAAAAATATGCAATTTTGTTTGTGACCCGTCGCGATTACCAAGATAAAAACCAAAAACTTGCAACCTTTGTTAAAGCATTCCAGAACTCAAAACAAGCACAATACATTCTGGATAAAGACTTTGGCAAAGGTATGTGGTTTCAAGGCTGGAAATAAGGAGAATGACGATGGTGAGTTTTGGATCACAAGTTGATTTTTCTCTACCCCATATCAAAATTCGCAGTTTAAATAAATTTTACCAATCGCAGGGTCAAAAACTGCATGCTTTAAAAGAAATTAACCTTGATGTTCCTCAAGGTAAAATCTTAGGCATTATTGGTAAAAGTGGTGCAGGAAAATCTTCCTTACTTCGCACTTTAAATGGCTTAGAACAAGTGAATACTGGCAGTATTCATATTCATCAACAAAACATTGCTGAATTGAGTCATGCCGAGCTCATCCAAACCCGTCAACGGATTGGAATGATTTTTCAACATTTCAATTTAATGTCTGCAAAAACAGTTTGGGAAAATGTGGCATTGCCCTTAAAAGTTTCCAATTACAACAAAGCAGATATCGACCAACGTGTAAATGAAGTTTTGGCACTGGTGGGATTGGCAGATAAGTCTGGCTATTATCCGTCACAACTTTCTGGTGGGCAAAAGCAACGTGTCGGTATTGCACGCGCACTGGTTCATCACCCTGAAATTTTACTTTGTGATGAAGCGACTTCAGCACTTGATCCAGAAAGTACAGCCACTATTTTGGCTTTACTTAAAAAGATTAATCAGGAGCTTGGCTTAACTATTGTATTAATCACTCACGAAATGCAGGTCATTCGAGAAATTTGCGATCAAGTCGTAGTGATTGATCAAGGTGAGATTGTAGAGGCTGGACAAGTTTGGTCCGTGTTTTCACGACCAGAGCAACAAATTACTCAAGAATTGCTGAATCTTGAACAGATCACCCTGCCTTTTAAGATCAGTCCGTTACCGGATGAAAATTCGACTCATATTATTATAAAACTTAAATATGAGTCTGAAGCTCATCAGGTTCCTGATATTCAAGAGCTACTTGCTAAGTTTAAAGCGCCAGTTAATTTATATCAAAGTCAGGTCGACACCATTCAAGGGCACATTATTGGCTCACTTTTAGTGGGTATTCCTAATGTAGAAATTGATATTTCATCCATACGACAAGACGCATTAACAGCAATTGCACAATTTGAGGTACTTGGCTATGCCCGACCAGCTCATTGATCTATTAATTAGTGGAACTGTAGATACCTTACTGATGGTGGGTGCATCTGCGTTTATTGCTTTTTTAATTGGCTTACCGATTGCTGTAGTTCTAGTAAGTACTTCTGAGCATGGCATTCACCCATCACAAAAGATTAATCAGGCTTTGGGCTGGGTAATCAACATTACTCGTTCTGTACCTTTTCTTATTTTAATGGTTGCCCTGATTCCGCTTACTCGCTGGATTGTGGGTACGAGTTATGGCGTTTGGGCAGCCGTTGTTCCCTTAACTATTGCAGCAATTCCTTTCTTTGCGCGTATTGCAGAAGTCAGCTTACGCGAAGTCGATCAAGGCTTAATTGAAGCAGCACAAGCAATGGGTTGTAACCGTAAACAAATTATTTGGCATGTGCTTTTACCGGAGGCTTTACCAGGTATTGTGGCAGGCTTTACCGTGACTATTGTTACCATGATCAACTCCTCTGCTATTGCTGGTGCTATTGGTGCTGGTGGCTTAGGAGACATCGCTTATCGTTATGGCTATCAACGTTTTGATATGCAAATTATGGTCGCTGTAATTTTAGTGTTGATTGTTTTAGTCATGTTAGTGCAAGCGACTGGTGATGCATTAGCCCAGCAACTTGATAAACGTAAAGTTTAAACGCAAGAGAACCCTGCTCTAGCCATGACTTTGTCATGGCTTTCATGTAAAATCAGCGACAATTTTTAATTTACACATTTGTGAGTGGTTTTCATGGGTTTTAATTGCGGTATTGTTGGTCTGCCAAACGTAGGGAAATCTACCCTTTTCAATGCATTAACGAAAGCAGCAATTGCAGCGGAAAACTTCCCTTTCTGTACCATTGAGCCAAACACAGGTATTGTTCCTGTACCAGATCCACGTTTAGACAAACTTGCTGCGATTGTTAAACCGCAACGTATTTTGCCAACTACAATGGAATTTGTAGATATTGCAGGTCTTGTTGCTGGTGCATCAAAAGGTGAAGGCTTGGGTAACCAGTTCCTTGCTAACATTCGTGAAACTGATGCAATTGCTCATGTTGTACGTTGTTTCGAAGATGAAAACGTGATTCACGTAAATGGTAAAATCGATCCATTAGACGACATCGCAACCATCAATACTGAACTTGCACTTGCAGACCTTGAAACTGTTGCTAAAGCAATTTTACGCTTAACTAAAGTTGCTAAAGGCGGTGACAAAGAAGCTGTTGCAACTAAAGCTGTTTTAGAAAAAATCCAACCATTACTAGACGAAGGTAAACCAGCACGCGCTGCTGATTTGTCTGATGACGAACGTAAATTAGTTCGTGGTTTTGGTTTAATGACTTTAAAACCAACGATGTATATTGCCAACGTTGCTGAAGATGGTTTTGAAAATAACCCACATTTAGATGCAGTAAAAAAACTTGCTGCGGAAGAAAATGCAATTGTTGTTCCTCTTTGCAACCAGATCGAAGCTGAAATTTCATTATTAGAAGATGAAGATCGTGCTGAGTTCCTAGAAGCAATGGGCATGGAAGAACCAGGCTTAAATGTGGTTATTCGTGCAGGTTATGCACTTTTAGGTTTACAAACTTATTTCACTGCTGGTGTACAAGAAGTACGTGCATGGACAGTAAAAGTTGGTGCAACCGCTCCTCAAGCAGCTGGTGTTATTCATACTGACTTTGAAAAAGGCTTTATCCGTGCTGAAGTTGTTGCATATGATGACTTCGTACAATATAACGGTGAAAACGGCGCTAAAGAAGCTGGTAAATGGCGTTTAGAAGGTAAAACTTACATTGTTCAAGATGGCGATGTAATGCACTTCCGTTTTAACGTTTAAGTTAAAGCTTAAGAAAAAGCCCCAACATATTGGGGCTTTTTTTATATTTATAAGGAATGGTTCAGATCCATCATCTCTCGTTTACTACGTGCTTCTTTCAAAATTCGCTCATGCAATGGTTTTCTAAAACCCAGCATAAATATAAATTCTGCCAATACAAATAACGGCCCAATCGCAAGTCCTATTACATCATCCACAAAAGCTGGTTTTTTCTTTTCGAAATAATGCCCAACAAACTGAAAGACCCACCCCACCACAAAGAAGCCAATACTTGCTGCTAACCATTCTCCCCAAGATAATTGAGCAATTTGGCTCGCCAGTGGATAGACAGCGACTAAAAGAATCAGCATGAGTAAACCAAATACTTTATCTAAAATAAAATAATAAATCGTACTAGCTGCAATCAACACCATGGCTAAAGTCAGTTTAAAATCACTAATATCTATCCCAGCTCTTGCTGTTAAACATAAAATTGAAAACACGATGAGTGGAATACCAATAAAATGCGTCAAAATATTTTTATGATTTAAGTGGTAAGCCGCATATTTGCTAAGCTGTTGCTCCAGATTCGACATGAGTTGTTCCCTATTCATCTATCTATAGTCATACTGTACAAATAAGGAAAACTTAAAGTTGTCAGCTATTTGACAAAGTAATGATTTTTTTCATGGATGGCCCCAATATTGGACCTTATTTATATTAACCGACTAAAAGAAAATACATGGTTTAGTGTGCTTCCAGAAGCATTCCAAAACTTTATTCTAGAACATGGTAAGCAAAGAACTTTTGAAAAAAATAGTTATGTTTTCCGTACCCAAGATGTGTTTGATGGCATTTATACCGTGCTTGAAGGCTCAATTAGCTTAGGTTATGTCGATGTAAATGGTAATGAAGCACTTTCTGCAATTGCTGAACCAATTATGTGGTTTGGTGAAATATCCCTCATTGACCATGAACCGCGCTCGCACGATGCGATTGCTTTGAAAAAAAGTACGGTTCTGCATATTCCTGCGAAGCCCTTAAATGAGCTACTCAAAGAAAACCCCTATTACTGGTACTATTTTGCACGTTTAACCAGTCAAAAACTCAGGTATGTCTTCTTAGAACAGATAGCTATACAAACACGCAGTATTTCTCAAAGGCTTGTTCAGCGTCTTCTATTTATTTTAGAGGGTTATGGTAATCATATTCTCATTCAAGATCATCACATTCATATTTCTCAAGAACAATTGGCAAATATGCTAACGACATCTAGACAGACCATCAATCATGAACTAAGCCTGCTCGAAAAACAAAAGATCATCAAAATTGCTTTTAAAAAAATTGAGATTTTAGATATTGAAAAATTGAAAGTAATTGCTCATGCCCATTCGTGATTCTTGCTAAGGCAGCTATATAACAAAAACTTAAAATTAAATTAAAAAATTAGATAACGCTGCAAAACAAAACATTGTTCAAACTCTATTTCACAAAATAAATGTTTTAAAGCAGATATTTTCATTTTACACTCATGCTGAGCAATAATACTCAACAAGGCGCTGATTAACATGAAAAAATTATCAACAATTCTTACAGCAGGCGTATTGGCTATGCTAAGTGTTTCGGCATTTGCATGTCCAAAAGGAACTCAATTACAAGGCGGTACAGGACCAAATCATAAAGGCGGAAAATGTGTTGCTGCACACGGCAAAGCAACTGCTAAAAAAGAAGTAGCAAAAGCAAAACAAGATGTTAAAAAAGATATGACTGAACAAAAGCATGAAGCCATGACGAAATCTATGCATGCTCAGCATGATGCAAATCAAATGAAACATGACGCAATGAAACCAGCAACAAAACCTTAATTAACATTTACTCATTATCGTTTAAAAGCAAAAAAGCGAGATTGATCATCTCGCTTTTTATATTTGTCTGCTTTATTTTGGAGAAGTATTTCCAAGACTTGGCTTCTCAATTGCATCCTTACATTGAGCTTTATCTCGCTCATAATCTGCCTGCTTCTTAGCAACCGAATCATTATTTTCAAGCGTTTCACGAGCCCACACATCTAGACTAGTGAGAGCTTTACGACAAAGCGCGTATTTCCCTTCTGTCACTGAGTCAGTCATTTTCACATTGATACGCCAGTCCGTACTCAATTGACGTAAAGGTTTACGAACTTTGTCATCGATTTGACTCAGTTGCTTTTCATAAACCAAATGCTCAACCGTATTAATTAATGTCCATGCTTTTTGAGCATAAACAGTTGCATCATTGGTTAGTTTCGGTGCTGGTTTAATTTCTACTTTTTTTTCTGCACCCTGATTACCATTGTCACAGCCCTGCAATGTAAAAATACCTGCACTCAACATGGCGATATAAACTAAACGAATCTTTGCGTTGAACATATCAAACTGCCGATTAAACATTTCGGCACTATGCTATTAAATTCGGCTACAATACTCAATCTTTCAAGTATTTTTATCATTTGGTTTATTGCCAAGGTGCATTGTGTCCAAACAACAATTGATGGCTAATCAAACGGCAACTTTTTGGCAAGGTGCCAAAGATAGTCAAGCTATCGTACTCACCTATTTACCCGTTTCTTTTGCCTTCGGTGTTTCTGCATCTCAGTTTGGTTTTACACCATGGGAAGCTTTTTTCCTATCTTGCTCAATGTATGCTGGAGCCAGTCAGTTCTTGGTTGTCGCACTTTTGGCTAGTGGTTCATCTATCTGGTTAACTGCATTAACAGTCATTGCACTAGATATTCGTCATGTGCTTTATGGACCAGCGCTATATAACCTTATTCCCAACAAGTTAAATCTTAAAAAAACGGCGGTTTGGGCATGGGGCTTAACCGATGAAGTTTTTGCAAGTGGCATGATCCAACTTTCACAACGTCGTCAGCAATGGTCAGAGTCTTGGATGTTAGGACTTAGCCTATTTAGTTGGATGGCTTGGGCAACTGGCTCTTTACTGGGCGGATTATTTGCAGATCAGGTCACTCATCTTCCAAAATTTTTACAAGCAGCATTAGACTTTTTACTTCCAGCTTTATTTTTGAGTTTTTTGTTAGCCGCATTTGAGCGAAAGCATAGCCTTGTAGTTGCTGTATCTTTAGTCGTTTCAGCTTTAGCCTGCTATTGGATTAACTTATCTGCTGCCATTTTTATTGGTATTCTTTCAGGCATTTTAGCAGGCCTGTTTAAACATTATGTTTTAAGACAACAAGAAGAGGTCGAAGTTTAAAATGAACCTAGAGATTATTCTGGTCGGCATAATTGTGGGTATTGCTAATTTCGCCTCACGTTTTGGACCATTCTTTGTTATACAAAAGCTGCAAGGTACACAGCAAAGACGCGGTTCAGTCTGGTTAAAAATTGCTTTGGGCTGTATTGGTATATCTGCAATTAGCGCCATGCTTGTTGTTGCCACTCTTCCACCACTTCTTGAAAATCCAGATAAGAGTTTCGCCATGCTTATCGGTTTTCTGGTTTTAGCAGGCCTTTATTTTAAATTTAAGAAAATTGTTCCAGCAACTTTAACTGCCGCAATTGTTTATGGCCTGATCTATACTTATTTACCTTTATAAATAGATAAACTCATTTTCCTTATATAAAATAAATCACAGCCAGAGGTCTTTAAACTTCTGGCGTAAAAACTAATTTTTTGAATTGATTAAAAAGATAACTTCATCTACCCATTAGAGATAAAAATGTCACAAGTTAAAATTTACGCAAATGAACAAACGATTATGCAATATCGAGAATTACTTTCTCATGCCATACATCAAGCACTCATTGAAGAATTGAAATATCCGGTTGAGAAAAGATTTCAACGTTTTATTAGCCTTAAACCAGGAAACTTTATTTATCCTTCTGACCGTAGCCAACACTACATCATCATTGAGCTTTCAATGTTTATAGGTCGTAGTACAGAAACGAAAAAGAGACTTATCCAAACATTATTTCGCAATATTGAAGAACAATGCAAAATAGCACCTCAAGATATCGAAATTACGATTTTTGAAACACCTAAAGAAAATTGGGGTATTCGCGGTAAAAATGCAGATGAGCTACTTTTAAACTATCAAGTTAATGTCTAAATAAAGTACATTCTTAATTGTCCGACAAAATTCATTTTTTATGCGTTATAAGGCTTAACTCCACCATAAGTTCTGCTATGCTTAAAAAAATAATTTTGTCAGGATGATTCGCATGAGCGTGACACTCGGTACCCCACTTCAATCTTCTGCATTTAAAGTTTTATTGTTAGGTTCAGGAGAGCTTGGCAAAGAAGTTGTAATTTCCTTACAACGTCTTGGTGTAGAAGTACATGCAGCCGACCGTTATGATCATGCGCCAGCCATGCAAGTTGCACATTTTTCTTATGTGTTAAATATGGCTGATCCTACTCAATTAAAACAACTTATCGAAAAAATTAAACCGAATTTAATTGTTCCAGAAATTGAAGCTATCGCTACAGAAGTTCTCGTTGAAATTGAAGCGAGCCAAACTGCAACTGTTATTCCTTCTGCTAAAGCTGTAAACCTTACAATGAACCGTGAAGGTATTCGTCGTCTTGCTGCTGAAGAACTTGGTTTACCTACCTCTGCTTATCGCTTTGCTGACTCACTAGAAAGCTTCCGCGCCGCTTCTGATGATATTGGTTATCCAAATTTTGTAAAACCAGTGATGTCATCTTCAGGTAAAGGCCAATCTCGTGTAAAAAGCTTCGATGAAGTCGATGCTGCTTGGGAATATGCGATGCAAGGTGGTCGTGTTAACCAAGGTACGGTCATCATTGAATCTCAAATTGATTTTGATTTTGAAATTACATTACTTACCGTTCGTGCAAAAAATCCTGAAACTGGTGAAATCGAAACTCACTACTGCGACCCAATTGGTCACCGCCAAGATGCTGGTGATTATGTAGAAAGCTGGCAGCCTCAACCAATGACACCTGCTGCACTTGAAGAAGCAAAACGTATTGCAAATAAAGTGACAACAGCACTGGGTGGCTGTGGTATTTTTGGTGTAGAACTGTTTATTAAAGGCGATAAAGTCTGGTTCAGTGAAGTATCACCTCGCCCACATGATACAGGTCTAGTAACTCTAGCATCGCAATTTCAAAGCGAATTTGAACTGCATGCTCGTGCAATTTTAGGATTACCAGTGAACACAGCTCGCCATAGTGTTGCCGCTAGTGCAGTTATTTATGCAGGAGTGGATGCCAACAACTTAAGCTACAGTGGATTAAATACGGCGTTAGCCAACCCAAATACTGACCTACGCCTGTTTGGTAAACCAGAAGGTTTCAAACGACGTCGTATGGGTGTAGCAACTGCTCGTGCAGAAAATACTGATCTTGCTCGTACTTTAGCGAAAGAAACCGCTGATCAAGTAAGCGTAAAAACCAACTCTTAATATTTACTTATTGGTAGACCCATTTTCATGATCAATACATCGCCATTGCTGAACTACGTTACAAGCCATCATGATATTAAAGCCATTAATCAATGGCGAACGGATGTAGAAAAGCAATTGCAGGATTCATATGAAAATGGGCAATCGATTCGAGAAGTCATTAAAGCGCGCTCAGACCTAGTTGATGAAGCACTGATCTTTTTATGGAAACATGCCGAACTCGACCAGACAGGATTAGGTCTTTTTGCTGTAGGTGGTTATGGGCGCCGTGAAATGTTGCCCTATTCCGACGTTGATATCATGATTTTGTCAGAACATGAAATTAACGAAGAAAACGAAAAGCGTATTTCTACATTTATTTCCTCTTTATGGGATGTTGGTAATTTTAAACCCGGAATTAGCGTTCGTACCATCCAAAGCTGTGTTGAACAAGCTGCGACAGATCTAACCGTTGCAACGACTTTAATTGAAGCTCGTTTAATTACGGGTAATAGTCAACTTGCAAAATGGCCGCGTCGTATTGTTTCGCAAACGTGGACAGACAAAACATTTTTTGATGCAAAAATGGCTGAACAAGCTAAGCGTTACCACCAACACAACAATACTGAAAGCAATTTAGAACCCGATATTAAAAATGCACCGGGTGGCATTCGTGACATTAACCAGATTGGCTGGATTGCCAAGCGTCATTTCCGCGTAAACCGCATTTATGACTTAGTACATTTAGGTTTTATTTCAGAGTTTGAATTAACAGTTTTAGAAGAAGCTGAAAGTTTTCTTTGGGAAATTCGCCACCACTTACACCGCTTAGCGAAACGTGATGAAAACCGTCTTTTGTTCGATCATCAAAGAGAAATTGCAGCTCAATTTGGTTATGTCCGTCAAGAAGGTCAACCTGTAAATTACGGTGTTGAGCAGTTCATGAAACGCTACTACCGTACCGCACAACAGGTTTCTACCCTCAATGAAATGTTGTTGGCCTATTTTAGCGAATCAGTCATTACTCCTCGCTTACCAAATTACGAACGTAAAATTGAAGAAGTTAATAATCATTTTAAAATCGTTGATAACAAGCTTGCAGTACAGCACCACAAAATATTCGCAGAACACCCAAGTGCTATTTTAGAATTATTCTATATTTTGGCTAATCGACCAGATATTGAAGGGATCCGCGCTCGCACTCTACGCTTACTTATTCTTGCTGCAAAACGCATTAATCAAAATTATCGAGATAATCCTGAACATCAAGCGCTATTTATGTCGATTATTCGCTCACCCTATCGTCTATACGATACTTTGGTTGCGATGAAGCGCTATGGTGTTTTAGGAAACTATATTCCAGCATTTGGCCAAATTATGGGTCTTATGCAATATGACCTATTCCATATCTATACGGTCGATGCTCACACATTATTATTGCTACGCAACTTAAACCGTTTTAAAGAACCTGAGTTTGCTAAAGAGTTCCCTGTTGTAAGCTCTGTTTTCCAACGTCTCGCACGTCAAGATATTGTATTTATCGCTGCATTATTTCATGACATTGCTAAAGGCCGCGGTGGAGACCATAGTGAACTCGGTGCAGAAGATGCAATCGAATTTGGACGTGCGCACGGTTTTACAGAGCGTGAATGCAAACTAATTGCATGGCTCATCCACAACCATTTGCTCATGTCACTGACCGCTCAGAAAAAGGATATTTCCGATCCGGATGTTGTTAAAGATTTTGCTGAAAAACTTGGCGATATGGAACATCTTGATTATCTATACACCTTAACGGTTGCCGATATTAATGCAACAAATCCAAAACTATGGAACACATGGCGTGCTTCACTTATGCGTCAACTTTATACGCATGCCCGTGATGTAATTCGTACAGGTTTAAGTCGTCCTGTTGATTATCAAATGCTGATTGAAGACACCAAATTTGCAGCAAGTGAATTACTGGTGAATAACTTCTCATTAGCAGACGTCGAAAAAGTATGGCAAGAACTTGGTGATGAATACTTCATTAAAGAATCAGCAGATGAAATTGCATGGCACACTCAAGCAATTTTGAAACACGGTGATAATCCAGAGCCATTAGTACTGTTGCGTGCTCACCGTAAAGCTGCCCAAGATGCAGTGCAAATCTTTATATATACACGTGACCAACCCAACCTTTTTGCCACCACTGTAGCAGTTTTGGACAAAATGAATTTAGACGTTCAAGATGCAAAAATTATTACGGCAAGTACGGCATTTAGCTTGGACACCTATGTTGTACTTGATCGTTTTGGTACATTGCTGACCGACCCTGAACGCGAAGAAACAGTTAAAAATGCATTAGTAAAAGCGCTTAGTCAGCCAGACCAATATCCAGGACTCATGCAACGCCGAATTCCACGTCAACTACGTCATTTTGATATTGAAAATACAGTCGACGTTACATTGAATGAAGCGTTACAGCAAAACATGGTCGAAATTTCAACACTTGATCACCCTGGCCTACTTGCACGCGTAGGTGGCTTATTTATGATGCAAGGTTTAGACATCCATTCAGCTAGAATTGCAACTTTAGGTGAACGTGCAGAAGATATTTTCTTTGTCACGAAAAAAGATGGAAAACCGTTAAATAACGAAGAGGTCAAACTCTTCTCGGAAAAGCTTAAAGCTGCATTAGATGAAGCATCTAATCAAATTTGTCAGCACTGAAACTCAACTAATTGGTAACTGTTTAATGAACTCTAGCTTGTCGTTATTGCACCCATATCCATTTGAAAAGTTAAACCAGCTTTTTAAGGATATCACTCCTGCTAATCTTCCATTGATTCCACTATCAATTGGTGAACCTAAGCACCCAGCACCAGAGTTTGTTAAACAGGCAATCATTGACAACTTTAACCATCTATCAACTTATCCGAATAGTAAGGGTTTGCCAGAGCTTCGCCAAAGTATTGCAGAGTGGTTAACCAAACGCTTCAAACTGAATAGCATTAGTGCAGAAAATCATATTTTACCCGTATCAGGTACTCGTGAAGGGATTTTCTCATTTGTTCAGGCGCTCATTAATCGTGAAGACGCGCCGTATGTAGTAATGCCGAATCCGTTTTATCAAATTTATGAAGGTGCCGCGCTACTCGCTGGTGCAAAACCTTATTTCATCAATTGCACCGAAGAAAATGGTTATTTAGGTGATTTTGATGCTGTACCAGCAGAAGTATGGGAAAAAACAGCCCTTCTTTTTGTATGTACACCAGGTAACCCAACAGGTACTGTGCTTTCTAAAGAGCAATTCAAAAAGTTAATTGCCTTGTCTGATCAATATAATTTTGTTATTGCTTCTGACGAATGCTATTCAGAGCTTTGGTTCGATCAAGCACCTACAGGTTTGCTAGAAGTTTGTGCAGAACTTGGTCGTGATGATTATAAAAACTGTGTCGTATTCCATTCACTTTCTAAACGCTCAAACTTACCGGGTTTACGCTCAGGTTTTGTTGCTGGTGATGCAGAATTATTAAAACCATATTTGCAGTATCGTACTTATCATGGTGCAGCAATGCCTGTTCAACATCAGCTTGCATCAATTGCAGCATGGAATGATGAAAACCATGTTGAAGAAAACCGTAAGCAATATCGTGCAAAATTTGATTTATTCCAAAGCGAATTAGGTCACTTATTACCTCTGCAAAAGCCAGATGCTGGTTTTTATTATTGGTTAAAAGTTGATAATGATGAAACTTTTGCCAAGATGTTAATGGAAAAAGCACATATTAAGGTTTTACCTGGCCGTTATTTATCTCGTGACACAGATCAAGGTAACCCTGGGGAAAATCATGTGCGTATGGCTTTAGTTGCCGATTTAGCGCAATGCGAAGAAGTGGTTAAGCGTTTAAAAGCAATTCTCTAAGCATAAGTAAATTGTACAGCCTTTAGTAATATTAAAGGCTGTACACTACATTAACTATAAATAACCAGCAGTACTGCGAAAAATATAAAAGCCAAACTAGAGCAATAATATAGGCCCTTAGCAGAACGTTTAATCTGTTCTAGAACCCGATTTTGAAGCAATAAGCGAACCAATAATAAGTTCCAAGCAAGCACAACCCCAGTCATCCACGTACTCATCAGCAATTTTTGAAACAGACTAAAGTCATGCTGAATGAGCAACATTAAGCTGCTATAAAACATAATATTTTTCGGATTAAGAAGACTAGATTGTATTCCTAACATTAAGCTCTTAACTTTATCCTGCTGTTGATGCCCTTGATCCATCAAACCATTTTTTTCAATAGCAAAAGTTAAGGTGCCAGACCGAGCAGCACTAAAACAAAGGTAGCTCAAATAAACCAAATACCCCGCCCCAAGCCATTTAAGTACTAAAAGAATGTTCGTACTCAAATTTCCAAGCACCATAAATCCAAACATACACGCCATCAAAATCAAGGCATTACCAAAAGTAATTCCCACAATGACACCATATGTATAGCGCAAACCTTTTTGCAAAAGGCTGGTGAGAATCAGAAAGAAGTCAGGTCCCGGAGATAACAAAGCTAAAAAATGGGTAAAGGCAATAACTAAAAAAACTTCCATAACGGCTTCATCTGTAAAACAGTATGGAATAGCTTAAAAATAGAGAAAAATAATTTCTTGTAAATTATTGCGCGGCAACGAGTTGGAACTGACGAGGAGTGATTCCTGTATGGGCTTTGAAAGCTTTATGAAAATGGCTCTGATCACTAAAGCCTAAATTTACAGCCAGCTCTGCGAGTGGAATGCCTTGTTTTAATTGTGCTCTGGCCTCATTAATCTTTAAATTAATTTGAAATGCATGGGGTGTTAAGCCCACATTGGCTTTAAATAGGCGAATAATTGCATATCGACTAAGGCCCACCTGTTGGGCAAGCTCTTCTAAAGAAATAAATCGTTCGGATGATTTAATAATATGAATTAAGTCCAAAAAGCTTTCATACAAATATTGAGTTTTCTGTATTTCTTCTAATATAAAATGAGGTAATAACAACTGTGTAAGGCAATAGATCAGCGACTGTTCTTTTTCGAGAATTAATTTTTGAGAATCAAATAAAGTTTCATTCATATCAGAAAAAGCCTGATATAAATTTTCATCTTTAATAATGAGAGGTCTATGCTGGGGCAAATTTAAATCAAAGCCCTCTTGTTGAAACTCGGCATACCATTGATTAAGCCAAGATATATCCAGATGTAGCATCTGGTAACTCCAAGCCTGATCAGGCAGCGGGTTACAAGAATGTTCAATGTGGGCAGGCACAATGACTAATGTGCCGGCAGAAATCTTTTGTGCTGTACCAAATGAGCTTTGAAAAACGCTATTCCCTTCGTCTATAGCTCCAATTGAAAATGTTGGATGACTATGAGACTTATAACATGTTCGGCTAAAACAAGACCTTCTGGTTTCAACATAAGGCATTCGCCCATCTTGCCAAAACTCAAAAGCTTGGGGAATAGCGTTCATTGAATTCATTAACTTGCTAATGCTTTTTCAATATCAGCTTCTAAAGCTTCTGGTTTAGTCGTAGGAGCATAGCGATTTAACACAGCGCCATCTCTTCCCACCAAAAATTTGGTAAAGTTCCATTTAATCGTGCTACTACCTAAAATACCTTTAGCTTCACGTGTTAAATATCTAAAAATCACATGAGCTTCCGGTCCTTTTACATCAACTTTAGCAAACATCGGGAATTTCACCCCATAGTTGCGCTGACAGAACGTACCGATTTCTTTATTGTTGCCTGGATCTTGCCCCCCAAACTGGTTGCAGGGAAACCCTAAAACTTCCAAGCCTTGATCTTTATATTTCTCATAAAGTTTTTCAAGGCCAGCAAATTGTGGTGTAAAACCACATTTACTCGCAGTATTTACAATTAGTAAAACTTTACCTTTGTAATCAGCTAATTGCTTAACTTCACCCTCTAACAGTTCAGCTTCAAACTGATAAATATTACTCATGGATAGGTTTCCTCATCATTTTTTTCTTGTGATTTCAGTTGTAATGATGCCGAGTTTACACAATAGCGCAAACCAGTCGGCTGTGGTCCATCTTCAAAAACATGCCCTAAATGGGCTTCGCAATCATGACAAACAATTTCAGTTCTGACCATACCATGCGATAAATCGTCATGTTCTTCAATTGCAGTTGGCTCAATCGGTTTAAAGAAGCTAGGCCAACCACAACCACTGTCATATTTAGTATCTGATGAGAACAATTCTGCGCCGCAGCAACGGCAGACATAGGTACCATGTTGCTTAGTATTCCAGTATTGCCCCGTAAATGCAGGTTCAGTGCCCTTTTGTCGTGTAATCCGATACTCTTCTGGTGATAACTCTCTTTGCCATTCCCGGTCTGTTTTATTGACTTTTCCCATGACATGCACCTTTATTCTGATGTAAACATTTCTGATGATTGAGTTTTTATATTTACGCCATTCATCACAAAAACACTAGTCTCTGAACGTAAAATTTGTTGGAATTTAATCATCTAAGCAATAGAAAGCAAAAAGTAAGCAAAAATCAAAATCAAAAGTAAGCAAATTTATTTTTTATTTTCTTCCAAGGAAGCAAAGATGGTGCTATTCTTGTTTGGCACGGTTGTATAGGACAAAACATGTCTCAGAAAAAAAGTGTGCTTTTCCAGCAACTATTACCAGTTATCAAACAGTATCAGCAATCGGGCTTTACCCATGAAAAAATTGTTGAATTACTAAAAGATCAACACGATCTGAATTTGGTAACAGTTAAAACATTTAAAAGTTATTTATACCGATATGCAAAAGTGAATCCAGCTATGTCTAAAAATACTGCTACCCTCCAATCCATGCCAACTTCTCGAGAAATAAAGAAATCATCGAAGCTTGAGCATGTTTGTTATGACATTCGCGGACCAGTATTACGAGCCGCCAATGAAATGGAAGAGCAAGGACATAAAATCATTAAGCTAAATATCGGCAACCCTGCTCCATTTGGTTTTGAAGCCCCACAAGAAATTATTAATGATGTTGCTTTAAACCTACCAAATGCAATTGGTTATGTTGATTCAAAAGGTATCTTCCCTGCTCGTAAAGCAATTTGTCAGTATTACCAGCAAAAAGGGATCTTAAATATGCATGTCAATGACGTGTATATCGGTAATGGCGTTTCTGAACTCATTGTCATGGCGATGCAAGGCCTACTTGATGATGGCGATGAAATGCTAATTCCGATGCCAGATTACCCTCTCTGGACAGCAGCTGTTAATCTTTCAGGTGGTACAGCAATCCACTATAAATGCGATGAAGAAAATAGCTGGTATCCAGATATTGCTGATATTGAAAGTAAAATTACGCCAAACACACGCGGCATTGTCATTATTAACCCGAACAACCCGACTGGTTCAGTATATCCACGTCATGTGCTTGAACAAATTGTCGCACTTGCAAAGAAACATGACTTAATTTTATTTGCTGATGAAATTTACGACAAAATTATTTATGACGGCATTGAACATGTTTCTGTGGCATCATTAGCTGGTGACCAGCTATGCGTATCTTTTAATGGCTTGTCAAAAGCTTATCGTATCGCAGGTTTCCGTTCAGGCTGGATGGCAATTACTGGTGATAAAAGCCGTGCTGCTGACTATATCGAAGGTTTAGATATGTTGGCATCTATGCGCCTATGTGCAAACGTTCAAGCTCAATATGCGATTCAAACCGCCCTCGGAGGATATCAATCAATCAATGACTTGATTCGTCCGGGTGGTCGTTTATACGAACAGCGTAATATTGCTTGGGAAATGCTAAATGAGATTCCCGGGGTAAGCTGCGTGAAACCAGAGGGAGCAATGTATTGTTTCCCTCGCCTCGATCCAAACATCTATCCAATTGAAGATGACGAAAAGTTAATGCTTGATTTGTTACGTGCAGAAAAAGTGTTATTGGTGCAAGGTACGGGCTTTAATTGGCCAACTCCAGATCATTTCCGCGTGGTTTTCTTACCTGCTGAAAATGAATTACGAGAAGCAATTACTCGTTTAGGTCGTTTCTTAGCCAACCGTCGTTAAAAAAATGCATATCAAAAAAGGCATCTTAAATTGGATGCCTTTTTTGATAATTCTATTTTATTATTTAAAAAAAATAATTATCGCAAATACTTTCACCTTTCTACCCCTTAAAGAACAACACTTTGAAGTTAAATGTTTTTCATTGGAAATTTAATTCTTTTTATCTTTAAATTCACTTTAATAATTCATTTATATATTTTTTACCATACGTTTAAATTTGTGTGTAATTTCGCATTTTTCTCAATCTTAATTATGCAAAAAATGCATGGATCAATATATTTTTGCATTTCACACTGCTTCAAAATCGAGCAACAATCCCCTTCCATAACAACATCACCATATTCGATTCGGTTAAACAGATACAGATATCTAGGAAGATAAAATCGGTAGAACGACCGGACTGAACTAACAAGGAAAGCTTTCAATCATTCAAATCCCATCAAAGAATGATTGAATCAAATGGATAGAGGTTCATATGAAGCAAAAGAAATTGCTCAAGTATATTGTTATTGCTATTTTACTCGGCATACTGACAGGTTGGATTTGTCACCACTTTTTCAATGAAGGTGAACAACTCAAACAGATCGCTTCTTATTTCAGTATTATTTCAGACATCTTTTTACGCTTAATCAAAATGATTATTGCTCCATTGGTATTTGCCACAATTGTTTCAGGCATTGTATCAATGGGGAAATCTACATCAATTGGAAGTATTACACTTAAGTCAATGACTTGGTTTATTACTGCTTCGTTTGTATCGCTTGCAATCGGTATGGGTTTAGCTAACTTCTTCCAACCTGGTGCAGCTTTAGATTTAGCATTACCAACAGCTCAACAACTTAGTGGCGCCTCTCTCCCAGCGACCACTGGCTTTACACTACAATCATTCTTAAGCCATGTTTTCCCACGCAGCATTGCAGAAGCGATGGCCAACAATGACATCCTACAAGTACTCGTTTTCTCAATCTTCTTTGGTTCAGCTCTTGCCTTTGTAAATCAAGGTAAAGAAAAAGACTCAGTTATTGTTCGTTTGACTGAAGAACTTAGCAAGATCATGTTCCGTATTACCGATTACGTCATGATGTTCGCCCCTTTTGCAGTATTTGCTGCAATGGCTTCTGCAATTACAGTACAAGGTTTAGGCTTGATTGTTGACTACGGTATTTTAATCGCTGAGTTCTATTTCGGTCTTCTGTTGCTTTGGATTATTTTGTTCTCTGTTGGTGCAATCGTACTTAAAAAAGATATTTTCCGCTTAGGCAAATTAATTCGCGAACCTGTAACGCTTGCTTTTGCTACAGCTTCAAGTGAATCTGCCTACCCTAAAGTAATGGATGCACTAAATAAATTTGGTGTACCTAAAAAAGTGACTAGTTTTGTATTACCTTTGGGTTATTCATTCAACCTAGATGGTTCAATGATGTACACCACGTTTGCAGTACTGTTTATTGCTCAAGCTTACAACATCGATCTTAGCTTCACGCAACAAATCTTAATTCTGTTAACGCTTATGGTAACAAGTAAAGGTATTGCGGGTGTATCACGAGCTTCTATCGTGGTTATTTCAGCAACACTTACCATGTTCCATTTACCTGAAGCAGGCATTCTCTTATTGCTTGGTATCGATCAGTTCCTTGATATGGGTCGTACTGCAACAAACGTAGTAGGTAACAGTATTGCTACTGCCGTAGTTGCTAAACTTGAAGGTGATAAAGTAGCTGACACTGAAGAGCTACCAGAGCCTGTATTAATTAAATCAACTCAAGAACAAACGACCGCTTAAGTTTCTCTTTTCTCCCACTCTCCCAACTTAAGAGCAATTTTATATGACCTTATAAAATTGCTCTTCTTTTTATTCTAAAATTAAACAATAAAAATTTATCTGTATTTTCATATTAAATAATGAACCAAAAAATGCACTTTAACCCCTATTAAATTTTCTTAAAGTAAACCTTAAAAAGAGAATAAAAATCACCCAAACAGAATTCATATTCTTAGAAATAAACATCAAGTGATTAAATTTTAATTCATTTTATTAAAACTTAATTATATTAAACTATTGTAATTATTATTTAGTTTCCCTACCAAAAAATTTATATAACTTTATTTTTAAATAAAAACTTTTATAATCAATACAATATAAATACCAAATGGTAAATAAAACCCCACCACATCCATTATTTTTTAATTTTATAAAGATAAAAAAATCATTTGCTTTCTTTATATTAAAAAGCAAAAAAATCGAGATAAATTAGAAAAACTTAATAGATTTTTTATTTTATTCATGATATTTATTAACGCTGAATAAAAGCAATGACTAAGTAATTGTTGGTGAAACAAAATGCTATTCAGGGATGCTTCTTATTCAGCAAGTTACGAATATGTTTTACATGGTATGTATTTTGCTTAGGAAAAGCAGACATATTCGACAAACTTTTTTACTTTCGTCACTTCATAAGGATATTTTCGATGTTGACTAAAACTGTTAAATCTTTAGGTTTAGCGATGGGCTTATTGGCCTGCTCTCTCCCACTTTACGCAAAAAACAATGTAGTTGTTGTTGCCACTGGCGGTACTATCGCAGGTGCTGGCGCAAATTCAACAAACAGTGCAACTTACACTGCTGCGAAAGTTCCAGTTGATGCCTTAATTAATGCAGTTCCACAAATCAAAGATTTGGCGAATGTAACTGGTATTCAGGCATTACAGGTCGCTTCTGAAAGTATTACTGACAAGGAATTATTACAAATTGCTCGTCAAGTAAATGAGCTGGTAAAAAAACCATCTGTTAATGGTGTTGTGATTACTCACGGTACAGATACTTTAGAAGAAACAGCATTTTTCTTAAATCTGGTTGTTCACACTGATAAGCCGATTGTTATTGTTGGTTCAATGCGCCCTTCAACTGCTCTTTCAGCAGACGGCCCACTTAACCTTTATAGTGCAGTTGCTTTAGCAGCTTCTGATGATGCAAAAAATAAAGGCGTTATGGTTCTCATGAACGACTCTATTTTTGCTGCGCGTGATGTAACTAAAGGCATTAACATTCATACAAATGCTTTTGTTAGCCAATGGGGCGCTTTAGGTACATTAGTTGAAGGCAAGCCATACTGGTTCAGACAGTCTGTAAAACGTTTTACAAATGCTTCAGAATTTAATATTGAAAATATTAAAGGTGATGCACTTCCAATGGTACAGATCGTTTATGGCTCAGACTCTATGCTTCCAGATGCTTATGAAGCATATGCAAAAGCTGGCGCTAAAGCGATTATCCATGCAGGTACTGGTAACGGTTCAGTTGCGAACTATATCGTACCAACTTTACAAAATCTTCACGACAATAACGGTATTCAAATTATCCGCTCATCACGTGTTCCACAAGGTTTTGTAGTGCGTGATGCAGAACAACCTGACTCTAAATATGGCTGGGTAGCAGCACATGATTTAAATCCTCAGAAAGCGCGTCTTCTTGCAGCATTAGCTCTTACCAAGACTACCGATGCTAAAGAAATTCAACGCATGTTCTGGCAGTACTAAGTTTTTCAACCAGCTCAAACCTAGATGTTTGAGCTGGTCATATTTTATAAAAATAATGTCTTTTATATTAAATCTGTACAATAGATGTTCAACTCATTCTTCTTAAATAATAAAATCCTTAACAGTTTGCCAAAATATTAACCATTTCCTTTTAAGTTTGCGTGTTAAACTATGCCGTGGTCGCATTAAGGATTGGTTTATGCAGTTTGTTCATCTAGGTATTTATACAGAATTTTCGATTACAGAGTCGATAGTTCGCATACCTGACTTGGTCAATGCTGCGGTTAAAGACCAAATGCCTGCATTGGCATTAACTGATCTCTCTAACCTCCATGCGGCGGTAAAGTTTTATAATTCCTGTTTAAAAAAAGGAATTAAGCCGCTTTTAGGTAGCACAATTCGCCTTGATGATGCTCAACATCGTGTCACCTTACTTGCAATGAGTGATATTGGGTGGAAAAGTCTGACCGAAATCGTTTCACGCGGTTTTATTGAAGGACAACAGCTCAGTATTCCATGTGTACAAAAAGAATGGGTACTTGAACAGCATCAAGACATTATCGTTTTACTTGGCCAGCATAGTGATGTTGGTCAGATGCTTTGCTCATCTAACCCTCAAAAAGCTGCTCCCCTTTTAGAAGCATGGCTCGAAAAGTTTGGTAACCGTGTTTATCTTGCTTTAACACGTACTGACCGCCCGGGTGAAGAAGACTTTATTCAAGAAGCAGCTAAGCTTGCTGCACAATATAATGTTGGTGTAGTTGCACATAATGATGTGCACTTTGTAGAAAAAGAAGATTTTGAGGCACACGAAGCACGTGTTTGTATCGCTGATGGTTATGTATTAGCAGATAATCGCCGTCCACGGACGTATAGCCCAGAGCAGCACTTTAAAACCTCAGATGAAATGATCGAGTTGTTTTCTGATATTCCTAGTGCTATCGAGAACACCTATCATATTGCCAAACGCTGCAACGTTAAACTACAACTCGGTACTTACTTTTTACCTGACTATCCAATTCCAGATGGTTTTACCATCGACACTTATTTTGAACATTTATCAAAAGTAGGTTTGGAAGAGCGCTTAAATTATCTTTACCCTGTTGAAAAACGTGGCGAGGACTGGGCAGAGATTCGTAAGCCTTACGATGAACGAATTGATTATGAAGTCGGTATTATCCTTAAAATGGGTTTCCCAGGATACTTCCTCATCGTCATGGACTTTATTCAATGGGCAAAAAATAATGGTGTTCCTGTAGGGCCAGGTCGTGGTTCAGGTGCGGGTTCTTTAGTCGCATATAGCTTAAAAATTACTGATCTTGATCCACTTCGTTACGATCTACTCTTCGAACGTTTCTTGAACCCTGAACGTGTATCGATGCCTGACTTTGACGTCGATTTCTGTATTGCCGGACGTGACCGCGTCATTGATTATGTATCGCGTACTTATGGTCGCGAAGCCGTTTCACAAATTGCAACTTTCGGAACCATGGCAGCAAAAGGTGCGATCCGTGATGTTGCGCGTGTATTGGGTAAATCTTACGGTTTAGCTGACCGTATTTCAAAAATGGTGCCTACCAAACCGCTCGGTGTGGACTTAGCCACCGCTATTGATATGGAACCTCAGCTTAAAGATATTGTGACCAACCCATCTAACCCAGATAACGACGATGCAAGCGAAATCTGGGAAATGGCATTAAAATTAGAAGGTGTAACTCGAAATACTGGTAAACATGCCGGAGGTGTAGTCATTGCACCAGGTAAAATCACCGATTTCTCGGCTGTACTTTGTGATGCAGATGGAACGAACCGTGTTGCTCAATATGATAAAGACGATGTAGAAGCAGCAGGTCTGGTCAAATTCGACTTCTTGGGCTTACGTAACTTAACCGTTATTGAAGACGCGATCCAAAATATTAATAAAAACCGCGACAGTAATGATCAGCTCAATATCTTGCATGTTCCTCTAGACGACGCTAAAGCATATTCTGTCTTTGCCGATGCAAATACAACAGCGGTATTTCAGTTTGAATCCGTCGGCATGAAACGGATGCTTAAAGAAGCACGTCCAAGTAAATTCGAAGAAATTATTGCGTTCGTATCATTGTATCGTCCAGGTCCAATGGACCTTATTCCTGACTTTATTCACCGTATGCATGGTGGAGATTTTGAATATCTCCATCCCCTTCTTGAAGGTGTATTAGAGCCGACATACGGGATTATGGTTTATCAGGAACAGGTGATGCAGGCTGCACAGATCTGTGCAGGTTACACCTTAGGCGGCGCAGACTTATTACGCCGTGCAATGGGTAAAAAGAAACCTGAGGAAATGGTCAAACAGCGACAAATCTTCTTAGAAGGTGCTGCTGAAAAAGGGATTGACGAAAGCACAGCCAACCATATCTTTGACTATATGGAAAAGTTTGCAGGCTATGGTTTCAACAAATCTCACGCGGCTGCTTATGCCCTAGTTGCCTACCATACTGCATGGTTGAAAGCTCATTACCCTGCTGAGTTTATGGCAGCCGTCATGACATCGGAAATGCAAAACACAGACAGTGTTGTATTCTTGATTGATGACTGTCGAAATAATAATCTTGATGTCTTACCACCATCGGTCAACATGTCGACTTATCACTTCCATGCGAGTAATGATAAAACGATTGTTTACGGTTTAGGTGCAATTAAAGGCGTCGGCGAACAAGCAATGCAGTCAGTTATTGACTCTCGCCGACAATATGGCCCTTATACAGATCTATTCGATTTTTGCCATCGTATTGATTTAAAGAAAATCAATAAGCGTACTCTTGAAGCTTTAATTCGTGCGGGTGCACTCGATTGCTTAGGTATTGAACGTGCAAGCTTAATGGCTCAATTGCCTGAAGCTGTTCAAGCTGCTGAACAAGCTCGAAGTAACCGTGAAAGCGGTATTATGGATTTATTTGGTGAAGTTGAAGAAGTTCAGCGTAAGCCAGCTAAACCTGTAAAACCGTGGAGCGATGAAGTTCGTCTCAAAGGCGAAAAAGATACGCTTGGTTTATATTTAACGGGCCATCCAATTGATGTTTATCGACAAGAACTCAAAGCATTTATTCCTGTAAAACTAAATGAAATTACAGCTACGCGTCGTGGCGTTACAACAGTTTATGCAGGTTTGGTCATTGATGTCGCAAACTTCCCGAACCGAGTTGTTATTGTACTTGATGATGGTACGGCACGTATTGAAGTCAGCTGTAACCATGAGCGCTTCCAACGTTTCAAAGATATCGTTCAAGTGGAACGTGTTGTAGTTTTCGAAGGTGAAATCTATGAGCGAGAAGGCTTTGATCGTCCAATGGGACGTTTAACCAAAGCTTTCACCTTAAATGAAATAAGACAAAAACGTGCTAACAGTATTCAAATCAAATTAACAGAAGAGTTCATGCAACCAACATTGGCAAAAGATCTGCAAAACATGATCTTGCCATTTTGCAATGTAGATATGCATCAACATATCGCTCTACAGTTACAGATTGATCAACCCTATGCTCAAGCCGAGCTTCTGTTTGGTCCGCAATGGAAAGTCGCTCCTCTAGATGAATTACTTGCTAAGCTCAGAGATTATTTTGGTAAAGATAATATTTATATTGAATATCAAGTGAAGTCGAAAGCGGCTAAAGCAGCAGACCCTGTTCGTCCACATGCTGTTGCCTCTCCTCCTGCGGGTATGTCTATGGACGATGCATTGGATTTATACCAAAGCGAAGTTTCTCAATATTCGTAATTTCTGGAAATCTTATGAGTTCGTTTGACCACACCACCGTGTCAAAACAATTAGCACAAGTGCGTATTGTCATGGTAAATACAACTTTGCCTGCCAATATTGGTAGTGCTTTACGTGCCATGAAAACAATGGGACTAATTAAATTAGTTCTCGTAGCACCCAAAACATATCCTCATCCAGATATACAAGCACTTGCTGCCGGTGCCCAAGATTTATTTGAGCACCTTGAGATTGTAGATACCCTAGAAGATGCGATTAAAGATTGCCATTTGGTTTTTGGAACAAGTGCACGTAGTCGCACCATTCCTTGGCCTTTACTTGATGTGCGACCTGCTGCTAAAGAAGCCATTAAAGCAACCACTCAAGGACAACAAATTGCGATTGTTTTTGGTCGTGAAGACCGTGGTTTAACTAACGAAGAATTAGCACTGGCAAATTACCATTTAACGATTCCTGTAAATCCGGACTATGGGGTATTAAATGTTGCGCAAGCGATTCAAGTCGTATGTTATGAGCTTCGCATGTCTGCTCTGGAACAAGACAAAGTCGATCAGAATGTAGATGAAATGCCATTAGTGCAAGGCCAAAGCATGCAATGGGATGAACCTTTGGTTACTCAGCAACAAATGGAAGAGTTTTATCCTCACCTAGAAAAAATGCTGACTGAAATTGAATTTTTAGATCCAGAGAATCCACGTTTATTGCCTTTACGCTTGCGTCGTTTGTTTGGTCGTATACAATTAGATCGTATGGAATATCATTTACTTCGCGGTATTTTTAGTCGTGTGCAAGCCCTAACAAGTGGTAAATGGAAAAAAGCATTATCTGACAAGGAGGATCAACCCAATGCTTAAGCAGCTTAAAGAAGATATAAAGGCTGTATTTGCGCGAGATCCTGCTGCCCGCAATACACTCGAAGTTCTTACGACCTATCCTGGCATTCATGCAATTATGATGCATCGTGTTGCACATGAATTATGGCAAAAAGATTGTAAAGGTGCAGCTCGCCTACTTTCTTCATTTAGCCGTTTTGCAACAGGAATTGAAATTCATCCAGGTGCTAAAATCGGTAAGCGTTTTTTTATTGATCATGGTATGGGTGTTGTGATTGGTGAAACTGCTGAAATTGGTGATGATGTTACGCTTTATCATGGGGTTACATTAGGTGGTACAACATGGAAGACAGGCAAACGTCACCCAACTTTAGAAGATGGCGTTGTCGTTGGTGCTGGCGCGAAAATTTTGGGGCCATTTACGGTAGGTAAAGGTGCTAAAGTCGGTTCAAATGCTGTAGTGACTAAAGCTGTTCCTGCTGGTGTGACTGCTGTAGGAAACCCTGCTCGCTATATTTATAAAGATGCCGACAAAAATAAAGATGAAGAACGTCGCCGCGATTATGCTCAAAGTATTGGTTTTGCCCCATATGCGACAACTGCTGATCAGTCAGACCCTATTTTAGAAGGTATGCGCGTTTTGCTTGATCGTATTCAGCACAATGAAACGCGTATGAATAATTTATGCCAGCGTTTATCAGAGCTAGACCCTAGCTTCAAAAAAGAAAACCAAGATGAACAACCTTTTAGTGATGAAGAGCTAAAAATTCTTGAAGAAGTGCGTCGTGAATGTGGTGCACAAAACAAGATATCAAAAACGTAATATTCTTGATTCATAATGTAACACGCTTACTCTTGCATGTCGGTTTAGCTTTTCCTAGACTTACCACTACCAAATCTGACTTTACTAAAATGAACGGAAGATCCTATGAATTTTAAGCCTTTGGCATATATCATCCTTGCGACCTCAAGTTTAACAGCTTGTACAATGGCACCTGTAAAACAACAAAAAATTGAGCCTTTTGTTTTCAAGGAACCAGAGCTTACTCCTCCTTTTTATGCACTAAATCCTTTTAACTATGATCAACCACCAGCATTTGAAGTTGCGTTAAAAGACGCTGCTGCACAGCCGGTAACGAAAATGGTGGTTAATCGTCAAGATGACCCAACCAAACAGCTTACTCTCGACACCAATAAACTGATTGTTCCGACTGTAAATAACACACAGCGTTCAATGAAATACGCAGTTTTGGCAGGTGATAATGAAATTGATGTTACAAGCATTGATGACTTCTTACAGTTAGTGGAAGGCAAAGCACGTCACTATCCACCTCGCTTTACTGACCGCCAAGAACGTAAAGGCTTCGAAAGTAAACTTAAAGAAGTAACACAGCAGCTTGATACACTTGCTGCAAACCCAAATGCATCATTTGATATTTTACTTCGCGCTTTTAAAGCAAGTGTTCTTGCACGTAACCTTGATTTAGGTACTGTTCATACCACTAGATCTTTAGAATATGCTCAAAGACTTTTAAAAATTAATCCAGATGATGCGGAAGCAAACTTCTGGTTCGGTTTTGGCTTATCTGAAGGTGGTGGTCAACGCGAAGCGATTCCATATTTAGATAAAGCAATTAAAGGTAATGTTCAAGAAGCATATTTAGCTGCTGCAAATAACTATATTGCGATGGAGCAAAAGAAAAATGCGATCCAGACGCTTAAGAATTATAAAGTTAAATATCCAGATGAATCGGAAATTGCTGATCGTTTAATTCAAGAAATTGAAAAACAAGGTCGTTGGAATGTATGGCAAGTTTTAACTAACCCTGCAATGTCTGCAACTACCCCTAGCACAACATCTAAAAAATAAGCCTAATTAGATAAAAAAGGGCTGTTTTGACAGCCCTTTTTTTTATTTGATCATTTGAAAAATATTTTAAAATTTGTATGATCTACCTACCATTGAGCCACTAAATTTTGACCATAATGTTTTCAATAAAAAGAAGCAAAACAGTATTGACGGTCATACTACTCGGTTCAATTCTGAGTGGTTGTCAGGTCGTGAATGTTAAACAGCAAGCTTTGAATGTAACTATTGCAAATGAACGTAATAGTATTCTTACGCAAGATAAACTCAGCGAAGCAAGTCTGAATGTTTTATCAATGTCTGGTCAGGAAGCTAAAGTTTGTACTGACACACCTGATAACTGTGTAAATCAACTCAAAAAATTACCTCAAATTTTAGATGAACAGTTCTTATCAGCTGCAAGTGAAATGTATCTGGCAAAAGCAATGGCTTTGTCAGATTCATCTAATTGTAAAATTAGTAGATTTACTAAACATAAGTCTGAAGAAGAACAAACCAATATTCAGAACAAATATGATGATTGTTTAGACCAGCAATTAAATTTACTGGATAAAAGTATTCGTTATAGTTACGCCTATTTGTTTTCAACGAAGCGTCAGCCTACTGACCGTATTTTTGATAATAGACAAGTTCAGATTCGTGACTTCTATAATCAGGCAATTGCCAAAATGGTCGGTGCTTATGATTTGAGACACCCTCAAAAAAATGGTGTTGAACCCCAAATTCATATTGGTAAAAATGTTTATTCAATTGATTTTGAATTTCATAGACAGTTAACAGGTCAAAAATTAGAAAAATTAATTTCAAGTTATAACTTAAATTTTTCAGGGTTAAGAACCATTAACCGTCGTGATGGTTTTGGATCTGAATTTGTAGCGGTTTTTCCGAGTTCAGGAAAAGAAGATATTAATGAGTATATTTTAGACCCACTTAAATACAATTATAAAAATGGCGTTAACCCAAATATTCATCATGCACGTTATTTGGCTGCAACTATTGTAGCTGAACCAAAACATGCGACCACCGTTGAAGAAATTATTAATAATCCTGAATTCGTGATTCGGGTTTACGATCCATACCGGACCGACAATATTAGTGTAGCAGGAAAACAATATCCTCTAGCGGCCAACTTTTCCGCGCCTTACGGCCTATGGTTAGCCGAGAACAATTTAGGTGTTGCGGCTTATTTAAGTCTGATTGATCGTGATCAGCATTTAACCATGCCACACCTATATATGCTTGAACCATACAATCCAAATAAAAAAATTATTGTATTAGTCCATGGGCTCGCAAGTAGTCCTGAGGCATGGATTGCTTTGACTAATGATGTTATGGGTGACACGGTTTTAAGAGATAATTATCAAGTTTGGCAAGTTTTCTATTCGACTAATATGCCGATTCTGGAAAGCCGTTTCCAAACTTATGCCCTTCTTAAGCAAGCTTTTGGTTCTTTGAACCCTAATGATCCTGCTGCACATGATGCTGTACTGGTTGGACATAGTATGGGAGGTATTATTAGCCGTTTACTGGTAAGTGATGGCGATATTACCAAGCCTGCTTTAGAGCTAATGACGACACGTCAGCAAAACCGCTTTAAGAAACATCCAATGGTTACTGAACGATTGCAAATGCATTCAATCAATAATTTTGATCGTGCAATTTTCTTGGCTTCTCCTCATCGAGGTACAGATTATGCAGATCGCTGGTTTACATTAGCAGCGCGTAAAGTTATTCGCCTACCTGGTGCTTTTTTATCAGCTGTAGCAACTTCACTCACAACCGAAAATTTAGATGTTAAAGATTTCTTGAGTAATATTGATAGTGGTTTGATTCAAAATGGTCCAAGCGATTTGAGTCATCAGTCCAAATTTATGGAGCTTACAGAAAATATTAATCCTCATAAAGGCTTGGTTTTTCACTCAATTATGGGAAATATCACCAAGAGCGATGATCCAAACGTAATTACAGATGGTATCGTCCCTTATAAGAGTGCTCACTTAGAAGGTGCCAAATCTGAGAAAGTTCTTCCAGGTGGACATTCAATTCAATTAACGCCGCAAGCTGTATTGGAATTACGTCGTATTTTACGAGAGCATTTAGTCGAACATGGTTTATATAAACCATAAAAATAAAAAAAGCCAAAGGATAACCTTTGGCTTTTTTGTTTCTGGATCTAAATTTTATTGCCCAGAACGAATGATGTAATCAAACGCAGAGAGTGATGCTTTAGCGCCTTCACCTGTAGCAATAATGATTTGTTTGTAAGGCACAGTTGTACAGTCACCCGCAGCAAATACACCTTTCACATTGGTTTCGTTGCGGTCATTTACAATGATCTCGCCACGGTTAGTTAACTCAAGCTCACTGTCTTTCAAGAAGTCAGTATTTGGTAATAAACCAATCTGTACAAAGATCCCTGCAAGCTCTACCACATGCTCTTGATCAGTCGCACGGTCTTTATATTTAAGACCAGTTACTTGTGATCCATCGCCTAACACTTCAGTACTTAAAGCATTCATGATCACAGTTGTGTTTGGCAAGCTATGCAGTTTGTTTTGCAAGACTTGGTCAGCACGTAGTTTGGTGTCGAACTCAACTAAAGTCACATGCTCAACAATTCCTGCAAGGTCAATTGCAGCTTCAACACCAGAGTTACCACCACCAATCACGGCAACACGTTTGCCTTTGAACAAAGGACCATCACAGTGTGGGCAGTACGCGACACCACGGGTACGGTATTCTTGCTCACCCGGTACATTCATTTCTCTCCAACGTGCACCTGTTGAAAGGATTACTGTTTTCGATTCAAGCTTTGCACCATTTTCAAGTTCAACTTCAACCAGACCATTTACGGTTTGATCTGCACCAACGATTTTGCTGACACGTTGCAGGTTCATGATATCAACATCATATTCACGAACATGTGCTTCCATTTCGGCAGCAAACTTAGGACCTTGAGTCTTTTGCACAGATGTGAAGTTTTCAATATCCATGGTATCCATGACCTGACCACCGAAGCGTTCAGCCACGATACCTGTATTAATGCCTTTACGTGCTGCATAGATCGCAGCAGTTGCACCCGCAGGACCACCACCAATCACTAACACATCAAACGCATCTTTGGCATTCAATGCTGCTGCATCTTTTTCAGCAGAGTTGGTGTCGAGTTTTGCTACGATTTCTTCAAGGGTCATACGACCTTGACCAATGTGTTCATTATTCTGGAACACCATTGGAACCGCCATGATTTTGCGTTGTTCAACTTCGTCTTGGAAGAATGAACCATCGATCATGGTTGCCGTTGTGTTCGGGTTATAAATCGCAATCAGGTTAAGCGCCTGTACCACGTCCGGACAGTTATGACAGCTTAGCGATACAAACACATCAAAATCAGCTTTGAGGTTTAAACCTTTAATCTGGTTGAGCACTTCATCAGACACTTTAGGAGCATAGCCAGACACTTGTAACAGTGCCAAGATCAAAGATGTAAACTCATGGCCCATCGGTAAGCCAGCAAAGAACACACGAGGTTGTTCACCTGCTTTAGCCACACCAAAGCTTGGACGACGTGTATTTTTGCCATCAAAACGAGCAGTCACCTTGTCAGAAAGTTCAGCAATTTCGGTAACTAGCTCTTTAATTTGAGCAGCTTTATCTGATTCATCCAAAGCAGCAACTAATTCGATTGGACTTTCTAAACGTTCTAGGTAAGCTTTTAATTGAGTTTTAATGTTTTGATCTAACATCTGTTTTTACTCCAATGCATCCAAATTCTTTCAATAGATGCATAGTACGTTAAAACACAAAATAGGTGAAACAGTATGTTTTTATAGATTTGATCGGTTTTTTAGATTTAATTATTATTCACTTCAATCAAAAAAAGCCAACCTGAACTCATCCAGCGCAGGTCGGCAAACTGGTTAAACTAGAGTAAAACAACACCAAATACAGCGCCTGCAATCAAGACATGTAAGGGATGAACCTTTTTAATTAAAGATAATAACGTTGCAACGACGACCATAATGACAAGTAAAGTATTTATTGCAGCCGCCTCAGAAATAATCCAGGCACTGGCAAGTACCGTTCCAACAGTGACTGGTTGTAATGCAAGCTGTAAAACACGGCGCCATTTCTTATCTTTAAATTTTGACCAACCTCTCATTACAAATACAGTAATAATAGATGAAGGTAGAAATTTGGCAGTTGATGTCACAAGTAACCCCGATAACCCTGCTACATGCCATCCCACCAACGGTACAATCATCATGTTTGGACCAGGGGCAGCTTGGGCTATTGCGAATAAGGCACTAAATTCTTGTGCAGTCATCCAATGGTGAATATCAACGACTTGACGTTGCATTTCAGGCAAAATTGTATTGCCGCCACCAAAAGCAATAAGTGATAACTGAGTAAAAATGATGGCTAAAGTAAGTAGAACTGCACCCATTACACACGTCTCCAAATAACAGCTGAATAAAATGACAACAAAACCAGCATGGTCAAAAGCAAGGAGATTTTCAGAAAAGCGATGCTGACAATTGCTACTACAACTACACACATCGCTAATGGATTACGTAATAAGGGCTTGAGCATTTTCAACCCTGTTGCAACCAGTAGCCCAGCCGCTGCTGCTGCTAGTCCTTCAAAAAGATGCTTGACCATGAGGTTATCTTGGAACTGCTCATAGACATAATGTAAAAGTACAACAATTACCGTCGGTGCAAAGATTAAGCCAATCAGTGAGCTCACTGCACCACGAATACCACGAAACTCCATGCCAATCGCAACAGATAAATTAATAATATTGCCACCCGGTAAAAATTGACACAGACCAAGTAACTCAGTGAATTTTTCAGGACTTAGCCACTGTCTCTGCTCTACAACAACTTTTCGTGCTAAAGGCAGCACACCGCCAAATCCAATTAAACCTAATGTTAAAAAACCTAAAAATAGTTCTGTGCAGCTCGGTACACTCTCCTTCTGCACGGCAATCTCAACATGGTTCATTTTCGTTACTTTTCACTTTATCTGACCAAGATAGAATGATACTTTTATGACATATCTACAAATGCTTTTATTTTCTTTAACCATACTCTAAAGGTATTCCTATGCTAGATTTGCACAAGCTTCATGCCTTTGTTGTGGTTGTTGAAGAAAGAAACATTACCCACGCGGCAAACCGATTATTTATTCAACAGCCGCCGTTAACGCGTTTACTCAAAAAACTGGAAGAAGAACTCGGGACACAATTACTTGTTCGGCAACCACGTGGGATTGAACCGACTGAAGCAGGTTTAGCATTATTTAAAGAAGCACAAATTTTATTAGAGCATGCCAAACATATTCCTAAATTAGTTCAAGATGTCAGCCAAGGTAAAACAGGACAACTCAATATTGGTTTTACAAGTTCTGCAGGCTTGCATCCGCTCATTTCACTCGTATTACGCTCCTATCGAGAAATATATCCAGGGGTACAAACCAAACTTGAAGAAGCAGGTAGCCAAAAACAATTAGATCGGTTAATCTCGGAAAAACTTGATATCGCCTTTTTAAGAGCCCCGATTAGTCGTGATATTGGGTTAAAACATCTTCATATATTAGATGAGCCAATGATGGTGGCATTGCCTATAGGACATCCACTTACGCAAAAAGAAAAAATTAGTTCAAGTGACTTATCAGATGAAAATTTTGTTTTATACCGTCGCTCTTCAGGACAAGGTTTATATGACAATATTTTATATAGTTGTTATCAAGCAGGTTTTAGCCCACGTATTATTCAGGAAGCACCTCGACCTACCGCAACATTAAATTTAGTCGCTGCTGGAATTGGTATAACTATTGTACCAGCCTCAATGCATAACTTCTGGGACCATGAAATTATTTATCGCGAATTTGATAGTTCAATAAAACTTAATGCTCCTCTTTACTTGATTACAAGAGAAAATGAAAATTCAGCCAAAGTGGCAAATTTTATTGACCTATTGCAGACATTATTGCCTACCATCTAAATTCGTATTAAATATCAATAAAAAAGTGCTCTAATGTGAGCACTTTTTTATTGTCATCAATCTACTATTTTTGATTGATTCGTTTAGATAATTCTTCTGCCGATTCTTTACGTTCCGAATAGCGATCTGTCAGATATTGTTTTTGTCCACGTGTTAATAAAGTGAACTTATAGAGTTCCTCCATTACATCGACAATTCGGTCATAGTAAGAGGATGGTTTCATACTTCCATCTTCTTCAAATTCTAAAAAAGCTTTAGCAACTGAAGACTGATTCGGGATCGTAATCATACGCATCCAGCGCCCTAAAATGCGCATTTGATTCACAGCATTGAAAGATTGAGAACCTCCACTAACCTGCATAACAGCTAAAGTTTTACCTTGAGTTGCACGAATTGCTCCGCCAGCTAAGGGAATCCAATCAATCTGAGCTTTTAAAATCGAACTCATCGCACCATGACGTTCTGGTGAACACCACACCATACCTTCTGCCCAAGCCAAAAGCTCATGCAACTCTTGCACTTTAGGATGATCTGTTGCTGCATCCTCTGGTAAAGGTAAACCTTTAGGATGAAAAATTTTGACCTCGGCACCTAAATATTCAAGAATTCGGCCAGCCGTCAACACAGCAAAACGGCTATAAGAACGCTCACGATTAGACCCATATAGCAATAAAATGCGTGGTGGATGTTCAAGTTGCTGTGCTTGCACTTGTTCAAAGGTAGGCTTATCTAAAAGATTTAACGCTACATTTGATAAATCATTGTTAAGACTGTTCATGTGAGAAATACTTTTTCTTGAGCCAAAGAGAAACTGAAACGAGTGAAATTAAAACCGGAACCTCAACTAATGGTCCTATGACTGTAGTAAATGCTACAGGTGACGCTAAACCAAATGTTGCAATCGCAACGGCTAAAGCGAGCTCAAAGTTGTTACCCGCAGCGGTAAATGAAATGGCAGTGGTACGTGGGTAGTTATTCCCCATACGTTTACTCATAAAGAAGCTAATGAAGAACATCACCACAAAGTAAATCGTCAGTGGAATTGCAATTCGTAGTACATCTAAAGGTAAGCTCACCACATCACCACCTTTTAAGCTGAACATCGCCACAATGGTAAAAAGTAATGCAATCAAACTAATTGGACTAATTTTTGGCAAGAATTTAGTTTGATACCAATCTAATCCTTTTGCTTTCACTAAAATGAGTCGCGTTAGAAAACCCATTAAAAATGGAATACCTAAATACACCAATACAGCATGGGTAATGGTCCAGAAATTCACATCAATGACTTGACCCGCCACACCAAAATACGGCGGCAAGAAAGTTAAGAAAAGCCATGCATAAGTACTAAAGAATAAAATCTGGAAGATACTGTTAAAAGCAACTAAAGCAGCAACATATTGGTTATCCCCACATGCCAAACTGTTCCATACCAATACCATTGCAATACAACGTGCCAAGCCTATCAGGATTAGACCTGTCATATATTCCGGATAGTTATGCAGAAAAATAATCGCTAAAGCAAACATCAAAATTGGAGCAATTAACCAGTTTTGTACTAAAGACAAAGCCAACGTTTTTTTATCTTTAAATACTTCGGGTAAAGCTGCGTAATCTACCTTTGCCAAAGGTGGATACATCATTAAAATTAAACCAATTGCAATCGGAATATTAACGTTATCTACACTGAGTTGATTCAAAGAAACCGAGGCTTGAGGAAAGAAAACACCTATTGCCACCCCTAAACCCATGGCAATAAAAATCCATAGCGTTAGGTTCCGGTCTAAAAAAGAAAGGCCTTGTTTAGTCATGTTCTGCTCAATGAAAGAATTTATGAGTTTTACTTGTCATATAGGAATGATTTATTCCGGTAACTTAAACAAGCAAACATTTTCAAATAAAGTTTTTCAAACCTTAATCACAGCAAGTCGCTATTGATAAAGGTTGATCCAGTTGTTGAGCCATAGTTCCGTCTTGATGCTTTTCTATAACTTTTAAAATATCCAACGCCCATATAGGTAAAACTGGATTTAAGCTGTAATAAACCCACTGTCCTTTTCTTTCATCGAGTAATACGCCATGGGTACGCAGTAGAGCTAGATGTCTAGAAATTTTCGGTTGGCTTAAATCTAGCTGTTCTGTTAGCTCACAGACACATATGTTTTGTTTGTTTAAAACTAATTTAAGAATATTTAACCGAGTGGGGTCTGAAAGACATTTAAAAAAATCGACTTGAGTAATCATGTCAGCAACAGTTCATATTCGTTATTGCAAATATACGGATATCCATATATAAATGCAATATCTTAATTCGGCGATAAATTTGTCATGACTGAGCTAGTGAAGATTTACCATAACCCTGCTTGCGGCACCTCACGTAATACGCTTGCACTTATTCGTCACGCTGGGATTGAACCCATTGTTATTGAATATTTACAGACACCTCCTAGTAAAGATGAGCTTACTCAACTCATTTCACAAGCTGGATTAACCGTTCGTGATGCAATTCGTAAAAATGTTGATCCATATAAAGATTTAGATTTGGAACAAGACAGCTGGACAGATGAACAATTAATTGATTTTATGGTTCAGTACCCAATTTTAATTAATCGTCCGTTTGTAGTGACTTCAAAAGGTACACGTTTGTGCCGCCCTTCTGAAATTGTCCTTGATATTTTAGATTCAGAAAACTTAGGCTATTTTGCAAAAGAAGATGGTGAAGTGATCATTAATGAACAAGGTCAACGAATAAAATAATTTAAGATTCTCATCAATATAAAAAGCTAAATGGCGCAATACCATTTAGCTTTTTTGTTAAATGAAAAAGGTTAAAAGTAGGATTTAATAAAAGGAAGGAGTTGTTCTCCTATCACCATGCCTAATAAACCGACTAATGCAACAAGAGGTGGAGCTGGCGACTTCACATTTAAAACATAATATAAGATACCAACGAGCAACCCTACAGCCAAAGATAATAAGTACATTTTCATGGTACATACCTTAGAGAACCAAGCCATTTAAAGCGGCAGGTTCCCCTACTGTTTTATTTAAAATGCAAAACACGAACAACCCAGTGCGCCCCAGAAAGATTTTTTATCTTTATCATTTACAGGAACATCAAGCATCCATGAGTGGCTATGTCCATGCATACCGCAACTGCTAGCACATGAACAAAGCGCGCTTTCTGACTGTAAAGACTGATTTGAAGGTGCATTACGGTTTTCAGATAAACGCCATTGTCCACCAAAGCGTTTTACTGGCGACCATGTTGGTGATGCTGGTGGTAATGGAGGATCATCCTGCTTAAACTCTGCTCCGGCATACACAACGTTTCCACCCAAAACAGTGAGCACAGACTCAATCCACTGAATATCATCTGCCTCAACTTTGAAGTAGTCATCAGACAGCACGACCAAGTCAGCAAGTTCCCCTGCTGTTAGTGAACCTTTGACATCTTTTTCACCTGAAAACCATGCAGAACCTTTGGTCCAGAGCATGAGTGCTGTTTGACGATCTAATAGATTTTTTTCATCATATAAAGGTAAACCACCAACAGTTTTACCTGTGCTCAACCAATATAAACACACCCAAGGGTTATAAGAAGCAACACGTGTTGCATCAGTGCCAGCTCCGACAGGAACACCTAGTTCTAGCATTTTCTTAACTGGTGGCGTTGCTTGAGCAGCTTCAGCTCCATAGCGTTTTACGAAAATCTCACCTTGATATGCCATACGGTGTTGAATGGCGATACCACCGCCCAACGCACCAATACGCTCAATATTACGTTCAGATACGGTTTCGGCATGGTCAATAATAAATCGAGTTGCAAATGGCTGTTTTGAATTTACTTTTTCAAACACATTGAGCAAGCGATTAATACTTTCATCATAGGTTGCATGAATACGGAATGGCCATTTCTTTTCAGATAAATGCTCTACAATGGCTTCGAGTTCACCTTCCATTTTTTCTGGTAAATCTGGACGCGGCTCATAGAAATCTTCAAAGTCTCCCGCCGACCAAGTCAGGTTCTCACCCGCTCCATTCATTCTAAATAGTTCATCACCATCGCCTGGGAATGTCATTTCTGTCCAGCGACGATAATCATCAAGCTCCTGACCTGCCTTTTGAGCAAATAAGTTGTAAGCAATTCGCACCGTCATTTGATTTTGGTCATGCAATTGCTTAATCACATCATAATCTTCAGGATAATTTTGCCCACCGCCACCCGCATCGATTGCAGAAGTAATACCTAATCGATTGAGTTCACGCATGAAATGACGAGTTGAATTGACTTGATCTTCAACTGGTAATTTCGGTGCTTTGCCCAAGGTCGAATATAAAATCATAGCTGACGGCGTTGCGAGCAATAGTCCTGTTGGCTCACCCTTTTCATCTCGTACAATCTTGCCGCCGGGTGGGTCTGGTGTGTCTTTATTAAAGCCCAATACATCAAGCGCAGCTCGGTTCAACAAGGCGCTAGCATATAAATGTAAAACAAATACTGGAGTATCAGGAGCGGCTTTATTAATTTCTTCTAAAGTCGGTAAACGCTTTTCGGCAAACTGGAATTCAGTCCAACCACCAACCACACGTACCCATTGAGGAGCTGGTGTATTATCGGCTTGTTCCTTGAGTAAGAGTAGTGCATCCGCTACAGATGGCACACCTTCCCAGCGCAGCTCCATATTGTAGTTTAGACCACCACGAATAATATGTAGATGGCTGTCATTTAAACCCGGTATAACGCGACGACCATTTAAATCTACAACTTTGCTCGTCGCTGATGCCAGCTTCATGATCTCATCATTTGTGCCAGTGCGTACGACTTTACCATCTGCTATGGCAATTGCTTGTACTTCTGGATTTTTAGGATCTAGTGTGGTGATTTTACCGTTTTTGAGTATGAGGTTTATTTCGGTCATTCTGAACTCCATTCTTGTGAATTATCGTTCTAAAAAATAAAGGTATAGCAACATATATATTTCATTATTCTTTTGATTTTACACGACGGAGTCTGACCGTTTTTTTACATTCAATAAAAGTAGTTAATTCTATTACTTTTCTTTCGGGAAAAGTAACCAAAACCACTGCCATCTGCAAAACTCGTTCAATTACAATCTTTTTCAGATTTTGTCCTGCCTCGAACAGTTGCAGATGGCTTTTCCACTTATCAAATATAGTCAAAAATCGAATAAATCAACTTAAATATCGAAATACCCTTAACTCAACTATTTCTTATTTTGCAGGAACGGGTGCAAGTACTTCGTGTTTTGATGTGGTACGTTCAGGTGCCTTATGTACCATCGTATAGGCATAATCAACGCCCATACCATAAGCACCAGAATGCTCACGTACAATTGCCATGACTGCATCATAGGTATCACGGTGTGCCCAATCACGTTGCCATTCAAGTAATACTTGTTGCCAAGTTACTGGAACAACACCTGCTTGAATCATACGTTGCATGGCATAGTCATGTGCTTCTTTCGATGTACCACCAGAAGCATCTGCAACCATATAAATTTCATAATCACCTTCAAGCATGGCACCAAAAGCAAAAGTGTTATTGCACACTTCAGTCCACAAACCCGAAACAATCACTTTCTTACGATTATTTTTTGCAAGTGAATCACGTACTTTTTGGTCATCCCATGAATTCATTGAAGTACGTTCTAATAATGGAGCATCAGGAAATACATCTAAAAGCTCAGGATAGGTATGACCAGAGAAGCTTTCAGTTTCAACCGTAGTAATGGTGACAGGAATATTGAACGTTTTAGCTGCTTTTGCTAACCCTACAGTATTATTTTTTAATACTTGGCGGTCTATTGACTGTACCCCAAAAGCCATTTGTGGCTGGTGATCAATAAAAATAACCTGACAATTCGTTGGTGATAGTTGTTCTAAAAGTGATTTATTCATGGGTAAACTCCATTATTCCTTATGAGTAATGCATTGAAATTGCTTACTGGTCACTATCAAAACAGATAAAAATGTAAAAGCATAGACAGCAAATCAGCACGAATCTGTATCCTGCACGAATACAATAAAAACAATGATTGCTTTTTAATTTTTATAGTTTAATCATTGATATATATTTTTTTAACTTTCGCTTATCCATGGATCGATTAGACTGTATTTCCACTTTTATAAGTGTCGTAGAACATGGTAATTTTAGTAGTGCAGCCAGAGCACTCGATATCTCTCGTGACTTAGTTGCCAAACGCGTTTGCTACCTCGAAAATGACCTAAAAACTACACTATTAACCAGAACCACAAGACAGATGAACCTTACCTCTTGTGGAGAAAAGTTTTATCAACATAGCAAAGTCATTTTAAGTGAGTTTGAATGGGCTGCCTATGAAATTAACTACAATCAGCAGTACCCTGAAGGTGAACTCAAGCTCAATACCCCCATGTCTTTTAGCAATATTTTTCTTCAAAATATAATTTCAGACTTTATTGAAAAATACCCTAGTATCAAAATTGATTTGTTCATGACAGATCAGCTATTAGACATGAATAATAATAAATTTGATTTAACAATTCGTGTAGATGGCTCTCCTCCAAATTTGGCAAATAGTAAAATATTAAATACCTATCAACGATATTTATATGCAACGCCTGAGTATTTTAATCAGCATGGATTACCCGCCTCTTTAGAGGAACTCAAAGATCATAAATTTTTAATTTATTATCAAGATAGCCGTCATAAGAAGTTGATTTTCCAAAAAGATCAAAAAGAAGTGTCCTTTAATTGTTTCCCAGTAATGACCTGTAATAATGGTGAATTATTATTAGATATGTGCCTAAAAGATCACGGTATTGTCTTTCTTCCAGAGTTTATTGCGGAGCCTTACTACAAAGAAGGTAAATTACAGAAATGTTTGGAAGACTACACCAGTCAACCACTTCATTTATATGTGACATGGCCAAACCGTAAAATTTTGTCGAAGAAAGTAAAACTATTTATTGATTTTTTAACACATCAAATCGCTCCTATAAAATAAGTGGTCTGGGCCTTTTCCATAAGAATTGGCCCACTTTTTTTAGTTGGTTTGAGTAGCTTCAATCTTCTTATTTTTAAATAAATTTTGCTCTGCTTAAACCACAGCAAGCTCTGGCTGCTCTTTTCGATAAAATGGTGTATCACCATTAATGGTTGCACGGTGCATAATGCGATGTGCATCGCCATAATCAAATAATGCTTTATGTTGCGTACAACGGTTATCCCAAATCGCTACATCACCATCTTGCCACTTCCAACGTAAATGAAACTGCTCTTGGGTCGCATGTTCAAACAAGAAATTAAGTAACTGCTCGCTTTCTTGTTCCCCTAACTCATTAATTCGAGTGGTAAAGCCTTCACTTATAAACAACAAAGGTTCACCTGTAACCGGATGGGTACGCACCACTGGGTGAACCACTGGCGGATTACGCTTAAAAGTTTGCAAAAGCTTTTCACGTTCTTCTTCGTTATGGGCAAAACGTTCAAGTGGAAAAGACTTACGAATATCGTGTGTTGCAGTTAAGCCACGTAATTTCTGCTGTAGTTCGAGCGGAAGCCCTTTAAAAGCTGCTGTATTACTGGACCACAACGTGTCACCGCCTACAGGTGGAATTTTAATAGCTTGCAACACGCACCCTAATGGTGGATTTTTACTAAAAGTCACATCTGTGTGCCAAAGTTCATTGTCACGCAAGTCTTGTTTCCAGCTATCGAGCACCATCACTTCAGGCACATCTTCAATTGAAGGATAAATTGGGTGCACATGTAAGCTGCCAAAACTACGAGCTAAGTCTGCTTGTGCTTGCGGCGCTAATTGTTGCTTTCGAAAAAAAATGACCTGATGATCAAGCAAAGCCTGCTGGATTTGTTGCGTCGTCTTTTCATTTAACGCATTCAAATCAATATCGTGAATAATTGCGCCAATGGTAGGCTTGATCACTTCAATATTTAAGTTTGCTACTACTTTATTCATCTTCTTTACTACAACTGCTGACCATACCAAGGAGAAAACTGTTTTTGTAACCAACGTAAAAACAGCTCAAAACTAACTGCGACAATCGCAATCACAATAATGCCCAAAATCACCGTATCGGTAATTAAGAACTGTGCTGCCGATTGCACCATAAAACCAATACCACGGTCCGCTGCAACCAACTCTGCTGCAACTAATGTTGACCAACCTACCCCAAGACCAATACGGATACCGGTAATAATATGAGGTAAAGCCGTTGGCAAAATGACATGCCAAAATACTTGTGACTGACTTGCTCCTAGCGACAAGGCAGCTCGTTCACGATTAAGCTGATGGCTCAACACACCATGCGCACTACTAATAATGACAGGCGCCAAAATCGAGAAGAAAATCAAAAGTACTTTTGTGGTTTCGCCAATACCAAACCAAATCACGAGTAATGGCAAATAAGCTAACGGTGGGATTGGGCGTAATAACTCAACCAAAGGATCTAAAACAGCGCGAACCCATTTGTTCAGCCCCATCCATAAGCCCAGCGGAACACCAATCACCACGGCAGCAATCAAAGCTAAAAATACACGAGAGATGCTGGCTGCTAAGTGTTGCCACAAGGTTGCCTTCATAAAGCCTTCTTGGCTTACCGATATAAATTTTTGCCATACTGCCTGTGGGCTAGGTAAAAACAGTTCAGGTACCACATGCAAAGCAGTAATGAGAAACCAAATCGCAACAACGCTTCCCACACTAATAAAACTTACCGCCAAAGTTCGATGCTTCTCAAAAAATGACGATAAAAATGAAGGATTTTCTGTTTGCACATCTGGCTTAAGTTTTAGCCCTGCTTTGTCATATTCATAGACGTTATCTTTAGTGCTCATGTGGTTAACGCCTCCTTACCGCTTTGCTTTTGTGCCCTTAAACTTTCAAACAGCTGCTCTCTAAGCTGAATAAATTGAGGGTCAGATTTAATCGAGCGAATAGACTCGCCCTGACGATATCGCTTCGCAAAATCGAGATGTAAAGTTTCTACAATTTTGCCTGGATGTGCTGTCATCAGAACTAACTGATTGCTGAGCAACAATGCTTCTTCAATGTCATGTGTAATTAAAAAGAAGCTTTTATTTTGTTGAATCCATAAATCGAGCACTAACTGCTGCATGTTTTCACGTGTAAAAGCATCGAGTGCTGCAAAAGGTTCATCTAATAAAATAAATGGCGCGTGACTAATCAAAGCTCTGGCAATGCCAACACGTTGTTTCATACCACCAGAAAGCTCCCAGATATTGGCTTTTTCAACGTGACTTAAACCCACAATTTTTAAAATTGCGTTCACTTGTGCTTCGATATCTGCGCGCTTTAAACCTTTTAACTGCAAAGCGAAGCCAACATTATCTGCAACATTCAACCAAGGAAGTAATGCATGATCCTGAAACACCACAGCGCGTGTTACATCTGGCCCATTTACCACTTCATGATTTACAAGCACATCACCGGAACTTGGCTTTTGAAAACCTGCCAAGATATTAAGCAAAGTTGTTTTGCCACAACCCGACTCACCTAAAATGACGGTTAAAGAACCCTCTTCAATCGTTAGGTTAATGTCTTGTAAAACTGGCTTTTGCTGTTTAGGAAAAGTCAGATGAATATGTTTGGCTTCTAATACACTCATGACAACTCCTTAAGGCTGCAAAAATGAAGAGTTCACATTACCTTTATAATCGGCTTTAAGTTGGTCGACTTTGCCCTGACCTTTTAAGAATTTCGCAGTATCAAAGATATTTTGCGCAAACTCGCCATCTAAGGTTTGTTTTTGCTGAGCATGGTCAAGGTAAATATTTCCACTTAATAAAAGCGGGATATCTTTTGGATCAGAACCTGTTAACTGCGCAATTTTCTCAACGTTATCAGCATTTTTAACGTAAGCGGCTGGGTCTTGGTTATATTTTTCGAGTTGCTCAAGTGTGGTTTGGACAAAAGCTTTTAAGAAATCAGGATTTTTCTCTGCAAAGTCTTTACGTACAACCCATAAATCATAAGTTGGAGCACCCCATTCGCCGACTTGTTTTGAGTCGGTTAAAACCGTGCCAGATGCTTTAGCTTTACTTAAAGCTGGTTCCCACACATAGGCAGCATCAATATCACCACGTTCCCAAGCAGCTGAAATTTCAGGTGGACGCAAGTTAATAATTTTTACTTTGTCTTCTGGAATATTCCAATGTTTAAGCGCAGACAATAGGCTGTAATGCGTAGTTGAAACAAAAGGTACAGCAATAGTTTTTCCAATTAAATCTTGAGGGCTTTTAATGCCTGATTTATTACTTACCACTAATGCTTCAGACCCACCAAGTTTTGAAGTAATTAAGAATACTTCAATCGGTAAATCACGGCTTGCCGCAGCTGCAAGTGGACTTGATCCAATATTGCCAAGCACAACATCGCCTGAGGCCAGAGCGTTTACAACGTCTGAGCCGGCATCAAATTTTTTCCATTGAATGGTACGTTGACTATGCTTTTCATATTCCCCATTGGCCTGTGCCACTTTGCTTGGGTCAACCCCAGTTTGATAAGCAATGATGACTGGTTTGCTGTCACGAACTGAAGCACTTGTATTATTGTCTTTCTTATTTTGCCATACGATAAATGCAACAATTGCTACAACCACAATTGCCGTGATAATCAACGGTTTGGTCTTTGTGCTCATAATTTCATGATCTTTCAATAATATAAGCTCATGGTATGCAGCCGGCTTTATAATGAAAAATAAAAAAATATGAGTTGCTTATCAGGTTTTTATAAATAACTTTTCCTTATAAGTTTTTATCTTTTGGTAAAAAGAAAATATCAAATAAACTTACAGGTTAGAGGTAAAATTAAAATACTTATATATCAATAATTAAAAACGATATTCAAAAAATACATGATGATGAACACCTGACACACACCCTCTAATTATTTTATCCTACTCATTTCATCATTTTTGTTTTTGCTTATCGCAACCAGAGTTTTGCATCTAATTAATTTTCATTCTTTTATATAACGATCAGATTTTATTATCTTTTTATCTAAAAACCTCTGCAAATATTAAGATTTGGACAAATCTTTTTCTGGTTTATACATAACGCAAATTTAATTTTTATTTTTTAAGAGGAGAAAGAATCTTTTGTTTAAACATCCCAAAACTTTCAAAAAAATATTCATCGCAACGACTTTAATTACATTCAGCCTTTCAAGTCATGCAGCCCTTACCTTTGGTAATGCTGAAGAAGGTCAACTTAAAGTAAGTGGTACTGTTCGGGCTAAATATGTTTATGATTTTGACTCTGAACCCTCTACGAGTAAATTTTCCTTTAACGACGCAGTATTATGGTTGGACTACAACTCCCCGAAATGGATTGGCCGTTTAGATTATCGAGTTTATGAATATTACGGGCGTTTAGGCGATGCCAATTGGCTGACGGATGCATGGATGGGTTATAAAATTAATGACAACAGTAAAATTATTGCTGGCTTAAACCCAGTTCCTTTTGGCTTGGGTCGCTTTTGGGGAAATACTTATTATTTAGGGATTGCCAATAGTGCAGGTTGGGAAGATGTACATAATCTTGGGGTGAAATATGATTTCAATGATGGAATCAATGAAGCACAACTTGCCTTTTATCCTACCGATGGTGGCACCTATAGAGGTAAAAGCAAAGACTCGAGTCGATTTAGTATCAACCCTGTCAATGCGGATGACTCTGTACCGCAAGGCACCAATACCAAAGAAAAGAACTCGATTGTTGTTCGCGGTGCTCATACCTTTAAAAATGTTCTAGGCCAAGAAAATTTCTCTACCCAACTTGGTGCCTCTGCATGGTATTCCACCATTGAAAACAAACGTTCAGGACAAGATGGCGATCGCCAAGTTTATTCAGTTTTTAGCAATACCAATTATAACCAATGGAATTTGCAGCTTTTGGCTGGTTATCAAGATATTGATAATGCCGACACCCAATATAAAGATCATCTGACTCTGGGCGGTTTCGATTATTCATTTAACTCTGCAACCAAAGGTCAGATTTATTCAGCCGAACTCAGCTATTTATTTCCTCAGCAGTTTGGCCCGATTACCTCAGTTCGCCCGTATCTAAACTATAGTTCTTATCGAAAAGAACAAGATGGCTTTAAAGACTCAACCCGTTTTATACCCGGCATTGCGTTTAACTATCAAAAATTAACAGTACAAGCCGAGTTGCTAGTTGGCAAACATGACCCATACTTAGGTGATAGTGAAGGTCTGGCAGCTGGTGGAACTAACGATAAATGGAATAAAAAAGCGTTTGTGATTTTTGCTTATTATTTCTAACTCACAAAATAAAGGCCAACACATGTTGGCCTTTATTTTTTATCTAAAAATTTAGATTTAACTAATCAATTACAGGTGAATTATTAAGTGGAAGTTCTGGACTATTTTCATCAATCACATCGACATCTTGGGCGGTAGGCTCAAACTTAATCAGTAATCCAATCACAATTAAAGGAATAAAAGCAAAGATAGAAATAATCAGGTAAACATCGGTTTTATATCCCGCCATCCAGATCGGTAAAACAAACAAGGCAATCGCCTGAGCCACTCCAGTTACGGCACGGTTAAACCCGACACCAACGCCACGAATCGAAGCTGGATAAGCCATGGTCGGATAAACCATCATTTGCGCACCTGGCCCAAAACCTTCAGCAAAAAGCCATAAACCGAGCATCCCAATAGCGGTGTAGAGTAAAAAGCTATTACCCGGTTCACCAATCAATGCCAATGCAATAAGGGCAATAAACTGAAGTAAAAAACCTGTAAGTAGCACGTGACGAGATTTAAATCTGCTGGCGACAAATACACCTAATAGCCCACCCGTAAATGCAAACAGTAAATTGAGTCCGAGCGTTGTAGTAATGGTCGTCAAAATATCTGTATGAAAGAACCGTGTCAAAATCGAAGGTAAAAAGAAGGCAATAGTGGTGTACTGAAATGCCACCGAAATGTGAATCACAATGGCCACAATCGTTCTTGGCAAATAGGTTTTATTGAATAAAACCGCAAATCCTTCACGTTTTTTCTTTTCAGCAGTTCTTTCTACTTTTTCGACTGTTGCTACAGCATTAATTGCATAGGACTCTTGTAGAACTTTAGCTGCACCCTTTAAATCACCTTGGTTTGCCAGCCAAATGGGTGATTCAGTTAAATATTTACCGCGAATAAAAATAATGAGTAACGCTGGCACTGCTCCAAAAATTAAAGATGCTCGCCATAACCAGTTGCTATGTTCAGGCGGTAAAAGAAAATAAAGCGCTAAAACCAGACCAAAGCAGACAGAAGAAGCCGCATACCACATTGGGCACCATGCCGCTAAACGGGCTGCCTTATTGCTACTTCCGTTAAATTTGGAAAATTCAGATAAGTAGGACATTGCGACGGGTAAATCGATCCCGACACTAATTCCCATAATAAATCTGGCTAAAATTAAAACCCAAACATTTGGTGCAAAACCTGCCACAATTGCCGCAATGACGAACAGCACCATGTCAGCCATAAACACTCTATAACGGCCGATTTTATCAGTTAGCCAACCGCCAATTAAATTACCAACAATGGTTCCACAGACAATTGCTGAAGCCACCACACCCGTCATAACGGGACTTAAAGAAAACTCTGAGATAACTTGCTCAATACCGAATGAGAGTGTCGTTAAATCATAAGCATCAATAAACACCCCAATCAGTGCCAACCAAATGACTTTATTAGACTTGCCCTTCCCTGCAAACTTGGAAATTAATTGTGAAACATCATCGGGAGATTTAATTTCATAACGCTGGTTATGATCGAGTTCTTGTATGCTCACTTAATAATTCCTGTATTTTAATCACAGAAACAAAATAATGATTATTCACACAATACAAAAACAAATTAATCTGATTTTTTAATATTAATTATAGAATTATTTTTTCATTATTAACTCAGCAATAAAATCGATATAAAAGACAAAATAAAAGCTGGTATTTAACCAGCTATTTATTTAAAGGCTTTCCCAAATATTAACTCGCCTCAGCAAGTTTTAACTCTTTTAGATTGCGATATTTTGCACCGCGGTGATTTTCAGGTAAATATGGCCCAGCACCAAATAATTTTTCTCTTAATGTTCCTTGTGCATATGAGGTTTGATATACCCCTCGTTTTTGCAACTCTGGCACAATAAACTCAACTACATCGGCAAAGGTTTGATGAGCCAAAATATAGGCAAGGTTAAAGCCATCAACATCAGTATCTTCAACCCATTGTTGTAAAGCATCCGAAACAGTTTCTGCCGAACCCACTAACACAGGTCCATTACCGCCTAAGCTGTTCCAGTTTGCAATTTCCTCAATCGTCCATACACGCTCAGGGTCTGCATTCACATAAGAATCTAATAAAGATTGAATCGCATTGGTTTGAATATATTCAACTTTGTCAGTTGGTTGATATTGTGAGAAGTCCACACCAGACCAGCCAGACAGCAACGTTAAAGCACCATCATAGCTTCCATAGCTTTGATATTCTTTAAACTTGGCCTGAGCTTTTGCATCGGTTTCATCGGTTACAATAGACAAGAGCGCATAAATTTTAACTGAGTACGGGTCTCGACCTTCTTGAGCCAGTTTTTGGCGAATGCCTTGCACGACTTTTTTAGTAGCAATTTTAGACGGCGCTGCAATAAATACGCATTCGGCATTTTGACTGGCAAACTTCTGCCCGCGTGAGGATGCTCCCGCTTGATAAAGTACAGGCGTCCGCTGTGGTGATGGCTCACAAATATGGATGCCCGGTACAGTAAAGTATTTACCTTCATGCTGAATAGGATGCACTTTTTTATGGTCAGCAAAGATACCGTTTTCACGGTCACGAAGTACCGAACCTTCTTCCCAAGAACCTTCCCAAAGTTTATAGAGCACTTCTAAATATTCATCAGCAATATCATAACGATTGTCATGATTGACCTGAGTTTTTAGGCCCAAGTTTTTCGAACCACTTTCCAAATAAGACGTCACGATATTCCAACCAACTCGCCCTTTGGTTAAATGGTCTAACGTGCTAATCCGTCTAGCAAAAGGATAAGGATGCTCAAAGGAAATAGAAGTCGTGACGCCAAAGCCCAAGTGCTTTGTGACTGCCGCCATCGCTGGTACAATCTGCAAAGGATCATTGACTGGAACTTGTACTGCGCCTGTTAAGGCATGTTCAGCACTTTGATGGTAAACGTCATAAATCCCCAACACATCTGCAATAAAAATACCGTCAAAAAAACCGCGTTCCAAAATTTGTGCTAAATCTGTCCAATATTCTAAATCTTTATATTCAACAGAGCGATCTTGAGGATGTCGCCATAATCCAGGAGATTGATGTGCAATACAATTCATTTCAAAAGCATTAAAACTAATCTTCTTAGTCATAAAATATCAACCAACATTTTAATTACTTTTATACTAAAGCAATTTTTATCTATTCTTTATAATATAAACCCCAAACAAAATATGATTTTATTCTAATAGATTTTTATAAATTATTTTAAAAACGAAAATAATATTAAGCCGCTAAAACTAGCAGCTTAATATTTTAAATTTTAAATTATTGTTTAGCAACGTTACCAATTCGCCACTGATAAGGCGGTAATGTTCCATTCACACTAAAATCACCCACAATCCGATTTTTAAACACTCTTGGGTTGTGTGAAGATAAAGTTCTTACATTTCGCCAGTATCGATCTAGGCCTAAATCTTTGTCTGTTGCTGAAGCACCTAATGCATCAAATAAAATGGTAGATGCGTTTAAGATTAAATCGGTAATAACTGTTTGAGACTGTGCACTTTCAAGTTCGGCAAGCGCATTCTGTTCTTCTTCAAGCTGCTCATTATTTTGAAATGCTGCCAAGTAAGCACGCTGTAAGCTGCGTGCAACTTTTTCAACAATCGCCCCTGCACTGTAAGCCGCACCACGAATTTGTCCCACTACTTGTAAAATTTGTGGGTCCTGTTTTACAAATTGGGCATTCGCATGAGTATAGTTTCGGGTACGTTTAGCCACAGCTTGTGAAACATCATATGTCGCAGCTCGTCCTAAACCAGTAATGATTGCCAGTTGCACAAGTTGATAATAGGCAGCCGAATATTTAAAACGATCATCATCAGGTAAGATTTCGGTTTCATTAACCAATACGTCATGGAAATATGCCGTACCACTTGCGGTGAGTTGCTGACCAAAGCCATTCCAGTCATCTACAATTTCAACGCCTTCATCTTCACGGCGCACAACGACTGAGCCAGATTCCCCATTTAAATCTGTTACACCAACGTCAACCCAGTCCGCATATAGACTACCTGTGGTGTAGTATTTTTGACCTTTAACTCGAATTTTTCCGTCAGCATCCCGATATAAATGAGTTTCGAATTGATCGATTGACTCTTTCCCACCTTCAGACCAAGCACTACCAACTGTTTCACCATTTGCAATTCGACTTAGCCAGCGCTGTTGAAATTCTTTATTTTTGCTGACCAGCACATCTTCAGTAAAACCGAAGTGCACACGCAACGCTTGCGGTAAATTTGAGTCTGCTTCAGCAAGTTCAATTAACAATGCAAATAATTCAGGAATAGTTGCCTCAAAGCCACCATGTGCTTTAGGAAGTCGTAACCGTGTAAAACCAATATCTTTGAGCCACTGAAGTTGTTCATACGGCAAAATGTGCTGTTGCTCACGGATTAAAGCCCCTTCTTTAATGCGTGCAAAAGTCGGTCTAAAATTTTTTGCCAATTCATCATAACGTTCAGAAGGTCCTTCACCCCATACCCGAGAAATGATTGAGGCCTGACTAAGTGCAGCGTGAGTTAGTGAACCGAGATGATGCTCAAAATTTAGATTTGTCATTTATGTAAAACCAATATTGCTTTGCTTTTACCATAAAATATTTATTTCACATGAAAACGATTATTTTTTTATAACAGTATTCATTCTTCATATAACGCCAGAAAATGCCTACCAACATTAAGCGATCTCTTTCTTTTGAAGACTATGCTGACTTTGCAATAAGGTTTGCATATATTCTGAATAGACAGATAACTTCTCAAAAATATGTTCCGAATAAAACATATCATCAATTAAATGGGTCATTTGAGAGGCGGTAAAAGTGTCACATAAGCCTACAAGCTGTGCATTTAGCTGGGCAAATTGAGCACACAATTTCACATAAGTTTCATCTTTATTTTTAAATAATAATTGACGCATATCTAAATCATTTAGATCGTTTAAACCAGTATTTTGTTGAGGATTAATCCAATAAATTTTGACTTTTAAAAACAACGCAAGCTCTTCTAAATGCTCTAGGTCTATATCTAAATTTGTAATTAAAAAAATTGTGGAGATATCACTTCGGCACAGCGCTTTGATTAAGCTTAAATAAATAAACCCAACTTCACTCAGCTCTGATAATTCTAAATCTAGATATATTTTTAGACTTTCAAGAACTTCATCTACTTTAAACAAAACTTTCTTTTCGGCTTGATAATATTTATTGAGAATAGCAAGAACGGGCTTTGTCGCTGGTGTTGTATAAATAGCAGGCTTATTGAGGTTAGCAAAAACAAAAGGTGAAAATAGATAAGCCAAACTGCTTTGATGTGGATGAATATGTGATTGAATTAAATAAACAGTTTGAGATTTAGAAAAGTCTCTTAAGACTTTTGCTCTTAATAAAGTTGCTTCAAGATTAACATAGGCCTGCTCTAATTGAGCCATTATAGGTGCTGGAATAGCCTGATTTTTAATAATTTTATTTAGGATATTGAGTTGAGAAGTAATAAACATTTTTTAACATCCAAGCTATTTTAGAAGAGCTACACTTAAGCCAAGGTCTTTAATAACCTACGTAACAACCAGACCTCATACAAAACAACAAGGGAATAGACAAGAAGAAATTTATCCTGTGCTCATATGTAAACCCAAAGTCGCATTCATGGTATTTTTGAAGATTGATTTTGGTCAGCCATAAATCTTGTTCATTTTTATTTTGGACTTTAGATGAATGGATATATAGCTACAGATAATTGAAAAAAAACTATAGCACCCATAATAATGACTTCGGACTGTTATAGTTTTATAAAAAATTTCTGTATCTACATATACAAAATGAGTGAGTGCATGATTAAGAAAACTTCTTAAGGTAGGTAGTTTTCATGAAACGATCTATGGTTCATCGTCAGATATTTCATCAATGTTTCAATGCAACATGCATTTTTACAAATGCAACATCAAGCATGAGCTTTGTTAACAGATTGAGAACAATCAATCGGTCTATTCTATTGAAATATCAATCAATTATATTACTTCGCCCTTCTGGCATTTTACTTGCTAAGAACATTCATCACAGAAGTAAGTTCAATCGTCAGAATACTTTATTGCCTGAAAATAAGTATTTAACACAATCAATCATCATCAGCTAGTTCACAGGGGGAATGTATATGAGCCTCGGTCTAACCGCTTTAGAATTAGCACGAATACAATTTGCTTTCACAGTATCCTTTCATATTATTTTTCCAGCCACCTCCATTGGTCTTGCCTGCTTTTTAGCAGTTTTAGAGTGGAAGTGGTTAAGAACCCAAAACCCGATTTATAAAGATCTGTTTAAATACTGGATCAAGATCTTTGCCGTTGCCTTTGGTATGGGTGTAGTCTCGGGCGTGGTCATGAGTTATCAGTTCGGTACCAACTGGAGTGAGTTCTCTCGTATTGCAGGAAGTATTACTGGTCCTTTACTTACCTATGAAGTCTTGAGTGCCTTCTTTTTAGAAGCTGGTTTCTTAGGCATTATGTTATTTGGTTGGGGGCGTGTCGGACCCAGAGCCCACTTTTTTGCCACACTAATGGTTGCGATTGGTACCTGTATTTCCATGTTCTGGATTTTATCATCCAATAGCTGGATGCAGACCCCTCAAGGCTTCGCTATAGAAAATGGCATTATTGTGCCAAAAGACTGGTTTGCAATTGTCTTTAACCCATCCTTCCCTTACCGCTTTGCCCATATGGGTGCAGCAGCCTTTTTAGTTTCTTCTTTATTAGTCGTAGGAACTTCTGCATGGCACTTAGTGAAAGGCCGTCGTGATGAATTGGTAAAAAAATCGTTCTCGATGGGTCTATGGATGGTGCTTGTGACTTCATGTTTGCAAGTCGTAATTGGTGATAACCATGGTTTAAATACCCGTGAGCATCAACCAGCCAAACTAGCAGCGATGGAAGGTCATTGGGAAACGAATCACAATGAACCTATGCCACTGTTACTCTTTGCAATTCCAGACATGACAGAAGAACGAAACCATTTTGAAGTGGGTGTTCCATATTTAGGTAGTTTAATTTTAACTCACAGTTTAGATGGCCAAGTCACAGGTTTAAAAGACTTCGCACCTGAAGATCGACCAAACTCAACCATCGTTTTCTGGAGCTTCCGTGTGATGGTCGGCCTTGGCGTACTCATGGTCACGCTGTCTTTAATAGCCCTTTGGTTACGTAAGCGTGGAAAACTCTATGAAACTTCATGGTTCCATAAGTTTGCTTTAGTGATGGGGCCATCTGGTTATATCGCCATGCTTGCAGGTTGGGTGACTACTGAAGTCGGCCGTCAACCATGGGTGGTATATGGCATCCTACGAACTAAGGATGGTTTATCTCATACTGTTTCGGCAGAACAAGTCGGCCTGAGCCTCTTTATTTTTGTAGTGGTATATACCATCGTTTTTGGTAGCGGTATCTACTACACCTTAAAATTGATTAATAAAGGCCCTGTATTTATCGATACGCCAAATATGGAAGCAGGCGGTGTTGGACACTTTAAAACACCAATGCGCCCACTCAGTGCTGTCGATGAAAACATTGACAGTAAACAAAATTCTGGGGAGAACCGTCATGATTGATCTTTCTTTAATATGGGTCGGTATTATCGGTTTAGGTGTCATGATTTATGTCGTCATGGATGGCTTTGACTTAGGAATCGGGATCATGTTCCCTTTCATTAAGAACAGCCAAGAACGTGATGTGATGATGAATACCGTAGCCCCTGTCTGGGATGGCAACGAAACATGGATGGTACTCGGTGGAGCGGGTCTATATGCTGCATTTCCACTAGTTTACTCAACGGTTTTATCGGCACTGTATTTACCTATTATTTTTATGGTAATTGCCTTAATTTTCCGTGGAGTCGCATTTGAATTCCGCTTTAAAGCTCATCGCACCAAATACCTTTGGGACTTAGCTTTTATTTGGGGTTCAGTGTTAACTAGCTTCCTTCAAGGCATCATCTTGGGTGCCTATATTCAAGGCATTAAAACCACCAATGGTATTTTTTCTGGCGGATCACTTGATTGGTTGACACCATTTACCTTCTTTACTGGTATTGGTGTAGTTGCCATGTATGCCACTTTAGGATGTGGATGGCTTATTTTAAAAACCGAAAAAGGCTTGCAGCAACGTATGTATGAGCTTATGCCAAAGCTGATTATTGCACTGCTCATTATTTTTGGTGGAGTGAGTCTATATACACCATTAACTCATCCGGAAATCGCAGATCGCTGGTTCTCTTTACCAAATCTGTTCTATTTTAGCCCTGTACCTATTTTGGTCTTATTGTTTGTTGGTCTGATTTTATCAGCGTGTAAAAAGCAGCAACATGACCTTAAACCATTTATATATACGCTAGCCCTCGTTTTCCTTGCATTTACAGGTTTTGTGATTAGTTTGTGGCCTTATATTATTCCGCCATCAGTCACCATCTGGCAAGCCGCAGCTCCTCATTCAAGCCAACTGTTTGCTTTGGTCGGTGCGCTCATTCTGATTCCAATCATTATTGCTTACACTATTGTGTCTTACTGGGTATTCCGTGACAAAGTACGTGTAGGTGATGAAGGCTATCATTAAAGTTAGGAGGGTTTTATGAAAAATTTATCTTCTAAACTGTCTCAAACCCAATGGTTTATTTTGCTATGGCTAGGTGGTTTTTTAGCATTAGCTGTTATTGCTGGTTTGTTTAAAGTGATATTGATTTATGCAGCCCCTTACCTAAAATAAACTTATTTTTATAAGCAAATGCCGTTTGTAGATTCTACAAACGGCATTTATTATTGATTAAGTGCATCTTTCATTTTGTCATTTCGTGCAGCCAATACATGTATAAATCAGAACAACTTGCCCATAGCATTCGCCAACTCATTGAGAGCGGCACTTTAAATGCACACGAGAAGTTACCTTCTTTAAGAGATCAGGTGCAACGCTCTGGTTTTAGTTTAATGACGGTAATGAATGCTTACCAAGAGCTTGAATCACAAGGTTTGATCTATTCCAAAGAAAAATCGGGATACTTCGTTGCCGAGCAAATTACGCTTAAACCTTTAGAACAATATTCTGTTGTTTCACTCAATTCTAAAATCGAAATTAACTCTTTGGTTTTTAAATATCTTAAATCGATTCAACATGAGTCTGTCATCCCTTTTGGTTCGGCCTTTCCCGATAGTCAGCTTTTATATGCACCAAAACTCATTCAGATTATGGGGCAGCTTGCCCGCCAGAAACAGAGTTATGACCAAACTACGAGTCTACCTCCGGGTAATTTAGCTTTACGCAAACTCATTGCTCAACGCTACTGTATGCAAGGGATTCAAACCGACCCAGATGACATTGTCATTACATCTGGAGGATTGGATGCGCTCAATCTTTCTTTACAAGCAGTTGCTCAGCCAGGCGACTATATTTTATTACAGCAAAACGTATTTTATGGCGCTTGGCAGGCAGCAGAACGTTTAGGGCTAAAAGTTATTACCATTCCGGAACATCCTCAACATGGTTTTGATCTAGAAGCTTTTGAACAGGTCATTAACAATTATCCAATTAAAGTATGTTGGCTCATGCTCAATAGCCATAATCCAATTGGGTTTACAGTCAGTGATGATATTAAATATAAAATTGCAAAATTGCTTCATGAGCACCAGATTTATTTAATTGAAGATGATGTCTACGAAGAGCTGTTTTATGGCGGACAAAAGCCTCTTTCAATGAAGTATTTTGATCAGCAAAATCTAGTGCTCCACTGCTCGTCTTTTTCTAAAACGTTAGGTGCAGGTTTTCGAGTAGGTTGGGTCTATGCGGGGAAGTTTTCAGACCATATTCAACACTTACAACTTATGAGTACCATTTCAGTAAATGCACTCATTCAAAATGCATTAGTCGAGTTTTTGTCTCATCATCACTATGAAAAGCACTTACGTACTCTCAGGCTTTCACTTGAGCGTTATAAAAAGCAGTTTTATCATTATTTAAAGCAACATCTGCCACCATCTTGCGAAGTGTATTATTACCCAAGTGGTTATTTTCTTTGGGTAAAGTTGCCAAATAGTTTAGATAGTATGCAAATTTATGAAGAGTTAATTCAACAAAACATTGGGGTAGCTCCAAGCCCATTGTTTAGTGTTTTACCCGCGCAGCAGCATTATTTAAGAATCAACTGTTCTTTTGAATCGACACCTAAAATTCAAAGTGCATTAGAACAAATCATTAAGACAATCCAACAAAGAGTTGAAGCTGTTTCTTAAATAAAGTACTTCGACCTAAGCACAATTTTATAGTGGTGGGTTTGTGGTAAATTTATAGCTTAAATCTATATTTTTAAAAGGAAACAGGTTCAAGGAATTAATATGGAAATTGATGAAGAACTCACCCTTAAAAAGATACAGATTTTTTTAGCATTTATGCGCTGTGGCAATTTATCTAAAACAGCGACAGAAATGGAGCTTAGCAATGTCAGTGTTCACAAAGCATTGCACTCTTTAGAAAGTGCTTTGCGTTGCCCACTTTTTAAAAATGAAGGACGTAATCTAATTCCGTTAAAAAGTGCCTATGTATTTGAAGAACGGGCGCAAAAAATCGTACAGGACATTTTTATAACCGTAAATAAGACTAGAGAAGCTGCTGGCTTTGCGGCAAAAGTTTTACATTTAGGCTCTCTTTATTCTTTAACTGTCAAAACAATTCCAAATGTGATTAGTGGTCTTAAACTCAGACGTAGTGAACTAGATATTCAACTGTTACTCAGCTCAAATCAGGATTTAGTTAAAAAGCTTAAAGCAACGGAACTTGATGCAATTATTGTGGCACTCAATGAAACCACTCAAGATGATGACTTTGAAATTTTGCCGATGTTTTCAGATGATATTTTTTTGGCGGTAAATAAAGATTCTAAATATGCAGAGTTTAAAGACATTGATTTAAGTTTATTAAAAGAAGAGACCTTCCTCACTTTAACCAAAGGCTTTGCAACCCATAACGATAGCGATATTATTTTTAAAAAAGCAGGTTTTTCCCCTAAAGTTGCTTTGCAAGTGAACGATATTTTTACCTTAATTAGTATGGTCAGTTCAGGCGTTGGTTTTGCCCTTTTACCAGGTCGTATTTCGGCGGTTTATGAAAGCTCAGTTAAACTTATTCCCCTAAAACAGCAATATCATATGCAACAAGAAATTGGTTTGGTTTTCTTGAAAAGTAAAGAACGAGATCCAAACTTACTCGCACTGATTGCTGAGTGTCGTATGTTTGCTTCTAATTTTAAAAGATAAAAAGGGCCGTTGTTTTGTATAACAACAGCCCTTTTTATTTAAGCCGTGGACGCTTAGCCACCTACCAATGCTTTAACCGCAAAGAATAAAACTGTTGGTCCCATTAAACAGCCAAGTCCTGTATGGAACGTTGCTGTCAGTGCACCATAAGGTACTAAACGGCGATCTGTCGCAGCCAAGCCTGCTGATACACCACTTACAGTTCCAGCCAATCCACCAAAAATCATGGCAGAACGTGGATTATCGAGTCCCATAAATTTAGCAGTCAGCGGTGTTGAGACCATCACACAAATTGCTTTAACTAAACCCGTTGCAATCGACAATGCCATTACTTCTGAACTTGCTCCAATTGCAGCGCCCGTAACTGGTCCCACAATATAAGTCACAGCACCTGCACCGATTGTGGTAATACTCACGGCATCTCGATAACCAAAAATCCAAGCAAACATACAACCAACAATAAACGGCAGAATAGTTCCAAGGAATAAAGAGAATGCGCCAATAAACCCAGCTTTTTTCGCTTCAGTGGCTTGTACTTCAAATGCCGTTGCTACAATTGTAAAGTCACGTAGCATTGCACCGCCCATGAGCCCTACACCGGTAAAGAGTGCAAGGTCAGTTATGCCTTTTTCACCACCCGTCATTTTTCCGCCAAACCACGCCAAGATTAAACCAATCACAATCGCAATTGCTGAACCATGCACTCGTCCATTGGTTAAATATTTAGATAACTTGGTCGACAACCACATAATTAAAGCAATTAAGGCGAAAGCTGTAATTAAACCTAAATGGGTTAAGTCTTTTAATAATAGATCAACCATGAACTTTGCCTCCAATGCGGTTTAATGTGGTGTCTTCTTCCTTCGGTAAAGGGGTTGCTTTGTTATAACGACTTAAACCCGCAATCGTGAGCGTACAAACGATAACTGAAACCACAGCGGCAAAGAGTGCCATATGTCCACTAGATAAAGCTGAAACCACGTTTTGTTGTGCTGCCATAGCAACAACAACGGGAATATACATGGTGCCCCAGAATGAAACGCCTTTTTCGGTTTCAACTGTCATAACACCACGTTTTTCCATCCATAACCGTATGCAAATGAGTAAAATCATGGCGATACCCACGCCACCAACGTTGGACTTTACGCCCAATAAAATGCCCAACAGATCACCGACAATCACACCCACCAAGGTGCAAAGTGCGAGTAAACCAACTCCATATATAATCATGACAATCCCTCATATCCTTGGATCATTTATGCTTTTGTAAAATCAGATTCAAAAAGAAAAACTATTGTCCTGTTCTTTTTGCATTGCCATCTGAATGCTGTCTATGCGTGTTCCTTGAAAAGACAACACGGTTCCTTCTTTAAATGTTCGACGTGCAAGTGTAGTAAGCACCGTTCCCGGCAACGCTTCTATCTGTAACCTAACACCTCGCTCCCATGCAGCTTGAACGGTACTTTCCCAATCCACCATTCGGCTCATATTAAAAGCCAAGTCATCCCTAATCTGTTCAGCCTTGCCTAAAGTGCGAGCCGTTGTACCACTTAAATATCGAATTTTAGGCTGCTTAAAAGTGAGTCCCTCCATAGGCGCTGCAAGTTGCTCTGCTTGCTGACTTAATAATTCACAGTGCGATGGCACCGATACATCTAACTTTTTTGCCACCACTCCTTGTTGCTTTGCCAAAACAACAACTTGGTTCATGGCTTCACAACTTCCTGAAATAATGATTTGGTTAGGTGCATTAATATTTGCGACAAACACCTCAGGCGTTATTTCATAAATTTGTTTTACCCATGTTTCAACAGCTGCACGGTCTGTACCAATCAGAGCAGTCATACCATAGCCAGTTGGATAGGCGTTTTGCATGAGTTCCCCTCGATAGGCAACTAAGCGAATAGCATCTTCATAGGTTAAAACCCCTGCCACAACCGCTGCCGACCATGCGCCAATCGATAGACCCGCTACATAATCAGGTTTTAAGTTTTCCGCAGCTAATAAAGCTGAACTTACTACCCCTGAAATGAGTAAACAAAGCTGTACGGCTCGCGTCGATTGCAATGCAGTCGAACTGTCTAGCATCAAGACATCTTCTTTGAGTGCATCCGATGCACGCTCAAGATGTTCTTTAACCAGAGCGGTTTGAGGTAAGTCGTGCAACATATTGCTTCGTTGCACACCTTGTCCCGGATATACCCAAATTGAAGCCATGATATCTATTCCCTAATTCCATGGGTTTTCTACTAAAACCGCACCATCTGCACGTTTTAATAGAACTTTTCCACTGTTCCCAGCCCATTCTTTTAAGGCCAACCCACCTTGTGGAAGTTGTAGCTGTATATCCACATTCAGCCCTGCTTGCTGAAAATTTTCGAGTAGCTCAATCGCCTGCTTTTTAGCAAAAGGCTGTTCAGCTCGAATCAACAAATCTATGTCACTTTGCTGGGTGACGGTTTCAATACCAGTTGCCAACTCAAACCCAAAACTTCCTGTATACCCCCAACATCCTGAAAAGTTTTTCATGATGTTAGAAATGATCTGCAAACGTTCTGCCAAATGCTCAAACTGCTGTGTATTAACGTGAGTCAGTGCTTCTGGCTTAAGTTGTCTGCTAATAGCAGATCTTGGCATTTGTGATGCATATCGTTGATGACGGAATTGTCCTCTTACACCCACAGCAACCTGATTTAGAGGAGTGATTACCCGCCGAACCACAACAGGATCGCCTCGTACTAACACCTCTTTCACCCAAAGCGGAGCATCATCAGCCAAGCAGTCGGCTGTCATGCCCCACAGCAAATCATGGGCTTCGAGATCAAGTTTCATGACCATTGCTCACGTAATAATTCACGGACCTTTTTAGACATCTGTCTGTTTTGGCCGTGAAGTCTTTGTTCTAGCCCTCTAGATTGATCAGCATTAATTTCTTTAAATGCTTGAGCAACCACCTGCTTCACTAATGAAAGATCATCATTTGTCGGTTGTTCAGGGTTTTCAACCGATAAAAGTTCCGACAACAAACCAAGCGTTGCATAACTTTCGATGTCATAAGCCATTGGAGGAATGCTTGCAGCTAATTGTTCTAACTCATCAACCGACCGTAGGGTAACGCGTGCAGCAGATTCTTTGCCCATTGCATGCACCATAACACCTGAATCTTTTAAGGCAATAATACGATTGGCTTGGTAACCATGCGCTAAGAAAGCACCCGACATCGACTTACCGACTAGTAAACTGACAATAGGATGGCCTGCTAATCTAGCTCTAGCGTAGCTGTCTACTGCACCCGCTAAAGCTTGATGAATACCCAATAATTCTTCACGGCGACCATAGGCCTGACTAGGTACATCAACCAGACATAAAATGCCGCGTTTAGTCTCGGCATACGCATCAGCTTGAATCACGTCATCTACAGCCTTTGCCAAGCTCCAACCTTCCAAAAGGCCAACTTCACCTTGTCTCGCTCGCGGGAACAAATTATTGCTGTCTTGAACAACGGCAATCACGCGTACTGCTTGCTGATCAATCTGACCATCTGCCACCCAAACCGAAGCTGGAAAACCTTCAACTGTCTTAAAACCCTGTGTGAATGCTTTAAACCACTGTGCACCTCGCGTAGATGCTTTTAATGTATCAACGGCGATATTCATACTTGTTCTCCTTGATACAAAGTCTGAACCTGTGCTGGAGTAATCTGCTCGGTAGTATCAACGTGTTGTAACTGCGCTAAATAGAATGAGTAATTTGAACCACGATGCTGATTGGGTACGCCTTGGGCTAAATAGTCGATCACTTGTTGGCGAACTTTCTGGCGATCATCGTCAACATAGGCATCTGCTAAGCCACTGGCAAAACGCTGATTTCCTCCAGTTATGCTCCAAATAAATGGGCGATCTTTGGCGTTATATTCTTGTACACCAGCTTCTTGTTCAATCACTTGCGGGCCATTTAAGCCTAAACGTCCTTCTTGTGTCATTACAATATAGCTACATAGTCCAGCAGCAATCGACATGCCACCAAAGCACCCTACACTGCCTGCAACTACAGCAATCACTGGTTGATACTGACGTAAGTTCACAATTGCAGCCTGAATTTCAGCAATTGCAGCCAACCCCAGATTTGCTTCTTGTAAGCGAACCCCACCAGTTTCTAGTAATAAAATTGCAGCTGTTGGAATACCTTTCAGATTATCTTCAACCGCAAGTTCTAAGGCACCTGCAATTTTAGCTCCACCCACCTCGCCTAAACTTCCACCTTGAAATAACCCTTCAATTGAAATTAAAACCACTGGGCGTTCTTCAATAGTTCCTTTTGCAATCACCACGCCATCATCTGCTTGCGGCACAATATTTTGCTTAACAAGCCAAGGCGACATGACGCGTGCAAATGGATCGAGTAACTCGCGAAAAGTCTCTTCATCTAATAATGCTTTGGCACGTTCTCTTGCACTGAGTTCAATAAAATCTTGTTTATTTAATAAACTTTGGATATCAGTCATGAGCAATCTCCTCCAAGGCTTGTTCCAGACGTAAGCGAACAACACCGGGGGTTGCACCAAAGTCATGAATATCAATATTGACGGCTGGTGGTATTTGCGCTGTAAAAATCCGTTCGAAAAGATTTTTCCAACGTGCAACACTACCATCCACCGAAGTCACCACCTGAATAGTAGTTTTTCCCGCTTCACCGGGTTCCATCAAAATTTCTAAATCACCTGAACCCACACATCCGACTAATGCCTTTTTTACAGGTGGCTCTGTCGCCAAAAACTCAAAATGAAGTGTTTCCATAATCAAAATCCCTCTTTATTTTTTGAAGATGACTGCTCAACACGATCTATAAACAATGTTGCTGCCAACAAATCGGCTGCTCCGCCAGCGGATGCTTTCATCCTAAGTAGGTCAATCTCTAACAAATGCAAAGCACGTCGGCCTTCTAAGCTTGAACTACCGCCCAAATCGAGCACTTGCCGAGCCCCTTGTTGCATACGCTTTAAGCCATTTGTTCCAGAGCGATAAAGCACGCAGGTATCTGTCAGGTTAGTCATGATGGCAAGTAACGCATCTAAGCGAGCAAACTCTTCTTTCATGGGTTTACTGCGACTTTGATAAAGCTGCTTTAAACCAAAATTCACAATAGTTGGAAAGCCTTGTTGTGCCTGCTCTTTTGCACCTAAGACAGCTAATTTTTTCTGTACCTGCTGACCATGACTCAAAGCCTGTTTGGGAATAAACCGATCTTCTAGCTGGGCAATCTGACCTGCTAACTCACATAGCTCAACAGCCGATAAATATTGTTGATTCATGCGTGCCAATGAAGCTGCCGTAACCATTAAACCCAAGGCCCAAATTGCACCGCGGTGTGTGTTGACTCCATCTGTTGCCAACATCATGACCTTTTCACCTTGGCGACCAATTTCACCAATGTCTTCACGCAAGGCCTGACACACTGTTCCGTGCTGGATTGCAGCTTGGGCCATCGTTTCAAACATTGGGCCTAAACTTTTTGCAGAACGCTCCATTAATTCCAAAGTCAAATCATCATGTGCGCCACTGCCACGACGGTCGACCAACGCTGGCTTTGGTGTCAGATTCACTTCATCAATTAAAGCCTCGACCGCCATGTCTGCCAAAAGCTGACTATGGCTGAGTGTTTGATATTGAATTTGAGCCATCATTACCAACTCCTGAATTTTGCAGGGGGTTGATATAAACCATCTGACCATGTCACCAAGTCAGCAATATTTTTTGCAGCTAAAAGCTCACGTGTTGCATCGGTACGGCGAATACCTAAATCTTCTGGGAATACCACTAAACCTTCGTTTCTTAAACGTGCTGTGGTTTTAGGATCTTGGCTTAGACCAATACTGGTTACCCCTGCCACTGCGGCAATCATGGCTTGACGCTCTTCTTGACTACTTGCTTTATATAAATAAGCAATGCCTTCTTCGGTCAGTAAATGGGTGACATCATCGCCATAAATCATGATCGGTGCTAAAGGCAGACCTGCGGTTTTAGCAACATCAATCGCATCAAGACGATCCACAAAAGTCGGCTTACCACCTTCTTGAAAGGTTTCCACCATTTGCACAACTAGTTTTTTACCGCGGGCCAAATAGGTTTCTGTTTCATTGGCACCTTGCAAGCGCATATCTAGCCATGCTGGCGTATCGTGACGACGACCACGCGGGTCATGCCCCATGTTCGGTGCACCACCGAAACCAGCTAAACGACCTTTAGTGACAGTCGAAGAATGCCCCATGCCATCAACTTGCAAAGTTGCACCGATAAATAGATCAACGGCGTACTGACCTGCAAGCTGACACATCATGCGGTTAGAACGTAGCGCCCCATCACGGCCTGTAAAGAAAACATCGGGACGTGCCGCAACATATTTTTCCATGCCGAGTTCAGTACCAAAACAATGCACACTTTCAACCCAACCTGTCTCAATGGCAGGAATTAAGGTTGGATGCGGGTTAAGAGTCCAGTTTCGGCAAATTTTCCCTTTTAAACCTAAAGACTCACCATAGGTCGGTAAAATCAGTTCAATTGCCGCAGTGTTAAAACCAATCCCATGATTTAACGATTGCACATTATGCTTTTCATAAATTCCGCGAATTGCCATCATGGCCATAAGCACATGAACAGGTTTGATATGTTTCGGGTCGCGAGTAAATAACGGTTCAATATAAAAAGGCTGGTCTGCCACAACCACAAAATCAACCCAAGAGGCAGGAATATCAACACGTGGTAAATCAGTTACGTCATCGACCAGTTCATTCACCTGAACAATCACAATGCCATCACTAAAAGCCGCAGGTTCAATAAGTGCGGGAGAATCTTCAGTACTTGGGCCTGTATAGATATTGCCTTGGCGGTCTGCCATAAAACCGGCCGAAAGCACCACATTTGGAATAAGATCGACCACAAGACGTGAATACAATTCAATATAGGTATGGATAGCACCAATTTCTAATAATCCATCTTCAATCAACTGGCTAATACGCAAACTTTGCGGACCAGCAAAAGAAAAATCGAGCTTACGTGCAATGCCTTTTTCAAATAGATCAAGATGTTCCGAACGCCCAACGCTCGGCATAATCATATGTAAATCATGCAAAACATCTGGATTGGTTTGTGCCAAAGATCGAGATAAGAAATCTGCTTGCTTTTGGTTATTCCCTTCGAGTACGACTCTGTCACCCGGTGTAATCAGTGTTTCTAAGACTTTAATAATGTCTTGAGTTGGAATGACCACACCGTCGGTATATTGGCTTGCCATCTCCAGTTTTAGCTGTTTGGCATGACGCCGCTTTGTCCATAACCGTTCTTTATTTTGAACTGATCCTTCCATGTGCTTACCTATATAGATCGCAGTTTTGTTCTGAATCTATAAAAGCGCTTTATGGAATTTTGATCAATCAACCTGCATCAGCAGTCATTAACCTCAGGTTAATGATTTATTTTAAGGTGGCTAAAAAGGAATTTGAGAGAATCAAGGCACCAAACGTTCGCTATAAACTTGCTTATTTATAAAAACTGGTGCTTCAACTGTTTTGTATCAAACTATCAGATGATAGAATATTAAGTCTAATTACTCAGCTGCAATTACTTGATAAAAAATAGTTTATGCTAAAGAAATATACATATATCTGCTGCCAAAAACGCCTCAACATTTTCAAGCTGGACTGTTGATACTTCCCTATATAAAAACCGAAAACATCCAGACTCATCAATTAATACTTATAATTAAAGGCTCTTTATGCTTCAAAATACCATGCATCGCCAAGTTCTAATTTTGGCGAGCTCCCAGTCACTTTTTCAAACGATATCAGTGATCGTCATGACCATTGGTGGTTTGGCTGGGGCTAATATTGCAAATACTCCTACGCTTGCAACTTTACCCATTGCATCTATGTTTTTGGGTACTGCTTTAATGATGTTTCCTGCCTCAATGCTCATGGCCCATGTAGGACGACGTAACGGTTTTTTATTCGGCGCCTCTTTAGGCGTGCTTGGCGGAATTATTGCCTCAATTGGCATCTTTTATAGCTCACTACTGCTTCTTGCATTAGGCACGCTATGTGTTGGAGCATATCAATCTTTTGCTCAGTTTTATCGTTTTGCTGCCAGTGAAGTTGCAAATGATGCATTCCGTTCACGTGCTATTTCTTGGGTTATGGCAGGTGGTATTGTTGCTGCACTCATTGGCCCAACTTTGGCACGTTTTGGTGGTCCTTTATTCCAACATTTAGAATATATCGGTTCATTTTTAATTATCAGCATCATCTCACTCGTGGCAATGGGCATTTTATCCAGCTTAAATATTGCTCACACAGTTGAACAAAAATCTGACTTTCCTGCTGGTCGACCATGGCAAGAGATTGTATTTAAACCTACCTATTTAGTTGCTTTGTTTGGGGCGGTAACAGGCTATGGCATCATGATTTTAGGTATGACTGCCACACCGATCGCCATGCGACACTCACATCATGAACTTGGATCGATTACGACAGTCATTCAACTGCATGTACTCGGTATGTTCCTGCCTTCATTCTTTACTGGAAATTTAATCGCCCGATTTGGTGTGCTTAAAATCATGTTTGCAGGTCTTGTGTTATTTGCTTGCTACATTGGTTTTGCCCTCTCTGGTATTCAGTTCGAATCTTTTGCTATCTCCTTAATTTTATTAGGCGTGGGATGGAACTTTTTATTTATTGGCAGTACTTCTTTATTAACAGGAACGTATACGCCAGTTGAAAAAGCCAAGGCCCAAGCGATTAACGACATGACTGTTTTTATTGTCGGCTTAATCTGTTCTTTTAGCGCAGGTGCGTTACTCGACTTAGTTGGCTGGAAAGCAATGAATATGGCTTTAATACCGTGGTTAGTCATTGCAGCAGTTTCTCTTTTCTGGCTAAGCCCAAAAAGAGAAAAGCAGCCTGTTTAAATGATTTCTAACGCGGTTTGCTTAACAGCCATTCCAAGTTTTGACGAACCGCAGGCCATTCATGTTTTAAAATGCTATAAACATGAGTGTCTCGCAAAATATCATCTTTTACAATTTGATGGCTTCTGAGTACGCCATCGAGCTTTGCACCTAAACGTACAATTGCGGCTTGGCTTTGCACATTTAAAGAAGATGTTCGTAACTCAACCGCAATGCAGTCTAAAGACTCAAATGCATGAGCCAACAATAGTTTCTTACACTCAGTGTTCACAGGCGTGCGCTGTGCAGATTTACGATACCAAGTCGAACCAATCTCTGCACGGCGATGTGCAGCTTCAATATGCATTAAGGTCGTCATACCCACCGCTTGCCCTGTTTTTCGGTCTTCAATATAAAATGGCAACATGCTTCCAGATTGTTGCAAACCAAGACGTCTTTCAATTTCAGCAGTCATCTGTTCAGGTCTTGGAACACGGGTATACCAAAGATTGTAGAGCTCACCATCGCAAACTGCTTCTGCGAGCGATTCAGCTTGAGTTACATCTAGCGGCTTTAAAATAACGTGTTCGCCTACCAACTCAACAGGTGTAGTCCAAGACATGTTTTTCTCCTTAATGAATACTAAAATTTTATATTTTCAAAACTATTTGTTTAACTCAGCCACACTGTACATAGCATCCGCTATAGTTTTATGACCAGATTTCGCTAGACCATCCGCCGCACCTAAAATATCTCGACGATCTTTGTTTTGCCCAAGTTTTGATTTTCCTTGAAGCTTGGTAATTTCAATTTCTATACCGACAATAGCTTTTAGCATGGGTTCTAGATAGTCTTTTGGTGCATCAGACATTTTCCATGGTTCAGGTTGAGATGCTTCATGTGTACGGGTTAAACGAGCCACAACACCTCGAACATAACGCTCATCATCTCGAATCGTCACTTTACCGTAAGCATGTACAACTCTATAGTTCCATGTTGGCACTTGTTTGTGCTGTTCATGTTTGGATGGATACCAGTTTGGGGAAATATAAGCATCACCCGCCTGAAACACGACTAGCACTTCATCTCCATTTTTAACGTCCTGCCAGACAGGATTAATTCTAGATACATGCGCATGCAACACCCCTAAGTTCCCTTCATTTGTCTGTAACTCAAACGGAAGATGATTTGCATCTAAACCATTGCTCCCATGACTAAAAAGCACACCAAATGGATATTCCGTAATAAGAGAATGTAAGACATCCAAACAGTTTTCTGCAAAATCATCAGGGATATACATGGCTAAGAACCTCGTTGTAAATATCAGGGTTATTTATATTTTGTGTTGTAAATTTTCTGGTTTATGTGGTTTATTAAAAAGAACCACTTTGTATTTTTTTAAGTAGACCAGAATTATGGCAAGAATGGCAAAAGTTGTTGAACTTCCGTCTATTGCAAAGATTGATAAAAGCCAAGGAAAGATTAGTGCTCAACTGACCCAAGCTTTACGCGAAGCTGTGCAAAGTGGCGATTTACAACCGGGGGATCCTTTACCATCTTCCCGTGAACTGGCCCAAACCCTTGAGGTCGCTCGCGGAACCATCATTGAAGCTTATGATCAGCTTTTAGCCGAAGGTGTTTTTGATTCTCAGGCACGTACAGGAACTTATGTGTCTCATGCTTTAGTTAAAAAAAATACGCCGCAACATTCTCAAAAAGAAACCATATTTAGCTCAATCCCTTTGACCAAATCTGCACTTTCTTATGCCCAAGTGCTCAAGGAATTTAAACCACTTCCCCATGTTCCATTTGCTGTATCTGTACCCATTGGCCGAACTCAACCGAGTGATATTTGGCGTAAGTTTGGTAATAAATTTAGATCACGCGGCGCAGGTGCACCTTCGGGATATGGCGAACCGCAAGGTGTCTTATCACTAAGAATTGCTATTGCAGACTATGTACGTCGTTCACGCTCTGTACACTGTGAGCCTGAACAAATCGTGATTACGCCCGGCATTCAACAAGCACTTTATATTTGCAGCCAGATTTTATTTGAAGCCAAAGATGAGGTCTGGATTGAAGATCCAGCTTATCGTGGTACTACAGCTATTTTTGAGCATACCGTACAAAACATTGGTATGGTCCGTGTTCCGGTTGATGAAGAAGGTATTCAGGTTGAAGCTGGAATTAAACTTTCTCCAAATGCCCGTGCAGCTTTTGTAACCCCGTCTCATCAATATCCACTTGGCATGCCGATGAGTCTAGCAAGACGCACTGCCTTATTAGCTTGGGCAAAACAGCAAAATGCATGGATCATTGAAGATGACTATGACAGTGAACTCCGCTATAACGGTCAGCCCTTTCCATCTTTGCAAGGCATGGCACCCGATCAAGTGATTTATCTCGGTACTTTCAGCAAAGTATTATTTCCGTCACTTAGACTTGGCTATGCAGTATTACCTAAGGAACTGGTGGCACCTTTTTGTGGACTGAGGGTGTTAATTGATAGACACCCGCCTACAGCCGACCAACATGTTTTGTCTGCTTTTATTCAAGAAGGCTATTTAGAGCGGCATATTCGACGTATTCGGAATGTTTACTCAGAAGTTCGAGAACACATTATTGGTTTGATTGAAAAATACATACCTCAAGAGCTGGCTTGGTTACAACCGGGCGATCAAGGCATGCATATGGTGTTATGGCTTGCTCAACACATTAATGACGTTGAAGTCGCAAGCACAGCAGTCAATGCAGGCATTGCCATTAAAGCAATTTCACCGACATTTTCAAAAGAACAGCAACGTTCAGGTTTAATTGTTGGCTTGGGTGACTTTGAACCCGAACTTATGGAACAAGCCATAAAAAAACTATCAACAATTATTCAACAACATGACAAGCCAACGTAGACAAAATCTACAACAGCAACCATAGATGGATGGCAAACGGGCCAATCAGCACCATTAAAATACCTGCAATTACCATAGTTAAACTGGCAATTACACCTTCTTCGCTATTGCGTTGCTGAGCTCTAACTGTACCAAAACCGTGGGCTGCATTGCCGAAGGCTGCCCCATTTGCCACATTAGAACGGATTTTAGTAATCGCTAAAATCGCATCGCCGCAAATCATTCCGACTAAACCGGTAATAACGGTAAATAATGAAACCAAAGCCGCCGAACCGTGAATATCTTCAGCTAAAATCATGGCAAATGGTGTTGAAATCGAACGTGCCATCAAACTATTGGTGACTTCAGGACTAAAATGGAACCACTGTGCCATTTCATAGGCAGACATCACGCCCACACTCATTCCCACAATAATCGCAATCGATAAAACACCAAGATTTTTACGGATTGTTTCACGATAACGATAAATCGGTACAGCAAAAGCGACCGTAGCTGGACCTAATAAATTAACAATCCACTGCGTATCTTCGGCATAAGTTTGGTATGAAATTCCAAAAATCGTCATCAAAATGATGGTGAGTACAGGCACACTAATCGCGGGAGACAACCAAAGTTTTGGATGCTTTTGATAGATTCGCTTTGCCACAACATAGGCTGCCAACGTCCAGATGAGACAAAGAATTGACCAGATATTCATGTCGTTTTGCTCTTAGATATGCTTATGCTGAAGACGTTTTCGAGCCTGTAAATAAGCTTTCAAACGATTGTAATAGTGAATGGTCAAACACGTACTGAGCATGACTGAAATAGTCCCAACGGCAATGCTCAAAACAATTTGCCAACCTTCAGTCATAAACAAGGTTTTATATTGAACTACGGCAACCACCACAGGCACAAAAAACAGTAATAGCTCACCTAAAACAACGGTTGCTCCCATTGCCACCTGATCGATTTTGATAATTTTAAAGAACAGGCATAGAAGCAATAAAAACATACCTAAAATGCCTGCCGAGACAGGTACACCTAGTTTTTGATGTAAAAGATATCCCACCCACCAAAATCCAGCCAAAATTAGAATTTGTTTAACTAACTCTAAAAGCGAAGGTTGTGTGGGTGTTCCAGAAGCAGATTTAGTACTCATTTTACGAAATTAAATGGTTAACTACACCATTATGCTATCTTGGTTAAATCTGCTAAATATGAATTATTCATGTTAATATTATTCTAAAATGGAATAATTTATTCTTTATTATGCTTTCTCTAAAATCACTACAGTGCTTCGTTACACTGGTAAAAACCAAAAGTTTTACCCGTACTGCTGAAGAGTTGTATTTGACTCAGCCCACCATTAGTAAAATATTACAGCAGCTTGAAGAGCAACTTCAGGTACAGCTTTTGGTTAAACCTGATCACGGACGGAAAAGACAAATTGAATTAACTGAAATTGGAGAGCGTATTTATCAACATGCTCTTGAACTTCTTCAGGCAGAACAGAACATCTTTCTTGAGATTGAAAACTTTCAACAATTAAAAACAGGGACTTTAAAACTTGGTGTCCCACCTTTGGGTTCGCAGCTCCTAACGACTGCTCTATTTGATTATCATCAGCAATGGCCAGATATTGAATTGGCTTTTATGGAGGTTGGTTCGCGTGGTATTGAACAAGCCTTACTCAATAACGAGTTAGATGTTGGCGTTTTATTACAGCCCTTTGATGAGCAAATTTTTAATAGCATTGAATTATGCAATTACCCTTTAATGGTTCTTTTACGTCGCGATGCGACTTGGGCAACACGCAAAAAAATAAATCTAGAAGAGCTACAACATCAGTCGTTTTTAATGTTTCCAGAAAACTTCTCTTTAAATAGTATTATTCTCGATGCCTGTAAACAGCGTGGGTTTTATCCCTCTATCGCTTGTCGTACCAGTCAATGGCACCTCTTGGCAGATATGGTTTTACAACGTATGGGAATTGCGCTTCTCCCTCAATACTATACCGACATGCTGGACCCTACTTTATTTGCAGCAGTACCGCTTGAAAAACCAAATATTCAATGGCACTTAGTCATGGCTTGGAAAAAGAATCTTCCTGTCTCACCAGCGGTACAAGCGTGGCTGAGCATTGTTCGTCAGCATTTTCAGCACATTAAACCCTAATGAACAATGAAATTGCTTAATTCAGAAATCGATAAAGCTTTTCCACAAAAAAGCTACCCAATCTTGGAACAGCTCACTTAGACTAGATCCGATTGTTTTATGACATGGACAATAACAATGAATAATGAACATTTTAAGCTGTACACAGATTCACAATTTCTAAGTCCCTATGCCTTCACGGTTTTTGTCGGGCTACATGAAAAACACATTCCATTTGAAATAGCGACCATCAACTTAGGCCAACAAGACCAGTTTGAGAAATCTTTTGTAGCAAAGTCATTAACAGCCAAAGTCCCTGTACTTGAGCATAATGATTTTGCCTTATCAGAATCATCTGCCATTTTGGAATATCTAGAAGAGCTCTATCCAGACACACCAATTTATCCAACAGATATTCAGGCTCGGGCAAGAGCTCGACAAATTCAAGCATGGCTCAGATCAGACTTGGTGGCTTTAAGAACTGAACGCCCAACTGATGTTATTTTTATTCAACCCAACTCCACTCCGCTTTCAGAAGAAGGCCAAAAGGCAGCCGAGAAACTGTTTTTTGTTGCAGAAAAACTTCTAGCGCCTGATGCAGAATTTCTTTTTGGTTCATGGAGCATTGTGGATGCTGAACTCGCACTGATGTTACAACGCCTTATTCGAAATGGTGATGCTGTACCAGAGCGATTAAAAAATTATGCACTGCAAAAATGGCAACGCCCGAGCGTTCAAAAATGGCTTGCCTTGCGACATAACTAAATCCTATATTTCAACCAAAAATGAGATGAAAAATGAGTGATTCAAACTATATTCCTCCACAAGTTTGGCAATGGACTGGAGAAAAAACCGATTTAAACCAGCCCACTTCAGGTGCTCGCTACGAACATACTCTGCCCGTCGGAAAACACCCGCTCCAACTCTATTCTTTAGCAACACCTAATGGTCAGAAAGTCACTATTTTGCTTGAAGAGCTTTTAGAATTAGGGCATCAAGATGCTGAATATGATGCTTGGCTCATTAAAATTGGTGAAGGACAGCAATTTGGCAGTGGCTTTGTAGAAGTTAATCCTAACTCTAAAATTCCAGCATTGGTTGATCATAGCCAAAACCCACCATTAAGAGTTTTCGAGTCTGGCTCAATTTTGCTTTATTTGGCTGAAAAGTTTAAAGCTTTCATTCCGACCGATATTGCTGCGCGTACTGAATGTCTCAATTGGTTATTCTGGCAAATGGGCAGCGCGCCATATTTAGGTGGTGGTTTTGGACATTTTTATGCCTATGCGCCCGTTAAAATTGAATATGCGGTTAACCGCTTTGCTCTGGAAACAAAACGTTTACTTGATGTGTTAGATCAGCATCTAGCAAAAAATGAATATTTAGCTGGTTCTGAATATACCATCGCCGACATTTCCGCATTCCCTTGGTATGGTGGTCTAGTTAAAAACTGGGTCTATAACGGCGCAGAGTTTTTAGGTGTTGATGAATATAAACATGTAAAACGTTGGGCAGATGCGATTCTGGCGCGCCCTGCGGTACAACGTGGTCGTATGGTTAATCGCACTTTTGGCGATTTAGAAACACAGTTACATGAACGTCATGATGCAAGTGATTTTGAGACCAAAACGCAAGATAAACTTTAATTGTTATTTTTTAAATAAAACCCACTTTTGCTCAAATAGTGGGTTTTATTAATCTTCAATATTAAAAAATTATTTAACCTATTGATGTAATGAAAGTCCCTTAATTGCCTTATCAACTGCTTTTTTAGGTCCTCTTAACGCTACCCCGACCAAATTTAATTGATTTGCATCGTCGGCCAAAAAAGCCGCTCGATTATCCTCATCATTGCCTGTAGAAAACATGGCATGTACATATGGAATAATCGTTAAATCTTGCTCAATTCCTTTAAGATGCGCTTTTTGTAGTCCTGATAAATCACCCTCAAATACCAACATTGGCTGCCCTAGCATATTGCCATATTCATAACCATTTGCATCGATATAAGGTTTACCCAACATTTCAGGTACAGCCGATGCAACTCCCGTTGCCAAAAAAGCCACAACATTTAGCCTTTGCCAAGCCGCAAGATCATTACGGACAATCAACGCAATTTTTGTGTCAAACATAAAGCTCCATCCTGAATCATTTATCTCAAGTTAGTCATCATGCCTAATCCAGATTTTTCTCGTCTTGTACGTTTGTGCAAGCGCAATCGCAAACGTACAAGACCCTAAATTTACGAGTCAGTATGCTGGGTTGTTTTTGATTCAGTAGATGCGTTATGGAAATCTTTCTTTATACCTTGAGTGTGATGTATAGCCCTGGCCCAGTAAATTTCATGGGTTTAAATTCGGGACTTACAGGACAATTCAAAAAAACCATTTATTTTTTTATGGGTGTCGGCTGTGCGATGCTGATCTTATTCATGATTTTTGGATATGCAGGTGCGGCTATCATTCCACAAAATGCCCTGCACTATATTGCCTTGCTCGGTGCATGTTATACATTTTATCTTGCGTTTCAAATGTTAAAGGCAGATATCGACATTAATGATGAAGCCACTGAAATTCAGACACTTTCTTTCTGGAATGGCTTTTGGATACAAACATTAAATCCAAAAGGGATTTTGGTTATTTTGCCTGTTACAACAATTATGTACCCAACAGCGCACATTACTGGCATTCAAATCTTCTTAGTATCGTTACTCATTTCGATTGGTGCAGCAGACGCACCCTGTCTTTATTCGTGGGCTGGTGCAGTGTTAGGCAAAAAAATTAAAAATAAAATTTGGTTTAATCGCTTAAATAAAACCATGGCAATGATGCTAATCATTTCTGGCATATTTATGCTTTACGATTTCTTGAAAGGCATGAATCTAATTTAAGACAAAGTCTATGTCAGTCTAAACAGGCTGACTTTTACATAACCTGTTTAGGAAGATAACTTATTGATCATCCGCCATCTGGCTGGAGTCAGTCCAAATGCTTTTAGAAAATGACGAGTCATGTGACTCTGATCAAAAAATCCTGCAATTAAGGAAGCTTGAGTCAATGACTCTCCATACATTAGACAAGACTTCACAACCTCTAACCTACGCATGGTCATATATCGATGTGGACTTGTACCAAATAGCAGTCGAAAGTCGCGTGAAAGACTCCAACGGTCACGCCCAATATTTTTTTCAATATCATCTAAAGAAATATTCTCAAATAAAGATGCATGTATAAACTCTCTGGCACGTTCCGCTGCGACATAGTCATAAGAATGAGAAGTTCGCTGTTTTTTATCTGAAATTTCGTAAAGTGTAGTGGCTAAATCATATAAAGCATCTTGCTTTTCTAAAGGGTCGATATGCTGGTCTATCCCTTGTAATAGAACATCTGTTGCCTTAAATAAACGGGGGTCCTGACTTAAGCCATTTTCAAAAAATGGTAAAGGCTTACCCTTCATAATTTCCTGTAGGGTTGCAGGCTCTACGTACACCATCCTATATCTGAAGCCGTCTCGTGTACCGGACTCTCCATCATGTTTTTCATCAGGATGTAACACCATGGTCATTCCTGGCAAGCTATGTTTCATCTCTCCCCGATAATGAAAACTTTGAACACCAGTTAATGTCCGACCGATTGCAAATGTATCATGACGATGCAACTCATAAGCATGATCATTAAAAAATGCTTCGATTCGCTCCAGACTATTTGGATCGGAATTTCTGACAATCCAATCATTTGCATTGGGCAGTTCAATCACATCGTCACCAAAATCTTATATTTCTAGACAACATTGAGTATACAAGTTATGGCTTAGACGCTAAGCATTTATTTTACAAAGCAACCAGTTATTCGCTTTAGCAGTGAATTCGCTGATTGTTTAAGATGATGTGATATTAAACAACGAGTTTATTTAATTTTTATACTTATCTAATTTTAATAATAGTTAATAAGATTAATTAATAATATTTCTAAAAAATCCCCACATGCTCTATTTATAAAAAAATATATATAAATAGATATTCGTTATTTCTGCTTATATTCAAATCAGCGTAAATTCAACAATAACAATCTAGATAGAAGATAAAGGATATTTTTAATGAATGCCAAATTAAATACAGAAAACCGTTCTGGTTTTATTTCATCGGGCTCAAATACATCCTTGTCAAACGAAGAGATTCTTTCTAAAGCAAAACAATATGCCCAAGACCATGAGCTTAATTTTAGTGGAAGTTTATCACCCACTGATGCATGGCATCTCGTACAACAAGGACAGGCAGTTTTAGTTGATGTACGCACTAACGAAGAGCGCAAATTTGTAGGATATGTTCCTGAAAGTATTCATGTTGCATGGGCAACAGGCACCTCTTTCAATCGTAATCCACGTTTTTTAAAAGAACTCGAAACCAAGACGGGTAAAGATAGAACCATCCTTTTGTTATGTCGTAGCGGAAACCGCTCAGCATTAGCAGCCGAAGCCGCATTTAATGCGGGTTTTGAGCACATTTATAACGTTCTTGAAGGCTTCGAAGGTGACTTAGATGATCAACAGCAGCGTAACCAGAAAAACGGCTGGCGTATTCATCAACTCCCTTGGCAACAAGACTAAAACTTCAACACATTTTCAATGAATCAAGGAAAGCTTGTGACTCAATGGAACATTAATGCTGTTGTACAGGGTTTACAACAAGCAAGGCATGACTGGCGTCAGCAACAGCACAGAATCAAAGAATTTGGGGGCCGTGAACTTCCATCTAAAGAAGCTTTAAAAGCCATTTTAGATGATCTCTGCGGGATTCTATTTCCAATGCGCTTAGGCCCTGCCGACTTACGTCAGGAAACTGAAGATTCTTATATTGCCTATACTTTAAATCGGGTACTCACAGCCTTACATGCTCAAGTACAACTGGCTTTAAATTATGAGGCAAAGCGTCATTTGGGTCATTCAAGCACAGCCCAACAGCCGCAAGAGCTTGCCCAAAATATTGTTCAGGATTTTGCTAATACCTTGCCTTCTATACGTCGTCTTTTAGATGGCGATGTGCGTGCAGCCTACGAAGGTGATCCGGCGGCACATAGCGTGGATGAGGTATTACTCTGCTATCCGGGCATATTTGCGATTATTCATCACCGAATTGCGCATCAGTTATACGCCCAAGTACCTCTACTGTCTCGCATTATTTCTGAGTTAGCCCACTCTGCAACGGGAATTGATATTCATCCGGGTGCACAAATCGGTAAAGGATTTTTTATCGATCATGGGACTGGCGTAGTGATTGGTGAAACCAGTGTCATTGGGGAACGTGTCCGTATTTATCAGGCAGTAACGCTTGGAGCAAAACGCTTTGAAACCAATGATGATGGTGCTTTGAAAAAAGATTATACACGCCATCCAATTGTTGAAGATGACGTTGTGATCTATGCAGGTGCCACGATTTTAGGCCGTATTACGATTGGTCGAGGGTCCATTATTGGGGGAAATGTCTGGCTGACACATAGTATTGCCGCAGGTAGCCAGATTTTACAGTCACCAAATGAGTCTTATCAAAAAAATCATATTCCCGGTTAAAAACTATAGATGTGAAATAAATAGATAAGGAGACAAACAAATAGTAAGAGCTGAATTAAATTAATTTAATGCTTATTTCTCATTTAAATATATTTTTATTTTAAAGATAGATTTTTAATTAATAAGCCACCTATTCAAAGTTTATAAAACCTTTTTATTTTTTAAAACCAGAACTAATTCTAGTTTATAGCAATACTAGAGTTTTTAATTTTTTGATTTTACCAAGCCACTGTAATAAGGAAAAATGATTCATGGCGAAAAATACTGATAAAGCCCAACTTGCGCTTGGGGACCATGCGGCCCGCCAACTGGCCAATGCAACCAAGACAGCTCCTCAACTTTCTACAATTACTCCCCGATGGCTGACTCACTTACTTCAATGGCTTCCTGTTGAAGCAGGTATTTATCGCCTAAACCGTGTAAATAATACCGATGATATTCAAGTGGCTTGCACACAACGTGATGAAGCAACTTTACCTCAAACCTTTGTTGATTATGACCCAGAGCCACGCGAATACTTTTTGAATGGTGTATCGACTGTTCTGGATGTACATACACGTGTTGCTGACCTTTACAGCAGCCCCCACGATCAAATTAAGGAACAGCTACGTTTAACGATTGAAACCATTAAAGAACGTCAAGAAAGTGAGCTCATCAATAACCCTGAATATGGCTTATTGGCGAGTGTGACAGATGACCAACGTATACCAACTTTAAATGGCCCACCAACTCCAGATGATTTAGATGATTTATTACGTAAAGTCTGGAAAGAACCAGGATTTTTCCTAGCACATCCAGATGCAATTGCAGCATTTGGCCGTGAATGTACACGTCGTGGCGTACCGCCTCCAACAGTGAGTTTATTCGGTTCGCAATTTATTACATGGCGCGGGATTCCCCTCATTCCATCTAATAAAATTCCGGTAGAAGATGGCAAAACTAAAATCTTGCTGCTTCGTGTCGGTGAAAAGCGTCAAGGGATTGTTGGTTTGTTCCAACCAGGTCTTGCTGGTGAACAGTCACCGGGGCTTTCAGTACGTTTTATGGGCATTAACCGTAACGCGATTGCATCTTACCTAATCTCTTTATATTGCTCACTTGCAGTATTGACTGATGATGCTTTAGCAGTATTAGATGATGTGGAGGTGGACAAATATCATGACTACCCAGTTAACTACAAGTAATCTGCAAGGTAGTCCAACAGGGTCGGAAGTGACTGGTGTTAACCCACCAGCCAACTTCCCTGATGAGTCCACCATTGCTCGTCTTGCTAATGAGTTTTTTTCAGCATTGCCAAGTTCAAGCAGTTCGGCTTCTCCATCGGGCCTTAACTTGGATTTACCTGTAGGTACACCTCCACACCCACCACAACCGGGTGAACCATTTTCTGCACTCAGTGGTCGTGCGCCCAATATCGCCTTTCAGAAAAGTCTTAATCCAGAATATCCTGAGCATATTCCAAATTTGCCAGACTACCCTGAACGTCGAATTGTAGCCTCTGCGCCTGTAGTTGGTGGTGCAAATTTGCCACGCCCACCATTTGAACCACATTTGCCACAAGCTGTTCATAGTGAGCCGAACGTGCCCCGTATTGAACCAAGCCTTCCAACGGGTGCAGGTGAATCACCTTATTATTTTTTAAATGATTTTTCTGCTCCAAATGCAGCAGAACCATCTGTTACTGGTGTTGAAGATAACTATTCAATTGCGCAGTCTTTTCAGTTGCCGCATGGAGACCAGCTAAAGTCTTTACTCATTGAAGATCGTTTTGCAGCTGACACACCAGCAAAAACCTCACCAAGCTCTGGATTTTATTTCTTAGACTTACCACAAAGCGGGCAAAGTTATAGTCACTATCATCCATCTCAACCTACCTTTGTAGCAAGCAGTACTCAACCCTTAGATGTACATGCCATTCGTCGTGATTTCCCAATCTTGCAGGAACGCGTCAATGGTCGCCCACTAGTCTGGCTTGACAATGCTGCTACTACACAAAAACCACAGCGCGTGATTGATCGAATTGCTTATTTTTATCAGCATGAAAATTCAAACATTCACCGTGCTGCACATGAGTTAGCAGCTCGTGCAACCGACGCCTATGAACATGCGCGAAATGTGGTTGCCCGTTTTATTGGTGCACCCTCTTCCAAAGAAATTATCTTTGTTCGAGGAACCACTGAAGGCATTAACCTGATTGCAAAAACATGGGGCGAACAAAATATTGGTGAAGGTGATGAAATTATTGTTTCTCACTTAGAACACCATGCCAATATTGTGCCTTGGTATCAACTCACTAAAAAAACTGGAGCAAAATTACGAGTAATTCCTGTGGATGACACGGGGCAAATTATTTTAGAAGAGTTGCCAAAACTGATTAATGAACGCACTAAACTGCTGTCTATTACTCAAGTGTCTAATGCTTTGGGAACAGTTACCCCTGTTGCTGAAGTCATTAAAATTGCTCATGCCAAAGGTGTACGTGTATTGGTTGACGGCGCTCAATCTGTTTCGCATATACCAACCGATGTTCAAGCCCTCGATGCCGACTTTTTTGTGTTCTCTGGACATAAAGTGTTTGGACCAACAGGCATTGGCGCCATCTATGCGAAACCAGAACTGTTAGACACCATGCCAGTTTGGGAAGGTGGCGGCAACATGATTCAGGACGTCACCTTCGAACAGGTGGTTTACCAACCTGCACCAAACAAGTTTGAAGCTGGAACTGGGAACATTGCCGATGCAGTCGGTTTAGGTGCGGCTCTTGAATATGTCGAAAGTTTAGGTATTCATAACATTGCGCGCTATGAACATGATTTGCTTGAATATGGTCAAAATGCACTGAGCAGTGTGTCTGGTTTACGCTTGATCGGAACTGCACATCACAAAGCCAGTGTTATGTCCTTTACCTTACAAGGCTATTCAACGGAACAGGTCGGTAAGGCTTTAAACCAACATGGTATTGCCGTACGTTCTGGTCACCATTGTGCACAGCCAATTTTACGTCGTTTTGGTGTGGAACAAACCGTGCGTCCATCTTTGGCTTTTTATAATACAACGGAAGAAATTGATTTATTGGTTTCGGTATTACATCAACTGACGCGTAATAGGCGTAGCAATTAAATTTATTTAAAAAAGACTGCTTTTGGGCGGTCTTTTTTATGGATTATTTCTTAAAACTACTTTAGCTCAACTTCATATATACGAACAAGTCAAAGTAGCTATCACAGAGGAGTCTTATTATTTTGAATTTGATTTCTGAATTAGCTTTCGGCTCGTGCTAAGAGTCATCTACAGCCTGCCCATAATTTATAAAAATAATGTTTTCGCAACATTTCCTGATAGATGAAAACAGTTAACAGGTTCTGTAGATGACAAAGTTTTTTGGTTACTTTTTCCAAAAAAAGTAACAGAATTAGCTACTTTCTATTGGTGTATAAACGATAAGACTCCGCCTTGAACACTATAAGCAATCTAAAATCGTACTTCTGCAACCCCACTAAATACTCACGGCAATTAAACAAATAATCCCCAAATCAATCTCAATGCAATTCCAATTAACAACAGCCCCATCACCCTTTCAAAGTAAACCCCAAACTCCAAAAATCGTTTGCGTACTATTGGATGAGCAAACATTACACTCACGACCATAAACCAAATTGCATTAACCATACACATCCATACGCCATAAAAGATCTGAACTTTCATGGGAGTTGTTACACTCACAATAGTTGTGAAAATTGCCAGAAAAAATATCGTGGCTTTCGGGTTAAGAGCATTAGTTAAAAAACCCATCGTAAAGGCTTTAAATAAACTCGGAGTATCTGTATCTGCTTGGTCATTAATCTCAATATTAGTATTCGGCTGACTACGCAAACATTGCCATCCTAAATACAGCAAATAAGCCGCTCCCGCTGTTCTGATGATTGACATGAGCCATTCGCTTTGTTGAATCAAAAAGCCAATGCCAACAAGTGTATAAAACACATGAACCGAAATTCCAACACCAATACCAATCGCAGTCAGACATCCAATTAAGTAACCATAACGTACACTTTGTCTTACCGTAACCACAAAATCTGGTCCCGGTAAAATCACTGCCAAAAAGTGAATGAGTGCCAGCGTTAAAAACTCATGCCCATACAACTGCCACATTTATTCAGCCTCCTTGGCAACGCTATAACTGACACTGAGCTTTCCTTTCTTAATCTGATAGGACTGAATTTCTATAAGACCAATATCCCCTAATGCTGCAACATGAGTCCCGCCACATGGAAATGCAGAAAACTCACCAAACCCGATTTCACGAAAACCATCTGCACGTTGCTGAAGATTGGCTGGTAAATTAGCCTGAATATATTGTAAACAATGCTGTTCAAGCATTTGAGTATCTAACTGCTGAGCTGTATCCAAAGCAATGAACTGAACTCGTGCATCATGTGGCCAGTGCTGCGCTTTTACAGCTTGCCAGCCAAATAGATGCATTACATGTCCAAGCAAATGCCCTGCTGAATGTAAGCGGCTATGATAACGACGTACTGCTTCATCCACTTGTGCAAAAGCCACTCCCAACTCAACAGGTTGTGTGCAGTAATGAATAATTTCCCCTTGTTCAATCGCTACATGCACTACATCAACTTCTGCGATTTTGCCCGTATCACTCGGTTGACCGCCACCTTGAGGATGAAATGGGGTTGCCGATAAACGCACGGCAAAACGCCCATCTTCATAAGGATTACACGCTAGAACTTCAACCTCAGCGGCAAGAACACCTGTTAAATACAATGCTTGCGTCATATTTTTCTACATATACGTTAAGATGAAAAAGATTGTATTGCGATTTCTTAAACGCGATAATCCACTCTAAATTCAAATAACTTTTGCCTCATGAGCACAAATCAAAGTTTAGTTCTGTTAAATGAAATGGCGACTTTCGTTAAAGTGGTCGAGTCAGGGAGTTTTTCTGAAACGGCTCGACAACTCGGTACTACACCATCTGCGATAAGCCGTGCGATTGCTCGCTTAGAACGTGCTTTAGGAACACGCTTACTTTATCGAACCACACGAAAGCTTCGTTTGAGTGAAAGTGGTCAACAGGTCTATCAACGTTGTTTAGATATGGTCAATGCGGCACAGGCAGTGATGGAAAGTTCGGGCAAATTTCATGTTGAACCGCAAGGAATCATTCGTCTGAGTGTTCCAAAAGCCGTTGGACATTTTATGATTCATCCACATTTACCAGAGTTTTTAGAACGTTATCCAAAAATTGATATTCAAATGCTTTTAGAAGACCGTTACGTTGACTTAATTGATGATGAAGTTGATTTAGCGCTTCGAATTACAGAGCAACCTTCTGGCGGCTTAATGGGACGAAAACTCATTGATATCGATCACTTGATTTGTGCTACACCTGAATATTTGGAAAAACATGGCATACCAACCCATCCTCATGATTTAAAGCAGCATGACTGTATTTATTTAGGTGAACAACTCAGTGATTCAAAATGGAAATTTCAACAAGGGAATAAGTCCATTAACGTTACTGTGCGGGGTCGTTATGCTGCAAATCATACAGGTGTACGTTTAAGCGCAGCCCTACAGCATTTAGGAGTAGCCAGCTTACCCTACTTTGTTGCGCGCCATGCTTTACAACAACAGACTTTGGTTCAAGTTTTACCCGACTGGGATTTTAAGACCTATTACAGTGGTGGGCTATGGCTACTCTATCCGCCCACACGCCACGTACCACCTAAATTAAGTGTATTTATTCAATATTTGGCAGATAAATTGGCAGCAGAGCCGACTTTATTTAAGTTCAAATAATATAGAATCGAGGAATTAACACGATGGAATCCTACCTTTCTATCTCTAAAGCAATCAGCTAATTCTGTTACTTTTTTTGAAAAAAGTAACCAAAAAACTTTGTCATCTACAGAACCTGACCACTGTTTCCATCTATAAAAAATATTGCAAAAACATTATCTTTATAAATTATGGGCAGGCTGTAGATGAATACTAGCTCAAGCAAATACTATCTAGAGTCCTCTTTATTAGAATTATTCAACCAATAAATCTTTTGGATTAATCGTATCGCCATAGACTGGTTTTAAAGTTTTTTCATAGGCCTGATGAATTACACCTTCTTTTGCCAATTTTTCTAAATCTTGATTCAACCAGTTCAATAACTCTTTATCGCCTTTTTTCACTGCCGGTGCGATTAAGTCCTGCTCACCTAAATTGGTAATGCCAACAGTGTAATTTGGATTTTCTTTAGCCCAAGCTAAAACCAGCAAGTTGTCATGTGCTAAAGCAGCACCACGGCCATCTTTTAAAGCATCAAAGGTTTCAGTGTTTTGCTCATATTTTTGTAGTTTAATTTCAGGATGAGTCTTAGTGAAGAATGAATCAGCCGTAGTGCCTTTGTTCACCAACAAAGTTTTGTCTTTGAGTTGAGCAATATCTGTAATTGGATGAGTTTTAGGAGACACCACACCCAAAGCAACTTTTAAATAAGGTTTAGCAAAATCGACTACTTCTTTACGTTCTGGTGTAACTGTAAAGTTGGCAAAAATAATATCGACTTTATTGGCTTTTAAATATTCGACACGATTTGCAGCTTCAGTTAAAACAAACTCTACCTTGTTTTCATCACCCAACAAGTCTTTAGCAACATGCTTGGCAATCTCTACATCGAAGCCCTGATTTTTACCTTGAGCATCTAAATATCCAAACGGCGGTTTATCGCTAAATACACCAATACGCACGACACCATTCTTTTTAATCTGCTCAATACTCGACACAGTTTGAGTGCTGTCAGCTGTTTTTTCATTAGATTGCGTGCCTTTATCACATGCAACCAAACCTAAACTCAGCAAAGATGCAGCGAGGACATGCTTTATATTTTGTAAAGTTAGTGTTGTCATTATTTCACCCTATCGTTCTTGTAAAAGTCTTATTTAAAATCACAGTGCCTACTTTTAGACACTGCTCCAGCGATATCGAAAATTATTGGCCTACATCTAAAAACACATTAGGATTAACCGATTCACCATAAATTGGTTTTAAGGTTTCATCATAAATTTTCTTAATTTCACCGCTTGTTCTTAGCTGCTTAATTTCAGTATTGAGCCAATTCAATAATTGGGTATTACCCTTTTTAACTGCTGGTGCAATAAACTCTTGATCACCAATAGACTGGATACCCGCCACATAACTTGGATTCTTCGCAGCCCACGCCAAAGCATAAGTACTATCTTGTGAAATTGCGTCACCACGACCATCAGTCAAGGCTTTGAACGCATCCGAATTTCTTTCAAACTTCAGTAAATTCACTTTCGGATAGTGCTTAGTAAAATAGGTATCTGAACTGGTGCCTTTATTTACAATTAACGTTTTACCTTCTAATTGAGCAATGTCAGTAATTGGTTTGGCTTTAGGAGAGACAATACCGAAAGCACCTTTTAAATAAGGCTCGGCAAAATCTACAACCTCCTTACGTTCAGGCGTTACTGTAAATGTCGCAAATACAACATCGGCACGGTTTGATTTTAAAAACTCCACCCGATTTGAAGCCTCAGTCACAATAAACTCAACTTTTTTTTCATCGCCAAGCAGATCTTTAGTAACTCGTTTTGCTAAGGCCACATCAAAGCCCTGATTATTGCCAGCACTGTCTACATAACCAAACGGCGGATCATCAGCAAAAACGGCAACTCGCAACACCCCATTTTTTTTGACTTGCTCTAAAGACTGGTCTTCTTGAGTATTACTTGCTTGCTCAGTTGATGGCGTTTTACTACATGCCGTTAATAACACCCCAGCAACAGCAATACTGCTTAATATTTTTATTGAATTACGTTTAAACATTCACTTCCTCATGATTCAAATAATAAAAGACTTAATACGACAAAATATTTAAAAAGGTTTTAGCTCGTTCTGTTTTCGGCTGTTCAAAAAAATCTTCAGGTGGCGCCTGTTCAATAATTTTGCCCTTATCCATAAAAATAATGCGGTCAGCAACCTTACGGGCAAAGGACATTTCATGAGTCACAATCAACATGGTCATCCCCTCATTGGCTAGTTTCAAAACTACATCAAGCACTTCTCTGACCATTTCTGGGTCAAGTGCGGCTGTAATTTCATCGAGCAAAATGACTTTAGGTTGCATGACCAGTGAACGGACAATGGCTATACGCTGCTTTTGTCCACCAGAAAGTTGTCGCGGATAATCGAGTTTTCGTTCAAAGAGTCCTACTCGCTTTAACAACTCATCTGCAACTTGTTCAGCTTCATCACGGCGGCGTTTTTGCACTTTGAGTGGCCCGAGCAAAATATTGTCAATCACATTCATATGCCCAAACAGCTCATAGTTCTGAAAAACCATGCCAATTTTTTGACGAGCATTAGTCCAGTCAACATCTTTACCCAAAACACCTGAACCAGTTAAACGGATTTCACCACCCTGAATCGGTTCTAAGCCATTAATGCAGCGCAGTAAGGTACTTTTACCACAGCCCGATGGCCCTAAAATAACAACCACCTCTCCTTGTTCTACATCCAGATCAATACCTTGTAAAATATGACTTTGTGCAAATGATTTCTGTAATTGTTGTATCGATAACAAAGGCATAATTACTCCCAGACCTTTTCTAAATGTGCCGCCAAACGAGATAAGGGATAGCAAATCAGAAAATACAAAATAAAAATAAAGCCATAAATCCAAAGCGAGGCGCTCGGCACAGTCAGCAGCGAATTTTCAATAATTTGCTGGCCCACCTTTATGACCTCAACAACACCAATTAGTACTGCTAAAGAGCTGGTTTTCACCATTCGGGTAAATAAATTAATTGCGCCTGGTGTTACACGTTTTAGACTTTGCGGAAAAATGACATAGACCAATGCTTGAACATGAGTCAGTCCGAGCGCATAGGCCGAATCGCGTTGATGTTGATCGATCGAGGTTATGGCTGCACGGACCAAATCGCCCATTTCAGCCGTGCCCCACAAAACAAACACCACAACACACACCCACATCGCAGAAAACTGCCAGTTAAACCATGTCGCAAAGCCGAAATAAAAAACAAAAAGCAAAACTAAAATTGGAATGATTCGAATCGCTTCTAAATAAACACGGCACAGTGCTTTAATTACTATGTTTTTAGAAGTCATAATGACACCTAAAATCGTGCCTAAAATCGCAGAGAAAAATACTGAAATAAAAGCAATTTTTGCGGTTGCCCAGAGTCCCCACATTAAACGTTCGAGATGACTCGCCTGAAATAAATAATCAAGTTCCATGGCTCACCTTCCGACTTCTGTGTTCCAGATAACTGGTTAAAATAGACACGGGCAATAAAATAATCAGATAAGCCATGATTAATAAAAACAAAGCTTCCGTAGTTTTATAGTCCATGCCAATTAAGTCTTTGGTGACAAAAAGCAGCTCAACGACAGCAATCGCACTTACAACAGAACTTTCTTTAATGAGAAATAAACAATTTGCTCCAATTGCTGGAATTGAAATAGCAAGCGCTTGAGGAAAAATGACATATCTAAAAATTTGAATCGGTTGCAGACCAATACTTTTTGCAGAGTCAATCTGCCCTTTTGCAACAGATTGTAGACCCGCTCGAAAAGCTTCCGCCATATAGCTTCCACCTAAAAAGGTCAGTCCGATCACACCACAGGCAAAACCATCGATTTTGATACCAAGTTTGGGCAAACCGTAATACAAAAAGAATAGTTGAATTAATAAAGGGGTATTTCGAGATAACTCAATATAGAACTGGGCAATTCTATTTAGTACCCGCACGCGATATGTGATTAAAATGCTGCAAATCAGCCCTACAATAATGGCCAGAATAATGCTGATAATTGAAATTTTCAGCGTGGTCAAAGTTGCAGAGAAAAATTGCGGCAACACACTATGGATATACTGCCAGTTCAAGGAAAATTCCAAAAAATAATATTAAAACGTTATAAATATTTAGCTTTAATCAGCGATCAAATATTTGTGTACCGAGTTTATTTTTTTCCCAATTGGTCTAAAACTATTTTTATTAGATAAGCTTTTCTATAAGTTTGATAAATTCGATTTGGCAATCGAAAGCATTCAAATCAGTTGAATACAACCGCTTAAAACATGTTCATCTCAGTCCATATATAATAAAAACCAATAAAAAAAATCGGACACCAACGCCCGATTTTCATGAAACAACTTCCAGTCTATTGCTTATTTTCTAAGGACATCGCCAATGCTTGGATCTTTATCAAATACCGATTTTGCATAAGGGCAAAGCGGAATCACTTTCACATCTTTTTCGCGAACAAAAGCAACTAAAGCATCAAGTAATTGGCGACCTACGCCTTGTCCCCGATAATTTTCATTCACATCTGTGGCATCAATAATCAGCATGCCTTCGCCTGCCCATGTATAAGTCATTTCACCTGCAACGGTTTCACCATCAAGTAAACTAAAGCTACCGTGTTTTGTATCATCTTTTTGTTGAATATTCACAATAAATTCCTCTTCTTACGACTCATATTTATTTAAAAATGACTTTGTATATCTTGAACTATAAGAACAAATCTAAGTGTAAAAAAATAGCCTGTTTTTAGCAGCGAGTCTGTATGCTTTTTAAAGACAATTCATGCATAAAACTCATAATTCTATTCGTAATTCTAGGCCTAATCCTTTCAAACCCTTGCTGATAAGCTCTGCAACCAGATTTGTTCATTTCTTTTATGAACATTTAACGGTTTTAAAGTCGGAACTTTTATGTCTTCTTTCCATCAAATTGAGCAAGATACACATGAGAATAGCACACCTGCATGGGGTGCTGTATTTGTAATGTCACTATGCTGTGCAGTATTAATTGCCTCAGAATTCATGCCCGTAAGTTTACTCACACCAATCTCTTCAGATTTAAATATGAGTGAAGGCCAAGTCGGTCAGGCAATCGCAATTTCAGGCATTTTTGCTGTGGTAACCAGCTTAACTATTAGCCGTGTATTTAAGACATGGGATCGCCGTCATATCATGCTGTTACTTACCCTACTCATGATCATTTCTGGCATGCTTATTACATTTGCTCACTCTGCTGCTTTATTCATGGTGGGTCGTGCAATTTTAGGTGTAGTGATTGGTGGTTTTTGGGCCATGTCGACTTCGATTGTGATGAGACTTGTACCTCCTTTAGCTGTACCCAAAGCACTCGGTCTATTAAATGGCGGCAATGCTTTAGCCACCACAATAGCCGCACCTTTAGGAAGTTTTCTAGGTTCAATCATTGGCTGGCGTGGTGCGTTCTTCTGTATCGTTCCTATCGCGATTATTGCGCTTGTATGGCAATTTAAAAGTATGCCCGCTCTTCCAGCAGTTATGTCTGTTGAAAAGTCACAAAATCCATTTGGACTACTGAAACGTCCGATTGTGTTTTATGGCATGACAGGGATTTTATTGCTATTTATGGGGCAATTTGCGCTATTTACCTACTTACGCCCATTTCTAGAAACCGTCAGTCATGTCGATGCGGCCATGTTATCCATTTTATTACTCATATTAGGTATCGCAGGTTTAGTTGGCACATTCGTGATTAGTTTTATTCTTCATCAACATGTCTATCGCTACCTCATCCTTATTCCTTTAATGATGGCAAGCATTGCTTATGCCTTCGTGCTTGGTGGTCAGCACTTGTGGTTGGTCGCAATATTAATGGGATTATGGGGATTCATTGGAACTTCGGCGCCTGTCGCATGGAACACATGGCTTGCACAAACGTTGCATCAAGATACTGAGGTTGGTGGCGGTTTGATGGTTGCGATTATCCAATTTGCAATTACTTTAGGTGCAACTTTAGGCGGCTTGCTATATGACTCACAAGGCTATAGTGCTACGTTTTATATGAGCGCTATTGTGTTGTTATTGGGTGCTATCATTGCTCTTATTACATGGCGAAGTGCTACTCACGCAACACATCAATAACCAACCTTAATGCAGGCGAAAGCTGTCTACGATGTGGATAGTACAGGTGGTATCCGGGAAACTGGATACTGTACTCATCCAATACCTGAACAAGTTTGCCTTGATCGAGATCTTGTTGGATCAGTTCTTGCGGAATGTAAGCCAATCCAAATCCAGCTCTAACCGCCTCGACAATGTCGTAGCTTTCATTAAATATCCATTGTCCTTGGATTTTGATTTTTGTTTCTTGTCCATCCTTCATAAATTCCCATGCATAAATGCTGCCTTGAGTCGTTAAACGATAGCCAATACATTGATGATTGATTAAATCTTTGGGGGTTGCAGGAATTCCATATTTCTCAAAATATTTGGGCGTTGCAATCACCGCCATTTTGACATCTGCGCTAATACGTACCGCAATCATGCCATCTGCTACACGACTTCCAAAACGAACTCCAGCATCAAATCGCTCTGCAACAATATCCACCATACCGCTATTGGCAGCTAGCTCAACTTGTACATCAGGATAATCACCAGCAATCTTTTCAAGTTTTGGAATAAGAACTTCCCGTATCGCATGGCTACTGGCATTAATACGAACCGTACCAGCGGGCTGATCCCGAAATGATGTTAAAAGCGATAATTCATTATCAATCTGGTCAAAGCTGGCGCTAATGGTTTGCTTTAATCTTTCACCCGCGGCTGTCGGTGAAACGCTTCGTGTGGTTCGGGTCAGAAGTAGCATTCCTAAGCGCTCTTCTAAACCGCGAATGGTATGGCTGAGCGCAGACTGCGAAATTCCCATTTTTCCTGCGGCCTTCGTAAAACTCCCTTCTCGAGCCACCATTAAAAAAGCATAAAGATCATTATAGTTTTCTTTGTTTATCATCTGCTTTTGTCTCTTTTCACGGTTTAATTTAATTATAAATGATAAAACTATTTATGAATATTGCTCATAAGTCCATGTTTGTTTTTTAGGCTAATTATTATAAAGAAGATTCATTAAACTCTATATCAAGCAGTGAGCATCAAGATTTAGATGAGCTCAAGCATAAAAGTGCCTGATTTTATTATTGTCAAAAATTAATAAATTCAGCTCATACCTTTACGCTAGAAATTGAATAACTTCACTGTATTTAAGTTCGTTCTCTTAAAGAAATGAGGTTCTTCGATATGGCTACTCAGAAGTTTTTTCTCGCTTTACTCAGCATCTTTTTCTCGTTTTCAGCCATATCTATCTCTTATGCCACAAGGCCTACGGGCGACAATCAACAAAGGTTATCGATGATGAAAATCCGTATTGATATTGAGGGATCAAAGCAACCACTATTTGCAACATTACCCATGACACCGACGGTTCAAGATTTTGCCAAGCAGCTTCCGTTGACATTAACCCTTAAAGATTATGACTCTACTGAAAAAATAGCCGACCTACCCACCAAGCTAACTACACAGAATGCACCCAATGGCTATGCAGGAAAAGCTGGTGATCTTACCTATTACGCCCCTTGGGGTAATCTGGCTTTTTTCTATAAAGACTCAACTGTTGGGTACGCAAATGGTCTTATTTTGCTTGGGAAACTTGAGGCTATTCCCCAAGAATTCAAGCAAAAACAACCCATCAAAATTTCAATTTCCCAAATGAAATAAGCATGAGCAAATTCACCCATTCAAATTATTTAAATTGAGGTATCCATGACTACATCTCCCTTGTTTAAAAAGCTTAAAACCCATACAGCAGCGGCAATTTGTGCTGCAACAATTGGTTTATTCTCTTCAACCTCAGGTATGGCAGCAGACATGACTAACGGCGCAAATAACTTTTATCAAAGCCAGCAAGTGACTATTCAGAAAGTCACTTTCAAAAATCAATACAACATGGATATAGTCGGTAATCTGGTTATTCCCAAAAACTTAAATAAAAAACTAAAAGCCCCCGCCATTGTAATTGGTCACCCAATGGGAGCCGTGAAAGAACAAAGCTCTATGCTTTATGCACAGAAACTGGCTGAACAAGGTTTTGTAACATTGGCGATTGATCAATCATTTTGGGGGGAAAGCGCAGGCCAACCCAGAAATGTAGTTGCACCTGACATTTACGCAGAAGCATTTAGTGCGGCTGTAGATTATTTAGGAACACAATCTTTTATTAACCATGAACGTATTGGTGTACTTGGTATTTGCGGAAGTGGAAGTTTTGTCATTAGCGCAGCAAAAATTGACCCTCGTATGAAGGCCATTGCCACTGTCAGCATGTATGATATGGGAGCTGCGAACCGCAATGGCTTACGTCACTCACAAACCTTAGAGCAAAGAAAGCAAATTATTGCTGAAGCGGCTGCGCAACGTTATGTCGAGTTCACAGGCGGTGAAACAAAATATACTAGTGGGACTACGCATGAGTTAACGGCAGATACACATCCGATCCAACGTGAATTTTATGACTTTTATCGCACCCCACGCGGAGAATATACGCCGAAAAGTTCATCAAAAGACCTTACAACGCATCCAACACTGACAAGTAATGTCAAATTTTTAAACTTCTATCCATTTAACGATATTGAAACCATCTCACCACGCCCAATGCTATTTATTACTGGTGATCAGGCTCATTCAAAAGAGTTTAGTGAAGAAGCTTATAAACTCGCAGGCCAACCAAAAGAGCTTTACTACGTTAAAGGTGCGGGACATGTTGATTTATATGATCGAGTCAATCTTATTCCATTTGATAAATTGACCAGTTTCTTTAAACAAAACTTAAAGTAATAGCGATGATAGAGGCTCAAAACGGGCCTCTATTTTTAAATTTATTTAATGAAACTCTTGCACCAGACTATTAATATGCGCCACTGCCGCAGTTCGATTTTCAACACAAAGCTTTTCAAAAACATGTTCTAAATGTTTGTTTACCGTCCGCGGGCTCAGTTCCAAAATTTCCGCAATATCTTTATTGGTTTTCCCTAATAACAACCAGTGCATAACTTCTGCTTCACGCTGAGTCAACTGTGGGCAATATTTTAAGATATCAGCGACGTCTAATGCAGGCGTAGAAGTCTTGATCTGTATAAGATAATTTTTCGCCACACTTGTGCCAGATTGCCACGGCGTGAGTAATAAAAGTTGTAATTGCTGAGATGGCGTTGAATAAGAACAGCTGGTTAATTTTTTTGGGTCTTTTTCATGTTCCAAGTCTGAAAACCAAGCTTTTAAACCTGCCTCAAAGCCTTCTATTTCCGACAAATATTGATTCAATAAATCACTGGCTTTTTGGGTTTTCCAAACAATTTTACCTTGAACATCTAGCGCGAGAATTGCTGTTTCAGTTGCATCAATCACCTGTTTTTGTTGTTGTAACAGTTTGGCATGTGCCAAATGCGTTTTTACTCTTGCTAATACTTCTTCAATATTCAGTGGCTTGGTTACGTAGTCTACCCCGCCCACCTGAAAACCACGCACTATATGCTCTGTTTCCGACAAGCCTGTCATAAAAATGACTGGAATAAACTGAGTAATTGGGCTTGCTTTAAGCTGTATACAACTTTCAAAACCATCCATATGTGGCATATTGCCATCGAGCAAAATCATATCGGGTAAGCATCGGTGTGCTATTTCAATTGCACTCAACCCATCCGTTGTTACAAGCACGCGATACCCTGCCTGATCCAGACTTTCATGTAACAAGCCCAGATTTTCCGGTACATCATCCACAATCAGAATAACAGCCTGCTCAGTTGTTGAAGCCTGCTGAAAAGAAACATGTTGCGTACTCATTGCTTATCCTGAATTAATCGTTGGGCGTGTTTTAAATCAAACTTCTGAATAGCCTGTTCAAGCTGTTCCCATAACTCGTCATGCTCCGGAAAATCTTGACGACAATGCGTTAAAGCATGTTGAATGCCTCGAATATAGCCTTGTCCAAACAAGTCATCTAGTTGTTGCAAGGCTTGAGTTAAATCTTGTGGGCCATTATTTTCTGGTTGTCTTGTTGGTGTATAAACAGTGACTTTTTCTTGCTTATACGTCTTTACATGAAGTGCTTGAACCTCATTATTTTCTTCGGTTAATGTGGACTTAGAATCAGCCCACACCAACCCTAACTTATCTCCAATTTTACTCAGCAACAAATTGAGGTCGATTGGTTTTAGCATAAAGTCTTCACTTAAAACTGCATCTTGTGGATTGACTTCACGCTCACCTGCATTGGCCGAAATAATTAAGATGGGCACATTGGTAATATTATTCTGGCGCAATAACCGCGCAGTTTCCCAGCCGCCCATCAAAGGCATATTTAAATCCATCAAAATCAGGTTAGGTTGAAAAATAGGTACACGTCTTAAACAGTCAATGCCCGACTCGGCTTCTTCAATAATAAAACCCAAAGGTTTTAGAAAATTAGCAACTAAGCCGCGGTCAACCGCTTCATTATCGACAACCAAAATTCGTTTTCGCTCGCCTTGATAGCCCGTAATCTGATTGGAGTAAACATTAGAAATTGGATGAACCACCTCTTTTGAAGGCAAATAAAACTTAATTTTAAACTGTGAACCTTGATTGAGCTGGCTACTCACAGATAGCTGCCCGCCAAGTAAATCTACCAATAATTTTACAATTGGTAGGCCTAGCCCTGTTCCAGTAAATCCACCTTGAACCACATTACTGCCTCGTTCAAACGGATTAAATATTCGCTCTAAATCCGCTTCTGCAATGCCACAACCTGTATCTCTAATTTCAAAATAAGCCGTTTGAAAGCGGTAATCGACTTTTAAAGTTATTGTGCCGCTCGTCGTAAACTTTAAAGCATTGCCTAATAAATTAATCAGTACCTGCTCTAAGCGCTTTTTGTCGGTGCGGACATAGTGCGGCAGGTTATCTCCAATTTCATAAATAAACTGTAAATTCTTCTGTTCAAACTGCGGCTGAAACATTTGAATAATCTGTTCTATAAAATTTGGGAAATGGACATCCACCACATTTAAAGAAATTTTGCCTGTCTCAATTCGTGCTAAATCCAGTAAACCATCAATGAGTGAAGTTAAATGCTGCCCACTACGACTAATCACCCCGAGCGCCATTTTGCCTTGTTCCGAAAGCTGCTCTTGTTTTTGAAGCAATTGGCTATAGCCTAAAATACTATTTAGAGGTGTTCGTAGTTCGTGGCTAATGCCAATGACATAACGGCTTTTTGCGTCATTTGCCCGTTCTGCTGAAATTCTGGCATCTTGCAAGTCTTTTGAGGTGACTTCATGAGCAGCAATTTCATCAATCAATAACGCTGTTTGTTGATGTGTCTCGATTTCAGCATTACGGCGGCTTTCATCGTTTAGTACCAACCACCATGCAGCAACACTCATTAATAAAAACAAGATGGTGTAAATTTTGACAAATAGTGTAAATAGCTGAGGAACTCCTTCAGCATTAATCGTTTCCAGATATGTTTTTTCTTGGATATAACCCAGACTTAAACTCACCGCCAAAACAATAGACAGCCCTAAAGTCAGTAATAAATATAAACTGACCCGACTATTTAAACGGCTGGCCCAGCGTTCTGGTAAATAATGCCAGATGGCTTTTTTAAGTTGCACCGACCAACGAGCATCAGGCTTACATAAATCATGGCAGCGTGCTTCAAGTGAACAACATAAAGAACAAATCGTACCGTTATAGGCTGGGCAACCTGCCATATCAGCGAGTTCATAGTCCCGTTCACATACAACACAGTTTGCAACCGAAGTTGCCTGAATTTTTTCAGGCTGGCGTGCAATGTAATATTTGCCTTTGGTTAAGTAAGCAATGATAGGAACACATAGCATCGCACTTCCCAAGGCTATAAAACTTGCCAAGCCTTTCGCCATTAATCCAAAAAAGCCCAAATAGCTAAGCATCGATAAAACTGAAGCAATCAGTAAGGCTCCCACACCAACGGGGTTAATGTCATATAAATAAGCACGGCGAAATTCAATTCCCTTCGGACTTAAACCTAAAGGTTTACAGATAATTAAATCGGCAACAACAGCACCAATCCATGCCAAAGCGACATTGCTATATAGCCCCAAAATGCGCTCGACCGCATGGCTAATGCCCATTTCCATCAAAACAATGGCAATAAAAACGTTAAAAAGAAGCCAAACAATTCGCCCTGGATGGCTATGAGTCAAACGGGCAAAAAAGTTTGACCATGCCAATGAGCCAGCATAAGCATTGGTCATATTAATTTTAATTTGCGCCAAGCAAACCAGTGCTAAAGTCAGGATTAAAGCAATCTGAGGATTTGGAATAAATTGTTGATAGGCAACCCAATATAAATACGTCGGATTGTCTAGTTCAGAGACAGGAATCAACAGCTGAAAGGCTAAAACCATCAGCAACATGCCCATCAAAACTTTGAGAAAACCAAAAATAATCCAAGATGGACCACCTAAAAAAACAGCAAAACGCCACGCAGTTCTATTTTTTTCTTGTTGCGGTAAGAAGCGTAAATAGTCGGCTTGCTCACCAATTTGGATCACAAATGAAAAAATAAGAGTGCACGCTGCACCAAAGTAATACAGATTAAAATCAGTTGAGTTTGAAACCGCACCAACAAAATGCAGGCTACTACTTAAAATTTGTGGCTGTTTCCACAGTACAAAAAACCACGGCAACAACAGCAACAAGAGCCAGATTGGCTGCGTGATTGCCTGAACTTTATTAATAAAACCAATACCTTTGACCACTAAAGGTAAAATCACCAATGCAGAAATTAAGTAACCAACAACTTGTGGAATGCCAAGGGCAAGCTCAAGTGCCATCGCCATGATTGCGGCTTCAAACGCAAGTAAAATAAAGGTAAAGCTGGCATAAATCAGAGAAGTAATGGTCGAGCCAATGTAGCCAAAACCTGCACCACGAGTAAGCAAATCAACATCTACATTATATTTTGCAGCGTAGTAACTAATCGGCCAACTGGTTAAAAATATGATGGTACATACGACTATTGCCGCCCACAGCGCATTGCTAAAGCCATACTGCCAAAGCATGGTCGCCCCGATGGCTTCCATAGCCAAGAAGCTAACGGTCGAAATTGCGGTATTGGTAACGGTCCAAGGCGACCATTTACGTACTGATGTGGGCGCATAACGGAGCGCATAATCTTCGATACTTTCATCTGCCACCCAAATATTATATTCACGGCGCGTTTTGATCACACGTTGTGGCGCTTGTTGGGGGCGTGAAGAATCTGGCATAACACTCATGTTTGGCATGTGGCTGCATTAAACCCAGCAATCCTTATGCCAAAAGTCATTTATCATGGCGATTTTCTCGAATACGCACATATACGCAAAATAACGTATTTCCAATTTTCATCAAAAATCACACACTCAAATTCATCAAAAAACAATGATCAATATTTGTGTTGATTGACCGAAAATGATTGGGAGATTGATGTTATGAGTGTATCTGAACATCCAAATCTGGACACTGTGCAAGGTACAGATTCACAAAAAGCAGTGAATGAAACCTTAGAAGATTATACTTTACGTTATGCTCCACATAGCTTTCGGCGCTGGAGCCCCAAAGTTGTTGCTATTACTGCACTTGGTGGTATTGCCTATCTTGCTGACTTTTCTATTGGCGCCAGTATTGGTATGTCTTATGGAACAACCAATGCGGTTTTCTCCATTTTATTTGCAGCAATTATTATCTTCTTAACCGGTATTCCTCTTGCCTACTACGCAGCACGTTATAACATCGACCTCGACTTGATTACCCGTGGGGCAGGTTTCGGTTATATCGGATCAGTCCTCACCAGTATCATTTTCGCCAGTTTCACATTTATTTTCTTTGCCCTTGAAGGTTCAATCATGGCGCAAGGGTTATTACTCGGTTTAGGTATTCCGCTTTGGGCAGGCTATCTCATCTCAACCGTCATGGTGATTCCGCTTGTTATTTACGGCATGAAGGCCTTGAGTAAATTACAAGTATGGACAACTCCCCTTTGGCTCATTCTCATGATTGGTCCTGTGGCCTATCTGATTTACCAAGAACCCACCTTAGTCAGCCAGTTTGCTACTTTTACAGGTAAAGAGGGTTTTGCGACTGTAGATATGGCCGCGATCATGTTAGGTGCTGGCATATGTTTATCTTTGATTATGCAAATCGGTGAGCAAATTGATTACTTACGTTTCATGCCTGCTAAAACAAAAGAAAATAGCAAAGCATGGTGGGCTGCTGTGATTTCAGCAGGTCCAGGTTGGGTAATTTTAGGGGCAATCAAACAAATTATTGGGGCATTTTTAGGTTTCTACTTATTAACAAAATTACCGGGTGTAAACAGTACTGAACCTGTTCAACAATTTAATGCAGCGTTTCATGACATGCTTCCGGGCTGGGCTGCTCTAACACTTGCGGTTATTTTGGTGGTCATTTCTCAAATTAAAATTAACGTGACCAATGCTTACTCTGGTTCTCTTGCTTGGACAAGTGCCTACACTCGTATTAGCAAACATTATCCGGGTCGTATTGTCTTTGTGATGGTGAACTTGGCAATTGCCCTTGCCTTAATGGAAGGCAACATGTTTGCAGTACTCGGTAAAATCTTAGGGTTCTATTCAAACTTTGCGATTGCGTGGGTTGTGGTTGTTGCAACAGACATTTCAATCAACAAATATGTTTTAAAGCTTTCACCAAAAGAACCGGAATACCGCCGCGACATGCTCTACAACGTAAACCCTGTGGGTATGGTGGCGTTCCTTGTGTCAGCAGGACTATCAATCGCAGCATTCTTCGGATTACTTGGTAGTTTCTTGGCGCCTTACTCTCCGCTTATCGCGCTTGTACTTGCCTTTGTATTAACACCAATCATGGGTTTATTAACCAAAGGAAAATACTACATCAAGTCACATGATGACGGCATTAAAGAACCACGTTTTGACGCTGAAGGTACACCAGTTGCAACAGTTTACCACTGCCGTGTATGTGAAGAAGGTTACGAGCGTCCAGATATTATGTTCTCTCATAAACATAACGGCACCATCTGCTCTTTGTGTAAAACACTAGATACCTAAATATCCTTAAGACTAAAAAAGAAGCTTTTTAAAGCTTCTTTTTTTACCCCTAAAGATTTTAGCCAATCGGAAATAAACGTTCAGGCACGACATCTTTCATCACAATGGTTGAGATGAGTCGTTGCACACTCGGAATAGCCGATAACTTTTCATCATATAGCCGTTGAAAAGCGGGTAAATCTTTTGCTACCACATGCAGCAAATAGTCTGGCTCACCAAATAAGCGCTGGGCCTGAATGATTTGTGGAATATCAATCACGGCATTTTCAAACTTCTCAACTGCCTGCTTATCACCTTCTTTAAGCGTAATAAAAACAATCGCTGAAAACTCAAAACCTACTAAATTCGGGTCGAGTTCTGCCCGATAGCCTTTGATGGCTCCTGACTCCTCTAAAGCCTTCACTCGTCGATGACATGGTGAAATGCTTAAGCCTACTTTTTCTGCCAATTCAGTAATAGATAATCGGCCATTTAATTGCAATTCAGCAAGAATCTTTTTATCCGTGCGATCCATTTAGAAAAATTTACCCCAAATGAGTGTGATATGAGCAAACATTTAAAAGCACATTCTAAATACATGAGCATATTATTTTCAACAAGTTCGAATAAATAGGAATTTTTTCTAAACCACGAACGAAACCTTTGGAAAATATTTTGCCGAGATAAGCATATGGCTTTTAACATTTTTATTGCATTTTGGAGTGTCTCCATTCTTTTTATTATTACTCCAGGGGCAGACTGGGCCTATGCCATCTCGGCAGGAATTAAAGGTAAAGTGGTCGTACCTGCCGTTGCAGGTATGCTATTGGGGCACTTTATTACGATTTTATTGGTAGCGGCTGGTGTTGGTCTGCTTGTAGCAAATAACCCGACGGCTCTGATGATTCTTACTGTTGCGGGTTCTGCTTATTTATTATGGATGGGAATAAATTTATTACTTACCCCTCCTACTCCAAATCAGTCTGAGTCTGAAAAAGCGCAATCATGGTTAAGCTGGGCAACAAAAGGCGTTTATGTGAGTGGCTTAAACCCGAAAGTTTTTCTACTCTTTTTAGCCTTGCTTCCTCAATTTATTGACACCACTGCATCATGGACGGTGACTACGCAAATTATTGCCTTTGGTGTTGTCCACATGATTAGCTGCGCGATTATTTACTTAATGGTAGGTTACGGTTCACAAGCTATTCTAAAAAGCAGACCACAGGCAGCACGCTTAGTAGGACGGTTTTCAGGTGGTCTTATGGTAATCATCGCCACATGTTTATTGATTGGGCAAATTTAAAAATATTACTTAGCTTAGAGTTACTGGTCCCTATCTCGGATCAGTAACTAAAACCATAAAATATGAAAGCAACGCCTTATCTCATTCGTTTAAGGTTATAAGTCACGACTCCCCAAATGACCAGTTCTTGCCCTTCTTCAATATAAATATTCTGATAATCGGAGTTTTCAGCTTTTAGCCAAATTTTAGGTGGGTGGTAATTATTATCAATCATTAAGCGCTTAACAGTGAAATCATTGTCAATAAGCGCAATTACGATATCCCCAGATTTAGCGGGAAGACTACGATCCACAATAAGCGGATCGTCAATATCAATTCCAGCGTCTAACATTGATAAAGAATTGGCTTTGACAATAAAGGTGGCATTTTCATTTCTAATTAAATATTCATTTAAATCGAGTGCTTGCTCAATATCATCTTGCGCTGGCGAAGGAAAACCCGCAGCAACACGTTCAGTAGCTAAAGGAATATGGTAAATTTTATCGTTATTTGCATGGACCTGTTGAACCTTCAATTTTGAGCTAAAATCTGTCCGGTTGTCGGTTTTGACATTATTCAGTAACCAATTTTTGATAAAGTTCACTTGAGATTCTGGAACACGAATCACTTTTGTGGGTTCATTGAACTGTGCTTTACGACCAGCATTTTTACGGGCACCGCCATGCTCAAACTCGTTTTTCTTTGACATCTCGCCTCCATTTCACCGTTCAAATCCTACACAGACAATGTAACTTGAAAAAGTTACATTTTCAAGTTGACGAAATATTTTTTTTGCATAACAATAAATCCCATGATCAGATTTTAATCCATTTTGCTTTTAACAGGGATGTTTAAATCAAAATGGCAATTTGAAGAAAATCAAAACCTATTATGGGATAGTCCTGATTACTGACTGTTTTATGATTTTTATCAAATGAGATTCTGAACATTTAACATTCTAGTTAAATTCAGTTTTTTGGTATGGAGACATGCGAAATGAAAAATCAACGTGATGCAGTTTTAGGTTATGCAAATGAGCAACATGCTTACTATATCCGCCTCATTGAAAATGATGCGGTATTAGGCGAAAGCTATGGAATTTTCTGTGAAAATCCGGAAAGTGAAGCAGCAGAAAGTATTATGACCACCCTATTTTTAAAAAAATCTTTTTGGTTAAATGGCTCTGAATATCTTGATATTGTAAAAGGGCTACAACCTCTCCCCCAATAAAATATTAAAACAAAGGAGGCTAAACCTCCTTTGTTTTTAAAGCGCTATGCTTAAGACGTAAACCGTCCAGAGGCATCGCGTTTCTGATTTCGTGAATTTTGTCCACGGACATTATAATCATCGTCACGACTGCGGCTACGATATAAAAAAGCCCTGAAAGTTTTAACCTTCAGGACTTTTACTTTAAGCTGGAACGTGCTGAGCTATTTGCTCCCTCGACCAAACTCGATGAGCTTTAAGCAAGTTTTTAAGCTTCTCTGAAATATGCTTAAATTCATCTTCTATTAGAGTACCTTCATCTGCAACCAAATTAAGCGGGTCAAGTAGGTCAGATTTATTACCTAAAAAAACGACTGGTTTTAAATGTTTATAGGCTTCTAATATGTAATGACGAGTTACACCATCTTGTATCACCGTATTTAAATTATCACCATCGGGAATAATCACCGCATCATAAGCAATTGATGGTTCTGCCATTTGCATACCATCAGCCGCAATAACTTTGTCTTGATGATCTTTAACTGGTGCTAAACTCGGTGCTAATAAATGAACAACAGCCCCTTCCTTAACTGCCCAGTTCTTAATGGTTTCTAATGCATCAGACTTCACCAGATTATGGATAAGTACGGCTATTTTTCGGCCTTTAATATCGGCTGGCGGGAAAGCGAGCATGGATAACTTAGCCGATTTTTCAACGGATTGAGGTTTAAAATCGAGGCTAAGATCAGGTACTTCTATACCTAGATTTGCTCCCACTTGACGTGCCAAATCAAGGTCGATATTCGCCAAAATTTGTTGGACCTGACGTTCACGAATATATTTTCTTTTTACCTTACTGAGTTCAAAGGTATACGCATCGACCACATGTTTCTGCTCATGAGGTGCAAGGCTCTTGTAGTAAAGACGCGGCTGAGAAAAATGATCTGAAAAAGATTCACTTCTTTCACGAATCTTTTGACCACTCACTCGTTCATAGTAACTTTCAAATCCACCATTTTCTGCCGCCGGAGGTGTCTCAACCGGCCAGTTCCCATCAATTGAATTTGGTTGATAAGAAGCTTGCCCTTTATGAATGGTATGCTGATGAATACCATCGCGTTGATTGTTATGGAATGGGCATACAGGTTTATTAATTGGTATTTGATGGAAATTCGGTCCGCCTAAACGACTTAACTGTGTATCCGTATATGAGAATAGTCGTGCCTGTAATAAGGGATCATTTGTAAAATCAATACCCGGTACAATATGCCCCGGACAGAAAGCAACCTGCTCTGTTTCAGCAAAGAAATTATCAACATTTCGATTTAAAACAAAACGGCCAATAGGTGTGACAGGAACTAATTCTTCAGGAATAATTTTTGTTGGGTCAAGTAAGTCGAAATCGAACTTCATTTCATCTTCTTCTGCGACAATTTGCACCCCTAATTCCCATTCAGGATATACGCCTTGCTCAATGGCTTCGTAAAGATCTCGACGATGGAAATCAGGATCTTTACCTGCAAGTTTTTGTGCCTCATCCCAAACCAGAGCACTTAAGCCTTGTTTAGGGGTCCAGTGAAACTTAACAAAATGAGCTTTACCTTCAGCATTAATTAAACGGAAGGTATGCACACCAAAGCCTTGAATTGAACGTAAATTACGAGGAATAGCACGATCAGACATGGCCCAAATCACAGCATGTGCTGACTCTGGTACTAAAGACACAAAGTCCCAAAATGTATCATGGGCGCTCCCTCCAGTAGGCATTTCAGTATCTGGTTCAGGTTTTACCGCATGTACAAAGTCAGGGAACTTAATACCATCTTGTACAAAGAAAACTGGAGCATTATTGCCGACCAAATCGAAGTTGCCTTCTTGGGTATAAAATTTAATAGCAAATCCACGAATATCACGAACAGTATCAGCTGAACCACGCGGCCCTTGTACAGTCGAGAAACGTACAAAAATTGGAGTTTGAATAGATGGATCCGTTAAAAAACCCGCTTTTGTTAGGCGTTCATTACCTTCATAAGCCTGAAAATAACCGTGAGCTCCTACGCCACGAGCATGCACAATACGCTCTGGAATTCGTTCATGGTCAAAATGGGTAATCTTTTCTCGTAAGATAAAATCTTCTAATAATGTTGATCCGCGCGTTCCTGCTTTTAAACTATTTTGGTTATCAGCAATTTTAACCCCCTGATTTGTGGTTAAAGCCTGATTTGTAGCATCATCTCTTACTGTGTCTAATTGTTCAGTTTTTTGAGTAGTATTGGCTTTGTTTGCCTCATCAGCGCCAGCCATTTCACTTGTTTTATTTGTTAATTTAACGTTATCAGTCATGTTCATTACCTATGTTTTAAAGTTAAACCTTGGGTGAAGTAGAAAAATTAAAGAACTAATTTTTGTTAAAGGAACTTAAATATGGAAAAAGAAGCTCGACATATTTGCGCGTGCTCCAAAGTCCAATACTCTTATGGTGTGAGTCGGGTGCTAAAAATGGGGTTAATTTGCATATTTTTATAGCAAGATCATGCGACTGACCTATACGTTCTTGCAAAGCATCAAGTTCGCCATCAGAGATATAGCTAAATAGATAGTCTTGAATACGCTGACTACTATTGAGTGCCTTGCTGTAAGTCAAGAAATTAGAAGAATGGTCATCTCCTGCAATCCAATCATGAATGATCTGGCGCTCTACAGGAGTAAACACTCCAAACATTTTTCCATTCTCATCATTAATTAATCTCCAGAAAATACTTTGTTCAGGATTACTATTAAATTTAATCCATTTATGGTCAATTAAATGTGATATCAGCCCTTCAACATCGTCTGGGTTAGATAACCATTGATTAATCGTTTTGCACCCAAACTCTCTGGTTTCGTTATGAATTAATTGCCCTACGAGCGCCTTTCTCTTTAAAATTTTAAGAACAAAATCTTCAACATTTAAATTTTTTATAATTTTCGAAGAGCCCACGCCATGATTGTTTAGCGCAAAACCACGTTTTAATTTATTAAGAAAAAGTTCTTTATCTCTATATTTATCATAAATATTTTCTATAACTTTAATCGCTTTATTTGCATGTCCATTATCAATGTTGTCAATGGTGATGTGCAGATTGAAATACTTAGAATCGATGCCCAGTTCAGCTAGTTCGTAATTGCTAATCAATAGGTGAAGAGGCAGCTGTTCATAGCCCAGATTAAACCCAATAATCTCGGGAATGAACTCAGCTGGAGCATAACCAAGAGCCAACTGAACCACGGCATGATGATAGTATTCATCTTCTAAAAGCAGATCAAAACTATCGATTCCCAAACTACGTAGTAAATCATCATAAATACATACGTGGTTTGCTTTCGGTTCACCTAACCCCAGCTCTTCCAAATACGTAATAATTAGTTCATGAAAAACTGGATCATTCCAGTAGTGAACACAACTATACAGCCATGCACCATCTACTTTTTTTGTAGGAGAGACTTTAATTAAAAATTCAAATGCTTGACTCACATTTTTGAAATATTCTCTCTCACCATCCGCTTGCCGACGATTTAAATAAGCCTGAAATACCTCACAATTTTCTTTATTATTGTTCTCACACCATGCTTTAACCATATTTATATTTGAAGGGAAATCAATTTCCTTTTGATCTATTTTATCTATTTCTTTAGTTAGAAAATCTCTTGCTTTCTTTTCTTTTTCAAAACTAGAAATATCAGGATCAAGAAAAAAAACAAATAATTCGTAATAGTTCTGTTGATTATCTTGTAATAGGTCTAATAATCTTTCTTTCACTACAACAGGCATTTCTATTCTCCTTTTGTGAGATATAAAATACCATACTTTACTCACCATATTATCCCAGCTTATCTTTGTTATATTGCGTTATTAAAAACAATTGTTCCGGTATAAATCCCTTCAAATTCAAATGTGTAACACCTAACACAAAATTACATTCTCATCTTTAGAATAACTTAACTGCCTATTTTTATAAAAAAATATAAAATTTAAATTTTTATTACACTATAGTTACCTTTAAAATCATAAAGATTAAAAAATTAACATAAAGCAATTAAAAATAATTCTATAAATAACTTTAAAACATAGCTAAGGATAGAAAAATGTTTAACTCATGTTGCAAATTATTAGCAGAAGAAAAAATTAAAATTGCATTTTTTGAAAGTGCTTCTGCGAGATATTTAGCTTACCGCTTTTCTTTAAGCCCCTATTCTGGCGATATTTTTATTGGAAGCTTAGTCAGCTATGACTTACGGGTTAAAGAAAATACCCTTCATATTTCTTCGGAACTTATTGAAAAATATACACCTGAATCCATGCAAGTCACTGTAGAGATGATCAAAAAAGGGAAAAACCTTATAAAGGCAGATCTTTATGTTGCTTGTACGGGATTATTAAAAAAAGGCGGGTCAGAAACAAAAGAAAAACCAGTAGGTACCTTCTTTTATTCTATTTTTTATAAAAATAATTTTTATAATTTCCGCCGTATATTTAAGGGTTTTCCTTATTTTAAACTTAGACAACTTGTTTATTACATTACTCAAGATATAGAATTCATAATATTAGATAATAAAAAATAGAACCTTATCAATAAAAAATAACAAATACATATTTAGAAATGATCATAGTGTTTCTTTAACACCAATGTACTTAAATGTAATTTTATCCATCTTCATATTAATTATGTTTATTGATAAAAACTTCATTATATAAAAATCAAGGTTTTAGTTAGTTTCTAAAGTTACAGTTAAATATAGGGTAACACCCTCAGACTACACATTTAAAATTTTCATGTTTAAATAAACCTATCTGAAGCTCTCAGATAAAACACACATCATAAATGATATGAGGTAATTAAAGATGAGCACTACTAATAATCAAAGCAATCAACCTAATAATCAGCAGCAACAACAGCAGCAAAATGACAACCGTAATAACCAGCAACAGCCAAATGGCAACCAACAGCAAAAAGATCAACAGCAACAAAACAATCAGCAACAACAGCAAAATGACAACCGCCGCCCGCAACAAGGCTCTAATCAAAAAGATCCAAGCCAACAAAACCCAAATAACAATAATCAGCAACGTTAATTCATTGCCGATTTAATTGTTATTTGATGCGGTCATTCATTTTATTTAGGAAGGTGTACTCACCTTCCTAAATTCAACATAAGCATAAAATTTAATAATAGATGAGGAAAAACTGATGACAGATCAAAATAGCGATCACGCACGACTGCCAGCTGGCGACCATAACTATTCTGATACCTATTGGCGCGAAAGTTACGTTACTCGTCCTTATTATCAAGAAGCTCAACTTACTACTCCAGATCTAGATTATGATCGAGATTTCTCGACAGCCTATGAATTAGGTCATCGTGCCCGCACCGAATCTGAAGAAGGTGCTCAATTTGAAGATGTCGAAGGTAGCCTTCAACAAAAATGGGAAGAGCTGAAAGCTGAATCCCGCTTAAAATGGGAACATGCTAAACAGGCAATTAAAGATGCATGGAACGATAGATAGTATTTGTAATGTAGTATCTTCTATTTATTAATTTAAAAATATGAGCTTATTTCCTATTGGCCCTTGGAAATAAGCTCTTTTTATAGCATCTTATTTAATTATCTTTTTTCTTAAAATATTCAATAATTTCTTCCCCGTTATTTACCGGATGTGGCACTGAACGATAATTTTCTTCGTAATCATATGAAGATAAAGTAACCTTAGCTCGGATTGGCGGTAATTTTTCTTGTCCGCCCGTTGTAATCCGCTCAATAAAACTCGCAAGCCACAATACAAATTCTTGTGTATTTTTACTCTGCGGAATAATACTTAAATCCAATTTAATTTTAGATTCCTGTAGAGGTTTAATCAGTAATTCAGCAAAATCAATATAATTATATAAAAGCTTAAGCTTTGTCCCCTTAAGCTCATGTCTGAGTTCAATCATCAAATTGTTAAGATCTTCCATATGATCATCTGTAAAGCCTTTTTTTTCTTTAACATTTTGATATATTTTCTCAGCTATTCTTAAGTACTGGGGCATATCCTTACCTTTATAAAACTGTCATGACTACAATGAATTTAGGATGAATATAAGTAATTTATTGTGTTTATTTTATTAATTTTTTGAAACTATAACTCATTATAGAAACACTTCAGTAACAGCAAATTCGTAGAAAGATAATAACTTACTAATTTATTGATTAATTTTATATTTTCATATAATTATCATTTTTATTATGTTACATATTTTATAGAAAATAACGATAAGAAAACTCACCTAAAAATGAGTTTTCTTAGAAAAAATAGTTATGAGTTTTTATCCATTTTGTGAGGGGTTGTGGGGTCATTAACGCCATGAGTTCCATCATCTCTTGAATCTCGATCTTGGCAAGCGCTCATACCCATTGCAATTGCAACGACCATGCTAACTGCACAAAAAACTCTTAACATTGAAGTCACCCTTATAAATTTTAAGATGTAGGCTTATGAATAACATTATCTTATGTTGGTCTACCGCTGTGGTTCTCTTAACTTTTGTAGGTTATGCAAGCTTTTGTAAAATCAAAATTAAATAAATGATTAAAAAATACCATTCTTGCAATTGATATTTTAATTAAATTTTGGCATTAGCTAATTATTTAAGATTGCCCTATTCATAAAAGTAAAATTGCTCATCCTTTCTGAGTGTGTGTCTTATTAAGCCAATGATTGCAAACAATATATAAATAAACAATTAATAAATCTTTGATATATAACCATTAAAACTCAATTATAAAAATTAGGTTTAATAATTATTCAATTGTTTAAATTCTAAATAACTTGTTATTTTATTAATGAAAATTTAAAAATATTAATATTTGTTTATATAAACCAATCTTTTATTTTTGCAATTGACCCGCTTTAAGGCTCAGCTTATGATGCTCCGGCTGACCTATTTTGTCAGTCGGTTTTAGCAGATCGTCTACCTAAGTGCACTAAAAACAAGTTTTTTGGTGTGGAGCCCCTCGTGCCTTTGACGGAGGAACGGGAGTGGGACACCTTCGGGTGTGCTGGTTTCTTAGGTATCAGTCTGCTAACCCTCTTTCGTTTCACCACCATAATTAATAGCAGTGATTGGGCACAACTTCTTTTATCAAGGAGTCTCTAATGACTATTATTTTATATCATTTTATTTTTATTACTCTTCATTATCTTATTGTTCAGCTTAAAACACGTTTAAAGAATTCCTCCCATCTTTTTACCTATCCCTACTTTTATATTTTTAGGGAAAAGATCTCACTATTTAACGCCAGTTAAAGATGAGCGCATCTATAAGCATAACTTAACGATAACAACAACCAACGAAGAGCAATAATGATGTTTTTTTCATATCGTATTGTTTTAGTGTGCACTCTATTAATAATTTCTATAAGTTTATTAGGGTGCAGACCTATCAGTAAAAACGAATTCAATACCCATTGTGTGTGGTCAGGCCATGCGCTCTCACAATGCAATTGTATTTATAACGCTTTAGAAGAACATTATTCGCCACAATTTGTAGAAGATCTAGAAAAAGTAAGCTTACAAAATATTGATGCGGACATGAACTTTGTAGAAACAATGAATGAAACAATTCACCAATGTCAGTTAAGTGCAAGAAAAGACTCAGTTAACTGATATTTGCATGTTCCACTAAGAAATCTAGAAAGACCCTTACACGTTTAGGAACGTATTTATCATGCCCGATCCAGACAGCATGAAATTCTTCAGAAGCATTAACATTCCAGTCTTCAAGAATTTTAATTAACTGCTTTTGTTCTAGCGCTTTTCGAACTTGAAATTCATTGAGTTGTGCAATGCCTGCATCGGCAAGTGCTAACTGCAAAATCGCTTCCCCATGATTTACTCTTAAAACCTGAGTAGGTACGAGCGTGATTTCTTGATTCTCTTTTTTAAATAACCATGTCTTATTCTGACGCTGATAACTTACGTCTAAAAGCTGATGTTCAGATAGTTCATCTGGATGCTGTGGGCATCCACACTGTGTAATATATGCAGGTGAACATACATAATGTTTATGAGTGCTCCCCAATGAGCGAGCCACCAAATTTGAGCTTTTTAAAGGTCCTGTCCGAATTGCGACATCAATTCTTTGCTCAACTAAATTAATGACTTCATCACTTAAATGAGCCTCTAATTCAATTTGTGGATAGCGTTGATTAAATAAAGAAATGCACGGCACCAAAAAATGGGTCCAATATGAAAAACTGGTATGTATTCTGATTCGTCCTTTAGGTGTGTGATTTGCAGTAACAGATTGTTCGAGTTCATCTAGCTCACTGAGTATTTGAAGACCTTGCTCATAGAACTGACAACCTTCACTGGTGAGCTGAAACTGGCGTGTTGAACGATTCAGTAACCGGACGCCAAGTCGTTTTTCGAGCCGAGCAATTAATTTACTGACAGCAGACGGCGTCATATCGCATGCTCGCGCTACTGCTGAAAAACTTCCTAATTCGACCACCCGAATAAAAATTGCCAACTCGCCAGATCGATTAATATCAAAATATGACATAACGAAATCTATTTATGAATCTAATTCACAAATCTTATTCCGCTTAGACAGCTATAACAAGCCACTAATTTGTTTCAAGATGACTCTAATTCGTTTTAAGGATTCATGAGATGAAACTTTATAAATCTACCCTTTTCTCTTTAGTTTTATTGTCTACCGTAACGCAAGCAGAAGTACAAAAGAGCCAATGGATTACCAGTTGGTCAGCCAGTCCACAAAAAGTTTGGAATAAGGATTTTGTTTTCCCAACCCATATTCCTGAGCAAATATCTAACCAAACGATCAGACAAGTTAGTCAAATTAGTTTAGGTGGTGAAGCAGTTAGACTCGTTTTCACCAATCAATATGGCGAACAGCCGCTTAATATCGATAAAACCACCGTAGGCTTAGTTACCCCAAAAAGTCTTAAATCAAAGAGTGCTTACCCTGTTTACTTCTCGGGTAAGCTCAAAGCACAAATTTTACCGGGTAAACAATTGATTAGTGACCCAATTCATCTCTCTGTTCCTAATCATGCACAGTTAATGGTAAATAGTTTTATTCAAAAACCAACGACATTTAAAACTTTTCATTGGGATGCTAAACAAACCAGTTGGCTGATTACGGGTAACCAGACAGCAAATTTAAATACTCCTACCGATGCTAAAACAACCACTGCAAGATTATTACTCTCTGCGATAGAGGTAAAACCAAAGCATAAAGCCCATGTTGTTGCGGTTATTGGAGACTCAATTACTGATGGAGCAACTGCAACTCTAGATGCAAACACGAGATGGACCGACTTCTTAGCTAAGCGTTTATCGTCACATCAAGTAGCGGTGATTAATAGCGGAATTTCAGGAAATCGACTACTCACAGACGGTATGGGCGACAGTGCTTTAGAACGATTGAAAAAAGAAGTGTTTCAATATTCTGGAGTGAAAACGTTAATTGTTCTGGTGGGCATTAATGATATTTCATGGCCGGGTACAGCTTTTGCTCCTAAACAAGAAATACCGTCTTTTGAAGCATTAACTCAAGGTTATAAACGTGTCGTAGATGAAGCACATAAACAAGGCATTCAAGTGATTGGGGCAACCTTACCTCCATTTTCGGGTGCTTTACCCAATACCCCTTTAGATAACTACTACCAACCGAACAAAGATCAATTACGGAAAAAAATTAATGATTGGATAAGAACCAGTCAGACATTTGATGGAGTTCTTGATCTTGATCAAGGTTTAAAAGATTCAAAACATCCCGATCGATTAAACCCGATTTATGACTCAGGTGATCATTTACATCCAAATGATCGCGGTAATCAACAAATGGCAAATCTAGTTCATTTAAACCAGTTACTGAAGAAATAAAATGTAGGTACAGGTAGGAATTTTCTCCTACCTGTATCAATATCGATTAGTTACCTTCTAATTCAGCGGCAAGTTTCGGGGCAATCGGCTGTTTTTCAACTGCAGGTCGTCGAAGCATCATGACTGCTAAAAAAGCAAGAATTGCAGGAATTGCGATCATCACAAAATTCATTTTATGTGGTAACTGTAGGCCTAATAACATGCCGGTTAAGATTGGCCCAACAATTGCTCCAATTCGACCAACACCGGAAGCACAGCCAATTCCAGTAGAACGCACACTTAATGGATAATATTGAGCAACGTAACTATAAAGAAGAATTGAGGTACCAATGGTTGCGGCTCCTGCAACAGTCACCAAACCATATAAAACATAGGCTGGTGAGTTAAAGCCTAAACCGACTAATGCCATAACACCCGCCAGCAGCATTGCCATAATTACAGGTTTTAAATGGAATTTATCAGAAAGAATACCACCACCGATTGAACCGATCATTGCGCCAACATTTAGGGCAAACAAGAATAAAATACTCTTTCCGAGTGAATAGCCTGCCGCAAGCATGAGTTTTGGTAACCAGCTGCTTAAGGCATACACCATGAGTAAGCACATAAAGAACACTAACCAGAACATGAGTGTATTAAAAGCGCGGCCTTGTTGAAATAATCCCTTTACAGAGCTACCTGTTGGAACATTATCGTCATTAAGCACTAACTGTGTATTGATCGTTAGGTTTTGTTCAGGTGAAATTTTTTGAATAATACGCTGTGCTTGCTCAGTTTTACCAGTTTTAACCAAAAAGGTTAAAGACTCAGGTAAAAACTTCCATATAACAGGCAACAAAAATAAAGGAATGCCTGCAATCAAGAACATGATTTGCCAACCCTGACTTTCAACCAAATAACTACCAATTAATGCTGAAAGAATCCCCCCAATCGCATATCCACTAAACATGGTACCCACTAAGGTGCTGCGTATACGTTTAGGTGCATATTCTGATGTGAGTGCAACTAAATTTGGCATTACCCCACCAATACCTAATCCCGCTAAGAATCGAAGCACCCCAAACTCAAGTGGACTTGATGCAAAAGCACCTAAAAAAGTAAAACCACTAAAAAGAGCGACACAAATTAAAATCACATTTTTACGACCTATTTTGTCTGCCAAAGTTCCAAAGAACATTGCCCCAAACATCATTCCGCATAGTGCTGTACTTGCTAACATTCCCGCCTGTACAGCCGTTAACGACCACTCTTGCATCAGCAAAGGTAGCACTACACCATAAATAACCAGATCATACCCATCAAAGATAATAATCAATAAACACCAAAGTAAAATACTCCAGTGATAAGGTCTAAATTTGGCCTGATCAATAATTTCATTTACATTTAATTTAGATGTTGTCATTTACCCACCTCCTCTGTGAGATAAATTCATATTCAATTTTTTAAAACGACATACTGCACCCTAAAGAAAAAACAGATTATTCAAGGTTTTATTGAATTAATTAAAAATCGTAACTCGCCATCATGTTGAAGCGGTTATCGGTCCCGTTACGCCCATCAAAAGTTTCTCGTTCGCCATAAACATATTCGACGCCCAAAGTAATTGGTTTATAAGGGTTATAAAGTGCATTTACCCAGCCCTGCCAAAGTTCTTTGTTTTGGGTTGTGCTAGTGCGTTGTAATTCGGCAAAACGATTGTCATCTTTGGCTTTCATATAGCCATAACCCAAGGTTGAACGAATTTGTGGCGTAAACTGATGGGTTATGCCCAATGAAACTGTGTCAAATTCATTGCTATGCATATTGTTTTGATCATCTATTGCATAGCCGCTGTTACTCCATAGTAGGAAACGTCCATCTCCCTTGACATGGTAATAATCAGCTTTGAGTAATGTATCTGGCGTAATCTGATATTTCCCCCCTAGGCCTACACCCCAAGCCACTTCTTCATCATTGTTGGTTCTCTTTTCAGCCACAAAACTACGACCTGATAGCATCGAGCCATTTGTAAATTTATGATTTAAGCGACCTACCAAAGCTGGTAAACGCATTTTGTTATCAGGGTCTGATGTAGGGGTATATTTCGGGTCTTCAACCGATATTGCAAAGCTTGTATTTGCAGTTAAGTTATCGCTATAGCGAACTAGTGGTGATCTTAATAATGCTCCACCTACAAATGTGCCTGCATCAATCGTTTCTGGGTAATATTCTGGCGCAATAAATGTCGACCACGTTTGACCGATAAGCCATTTATCAAAAGTTAAATAAGCATGGCGTATCCGAAACTGATCACGAGTGGCTGCCCCAAAGAAGTCCATTTCTAACTTCCCCCCCACATCACCCACGGCTGTTGGGGTTTTAAAATTCAACCCAAACCGTGTCACATTAACGGTACTGTGCAACTGATCTTTTTGTGCGCCCTCTTCAGGAGTATTTTCGAGTGGAACCCCACTAATGTTGTTATACATGGTAGATGCGCCCTTCATTTGATAAGAAGCATCTGCCCGTATATAACCGTATAAGTTAAATTCTGCACCAGACTTAGTTAACCCTTGCTGTATTGGCTGTGCAGCTTGAGGAGTTGCAGAAGTTGCTAGTTCAACTCGTCCCTGCGTTAAAGATTTTTGAGCTTGTATATTGGCTTGTAGCATAGCCCGCAGCTCTTTTACTTCTTGTCGAAGTTGTTCTATTTCAGGATCTGTTTTGCCTGCAAAAGCAGAAGACACAAACAGGGTCACAGAAACCGCCAATAGGCTTTTTTGAACCGTTGTATTTAAAGCATTTATCATAAAACTTTCCTTTTTTGATCTTTAATTAGACTTAAAGATCTCGACATCCTTTTTGTTATATACCTATCTAAAACAGGCCCTTAAACATCAGACTTTCTTCCTCTAGAAAGTCTTCCATCATATTTTTTAGACAAAACCTCCCTTAAGCAGCATTGAGGCCACTTTTTACTGTGTTATAGGTAAAGCGAGTTCTTCTATTTTTTTTCAATTTTCATATTCTCTTCCTCATTGAGAATATTTAGGTGTTAAGACAACATTCCTATGTTTCTACTGGCATTATTTTTTTGCAATAAAACCCTGATAAGTCAGAACCTGTGCATAGGACTGTACGCTTTCAAAGCCACTCTTTTGCAAAAGTTTTATATAGCCTTCTGTAGTTAGGCTAAAAAAGTCTTGAGCCATACGCTCTAACATTTTTTGGCATTGCTCCTCAGTTAAGCCTTGTGCCAAGCATAAATAACGTAAAGCTTGAAGCTGCTGAGGGTTTATACACGTCATTAAATCGTAGGTGAGCAAGACAGCATTTTCTTTTAAGCGATCATAAATATCTTTAAAGAACGCAGGTTTTATATCATCAGCAATAAAATGCGCCACAAGAATAGACAGTGCAGCATCAAAGCAATTTTCAAGAGGTAAAGCTGAAGTTTCCCCATGTACAAAAGTCACTTGTGAAGATTTATCTAAAAGTTCAACCTGTTCTTGGGCTTTTTGAAGCATCGTTAAAGATGGATCAACGGCTGTAAATTTCCAGTTCGGATGTCTTTTAAGTAAATATTCGAGTTCATAACCCGTGCCACATCCCACAATTAATATGTGAGAGTTTGGTTTCAACACTGATTGCAAAATGGCATCCACCTGTTGATGGATCACTTCATAACCCGGAATTAATTTACGGATATGTTCATCATAACCATCGACTACTTTTGGGCTATTAAAGTCTTTTGCCATTTTGTTTTATCCTCTTTTCAAACTGCCTTTCAATTTATAGTTTGCTGCACTTTGACTGGTCTTTTGACTTTATTTAGTCAAAGACATTTCCTGTCAAATTAAGCTCAGCACGCATAATTTCTTGCAACTTAAACTTTTGGGCTTTGCCTGAAGCAGTCATTGGAAATTCATTAAAGAATCGGACATAGCGCGGCACTTTATTATGAGAAATATGCTCTTTACAGAATTGGCGAATGCTATTTTCATCAATTTGATGATGTTCATGCAAAATAATACAAGCACAAAGTTCTTCGCCATATCTCGCATCTGGCAGGCCTATCACCTGTACATCGCTCACATCGGGATGGGTATATAAAAAGTCTTCAATTTCTTTAGGAAAGAGATTTTCCCCACCACGAATCACGACGTCTTTAATACGACCTTTAATTTTAATAAAGCCGTCTTGGTCCATTTCTGCAATATCACCCGTATGCATCCAGCCAGCTGAATCAATGACCTCTTTTGTCTTTTCTTCTTCGCCCCAATAACCAGCCATCACTGAATAACCACGAACACATAGCTCGCCTAAAGTCCCTTGCGGAACAATCTGACCTTCTAAATCGACAATTTTAATTTCAACATGCGGATGAACATGCCCAACTGTGCTTACTCGTTTATCAATCGAATCATTTACCGAACTTTGTACACTGACTGGCGAGGTTTCAGTCATACCATAACAAATCGTGATTTCAGACATATGCATACGGTCTATGACCCGCTGCATAATTTCACGTGGACAAGGACTACCCGCCATGATGCCCGTTCTTAAACTCGACAGGTCAAACTCATTAAACTGTTCATGCTCTAAGGTGGCAATAAACATGGTTGGCACACCATAAGCTGCCGTGCAACGTTCTTGATGAATCGCTTTTAACGTTTCTAAAGGATTAAATACCGCCGATGGATAGACCATCGTTGCCCCATGCGTAACACAAGCTAAATTCCCCATCACCATGCCAAAACAATGAAATAACGGCACAGAAATACAGACTTTATCTTGAGGCGTTAAACGAATACCTTCACCCACAAAGTAACCATTATTTAAAATATTATGGTGGGTCAACATGGTCCCTTTTGGGTTACCCGTTGTACCAGAAGTAAATTGGATATTAATGGTTTCATCAAATTGATGTTGCTTAGTTAACTGTTTTAATTGTTCAAACTGCTCGGAGTTTGGTGTTGTAACTAAATCACTAAAACGGTGAATGCCGATGTGTTGCTGGTCATCAATTTTAATGACAAATTTTAAATGTGGCAGTCGTTCTGAACTGAGTACTTTATCAGGACTATTTGTTAACTCAGGGGCAATTTTTGTGAGTAATTCTTGGTAATTGGTGGTTTTGAATTGAGAAGCAATAATCAATCCTTTGCATGAGACTTTATTCAACACATATTCAAGTTCATGGCTTTTATAAGCTGTATTTAGATTAACTAAAATAATCCCTGCTTTAAAGGCCGCGAACTGGGTAACTGTCCATTCCACACAGTTTGGTGACCAAATCGCTAACCGGTCGCCTTTTTTTAAACCCAATTTTAAAAGGCTACAAGCAAAAGCATTTACTTCATCCTGTAAAGCTTTATAGGTTAACCGTCTGTTTTGATGAAAACTGACAATTGCTTCCTTTTCTGCATATTGCCGACAGGCCTGATCAAATTGTTCACCAATGGTCATACCCAATAAGGGTTGCGTGCTTGGTCCCGAGGCGTAGCTTAACCGTTCTTGTTGCATTGAATCATTCTCCTTGATTCTTTGTAATTCTCTTCGTACCTGATCTAATTGTTGTTACTGCAACTAATTTTCCAAACCGCCTACTTTGTAATGTTTATCCTTTATATGCCCTATTTCTTCTGCACAGCATCCACACAAAAGTCAGCAATCTGTTTTGAAAAATAGTCTCTGTGTGCTTGATCAAACTTTGTATTTTGAGCTGGATCTAGGGGTTCAACAACCACATAGGTCATGGCACCAACAACACAGAGTGCTGCTGTATTTAAATCATCCAAGACAAACTCACCACTTGCATTTCCATCCGCAAGTATTTTTTTCATACTTTGTTTAATCAATTGCTTCACACGAAAACGCTCATGTTCAACTGTTGAATCGACAGGTTCAAACATGAGTGAATATGCAAGCTGAGGACTATTGAGTGCCCGTTTTACAAAGGTTGCCACCGCCTTATGTAATTTCTGCTTTGCCGATAAGTCACTTTCAGTAATCGAATCAATCACCAATAGTTCTGTGTTAATGGCCTCAGACAAAACCTCAATGAGCACTTGGCTTTTATTATCGAAGTAACGATAAACCAGACCACTTGATACACCCGCTTGCTCTGCAATTGTTTGTATTTGTGCGTCTTTAAACCCTCCTTCTGAAATTAATTTTCTGGCTGAACTCAAAATCGACTTACGATTTTGCTCCATCCGCTCTTGCATTAAAGATGATCGTTTATAGCTCATAATTTATTCTCTAACAAATAAAATGAATTGTAAATCATTTTATGAATCTGTATTCACTTTTTTAAAAAATCATTGTATGGTACATATCAAATACCCACAAAATATTTTATGGACAACAAATATAACCAATAGGATGAAAATATCATGAACCTCCGCAGCTTGAATTTCGGTCTAGATGAAACTTTAATTGCACTTCAAGATTCAGTGGCCGCATTTTGTGCAAAGGAAATTGCACCAATTGCCCAACAAGTTGATCAAGACAACAAATTCCCTGCACATCTCTGGAAAAAATTCGGAGATATGGGCCTTTTAGGTATGACCGTCTCTGAAGAATATGGTGGTGCCAATATGGGTTATCTGGCTCATATTATTGCCATGCAAGAAATTTCTCGTGCTTCGGCAGCCATTGGCCTCTCTTACGGTGCTCATTCTAATTTATGTGTAAACCAAATTAACCGAAACGGTAACGAGCAACAAAAGCAGAAATATTTACCAAAACTGATTTCTGGCGAATATGTAGGTGCCCTTGCCATGTCTGAACCAAATGCTGGTTCTGATGTGGTTAGCATGAAATTACGTGCCGAGCAAAAAGGTGATCATTTCGTTTTAAATGGTTCAAAAATGTGGATCACCAACGGCGGTGATGCAGATGTACTTGTCGTTTATGCAAAAACTGACCCTAAAGCTGGTGCGAAAGGCATGACTGCTTTTTTAGTTGAAAAAGGCATGAAAGGCTTTAGTCATGGTAATCATTTAGACAAACTCGGTATGCGTGGTTCTAACACTTACCCACTATTTTTTGACAATGTGGAAGTGCCTGCTGAAAACGTACTGGGTGGTGTCGGTAACGGTACAAAAGTATTGATGAGTGGTTTGGACTATGAACGTGCAGTTTTAAGTGCTGGACCTTTAGGAATTATGGATGCTTGTTTAGATGTGGTGATTCCGTACTTACATCAACGCGAACAGTTTGGTCAGGCTTTAGGTGAATTCCAGCTCATGCAGGGCAAACTTGCCGATATGTATTCAACTTGGTTGGCATGTAAAGCATTAGTTTATGCCGTTGGTGCTGCTTGTGACAAAGCCGACCATGACCGCAGCCTGCGAAAAGATGCTGCAAGTGCCATTTTATATTCTGCTGAAAAAGCAACTTGGATGGCTGGTGAAGCAATTCAAACTCTAGGTGGCAACGGTTATATCAATGAATTCCCTGCTGGTCGTTTATGGCGTGATGCAAAACTTTATGAAATTGGTGCCGGAACTTCTGAAATTCGCCGCATGCTCATTGGCCGCGAACTCTTCAATGAAACCAAATAATAATTATAAATAAGGACGCATCTTATGAACCAATTACAAAGCAAGATTAATGTTCGAAGTGAAGACTTCAAAACAAACCAGCAAGCCATGCAAACATTGGTCACAGATCTCAAACAAGTTGCCCAGCGTATTGCTTTAGGCGGTGGTGAAAATGCCCGTCAAAAACATTTGGCTCGAGGGAAACTTTTACCCCGTGAGCGTATTGATCAATTGGTTGATGTCGGCACGGCATTTTTAGAAATTGGTCAATTGGCAGCGTACAACGTTTATGAAGATGATGTTCCAGCTGCGGGTGTAATTGCAGGTATTGGTCAGGTGAACGGCGTAACTTGCATGATCGTTGCCAACGATGCAACGGTTAAAGGTGGAACGTATTACCCACTTACAGTTAAAAAGCATTTACGTGCACAAGAAATTGCCGAACAAAATCACTTGCCTTGTATTTATTTGGTGGACTCAGGCGGTGCTTATTTACCAATGCAAGATGAGGTTTTCCCTGACCGTGATCACTTCGGGCGCATTTTCTATAATCAGGCACGCATGTCGAGCTTAGGTATTGCCCAAATCGCTGTCGTGATGGGTAGTTGTACTGCTGGTGGTGCTTATGTACCTGCCATGTCTGATGAAACCATTATTGTTCGTAATCAAGGTACGATTTTCTTAGGCGGTCCTCCTTTGGTAAAAGCTGCAACTGGCGAAGTGGTGAGCAGTGAAGATTTAGGTGGTGGTGATGTACACACACGTCTTTCAGGTGTAGCTGACCATTTAGCAGAAAATGATGAACATGCGATTGCGATTGCACGGAACATTGTTGCCAACCTCAATAAAAAGCCAAATGACTTAAACAAGCAAATTGATGAACCACTGTTTGATGCATCTGAACTCTATGGTGTGGTGCCAAGTGATGCACGCAAGCCTTTTGACATCCGCGAAGTGATTGCACGCATTGTAGATGGTTCTCGTTTTGATGAGTTTAAAGCACGTTTTGGCTCAACCCTCATTACTGGTTTTGCTTCGCTTTATGGTATGCCAGTCGGAATTATTGCCAATAACGGGATTTTATTTTCAGAGTCTGCACAAAAAGGTGCACACTTTATTGAACTTTGCACACAACGCAATATTCCATTGTTATTTCTTCAAAACATTACGGGCTTTATGGTCGGTCGCCAGTATGAAAACGAAGGGATTGCAAAAAATGGCGCTAAACTGGTCATGGCAGTTGCAACCGCAAATGTACCAAAACTCACCTTGATTATTGGTGGTTCGTTTGGTGCAGGTAACTACGGTATGTGTGGCCGTGCTTATTCACCACGCTTCTTATGGACATGGCCGAACTCTCGTATTTCAGTGATGGGCGGCGAACAAGCAGCCAGCGTACTTTCAACTTTAAAACGCGATCAGATTGAGCAAAAAGGTGCCGAGTGGTCAGCACAACAAGAAGATGAGTTTAAACAACCTATTCGTGAACAATACGAACGCCAAGGCCATCCATATTATGCTTCTGCCCGCCTTTGGGATGACGGTGTAATTGACCCAGCTCAAACCCGTCAAGTACTGGGTTTAAGCCTTGCTGCTGCAATGAATGCCCCTATCCAGCCAACCAAATTTGGCGTGTTCCGCATGTAAGAGGTGTATATGAGCTATCAATTTTTACAACTCGAACAACAAGGTCAAGTTGCCTATGTTTGGCTGAATCGCCCTGAACTACACAATGCCTTCAATACAACAGTGATTGAAGAATTGCATGCTTGCTTTAAGCAAATTAATACACGTGATGATATTCGTATTGTGGTTTTAGCTGGTCGTGGCAAAAGCTTTTCGGCAGGTGCCGACCTGAATTGGATGAAACAGGCAGGTCAGGCATCTTCAGCAGAAAATGAAGCAGATGCGCTAAAACTCGCGCAAATGTTAGATGCACTTGCAACACTGAGACAACCGACTATCGCCCGCGTTCATGGCATTGCCTTTGGTGGTGGTATGGGCTTGGCATCGGCTTGTGATATTTGTATTGCCAGTACTGACGCCAAGTTTGCAACCTCTGAAGTACGTTTAGGTCTTGCGCCATCTACCATTAGCCCATATGTGATTCGTGCGATTGGCGCAAGACAAGCCTCTCGTTACTTCTTAACTGCTGAACGTATTTCAGCACGTGACGCCAAACAAATTGGCTTGGCACATGAAGTGGCAGATGCAGAAGACTTAGACAGAAAAGTTCAAGAAATTATTGATGCTCTATTACTCGGTGGCCCCCACGCTCAAGCTGCATCAAAACAACTCATTCAAATGGTGAGCAATCAGACCATGAGCAATGACTTGCTACAACAGACGGCGCATCATATTGCTCAAGTTCGCCAAGGTAGCGAGGCAAAAGAAGGTCTGAGTGCCTTTTTAAATAAACAACAGCCTGCTTGGGTTTCTAACTCGAATAACAACAATTAAGGACGATCATCATGTTTGAAAAGATTTTAATTGCGAACCGTGGTGAAATTGCCTGCCGTGTGATTCGTACAGCTAAAAAATTAGGTATTGCAACGGTTGCTGTTTACTCTGATGCAGATGCAAATGCACAACATGTCAAACTTGCAGATGAAGCCATCTATATTGGCCAGTCGCCTGCGACTCAAAGTTATTTACAAGCTGACCGCATTATTCAAGCTGCCATTGATACAGGTAGCCAAGCGATCCATCCAGGCTACGGTTTTTTATCTGAAAATGACCAGTTTGCGCTTGCTTGCCAACAACACAATATTTGCTTTATTGGCCCGCCAGTCGATGCCATTTTAGCTATGGGTTTAAAAGCCACGTCTAAAGCTTTAATGGAAAAAGCAGGCGTCCCTTTAACACCGGGTTATCACGGGACCAACCAAGATGCTGACTTTTTAAAACAACAGGCAGACCAAATTGGCTATCCAGTTTTAATTAAAGCCAGTGCTGGCGGTGGTGGCAAAGGCATGAGTCTGGTTGAACGTAGTGAAGATTTTCTACATGCCTTAGCCTCATGTAAGCGCGAAGCTAAATCAAGTTTTGGTAATGATGATGTCTTGATTGAACGCTATGTGATTCAACCGCGCCACATTGAAGTTCAAGTATTTGGCGATACACACGGCAACTATGTGCATTTATTTGAGCGCGACTGCTCTGTGCAACGTCGCCACCAAAAAGTACTGGAAGAAGCCCCTGCTCCACAAATGCCAAGCGAGAAGCTTGATGCAATGCGCCAAGCGGCTATTGATGCTGCACGTGCAGTAGACTATGTCGGTGCTGGTACGGTCGAGTTTATTGTGGAACAAGACGGTACGGCGTATTTCATGGAAATGAATACCCGCTTACAAGTCGAGCACCCAGTGACCGAAATGATTACCGGTGAAGACTTGGTTGAATGGCAACTTCGTGTAGCTTATGGCGAACCGTTACCTAAACTACAAAACGAATTACAAATTCACGGGCATGCGCTCGAAGCACGAATCTATGCCGAAGAACCTGAAAAAGGCTTTTTACCTGCGATTGGTAAAATTGACTATTTGCACTACCCAACTCAAAACCAATATGTACGTGTAGACAGCGGTATTGTTGAAGGCGATGAAATCACGACGTATTACGACCCAATGATTGCTAAACTCATTGTATGGGGTAAAAACCGTGAAGCTGCACTCATTCAAATGCAACACGCTTTAAGCCAATTCCATGTCGATGGCTTAGGAAACAACATTGCATTCCTTGAAAAAATTGTTCGTAGCGAATCGTTTAAACAAGCCAAGCTTGATACCAACCTGATTCAACGCGAACAAAACTTCTTGTTTAGCCCTGAAGACATCAAGCCAGAACTTGTGGTGGCAGCAGCATTTATTGAGTTTTTAAGTAAACTCGAAAACAATCGCTCAAACCAAAAACAGCTTTGGCAGGCTCAACCACTTTGGCGCTTAAATATTACCTATCAGCACAACATTAAACTGAATTACTTAAACCAAAATATCCAAATCAAATTTGCTTCAAATGAACAAGGCTTCACCGCAGAATATAACGGACAAAGCTATCCGATTTCTGGTCAATTAATTGATGCGCATACTGCCTCTGTTCAAATTGGTGGATCTAAGCAAAAGCTATCTTTTAACCAAAGTCAGCAAGGCATTACTCTATTCCAAAATGGGCAAAGCTATAAATTTGCTTATATTCGTCAAGACTTTAATCAAGCAGATAGCCAAGCCGATGAAGGTCACCTGAAAGCCCCAATGCCAGGTGTAGTCACGCAAGTGCTAGTAAGTGCAAATCATAGCGTGAAGAAAGACGATATTTTAATGACACTTGAAGCAATGAAAATGGAATACACCATCCGTGCCCCTAAAGATGGCTTGATTGTAGACTCCTATTTCCAAGTGGGTGATCAGGTCAAAGCTGGTGATGAGCTTGTGGAATTTCAACCTGCACAGGAGGAAGTTGCATGAGTGAGTTTGTCAAAATTGTGGAGGTCGGTCCCAGAGACGGCCTCCAAAATGAAAAGCAGGCTTTAACGGTTGAACAACGCTTAAACTTTATTAATGACCTGATAAATGCAGGTCTAAAATCGATTGAAGTGGGTTCATGCGTTTCGGCAAAATGGGTGCCGCAAATGGCTCAAAGTGACGAGCTATTTAAGCTGTTACCCCAGACCACAGATGTGCAATTTAGCCTGCTCACCCCAAATATTAAAGGTTTTGAAACTGCCCAATCAGTGGGATGCAAAGAAGTTGCGGTTTTTACCGCAGCTTCTGAAAGCTTTACCCGTAAAAATATTAACTGCTCTATCGATGAAAGCTTTGAAAAATTTAGCGATGTCATGAGCGCAGCGAAAGCACAGAACATACGTGTGCGTGGTTATGTCTCTTGTATTGTCGATTGCCCTTATGAAGGAGCAATTGCACCTGAGCAAGTGGTGAAAGTCGTTAAACGGCTCTATGACATGGGCTGCTATGAAGTGTCTTTAGGTGAAACCATTGGCACCGCAACACCAGATCGAGTTCAAAAGGTTTGGCAAGCCTGCCTCGCTGAACTCGACAGCAAGGTTTTAGCTGGGCATTTCCACAATACCTATGGCATGGCAATTGCCAATATTTATCAGTCCCTACAACAAGGCATTCGTGTTTTTGATTCCTCCCTTGCTGGACTTGGCGGCTGCCCATACGCCAAAGGTGCCTCTGGCAATGTATCGACCGAAGATCTGTTTTATTTGCTGTCACACATGGGATTTGAAACTGGCATTGACTTAGAAAAGTTAATGCAAGCCACCCAAAATATTAGCAATGTATTAAACCGAAAAAGCTTGTCGAATTATGCAAATGCCTATTGGCAAACCAAGTGTGCGTAGTAATAAATAAAATAGATCAGCATCTGGTATAAGGCTTAATCTATTAGGCCGAGTACCAGATCATGGCGTTTAATCTTTATCTCATTTCATTCAGAAATTGGGACTATCCCTCATGCAATTTATTTAAAATTTTGAATTAATCTCTGTATTAAATGCCCCTCTCAACAGAAGCACTCTCTACCCTATTTTTATTCTAATCCGTATTATTGTTCATCCTTTTCTATCTTAATCCTTAAAAAATTTATCTCATTATTTATAAAAATAAGATGCATCCATTTCAATTCTTGGCGAAATATATTCTTCCACCCAATCCAACCATGCACGCGTTTTGGCATCAATAAAATGACGTGAAGGCAATAAGGTATAAACCCCAATATCGGGCGAACGCCACTCAGGCAAGATATGGCATAATCTTCCATTTTGAACTGCCTCTAAAGCCGAAAACATCGGCAATAACGCCACGCCCATGTCCTGCTGTACAACATCTAATAATAATTCTGGGTTATCTGCAATGAGTTGCCCACCAATATCAATTTGGTAAGACTCACCATTTGCATTTAACAAGTGCCAATCTGCTGTAATCGACGGGTTTACTAAGCGTAAACAAGCATGGTTTTTTAAATCTTCGGGCGACTTAGGAACACCATGTTTTTCTAAATACGCAGGTGATGCACATAAAACAGAAAAAATAGTGCCAATTCTGCGGGCAACAAAGCGGGAATCTGTTAAAGATTCAGTGAGATAGAGACTCACGTCTACCCCTTTCGCCAACAGGTCCGGAACGTACTGTGATGTCGTATATTCCACCGTTAACTCGGGATAATTTTTGCAAAACTCGGCCATGACTGGAAAAACATAGTGATGCCCAAAGCTTCCCATGCTTAATACACGTAAACGCCCTTTCGGTTTAGATGCCGTTCCTGTTACTTCTGATTCTGCTTCATCCACTATTGAAATGACTTGGCGACAGCGCTCTGCATAAGTTGCACCAATATCGGTCAGAGCCTGCTGGCGCGTTGAGCGTTGTATTAATTTTGTACCTAAGCGTGTTTCTAGCTCGCTGATAAGACGTGAAACCTGTGCTGTGGTCAGATCCATCTGCTCAGCTGCTGCTGTGAAACTCCCGCTATCAATCACTTTCAGGAATGCATGCATCGCATGCAATAGTCCACCATCGAGATTTTTGCGCATAACGTAAATATGTTTTCCTAAATTACGGATTGTTGCACCAGTTTAGATCAACCACAATGACTAAATGTACATACATTGGCACTAATTCTTTTTAAGAAGAGGAACCGATCTTTTTTTATTTCGTATGTCACTTGCTCCAAATATTCAACTGGATGTTGAAAAAAGAAAGTAGTCCGAGCTACTAAAAATTCTAAGGAGATATAAATGAACATAGCTACAAAAGTCACTCCAAATATTATTGCAACAAAGGATGTGTCACTTGAAGATAAATATATAAGTGATAACGGTACAGCATATATGACCGGCATTCAGGCACTTGTTCGATTGCCTCTTGCTCAGACTCGCCGTGACGCGATTAATGGTTATCATACTGCTGGTTTTATTTCTGGTTATCGCGGTTCTCCTGTTGGTAACTATGATAGTTTCCTTTGGCAAGTTCAAGGATTACTTAAATCCCATAATGTTGTATTTCAACCTGGTGTAAATGAAGACTTGGCTGCTACCGCAATTTGGGGTACGCAACAAGTTAATCTTTCAGGCCAAGGCAAATATGATGGAGTGTCTTCATGGTGGTATGGTAAAGGCCCGGGTGTTGACCGTTCAGGCGATGTACTCCGCCATGCGAACTTAGCTGGTACCTCTGAACGTGGTGGTGTCGTTGCTTTATTTGGTGATGACCACTCTTGTAAATCTTCTACAATTCCTCACCAGTCTGAACATGTCATGATTGGTTGTGGTATTCCAATTTTCTACCCAACATCCGTTCAACAAATTTTAGACTTTGGTGTACACGCCATTGCTGTTTCACGTTTTTCTGGCCTTTGGTCTTCAATGAAGCTAGTCAGTGAAATTGTAGAAACTTCTGCTTCAGTTCATGTTGATCTAGACCGAGTTAATCCCGTTATACCAGAAGATGTTAATTTCCCTGCCGACGGCGTTAATATTCGTTGGCCAGATCATGGCATTCAGCAAGAAGAACGTCTTTATAAATATCGCTTACCTGCTGTTTTGGCCTATGCACGCGCGAATAAAATCAACACCGTAACATGGCCTTGTGAAAATGCCCGTATTGGTATTGCCGCAAGTGGTAAAGGCTATTTAGATACGATTGAAGCCTTACGCATTTTAGGTATTGAAGATGAAACTGCCCAACAGCTTGGGCTACGTGTTTATCAAGTTGGTCTAATTTGGCCTTTAGAACCTCAAGGCGTTCGTGAATTTGCAGAAGGTTTGCAAGAACTGATCGTTATTGAAGAAAAACGTCCAATTATTGAAGCACAAATTAAAGATGAGCTGTATTCACTTCCTGATGGCAAACGCCCACATGTGATTGGTAAAGCAACTGATGGTAAAGGTGAATGGAGTACCTCTATTGAGGAAGCACCACTCATTGGTCATTATGAGTACCAGCCTGAACCTATTGCAAAAATGCTGGCTGCTCGCTTCTTAAAACTTGATATTCCAGAAAGCCTAAAAGTACTAATCCAAAGCAGAATCGACTTACTGCTAAAAGCAGAGCAAGAATCAAAACGTGTAATCGATCTTGCTGAGCGTAAACCCTATTTCTGTAGTGGTTGCCCACATAACTCTTCAACAGTAGTTCCTGAAGGTAGCCGTGCGCTAGGTGGTATTGGTTGCCACTATATTGCCGTTTCACTTGACCGTGGTACCGAAACGTTCTCTCAAATGGGTGGTGAAGGTGTAAGCTGGGTCGGTGCATCGCCATTTACCAATGAAAAACACATTTTTGCTAACCTTGGTGATGGAACCTATTTCCACTCAGGTTACTTAGCAATTCGTCAGTCTATCGCTGCAAAAACTAATATTACCTATAAAATCCTCTACAACGATGCGGTCGCTATGACAGGTGGTCAGCATGTAGATGGACATTTGAGCGTTGCGCAGTTAACTCGTCAGCTTGCTGCCGAAGGTATCAAAAAACAAGTTATTGTCACTGATGAAGTTAAACTATTAAACGAAGAAGACGGCATTGCACCGGGTGTAGAAATTCGCCACCGTAATGAACTCGATACTGTTCAACGTGAGTTGCGTGAAGTTTCAGGTGTGACCGCTTTAATTTATGTACAAACCTGTGCCAGTGAAAAACGCCGTCGCCGTAAACGTGATGCCTACCCTGACCCAGCTGAGCGTTTATACATTAACAGTGATATTTGCGAAGGCTGTGGCGACTGTTCGAAAAAATCAAACTGTTTATCTATTGAGCCAGTAGAGACAGCTTTAGGTACTAAGCGTCAAATTAACCAAAGTAGCTGTAATAAAGATTTCACTTGTGCTGAAGGGTTCTGCCCAAGTTTTGTGACTGTTCATACACGTGATATGAAACGTCCAGCTAAATTTGAAGGAATTGGCGCAGGCTGGCCAACATCACCAATCATTCCTCAGTTATATGATGTTCCAAGTCGTATTATGGTCGGTGGTATCGGTGGTACAGGTGTTGTGACTATTGGTGCACTCCTTGGTATGGCTGCGCACCTAGAAGGTAAAGCAACACGTGTTATGGACATGGCAGGTCTTGCGCAAAAAGGTGGTACGGTTTATTCATACGTACAACTTGCAGCAAGTGATGATCAAATCTCTTCTACCAAAATTCCAGCAGGACAATGTGAATTACTGATTGGTGCCGATGCCGTAGTTGCTGGCGGTAGTGCCGCACTTTCTCGCTTAAGAGATGATGCTTTAGTCATTGTCAATGAAGACAGCACGCCGACTTCTGAATTTATTAAATCTCGTGACTGGTATGCGCCTATTACCGATTTAATTGATCGTCTTCGAGGTCGTGTTCGTCAAGGTCAATTGGTTTCATTACCAGCAGCTCGCATTGCAACACAACTATTGGGCGATGCAATCTATACCAACCAGTTATTACTCGGTATGGCATGGCAATCTGGTCGTATTCCGCTCTTACGTGAAAGCATTGAAAAAGCAATTAAGTTAAATGGTACTGCTGTTGAAAAGAATATCGAAGCTTTCCGTGTGGGTTGTCACCTTGCAAGTGACCCAACTTTAGCTGCACGTTTACTTGCGGCAATGCCAAAAACCAAAACGCCGCAAACGTTGGCTGAACTTGTTGAAGACCGCTCTACTCGTCTGACAGACTATTGGAATGACGCTTATGCAACTAAATACCGTACGCTGGTAGAACTAGCTGCTAAAAAGTTACCAGAAGAATTAACTGGTACGATTGCAACCCAGCTTTATAGAGTCATGGCGTATAAAGATGAATATGAAGTTGCACGCCTGTTAACAGGTAAAAGCTTCAAAGAATCGATTGAAACACAATTCGGTAAAGGCCTACGTTTAACTTACCATCTTGCTCCACCAGCACTATTAGGTGGTCTACAAAATGTTCGTAAACGTGCATTTGGTTATTGGATGCGCTTCCCAATGATGATGCTTGCTCGCCTACAATGGCTTCGTGAAACTTTCCTTGACCCATTTGCGCGCCAAGAAGAACGTCAACACGAACAAGCATGGCGTGATCGTTACATCGCATTTGTTGAAGCACTGGTTGAAGCTCCAGAAAATCATAACTTAGCTGTTGCTGAACAAATTGCAAAATTACCAGCAGAAGTTCGTGGTTATGGACATATCAAAATGAAAGCAATGGATGCAGCAAAACAGCGTTGGGACGAGCTTACACCAACACTCATTAAAGTTCGTAGCTAAGAAATTGCTTAAAAATTAAATCTCAAAATAAAAAAGTCATCCTTAGGGATGACTTTTTTATGGGTTCAAATATTTATTTGGCCATCTTACGTAAAGTTAAAATCTGCTCGCTTCTTCCAAATGGGCCATAGAGGTCATGTAAAACTGCACTGGTTAAGCCAATCCCATCCGATCCATATTGCTGAACAGTTTCCAAACCTAACCATTTACCTTGCGGATAACGATGCATGTGGATTTGCAAATCAAGATTTGGAAAGCCCCACGTAAACTCACCTTCTTGTCTTGGCACAATTCCGTTTGCGGTATCCACCATTCCAATTAAGTGTGCGAAATCTGTTGTCGGCTGCCCTTCAACCATTTCTTTATCATTATTGAGCCAAACAATACCTTTGCCTGCGCGATGCTGATCATCAATTTTTGTCACTAGTGTTTGAATAAAACCACCCGGCCATCTTTTCATACCCTTCCACTCTGTAAAAGAGTCTGGATGATGAATTAGTTGATCTTCAAGCCCAGCAATATCGGAACTGTCTTGAGTACACATTCGCCATGCTCTGGCAACAATACAGGTTTTACCTTGTGCTTGCATTTCAGCTTCTATTAGCTCAATTGTTTTTCCGGCACGAATCACTTGGGTCTTAATTGTAAATTCACCAAATGCAATAAGACCGAAAATATCAAAACTAATTCGACCAATTCTCATGCCTTGTCGTGGTGAAAACTGCTCTAACTCCACTGCTATTAAGCCACTTGCTGGTGCCATATGCTGTTCATGGGGGTTCCAAGTGCCTTGTGCATGAACAGTTGAGCAATAATGAGCAATGACCTCACCTTCAGGACCAATTGATCTATTCAGTAATTGATAATAAGCATTCATGATTTTCTTTCCTTAGTCCTTATCGAACATCAATATTTAATGAAAGTTCACGTTTTAATGCTTATATTAATGGTCTATTCCCTTGGCTAAATTGGTTTTTCCTACCAAAAACTCATGAGTCTAAAGTTACAAATTTAATCAATGGGTAAAATTCCACATGAAAATTTCATCCATTGATTCTCAAAAACTACTATTTGTTAGAATGCAAAAGCCTCTTGATCAAGCTCCATGACAGATTCAGCTCCTGACTCAATTGCGGCAGCATGACTTTGTGTACGATGCAAAAGTTTTTGATAGAAAAACTTAGCTGTGCTTAGCTTCGCCTTATAAAAAGCTTCCTCTTGTGTACCTAATGCCAATTTTTCATGGGCAACTTGAGCCATTCGAGCCCAAAGATAGGCAAACACGACGTAACTAGAAAAATAAAGATAATCTACAGAGGCCGCGCCAATTTCTTCTGGATTGTGCTTCGCTTTTTCGGCAATTGTTGTAGTGAGCGATAACCATTGTTGCTTAAGTTCATCTAATTTTTCTAAATAAGGTTTCAGTGCAACATTTGCTTGATGTTGAAGAATGAATTGATCAATTAAATCCGTCATATTCTTCAAGAGCTTGCCTTCTGAATTTAAGACTTTACGTGCAAGCAAATCTAAAGACTGGATTTCGGTTGTTCCTTCATACAAGGTTGAAATGCGTGCATCGCGTACAATTTGCTCCATTCCATGCTCAACAATAAACCCATGCCCACCAAATACCTGAACACCATGTTTTGCAGACTCATTACCAGACTCAGTTAAAAAAGCTTTAGCAATAGGCGTTAAAAAAGCCAGTAGATTATCGGACTGTTTTTGCTGTTCTTGATCGGCTGAACTTTCAACAATATCTACATGTTGAGCTAGAAAATAAGCTAGCGCACGTCCACCTTCAGCAAATGCTTTTTGTGTCATTAACATTGAACGCACGGCAGGATGCACAATAATCGGATCGGCATTCTTTTCTGGATATTTTGGACCAGATAATGAACGCATGGCGAGGCGTTCTTTGGCATAACTTAATGCGCCTTGAAATGAAATTTCAGAAGCAGCGAGCCCTTGTACTGCCGTTCCAATGCGTGCCGTATTCATAAAGGTAAACATACAATTCAGCCCACGATTTTCCGGACCAATCAAATAACCTTGAGCACCATCAAAATTAAGAACACAGGTGGCATTTCCGTGAATACCCATTTTATGTTCAATCGCACTACAGACCACCTGATTGCGATCTTGCAAATTACCTTCATCATCTACATTAAATTTAGGCACGATAAACAAAGAAATACCTTTTGTGCCTGAGGGTGCCTGAGGTAATCGAGCTAAAACAATATGAATAATATTTTCAGAAAGATCGTGTTCACCTGCCGATATAAAAATCTTTTCCCCAGTAATTGAGTAACTACCATCCGGATTTGGTTCAGCCTTGGTTCTAATTAACCCAAGGTCTGAGCCCGCATGTGATTCGGTTAAACACATGGTTCCAGTCCAGATTCCACTAATTAACTTGGTTAAAAACTGCTGCTTTTGCTGTTCCGTTCCGTGGTGTTCAATTGTTCTCATCGCACCATGAGATAACCCTTGATACATTGCCCAAGCCCAGTTAGAACCACACAACATTTCAGAAATCGCAATGCGTAATAGTGTTGGTAAGCCCTGCCCACCATATTCAGGGTCGGCGGTTAGAGAGGTAAACCCAAGTTCGGCATATTTTTGGTAGGCTTCTTTAAAACCTTTCGGTGTAGTCACTACGCCTTGATTTAAATGACACCCTTCTTGATCGCCATTTTGATTAATAGGTGCCAATTCATTTTCGCAGAAATCTGCTGCTGCCTCTAAATATTGATCAATTAATTCTCGATTTACGCTTTCCTGATATTTGCTTAAACGTTGGTAGTTCCCTTCTGTTTGAAGCATTTCATGCAGAACAAATTGCATATCACGTAATGGAGCTTTGTATAAAGGCATAATTTTTTCCCTTTCACTTCACTGTCTGTTTCATGCAGGCAGATATGTTTTTTCCTTGAATAGACTTTTATTTTTTCAACTCAACCAAAATATCAAAAAATTTCTTATAGCAAAACTAGTTTTCACTATTTTCATAAAATTTAACTAGTAAAAATATCCATTAAATATTTAATATGTTGTATTTAAGTACTTTTATTAATTTTATACGTGCAAAAACAAAAAACTGGTTACTATTTTAATTTTGTACTGCAAAATTTTATTCCGTAAAAAACCAATTTATAGTATTGTTATTACATTGCTTAATCATCCAAGGACGATTTATGGATAGCCCGAAATACACAGGTCTTGAATTTTTAACAGCTTTAAAAAATGGCGAAGTTTCTCCATCGCCTATGGCTCACACCATCCCTATGCAATTAGTAGAAGTTTCCGAAGGTAAAGCCACTTATAAAGTTACTCCTAGACAAGAACATCGAAACATACAAGGTGGTGTACACGGCGGCTTTTGTGCCACAGCTTTAGATACAGCTACAGGAAGTGCTGCGCATACTCTACTCGAACATGGAGTGGGTTATGGGACTATTGATTTGAATGTAAAAATGATTCGTCCTATGCAAGTTGATACCTCTTACTACGCAAAGGCCGAGTTGATTAATGCGGGGCGCAATATTATTAGCACCGAAGGTAAAATCGTGGATGAAAATGAAAAAGTATATGCTTTTGCCACAGCCACATTAATGATTATTAGAAAATAAAAGCCTTGTTAAGCTCCTCCTTATGGAGCTTTTTCTTGCTTGGCAATTTTGTCCATCTCATAGAAATCTAAGCGATCAATCATAAAACTCACAATGGCTAGACTTATACCTAAGGCTACACAGGCTTCCCATCCCCAGTGTTTCCATGCATAAACTGCAATAAAAGAGCCCAAGGCAGCTCCACCGAAATAGAGCGTCATATAAATTGAGTTAATGCGGGAACGCGCCTGTGCAGAAATTCGATACACCAGATTTTGATTGAGTACATGAAATGCAGACAGCCCAAAGTAAGCCATAATTACGCCAACCGCATAGGCCACTAAAGATTGCTGTGCAAAAAATAGTGGTATCCATGCAGTAATTAATAAAACCATGCTAACCAGTGCAACTTTATTCTCAAGTCCCGCTGCAATTTTCTTACCCGCCCACGGTGTGGCAAACACACCAGCTAACCCGACAATTCCAAATAGACCAATTTGGAAATCATTAAAATGGTAAGGAGCATTGGCTAAAAGGAATGTCATGGTTGTAAAAATAAGAGCCAAAATACCAAAGCCAATTCCTCCAGCAAAACCACGGCGAAGCAGATGAGGTTGATGTACCGCTAATGAAAATAATGAACTGTAAATTTGTAGAATATTGAGTTGATGGGATTTACGTGCAACTGGTAATTTTGACCACATGATCCAAGCAAAAAACAGAATGACGATGCCACTAATTAAATAAACGGCATGCCAAGACCAAACCGTAGAAAGTAAACCCGCAATAGAGCGCGCCAATAAAATTCCCAAGAACAAACCACTCATGAGAGTCCCTACAACTTGCGGGCTTTTTTTCGGACCTGCCAAACCTGCGGCAAATGGAACCAAAACTTGAGTTGCAATAGAAAAGAATGTCGCTAAAAAGGTAAAGCCATATAAGACTGGCAAGGTTTGGCTAAAAGAAAGCCCCACTTGTGCAAGCCCCGTACAACACATGAGCAAACAAATATAACTACGCTTTTCAAAGAAATCACCGAGTGGTACCAATAGAAACAGACCAACTGCATAAGACAGTTGTCCAATCACAATGGTTAAAGCCACTTGCTCGGCATTAGCCTGCAAGGCTTTGGCAATTGAATAAATTAAAGGCTGGTTATAATAGTTCGAGCCCGCACAAATCCCGCATGTCATCGCCATGATAAAAATAAAGCTTTTTGACAAAATATTGTCTGCATCGGGTCGAACTATTTTTTCCATTTTTTAATTACGCCCTATTTTAAAATTTATACATCGACACAAAGTTTACACGTGACACATCGGCTGTTCTGCCATCAAAGACTTCTCGTTTACCTTGATGGTATTCCATACCGATATCCATTTGTTCAATAGGCGAATAAAAGACGTTAGCAGCATAGTCCGTTAAACGCTTATTGGCATCGGGATTGAGTTTTGCATAAGCCGTATCATCATCATAATCAAACATTGAAGCCGATAAGTTTGCACGCCATTGCTCATTGAATTTATATGAATAACCAATATTTACGCTATTGAGTTTATTCATAACTAAATCTGTTTTTTCTTCATTTAAAGAAAAATCACCCGCTGCATTTAAACTTGTTGAATTAGCCAAGCCGCTTTGCGTGGTATACGGCATAAACTTTTGATCACCAACAATATATTGATAATTTGCTTGCACCGATTGCTGTGGCGTTAATTGGTATTTTAACCCACCACCTGCGCCCCAACTTACTTTCTTCACTGTTGCGGTTGCTACATCTGCTGACTTCTCGTTAATAAAACCTTGAGCAAGTGCCGTTAAAGGACCTTGTTTAAAGCTATAGCGCCCCGTTAAAGTTGGAAATGCCGAGACTCTCGAACCTGTATATTCCAAGGCTACTTTTAAATCATTATTGGCATCTATTTTCCAGTCATAGCGAATTTGAGGCGTCCGTGTATAGGAAGTTCCCACAAATTGCGTGTAATCGACGGCTTCAGTACGTGTTTCCATGTTGGACATGAGCGACCATGTTTGACCAAATGTCCAGTCTTTATAGGTGAAAAATGCATGTCGAATACGGAATTTACCATCACCCGTTCCCATGTTAGAGCTATCAAAGAAATCGGCTTCAATATTTCCCGTCACTGCTTTATTTGGACTATTAAAATAAACACCTAATCTGCTTGCATTAATCATGGCATCAGAACGCGCATGATTTGAACGTTTTTCACTCTCAAAAGGTGTTCGGTACAGACTGCTGGTTGTTCTCCCCCCCGAATCAGGTGAAGATTTAAAATCGACCGCCGCATCAATACGGGCAATACCATAAACCTTAACATTGTCGGTCCAAGTCACCCATGACGGAGCAATAGGCTTAGTAGGCTCAACTGTTTTATTCTTTTCGATGTTTTCTTCAATTTTTACCTGTTTGACTTGTAAATTATTTTGAGTTTGCTTTTGAGCTGCAAGTTCTGCTTTTAACTTTTGCAGCTCGGTTTCCAGCAAATTAATTCTTTGTTCTGTATTATCTGAAGAATTTGCAAAAACAGTCCCTGAAGCCGCAGCACAAGCTGCAGCTAAAATTAATTTTTTCATCTTTTAATCCTTAAAGAAGCGTTTTTTCCGTGTGTAATTTAGGCTACACGTGCATCTATCAGTTCACAGTCCGTGACTGCCTGTAATTCATCAAGACTTAAGCCGTCTACCATTTCCGTCACATAAGCTTTTTGATCTTTGAGTTCAATAATGCATAAATCGGTATAAATACGGTTTACACACTGCTCACCAGTCATTGGATATGTAAGTTCCTTTACAATCTTGGACTCACCTTTTTTGGTGACATGTTCCATATAGACGTAAATCGTTTTAGCTCCAACCGCCAAATCCATGGCACCACCTACTGCCGGTACATCATCTGGTTTGCCGGTATGCCAGTTTGCCAGATCTCCGTTTACAGCAACTTGAAATGCACCAATCACGCATATGTCTAAATGGCCACCACGCATAATGTCAAACGAGTCACCATGATGCATAAAGCATCCACCGTCTAATAAAGTGACAAGTTCTTTTCCAGCATTGACTAAATCTTGGTCTTCTTCGCCGGGTTGTGGCGGTGGACCAAAAGCCAACACACCATTTTCCGAATGTAAAAAGATTTCTTTGTCTTTTGGCAAAAATTTGGCAACGTTGGTAGGCAGGCCAATACCTAAATTGACATAAGAACCTTCTGGAATGTCATTTGCAATCAGTTTGGCAATATCTTCACGAGAACGCTTTTGAACTGACATTAGATATCTCCTACTTTTACAACGTGCTGAACAAAAATTCCTGGTGTGATAATGCACTCTGGGTCAAGCGTTCCTAGCTCTACGGTGTCATTAACTTGAACAATGGTGTTTTTTGCAGCTTTTGCCATAATTGGGCCAAAATTACGGGCCGCTTTGCGGTAAGTTAAATTGCCCCAGCGGTCGGCCTTATCTGCATAAATGAGTGCAAAATCAGCTTCAAGTGGATATTCAAGCACATAATTTTTACCATTAATGGTTCGGGTTTCTTTACCTTCGGCAACTTTGGTGCCATATCCCGTTGGAGTAAAAATAGCGCCTAGACCTGCACCTGCTGCCTGAATACGACATGCCAAATTCCCTTGTGGAACCAGCTCTAACTCAATTTTTCCCGCTCGATATAAGTCTTGAAAAACAGTTGATCCCGCAGATTTTGGAAATGAACAAATCATTTTTTTAACGCATCCAGCAATAATCAGATTTGTTAAACCACGATCACCCGAAGCTGCATTGTTATTTACAATGGTGAGTTCTTTTTTTCCTAAATCAATTAAGGCCTCAATTAATTCAGCAGGTTGCCCCGTAACACCAAACCCGCCCGTCATGATGGTTGCTCCATCAGGAATAGCTTTTAAAATCGGTTCAATGTCACTGGTGATTTTATTTATCATCTCACTTGTCCCTTTTCATCCTTAATTTAAGGTGACAGATTGATCTGTCACTCTGCCTTTTGCGGGTTAAATAGTCGGTCTTTAATAAATAACAATGGAATCACGCCACAGATAAAGTACGCAGCAGCCATCACCAAGAGCCCTAAGCCAATAGAACCACTTTGAGACAGATAACCAATCGTTAATGGAGAGAAAATTGAAAGCACTTTACCAATGTTATAGGCTCCCCCCACCGCAGAACCACGAATCGAAGTTGGGAAGCTTTCAGTCATATAGGTGGCATTAATGGCATATGGAATACCGTAAAGGAACCCAAAGAACAGCATCATCCATAAAATATTAGTGGGTGTATTCAAATAGACAATGACTGGAATAAACAGTGCTGTACCAATGGTTCCAAATGCAAACACAGCACGGCGACCCAATTTATCTGCAACAATGCCTGCAATCACTTTGGCAAACATCATAATCAGGAAGGTACCGACCATATACATGGCCATTTCTTTAAACTTGATGCCTAGATCAGACTCTAAATAAGCTGGTAACCAGTTACTTACGCCGTAATAACCAAACTGTAAAGCGCCTGTACTAATAATCCAAAGAACAAACATGGTGCCATGTTTTTTATCTCTTAAAATCTCAAGATATGGGTTTTGACGTTTTTTAGGGTGAGTACTTTGGGCCACTTCCAAAGCTTTTAACTGACGAGATTTTTTCCATGATTCAGGTTCAGGCACACAAAAGTGCATCAAAATTGACAACACCAAAGGGGTAATTGCAATCCAGTACAGGAAACGCCAGCCATGTTCAGGAATAATATGGCCTGCCAATAAGGTCGCTAATAAAGAACCCAAGGTATAACCAGTCATGAGGGTTGCCAAAACAGTCGAGCGATGTTTGGTTGGAACCATTTCTGACATTAAAATATTACAGGCAATATAAAGTGCGCCTAAGCCCATCGCTCCAAAGGTTCTTAAGATGGCAAACTGCATATAAGAATCCGTAAAACCAAGCGCACAGGTTAAGACTGAAGAGTAAGCAATAAAGAACACAATAATGCGAACCCGTCCAAAACGGTCACATGCCCAACCACCAATCAGGCCACCGACGGCTGAACCTAAAAGTGTTAAACTGCCTAAAGTTCCGGCTTGAATGCCAGTTAAATGAAACTCTGCTTTAAGACTAGTAAGGCTCAATGCCAAAAAACCTAAGTCAGCCCCATCACATAACAATGTTAAAAAAGCGAATATAAATGCTGTAATCCAAATCTTTTTCGGCGTTTGAATAGCTTCACTGCTAGCCGTATTTTGCGTAATTGTTTCTGTTGTCATGTCCATATCCTCAGAAGGAACATGAGGCATCCAATGCCTCATGGCATTTGATTTTTTATTAGGCTGTAGCTTCCCTAATCATGTTTTTGGCAATAATAATTTGTTGAACTTGCGTAGTTCCTTCATATAAGCGGAACAAACGGACATCGCGATAAAAACGTTCAATGGCATATTCACTGATATAACCTGCCCCACCGTGAATCTGTACACAGCGATCTGCGACTCGACCACACATTTCGGTTGCAAACATTTTGGCACAAGATGCTTCGGTGCTAATGTTTTCACCATTATCACGACGGCGAGCGGCATCTAGAACCATACATTTAGCTGCATAAATCTCGGCTTTTGAGTCGGCGAGCATCGCTTGAATAAGCTGGAAGTTAGCAATAGGTTGACCGAACTGTTTACGCTCAATTGCATAGTGAAGAGCATCATTTAACATACGCTCAGAAACGCCCACACTGTATGCGCCAATGTGCAAACGGCCTTTATCAAGCACTTTCATGGCCGTTTTAAAACCAACACCTTCTACACCACCAATCAGCGCAGACGCAGGTACACGGCAGTTTTCAAAAATGACATCACAGGTATGAGAACCCTTTTGTCCCATTTTTTGATCAATTTTCCCTAAAGTAATGCCGGGTGTGTTGGCTTCTACTAAAAAGGCTGAAATACCACCCGATCCTTTAATTTCAGGATTGGTTCGTGCCATTACCGTAAAAGTTGCAGCATGTGGCGCATTGGTAATAAAACGCTTAGTACCATTTAGAACGTAAAAATCACCATCTTTTACTGCACTAGTTTTTAAAGAGGCTGCATCCGACCCTGACTCAGGTTCAGTTAAACAAAATGAACCAATAATTTCGCCACTTGCATAACGTGGTAAATATTTTTGCTTTTGCTCTTCTGTGCCATCAATCAAAATTGCACTTGAACCAATTCCGTTATTGGTACCAATTAAAGAACGGAAAGCTGGTGAGGTTTGCCCAAGTTCAAATGCGACTCTTACTTCTTCTTCCATGGTGATGCCTAAGCCACCATATTCTTCTGGAATTGTGAGTCCGAACAAACCGAGTTCACGCATTTGCTGCACGATGTCATCCGGAATTTTATCTTTCTCTACCACTTCGTTTTCACGAGGGATCAATTCATTTTTTACAAAATCTCTAATTGTTGAAAGTAATTGCTCCAACATCCCTTCATCACGGATCATCTGTGATCTCCCTTCTTATGTATTTCCATCGTACCCATCAGCCAATTCCAGCTTGTATAGATACCAACTTTTAAATCTTGTTTACGGCGGATTCGTTTCATAGTACGAGAACGAAAACACAAATTTCAAGCTTTTTTGAAAATTAATTTCGTTTAACGAAATTTAAAAACACACCAATACACAATATCAATCACTTACACTTCTTAAGAGATCACAATTGCTCTATTTAAATAAATAAGACTTGAAATAAATTCCAAAATAAGCATCATAAAAGGAATATAGTTTTGATATGCGAAACAAGGAATGCAAAAATGAGCAAAGAAATAGGGAATAATTTCGTAGATGTTGATTACACCATTCAAAAAATAGCGATTGTAAAAATTAACCGCCCAGAAGCTAAAAATGCCTTAAATGGGGAAGTTCGTAAGCAATTAGCCCAAATTTTTTCCGAATTAAGTTTTAACGATCAGATCAATGCGGTTGTACTCACTGGCGGAAATGAAGTTTTTGCCGCAGGTGCAGATTTAAAAGAAATGGCAACAGCAACTTCAACAGAAATGCTATTACGTCACACTGAACGTTATTGGAACGCAATTTCCCAGTGCCCTAAACCAGTGATTGCGGCTGTAAATGGCTATGCGTTGGGTGGTGGCTGTGAGTTGGCAATGCATGCCGACATTATTATTGCCGGTAAAAGTGCAGTTTTTGGACAACCAGAAATTAAAGTTGGTTTAATGCCAGGTGCTGGTGGCACACAGCGTTTGTTTCGTGCAGTCGGTAAATTTCATGCTATGCGCATGATTATGACAGGTGCCATGGTGAAGGCTGAAGAAGCTTATATCATTGGGCTTGTTTCACAAGTGACAGAAGACGACCAAACTATTCCAACCGCTATTCAAATGGCGCAAAGCCTAGCAAAAATGCCACCTATCGCCTTGCAGCAAATTAAAGAAGTTGCACTCATGAGCGAAGATGTTCCATTAAATGCTGGCTTAACCCTAGAGCGTAAAGCATTCCAACTGCTGTTCTCTACCGAAGATAAAAATGAAGGTGTTCAAGCTTTTATTGAAAAGCGTAAACCGTCTTATCAAGGTAAATAATTTAAATAGATAACAACAAAGGAATGAAAATGGCTAAAAAAGTATTTATTAGTGCAGGTGGTTCAGGGATTGGACGCTGCATTGCTGAGGCATTTTTAAACAACGATGATGAAGTTTTCATTTGTGATATCAATGCTAAAAGCCTAGAACAGTTTCACAAAGATTATCCAAAGTTGCACATACACGCATGTGATTTAGCAGAGCCTGAGCAAATTAAGCTTATGTTTGCCGAAGCGATCAAAAAACTTGGACACATTGATGTTTTAGTGAACAACACAGGCATTTCAGGCCCGACCATTGCGGCAGATGAACTGAGTTTTGATGACTGGAATACGGTTATTAATTTGAATCTGAATAGCACTTTTTTAATTACTCAATTAGCGATTCCCTTGTTAAAGCAATCAGGTGCTGGTGTCATTATTAATATGTCATCAATTGCAGGTCGCTTAGGCTATCCATATCGTTTGGCGTATTCCACCTCAAAATGGGGACTTATTGGTTTTACCAAAACACTTTCTATGGAACTCGGTGCAGATAATATTAGAGTTAACGCGATTCTTCCGGGTGCTGTTGATGGTGACCGTGTCCAACGCGTTCTACAGGCCCGCGCAGATGTAGCCCAAAATTCTCTTGAGAAGGTCACACAAAATGCACTTAAAAATCAGTCGCTCAAATATTTTGTAAATCCGAAACATATCGCAGATTTATGCCTATTTTTAGCCTCAGATAGTGGGCGTTCTATTTCAGGCCAGATCTTACCAATTGATGGTGATAAACAATGCTTAAGTTAAATCACCAACCCCTATTTATCCGCTTAATTTCAAATACAGATCAATAATCAGGATGATCGACATGACTTATGATATTAAAAGCATGGCTGTGATTGGTGTAGGTATTATGGGCAGTGGTATTGCTCAAATTGCTGCACAATCTGGACATACCACTTATTTATATGATGCTAAGGCAGGTGCAGCAGAACAAGCAAAAGAACAACTTGCTGCTACATTTCAAAAGTTAGTCGACAAAAATAAAATTACGGCTGAACAAGCAGCATCGGCAAATAGTCATTTAATTGTTGCGCAACAAATTGAAGATTTAAAAGATTGCGACTTGATTATTGAAGCTATTGTTGAACGTTTGGATATCAAACAAAGTTTGATGCAACAACTTGAAGAGGTTGTTTCCGAAAATACCATCCTAGCTTCCAACACATCGTCTCTTTCTATTACGGCAATTGCTGCAAACTGCAAAAAACCTGAACGTGTGGTGGGCTACCATTTCTTTAACCCTGTTCCACTCATGAAAGTTGTTGAGGTCATTCGAGGCTTAAAAACCGATCCACTTATTATCGCTGCTTTAAATAGCTTGTCTCGTGCATTCGGCCACCGCCCTGTGGTTGCTAAGGACACACCAGGATTTATTATTAATCATGCTGGACGAGCTTACGGAACCGAAGCTTTAAAAATTCTAAATGAAAATGTCTGCGACATTAGTGAAATTGACCGAATTTTACGTGACGGTGTTGGTTTTAGAATGGGACCTTTCGAGCTAATGGACTTAACGGGGCTTGACGTTTCTCATCCTGTCATGGAGTCGATTTACCATCAATATTATGAAGAAGCACGCTACAAACCTAACCCGTTAACCAAACAAATGTTGGAGGCTAAACAACTCGGACGCAAGGTTAATCAAGGTTTTTATAATTATGAAACTGGTTCAAAAACAGGTGAACAACCCGCCAAGTTTGTAGACCGTTTAGCGCAATATCCAAAAGTTTGGGTAGCAGCAGATTTCTCTGATGATAAAAAGCAGCTTGAAGATTATTTAACTCAGCAAAATATTGCCTTAGATACTGGCTCTGCACCGCAATCAGACAGTTTATGTTTACTCGCTTGTTACGGCGAAGACACAACTCAAGCAGCTATACGCCTAGGCGTTAATCCAGAACAAGCAGTTGCTATAGACATGTTATATGGCATTGCAAAACATCGCACATTAATGCCTTCACTTGTCACAAAAGCTGACTACCGTCAGGCAGCTCACTCTATTTTCAATTTAGATGGAAATACGGTCAGCATGATTGCTGAAAGTATCGGGTTCGTTGCTCAGCGTGTTTTAGCCATGGTCATTAATTTAGGCTGCGATATTGCACAGCAAAATATTGCAACAGTAGATGATATTAATGCGGCAGTGCGTCTTGGTTTAGGCTACCCATTTGGCCCAATTGAGTGGGGCGACCAAGTCGGTAGTCAAAAAATCTTACTCATTCTCAACCGTATAACAGCACTTACCCATGACCCGCGCTATCGCCCTAGCCCATGGTTACAACGTCGCGTCGCGCTTAATTTACCTCTTACTTTTACTCATGAGTCTTGAAAAGGAACTTCTCAATGTTAAATGCTTATATTTATGATGGTTTACGTAGCCCAATTGGTCGCCATGCAGGTGAACTTGCCTCAATTCGTCCAGATGATTTAGCAGCGACAGTCATTCAAAAGTTACTTGAAAAAACTGGTGTTCCGGGTGCTGATATTGAAGATGTAATTTTGGGTGATACCAACCAAGCAGGTGAAGATAGCCGTAATGTTGCGAGAAACGCACTTTTACTTGCAGGTTTACCAGTAACCGTACCCGGTCAAACCGTAAACCGTCTATGTGCCAGTGGTTTAGGTGCCGTAATTGACTCTGCGCGTGCCATTACTTGTGGTGAAGGTGAGTTATATATTGCAGGTGGTGTAGAAAGTATGTCACGTGCACCCTTTGTGATGGGTAAAGCGGAAAGTGCTTATAGCCGTGATGCTAAAATTTATGACACCACGATTGGCTCTCGTTTTCCGAATAAAAAAATTATTGCCCAGTACGGCGGTCATTCAATGCCTGAAACGGGCGATAATGTTGCTGCCGACTTTGGTATTACACGAGAGCAAGCCGATTTATTTGCAGCTCAGTCACAAGCCAAATATCAAAAAGCCAAAGAAGAAGGTTTCTTTGCGGGTGAAATCACCCCAATTGAGGTTTTCCAAGGTAAAAAGCTACCACCAAAACTGGTTTCTGAAGATGAACACCCTCGCCCAAGCTCGACTGTTGAAGCACTTACAAAATTAAAACCATTGTTTGAAGGTGGTGTAGTGACTGCTGGGAACGCTTCAGGCATTAATGACGGCGCTGCGGCACTCTTGATTGGTTCAGAAGCTGCAGGTCAAAAATATGGCTTAAAGCCTATGGCAAAAATATTGTCAGCAGCGGCAGCGGGTATTGAACCCCGTATTATGGGGGCCGGCCCTATCGAAGCCATTAAAAAGGCAGTTGCACGTGCAGGGCTGACTTTAGATGACATGGATATTATTGAAATTAATGAAGCTTTTGCCTCACAAGTTTTATCTTGCTTAAAAGGCTTAAATGTTGATTTTGATGACTCTCGCGTAAATCCAAATGGCGGTGCAATTGCTATTGGTCATCCACTTGGTGCTTCTGGTGCCCGTCTTGCTTTAACTGTGGCACGTGAACTCATTCGTCGTAAAAAGAAATATGCTGTCGTAAGCCTATGTATTGGTGTGGGTCAAGGCCTCGCTATGGTGATTGAAAACGTTTCATAATTACCAAACCAGATATCCATTCATCACAACAGCGCAGTGATGAATGGATTTATTTTGCAGAGCGAAATATAATAGCAAAACTTTGCTTTATTATATTTGAGGATCGAATGTCTCAGAATTCAAAAACTGAACAACCAATAAATTTTGATGAGATACGCCTAGATCCTATTTCACATATTCATCGGGAAAATAACCCTCAATTTATCGCTTCCTTAGCACGTGGTTTAGAACTTTTACGCTGCTTTTCTGCAAATAATCAGGTACTTGGAAATCAAGAACTCGCAAAAATGACAGGTTTACCTAAACCGACTATTGCCCGTATTACCAATACCCTTGTGTCATTAGGTTATTTAAAACAATTGCCTAATTCGACCAAATATACCCTAGACATTGGTGTTTTATCTTTAGGATATGCAGCATTGTCGAATATCTCTATCCGTACTATTGCTCATCAATATATGGAAGAGATGAGTCAATATGTGCAAGCCCCTGTGGCAATGGCAACACGTGACCGATTAAATATGGTGTATATCGATGTGGTACAAATTGAAACTGCATTAAATATGCGTCGTCCAATTGGTTCAACTTTGCCACTTCATAGTAGTTCAATGGGAAGAGCATGCTTAGCGGCGACTCCTGAACGTGAACGTAATTTTTTACTTGATGCACTTAAACAAAAGAACGCTGAAAACTGGCCTGCCATCAAACGCTCTTTAGAACGAGCTTTCCGAGATTATCAAGATTACGGATATTGTTTGTCTTTAGGTGAATGGCATAAAGAAGTGAACTCGGTCGCTGTACCATTAGTCAGCTCTAAACACGGTCTTTATGTCTTTAACTGTGGTGCGCCAAGTTTCCATTTAAATCCGGAAAAACTTGAAGGTGAAATTGGACCACGTTTAATCCATATGGTGCACAATATTCAAGATGCTTTGAATGAAACGCACTAACAACCGTACTTAGAAAAGTAATGGTTGTGATGGTTAAAGTTCCTCTTTCATTATGACAATAGGCATGATGAAAAACGCACTCTATACCCCAACCATTATTTTAATGGCTATTGCAGCAGGCATCTGTACAGGCGGAAATTATTTTAGCCAACCACTTATTCATTCGATTAGTTTAAGCTTAAATTTAACCGAAACTACCACAGCATGGGTGCCTACTTTAGCCCAGATTACCTATGCTTGTGGCTTACTCTTTTTAATGCCATTAGGAGACATTTTAGAAAAGCGTAAACTGCTCTTCATCTTTATGTTACTGGCTGCAAGTGGATTAATTATTAGTGGTTTTTCACACAATATTTATCTGCTCTTACTAGGTACAATCATTACCGGTCTATTTTCCAGTTCAGCTCAGCTTCTATTACCTCTCGCCGCAAGTCTGGTTCCCATTCAACAAAGTGGTCGTGTTGTTGGTTTTTTACTGAGTGGTCTCATGATGGGGGTTTTACTCGCTCGCTCCCTATCAGGTCTAATGTCTACGCTTTTTGCATGGAATGTGATTTATCTGGTCAGTGGCTTTTTATTACTGGTTATCGCCATCATTTTGCACCGTAGTATTGGATTGTTCCCACCCACCAAATCTGAAAACTATGCGAAAACCATCCGCTCACTTCCACAAATTTTTATCCAAAATCGACGTTTAAGAACCAGAACTTATATTGGTGGTTTTACATTTGCTTGTGTGAGCTTAACCTTTACCACCATGTCATTACTTTTGGCTCCCTATTTTTTTAGTGACTTTACGATTGGGCTTTTCGGTTTTGTTGGTGTTTTAGGAACTTTCGTTGCCAATTTTTCAGGCAAATTTATTGACCAAGAGTATATCCACAAAATTTCAATTTATTGCGGCGTAGGGCTTATTCTAAGTTGGATTCTTTTTTCACTTTTACCCTACCATTTCATCTTTTATATTATTGCCTTACTCATTCTATACGCTTCACTTTCCGCAGTTCATGTCACCAATCAAAGTATTGTATTTAAGCTCAATCAAGAATTACGTTCGCGTTTTAATGCGATTTATATGACTGGTTATTTTGCAGGTGGAGCTTTAGGCACCACAGCTGGAAGCTACGCTTGGAAACATTTTGGTTGGACGGGTGTCTGTATTTTAGGCTTAATTTTTGCCGTCTTTTGTCTTTATTATTGTATCGCCGATGCAAAAGATCAGCACAACTAGCAAGCTTGTACTGATCTTAAACGAATAACTTTCAATAATTTCGTAATCAACGTTATGAGCTAAAGTTAAATTTTATAAAAGCCCTAATAAACGTCCACGAATAATATCTTCTGCATCTTTGACAATACGGCTGACCAATTCATCACAGGTCGGAATATCATGAATCAAACTTGCAACTAACCCACATGACCATGCTCCGGCATTTACATCGCCATCTATCATAACTTTAGGATAAACCCCTGCAACCTCTTCAATAATATCTTCAAATTTAATGTTGTCGCCAAGCGCTTTTTCTTTCGCTACAATTTTTTCGACGGCCACATTATTCAGCACACGCTCAGTGTTGCGTAAAGCTCGCATAATTAAACGGGTATCTCTTTCAGTTGCATTCAGAATTGCCTGTTTCACATTTGCATGTACTGGGGCTTCTTGAGTTGCAATAAAACGCGTTCCCATATTAATTCCATCTGCCCCCATGGCTAAAGCTGCCGCGAGTGAACGTCCATCCGCCATACCTCCTGAAGCAACAAATGGAATTTCTAATGCATCGGCTGCTAAAGGCAATAGAATCATATTCGGTACATCATCTTCACCAGGGTGCCCACCACACTCAAAACCATCTACAGAAACTGCATCGCATCCAATTTGTTGGGCTTTTAGGCTATGTCGAACCGATGTACATTTATGAATAACTTTAATTCCAGCAGCCTTTAAATAAGGCATGACCTGTTCAGGATTACGACCCGCTGTTTCTACAACCTTGACTCCGCCCTTAATAATTGCTTCTACAAAACCCGGATAATCTGGTGTATTTACGGTAGGTAAGAAAGTTAAATTTACACCAAAAGGTTTATCAGTCATTTCTCGACAGCGTGCAATTTCTTTTGCTAGATTTTCAGGTGTTCTTTGCGTCAGGCCAGTAATAATGCCTAATCCACCTGCATTTGAAACCGCAGCAGCAAGCTCCGCAAAACCGACATAATGCATACCGCCTTGAATAATCGGGTGCTCAATTTCAAATAATTCTGTAATTTTCGTCTTCATATTATTTCCACTCACTTTTTATATACCTAGCTTCTGATTTCCTTAGCATGTCTAGGTACTTTATTACCAATAAATCCTGTAAACATTTCTAAACGCATAAAGTTTTAAATTTCGCATTACAAAATTTTATACCATAATATAAAACAAATTAATTGATAATGGAACTTGTTTTCGATAGGATCATCTTATTAATTTAAAGTTTTAATTTCAGATCTGTCTAAGAATATTTGGTTTGAATCAACAATAAAGCAAATATTTTTCAAATAGTTAAATAAAAGGAATGAATGATGCAGCAGGATGATAAGAGTCAAAATAAATTGAAAATAGGCGTGATTAAGCAACATTTAGATAAAAATATACTCACGCTAACGATGAGCAATCCCACCAAAAAGAATGCGATTAATTATGAAATGTATTCTGCACTCAGTCAGGCATTAGATGAGGCAGCAATCAATCAAGAAGTTCATGTGGTTATACTCACAGGCGAAGGGTCTGCATTTACCAGTGGCAATGACGTAAATGCATTCGAAACGCGTAATACAACCAGTACCGAACCACCCTCTTCAATTGTATTTCTAAAAAGCTTAGCAACGTTTCCAAAGCCGATTATTGCTAAAGTAAATGGTGTAGCAATTGGCATTGGCAGCACCATGCTTTTACATTGTGATCTCGTAAATGCAAGTCAAAACTCTATTTTTCAGTTTCCTTTTGTGAATCTCGGACTTGTGCCTGAAGCAGGTTCTAGTTACATCTTACCGAGATTATTAGGTTTCGCTCGAGCTTCTGAAATTATTTTACTGGGCGAGAAATTTTCGGCACAACAAGCTAAAAATTATGGTTTAGTAAATAACGTATGCGAAGAAAACGAGCTTGATCAATTTGTTGAAGATACGGCAACCAAACTCGCAAATAAACCAAGTCAAGCTTTACAGCTCAGCAAAAAATTATTAAGAGATATGCCTATTGATGATCTATTAAATCGTATTGATCATGAGTCGACTATTTTTTCTCATTGTTTGCAAGGTGAAGAATTTAAAGAAGCCCTAAGCGCCTTCAAAGAAAAAAGAAAACCGAATTTTCATAAGCACGTCATTTGAAATATAGCTTATGAAAAAGGCCAGCAATCAATATCTTTGCTGGCCTTTTTTGATTTTTTAATTCAGTACAATTAACTAATCTCAGTACGAATGTTATTCACCATATGTAAAAGACGTGGTGCAATATCTTCTTCAAGTTTTTCACGGTTCATAATAAAGCTTGGACCGCCACAGTTGAACACCAGCAAACCATGTTGTTCATGAATCAGCGGAACTGCAACTGAGTTCACATCTTTATGCCATTCGCCAATTGAAAAACAATATCCAAAATCTTGATAGTCTTTAAAAGCTTTGTCTAAATCACGATTAATCTTGATCCAGTCTTCTTTGTGCTTGGTACGAATCGCATCAAGCAAAAATTCTCTTTCATCTTCAGGCATTGCAGCTAAACATGCACGTCCCATCGAACTTAAATGAATCGGTAAATAAGTTCCGACCTGACGGCGCATGGTCATATTTCCTTTACCTTGTACCACGTCAAGATAAATCATATTGAGTCGATCACGTGTTGCCATTGCAACCGCAGCGCCAGCATAGTCTGCCAGATTTTTCATATATGGATGAGCAATAGAACGAATCGACACGTTAGAAAGCATCGAGTAACCAAAAGCAAGAACCCCAACTGAAAGTTGAAATTTGCTCGAATTTGGGACTTGTTTGATATAACCCAAACGAGACAAAGTGTGCGTTAGACGAGTAATGGTTGGCTTAGGTAAACCCGTCATTTGTGCGAGCTCTTGGTTTCCTAAATGCTGATGTTTTGGGGTAAAACAACGCAATAGCTCTAAACCACGGGCTAATGCAGTAATAAATTGGCGATCATTTTCATCCTGCATGTCTTGAATCGGATGTAATAATTCATGTCTTAAAGGCGCTAATAATTTTTCTGTTTGCTCTGCATCTACTGCATCATTCATATCTATACCAATCCACATTTTGTTTCGCACTGCGAAAATTATAATCTATTTTTTCTATAAATAGCAAAAAAGCAAACGTCCGAGTCTGCATCTAAAATATAACTTGATTTAAACCATTCAAGCGAAAGGCTAAATATTTTATTTTCTAATTTTAACCCTTCGCTTTCAGGCCAGCTTACGCAATCACGCCTTTTTTCTTAAGCTCATCTAATTTTTCCAGAGAAACGATTCGACCTAAAACCACTTGCGTATGTTCACCCAATAAAGGAGGGGCTGTTTTGTACTCAACAGGTGTTCTTGAAAGTTTGATTGGCGAACCAATTATCTTCAATTTTTCACGTTGCGGGTGATTCATCTCGACCAACATTTCTCGGGCAATCACTTGTGGCTCTTGAAAAGCTTGTTCCAAGTTATTGATTACACCTACCGGAACTTTAGCTGCATAAATCGCATCTACCCATTCATCTGCAGTTTTAGTTAAGAAATGGTTTGATAAAATTTCGATAATTTCATCACGATGTTTGATTCGGTCTGCATTTCGGGCAAAACGCGCATCATTGGGTAAATCGGGTAAGCCAACACTTCTACAAAGCTGAATAAATTGGGTGTCATTTCCACACGCGATAATAAAATCACGATCAGAGGCTTTGAATACTTGGTAAGGCACAATATTGGCGTGTGCATTGCCATAACGCTTAGGGATATTACCTGATGAAAGATAATTCATTCCTTGATTTGCCATAGTCGCAATTTGGACATCAAGCAAGGCCATATCAATGTATTGTCCTAAACCCGTCACATGACGATTAAGTAAAGCAGCTTGAATGGCTATCGTAGAATAAAGTCCTGTAGCTAAATCAGAAAAAGCCACCCCTACTTTTTGTGGACCGCCACCCGGTAAATCATCACGCTCACCTGTGACTGACATCAGTCCGCCCATTCCCTGAATAATAAAGTCATAACCAGGTTCTTCAGCTCTTGGGCCAGTTTGACCAAAACCTGTAATTGAGCAATACACCAATTTCGGGTTAATTGCAGATAAAGACTCGTAATCCAAACCGTACTTTTTCAAAGAACCTGCTTTATAGTTCTCAATCACCACATCTGTGTCTTGAATTAAAGCTTTAATCAATTCTTGACCATCTGGGCTGGCAATATCGATGGCAACCGATAGTTTATTGCGGTTTGTAGACTGATAATAAGCAGCCTCTTGAGTATCAAAACCAGAGTCATCCTTCATCCAAGGTGGTCCCCACGAACGAGTATCGTCACCGACTTTGGGTCTTTCAATTTTGATGACCTCTGCACCTAAATCGGCCAACGTCTGTCCACACCAAGGCCCAGCCAATACCCGACTTAAGTCAAGCACCCGAATTCCATTTAAAGCACCCATCTTCATCCCACTCTATCTGGTGATTCATTTCCTATAGGAAAATTTATCCATTTAAAATTTCGCATAGCGATATATATTTTTAATATACACACCTCATTTTAAAAATCAAACTTTAATTTTCCACTAAAAATGATGAATTTTTATAAGAAAATATAGCTTAAATAAATCAATAAATTAGCCAATAAAATACCAATAACAATATATCGCATTGCGAAATTAATTTTCAAAATATATTGTTTTGCGTTCATCCTTTGATTACTATCGCTTCAAATATTGATGATTTTACGAACATCACATTGATGTTTTTAGCATGTAGTAAAAGGATGAGACTATGATTCGAGATCAGGAAACACTAAATCAACTTGTTGATATGATTCGACAATTTGTTGAAGGTGTATTAATTCCTCATGAGAATGAAGTCGCTGAAACGGATGAAATTCCTCAAGATATTATTGAGCAAATGAAAACGCTGGGCTTATTTGGTTTAACCATTCCTGAAAAGTACGAAGGCCTTGGACTTACAATGGAAGAAGAAGTCTATGTTGCTTTTGAATTAGGAAGGACCTCTCCTGCTTTTCGTTCGCTTATTGGTACCAATAATGGCATTGGTTCAAGTGGTCTGATTATTGACGGTACTGAAAGTCAAAAATCATTTTTCTTGCCACGTTTAGCACGTGGTGAAGTGATTAGCTCTTTTTGCTTAACTGAACCCGATGCTGGTTCTGATGCAGCATCTTTAAAGACTAGTGCAGTAAAAAATGGCGACTTTTATATTTTAAATGGCACCAAACGGTTTATTACCAATGCCCCTCATGCCGGCGTATTTACAGTTATGGCACGCACAAGTTCTGATATTAAGGGAGCTGGTGGTATTTCTGCTTTTATTGTCGACAGCCAAACCCCAGGTATTTCTCTTGGCAAACGCGATAAAAAAATGGGGCAAAAAGGCGCTCACACTTGTGATGTGATTTTTGAAAATTGTCGTATTCCTGCTTCAGCACTCATTGGTGGAGTTGAAGGCGTTGGCTTTAAAACCGCCATGAAAGTGCTTGATAAGGGACGATTACATATCGCAGCGTTAAGTGTCGGGGCCGCGACAAGAATGCTAGACGACTCTTTAAAGTACGCCATCGAACGCAAGCAATTTGGGCAACCCATTGCCGAATTCCAACTTATTCAAGCCATGCTTGCTGACTCAAAAGCCGAAATTTATGCAGCCAGATGCATGGTTTTAGACGCTGCACGCCTACGTGATGCAGGACAAAACGTCAGCACTGAAGCTTCCTGCGCAAAAATGTTTGCGACCGAAATGTGTGGTCGAGTCGCTGATCGCTGCGTACAAATTCATGGCGGTGCAGGTTACATCAGTGAATATGCGATTGAACGTTTTTATCGAGATGTTCGTTTGTTCCGCCTCTATGAAGGCACCACTCAAATTCAACAAGTGATTATTGCCCGAAACATGATTCGCGCTGCGTCTTAATCAAATTTTAAGCGCTTTAAAACGACTTGAAGTGCTTTCAATCAAATGTAGGTAATGGATTATGGCTACAAATTACAAAGAAGGTCTTTCTCGTATACAGCCTCATACGTGGAAAATAGCATTTATTTTTGCATTTCTAGCGCTATTGGTGGATGGTGCAGATTTGATGCTGCTGTCTTATAGCTTAAATAGTATTAAGGCAGATTTCGGATTAAGTTCAGTACAAGCCGGTATGCTCGGTAGTTTTACTTTAGCAGGTATGGCTGTTGGTGGAATTTTTGGCGGTTGGGCATGCGATAAATTTGGTCGCGTCCGCATTGTTGTTATTTCTATTTTAATTTTCTCGCTCCTCACCTGTGGCTTAGGTTTTACTCAGAGCTTTCTTCAATTCGGTATTTTAAGATTTTTTGCATCACTTGGACTTGGCTCGCTCTACATTGCGTGTAATACATTGATGGCCGAATATGTCCCGACACGTTACCGCACAACCGTACTCGGAACTTTACAAGCGGGTTGGACGGTTGGATATATTGTTGCAACATTACTTGCAGGTTGGATTATTCCAGATCATGGCTGGCGCATGCTGTTTTACGTTGCGATTATTCCCGTCATTATTGCTGTTTTAATGCATATTTTTGTACCAGAACCACAAGCATGGCAACAGGCTCGACTACAACAACCTGTTGCGGCTCAAAACGCATCGAAAACTTCGGCATTTAAACTTATTTTCCAAGATAAGCAGAACCGTAATATGTTTATCCTTTGGGCATTAACCGCAGGTTTCTTACAGTTTGGTTATTATGGGGTAAATAACTGGATGCCTTCTTACCTAGAAAGTGAGTTAGGTATGAAGTTTAAAGAAATGACCGCCTATATGGTCGGTACTTATACCGCCATGATTTTAGGTAAAGTCCTTGCCGGCATGATGGCAGATAAACTAGGTCGTCGTTTTACCTATGCCTTTGGTGCCATTGGTACTGCTATTTTCTTACCACTTATTGTTTTTTATAACTCTCCAAGCAATATTTTATATTTACTCGTTACCTTCGGTTTCTTATACGGTATTCCTTACGGCGTAAATGCAACCTATATGACTGAAAGTTTTGCGACAGCCATCCGCGGTACAGCAATTGGTGGTGCTTATAATGTTGGTCGTCTTGGAGCAGCCCTTGCACCTGCCACAATTGGCTTCTTAGCGTCTGGTGGTTCTATTGGTTTAGGTTTTGTTGTAATGGGCGCTGCCTATCTGATTTGTGGTGTGATCCCCGCCCTATTCATTAAAGAAAAACTATATGACCCACAAAAGTCATAAAAAGATCTATCACATAGGTCATATGCCTATCTGGTTGATGGTGCTAACGATCGAAACATGTGTTTTAAATCGTTAGCCGGAAATAAGGAATTTACTACTCAAAGTTATTCCTTATTTCCACATATGTAGAGTTTATTACTCTTCATTTTAATTTTTTAGGTAAGCTTAGCTCTCAAGGGAGCTAAGCTTAAAAAGATGAAGATGTACTTGGTATTTTTAATCGCTTTAAAATAAAAGAACCCGCGTTAAAGCAGGTTCCCTCATTACTTAGAAAATCAACTTGCGTGCTTAAAACTATCAATCTGCTTAATCTCATAAGGCAAACCGACATAGTTTTCAGCCAATGTTGTTCTACCTGCAATTGACCCGAGCACATAACTTAGTTCGGCTTGTTTAATCTTATGATCAAACTCACTTTCAGTTTCAAAGCGATGCAATAAATGAGTCATCCACCAAGAAAAACGCTCTGCTTTCCATACGCGTTGTAGGCATTTCTCTGAGTATTCATCAATACCTTGTTCTGAACCTTCCACATAATATTGAACAAGTGCGCTTGATAAGTAAGCAATATCGGAAGCCGCGAGATTGAGTCCTTTTGCTCCTGTCGGTGGAACAATATGTGCAGCATCACCTGCTAAAAATAGTTTTCCGAAGCGCATTGGCTCAGTCACAAAACTACGTAACGGCGCAATACTTTTTTCAATAGAGGCCCCAGTTACTAGCTTTTCACGGCTTTCAGGGTCTAGGCGGTTTTTTAACTCATCCCAAAACTTTTCATCCGACCAGTCTTCTACGTGATCGGTTAAAGGGACTTGTAAATAATAACGGCTACGCGTTTCAGAACGCATACTGCATAAAGCAAATCCACGTTCTGACTGTACGTAAATCAACTCATCGGCTACAGGTGGAACATCTGCCAACACACCTAACCAGCCAAATGGATAAACTTTTTCAAAGGTTTTGATTTTATCTGCAGGCACGCTGGCACGGCAGACGCCATGGTAACCATCACAACCTGCTATAAAGTCACACTCAATTTGAAAGGCTTTACCTTGGTATTCAAACTCAACTTTGGGCGCAGTGTAGAAATCTTTAACCTGCACATTTTGAGCTTCATAAAATGAAGTCAGCTTCTCTGCTTCGCGCGCAGTCATCAAGTCTTTAGTGACTTCGGTCTGACCATATACGGTCACTTGTTTTCCACCTGTTAGTGCCGCCAAATCAACCCGATGTTTTACACCATTAGTTAAGATTTCAATGCCTGAATGCGGCAATCCTTTATCTTTTAAGTTTTGGTCAACGCCTGCTTGTTTAAGTAAGTCGACTGAAACTTGCTCTAAAATTCCTGCACGAATCCGTGAAGCCACATATTCAGCACTACGTTGCTCAACAATAATATGATCGATCCCAGCTTTATATAGAAGTTGCCCAAGCAATAACCCTGCTGGTCCAGAACCAATAATTGCAACCTGTGTCTTTAAAATATCCATAACTTCATCCTTGTTTCATCCTGACTTTTAAATTACTGGCTTTAAGTTTTGTGCACTATGTATGCAAGACGAAAATAACCGTTTATCATTTAGTTTGTCCGAATAGCGGACAGAAACAACCAAAATAACAGGAATGAAAGGATGCCTTCTCTCGATGCTTTTTTAGAGCACCCGAACTCGCATGAGAAAATTCGTCAAGAAGACTACATTGCAGGGTTAGCAAAAGGCTTAGCTTTACTGGAAGCTTTTGGAACAGATCGGCAACGGCTCAATGTGACTCAAGTGGCTGAACGAACCGGTATTAGCCGTACAGCGGCAAGGCGTTATCTAAAAACTTTGAAATACTTAGGCTATTTAGAAACAGATGAACATTACTTTTGGCTCACCCATCGCGTGCTGCGCTTTTCGAGTTCTTATTTAAGCTCTGCACATTTGCCTAAAGTTGCTCAATCATTTTTAAATCTTTTGTGTGCGCAGACGTCTCTCACTTTTTCGATTGTAGTTCTGGACGATAATGAAGTCGTACCGATTGCCCGTAGTTATTTACCGCAGCAAGATAATTTGCGTGTAAGTCCTTACGGCATGCATTTAGGAAACCGACTCCCTGCCCATGCAACTTCTACGGGTAAAGTATTGCTTGCAGCATTGTCTGAGGAGGCTCAGCACACATGGGTAAAAACTTACGGTTTAAAACGCTTAACCCCATTTACCGTTGTAGATGAGTCAAAGTTTTTTGAGGTGCTTAAGGACATTTCGTTATCAGATTATTGTCTTTCTAAAGAAGAACATGAGCTTGGCGTGATTGCGATTGCGGTGCCTGTATTTAATGCACAAGGTCAAGCCGTGGCAGCACTTAACTGCATGTCTCAAACCAACCGTGTACAAGAAGATTATTTGGTTCAGCAAATTTTGCCATTGCTGCGCAACACGGCAAATGAACTTAGAAATGTGATTTAAATAATGTATTAAAAAGGCCTCGTCTACTTGAACAAGGCCTTTTAATACGCAAAGCGAAAATTTATTGCTCAGATTCAAACTCTTTAATTGCCTCTTTAACAATACGAAAACTATCTACAGCAGCAGGCACACCACAGTAAATTGCAACCTGTAAGAGCACTTCACGAATTTTCTCTTGAGGTACACCATTCCGTAGTGCACCTTTGACATGTAGTTTTAATTCATGTGGACGATTTAAAGCCGAAATCATTGCCAAGTTGATTAAACGGTACTTTATACTAAACTTGACAAAAAGCTTACCACCTATCACTTTTTCTTATTTTTCAAAGCTCTAAAACTGTTTCTTCAAAAGAACAATTTACTATATAAATACAATATTTTTTATATTAGAATTCATTATAAACTATTAAATGCATTATTTATGGAATGAATTTTGCTTAATATTAATTTAGTATAAATCTTAAGATAGAAGGATATTATCAATGAATGTTAAATTTGATTTTAATTTAGTACGAATTTTTTGTACTTTATATGAAACTGGTAGTCTGACTAAAACTGCTGAAATTTTAGAAATTAGTCAACCAGCGATTAGCCATTCACTGAAAAAGTTAAGAGGTTTATATAATGATCAACTTTTTATTCGTACTGATGGTAGAATGTTACCTACAAGCTTAGCTGAAAAAATATCCCACAACTTACTCAGCTCTAAAGAGTTAATTCTTTCTACATTACCTAATACAAATATAATAACTATCAAAAAAAATTTTGTATTGTCTATGTCCGATATGTGCCAATCTTATTTTATGCCTTCCATTTGTCTATTGATGGAAGAAAATAATAATAAAGTAAATATTGATGTAATTCAGGCACGGCAAAACGATTTACTTAATGCAATGCGTGATGGAGAAATTGACTTTGCGATAGGAAATTTACCTGTTCTAAAAAACTGTAAAGATAATATAATATATGAAAAATTATTTGATGATGAATTTGTTTTAATGATTAGAGAAGAACATCCATATTACAATAAAGAAATTGATATTATTTTAAAAAATATTGAATTGATTGGTGTTAAATCTTTAACTACTGGTCACACTGATCTTGTTAAAAATATTAATAATGAATTTGAAAATAGAACTGTATTAAATATTCCTAATTATTCTGTGGCTCCAGAAATTGTAAGTAAAACAGATTATGGCGTTATTATTCCTAAATCATTTGCTAAAAGATTTAATTATGAAAATCAATTTGTTATTATAGATATTAATATACCAGGAAATACTATTGATATTGGTCTTTATTATCATAGATTATTTAAAAATAATCATTCCATAAAATGGATGAGTGAAATTATTTTAAATAACTTTAAAGCCACCTCTTTTTAAGGAATATAAAATGCATTCAAATGGAACTCTGCTAGTCGATCAAATAATTCAATCAAGATATGCCGCTCGAGCTTTTTTAGATCAACCTATCGACCCGCAGCTCATTAGAGATATTTTAACTATTTCTTCCCGAGCACCTTCAGGTACTAATACACAACCTTGGAAAGTCTATATTGTTAGTGGACAAAAACGAACTGAGTTGGTGATAGATGTTTTGCAAGCACAAAAAAAAATATTTGAAGAACCTGATGTAGCTGAACAATATCAAGAAACTTTTGCTTACTACCCCAAAGCTTGGCCACAACCTTACTTAAATCGACGAAAAGAAAACGGCGCCTGGTTATATGGTTTACTCAAAATTAGTAAAAATGATCAAACAAAAATGCAAACACAGCTTTTGCATAATTATGAATTTTATGGTGCTCCAGTAGGCCTTTTCTTTACTGTGGATCGTTCTCTAGGCATTGGTTCTAAAATGGATATTTCAATGATGATGCAGAATGTAATGTTGTGTGCCAAAGCTAGAGGACTTGATACTTGCCCGCAAGCTGCTTGGAATAAATTTCATTCTATTGTACTTAACCATCTTAATGCAGACGAGAATGAAGAACTAGTCTGTGGAATGGCTCTCGGCTATGCCGACCCTTCCCAAATTATTAATATTTCTCAAACCACTCGAGTTCCAGTAGAAGAGTTTGCTATATTTTTAGATTAATTATTTAGCTATAAAAAAATCATCTTCAGATGATTTTTTTATTCGTAAACTGTTTCTACAAAAATAATTAGCGCATCAGTAATCCACCATTCATGTCCCAAGTTGCTCCAGTGACAAATCCCGAATTATTTTGAATTAATAACTCAATGGTTTGTGCAATAAAACGCATATCACCAAGTTTTTTTACTGGTATCGATTTAAGAATCTCTGGAATTTCATTCACCTGAACCAAACGGTGAAATGCTGGTGAATCCACTGGACCACAGGCAATTGCATTAACCGTGACACCTGACTCAGCCAGTGCTTTAGCAAATAGTTTAGTCATCGTTAGAATAGCACCTTCAGAAATGGCATAGTGTGCTCCTACAGCGACACCGCCATTTTGACCTGCGAGAGAGGACATATTAATAATACGTCCCTGTCCCTGTTGTGCCATCCATTGTCCAAAGTGTTGACAGGCGAGGAAAGTTCCCATCTGATTGATCCGGCTGATCTCAACAAACTCATCAGCCGAGATTTCAAACAGTGATGTCGTTCTAGTCATCGCAGCATTGTTAATCAGCGCATCCAACTTATGAAATTTTTCTTTAATCCAGCCAGAGACTACGTCAAAGTCTGTTGGCTGTGTGATATCTAGCTTATGGGCAAATGCATTATTTACTGCCAGCTTCGCTACCGCCGCTTCAGCTTTCTCAAGTGTCAGATCTGTCACAATCACCTGATATTGCTGGCTAACCAGATATTCTGCTATCGAAAAACCAATTCCTTCACCTGCACCAGTAATTAGAATCACCTTATCCATTACAACCGACTCCTCTTTCCAAACTTAGTGATTGCCAATATTTTTAGGTGTAAAGAAAATACTTATCGCAGCGATCAAGGCAGCTGCGGAGAACAGATAGAAATTAGCACTAGTACTAGTTCCATTCGCCAGTAGATAACCCGCAATGATCGGCCCCATGATGGCCCCAATACGACCGACTCCAATTGCCCAACCAACTGCACTAGCACGAATTTTAGTCGGGTAATAATGGGTAATATAACCTAGCTGAACCATACCTACTCCAGTTATGCCGATACCTGCCAGAGCAACCAATACATAGGTTAGGGCAATATGGTAGTTAAAGGATAGGCAGAAAATAGCCACTGCACCAATAAGATAGAACATCACAATTGTTTTACGAGTGTTCAATCGATCTGTCAGACGTCCAATAAAGAGTGAACCCAAGCCAGCAGAAAGCATAAAGATTGCTAGGAAAGAAATACTTGAACTAATGCCATAACCATTAGTTTTCATAATTTGTGGCAACCAAGTGCTCAATCCATAAACACCCAGTACGGTTGCAATCTGTGAGCTCCAAAACAAAGTTGTTGCACGCAGATGCTTGGCTGAGAATAATTCTTTCAGCAGAGAGAAAATATTAACCTTTTCTTCTTTGCTTACTTGATAGTTTTCAATTGAACCTTGTGCGATACCGATTTTGTCAGCTAACTGCAACGCCTCTTGTTTCCGGTTTTGACTAAGCAGAAAACTAATGGATTCAGGAAGGTATTTGATAAATACAGGTACTAATAAAAGTGGTAATGCACCAACTGCAATCAGTGGGCGCCAACCATATTCATCCAGATAGAACATCCCAACCAGCGCTGCCAATAATGCTCCTGCTGGATAGCCACAATACATCAAAGCAAAATAGAAATTTTTATGTTTTTCATCTGAATATTCAGAAGTTAAAGCACAGGCAATTGGAATTATGCCACCGACTCCAATACCACAAATACCGCGAGCAATAACAAAAGTAATCGGGTCTTGTGCCATAGCTGCCACAATCATTGAACTGGTAAAAATAATTAGACAACCAATTAATAATTTTTTGCGTCCAAATAAATCACTGAGTGCACTAAACAAATAACATCCAATCAGCGTACCCAAAAAAGCTGCACTGCCAATATATCCCATGTGTACGGCAGTCACGTTCCAGCTTACTTCCTGTAAAAGGGTCGGAATAATGACACCCATAATTCCGATATCATAACCCTCAGATATCATTGCAATAAAGCACAGCAACACCACACGTTTAGTAGTAGTAACTGAAGGCTCCATATTGGTATTTATTGCATTATTTATTACTGGTACCGACATCACTATTACTCCTTAATATATTTTTAATGAAGGATGTGCCTCATGTATGGCATAAGAACCATTACAGAAAACTAGTGAGTCAACATCCTGTTCATAACTATATTGCAGCACTTCTCCAATCACGATGGCATGATCCCCTGCATCGCAAACACTCCATAAGCGACACTCAAACCAAGCTGATACATTGGTAAAACGAGGTGCACGCTCACTATCTTGATGCAGTTCTACACCTGCAAATTTATCTTCACCACGACGTGCAAAACGATTAGACAGTTCTATCTGCTCTTTTCGTAGTATATGAATAGTAAAATATCCTTCTTGAGTAAAAGCGTCGTATGTGTAGGCATTTTTATCAATGCTCCATAACACTAAAGGTGGTTCCATAGACACTGAGTTGAAGCTATTAGCAGTAACGCCAATTTTCTCTCCATTCTTGTCATAAGCTGTAATAATAGTAACGCCTGTTGGAAATTTACTTAGTGCATTTCTAAAATCACGTGTATTAATCAACATTTTTTCCCTCGTTATTTGATCCGTTTCTTTTCCTGAAACTAGATATATCCTTTGAATGGTTCTGTTTTGGTCATCACTGCCCCAGCTCCATCAAAGACAGATTCATTGATATGTGCATGTTGAGTAATCACCAAAATATCTCTTAGAATTTTCTGCATCTTCTGACGCTTGAAGATGGAATTAATGCCAGAAATGCTATAGCAGTTCTTGACAATATCGACGCACGAATGCGCGGCATAGGTAGCAGAAAGGCGCATTTCATTTTCTAGCTCTTTACTAATCTCATTCCCTTTTTCAATTTCTTCCCAAACAAGATGGCAAATCTCGTAGAAATAACTGCGGGCACTGAGAAAAGCTGCTGTATTTTTGGATAAAGCCATGCGGAAATAGGCACGATCAGCGAGTTTGGGCGCGCCAGTTGTAGTTTGTCCCTTACAAATCTGTAGAAGTTCCTGAATTGATGCATATGCCAAACCAAGTGCTACTACTGTATGAACCTGACCCGAAAACGCGACGGTTGGGATGTGATAAAGTGGTTCATCAACTAGTGCAGGTGCACCGCGAACAAAAGACCAGTCCTCAGTCACAAACTCCTTATTAACTTTTAAGTCGTGGCTACCTGTGCCTTCCATACCAAAAACGTCCCAGTTCTCAGAAACTTGTACTTTATCTTTAGGAAAAATTACAGTTCTTGGACGGTCCTGAAATTCGCCGCTGCTACTTTCACAAATGCCAACACCTAACCAATCTGCTGTTTTTGAACCACTAGAAAATTTCCAGGTTCCAGTCACTTCCCAACCATTATCAATACGAGTAACTGGTTGTACGGGGAATAAGCCCCCCGCAAAGATCTGGTCTGGACCGTCCTGATAAATGATTTTCTGAGTTTCGATAGGCAAAGCCGCTAGGTAATAGTTTGATGAACCGAAACTAGCCACCCATGCAGCTGAACCATCGACTGCGGCCAGTTTTTCCAAAGACTGTAAAAATGGCAGTGGATTCCCCGCATTACCACCAAAAATCCGAGGTACAGACACACGGAAAAATCCAGCTTTTTTCATCAAATCGACGATATGCTGTGGAATATAAGCCAGTTCCGAAAACGATGCACTTTCCAACGCAACTTGCTTGAGCAATTCTTCAAACTCAGATTTTTTACTCTCATCCAGAAAGATGGAATCGTAAAGTCGCTCAATGGTATACATGGGTCTTCCTTAGGGATTATAAGTAGATATTTATAGTTATAGTTTTTAAACTTCTATAGAACAAATTACTTTCACTTATGTTGTTTTCCTAAAATAAACAGTACGAATACATATTTTATTCCATTGATTTATAATGTTTTTTATTTTTAATTCTAAGTAGATAATTGCAATATCAAAGACCGAATGAAAAAATTACAGGCTCCTGATCTGGAGCCTGTAAATATGTATCAATCGATAAGGATTGTTAAAGTTTTTAGAACTTGAAGGTGTAAGAAGTAATTAAACGGTTTTCAACAAAACTCTTGCCTGGTTGCATTCCTGCACCATACTTAATATTAGCATCGGTATAGCGCCATTCAAATCCCAGTCCTTTTAGCCAACTCTTATTCGGATTGTATAACAGGCTGAATACACGTTCACTTTCCCTGTTATCTGCCAGTCCAGGGCGCTGGATACCTTCTCCATGATGATAAGCAAACCGAACTTTAACTCCCGGGAGATTCCAGTTTTTAAAATCATATATGTAACTAAAATGCCAGATTGTTTCTTCTGGATTATTAAAAGTCAGGATTGACCATGCCTGTAAGTAAAGTTGTGGAGAATAACCAGTTAGTAAAGGGAAACTACTGTCTCCTATGTTCTTTTGCAAACCAAACGTGAATAAGTGATTCTGGTACTGGAATGTGGTCATTCCACCCAAAGCCTGACTATCAATCTTCCCATAATACGCATCACCATCTTCTTTATTATAGAAATAGCTCAGATCAAATTTAACTTTGGCCTGATTTAGCTGAGTTTTATAATTGATACCAATATAATGCTGCTGGTAAATATCTTCCAATTGACCAAACCAATAAGATGACGACAAGTCAGAAGTCAGTTGATAATCCAGCCCTAATAGATTTAGTCCATCACTTTCCTTAACTGGTCCCGCAGCCATCAAACTCAATTTACGGTATTTATTATCATTACGGGCATTACTATGAGTAATACGCCCTGCAGTAACTTTTAAATTCTCAATATCCTTGTTTTCCAAGATCGCCCCAGCTAATGATGTAACTAACTGTCTTGACTCATCAAAATATACAATTGGGGTCCGTGGCAACAATTCACCGACTTTCAGTTCGGTATTACCTGCTTTTAATTTTAAAGTAACCCCGTATTTAGTATAATTACTTTTTAACTCTCCTTTAGCAGTATCATAAGGCATAATTAAATCACTGGTCTGACGATGTTCACTATCAACTAAAACCGCATATCGAATGCTTGCATCTATTCCTACTTGTAGTGGTGTATCAGTGTAGCCTGATTCAAAAATTAAGTTCGCTCCTTGCGTCCAGCTGCCAAAGGATGGTTGTCGTTCTTGATCAAAGGATCGATCAAAATAAAAATTTCTAAGATTAAGGTTAGTTTTACTATCTTCGAGGAAATCTGCATGTAATTGCATCGTGGCTGCACTAGCAAATATTGATATTATTGCTGATTGAGTAAGTTTTAACTGTTTCGACATATGGTACCTATCACATTATTCCATTAAACACCAATTAATAGCCAAAAACAGACCACATCTAAAAAGTTCACTTAATATAGGTTAATTTATTAAATAAATTTTAGATTAATTATTAAATGCCTTCCAATAAACCCAAACTAAATAGGCTAAAAATAAAATGGTCCGATCCAAAACATTAAAACACTTTATATATAAAAATAATAAAAAATATAAAAAAAATAAACAAAACTAATAGTATAAAAATTAAAATAAATTCTAATTATAGTTCTTTATAAAAATTAACCTATATTTCTCTTAAAGTAAAAAAATATAAAATCAATGCTATTAAAGCAAAAACACTCATAACAATAAACATATTAATTATAATATTAAAAAAAATGAAATTTAAAACAACCCCACTTATTAAACCACAGGAAAAATGTATACTTCCCATCATTGCACTTGCTGCTCCTGCACGTTTATTTTGATTTTTCATTGCCAAGGCTAAGGAACTCGGCCCTATTAGTCCCATTGTAGAAACAATTAAAAATATAGAAATAAATATTAAACTCTTAGAAACAAAAAAATAACCTACACCCAATAACAAAATTCCAAATACTTGAATTATTAAACCTAAAAATAAGATAAATTTTATATTTTTTCTTTTTAGGAGAAATTTACTCAGTAAAGAAAAAAATATAATTCCAATTCCATTTAATCCAAAAATTAAGCTAAAAATTTTCTCATTTAAATTAAATTCACCTATCATTACGGCTACTGCTGAATTTAAAAATGTAAACATTACACCACCTGACAATCCTCCTATACACATAGGAAGATAAAATGTTCGGTCTTTCAGCAAATAAACATATGATTTGAAACTATATTTTATTTTAAATTTAGTTCGCTCAGATTTCGATAACGATTCTTTAAAAAAGAAATGAACTCCTAGTAGGCACGCTATACCAATTAATGCCATTAATATAAAGATCATATGCCAATAGTAATATTCTAATATCAATGCTCCAATACTTGGAGCAATTACGGGTGCAATAGCTAAAATCATCATTAAAGTTGTAAAAGCTTGTGCTGAAGCTTGTAAAGTGAGCTTATCTCTTACAACTGCTCGTACAATTACTACCCCCACACAACCACCTAAAGCTTGTATCACTCTTAGAAATATTAATTGATAAATATTTTGGCTACATACACATAAAATACTAGCGAAGATATAAAGAGCTAAACCAAAATAAAGTGGTTTTTTACGCCCTAAAGCATCGCTAATTGGTCCATAAATTAACTGTCCAACTGCCAAACCGAAGAAATATGCCGGTAAAGTATTTGAAACAACTTGCACACTCACTGATAAATCTTTGGCCATATGATTCAAAGCAGGTAGATACATATCTACAGATAAAGGACCTAGTGCCATGAGCAAAGATAAAAAGAGAATCCAGCTTAATGAGTATTGAGTACTCTGCTGTAAATGAATATCTTGCATGAATTCAACCTTGAATTAAAAAGGAAATCTCTAAAGATCTAGCTCAATTAAGATTTTAAATATCCAAAACTAGGCGCGGTGTTTTAGACCGTGAACAACAGACAAGGATCTGTTCATTGCTAGCTTTTTCTTCGTCGGTAAAATATACATCACGATGATCAGGTTCGCCTTCGATCACATCACACATGCAAGTACCACATACGCCTTGCTCACATGACATTTCAATTTCAATACCTTCACGTGCCAAAGCTTGCAAAATGGTTTCTTCAGCATTGACCATAATGATTTTGCCACTTTGCTGAGCAACAACTTCAAATGCATCACCACCAGTTTCCACTTCGACCTGAAAATACTCTTTATGAATCTGCTGTTCTGGAAAATTCCTGGAAATGGCTAAGTTGATAATCCAGTCCATAAAACCATTTGGCCCACAGGTATAAATATGGCTTTCAGGATCAATTCCTTTAATAGCCGACTGGAAAAATTCCCGATGGCTCGCCCCTTCCGATTTAAAATGGAAAGTCGTAAATTGAGCTAATACACCATTTTTAATTTCATCAACAAAGGCACAGCGTTCTGGACTTGAACCACAATAATGTAATTCAAAAGATTCTTCTTGCTGAACCAATTGATAGGCCATCGTAATGAGCGGCGTAATTCCAATACCGCCACCAATAAGTACAGTATGTTTTGCCTTAACCAAAGGGAACAGATTTTTTGGTTCACTGACTTGGATTTGCATACCATTTTTTAAGTCATCAAAGGCAGAAACTGAACCGCCACGTGATTCCGGATCACGCAAAATACCTAAACGAAATACACCGATATGCATTGGATTTTGGCATAGGGAGTATTGACGCACCATGCCATTCGGTAGGTGCACATCAATATGCGCACCCGCCTCAATTCTTGGTAATGCAGTAGAGTTTGCAGATTCAAATTCCATGACTGCAACGTTTTCACCCTCTACATGGCGATTTTTGACAACAACATTATACAGTGTAGCCATGATCCTTCTTCCTGTTACGCATTAAGCTCAAGGCTTAAAGCCATAAAATAACTCACCATTGATATCCCTTTTATTGCTCACGCCATGAATGGTGCACTTGGGCCTTTCAATTTCATTTTTGTTTTCTTAGAGAATGTAACTAATACCTGCTAAGGTATCGGTAGAGTTTACTAAGTTGATAATTTTACGATTGATTTTAAAGCCTTGCTCAACATCACGTTGTAAATGGAAAATTACATCAGCTGTGTAATGCTTTAAATTTTCCTTACGAAATTCACGTAAGTTCTGTGCACAACGTAAAATAATTTCGTCGTTGTCATCCTTAAGAATACGAATACGTGAAACGCTACGGACAGTGTTGGCTTTTGGTGCAGTTGAAATCGCTTCACCATTCTTTAAACGTTCGACACGTAATTGGCGCATATGGTGATCGTCATAGGCATAATTCAGATTATTTTCATAATCGGTTAAGCTTGGATCGATAGGAATGATATACACGCCGTTTTCATTCCACAGCTTTATCCATGTTTCATGTTCAGAGTGGTCTAACATGTCTGCTTCCGCCCAAATAAAAGCAGTCACTTCGTTCAATAAATTTAAGTCAATTTTCATAGCATTTTCCTTAAGACATCATTAACTTTTTCCACTGCTGATAAGCAGCACGCATCCCTGTTTCAGCACTAACATCACTTTTTAAACCATCTTCAGTTTTCACTTCACCTGTTAAACCACGGTTTAACATGATCCATAAATCATTACCTGCACTCGCGCCGTGTTGTACGCGTTCCCATGCTTCTGCATCATCTGGCGTACCGAAACCAAATGGGCCTTGAAAATGTTCATGTAAGCGCAAGCGATATTGGTTGGCAATTTGTGGGCCACCATCCATGGTAATGACAGAATGATGAATCTCTGTTTTATCGACTGCAATTGGTTGCATGACACGGAAGAAAGCCATTGAACAAGCAATATTTGGGAATAAGTTCAGGTTAAAACCAGATCCTCCTACAGCACGGACAATACGACGGACCTCAAGTTCTTCATGCCCTTCATCACGTAAAGCTTGCGCAAGTTCTTCAAAACGCTCCTGAATTGGGCGTTGCATCAGCTCTTCATCTAGATCAACCAGTTCTGGAATCATCACCATAACGCTATGACCATTACCTAAGTCTTCGACATAACCTGGCTGATTCTCAAAGTTAAATAACTCTTCAGTTTGTTCATCTACCGAGCTTAAGAATGATTTGTGTACCAACGGGAAATGATAGGCATCAGTTGTATTCTCCAACTGGATTTTCCAATTACCTGGGAAAGTAAAACGGTGTTCACCTAAGACCTTAATTGGATAGCCCGCACCTTGTTTCATAAACAAGTCGATCCATTTTTTTGCAGCTCCAAGGAAATCTTCTAATGGCTCAATCTCGTGATTGAATGAGGCGAAAATCATGCCGTTATATTCTTCAATGCGTAAGCTAATTAAAGGGAATTCAGATTTATCTAAACATTCACCATAGCTTTCTGGAGATGGTACGCCACGCAAACTACCATCTAGTGCATAACTCCAACCGTGATATGGGCAGACAAAACTATTGGTTTTCCCTTTTTTATGTTCACACACGGTAGCTGCACGGTGACGGCAGCGGTTTAACAATACATGGACTTTTTTCTTTCGATCACGTACAGCAATTACAGGCTGCTTACCTATATTCATGGTTTTATAGCTACCTACATCTGGAATTTCGCTGGCATGTGCAACCCAAACCCAAGTTTTGTAGAATATCTTTTCCATTTCATCATCAAAGATCTGAGCATCTTTATACAATGAGGTGTGCGCGCGATCACTTTGAACAAGTTCGTTGTAATCAATCTCGATATTTTGTGTTGGAATAATACTGTTCATGGCAATTTCCTTTTCAATCTGTCCTTACTAGGAATTAATTTTGGTTCGGTAGTGGCAACTCCGCACTGCTATGCCAGTGAGAGATAGGTCGGCTAAAAATATTTTCTGTCTGGAAATATTTAATTTTCCAGCTACCCTCTATTTGCTGTTGAAAGCGAACCGTTAATTTGGCTGCGTTTAAGTGACTACGTCCATCTCGAAAGGTGGATGTTTGCAACATCAACCAAGAAGCATTAGCTTGATTTTGTTTGATATAAATTTGTTCTGAACCCACAAAATGAGCATTCATAACAAAATGAGATTCTTTTTTTGTATAGCTTTTGAACATGTCATAAATCGCTTGCCATGAATCATAACGTCCAAAAGATTTGGCATATTTCTCACCAATGCCTTCCCAAATACAGTCTGCATCAAATAAGTTCATTAACTCATTCAAGTCAGTATTGGCATCTAGAGCATCACAGATTTCCATATAACGATTTATACAGTTACGGATTTCTTGCTGTGCTTGTAATTGTTCCAAACGTAATAAGAGCTTAGTCATATCAACATCATGAAGCATGCTCTAGACTCCTTTATTTGGTTCAAATAAACATGCAATTGCACATAATTTCTCATCTTGATTTTGTCCCGCCACCAATTGCAGGCCTACGGGTAAACCTTCTACCGTTTCTAAAGGCAAAGTTAGTGCTGGATGACCTGAAACATTAAAAGGACGTACTAGAGACGTTAAGTTCAGTAGTTTTAATGGATCATTTACTTCACTAATTTGTGGAGGAATAATGGGTAATGTAGGTAAAAGCAATGCATCGAATTGTATTAAAAGTTGATCTACTTCTTGTCGAAATGCCTGCTGCACTTCTTTCGCTTTCTCATATTCTTCAGATGTGATTTGTGCAGAAGTTAATAAACGTTGGCGAATATCGCCCCCTAATTTTCCAGTAGTAATTAAATATGAAAATGCCCGCCAATTTTCATAACTAATCAGCGTCATTCCGACTTTATAAGCAGCTTGAAATAGACTTAAGTCAACTGGTTCAAATTGAATATTGCCTAACTGCTCTATTCTTTGTTCAATGCTTTTCCAAACTAAATTATCTGCATCTACACGTAAAACACCTATACGCGTTGGATGTTTATAATTTATCTGAGTCTTTTGAATATCGAATGTTGGATCAATAATATCCATTGCGTGAATCAGTGTGCTCATGTCATTAGCAAACGGTCCAACACAATCTAAGCTAGAAGTTTGAGGTAATACACCTTGACGGCTTACACGATCGAAGGTTGGTTTAAGTCCATAAATACCACAACATGCTGCAGGTAACCGAATAGAACCTCCAGTATCAGTTCCTATAGAGAAATCACATATTTTCTCTGCAACTGATGTAGCAGATCCACTCGATGATCCACCTGGAATTAGATCAGGATATTTAGGGTTTACAGGACTCCCTGTATAATTATTTAATCCCGTAATCCCGAAAGCAAGTTCATGTAGGTTAGCCTTGCCAATAATCTGACAGTCATGGTCTAAAATATTTTCTACAACTGCGGCATGTTGTGTTGCAGCAGGAATACTTGCTAAGGCTGGGCTTGCTGCTGTAGTCGGATAATCCTGAATATCTATTGTATCTTTAACAACGACTTTTAATTTTCCAGATCCCAACTGTAAAGTCTGAACCAAAGATGCCATATTTTCTCAACCTATGATGTACGATTTCAGATCATTACCGACCTGAAACTCACTTGTCATAAGTTATATACATGTCCTTTAGGCATCGCAAATTACTACTATTTATACTTTTTTAAGTATTATTATTGAGGCGAATGAAATAAGTATCTCATCAAGATGCTTTAAGCATTTTATATACTGCAATATCAATTCTGTTCTTATAAAAACCTGACCATTAACGAATCTTGGCCCGGCCTTTTGCAGTCATGCTTAATTTGTAAATTTCATAAATTCTATAGGTCAAACCCCATATTAAAAAAGCCGCATCCAAAGATGTGGCTAAATAGAATTTAGTCATAACTTTCACGGAAAGCTACAATCAAACTAATCCGCATTCTCCTTTTCAAAAGTAGATCCATTTCTAGATTGTTCAGAAGAGCCCAAAGCCATACTTGAGAATACGCCGTCGCGATAAATCCATGCATGTAATAATGCAGCAGACAGATGACCAATAACTACAGCAAATAATAGCCAAGCCAGAATTCCATGCAATGTGCGAAACCAAGCATAAAGCGTAGAGTTGGTTGGTGTTATAGGCGGAAGATCCCAGCCCGGAAATAAAGTTACAGGCCAGTTACCTGCTGATAGAGTTGCCCATCCGAGTAATGGTAAACTAAACATTAAAATATAAAGTAGCCAATGTGATGCATGGGCAATAAACTTCTGCCAGCGCGGTACAGTCGGTGGCAAAGGTGGAATTGGATAATAGAGTCGATTTATTAATCTTATGATGACCAATAATAAAATTGCTATCCCTAAAGGACGGTGAATATCGATTAACCACGGACGCCAAGTGATTGAGGTTGTCATTCCCACACCAACAAATAGCATGGCCAAAATTGCTACAGCCATAAGCCAATGTAGTATTCGAGCAGTCAAGTTAAAATGACATGGAGCATTATTGTTAGATTTTTTTTGCATTGTTAATCTCTCCTATTTGCCCACGGCATCCGTTGCTTTGCCAAATCCAATTTCACGTAACCGAGCATTGTAAGACTGTGAATAGATACCCGCTCGTGCTGCGAGTACTGGATCATCTGATAACTCAATTCCTGATGGAACCAATGTTGGGTCAAAGTTAATATCACGACAAACGCCATTTACCTGTTCAGTCACATTTTTGACTTCCAATGTTCCTGCTATAACCTCTTTACGTTCTTTTGGCCAAGGTTGAGATGGGTCATTAATTGGGTCTCCTGGCTCAGCAAGTTGTAAAACTAAATTCCAATACAGCGGCCCTTCAGCTAAACGTTTTTTGATATCTTTAAATAAGAAATCATGGTCAGCTTGATCACGTTGTTCTTTAGTCAGACTAATAAATTTTGAATGAGGGCGCATAGACCAACGGACTGGCTGTTCTTGTCCATTCGCCGCCCGCAATATAAAAGCATTTACGACATAAAATTCTGCACCGCTGAAACTACCGGTTAATGGCATCTTTGCCTTTTGCTCAATAGATTTACGCGCTTCGGGATATTCTTTTAAAAAAGCCTCAACAAGGGCTGGATCAGGTTTGCCAGTAGATGGAACTGGTTTAAATGCTTTTACCTGGGCCAGAAAACCCTCAGGATTTCGAGTAGGAAAATAGGGAAAGTTGTTTAATTTCATACGCCATTGTGAATGATCAGCTGAGGAAAGTAATAAAGCCATACTCACTGTTGCTGTAGAGTTATCTGACGCATGCGGGTTACCGCTTCCAATAGAAAATCGACCAATTGCTGGTATATCAGACTTGGCAAATACACTGGCTTTAGAGAGCGCTGCTGCGGCACCATTACTGTGGTAAGTACCATCAAAACAAATACCTTTACCGTGTGCACGTCGATATCCAGGATCAAAGTTGTTTAATGTATCACCCAAAAAAGTTTTGCTTGTTGTTCGATGTCCAAATAGTCCTGCAATCCAAGCAAATGCCAATACTAAAGAACCTGCGATTACAGCAATACCCACGAATCGCAACCAATACTTCTTTAGACTTTTAAAATTCAAATTATTCATTCTTAATCCTATGTAAACTGTATAGCTATATCTAAAAGAAGAGTTTGATAATGTAAAAAAAGTATTACTTACATTTATGGAACCAAGTTCAAAATTAGCTGAGTAAATAAAATCCTGAAATGTTCTGGATCCAATATAGAGATGAGCCTTAATATAATATTTATTTCCAGACCATATAAGATACGTACCTCGAGGTTAGTATTAAGCTTACTTACATTTGAATGGAGATAAATAAAGTATGGTAACCAAAAATATAAAAGCTCCCACATTGACAGAGAGAGTCCGAAGAGGTGATCTTTTTACTGGAGAGAATAATTGTCAATCACGAGAAGTATTTGCTCATGTAACAAGCCTTTGAGGAGTTATATGTCTTATCGCCTTACGTGATGGCACACATCGTTACAGTGAGTTACGCCGTAAAGCAAGCGGTGGCAGCACTTAACTGCATGTCTCAAACCAACCGTGTACAAGAAGATTATTTGGTTCAACAAATTTTGCCATTGCTGCGCAACACGGCAAATGAACTCAGAAATGTGATTTAAATAGACATAGAAACTCTTGTCATCAATTAGAGATACAAGAGTTTCAACACATAATTTTAAATGGCAAACCCTTTAACCCGCTGGTTTGCCAGAACTCATGAAAGAACGAATACGAGCCAATTGAGCAGCTAAACAATATTGAAAAAATTACTTACAGCAATTTTAGGCATTGATTCGGTGATGAAGATTTTTTTCAATAGACATGGCTTTTTGCCAGCTTTCTAAGCTTTCTAGACTTTTTACATATTGTTCAATATTGAGATATTTTGATCGAATATTTAAAGAATTAATTAGACCATAGACTACGAAACCAATCATAAAATCTGCACCTGTTAAGCAATTGTCTACTAAGAATTTTTTGCCTACTAATTGTTGATCTAAATATGAAAATACTTTATCCAACTCAGCATGCGCATATTGATCCAAGAACTTTAATTGAGTGCCATTTTTTAACTCAATCGAATTAAAAATATTTAATAAATATGGAACCATAGCCGAACTTTCTGAAAAATGAATCCATTGTAAATAATCAAGATAACTGTCTGAATCTTTCGCGGGCATAAGTTGAGGAGCAAACTTTTCAATCAAAATTTCTACAATGGCACCTGATTCAGCAATTACTTTTCCATCGAGCTCAATCACAGGTGATTTTCCTAAAGGATGAATGTTTTTTAATTCTTGAGGTGCAAGATTTGTAGTTTTATCTCGAAAATAACTTTTTAACTCATAAGGTTGATTAATTTCTTCAAGTAACCACAGAATGCGAAATGAGCGTGAAGCATTTAAATGATGAAGAATAATAGACATTAATTTTCTCTTTTAAACTAGAAGGCCAACAAAGTGAGGCCTCACTATATAGATTGATAGACGACCGGTCTAATATTTTTTGTTATCAGCTCAGCATTTGTCTAATTAAGTAATAAAGTAAATGTGTTAAAAACATAAAAAAAATACATCCGTAGATATGGTGACAAATTGGCTTTTAAATTTATCGATTTTCTAGCGCATTCTGAGGCCTCAAATTACATTAACTACCTAAACTGCGCAAAAAACAATCCATCACCTTTTCCCGCTCAATTGCCCCATCTAAGCTTAGAAGCTGAATAATTGCGCCTTCAATCATATATAAAAATAGTTTGGCGTCTTGAAAAGTCGCATCGTTTTTTAGTTTTATAAGCTGACTATAGATTTCATTCATTAACCACGTTCTATATTTAATTGCAACTTGATAGGCTTTTGGATAGCTCAGTTTCGTTTCAAAAATGGCTTTAAATAGTAAGTAGTAAAGCCCTTCTAAATCGGTGTGTAAAAAATAAAGTGCCTTGAGTTTATCTTTCACGTTTGAGCCTTGGCCGTACTCAGCAATTGAAACTACTTTTGCTTTTAAGCGTTCTTTTTGTACGATTAAACAGATTTCAATAAACCGCTCTTTCGAGTGAAAGTAGTTATAAAAAGTCCCTTTTGGAATATTTGACTCTTTAACAATTCTGTCGATCCCAACGGTATGAAACCCGTAATGGTGAAATAAATTAATCGACTTATTTATGACTTGTATGGCACGTGTTGGGAGAACTAACGTTGGCATCGTTTTACCGTTATAAAAATTCTTGTTGTTTGTAAATGAGATACTTTTTGGGAGAAAAAAGGCATAGCAAAGCCTATAAAGACTGTGCTTGGCACATCTCAAGTTTTATTGTTGATTAAGTTTTTTGAGCCGTAATGACTTAAAGCCTGAAAACCTTAGGGTGATCAAGCTGCTTTAATTTTTAAGCTGTGTCGTTATAGCTTTTGGCATTGAGAGCCAAGAAATAATGGATGTGCAAAGCCAACTCCTTTTTATTGGGAGTTCTGCCAGATATTAAAATTATGGTGGCAGAACGGAAGAGGGTTCGCGGACTGGGTAAGACTCCAGCACACCCGAAGGTGTCCCACTCCCGTCCTACCGCAACGGGAGGAGACGAGGAGTTTACACATAAGAGTATCCCTCAGAAAGGAATAAATCTGATGTGTTCTTACAAGCGGTCCGCGACGACCGACTGGCAATGTAGGCCAGCAGGCAAAGAATAGTGCCCTGTCCCCTTACAGTCAAGCACGCAAAATGCCATTTGTTTTAAATTAAATCATTAGAAAAGTAAGGCTAAATAATGAGTGAGTTATTGTTAAGTGGAGCATTATAGAGGGGTGATTTTAGAAGAGAGATTTGTTTGGTAGCAAATATGGCTAAGAAAAGTTTGGTATTCCAAGAATTCAGAATTTAATAACTGACCATTCTATTCCCTATTCCTAGGTTTCGATTATACTATTTAGAAAAATAATCCTTTTATAATACGAATAGCTCTTTCTTGCAGAGTTTTTTCATATAGAGCACCTAATGATTCAAGGAGTCCATTTTAATTTTGATAACTTTTTCTTTGGTTTACTGGATTCTAAGTAGAGTAAATAGATATGTCTCTCCCACCTAATTTCGAAATTATTTTTGCTAGCAATATTGAATTTGAATTCTTAACAGTTGAAGTTTATTTTTATAACTATAGAATTTTTCAATTAAATCGGGAAAATGGCGTTAAAAATATTGAGATAGAGTTTCTCTTAGACTTAACAGCTATCCCTAATGATATAGATTTTAAATTCTCATTAGAAGATTTCTATAAAGTCATAGAAATCGCTAAAAATGATTTAATAAATTATGATAAAAAATAAAATAGCGTGATTATCTGTGGATGCAAGAAACCAATTAAAAGAAACTATATTTTCTGAGTTAAGAAATTAGATCAATTAGCTGCAAAAGTACAACAAACGGAGAAGCAATTTCTGCCACCGTTATATCGCTTGGTGTCCCTACAAGTACCTTCCTATCATCAAATTTGATTGTTTGGATAGCCATTTTTTAGCCTCCTGCTCACCCTGCTTAATGTTTAAAATAAGATGGGGCACCTCGTCCCCATCTCATTTTTTAGCACTCAATTGCGTTAACAGCGAGGCCACCTTTTGAAGTCTCTTTATATTTCTCAGACATATCTCTGCCTGTTTCTTTCATGGTCTGAATGACTTTATCGAGCGTCACAAAATGCTCACCTTCATCATGAAGTGCCATTTGTGCTGCATTAATGGCTTTTACAGCCGCAATTGCATTTCGTTCAATGCAAGGAACCTGAACCAAACCACCAATCGGGTCACACGTTAAACCTAAGTTATGTTCAAGGCCAATTTCAGCTGCATGTTCCACTTGTTCAGGTGATGCACCTAAAATCTCGGCTAAGCCCGCCGAAGCCATCGCACAAGCTGAGCCTACTTCGCCCTGACATCCTACTTCTGCACCAGAAATAGATGCATTGAGCTTACATAAAATACCGACTGCTGCTGCACTTAGAAAAAAGCGAACAACTTTGTCTTCGGAAAAATCTTTAGAAAAAGTCACGTAATAATATAAAACTGCCGGAATGATCCCTGCTGCACCATTTGTGGGAGCTGTCACTACTCGACCGCCAGCAGCATTTTCTTCATTTACGGCTAACGCAAATAAATTGACCCATTCCATGGCATGAAAAGTCGTCACAATCAGGTTTGAGTTTTTCTTATTTAATAACTTATCGTGAATTTTTTTAGCCCGACGTTTTACGTTTAATCCACCCGGTAATATTCCATCATTAATTAATCCATTATGAATACACTGCTGCATCACCTTCCAGATTTGCATAATCTTGGCGCGAATCTCACTTTCACTACGCCAGCTTTTTTCATTTTCAAGCATTAACTGACTTATTGATAAATGATGAGTTTTACATAAGCTTAAAAGTTCAGCCGCACTATGAAATGGATATGGAACCTTAATTTCACCAGTCTCAGACTGGGTTTGTGTTAATTGCCTTTGGCTAACAATAAAACCGCCACCAATCGAGTAATACTTTTCAGCATATAAAATTTCTTTCGCCTCGTTATAAGCAATCAGTTCCATTGCATTTGGGTGATGAGGCAAAGATTCATCTAAAAAAAGCAAATCATGCTTATAGTCAAAAGAAATACTCTTTTGCTGATCGAGCTGGATGGCTTTATTTTCAAGAACATCTTCAATCAAACTTGTACTTACTTGAGTATCGATATGTTCAGGATCAAAACCCATTAATCCTAAAAGAATAGCTTTATCTGTCGCATGACCAACACCAGTTGCTGCAAGCGAACCATATAACTTAATCTGAACTCGAAACGTCTTTTGTAGATCATTTTGCTTAACTAAATCATCCACAAAACTACAAGCTGCTCGCATTGGCCCAACCGTATGGGAGCTAGATGGGCCTACACCAATTTTAAAAAGATCAAATACACTTATAAACACGGGGATCCTACCTTCAATTCATTATTATTCGTTTATTCGTCGTTATTGTGTCCTTTCGGATAACTCTAAAACTATCATTAAGCCGAGTACAAATCACGAATAACTATTGGCTAGCAGTGCAAAAAGACAACGGTTGAACAATCAACATCAATCGGTTTAATCAAAAATATAAATTGTGGAGCTTTTATCCCCCTAATAGATGTTCCAGAAATAGTCTTTAAATAAGTACGCCAATTTGTATAAATAAAAAACCACAAATATTAGCCATTAGTCGCACCTCTCTATTTTTATTCATTTTTACTGGTAAAGTGTTTTACATGGTTTGATACAACCTACTTAACTCAGATGCATAATTCACCTGTTCTTGCATCTGATGTTTTTCAGCCTCTAGTCCGCTAGAGGCTTTTTTTATTATTGATATAAAGCCTGATATATTAAATTGATAGAAATAATGAAAGAGAAGAAAAATGAATCACATATTAAAATTGAGTGTTTTAAGTTTTCCGGTTTTATTCTTAAGTGGATGTATTGGCTGTTATAACCCAACAGGTTGTAACCGTGATGATTCGCCTTATTTCTATACAACTCAAATAACTCAAGCCAAAGGCGTAACTGTTCCAGTTGGAACAAAACTGGTTTATAAATCTCAAAAGTCAAAACAGAAAAATGAACAAACTGCTCCACTTAAAGAAGAAAATATAACCTCGATAAAACTACCAAAAGATACTGCTATTCTTTGGGGAGGAATGCCCACAAATCATCTGCTTCAATTTGCCAATTCTGAAATGCAAGGATTTACCGCCTACCGAGCCCAAGAAGTTCCTGCTACATATTCCAATCAATTTTTAAAACTCTGGAAAGAGTGTGATAGTGATTTAGATATCTCGATCAAAAATAAAAATGACTGGAGTTTTAACCCTGCAAATATGAAAATTATTGGATGCGGAATTAACTATCAAGAAAGAGCTTCGTACAACACCAACAATTCAAGCCAAGATAAAGTTGATATTTTTCTAATCAATATTAACAAGGCTTTACAACAACTGCCTCAACAAAAAGAATATCCCGTAATTCATTCCTCTAAAAATTAAAGTCGTAAAAAAGCCCGCGTTTCAGCAGGCTTTTTTATTTCAAAATTCAGCCTATTAGCTTTTAATTAAAAAGTTAGCCACATGTTGCATTCGTAATTTTTTTAGAAGCTGGGTCAATGGTGACTGTAACTCGGTTTGTACGATAATCCATGGTCATTGGTTGACCCGGAGCAACTTTACGCACAATTTCTGATTGAGTCTTTTGTTTAATTTGATCATCAGTAAGGCCAGATTGTCCCACTAATTTTTGAGCTTCTTCTGCTACACAGTTCGCTTGATTGTCACGGAATAATTTCCATTCTTCTACGACTTGGCCATTTGGTAAATGACAATAGCCGACCTGACCATTTGCTTCATTTCTAATTTCTAATTTTCCACCTTGTTCAACACAATATTGACTAGCTGGATTTGGTGAACCAATTTTTGGTGGAGTCGGATCTTTATGTTGTACAGACGAGCAAGCCGTTAATGAAACAAGTGCCAAGCCAAGAAAAAGAATTTTTTTCATAATTTTTTGCTTCTTACTAAAAAAACTAAAGATATCAAAAAATTTCATATTCCATGTCACTTCTTTACAATAAAAAACTCACTTGAATGTTCTAGCAAAATAAGTTTAATTTATTGGAAATTAAGATATTCCCAATTAAAAGCTATTTTGAAATATTCTATTCAGGTCTTTCTAAAATTCGTGGCCCCGATCCATCTTGTCCTAAAATATCTTCAGGATTTCTTAATGGACACTGCTCTAATGATAAACAGCCGCAGCCAATGCACCAGTCCATTTCATCTCTTAACCTCGTTAATTTTTGAATTCGATCATCCAGATTTTCTCGCCAATGACTTGATAGATTTTTCCATTGCTTGGCTGTTAATTTACTACCCACAGGATACTGACTTAAAGCCTCTTTAATTTCATTTAAAGGAATACCCACTCTTTGAGCGACTTTAATAATCGCAATATATCTTAAAATAATTAAGGGATACCGACGTTGATTACCATTTGTTCTTATACTTTTTATAAGCCCTTTCGCTTCATAAAAATGTAGGGTCGAAACAGGAACTCCACTCCTTTTTGCAACTTCACCCACAGTCAAAACTCGACTAGAGTCAGCTTTTTTATTTTCACTCATCATGATTGACCTCAACTTTACTTGAGGTTTATAAGAGAGCGCTTTTATTTTGTCAAATAAATAACAGAGATTTTCTTATACGCTATGAGCCACTCTCCCCGAGGTATAGGTCTTATCTGTATAAACTGATGACAAAATGAATCTGATAATTAATTCAATCTATAAAATAACTTGCTGTCATTTAAATTTAAGAAATTAGTTTTGTAGAGCAACCGGACATCCACAAATCCAAAACATGTTGTAAACGAAAGGCATGGGTGCGCCTAATGGATAGACTTTTATCTGCTCGATCTTATAAGTTTTTTTACGTGACTCAATGTGTAATATATTATCGTAACGGGCAACAACAACTCCCTTTTTATATAATTTTTTCCTTTCATTCTTTGCGTCAAATTTATATACCAAAAAGTAAACTTTTTCTCCTACACCGATCTTTGAATGATTAACCATAATGTAACCATTACAATACTTACATTGCCAATCTTCCATATCTCAAATTATCACACGCTTAAATTAAAAAAACACACTGAATTTTATAGTATAGATTTATTAAAGATATAAATCTAAAGAAATATTTTAATTGAAAAAATAAGGTTTATTTGTGACACATATCACAATAAAAAATTCAAATTATATTCAGATACATCAATCACTTATCAAAAATTTTTAAGGCTTATTATTTTTGAATATATAAAACTCATCCATAATTTATTTAATTATATAGTATATTTAGCAATAACTTTAAATTTAATTATAAATCCAGCCTCAATATATAACATGACATTTATTTAATTATTTACATTCAACTTAAGCTTAAATATAACAATAGATTTTCTTTAAAATATTAAATCAATTTCACAGTAAAATTGAAAATAATTCATTTCACATTATACAAATAATAAATATATAATTAATGGCATTACAATTTAATTTTTTTATTATGTCAACTCAACGTTTAAAATTAGAACTCCCTTCTGGACACGATCAATTATTACTTCACTCTTGTTGCGCTCCTTGTTCAGGAGAAGTTATGGAAGCATTAATCGACTCAGAAATTAAATTTTCAATATTTTTTTATAATCCTAATATTCATCCAGTAAAAGAATATTTAATCCGCAAAGAAGAAAATATTCGTTTTGCAGAAAAGCATAATATTCCATTTATCGATGCAGACTATGACACTGACAACTGGTTTGCCCGAGCAAAAGGGATGGAAGATGAACCTGAACGTGGCATTCGTTGTACCATGTGTTTTGATATGAGATTTGAACGAACTGCCCTTTACGCACATGAACACGGCTTTAGTCTCATCAGTAGTTCGCTAGGAATTTCTCGTTGGAAAAATATGGCGCAAATCAATGACTGCGGAATTCGCGCTGCTGCTCACTATCCTGAAATTCAGTACTGGGACTATAACTGGCGTAAAAATGGTGGCTCAAGCCGTATGATTGAAATCAGTAAACGAGAAGAATTTTATCAGCAAGAATATTGTGGCTGTGTATATTCTTTACGAGATACTAACCGCTGGCGTATGGGTAATGGGCGTGATCGTATTAAACTAGGTGTTAAGTTTTATAGTAATGCCATGGAAGAAGATTAATTTTTACTTCTCTTAAAAAATTAATTAATTTGTTCTTAGCTATATTTATTTTTTATAAAAAAAGAGCCACATCTGGAGAATGTGGCTAAAAGGTGTACTAAATAAGCTTTGATGTAGTTAGATTAATTGTGCTAGCTTAAAATAATATTAATTAAAATTAATTTTTAAAAATTTTAATAGCATTCCTATTTTCATATAACCAATTTATCATCATAAAAATTTGCATTTAAGTATTTGAATAATGATTAAAATTTATGTAAATAGCATAACTTAGGCTATTATTTAGCTTTTAAATATTGTGCAATTTTTTGAATGTTTTCAATAATTTCATTAGGTGTGTGAGCTGCATAGCCAATAAGTACAGCAGCCTTCTTGCTTGGCATCTGACAATATCTTGATAACGGCTGAACAGCTAAGTTTAGAGCTGAGCACTGATCAATAAATTCTTGCTCTGTCCACGCACCTTTTAACCAGCACACTGCATGGATACCTGAATCGGTTGGTTGAACGTCGAGCACATCTGAAAGATACTCATCAATAGCTTTAATCAATGCTTGTTGACGCTCATAGCATGCTTTTCTAATTTTACGTACGTGCCGAGCATAGTGGCCTTTTTGTATAAATAGAGACAAAGCCACCTGCTCTAAATAAGAACTTCGAACATCCGTGTAATATTTGGCCGCACTAAAGGTTTCAATCAATGCTTCAGGCACAACCATGAATCCTAACCGAAACTCAGGAAACATCATTTTAGTAAAAGTACCAGAATAAATAACTCTTTGCTGCTGATCTAAACCCTGTAAAGCTTGAATAGGATATGTGCCATAGCGAAACTCACTATTATAATCATCTTCAAAAATCCATTTCCCTTGTTGAGATGCCCAATCGAGTAACGCAAAACGGCGAGCTAAACTCAAAGTTCCCCCTACAGGAAACTGATGTGAGGGTGCGGTATAAACAAGTTTGCTTTTTGAATAATGATCTGTAATGTCAGAGATTCGCATTCCCTCCTCATCACTCTCGATCAAATTTATCTGAGCGCCAAAACTTCGAAAAATATTAAAAGCTGCGTCGTAGCCTGGTTCATCTAGGCACACCTCATCATTTGCTTGAAGTAAAGCGTAGCCAGCTAAATGAATTGCCTGCTGCGTCCCATTTACAATAATGATTTGCTGTTCATTGCAGTTCAGGCCTCGGGTGGAACGTACATACTCACAGATTGCCTGACGCAATGGTAAATAACCCCGCGAGTCGTGAAATTGGCCCAGTTGATAATAAGATTGCCGCCAAGCTTGACTTAATAACTTTCCCCAAAGCTGATGAGGAAATAAATCAATACAGCCCACTCCCACATGAAACATTTTTTTCTTTTGACTTGACCATGACTGTTCTCGCCATGAAGTTAATAAACCTTCAAAACTCGGATTAATATTTAAGGAATGGTGATTGGTTAGCGTAGTTTTTTTTGAATTTTCTTGGATATGTATTAACTGATCTGGCACAACCTCAGCAACATAGGTACCCGAACTTGGTTTGGTAAATAAGTATCCTTCATCGAGTAACCGCTCAAGCGCAGCTAACACAGAGTTTCGTGAAATCGACATCATCTCTGCTAAAGCACGACTTGAGGGTAATTTTGTTCCAGCACTAAGTCTTCCATCTAAAATAGCATCACGCAAAGCAGAATATAGTCCATCTTTAATCTGGCCCTTTGGCAAAATCAAATGTGGAAAAGATGCAGAAATCGAAGTTGCCATAACAAACTGGTACTGTAGAAAATATCAAAAGTGTATCTTATAAAAATACCACTATCAAAACTACACTCTTGTTTTCAATTTTCTAGAACTTTAAAACAGAGTGTAATTATTATGCAAAATCAAGATATTCAGATTGTCCCTGTTCAGCAGCAGGACTATTCACAATGGAAGAAATATTGGCTTGCTTATCAAAATTTCTATCAGGTAAATTTACCCCTTCATGTCACCAAAGTGACTTGGGAACGCTTTTTCGATGAAAATGAACCCGTTTATTGTGCTGTTGCCAAACAAGGCGAGCAAGTTTTAGGAATTGTGCATTATGTTATTCATCGTTCAACATGGGCAGAGAATAATTATTGTTATTTAGAAGACCTTTATGTTTCACCTGAAGTCCGTGGGCAACACATTGGTAAGCAACTCATTGAATATGTACAAAAGCAAGCAATCGAACACAACTGTGACCGTTTATATTGGCACACTCAAGAAACCAATCACACGGCTCAAAAACTCTATGACTGGATTGCACAAAAACCAGGAATAATTGAATATCGTATGCCTTTAATCTAAACCAATTATAAACACCAAAAGCTTTAATTCTTTTGGTGTTTTATCTTAAACATGCTTTATTTAAGACCAACATAGTTCCCTGCTTACACCTTAGCGAATGAGCTTGATGACTTTGTCATTAATAATGGTGCATTGATTAAACTCTGCAAAATGCTTGATCTCTTGCTCTAATTCGAAAAAGAAAAGCTCTTTATCTTTGATTGTTTTTTCGAGATGTAGACTAATGACTTCTAACTCTTTTACTGTCCGATGTGCTTTGCAATCTATGCGGCCCACTAGCTCATCTTGATAAAGAATAGGTAAGCAAAAATAACCAAATACCCGTTTGGCCGCTGGCACATAGCATTCAATCCGATAATCAAATTCAAATAAAGATGTTAAGCGGTCACGATGAATCAGCGAGTTATCAAAAGGCGAAAGTATTTTTAATCCAAAATCAGTATTCACGTTTTGTTCTATTGCAGCTACATCGACATATAGAGTTTGCCCATCAACAAGTTTAATTGCTGACACTACACCTGCGTCAATCTGCTCCTTCAGCACGACACGCATAGTTTCTTTTAAATCTTTTCCCTTTAAATGAACCAATTGCTTCCATGTAAATGTACCATGTGCTCGAAGCGTTGTATTAAATAAATACTGCGCATATTCATGAAGCGTAGGCATACTTAAATCAATATTTTCAGGTAAGCAGCGTTCGGTCAAATCATAGACTTTTTCCATTCCGTTACGCTCACAGATCATCAGGTCACCCTGCATATATAACTGCTCAAAAGCACGGCGACCTGGACCTGTATTCCACCAATTTCCCAAACTCTTTTTATTACTCTTATCAATATCTCGTAGTCGAATTCTACCTTCAGCACGAACACGGGCTAAAATTTCATTCATGAGATGTTGATCACCTCTATTGAAATAACGACTTTCCCCTTTCCTGACCGACATCATGGCAGGCAGTGCATAACGGTAGTCTTTCATAGGAAGATAAGACGCCGCATGATACCAATATTCAAAAATCTGACGCTCTCGAACCAAATTATTTAAATGACTTAAATCATAATCAGGCACTCGACTCCACAATATATGGTGATGAGCGCGCTCAACGACCGATATGGTATCAATCTGCACATAACCCAAATGCTCAATAGCCTGTAAAGTTCCATCCACACCTTTTGCAAACGGGCTAATCTTTCCTAAGCCTTGATTAAATAGAGCCAAACGTTTTAAAGATGAAGTCATAGAAAGCTCAATTGGCTAATCATATTGATATGGTCTACTACTCATTCGAATATGAGATAGACTCAAATGAAATGTAAAGCGGGTTCTCTCACTCATATTCATAGCTAAAAATTAGCTCAAGCGAAATCAGATTCCTGCAAATACACTAAACATTGCAATAAGAGCAAAAGTATAAAATATCAAAGGTAAAGCCAAAAACCATAAAATTGCACGCTTATTTGCTGAAAATACTATTTTTGCAGCAACATAACTCACCCAACAGGAATAAATGCTAAAAAATAAAATGATTAAACCAGACCAAATCTCTTCACTAAAAAATGTATCTAAATAACTATCATAAATAAATGTTTGAATAACAGTAATAACAATTACAGGAAAGGCGGCAACAAACCATTGCATAATATTGGCCTGACGAACCAAAGCGGTATCTGGATTCTGTACACCACACCATTTCAAACGGATTTCATACCACCAACCATAAAAGAACCATGTAATAAAGGAAGCAACTGCACCAATTGCTGCAACACAAATCCAATAGTTAACCCAATGATCTAAAATAAAAGAATATGAAGCATAATTTGGATGATCTGAGGCCAAAGCCTTAATGAGCTTTGTATCAATTCGATCCATAACAAAAAAGACAGCAACGAGATAAGTCGCGAAATGGATATACTGCATATCTAATTTCGCGAACATTAAGAAAAACACTTTAGGCTTAAAATATAATTTTGCGATTTGTTTCGGACTAATCACTGAATCGATTTTAATGTCCTGTATTTTAGGTTCTGTAAACATATTTTTCTCTTTTTAATTTATATCATTCAAGCTTTCGGCAATGAGTTTTTCTGCCATTTCTTGAGTTTTTCTTAATCCCGGCATACGGAATTCAGTGTGTCCATAATCTTGGATAGATTTCCAACGTCCGCCCCACGTGAGACCAACCGATTCAGCAACTTGTCCATATAAACGATAACCTTGCATAGCCCACGGGTCTCTTTCAGAAATAACCACTTTTCCATTTCGTTTAAAGGCTACATCTGCCGCCAAACCAAATTGATGGTAACTCTGATAACCTTTTGCTCTTGTTGTATTTGGATTACCTGCCAGCATATTCTGACGAGTAGGACTACGATAACCTTCTAATAAAACCAACTCATAACCATACTGTTCTTTCATGATTTTAAAGACCATGAGTAAACGCTGCTTATAACGTGGGTTCATTTTGCTCCATTTACGATCTACTAGACTGGTATCTAAAATAGCTCGCCCATCGAAACTCGCATTATCAATAGGTGAAGAATTAATAGCGCCAGTACTTTGAGAGGAATATTGTTGCTCTAATTGGGTGGCCTCTACAATCGCAGCTTCAATTAGGCTTTCATCCACTTCTGGCGGTGGTGATAATATTTCACCATTCAAAAGTGCATAAATTTGAGGATCTGTTTTTTTCAGATATTCAGCTTCAATTCGAGTTGAACTAATAGGTCGAGTAAAAGCAAACACTAAAATACTGGCAAACAAGAAAAAGCCAGCAATGACAATCCACCACTGCTGTAAATGCCAATGGGATTGCAGCTTTTCAGGCGCAGCTGCCTGATTCATTGTTTGAGCAAATTGTCTAACCTGACTAAGCTGTTTACGGCCTTGTGGCAGTAATGACAAAACAAAATCTTTGCTTTTACTCCTTAGCTCATAGGACATTAAAAACGCTAAACCAATTGCCAAGCATGTAAAGCAAAAGAAAATGAGAAAAATCATCATTTGTTCATTAATTCACAGCAAAAGGACTTCGTGTAATTTTAATATCTACCGATGCTTTAGGTGGTTCAACCTCAACTTCTGGCTCGGCTGGAGCTTTATTCTCAACAATTGGTTTAGCCTGTGCCGCTTGTTGTTGCTGCGGTTTACTCACTGGCTTTTGCTGAGCTGGCTGTACCTTCGGTTGAGCCGTTTTAGCTGCACCCGTCTGTAGTTGAGGCACAGTCTGAACTTTCTTTTCACCAGTGAGTTGTTCATCAAATGGAGAAACTCGCTGTTGATTGACAGTAGCAGGCTTATGCTGAGCAGGTTTAAAGATATTACTTAATTCATTATCTTTAGGTTGTTCAAAACCATCACGGCTCATTGAATCTGTTTCGTTGTCTTGACTTACAGCAACCTGATTTTGTTCATCAGAAGAATGAACCGTTTCTTGATTTAAAGTCTGTTCTTCTGTTGATTTACTCTCAATTGCTGCTGATTCTGACGAATGCGGTTGAGACAAGAACAGGAATAGCGAGATGCTGACAAACACCCCAGCAATAACACCAATAACAATATAAAGTATTGGTGATTTCGGCTTTTTTTTATTCGACTGTAAAACTCGAATAGAAGTTGGTTTTTCCTGAGCCATTTCGTACCATCATCAAGGTAAATAAATTGTAATATGTGCTTGCTCTTGAGGAGCAGAAATCACATTTTGATAATTAGATAATGCTTTATCATTTTGATTGTTCAGCATAAATCTTAGTCCTGCAAAGGTAAGTAATGCAAAAATCAATAAAAAGATCAAAATCCAGAAGAATGGTACTTCGCGATGAATAATATTTCGGATCTGATCGGGAATGGCCGAGAACGGCGAAAATGCGAGCTTCTTCCCTTTCAAATAATCAATTTCGTCACCCACTCGTGATACTAAGTGGTTGAGACTTTCCGTAGATTCGATTCGGTACTTACCCTGAAAACCTAATAAAAGGCAGTAATGAAATACTTCTAAAGCAGCTAGACGTTCTTTTCCACGGCTACGTAATTGTTCCAATATTTCAAAGAAGCGATAACCAGCTAATTGAGAACCAAACAAGCTCAATTGCAATGGACTAATTAACCAAGCATTTTGCAAATTAAAATAACTCGCGTCTTGTTGCGTTACGATAGTTTCATCAATCAAAGCACAAAATGCATATTTAGCATCATGAATATCATCAGCTGAAAATTGCAACTTTTTGGCTTGTTGCTCAAATTGATTAAGTAAATTTAAGATTTTTTCACGAAACCGCTGCGCATCTGCTGGTACATACTGATTTCGAATCAAAAAAACCAAATAAAACCCATCATGCAATAAATCAATAAGATTGATTGCCTGTAGCTTTGCTTGAGACTGGCTATTATTGTTCCCGCCCGTTCCGATTTGTCCATCGTCAAATAAAGAAGGAGCACCTGTGGATTGTGACATTTTTCTCTCCTTTATCGTTAAGCGTTCATGACCGCAATCAGTTCAATACTAATATCTTGGAAACCAGCTGGAACATAAATACAAATCGTCTCTGAATCTAACATGCGTTGGTATAGCTCATGATGTGGTTCAATTTCAAAATAGCTCACACCAGAGCGTACAGGTATCGCAGTTGGAACTTGAATTAAGTGATGCAATGGAATTGCAGGCAATGCAGCAACCACACGTTGCTCTACATCTAAAGTACTACCGATTTTGAATCGTAAAGGTACGATCTGAATCAACTCATGTGTCTGCATTGCGCTACTTGATACTGCAATATAAAGTCGAGTGTCTCGAGTAATCTTATCGGTCTCAAGACTTCCCACCCAATATGAAGGACGGATTTCTTTAAGTGCAATACTGATGTAACGACTCGAAATAATCGTATCGAGTAAATCACGCAAAATCGTATCTAACTGTGAAAAACTTTCTTGTAAATTATGATGTTTATAGGCAGGTAATTGATCGACATCATAGGCCGTCGAGAAAGTTAATAATGAACCTGCTAAACGCAATAATTCAAAGAACAAACGCTCTGGATGGATTTGTGGATATTGCACAAAATGATTTAGACCAGCATGAGCTGTATTTAACGCATTCACTAACCAGAACGAAACAATATCACCAGAACGGAATTCAATTAATTTCTGTTCATTTTCTCGGTTATTGGTTTGAATTGTCTTAATTTTTGCCTTAATAACGTTCAGTGTTCTTTTTAAATTTGAAATCAGTGTTTCAGAGGCATCCACATGCAAAATTGGTGGAATAAATTTTCGATCAATTTCAAAAGCACCTGAGCTTTGACGCTTAATTTTTCCAATAGGTAAATATAAGAAACCATCTAAATTATGGTCAGGATTACTATGTACATCTAATAGTTTAAAAACAGCACGACGGCGTAGCAAACTAATATCGGCTTCAGTTGCATTAGTGAATAGATCATGTGTTTCAACAAGGTGAGATTGATATCTACCCTTTTGCGCTTGGTTCTGATCAATGAGATTTTGCTTATTTGCTTGTAAGAGCGGCAAGGCTAAATAAATTAGCATCTCACCCCGTAAATTAAGATCATCCAATAAAATTGGCTCAGGCAATAGATCATATGCAGGCGCCTGATAAATTTCACCGTCTTGCCAGATCATCTCTACAGACTCAAGAGCAAGAATATGTGTGCTCAATTGAGCCTCATCGAAATTTAATTTTTGAATACCATACGAAAAAGGCACAACCGCTCGAACCGTATGATTCAAGCGTTGTTCATGATAAGTATCTTGAATTTGGAAATGTTGAGGTCTTAAAAATAAACCTTCGCCCCATAGGACTTTTTCAGCTTTAAACATATGTCTTTACCAACCTTTATTCGTATTCATTTTTAGGCTGTACACCTAACATTTCCTGAACCATTTGTAATGGATGCTCATCTTTAATGACTTGGGCTAACCATTCATGTAACGGCATTTGACTCCATTTAATGGTTTTCTGAAGCATATAACTCACAGGACTATGAGGCTCATTTGCTTGAAAGTAATCCGCGATTTCTTGCAATACTTTCATTGCTTGCTCACGATTGGCCAAGTGAGTTTGTGCTTGAGGCTGAAAAACGGGCTGATCTGACACGATTTGTACAGGCACTTGATTTTCCATAGATGAGCTTGTAATAACAGCAGCCTGTTCTTGGATTGGCGCAAGCCCAGTACCAAAAGCTTCTGCTTTATAAATCTTGCGTAATGTGCTGTGAATGGTTTCAAATGCTGAATCGATTGCACCAAAACTCGGCGAGTCTAGTCCCATTAAATGGTCAAGGGTTTGCTTTAAAACATCCCATTCAGTTAAGACTGAACTAAAATCTTGATAATTAGAATATTGAAAAGTTTTAGACGTATTAAAAATAGCTTGATCGAATTGTTCTAACTCCGATGGCCCCGACTGACTATCGTAATCTTCAGTTTGTTTACGGCGAACATTTTCGTGATATAGAAAATTATCGTAATCAAGCAAATTATAATAAGGAGCTGTATTGGTTAAAGAAACTTTTTTTAACAACATCGGAAGTTGATTAATTAAACCCTGTAATAACCCAATGCGCTGATCTAAGTCATCATCTTCAATAACAGGGTGAATTTCCTGCCAATATTGATTCAACATGGTATGACTTAAAGTTAAACCTTTAGCCATACCTTCAAAACCATAAAGATGAGTCCAAGCTTCCAAGAGCCAAGTTAATAGACGAATATCTTTTGTATTCTCTTTTAGCAAAACACTCGTTTTATTTGATACAAAGTCCCAGTCGGCCTGTTTGCGTTCAGCAACCCAATCACCTTGATCTAGCAATAAATCATCTTGTGTTTTCGCTTTTTTTATTTCATGAAATTCATTAGAAAAAGAAAAGTCGTCACCACAAGGCAAACTATCACTAATGGGTTCAAGGAGTTCAGAAATATCAATATTCATCTAATTTTAGCTCTATTCAATTTTAAACTTCTGACTTCAACTTTTTACTAGTCCTTTTTTTAGCAGTTTTTACAACTGGGTCTAGTAAATATTGAATTTCGTCATCTTTAGCATCAATCATGATAATTTTTGGCAATTTTTGCTCTGCTAAAGCCACCAAAATTTCTGTAGCCAATGCAGGTAACACCGTAGAATTTAAAATATTATCAACGTTACGCGCACCACTATCGACTTCTGTACAGCGGCTTAAGAGTAGTTCTACCAAATCTTCAGAATACTGGACTTGTGTACCGTATTGTTTTTCAATTCTTGCTGTGATCTTGCCTAGCTTGTGTTTAATAATTCGTATGAGTAAATCATCATGCAATGGGAAATACGGCACCACTCTCATTCGGCCTAAAAATGCAGGCTTGAATTGCTTGTATAAACTTGGTTTTAGATGCTCAATTAACTCTTCAGCTGTAGGCCATTCTTCTACAGGTGTATTTAAGCAAGCTTGCATAATGGCACTTGAGCCAGCATTTGAAGTCAACAAAATAGTGGTGTTCTTAAAGTCAATAACTCGACCTTCGCCATCTTCTAACGTACCTTTATCAAATACTTGATAGAACAGTTCCTGAACATCACTATGTGCTTTTTCAATTTCATCAAGCAACACAACACTATAAGGATTACGGCGAACAGCTTCTGTTAAAACACCACCTTGACCATATCCCACATATCCAGGAGGTGCGCCTTTAAGTGAAGATACAGTATGTGCCTCTTGGTATTCAGACATATTAATTGTGATTAAATGCTGCTCACCACCATATAATTCATTTGCCAAAGTTAATGCAGTTTCAGTTTTACCTACACCACTTGGCCCAACCAAAAGAAATACACCTTGTGGCTTATTAGGATCTTCAAGTTTTGCTTTTGAAGTTTTAATCCCTTGAACTAATTGTGTGAGTGCATAATCTTGACCCATTACACGTTCGCCTAATTTATCTTCAAGCGTTAATATCTGTTTAATTTCATCATTGACCATTTTTCCAACTGGAATACCCGTCCAATCAGAAATAATTTCATTAATGATTTGAGAGTTTACTCTTTCAAATACTAATGGTTGCTGACCTTGAATCTCAGCAAGATTCTTACGCAGTAGATTAATCTGATCATAAGCTTCAGATTCATTCGTATGATTCTGTGCTTCTAATTCCTGAATTTTATGAACAAGTTCTAATTCTTTTTTCCACTGCTCTTCGGTTTCATGAATCTCTTTTTGCAAAGATTCTAAATTAGCTTTTAAAGTTTCTAATCGTTCATGGTGAATTGGAATCTGACGATGCTCATTTTCTAAAATTTGCTGTTCAAGCTTTAAGTTATGCTCTTGAGCCTTTAACTGGTCGAGCTTTACAGGTTGAGCATTTTGGGTCAACGCAACACGAGCTGCTGCCGTATCAAGCACACTCACTGCTTTATCCGGAAGTTGACGACCACTAATATATCGGTGCGAAGAATGAACCGCAGTCACGATCGCTTCATCATCAATTTGTAATTTAAAATGCTGCTGCATCACAGGAATCATTGCCCGCAACATATCGACCGCAACGTCTTCGGTTGGCTCTTCTACTTTTACCACCTGAAAACGTCGGCTCAATGCAGCATCTTTTTCAAAATATTGTTTGTATTCAGCCCATGTTGTTGCAGCAATCGTGCGTAATTCCCCACGTGCAAGTGCCGGTTTTAAAAGATTCGCAGCATCATTTTGCCCTGCTTGCCCACCTGCACCAATTAAGGTATGCGCTTCATCAATAAACAAAATAATAGGATGAGCAGAAGCTTGAACTTCCTGAATAACCTGCTTTAAACGATTTTCAAACTCACCTTTAACACTTGCGCCAGCCTGTAACAGCCCCATATCCAGCACATGTAAATGGACATTTTTTAGGGCATTAGGCACTAAACCTTGAGCAATTTTTAAGGCTAAACCTTCGACCACCGCTGTTTTACCAACCCCCGGTTCTCCCGTTAAGATCGGGTTATTTTGGCGTCTACGCATTAAAATATCGAGCATTAACCGAATTTCATATTCACGACCAATAACCGGATCTATACCGCCTTGTTTCGCTTTTTCAGTGAGATTAATCGTATATTGATCAAGTGCTGGTGTTTTAGCAGTTTTGGTATTCGCTACAGTCGTTTCTGTTTCTTCAGCTTCACCAGAAGGTGTTTTTGTTTCATCTTGTTGTTCAACACTCTTCTCACAAATTTCAAGAAACTTATGTTTCATTGAATCAATTGGTAAGAGATCAAATAAACTCGAAGCACGAGTCGCAATTTGATATAAATCAGATGCAGTTAATAACACAACTAATAAATGACCACTACGAATAACTGGATGTTGCTCAGCCGAAGCCAATAACCATGCTTGTTCAAACAAACGAACAATAGATTTAGCAAAAATAGGAGTTCGATTATTACCTTTCGGTAATTGAGATATTGTCTCTTTTAAATCATCAGCTAAAGCTTCAGGTGAAATTTTATATTTCTTTAATAAAATTTTTAAATCATTCTCTAGAGATTGATTAAGTAACTCCAAAAATAAATGTTCAATTTCAATTTCGTAATTTTGTTGAATAACACAAGCATTAGCCGATTTTTCTAAAGCAGTACGCGCAACTGTAGAAAGTTTTGTAATTAAAATTTTTAAATTACTCATCATTACTCTCAATATTTTTAAATAATTTAATGCTTAAAATCATAATGTCTGTATATTAACAAAATTCAGCTTTATCAGACAAACTACTCATCATTTCAAGCGTTAATAGGTTCTAGTAGATATTTATATCTATATAAAAATATCTCTACCCTTATCCTTGATTAACTAAACTCTGTTTTGGTAATAATTTACAACCGCATGATAACGAATCATTTACGCGCGCTCCAGATTTTCCCATAACAAGCATATTCGGATCACCCGATACAATCGTAGAAACCGTTTTGTGTAACGGACAAGTTGCCTTGTCTCCTACACACGCAATTGCAATTCCATCAATTAAAAACGTACTATTACCAGAAATGACTTGCCCTCCACCTGTGGTTGGGCATCCAATCGTAATGTAAGGGCTAGCCATGTTCTTCTCCTTATATTTATAGAACGGTAAACTCAATTCGACGGTTTTTCTTTCTTCCTTCTGGAGAAGTATTATCTGCGACTGGTTTAGAGGAACCTAAACCTTCCGCAGATAAATGGTCTGCCGGAATACTCTTACTAATTAAATAGTTTTTTACTGCCAATGCTCGATCTTGGCTAAGTTTTAAGTTTTTAGTCGCATCACCTGAACTATCTGTATGTCCTACGATTTTGACTTTTTTACCGCCTACTTTATTTAAAGCAACAGCCATCTCATCTAGAATTTTTTGACCGGCATCAGTTAACACTGCACTGCCAGATTCAAACTCAATAATTCGATTCTTCAGTGCATCATCAATAATTTTCTGTTCAGCTTGATTGACTGATAACTGTGAATACAGTTGATACGGAGGCTGAACTAACCCTTGAAAAGACTGAATGGTCGGCTGAATATCTGCTGGATTCAGCATTTTTCCACTCAACTCAAATCGAGTACCGTTTACGCTTAACTTACCTTGCGAGACTTTTCTAAGATCAGGTGTAATGACTCGTGTAACAGAATCACTCCATCCATTTGGAGCAGCTACCGGTCTAACTTGTATTTTATCTACAACCTGATCTGCACCATAAACAGACTGCATTTTTAATAAGATAGCCTGTTTACTAGCCTCGTTAGGAACTACACCTTCTACAACAATGGGCTGAGCCAAAGCATAATTAGCAACAGCATAGATAAAACAGCCTTTTATGAGCTGTGAAAGTTTAGTTTGATATCGTTGATTCATTATTATTCACCCAAAAAAGTCTGTCTAAATAGTTTTAAGCCTTGATTTAAACTTAATTGGCGTTGGCACAATGATTGTTCTAGCGTAGCTAAACCAGCATTCTGCTCCAAATAAGTATCAATCCACTGAGCTTCTATTAAGGAAACCCAGTGTTTACTATCCATATTCTGAGTAAAAATATCGCTAAGGGCTAAAATATCAGCACCTTGAAAACCGAAGAATAATACGGGTTGCTCTCGATGTAACAAGCCTATGAGTACCTCAGTATTATGTTCCTTTAAAAAACGGCAAATAATACTGACCCAAAAAGCTGCTATTTCATAACTGTAAGCAGGATTATTAATAGGCAAAATTAAAACTTTATTTAAGCGGCTGGTTCCATTTTGTAAAATTGGCTGTAGCAATAATCCCAGCCCAATCATACTTTGCGCTAATTCATAAATACTTAACTTCATTAACTGAGCAAATGAGTGCATCGTATGATTTTCATAAAAGCCTACACATTCTCGTTCAGTTAAAACCTGAATTTGATTTTGTAAGTGACCTAATTTTCCAAGTAACAAATCTGAATCTTTAATGCCTTTTAAAGCGCGATTGTTTTGAAATAAATCAACAAGCACATGTTTATAGCTATATGGTGCATATAACAAATTATCATACGGCAAATCAATTTCTAATAAATGGCTCAGCACCATTGGAAAAGATCGACCTGAACTATCTTCACTTGCGAGTAGGTTCGCAACCAAAAACATATTTTCTTTCGGATTTGCAATAAAGAAATCCAATGAAGGCAAGGTGCTATAAGCTTCTTTAAAGCTGCCCGATTGCATCGCATATTCCAATGCTTCAGTAATCCACTGATCAAGCAACTGTATTAAAACATTCTGACCTTTTGTTTTTAAAAAGTCGCCTCGTGCAGGACTTTTGCCGTAATACAAAGGAGTGGTTTTTAATGTTTGCATTAGTGCTTCTCCTTTCGCATAGAGGTTATTTTCCATGTCATGGTTTAACTCCCGCAGAAGGCTGAGCGAATGCTGCAACAGGATTTTCTGTTTTTGCTGGAGCCGCTTGAGCTGGTGCCTGCTGAGCAGATACCACTCGAGCTGCTTTATCGGCAGTGACTTTATCAACCAGTTGCATACCAGAATAACCACGGCTTGAACCAATACTGCCTGAATTACTGCTGATTAAACGGAAATTCATTTTCACAACTAATGATGGGTCCGTCTTACTACGCCAAAGCATTTCAAATCCGCCATTTTGTTCTTTACGTTGAGCACTATCAATTAAACGGTTAATACCATATTCACCTGGCTCATCAAAAATCGTGTGCGTTTGACCTTGTAAATCCACAGCAGTAATACGAGCACCCGGAATGCTGCCTTGGTTTGGCCAAATGAAGTTAACCCACTGCTGCACACCATTTTCATAAGTCATACGCTGACCATCAATATCAACGGTATATGAAAGCAATTGTGGATTTGGAATTGGGTAGAACTGGAAGTTAGATTGGTTGGTTGCTGGTGCTGCTGGAGCTTGAGCATTCAACTCACCTGTTGCCATACCGTTCGCTGGGGTAACATATCTTTGGAAATTCATGACGAATTGAGGATTTAAACTAATTCCTAAATCTTTCCATGTCTTAGACGTTAACGTATAACCACGACGGATCACAAATGGATCAAGACTTTCTTTTACAAAGCGTGAAATACTACCGTTCTCACCTAAAATTTGACCAATTTCACTGCTTGTAGCTTGCAAAGAAGCTGATGAGTTAAATGGATATTTCTTAGCAAGATTTGCTGTAAATGGTTGATAAGCTTGCATTACCCACAATTTATTAATTTCATCTTGTGTCGGTGTAATTAAACTCTCGAAAGCCTGCGTAAGTGGACTAACCACCAATTTTTGTAGTAATCGCTGATCAATTTCATTGAAACCAACCGCCATTTTTTCATCTACAATTTTTTGCGTCTGGTTAAATACAGAAGTTTGCTCATTCAGGGTTTGCTTGACTAATGTCATCGCATTAGGCCCAACTTCACCTGCATTCTTAAGCTCGTTAAACTTGCTACGAACTAGAGCTAAATTTGTCATATATTCATCAAGTAATGATTTACCTTGTTGATCATCGCGTTTGCGAACCAACTGATAGAACATTTGATATTCTTGAGAAATAGCACCCTGAGCATTAGTCGCCACTTGATTAGCAGCCTTATCATCATGATTTAAAACTTTACGTTTAAACCACGCAACAAATCCTTTTTGTGGAGCTGCGAGCTCTGCTTGCACAACTGGATTATCCCAGTTTGTTTCGATTGCCACTCTTTCAATTAAGGTACGAATCGGAGAGTTCTGCGGCTCACCTAAAACATCAATATTTTTTACTTGCTGAGCAAATTGGCCAGCTTTAGCATAATGAATACCACTTAGGAATTTTCTCCATTCCGCAATATATTCTTGCTTATAGAGTGCCGTCAGTTGCTTTCTAATTTGTTCAGGGCTGCCTGAGAAAGTTAAATCATCAGATTGACGGCTATTTAACACCCAGTCTTTACTATCTGTTGGCTTATCTGCGGCTTCTTCAATCGCCTTTTCTACATAGTCATTCCATGCTTTTTGAGTAAATACGCCTGGCAATGCATAACTGCCCAATACAACATTTTTATTTGCCTCACCCACAATTTGACTTACAGTCAGCGCAGGGAAACGTACCGCAGCACGCATTTTTATTTCGTTATAAACACGATCACGCGCAGGCATTCCTCTGACAACAGAGAGCAATACTTGACGTGTTTGATCAACAATTTGCGAATCTGCATCTAAAATTGGAAATTGTTTGTCATTTGCTAAAGTCATTGCATATGACAAGATCTGTTCAGCTTCCTGAATCATATCTGCACGTGGCATTTGGCCTTTATTGGCATCAAGCCAAGAACGCCAGAAACGCGTAACCTGATCGCTTAAATGACTTGCATCCATATACTGTGGATTACTCATCATTAAATATGCTTTTAATGCATTGTAAGCATCTTGAGGATTTGTGTCTGAAGGTTCTAAATATTGTTGAGACTGAGCAGTTTGTTTAATCTCAACATTCGTATGATTGGCTTTTAATGTTGCTTCATTATTTTTTACGCGTTGCAAATATTGAGCAATATTTTGCTGTGTCGGTGTTAAGACAATTTGCTTAACGCCTTTTAAATATTCCGCTTTTAGTTTTTCACGAAGTTCGTTGCCCTGATATAAACCAAAACTAAACTTAAGTGGTCTATTTTCATCAAACTCATCTAACTGCTGTAGACGTCTTTGAAGAATAAGTAAAGCTTCTAACTGGGTTGATAATTGCTGGCCTGAAGATTTTTCTAATTGAACAACCTTATTTAAATCTGCTTGAACTTCACCAATCAATTGCTGGTTATTGCGATATGACCAAACCCAGACACCAAGAATAATTGAAACACCTGCTAAAGCGCCAATAAATGCAATGTAACGCTGACGTTTTCTGCCAGCATTTACATGCTGCTTAACAAGATCTTTATCTTTTAAAATAACATCTGAAAATAGACCATTTAAGAAATAACCGTGGTTAGGGGTAATTTTTGAATGATCTTTTAAATCACTTTGAGCAATTTGAGTTAACTGGAATTCCTGTGCAATTTGCTCGGTCATTGGACTTTCAATTACACCTTCCTGCAAAGCACTAGTGAAGTAGAACCCACGGAAAACCGGTTGAAATTGATATGGATTATCTTCAAAAAGTGTCGCAATAAAGCTCTTTAAAGCTGGTTTTAATGTTTTAAATTCTAATGGGAAAGTCATTACACTTGGAGAGATATTCTGCGAATGGCGGCGACTTAAATGAGTCGAACTTACCCCTTTTAAACCATCGTAAAGAATATTGTAATGTTTTTCGAATAAATCTACGGCATTGTGGGAGGAACTCTGTTCATAAGGAAGAGTCGCGCCCCAAGCTTGGTTATATTCCTGAGCTTCATAAAATTCAAAAAACTCAGTAAAACCTGCAATCAAATCCATCTTCGAAAAGACTAAATAGACAGGCACAACCACTTCTAAACGCTCAGTTAAATCTTGAATACGAGCACGTAAATTTTTAGCAAGCTTTAGCGAATTTTCAGGACTTTGACTAATCAGCTCAGCAATACTGACAATTAAAATCAAACCATTGACCGGAGCTTTAGAACGGTTCTTTTTTAGAATATTTAAGAAACCTAACCACTCAGAATGATCTTCGCTATAAACAGAATAACGACCAGCTGTATCGAGTAAAATACCTTCTGTAGAGAAAAACCAGTCACAATTTCGAGTACCGCTTAACCCAGCAGATACCATTTTCTGATGCGTTTCTTCAAAAGGAAACTTTAAACCAGAGTTATAAATAGCTGAACTTTTACCTGCAGCGGGGTTACCAATAACCATATACCAAGGAAGCTCATAGAGTGCAGCATTCCCTTTTTTATCACCCAACTTAGATTTACGAATCAGTTGAATTGATTCTTTCATTTGTTGATTAACAAGCTGAAGCTCTTCTTTATCTTTATTTTTTCCGTACTCAGCTTGATTATCTTTTTCAATCGCTTCAGCTAACTCTTCACCTTGAGCAGCATGTTTTCTTCGTTGAATAAGCCAATAGATACCATAAACAATAAGACCCAAAGCATAGGCAGTCGCTAAAGCCCAGAATATATGACGGGGAATTGAAGTATATGAAGACATCAATGCCACGAACAATGACAAGGCGATAATTGCTTTAGGATTCGTGATGTACTGCCACAAGTAGCCTAAAATTGTATGCATTCTATTCTCGTTCTAAGTCCAAAGTTTAAATTAGTTATTCAACACCATCACATCATCTTCTGAATTTTCGGTGACATGCTGCACAAACGTATGTGCTGACACCGTATTTTCACCAAAGACAAAAGGAATGATATGTTCAGGGAAATGCATACTCAGCATAAAGCCATAAATATCAGCTAAATGTTGGGTATGCCCTAATGAAGATTTCACATAAATATAGTGATGCGGTTCTACAGGTGTTTTAAGAAAGTGTTGCTGCAATTTCTTCGAAACTCTTATATCGGTCTGATCTGACAATATCAGCACATAAGGTTCCTCACCCTCATGCTGAGGTAAATCATTAAATTCAAAGTTAGTAAAAAGCTTCGCTGTATCTTGTTGGCCCACAACCACTTTCAGTGCTTTAGTAGGCTTTAATTCTTGAATTTTTACTAAAGGATCTGCAAGTAAACAGCTTGCTGCAAATTCAGCAGGAATATAATCTTTAATCATCCAAGATTTTTCATCGACTAGATCTTGATCAATTTCTGAATCGGCGACGACTAAAAAGAACATCTCATGCTCTCTTTTATGAATGCCTTTTAATAGGTGTATCAACTCTTGATAAGCTAATTGCTCTCCAAAAAAATGATATTCAATATGAACCTTTTGCGGAGCAATACCAATCTCAGCAAAGAACTCTAAAATTAATTCATTACTTTGATCATCATTCCAGATATGTAGTAAATCCTCCGAAAGAAGGATGTGTATATTTAAACGATTTAAACGGTAAACTTCGACTACAGGCATTTGAGCATCGTCATATTCAGACTCGGGATCAACCCATGCCGGATGCATAAGATATTCACGAGATTGTTGCGACTCATAAAATAAAGTCGAACGTTTTAAATGCTCTGCAAGAAGATATAAGTTTTCTACATTTTGTTCTAATTGCTGTTGTATTAATGACATCATACGAACTTGTCGTGGAGATGCATACTCACTCTCCTCATGATTATCTTCATCCAAGTCTTTAATACGATAAGATAATAGAGGCAATCCATAAGAATTTAACAGTTGATCATCTAACTCCGGGCTTTTGAAGTTTTGTAGCTGCTCAATAATTGTTTCATTCTCACCTAATGCATGTACGGCAAAAGCAGAGTAAATATTAAAATCTAACTGTTCGAGTGGTGCTTCACTTACAGTGATTTGTTTTTGATTAGCATCATCTTTATCTTGATTGATAGCTTGTTCTTTCTTGTCTTTATAAGCTCTATAGGTACTATAAATTAACCATGGCGATAAGATCACCAAGGTAATAATTGCTGGTAATAGCAGGAAATAAAGGAAAAAATCACCCTTATCAGGGTTATATTGAACATCACGCCAGTAGAAAATAATAAATCCACTAACCACTGTAAAAATAGCAATAAATGAGAGTAATATTTTTTTAATCACATTCTCTCTCCAATAAGGCTATAGCAAGTTTCATGACTATGTACGTTTGGTTGTCGTGATATGAGAAAAGAACCCTGCCCTAAACCATTCTGGTTATTCTTAGTTAGACAAATAGGTTGTATTTCTGACTCATCCAATACGAGTCGAAGATCTATAGATAAAGTTGGACTACACCAAGTTTCTACAATTTTTTTTAATTTTAAACTCAACTCTTGATTTGGGAGGAAATTTAAATATTGCTGACGCTTTAGTGGTCCAATCTGAATTTCAATTTTTCCATCAATTTGCTGAATGGTTTCCCCACAAAACGTATTAATGCCAAGTAAGCTCGGCTGACTTCCACCTAAAGTCGTTAATTGATCACTCGCTAACTTAAAAGATTCTTGTATAAACTCTTTAATCGTAATTTCATGCTTAAAAATACAGGACAGCATCGTTTTTAATGCATGAACTGTATTATTCTGGCCCTGCATTAATCCAGAAAACTCTGCAAAATAGTCATCAAGCTCTGTTTGCTGATGTTGGGAGCGCACATAGCCATTCAACGCATGCAGAATATCTAAATAATCGTTTTTATACTCAGTCTCATATCGAATCGGTAAATTATATGTAATGCTGGACTCTACATATTGAGCAGTAAGCTTATGGTTAAATAAACTCAGAAACTCTTTAGTTTCAGCTCTTTGCTGCCGTGGGGCCTGTTTAATCTTATTGGTATATGTATAAGGTAAAGCACCTTGGATACCTGTAAGACCAACAATTAAATTCGTGATATAAATCCGCTCATCCGTTAATTCTAAATTTTCAATTTCAGTAGCAGGGAAATTTAAATTAAAGGATGTCTCAAACTTGAAATGATCACTCCAAGATGAACCAACCGCACGACTTGAATCGTGCCTTAATAGACGTGTTGCTTGAATAAATTCAAAAGACTTTGGCTTGTTAAACAGCTCAGCTGTTATAGAAGAGTCTTGCCACCAACGTTCTGACTGCATTGGTATAACTCCTGCTGAGATGAATAATCCTTAACAACCAAATCAACGAAACTATTAATTTGAACCTTTAAATTAAAAACACGACTTAACAATTGGCTAAAAATGTATAGGCTATGCCCTCTGAATACAGATGAATCAATTTGCAACTCAGCCTTCACGCCCCTTACAAACATTGGGAATGGTTTACCATCTACTAGTTTGTGAGTAAGTGAAAATTCAAGATGTTTAATTGATTCAATAATTAGATAATTTTCTTTTGATAACGGTAAATTATATAAAGCAAGTAACTCTTTAATATGAGATACGGCATCACCTTTCATTAAAGCCAAACTATTTAATGAAAGGTGTGAAATGACACGCCACTGCTCAGTCTGGCTTTGCCCAAATTGATAAGGTTTAGTCGGTCTTTTTAAAACAATGGCACGTCTGGCCAGACTACTATCATTTAAGTTCAATATATTATTAGACTGCCCTAATGCTTCATGTGGCAAGTCACGATTTGAACATAATAATTTTGTACTAATAAAATCTGAACGTGTTGAAGAAGGATTTAAATTTTTAGAAATAATCGAATATCCCATTTCAACGAAATTGGGTTGTAGTTTTTGATAGTTTACTGAATAGAAAAAGCGAGCCTTGTCTGCATGGTAGTGGCTCATCGCAAAAAAAGGCAGCACCGGAACATAGCTTTCTTCGTGACTAGTTTTTTCACGCACCATATTCATTTCAGTAATTGAATAGACTTGATAAAACTCAGGATGATGTGCATCTGTAATTAATGGATATTCTAATTGCTTGTGTACGATTTTTTGAGGTTCAGCATATTTTTCAAATAAATTAATGACTGGTGTGGTAAATAATTTAAAATTAGCAACATTCAACTCAGAATAATTTCGAACTACGGCTTGATCATTTAAATTTAATTTAAAATGGATAAGCAGTTCAAAATCATTCTCTTCTAGAGATAGATTCTTTAAAAAGTCTAAATCTAGCTTAAGATAATTGAATTTTTCAGGAAAACAGAAATACTCCATGAGCAAACGATACGCATGATGAGTATGTTGATCGAGTGGTAATAGACTTTCTTGCTCTGAAAAACCAGTTAACTCAAATGGATTTTTATCCAACGCTACAACTTTCTGCCCTGTTTTTATGGCAAAAGTTGTTTCCTTCTTAAAAATACTGTCTAGTAATTGAAGCGGAAAATTAGAAATTGCATCTAAATAAATAGGAAGCTTTTCATTTATTAAACATAAATGAGCATGGTTAAAAATTTCAAACTTAAAAGTTAAAGTCGCATTTTGACTTAAATGCATATGTGCACTAGGTGTACTTTTGAACTCTAGCGCTTGCAAACTTATCGGGAGTAATTTGATTTCTTGCGTGGTATTAAACTCACACTGAACACCTTTAAAACTGCGAGACTTCAAGACTGTCTGTGCAGGAACAATATGTGCTTCTGTGAGCTGTTTGATTTTATTTATATCTTCGAAACTTACCACCGAACAAGCAGGAAAGTGACGTAAGTATTGAGGAAACATCACCTCAAATAAAGAACGTGTAAATACGTCATAACTATCAGCAAGTTTTTTATCAATGCGAGCAGCAATTAATGAAAACGCCTGTATTAGACGCTCAATATGCGGATCATCAATCTGCTCTTGATTTAACGATAAACGCTGAGCAATTTTCGGATATTTTTGGGCAAATTCTCGAGATTGCTGACCAAATTCCTGTAGTTGTTTTTCGTAAAAAGGTAAAAGCTCTTCTATCACAACACACCCACTACGCTTAGGTTCTCGCCGAAATTACATATTGTTGCGTTGTCGGTTTTAGCAATGCATCAAAAACGACAGGTTCATACAGTGGATGAATATTGAGATAAGCCTGAATGCTTAAACACAATGCCCCCATATTATGACCATCCAACAACATCTCTACCCGTATTTGTCTTAATCTGGGCTCATGAGCTGCAATTGATTGTTCAATTGATTGGCAAATCTTGTCTCGATCTAGCGGGTTTGCCGTAGAAAGCCCCACAAAATCAATAATCCCAAACTGAAGTATAGATTTTTTAACTAGCTGATAATCATCGACCACGTGGTCCAATTTAGCGACCCGACTATTCAGCAAGTCTTCTAAATCTTTCGCTACCGATTCTCTTAATTGCTGAATAGAAAGACCTTTTGCATAATCTTCACTTTCAGGAATTAAGCGATCAAACAAAGTTGAACGAAATCCGTATGGATAAAGCCGATCTAAATTCATTCGAGTTCACAACAAGCATGCTTAAAGACAGCAGAGGCTAACTTTATGTCAGCCTCCACAAAATATTCACTTAAATAATTATGCTGCGTAAGAAGCAGTATTATTAGAAAGTGACCATTTCTTAGTAACAGCACCTTTAGCAGTACCGTTAATATCTTGTTGGTTATATGTCCACTCAACAGCTGCGTATTTCAAACCAAACGCTTCAGTTGGAACACCTTCTTCGTTAACTGTTGGAGTTACACTAGAAACAAGAACATGCTTCAATTTAATTTGTAAGTACTTGATGCGTTTGTCACCATTCGCACGATAAAAATCAATTTGTACTTCATCAAATGTATAACCAGCTGAACATGCTTCCCATAATTTCGGGCTAGTTGCATCTAGGTCTTTAATAAAAAGCATATCTGAATGTTCAACACGTTCAGCAGTATGACCACCAACACTACTTGAAGTAGCAGATTTAGGTTGACGAATATTGTGAGACCAAGAGTTAACTTCTAACCAGCCTTTGTGCTCAGAATCACGAGATTCGCCATCAACTTTATACTTACCGCGAAACTCAACGTATATATCTTTCATTTAGAACTTTCCTATTTTTAATTTAAAGTTATTCTTTCGCTGACCTTTATTAATTTGAGGACTGAGGTAACTCAGTAACAAGTCGTAAAGAAACTGACAACTCATCCAGCTGGAAATGTGGTCGTAAGAAAACCACAGATTTGTAGTGACCTGGTTGAGCAGGATCTTCTACAACTTTTACAGACGCTTCACGTAGAGGGTATTGAGCTTTCGCTTCTTGGGAAGCACCGTCGTCAAGCAATACATACTGTGACAACCACTCATTTAAAAATGCTTCAACATTTCCAGCAGAAGCAAAGCTACCCACTTTATCTCGCATCATTGCTTTTAAATAATGAGCAATACGTGAAACGGCCATGATGTACTGAATTTGACTTGATAAAGCAGAGTTTGCATTTGCTGTATCATTGTCATATTTTTTAGGTTTTTGAGTTGATTGCGCGCCAAAGAAAGCAGCGTAATCTGTATTTTTACAATGTACTAAAGGAATAAAGCCTAAATCGCTTAGTTCTTTTTCGCGGCGGTCAGTAATCGCAATTTCTGTTGGGCACTTGAATACCACTTCGCCATCTTGTGTTTTAAACGTATGAACTGGCAAGCCTTCTACTAGACCACCACCTTCAACACCACGAATTGCAGCACACCAACCATGCATATCAAATGCATTTGTTAAACGCGTACCGAAAGCATAAGCAGCATTCATCCACAAATATTCGTTGTGGTTTGCACCTGAAACATCTTCAGCAAAGTTAAACCCTTCTGTAGCTGTTCCTTCTTTTGGATGATAAGGAAGACGACCAAGCACATGCGGCAATGTTAATGCGACATAACGAGAGTCTTCACTGTCACGGAATGAACGCCATTGAACATATTCAGCCGTTTCGAAGATTTTTGAAACATCCCTAGGACGATCAATGTCTGTAAATGACTCAAGACCCAAAATGCTTGGGCTAGCAGCTGAAACAAATGGTGCGTGAGCTGCTGCTGCTACATGAGAGATTTGCTCAAGCAAATACATATCAGAAGGCGTACGGTCAAACTCAAAATCACCAATGAGTGCTGAATATGGCGCACCACCAAAAGACCCATACTCTTCTTCATAGATTTTTTTGAATAAAGTGCTTTGATCAAAGTCTGTAGCACCTTGAAAATCTTTTACCAACTCTTTTTTAGTCGTATTTAACATACGAATTTTAATGAGCGGATTAGATGGTGTTTCTTGACAGAAGTAGTAAAGACCACGCCAAGTTGACTCAATCTTTTGGAATTGCTCATTGTGCATGATCTGACTTAATTGATTTGAAATCAGTGCATCAATTTCGGCAATACGCTTATCAATTGATAAAGTCATATTTTCAGAAACTGTAATTGTTCCTGCCATTACTTCTTTGGCAAGTTCGCCGATTAAGCTTTTCGCACGCGAATGTTCTTCTTCATTTCGGGCAATACGGCTTTCTTCAACAATCGAGTCTAAAAGATTAACTTGTTCATTTTCAACAAGTGACATTGCTGCGGATTGAGTATTATTCATGATCAGCCTCCGCACTTAATTTACGGATCTGATCAGTACTCTTAAGCACTTCATCAAGCAAGTCTTCTAGACGCTCACTGTTCGAAATCTTATTTCTCAAATCAGTTAAACGCTCACGTGCTTCAACCAGTTTCTTTAATGGGTCAACCTGTTGAACAACATTTTCTGGGCGAAAATCTTCCATTGACTTAAATGTTAAATCAACTGCAATTCGCCCACCCTCTTCAGTCAGCGTATTATCTACCTGAAAAGCTGCTCTTGGAGACAATGACTCCATAACTTCATCAATATTATCTAAGTCGACATTGATGAATTTTTTATCTTTTAATTTTGTACGTTCAAGCTCAGATGCTGCTGAAAAATCGCCCATTACACCAACAACAAATGGTAGTTCCTTCGCTTCTTTTGCATCACCAATTTCAACATCATATGTAAGCTGAACACGTGGAGGTCGAATTCGCTGAAGCTTCTTTTGTACGCTTTCTCTCTTAGCCATAAGATTCTATTCCTGATTATTTAATTAAAGGGTCAAAAGGCGAACTTTTTGATTTATTAACATTGGCTACAGGGGCAGTTTTTTGTTTAACCGCAGTTGCTTTTGCTGGAGTTGCTACTCGTTTAGTTGCTGTTCTGGAAGTAGTAACTCTGTTACGTGTTACAGTTTGTTTTTTATAACTTCTTCGTTCGTTATCAACTGAGCTACCTTCTGAAGCAGCCTTAACATTTGAAGTATCAGGCGCAGGCATTGAAGTATGAATATTTTCAATTAACTGTTTAGCGGGTGGGTACGTTACATCGTTGCTTAAATAACGCATTTCCTGACTTCGCATTTGCTGCAATGAGTTATTTGCAATGCTTACACCAGATAAAAATAAAACATCTGTTATTAATGAACCGCGTATATTTTGACTTTGCAATTGACTAGCCAAATTCAAAGCCTTAACTGGTTGATTGGTTTGATAAAACCGCATGGCTGCTTTAGCTAATAAATCATTTTTTTGAGTCGTATTATCACTATCACAAACTTGCTTAAAAATATTCAATAGCTCAGGATCATTTTGGCCTTCTGCTAACGGATTCTTTTTAATACAACTTTTTTTAAGTTTTACAGGCTCTAGTTCTGCTGCTTGAGCACCTGATAGACCGATAATGTTTCCAGTCAGAAAAAGTATCAAAATACTTCGTTTCAACACAACTTTCATTCCTCTGTTTTCTTATTTATTCAAGGCTTTACTGAAAAGTTAATATTGAGAAAACATTAAAAAATCAGACTATAAACCTTATATTCAAAAAATTTATGCGCAGTTTATCATATAAACAAACATATTTTATATAAAAATCATATCAACTTAAACTAAAAGTAAATAGTTAAGATGGTTATAAAATATAGCTTAATAAAGTTATTCTTATAAAAATATAATATTGTTATTTTTTGTAATTAAAAATAAGTTGTTGATTTTAATCAAATAAATAAAAATAAAAACTGAATGAAAAATTTATTTAAATATCATTTATTTAGTTTTTTTGAAACATTTGCTTAACAATATTTAAGTTTATATTAACTACAAGGTGCTTCTATTTGGTTACGAAGAAACCATCAAAACTTATAGTAAAAAAGTGCGCTACAAAAAACCATGAAACTTGTCAAGACTAATCTGTCTATCTATTATACTTTTTAAATAAATTTAGTTTCCATGATAAAGGTTAAAAAGTACCCCCCCTAAGCATGCTTTTTCAATATATTTTCATCAAAAATCTAGAAGCAAAAAATTAAGTTTGTTTTTGTAAACATAAGGTAAATAATTATAAAATATCTTAGTTCATTTTAGTTTTTCATAAATCAAAATGTTTATTTACTTAGCTGAATAACAAAACCGCTATTTATATCTTCCACGTCTCTTACTAAAATAGTTTCATCAATATTCAACCTAATGATTTACAACAAAATGATGAAACGGAATATAGCTGTTGTTTTATTTTCAAGTCTTGCTTTAAGTGCTTGTGCTAAATCTACTGAGACAAATCATAAACCATCAAAGCCTTCACCAGAACTTCAGCAAAAAATTCAACAATTGGTTGAGAAAACCAAAAAGAATATGATCTTTGTTGAAGGCGGTATCTATCTGATGGGTGATTTTGGACTAGTAACACCAGAATTAAAAAAAATGGTTCCAAATAGCATGGCGGTGAAAAATCCCAAGGGTAATACTGAAAAACCTGATAACCAGCCTTTCTCTCCAGGGGATAATAATAAGACCCTGCATAAAGTCACGCTTAGCAGCTTTAATATGAATGCTTATAAAACAACGTTAGAAGACTTTAATATTTTTACAGCCGCCACTGGACAAAATGAGAGTGCAGATAATAACCGATATGATCAACGAATTGCACATGAAGTAGCGACTGGTATGGCGTGGCAGCAAGCTAAAGACTACTGTCAATGGTTGGGACAGCAAGTCGGAACTCCGATGGATTTACCTACTGAAGCTCAATGGGAATATGTTGCCCGAAATAAAGGGCAATATACTCTATTTGCAACTAATACAGGCCATATTGAAGAAGGAAAAAACTTATGGAGTATGGAACAATATGATCAATATATTGAGAAAAATAGCCCCTCTACTGCCGTAAGTATTCCCGTCCTAGGGCAGACACCACCAAATCCTCTTGGTTTTTACGACCTTGTCACCAATAATTATGAATGGATGAATGATTGGTACGATAAAGATTATTATAAAGATTCACCTATTGATAACCCAACAGGACCTAAAACTGGAACTGAAAAGGTATTACGCAGTACCTCACCAATGGGGGCCGATAACTTGATGATGGCTGATGGATTAAATATAGCTAGAACTAAAGCTTTACCAACTCCAAATGAGGAAAATAAAACCAAGTATCGTTTATATTCTGCCCGTTGCGTCGCTAATGTTCAACAACCTATAAAATAGTTTTAGGCCATATATGAATCATCTGAGTTCTGCTCATAATTCGCTGCAATAAACAGTTCCGCATCAGTACCATCTACCTCAACAGATGGTACTATTTCAGTATTTAATGCAATTAAAGTATCTGCATTGATAATACTTGGTTGTTCAGCCATTTTTTCTCTTAATTTTTCTAATTCTCTAGGATTATTCATTGGCGCTTTTTCATGCAAAGGAATAGTTTTTACGATTTTAGAGCGTAATTTTTCATATTGCTCCACATATTCACTACCACGCCCAACAGTATCTGAATTAAGAGCATATTTTTTAACAAAATCGCTAGCTCTTGACCAGAATCCATCATGAAAATATACCAATAATTGTTTTTCCAAGCTTTGAATACTCTGCTGCGATTTCACCCCTCTCAAAGACATCCTCTGGAGTACATTAAACCACTCATCTTCCGTTACAATAGTTTCAAAGATTGCAAGCACAGCCTCTTTATGTGTGGGTAAAAAAGGGCTAATTCCTGTTTTAGGCATATCCGCAGCATGAGTATATTCACTATGCCTTGTCATCTGATAAATTAACATTCCTTTAGCATTTGGTGTGGCCATTTTTAGCCAATCAGGTTGCCGTTTAATTTTATTTGCTAAATCGACAGATGTTTTTGCAATAGAGTATTTGGCATTAAATGTTTCAAACTCTCCTGCTATATCACTTAAAATTTTTGCTGTTAATGAATCATTACCTAATGCAATTACAGCCAACTGGCTTAAATTAGCAAAAGCGTCTTTTGCAATAAAACCCAACACGGTAAATTGAGCTCGTAAAAGTTGATAATGCACCCATCGTAATACTTCGAGAACCTGGCTAAAATCAATAACGAAATCTAACGCCCCTTTTGCACCTAACCCGACACATAAAGCTGCTTTTGCTCTAAAACGGAATTGGTTGCGTTCTAACCAGTAAAATAATTTAAAATTAACACCCGCCCCTAAGCCAGCACTTACAGCAAAATCGACAGCTAAGCTGGCTAGAGGTTTAAAATCTTTAGCTTCAGGTGAAAGCCACTGAAACTCTCCAGATGGTTTAATTCCCGCTTCTGCACCAGCAAAAGCCTCAATTTGCCCCTCGGAACTTGCACCACTACCAGGAATGATGGTTTCATCTCGATCCATTGGCACAAATCTTGGACGGTTTTCTCCCATATTATTGGCTAGTGAAGGATTTCGATTTCTTCTACCATTAGCAGCCAATTGTTGCTGTCCATTTTTACTATAGCTTATCTCTAGGCCAATTCCAGCAGCCACTTTTGCACCTGCAAAACCATAGAGTTCCATGCCAATGATAAATCGAAATGCACCTAGATCAATGTCATCAAAGTTCAGCATCCAACCTTTATCACATGGAATTACATAGGTGGTTTTTGCCTTCCCTTCAAACAACACTAGCTTTCCTTGAGCATTAACATTCGCCTTAGCATTCACCTCACCACTTTCAGGCTTCCAGCTCGCACTTGTCGATAAGCCAGCGCCACCAACACATCTTAACCATTGTGATTGAATATCAACCGTTAAGTTGTCTGAGAGCTTAATTTGTTCAACAAAACCCGCACTAAAAGCAGAGAAATCCCAAACTTTAGTTCCCGTTTGTTTGGAATATTTCGCAAGATCTAAACTGACTTTTTTAAATTCATTATGAATAGTCTCTTGGTTGATTTTCTTAAAGTCTTGTTTTATATCCTTAAGTTTCTTTAACTCCGTCCCTAAAACCGTTACCTTAAAACTTTCTTTGTTCTTTTTCTTTTGTTGCAACTGCATATATCTGTCAGTACGCAGATAGCGACGTCTGAAATCAAACTCCTGCGTGTTACCATTTGGATTTTTCTTTTGACGCGCTTCAAAAGTAATGACTTCTGTTAGATCAGCCGCTTTTTTAAAGTTTTTATTGAGTTCTTCTTCGATCTTTTTCTCTGCTTCTTTTATTTCTTCTTCTGCTTTTTTAACATTAGAAACACTGCCAGATTTTATTGCTTCTGCTAATTTATTTTTAGCATCAAAAGAGTTTCCAAATAATTTATCTAGTTTTGAACTTTCCTTTTCAAATTCAGCATAATCCTCAGCTGAAAGAACTATCATCTCCTCTCGATGCATATTTAAAATAACAGGTGGTTTTCCATTGCCCTGCAAAGTTACTGTCGTATTCTTATCTTGTTTTGTTATTTTCGCAACAGACTTCAACTGTACAGTGACATAATTCTTTTTACTCATAGTTGCAAAATGCTGTATGTCTTTTTTCTCTGGTTGAGCAGACATATTTACGAATTTAAATTTTACAAATATAACCTCACCTTTTGGCGAATATAAAGGTGGAGTAAAACCATTTTTATCTACAACAGTCATTTTGACATTAGGTAAACTAATTTTCTTTTCCTTACCCTCTTTGTCAAAAGTAAAAGTGTCAAATGGAATATTATCAGCTAGTTTATTCCCCCTAAACCCTTCTATTTTATAGCGATAATATTGTTTGATTTGATATTCTATAGTAGTGATTCCTTGCTTTTCTTCTTTTATATGGAGACCTGAACTACCATTAATATTAATGGCTTTCTCCCACTCCGAATCCTTTCTTTTAATCCAAAGATCATACTCACCAACTGGCAGATGCATTTCTTTAGTAAAACCTTTCATGTCAGTTTTAGCTTCTCGGTTCTGACTCAAGCTTGGACCTTCGTGTACATCTTTATACTTCGCCATATTTTGGGCAATCGTCTGCGCTGGAATAGGTTTATTTTTATAAATGGAGTCTAAATCCAACGGCTGCACAAGAGGCTTAGGATTCTTAGCATTTCCTGTAGCTATTGCTAGTTTATTTATCTGTCCTGGCCGTTTTCCCTTTTCAGTTACAGAATAATCCATTCCATGGCAAGCAATCGTATCATTATCAGGTAATACATTAATAAATAGCTTTAATTTAATCTTATTCATCATTTATTCTTCTTCAAAAGTTACAAAACCATCGTGAACGTGATCTTCTAAACTAATTTGGATTTGCTGAGGGCCCTTGGTTGTGATCTTCTGTGTTTTACCTTGACCATCTGTCACACCACTGGCCATTTCCCCATTCGGTAAAATCATTAAATATTTTTTATTTTTCAATGGATTTCCATCCATATCTTTAGCTATATAAGTTAAATGGTAATCTGGCAACATTGCCAATTCTGGATTTTTCGTTGCCACCTTGGCTCCGCCCATAAACAAATGCTGCCCTGCTTTCACCTCAAGCTTACCGCCCGTAACAGGGAAAATACCTGAACCATTCAGCTTAACTTGAGACCCACTTGCAGTCAGATTAATTTCAGTTGGGCTAGTAATATAAACCGTATCTTCAGTTGAAGTAATTTGCACACCTTTTCGAGCAATCACATCTAAAGCATCACCTTGTGCCTGAATTTCTACTTTACCTTGACCAGCAAAAAGGCGAGCGCCTTCTTGGGCTGCAAATAGACTAATTTTTTGGCTCGCATGACTCACTATATTCTTTTGCGTACTGATATTAATGCTATCTCCAGCACTTTGAGTAAGCTGACCATCTGCACTAACATAGATGTCCTCATTACTACTTACAGCAATACTTTTTGGAGATGCCAATAGCATCACCGCTGATAGGAACTCAACAGCCTTTTTAGGATCTTCTTGTTGGAGAACTTCAATAAATGACTGAATATTTTCAAGCACATCTAGTGGATCAGTTTGCTGATTTTTGGCAACGTCGCTGAGTGCCTTGGCATTATTAAGGCCACCGTCGATTTGTTGTTTGGCCTCATTTGCATCAAGATGTACACCTTGAGCTTGATCCTGCTTGTGGGTACTAATGAGTAAGCCACTGCCTGCTCTTACCGCGCCCCATTGGTCTGTTCTGAGTTCGAAGCCATCACCACGACCTTCGCTTGTCGCGCTGTCTTTTGGATGGCTTAAGTTACCCAAGTTTAGCTGACTGACAGCATGGCTACTTTGTAGCTGGGCACTGATTTGCCCTGTGGTGTCATCAAACCGTAGCTGGTTAAAACCTTTACCATCAACTTCTTCTGAGCGGATACCACTGAGCTTTTTAGTGTCGGGTAGCTGACCTTTCTGATCGAACTGAGTTGGGTGACGTTCAGCCTCATGAATACGTCCCACCACAAATGGACGGTCAATATTGCCGTCAAAGAAGTCGATGACCACGATCTCACCAACGCGAGGCAAGAATCGCGCTCCATAACCTACGCCTGCCCACGGGGTCAGCACATCGACCCAAGCGGAATCGGTGTAATTGTCGTTACTTCCTGCTCCACCATCATGGCTATGGTCATCAGTTCGGGTAAACAAGAAGCGAACTTTAATGCGTCCCCACTGGTCTACATGGATGCTTTCGCCCTCTAATCCCACCACTCTAGCACGCTGTGGATAAGCCGCTGGTCGGTGCTCGAGCGGGTTATACTCAGGAACAGTTTTAATATTTCTACGCGACAAGATGAGCTCATTACCCTGACGCTCAGTCTGGTCATTTGGCCCTAATTGATAGTTTTGCCATTGGCTTTGACTAATAAGCTGGTTGACTTGTTGCTGCAAATCTTTTGGTAAGTTATTTTGCAAATAAAAGCTTTTGCCAACAATCAGAAACTCTTTGTCTGACCCGCTATGCGTATCTATTTCTGGATGTTCATTAAGTTCAAACCAATAACCGACTTGCGCATCACGTACTGTGGTTTGTGCACGGAAGTATTTCGATTGAGACGCATAATAATCAGATAGATTTTGGTTGAGTTTTTCCAGCTGTTGGTGACTCGATGCGGTGGCTTGACCTTCTCCATTTAAGTCTTGCATCCAAGCAGGACTGACATGCCAAGCATGTTCTAGACTTAAACTCGCATTATCCTGATTAGCACTATGACTATGCTTTGACTGAACACTCCCCATACCTTCTTCTTGACTTAAGGCATCAGCCTGCCAGCGTTGCACATGCACGGCTGTAGATTGCAAGTTTCGAGTTGGCACAAGGCTCGTCATACTGTCTTGTTGTTCAACTGCGCTACTACGGTGATAACGGATATTTCTTCGATTTAGAGCTAAATATGATTCATTATTATCAATTAAACGTAATTTTTGCAGTTGAATCTCATCTGACCTATTGGTAACAAACAACTGAGCTTCATCAATTAACCAGTTAATGCCTTCACTACGCCAAAGTCGGGTTAAAAAATCATAATCCGTTTCATTACTTTGCATAACAAAAGGTCGAACATCGTAGTTTTCAGTTAAACTTTTTAAATCTAAAGTTAAGCTAGACGCAAACAATGGGCTTTTGTTCTGCCATTCTGTAAATAGAATTTCAGTGATATCCCGTACACTTTTACTGATAAACACGCGGCTATTTCGGCGTTTATGCCATAGCACGGTCGGATCTTGTAGTTTCAATTTATACAGCGTTAATGAACCATCACTCTGCCCCTGACTGGCTTCGGTAATAATTCCTGTAGTTCTAAATAGCTGCCCCTGATCAGTTACCTGATCGACTGCAACCTGACAACCAATAAATTGTTTTAATGAAATATGCGCATTAGTAGAGAGACAAAATAGATCGACAGCCAGCCCTTCATTTAACTGATGCTGCCCTTCAATACTTTGTAAAAAGACTTGAGTATTCAACGATGGATTAGAAAACTGAATATGAAGCACGCGTTTTTGCGAACTAATACCCAAATCTTCTAGAATTCTATGCATATGAGATAACATCTTTTTATGAAAATTTTGTCAGGATTGGCATTATTTTATAAAATACAGACACATCTGTCTATTTTGTAAAGAAAAACTTAACCATATGAATACACTAGTGGATGAAAATGATATTCGTGATAAATATATAAAAATGAATTAACAACTTACGCTATGAATTCACTTTTAAAAGTTCTTAATTTTTTAGTATTCCAAGAAATACATTTTGAATTTGAGCCTGATAGCCTTTGTCATGCGCATCCAACATTAATTGCTGAGTTAAACGTCCGACTTCATCATAACGTTGTTGCTGGCTAAGACCATTTGCATAGGGCCGTAAAGTCTCTCTATGTAAATCATCGCACTCAAAGCTAACAACATCTTCACCATTTAATGCCATGCCATAGACATGCCCACAACCATATGTCAGTCAATCTATTTACTGGTCGTATGGTTGTAGTTCGATTATTAATTCATCATAAAAATGTTGCCAGACATGAAAAAACCTATCAAATGGATAGGCCTCTTATACTAATAGAATGAATTAAAGAGATAAAAATATTATTAATTTTCTAGATCTAAATACCAAATGGTTTCACCCCAAGTGTTATCTTTAATTTCTGGCATAATTTCGCTCTGATTAAAATGACGCTTTTGCATGCCATTGGCTGGACTATACCATTCGCTGGTTTGTAGACAAAGCTGACCAGCTTCACAACGTAAACGATTAGCTTCTCCTTCTATATTTCCATGTTCATCTAAAACCGTATACTGGCTTCGAGCATAATTTGAAGAATTTATATATAGAAAAAGGAGCCTAGCTCCCTTTTCTAATTACTCTCATAGCATATAGTTTGTTAGGCAAGATTAATCTTTCGGTTTGATACCCAAACGATCAACCTCTTTGGCAATATCCAACATCACTTGAAACTTATCTAGCTGAGCTACAAAAGGAATATATTGGAATAAATCTACTTTTTTCATATTCTCAACAACTTGTGGTCCACCCAATACCGCTGGAGGTTCAAAGGCATAGATTTCATTATCGTTGACTTCACCTAAATTTGTTAAGCAACGATCAAAAAGAAACTTGCCATTTTTATCATAAATATCTATATCTTCATTCTTCGCCTTCATGACAATGGTAGATAAAAATGAAATTAAATGGTCTATATCTTCTACGTTTGGAATATCTTTAATTGATGGGTAAATTCTTAAATTAATAATATCTATTGTCAACTTTGAACTCGTACTTTTACCTATTACATGTAAATCACCAAAAGCACTTCTACCAATGACATAAAATTCATCATATTGGGGGAAATCAGTATCTTTTAAACAAAGCTCTAAAATATCTTCATAATCCAAGGGATTAACAAGCCAAAATCCGCCATTTTCAAAGGATGCGAAACCTAATTTTTCCCAAATATAAAATAAATATTCAGGATAAGTATGTTGATGCTGAGCAATAAATTCAGGCGTTGGCTTTTTACCTATTTTAATATGTGAAAATCGAACATTAAAAAAATCCAGATGATCATTAATTTTCTTTAACACAACTTCTGATAACATTATTTACATCTCTCTAATTTGACATTGAGTTTAGTTGCATCTTTCACACTTGGATCAATCCCTTTAACAGCATTATCAATAGATCCTGCACGACTCACGGTTTCTCCAGTCGCTTTATTGCCCCAGCCGCTACCAATAGATGAATTTACATTCTTTAAGCCGATATCCATAGGCGCATCACTCATAATTCCTGCTGCTATCTGATCTGGATTATGTAAGGCAGCCATGGTCGACATTACATCTTTAGCATCTTTCTCAGATTTAGTCATAGCATCTATTGCTGAAATATTAGGGTCTTTAGAATATTGTTCATAGTATTTATCTTTAAGCTCTTTTTCGTATTTTGTTCTAGCTTGAACCTGATCCAGACCATTCCCTCGCCCATTTTGCTTAAAGAGCTCCCGACCTTTCTCGTAATCTTTTGCCGTCATACTATTTAAAGCATTCTGTTGCATTTCTAACTGGCGATCGGTTTCCCACTTTAAATATTGATCTTCTGACCAATTTTCACGCTTGGCTTGTGGCGGATGTCCTAAATCAATATTTTTACGGGCATTAGCTCGAGCTTTAGGAGTATTTACTGGATCAAAACATCCGACCTTGTGCTCTTTCATCTTGGCAAAAGCAATTTTATTAGATGGCTGTGTATGGCTAGCTCGAGTCGGTTGACTGGGACTCCCACCAATATGGATATCCATCCCATTACCATGTCCACCAGCCACACTCAGTTTTGGTTGTCCCATAATCTCATGACAGGCATTCTCAACCTGACGACATAGATCATCAATATACCGCCCAATCTGAGCCATGATACTTTTAAGTGCAGCCGCATATTTATCTGCCAGAGCATCAAACCCAGTCATTTTAGCAGTATTACGACTACCATACATTTGTAAAAGTGACTGTAGCTTTGCAAGGTATTGATTAAGGACTAGTTTTGCATTTGTACCTATTTCCGTCCAAGGTTTGGTTTTCAGCCACCGCTCAGGGTTATCTCCCCAAAATGGTTTATAACCAAGCTTTCGACAATAGGATTCCAAATGCTCAATTGCCTTAAATAACTCATCTTTTGTTTTAATAATTTTACTAGTAATCAACTTAGCAATAGTTTTAAAAACTGAACCAAAGAATGGAATTACGCCAATTCCAACTAAGGCTAAACTCATCCAATTTTCAGATGTTCTTTCTTTTTCATCTGATAAAATAATAACACTGGCTAATAAATCCCGGATATCACATATCTGATCAGCAACAGGGATCATACTGATGAGGCCACCCACAATGACTTGGGCAACAGTAGGATCTTTATTAAAATCACCGCTGATAAATCCAAAAACATATTGAATATCTTCTATATTTTCGTCAATTATCTGATTAATATTATTTGCAAGATTAATATCTGTTTGTACTTTTACTGCAAATGCAAGTTGTATCGCATGTTGAAACTTATCTAAAAACCCTGCGGATTCAGGTAATGCTTCAATTGAAAAATGACTAGATACATAAGCATATTGGGTTTGATCTTTTTTTTCTAAAGGTGCATGTCTCGCTACACCATATTCAGACTCGCCTAATGCAAGGCTTAGAAACTCAGAAGATTGGATAAATTCTTGTTGAATATATCCTGATTTACCACTTAAACCTTGCCAAAACTGTTCATTTCCTGTTTCAGGTGTTTTATTTTGCTCAACCATTACTTAACACCTTTGGTTTGAATAAAATTAGAAAACCAACTGTCATCAACTGCACCTGATTTCTCATTTTCACTAAATACAGTTTCGTAAAGAACTTGTGCCTTTCCAACAGGAACATCTCGAATAAAAGCTTGCCCTTTTTCATCTAAAAATCCAGTTCTTTTAGAACCATCGGAGAGTGTTACCGTATATTTAGAAGCTTTTGCGGGCGTACCATCAGCATGAAAATATTCTAAAAATAAATCCTGTGGCTTTGATTCAAAAACAGGTAATGATGGTAAGCTCGGCTGAACACTACCTCCCCCCATAAATAAATGCTGCCCAGCCTTCACCTCAAACTTACCGCCAGTGACTGGGAAAATTCCTGAACCATTAATCTTGATTTGAGATCCACCCGCCGTGATAACAATTTCTTTAGAAGCACTAATTTCAATTTTGTCTTCTGTAGAAATAATCTGAACAGCTTTACGGGCAATTAAATCTGCTCCGTCACCTTGGGCTTGTATCTCGACCTTGCCTTTGCCTGCATAGAGTCTCGCGCCTTCTTGAGCTGCAAAAAGGCTGATTTTATTTTGAGCATGCGCAATCAGGTTCTTTTGAGTGGTCAGATTAATGCTGTCTCCAGCAGTTTGACTTAACTGAGCATCTGCGCTTAAGTGAATATCTTCATTACTGGCTAGAGCAATACTGTTAGGTGCAGTTAATATCATCAAGGCTTGCTTAAAAGCAGCAGCTTTGTCTTGATCTTTTTCTTCAATTTGCTCTATGAAGGTTTTTAAGTTCTCAAGCACTTCCAATGGATCAGTTTGTTGATTTTTAGCAACTTCACTGAGTGCCTTGGCATTGTTAAGGCCGCCTTCTATTTGTTGTTTGGCTTCATTTGCATCGAGGTGTACGCCTTGGGCTTGGTCCTGTTTGTGGGTACTAACGAGTAAGCCATTTCCAGCTCGAACTGCCCCCCACTGGTCCGTTCTTAGCTCAAAACCTTCTCCTCGGCCATCACTTTCCGCCTTGTCTTTTGGATGGCTTAAGTTACCTAAATTTAACTGGCTTGCCGCATGGCTACTTTGTAGTTGGGCACTGATTTGCCCTGTCGTGTCATCAAAACGTAGCTGGTTAAAGCCCTTACCATCGACTTCTTCGGAGCGGATGCCGCTCAGTTTTTTTGTGTCGGGGAGCTGGCCTTTCTGGTCAAACTGAGTTGGGTGACGTTCAGCTTCGTGAATACGCCCCACCACAAATGGACGGTCAATGTTGCCGTCAAAGAAGTCGATAACAACAATCTCACCAACACGTGGCAAGAAGCGTGCGCCATAACCTGCACCTGCCCATGGGGTCAGCACATCGACCCAAGCAGAGTCGGTGTCATTGTCGTTACTTCCTGCTCCACCATCATGGCTATGGTCGTCAGCTCGGGTAAACAGGAAGCGGACCTTAATACGTCCCCACTGGTCGACATGAATACTTTCGCCCTCCAACCCCACCACTCTAGCGCGCTGCGGGTAAGCTGCTGGTCGATGTTGTAGCGGGCTATATTCAGGCACAGCTTTAATGTTGCGTCGAACGACATTGAGTTCAGCAAAATGGCGCTGCTCAGGGTTTTGCGTGTCGAGTTGGGCTGCCTTGAGCTTGTCTTTTGGTAATAGGCGCTCGAGTTGCTGTTGTAATTCTTTCGGTAAATTATTCTGGTTATAGTAGTGCTTGCTTAAGATTAAAAATTCTTTATCCGCACTGTCGTGGCGCTCAAGTTCCGGGTGATCATTCAGTTCAAACCAGTAACCCACCTGTGCATCACGAACATTACCCGAAACAGTAAACTGTTTAGAACTCAGGTGGTAGTAAGCATTAATGTGCTGGTTTAACTGTTCAATCTGACTATTGCCTGAAGCGGTGGCTTGGTCTTCACCGTTTAAGTCCTGCATCCAAGCAGGGCTAACGTGCCACGCATCTTCAAGGTTTAGGCTGGCATTGTCATAGTGTTCACTGTGCTTTTGTGTGCCTTGTACGCTACCGCTGCCTTCTTCTTGTTGGAGGGCATCGGCTTGCCAGCGTTGCACATGAACCGATGTCGGCTGTAAACGGCGTTCTGCCTTAACTTGCGTAATGGTATCGAACTGTTCTGTGGCACTGCTGCGCTGGTATCGCAAACTACGTCGTTCAAGCGACTGATAATTTTGATTGTCGTCAATTAAACGCAATACTTGTGGCTGAATAGAAGCACTCGGGTCAGCGACCAAAAGCTGTGACTCATCGACTAGCCAGTTAATGCCTTCACTGCGCCACAAACGGGTTAAAAAGTCATAGTCGCTTTCGTTCGACTGCATCACAAATGGACGCACATCGTAGTCTTTAGTTAAGCCTGCTGTGTCGAGTGTTAAGCTTGAGGCAAATAACGGGCTTTTGCCTTGCCATTCTTTAAACAGAATTTCGCTAATATCGCGCACGCTTTTGTTCATAAACACGCGACTATTACGGCGTTTATGCCAGAGTGCAGTTGAGTCTTTTAAGGTTAAGTTATAAATGGTGAGTGAGCCGTCGCTTTGCCCTTGGCTCGCTTCAGTAATAATGCCTGTCGTTCTAAAAAACTGGCCCATGTCAGTGACCTGATCGACGGCAACCTGACAGCCAATAAACTGTTTTAATGCAATATGAGCGTTCGTCGAAAGACACAGTAACTCAGCAACGCTACCTTGATTGAGCGTATGTTCGCCTTCAATACGTTGCAAGAAGACTTGATTGTTTAATGATGGGTTGGAAAATTGCACATGAAGTACACGATTCTGTGCAACCAAACCTAAACTATCTAAAATTTGAAATATTTTATTGGACATCATTATTATAAAACTGAGTCATAATCAGCGCTATTTTATAAAAAACAGACAGAATTGTCTATTTATATAAAATAGCTTATCGTCCATAACTTACATATTTGTAGTTTATCTAAAAGAAAGACGGGCTACCAAAAAGTCTATAAATGCCCGAGTTTTGGCTGGTAAATTAGAAGTACTAGGATAAAGTAATTGAATATTTTGTAACGGTAACGAGAGATCAGGAAATAACCTAATTAAGCGGTTTTGTTGAATATCTTCATCAACTAACCATGCTGGGCAAATCGCAATACCTAAGGATGAAAGAGCCATTTGATGAATTGCTGTTACCGAATTTGATTCATACTGACTTCGAATAAAAGGTAATGAATATTGCTCGCCTAAACTATTTTGCAAAATATATTGTGAATCTTGCCAATTTAATAAGGTGTGTCCAATCCAAGGAACATCTGCCAAATCGGATATATTTTCTACAGGATGGTTTTGTATAAATTGCGGTGTAGCCACAAGATAAATTGGATATTCCCCAATTTTTCGAGTTTTTAGAGATGAGCTTTTTAAATTTCCTAGCCTTATAACAAGATCTAATTTTTCAGTAACTAAATCATCGAGAGATGAATTAAATGAATACTGTATGCGTAAATGTGGATAAAGCCGACAAAACTCAGGAAGTAAAGGCAGAATAAAACGTTGACCAAATTCATTGGTTGATGAAAAACGTAAAGTGCCTGTAATGCTTGTGCCTAAATGTTGGCTTCGCTCAAAAGCCTCATCAATCTGAAGCTGGATTTGTTTAAAATCTTGATAAAAATGCTGACCTATTTCAGTTAATGCAATATTACGGGTATTTCGAATTAAGAGACTTGTATTTAACTGCTTTTCTAATTGTTTTATATCAATACTGACCATTGATCGGCTCAGTCCCAAAATTTCGGCAGCCTTAGTAAAAGATCCGGAATCGACAACTTGTAAAAAACTAGTAATTTGCTTGAGATTTTTTTGCACAATTCAGCCGATTGTTTGAAATTATTAAACAATGATTTTACTTCGCTTGCATCGACAATAAAAGAGCCGAATCTTACCCTGCCTGCACGGAGGTAGGTATGTCTTATCGATATAAAATAGCAACGGTGTTTTTACTTGGGTTCTTTATTGATTGCATTAACATTTTTATGTCAGCAATTGCATTACCTAATATTGCATCATCATTTTCAGTTAGCCAATCCATAGTCGCATGGGTAACAAATGCCTATATTCTCGGCCTGATTTTAATCATGCCCATGAGTTTATGGTTAGCCACCAAACTTGGGAACCAAAAGTTATTGTGTTATTCGATGCTGTTATTTTCTATAAGCATTTGCTTTATTGGATTTAGTGAATCAATTTATAGCTTAATTTTTTGGCGTTTTATTCAAGGTATCGCTGGAGGTTTATTAATTCCAGTGGGCCAAGCTCTCGTATATGCCTTATTTCCCAATCAAGAACGCCAACGCATTTCTACAATGATTATGGCAATTGCCTTAATAGCTCCAGCTTTTTCACCCGCCCTTGGTGGTGTGATTATTGATTCATTGAGTTGGCGATGGGTATTTTTTTCTAATCTTCCTTTTTCTTTACTTGCTTCATTTTTAGCATGGCTATGGGTTAAAAAAACAGAGAATGTGTCGAGTGAAAAACCAGACATAAAAGGCTTGGTTATTTTTAATATAAGCTTGTTATGTTTGTTACTCTCATTTTCATTCTATGGGGATTATCACAATCTCACGTTGGCTGTAAGCAGTTTTCTAATTTCGGTGGGAATGCTTATTTTTTACATTCAACATTCGAAAAAAATCTCTCATCCCATTCTTAATCTCCAGTTATTAAAAAATAAAAATTTACGTAATGCATTTATTATTTATTACGCTGTTCCTGGTATTTTTACAGGTGTTAATTTACTCAATATTTTTAATTTACAGGTTAACCTTGGCTTTAATGCAAAACAAACTGGCTCATTTATGTTGCTCTATGCAGCAGGTGCACTGGTGGCAATGATCAGCGGTGGCCTGCTCTATCAAAAAATAGGAAAGAAATATTTACTTATTATTGGCATTACCCTTCATAGCCTTGGAATCTTTTTCTTATTTTTTATTTCAAACACTAGTCCCATCAGCTTTTTAGTATTCGCCTATTTAGTGATGGGTATGGGAGGTGGCTTAAGCGCCAATACTGCCCAAATTAGTTCGTTAATTGATTTTACGGGTCAAGATTTACTACAAGGCAGTGTGCTCTGGAACATCAATCGACAAGTTTCATTTAGTGTCGGTACTGTTGTTCTCATTTCAATCTATAACTCGATGTCTGGCTCAAGCGATTTGCTTCGCTATCAACATACTTTTTTAATTGCAGCTTTGCTCTGCTTACTTTCACTCATTCCCATTTTAAAGGAGAAAGCACATGTCTAACCAAATGGATCAGGCCATTCAAAGCGTGATTGACCTACACGTTTTGATCGAAAATGTATTTACAGGCCAAAATGCAGAACAGAGTCTTAACCCGCTTTTAGATAGCTTTGATCAAAACTTTAAGATGGTCACGGTTCAAGGCCATAGCATTGGTTTAGCCGAAGTGAATAGTTTATTTAGCCAAAATGTTGGGAAAAAGCCTTCTTTAAAAATTACCATTCTTAAGAGCACAGCTTTATACGAATTTGAAAATTATTGTTGGGTGCAATATCAGGAACATCAACAAACGAGTGAAACCGAGACAATACGTACTTCCACAGCCTGCATTAAAGTAGAAGGCAAAAAATGTTATTGGGTTTATTTACATGAAACTTTAGTTCCCTCATCTTATTAACTCATCTAGAGCACCTTAAAGATGGCACTTATTTTGCTTAATAATATTACGTTTTATGAAAATCGTAATACTGATCAAAATGGGGAGCTCTCGATATGGGTTATGTTGCAAAGGAATTTACGCGAAAGAACAAGCTGATTCTCAGTATTTGTTCTTTCGTTATTCCAATATGTCTTTGGTGCGCAATCAGTTACTTACCTTTTGTTTGGCATCCTCAAGTACAAATCACGAGTTCGGGAAGTGTTTCTTACTTACAAGTAGGAAGTCGTGTTGATAAAAATGTGTTCTATCTCGAGGCACAAAATGCAGTCAATCGAAATTCTGCACCACCACAAGGTATTTTGGTCAATCCGATTTATTTACCCGCTCCTCATGAAGTCGCTCAAGCTTTGGTGACTGCATTTACTACGCCACCCGAACAACCTGATTCGCCGTGGTTTCATCAAAGTTTATGGCACAGTATTAAACTGGTTTTTTCAGCTTTTTTTATCTCTTCGCTTATTGGGATTCCACTCGGTATTTTGTGTGGTTTTTCTAAGCGCATATCACTGTTAACAGAGCCTTTTGTCGAGTTTTTCCGTTACTTACCCGCTCCTGCCTTTGGCGCACTTGCAGTAGCAATTTTAGGTATTAATGATGCACCTAAAATTGCAATTATTGTGATTGGTACCCTCTTTCAGCAAATTCTCATTATTGCCAATACCACCCGAATGGTAGATCGAAGCTTAATTGAAGCTGGCTATACCCTTGGCACCAATAAGCTCAAAAGTTTATTTCACGTGGTGATTCCTGCTGCCTTACCTGATATTTATCGAGACTTACGTGTGCTATTGGGCTGGGCTTGGACCTATTTAATTGTTTCAGAGTTGATTGGTACAACCTCTGGTATTACTTGGTTTATTACCCAACAGGCACGCTATCAAAACTTTGACAATGTCTATGCGGCTATTTTGATTATTGGGGTGATTGGACTGGTCTGTGATTGGGTATTAATGAAATTAGGTGAGCGGATGTTCACTTGGAAAGTAGGAGCAAAGTAATGAATGATTCAACATTTAACGCGCATGAATACTTTCAAAAAATTTATGAACGTCCTGTTATTTTAGAAGCTAAACAACTGAGCCAAGTCTTTAAGCATGGACAAAGCGAACGCACTGTTTTAAATAAGCTCGATTTAAAAATTCATAAAAGAGAATTTGTTTGTGTGATTGGTCCTTCTGGCTGTGGTAAATCGACCCTGAGCCGTGTCATTGCAGGTTTAGACCCATATCATAGCGGAGAAGTTTTAGTAGACGGCGAATGCATTACGGGACCATGTCCTGAACGCGGCATGGTGTTTCAGGGCTATACTCTTTTCCCTTGGAAAACTGTAAAAGAAAACGTGATGTTTGGCCCGCAAATGCGCGGTGCTAGTCAAATGACAGCCGAAGCTCAAGCCCGTGAATGGATCAATATTATTGGTTTAGAAAAATATGAAAATCAGTATCCACATCAACTTTCTGGTGGCATGAAACAGCGCGTTGCAATTGCGAGAGCCTTGGTCAATCAACCTAAAATTTTACTCATGGATGAACCTTTTGGTGCGCTCGACCCACACACTCGTCAAAAAATGCAAAAACACTTAATGGATTTATGGCAGAACATTGATATCACCATTATTTTTGTGACCCATGACATGGATGAAGCTATTTTACTGGCAGACCGAATTGTGGCACTCAAAGCCAATCCGGGTGAAATTAAGGAAATCATTGAAGTTAATTTACCTCGCCCACGCTCACTCGATTTAATGAGTACACCTGAGTTTAAACAGCTCCGTTCACGGGTTGATTATTTGGTACATGCTGAAGAAGATGAACTTGACCCAGCTTTACAAGACTTACCAAAAATTCCTCGTATGACTCAAGTCAGTACAGAAAAATAAGAAAGACATTAAAAAGCCCAAGTTTAACTTGGGCTTTTTAATTTATTGGGCTTATTTGAGTTGTTCTATCAATGTTGGATAAATCAGCCCATCTACATTTTGTTCAGTTTTATAAATACCGTTTTCAACGTTAAATTTATTTACGTGATAAGTAGAGCCATAAATCGAGTCAAAACCTTCCGATTTAGCAAATACTTTTTTATTGGCATTGATATCTAATAGATGCGTACCGCTGACCATCGACTCATATTGTTTTGGGTCGACCCCTGAACGGTTTGCCATAATTTTAACTGCATCGGCATGAGTTGCAGGGTCATTAATATATTTAACTGTTTTGTCCCACACCTGAATAACTTTTTTCCATTCTTCTTGATGGGCAGTTAAGTGGCTCATATTGACAGTTAAGGTGTCATAAATTAAACCCGGCTTGTCTTTAGAGGTATAGATAATTTTAGAGCCTGCCACTGCTTTTAATGCCTGACCTGCAACGGGTTGCCAAACAGAGATTGCAGAAATATCTGGGCTATTAAACACTTGAGGTAGCTGGTTGGTTGCTGAATTTACTAGCTTCACCTCATTTGCTTTAATGTTATGGTCAGTCAAAGCAGTTGCTAGTAAAAGATGATCAACCAAGCCTTTTTCAACACCAATCGATTTTCCTTTTAAATCTTGAATGGTGTTAATACCCTCTTTGGCAATAATGACATCATTACCCGCAGAATAATCTGTTGCCAAAATCATCATGCCTTGAGTACCGCCCGAAGCGGTTACCAAGTTATCGCCATTGGTGACCAAAACGGCATCAAGCTGATTTGCTGAAAAGGCCGAAAGAGAAGCGGAATAATCAAACCATTTAAATTCTACATTCAACCCTGCTTCTTTTAACCAACCTTTTTCAATAGCCACCTGCCAAGCCACCCAGCCCGGCCAATCACTATAGCCAATGGTAATTGGTTTTGTATTTGTGGCTGCCTGAGCATCTTGTTTAGCCTCGGGCACTTTAGCTGTATTGTCACACCCACCCAATACAACTGCCGATAAAATAGATACGGATAAAAACGCTTTTTTCATCATATAGAAACTTCCCCAACATTTTTACTAACAACACTTTGAGCGGTTTGATTGAGTGACTGTATATAGGCTCTCCAGCCTCCAAAATGGCTAATATCGGTTGCATCTTGAATGGCATAAGCTTCACAAATAAAGCCTTTGACCCATGTTCCATCTTTTAATTTAAGGTTCCCAATACCAAGTGGTGCAGGCACTTCAGCTACAATGGCTCCAAAATTTGCTAAAGGAACATCCCACACTTCAACTTCAATAGAAGTACCTACTGCATCGCATTGCAGCCCCGGTTTTGGTGGTGTGGTATTTTTTAAAGCAAAGAGCTTATAAGTATCTGCTGTCTGGGTTTTCTTAAGCAAAGTGGCATTGCGACTAGTGAGCTGAAAATTCAGTGGCATGCCTGTTAAGTGAGCTCCGACGACAGCAAGCTGTACTGAATGATTCGAGTGGATGCTTGTATTTTTTTGATAATGTTGAGTTGATTTACCCAAACTCAGCAGTGTTTCTGCTTGCCAGAGCTGCGCAAAATTTGCCAGTGCCTGATCGTGCCAAGCTGGTGCAATAAAGGTTACTCCACTTGGTAAACCGTCTTCACGAAGTACATTTGGTAAAGCCAAAGCCGAAAGATCTGCAAAATTTACAAAGTTGGTATAGGCCCCCATGTGCGCGTTTTTAGTTAAAGGATCGGCTTCAACTTCGGCAATGGTATAAATGGTTGGTGCTGTTGGTACCATCAATGTATCAAAAGGCTGTAACGCCAAATTAATTTTTCGAGCCAGAACGGCGCGGTTATATTCCGCTTCAAGTGCATCTGTTGCTTTGAATTTATCTGCCTGCGCAATAATTTGAGCAATAACCGGATGGGCTTTGTCACGTGTTGTCATGCGTTCAACGGCGACTGTTCTTTCCGCTACCCAAGCATCGTTATACAGTGCAGCAGCAAGCTCATTAAACGCGCTGAAATCTATACTCTCAACTTCATAGCCCAGTTTTTTAACGCGCTTAATTGCAACTAAAAAGGCTTTTTCAGATTCAAGATCACCATAAAACTCAAGCTGGGCAGGAATGGCAATTTTTCGTTTAGAAAACTGAGTTGGTACATTGGCTGGATGTGCTCGTGAATATTCGTCCGTTTCATCATAGCCTTGCATTAAGTTGGCAACGGTCCACGCATCATCAATATGCAGCGCAAAAATAGAAATGACATCAATAGTCCGACATGCAGGAATTAAACCTGTGGTAGAAAACCAGCCCTTTGTCGGTTTTAGGCCCACAATATTGTTATGGCCCGCAGGTACACGGCCTGACCCTGCCGTGTCGGTACCCAAACTAAAAGCCACAATGCCGTTGGCAACCACTACTGAAGAACCAGAGCTTGAACCTCCACTAATATATTCGGGGTTAAAACTATTTTTTACTGCACCGTAGGGAGAACGAACCCCAACCAGTCCAGTCGCAAACTGATCGAGGTTGGTTTTGCCCACCACAATCGCCCCTGCTTTTTTCAACTTAGCAACTACAGTGGCATCTTGCTTAGCTAAATATTGAACCTCTTTACAGGCAGCAGTCGTGTGAAAGCCAGCGACATCAATGTTGTCTTTGACTGCAAATGGCACGCCGTATAGAGGTAGATCAGCAATATTCTGATCTTTTAAAACATTAATTTGCGATTGAATCTGCTCAACGGAGGCAATTTCAATCCATGCATGGTCATCATTTTTAATTTCTGCAACATAAGCAATCAGACTTTCAATATGGATTTGTCCAGTTTGATATGCTGTTTTCCAGTCTTGAATTGTCCATAAATTTTTCAACACGCTACTCCTCATTTAGTCATTTTGCTGTATAGGCGGCATCACGGCATCCATCAGTTCTAAATGCCCTTTGATTACCCCTTTAAGCACAATAAATTGCTGGCTAATTTGTCTGAGTTCAGAACTCGCACCCTGCATTAACATGACTTGCAATATCTTTTGTTGGTCGAGCTGGATATGAAGTGAACTAATCACTTGTGCTAAAAACTGTTGTTGTAAATCAACCAATTGATTGCGTAGGGTCATTTGGCTAGCGTCATAAAGCAGCGTCAACGTACCTACCATTACTTCATTGGCCTGCGCTTGCTCTGCAATCAGATGTTTATTAATCATGTCGACAATGGCTTGCGAGCGACTTTCATAGCTCTGCTCGACAATTTTCTGATCGAGTGCGTTGAGTGTCGTTTCAGGCACGGTAATACTGATTCGAGCTAACTTTTGTTTTGCCACAGTCTTATCCTTTTGTTTTAGTCGGATAATTGTTTTGTTTGATATATACGCCTGCACGTACGCTGAGCAATTCGACTAAAAAGGCTTTCAAAGTTTGCTTTGGTTGAGCCACGGGTTTTACATCGTTCATATCGCACCTCTAGCTTGGTATTACCAAATTAAATTTTTGTATTACTGATAAGAGATGCAGAAAATGTGCCAGTTTTTAAGCGCGGTTTTGATAGATTTGGCGGGTATTTATGAGTGATTTTTGGGCAAAAAAAAGCCCCATGCACAGGGATGGGGCTAATATTTAAGTTTTAAAAAACTAATTTTTTAATGTTATTTCGGACTAATCATCGTATGTGCCCATACCGATAAAGACTCTAAAACAGGCTTGAAAGTCTGGCCCAATTCGGTCATTTCATAGACAACTTTAATCGGTGCTTTTTCACCATAAACAGTTCTGGATATTAAGCCGCTTTGCTCTAGCTGTTTAAGTTGGAGGCTTAAAGTCATTTCTGTGATGGTTGGCATTAATTGATTGATTTCATTAAAGCGTTTTGGCCCATCTTTTAGATAATACAAAATAACGCCTTTCCATTTTCCCCCCACCAAATCCATAGCCATACTGATATGACATGGATAAGTTTTTCCATTCATGGTGATTTCACATTTATTTTCAGTATTTGCCATTTTTAACGCCACCTATCAACTTTGATAGTTATTGTACACCCATACTATAAAAATTATAGTGACTATGATTTTTATAGCTACAAGGCATTATTATGGCTTTACTTATTTTGGCCCATCCCTACTACGCTCAATCAATTGCAAATAAAACGATTGTGAATGAACTTATAAAAACCTATCCGGACCTTGAAGTGCGAGATATTTTCCAGCTCTATCCAGACTATCAAATTGATGTAAGTGCTGAACAAGAAGCCTTGTTACGCCACGACACCATCATTCTGCAATATCCAATGTTCTGGTTTAATATGCCGGCGATTTTGAAATTATGGTTTGATGAAGTTTTTACTTATCAGTTTGCTTACGGCTCTCAGGGCGATAAATTAAAAGATAAAAAAGTCATTATTAGTATGACGGTCGGGCAAAAAGAAGCCGACATGGTGAACGACCGAGAAAACTTAGCCGATAGCTTTTTAAAAGCGGTTCAACATTCAATTCAGTATACGCAAATGCAGTTAAGTGCCACTTACTTGCTTTATGACGTTTCGCCTTTATCAGGTAACCCAGAGTCGAAAATTAAATTAGAAGCGGTTGAACATGGTCATAAAGTATTAAAGCATTTGACCGAAGCATAAGGTTTAAAGAGAGCATCAATATCGATGCTCTCTTTAGGGTTTAAGCGACAGGTGCCAAGGTAAATAGCACTTGTCCCGTTTTTACGGTTTGCCCTTTTTCAATGGTAATGGTTTCAACTTTCATGCGTTCAGGCGCAATAATTGGAATTTCAATTTTCATTGCCTCAATCACAGCAAGGGTTGCACCTTCTTCAACAATATCTCCCGATGCACATTCGATTTTCCAGATTGAGCCTGGCATGTGTGATTCGACTGCACAGCCCCCTTCAGGAATAACTACGGTTTCACCTTCATCAACAGCATCTAGGCTTTCAGAGATATATTCTTGCAAACCTGCTTCATGCCAACGGCGGCGTTCAGCCTCAAAATTGGCTTGCTGAGTGTCTTTAAAGGCTTGAATGCTATCTTGATGTGTTTTTAAAAACTCGTTGTATTCTTTTAAGTTGAGTACGCCATCTTCAATGCGAAGTTGTAGACGGCCTGCCTTAAAGTCTTCGCGCATTTGCAGAAGTTCTGTTTCAGAGACTTCATAAAACTTAACTTGGTCAAAAAAACGCAGTAGCCACGGTTTGCCATCTTCGAAGTCGGCATTTTTACGGTAACGGCTCCACATTTGGGTAGTACGGCCAACAAACTGGTAGCCACCAGGCCCTTCCATACCATACACACACATATAGGCACCACCGATACCCACGGCATTTTCAGGTGTCCAAGTTCGCGCAGGGTTATATTTTGTAGTGACTAACCGTTGGCGTGGGTCGAGTGGTGTCGCAACTGGCGCGCCCAAATACACATCGCCTAAACCCATCACTAAATAATTCGCACTGTAGACCACATCTTTAACCGCTTGCTTTGAAGCTAAACCATTAATACGGCGTATAAACTCGACGTTATCAGGGCACCACGGCGCATCTGGACGAACAATTTGCGTATAGCGCTCGGTGGCAAGCTGAGTTTGTGAATCTTCCCAAGCTAAAGGCAAATAGACAGTCCGTGAAGGAACCTGCATATTTTGAATGTCGGGTAATTCGGCTTCTGCTTGTTGAAGTTTCTGTAAAAGCTCAAGTTGATCGAGCTGGATTGAATCAAAATGAATTTGTAGTGAACGAATGCCTGGTGTTAAGTCGATAATGCCCTGAATGTTTTGATCTTTGACCCATTGCATGAGCGCATGAATACGAAAACGTAAATTTAGATCGAGTACTAACTCACCATATTCCACCAACAAATAGCTATTTCCTGCTGGTCGATAGGTCACGCTTGGTAAATCAGCTTCACCTTCTAAAGTTGCCAAAACAGCATCTTTTAAAGTGTCGGGTTCTGCTTGAATGGCTGGATTAAAATCAATGTAAGTTATATCAGTCGCGGTTAAGCTTTGATGATATTTTTGATCGAGTGCTTTTGCTTGTGCATAACTCACAGGTACAAATTTGACTTTGTCGCCTGCTTTTAATTGCCCAATTTTCCAAAGCTCGGAATGAATGACTACCGCGGGACATACAAAACCACCTAAGCTCGGACCATCTGGACCCAAAATAATTGGCATATCGCCCGTAAAATCAATCGCACCAATCGCATAAGCATTGTCATGAATATTGGAAGGATGCAAACCTGCCTCACCGCCGTCTTCACGTGCCCACTCAGGTTTTGGACCAATTAAACGAATGCCTGTACGGCTTGAGTTATAGTGAATTTCGAACTCATTGGCAAAGAACGTATCAATGTCTTGTTTGGTGAAAAAATCTGGCGCGCCATGTGGGCCATACATCACTGCAATTTCCCAGTTTTGGGTAAAGCTAGGAATTTGCGCTTGAGCTAAGGCGGTGGTCGATTGAGCGGAATATTCAGTAATCGGTAGCATATCACCAATTAATAAATTTCGGCCTGCATGTCCACCAAATTGTCCCAAAGTAAAAGTTGCTTGTGACCCTAAGTAGTCAGGAACATCGAAGCCACCTTTAACGCCAATATAGCTGCGGCAACCTGAACGAATGAGGCCACATTTTAGAATCTGGCCTTTTTTCACATTGATGGTTTGCCACATTGGGACAAGTTCGCCATCAAGTTTTGAAGGCATATCACCGCCCGTAATCACTATTTGGCTGTCACAGTGAAACTTTAAAGTTGGTCCTTGCAAGGTGCATTCAAGCCCTGCCGTATTTGGTTCATTGGCTAAAAGTTGGTTTGCCACAGTTAAACTGAGTGGATCGATGGCACCTGATGGAGGCACACCGACATCCCAATAACCTAATCGGCCTCTGACATCTTGAATAGCGGTTTGAATGCCAGACTGCAACACCTCAATTTTTTGAGTTTTCCATTCAAAAGTATTTAAAAATCGGGTAGTTTGAGTACCCAAAGCAAACACATCGCAAGCAATAATGTTTTGCAAATACTCCAAATTGGTTTCAATGCCCGCCACTTGTGTATTTGCAAGACTAGCACTCATTGCCTTTATGGCTTGGTCTCGGGTTGCAGCAGTTACAATGACTTTGGCAATCATCGGGTCATAAAAAGACGATACGGTTGAACCTGTTTCTACCCATGTTTCGACTCGTGCTTGTGGGTCAAATTTAACATGCGTGAGTAAGCCAGCACTTGGTTGGAACTGTTTAATTGGGTCTTCGGCATAAAGACGAACCTGAATAGAATGTCCTGTTGGTTCTAACGGTTCAGTCGGTGCTGACCAGTCACTACTTGCCAATGTAACCATCCATTCGACTAAATCGACACCAAACACTTGCTCGGTCACGCCGTGCTCGACTTGCAAACGAGTGTTGACCTCTAAGAAATAAAATTCTTGGGTTTCGGTGTCCATGACAAATTCAACTGTGCCTGCCGAGCGGTAGTTCACCGACTGCATTAGTTGAATGGCAACTTTTTGAAGGTAGTCACGTTGCTGTTGATTTAAGTGAGGCGCTGGTGTTTCTTCAATGACTTTCTGATTACGGCGTTGCACCGAACAATCACGCTCCCCCAAAGCTAACACTTGCCCTTGTCCATCACCAAAAATTTGAACTTCAATATGGCGCGCATGTTGTACAAATTTCTCTAAGTACAAACCCGCATCTTTAAAATTGACCTGAGCTAAATAAGACACAGTTTGATAGGCATCTTTTAACTCGGTTTCGTTCCAGACCAGACGCATGCCAATACCACCGCCACCCGCGGTACTTTTCAGCATGACCGGATAGCCGATACGGGCTGCCTCAAACAAAGCCTCAGCTTCATCTGCAAGGAGCGAACTACCCGGAAGTAAAGGTACATTGCTTTTAATAGCGAGTTCACGTGCCGTATGCTTTAAACCAAAATCGAGCATTTGGCTTGAAGTTGGCCCAATAAACGCAATGCCTTGGCTCTCACACAAATCACAAAATTCGGCATTTTCAGACAAAAAACCATAGCCAGGGTGAATGGCTTCTGCCCCCGACTGTTTTGCAACCTCAAGGATTTTTTCAATATTTAAATAGCTTTGATGAGCAGGCGCAGGTCCTATCAGGAAAGCTTCATCGGCCAAAGTCACGTGTAAAGAATCACGATCGGCTTCGGAGTAAACTGCAACCGAAGCAATACCGAGTTTTTTTAGGGTGCGAATTACACGACAGGCAATTGCACCACGGTTGGCAATTAGAACTTTTTTAAACATGCTTACACCCCTTCCGCTTCACGGACAACCAGTTGAATTTTGGTTGGGTTATAGGCATTACATGGGTTGTTCAGCTGCGGACAATTGGAAATTAAAACAATTAAATCCATTTCTGCCCGAACTTCTACGTATTTACCCGGACCTGAAATTCCATCATCAAATTTAAGCTGACCGTCTGGAGTAACAGGCACATTCATAAAAAAGTTAATGTTTGGGCCGATGTGACGCACATTTAAACCATGCTTTTTTGCAATCGGATGTTTTGCCAAGGCATACATAAAGTTGTTACGGCAACTATGCATTGGGTAAGTTTCATGTGCATAGCGAACCGTATTACTTTCACATGAACAGGCACCGCCAATGGTGTCATGGCGACCACAGTTATCATCATGAATAACCGCAATTGGACGGCCAAAGTTACTGTAGAGCTTCGTGCCCTTTTCTAAATAAATGTGTTGATTGATGGCCAAGGTATCCATTGCGCTATAACGCTCAGTTGGATTTTCGGCACTCATAAACAAAGTATCGACCGCTTGGTTTCCCTCAAGATCAATAATTCGAAAATACTGGCCCTTTTTAACCTCGCACATCCACGCTTCACCCGCAGGACAAACCTCATTTAAAACTGCTTTTTCAAATGATTGTAAAACTGTCATGATGCTTCTCCTGATTTAAATATTGCTAAGTGCGTAGTAGCGGGCTGTGTTTTGAAACGCACGCTGATTTTGCGAACACGCATCACGACAAATATCGCTGTCTGTTAGTGAATTGGCTTTAAATAAACTGAGTTGAATATCGGCAGGTTGATAGCTTGAGCTGGTGTCTAAACCATGCGGTGCAGCAGATAAAAATAGTAGGCAGTCCATTTCAAAACGCAATTCAATGGTTTGATCGGTGTTATCAGAACTGACATATGACAAAGCACCATTTTCATCTGCCGCAACTTTAGAAAATAAATTAACGGCGGCACTGAGGTCTTGGCTTGCAAGTCCGTATTTGCACATTTCAATGAGTAAACTGTCTAAGCCGTTTTGGTACATATCATTGCGGGCATCTTGAAATGTACGCGTTCCAAATTGCTTTTCAATTTGTTCTGGTCGGCTTGGGCCACAGAGTGCATCGTTCCAACCATGATCATCTCGAACAATTGAAGCCATGACACGACCAAGGTCTGAATAGAGCACATTTGAAGCTTTTAAATAGGCAGTATGCTGCCCTTTTAAACTGTCGGGCATGTTAAAACGTTCAAGCACATCTGCTGCATTTACACAAAACAAAGAAACGTTTGCTTGCGCGCCAAGCGATGTAAATCTAAGAATCGTTCCCTTTTGAATACGGCCCGACCAGTGATGTCCTCCGGGTAAAAGTTCGGTCCAAATCGCCTGATTGTTATGATAATTTGTAGTGTTCATAGCTACTCCTGTCGGATAGTTTTAGACTTCCTCCCGGGCTTTTATCCCTCCGTGTAGTTCGCTAGGAACCGTGAACTCTCGGTCCAGTCATACATGAAGTATCGGAACCCTAGATCACTTTTGATTGTTTATGACTATGCAAAGGACATGCCAGCTTAGTATTACGTTTTTGATTAAAAGTAATACTAAATTTGAGCAATTTGGGTGCGGTTTAAAATAAAAAGTAAAAAATCTGCACTAAAAATTGTGCATTTCATAGCATCAGTACCGCATCGACACCGCAGTAATTATCTCAATAGAGATTTGAGTAACATTTAATGAATGCACAGCAATTTTAATTAGGAATATTTTTCTTATTGATCTAACAAAAAGCCAATCATCTCTACAGTAAAATGATTGGCTCTATTATGAAGACTGGGATTAATCTAATTTGAGCTGCTGTCTGAGCTTTAAGATATCCACCAATCCTTTGTCTCTGGTTTGGTATAAATCGATATCTTTATACTGGGTTAACAACTGATTGGTTTCTGCTTCCAATAACTCGGTTGTCTCGTCTGAATGTTGAAATGCGTGCATATCATTCCACCATTCTGTCATTGGTGGGCCTAAATGATGAATCGCCTCTTTAAAGCCCTTTTGGTTTGCAAGCTGCATATTAATGTAGGGACCAAATAGCGCCCATCTTAAACCCGGCCCACTGGTAATCGCGATGTCAACATCTTCGGCAGAGCACACCCCTTGTTCAACCAGTGAAAAGGCTTCTCGCCACAATGCAGCCTGCAAGCGGTTTGCTACATGCCCTTTGACTTCTTTATTTAAAACGATTGGATTCTTGCCCAACTGTTTATAGAACTCGGAAGCTTGTTTCAAAACTTGTGGAGACGTCAAAGTACCACCAACAATCTCAACCAAAGGTAAAAGATGAGGCGGATTAAAAGGATGCCCTAGTAAAATACGTTCAGGATGTTTGGCTTCTTTTTGAAAATCCGACACTTTTAAGCCTGAAGAGCTTGAAGCAATAATGGTATGTTCAGGGCAATATGAGGTGATTTCTTGATACAGCTTTTGTTTCACATCGAGACGTTCAGGGGCATTTTCCTGAATAAAATCAGCATCTGAAACTGCATCTTTTAAGTGATTAAAAATTTCCAAATTAAGTAATACATCTTGTAGAGAATGGCTATGCTCAGAGTTTCCATCCAAAGCCAATAAATCGTTTAAATTTGCGTATATTCTTTTTTTAAAAATCGCTTCATCTATAGGATAAGGGTCATAAACCTTAACTTTAAATCCTTTATATAAAAATAAGGCTGTCCAACTTGCTCCAATTACACCTGCACCTACCACACCAACCGTTTTAATAACTTCCATATTTTCCTCGTAACAATGTTGTTTTATTCGAAATTTCTTTACCCAATTGAATGCTTAAATAAACATAGCAGATTCAACCAATCAATAAATTTAATTGTTTATATTTTATATAATTTGTCCTATATTCCCTATCTTGAAAATTTATTCCTTTCGCCAGCACAGCTTAATCTTTTACCATTTTCTAACCGTTATTTACTGAATTTTATGTCAAAAAATCTAGCAACATTGATTGGTTTAAGCGCCATTCTCATGTGGGCATCTATGGTCGGTCTGATGAAACAAGTCAGCGCCGCCATTGGACCTGAGCTAGGTGTTACGCTTATTTATTCTTTAAGTGCGCTACTGTTGCTTGCCATTTTCAAAGTTCCAGACTTTAAACAAATTTCCAAAAAATACTTAATATTGGGTACAGTCCTGTTCGTTGCTTACGAGCTGTGTTTTTCATTTGCGATTGCTTACTCTCAAAGCCCTCAACAAGCAATTGAAGTCAGCATTGTTAACTATCTGTGGCCGAGTTTAACGGTTTTGGCTTTTGTTATTTTTAAGGAATTAAAGTTTAATTTTCTTATTATTCTCGGCTTACTTATTTCAATTTCCGGCATTATTTTTATTCAAACTGGAAGCGGTGATTTTAGTCTAAGTAGCATTGTCGATAATTTTCATAGCAACCCTCTGAGCTATATTTTGGCATTTGTAGGTGCCATTATTTGGGCTTTTTACTGTGTACTCACCAAAAAAATGAGTAATGGGCAAAACCCGATCTCTATTTTCTTTGTTTGTGTCGCACTAACGCTATGGCTCAAGCTGCTTCTCTCTGGGCAATTCGCCATTCCCTCAATGGATATTCCAACTGTAATCACCCTTTTAATTGCATCCGCTGCAATTGGCTTTGGTTATGCGGCATGGAACATTGGCATCATTCATGGAAACATTACCATGCTTGTGGTTGCCTCGTATTTCACCCCTATTATTTCGTCTATTTTGGCAATGTTTGTTTTACAAACTCAATTGTCCTTAAGCTTTTGGCAAGGAACAGCCATGGTTACGGCTGGTTCATTTATTTGCTGGATTTCAACCAACTGGTCTGTGATTCAACCTTTCTTTAAAAAATTAAGAAATAAAAAACCGTAACGAGCAGAATTAAAACGGGTCACAATTACTCGTTATTTCATCGTAGCGCTGTAAAAGCTATCAATAGCATCAACCATTTGAGATAAACCCGGTTGCTCTAATGGGTAATGCCCTGCATTTTCCAGTATTACGGTTTTTACAGGTACCTTCTGAATACGGCTAAGAAATGGTGTACTTAAGTCAAGTGGAGTCCAACGGTCTTTTTCCGGTTGAGTTAACAAGACTGGGCACACATCAAACTCTTCAGGCGTCACTTCAGGTTTGTAATGTATATATGAGTCTAAAAATGTGAGTGAAACCGAGTTACCAGCCGAAGTTTTATCTTTCATGAAGGCCTTTAAAGCCTCTTTATTATTCACCAAAGTACTCATTTTACTTGCCCAGCTCATTGGAATCCGCATTGAGGCCAGAGGTGTTTTTGCAGTCAAATGCGCAATTGGTGTCCCTACTCGACTCATAAATAAGTTACTTGCTACAGTGTCTGTGACCTTCTGGCTACTTGTGTCAAGAAAGGTCATTCCTACAATTGCTTTCACTTTTTTATTCTTTGCCGCAACGTGATATGTCAGCATTCCACCCGCGCTTAAGCCATAAAGCACAACCGGACGACTATCTTTTGCTAATTCAATATCAATTAAATCACTACCAGCCTGCACCCAATCGTTATAGCTAATAACCTTGCCTTTGCTAACTTGAGTTACACCATAGCCCGGCATATCGACTGCTATTGTTTCATATCCCCGATCAGCCAATGGTTTACCTAAAATCATCGACATTTGTCGGCCATTCGTACCTACACCATGAAATAAAATCACTTTAATTTTTGCATTTGGATTTCGATAAGTATCCAAATGGATGTTATTACCATTCCAAGCCCACCATTCTTCTTTTGGTAACTGGTCTTTAGGAATATGAAATTCGTGAGGAAGAAATTGTTCAATTTGTTGCCAAGCAGCTTGATTTTGATAACCCATTGCCGAATCTCCTGATTTTATTTCTTTAGCGGCAGATGCACTTGTAACACAGACTACGAGGCCTATTACACTCAGTTTACTTATTAAATACCGCATAACGCCTGCGGGCTTTGTTGGTTGAACAGCATTCATTTTTGTTGTACTCGTTCTTATCCCAAGAATAGATATTAGGCGTTTAAATTTTAATTAACCATGTTAGGTTAAAGTAGATGTTTTAGTATTTAGGTCAATTGATAAATTCAGGGTCTGAGTGCCGAAAACTTAAAACTCCGACGGATTAGAATTCCCCCATTGCCCAAAGCATGCTAATATCCAAATTCTGACAATCACCAATGTCAAAATTATTTTCAGAGGGAACAAGATGTTAAAAACTCAAAAAATCAACATCGTACAAGAATTTGATGCACCCGTAGACAAGGTCTTTGCAGTCTTGAGTGAACATGAAAACCTAAGCAAACTTTTCGCTCCTGCTAAAGTGACTCGCATTAGTAACGGAAAAGACGCTCGTAATGGTGTGGGTTCTGCTCGTAAAATGTCTATGCCATTTACACCTTCTTTTGTAGAAACAAATTTAGTCTACAAAGAAAATGAACTGATCGAATATGCAATCACAAGCGGTATTAGCCCAATTAAAGGTCACCGTGGTGTAATGAAGTTTATTGATTTGGGAAATAACCGTACTCGTTTGGATTACACCATTAGCTTTAAAGGACGAGTGCCTTTTCTTGGCCCGATCATTAAAGCTGCTCTACAAAATGGCGTAAGTCGTGGACTTAAAAAACTTAAGTTTTAATCACTAACTTAAAAGGTAAAAGGCCCGATCTAGGGCTTTTTATTTGTCCACAAAAACAAAAGCCGACTCGTTAAAGTCAGCTTAATACCACAGTGTGAGAAAATTGCTTAAATCGTTATTGTTCGTGGCAATCTTCTATCTATTTTCTTTTTCTAACATTAATTTACACCTTGGTTATGACGGTTTGATTAAAAATAAATCAGAAATACCAAATAAAATGCAAATTAATTCACTCTTAATTAAATAAATGTAAATCAATTAACATTTATTAAAAGTGATGTATATCAACCACATCTTTAGAAATTTTCTAAAGTTTAGTATGCTGAAAATAACTTACTAATTAATAGAAAATAAGCAATACAATGGAACATCAGAGTTTGTTAAAGGAATTAAATTCGCTTATTGAATATTATTCCAAAAGAACAGATTGTCCACCTACCAGAATTCGTATAGGTTACAGAGCCTATGCCAAACTCATGCAGAATCCAAAATTTGCTGATGAAGTGACAAACTCTGCTTTAGATCCAAACAAGCGTAAATATAAAAAGATGAAAATCAAAGTCACGAAAGATGACGATCAACTAGAGCTCGAATAAATAAAAAGCCCAATTACGGGCTTTTACTTTTAGAAAGTGTGTGGATTTCTCTCTAAGACAGCACTATTAAAAAATAATTTAGTAACTTGTCTCGCTCATCTACATTGTTTTTACTTAAAAGCTGAACGATTGCCCCATCAATCACAAACAAGAACATGTGGGCGTCTTTCATTGAAGCCGTAGTTTTGACGGTTAAAAGCAGTTTATAAATTTCGTTGATTAGCCAAGTTCTATATTCAATCACCACGCTATAGGCTTTTGGGTAGAGCTTTTCAATTTCAAAAATTGCTTTAAAGGGCAAATGATAAAAACCATTTAAGTCGGCATGTAAAAGGTAAATCTGCTTGAGTTTATCAAGCACCATTTGCTCTTTGTATGAATTAAGAATGGAAAATACTTTTACTTTGAGCGCATCTTTTTGAAAAGTCAGACACATCTCGATCAGTCGTTCTTTTGAATGAAAGTCGTTATAGAAAGTAGCTTTGGGAATTTTGGCTTCCGCAATAATTCGGTCAACACCGACCTTATGAAAGCCATCTTGATTAAATAAATCTTTTGCTGCGTGAAGCACGCGCAGTGCTCTAAATGAAGATTCTAAATTTTTCATGTATACCGCTTAAAATAATTTTTTGTTGTATCTAAAAGAGATAGAAATGCCGTCACTCTTAAATTGAGTGCTAAACACAGGCATGCAAAAGCAGCACAAAACTGTGCCCTAAGCTATCTCAGGTTTTATTGTTGCTATGATTTTTTAGTCGTAACGATCTAAGGTCGTAGAAAACCTAGAGTCGATTAAACCGTTTAATAGACTGTTTAATTGGTATGGGCGGAGATATTTTGGCAAAGGCCAATAAATGAGAAGAATTAGTACGCATAGCGGACTCCTTTGGCTATAAAGAAGTTTCACCGCATTACTGCTAAATAATGGTGGCGAAACGAAAGAGGGTTAGCAGACTGGAGCCAAAGAATCCAGCACACCCGAAGGTGTCCCCCTCCCGTTCCGCCGCAGAGGGGGCACGCAAGGATTTCCACAAAAAAGTTACTACTTTTTCGTGTACTTTGGCTGATGGTCTGCTAAAACCAACTGGCAATGTGGCCAGCACGCAAAGGATAGTATTCGCTCTTGTTGGCGTCAAGCGTATGAAATGACAATCGTATTAAAGTAGAGCGGTTGGGGAATTTAAATTGATATGGAAATATAAAAAGCCATTACACTGTGGTTAATGTAATGGCTTCTAAGATCTATGGATATTAAAAAGGGAGTTTCCAATAGTTTTTAAATACATTCAGAGATTTTAATGAGTTAACTTTCTAGTTTGTATTAAAAGCTAAAAACAAACCTAATCCTATAAAAATTGACCCACCCATTAGAGACATGACTTTTTGAGTTTTTTCAGATTTTTTAAATCTTTTTAAAATATAGTTTGCTAGAAAAACACATACTATATCCGCAGAAACAAAAGCTAAATTCACAAAAAAACCTAATATTATGAATTGCAGCCATACGGAAAATCCAGAAGTAACATTTATAAATTGAGGTAAAAAAGAAATATAAAATATTGCAGTTTTAGGGTTAAAAACCTCAACTAAAATACTTTGCTTGAAGGATACTTCAGCAGTATGTAGATCAATTTCCAAATTCCCTTGCAGCTTTGATCTTATTAACTTAATTCCAAGCCAAATTAGGTATGCAGCACCTAATAATTTAATTACATCATAGAGCATAGGCGTTGTTTTAAAAATGGCAGTCAATCCAATTGAGGCTGCAACTATATGAAAACATCCACCAATAAAGATTCCTAATGAAGCCATTAGTCCAGCTCTTTTCCCTTTTGAAAGAGTCTGAGCTGCGGTATAAAGCATAGCCGGTCCAGGCATATAGGCGAAAATTAATGTAGTTATAACAAAAGTTATAAGTAATTCAATTGAAACCATTATTCATCCTTAATGAAGTTCATTTAAGAGTAATCTCTAACTCCGAATAGAGAGCTGCCTATACGAATATAATTAGCCCCTATCGGTATAGCCTTTTTATAGTCATTACTCATTCCCATACTTAAATTTTCTATTTCATATAAAGATTTTAATTCCTTCATTTTTATGAAATAAGGTTCTACTTCCTCTGTATTAGGAGGAATACACATAAAACCTTCTAGTTTAATATTTTTACTACTAATGGCTTTTTTAAATAAATCATCCAGATCACTTAAATTAATACCACTTTTCTGTAATTCATTTCCTATATTAATTTGAATAAAAATCCTCACTATTTTTTGCATTTCTACTGCATAGTTTATAATTTTATTAAGAGTATTAACACTATCTACAGATTCTATCACATCGAAAAAATTAACTATTTTCTTAATTTTTTTTGACTGAATACTACCTATGAAATGTAACTCTATATCAGTGTATTTATCTTTCAGCAAAGACCATTTTTCATAAGCCTCCTCCACTCTACTTTCACCGAAAATGCGGTGTCCATGTTCCAATAGAGGTAAAATTTTTTCTAAAGGTTGAAATTTAGAAACTGCAACCAATTGTGTAGAAGAGTTTAACTGCTGAATATCATTAATAATTTCATTAAAATTATCTAATATTATTGAGTTCATTTTACAACTTTCACCTCTTCAGGAAATACTTCAATTTTCATAATTGAGGTAACATCTAACCCAGTAATTTCTTTTACTTTTTCTTTACCTTTATTTTGAACTTTTTCAATTGCACATATGACTTTTTCAATAGTGCTTCCTGCAGTTTTTAATGCCTCAGCAAGAGCAATCACAGCCCCACCAGTACTTAAAGTATCATCAATAATAACTACCCTATCCCCCTTATCTATACCATTTAAATACATTTTTCCTTCAAAATATTCAGATTTAATATCCACTACATTATTATTAAGTTCTGTTAGGCTATAAGGGTACCATCGTGCCATTGCAAGAGGTTTTCCAGTTAATAAAGAGATAGTTGTTGCTAAGGGAGCTCCCTTATCTTCTTCTGTAACAATTTTATCAAAATCGCAATCTAAATGTTCTAAAATTGCATAAGCAACTTCGATTAAAACTTTTGGTCTTAACGCTGGTAGTTGATCAGTAAATTCATTAACCGTTGTAAGTGTTTTTCCTGAGTTTACTACACGTGCATTTCTATAAATTTCTTCTAATAACATTTTTATCTCCTTAATTATTTTTTATCTTGATATTCAGGATATACACCATCCCACCGACTTTTATACTTCCACGCATTATCAAAGAATAATGTAACTATCGTTTTATTATTTATATTATCCATCAAAGATTCACAAACTAATAAATTTGCGCCACAAGTCGGACCTATACCAACTTGATCACTTTCTATAAAGCTTTTCATTCTATTCCAAGCTTCATGACCATTAACTGTCGTAATTGTATCAATAACATCGAGACTAGTATTTGCTGATAATACACCAGCCCCTAACCCCATTAAGTTATGCGGAGAATGCTTAAAATTTAACCCATTTTTCATTGCATATATTGGAGCAGACTTATCAACTTCTATACCGATAGTTTTTATATTAGGAAAGTTCTCTTTTAATCTTTCTGCAATACCAGAAAAAGTTCCTCCTGTTCCAATTGAACAAACGAAATAATCTGGAGTAATTTTTAACTCCTTTAATTGATGAGTTATTTCATCACCACATTTATGCCATGCATTTTTATTTAATAAACTTGAAGCTTGATCAAGAAAATATGCATTTCTATTTAATTCCACGTATTTTCGTGCAGCTTCAACACTCCCATTTAAAAATTTTTCTTTGTCTGTAAATATAATGTGTGCGCCGAAATTATTGATTTGATCAATCCGTTCTTGTGTCATTCCCTCAGGCATACATATAACAACTTTATAGCCCTTTTCTCGTCCAATCCATGCTAATGCAGCCCCGCCATTGCCCGTAGAACAATCGACTAAAGTCATCCCTGGTTTTATGAGTTCTTCCTTTTCCAATGTCTCAATAATATGAAGAAATGTTCTATCTTTATGGCTACCCGTAGGATTACTCAATTCAAATTTCGAAAAGATTTGATTCCCATTCTTAGATAACGAAGTCAACTGTTTAAGCTCAGTGTTTCCAATTTTGTTTAAATTCATTTTTAGCTCTTTTTAACATTTGTTAAATTCTACTGATTGTTTTTTAAGGTTTTATAAACAATTTCCTATAAAAATAGCCAATTGTTTCAAAACTGATCAAATACTAGATAAAAAATACAGACCTGTCTATATATTTTTATAAAATATAAAGATACAAGGCATAAAAATAACTTTATATTTAAAAATATTTATTAAAACAAACACTTAAATCATATAAAGTTTTATTTAGCTAGACTTAAAAGTGTCTAAAACTTTTTCACTAATCCATCAACTTTTTACGGCGATACAACCCACAATTTCCAGAAAATAGTGCTGCCAATAAACAAGTAATGATGGCATAAGTCGCAACATTCATTCCAAATAGCTCAACAGCTAAAATAATGGAGGTCAACGACGCTTTACTCGCTCCTGAAAAAAGACTCACCAAACCTAAGCCTGCAAGCAATGAAATTGGCAAGTTTAAAACAGCCCCTAAAGCATTACCTAATGTCGCACCCACATAAAACAATGGCGTAATTTCACCACCTTTAAAGCCTGAACCTAAAGTGATAGCAGTAAAAATAGTCTTGTTAAAAAAGTCGTAAAACTCAATCGGTACATAAAAAGATGCAATGATTTTATCTGTACCCAAACCATTGTATTGCTGATGCGCAGTGAACAAAGTAAGTAGCATAATCACAATACCGCCCACCATCGTTCTTAATGGCAAATAGCGAATGTATTTGTAAAAGATGTCACTGGCAAAATGAATTGCGGCAATAAAGAAACGTGCAATCAAACCAAAGATTAGCCCTGCCACAATTAGGTTCATGAGCGTGCCGAAATGAATAGGCGGAAACTCACTAATCACATAAAAAATGTGTGGGTGAACGATATCGAATAGTTCAGGAATGGTCGATGCAACAAGAGCAGACACAAAACATGGAAAAATGGCTGAATATCTTAAATTACCTAAAGCAGTAATTTCCAAGCCATAAATTGCACCAGCCAGAGGCAAGCCAAATACCCCTGCAAAGCCAGCTCCAATACTGGCGATTAAACAAATTTTTCGGTTATCTTCCGAGACTTTTAATATATGGCTCAGGTGATCAATTAATGCACCTGAAAGCTGAACGGCTGGTGCTTCACGCCCTGCCGAACCACCAAACAACTGCGTTAAAATTGAGGTGATAAAAATGATGGGGCTCATTCGTTTTGGAATGAACGATTTAGGCTGGTGAATTTCATCAATCAGTAAATGAGTTCCCCGTTCAATGGGTGATCCATATTTTTTAATGAGATAACCAATACCAAACCCAACAAAAGGCAAGAAATAGATCAACCAGTGATGCAGACTTCTGACTTTATTTGAAATATCAAAAGCCACAAAAATTAAAGTCGAAGCCAGCCCCGCGACGACTCCAATCACAATTGATATGGCGAGCCAATAGACACTGTATTTTAGAATTTGATCATATTCAGATGAAGGTAGAATTTTCATTCGCGTTCTTCAATTAGCCTTTAAAATGGATGATAAATTCTCAATTTTTTTATGCAGCCAGCTCATTAAGTGAGAAATGCTTGAACTGGTCTAAAAATTAAAGCTCGCATAAGGCGAGCTTTCAATACAGTGATTAATTTTGATATCACCAAACTGGGCGAAATATCTCATAACCCTTTCTGGCTTTCAAGTTGAAAATGGTTAACGAGTACTGTGAAAATAGCTAACTGAGTTAATAAATAAGCATTCGATTTGACCCGATCAAACAAGAAACACAATCAGGCCAAATCACATGTTCAAATCTTAATTAATACTACCAATAATGGTTTCTGCATGGCAGGTCGCGCCCTTCTCTGCCTCTATCTGAATAACGCCACTGCGATGTGCAAGTACCTGAACTTCCATTTTCATGGCTTCCATAATGGCAACCACTTGCCCTTCTGTCACTTGCTCTCCATTTTCGACTTTCCAAGCGCTAATCACCCCATTAATTGGGGCAAGTAAATGCTCAGCACTTACTTCTGGCTCATTAGTTTGTGCTTGAACTGCCGTTGCTGGACCTTGTGCAAACATGCCCGCTGGTAAACCTAAACGGTGTAACTTGCCATCAATTTCAATGTAGCTAAGTAACATTGGTTGTTGATGGTTTGGAATGCCACGTTTGGTTGGCTTCAACTCTTGTTTAAAATCATTCTCGATCCAACGGGTGTGTACATTAAACTCATCTGTAAAATCAGGTTCATTGAGCACCGCACGGTGAAAGTCTAAAACCGATGCTACACCTTCAATTTTAAATTGTTTTAAAGCACGTTTAGCGCGAGCAATTGCAACTTCACGGGTTGGGCCAGTCACAATTAGTTTTGCCATGAGTGAGTCAAAGTGACTCGAAACTAATGAGCCAGTTCGAACGCCTGTGTCGACTCGCACACCGTTACCAAATGGCGCTTCAAATAAACTCAACACACCAAACGCCGGAATAAACCCGCGAGCTGGGTCTTCGGCATTAATACGAAACTCAATCGCATGGCCTTGGGCTTTAGGTGTTTCTTTAATAGAAAGCACTTGGCCCTGCGCAACACGAATTTGCTCAACTACCAAATCGACTTTTGAGGTTTCTTCGGTAACTGGGTGCTCAACTTGCAAACGGGTGTTTACTTCTAAGAATGAAAGCTTGCCGTCACGACTCAGTAAATATTCAACTGTTCCTGCACCCACATAATTCGCAGCCTGACAAATGTCTTTTGCCGAGGTTAAAATTTGTTGGTAAATCTCGTCGCTAATAAATGGTGCTGGTGCTTCTTCGACTAACTTTTGGTTACGACGTTGCAACGAGCAATCACGTGTGCCAAGTACTACAATGTTGCCGTGTTGGTCGGCAATCACTTGCGCTTCTACATGGCGCGGTTTATCTAGATATTGCTCGACAAAACATTCACCGCGACCAAAGGCAGCTTTTGCCTCTCGTACTGCCGACTCATAAAGCTCTTTAACTTCTTCGAGTTTCCATGCGACTTTTAAGCCACGGCCACCGCCACCAAATGCAGCTTTAATGGCAATCGGTAAACCAAATTGTTTGGCAAACTCTAAAGCTTCATCTGCATTGTTTAGTGGGTCTTGCGTGCCTTGAACTAACGGCGCACCGACCGAAGCGGCAATTTTACGCGCTTCGATTTTATCGCCTAGTTTTTCAATGGCACTTGGTGAAGGCCCTACCCATTTTAAACCTGCATCAATCACGGCTTGAGCAAATTCGGCACGTTCAGATAAAAAGCCATAACCCGGATGAACCATGGTCGCTTTTGACTTTTTTGCAACTTCGATAATGGCAGGAATATTTAAATAGGTTTCGCTTGCAGTCGCACCAGCCAAGCCCCATGCTTCATCTGCAAGTTCGACATGCATGCTGCCAATATCATCATCTGCATATAACGCGACCGATGCAATTCCCATGTCACGGCAAGCATGAATAATACGAACGGCAATTTCACCACGGTTAGCAATCAATAATTTTTCTGTATTCATCATTCATTCTCAAAATCTGTAAATTCGGCAATTTTTTTAAATTTGATATGGCAACCTGCTGGTATCTGCGCCACCAAATCCCAATGGTGTTTAGCAACAGCGCCAATGACTGGATATCCGCCAGTTAAAGGGTGATCATTCATAAACAAAACCGGCTGACCACTCGGTGGAATCTGCAAAGCACCAATGCATGTGCCTTCACTTTCCAACTCGTAGGTAATTTTGCGAGTTAAAGGCTGCTCACCTGAAAGTCTTAACCCAACGCGGTTGCTTTCATTGGTCACAAGCCATTCTTGCTGACACAGCAGTTCAATACTGTCTTGTTCAAACCAGTCTGTACGCGGTCCCATCACAATATCTAGCTCAACCACATCACCAGCTTTTGGCAAATCGAACTTGCCCACTTCATTTACGCTAATGTTGGCTGCCTTCACCTGCCCTTGATAAATCGTATCTCCGAGCTTTAAAGGCTCTGGCCCTAATACTGCCAAGCTGTCAAACGAAGCACTATTGAGTACAGGTTCAACGTCTATGCCACCACGAATAGCCAAATAATTTCGAAGCCCTGCTGTCGGTGGCTGAATTTGAAATTCATCGCCTTCATCCAGATCAATCGGTTGATAGCTTTCAAAGTCTACGGTTTGACCATCAGCAAATTTCACACGAATGTTTGAAATAGCACCTGCAACCGCAATAACGCCAGCATGCTGCATTTTGGCTTTTAAGCCACCATTTAAAACTTCAATGACGGGTGTATCGGTTGGGTTACCCACAATACGGTTAGCACTATGCATGGCAGATAAGTCTATTGCACCAGCCACACCAACACCAATATTGGTCTGGTTTAAGCGCCCTTCGTCTTGAATGAGCATCTGTAAACTTGGCGCAGTAATGGTAAACAGTGGCAGAGATTGTTTCGGCTCAACCTTACGTGTGATTTGCTGCGGTACAACCACAGTAGTTGGACGATGCGTGACATCTTCAAAATGAACAGTCATGCCCGGTAAAAGTAGTGCTGGATTTTTGCGCTCTAAATCCCACATTTTTTCCGATGTTGTACCAATAAGCTGCCAGCCACCCGGACTGTCTTTTGGGTAAATACCAGAATATTTTCCAGCCAAGCCCAAAGAACCTGACGGTATTTTTTTGCGCGGAACCGTTAAACGTGGAATATCGGTAAAAGGCCGATCGGGACTGCTCATATAAGCAAAGCCCGGCGCAAAACCAATAAAAGCCACATTCCACACGCTTTCGTGATGTTTTCTAATCACATCAGCCACAGACAGCCCTTGTAACTCGGCAACCTGAGCAAGGTCTTCGCCATCGTAACGAATCGGCACAATCACCTCTTGGCTGCTACGCTCAAATCCAGAATCAACTTTAAGGCTCTGAATTGAAGCAACCAGCGTTTTAAAGTTGGTTTCAATCTCGTTGAAAAAAACCAAAATTGTTTTTGCAGCAGGGACTAAGTCTTTAATTCCATTCAATTGCGTATTTTGCAATTTATTGTACAACGCCAAAGTTTCTTCTAAGCTCGCAAGCTCAATCAGGAAACAATCGGCGTTTACCGATAAAAAACGCATTTGCTTATCCTTTTAATTCTTCTTTAGTCCAATCAGCCAATCCAAGCACGGTCAGGAATGTCAGTAATAAACATGTAGCCCGGTGCATGACTAATGGCAAAAGGAATTTTCGAGTTCATGACTGCCGCTTGCGGTGTTACGCCACAAGCCCAAAACACTGGAATTTCACCCGCTTCTATGCGAGAGGCATCACCAAAGTCAGGTTTGTTTACGTCCAAAATTCCTAAGCTTTCAGGGTGCCCAATATGTACAGGTGCACCATGTACACTTGGCATACGCGCGGTAATTTTTACAGCTTCACTAATTTGATGAGATGGGATTGGTCGCATGGAAACCACCATGTTTCCTGAAATACGCCCTGCTGGCTGGCACTGAATATTGCTTAAATACATTGGTACATTGGTATCGTCATGAATATGGCGAACTTCAATACCCGCTTCTTGCAAAGCCGTTTCAAATGAAAAACTACAACCAATTAAGAAAGTCACCAAATCAGGATGGGCATTATAAATCTCGCTCGCATCAGTCACTTCATCAACCATTTCACCATCTTTCCAAACGCGATAACGCGGAAAGTCGGTGCGGATGTCTGAATCTGCCGCAAGCTGAGTTGCATAGATGCCTTCTTCGAGCACATCAAGTACTGGACAGCTTTGTGGGTTGCGATGTGCGTAAAGAAGGAAATCGTAAGCCCACTCTTTTGGCACCGAAATCATGTTGACCTGCGTCATGCCCGCAGCCATGCCTGCTGTCGGTTTATCAAAACCAGCACGAATTTTTAAACGCGCATCTAATGCGGCTTCAAGCTGAGCTGGGTCGACTTTAATATCCTTATACATTGTGCTCATCCTTATGCTTTATTTACAAATGGGCGGATTTCAATATTGTTTTTTACAAGCTCGGCTTTAATGGCTGCCGACATCTCCAGTGCACCATCGGTGTCGCCATGTAGGCAAATGGTGTCGGCTTGAATTGGGGTAAATACACCGTCAATTGACTCAACTCCACCATTTTCAAGCATTGAAACCACACGGCTGGCAACAAATGCCGAGTCGTGTAAAACCGCTCCTTCTAGGCGGCGAGAAACCAGTGAACCATTGCTGTTATAGGCACGATCAGCAAATGCTTCAGACACGACTTTTAAACCAGCCGCGCGTGCTTGCTCCACTAAGTTTGATCCAGCCAAAGCCACCAAAACCAATTCAGGGTTATACATTTTAATTGCATCAATCACTGCGGCTGCCTGCGCTTGGTCATGTGCAATGGTGTTGTAGAGCGCGCCATGCGGTTTAACATATTGCACTTTTGAGCCTGCCACTTTTGCCAAACCATCGAGTGCAGAAATTTGGTAAAGCACATCGGCAATCAATTCGTCACGTGACAAATCCATATTACGGCGGCCAAAGCCAACAAGGTCTGGGTAAGACACGTGAGCGCCAACAGTCACACCAAGCTCCACTGCTTTACGAACCGTTTTTAAAATGCCGAGCGGGTCGCCAGCATGAAAGCCACAAGCAATATTGGCACTGGTCACGACAGGTAAAATCTGGTCATCATTGCCCATTTTCCATGAGCCAAAGCTTTCACCCAAATCACTATTTAAATCTACAAACATGGCATTATTCCTTTATTATTGAACAAAGTCTGGCTTAAAGCTTGGTCAAATAATTAAACACTGTCGTAAACGACATATAGCCCATCCACCACGTCAACAGACATGTTAATCCACCCAAAATAAGTAACCATTTTGGATAGTTATAATTACCCATTAAATCTTTACGGCACGCAGCAACATACACAAAAATTGTAAGGCCAATTGGCAACACTAAACCGTTAAAACCACCGACAAAAATGAGTAGACCTGCTGGAGTTGCGCCCAATAACACATAGAGCAATAAAGCCAATGCGATAAAAGTAATGGTCGTATAGTTGTTTTGTTTTGGTGTTAAGTTCTTTTTAAACACGTTAAAGAACGACACTGAAGTATATGCTGCACCAATAGTGCTACTAATGCCGGCAGCCCAGAAAATTAAACCAAATAATTTAAAACCAAATGTGCCCGCTGCATATTGGAATGCTTGAGCTGCCGGATTGGCGTCATGGCTGGCTAAATCAATATTTGCACCACTCACCACTACACCTAAAAATGCTAAAAACAGCACATAGCGCATGATGCCGACAACAATAATACCCTTGGTTGCAGCTTTAGCGACTTCATCAATATTTTCAGGGCCAACAGCGCCTTTATCGAGTAAACGGTGTGCGCCTGCATAGCAGATATAACCACCAACCGTACCGCCGACAATGGTGGTAATAATGGCGAAGTCAATCTGATCTGGAGCAAAGGTCTGATGTACAGCTTGTCCCACAGGAGGCATCACAATCACGGCAACAATAATGATCAGGAGAATTTTAAGCAATCCCAACACGATCATGCTTTTATCCATGGCAAGCGTTGCTTTTCTTGAGGCAAAAATCAAAATGGCTAACGCACCACTTAAAATACCGCCCCACTTTGTATCTAGGCCAAAAAGCGCATTTAGACCTAAAGCCGCACCTGCAATGTTACCAATACTAAAGAAAAAACCACCTAGAATGACCAGAAAAGCCAGTAAGTAACCACTGCCGGGAATTGCTTTATTGGCAATATCCGATGCACGCATTTGAGTGAGTGTGACCACTCGCCAAATATTTTGTTGAACTACATAATCAATCAGAATAGAAACTAAAATGGCAAAGCCAAATGCCGCACCTAACTTCACTGTAAATACAGCAGTTTGGGTTAAAAATCCGGGTCCCATTGCAGAGGTCGCCATCATAAAGATTGAGGCAACAATGGCCCATTGGCGATCTGATAAAAAAGAAGATTTCAGTAAAGACATATTAATGCGTTCCTCATCCATTTGAGCTTAACAACGCTATTTGCAAGTTGAACCAAGAACACCATTTCTTTCCCAAACGATATTCTTTAATCCTTTTAAATGACAAAGATTCCCTGTTCCCCAATCAACACAATCGGTGATCAAATCTTGTATCTAAAATAAAAACATAGCTAATCCCTACGGACAATAAGACTTTTTACATAAAATAAAAAAATCAAATATTTGATTTTAAATGATTTAATGTTTATTAAAAAATCAGGATAAGTTTTACTTATCAAACTTCATAAGCTGCTTTTATGACTTTTCATGCAAGCAGCCTATTTAAAATAAGAAAAAATATTTTATAAAAATAATAACAGCGCTTATTTTTGGATTTTCTCATTGAGGCTTTTCATGGCACTTTCCGAGACTTTAACCGCAACCTCTGTCAATTTTTCTTTCAAGGCAACGTCATTTCCTTGAATGTAGATCGAGGTGAAATGAAAGGTCTTTAACTGAATCGGTGTATTTAATATTTCCAGTCGACCATCTGTAATTTCTTTTAAAGCGGTTAAGGTCGGCACGACAGCAATGCCTAAGCCTTGCTCAGCTAAACGCAACAGAGTTGCTAATGAATAACTGGTAATTGAAAGTGGTTCATCAACGCCCAGTTCTTTCATTCTTGCTTTCAATTCTTTATAGGGATAGGTAATTTTTGGGTAAGTTAAAATGGTATGAGACATGAGAGCTTTAAAAGACATTTGAGCCACACAGCCCTTAAATGACGGTGAAGCCAAAAAGCTTAGCTCAAAGTCACACAAGGCCTGTTCAATACATTCAAAAGCCAAAGTTGGCCCAAGCAAAAAGGCCATGTCCAAATCGCCTGTACGCACACCTTCTTGTAGGTTAGGTGTTAGGTCCACCACAATTTCTACTGAAATTTTTGGAAACTCTTGTTGAACCTTTTCGATATATTCGACTAGCCATGTATAGACAATCGTTTCAGAAACGCCTAAACGAATTGTACCCGTCAGATGCTGATTTTCAGTGAGTTCAGCCACCAGATCTGTTTCTAGTCGCATAAATTTTTCGGCGTACTTAAACAAAGTTAAGCCTTTGTGCGTTGGTTTAAACTGCCGATAGTTTCGATCTAAGACTTTAAAGCCTAATTCATTTTCAAGAGATGTGATTTTTTGAGATACCGCAGGCTGGGTGGTTTGCAATTTAGTTGCAGCCTTATTGAAGCTATTTAAAGTCACAACCCAATAAAAAGCTTCCAGATTCTTTAAATTCACGTTTCATCCTGTCTTAAAAAACTCCTCTACTTTTATAGTATGGAATTTCTTAGCGTGATTAGGCTAGCCATTTATTCATTTTTATTTGAGTTTGGCTTATTTCACTCTCACAAAAATAATATCAAGGTCTTTTTTGGGTACAAACTTGGTTTTGGTCATCTGAAATTGAGTTGGGCTAATCTTTTTGACTTGCCCATCCCAGCAAAAAGAAACCAGTTCATTTTTATCGCGCTCAATGGTTAACTTAAAGTTTTCAATCGGCTTTGCCCAATTTGCACCCGTCGTCAAAATATAACCCAAAGCACTAAACGGCGAATTTTCTGCACTAGCTTTTTTTAAGCCCTGCTTAAATTGATTATCCATACAAAATTGTCGGCTATCTTCCTCGGGATATAAGGCAACAGAACCACCCACCAAAGGTTTATATTCATGGTGAATTTTAGTCAAACTATTGGCTTTAAAGGTTTGCTTCCAACTATAGATCACTTGAGATGACCATGGGATTACATCATCTTTTTTAAAATTGGCTAAAATTTTCTGTATTTGTGGTTTATTACATTGCTTTAGCTTATCTACATAATATTCATAATCATAGTTATTACGCAGCCACGGGTTGAGCATATCTTTTTCACTAAAACCGCATTGCTTAAACTCATCTGTTGCATCAATCAGCGGTGATTTTTCATCTTTTTGAATAAACGTTCTGACATGCATTTCCGGTTTTATATTTTTCCCATCTACCACGATCTTAAAACTTTTTAGAAGTTCTTTTGTATGGGCAAAATCAGACTCAAAAAAATTATCAATGCGCGGTAGTGGAAATAAAATGGTTTCAGTGACCTCTTTATTGCTTAGGTTTTTATAGAGGTAATCGACCTTAATCAATTTTTTACTAATAAATAGATCTTCGCTTTGCATGGCAATCTGCGAATTTTTGAGATATTGAATCCCACCCGTACCGACATAGCCCGTAGAATCATTGGCTACACTATAGGTCGATAGTTGAATCAATACAGCAAAAGTCATTACAAGCTTTTTCATTTTAAAGCGCTCTATGTCATTTTCTAATTATGGAGTGTCAATCTGTGGTAAATCATATTATATATTTCACCCACAAAAAACCGTCTAAAGACGGTTCATTCATACATTTAAAATCTAATTCATTTTAATGATAATTTAGTTTCTGCCTTATCATCCTTTTTTGCACACTAATTTTTCCAATAAAATTGGTTAGCCATAAAATACATTCATCACGATGTTCAAAATGAGGAATCAAACTTAAATCAATTTTTATATCTCTATCTGCCAAAGGCAAACTCAGGCAATATTCAAAATCGATAGAGTTATACTTTAATTTTAAATCTTTTTCTTCGGCCTGCTTTTTGATTTCAGCCATAATTCGATTGAGGTTAACAATCAAGTTGTTTGAAACTTGGTTATTTTCATAAATACGTTCATATACATTTTCAGCAACGTCTATGTATTTAATTAACTCGGCATTTTCATTCATATTATTTATATTCCCCTTTTTTTAAAGATTATGAACAGCTAAATGTTTAATTGCGTTACTTGACACATTGCTTATGTGAAAAACGTATATTTTTCTTTATCAACAAATACACCTAAGATATTGTTATTTATTATGATTCAATAGATTTATGCACATTTGTATACATTTAATATTTTCTAAAATCTAAATTTAGACAATGTTAAAAGTTAGTTAGGATGGGATTAAGACAAAAAAAACCGCCCCAGAAGGCGGTCGCTGAATTTAAAACCAGCAGTATATAGAAGTGTGGTGGACGGTCACTTCTATATTCTTTTTATGAAGGAGTTTTATTGGTTTTACTAAAATCTTCAGATTTAAAATAATTGATAATCATGTCTGCATGCTCTTCTTTTTGAGGAGCTACAGATACAGGAAATGCATCTTTCGACATCTTAAAACCTGGTGGAAGAAATTGCGAAATTGGTGGTAATTTAGGTTTTCCACCTTCCGTAATTCGTTCAATAAAACCAGCTAGCCAAAGAAGATACTCTCCTTCATTTGCAAATTTTGGCATGACACTTAGGTCAATTTGAACTTTGCATTCACTTAAAGGTTTGGTTAAGTTCTCTTCAAAGTCTATATAGTTGAACTTGAGCTTAAACTCAGTTCCCTTGATCGCTTTTCGAATCTGACTAATTAAACAGTTAAGATTCTGAGTAATGTCATCAGTGAATAAGCTATCTTTTTTAATATTTTTATAAACCTTTTCGGCTACAGCTAAATACTTTGGCATTAACCTCTCTCCGTACTATTGTTATAAAGTGCTGATCTAAAAATCTTTTATGACTTTGATTATGCTCAAAGAAATGTAAGTAAAGGTAATCTTATAGGTGCGGTTTGTAAGTAATTAGCATCTTATGTAAAGATAGCCTAAAAAACACCTAAAAAAATTATGGTTTTGATAACTCATCCACAAAATGAATGGTTGAATAGAGATAATTAGAAACATTTACTTTCATATTATTTTATACCAATTGGTAAAATTAATATGTTTTCATCTGTTTATCACGTCGTATCAAACCCAAAACAGATCTACGCACTCTTATTTCTTCTTCAGAAAAAGGCAAGTGTTCTGTGAGTTCGTGAATTGGGAGAGAATTATTTTCTATCAAGAAACAGTCTTGCTCTGTTGTCCAGTTAGAAGTAGTTGATTCAATTTGCTTTAGATAACGTTTCATATTTCCTAGCAGACTTGTTTGCAATCTCAAGATGCCTGTCTTTAAGACGAGCTTATCCCTTAGATTTTATGGTGATCTTAAGGCTGAACGCGATTATAGCAGTCTGTAGATGGGATGTTCAGCTCATAGCCTCTAATAAAAAAGCCCACACACTGTGGGCTTCCTACTCATTATTTTGCGGCATTCACCCCAACAATAAACTGACTACAATTAGAACCTTCAGATGCGTTACCTAATTGCTTTTCAGAGAATTTGAATTTGGATGCAACAGATTCATAATCTTTTTTAAGGCTTTGACCTGTGAGCTCACCTAGCTCTTTTACTTGTTCAGGTTTCAAGATCCCATGCTCAACCGCTTGGTTTACCATTACACATGCTGTGGTCATCGCGTCATAACGTGCAGCAGTTTTAGAGTAACCTAGAGCGCCTATTACTCCACCAACAATTAAGCCAATAATTACCGCTAAAGTTACGTGCATTTTATTCATTTTTTAAATACCTAAAAATCTAACCATAAAGAGGAGCACTTCAAAAGGTTGTGCTCAAGTTCAGTTAGGATAAATGTATTTATCTGATATCAAAAGTTAGAATCTGTCAGATTTTTTGATAGATAAAGATATTTCTAAATCATCAAGGTAAAAAAGCATTTGTTAGGAATACAAATCCGACAGAGAAAAATGCATTATCGTGATAAGAAATTTGATTGCCATAACTTGCATCTAATTGAACAAAGTCCTTATAGACCATGTATCTAAAACCTGTCTGGTAAAAAACATCATTTCGGTCATTCCCATATACTTCGGCAGTGAGCGTTAATGGATGAGTAAGTTGTGTTTCGGTTCCAATTCCCCACGTGGTCTGGTCTTTATGCGTGGTATTTTCATGTAACCAACCGAGGTTGGCATGGATTAAAAATTTATCATCGAAAGTAGAAACACTTAATGGAACGTTAACAGTCCAATCTTTCCTTGAAGAATCTTTAGTATTCATTTGAGTGCCAAAAGAAAAACCAACTCCCCAATTGTTGGTTTCTAAAGGCTTTAATAAGGTTTTACCTTGTAAGGTTGCATAGCTGGCGTGCTCAGTATCATCGTTTACTCTTCCCAGCCCTACAGCAAATTCAAAATTACCGCCAAAATTACAGGCAGGCATTGCCCAATATTCTTTGTTGTCAGGATTATGCTGCATCCATGTTTCGAGTTGACAGGTCTTTGAAGAAACAAGAGCTGCATCGTCAACAACCATAGGTCGTCCACTATGGCTAGCGTTAGATAAAGTCAATAAACAGAAACCTGAAATAAGTGAGCGTTTCTTTAAAGTAAATACCACTGGCATCACTCCCATAAGTTATGGAGCATATGCGAGTACTGCAACGCATCATGATTAAATCATGGGCTAATAATAGAAATGAAAAGATGAAAATAAAAAACCTCTTCTTGCATCCACAAAAAGAGGTCTGTTAGGACTTCAGTGGATACTTAGACTATTACCGATCGACTATCGTCACTCGAACAAGTACTCACATTGAAGCTCCTAAAAATTAGTTGGGCGGATTCTAAAATTACCTTTGTTAAATATCAAGTTAAAATTTCGTGACAGTCTAAACCATAGACTAATCGTTGAATCAAAGCAGAAAGTTATTGTAATTTTTTACTTCTAATGAGCGATTAACTCAATGCTATTGATAAATGGAGTTAGCCTAATTAATTTATAGCCAATAAATCTTTTTTGCTTTTAATATGTAAAGTCCTAAATCCTAGCTCTCCAGATGGAAGAATATCTTTTTTAATACTATCTCCTATCATGTAACACTCTTCAGGGTTTTCCCTCGTAATATTTAAGATTTTTCTATACAAACATTTTGAAGGTTTACCTACGCCAAAATCACCAGAAACAAAAACCATTTTAAAAAAAGGCAGCAGACCTGAATAAAAAATCTTCTGATATTGAATATATGAATCACCATTTGTAATTATGTAAAAATTACTATTTAGGTTTTTAAAATAAACATCTAAAAACTCAGAATTTACAATTAATTTTTTTATTGCAATCGGTCTAAAATAGATCGACATGGGAAACGGCTTTTCACAAAAACATAATCCTTTAATATATTTATAACAATCTCTTTGAAAGATATCCACCCATTTATAAAATTCTTCTAATTCATCTCCATAAAAATATTTATCAATCCAAAACAATTCATTAACACCAATCCCTACAGAAAACATATAATCGAAAAAAGGGCTACTTTTAAAAATATAATCACAATAATCTATGAAATCACTATATAAAATATTACTATTAATAAAATCAAATACTTCAGCGATACTATTTGCATCAACATTAGAGTCAATTAAAGTACCATCCAAGTCAAAATAGTAATTATAGGTCATAAACAATTAGCCATCTTAGTCATTAGCTCATGCTTTTTAACCTTACCCGTTGCTGTTTTGGGAAGTTCTGCTAGGATGAACTTGTGAGGAGTCTTTAGTTTACCTAAATTCTGTGAACAATATAGAAGGAGATCATCACTGATTTGTTCTAGATTCATCGTACTTTCAATAAATGCTATAATTTTTGTTTCTTGTGCTAAATTACTATTAATACCTATTACAGCAACATCATCAATATATTTATATTTCAATAGTATATATTCAATTTCCAAACTAGAAACATTTAACCAATCATTATCATTTTCAATAAATATTAAGTCTTTCTTCCTATCCTTCAATTGTAGTGAACCATCTGAATGGATTACAGCTAAGTCACCTGTTCTAAACCAATTATTCTCTATAGATTCATCTGTCATGGCTTTATTTTTATAATATCTACTAAAAAGGGTATTTCCTCTGATTAATATTTCCCCAATATCTTTTCCATCATGTTTAATCAATTTACCTTCATTATTAATTAATTTAAATTTTGAACCAAAATGTGGAGAAACTATTCCTTGTTTACTATGAAAATCAACATAATCATCCAGTGATTTAAAATCAGTAAACTTAGATGATGTAGATGTAATAGAACCTAACGATTCATTTAAACCATATTGATTGACCAAATTAATTTTTAAATCATAAAATCTATTTAATAATTCAGGAGAAGGAGAAGCTCCTCCTATCATTAGATTTAAATAATTTAAACTATCGGAATTATCATGAAATGCTAATGATTTTAATAATCTTGGTGAGCCTGCTAAATGAGTAACATTAAAAAATCTGATCTTTTCCAAAACATCTTCTATGTCATTAAGCAAATTATTATCATATATAATTTGTGTAGCTGAACTAGCAAACAATGCCCAAATATGTGCCCAACCATTACCATGGAACATAGGCAACGACCAAAAATATACAGTTTTAATATCTAAATTAAAAATTATAATTTGACCTAAAGCCTGTAAATAAGCAGTTCTATGAGTATAAACAACTGCTTTTGGTAAGCCTGTAGTTCCTGAGGTAAAATTAATAGCAAGATCATCATACTCATTAATTACTGGAAATACTTCATCAGTGTATGTGTCGTTTTTTTTCAAACAGCTTTCATAAATAAAAAATTTATTTTCTTTTAATTTATCAAATTTATTTTCAAATGAATGTGGAACAATGAAAAATAATTCATTTTCCACATTAATAATACTTGAAAATTTATCTTCGGATAGATTAAGAAATAAGAATTTAGTCTCTGAAAATTCTAGTTGTTGAATTATTTCACTAATTGAAAGATTAGGATTGATAGTAACAACAACCCCACCCGCCTTAGCAATTGCAAAATGTAACTCAATAACCTCCATGCAATTCATTGATAATATAGCTACTTTTTCTCCTTTCATTAGGCCATTTTTAATGAAAAAATATGATATATTTTTTATTCTGGTATAAGTTTCACTAAAAGTGTAGCTATGCCCCTTATCATAAAAACTTATATTATCCCCATGAAAATTATAACTTTTCTCTAAGAACTCCAAAGGGGTTAATTGATTTATTGAATGTAAATATTGTGACATGAAATTATTCTCCATTAATAAAAATCAATGAGTCCTCTACAATTTCTTGTCTAGCTTTTTCGTCAATATAGTATGACCAATGCTTTTTACTTGGGCCAAAAAATCTGTAAATAATTTGGATTCCTAAATGCTGCATAAAAGAATCTACAACAGTATCTTTTTCTAACTTATTAAATTCTTTAAAATACTCTTCTAAGAATATACTCATATATCTCTTAGCATCTTTTTTATGATATATAGAGCTCATATATATTTCTGAAAAAATATAGGCCAAATCATATTGTGGCGATCCAAGATGAGACTGTTCAAAATCGATAAAAACAATTTTGTTACTATCAATAAGAATATTTCTTGAGTTAAGATCACTATGCAGAATGCAATATGATTCTGATATATATTTATTTTTAATTTTAATAATATTTTCGAATGTTTTTTTGTCTACAAATTTTTCTAAACCATCATATTGTAAAAGCAACTTAAAATCTCTAAATTTAGTATTATATAGCTTTTTAGCTTCATTAAACTTCAGAAAGGATTCTTGATGCAATTTACCTAGAAAATATGCAATTTCACGTATATGGTTTTCAGTAAAAGTTCCTTTTTCAAGGAAATTTATAAAAGTTTGACCATTTAGAAACTCCATAATAAAACTAGTAGAACTCTCATTTTCACGAATAATTAATGGAATTTTTATATTACTATGATTGTGAAATAATTCTGAAACAATTTTTTGAACATCAAGTGCAAGTGTATATCTTTCCTCTTTAGGTATATTGGGAATGTTATAAATTTCACTTTTAGCTTGATCCATATATTGTTTGAAAATATATTTTTTTTCATTGCTTTTAAAGAAAACTAAATTATTAAATAACCCTCCATCTTGCAATCTAATTTCAGTTATATTGCCATTACCAAAAGTTTCTTTAACACTTTGAATATCCAACATATTACAACTCCAAATTCAGTTCATCAAATACAGAATATATTCTTTCATAACTTCTAGATAAGTTTATTTTACTGATATATTTATTTTCATTCTTTATATCATTAATTATAGTTTGTGACGATTTCACACCTACCACATCCAGAATTTGACTCCAAACTATCCAATCATCTTCAACAAATACATCCATAGCAATATTTATAAATTTCCTTAAAATTGCTTTATGTTCATTTTTTAAGTTTTCTAAATTATTTAAAATAATAATTTCAAAAACACCTGCATGAGCGTTTTCATCTTTTTCATGCAAACTCACTAAATGTCTATTAAAGGGTTGTACTGTTTCATCTTTTGAAACTAAATTTAAAAATTCATAAATACTCAATTCACCTACAAAACACCATGCTACAAGTGCTAAATCCTTCTCAATTTCACTCAAATTTTTACTGCAAATTTCTTTATAACGTCTATAAATTAATGCTTTTTTATTTAATTCATCTACTATATTTTCCTGTAAATTTCTCCATTTAATTGTGTTTTCTATAGCTATTTCATGCATATACGAATGAAATGTTTCATCAACAAGGGTCTGACGTATTATTGATCTATCCGTCCCTTTAATATTAAAGATATGATCAAGTTCAATCAGTTTTTGTATGGCGGGTGCAACAATAAGTTCTTCTGTTTCTACAACTCTTTTATTCCAATAAATCCACGCTAAACTATCTATATAGTTTTTTTTCTCTATATCTAACTCTAAATATAATGGATGTTGGTGAAATGGTATCAGTGTTTCTGGAAATTCACGAAAAGACTGATCAAATAGATTTGCTCTATACTCTTCAAATCGTTTATCGCGCACTGCCGCCCTTTTTGACCAGCTCTCAGCCATTACTTGGCTTCTACTATTTGTATTTATTTTAATATTCATAATATTTTTCTTCAAAAATTGATAATATTGAATCTAATTTATTCGAAACAAATTCTAACTCTTCATCATCAATAATTAATGGCGGACAGAAGTAAATTTTATTTTGTAGAACTAAAGTAGAGATACCCTCATTTAGTAATTCTGCCTTTAGAAATTTTATTTCTTCTGAATCATTCAAAAATGGTTCTCTAGAAGCTTTCGTTTTTACTAATTCTATGACCCAAAATAAGCCTAGACCTCTTACATCTCCAACTAATTTATTTTCTTTCCACCTTTTTGCTTGATTGTTTGAAATTTCTATACCAAGAAATTTGGCTCGGCTAATCAAGTTATCTTTTTCCATTATTTCTATTGCAGCCACAGCGCTAGCACAAGCAAGCGGATGCCCATAATATGTTCCGCCACCAGGAAAATATTCAGTTTCAAAAGTCTTAGCTATTTTTTCAGAAATAGCTACTCCTCCTAAAGGGATGTAACCTGAATTTACACCTTTGGCAAAAGTAATTAGATCTGGTACAACTGACCAATTGTTTACAGAGAACCATTCTCCACACCTACCGAATCCCATCATTACTTCATCACAAACTAATAGAATATTGTGTTGATCACATAACTGTCTTAGTTGTTCTAAATAGCCCTGTGGAGGAACAATTCCTCCATTTGAGCCAACTATAGGCTCTATAAAAATTGCAGCAATATTTTCAGGTCCTTCCCCTTCAATAATATTTGATAGGTGGGCAATAGCCCTATATGTCTCTTCTGCTTCAGATGTAGAAAAAAACTTACTTTGATAACTATTTGGTCCTTGAAAATGAATTACCCCCGGTATACCTGGCTCATTTTTCAATCTTCTTTTATCACCTGTAAGACTCATGGCTCCAGCCGTGGACCCATGATAACTATTGTACATTGATAATATTTTGTGCTTTTTAGTATGGATTCTTGAAATTTTTATAGCATTTTCTATTGCTTCTGTACCGCTATTAGTAAATAGAATTTTATTCAGATCGCCAGGTGTATGCTTTGCAATCAGATTAGCAGCTTTTATTCTAGCTTCGGATACAAACACTTGAGAAACAGAACACAATGTTTCAGTTTGTTTTTTTATTGCATCAACCATAGCTGGATGCTGATGCCCCAAATTTAAATTTACTCTTTGACTACTTAAATCAAAATATTTTTTCCCTTTTTCATCAAAAAACCATACCCCTTGCCCACCTACAATTATTGGAGACTCTTCTCCAGTTTGCACAGACCATGATCTAAATAGATTTCGCTGTTGATGATTTTTATCCATTGGTAATTATCCTTTAATTAAATAATTCGTACCAACGACCAAATGATGTCTATGATTACTAATATCATCTACATTTACGGTCTTCATCATCCATCGCGTCCAAGCTGCTTCTGGATCATTTAACTCAATAATCTCTTTACCATGTACAGAATAATTATTAGCAACAGCTATAAAATCACCTGGTAACATTTGAACTCTTTTTTTCATGCTGTGCATAACTGCGATAACTTTATCTATAAGTCCTTGATGAACTGGGCTAACTGCAACCGTTCTATTCTCAAAAAAACGGATATCATAATCACCACTAAAAATAGGATGTTTGTTTGCTTCACCAACATCATATTTTCCATCTAAGACAGTCAAATCATCAAAAGGAGTATAAAAATTTGGGCTTCTAAGTAATGTAATTTCTTCTTCTGAAAATTGATTATATACATCCAAATTTCTCACAAAGGTAGTACACACTGAATTTTCGATTGGCGATCTTATCGAAAGCATATGAACATAATCTGGTCTTACGAAATGATTTGCCAAGTCTTTATGAAAATTGATTGATTGATATGCTTTTTGAGATTGCGTGTTTTGAAGTTTTTTTGATGGATAAATATCCTGAAAAACATCTCCGTTGTTAACATTTACATAGCCAATTGCTGTACTAGATGACAAATGTGAAATTAGAGCTAAACAAGCTTCTGAAATAAACGTTTTCTTTAATTCATATTTCGACAATACTGGTTTTTCATTATCAAAAACTGGGACATTCTCATCGTATGGCATATTTTTAATAAAAAGGAATGGTTTTTCTATAAATGAGCCATTGCTAAATTTTTTAAATACACTAACAAACTCTTCAAAATTATTTAGCTCAAGTATTTTATTTTTTATTCCATTTACCTGAATAGAAAATGCTTCATATTGTTTATAAGGATCTGCTGTTATTTCAGAAAATAAATTTTCTAAAATAAATTTCTGTTCATTGGTTAGAATATAATCTTCTTCCATTTCACATATTGTATTATTTTTCATATTAAGCCTACTTTAGTGTTGTTAGCTCAAAAAAGAATATATAAATTTTCTTAACATTTTGTTGTGAAAAGCTTGTTTGTTTTGCCAAAAAGTTAGTCATTAAAAAAATATTTTACTTTTCACATAATTAAAAATAGTTCATATTATCTTAACAATTATGTTTTATAAGCCTTATCAATTTTTTTCGGAGCATACTGAATCAGGTATAGACAGAAAAATAAAAAATGGTTATGCAAACTTCATTTAATTAAATATTTTTTTATTTATCTGTAAAGATAGTAGATTTATTGAATAAATTATGTTTAATAGACAAGGTCAGTTAACTAAAATTTTAATTTTATTATGCAAACTCTATAGTTAACGAGTAGTTATTATTTAACCATCTTTTACCTTTTTATATCTTATGGAACATTCAATAAAACTTTCTGTTAGAACTTACACACAAATGATTCATGGACATGATCATCCTTATCACCAAATTCTTATACCAATTTTTGGGAAAATTGATCTTCAAATCGATGGTTGCTGGATAAATATTTCATATGGCAAGGCAGCTGTAATACGTAAAAATTTATTTCACCATTTTAAAGCTGATGAAAAATTTCGTTTTATTGTACTTGATCTAAATTGCCTACCAGAAAATATTTGTGACAAAAAAGTTTTTACTTTAGATGAAAGTCTATTGAAGTACATTTCATTTGTTGATGAAAAACTTATGAATGATCACAACATAAATCTAGAAAAATCTATGTCTAACCTATTATATGAGCTTTTAGAAAACTTGAAGTTTAAAGGTGAACTAGATACTAGAATTTACAAGGTAATCAATATCATTTCTGAAAATATTAACCATCAATATAGTTTAGATGAGCTTTGTTCAATTGCTCACTTAAGTAAAAGCCAGCTCAAAGTTCTTTTTAAAAAAAATATAGGATTATCCATAAGAGAGTACTGTAGTAATGAAAGAATGAAAAAAGCTGTGAGCCTTTTAGTTAATACTGACATGCCTCTAACTATCATTGCAGCGCATTGTGGATATCAAAACTTGTCAGCTTTCTCAAAGAGGTTTTCTGAATACCACGGAATCCCTCCTACAAAATATAGAAGCAAATAACTAGCTATTTGACAAAATAAACAAGCTTTCCAGTAAAAACATACATGAAAAACTATTTAGTATTTCTAAAGTTCTTATGGGAATACAATATTATGAAAGTTATTGAGCATAAAACTGATTTATTAGATTCTATAAAAAAATTAAAATCTATCTACCAAGAAAATAAGGTGATATTTATAGATGGAAAAAGAGTAAGTGAACTTTTAAAAATGTTGGGCGCGAGCGAAAATGATATTGAGAAGCTGCGATTTGTTAGTGATAATTTAAAAAAAGATCCTACTTTAAATTTTAGAGAATCCAGAAGTGGCCGTTTTGTATTTGATTTTAAAAGAAACACTATCTATAGAACTGAATTTCAACCTTTTATTTTATCTAAAAAAGAAGATTTCGTGCGGCATGACTCTGGGAAAATACGACATTTTTATGGTATAAGCGAAAGCCTTTCTGATAATTCAGCCTTTCAGGCCCTATTAAAATTAAAACACCTCCTTATACAAAATATTTCATTTTCTCCTAGACCTCACCTTGATTATAAGTCTAAAGATTGGGTGACTACAGTTTTCCATCTTAGAACGATTACTGATAGTCAAACTGTAGGTGAACCAGCTTTAGAAGGTGTTCACTCAGATGGTGTAGATCATACTATGACTGTTTTATTTGGTCATAATAATATGGGGATAAATAGTGCAATCTCATATATTCATTCAATGGAGCAAAAGACGAGTATAAGCACAAAAGAAGCAGATCCATCACATATTTTAGGGCAGTTTCAACATTGGGATTTTTTAGATACTTTACTTATAGTTGACCATGAACGTAAGCACAGTTTAACTGCTGTTGAACGTTTAGATGAAAGACATAATGCAACAAGAGATATGCTTATATTGTTTACCCGAAAACCTACTTTAATGACACATATTTCATATCAATTTGACTCTAAAGAAGCTCATCCAGATTATCCAGTAGAATTTCTAGCCTATCATCAAGGAAAACTCCTTGAATCAATCTAATTTAACTAACAAGTTATTTCCTGTAATCTTTTTAATTATTTGGAGCTTGGGTGCAATTTTCACTAAACTTGGATTGCACTATTCTTCGATTTGGAGTTTTCTATTTTTAAGATCTTCAATTGCCTTAATATTACTATTTTTAATTATAATTTTTCATAGGCAAAAGAAAGACCTTTTTCCAAAAAAAGAACAAATATTTAAAATCATATTTACTGGTCTTTTACTTCAGTTTTTATATTTAGTATTTTATTTTTACTCAATTGAAACAGGCATTTCACTAGGCCTAGTAATTTTAGTTCTTGGTACTCAACCGCTATTAACTGTTTTCTTCAATATTAAATCACTAACTTTATCAAAATTTTTATTAGTAATAATTAGCTTTACAGGATTATTTATCACAGTTACAAGTTATAAATCTTCCAATAATTTCAACTTATTGGGATTTATTTTTTCTTTTATCGCACTTTTATCAATTACAATAGGTACATACTTACAATCGAAAATTCACTCTAACATTTTATCAGCTTTAGCAATACAAACATTTATTACATGGCTGTTCTTTTTTATAATAATTTTATACAGTGGATTGCACGTAACATGGAATATTTCTTTTATAGCATCATTACTTTGGATGGGTGGTGTTGTCTCTGTTATCGCATTTCTTTTACTAAATTACATGCTTTCAAAAAATACAGCAGAAAATGTCAGTATGTTATTTTTACTTCTCCCGATATCAACATTTATATTGGACGCTATTATATTTAAAACCCCCTTCCCACTAACTTCAATGATTGGAGTATTGATAGTAATGGTCTCAGTTTTTATATTTCAAAAAAAGTTCCGTAACAACTAGAATAGACTATTTTAAAATCTCCTATAGTCTATTCTAGTTCTTTATTTAAATATTCTATAATGTTTCAGTCAATTCTATTCTTACTAACTTTATACCCATCCCAACAAAAAATACTCAAGCAACCGCTCTCTTTCATCTGGTTTGTTGGGATCTAAAAGCTGAACCATCGCACCATCAATCACAAACAAAAACATGTGTGCATCTTGTTTTGAAGCATTTTCATTAGTTTTTAAAAGCAGTTTATAGATTTCATTAATGAACCAGTTTCGATATTCAACTACCACCTGATAGGCCTTTGGATGTGTTTTCGCAATTTCAAAAATGGCTTTAAACGGCAAATGGTAAAGCCCTTCTAAGTCGGCATGTAAAAAGTAAATCTTGCGCAGTTTTTCAACTAGGGTTAATTCTTTTCGAACATGGATAATTGAAATCACCTCTTGTTTAAGGCCATCTTTTTGAAAGGTTAGGCTCATTTCAATGAGACGTTCTTTTGAATGAAAGTAGTTATAAAAAGTCGCTTTGGGCACTTTTGCCGACTCGATAATTCGGTCTACTCCGACGTTATGAAAGCCGTATTTATTAAAGAGAAATCTTGAAGTGTGAAGCACGCTTAAAGCACGAAATGGAAGATCTGAATGTGGCATAGTTTTACCGTTATAAAAAATTATTGTTGTATATAAATGAGATATAAAAACCGCTGCCGTTTTTGGGAGAAAAAAGGCATAGCAAAGCCCATAAAGACTGTGCGTGGCACATCTCAAGTTTTATTGTTGATTAAGTTTTTAGACGAAATAATTTAAAGCCTGAAAACCTTACGGCGATCAAACTGCTTTAAAAGTTTAAGTTGTGTCGTTATAGCTTTTGGCAAAGGCTGCCAAGAAATAATGGATGTGCAAAGCCAACTCCTTTTTATTTGGAGTTCTGCCAGACATTAAAATTATGGTGGCAGAACGGAAGTGGGTTCGCAGACTGGTCACACAACCAGCACACCCGAGGGTGTCCCACTCCCGTCCTACCGCAACGGGAGGGAACGAGATGGCCGCACAAAATTATTCCTCAGAGAAATAATCCTGATACGGGTGTGAATCGGTCTGCGACAACCGACTGGCAATGTAGGCCAGCAGGCAAAGAATAGTATTCAACCCTCTTTCAGTCAAGCACACGAAATGACAATCGTATTAAAATAGATCATTAAAAAGTAAGGATAAATAATTAAAATTTATTGTTAAATTGGGGTTTATAAAAAGCTTATCAATCAAAGTTCTATCGGTATTTTAAAAGATCCAACTTGCAAAAAATCATCTACAATAATATTTTAGAGTAATTACTCTAAAATGAGATTTACTAATGAAAACTATAAAAATTGGTTCATATCACTGGATGCAAACTACAAATGGTCAGCTCAATTTCAAAGAGAAAATTAAGTTAATTCAAAAAATTATGCTGCCAAGTATTATGGCCTCTATAAAAATAAATTACTTTCGGTTTAAAACTTCCCATGATTTTGATATCGATCAGATCGTAATACCAGATACTCAAATGGTTAAAGTCGCGCTTGATGAACTAGAGGCTAAAGCAAGTATATCTATCTACAATCATTCATGGCGGACCTATTTCTGGGGAGCTGCCTTAGGCAATATACAAAATCAGCAATATGACCATGAATCACTTTTAATAGCCTCACTTTTTCATGATATTGGCTTAACTGAACCGCATATTCATAGTAAAGGTTGTAATTGTTTTACCTATGAGAGTGCTAAACAATTTGAGCTAAAGGCTAAAGAACATAGCTTTGATGAAAAGAAAAGTGAAGTTATTAGAGATGCTATTTGCTTACATATGAACGGCTATATAGATTATTCTGACCCAGCAGAAATTATTCTATTACAGCAAGGCGCATCCTGTGATGTGATTAGTGATGGTCTATATAGACTTCCCCTATCTTTTAGAAATGAAATTTTAGAAAAATACCCTAGAAAACAATTTAATAAAGAATTTATTGAGCTTATTGCTTTAGAGAGAAAAAGTGTTCCAAATTCACGGACAGGTTTATTATCTGAACTTGGTTTACCGCTCATGATTAAGTCAAATACATTTAAAGAGTAATAATCTTTTTACTTTTGCGTTTCCGATATTGTGAAGGAGTTTCACCAGTCCAATATTTGAATGCTCTAGAAAAAGCTGAAGGCTCAGAAAAACCTAGCAAGTAAACCACTTCATCACTTTTTAACTGTGTGTTTTCTAACAAATCTCGTGCAAGCTTTTGACGGTATTCATTTAATACTTTTTCATAGCTCGTACCAATTTCTTTTAAGTCAGTTCTTAAGGCTTTTGAAGTGATATTGAGTGTTTTAGCAATATCATCTATTTTAAAATTTCCTGATTTTAGTTGATCTTGAAGAGTATTTTCGATTTTAAAAACCAGTTCATGCTTTTCTATCTGAGTTAAAGATTCTTCAATAATAGTCTCATGGATTTTATTTAATGTTTTATTAGCCGCCACAGAAGAGTCATTTAAAATATCGGCATTAAACTTGATACACCCTTCAGGCATATTGAAATATACAGGACATCCCCAGATCTCTCGATATTGCTCTGCATCCGCACCTTCACGATAAGTCAGCCACACTTCTAAAGGCTTAAATTTTTCATTAGAAACATGTTTTAAATATGCTAATAAAATTGAGATCGCGCATTCTAAATAGTGCCGAATAGAATGCTCTAAACCAATCAAGTAAGCATCCTCTCCTTTTACCTCAAGCTTTAAAACATCAAATGCACTGGTAAATAGATGATAATATTTTATTGCTGTATTTAAACCTTGGCCGAAAGTAGAACTACTTAAAAATACATATTCAAATAAATCGCCACGTAGTACAGGCATTCGCCCGCCTACGACTAACCCAATATCTTTATTACCACTGACCTTTTCAGCAACAGCCCAAAATTTCTCTTGAATACGATTGTCATATCTTACGTTTTTATCTGGGATATTCAGTGCATGCTCTAAAAAATTAACACTTGAGAAGATAGCATCTGTATCTAATCCCATGTCTTTCATTGTTAAATAAGTTAGCCAAGGAAAGATGCCCGCATCACTACGAATTTTTGATTCTTTTATAGACATGCTCACAATTACAAACTCAATCGAAAACAAAGCAATAGCTGAGTAAAATACCACCTAACTAAGTTAACAATAAAGTTTTTATTCAGTATGAACCGTAAGTTTACAGCTCTTACACATGTAAATGTAATTTTGAAAAACGCCCTGACCCGATGTAAAAAGCAGAGCGTATTGAAGACAAGTGCTTGATTAAATTTTAAGATTATTTCGGGTCTATGTATTCAATATAGGCTCTACCTTGTATTGGTTTCCCTTTAAATAGCCCATTATATTGGTAACTTCCCGCATAGCCTCCCGCCATACCATACTTAAAGTCACGGTTAGTAATACCATCAATTTTAATGAGAAGATTTCCATGATCATCATCCACTTGCCAACTAAATTTATGTGGTAAGCGCATGCTAGTTCCATCTGGAGTCGTAACTCTTTCAGGTTCATATTCGTGAACAGTAGATTTAAAACCACGAGAGTAAATACCCCCATGGTCATCTAGCGAGCGCACATAGACTCTACTTTGCAACGTTAAACCTAATGGACCGAACGTATCCACAAATAAAACTTGGGTCTTTTCATCAATATTCAAAATTTGATATGTAAAAAAGTTAATTGGAAGATTAATACTAATGCCACGGGCATATTCATAAGTACATAAACCCTTAATTTCTGTTTTTACACCCGCTTGCTCTACATATCCTTGGTACTCACATAACAAAGCCCAATGATCATATGCTCCCCCTACAAGATTAGCGAAGTGCGCAATTTTATCTGTTGCTCGAAGCTTTAAATCAAAATTAAAGTTGTGACCTTCACGGTGAGCATGAAATTCGGGGTATGTTCCTTCAATAGTTACATCATTGCCAAACTTTAAGTAGCTACCATTGGTCACTAATGTGCAATCTTTTTCTACACTATAGCCATTAAAGTGATCAGGAGTTCCAGTAGCTGTACCAATTAAAACGTTAGCCGTATCTATATCACTTGTCTTGATTAAATGTTGATTTCGAAATAGCTTAATTTGAGGTTGACCCACGACCAAAATAATATTTAGGAAATTAAAAGGTTCAGGTAAATTTGGAATCATAATTCCATAGTGAACACAGGTATATTTTCCTTGCGGTGTACTAACTGAAGTATCTGGATTAAAAGATTTACTATTTATTAAACCTGAACGATCAATATTATTTGTAATTCTAGCTGGCAATGAAAAGCGCATATATTCCTTCCTCAATAACAATGATCAGCCATTTTTGATTTCAAAAGGGCTGTACCTGTAAAGCAACTCCTAGAGGAATAGTAATTTCATTTTTTCTTTTTTTTTTGACATTGCTGTACTCAACCACAATCACACTATGTCAATTTTTTAATACACTAAAATTCTAACTTTCTTCAAATCCATAACTGTTTGAACGAAAGTTTGGTATGAAAAATATGAATAAAATTATGTTCATAAAAAACCTCTTAAGACTTCGTTTGAAATTTCAGTTAACAACTGTTTTATAGTCCTTAGCCTGAGTATGCCTTACCATAGCTAAAAGATATAAGCTTGAAGGCATCCGTTGCAATGAATGACTCAGTTAAGTGGTTAGAAACTTTAAATAAAATTACTGGTATTGCTCAAACAGGTTTACATTATTCAAAAGATGTTTATGACAAAGAACGTTATGAACAACTCTTAGGACATATTGAATATTTATTAGAATTAAAAGAAATCAAAACAGAAAATTTTATTAATAATGTTCTTCAAGATGTGGGTTATGCCACTCCAAAACTAGATGTCAGAGCAGTTGTTTTTAAAGAAAATAAATTATTATTAGCAAAAGAAATTGGAGATGGACGATGGTCCGTTCCGGGTGGATGGGCTGACGTAGGTTACTCAGCGTCGGAAAATGCTGAAAAAGAAGTTCTGGAAGAAACAGGTTTACGCGTTAAAGCCATTAAATTATTAGCTTTAACAGATAGAACCAAACACTCCCATCCTCCGATGTTTTTACATGTGTATAAGGCTTTCTTCTGGTGCGAAATTATTGATGGTGAGCTGACACCAAGTATTGAAACACCCGAAGTTGGATTCTTTGGTAGAGATGAGTTGCCGCCTATTTCTACAGCACGGGTAACAGAAGAACAAATACAGCAATTTTTTGATTATTTAGAGTCAGTACCAGAAGTTACTAAGTTTGATTAATTAAAAACTCAACATAAGGCAGATCCCTTATATTTGGAGTTCTGCCAATACAATATAAGTTAAATAAATCTCAATGTATTAACCGCTTACAACATATTGCTCGAGATTTTTTAATGCAAAATTAATGACCTGAGAAAGCTCTTCTTGCGAATATCCATCTCTTGCCTGAACAGATAGCCCATGCAGAACAAGCGCGTAATATTGCCCTAAGGTTTTAGGGTCTGCATCTGCAACCAATTGACCGTCTGATTTTGCTTGAACAAATCGATCGACTAGACTCTGGCCTCGTGCAATACGCTGTGCTTTCATCCAGTCTAAAACAGCTTGGTTTTCTTCGCCTAACACACTCGCTGCGGACACAACCATGCACCCATACGAGTGATTGGCTTGCGTGTAAAGCGCTAGCGCATCTTGAAATAATTGGCTGATGGCATCTTTAATATTTTTTTGCTTTAAAGCATTTAACGCAAAATTACCTTCATTTTTTTCATAGTGATTTACGGCTTCTCTAAACAAAGCCTCTTTCGAGCCAAATGCTTTATAAATTCGAGCTGAGGCAATCCCCAAAACTTCAACTAAATCTGAAATTGATGTGCCTTCATAGCCGTGAAGCCAGAAGAAATCTCTCGCTTTTACGAGGGCTTCTTCTCGATCAAACTCTCTTGGTCTGCCAGCCATAATGACCCTTCATCAAATTCAGTACGTCTTTTCATTATTATTCGAAAAAAATATTTTCACAAATAAATCAATGAGATTTATTCAAAATAGTCCAGTTTTGTTTTGATTTTAAAATAAAAAGTTGTTTTTATCCAAAATTCAGCCTATTGTTTGTCGATCGACAACTAATTAGGTTTTATTATGAAAACCATCAAAGGCCCTAGTATTCATCTTGCTCAATTTAGCGATGATGTTTTCCCTTTTAACCGTCTAGAAGATATTGCTGCTTGGGTAGCAAACCAAGGCTTTGAAGCAGTACAACTTCCTGCTTGGGATAAGCGTTTATTTGATGTCAATTTGGCAGCAGAAAGCCAAGATTATTGCGATGAGATATTAGGTACTTTAAACAATCATGGCTTAAAAATTAGTGAGTTAACAACACACATCTTTGGGCAGTTAATGGCTGTACACCCTGCTTATGACTCAATGTGCGATAACTTTGCACCATCTCATTTGCATGGCAATTCAACGGCTAGAACCGAGTGGGCAAAACAACAAATGCTCGCTTCAATTCAAGCATCTGCCCGTTTAGGTCTTAAAGACATGGGAACATTTTCAGGTTCTTTGGCGTGGCCTTATGTATTTCCATTTCCTCAAAGACCATCAGGACTCATCGAAACGGCGTTTGATGAATTAGCACGTCGTTGGCTTCCTATTTTGAATGCTTGTGATGAACAAGACGTCAACCTTTGCTATGAAATTCACCCCGGTGAAGATTTGCATGACGGCATTACATTTGAAATGTTTTTAGAGCGAACTCATAACCACCCACGTTGCCATATTCTTTTTGATCCAAGCCATTTTGTTTTGCAGCAACTGAACTATGTGGAATATATCGATATCTATAAAGATTTCATTCGCATGTTTCATGTTAAAGATGCCGAATTTAATCCAACAGGCCGCCAAGGGATGTACAGCGGCTATCAAAGCTGGGGAAATCGAGCGGGTCGATTCCGTTCTACGGGTGATGGTCAAGTTGACTTTAAAGCGATTTTTTCCAAGTTAGCGCATTACGACTACGAAGGCTGGGCCACATTAGAGTGGGAATGCTGCCTCAAAAATAAAGACGATGGCGCACGCGAAGGTGCCGAGTTCATTCAGCAAAATATTATTCATGTCACCGATAAAGTGTTTGATGACTTTGCCGCAGCCCCTGTGAATCAGACTCAAATTAATCAGTTATTAGGGATTTAAGGAAGCGTCAGAGAACTCAATATGAAAACTCAATTATTCAATGAAAACTCACATAACGAATTCCAACATCATTACATTCACATCGAAAGTAAAAAATTACACTACGTCACCTTAGGGGAAGGTCCAGTTGTATTACTGATTCCGGGCTGGCCGCAGACATGGTACGCGTGGCACAAAGTCATGGTTGAACTGGCAAAACAGGGTTATCGAGCAATCGCTGTTGATTTACCCGGAACCGGAAATTCAGCTCCACTGGATGGAAGTTACGATACGGGGCTTATTGCTAAAATTTTATCGATGCTCATGACTAAACTTGAATATCCAACTTATTCGGTTGTTGGTCACGACATTGGCATGTGGGTTGCCTATGCGCTTGCATCTGACTTTCCTGAGTCAGTGACTCGTCTTGCGGTAACAGAAGCTGTGATTCCCGGTTTGGCCCCCGCACCTCCTATTTTTGTTGAGCCAAGTGAAAATATCTTTCTTTGGCATTTCATGTTTAACCAAACCCTAGATTTACCCGAAGCCTTAATCACAGGCCGTGAAGATACTTATTTAAATTATATGTTTGATAAATGGTCGTGGCACAAAGATAAAGTGGCGATTGAAACTTATATTGAAGCCTATAAAATTCCGGGGCGTTTAACGGCAGGTTTTAATTACTACCGCTCTATTCCAGAGACCATACGTCAAAATAAAATTAGAGAACGTAAAAGCTTAGAAATGCCAGTTTTAGCCATAGGCGCTGAACATGCCACAGATAATGCGCCTTATGAAACCATGAAAAAGGTTTCACCTCATTTAACCAGTGCGATTGTAAAAGACTGCGGTCATTTCATTATGGAAGAACAGTCAGAAACATTTAGTTCTCTCATTTTAGATTTTTTACAGCAGGAAAAAAGCCATGCCTCTACTTGCTGAAATTGAAAACTGGCTTAAATCTAGACCAGTCACACAAGGTGCAAAGTCGTTACAAGCGTTAAGGGAACAAGTCAATAAAGATATTATTGATCAGCAAGGCATTCATCATGATGCAAGCTATCAGCAAAGTTTTCATGTTGCTGTTTCTGATGATATGGAAATTGAGGTTCGAGTTTATGTTCCCCATTCCCTAGAAAACGCTGAGCAACGGCCCGCTTTAGTTTTTGCGCATGGTGGAGGCTGGTGCCTTGGAAGTTTAGATGCATGGGACCGCTCTTGTCGGTTATTAGCAGAATCTACTCAACTGGTTGTGTTTTCTGTGGACTATCGATTGGCTCCAGAGTTTAAGTTCCCAACACCTTTAAATGATTTTTTTACAGCCTTTCGTTATATCAGCGAAAATGCTTCACTGTTTGGAATTGACCGAAACCGTGTGGCTGTAGGTGGAGATAGTGCCGGCGCAAACATAGCTGCGGCCACATGTCTCATGGCAAAACAACATCCAGAAATTAAGGTGAACCATCAACTTCTTTTCTACCCAGCCTTAGATGCAACAATGAGTAGCAAGTCTTATAGCCAATACGCTGAAGGTTATGGTTTGGACTCATCCACAATGGTTTATTGCTGGGATCAATATGTGCCACATGAAAGTGAAAAACAGAATGAACTTGTAAGCCCGTTACTCGCTCAGTCTTTAGAAGGACTGCCAGATGCGACCATTTTTATTTGTGAATATGATCCCGTTCGCGATGACGGTGAAAGATATGCTCAAAAACTGTGGGATGCAGGTATTCAGGTGAACTTTCATTTGTTAGACGGAATGATTCACGGCGCGATTCACATGCTGGCAATTAGTCCTGAAAAGGTAAAATCGATCTATCGTAAAGTTCAGATATAGAGAGATTCGTTTATATTATTCAAACATATTGCTTAATTGAGCCACTCTTTAAAATTGTTTAATTAAACATTTGGAGTGGCCCAATTAAATTTAAACTATGGATATTGGTTATCCGAGTTATGCTTATGACACCGTGAACTTAACGCTATTATTTTGATAGATTGGCGTAATATCCTTGCCATTCAGTGTCACTTTTTTGTAGATGCCTTGGACTTTCTTAGCTGATAACACCGTATAAGTGCCTGCTGCTAAATTGTCTTTTGTGACGAGCTGCAATGTTCCATTTAAAGTCAGGGTATTTGCCACTTGAACTGCTGGAAGTGCATTCGATTTTAAAGTGATGTTGAATGTCGTTCCTGCAAGCTGAGTTAAGTTACCCGCAATGTTAACTGTTTTAGCTGAGTTGGTTTTTAATAGGCTATTTTCATGCATATAAATATCACCTTGACCAGCACCGTGCTCAGACAATATTTCTAAACCACCCTGTTTTAAATCAATACCACCCGTAAATGCGTTATTTCCTGTCAGTGCTAAAGTTCCCGTGCCTAATTTGGTGAGTTTACCTGCACCCGTAATATCATTACTCCATTGGTCATATTGGCTAAAGCCACCTAAACTGGCATCCATGGTCAGATTTACATCACCATCAAAGCTGCCATAACCTGCGCCCGCTCTAAACAGGTTTAAGCGACCGTATCCTTCTACGTCGTCCATGACAGGATAACCCGAAGCAAGAGCAGTCGATTTTAGAACTACACGGCGCTGATCAGCCGTTAAATAAGGAAGTCGAGTTTCCAGTAAAACCTCTGCGCCTTTAGGTACTGTGGCTATTTTTGTTTTATCGCCAATTTGATTAAATCCATAGGTCATCCAGTGATTCACCTGCTGTTTTAATTTTTCAATATGGGCAAAACGGTCATTCGCGTCATAAGGTGTTTTAGACAAACTATTAAACGACTCAAACGTTGAGCTATTGGTTTCTTTCATAAGCTGTGTTTGAGCTTGTAAATAAGCTTCTTTTCGTTGCTCGACAGTCATGGCATTTAAGTTTGCAACATCTGCGGCAATCGATTGAAGACGTCCACCAATCACGTCCATGGCTGAATGCATGCCCGCAATAATACGTGAATCACCAAGGTCCATACCACGCGCAATCAGTTCCTGATAACGTTGAGGCACTAAATAAGCCATTGCAATTGCATTTCGGCCAGCTTCAGCGGTGTGTCCGCTTGGGAATCCACCGTCAGTTGCAGGTGTACTACTTTTTGCAGACTCTAAACTCGGTACAACAATGACTTCTGAACTCCAACGCCACGGGCGAGCATATTTATAAAAGCGTTTTGCAGACTCCGTCGAAGAGTTATTTCCCATCGCTTGAACAAACTCAACGACTTTTCCAAAGTTGGCGTTTCCATCAGCCGTCGTCAGCCCACTATTATTTCCTTTGTCATCATATTTTACTTGTGCGGCATCGGCTGGCACTGAATTGATTGTGGTGGTCTGCCCAGTGAGTTTTCGCCACGGATCAGTCAATGCTCCCATCCCTGTCGTTACGCTATAACTTTTCCCACGTCTATCATCTAAATAGGCACGAATAGCTTCTTCTTCTGTACGCTTATGCGTGGTCTGAATTGAATAATTAATATTATAGTTCAATACATCCGCATTCTTTTTTGTACCGTCCGTACTGTCACCCGGTAGACCTGTCCAGTTTGATGCGACTACCGCAGGAAAGCCGTCTTTTGCCTCAGCAGATTGGCCTGCATCTACAAATAAACTTGAGGGCGTCCATACATCTAAAAAGCCACTCAGCACACGTACCCCAGCATTTGTTTCAACCGTTGCGTAACGTGCATCGCCACGTTGATTGGTCATCCATGAATCTACAATGGTGGTGATATTTGATGGGATGGGAGCAGTATCCTCAAAACCTACACCCTTTGGCACTGCGGGTATTTCTTGATTTGCTGTCGAATTATCATCAGAAGAATTGCTGTCATTACAACCTGAAAAAAAGACCGAACAAGAGATAAGAGAAAGTAAAAGTGTATTTATTTTAAAGCTTGACATGATGTGACCCGTTTAATAAATATCCGTATCTTTCATCATTAATGTTTAGTTGTTATTACATATCACTAGTTAATTTAAATTTATTCTAAATAATATCTTTGCAGTTTTATAGGTCGTAACTGCTCATAAGCAAACGAATAAGGAAATTCTTTAAAGACAAGGATATCTAGGTTCAGAGGGTGCAATTGTGAAACATTCTTGGTGATACTATACTCATACTCAGGAACACCATGTTTGGTATGGGCTGATTCGGCTATCGATATAGAATTATAAGAGTACAACCACTCTAATTAGAACTATCAAAAACGATTAAAGGTGCTCTCTAACACTATCAACAATATACATATAAGGTGTATTTCACATGAATAACTTACAATATTTTGAGCTAAAAAGTGCCAGATCAATTTTATTATTACTTGCACGCATACTGCTAGTTGCTCTTTTTCTCATCTCAGGCATACCCAAATTGATGGGGTTTGAGGGCACTGTGGGTTACATGCAATCATTACATACTCCTCTTCCTGTTGTTGCAGCCGCTATTGCTGTAGCAATGGAAGTAGGAGGATCTCTTCTTATTGTACTTGGCTTTTTTACCCGTCCAGTTGCTTTAATTTTTGCTTTGTACACACTAGGAACTGCACTCATCGGCCATGCATATTGGAATATGACAGGTGATGCCGTTCATCCTAATATGATTAATTTTTACAAGAATATAAGCATTATTGGGGGATTCATTTTATTAGCGTTCACTGGTCCTGGAACTATCTCTTTGGATAAAAAGTAATATCCTTGAGTTTCAAGTTAATTTAAAAAGCATTGGGCTAAACGCAATAAACAAACATAACGAAGTTAAGAAAAAAGAGAGCTCAAGCTCTCTTTTTTTATTTAAAAAACTCATAAAAAACAAGAAGAACATCAAATGAAATCCAAAACTAATCCGAACTATTCAAATGTGGTACTTGTTTAAGAAAATCATTTAAAGGCATCGGGCATCCCCATAAATAGCCTTGAAACTCAGTACATCCATTGTTTTTAAAAGCGCTAAACTGTTCAGCAGTTTCAATTCCTTCTACTAACACACGAAGGTTCAAATCTAGTCCAATTTTAATAATACCTGTGACTAATTTATTACTACGTTTATCATCCAAAGCTGCTTGTACAAAGCTACGATCAATCTTGATTTGTCTAATGGGCATCTTCTGTAAATAGCTTAAAGATGAATATCCTGTACCAAAATCATCAAGAGAAAGCTGAATTCCATTTTTAGACAAGAAATGCATTTTTTCAATCATGCTGACACAATTCGTTAAAGCAATATTTTCAGTGATTTCTAATATGAGTCGAGATGGATTTATCTCATACTGCTGAATCAGCCCGATCACACTCTGCTCAAAGTTTGGTTGCATGAAGTGATCAGCACTAATATTGATTGAAAGTGTAAGATCTTTGGTCTCGTCTTTTTTACTCCAATCTTTTAAAACTTTACAGGCCTGAGCCAATACCCACTCTCCAATCTCTGGCATTAATCCAAAAGTTTCAGCCGCGGGAATAAAATCTTTTGTGGGAACATAACCTAAAACAGGATGTTGCCATCGTAATAAAGCTTCTGCGCCAATTAGTGTTTCAGAAGCATTGATTTGCGGTTGATAAAAAAGCTCAAATTGTTCTTTAGCTAGTGCTAAGCGCAAGTCTTGCACCATGGTATTTTCTGTTTGTATCTCTAATTGCATGGCATAAATCGAAATACAAATCATGAGGGTAGCAACACATGTCGCTATCCATCCGCCATGATCGCGAATATTTTCCGATAAAGGTATTGCACTATCGAGTGTAAAAGAACTTCCACTAAAAAATATAAAGGAGGCAATCGATAAGATAATTAAAACGATTTGTAAAAAGCTTGGATTTCTACGGTAATTTAAATACCCCAATATCGCCCCAGCAGGTAAAAACAATTGAGCCACCCGAGGACGATCCAATGTGGCTACATCAAAAATTAGGCAAAAAACGACAGGAAAAGCTAAAAGAACAACTTGTGATAGAAGAATACCAGCTGAAATTCGGCGTATATAAATTAAATAAAGACTAAATATGGATACTAATGTAAACAACACATCCATATAAACAATCAGCCACATTTGTGCAAATGCGAAATATATGGTCCAAAACAAGCAAAAAATAATGCAAATAAAAATATTTGCTTTAGCAGCAATTGTAAGTTGTTGGTCCTGTAGGGCACGGTAATTTTTCTTGTGTTTTTTTAAGTAAGACGAAGCAATCATAAATAAATCAACCGTAAAATATTTCTTCATAAACCCCCATCTTGATCATTGATTTTCCTTTTCAATATTCACCAATAAAACTTCATGTTTTATTCCCTTGTTCTTTATATGATTCTTTTTGAGATCGGTGTTGTTTTAATTGTGGTGGTACAGTCCGGTTGTTTAATTGAATGATGTTGCTTTTTCAATCACCCTATAATTTTAAAGTATTATTCCCTAACGATACATGCCTCAGCGACGAAGGTACAGGCTTTAAATAGTGAAAAATTAGAACATTACCATTTTTAGAATATATCGCTTCAATGATTGATATTAATAATAATTATCATTATTATTTAAGAATATCTTAAATGTTTGTTTAATTGTGCTACTCATTACCAATTTGTGGGCTCCTCTGCTATGAACCTGAATGTAGATAAACAAGTATGGTTTAGCCAAATTTACCGTTCTCAGCAAACCACGCTCTTGTCATGGTTTAAACATAAACTTCAGCATCATCATCAATCTGAAGACCTGAGTCAGGAAGTGTTTTATCGTGCTTTAAAAAGTGAATATAGTTTTAAACAAATTAAAGAGCCACAAGCATGGCTAATGGGAATCGCCAAGCATGTCATTATTGACCATTGGCGCCGTCAACATATTGAAAATCTCTATCTCGATGCCCTACAACATCTTCCAGAAGAATACTACCCCTCTGCCGAACATGAAGTTTATATTCAAGAAACCTTGTATCAGGTTCATTTAATATTAGAAAAACTCCCCACCCGAACGGCTCAAGTGTTTTTGATGTCGCAACTAGACGGCATGACTTATCGAGAAATTAGTGAAAAAATCAATATTTCCGAGGCCACGGTAAAAAGAGATATGAAACAAGCTTTTTTAGCATGTATAGACCTCTATAATTAAACCCGTTAAACGCGCTTAAATTTCTACCCTATGTCAGATATTACGAAAATCCCTCACCATGTTTTAGATGCAGCCGCAGATTGGTTGGTACTTTTGCATTCAGGGGAAATGACAGCGTTACAGCAGCAACAGTTTGAGCAATGGAAAGCTGAAAAAAAAGAACATCAAATAGCACTCCAGCAAATGGAAAAGTTTAGCCATGGTTTAACAAACCTTGCAGGTAACTTCCCTTCCGAAGCGTTAGTCCAGTCCAATCAAAAATTTAACCTCGCTGCTAAACGCAATATGCTGTTAAGTCTTTCGGGCTTAGCCATTGTTGGTTTGTCGGTATATTTCATCCCTTGGGAAAAATGGCAGTCCGACTATCACACCAAAGTCGGTGAAATTAAAAAAGTATCGTTAAAAGATGGTTCACAACTCATTATGGCAAGTAATTGCTATATCGATATAAATTTCACGCAAAAGACACGTCAAATAAAATTAATAGATGGCGAAATCTATATTGAAACAGCAAAGGATGCTCAACATCGACCATTTATTGTCGAAACAAAGAATGGTTCGGTAGAAGCCTTAGGTACTCAATTTTCAGTGCGACAAGAAAATAGCGAACAAACAAAAGTTAAGGTTTATAAGCATGCAGTAGCCATTGAGCCAGAGAACTCATCTAAACGGCAGATATTAAAACAAGGCCAGCGTGCTTTTTTTGATGAAAAATATATTTCAAAATCACTTCCACTCGATAATGATCAGCCTTACTGGACCCAACAACTTTTAGTCGTAGATCAATGGCCACTACAAAAAGTGTTGGATGAATTATTTCGCTATAAAAAGGGAACCTATAGCATCGATCCGGAATTGAAAGATATTAAGATTTCTGGCGTATTTTCTCTAAAGAACCCTGAGCAAAGCTTAGAAACTTTGGCCTATAGCCATCAACTTGAACTGACCTATTACAGTCCTTATCTGTTAAATATTAAAAAAAGATAAAAAAACATGACCCTTTTTTTGATCTGGTTCGACTTATAGAGAAATACACTCTCTGTCGAGAAGACCACATGAAGGATTATCAAGCAAAAAGTAAACTGGCCTTGGCTATACGTGCAGTGCTGTGGAGTACGCCATTGGTGGTCACGGCGCTTACCACAACTTCTGCTTACGCTGCGCAAACTTATCGTATTTCAATTAATCAAAGCACACTTGATCAGGCCATTAAGCAACTAGCGATTCAAACGGGTACGACCATTAGCTACGATAATGCCAGCCTTTCAAAAACAAAAAGCAAAGCGCTTAAAGGGAATTATGCTGTTGATGATGCCTTAAACCTTTTATTGCAAAGCCATCCATTTGAAGCTGTTAAAGTCAACAATAGCGGCTATAGCATTCGAGTGAAGTCTTCTCCCGCTCCGATTGAACCCAAAGTCTTTCAGTTGGAAACGATTAAAACCAAAGCAAATAGCAGTAAAGAATTTGATACGGCGGGTGGTGAAGCAGGTACAGCCCATTTAGCTACGATTCATATTAATGCCGATCATGGTGAAAATCTAACAACCGAAGGTTCTGGTTTATATACGGCGAAAGCGACCACCGCCTCTACTGGCTTAGCCTTAAGTCTGAAAGAAACGCCTCAACTGGTCAGTGTAATCACCAATCAACAAATGAAAGATCAGAACCTGACACAATTAACTGATGTTGTGAGTCAGGCGGCAGGCCTCTCAATTAAACAAGGCGGAAATATTGGTAGTGATAATTCCCCTATTTACGCTCGCGGTAAAGAAGTGGATAGTTATTTACTCGATGGCGTGAAGCTCATGAGTTCATATTCAAGTATTTTCCAAAGTCAGGACATGGCTTTATTTGACCGTGTAGAGGTTGTGCGAGGTGCAAATGGCTTAATGACGGGGGCTGGCAGTGCAAGCGCAAGTATTAATCTGGTCCGAAAAAAACCATTACAGGACTTTAAAGCTTCGGTAAGTGCTGACATCGGTTCTTGGGATTCTTACCGTACCGATATTGATGTTTCCACACCTCTTAATGAATCAGGAAGTATTCGTGGTCGTACCCTGTTTGCCTACCAAAAATCAGACTCCTATATCGACCGCTACAACGAAGAACGTAAAGTTGCTTATGCAGTCGTAGAAGCCGATTTAACCGACAAAACCAAAGGCAGTTTAGGTGCTAGCTATCAACAAATTGACATGACTGGCGTTGCTAGAGGTGGTTTACCTAGCTTTTATACCGACGGGACATTAATCGACTGGTCACGTTCAGATTCAGCGGCAGCGAGTTGGACGGGTTCTGACCGTTCTACTACATCTTACTTTGCAGATATTGAACACCAGTTTAATGACCGCTGGAAATTAAAAGGTGTGGTGTCTAGAACAATTACCGATTCAGACGAAATTGTGGGCTATACCTACTCAAGTAAAGGAATTGATAAAGCCACAGGTAGCGGGGCGATGTTGTATGCAACCCGTTGGGATTATCGTCCTACTCAAGATTTATTTAATTTAACTTTAAATGGTTCATTTGATTTGTTTAATCAAACTCATGATGTAGTACTCGGCACAACCTACACAAAAAGTAAAAATAAACGCCCCACCTATTCTGGCTGGAATAACGGAATGACATGGGACGGCACTCTAAAAAACATTTTTGCTTGGGATGGCAGTACACCTAACCGCCCCGAAACAAAAATAGATGGTTGGTACAGTGGAGATGACCGTAGCCAATCTATTTTTGGTGCTGTTCGTCTTAAAGCAACCGACAATCTTGCAGTTATTTTAGGCACTCGAATTGAAGACTGGGAGCGCGTAACGGGCAACCATTCAGATGCTAACAATAAGACCACCTACACAACACAGGAAGAAAGTGGCAAGGTAATTCCATATGTCGGTGTTACCTATGATTTCACTGACAACTGGACTGCGTATGCAAGTTACACCAATATTTTTTCACCACAAGATAAGAAAGCTGTTACAGGCGAATACATAGACCCATTAATAGGTAATAGTACCGAGCTGGGTATTAAGGGTGAGTTTTTTGATAATCAATTAAATGTTGGCGCTGCTATTTATCAAACAAAAGAGGACAATACAGCGATTGCATTATCCGATGTATTTGCCCCAGATGGTTCTCAAGCCTATCGAACAGAATCTGGTACTGAAAGCCGCGGCTTTGAAATTGAAGCGACAGGTAAATTGACTGATTTATGGCAAGTTTCCACAAGCTTTAGCCGTAACTTATCAAAAGATAGCCAAGACAACCGATTAAATACCGGCGTGCCAAATAATACAGCCAAATTGTTTACCACCTACACCCTACCTTATCTTGATGAAGCCCTTACTATTGGGGGCGGTGTGCGTTGGCAAAGCGAAATTTATGAAAAAAATGCAGTCTCTGCAACGGGTCGATTCACTCAAGAGAGTTACGCTTTGGTCGACTTAATGGCACGTTATAAGGTGAACAATAATCTTATGCTCAACTTCAACCTTAATAACTTATTTAATGAGAAATACCATTTAGCCACTACAAATAGCTATTACGGGGCTCCAACTAATTTTCGAGTGGGTGTGAAATATGAGTGGTAAATAAATTACTCTACTTTTAAAGATCTTACTTCAGAAGCAAATAATGTTCTTCTGAAGTAAGGTTAAATCTACTTAATAAGCTGGACTAGAATATTTTCGGCTAAGCTCAGGCTATAATATTAGACATGCTCTATTATTTTATTTCTCATATGAAGAATACGTTTTCTGACAGCAATCAAATTAGACAAGTGTCTAGCTTCCCTGAACTTATAAATACAAAGTTTCAAGGAGAGGCAAATGCGATGTGTTGGCACAGAAATTTGGTTGGTGACTTTAAAGAAATTGTGAATAAACTTCATTTAAAAGAAAATATTACAGAAGTTACTGTTGAAGACCTTTTAGCACTACCGCTTTCAGAACAAGGCAATCTGGCAAGGGAAACTATTTTAGAAGATATTAATCAATTAACTGAATTTGGTGCATCACCTGTACTTAATTTGCTTAAACATTATGAACGCGATGAAGAGCTAGATTTCATTTCAACAGACGTATATTCATTTCATGTTGATCGCTCCCCCATTGAAACAGACACCTTTCTATGTACCTATCACGGCGCTGCTAGCGATATTGTTTCCAATGATCAGGTTGAACAAAAAGTTTTAATCCCAGAAATTAGAGAAAAGCTCAAAGAATTACATGACGGCCCAGATGCTGAATTTGAAGCCTTTTTGGCAGAGTATTTTTTTGATTTGCATTACCAGCCTAAACCTGATGCTCAACCTGTAAATTTAGGCACAGGACATTTGTGGCGTTTAGCAGTAGATCATCCTACACAACAGGTTTTACCGTGTGTTCATCGAGCACCTGTTGAAAAGGATGGTGAGTATCGGTTGCTGTTGATTTGTTAAATGTTTCGGTGGTTAATTCGTTTTTTATGGATTAAATGTGCTGCCACTCCATGACTGGAATGGCTTGAAGTCACTTTATATCAACAATACTGGTTTAAAGATTCATCACCTGTCACCAAAAAGAGCAATACCTAGACCTATCAGCATAACCACTGTTCCAGCCAATTTAATCATGGAAACTGGCCGCTCAGTCGTTCCCATCAACCCAAAATGATCAATCAACAATGACGAGATAATCTGCCCAGCAATTGCCAGCCCCAGCAAAGCAGATAACCCGATTCTAGGAGCAAGGACGACATAACTCAGCAGTGCGCACGAACCTAGTACTCCGCCCATTAGACTCCACCATGGCTGGGCAGGAATAGCGATCAGCGAAGGAGCGATTCCACCTCGCACCAGAGAGTAAATCCCAAGGCATACCGCACCAGCAGTAAACGAGAATAACGCCGCAGCAACAGAATCCCCGCCTATGCCTTTAGCCAGTTGGCCATTCAATGTAGTTTGTAGAGTAATCCCTAGCCCCGCGGCAAAAGCCATTAAGTAATAGATAACATTCATCGTGTTTGCCCCCTTTTATCCAATTTACTCAAGAGGCTGAAATGTCTCAGCAAAAATATCTGGAGCATAACCAGCCGCAGCAAAAAGATGCTGGCGAGATTCATCAATCGCTGCACGAAGTCGCTCACTGTCCACACCCAACACTTTACCGTCACGTTTAACGATTCGTCCGCCAATCATCACTGTATCAATATTGCTACGCTCAGCTGCATGAACTACCGTGCCAAAAGCATTACCAGACGGATAAAGGTTAATGTCATCTGTTCGAATCAATATCAAGTCAGCCTGTTTACCAACTGTCAGGCTACCGATTTTTTCTTGCAGACCTGCGCAAGCGGCACCATCAGCCGTTGCAGCTTTTAGAAGGTTTTGAGCTTGAAGGGTCACTGGCGAATGTGCTGAACCACAACATTTGTTCTGATGCATTCCCATTACACGCTGTAAGTAAAATGCTACGCGCATTTCCATAAACATATCGCCACTGTAAGACGTTTCATTATCAACACTCAAACCGGGTCTAATGCCGTGACGTAAAGCCGATTGCATGGCAAACATACCATCTTCGATGCCATAATGGGCATCTGATCGTGGGCATACGTTTACTCGTACTCCAGCCTCGCGCAAAATTTCCCATCCAGCGTCTGGCAGTGAGGTACAGTGGTTAAAGATATTATCTGGTCCTAGCAGACCTTGCTGATGTAGACCCTCTAGTGCAGCAGCCATTTCACCACCAAAAAATTCAGTAATAATTGGCAGCCCCAATCTGCGTGACTCAGCCCATAGTTCAGGTTCTAGCTGAGCCATGGCAGCCAGTGATACCAAAGTGTTTTCGCTGTTTTTTTCGCTGTTTTTAAAATATTTTTCTTGTAGGCGTTCGAGATTGCTAGGCCAGTTCGTTCTGTCCCAGTCTCCTGAGACTGGTGCACCAGAAGCGTGTACAGCTCGAATACCAGCATCTAGTAAAGCTTCAACAGCCGCATCAGAGTGAGCGGCACTACGACTATTATGCGAGTTATCAATCACTGTTGTGATACCCGCATCTATACATCCTAGCGCTGTAAGCAAATTACCGATGTACATATCTGCTGGGCGATAGTACTTCGCAAAAGAATAATGCGTCGCGTTGCAATAGTCTTCTAAGGTTTCGGCATTCGGATTAATCCGTCGCAGTTGGCCTTCCCATGAATGTCGATGAGTATCGACCATACCCGGCATCGCGATCATATTGGATGCATCAATAATAGCTGCACCTTCAGCTTCTAAATTTTCACCCACGGCGGTAATCTTGCCGCTCTCAATCAGAATATCTCCGCGAACCATGTTCCCAATCACGCTATCCATGCTTAGGATCGTCGCCCCGCGAATCAGTGTTCTATTTGGCGAAGACTCAGTCAGCTGCACTATGTTTCTGTTGTAATCAGTCATCATTATTCCAACTTCTCAAATGTATGCTGAAAATCTATCTGAAGTGATAATGCTGAAAAAGCTGGTTAAACTGTTTTTATTATTCAGTGAAAGCGAATAATCTAAGGGTGTAAGTATAGTATTGGGACAAAGGTATGAGATTGGATCGTATTCAGGCAATGCAGATTTTTGTTCGGGTGGCAGAAGCTGAAAGCTTTATCCATGCAGCAGAGGCACTTTCCCTACCTGCCTCAACAGTCACTAGTACAATTAAAAATCTTGAAAAGTATTTACAAGTGCGTCTGTTAAACAGAACAACAAGACGGGTTAGCCTGACGCCAGAGGGAGCAGAATATCTGACCCAGTGCCGAGAAATACTCGACCTGATTGAACATACCGAATCCAACCTGACCAATGCAATCAAAAAGCCACAGGGTCGATTACGTGTTGATATGCCTGCGGGCATCGCTCATTCGGTGATTATGCCGAACCTGCAAGAGTTTCAACGGCGTTATCCAGATATCTACCTCATGATAGGCGTCAGCGATCGACAAGTAGACCTTATTAAGGAAGGTGTGGACTGCGTAATTCGCATGGGAAATTTGGAGAACTCCACGCTGGTTGCCCGCCCACTTGGTGAATTTCGCTGGGTAACATGCGCTTCGGCAGCATATTTAAAAGAGAAAGGAACTCCACAAACTCCCGATGATTTAGCACATCATCGAGCTATTCATTATTTTTCAGGGAACAATAGACATGCAGGTGAAATGCGCTTTGTACGAAATGGAGAGAAAAAAACTGTACAAATGAATGGTACTGTCGCCGTTAATGAAACTGAGCTTTATATAAAAATGTGCCTTGAAGGATACGGACTTGCTCAACTTGCTGAAAGACTTGTGACGGAACACTTAAAAGAAAAAAGACTTATCGCCGTATTACAAGACTGGTGCCCATCGCCTGTTACCGTCACTTTACTTTATCCGCATCAGCGTTTTCTTTCACCAGCGGTACGCGTATTTTCAGACTGGATGGCCGAGCTAATAAGTGATCGACAATCTGATTCAAGTTAAAGTTATAAATGTCTTAACTTTTGATTTCCAGTGAAGAAAAATATTTTGTTGGTGATTGGCCAAGTGATTTTTTGAACATTGTGATAAAAGCATTTACCGAGTCATAGCCAAGATTCCCTGCAACATTCTGAACAGAATTCCCTTCAGCTAATTGAGCTAAAGCGATCATTAAATGAAGCTGTTGTCTCCATTTTCCAAAACTCAGTCCTGTAGATTTTTCTATTAGTCTTGCTAATGATCTTTCACTTATTGCGAGCTGATTTGACCATTGTTTCAAAGTCATTCGATTACTTGGGTCAGATATAAGTATATCTGCCATATATTTTATTTTCGGATGGTCTGAAATTGGTAAATGTAACTCTTGAATTGACGCTTTTGAGAGTTGCTCTAATAGTACCGTAACAATACGTGCGGTTGGTCCATCAGATTGATATGACGGATCTTGCTCGGCCAAATAAAGAATTAACTCGCGAACCAACGGCGTAATCGCAACAGTACAACATTCATTAGGCATTAAGTTGGCATCTGGTTCAATAAATAAAAAATATGTTTGAGCATTTTCGGTAGCACGACAGCTATGCGGTATACCACTGGGTATCCAGACAGCATGTTGTGGAGGAACTAGCCACAATGCATGAGCCACTTCGCATGTAACAGCCCCACGTAAAGACAAAATTAATTGACCTTTTCGATGATTGTGTTGTTTTGGCTCAATGGGTTTTAATCGTGGGGCTAATTGCAAAGCAATCGCTGTTTGCTCAAAGACATCTGAATCGAAATCTTCACTAGAACTTACCAGTATCTTATTTTTTGGCATATTTTAGATATAACCTGTCCAAACATTGATATTTTGCCAAAACTTTATCTCATAAAATGCCTTTCTTTGCATTTCCTTTTAATTTTATGAGTAGTCTTCTGAAGCAACAACTTAACCTTAAAGCCATATTCCTGATTATAGGTATCCTTCTTATTGCATTAAACCTACGATTGCCGTTTACAGGTATTGCTCCTGTATTACCTTGGATTCAAAAAGAATTTAATTTAAGTACAACAGCAATAGGATTTCTCACTTCTTTACCACTCATTGCCTTTGCCATATTTTCACCATTAAGTGCATCTATAGCTAAAAAATTTGGTATTGAACGCACACTATTTTGTGCACTCGCAACGATAGCATTAGGAATTCTTATCCGCTCAGGACAAAGTGCATGGATGACTTTCTTTGGAACATTACTGATCGGTATTGGAATCGCACTAGGTAACGTTTTATTACCGGGCTTAATCAAACGAAATTTCCATTCACGAGCTGCATCATTAACAGGTGCCTACTCTATTACGATGGGGGCAGGTGGAGCAATTGCATCAGCTACAGTTATTCCCCTTACCACCGCTTGGGGATGGCATATTGCTTTATCCATATTTGTACTGGCACCTGTTCTGGCACTTTTAGTTTGGATTCCTCAATTAAAAAATCATGAAACGATTAATGTATATAAAAATAATCCTCACTCTAGTAGCGCCGTATGGAAATCTTCACTGGCTTGGCAGGTCACTCTCTTTATGGGTTTAAATGCCATGCCTTTTTATATTGCTGTGGGTTGGTTACCAACAATACTAATGAACAAAGGATTATCGGCTGCTGAAGCAGGTTCAATGCACGGTTCTCTTCAATTAGCCACAGCAATTCCCGGATTGATTTTAGCAGCGACATTACGTCGTATGAATGATCAACGCTTAGCTGCGGTTGTAGTCAGTTTATTATCAGCTATAGCATTTGCTGGTTTTGCATTTGCTCCAAAATTTGCATTGCTATGGTCTCTCATACTCGGTTTTGGCTGTGGTGCCAGTATGATGTTAGGTCTAACCTTTATCGTATTGCGTACCAACACAACCGAAGATGCAGCAGTACTTTCCGGTATGTCTCAATGTATTGGATATTTAATGGCAGCATCAGGACCATTACTATTTGGCAAGCTTTTTGATTTCTTTAGCGACTGGACAGTACCTTTACTGATGACTTCAATAATCGCTGTATTAGGTGCTTTTAGTGGAATTCTGGCTGGAAGAAATAAACACATTGAGCATAAGGGAAGTTTAAATTAAAGACTTAATCGAGTTATTTAATTTATTGAATAAAAATAATCTGATCATTTCTATAATAAAAAAGCAAAAATGATCAATTTTTGTCGACTTAAATAACCGCTCCAATTGTGCAGCTCAACAAGGTTCAATCCATCGCACCTTGTGATGGCTGCACAGAAGTTTGATATCAAATCATAGTAACAAACATACTGGTCTTTGTTTATTGCTAGAGTGGGATTGTCATATTCATCATTATTTTTTCTATTATTAATATATAACATTCACACGAACCCAATCTTCATACTTGGTTGCCTGAACATTGGTACTCGATGTAATTGCCCCATGAATAGGAATAGTTTCTTTCATTCCTGTAGCGATTCCTGAACGTATTTTACTTCCTGACCCTCCCCAAATTTGGGTATGGCCAGCATCTTGATAGAGTACATATGCAACAGATGCTGTGCTTGCAGCAGATTTAAGTTCAAAGTTATTGTCTGAAGTTACAGCTAATTGATACGGTGTATTTTGACTACATTGGACAGATACATCCGTTCTTGCACCAGCAACTGGCTGAGAGCGAACAACTGAACCAAAATCTAAATTTCCTTGAGTGGAAACTTCACACGTTTCTACAATGGTTAAACTGACTTTCAATGCTGTAGATGTATTTCCAGCATCTGCACTATTTATTATCAGCATTCCCATAAGAGAAAATAAGGCGTATTTAATGACTTTCATGTCTTCTCCTTATATTTTCGTTCTAATATCTATTCGTCTTTATATTGTTATTTCTCTGTTCTGGTTAAAGAAACAGTTTTCAGGATCTTTTAGTTATAAAACTTAATATTGCGGACTGTCAATCAATACTAAACAAATGATTTCCATATTATTTTTCAGAATTTGTGATGAATTACACGCAATTCAACCAATTTAAAAAGTAGTTGATGTTTTTATTTCTCATAAATACATATTTTGTCATCATTTATCACAATTTATATCTGCCTAATCAGCGCATGCTTCAAAAAGTTGTTAATAATTTATGATCTGATAATCAACTTTTGAGGATGTATTTGTTAATTCTGTCTATTATCGCAATTGCATAAAAAAAACGATCAAAATAATATTACGCGAAATAGATTATAACTTTACATATTATTTATCTTATTGATTCAATATAAAGAAGATTGTGAAGTTGAATTTAAAATGAATCATTCTGGCGATTAAAGCCACCCATTTTTAATTAGAGAAACTATTGATATGAAAAAATATTTATTATTACTTTTACTCAGCTTTTATTCGATTCATTCATTTGCTTCAGACAAACTACATGGCAGTGTTTGGAAAACAATTGATGATGCAACCAATGAACCCAGAGCACTGGTAAAATTTAGCGAAGATAAAAATGGTAACCTCTCTGCTAACATCGAAAAAATACTCGTTCCGAGTGAAGCCAATAAATGTACGATGTGTGAAGGTACTTACAAAAACAAATCTTTAATTGGTTTAACCATTGTCAAAAATTTAAAAAGCGTCGGTCAAAATAAATATGACAAAGGATCTATCCTCGACCCTCAGTCAGATAAGACATATCGTTTTAGTGCAACAATGTCACCAGATGGGAGCAAACTTATCGCTCGTGGATACATTGGTATCTCTGCAATTGGTCGGAACCAAACATGGTATCGAATTAAATAAGCTTCTAGGTCTTTAAAAGACTTTATTTATAAATTGCATGGTTTTTTGACTTAATCCTTTATCTCAAGAGCCATGCAATTTTTTCAAAATTGTCTGAATATTCTTAAGACTTTTTAAAATATTCTCGAGGTGTTACACCAAAAGCCTTTTTGAATGCAGGGCTAAAATGTGAAAAATCAGTAAAACCATAATCTAAAGCTACTTCAGAAATGCTATTTATAACTTTTTATCTATTTCTGGAACTTCTAACGTAACTTTTACTCGATCTAGTACAACAGTTGTCTTGAACCACTCTACATTAGAATTATTGTGAAATAGCTCATCACAAATCTTTTGAAACCGACTCATACTCGGTACTAATAGCACCAACATAAAGTCTGCCTCACCAGTGACATAATAACATTGCTGAATTTCTGGCCCAGAGAAGCTTTTTTTAAGATCATCTAGATCAGTCGCATGAGTTTTATTTACTCGAATCTCGACCAGAATTGTAATCACTTGATTTAATTTATCAGGGTCTAAAACAGCAATATTTCCAATAATATAGCCATTTTCACGTAGCTTTTGGATTCGACGCTGCACTGAAGCGGTAGATAAATGAATATCATCTGCTAATTCACGTAATGGGATATGGCAATCTTTTTGAAGAAGTTCAAGTAAAGCTAAATCAAATTTATCTAATGTCATCACAAACCATACGGTGAGAAATTTTCTCATTTATATTAAGAAATAAGAGCCTAATTATCAATCAACCTGAAATAAAATATCAATTAAAAGACTCTGCTATTAAATATCTATGCATACTCAATCGAATACGGCTCTTGGTATAACTCTCAATGTAATTGGCTCTATCCTATTTGCTTTAATGTTTGCCTATACATCTTTACTACACTCATTACAGGGGAACGAAATGTATGGTTGGCGTATATTGCTGACTTTTCCCTGTTTAACTCTTTTTATTATTTTGAAAGGAAATTGGCAACAAGTGCGTGATATATACACTCGTATATTTCTAGACCGCTTTTTCTTTTTAACTCGTATATTTTCTGCTTTTCTTATTGGATTACAACTTTGGTTATTCATGTGGGCCCCTACCAATGGTTACGGCCTCGATGTATCTCTTGGATATTTTTTAATGCCCATCATTATGGTAATTGTAGGGCGAATCGCATTTAAAGAAAGAATGTCGAGATTGCAAAAAATATCCTGTATTTTTGCCATCCTTGGAATTATTAACATGTTGGTAATATCAAAAACACTGACATGGCCAACTTTACTTATTTGTTTAGGTTATCCGATTTATTTTTGGTTAAGACAAAAAACTAATACTAATCATATTGGAGGGCTTTGGTTCGATATGATCCTGAGTTTACCTATTAGCCTATTCTTTATTTTTAACGGGAATATTGGCTCAATTGAATTGATGAGCAACCCTGAAACAATGTGGTTAATTTCAGGCTTAGGTTTGATCAGTGCACTTGCTTTAGGCTTTCAATCTCTTTCAGCACCGCATCTAAATTTGACGCTTTTTGGGCTTCTTGTATATGTTGAACCAATACTATTATTAGGCGTATCTATATTACTTGGTGAAACCATTAAAACTGATGAATGGCCCACTTACATTGCAATATGGTTAGCGGTTTGTACTCTTATCATTGAAGGGGTAAATAGCATAAAGAAAAATACTTATGCTTAACTTTCGAAATTTATAGCTGTCTTTTAAAAAGATTTACGACCCAGTATCCAATATGCACGATGAATGGCCTAAAGTGGTTACAATTAATCGTGCAGGATATCGCTGAACTACTCAGACATTAGAGGTAGGTATTTACATCCATAGTTGATTAAAAAACAATCCAACACCCTTTCCCTCTGGTCCGCCCCATCTGAACTTAAAAGCTGAATAATTACCCCTTCAATCATATATAAAAATAGCTTTGCATCCTGAAAAGTCGCATCGGTTTTGAGTGCTCTAAACTGGCTATAGATTTCATTGGTGAGCCACGTTCTATATTTAATCGCAACTTGATAGGCGTTTGGATAGATCTGTTTCGTTTCAAAAATTGCTTTAAATAATAGATCATTAAAAAGTAAGGATAATTAATAAGTTATTGTCAAATTAGGTTTTATAAAAGGGGTTTCTCTCTCTATTATTTTCTAACTCTTTAAAACTAATCATCTAGCCGAAGCACTTACAGCGGGTGATGCTCTCAATAAAATTCCAAAAACTCGAGCTTGCTAAAAACTCCTCATACGCCTTATAGAAATGATAGATGACTATTGTATTAATTTTAAACCTTGAAAAATATATCCATGTAATAAATCACATTAAATACAAGAAATATATAAGAATATTATACCTAACACTTTTTTTTGACAACACGAATTGTCAAAAATTAATTGACAAATAGAGTGCTAATATTTTACAAAAGAACCAAATCGTTCTTTTGTAAAATATTCATTATGTTCGATCTACGACATTCATGGTTATTCATGTACATCACCCCTCTATATTGGAGTAATATTCATCATGTCAACCACAATTAACGCTGTACAAAAAGTTAAATCATCCTTTCCTGTTCGAAATATTAAGTTTAATTTTGATCCTTCTACACGTTATTGGTTTGATCAAGATCCCCTTTATAGTCATTTTTTGAATACGTTATCGGCAATAACAGCACAAGGTGAATTATTTTTAATAAGAATGTTGCGTACACTTAGAGAACGTATTACTGACCCAGTATTACAGGCTGATATCAGTGCATTTATAGGTCAAGAAGCCATGCATGCCAAAGAACATACTGCATATCATCGTTATGCTGATCTAAATGGCATTGATATTGAAACTTTTGAGCATCAATTAATTCAGATATATACCCTGCTAGATCGTACTTTACCGTTAATGGATCGTATGGCAATCGGCTGTGCAATTGAACACTGTAATGGAACTTTTGGAGCAGAGTTATTACGTAATAATGCGTGGAATCAAAGGATGGTTGGTCCTCTACGTAATTTATGGCTTTGGCATGCCGTTGAAGAAAACGAACATAAAGCAGTGTTTTTTGATGCCTATCATGCTGCAGGTGGTGGATATATTAGACGCATTGCATGGATGGTACTTGGGTGTAGTGCTTTTGCAGGATTAATGACCTATGGCACAGCCCGTCTTTTACTAGCAGATAAGAAGTTACTATCAAAAAAGCACCTGCAATCTATAAGTCAAATTACGCACCCGAAAACAGGGCTATTTAATATTACCGTTATTAAAGAGTTCCTCGACTATATTCGTCCATCATTTCATCCATTTGACTATGATACAAAACAACTCGAACAACGCTGGCAGAAAGAATTAAAACTTAAAATTTAACAAAAGCAGATACTTGAAGAGTATTCTATGAATGCTCTCCCTGTAAGACAATCTTTTCAAATACTAGATTTCCAAAAGCCTTATTTGGCAAGCTTTGAGTACAAGAGCAATTTCAATTAAAAAAACTAATTAAACAAATAAAGAGGCCTAAGCCTCTTTATTTTTATCGCACTAAAAAACAGTCATCAATCATGGCAAACTCTTGCCCAGGAGTAGCTTTAAACAAATAATGACCACTGTATAGCAAGTAATAAAGTATAAATCCGAGATAAATCAGCACGTCTAATAAGCAAACTTTTGGATTAATCATTAAACCTGCAACTACAGTGACGGTGGCAAGAATCAAAGAGATACAGGGAACTAACACTTTTTAAAATATTCTCGAGGTGTTACACCAAAAGCTTTTTTGAATGCATGGCTAAAATGTGAAAAATCAGTAAAACCATAATCTAAAGCTACTTCAGAAATGCTAGCCACCCGACCACTTTTTAGTGCGTCACGACTTGCTATTAAACGTTCAGACCAAATGACTGACATGACTGTCTTTTGATGTCTTGCAAATGCCCTACTTAATGTGCGTGTTGATACACAATGTGTCTGTGCAATCTTTTCTAAGTTAAGTTCAGGATTTTGTAAATTTCTTAAAATAAAACTCATCGCTTTACTATATAAATCCCGCTCAATATTTACCTTAGCAATATCCTGTACTTCTAAACTTAATACCAATAACTCTAAAGCTGATTTAGCAAAGCGTTCAGCAAAATCTATGTTGGAAAAATCAAATGCTTGATCTACTGATTGACGTAGCATCTCACGCAAAGGAATAATTCCAGGCCGAGTTTCATCCAAAACTTGAGCAGTTAAATGTTCAATATTAGGAACACGATTGATTAATAAATAGCGAGGAATTCGGATTAAGTGATTTTTGTTTCCGGCTAAATTGAACTGAAAGGTTTGTGCAGCATCGTATAGCATGAGGCTATTATTTCGGTATTGTGTTGTTCTGCCACCTTGGGCTAATTGTCCACAACCATTTTCCATAAATCCAAGCCACAAATCATCATTTGGCCCAAACCGTAGATGCTTTTCGGTGCGTTCCCAAAAGTGCATAGTTGATGAAACAGTGCATATATCTATCAAACCAAGATGACGTACACTTAATTCACCATTAAAAGATTTTTCATCTTCAGGCTTGCTTTGAGCTGGAATACAGTGCCGTAACACAACATCATTCCAATATTCGAAACGTTCAGATGCATTTATATCTTGAGTTGAATAATGAATCGGATTTAATGACTGATAATGATTCATGGCAATTTAATCCCTTATACGACTACGCAAGATGTCAAAAAATATGGTCTTGCTTTTATCAAGCAACTTTCATACCACTACTTTTCTAATATCTCTTTGCACAGTTAAAGTCTTTTCCATAAGACTCGTTTGTTTTATTCATCTACTTATACTTTTTTACATGCTGAGCGAGCAATCCTGCAACATCAACAGCTCACTATAAATTAAACGATATTTTTTTTTTGATCAAATTAAAACCTGTCTTTTTTAAACAAGCGATTGTCCATTCTGACCAAGTTTCGTTTTATGCCTTGCGTAATATCAATATAACAACGGTGCTCCCCCAACATAAACAACCGTTAAAACAACGCCTAATTGTTTTGATTAAGGCAATACGAATTTTGCGATTGAAACACTGCAATAAGAAATGTAGGAGAAAGGAAATGGAATCAGCAATCGACAAACATCTAAAATGTCCTCGCACACTTAGCCGCCGAATTCATGATGAATATGAACCCCCATTTGCCATGTGGGTAGCTCGGGCTGATGCAGATCTTCAGCAAGTTGTGATGGCTTATTTAGGTATACAGTTTAAACCTGACCAAAAAGCTACGGCTGTAAAAGCGATGCAGCACATCGTAAAAAGTTTTGGTTTAGAAAACGGACCATTAAATCACGATATAACACATCATACTGATAATCAGAACTATGAAAATTATATTGTGGTTGGTTACTGGCGTGATCCCGCTGCCTACTGTCAATGGGCACGTTTAGCAGAGGTCAATGACTGGTGGAATTCAGATGACCGTTTAAATGATGGTATCGGTTATTTTCGTGAAATTGTTTCACCACGGGCTGAACAATTTGAAACCTTATATGCATTTAAAGAAGATTTGCCTGGTGTGGGTGCGGTCATGGATCGTATCAGCGATGATATTCAAGAACATGGATATTGGGGATCAGCACGAGAACGCTTTCCGGTTTCACAGACAGATCGCATGTTAGCCAACGGCGAATTACAGATACTTTCAGGTGATCCTAAAAAAGGTGGACGTGTAGTCGTACAGGGCCATGACAATATTACGTTAATTCGTTCTGGTCAGGACTGGGTCAATGCAGATGAACAGGAAAGAGCATTATATTTTAATGAAATGCTGCCTTCATTGCAGGATGGCATGGATTTCCTTCGCGATGAAGGCCAATCTGTAGGATGCTATAGCAACCGTTTTGTTCGGAATGTTGATCTTGAGGGTAACTTACTTGATATCGCTTACGATATAGGTTACTGGCGCTCACTAGATAAACTAGAACGCTGGGCAGAATCACATCCTACCCATCTCAGAATTTTTACCACTTTCTTCAAAGTTGTTACTGGCTTACAAAACTTGCGTCTTTATCATGAAGTTTCAGTCAGCGATGCCAAACATCAAATATTTGAATACATCAATTGCCACTCCCAAACAGGCATGATGCGGGACGCACAAACCACCTAAATAACCCTAAAAATTATTTTATTTCACAAGAATACAGGCACAGTCTGACTGTGCTCATGGCTGGTTATTGCCTAAAGGAAATGCAAATGAATTCAAAATATTATAAATATTACATGATGTTAATAGCCCTACTGGCTGCATATGCTGAAACACATGGGGCTGAAGTGATGCCAGGTGACTATGAGCAAGCTCCCGGTGGCCTAACTCTCGGTGCAATATATTATCAACATGCCACGACCGATGCTCTTTATAGCAATGGTTCAACTGCCGCAAAAGATATGAAAGTCGAATCAAACATAGGAATCGCAAGGATGATCCATGTATTCGAACTCAGCGATCGCGTCACCATTGAGCCACAGTTCTTATTACCCTTTGGTCGCGTTGAAGGTAAAGACAATGCCAGCGGACTTGGGAGCACCTCTGGTATAGGAGATCTTGTTTTAACCGCTCCTGTCCGCTATCGCTTAAATGATGCTAAAGATGTTCTTGCAGGAACGCTTTATCTTAATGCTCCGACCGGAGATTACGACAATGATAAACCGTTAAATTTGGGGAGTAATCGCTGGAAATTTGATTTACAGGGTGCATATGTTAAACATTTCACACCAAACTGGGCATTAGATCTGGTGGGTGATGTGGTGTTTTACACAAACAACGACAACTACGGGGCAAATTCTGACACCCTTAAACAGGATATCTCATTTGAAACACAAGTCATGGGACGCTATATGCCAAATGCCACAACCTCTTTGGGATTAGGCATCGGGCATAACTGGGGTGGTGAAACCAAAATCAATAATGTTTCACAGGACAACTCAACCGAAACCACCAACATTCGCTTTGCTATTAGCAAATTTATGACGCCTAAAGACCAGTTCGTAGTGCAACTGGGCCGTGATCTTTCAGTAGATGATGGCCTTAAAGAAGATTTTCGTCTCAACTTACGTTATTTACGCATTTTTTAAAAGTTAGCCCCTATCAGGATAACTGCTCATGTTGTCCTTTTCGAACAATTGTCTGGCGCTTTAAATCAAGTTTTCAAGAAAAGAACAGACTAATTTAAAGAATATCTTCAGTCAGAATAACAAGTGACGGGTAAAAAATTATGGCAATTCAAAGACCAACTATCGACGATTTAAAACAGATTGCAAACAACCTGCACATGCAGTTGACTGACGCAGAAGCCGTGGAATATCTAAGTGTTATGCAGGCTAATTTTGATGCATACGATTTGATTGATGATCTGGCAGATGAAATTCCAGAAGTTCACTACCCACGTACTGAACCTTATCGTCCTGACGTAACCGAAAATCATCTCAATGCATGGTATTACAAAACTGAAGTCAAAGGTGCACCCACTGGAAAACTTGCAGGAAAAACAGTTGCTCTGAAAGATAATGTCTCACTTGCTCAAGTTCCAATGATGAATGGTTCATCTACATTGGAAGGTTTCATACCCGATTATGATGCCACTGTAGTGACTCGTATGCTTGATGAGGGTGCTACGATTTTAGGTAAAGCGACTTGTGAACATTTCTGTTTATCGGGTGGCAGCCACACCTCAGACCCAGCCCCAGTACACAATCCATATCGTCACGGCTATTGTGCAGGTGGTTCATCATCTGGCAGTGCTGCACTTGTTTCAAACGGCGATGTCGATTTAGCAATTGCTTGCGATCAAGGCGGCTCAATCCGTATTCCCGCTGCTTTTTGTGGTGTTTATGGGATGAAACCAACCCATGGATTGGTTCCATATAGCGGGATTATGCCTATTGAAAATACTATTGATCATGCAGGGCCAATAAGCCGTTCGGTTCAAGATAATGCACTACTGCTTGAAGTCATCGCAGGCATCGATGGGCTGGATCCACGTCAATATGCTGTTCACGTTGAAAACTACACAAGTTATTTAGATCGCGGTGTGAAGGATTTAAAAATCGGTGTTGTTAACGAAGGCTTTGCTCTACCCAACATGGATCAAAGAGTGGCAGAAAAAGTCCGCCAAGCCGCAGCGGAGTTTGAAAAACTCGGTGCTATTGTTGAAGAAATTTCTTTGCCTGAACATCAACTCGCAGGTGCATTATGGACACCGATAGGCTGCGAAGGCCTGACTGCACAAATGATGCATGGGAATGGCATGGGCTTCAATTGGGAAGGCTTATACGATGTCAAACTACTCGATAAACATAAAGACTGGCGTCAAAAAGCCGATCAACTTTCTCCAACATTAAAAGTCTGTATGTTTGTGGGTGAATACGGCATTCGAAACTATTCAGGTCGTTACTACGCTAAAGCACAAAATATTGTACGACGTGCCCGTGCAGGTTATGACCAAAAATTGGCTGAATACGATCTTCTATTAATGCCAACTCTACCTATTGTTGCCCAACCTCTGCCTGACTCAGATTGTTCATTAACTGAATATATTACCCGTGCCTTTGAAATGATTGGAAATACAGCACCACAAGATATTACAGGCCATCCAGCGATGAGTGTGCCATGTGGGCTCGTAGATGATCTACCTGTTGGCATGATGCTCATCGGACGTCACTTTAACGAAGGCACCATTTATCAAGCAGCAGCAGCTTTTGAAGCAGCGGTTGACTGGAAAACTTTTTAAGCAAAATCAAAACGTTCATTCAATCAAACCATTTCTTCATGAATATGGTTCGTTGAAACTCATCTCTACCAAGGAGTATTACACGTGAGTACATCTGTTTCTAAAACATCAAACTCCACCCCAGGCGAGAGAGCATGGGCATTACACAAAGTGCTGAGCAATAAAGGATTAATACCAGAAGGATTTATCGAAGGTTTAACCGATCTGCTTGCCAATAAATTTGATCCGGCTAACGGCGCTCATGTGGTTGCTAAAGCGTGGACTGACCCAGCCTATCGTGAGCTGTTATTAAGTAATGGCACAGCTGCATGTGAAATGTTTGGTTATACCGGCCCACAGGGTGAATATATTGTTGCCCTTGAAGATACACCAACAATCAAAAATGTAATTGTTTGCAGCCTTTGTTCTTGTACTAACTGGCCCGTGTTGGGCTTACCACCAGAATGGTACAAGAGTTTTGAATTTCGGGCGCGATTAGTGCGTGAAGGCCGCACGGTACTAAAAGAACTGGGCACAGAATTACCCGAAGATATCAAAATCAAAGTATGGGATACCTCTGCCGAAACACGTTATCTGGTATTACCAATGCGCCCCGAAGGAACTGAGCATATGACTGAAGAAGAACTTCGAAAGCTCATCACCAAGGACGTACTTATTGGTGTTGCATTGCCCAAATTGCCTTAGTTTTTAGTAACGCTTTATCAACTATATAGTGGAGTAATGATAATGGATGGTTTTCATGATTTAGGTGGTATGCAAGGTTTTGGCTCAATTGATCACCAAATAAATAGCAAGAGTTACAAACCTGTATTTAAAAAAGACTGGGAGCACCTCGCCTACACATTAATGTTTTTAGGTGCAGGACATCTCAATAAATTTAATATTGATCAGATTCGTCATGCTGTAGAACGTATTGGTTTACGGCAACATGTTGGGACTGAATATTACGAGCGTTATGTGATTGCAACAGCCACTTTGCTTACAGAGACTGGTGTGATTACGCAAGAAGAACTAGATGACGCTCTAGGTTCGCATTTTCAACTCGCTACCCCAAATCATTCAAATGGTCGCGCTGCAATTTCAGGACGTCCACCATTTGAAGTTGGAGACCGAGTTACTGTTCGTGATGAATATATTTCTGGTCATATTCGTGTACCTGCCTATGTAAGAGGAAAAACAGGTGTTGTCCTTCACCGCACCACAGAAAAGTGGCCATTCCCAGATGCTGCGGGCCATGGTCATTCTGATGCATTACCCCAACCCACTTATCATGTTGAATTTTCAACACAGGAATTATGGGGAGATGCAGGTCTTGAAGGTTCGGTAGTTGTTGATTTATTTGAAAGCTATTTAGATAAAGCTCAGACCTCTTAACCTGATTTTCTATATTAACTATCACGAACTATGGGGTCATGCATGACAGCAATATCATTAAAATCAGAATTTGAACTTAATTCCTCTCGTATTCCTGTGACAGTTTTATCTGGATTTTTAGGTTCAGGCAAAACGACCCTACTGAACTATATTCTGAATCATCAGCAGAATATGAAAGTAGCAGTAATCGTCAATGATATGAGTGAAATTAATATTGATGTTGAAGATGTGCGTCGTCATGTAGATCTCAGTCGTGGTACTGATCAATTAATTGAAATGAGCAACGGATGTATCTGTTGCACCTTAAGAGCCGATTTACTCGAACAAATTAGTACAATCGCGCGCAAGTCACAGTTTGACTATATTTTAATAGAATCAACGGGTATTTCAGAGCCCATGCCTGTTGCCGAAACATTTGCTTTTCTTGATCAAAATGGTTTTAGCTTAAGTGAGCTGGCCCGTTTAGATACGCTGGTCACTGTAGTAAATGGTGAGAACTTTGCTCAAATGATTCAATCCAATGACAAAGTAGAAACAGCTCATCAAGAAGAAGAGTTGTCGACAACACGCCCATTATCGGATCTTTTGATCGAACAAGTGGAATACGCTAATGTTATTTTAGTCAGTCGTGTTGATGTGATTGGACAAGAACAATTCTATCAATTGCGATCACTACTCACTGAACTGAACCCAGCAGCAGAAATTTTTCCCATGTCCTTTGGTGAAATTGATCTCGAAAAAATTCTAAATACTCATAAATTCAATTTGCCTGATTTGGTGAAGTCCCCAGGATGGATGAAACAGATGGATCCGAATGAGAATATTCATTCTGAATCTGAAAATTATGGTATTTCTTCATGGGTATATCATGAGCGTCTTCCCTTTCATCCCCAACGTTTTCAGAGCTTTTTACAGCAAGCATGGAATAATGGTGCTTTATTACGTTGTAAAGGCTACATCTGGTTTGCCAACAGTTATCAGGATATTGCGATGCTCGTGCAAACAGGAAATCAATTTGCATGGGAATATGTAGGCAAATGGTGGAATTTTATTAATCAGGCTGACTGGCCTCAGGATGCTTATCGTCGTAATAGTATTTTTGAAAAATGGGATGAACGTACAGGTGACTGTCGACAGGAAATTGTTTTTATCGGTCAAAATATTGACTGGGAACAACTTCAACAGCAACTCAACGATTGTTTATTAACAATGGACGAAATTAAGGATGGGCCTGATGTTTGGTCAGATTATTGATGTTTAATCTAAATTTTTGGACGTAAACTGGTTATTCCTATCCCGAAAAAACCTCTGATGAGTCCCTTGCTCACATTTAGCCAATCAAAGTAATCACGCCACAAAATTATTTTTCCATTTTCAACTTTAAATGTACCACATACCCAAAAGCCAACATGAAATGGTCCAATATTCAAAATATCTGTACGCTCAGTGAGTACCACATTTCCTTTCGCAACAACTTGATGATTTTTAATTTTTAATTGTCTTGTGCGGCTGAGCGCAAGCTTTATCAAACCAGCCACCCTTTTTCCACCTTTAAATGTCGGTAAAGAAACATTGGTATAAAGGATCTCAGGATGGAGTAATTCACTGATCGTGACATGATCTTGTTCCACCAGTGCATTTAGAAATCGCTCAACGATTTCTTTAGATTGCGCTTCAATATTATTTACATCACTATTTAATGTTGTTTTCATTTCTGGTACTGCTCTAAAAATTTAAATTTTGAGGTCTAAACGCTTTTGCCAAAGGTTTTCCAATCTTTTGGTATCGTGGTCAAAAGGATGAAAATCTGGTCGGTAGTAATCTAAAAAATCTTTAACAGTGTGTAGCGTCAGTAATCCTTGATTACCTACTCCTTTTTTAAAAAATTTAGCGATGCCATTTAAAGAAAGTACTTGATCTGCTTTGAGTAATCTTCGTGTGTTATTTGCAATTAAGAAAAGTAAAATGCTTCCTGCAAATGTCATATAAAAAATACGTGATAAGTATCCTCCACCTGATGCTACATAAGCATCAAAAAATACTGCTTTATGTTCGTTTTCTTCAACTGCATGCCATAGCCATAGCTCAGCAACTGGACCTACTAAGCGATGATTCCACTGATCATTACGCAAGAGTTCGGCACCTAAGGTTGCAGTGATATGTTCAATCGCACAACCAATCGACATGATATGCATAGTTGGTAATATTTTTTGCATTAGGGCATATAAGGCTTTAACTTCATTCTGTAGCTCATTGATATTGATTTGCTGTTCATCTGCATAACGATTAAATGCCAAATGCTCTTTAGCATGCATCGCTTCTTGTCCAATAAAAGCACTTATCTCTGCTTGAAGCGCAGGGTCATCAATTTTGTCCCGAATATTTCTCAAAGCCTCAATCAGCATCAATTCTCCTTGGGGAAAAATAGCTGACATTGCATTCATCAAATGTGTGAAATAAGCGTCATTATCAAACCAATAGCGCGTTGAACTGGTGAAATCAAAACTTAATCGTCTGACTGGAAAAGATGCTTTCAAACGATGTGCTATGGAAGATGGTTTAGATTTAATGGCTTCAAGCGTAGACATAATTATTCCAATTCACAAAAGTACCAATTAGTTCTTTTGTAGATTGCTTTATATTTCTAGTCAATAGTTATTTTTCATCCAATTGAAATTCATATATTTATTTCTATAATTTAATGTTTAAAAAAAACATTCTTGAGCCGAAAAGCGGTTAATGATAGTTTTAGCAAGATTTCAAATTTTAGAAGATTTAGTGTGGAAAAACTCTCTGGCGCTTACGATACTCAAGCAGCAGGCTTACCCAGAGGTCGTACTAGCCTGTTAACCGAAGAAACACGTGAAAAGCAGCGCCGACGTTTGGTTAAAGCAGCCATCAGTGCATTTGCAGAAAAAGGGTTTGCTGCTACAACGATTACAGACATTGTTAAAAGAGCACGAGTATCTAAGCAGGCATTTTATGAAATTTTTGAGAATAAAGAAGATTGTTTTCTAGCAGCAGATGATTTAGGTAGAAAAGCTTTATTTGAGCAAGTTCTCTCTGAAATTAAACTTGAAAATATTAGTGCAGATCAATGGATTAGATCTTCCGTTCACGCCTATTTACAACTATGTAATAGCGAACAGGACTTCACAAAGGCTTGGGCAATCGAGTTCCCAAATGCAGGAAGCCGTTGTCTAGAACAACGTAATTTATTTTTTGCAGAATTAGGAAAAAGACTAAAATCTATACATAACGTTATTAAAATGAATTACCCAGATCAATGGGTAAGTGTCCCTGATTTATTTTATGATGCAGCTATTGGCGGCGCTTATGAAATTATTTACCGCTACATTTGCCAAAACAAATTTACTGAATTATTAGATCTCGAAGATGATCTTGTTAAATTCATTCAATTTTCTATTGGATATAAGCAAGTCGAAACTGGTATTAGTAAATGAGTGACATAAAAGTTATTTAATTTCTACTCTAAGTACTCTTAATGGTCACACAAGACTACTTCGATATAGGCAGTCTTTTTATCCTTTTAAATGCTATGCCTTTTCATAATCTCTATCTATATAATCTGAGTGAGTGATTACAATCTAATTTGTATCACTTCACTTTCGAGCTTTTCCATATTACACATTCAACCCCACCAAAAAACAATCCAACACCCTTTCCCGATCCATTGCCCCATCTGAACTTAAAAGCTGAATAATTACGGCATCAATTAAGCAATAAGCCATCTAGATAAGATGAGCTTATATTTATAATGAAATAGAAGCTAAAAAAATTATTATTTTCTTAACTTCTTAATTTGTTTGTCTATTTAAATTAAATAACTTTATGAATTAAAGAAAGAAACAGCTTCATCTATTAAATCTGCAACTTCAACTGGCTTGGAAGCTAATGAAGCATGGCTAGCATCTAAAGAAATAACTTTTTTTGCATTTAATCTAGAAGACATAAACTCTTGATTTTCTGGACTAATCATTCGATCCTGAGTAGAAATTTGATACCAAGAAGGTTTAGTTTTCCAAGCTGGTGATGAAATAGTATCGCCAAAGGTGCTTGCTAACGGAGCTTTTTGTGTTACTCCCATAACTAGACCTTCCTCTTCTGTTAAATCTTGGCAGAAACTTTCATGAAATTTGTCTGCTTTAAGCCAAAGGTAACCATCACTATCTGGTGATAAATTAGGGGCAGCTACTGGCAGATGCTTTTGCGTAATCTCCCCTGGACTCTCATTTGTATCAGGAGCAAATGCTGCGATATAGACTAGACCAACTACATTTGGAAGGTTACCAGCTTCAGTAATAACAGCACCTCCATAAGAGTGCCCAACTAAAATTACGTCACCATCAATCTGAGCTATCATTTTCTTTGTTCGTTCGACATCATCGGCTAGTGAAGTTAAAGGCAATTCAACTGCTTGTAATGAGGTAAAACCTCTATGGGAAAGCTCAATAATAACTTTACTCCAGTGAGCAGCGCCTCCCCAAAAGCCATGTACTAATATAATTGTTGGTTTATTGCTCATGATTTACTCCTAGCTTTTGCTATGACATTGAAATCAATAAATTAAGTAGAAATATTGATACATGAAGTTTAGATAATCTGATCAAATATCAAACTATAAAATCTTCGTAAAATGATTATTTGTTATAAAACTACTTTTAACAATTACTAAAACAGCATATTTTTTTGCAGAAACATTTTTTTGATGAGATGTAGAGAGATGGAAAATGAACAAGATTTAAGTAAATTAACTGATATATTTTTTGATATTTATAAAAATGCAAGAATATCAGGACAAATTTATCAAGTTGAAAATTATAAAAATAAAAATATTGTTTTTATGGATAATAATTTTTCGTATATTCATATATTTCAAGGAGGTAGCTTTAAAATTAAAAGTAATGAACAAAAAATAAATGAGATTGTACACGACGGGGATGTTATCGTTATTCCTTCGAGATTTAAGCATTCTATCGAAATTATAGAAGATAAAGCTGTAGAACCATCTGTTATTACATGTATTTTTCAATTAAACGGCGTATATGGACAAACAATCGCTGAAGGATTACCCAAATATATATTAGTTCCCTCGGACCAAAATGGTAAAGTTGCTGAGTGGGTACCAATGACAGTAGCTGCAATAAAATTAGAACTTGATCAACCTTCTTTAGGTAGTCAGGTTATGCTTTCAAGTGTTATCGATTTGCTATTGGTATGGTCAATAAGATTCTGGCTAAATAAAGAAACACTAAACCATAAAAGTTGGATTTCAGCTTTGCAGAATCCTGCTATTAGCAAGGCGTTATTCTTAATGCATTCTAACCCTGCTAAAGAATGGACCGTAGAAATTCTTGCCAAAGAAACTAATCAATCTAAATCAAAGTTTTCAAAAAATTTCATAGAATTGGTAGGTACTACTCCAATTAATTACCTCAAACATTGGCGAATGAAGTTAGCCAATCAATATTTAATTGAAACGAATAAAAGTATTTCACAAATTGCTGATTTAGTTGGTTATTCTTCACCAGCTGCTTTTACCAGATCTTTTATTCAAACATTTGGTTATAGCCCAAGAAAATTTAGAGAAATGTCGGAAACTAAAGCTAAATAATAGAAAGGAACTATAGATTTTAGATACAGGCTTATTCATTAAAATAATTAAACGGTTGAATAAGCCTGTAGGATAATTTTAATTTTATGCATCAAAGCCTAACTAATTTATAAAAACAATCGCTATGGATCCTTTTCAATATTAGTTCGCTGTGTTTGGCGCATCCTCTACACCACTGTTTATTGAATGTGAACAGACTAATTTCCCTTGATTACTAGCGGCTCTCCATTCCGTATAAGGTCCATCAATTTCAGCTTTGGTATGATTTTGTAAAGCTAAAACTGAATCACCAATTGCTAATAACTGCTTACGCATCAAACTAAAATCAATCGCATCTCGACCAAACGATGGTGCCCAAAGGGACCATGGACCAGAAATAGTCGCCATAGTTGGAATTAAGTTCTGATGTGATGCGTTTCCAATACCACCAAAATCACATTGTTTTGGGGAACGTTGAATATTTGGCATATCTTGCCCAGTCGAAATCAGTACCGCAGGTAGCTTATGTCTTTGAGCAGCTTCAATTGCGACTTTTTGCATCAAAAGATGATCTTCAGCTACAAACCAAGCCTGAGGCTCTGCTCTACCTGAAAACTCTAATGTTCTCCCCCAACCCAAATCTTTTCTTGGTTTTGCTACTATTTCACGTGTTCCCAAGTGCTCTACTGCAAAAACAAAACTCACTTTACCGTCTTTATATTCTTCATTGAGTTCTTCCATATATCTAAAAGTTCCTTCTTTAGACATATGCAAATGACCAGTATTAAATGCAAATTCATATGTTTTTTGTCGGCATTTTAACGGTAACTTTGCAAAATATTGGGCTAACGCAAGTAACCCACTCACACCATTTTCTTGTACCCACGTATTACCATCCGTGTTCGCGACAAATACAATTTTTTCATGACTTAACCCTGGTAATGTTGCAATCAAATTTCGAGTAGTTGTTGTGTCTCTTTCTGCCTGAACTACAATTTTTGCTTGTGAATTACTTGTGGCTAAAGCTTTTACCTCGGCAAATTCATCTGCACCTAAAAACACTGCAGGAAGTCGATAATGTAACCCATTATGCGGATCGAAATAATCTTTGATTTGATCTCTAGGAACATCAAAACCAAGAATCACACCCGCAGCACCCACCTTTCCAGCTGCGATTAAGTCCTTATTCATTAATTCGCCTGCTAAAAAAGGCTTATCGTATCTCTGTGTTTTAAGATCATTAAGAGATGGGCTTAGATATTTTGCAAACTGAAATAAAAATGCATAAGGGGGTGCAACCTGATTTACATACACAGGATCTTGCACAGTTGGAATTTCACGTACAATAATTTTACCTCGATGTTCTTCCGTGATGGCTTGATTACTTGCAAGAAAGACCAATTGTCCATTATTTCCAGTCAATGTTGTACCTAATGAATAAGGAACAGCACCAGCAATTGCTATATCTTTACCATTAACAGATAACTGACCTGAACGAGATAAACTACGTCCTTTGCCATTTTCAGCCACAATCATCGGTTGCCAACGCTGAATTTCATAACTATCCGATCGTACTTGCATATTTGGTATTTTTTTTGCTTCAAGTTCAATCCAGTCCACCAATTGCTTATGTGCAAGACTACCTGTTGAACGTAATTGAGCTAAATCAGGACCAACTTGAACAAATTTTTCTAAAGTATCCACGTCAGCAAAGAGCTTCTCATCCATAATGGTTGGACATGAATCACCTACTTCCGGTAGATTGCTTGAACCAGTGTCCTTGTCATTTCCACAACCTGAGACTAAAAATCCAAGTAAAACTATACCTATAGTCTGTTTATATATTTGCTTTACTTCCATATTGATTCCCTTCATTACTCAAATTAAGCATATTTTTACGATAAGAAATTAATTTTCGAACACTCTGTTTTTAAAATATCCTTATAAATCAAAAATATATTTTGCTTAATTTCATAGCTACACTAAAAATTAGAACAAAGTAAATTGCTCATTAAACCTTAAATAGAATTTCGATCATTCATATAAAGTTGATATAAATCTTATTATTAACTACTAAGTAAAAAATAACGCTTCTGGGTCATTTAACCTCTAATATAGGACATAAGATTAAAAATTCCCCTCAATTTCTTATTAATCTTCGATAGCCTTTCTTTTCAAACTCTTACGATATTGATTCGGAGTCAAATTTGTTTGTAATTTAAACCAAGAAATAAAGGAATGACTTGTATAAAAACCTAAAGCTTTTGAAATAAATAAAATTGAATGCTGATAGTTTTCTAAAAAATTTTCAGCTAATTCAATTCGAACTTCATCAAGTAACTTGCTGTAAGAGCTCTCTTCAAGCTGAAGCTTCCGACTCAATGTTCTGACATTTATGCCTAACAGCTCTGCAACATTTTCACGAGACAAACGATCATAGTGAAGCAATAAATAGATTTTTGCTTTAGTCTGTTGAATAAAGGTTTGTTCGCCCCGTTGTTGTTCTAATAATTTTGAAGCGAATAATCGCACGCTATCATATAATCCCGCATTTTCAGTCTTCAATGCCATATTTAAAGATTTTGGTGACAATACCAAAGCAGTTTCTTTTTGATTGAAATAGACTGGGCACCCAAAAAACTCATCATAATAATTCTGTAATTCAGGTTTCGCCAGACTATGTGCGAAATGTACTGCTTTAAGAATGCAGTATTCTTCATTTCGAACTAAACGAATTAGACTCAACCACCATGACAAATTATATTCATTAGCACATCTACTAAATACTGGATCAGTTGATCTACATTTCCATTTCCAGTAGATAGCTTCTGACTCAATTTGGAGAGAAATATCTCCAATACATCCGATTAATGGTTGAAACTCTTTTAATGTCTCAATCGCTTTATACAAACTAGAAGATAAAGGGACTAGATGTCCTAAAACTCCATAAGCTGTAGAATCCATCTTTTTAAAAAAACTTAAAGCAATCGTTGGGTCATTACAAATACTATATGTATAAGCAATAATCCTCTCAAAGTAGTAAAGTGGAATACATTGATTTGAATCACTTAGTTGCTCTTCTGTGAGAGTACTCTGTAATAATAGCTCTCGGCGCTCGATTCCAAAAAAATTTGCATGATCTAAAAAATGGTTGACTAAACCAACAAGCACTTTTACTTCACAAGTTCCTTCAAGTTTTTTATGTAATGCAATGGTCATCCTTGCCATCCAAGAGAACTCCTACCTGAGTGCTAAAAAGTTTAAATCAACTTAATAATATAATTCAAATGAATGAGGTTTTAAGTTTGTGTTTTTATTCAATACTGATGTGCCTCTTATTACAATCTTCAATTTAGCTTTTCATTGGTCCTTCATTTCGATGCTTCACCACTCTTTTCAATAGTTCAACTTTGTTAGCCTGTACTCGATAGTTGTGCAATAGCCTATTTACCCCACTCTTTGGTGAAACCTGCTTTAGAAGAGAAAAAGTTAGTAAGTTTATTGGAACAACACGCGGTTACCTTGCCTCCTTTTTATTTGTTTTATACCAGCCGTAGATTGATGTCACCTGCTTTTAGAATTGTTAAAGATACCTTGAGTGAAATATAAAAAAAGTCCTCATTAGAGGACTTTGATTTATAAATTATCGATTTTTTAGACGGGAAAATTAATTAACGAACATAGAGTGGATCTTCTTCAACAAAAAATACTTCACCCGATGAAGGTAGAATCCATTGATAGGTTCCGTCTATTTTCTTCATTTTTTCTTTAAAAATATTATATATCGCTACAAGATCATGTTTTTCATCATATTCCCCCATATAGCCAAGCGCCTTTTCATCATGAAACTCTTTAAACATTTTATGCATTTTGACGGCTCTAAGTTCCATATCTTTTCTCCTTTTTATTATCACTACAATGATTATGATCTCTTTTTATTTTCAATACTAAAAAAAATGTACCAAAATATATCTTATATAATATCAATCAAATATTTATTGGATTTTAATATTTATCAAACCTAAACTTTTCCATATCGTATGGTATGTCTAGCTTCACACTCCACTGGCTTAATTCTTCACTAATTATAACCGCATCAACTTCAAAAGCATCTCGCTCACTAAAACCTTTTGTTTTTAAAAAATTAACAAAACTAGAGGAGTTTATTTTATTAAGATATCCGACTCTTAAAGTATCTATATATACTGCGATTTTATTTGTTTCTTTTTCGAGGCAGATTACAGCATTTTTAAAGACCTTCACGCTACCGACATTTTGGTTACCGACTAAAGTTATCAATTCTTCTTGGTATAAAATCACAATTATTTCATGTTCAAAAAAGTTTTTGTGATCTGTAAATATTTTCCCAGCTATTTTTAGGGTGCTTTCGGGGAGCTCTAGATTAACCGTAGAAAAAACCTTAAATAAAATATAAGCAAAAATAAATAAGATAAAAAGAATTATTATAAAATACATATTAAAATATTCCTCTTAATTTTATAAATTGGCAAAAAGAATAATTATTCTTTCTACCAACCAATATTTTTAAGAAAAAATATAAATTACTATATTATGATTTTTTCTCATTTTTATCATTTTGATTGACTTTTTCTACGTCATTTTGCTCAGGAGTTTTAGGTTCAAACTCTTTACCATCTTGTTGTTGCTGTTGTTGCTCTTTTGATTTGTCTTGATCGCTTTTAACTTGGTCCTGAGACATTAGAGTCTCTCCTATTTAATGGTGTGCAGATGATTATCTAGCACTTAGTTAACATAGTCCCTTTACCTTTATATAGATACAACGCAAGTGTATCTGAATGTGATACTGTTGTTTATTATGACAATAATATATATATTTTAATCACCACACAGAATAAATTCTTTAAACCCCTATATTTTTTATTATTTTAAGCCTTATTAACTTTACGCTCACACCCCCAAGTAAAAATTTAACCCACAAAAACAATATCATAAAGTTTTTATATTTTTGGATACAGATGCGAATATTATATTTTTACAGACTATATAAATAAAATAGATTTTAAATATCGATTAATTCGCATCCTTGACTTAAATTTTACTATTTAAATCAATATATAAGATATTTTTAAAAAATTATATCGATATTAAAGTATATAGAGGAACATATCTCTACATACCACTCCCATAACTACCGCAATGTAACTCAGTGAAAGGTATACTATCAAGCTTCACTACTCTTATTAAGAAGTTTAAAATGTCTGATTTTAAAGACTTTTCAAAAAAAGCAACTCAAAACCAAAATGACTCCGATCCAAAACCAAATGAGGATAAAGTTGAAAAACCTACCCAGCCATCTGAATCAGAAGATTCTTCACCAATTAAAAATAATGAAGAAAAAAATAAATAAAAAGATAAAATTTTAATTAATATGAAAGAAGTCCATTTTTTGGACTTCTTTCATATTAATTTTTTATAAACAAACCTTTCAAGCAGATCCCTTAAAAACTCAACACCTAATTAATTTTTAAATTTACTTAAATCTTTTGAATTAAAATCTTGATCGACATGTTTTTGTATTAATGAAATAAGTTCTTCATTTACTTGTCGAATTAGCTGTGCTTGTAATCGGTTATCTTCAAGCTCATCAATTAACCGAATAATAATATTCCTTAACCATTCACACTCTATTTCTTTCTCTGCATTTTTCTGGGCAAGATAATTTAAAAGTTTATCTTTTTCAATCAATTTATCTCCCATATAGACACCTACAATCCAAACTAAATTATTTTCTTTAGATTACAGGATAAAAGAATAGATTCATGAATAATTATGTATGGATAAATTTCAAAAATTAAATCTATAAAATATTTAAATTTTATTTTAATGAAGAGGATAGCTTCAAAAATCCACCCTCTTTTATAATAAATTATTTATTTTAATTTAGGTAACTAAAAGTTTCGTATTCAGGATTAATTCAACTCTTTTTTGTGCTTCATAGAAGTCAAGTTCTTCACTTATCCAAAATGAATGAAGTTGCCCATCTAAATGAAAATACTCTTTATTATATTGAGAACCATGATCAGAATAATGGTTGTCTACTTTGAAATGAGTTTGATCATTCTTTCTTTTTTGACCATCAAGTATGCCGCCAATACAGATATCCATTTTAATGCCAATTATTAATCGAAATTGACTATAACACACATAGATCGGTTGCTCTAAAAAGAGTTGTTACCCGTAATTTTTCTACCATTTATCAATGTATTATAGTTCTACTGTGTCTGCTTAAATTTACAGGTAATAAAAAATAATTTGTATGTCTAGGATATTTAAATATGCAATATTAGTGTTTAATTTTCCAGATTTCATATTAGTGAAAATAACCCTTCTTTGATTAGATAAATCTCTATATGCTGCAATGAACCACTTACAGAAAATTATTCGAATGGCCGAACAGATCCTACTACAAGAGCTTAACTCGCGAATCGAATATTATTCTTCAAGAACGGACTATCCGCTACGCAGAATTTTAATAGGCTACCGCGCATACGCAAAATTAATGTTATGCTCCTCTTTCTCAGATGAGGTCATAAATTCTGCAATTGATCCAAACAAACGCAAATATAAAAAGTTAAAAATTAAAATTACTAAAGATGATAATCAACTTGATCTTGAATAAATTAATTCGTTCATTAGTTTTTATAGATAACTGATTTAATTATATAAAAAATTAAAATCCTTTTTGAAATATAACCGTTTTTAACTCTCAAAATGATTAGAAAATAGCAAATGGGCATTTTCTTTTGCTCATTTACAATTTCAATGATCGCAGGATGATAATGATCAATACTTGCAATATTGTCGTAAACATCCAGATAGTGATGCCCTGCTGCTACCGATTTGAACCAAGAAAATAATTTGCTCTTAAACTTATTTTTTCACAGGCAGTAGTAAAACAGGGTCTTCAATGTCATAACCAGTTTCTTCTGGAACCCCCAAATATCTAACTACAACCAACCTATTATTGTGTTTAGGCACGCTATAATTTTGGGAAATTTTTATTGCTTTGGTGTAATGAACCGCCACATGGGCCTTACTTTGTAAAGATGGCGATTTTACAACATATTCGGTTTTATATTGTGTGATCTTTCCTGAAGGATCAAACCAAGCTGATATTTGATTTTGATGAGTTTTTAATGTCTGAATTTTTACAGTCTTACTATTACTTACGATCAAAGGAGTTAAATTTCTTTTAATTTTTTTAAGCGCTTTATCAAACGCTGTACTATCTTGATCATAATCAATCTTATGTGTTTTTGGATTGATATAGAGAGATTTAACTTCGATAAGTTTGTCAGGCGATTTACTATTTAATAGATAATAATATAGTTGTGGTAAACGTCCTCGACCATCTTCGTAGTGTCTTAATACATAAAGTTTCTTCTCTTTTTGCTGATAACCCAATACTTCAATTTTTTGTCCACCACCCACTGTCGCATAACTATGTGCGGATAAAGTTAGAATCGTGCTAAAAGTTAAAAATTTTAGAAATTTCATCAGTTCATATCCTTGTGATCTGGTAACTATATTGTATAAATATCAATCAGATTAAAATGATACTTGAGTAAGTGTTACTTGCTGTTTTTATATTCTTTTGTACAGAAGCAGCTTTTTTAAGGAGGGAGTTCTCTAATTATTATTTTTCCCCCTTCACACGACTCATCTAGCTTTTAGACCTAAGTCACCATAAATGAATGGGCTTATGCAGTATTACGTTTATAGGAGAAATAAGAACATCCTGCACACGATGCCATAATAATTGCTATACCAAAGATCTGAAAATGATTTAATCGTTCATCTAAAATCAGCCATCCAGCCAAAGCACTCACCGCTGGTGATGCGCTCACTAATATTCCAAAAACTCGCGGATGCAGTTTTTTCATCGCAATCATATCTAATATAAATGGAATAGCACTCGCCAGCATCGCCATGAGTAAACATGTCAAAAGAATCTTATAACTATCAAAAATATGGATAATGTGAGAAGCCCCTAAAGGTGTTGCAAACAAAGCCGCTAGGAACATTCCAGTTGCAACAGAGCTTCCGCCACCTTGTGCAACTTTAGAGCCATAAATAACATACAGTCCCCAACCCACGGCAGCCACAAGCGCATACGTCATACCAATAAAACTAAAGTTATTGTTTGAATTGCCCATAGGTAAAAAAAGCAAACCAATAAGAGATAATGCTCCCCAAAAATAATCTAATTTATTTTTGGACATTAAAATAGCAACCGTAAGTGGTCCCAACACTTCGATGGAAATCGCGATCCCCACAGACATATAAGAAAATGCTTTATAAATTAAAGTATTCATTAAAGTGAGGATGGCCCCATAAATAATGAGATTTTTCCAATTGGTCTGCTTATTCCAATCTCTCCAAGGTTTATAAACAATCCATAAGAAACATGCTGCTAAAGCAAGTCGAGTTAAGGTCACTCCTTCTGCACTCAGAATTGGAAAAAGGGCTTTTCCTATTGATGCTCCTATTTGCACAGAAACTAAAGATAGAAATGCGGCTGCAAATGCCATGCCTTGCTTGGAGTTTGTCTCAATCATCATATTTACCACTCTGGGAATGATTGAAATTTTAATTCTATATAATCAATATATTTCTTCTATTTCCCTCAATAAAACGATTAAATAACTCTATATTTAAAGCTTAATGAGAGATTTACTCATGTCAGATATTTCTTTAGATAATTTTGATTATGCAATCTTAAGAATACTTCAAAAAGACAATAAAACTTCGCATCGAGAAATTTCTGAAAAAATTGGCCTATCCTCCGCTTCAGTTCAAAGACGTATATCTCGTATGGAAGAGAAGGAAATCATTTTAAAGAATTGCGCTATTTTAAATCCGCTTAAATTTGGAGAAAAAATTACTTCTATTATTGAAGTCCGACTTAGCGAAGACCGCTCCGTAGTTATGGACAGAGCGAAGCTATACTTTGCTTCTGTTGAAGAAATTCAACAGTGCTACTTTGTGAATGGAGGTGTCTCTTTTATCATTATCATGCTGAGCAACAACTTATCTCATTTTGAAAGTTTAGTTAGAAAACATTTTGCTGATAATGAAGATGTAAAAACATATCGAACCTTAATTGTTTTAGATCGTGTAAAAGTAAACTTTGAGTTAAATATTTAAACTCGTCTACTTTTTGGCTTCTTCCCCCAAACATAGGCTGAAACATCTAAAGAAAGCTATTAGAAATCATATTCCAATACCCTTCTCTGTCGTCTACCCCATCTGAGCTTAAGTGCTGAATAATTGCGCCTTCCATCATATATAAAAAGAGTTTTGCATCCTGAAAAGTCGCATCATTTTTTAGTTTTATGAGCTGGCTATAGATTTCATTGATGAGCCACGTTCGATATTTAATTGCGACTTGATAGGCTTTTGAATAGGTCAGTTTCGTTTCAAAAATGGCTTTAAATAGTAAGTAGTAAAGCCCCTCTAAATCGGTGTGTAAGAAATAAAGCTCCTTGAGTTTATCCCTAGCGCTTGTGTGGCTGGTGTACTCAGCAATTGAAACCACTTTTTCTTTTAAACGTTCTTTTTGCACGATCAAACAGATTTCGATAAACCGCTCTTTCGAGTGAAAGTAATTATAAAAAGTCGCTTTTGGAATTCCGCACTCTTTCACAATTTTGTCGACCCCAACAGCATGAAAGCCGTGATGGTGAAATAAATTAATCGACGTATTAATAACTTGTATGGCACGTGTAGGGAGAACTAACTTTGGCATCGTTTTACCGTTATAAATTCTTGTTGTTTCTAATGAGATACTTTTTTGAGAGAAAAAAAGGCACAGCAAAGCCCATAAAGACTGTGCATGGCACATCTCAAGTTTTGTTATTGCTAAGTTTTAAATAAAAAAGACTTAAAGCCTGAAAACCTTAGGGCAATCAAGCTGCTTTAAATTTTAAGCTGTGTCGTTATAGCTTTTGGCATCGAGAGCCAAGAAATAATGGATGTGCAAAGCCAACTCCTTTTTATTGGGAGTTCTGCCAGACATTAAAATTATGGTGGCAGAACGGAAGAGGGTTCGCGGACTGGTTTCGACTCCAGCACACCCGAGGGTGTCCCTCTCCCGTCCTACCGCTACGGGAGGAGACGAGGAGATGCTCACACAAAACTATTCCTCAGAAGAAATAATCCTGATGTGGTCGAAAAAATCGGTCCGCGACGACCGACTGGCAATGTGGCCAGCAGGCAAAGAATAGTGCCCAACCCTTTTACAGTCAAGCACGCAAAATGCCATTTGTTTTAAATTAAATCATTAGAAAGTAAGGCTAAATAATGAGGGAGTTATTGTTAAGTGGTGGTTATAAACTAGAAATAAGATCATCAAGAAATATTGATGGAGAACCATGCCCAATCATATCATTCCACTCATATTGTCCTATCGTAAGTTCTAATATTCGAGAGAAACGTTTCTCTATTAAATAATTTTCCTCTTTAGTAATTTTTAATTGCTCACATTTTAATTTCAAAAAGAAACAGTCACTATTACTACAATAGAAACCTTCTTCAATGAATTCTTCAAGCCCTAAGAAGAAGACTAACCATAAGAAAAGTTTAATTTCTGTATTTTGCCAATCCACATTTCTACGAGAAAAAACAGATTGATGAGTGTGATCTTTATTGCTTATCTTAGCAATATTTATAGCTTTTATAACATACTTATTTTTTACAACATTAGACTCTTGATCAGAATCAAAATACTTTAATAAATAACGTTTTAAACATGATTCAACTTGAGTTTTACTAAAACTAAGTTCTTCAAAAGTACACTGTTTTTCAAACAAATATTGTAAAGTTACGATAGGTAATTCAATAGTGTTTTCTTCAATAGAAGTTTGTTCATATTCCCATAAAAATAATTTCCCTTGAAAAATAGGACATAAAAATTCTATCAGTGAGTTATAGGAATGATCTGGTTTAAAATCTTCTGCCGATATTTTTTTAGTTTTGCTAAACAACTTTCCCTTTACATCTTGTGATTTAAGCAAATCCATATGCCCATAATGTTTTACTACTAATAGAAAATGCTTCCAAAATTCTGGATGATGTTCCAAAAGAACATGAGCCACTTGTAAAAGCTTTGAAAATTTATACCCTATTGGTTTGCCATGTTTTGCGCTTAAAATTGCTTTTATTAAGATAATATATCCATCACCAAATGAACCTGTTTTGATTTCATAAAGTTCAAATTTTTCATCAAAAGAACTATGCCATTTCCAAAACCAACCATAATCGGTATCTCCATTTACCCAACCATATTCAAATAAATCTCTTAATTCATTAAAATCATCTGGAATTTCAGAATAATTAATATGTGAAAGCTGTTCCATTATCTTCATTAACTCCAGAGTAAAGAGAAATTTATTTAAAGAATTATATATAAATTTGATATGTTTCACATTATTTCTTACAATTGCCAATTATTCAAAATAATCTTCTATAAAAAGTTAGAGATAAATCTATGGCTGAAATGATTCCTGAAAGTATTTTAAAAATTCATAAAGCAACATCTGGTGAGAAGAAAATATTCAAAATTTTACGAGAAGCTCTTCATCCTGATGATGAACATTATGTTTGGTATGATACTCCTGTACTAGGTCGATATAGCGACTTTGTAATTTTCAGTCAAGATTTCGGCATAATAGTCTTAGAAGTAAAAGATTGGTCTAAAAATAGATTTAAAAGTTTTAATCCGCGTAAATTTCGCGGTAACTTCTATAATGAAAATGAAGAAGTAGAAGTTATAAACCCATTACAACAAGCAAGAAATTATGTCAATAAAATTCGAGACCTTGTAGGAAAGAATACTTCTCTAATTCAAACTGAAGGTGAATATTCAGGAAACATCCGCTTTCCTATTGGTAAATGTATTGCTTTTACAAATATGAACCGTAAAGAAGCAAATGAGTTAGGATTAATTAATGATTCAATAATACCAAATGATCAAGTATTGTTTTCTGATGACCTTAATTTTGATCTAGATGATAGAGATGAATGTAAAAATTTTATCAAAAAAATAAAAGCTTCTTTAAAATTTGATCGCATTAATTTTCCTTTTGAACCACTAGGTTTTAAAGAGTTACAGCATCTAAGATATACTTTATTTCCTGAAATCCGTATTGGTGATCAAACAGAAATATTAAATATAAATAATATTAAAGCTTTAAGTATTGAACAAGAAAAGGTCGCAAAAAATATCGGTGAAGGACATCGTATTCTAAAAGGTGTAGCAGGAAGTGGGAAAAGCGTTGTGCTCTCGTGTCGTGCTAAGTACCTCCAGCAGACAAATCCTGAGTGGAAAATTCTTGTTATATGTTTTAATCTTAATTTATTAAATCAACTTAAACTTAATATTTTAAATGAAAATTCACCATCAAATATCACTATTACTCATTTTCATGGACTAGTTAAGAAAATTACTCAAGCAAATTTAAAAAAATATCCAGATGAAGATCAAAGTCAATATAATGAGCGAATAGGTCATTTATTATTCGACCATATAAATCAAAATTCTACTGAAAAATATCAAGCGATTTTAATTGATGAAGGTCAAGATCTTTCAGATGATTGGGTGCGTGGAATAACCAATCTAATTGATCCTGAGACAAATAGTATCCTATTTTGCTATGACCCAGCACAGAATGTGTTTGGTAGAAAGCGTCCTAATTGGAAATCTGTGGGACTAACGGTACAAGGTAAAAAGCCAACTGAACTCAAAGAATGCTATAGAAATACAAAAGAAATTCTTAAATTAGCAAGTTTATTTTCTGATGGTTCAAATGAAATATTAACAGATGAAGATGATTTATCTTCTCGTCTAATACCCAATATAGAATATTGCCATTCTGGCTCTGACCCAGTTCTTAAGCAGTTAAACAATAGTGAAGAATTAACTTTATTTTTGACTAAAGCAATTCAAAAGGCAGTTTCATCAGATAAATACACATTTAAAGATATTGGCATCATCATTGCGCCTAGCAGTAACGATTTGCTTCCACTGATCAGAAAAAACTTATTAGAGACTTTCGGCTCTGATGCAGTCACTTTTTTACTAAGACGTGAAGAAAAGCTGAACTTTAATCCTTTATTAAATAGCATTAAAGTTATGTATATTGAAGGCTGTAAAGGTCTAGAATTTCCGATAGCATTTTTTGTTGGTTTAGATAGCATGCCTAGAGAAGATAGAGATCCAGAGGCTGAAAAATGTCTTGCATATGTAGGAATAACTAGAGCACAGCAACATTTAATTATCCCCTTTATAAATGATCGAGGCTATATCTCTCACATTTACAATCATTTTAATTAGTTGTAAATAAAATTAAAGGGAGATCATATTTTTTGATCACCCTTTATATATAAAATCAAAGATAAATTTATTTTGGATAGCTGAATTGACTTATAAAAACCATTTCTACAATATATCTATCTCTTTTAAATTAATCTAAATTTTAAGAGTATTTCTTAAAATCATATAAACATAATAGCTTCCTATATTCTGAATTTCTATCATCTTCTAAACTATCAATATAATTTTTCAAATCATCAAGACTAAGAGTATCATTCAAAATAAAGTGAAATATTGCATCCAACTTATAAGTCTTTCTAATTTGGTCAGTATCTAAAATACTCTGAATTGATGTAGCTGGAAAATTTTCAAATCTATCCTTTTTAGAGTTTTGATGATAAGCATAAATTTTATCACTTTGAGACCTTTTCAGTGTTGCAGAACACTTCAATTCCGGACAGATTTTACTAAATCCATAAGCTGGAAACCATTGATTAATCGGGACAACCATATCATCTAATAGTTCAACTATTTCACAGTTATTTGTATTGATGATTTCAAAATATTCACTTATAAACTGGGCAGGATTATTGATTTTATATAAATACTTAATATTTTCTTTTGAATCAATTGCTAAAACTTTATCAGAATTTTTCAGAGTCTCGATATCATCTGCAACACTAACTTTAATCGTTCCACCCGCAACAATTTCCCTGACAACATCCAGAACTTTTCTAACTTCAAGTGCTGAAACTGGCAATGATAAATCTTCAATAGCTTTATATATACTCATATAATCATCAGTTTTAACCTTATTAATTCTAATCATAGAACCATTAATTAAAATATCATGATCTTGAATATCTAAAGAATCTGATCCTGCCTCATACTCTACAAGTAAAAAGTTTTTTCTAATTTCTTCAGCTTCTGGAGAATTAATTTCCACATACTTATAAATCGTACTAAGGATCTCTTTAATATTTGTATCGCCAACACTATAACCTAAAAAAATAATAGGATTATGTACAAACAAAGAAATTAGCTGTGCTCTAATTAACTCATATCTTTTAAAAAATATATCATAATCTTTACTTGTTAAAATTATTTTTTCTGGATGATTAACACATCCATGAATTTTATAAATAGACCCATAAGGATTACTTAAAAGAATTTCATTCCCGATTAGTGGCTGAAATTGAATTAAGTCTTCAATCATACGGTCATAATTTGTAGTTACAACAGATGAAATATTCTTCGATACTCTTTTGAATGTCTCTATCTCTTCCCTTCTTTCAGACCTGTAATTTAACGGAGTTAATAAATTTTTTACATAGATTTTAAAACGACTTAAGGTTTTACCTTGACGAGCAGCTTGATAGAATAATTGATTAATATCAGAGAATTTACCATCTTTATCATTCTGAGCAATCTCATTAAATTCTTTTTCTAAGGTTTCAGCTAGTTTCATTAAATCATGAGAGCCGTCATGCTGATTGTAAACTGTACTCTTTAAATCATAAAATTTTTCATCACTTCCATACAGTTCAATAGCAATATATTTCAGTAACCCTTCCCATGTAAATGAATTATCTAAATATCTTAAGCTTAGTCCAGTCCCTACAAATAATACTGGATGGTTTTTGTAACCACTAACAAATTCAAAAATATCCATGCTACCGCTTCTAATGTGTTTTTCTAAAGACATTCTCATCTTATATTCTTGAAACTGTTCAAGCAATTTAGAAATTGACTTTATTTTTTATACTTCTCATTAGGTTACTTTGAGTGCCAGTTCCCTAAACAACGATGACCTGAAAATTTCAGAGCTTTGCTTTTATTTATGAACCCAAGGAATGGCTAGTGAGCTAACCTAAGCTGATTTAGCCGAAGTATTCTCCCCTTTCATGACTAATGATAAAGAACCTAACACAGGTGAATTTTTTTACCTTAGCTATAAGTTAATAAACAAAAACGACTAAAAAATCTATGTGGAACAAAAAAAATTGAGTTTTTAATAGCGATTTATAATGAAGATTCATATCTAATTTAGGTTTAAAAAACATGTCTGAAGTCGACGCAATGCTACAAGAAATTAATACTTTTTTAGTTCAAAATGGCTATCCACCTTGCTCTCATATAAATCAATTCACATCTGAGCAATGGTTTGATTTTTCACAAATTGCCTCAAACCAGTATCGCCACTTAGCGCTAGGGGATCTTTTCAAGAAGTTTGGTATAGACACAGCTACCAAAACTCCTATTAGATGGTAACAACACAATCACCAAAAAGGAGCTTCTAGCTCCTTTTTGACTTTAAGAATTTGATAACTGCTAATTACTATTGAATCACACATTACGGCGCAAGTCTGTAACACGTAGATGTAAATAAAGCGACTCTATTATTCAAACCGTCTGTTATCAACACTTCATAATGCGCAAATTTCTTACTACTTCCGACCTTGGTTGCTGTCGCAAATAACGCCCTATCTTTAGGACCGCTCATATAGCGAATATCAGCCTGTAGTCCCGTATATGGCGCATCCCCTGCATTACAAGCCATCGCAAAAGCAATATCGGCTAAAGAAAATATGACGCCGCCATGCACGCCGCCCAATGCATTCATGTGCTCATCTTTCACATTAAGCTGGCAACGTGCTTCATCAAAACTGCGATGCAGCACTTGTACACCCAATAGCTCTGCGAATTGATCAACCGCAGTGGTTTCCATTTTTTGCACAAACGTCTCCCTACTCATGCGAGTATTCCCTAAATGTTATGAATCCATTATTGAAATCGACTGATTAAAAGCTGTTAAACACTATCTTGTTTAATCTGATAGTTTGAAGAACTAAAGTCCTTATAGGTCAGGCGTTCATCCAATTCTGAGCTTAAAGGCTGAACTTCTTGCATTGAGTTTAAGCAGCGCTGTGCAAGTTCAATGTATTCTTGCGTGCCTCTGGTTTTCCACTTTTTTTCTTGTTCTGATAAATCACGTGCAACCTTGGCAGGACTGCCCATTGCCAATACATTTGCCGGAATAACGTCTTTGGTTTTGACCAGACTATTTGCGCCAATAATGGTGTTTTCACCAATTTCGGCATAGTCCAAAATTACGCTGTTCATGCCGACTAAAACATTTTTTCCAATGCGGCAGCCATGTAAAGTTGTGCCATGCCCTATGTGGCCCATTTCCTCAACTAAGGTCACGCTTTGTGGAAAACCATGGATGGTGCAGTTATCTTGTATATTGGCATTTTGCTTAATATGGATACGGCCAAAATCGGCACGCAATGAGGCAAATGGCCCGATATATACACCCGCTTCAATAATCACATCACCAATTAAAACAGCAGTTGGGTGTACAAAAGCCTCTGGGCTTACCACCGGAATAACACCGTCAATACTATAACAAGGCATGATTTAACCTCTCATTTGTCGCCACCAAACCTCCGAAACGGCGCCAATAATGTGCTGTGGCATTTGGCATTGGTCCTTCTGCTGTTGCGGCAACAGACAAGAAGTATTCATCCGCAGGTTCAAATACTTTTTTATAAATATTCATTGATAAAGTTCGTGCACTAATCGCAGGCCAGTCAGTTGGCAACAACTCAAGCGGCAATGCAGGGTCTTTCAACAAAATCCGTCGATAATAATGAATCAGCAAAGTTCGAATTTGAAAGGCCTGAACAGGTTCGAGTTGTTCGTTTTCCTGCATCAGCAACACGCCAATTTCTCTAAAAATATCGAGAAACTGTAAATATCTTTGACGTAATTCATCAATTGGCCAGTTGGTTCTGAGCATACGACCAATGGTATCGACCGAATTATTAAAGAGCTGCAATGTTTCGGCTTTAAACACCACCACTTGCTCACTCATATTCAAGTCAACCAACAAGCGTTGCAGTTCAATACGGTTACAGCCCGGATAAGCCATTAAGTTTGTGGAAATATTGGCAAATCCTAACCATTCCAGTTCTTTTTTTAACAACGCTTTATTTTCAGTATCGAGGCTAGACATCAGAATAAGATCCCAATAATGGTCCCACTCTTTCATCTGGTCGTTATAAATACGTTGCTCGGCTTGCAAATAAGTCGAACGGCTCGAATCGGTAATTCGATAAAAACTGGTTCTGCCAATTTTGTCTGAACATAACCAATCATTTTTAACTAAACGAAAAACAGAGGTTCTTACAGCACGGTCATTAAAACCAAATAGCTCTAATAACTGAATCAGGCTTGCAAGACTAATGTTTCCACCCCTATGAAGTACTGAATCTCCAAAAATTGTCGAAATAAGCGAAGTTCCACTTAAGGTCTCATTCTTTACAACAGAATCAATTATTTGCTGTATTTTTGCACTCATACTCATGTCTTGGCGTTTAGTTTCAGGGTATAGATTCTATACCCTGAATGATCTTGATGTTAAGCAATCTGACGCATATCGATTACCCGCTTTGCCTTACCTTCCGAACGAGGTAAGGTCGCTTCTGTAACAACCTCTACAGTAACGCTAATCCCAATCATGGTTTTAATGCGTTTCATCAACTCCTGAGCAAGTTGATTGGCCTGTATAGTACAGTTATGACACATCTCTGTACGAATATGCAAAGTATCCATATGGCCTTTTTTAGTCACCAAAATTTCATAATTTGGAACTAAATGCGGAACTTGCAAAATTTGCTCTTCAATTTGGGTCGGGAAAACATTCACGCCGCGAATAATGAGCATGTCGTCACTACGGCCCACAATTTTATCCATCTTACGCATTGCCAGATTTTCGCCAGCGAGTAAACGGGTCAAATCACGGGTACGGTAACGAATAATCGGTAAGCCTTCTTTGGTAATGGTCGTAAAGACTAACTCACCAAGTTCGCCATCTTTACAGACTTCACCCGTTTCAGGGTTAATAATTTCTGGGTAGAAATGATCTTCCCAAATCGTTAATCCCTCGCCCTCACCTAAGCACTGCATCGCAACACCCGGACCCATCACCTCAGACAAACCATAAATATCGAGTGCTTTAATATTGAGGCGTTCTTCAATTTCACGGCGAAGTTCGTTGGTCCACGGCTCGGCACCAAAAATACCGACTTTTAAAGATGTATTACGTGCAGTACCAAATTGTTGTTCCAGCTTTTCAATAATACTGACGCAATACGATGGCGTAACCATAATTGCAGTAGGTTTAAAGTCTTGAATGAGCTGAACTTGCTTTTCAGTTTGTCCACCAGACATTGGAATCACGGTTGCACCTAAGCGTTCAGCGCCATAATGTGCACCTAGACCACCAGTAAATAGTCCATAACCATAAGCAACCTGAATCATATCTTTGGCACTTAAACCCGCCATGCGTAAGCAACGCGCAACAATGTCCGACCAAGTATTAATATCTTTTTGAGTATAACCCACCACGGTCGGTTTACCCGTTGTGCCCGATGACGCATGTAAACGCACAATTTGCTCTTGCGGTACGGCAAACATTCCAAACGGATAGTTGTCTCTTAAATCCTGTTTGGTGGTAAATGGAAATTTCGCCAGATCGTCCAAAGTTACGAAGTCATCAGGATGTACACCCGCTTCATCGAACTTTTTCTTATAGACCGGACTATTTTCATATACAAAAGTCAGGGTTTGTTTTAACCGTTTAGTTTGCAGCTCTCTAAGCTCTGCAAGTGTTAATTGTTCAACATTATCCGTTGTAAGGCTGTCCATCGCCTCTCTCCTCATTATGTAATTTTTAAAACCGTCTGAATTAATTTAAATTTTCCAAAATCAGTGCGACGCCTTGTCCAACACCCACACACATAGTGCAAAGTGCATAGCGTCCACCTCGTTTTTTTAGCTCACGTGTTGCAGTAATGACTAAACGTGTACCACTCATACCTAACGGATGTCCTAACGCGATCGCACCACCGTTTGGATTAACGCGTTCATCGTTATCTTTTAGACCAAGTTCACGCATACAAGCCAAAGATTGGACTGCGAATGCTTCATTCAGCTCAATCACATCCATCTGATCTAGCGTCAAACCAGTTTGCTTTAAAAGTTTCTGCACAGCCGGAACAGGACCTATACCCATATATTTGGGTTCAACCCCTGCACTTGCAAGGCCAATCACTCGTGCTAAAGGTTTTAAACCATGTGTATCTGCAAATGTACGGTTGGTAATTAACACACACGCGGCGCCATCATTTACACCAGAGGCATTTCCGGCAGTCACCGAGCCACCTTCTTTTTTAAACGGGGCTTTTAGCTTAGCAAGTGCTTCAAGGGTCGTTTCACGCGGATGTTCATCACGGCTAACAACGGTCACGTTTTTCTTACGATCTACAATCTCGACAGGCAAGATCTCATCGTTAAAGAAACCGTTTTGTTGTGCCGCAGCCGTTTTTTGTTGGCTACGCAATGCAAACGCATCTTGGTCTTCACGACTAATCTGATATTTTCCAGCTACATTTTCGGCAGTTTCCGGCATGCTGTCGGTACCGTATTGTGCTTTGAATTGCTTATTTACAAAGCGCCAGCCAATAGTCGTGTCGTAAATTTCAGGTGTACGGCTAAACGCTTCTGTTGGTTTAGCTTGTACAAATGGCGCACGGCTCATTGACTCTACACCACCTGCCAACACGAACTGTGCTTCACCTGCTTTAATTGAACGTGCCGCAAGTCCTACCGCATCTAAGCCCGATGCACACAAACGGTTGACCGTCATAGCCGGTACTGTATCTGGTAAGCCAGCCAAGAGTGTTGCCATACGTGCAACATTACGGTTGTCTTCACCTGCTTGGTTAGCGCATCCTAAAAATACTTCGTCTACAGTATTCCACGGCAGGTTCGGGTGTTTATCTTTTAAATATTTGATGGGCAATGCAGCTAAATCATCTGCACGTACAGCACTTAGGGCACCTGCATATCGTCCAATTGGGGTACGAATAAAATCGCAAATTAAAACGTCTTCCATGTTGACTCCTGATTATGCAAATTCGGTCATATCACGTGAATATTGAGTAGCAATGTTTTGAGTTTTTGCTACATATTGCTTGAGGTAGATACTCGCGCGATATTTTTCCTCTCCATACAGTGCATATAAGTTATTTAAGGTTTGGAGCACATAAGCACCGCCCATTTGTGTCAACCACTGGTAAGGACCCTTAGGATAATTCACTCCATATTTCATGGCATTATCAATATCTTCCAGACTCGCAACACCATGTAAACTTGCTTCGCAGGCTTCATTAATGAGTAAAGCGATGGTGCGTAAGGTTAACAGTGCCGGATGGTCTTTAATCCACATCACGCTCATGCCAAATTGCGCAAAATAAGCTTCAACTTTAGCCAGATCACTTGCTTCACAAAGCTCGTTATGACTGAGTACTAAAGCCTCTGCCTGCGCAAAATCATGATGCCAATCCATTAAAACCACTTTACGGCTTAAGTAGTGAATATTGGCTGACTCACCTTGGCTTAAACGTAAATCGATATCATCAATTTGAAGCATATTGTCATCGTTCACAGATCCGCTTTTTAAACCTAAACGCGTTAGAAAAGCAGGTAGCTGAGACCAAGCACCTTTTAACTGAATATGTGCATCAATTGGCTTGGTAGCCACAGCTTTAGGCTGAAATGTCTCGTACTGATTTTTTTCGTTATAAGTATAAAAGCCCTGTTTTGACTTACGGCCCCAAGCTCCTGCATCGACCAATTCTTTTTGAATCAAGCTTGGACGGTAGCGTGGCTCGTAAAAAAACTCCTGATAAACGCTTTGCGTCACCGAAAAGTTAACGTCTTGACCAATGAGGTCTGTGAGTTCACACGGCCCCATCGCGAAACCGCCACATTGCTTTAAGGCATAGTCTAGTTGGTCGTAGCTGGTGACTTGTTCTTGCAGAGCTCTAAAACCTTCTGCATAAAACGGACGTGCAATTCTGTTGACAATAAAACCAGGAGTCGACTTGGTAAGTACCGGAATTTTTTTCCAGCCCAACATCAAGTTTTTTAAAGCCAAACATAAGCTGTTTGGTGTTTTTAAGCCTTGCACAATTTCAACCAGTTTCATGACTGGCGCAGGGTTAAAAAAGTGTAAACCCACCACGCGCTCAGGGTGAGCAATGCCAGCCGAAATTGCAGTCACTGAAATTGAAGATGTATTGCTTGCAAAAATGGTTTGCGCACTACAAATCTCAGCGAGTTGTTTAAATAAAGACTGTTTAACTTCTTTTTTTTCAACGACCGCTTCAATAACCAAGTCAGCATCACGCAGTGCTTCAACCTGATTGACTACAGTTAAACGCGCTAAGGCTTCTTCAGCTTGCTGTTGAGTAAGCTTGTTCTTTTCGACCAGCTTTTTAAAAGTTTGCCCCAAGCCCTCAACGGCTTGTTGCGCTTTTTGAGCATCTAGGTCATATAAAATGGTCGAGTGCCCATTGACGATGGCTAACTGGGCAATACCGATGCCCATGGTGCCAGAACCAATGACGGCAATTCGGGCACGAGATAAGTCTAAATCTGTCATGCTTAGCGCCCTTTAAAATTTGGTTCACGTTTATTCATAAAGGCTTGCACACCTTCACGATAATCTTCTGAACGACCAGCAATCCGTTGTAAATCACGCTCTAACAGCACTTGCTCATCAAAGGTGTTGTTGCTTGATTGATGAATGGCTTTTTTAATAAGAGATAGACCAAAAGTAGGCTGTTTCGCTAAACGTTCCGCGAGTTCAGTCACCTTTGCTTTAAGCTCGGCATCTTCAACCACATCCCAAATCATGCCCCATTCTTTTGCGGTTTCTGCTGGGAGCTTGTCACCTAACAAAGTTAAGCCCATCGCACGCGCATGGCCTACGGCACGTGGTAAAAACCATGTACCCGCAGAGTCAGGAACTAAACCTAAGCGACAAAATGCTTGTACAAAGTTTGCCGATTTAGCTGCAATCACCAAATCACACGCCAACGCAATATTTGCCCCTGCGCCTGCTGCCACACCATTTACGGCGCAAATGACAGGCTTTGGCATGTTTACAATCGTTTTAATGAGCGGGTTATAGTAAGTTTCAATGGAATATCCTAAATCTGGAGCTTCAGCGTTTGGGTCTACTACACGATCACCTAAATCTTGCCCTGCACAAAAGCCACGGCCTTCGCCGCTAATCACCACACAGCGAACATCCGGATTTTTAGTCCACTGGTTTAAAACCTCGGCCACTTCACGGTGCATATCAACGTTAAAGCTATTCAGTGCTTTTGGGCGGTTAAATGTCAGGTAGCCAACACCATTTTTTTCTTCAGCAATAATATTTTGATAGTCCATCACTCACCTCTAAACACTGGCTTTCTTTTCTCAAAGAAAGCATTAATCCCTTCGTTTCGATCTTTTGTAGCTGCCAGCCAGACAAAGTTTTGACGTTCAAACTTGAGTCCCTGACTTAAAGTCGTTTCATGAATATTTTTAATTGATTGTTTAATCACGCGAATCGCTAAAGGCGCTTGCTTCGCAATTTTGGCTGCAAGTTGAATAGCATATTCAACGGTTAATTCAGTCGGTACAACCTGACTGCAAATACCATGTTGCTCTGCCTGTTTTGCCGAAATCATCTCACCTGTCATGGCCCAGCGCATTGTGAGTTGTTGCCCAACCAAGCGCGCTAAACGCTGTGTTCCACCTGCACCCGGCAACATACCAAGGCCAATTTCAGGTAAAGCAAAACGGGCATTTTCACCGCAAATCACCATATCCGAATGCAAAACCAACTCAAACCCAGCGCCTAAGGCATAGCCATTCACTGCACTAATGAGCGGCTTACTAAAAGCATCAATTTTTTGCCAAAGCTTCGGACGAATATCGAGTTGCAAAGACACAGCGTCCATAGCAGCCAACTCGCTAAGATCTGCCCCAGCCGCAAAACATTGAGCGTTACCCGTTAAAACCACAGCTTTAACTTGAGCGTTATGTTCAGCTTCTTCGAGTAATTCGCATAAACACTGCAATGTTGCATTGTTTAAAGCATTTCTTTTTTCTGGACGGTTTAGGGCTAATAACAAAACACCGTCAGTTGTTGTGCTGGCTTTGATCAACTCTTGCATGAAAGGCCTCTATTCATCAAAACTCAAGCGAACATTTGGACCTTTTGGTAAGGTCTGGCAGCTGAGCACATAGCCCCTTTCGACTTCATCTTTTTCAAGACTATAGTTAAGGAACATATCCACTTCACCTGAAACAACTTTACAACGACAGGTCGCACACACCCCACCTTTACAGGCATACGGTAAGTCAGCTCCTGCACGTAAAGCCGCATCAAGAATACTTTCATCGTCTTGAGCCACAGAAACGATCAGCTCACGACCATCTAAAATGATGTTTACTTTTTCTTCTTTACGGTTTGCATCAGCTTCAGCACTACGTTTACGGGCTTGCCCTGTATGGAAACGTTCAGTGTGAATTTTCTCTGCTGCAATCCCATAATTTGGTAACGTGCTTTCTACAGTATTCATCATTTCGTCTGGACCACAGGCAAAAACATGGTCAAAACTCGTTTCAAGCACATCAAAATCAAAAAGCTGTTTTAGCTTTTCTGCATCAATACGACCATTCATTAGTTCACTGTCGTTGAACTCACGAGAAAAAATATTGATGAGTTGAAAACGCTCTTTGAACTGATCTTTCAAATCCATAATTTGCTCGGCAAACATGGTTTGTTTCCACGAACGATTGCCATAGAGCAACGTAAATTTAGCTTCAGGCTGTTCAAACAGAACCTGCTTAACAATCGATAAAATTGGGGTAATACCACTGCCCGCAGCAACGCCTAAATAGTTTTGCCCACCAGCCTTTGCTGCTTTTTGAAAAAACACGCCTTGTGGTGGCATCACTTCAAGCACATCGCCCACTTGTAAATGGTCATTTGCCCAATGTGAAAATTGCCCCTGATCAATTTTTTTAACAGCAATACTGATGTCTTCTTTTGCAGCATAGCTACAAATTGAATAACAACGGCGGATTTCACCAGCTTCAGTTAAATGGCGAATGGTTAAGTGTTGACCCGGTTGAAATTGAAATTGTTCTTGTTGTTCTAGTACAACATCAAATGAAATACAAATTGCCTGATCGGTTTGAGGCGTAATACTTTTTACTTTTAAGGGTACAAATTGGCTCATGGCTGATTTCCTTATCTAAAGACTTAAATACATTTGAAGTAATCAAAAGGCTCAAGACAGTCCTGACATTTATAAAGTGCTTTACAGGCGGTAGAACTAAACTCTGTTAACAGTCGGGTATGTCGGCTTTTACAACGTGGGCACTCGACACCATCAATCAAATGAACATGCGTACCACACTGATGTGCCAACCCTTCAGGTGGCGCAATGCCATAAACTTGCAATTTCTTTTTACCCGCCTCAGACATCCAGTCCGTGGTCCATGCTTCTGATAAATCGACCATCACTTTGACTGGGGTCAACGCTTCTGCGGTAAATGCCTCAACAATTTGTGCTTTCAACATATCTGTTGCTGGGCAACCGCTATATGTTGGCGTTAGACGAACTACAATTTCTTGTTGATCGTTAATGTCTACGCCACGAATCATGCCTAAATCCACAACAGATAAAACCGGAATTTCTGGGTCACTTACCGTTTGTAGAACATCCCAACATTGGTCGATGCAATGACGAATCATGTGCATGGCTCACCTCCTTGTCTTACCAGGTCATTCCTGGATAAGTTCTTTGAATACTTTGCATTTCAGCCAACAAATAACCTAAATGCTCGGTATGCAATCCTTGTTTCGCACCGCGGCGATAAGCACCGTTAACAACAACATTTAATTCAAAGCGCTTAAGCTCATCTGCAATGGTTTTGTCCCATTGTTCTTTTTCATTTGAAAAATCTAGAATCACACCTTGTGTGACTAATGATTGCTCGTCTGCATTAAGTTCAAATAACTCAGCGGTAAAACGCCATAAATTATTTAATCCATCTTGCACACGTTGATGCGCTTCATCTGTGCTTAAACTTAAACGTTCCATCCAGCTTGTTGAAAAACGGATGTGATACTTCACTTCTTTTAACGATTTCACAGCAAGCGCACTTAATTCAGGAAGCGAGCTTTGGGTTAAAGCAGTAAATAAATGAAGATGGTAATGATCCATCAACCACTGGCGTACAATCGTTTGTGCAAAATCACCGTTTGGTTGTTCGCATAACAATAAGTTTAGAAACTCACGTTCTGTACGGAAATACGCAAGCTGATCTTCATCACGCTGGTTTTCATCATATTGGCCTGCCAAAGTCAGAAAGTTTCTTGCCTGACCTAACAAGTCCAAACCGATATTTGCTAAAGCGATATCAACTTCAAGCTCAGGTGCATGTCCACACCATTCAGCCAAACGCTGAGATAAAACCAGTTGACTGTCGCCAATATGTAATAAGAATTTAGATAAAACTGAATGATTCATTTTCCAACCCCTTACATATGCTCAATGCCATCTGGAATATGGTAAAAAGTCGGATGACGGTAAACCTTATCTAGAGCAGGATCGAAAAATTCAGCTTTTTCATCTGGCTGTGAAGACTTAATGAGTTCAGAACGAATCACCCAAATGCTAATGCCTTCATTACGGCGTGTATAAACATCACGAGCATGTTGAAGTGCGATTTCATCATCTGGTGCTCTTAAGCTGCCTACATGACGGTGGCTTAAGCCTTGTTTACTACGGACAAATACTTCGTAGAGTGACCAGTTGTTTTTATCTTCCATTTTGATTTCCTCAAATTTTTCCATAAATCTTGTTAAGCCACTTTGTTCGCTTCAAGCTGTTGTTTTTTAGCGTAGACCACGGCTGCATCACGAACCCATTTGCCGTTTTCCCATGCTTTACGGCGCGCTTCGATACGCTCGTGATTACATGGTCCACGTCCAGCAATCACTTCATTAAATTCGTGCCAGTCGATCTCGCCAAACTCATAGTGGCCTGTTTCTTCATTAAACTTTAAATCTGGATCTGGTACTTCCAAGCCAAGCTGCAACACTTGCGGTACGGTGTTATCGACAAACTTTTGACGTAATTCATCATTACCAAAGCGTTTGACTTTCCACGCCAGACTTTGTGCGCTATTTGGAGAATGCTCATCACTTGGGCCAAACATCATGAGTGCAGGCCACCAATAGCGATTTACTGCATCTTGTGCCATCTGTTTTTGTTCTGGTGTACCGTTTGCCAAAGCCATCATCGCTTCAAAACCTTGACGTTGGTGGAAACTTTCTTCTTTACAAATACGTACCATTGCACGTGCATATGGCCCATATGAAGTACGGCAAAGCGCAACTTGATTCACAATGGCTGCCCCATCGACAAGCCAGCCAATTGCAGCGACATCTGCCCAAGTCAAAGTTGGATAGTTAAAGATTGATGAGTATTTCATTTTCCCATCAATTAATTTTTCCATCATGTCATCACGGTCAGCGCCTAAAGTTTCTGCTGCGCTGTACAAATACAAACCATGACCCGCTTCATCTTGCACCTTCGCCAACAAAACCGCTTTACGTTTTAAAGTTGGCGCACGAGTAATCCAGTTCCCTTCAGGCAACATACCTACAATTTCAGAATGGCCATGTTGCCCGATTTGACGAATCAATGTTTTGCGATAGGCATCGGGCATTTCATCCTTAGCCTCGATCGTAATGTCATTGGCAATATTTTGTTCAAATTTCTGGTAATTATTTTCCATTCTTTCATTCCCTGTAGGCATCACCCTTAAATCTATTTTTCGATACACTAAAAACAAAGTCAACCTATTTTTTAGTATCAAATTAAATTCACCCACCAAAACCAAATTAAACAATTGAAATAAATAAATATTAATCAAATGTAAAAAACTTTTTTACTTTTAAAAATCAAAATAAAGTTGACTTTTAGACAAATTAATCTGAAATTATGAATCATATTTTTGCAATTTTTATAATTGATGTATCACATAAAAAGGAGTTTGGTCATGCTTGAACAAGCACACCTAGAAGGAACCACAACTGACACAGATTTTCAGCAGTCTGAGCATCAACTACCTCACCTTGCTTCTTATGTCTATGGAACATGGCATTCGACCAGTGAAGAACTGCGTCCTGTTTTCCATGCCATTACAGGTGAAGCTATTTATGCCGTAAGTAGTCATGGCATTGATATGAAACGTGTTGTTCAATATGCCAAACAAAACGGTTCAGAACTGGCAAACTGGACGTTTCACCAACGTGCAAATGCTTTAAAACAAATTGCTCAATATTTACTTGAGCGCAAGGAAGAGTTCTACAAACTTGCGTATGCAACAGGTGCAACTCGTAAAGATGCATGGATTGATATTGAAGGCGGTATCCAGACCTTATTTGCATATTCAAGTTTGGTTCGTCGTGAACTTAATGATGAAAAAATTATTACTGAAGACAGCTGGATTCAATTATCTAAAAATGGAACTTTTGGTGCCAAACACATTTTAAGTCCTAAAACGGGTGTTGCAGTTCATATCAATGCTTTTAACTTCCCAATCTGGGGAATGCTTGAAAAGATTGCACCAACTCTACTTGCTGGCGTGCCATGTGTTGTTAAACCTGCAACCGATGGTTCTCAATTAACTCAAGCTGTTGTAAAAGCCATTGAAGAAGCACATGTACTACCAAAAGGCTCGTTACAACTAATTTGCGGTCAAACTTATGACCTGTTAGAGCATTTAGGTCCACAAGACTGTGTCACATTTACAGGTTCTGCCTACACTGGCCAAAAACTACGTAACCACCCTCACCTCAATAAATATTCAATTCCATTTAGCATGGAAGCCGACTCGGTAAACAGTGCAATTTTAAGCCCTGAAGCAAATGAAGAAACTGTCGATTTATTTGTGCGTGAAGTTTTCCGTGAGATGACCACAAAAGCAGGCCAAAAATGTACTGCAATTCGTCGTGCTTTCGTTCCTGAGAATTTGTTAACTATAGTGCAAGAAAAGCTAACCGCCAAACTTGCTAAGGTTGTGGTGGGCGACCCTCAAAAAGAAGAAACTACAATGGGCGCTTTAGCGAGCATTAAACAAAAACATGACGTTACAGAAAAAGTTGCTGAACTCAGCAAAGATGCAAAAATTGTTTTTGGTGACAGCACTAGCTTTACATTTAATGCAGATCATCCTGAAAAAGGTGCTTTTTTCGCTCCAACTTTATTGTTATGCGAACAACCTTTGCAAGCGGCACATATTCATACGACAGAAGCTTTCGGTCCAGTATGTACACTCATGCCATATCAAAACATTGAGGAACTTGCCGATCTCGTTTCACGTGGTGAAGGTAGCTTAGTGGCTTCAGTCGTTAAAAATAACGATGAGAATATCGAACAGATTATTCAAAAAATTGCGCCTTGGCATGGACGTGTGCATGTACTCGATGCAGATTCAGCTAAAGAAAGTACAGGACATGGTTCTCCACTTCCGCATTTAGTACACGGCGGACCTGGTCGTGCAGGTGGCGGTGAAGAATTAGGTGGTATTCGTGCCGTTAAACACTATATGCAGCGCACTGCAATTCAGGGTTCTCCAAATAGCTTGACACAAATTACCCACTCGTGGACTGCTGGCTCTAAGGTCAACGAAGACCGTGTACATCCATTTAAAAAGTCGTTTGATGAGTTAGTCATTGGTGAACGTTTATTAACAGCGCGTCGCACCGTAAGTGAAGCAGATATTGTCAATTTTGCTGGTTTAAGCGGTGACTATTTCTATGCGCATACCGACAAAATTGCAGCTGCCGAGTCTTTCTTTGGTGAACGCGTTGCACACGGCTACTTTATTGTTTCTGCCGCAGCAGGTTTGTTTGTAGATGCAGCGCAAGGTCCAGTTATTGCCAATTACGGTATGGACAACTTACGCTTTGTTGAACCAGTTAAAATTGGTGACTCGATTCAGGTTGAATTGACCTGTAAGCAGAAAACACCTAAGCCACAAAGAGATCCATCTCAGCCTGCTCATGGGGTTGTGGTGTGGGATATTAAAGTCAAAAACCAGCGTGGTGAACTTGTCGCAACTTACGACATTTTAACTTTAGTTGCTCGTGATTTATAAATAGAACTCAAACTGATGGATAGCCAATATCCATCAGTTTTTTTATTTTACATAGGCATTAAACTTACACTACAAGAAATGTCGTCACCCTTTTAATGTACCGAAAATAGCGACTTTAGAGTTATGTTGGATGAAAACGTTTAGCCAGTTTCTTTTGCAGAATAATAACGAGAATTGGGAATCCTGCTGCGGAAATTGCACATATCATCAGTAACTTTTTTACATTTGGTGGTGCCATACCATGATCAGGTAATAGAAAAGCAGACAGAAAGAATGCGATGGTTGTAACCAGATACATGATTGATGTCTGTAATGAAGAGAATCCAGCTCGTTGCCTATCATCAGGAAACTGAATCGAAACCACCGAAGATGACACCAAACGACTGTAAGATGCGCCTAGAAATAAAGTAATAAATAACGTTGCATACTGATAGCCTAGAATTGGTATCAGCAAACTCAATATAAAGACGATGGTAGAACCTGTAGCCAGTATCAGAGCAGAAAAACGGGAGGTTAACGCCCCTGTGATTTTTGTAGACAGATAACCTATAACGCCCCCGCTGAAGAAGAGCCAAGGCAGTAGATCTTGCGAAGCGCCCAACTGTTGTATCATTAATGGCGCCAGAATAGGAATAACCAGCATAGGACTAAACTGTACAAGCGCATTACTGGAAGCGAACAGTAAAGTGTCCATATCAAGAGGCAGCTTAGAGGACGTATCTAAAGAAACTGGGTCTTGGGGGATGATGAATACAATCAATGGCAGTGCCAACACGCACAAGGCACTTATTAGCCACAAAGCCACATACCAGCCATAATGGGTGCACAAAAATAATATCGTGGGCATTCCTACAATGCTTACTATCGAAAATGACGCAATCACCGTCGCCAACATTTTTCCGCGCAAGTAAGGCGGTATGTTGTTTATCAATATACTTATACCCACACCCATTGTCGTACCGCCAACTAACCCTGCGCAGAATCGTAGCGCGAGCAGAAGATTAAAACTGGATGTGAATGTAGTTAAAAGTGTCAGTAGACCTAATAGCGCCATATTAGCGATTAAAAATTTTTTCTTATTGAAATGACCAATCCAGTAAAAGGCAATAACTCCCGAAAGAACGGCACCAAGTGTGTACATACCCGACACATAACCTGAGAACGATACAGGCACTGCGAAATCTGTTGCCATAAAAACAAAAACAGGATTGAACACCATATATTCCAGTGCATTCGAGAACTGAACGAAAGCAATTACAATGGCTATCCGTATGAGGGCTTTATGATTAAACGTCTGTGTGGCTAGGGACATCGCAGTAACCTATAGATAAAAGATGTCCGAGTTTAACTGCTATCAATGGTGTTTATTATATGGTAGAAATGGCACTTATTATTATCAAATATGGGATAATCGATGCGTCCGACTCTGGATTTTAATACCCTGAAAGTGTTCATTGCGGTGGTTGAAAGAGAAAGTTTTGTTGGGGCATCGAAAATCCTTGAAATGCCGACATCAAATGTTAGTCGCTGTATTTCTCAGTTAGAAGAAAAACTGGATCTTCAGCTCATTGAGCGTAGCACCCGACATATGAAACTCACTCAGGCGGGGCAGCTACTCTATACTAGAGCAAAGCCATTACTGGAGGCGCTTGAGCAAACTGAGACAGAGTTAACGTTGCGGCAAATGCAACTCAAGGGTCCATTACGTATCTGTATTCCCAATGAAATAGGTCCTGCATTGCTGGGTTCTGTTATTGCCAATTTCGCCTTTCAGTACCCAGACCTAGAGATCAGCTGTATCACAAATTTGTCAGGTTTTGAATCTCTGCGAGATGATCTGGATTTAGCTATCATTATTACCCGCGGTCAGATGGATAACAGTGACTACATCGCCCGTCATTTGGTGACTATCCCTTGCACCATTGTTGCAGCCCCCTCCGTCATTCAGCGTTATGGCACCCCTACTCATATCCAGCAATTTGAAGAATTGCCCTGTATTACAACGGTAAGTGCACTCAAAGGTGCTCCCTGGCAATTTGTGAATAAAAAGGGGGAATTCGAGACCATCAAGGTTAAAGGGCATTATCGAGTAAACAGCGGAGAAATGGCAGGACAAGCTGCGATATCAGGTGTCGGTTTTGCAATTCTATCCAAACAAGCCTGCCAGCCATACATTAGCGATGGACGGTTAATCGAGGTTGAGTTTGAACAATCGGCAGCTCCATTGCAATTGTTCGCACTTTATTCAAATCGCCGTTACTTACCCGCTAAAACAAGAGCGCTTATTGATTTCATACAGCAGAAATTGAGTGATAGTTTGAGCTGATAAGGCCACTTTCTTTTTGCTATTTATTTCCTCGCTCATTTTAGGAATCTTTTTTGTCAATTAGTCTCAATTTGTTAAGATAGCAACCGTGAAAAATTAAGTTAAGTTCTCACACACTGTTAACTCAATATTGACACTAAAAAAGGTACACTACAAAGGTATACTTTTTTCTTAGATTAAGTCAGATTTACACAGAAGTTGTTAGAATTGGTTCGATAACCAGACTTTCAAAGTTAACTTATTTATTATTGATTTTTTAAGGGTTTAATACGCATGAATAGCGCTGAAATCATGGCTGACTTATCTTCTCATACACCTATGATGCAGCAATATCTCAAAGTCAAAACGGACTATCAACATGCGTTGCTGTTTTACCGTATGGGTGACTTTTATGAGCTCTTCTTTGAAGATGCTCATTTAGCAGCCAAACTTTTAGGCATCACCTTAACCCATCGTGGCAAAGCCAGTGGGCGACCTATTCCAATGGCGGGTGTTCCCTATCACGCGGCAGAAGGTTATCTTGCACGTCTTGTCAAAGCTGGGCGCACTGTAGCCATTTGCGAACAAGTTGGAGAAGTGACAGGTAAAGGTCCGGTTGATCGTAAAGTTGTTCGTATTCTTACTCCGGGTACGTTAACTGATGATGCATTACTCAGCAGTTATCAATCATCCAATCTAGTTTCATTATGCATCCATCAAAACCAGATTGGTTTTGCTTTACTCGACTTAAGTGCAGGCATTTTTAAAGTTCAACAACAAGATTACAAGCCAGAACAATTGCCTATCGAACTTGCGCGTTTAATGCCAAGTGAAATCTTGATTGATGAAGACTTGGTCGACACGAATATTATCGAACAAATTAAAAAGCACTTAGATTGTCCCGTTACCAAACGTCCGAATGTAGACTTCAATCAAAATAATGCACAAAAAACCTTATGTGACCAGTTTACGGTATCAACGCTTTCAGGTTTTGGTTTAGACCCATTGCCTTTAGCCAAAGCTGCTGCCGCTGCACTCATTCACTATGCAAAAGAAACACAAAAAACTGCATTACCACATATTCGTTCAATTCAACTTGAACAAAGCACAGACTTTATTGCGCTTGACCCAATCACACGTCGTAACTTAGAAATTATTGAACCATTATTTGAACACGGCACGTCATTATTCCAACTGGTAAATGACTGCCAAACTGCAATGGGTGGCCGTTTATTAAGCCGTACACTCATGCAACCTGTTCGTGATACGGCCTTACTCGATGGTCGTTTAGATGCCATTGAGCAATTAATTCAGGGATATCATGAAAGCCCAGTTCGTTTAGTGCTTAAAGAAATTGGTGATATTGAGCGTGTGCTTAGCCGCGTTGCACTAGGCAGTGCGCGACCACGTGATTTAGTACAACTTCGTCATGCATGTGCACAAATTCCAGCTTTAAGAACGGCATTAACTCCTGTCATTCAAGCGAAAAAATCCAAACTATTAGTTCAACTTGATCAAGAACTTGGTGATTTTAAAGCGCTTCATCAACATTTGATGGCAGCCATTGTTGAAAACCCACCTATATTACTTCGTGATGGCAATGTAATTGCAGAAGGCTACGATGCTGACCTCGATGAATTACGCCAAATTCGCGATCACGCAGGTCAATTCCTCATTGATTTAGAAATTAAAGAGCGTGAACGTACTGGCATTAATACTCTTAAAATCGGTTATAACCGTGTAAGTGGTTACTACATCGAACTCACTCGTGCGCAAGCAGAGCAAGCTCCAGCTGATTATATCCGTCGCCAGACTTTAAAAAATGCTGAACGCTACATTACCCCTGAGTTAAAAAGTTTTGAAGATAAAGTCCTGTCGAGCGAGTCGCGTGCATTAGCACGTGAAAAAGCATTATTTGAAGCTTTACTTGAAAACCTTCGCGAAAATATTGCTCACCTCCAAATGATGAGTTCAGCAATTGCTCAAATTGATGTGGTTGCTAACTTTGCTCATCAAGCACGCTTAAACAATTGGGCGCGTCCTGAATTTACCCCAGAAACGGGCATTAAAATTCAGGCAGGCCGTCACCCTGTAGTTGAAGCATTAAATAAAGCACCATTTACACCAAATGATACTTTTCTTGATAGCCAACATCGCATGGCAATTATTACTGGCCCAAACATGGGCGGTAAATCAACATTCATGCGTCAAACGGCATTAATTAGTTTATTGGCTTATTGTGGTAGTTATATTCCAGCCAAAGCAGCCAAACTCGGTCCAATCGATCGTATTTTCACTCGTATTGGTTCAGCCGACGATTTATCTACAGGCAAATCGACCTTTATGGTTGAAATGACAGAAACCTCTCAAATTCTGCATCATGCGACTAATCAATCTCTTGTTTTGATGGATGAAGTTGGCCGCGGAACCAGTACCTATGATGGCTTGTCTTTAGCATGGGCATGTGTGGTTGATTTAACCAAACGCGTCAAATGTTTATGTCTATTTGCCACGCATTATTTCGAGTTGACTGAACTTGGTGGTGAAGCAGGAATTGATAACTACCATGTCACGGCGCAAGAGCTGAATGGCAACCTGATTTTATTACATAAAGTTCAGCAAGGTCCTGCAAGTCAAAGTCATGGTTTACAGGTCGCAAAATTAGCAGGTATTCCTGCCAATGTGATTAAAGAAGCTCAAAAACGTTTACGTATTTTAGAGAAACAGCAGCAGCAACATCTACAAACGAGCTTTCAAAATGATTTGTTTGCGCCACCAGATGCGAACGCTGGTTCACAAATCATAGAGAAAGTTGTTGAGATAGAGGTTTCATCCCCTGCTCTAGATTTACTTAAGCAAATTGAAGTCGATAACTTATCGCCTCGTCAGGCGCTTGAGCAGCTCTACGAGTTAAAAGCTGCGCTAAAATCCTAATAAATCACGTCTGAATAAGCAGGCTTAGGTCTGCTTATTCATATCGGAGCATAATATTTATATGATTTTAAGATCTTTGCAAATTTCAGAAATTGATCTTATTTGGCAGCAGATTAGCCGCCGTGAATTAATCACTCAAATGTATATTCAACATCAACAACACTTAGAGTTAGTTGATTGTTTTTTTGATGTCCAACATTGGGACTCATATCATTTAGAAAATGACCCACCCAAATTAAAACAACTCTATGAGCAAGGTGCTCTATTTATAGGTGCATTTGATGCAGCAGAAAAACTTGTTGGTGTGAGTGTGGTATCAAATCAAATTATAGCTGACTACCCTCACGTTAAATTACTACACTATTTCTATGTCGATGCAGACCAACAAGGTAGAGGCATTGGTGCCAAACTTATGCAAGCCGCAAAAGAGTCCGCCAACCAACTCAGTGCAAAACAACTGTATATTTCGGCGACCCCAAGTCGGCGCACTGTAGATTTCTATATCAAGCATGGCGCACAACCGTTAAATGTCCCAGATCAACAACTTTGGCAATTAGAACCTGAAGATATTCATTTGCTCTGTACCCTTTAGTTCTACAGATTTAAGTGATTTTCAACAAAAAAAGCAGAAAATCAAAATTTGTAAAAGAAAAATGAGAAATTAAGGCATTTAATAAAATAGATGCCTTGACTTAAATGACATCTGGATATTTAAAGGAAATATTTTTTAAGTAATTGTTTTATAAAATATATTATTATTTTAATTTTATAAACTAACACATCTTAAGGATGGAAGATCCGTTTGATTATCAACGTATTAACTTATCTTCATATGCATGAATAAAGAATATCAATAAAAGCAATTGTTTGTTTACCCCTTTTTTGCCTAAAATAAGCTATTCGAAATGAAACCATATTTTTTAGGTAGCTGTCGCCATGACCTTTGTTGTCACTGAAAATTGTATTAAATGTAAATACCAAGATTGCGTAGAAGTTTGTCCTGTAGACTGTTTTTACGAAGGTCCGAATTTCCTAGTGATCAATCCGGATGAATGTATTGACTGTGCATTATGTGAACCAGAGTGCCCGGCAAATGCAATTTTCTCTGAAGATGAGTTACCAGAAGGTCAAGAAGTATTTATTGAGCTCAATGCTGACCTTTCTCAAAAATGGCCTAACATTACTCAAATTGGTGATCAACCGGCTGACCGTGAAGAATGGAACGGCAAACCTGATAAATTACAATATCTTGAAAAGTAATTTTAAAAAAGATCAGCAACCGCTGATCTTTTTTTATACCCTATTCAAACATTTCATTGCAAATTCCTCGTAATTTGTGCACTGTTTTGCATTAAAATAGCCGCAATATTTATAAGTGCTTAATTTTTCTTATGCGGAAGTTTTTGCAGAGTATGGTGCCCTTATGCATAATCCCAGCGGTTATGGTAGGTTGTGTCAGCTCTCCCCAACACACAACAACAGGCAAAACCTCTCCAAGTGGTAAACGAATCTTTATTCCACAAGAGCGCGTTATTATCGAGCGCCCAATTCCTCCTAAAGTTGAGCCTACATCTTATCGAGGTTGGTTAAGTTCTGGTGAAAATTACGAACGTGTTCGTGAATACGAAAAATTCTTAACCCGAAATAATGTCGCGGGTATTGTGCCAAGTTTTGAGTTATTACGTTCAGCGCGCGATTGGCAAAAATGTGGGCGTTCAGAATATGCTGTGCCTAATCGCGAACTTTGGGGAAATTCTTTATCAACCCTACGCGTATTTAAATATTTAGTTGCATCAAAAGTTTTAACCGACTTTGAGGTAACCTCAGTTTACCGAGATTTACCTTTAAATGAATGTGCTGGTGGCGCAAGCTCTTCTAAGCATTTATTTAACTCTGCAATTGATTTCCGTATTGGTCCTGAGTTTCCACAAGCTCAAGATTACGCATTTATTGAAAATACCAAATTTAAACTCTGCCAATTCTGGGCTCAGCATGGCCAAAGCTTAAATATGGGTATTGGTTTATATAGCTCCGGACAAATTCATATCGATACTCAAGGCTATCGTACTTGGGGACCTGATTTAACTCGAAGCAGTTCGATGTGTAATTTTTAAATTAAAAAACTCCTTTCAATCGAAAGGAGTTTTCACTTAAACCCATTACAAACGTTTGGCTAAAGAGATGAGTTTTGAGCGGTTTTTAAAGCCATGCTTTTTATAAAAATCTTCGGAAATAGATGCTCTTAACGTGTGCAGAACAATGGTTTCTATATTATTTTCTCTACACTTTCCTTCTATATACTTTAAAAGCTTAGAGCCAACTCCTTTTCCCTGATATTGGGGGTGAATAAAAAAATCATCTAGATAATAACGAAGTCCTTGTATAGTGGGATGAATATGCCCCATTCCCACACCAATTAATTGGTTTCCCCATTTTGCACAAAAGCCAAAAGAAGATGAATATTGAAAATATCTCTCAAAATATTTTCTAATTGGTTCTAAATCATCAAACTGCTCATTCCATGGCTCATTACTAAAAGCTGAACAATAAACCTCAATACCCTCTTCAAAATCTACACGTGTAAAAGCACACAACGTAATTCTCATTTATACATCCCTAACTACACATTGATAAAAATAAGCAAGAAATGAACCTTTTTATACTCCTTGTTTAATTTGGGTCGGTAACTCAGAAAAATTAATTTGCTCATTCAATAATCAACCAAAATTTCTTCAAACGAAGATTTTTGCACTCTAGGCATAAACGTTTAAAATACCCCTATCAACATATAGGTAAATTTGATTATGCAGCAGATGTGGACAGACATTGACGAATATATCGATTCACATTTAATTCCCGAAGACCCGCGACTCGAATATGCATTAAAAAATACCGATGAACACGGCTTCTCAAATCATCTTGCAGTGGCTCCTAACCAAGGAATGTTCTTGCAGATGCTTATTCAAATGAATAAATGCAAACGAGTTTTAGAAATTGGAACCTTTGCTGCATACAGTACAATTTGGTTAGGCCGTGCCTTACCTGAAGATGGTTATTTACTCACAATAGAAGGCCGTGACACTCACGCAGAAATGGCACAAAAAAATATCGACCATGCAAATCTTCCTGTAAAAGTTGAACTTAAAACTGGCCGTGCAGCAGATATTCTTTCTGAGATTGATCCTCAATCTATCGAGCCTTTTGATTTTATTTTCATTGATGCAGATAAACAGGGATATCCGGAATATTTAGAATTGAGCCTAAAATTTTCTAAATCAGGTACGATTATTGTGCTTGATAATGTGATTCGCGCAGGTGATATTTTAAATCCAGATAATAAAAAACCAAGTATTGAAGGCATTCGTGAAATGTTTAAAGCCCTCGAAAACCATCCACAAATCTTGTCTTGTACAGCATTACAAACAGTTGGCTCAAAAGGCCATGATGGCTTCGCAATTGCAATTGTGAAATAATGGTTAAAAAATCGTCTTTTTTATTTTATTATTTATAATCAATAAATTACTTTTATTACACTTGCTTTTCCATATAGTTATCCACAAGATTTGCGGATAACTATATGCAAATCTTATTATTTAGCTACTAGCAATGGTACAGTCGCATTTCGGAATACTGTTGTTGCAATACTTCCCAAGAAGAACTGATGAATTTTGCTATGACTAAATGCGCCTAGCACAATAATTTGAATACCATGTTCTTGTTGGTACTCTAAAATATTTTGTGCAACATCGCCATAGCGATATACGGTCACTACATCTATACCCGCTTGTTTAAGATAATGCTCAGGTTCATTGAGTACTTCTGGGTGATCACCGACATAAACCAAATGACATTGCAGTGTTCGCAATAAATCACTTTGAGCAATGCGGCGCATCATTTTTTGACAAGTTGGTGAATATTCATAGGCGAAAATAAATCGTGTCGGTATTTTAAAGTTTTCACCAATGGTCAAAACAGTACAGTTGGCTCCACGAATAAAGTTTTCAACATTACTACCAATTGGTTTCTGTTTTTCGGCAGCTCTTTCCCCGACTCGACCTAAAATTACGATGTCATTTTCATGCAAAAGATTAAAACTTTGCTCTAAAAAATCACCTTTTTCTTGAATTTTTGAACATGTAATATCGTATTTTTCTTTAATAAGATCAGAAATATGACGGAGTAAATTATTGCTATAGTCTAAAGCGAGTTCACTTTGTTTTTGTTCCAGCTCAGCTAACTCTTTTAGCAGCATTGCATTGCTTTCAAAGCCAATTACGCCACTAATTTCACCAAGATGATAACTTGCAGGGTAATAGTCTAGAATTTGTAATAATACAAGTTCTCGTCCGGTTGCTTTAGCAACCCATGCTGCTGCATCGGCAATAGCATTAATACACGGTGATGAGTCAATACACGCAATAACACGGTTCATGTCAGCCTCTCTTCTTCAGGTCTTTTGCCTTGGAGATTATTCTTAAAACTTAGCTTTAACTTAACATAGATAAAAATTCGTATGTTAAGGTTTATGTATAAAAATCAACTTTTTTGTTTAAAGATCAAACATCTTATTACATTCTTAAGACTGAATTATTCCCTTAAACGAAGAAATTTTGCGGGGTTGCCACCTACAATATGGTACGGTTCCACATCTTTGGTCACCATACTATTCATGCCGACCACAGCATGCTTACCTATTTTAATACCATCTTTAATACCCACATGAGCACCTAACCAAACGTCCTGCTCAATTTCAATTCCTTTGGAGGTGACAGGTTGCTGGTAAAGTGGACGGTCTAACTGCATACCATGATCAAATGCATATAAGTGGCAATATGCAGCAATACGTACCTGATCATGCAACTTTATGCCAGCTCGCCCCCCATCTAAAATACAATGATGATTTATCGCGACCTCATTACCAATTTCAATGGGTCCATGCAAACTGCAATCTGCTGCAATAAAACAATTATCACCAATAATAATTTTTCGTCCTGGTTCAGCAAAAATGTGAGCTAAGGGCGAGATAAAACAGTTTTTACCAATCTCAACTGTTTCCATCTCCATCAAATAAGCCTGATATTCTTGTTGCCACTCTTCGGCCCAAACACGATTTTTAGGTTTTAAAGTCCAATATAGCCATGGCATATAATTTAAACGGTGCTTATGTTGTTCCCGATATTTGAGTAAGGAATCAGTCATCAGTTAATTCCTCTTCAATTTTTAACTCTTCACGACCACGCGTTACATCTCTGAGTTTTAAGGCAAGTGGTTCAATTTGATGTATTTGTAGTCTTGCTTCGATATCCACGCCCGTTGCAGTATAGGTTTCCTGATATTCAATTTGTTGTTGAGTAAGCTCATATTGAAATATGGCCCACTCATTAAAGTGGCAGGAAAAATAAATCGTTTTCTTTGCAATAAGTTCAATACGCTCAGCCAATAGCAAACATTGCCCAGCACAACCACCATATGCTCTGACAAGACCGCCTGTACCTAGCTTTATTCCACCATACCAGCGGTTAACCATTACAATAATATTCGTCAGGTCATTCCCTTCAATGGTTGCCAAGATTGGACGCCCTGCTGTTCCTGAAGGTTCACCATCATCATTAAAGCGAACATTATGGCCAATTTTCCATGCCCAGCATTGATGAGTTGTCGAGATATCTTTGTTTTGTTCTAAAAATTCTTTAACTTGCTGTTCATTTTCTACTGGTGCAGCGATAGCTTGGAATCTACTTTTTTTAATTTCTTCTTCAAACGTAACGGGTGATGCAATCGTAAAAGCCATAAATTAAATAAAGCATAATAAAAATCAAATTATAACGTGAATTTAATAGAATCAAACCCATAAAAAAGCCCCGAATCTCGGGGCTTTTTTTATTATCTTTCTCGTAACGCTTCTTTGGCTTTATTGAATGGTTTAAGTAAGTAATCCAGTACCGTCTTTTCACCCGTACGAATATCTACAGTTGCCACCATACCCGGTGTAATTCCGAAAGCTTTACCTTCTTTATTATAAAGCTTGTCTGAATCGGTTCGAATATAAACACGATAATAGAATTGGTCTTGTTTAACTTCATCACGAATCGTATCTGGTGAAATAACTGTAACCTTTCCTTTTAAACCACCATAAATTGAGTAGTCATAGGCAGTAATCTTAACGAGTGCTTCTTGTCCCGGTCGAATAAATGCAATGTCACGCGGTAAAATACGCGCTTCAATGAGCAACTGTTCATCAATCGGTACAATGGTCATCAATTTACCGTTTTGCGGAATAACACCGCCATGGGTGGTAACTGCAATTTCTTTCACAACACCCCGTACCGGCGCTTTAAACACTGCACGATCCAAACTGTCACTACGACCCAGTACGACTTGTTGCTGCGTTTCAATATCAGTATTGGCTTTCGATAACTCTTCACGAGCCTTAACATAATACTGGTTCTGCGCATCATTCATTTTGTTTCTAAGGTCATTAGCTTCGCGACGTAAACGTAAAACTTCAACCTCACTGGCCGCACCTTTAGCAACTAACGGTTCGGTCATTGCCAGTTCTTGTTGTACCAATTGTAAAGCTTGCTTTAAACCCGAGAGTGTTTGCTCAAGATCAGCCCGACGTGAGCGATATAATGCAGTTTCTTCATGTACAAGTTTTGGTTGTTTTAGCACCATTTCTGGAAAAGCCAATGGTGTGCCGTTTACCTCTGCACGTAAGCGTGCTGAAGTTGCTTGAGCAGAGATCAGTAAAGATCTTGATTCACCGACATTCGATGCAAAACGGGTTGGATCTAATTGCGCAAGAATTTCGCCCTTTTGAACAATATCGCCTTCTTGTACATTTAGCTTGGTTAAAATACCACCTTCTAAGGACTGGATGACCTGCTCTTTAGACGATGGAACCACTTTACCCGTGCCGGTAGACACTTCTTCAAGTTTAAATACCCATGCCCAGATAAAGAAAATAACTAAACCAATCCCCACAATCCAGATCACTAAGCTGGCACGTGGTAATGGTGGCTCAGTATAAGAGACATTCATTGAACGGGTGAGTTCTTGTTCTTGTTGTGGCTCGCTCATGAATTACCCCCTTGCACTTGTTTTTGTTGGGCTGTTGATTGATTAAGGACCTGATCTCTTGGACCATCCATCACGATTTTGCCGTCGTTAACGACAATGATACGGTCCACCAGTTCTAAAACAGCGCGGCGGTGAGTCGCAACCACCAAGGTTCGATGCGCCAGCCATCCTTTTAAATGATCAATCAGTTGCTTCTCTGCCACATCATCAATCGCTGCTGTTGGTTCATCGAGTAATAAGATGTTAGGTTGACGAATCAATAGACGAGCCAATAACAACGCTTGTTTCTGACCACCAGAGAAACCAACGCCACCTTCTAAAATCAGGTGATCGAGTCCTTCTTTTTTCTCTTGGACAAAAGGTAATGCACCTGTCACCACTAAAGCTCGAAGAATCTCTTCATCGGTTGCAAGCGGTGCACCCAAAGTGAGGTTTTCACGAATCGTACCGTAGAAAAGATACGCATTCTGGTTGAGTAAACCCATATCACGTCGTACATCAGATGGGTCAATTAAAGAAAGATCTAAGCCATCTAAATGCACTGAACCTTGAGTTGGAACTTGCATCCCTGATAAAAGCTGAAGCAATGTCGATTTACCTGCCCCATTACGCCCCAGAATTGCAATTTTTTCACCAGCGCGAATTTTTAAATGACGGATTGCCAAACTCGGTCTCGGGTCGTCTTCTCCATATTGGAACAAGGCATTTTTTAATTCGTAGTCGCCATTTAAAGCAGCTTTATGTACCAGATGTGAACGGTCAGCCTGATCAATCGGACGTTGCATAAGCTCATCTAAGCTTTGTTTTGCAACCTTCGCCTGCTGTAAACGTCCTAAAACACCCGTAATTTGTGCAATCGGACCTAGCATTCGTGAAGATAAAATTGAACAGGCCACTAATGCACCCGTGGTCATTTCACCATCCATTACCGCAAAACATCCCACTAAAACAACAATCGCATAGGTCAGACCCTGAAGCATTTGAGTCCATGCCATTAAGGTCCCGACAATTTTACGCTGTCTCATACCGATATCGGCTGAAACTTCATTCATGTGGTTCCACTGGTTCTGGAAACGCGATTCAGCACGTAATAGCTTGATATCTTCAATGCCCTGCACCGCTTCAACCAGAATGGCATTACGAATTGAAGATTCTCTCATGCCTTCCTGTGCGAGTTGCGCTAGCTTTTTCTGTGCCAGAATACCCGGCAAAAGCATAAGTGGCACAACCAGCAACATCACCCAAAACAGTTTCCCGCCAATAATGGCAAAGATGGTCAAGAACAGGAAAAAGAATGGAAAATCGGCAATCGCACTAATGGTGGTAGAGGTTACCAGTTCACGAACACCTTCGAGCTCACGAATCTGCGAAATAAAACTACCGGTAGACTTTGAACGATCTTTATTCTTGATTCTTAAGGCATGACCAAATACGCGGTCAGAAACCCGTAAGTCGGCACGTTTACCGATAATATCGGATAAATACACCCGTGATATACGTAAGGTAAATTCGAAAAGTGCTGCGATGAGTACACCACCAGCCAGCACCCATAAGGTTGGAACAGACTGTGAAGGCACAACACGGTCATAGACCTGCATTGAGAAAATAATAGTTGCCAGTGCCAAAATATTGGCAATGAGTGAGGCAAACATAATATCAACGTAGCGCTTCCAGTCTCTTAGAACAATTGACCAGAACCAACTTGCTTCATAGGGTTTGATATATTCATCAATACGCGCATCGGGAATGGAGCTTTCAGGACGCAGGATATAGACATTCTTAATGGTATTTTTTAAGACATCTAGGCTTAAATTTTGAGAAAGTCCATGGTCTCCACTAAACTGGATACTGACATTTCCTTGGGTATCGGCTTTATCAATAATACCAACCTGTCCGTCATAAAACTCGACCATAACAGGTAGCCGCCACGGATTCAGCAGCTCTAAAGAAAACGGTACTTTACGTAAATTTAGTCCAACCTGACGTGTAATGAGCTGTAAAACATCATCAAGGTTTTGATTCTGGTTCCAGTCAAGTTGTAAACGGATTCTTTCTTCTGAAGGCTCAATTCGATAATGTTTAGCAATCGTTAAGACCGCCTGTAACCAGGGCTGGTAGTTTATTTTTGTCATCATGGTTGTACTTCGAACCCCTGAATTGAAATATTATTTAAGTCATAAGCTTGGCGGGAACGTCCTGTTGCCGAGATGTATTGCACAATACTGTTATAGATGTCATAACGTGCGGTTTCGAGTTCTGAATTGGCACTATGAATGGCCTGCTCTGCATTTAATAAATCGACCAATGAACGTGTACCAAGTTTGTACTGCTCTTGATAAAGTTCACGTGTACGAACAGTCGTTGCCTGACGATTGGTCAGTACCTGCATTTGGCGTTGTTTATTTTCAATTTGTTCACGGCTGGTTCTGATCTGATCCAGAACATCCATATAAACTGAATTGACTTTAGACTTTGCAGCTTCTTCTGCATAACTTGCCATTTTGACCTGAGAAGAAACGGCTCCACCTTGATAAAACTGACTGCTAGCTTCAAGCATGACCGAGCTATATAAGCCGTCATCTTTATCATTGTTGGGGTTTCTGCCATTAATGGCCTGACTTAAGGAACCTTTGACGGACAAGGTTGGATAACGTGTTAAACGAGTCTGTTCCTTTTGTGCTTTAGCAACTTCAACACTGGCTTGCGCCGCAATCATTTTTGGAATGGTATTGAATTCAGGTTCGCCATATAAATCGGACACTTTCACCAGATCATCTGAAATAATCCAACCTGTTCGCGAGACATCTGCACCCAGTAATGTTCTTAAATGTTGTTGGTACTGGCGTAATAAAGATTGCTGTGCAATCAAACCAGACTGAGCAGCTTGTAAATAAGACTGAGCTTGAATCGGGTCAGCCTGACTGCTAATACCCGCATTTGCACGTAAATTGGCAATTTCCTGAATTCGCTGGATGCCTGCAATTTGCTGCTCGGCAATTTTATTTAATTGAAGGTAACGCTGAATATTGATAATCGACTGCGCCACGTCAAGTGCAATATCATCAATGCTGACCAACACATTGGCCTGTTCAACCTGAACCTTGGCCTGCTCAACATCTACACCTGATTTTACTTTACCAAAATCATAGAGCATTTGAGTCGCATTTAGGGACAATAACTGTCGACCACGCTCACCACTACTCAAATCACCTGTGGTAATACCACCTGAAAGCTGGGGATAATAACCTGCCTTGGCATAATCAATACCCGCATTTTGGCCAGCTAAAGTGGAGATGGCTTGAGAAATATCTGGGTTCCGCTGGATTGCGACTTTCACCGCTTCCTGCAAAGTCATTTTCCTTGATGGCAAATTTGAATAAGATGCAGCTGATCTATCATTGAGTTGAACAGTCGGAAACTCCTGCACTCTAGAATGATCTAACTTAAAATTACTCAACTCTTGCATCTTGGCAACTTTAAATTCATCACTACTTTTAGGGGCAAAAAGTTGTGATAAGTTGTCTTTTAGGGTGTGATATTGCTCACTGGGTTTAGCAGCATATATCACTACAGGTACATGCAACGAAGTTAAAAGCATCAACCCTTTCAGGAAAGCCGGCTTTTTACATGTCCTTTCTACTTTTCTTTGGTTATATCCAATCATGCTTGTCTTGTTGATCTTGTTTGTTATCGTTTAAAAGCTTTTACATTCTACATAGTTTTTTGCACAAAGAAGCATAATTACTTGAATAATTTACACATTACTTTTTCATCAAATGAATATATTAAGTCATTGTTTTTAATAAATAAATATAAAAAAAGTAAAAAGAGGCATTGACCTCTTTTTAGACAAATAGATTAACTGTTTTATTTAAACTGTAAAATCGTCACCTAAGTAGACTTTACGGACTTGCTCGTTATCCAGAATTTCTTGTGGTGTACCTTCTGCAATCACAGCCCCTTCACTGACAATATATGCACGTTCACAAATTGCCAGAGTTTCACGTACGTTATGGTCAGTAATGAGTACACCGATACCACGATCTTTCAAAGTCTGGATGATATCTTTAATATCTCCAACCGAGATTGGGTCAACGCCGGCAAATGGCTCATCAAGTAACATAAATTTAGGATCAGCAGCCAATGCACGTGCAATTTCAGCACGGCGGCGTTCACCACCAGATACACTCATTCCCAATGAATCTTTAATATGACTGATTTTAAAGTCATTTAATAATTCAGTAAGACGTTGCTGGCGCTGTTGCTTATTTAAATCTTTGCGTGTTTCTAAAATGGACATAATATTTTCAGCAATGGTCAGCTTTCTAAAAATAGAAGCCTCTTGCGGAAGATATCCAATTCCCTTACGTGCCCGTTCATGCATTGCCAAATCGGACATATCAAGATCATCAAGGTGAATTTCACCTTTATCCATACGTACTAGCCCTACAACCATATAGAAGCTTGTTGTTTTTCCTGCACCGTTAGGGCCAAGCAAACCAACAATCTGTCCACTTTGCATACTAAAAGATACGTCTTTGACGACCCAACGCTTACTATAGTTTTTTCCTAAGTGCTTAATACACAAAGTTTGGGGTTGTTGAAGAGCTTGTTGCATTAGTCACGCGCTCCTGGAAAGCTTTTTGAACTTGATGGTGGAATAATAATTTGAACACGATTTGATGATGAGCCTTGAGCTTCAACATCACCTTTGTTCATGCTATATTTCAATGAGTTACCACGAATACTAGAACCATCTTGATATAAATATGCGCCACCAGCCAATGTAATAATGCCCGTATCTGCATTATAAACAATGGTCTGTCCTTCACCACGTGCCACGCCCTTATCAGCACTTATTTGTTGCTGAAATTTAGACGGTCTACCCTTGGCAGTAATCGTTTGGATTTCACGTTTAGAGTTTAGCGTAGCAACAATCGAATCGGCTTGAAGCTTCATCGTGCCTTGCTCAATTACGACATTGCCGGTATAAGTCGTCAAACCAGTTTTTTCGTTATAAGTTGCACGGTCTGCCACGAGTGAAATTTGTTGACCACGGTCAGACGGCAACGCAAAAGTCGAAGCTGATGATAAAGCAACTAATGTAATTACCGCAGCTTGTTTTAGGAAAGCTGAAGAACGTTTTAAATTAAGACTTTGGTGCATACTTTCCTCGAACATTAAAAAATTCGTACTGACCATTATTCAAATTAGCTTTTAATCCTTTGCTGACAAAGTCGGCCTGTGGAGAATGAACAATCACTTGATGATCAGTTTCAATTTCTCTGGTCTTTGGATATCCAGTTAATTCATCGGTCTGGAATTCAATTTTTCCCTGTGGAGCCAGTTTAGTTGCGACCACATCACCCGATAATATAACTTTACGGTTATCATCATAGCCATTTGCCTGTTTCGCAAAGAACGTTGCATCAACTTTGCCATCTTTATACATAGACGCATTAAGCTGATCCAACTTAGATGTTTTTTGTTGCATATCCTGTTCAAGCTGACGAACTTCAGCACGAATATACAAATTGCCTTGATCATCAGTTTGAGTCAAATGGACGCCCTGCGCCGAATATGTCATATTCTTCGCAGAACCAATGTCTAGTTTTTTTGCTTTGCCACTATAGTAGTAATAACCACCACTTATAGCAGCAATCACTACAGCAACAATAGATAAAACTCTGGTATCCATGAGCAGGAATAGCCTACCTTTTTAAGTAATCTTATTATTAATGCGGTACTGCAAGATATTTTTCAAGAAGTTCTTGGTAAATGCCTTTTGCGATCAGCAACATATCACAGACTTCTCGTACAGCACCACGTCCACCCATCGACTGTGTCACTAAATGCGCACGGCGACGCACTTCTTCATGACCATTTGGCACAGTGACGCTCATTCCTGCGATTGCAAAAGCAGATAAATCAGGCCAGTCATCGCCCATATATAAGCAATCAGAAGGCAAAATATTAAACTGTGCACAAGCTTCACGTAGCGCAGAACCTTTGTCCTCACGCCCTTGAAAAACGAGATCTACGCCTAAATCAGACATACGTTTTTCAACGATATTACTTTTTCGGCCTGTAATAATGATAATTTTCATGCCCGCTTGCTGCGCAAGTTTCATACCTAAACCATCACGAATATCAAACGATTTAATCTCATCGCCACTATTCGTTAAAGTTACAAAACCATCACTCAAAATACCATCAACATCCAGAACCAATGCCTGTAAATAACGTGCTTGTTCTAACAATGCATAAGATGCCATTGATTAATTTACCCCTGCCTGAATAAGGTCATGCATACTAATTACACCAATCACTTTATTTTGGTCATCCACCACAACAAATTGACTAATTTTTTTCAAGTTAAGCTGTTGTAGAGCTTCTACCGCACGTGCTTCTTGAGAAATAGTTGACGGTTTTTTTGTCATTACTTCAGAAACAGGTAAATTCACATCAAAACCTTGCTGTTTATCAATTAAACGACGTAAGTCACCGTCGGTGAAAATACCAAGCAAATGTTCCTCATCATCAACAATCGTGGTCAAGCCTAAACGCTTATTAGAAATTTCGTAAAGCACTTGATTCATTGGTGTGTCTGGTGAAACTTTTGGCAATTCATCGCCAGTGTGCATCAGGTGTTTTACATGTAAAAGTAAACGCTTACCCAATGCTCCAGCAGGATGCGAACGCGCAAAATCATCTGCGGTAAAACCACGAGCTTCAAGTAAAGCAACAGCCAGTGCATCACCCAATACTAAAGTCGCTGTCGTGCTCGATGTCGGAGCTAACCCTAATGGGCACGCTTCGTCAGACTCACCTAAAGTTAAAGCGATGTCGGCATTTTGAGGCATTGGCCCTTTATCAGTACGGCTAATGGTAATAAGAGGTACACCAAGATGTTTGATGAGTGGCATCAACATCATGATTTCATCACTTTTTCCAGAATTGGAAATTGCAATTAAAACGTCACCACGAACCAGCATACCCAAATCACCATGCCCAGCTTCGCCTGGATGCATAAAGAAAGATGGTGTACCGGTTGAGGCAAAAGTCGCAGCCATTTTACGGCCAATATGCCCTGACTTACCCATGCCAGTAATCACAACACGGCCTTTACACTGTAACAATATTTCACAAGCCTGATTAAAACTGTCATTAATTTGTGTTGCTAACACGTCTAAGGCTTGCTGCTCAATACGCAATGTTGCTAATGCGCTGCTTTGAAAATCTGTAGGATTGGGCATACGAGTTTGACTCAAAATAATTGATCTGATCTCTTGTGAAGATCGGTGATTTTAATCAAAAGATTTGGGGGCATTCTAACATAACTCAATCATTTACACGTTTTTAAATGTATAAGATTTCACAAGCTTATAAAATTCTTGTATAAAACTTTGTGAAAAATGATGCATCAGTTATGATGTAACACTGTTTTTGTTGAGTGTTTGAAAACCCTTATGCAACCGTTTGTTTTATATAACTCTGAGCAACGAAAAAAAGTTGAATTTGTACCTCGCAAAGAAGGTCACATCGATATGTACGTCTGCGGTATGACCGTTTACGATTACTGTCATATCGGGCATGCTCGAGTTATGGTTGCATTTGACTACATTATACGTTTCTTACGTAGTCAAGGCTGGAATGTTCGCTATATTCGCAACATTACCGACATTGACGACAAAATTATTAAACGTGCGAATGAAAATGGTGAAAGCATTCAGCAGCTCACTACTCGTTTCATTGATGCAATGAATGAAGACGCAGCTAACTTAGGCTGTGCTGCACCTGATGAAGCACCTAAAGCGACTGAATATATTGATCAGATGCAAAATATGATTGGCAATCTGGTGAATAAAGGCTCTGCTTACCCTGCTTCAAACGGCGATGTTTATTTTGAAGTCACCAAATTTGAAAAATATGGTCGCCTCTCTGGCCGTAAGCTTGATGATATGCAAGCTGGCGCGAGTGAGCGCGTTGACGTAGAAGTTGAAAAGAAACATCCGTTTGACTTTGTACTTTGGAAACATGCCAAAGAAAATGAACCATCTTGGGCATCTCCTTGGGGCAATGGCCGTCCGGGCTGGCACATTGAATGTTCTGCGATGTCGACTTGCTGCTTAGGTAATCACTTTGATATTCATGGTGGTGGTTCAGATTTAATGTTCCCTCATCATGAAAATGAAATTGCGCAAAGTGAAGCATCAACTGGTGAACAATATGTGAACTACTGGATGCATGTTGGCTTCATTAATGTTGATGGTGAAAAGATGTCTAAGTCTTTAGGCAACTTCTTTACTATTCGCGATGTGATGGAGAAATTCCACCCTGAAGTGATTCGCTACTTTATTGTGTCTTCACATTACCGTAGTCCTGTGAACTTCTCTGATGTGGCATTGAAAGAAGCAAAAACTTCTTTAACTCGCTTCTATCATTCATTTAAAGCTTATCAACAAGTGTACGGTCAAACGACAACTGAAACGCTTGATCAAAACTTTATTGAACGCTTTAACAATGCAATGTGTGATGACTTCAATACTGCTGAAGCAATGGCGGTATTGTTTGAACTAAACAAAGAGTTAAACCGTGCTGTAAAAGAAGAGCAAGCTGACCAAGCGACTGTGCTTTATTCAACGTTACGTCACCTCACCAACATTTTAGGTTTGGTACAACACGATGTAGATGCTTTCTTAAAATCAGATATTGGACAGGAAGCGCTTGCTTTGTCTGATGCTGAAATTGAAGATTTCATTCAACAACGTGTTGATGCGAAAAAAGCAAAAGATTTTGCTAAAGCAGACGGTATTCGTCAGTCTTTACTCGACCAAGGTGTTGTATTAGAAGACACTCGCCAAGGGACAGTTTGGCGTCGTGCTGATTAAATGTTCAATTAAATCACAAGAGTGTTGACACTTTAGTGAAACACTCTATAATGTGCTCACATTGCGGGAATAGCTCAGTTGGTAGAGCATAACCTTGCCAAGGTTGGGGTCGCGAGTTCGAGTCTCGTTTCCCGCTCCAAAATTTAAAAACCACTTAATTCGAAAGAATTAGGTGGTTTTTTTATTGTCTATTAGTTCGCTAAAAAAGTTAGATTGCTCCCACCCCTTCTTATAATTATCTTTAATCAAATTTGACGGGCTGCATTCTTTCAACAAAGGAAAAGACGGAAAGCATCTTTACGATCCAAATGAAGTTATTCCTATCCTTGAAAACTTGAATATTCAAAGGCAGTCGAGAAGAAAAAATTAATATGGGCTTCTGCCCCTTTATTACTTCTTATAAAAATATATTCCAACAAAAACCCAAGTACAATTAAATAAAATCACATTTTTAAAAACAATGTTTTCAACAAAGTTATTCAATGTAAAAACCGCCTATAAATTAATTTATTTACAATTTTATAATGAATTTATTTTTATATTTATATTAAATATTTAGCAATCTAATTCTAAATATTTACCACTTGGTAAAATATTTAGTTACACGCTTTAATATTTTATAAAAAAACTATATGTTAGTTTTTAGACTCATAATTAATTCCATTGTGAGATAAAAATGTCATCTAAATACAAGAAATTTAAACTAAAAACCCTTTCAACCACTTTATTTATTGCATTTGCTTCGACTAGTGTATTTGCAGCAGATAGCAATACAAATCAACAAAAACCTGTAATGAATGTCGCTGAGACATTAGCATTTGATGCAAAACACTATGCAGCATCTTATGGAGTCACATTAGACGAAGCTATGCGCAGATTACTCATTATGCATGGCACTGATAATCAAGTAGCAGGTTTAAGCGATAAATATAAAAATGTTATTTCTGGCCTATATTTTGATAATGGACCTGACTTTGGATTAAAAGTTAAAGTTGTTGGAAATAATAATTCTCAACAAGCTTTTAAATTAGAAAGAAAACCAGATACATCAGTTAAACTTTTAAAAAACAAAAATGCTCAAGAACGTATTCAAGTTAGAAAGCTGGCAAATTTAACTGAAACTGAAGTGGAATCTGCATATAGAGCTATTGAGCGCGGTGTAAGTGCCCCTATTACCCTTATACAAGGAGCTTCAAATACTAAGCAACAACGAGTAAATCATCTTAATAAATCATTTGCTGCTGTTAAAAAGGCGTACCCTACAGTTGAAATGATTTTAGATAATGAGCAGACAGGAAATGCATTAGTCTATGTGAAATCTCTAAAACAAGTTGATAAACAAGCTCTCGAAAGACTACTCAACGTCAAAGTAGACTTATCTGAAATTCCTACCGGTATTCTACCGACAAAATCACGTGGTGGATCTTGGTTAGTAACGAATTCAGGTGGAAACTACTGTATGACTGGTTTTACTGCAAAGAGGATCTCAACTGGTGAACTCGGTGTTATAACTGCAGGCCACTGTATAGATCCAAATGTTCCTTTAAATTATAAAGATAAAGATGGAACTCAATATGCTATTTCACCAGTAGCAGGTATGTATCGTGACGATACAACTATGGACCTAGCATTTATGAAGGCAGGTACAACTAACGCTCAACAAGCTGTACCAGAGTTTTATGCTGATGCCACATCACCAGCTCGAGCTTTAACAGGTAAGCGAAATCGAACAAGTACTGCAGTAAAAAGTGGAACAGTTAAAGGATCTTATGTTTGTCACCTTGGACAAACTTCACCAACAAATCCAGCATTGATGCAAAGCTGTGGTGAAGTAATATCAATTACTGGTGCGAATCATCATCCAGGTGGGAATACTTTTGTAGTCGTTTCAAATACTCAAAGTGGAGCTGGAACTAATCATACAACTGGCTTAGGCACTTTACGTTGTGTTGGTGGTGATAGTGGCGGACCTTGGTTCGCTTTAAATGTTGCTTTTGGTATTCAGTCTGCCTGTTCTTGGAAAGATACAGGTAAAACAATAACAAATACAGTCATTTATACTAGTGTAGATTATTTGGCTGATTTAGGAGCTCAACTTGTATATCAATAAGATATTGTTATTGATTGCTTGTGCTGGACTACTTGCTGCATGTCAGCAGCAAGTATCCGATAAGCAAGAAAAAAACGATCAGCTAGCCTCAGTAAAGCTTCCTATTTATCAATCTAATGGCGTTTTCGCCTCTGCACGATTAAGGGGGCCGTTACAGCTAAAACAAGAATGTCTATATGTAAATGATATTCTAATAATTTTCCCTGAAGGATATGCAGAATGGGACCCTAAGAATCAAATTTTAACTTTTAATGATAAAAAAGTTGCCTTAGGTGAAGAATTAGATTTAGTTGGTGGTTTTGGCCAGTTTGAAAGAGATAGTAAGCGAGTTAAAAACTTAAGCGCTTCATGTGATCATAAAAGTATTTGGCTTGCTGGATAATTTAGCATCTTATTAAAAGTGCATTTCAAAAATTGGAATGCACTTTTTCTTTTATGTTGTAATTGTTAAACAAGTTACTCATCAAATCGCTTAATAACTCAGCTTTAATTGTAAAAACTTATTCGACACCACTTCGGCACCATTAAAATATAACCAATTGTTATTTAATATTTATTATAACCTTGCCAAAGTTGAAGTTACAATTTCAAGCCCGTTTCTCGCTCCAAAATTTAAAAACTACCTAGCTTTAAAAATTAGGTGGCCTTTTTATTGTCTGCCAGTTAGCTATTGATCACTAACACCCTCATATATTTTTAGCTAAATCTTTTGCTAAACATTGTTCATGCCAAGTGGTTTGGAAATTTTCGACAGCTTTTGACTTGATGAGAGGGTCTTCAAATAATTTTGAGGAATATGCAGATTTGATAAGCTCTTGATAAATTTGTTTGGCTTGTTCCTCTTCAAGATGATTCGCTATGTCATGTAGCTCTTTAGCTGGCACCTCATGTTGTCTAGCATCCATCACACCACTTGCTGCTTTTTTTACAGTTTCGCAGTAATGAAGCTGCATTGCTTCTGACGCTGCATAACATGGAATAGAAATTGCGCTGATAAAGAGGAATATAAATCTCATAGTCTCACCTTAATTTGACGCGCAAGGTTAACAACTAATTTCCCAAAATTTAAGTTAAGAAAGGTTAATTTTTCTTTTCTCCGCTTTTACAGTTGCAAAAGAATGAGACGGCGCGATTAATTTCATTTCACTTTTTGCACTTGAGTATCAGAAGCATTAAGCACTTTTCCATCTACTGTGACTGGCGCCATGAATGGAATTTGCTGACCTGTATTTTTATCAATTAATAGAGAATGAGGCTCACCACTTTCAAATAGGTTCTGCTCTCCCCATTGTCGCAAAGCCACAACCACTGGAAACAAACTCTCCCCTTTAGCGGTCAACACATATTCTTGATAAGCCGTACCATCCGAAGCGTCTTGCATTTCAAGAACGTCTGCATCAACTAACTTTTTTAGTCGATCAGAAAGAATATTTCGCGCAACTCCCAGACTCCGCTGGAAGTCTCCAAAACGGCGCATTCCATCAAAAGCATCACGCACAATAAGAAGTGACCACCGATCTCCTATGAGATTGACACCGCGCGCAACAGGACAAGGTTCATCTTTCAAAGATGTAGTGTTCGCCATTGAGTTTCCTTAAAAATAATCAGGAATAAAATATCTAGTTGCATTTTAAAACTAGCCAATCTAACATTCAACTAGTTTCATTTTAAAACTAGATTGAATGGATTTAGGGTTATGAAAGCTTCTCTTGCATCTTCAACTTCACCCACAGAAAACAATAGACCACTTTCGAGCATGCCTCGTGGCGTCATATTGCTGTTTGCTATTGCAAGTGGTGCAAGCGTTGCAAATGTCTATTATGCACAGCCTTTGCTCGACATATTGGCTAGGGACTTTAGCATTAGTCATGCCGCCATCGGTGGTGTAGTTACAGCCACGCAAATTGGTTGTGCGCTGGCCCTCGTGCTTCTGGTGCCGTTGGGCGATCTTGTAAATCGGCGTCGATTAATGGCTATACAGTTACTGGCTCTGGTATCTGCATTGCTAGTTGTTGCATTTGCTCATTCTGCTGTTGTTCTTTTGGCAGGAATGTTTGCAGTGGGTTTACTCGGTACAGCCATGACACAAGGGCTTATTGCTTATGCTGCGAGTGCTGCTCTCCCACATGAGCAAGGACATGTGGTCGGCACTGCACAAAGTGGTGTGTTTATTGGTTTACTGCTTGCCCGAGTGTTTTCAGGAGGAATCAGTGATGTAGCGGGTTGGCGTGGCGTTTACTTTTGCGCAGCCATCATCATGCTCATGATTGCCTTACCACTCTGGAGACGACTTCCTCATTTAAAAGTTCAGCCCGTTTCAATGCGCTACCTGCAGCTTCTGGCTTCTATGTTAAAACTGCTACACCAAGAAAAAATACTTCAAGTGCGCGGTGTCTTAGCTTTACTCATGTTCGCGGCATTCAATATTTTTTGGAGCGCACTAGTATTACCGTTGAGTGAGCCACCTTATCGTTTTTCACATACGATTATTGGGTCTTTTGGTCTTGTCGGAGTCGTTGGTGCCCTCGCCGCTGCACGTGCTGGACAGTGGGCCGACCGCGGATATGCTCAGCGTACAAGCTTGGCAGCACTCGTTATATTACTAATCGCATGGGGACCACTTTCACTCATGGCATACTCGCTCTGGGCACTGGTGATTGGCATAGTATTGCTAGACTTGGGCGGACAAGCTTTACATGTAACCAACCAGAGTATGATTTTTCGTACTCGCCCAGAAGCTCATAGCCGGCTTGTTGGGCTTTACATGCTATTTTATGCAATTGGTAGTGGACTGGGTGCGATCAGTACAACCGCTACTTACGCATATGCTGGATGGCTTGGTGTGTGTGCACTCGGTGCAGGTGTTAGCCTTCTGGCATTATTATTTTGGTGGATGACACGTCATATATTGCCTCCAAACACAGACGAAAAAGATAACAATATATAAATTAGTAAAATATAATAAGATGAAATCTTCTCTAACAACCTAAATGTTGATATGCAACGTTAGTCCATTACTATCAAAAATACATGGAAGTCCCTAAAGGAATAAAATTGGGTATTAATAATAAATTGATTTGCACAGTTGTGTTGGTACTCCTTACAGGATGTCAGCGACAAGAAGCGAACGAAAATACAAGCGCTGTAAAACTCCCTGTTTATCAGTTTAATGGCGTTTCTGCATCAGCACGCTTAAAAGGAATATTGCAACTAAAACAAGAGTGTCTTTATGTGAACGATATACTCATTATCTTTCCAGAACACACAGCTCAGTGGGATTCTGAAAAAGAATCTTTGAGTTATAAAGGCAAGCACATCTCCCTAGGCAGTGAATTAGATATTGTTGGAGGGGGTGGTGATTTTGAGCAAGACAACTTACGCATTAAACATTTGAGTCCTATGTGTGATCATCAGAATATTTGGTTTGCTGGATAATCTACAGTGAAGGGTTCGAATTCAATATAGAAAATTAAAAAGCCCCCATATGGGAGCTTTTCCAAAGTAGTTTAAGACCTGTTATTTACAGATTAAATCTTAACTTGGGTGAATTTCTGCCGTTAATCTTTGCAAATCATGCCCCGAAGGCGCTTGGTAAACACGTAAACCAAATTCGGGAAGAATCGCAATTAAATGATCAAAAATGTCTGACTGAATTGCTTCATAGGAAACCCATGCAGTTGTATTGCTAAATGCATAAATTTCTAACGGCAACCCTTGGCTAGTCGGCTGTAATTGACGAACCATAATCGTTTGATTTTGAGCAATCCCCTTATGTTGGCGCAAGTAAAATTCAACATAGGCTCTAAATGTACCGATATTAGTTAAACGGCGTTTGTTATAACGAGATTGATTGCTTAAATGTTTATTGAATTCTTCGATTTCAGAATTCTTTGCATCAAGATATTGATCTAATAATAAAAATTCTTTGAGCTTTTGTTGCTCTTCATCAGTCATAAAATGAACACTACTTTGATCGAGAAAGAGTGAACGTTTCATACGACGACAACCTGAATTACTCATACCGCGCCAGTTTTTAAACGTATCGGTAACGAGCTTATTGGTTGGAATGGTGGTGTAGGTTTTATCAAAATTTTGAACAGTCACTGTATGTAGTGAAATATCGATCACATCACCATCTGCATTCAGTGAAGGCATCTCAATCCAGTCTCCAATTCGCACCATGTCATAAGATGCAATTTGTACACTGGCAACCAAAGACAAAATCGTGTTTTGGAAAACGAGCATTAATACTGCTGCCATCGCACCAAAGCCCGCAAGTAAAGTAAACACATCCTTTTTAAGGAATGTGCCCAAAATCATGAGGCCACAAACGACAAATAAAATGAGTTTAACAAGTTGTAGGTAACCTTTAATTGGTTTGTTTCTAGATTTTGGATTACGCTGATAAATGAGGTTAAAGATATTTAACACTTCGCTAACTGTAAGCGCGAGCGTAAGAAAAATAAATGCTTGCGCCCCCATTTCGACAAAAGAAATAAACTTCGGCGTTAGATGAGGAACTGTTGCAATACCGTTCATAATTACAACAGCGGGAACAATATTTGCAAATTTCTTTATAACACTATGCTGAGCAAAAATAGATTGATTGGGTGATTTGAACTTTGTGACTAAGTGACGAACGCCCCGAACAATAATGCGTTTAGCAATAAAATTTGCTATTGCTGCAAATAAAATCAAAATCGTGAGTGAAACAAACATCTCAAGCCAAGGATAGTGGCTTAATTCGACTCGGATATCACGAAAAAAATTTAAAAAATCCAAACTCATACCCCTTAAAACTTTATTTTCTAGAATTTTAAGGGTTAAAGCATTTGATAATAAGACTTGTTTACATATGTAGTCATAAATACAACAACTAAGTTATATACCCTGTCCAAATTTAATTACGAATCTCATGATTTTTGAGCCTTAATGATAAGATCTTGCCTACTTAAGTTTTAGATCGTTTATATAACGTAGATCGAACGAACCGGTTCATTTAGAATAATGCGTTAAACGAATAATTTTGGTTCTAGTGAGTGAAATTTTCTGACTTTTTGACTTTTATTGGAGTGGTCTGGTTCACCTTATTCTTTATCTATATTGCTTGGACCTTTTTTCTTAAAAGTCTGGTTCATAAATTTTTAATTTATAAACGAGGAATCATTACCTCTGTCGAAGTTGTGTATTTTCAAGACTCTCTCGTCAAGGTTCAATATCGCCCGTTATGTTATATAAAATTAAAATTTCAAACTGAGCAAGGTCAAATCATGACTGAAAATCTGAAGGTGCTTATTGCTAAACAAAATCACGATCAATATAAAGTCGGTAGCATAATAAAAATTAAATATGATCCACAAAATTTAAAGAATATTTCAATATTAGGAGAAGTCATGGTTTAAGTTATTAGAGGTTATTTAAAAAGTAAGATAAGCCCTGAGGTGCTCGCCCATTTAGCCGACTACTCGTTGTCACTCTAACCAGATTACTCCAAGTAATATTGCAACAATGCTTTATAAATTTCTTAATTAAATACACATCTTCATGACATGAAATAGGCTCAAAGCCTCCTACCAAAAGATAAACCTCTGCGCTAAAACTTAAATTTGCCCCATGAATATGCGCGTGATCCATCTGATCTTTATAATGTGCCAAGTATTTCTGCCGTTTGGCTATCGATAGATGGCTCAAGTCATCTAAGGTCACCGTACCGCAAATTGCATCTGTGGGTTGATGCTGTATTTGATAGCGCAGCCAATCAGGACTGACCACCGTGTCTGCATCCGTACACGCAATCCATGTTACGCCACGCCCAATTAAATGACGAATACCTAAATCTCGTGCTTTTCCTACACATGCATAACCACACTCAATCCAATTGATTTGATGGCTTTGTACAATGAGTCGCGACTGATCTGCACAGTTATCAAGTACAACAATGACCTCTACGTCATAACCGCTAATATTATCTATGGCAACCTGAATCGATTGCAGGCAGGCCGATAGATATTGCTCTTCGTTATGTGCTGGAATGACGATACCTATTTTCATCTTAGTTTTTCCTGCTGTGCTAAAGAGGAAGTGTTCGCCGTCCAAACATCTATCATAAAATCTGGGTCGTTCAAGCTTAGATAATGATGAAATGGAAAATGTTGCTGAAAAGCTTGATGGACTTGTTCGGCGTTTAATTCAAAATCTTGAATTTCATGACGCCAATGGCAACATAGAATTTCACCGTCGTCATTTAAGCTATGCTTTAACTTTTCAATAAACTGATGCAATTCGTTTGCCGACAAGTAATAGGCCATCTCACTAATTAAAATCAGATCAAATTTTTGAATTGAGTAGTCTTCAGGTATTTTTCTATTTTCAACAACAACATGCTCAAATTCTTGTAGGCGCTCAGACGCTAATTGAACAGCGCTCTCAGAGACATCTATACACCACAATTGCTCGGCTCTTTGGGCTAAATGAATACTTAAATGCCCATTTGAACAACCCACTTCCAACACTTTTGGGTAGCGAGGTCTTGTGAGCAGCGCGAGACAAATTTGCCTTTTACGGGCTTCATACCAGTGTGAGTCATAGCCCCATGGATCACTGTTATAACGATATAAATCTTCAAAGTACATGCGAGAATGAATCACTCAAATACACCTCATAAGGCATTAAAAGACGTTTAATTGCACTTGAAGAGAGAACCGCAGCATTACCCGTGGTTTCATCTGCTTCAAGTTGGGTTTTAAACTGCAAAATTGCTTGATGTTTTTTAGTTAATTGTTCTTCGGTTAGGTGGAACGCTTTTGCGCGCTGCCAATCAATTCGTGGGTCTAAAGGCTCTGCCCAATGCCAAGCCCATATTAATACGTGTAAACATAGTAATTGCTTAGCATTTGCATAAGCTTGCACTGTTTTACCTACTGCTTCATGGTCTGGGTGACCATCAAGTGCATAACTACAAATGAGAATGTCATCGGCTTGAATGAGCTTGTCTAAATTCTGCCAAAGTTGATTGGTTTGGAAATGGATCTGACCATCTAACAAATTAAGCTCTGCCCGTTCGGTTGACTTTACTGCCCCTAAACAATCTAAAGCAGCTAAACTTTCTTGTGGACGAAGAATATTGAGCTGATCTGGAGGATACTTTGTCGAGTTAGGATGACTTTGTGTGCCGTTAGTCACAGCTAAAATTAAAACCTTACAATTCAGTGCATTAAGTTGCTGCATTAGACCGCCACAACCGAGCACTTCATCATCAGGATGTGGAGCGACAATCACCACCCTTTTAGAGCGAAATAACTCAAGATCTAAAGACGCTAAAGGATGTTCTTTAAATGCCTTTAACCATTGCTCTTTGGACGTACCTTCACCAAAAATAACGCGGTCTTCTACTAAAGGATGTTTTAAAGTTCCCATAAGCTTTGCTCCGATAAACAGAGTTCTGCAATTTGTTCATAGTCAAAAGCGGCATGACTTTGTCTGATAAACACAGGCAAGTCAGCCATGAGCTGAGCGAAAGTCGCATCTTCACAAAAAGGCCGAGCACCTAAGGCTTTCCCTACTCGTTCAATCACACTCAGACAGCATTGTTCTGTTTGGGCACGTAATATCCGTATTTCCCGCTCATGACTTAGCAATGGTTGATGGTCAATCAGTTCAGCAACGTATTGAAAATATTGCTTGGTGATCGCTAATTGCTGAGCTAACTCTCCTAAGTACAATTTCTTAAAAGGGTTAGGATTTGCCTGACAACTTTCCTGCAAAAAGCTGGCTAAACGCACAGCGGCACCGTACCAACAAGCAGCGACTCCAGCCGCACCATGCCAAAACCCTGGACGTTCTAAATAACTGTTTGGCTGACCTATCGGCTTAACAGGCGTATTTTCAAAAGTGACTCTGGCTGTCTGCGTGGCGTGCATCCCGACTGCATGCCAGTGACTTAAATCGGTAGTAATTGAAGGATGTTCTAAGTTAACAATACAAAGCAGTGCTTGCCCTTGGTGGTCTTTATAACTCATTAAGGCTTTTTGGATAAACTCCGCACCAGAGCACCAAGGTTTTATGCCATTACAAAGATTATCTTTTATTTGCAATGGAGCTGGTCCACCGTCTGCTGCCCAAACCGCCCAAATCTGGTCATCTATTTCTTCTTGATAGCCCAATTCATTTAAAATACTTAAGGCATCACAATGAGACTCAAATAGTTTAGCCAAACTTAAATCTGACCCAGCAATCTGAGCAAAAAGTTGCCAACGTTGATAGGTTTGGCCCGAAGCTGGATAAGGCAAATTTTTGGCTAAATTTACCAATTGAGAGAGTAAATCTATACGAAGCTTACTTTTATCTTCAGCTAAGGCAGATTCAAATTCACTCAAGATGCTCAATATCGTCATATTTATAGATATTTTAATATTCATTGCAAATAATTATTTATAAGACTTGATTTAACCATATCTAAATACTTCTGTTTAAATAAACACATTAATTGTAATAAAAAGATAATTATTATTAGATTTATATCTAATTATTTCATTGTTACTCAAATATATTCATTAAGTGAGTTTATAAACTGATCCTGTAAGGTTTATTAAAAATTCAACATTTAGCTTATTATTTAAAGTAATTTAGTTTCTACCGTTTTTCTATTTTCAAAGAAGAGGTCTAAAATGAATACTTTAAATATTACTGACATTCAAAAACACGCAGATGTTATTGCTTCTTGCGGTACTAAAGTAGGAACTGTCGACCATCTCGATGGTGAAAATCAATTAAAGCTGACTCGAGACGAAAGTGGTCAACATCATCTCATTCCTACTGCGTGGATTGGGGAAGTGAAAGAAAACCAAGTCATACTCAATAAAAATTCAGAAGAAGTTAAAGATCAATGGCAAGCGATCTAGGCTTTTAAGCACGGCGAGTTACTTACCGTAAGCTTTATAATAAAAAGTTTTAGCTTATAAAAAATGAATAGGCTTAAAGAATTTAAAGCCTAGATTATAAAAATGAAGGCTCCTTTTAATAAAGGAGCCTTTTTTATTGACCGAACCTCTCACTTAGACCTTTTTTATCTCTATAAGCCTTTTGTAAGATGTTTTTGTCCCTTAAGCACATGGTGATCGATTTTACTTAATGCTAAAAATTGTGCATTCGCATTAAATGAATAATTATGAATAGGGTGACGTATATGATCACAGGGAATCATCAGCTTAAAGCTCGAAAAGTATATTTTGATTTCGCGGAGTCATCTGTCTGCTGGATGCCGAATGATCCGTTATGCTCACATGTAGCAAATGGTATCAATATGCTTTTGCCAGCTGGCGAGTTTTGGTTCTGCCGAGTGTTTAATAAAACCCTTCCCTACATTACCGATGAAACATTAAAACAAGAAGTAGTAGGCTTTGTCCGCCAAGAAGCAGCGCATGCACGTGCCCATGAAAAAGCTCAAGACTTTTTACGAGAAAATGGCTACGACATTCAAGACCCACTCAACCGTGCGCATTTTGTTTTTAATATTTTATTGGGCGATAAACCCTTTGGTCTGCCGCTTGTAAAAGGCAAAAAACTTGAAGAATATTGGTTACTTTTCCGAGTAGGTGTTATTGCTGCAATTGAGCACTTTACGGGAACTATTGGTCAGTGGACACTTGGTAGCAAGTCTTGGGATAGCGCTGACCCTGCAATGGCAGATTTATTCCGTTGGCACCTTGCCGAAGAAGTTGAACACCGCTGTGTAGCTTACGATTTATTTCAGCACCTTTTAACAAACAAGTTGGGTTTTTATGTGTCGCGCCAAGTCATTATGGCCGCTATTTTCCCACTGTTTATTTACTTCCTTGCCGATTTTGCACGTAGTCTAGGTAAGCAAGATTTAGAGCACGAAGACATTCAAAAATTGATGCGTCGTGGCTTCTTTAATTTCATTCGTGAATTTGAAAAAACGGCTACTCGCTCAGACAACCTACCGACCATTAAATATTTATGGAAAGCGACTTTAAGATGGGTTTCTCCAAAATTTAACCCAATTCATGAAGGTGACACTGAACAGGCTTTGGCTTATATGGCTCGTTCACCTGCGGTTCAATATTTTGAACAAATGGCTCATTCTGCAAAACCTGCGACATTAAGCTAAGAACCTATTTTCTTTCAAAGAAAAAGCCTCCTTGTTCGGAGGCTTTTTGCTATTTAAGTTCTAGCAATTAGACAAAGTTTAAAAAGAAATAATCCAACAGCCGTACGCTTTCATCTACCCCATTTTCACCTAAAAGCTGAACCATTGCCCCATCAATCATAAATAAAAACATGTAAGCATCTTGGATTGAAGACGTCGTTTTTAAGGTTAAAAGCAACTTATGGATTTCACCAACAAACCAGTTTCTATAATCAACCACGACTTTATAGGCAACCGGATAGAGCTTTTCAATTTCAAAAATTGCCTTAAATGGCAAATGGTAAAAGCCATTTAAGTCGGCATGTAGAAAATAAATTTCCTTGAGTTTATCGAGCACCATTTGTTCACGGTAAGAATTAGAAATTGAAAATACCTTGTCTTTTAGCGCGTCTTTTTGAAAAGTGAGACACATCTCGATGAGTCGTGCTTTTGAATGAAAGTCGTTGTAAAAAGTAGCTTTGGCAACTTTGGCTTCCGCAATAATTTGGTCGACACCGACCTTATGAAACCCATATTGATTAAATAAGTCTTTTGCGGTGTGAAGCACTCTGAGTGCTCTAAATGAAGATTCTAAATTTGGCATAGAAATACCGTTTAAATAATTTTTTGTTGTATCTAAAAGAGATAGAAATGCCGTCACTCTTAAAATGAGTGCTAAAAACAGGCATGCAAAAGCAGCACAAAAATGTGCCTAAGCTATCTTTGGTTTTATTGTTGCTATGATTTTTTAGTCGTAACGAGCTAAGGTTGTAGAAAACCTAAAGTCGGGTAAACCGTTTTAAAGACCATTTAGGCGGTATTGCTAGAGAGATTTTGGCAAAAGCCAATAAAGAAGAAATAATACGCATGAGCGGACTCCTTGTGTGTAAAGGAGTTCTACCAGATCACTGTCAAATGATTATGGTGGTAGAACGAGAGAAGGTTGACAGACTGACACACAAGAATCAGCACGCACAAGGCGTCCCTCCCTCGCCCTACCGCTACGAAGGGGGACGAACGAGTTCGCCACCAAAAAGAGAACTTTTTGATGTCTTGTGTGTTATATCGATCTGTCAAAATCGACTGGCAATGTGGCCAGCACGCAAAGCATAATCGGAGGGGTTTTAGGTGTCAATGTGATATTGGATAGAAATAAAGCTAAAAAAACTTTAAAAATAATTTTAGTAAAATAGTTTATTAATCTAATACAGAAGCTTTTTTTCTGGAAATTAACTTATTATGAATAAAATAAATATCTATAATAATTTTAGTTTTTAAAATTAATTGCATTACTTTGGATATAAAAAAGAGATAAAGATGACTACAGCCGAAAAATCAAAACGTGAAATTTTTTTAGAGTGTAATTGGTCTTATGACCTTGAAAAATTTGAAAATTACTATAATTCTTCAATTAGCTTAAGTCTTGATCAGGCTTCATATGATTTTCAAAAAGCTGGTAAAAATGAACATTCAAAAGTTTTGAAACTCTTATCAAACATAAGCTCAATGTATTTAAATCCAGAAAGTATTCAGGATCCATTTAAACCAAGCATTGTTGACTATGAAAATAATAGATCTTCATTCCACGTTAATATGCTTTCTATAGCGGATCTAGACTTTATGGAGTCAATTTTAGATGATATTAATGAGCCAGTTTTAAAAGCAAGAATTGCGGATTTGTTATGGATTTTTCATCCATCTAGAAATCATGATCATGCTAGAAAAGCTATAGATTCCTATATAAAAATCGGAATAAATAAACACTGGTTCAGTGGGATTAATAATGCTTGGGAAAGAGCTATCATCTTATCTCGACAAATAGGTGATAACAAAAGACTAAACTTAATAAAAAGCGAATTATTCAAAGGCTTTGAACAAGAAAAATCAAATTTAGAGTATCCATATCTAAGTATATGTATCGCAAAATTATTAGATGAAACAAATCTTGATAAAGATTATAGAGAAAAAATAGCTGTTCAACTTTTTACACAAGCATTAGAACAAAAAAGCAAAGAAGATTATGATTTTGCAAGACAGTGCTATGATTTTTCTTCCAAAAAATACAAACAGTGTAATGATCCCAAATGGGTTGATGCTTTACATCAGAAAGCAATTTGTTTTGAATTAGAAGCTGAAATTCAAACTGTGAAATTAAGAGCAAAATGGCTATATGAGGAAGCAATAATTACTTATAGAGCTATACCCAGAAAAAATCGAGCCGAATTGTCTCTTGAAGATAAGCCAGCAGAGCTTCAAAAAAAGATGTTACAGGCTGGAAAAGAAGCTTTAGATGAATTGACAAATATTGAGCCTGATCGAGATGAAGAAGATATTCCTGAAGAAGAAATAATCAAATTTGTAGGTGGGAAAGAGAGACTTGAAATAGCTTTAGTTCATTTTATTAAAATATATAAAGGTCCTAATTTTAAAGAAATTGAAAAATTAGCAAAATCTTTGTTAGATCAAAGTTTCTTTTTAGGATTAAGTTCAACTTATTTAGCTGAAGATGGTCGAACTATTGAAAAAGTACCAGTTTTGGATAGAACGGCAAAACTTGATGATCTAAAAAATTATGAAGCGATCCGAGCTAAAATGATACCTATCTTTGCTGATGAAGTATCAATAATAGTACGAAATAGAATTATGCCAGCTTTATTTCAAATCACTAAAGACTTTCGTATAAATAAAGCCTTATTAAGAGAGCTTTGTGAGGCTTCTCCTATTGTACCTGAAGGTCGCGCAAGATTAATTGCTGATGGCTTATGGTATGGATTTGATTATGATTTTAGTACCGCGATTCATTTATTAAGTCCACAAATTGAAAATATGGTGAGAGTTGAACTACAAAAGGTAGGAGAAGTAACCTGCACATTGGATAAAGGTATTCAAAATGAAATTGGTTTAAGTTCACTTATGAACCGTCGTGAAAATATACTTGAAATTTTTGGTGAAAATTTAGCTTTTGAAATTGAGTGTATTTTTACTGAATCAATAGGATTTAATTTAAGAAATAAAATTGCACATGGATTACTTAGTGATTTGGAAGCATCACACTTAGATGCTTGTATATATGCGTGGTGGCTATCATTAAGAATAATACTGAATAGTTTGTTCTATAGACAAATCAAGTCAGACTAAAAACACTAAAAAGCCCTCTTTTGAGGGCTTTTTTATTTAGATTTTTTAGAACTCAAGTTTTCTATTGGTTATTCTAATTTACTTAGCTCAAATGCAGCTACTAAAAAATATCTATATATACTTTCTCTTTCGTCGAGTTTATCTGTACTTAGAAGTTGTATTAAGGTCTCATCCATTATATATAACAACAAGAGTGCATCTGTATGGTGACACTTTCCGTGATCGTGCTGATCAGTTCAAGAATCTTATTAATTAATCATTTTCTATAAATAATGATAAATTTATAAGCTTCAGGATATTCTGATTTTATTTCACAGACCACTTTAGAGATTAAACAATAATCAATCTTTAAGCTTGTATGTATAGGAAGAGACTAGTTAAAGTAGTCATTTTCTGGTTCAACTGGTAAAGTTTATGCCTTGATACACCGATAAAATGAATAATTAAATCCATCTTATCGGCTTGCTAGAAGAGGTTTTTAAAACCTTATTTTATTTTTTAATATAGTTTGGAAACTCTTTTAAAACCGTACTACATAAGTGGCCTTTCATATCTCCTCTCTTGCGTGCTTCAAATTGGTCCATACCTAATCTCATAACTTCTTTACCGTATTTATCACCTAGCTCATGTTTAGTACATTTTTCAGATTCATGAACTAATTCTTGTGAAGTATAGTGATAATTACAATCAAGTTGAGCACGGCTTAAAAAACCATGTAGTTGTACTGTTCTCTCGCAAGTTGTTCGCTGTATATAAGTTTTGGGCTCTTGTTCAGCATAAACTGATGTTCCTACCAATAAAGTAAAAACTGTTACTAAAATATTACGCATTATTTCCCCGACAAAGTTATTAAAAGTATTAGTGATAATGTTGCGGGCGTATTAAATAATAATTACTTATAAGTGTCTATTAATAATAAGAAAATTAGATAAATCCTCTTATCTTTTGAATACTTAATCACCTTAAAAAAATTGTGTGATTAAGTTTTATCAAATAAATGATATTAAATTTTTTTCTAATCTTATTTAATATAATCCAATCGATTCGAGAAAAGAGTTTTAGTGATATTTCATTCCTTTCTTATCGACTAAAACCCTTACTCATTACACCACTTTAAAACCCTAATTTCTTAAAGACAAAATAACCCACATGGCTTTCAAAGCTACCGTCATTTTGAATTTTGAAATACTTCTTAACAAGGTCAGATGAACCTTCCTGCAAATAGCGTAAAGTTTTAATTTGATCTTCAGGGGTTTTCATACGCTTTACCCAACTATCAAAGTCCAATGAAAGCGTTTGTTTATCTAAGCCCACTAAATCAAAGCCCGCATCTTCGATAAAATAGACCCATTCTTTCACACTATAGTTTCGTACATGACTTGGGTCTCGAATAGTTTCGATCGTCTGTAAAAACGTATCTAATATCGGCGAGCTAGAACTAATAATGTCTACAAAAATAACAATGCCATCGGGCTTAAGAACGCGGTTGACCTCTTTCATTGCGCTAGGAACATGCTGCCAGTGATGAGCTGAATATCGGCTAATCACGACATCAAACTGTTGATCACTAAAAGGCATGTCTTCAGCAATGCCCTGCTGCACAAAGATGTTTTTTAATTTGCGTTGGCTGGCAGCCTTAGACACAGTGTCTAACATCTCATGAGATAAATCGTAAGCAAAAACAAGGTCTGCATGCGGAGCAACATTATAAGAGACATGGCCACCACCACAGCCTAAATCAAGAACTACAGCCTTTTCAATTTTCTGAATTTCATTAATAAATTTATTAAATTCAATTCCTTCAGAATGAGCTTGGCTATTCAAATAGTCGAGAGACTTATTTTGATATTGTTTTTGATTTATATCATGCTGGGTGATCATAACCTTGCTTCCTTCTATGCAATGAAATCACCATAAAGGAAAAGTTAGATAAAAAATAATGATTAGTTTTTCTTCAATTGATAAATAAAAGTTATTATTTAATTTGTTTTAATACACAGTAATCATAAAATTTTAAAATCCTTAAATCCAACAGACAGCTATACTATGTTTATCTAAAAATTTTATAAAAGCAGAAAATGCCAAAAGCTATTTTATTTGATTTAGATCAAACTCTACTTGACAGAAATACCTCATTAATAAAATTTGTCGAATGGCAAGTAAACTTTTTTCAACTAGTGCCACAACAGAATAAGCAAGATTTTATCGCCAGATTTATTGAATTAGATAACAATGGAAATGTTTGGAAAGACTTGGTTTATTTCCAATTACTTGAAGATTTTAATATCAAATCTTTTAACGTCGAGACATTACTTGAATCCTACGTTAATGACTTTAATAAGTTTTCCTCTTCATTTGAAAGAGTTCCTGAAACAATTCAAAATCTTTACAACAAAGGATATAAATTAGGCTTAGTTTCTAATGGCAAATCCCCGTTTCAAGAAAATAATTTTTATGCACTGGGTATCAAAGAGTTTTTTTCTACAATTATAGTTTCAGAGGCCATAGGCATACGGAAACCAGATATACGAATATTTGAGTATGCGTGTAAAGAGCTTGGCTACATTCCTAATGAATGCATTTTTGTAGGAGATAACCCTAAAGCCGATATTGAAGGTGCTCACAAAGCTGGAATGAAAACTATCTTTTTCCACCCAGATCCTTCTATCTACTCTCCTTTAGCAGATAAAAAAATTAATCATTATGATCAGCTAGAAACAGCAATTAATAAATTAGAGAGTTTCATTCTTTAGAGAAGGATATTTGTTCTCTTATGAAATCCGCAAAGAGCACTGTTTAGTCACCCTTACTGAAACAGTGCTCTTTGCTCCATCACAACCTCTATCCAGAAAGGTTCAATGCATAGAAATAGTGTATGTACCTTTAGCTCAAAATGTTTCCTGTATTTTTTGCTTTTTTTAAATGATGGCAGCATAAAAATGAAGTATATTTAGTTTTATCAGAAGATTCTTCTTTGGTTTATATTTTGAACAGAACAGAATACACACTAGATCGCATAGATCGGAAAATTTTATCTGCTTTACGTGGGAATGGTCGTTTAACCGTTGCTCAATTAGCTGAAGAAGTCGGTCTTTCATCTTCTCCATGCTGGACACGACTAAAACGTCTGGAAACTTTAAAAATTATTGAAGGCTATACGGTAAACGTGAACCCAAAAGCGATCGGCATTCATGAGGTATTTTTTATAGAAATTACTTTAGAGCGCCATGATGATGAAATGTTAGAGAATTTCAGCGAAGCATTAGCCGATATACCTGAAGTTGTAGAAGCCCATCTGGTTACAGGTGACTATGATTATTTGGTCAAAGTAGCAGTAAAAGATGCGGATCATTACGAACGTTTTTTACGGAAAAAACTCTATTCAATTAAAGGTATTCGACACACACGCTCAACGTTTGCCCTACGCCCTCTTAAATCTGCCAATACAGCTGATTTAATGTTAATTGAATAAAAGATGTCGCGCCTATAGCACATCGACTTAAAATATTGATTCTAAGCTTTTTATTAAGTTAAGCGATTTAGACCATAACAGATTTAGACTCTGTTATATTTTTTTTAAAAAATTCTGTATCTATGATTACAGCCTCCTCATCTCCATAATAAAATTAATCTGAATTGGAGGCATCGCCATGAACATTTTGAAGAAAAAAAATAAGGCCAGTTTTGTATTCTTTATTATTACTCTCTACTCTTTTATTGGGTTTGGCTTAGGTTTCATTATTTGGGAATACTTTTTAAAGGCCTAGTTTGCTAAAGAAGAGTTAACCAATCTCAGAAATAATTTCTGAAGTAATTTCTTTGCTACGATGATATGCGGCTTTCATAGCTAAACGTATATCATCAGATACATTTCCTAAATCGAACATGCGTAAAGCAGATTCGGTAATTCCGTTCGCCAAAGTAACTTTTCCACATAAATCCGCAGGTGGAACATTGGTTTTACGGATCATTTCAACTGCACCAGCAGCGGCTTGAAGTGCTAAATCTAAGGCAAACTGTTTGTCGAGTCCTAATGAAACGCCCGTCTTAATCATGCTATCTAAAATATAAAAAAAGTAAGCCGGCCCAGAACCAGATAATGCAATAATTGCATCAGTTTGTGTTTCCGAAGCTGCCCAGAAAGTCTGCCCTGTTGCAGAGTACAGCATTTCGATGACATCTTTATCGAGCTGGTCCATTTGCTCAGAAGCAATGAGTACGTGAGTACCCGTGTGTGTAAGCACAGGTGGATTTGAAATTACACGAACAATTTTTTTTGAGCCAGTAATCGTTGATAATTTTGCAATATCAACCCCTGCCATCATAGAAATAATAACTTTACGTGCTAAATACTTTTTAAATGGTTCAAGCGTTTCTTTTAAGTTTTTAGGTTCCAATAATAAAATAACAATATCCGCTTTTTTTAAACCATTTTCCTTTTCCTTTTGCTTTAACATATTTTCATCATTATTTTTTTTCTCTTCAATAAGATGGATCTTTTCTTTTTTGAACCCTTTTAAAACTAAGCCTCCTATTAATGCTAACGCCAAATTACTACTACCAACAAAACAAATATGAGGTTGTACTTCATTTAACATTTAAAATATTTTCCTTTCTTAGGGGTATTATAGTAATTAATATTATCTATAATTTAATTATAAGTATTGAGTTAATGAAAGGCTATCTTAATAAAGAACCCACTCAAATAAACTATATTAAAGTGGGTTTCGTTTTATTTGCGCAATAAATAAAACAACTTTAGCTTAAGCCTAATGTATAACTATTTATAGCAAATTCTACACAGAAATTGTTAAAGTCTGTAATTATCATTATAAAATTGTACACTATTTTAATAGCTTATAAGGAGTATGAAATTGTTAGGTTTTTTAAACAAAAAAATGATGAATGAAAAACTCTACTCTTCCATGAAACAATTGCTAATGCTTTTATCAATCAAGAATATTCACAACTCATATTTATTAATTAAAAAAGCAGCTAATTAGTTTCTTTTTTCTTCTTTAAAATTCTCTCAGCTTTGCTCATGGCTTGGGTTAAATCAACATCTTCACAAACCCAGAAAGTAAAAATTTGTCCAAACAAGTGGAAGTGCTGTTTAATATATTTAGAACTATTGTCTGAATAATGCTCTTCAACCTTAAAGAAATCATTATTGTTTTCTATTTTTTGACCGTCAAAAATACCGCCGATACAAATATCCATTTTAATACCATACACCTAATTAGTTATGTTATAACATAAAATTTTAAAAACCTTTTATAAGAGTATTTTTATACTTCTTTTTTTAAATATAAGTTGAATCAAAACTTATAAAAAACCCACAAAATATAAAGTGGGCTTTTTTAACTCTAATAAAACGCTTTAGACTCAAATATATTTTATTTAGATAATATATTTAAATCAATTAAATGCTCTATTTATTTATGAGTTTTGAAGAATCACAATATTTGAAGCTTGTGGGCCTTTTTTACCCTGCACTACAGTAAACTCAACACGTTGACCTTCCAGGAGAACTTTAAAACCAGGTGTTTGAATATCGGTAAAATGAGCAAAAATATCTTTACCTTCATCAGTCACAATAAAACCAAAGCCTTTAGTTTCATTGAACCATTTTACTGTACCAGTAGTAGTAGACATATGTTATATCCTAAATCTTAAAATATTATAACTTATTATTGGGGAAACCAATTTAACTAAAAAATAGACGTCGAAACTTAAATATCTGAAAAAACCGAAGGATTATAAATAAAACTGCGCAAATAGAAATTTATGATGACAAGAATATTTTGTTAGTTATGCTCGATAATACACGCTTCAGAAGCATTTGCAATCGATATTCAAAATAATTAAAGCAAGAAAAATTCTATACCTCTTCCCACTCATCTTTCATATTGATTTAATTAAGATTTCTTTCAATTAAAAGTCAAATTTTGTTTCATTTTAATCGTAAGAAGTAGCTTTGTTATTTCCCCATAAGACCATCAATAAAATTTCTTTTCACCCGCAGGGCGCGTCTTAAAACGTCGATGGAACCACATGTATTGTGTAGGTGCGATGCGAATTTGATTCTCAATAATTTTATTTACTCTTTCAGCATCACTGACTTCACATCCACTTGGAAAATTCTCTAATTTGGGTTCAACGAGAACATGATATTGAGGATTTCTAATATTGCCACTTCTGTAAAAGTATAAAGGCACTGCTGCTGCTTTTGAGATATCCATAAGCCTGCGGTGGGCTGTGACAGTAGCTGCCTGCACCCCGAAAAATGATGCCATTACACCTTGCTTTAAGCCAAAATCCTGATCTGGGCTATACCATATGGCATGACCATGTTTAAGGTTTTGGATAAGTCCACGCATGTTGTCTCGAGCAATCTGGTTTTTATACACTCTTGCACGGCTACGATGAATCAGAAAATCTAAAAAGGGATTGTTTTGAGGTCGGTAAACCACGTCCATATTAAAAAATAAGGTACACGCGGCTCCGCCTGCATCTAAAAGGGTGCTATGAGTGCCTAGTAAAAGTACGCCATTTTCCTGATTGTTGGTTAAATTCTCTAGCCCATCTATATGAACACGATTTTTAAACCAGTTTGGACTATACCAAGCATTTAAAGCCTCAAATACACCCGTTAAAGTATCAACAAAAACCTGTTTGGCTTTCACTTCAATTTGCATAGGTGTTTTTTCAGGAAAGCATGCTTCTAAATTACGTAGTGTTGTTTTTCTTCTTGAACCTAAAGATTTCCATGCTATTTTTGAAAGAAAATCGGCGAGACGCCATTGTATAGCCCAAGGTAACATTGCGAATAACATTAAAATAAAAGCTAAAACCCATAGACCCCAATATTTAAACGATAAAAAGGAAAATCGAAATTCGCCAGATTTAAACTGCCGTTCTTTTTTCGTCATACTGTATATTTCTTGAGGTATAGACTTAGCATACTAACACGCCTACTTGTCGGGGTTGTATGTTTATGTTGCAATAACGGCTATGCTTTTAAATACATTATCTATTTATATAAATGCATATTTTATTTCGAAACTTTCAAATTTTAATATTTAATTTATTTATTTTAAATATACATAACCTTCTGTATACATAAATTATTTTCTCATTTAAAGTAATCGCATAATTTTGTCTCAATTGATAAATAGGATATATCAGCGTGAGCGGTCTTTTAGTTTTTATAACAATTGCATTTCTTACCCTATTAAGCCCCGGCCCCGGTGTTTTATTTACTGTCACAAATTCAATCAATTATGGTGTTAAAACCGCTTTATTCGGTATTAGCGGCTTAATTATTGGTATGTTTGTAATTGCTGTAATTTCCGCCAGTGGTGTAGGTCTTATTATTACGAGTAACCCTACTATTTTTACGGTTTTAAAATTTATTGGTGCATTTTATTTAATGTATCTCGGATATAAAAACTTTAGCAAAAAAATTCCATCGCAAGATTTAATCACAGATCAGCAAAGCGATAAAAATGTCAGTAAATCTAAACTATTTTATCAGGGCCTACTCGCATCTTTGCTTAACCCTAAAACAATCGTATTTTTTATTGCTCTTTTCCCTCAATTTATCGATATAAAGAAAGAAATTTTAAATCAGTTTTTAATTTTATCTTTAACCTTTTGTTTGATTGGTTTTTTAATTCATCTAGTCTATGCAAATTTCTCTTCAATTTTTAAAGAAAAGATGTTGGCTGGAAATAATTTTTCTATACTCAATAAAATCAGTGGGGCTATTTTCTTTCTTCTTGCCATCTTACTCATCGCACAATAAATCATTGCTTTAAGAATTATGCTTTAAAAGCCTTAACTCATGTTTAGACTTTTAAAGCATTTCGATGATTGAGCATATTTTTATCTAATTACAATTGTTACAACGATACCCTGTTTAAGATCCAACCATAAAAGAAGTCTTCATAATTTGGGTTCTGCTCTGTAATTTGGATATAGTGCAGCCCTTGCATAATATTTAAAACACGTACTAATACCGTTTCTCCTTCTTTATGACGCCTGTTCAAATAACTCCTAAGAGCTTGGAAAGTGAGAGGCCCATACTGGCCATCTAAAGCAAGATTTGGCCAGCCTTCTTTTCCCTGCTTATTCAGCAAATTTAAAGCACGCTGCAACAAGGGTTTTGCAAAATTGACACCACAATTTACGCCTGTATCAAATAACTCTTCTGCAATAGCTGGGCTAATCTCATTGATCTGGTCAAATTGGGGTTCAAACCAATATTGTTTCTTATAAATAGATTTGGCCACAGCTAATGTTAAATCCTGCATATTACCTTGATAGCCTTGTGACCGAGCGACTGCTTCTGTAATGCCAAATTTAGTGGCATGTCCATGATCTGATGGATGGTTAACATACCCACCTTCTCTGTTTATGATTGCTTCTAAGTACTGGTCGATATTCATTTTATTTTTACCCATATGATTACAACTGTTTTTAGCTATTTTGCAGATCATCTTTTGCTTTTTTTAAGTCTTTCATGACTTCCACAATCGTTTTACCTTCTTGTTTATTGATGAAGTTAAATATCCATCTCACAATAGCCCAACCAGGCAAACCGCAAATGAAGAAGAATCCACAAAGTGTGATCATTCCCCAAATATCCAAGACCCATTCTTGTAAATTCCATTTCATGATAATAAATGAGCCACCTGTTAAGCTTGAAACCACTGTACAGATCAACCCAACAATCCATTCTTGCGGTGAGCGAGGGAAACGCATCATTAACACGACTGCGACAACTAAGCTGACTGCTAAAGCCACCATAATTGCAATGCTATAAAAATTTAAAAATGTGGCTAATCCATTCGTTGGAACTGTTTTCATCATCTTGTCCTGCTTTAAAGGGTAGAACTTGAAAATCCATCACCATGACCAGCTTGTTGTTTTTCAGGTTTTATCAATACCCTTAGTTTTCTTTATTACAGTCAATAAAAAACACTAACGCTTTAAAGCGGCGCTAAATTGCAAGACGAACTTACCTTGACCCGCTTAATTTCAGGGCCCAAGAAAGAATGTTTGTGTGCTAAAGCTGGTTAGTGTGCACTGTTTAAGGCTTGTTCAATCAACTCAATCACGGTGATTGCACCTATCGCTTTTTGCATCGAGACTTGATCGTCGAATTCGAATGCTTCATCTTCAAGCTCACTTGCAATTTGCTTCGCCTCTTCAAGTGCCCTTTTTATTTTTTGTACCTTAAATTTGTTTACGTCTTTTGCAATTGTTGGGACATACCCTCCACGTTTTGCATTTTTAAGTTGTTTAGCTCTGTTCTGCATTGCTGTAGTCATTCACTATCTCCAACTCAACTTACTCGTTAATAAGGCATCTTTATCGTTTGTTATTCTTGAAGTTTTGACGCATTCTTTGAGCAATATAGCTAAGCTATGGCTACAAATGTATGTTCGAAACGTTTCAACTGGTACAACAAACATATAGAACCAAACAATATGCGTTTAAAGCATTAATTTAAAAATAAATATTTCCCTTTCTGAAATTGTAAAAAAGTATTAAAGCTCTTAAGTTTAAGCCTTTTTCGGACTTTAATTTTTTGACCAAAAAGTTCAAATAAGGCTTTGCCGTATATCGGAAACTTTTGTTACGACTCACAATCTTTGTTAAATTCTTCATGTTCTTGATACCCTTTATCGACGAACATTAAGCCTGATCCACGGAATCGGGCTTTTTTTTATTCCAATTTTTGTTTTGATAGCCTATCTGCACATCATAATTGAGCTATCTCTCTTTTATTTTGCCTCCTATAAAAACAAAACAAATTTAGCTTTCATCTCAACACGTTGATAAACCTATAAATAGTGGTTCAAATACGATTTAAACTTTATCTATTCATCTTAAGATATAACTGATATTATAACTATAGTTATTAATAGTCAATAACTATAGTTGTTTTACTTGATATAACTTAAGTTATATATTTGTTATAAGTTTGCTGGTGTGACCGTTATGGCTCTTAAAGACCGTTTAAAAGATTCTAGGCTTAAAGCGAAAAAAACTCAGGCTGAAGTAGCAGAAGCAGTCAAGATGTCTCAGCCTGCCTATCAAGCTTTAGAGTCAGGGAAAAATTTGAAATCAGCGTTTCTTCCATTAATTGCCCAATTTTTAGGTGTAGATGGTTATTGGCTAACCACTGGAAATACTGAAGATTCTTTTAGAGAAAGTGATGTATTTAGCCCTACTGTTGTGAGTGCTGAATCCACCGATCAATATGTCTGGATTGAAGTTGTAGAAGCTAGCTTTTCTTGTGGTACGGGTGAATCTATAGAGTTTCACTTCGATGCAATTAATGGAAAAATTCCTTTTCCAGCATCATTTTTTAAAGAAAAGCGGGTTGCTCAAGAGTGCATGCGTATTATTAAAGCTAAAGGCGATAGCATGACCGATTACATTAAAGATGGAGATTTAGTCGGCATTGATATCTCTCAAACTGAAGTCATTGATGGCGAGATTTATGCGGTTTACTTTGCTGGGGAAGGAATGATTAAGCAAATTTTTAAAGAAGCAGATGGCTCTTTAATTTTGCACAGTTTAAATGAAAAGTTTAGAGACCGACGTGTAACTGAAGAAAATGGAAAGAACTTTAAAGTCATGGGCCGTCAATTCTGGCGAGCAGGTTAATTGAGTTATAAATATAATTAGAAGAATAATTCTATCGATTTTATATATTTCTCTTTTTTATAACTTTAGTTATTTATAAATCGTATAGATATAAAAAAACCTATCTCCATTAAAGGGATAGGTTTTTTAGCTTTAGCACTAAACATTTTATTAGCAATACGTACTTAAACGATAAAGCTGGTTAAATGCAGCATAAAAGCTTTTACCATCTTGGTTCAACTCGATTTCTTCACCAGTTTGAAGTTGAATTTTCTTACCAACTTCGACCCAACGATAACCATCTTGAGAGTTTTGCTTACGCACGTGAGGAACCACTCTCACATTAATTTCATTGCCATTTACGGCTGTGGCAATTTGCCACTCATTTACTATATTCACAATCATTCACTCATCACTGAGCTCATGTGATTTAACGGTATTTAATTAGAACGCTAGATTTAAGGTATGGACAGTCAGTCTAGAATTTAATATTTAGCTTGATATAGGGTTATTTATAAGCTAATGCTTTTCATAATTTCTGCATTATGAAAAGTGGTACATCACAGAGCATAATATTTTGGTTGCGGGGGTCGGATTTGAACCAACGACCTTCGGGTTATGAGCCCGACGAGCTACCAGACTGCTCCACCCCGCAATTGGAAGTAAGCTTTATACGCTTATATATTTTATAAAGCAAACTTTATTTTTTAATCTGTTGTAATTCATCAGTTTTATCTTTTTTATTTAATTTTATATTTTGAATTAACTAGTGATGAACAAACTAAATTTAAATTTAATCTTTTGAATTGTTGTATTTATTTTAAACAGAACCCTAAATTCACAGACAGCAATTGCCTTGGTTGGATGGCTTTTATACTATCTAAGTTGGTCCTTTAATGTTTAGTTCGTATGTCTGAACCTCAGTTTTCCCTTAGTGAATATCTCGGCACAGTTCAGGAAGTCATACGTTTGGCTTTTGATGAGCCAGTTTGGGTAAAAGCAGAAATTCGAAATTTAAATATTAAAGGCGGTCATTACTATTTAGAGCTTGCAGAAAAAGATGCAGAGACTGATAAAGTCATTGCAAGTTGTAAGGCCACAATCTGGAAATTTTCAGCAAGTAAAATTGTTTTAAAGTTTGAGCGTGAAACTGGTATTGAGATTTCAAGTGACTTAAATGTTCTCATAAAAATTCGCGCACGTTTCGATCCTCAATATGGATTTTCAGTCAATATTGAAGAGATTGACTCAAGTTTTACCTTAGGTGAAATTGCTAAACGTTATCAGCAAATTATTGAACGGCTCACTCAAGAAGGTTTAATTCATAAAAACAAACTACTCCCCACTCCTTTTGATATTCAAAATGTTTTAGTGATTGCGCCTCAAAATGCTGCGGGCTTAGGTGACTTTAAAAAAGATGCCGATGCGCTAGAGAGAAATAGTGTTTGCCATTTTGTGTATCACACCGCTACTTTTCAAGGGAACACTGCTGCAACTAGCTTGATTGAGTCTTTAGGTTCAGGTTTAAGACAATGGGCTAGCACATTTACATTTCCGCCAGACTTGATTGTGATTATTCGTGGCGGTGGATCGGTGAATGATTTAGCCTATTTGAATGATTATGAACTTGCCGCTCTGCTCTGCAAACGCACTGTACCCATTTGGGTCGGCATTGGTCATGAAAAAGACCGTACCATTCTTGATGAAATTGCCCATCGTTCATTTGACACACCAAGTAAAGTGATTGCTGGTATTCGTAACCATATTGTTGAACGCGTACAAGAAGCAGTAGATAGTCTACAAACCATTAAGCTGCTTTCTCAGCATCAAATCACCACCTATCAAAGCAAGAATGACCAACTGCTTCACCACATTAAATCTTCAGCACAAAGTCAACTTAACTCGGGACATCACCTGCTAGACCAGATGAAAGAACGCATTCAATTTAGTTCACAGCAACAAGTTAAATTTTCATTAGCCCAAATCGAATCGTTAATGAAAGAAGTCCTTTTGCAAAACCCGAAACAGGTTCAAGCCAAAGGCTATGCGATTGTTAGATCAGAAGGAAAAGCAATTCGCTCTATACATCAAATTTCAAACCCTGCCATTGCCATTGAAATGCAAGATGGTGTGATTGAAGCCAACATTACACAGGTAATTCCAAATGAAGAATAAAGAGTTAACGTTTAAGGATGGCCATGACATTTTGAAGAAAAATGCCGAATTACTTGAATCTCAAGAAAGCCCAGATATTGATAATTTAATGAAAATTGTTGAAGAATCGATTACTGCCTATAAAGCTTGTAAATCACGCATAGAAGCAGTTCAACAAGCTTTAGATGAAACATTTAAAGAATAAAAAAAGCCCATTTCTACTTCTCATTGAAGAAATGGGCTTAGTGAAAACCACTTAGTCCTGAAATGCAAAAGTGTGGATTAGGTCACACTTTTACAAAAAGCATGGTCCCACAACAATTCCTGATATTCAATATTTTAATTGTATTCAATGGTTAATTTTGCTCGTATTTTCATCAGATTCTAGCTAAAAACTTTCTTACTAAAATCGTGATGAAATACAAATGTGTTCTAGGTGTTATTTTCCAAAGTGAATGTAAAAATTATTCCTCGTTGAATGGCCCAATCAATTGATAAATTTTCCCGTCTTTAGGATTTTCATAGAGTAAATCCATATTGGGTAAAATAATGTCATCATCAATTTCAATATGTTCAACGCTTTTATGAAGTTCAAGGGCGTGGTCGTTCATGGGTCTAACTTTCGCCAAAGCAATCGTTTCTTGGTTAAACTGGTCCTTAATAATTACTTTTACTCTTTTCATAAGAATCTCCTGAAAATTAAATTTTTTAATATAAATAATGGGTTAAGTTTAAAATGAGCTAATCGCTGAATAGCCGATTGGCATAGCAAAAAAAGTTAAAATAAATGCAGCCGTACGTTGTAAATTACGTTGGTTTAACCAAGTTACTTTGTTTGAAATTAATACGGTTCCAAAAGCAATCCATAAAAATGCAATGGGTGTAATTAATGATAAAAAAATAGCAATATGCACAAAATAAACGTGAAGCACTTCCCATGCTGCATGTGGAAAAATAGCAGAAGCAAAGAGTAAAGCTTTAGGATTTAAAAGTGTTGCGACAAATAAAGCCTTAGGCGTAATGAGTGGGTTGTCTAATTTGATGTCATTTGTTGATGTTACCCAAAGTTTAAATGCAAGGTAGAGAATGAAAGTTGCACTTATTAACTTTAATAAGGCAGGAAGCCAAGGGATTAAATGTGAAACTGACTCAAGCAAAACACCCCATGAAGTAATTGCAATGAGATAACCCATCACTTCAGCAGGAATAAGTTTAAGAGACTGCTTCACCCCTGCCTGTATTCCAGCCGAGGCTAACAACGTATTTGTGGGTCCTGGAGTCAACAAAATGGTGACCACAAGTCCAATAAACAGAAATGACACCATAGGCAACGAACTCTTTAATTATGCTAGGCGAAATATGTCAAAAATGAGCATCTATTGTCGACAAAATGGTTGTAACAAGAAATATTAAAATTAAATTAATTAATGTTAAAACAAATAATTAACTCAAACCGACTGTAAATTCACTTACGATTTAAATAATTTTAAATGTGCAAAATCTATCACATAAATAGAGAATAATGAGCTATTATTACAAGCCTCTACCACATTAACTTGAGAATTTTTTACTCAAAAAATCTGCTGTTTTTTAATATTTTGAACTTTATATAACTGAGTAAATAGCAGCTTTTTGCCTCACTTGAAATTTTAAAATTGAACAATATATAAACAATTAGAAATCGTGATTTTACTGAATATGATGTCTCACTCCCCATCAATTCATTGATTGTCGCTTTCATCAAATAAATCAAATGATGGAGGATGCATGATGAATGCTTATGTTCGCCCTCATCCAGATGGTTTTAAATCTTACTTAGGTAAAAATCCAAAAACTGGCCTCTATGCTGTGCGGCTGGGTTGGACGGTTTATGAAACGAATGGCAATGGTTCTGTGCTGTACATTGTCAAGAATGAAGATAAGATTCCATTGGATGTAGACAAGTTTAAAACTGATCGTCCCAAAATCTATGCTGCGCTTTTAAGTGAGGTGCAGTTTCAACGTAAAAAACAGTTAGCTATTGATCTGCAACAATCCAATATTCCGTCTTATGACCGCCAAGCCTACAAAAAGCGTCGTGGGTTTGTAGGGTCTTCATAAACTCTTTCATTCAACCCGTTGTTAGATTCAAATATAGAAAAAGCACCCTCGGGTGCTTTTTCTTTTAACGACCAGTTGTAATTAATACGAACATACTCAGTATTAATGTGCTTAATGATCGTTTGCAATGGATGTGGACTTCATGCTCAGCTCCGTGAGCGTATTGATTAACGTTTTCCATTTCGTGTCCTTCAAAGTTCACATTCCTAATTTGCCTAATATTCACACAATAAGAAATTAGCCAAAAGTATTATATGCAATTAAATTTAACACAATCCTTAAATTTTATTGATACTTCTTATCATCAAGAAATAAGCGCTTTTAAGCTAAAAACTGGATGTAACATTCTACTACGAGGTTAATTATGTAGTGGGTATTTGTACCCCTTTCATCTCAAATGCCCATTGTTTGAAAAATGATCTATAAAATAGAAAAACATAACAATATTCCATTTTTTAATAAAAACTTTTGGAATAGGAGAATTCGTATGCAAATCAATCAAGAAGCAAATAATTCATTATTTTGCCAAGCCTCTAGCTCAATTCAAGCCTGCGTAGAATGTATGATTGCTTGTAAAACCTGTGCAGCTGCCTGTTTACAAGAAGAACATATGATGCGTGAATGTATTAAACACTGTCTGACTTGTGTAGAAATCTGTCAGTTATGTACTTCTTTAGAGTTAAGGCATTCTGAGTTAGCTGAACAAGCGATGCCATTATGTGCCCATGCATGTCAACTTTGTGCAGCAGAATGCAGCAAACACGAGCATGAACACTGCCAAATTTGTGCTAAAGCATGCCTAGCTTGTGCTCAAGCGTGTCAAGCCTATCGTGCATAGTCGCGTAACGCATAAGGAAGTTTGTATAGCTGATTTATAGTCAGGCTATATATGGTAAGAAAATTTCAAAAAAACTTAATGACTTAAGATATTAAAAACTAATAATTTATCTTTTTTATTTAAGAGAGGTTAATAATAACTTTCCTTTAGGCATAAAAAAAAACCCGCATCTTGGGGAAGAATGCAGGCTCTTAGATCTCCCACAACGACCATGAGTCCATTATTAAACTTGAACTTTAAACCGTTAAGTAAATGTACCTATAAATAAATTAAATTGCAATACAGAATAGTCTGTATGTTTAAAAAATTTTATTATTTCTACATCTTTTTATTTGCTTAAGACCATATGGTAAAAAATGGCGTCATAAAAAAATTTATTTATTGGATGACCAGACTATAAATGGCTTTTTTATAGGCATTAAAAAAGCCCGTTTCACGGGCTTTTCTGCAACGGTGAGCAATCTAAGATTTGTGTCTATCCATCTCTTACATGCTCTTTGCTAGCTATATGTAAGGTCTTATCGTATCTTTTGCCCTGTCCCAAGTTTCCCTGTGGATCGAGGAGATATTACGATTACCTTAAGTACAGTTATAGCACATTATTTATTCATGGCTAGTCTTGTTCACGTTTTTTTACAAATGAATAAAATACAATCCAACCTTAATATTTAAGGGTTTTCTACCCCATTTGGATATTGGCGAGCACTATCGCAAATTGGATACCACTTCACTTTTGAAGACACAAAAGCATGAGAAATGACAGATGTCGATATTTCTTCATTAATGAGCCCCACCCTTAAACGCACCACTTCGGGTTTATCTAAACGTTCACTCCAGATAGGAGAGCCACAAGTTTTACAGAACACTCTCTTTTTATTGGAAGACGCAAAATAGGCCTGTAGCAGGTTTTCTCCCTGCACAATATTCAAATCACTTTTCTGTACTTGCGTAATGGCAGCAAAAGCAGCGCCTTGTGCCTTTTGGCATTGCGTACAATGACAAACCATGATGGGTGCTAATTCGGAATTAATGCGCAGTTGAATCCCATTACAAAGACAAGAAGCTGTATAAGCCATGATTTTCCCTTTTTTATTTTAATGAAACTTAGCTTACACCCACACCTTTTTCAATATGATCTAAGATCGCACAAGAAGCTTGCTGGTTGCCGCAGCAATCATCGGCTGAAGCCTGCAAAATATTGACCATTTCTTGGAGATGGGCAATTTTCTGTTTTAATTCGGCAATGTGTTTTACGGTTAAGGCTTTCACCTCTGCACTCTGCCGATCGGTATTTTTCCAAAGCGAAATCAGCTCTTTCATTTGTTCGGATGAAAAACCTAACTCTCTGGCATGTTTTAAAAAGTTTAAAGTTTTAAGGTCTGTTTCTGAATAAATGCGATAGCCAGAAGCAGAACGCTGAGCGGCTTCAAGTAAACCGATTTCTTCATAGTAGCGAATCATTTTCGCCGAAATGCCCGAATGTTTGGATGCCTGACCGATATTCATCTCACACCTCAAATATTAAATTTGGTTTAAGACCTGCTGTTATGATCTTAAACCAAAAGATGAGTTTCAGCACGCTCACTGTACTGGCGCATGAAAACGTTTTAAGCGTAATGCATTTCCTAAAACAAAAACTGAAGAAAGTGCCATCGCTCCTGCTGCAAACATAGGTGAAAGTAGCACGCCAAATGCTGGATATAATGCGCCTGCCGCAATTGGAATAAGTGCAACGTTATATACAAATGCCCAGAACAAGTTTTGGCGTATGTTTCGCATGGTCGCTTTACTTAACGCAATTGCGTTCGGCACACCTTTTAAACTACCTGACATAAGCACAACATCAGCAGCTTCAATAGCAACATCTGTTCCTGTACCAATGGCTAAGCCGACATCTGCTTGCGCCAAGGCTGGTGCATCGTTAATGCCATCACCTACAAAAGCCAAACGACCATACTGCTTTTGCAGCTGGCGAACGGTGTCCACTTTACCTTCAGGTAAGACCTCCGCCACAACTTCATCAATATTAAGTTTTTTCGCAATCGCTTGCGCTGTATGACGGTTGTCCCCTGTAATCATGGCAACCTTGAGACCTAATTGATGTAAGGCCTCAATGGCAGCATAGGTTGTTTCTTTAATTGGGTCTGCAACGGCAATAATCGCAGCAAGTTGTTGATCAATGGCAACATAAAGCGGCGTTTTACCCTCTTCACCCAACTGTGCAGCAATTGCTTGGAATGCGCCAGTGTCTAAACCAAGTTGGTGCATATAACGGTCTGCGCCAATTTGTACTTTTTGGCCTGAAACTTCAGCTTCAATACCTGAACCTGTAATCGAGTTGAATGCTGTTACTGGTAATAAAGTTATTCCCTCATTCTCTGCTGCTTGAACAATCGCAAGAGCAATTGGATGTTCAGACTTGGCTTCGACTGAGGCAACTAAAGTCAGCACTTGTTTACGTTCAAAGCCAGATTGCACATTAAAGTCAGTCAGTGTCGGTTTACCTTCGGTGAGTGTTCCCGTTTTATCGACTGCAACAACTTGCGCTTCTTGCAAAAGCTGCAAAGCTTCGCCTTTACGGAACAGAATCCCTAACTCAGCACCACGTCCAGTACCGACCATAATAGAAGTTGGTGTTGCAAGCCCCATCGCACAAGGACAAGCAATAATCAGTACTGCAACGGCATTAACCAAACCAAAAGTCAGCGCAGGCTCTGGCCCAAAAATAAACCAGACCAAGAAAGTAATTGCAGCAATGAGCATCACCGCTGGCACAAACCACATCGTGACTTTATCGACCAAACCCTGAATCGGAAGTTTAGAGCCTTGGGCTTGCTCAACCATGCGAATAATTTGTGAAAGCACAGACGAGCTACCCACTGCGGTTGCCCGAATGTTTAGAGTACCGTTCTGGTTGACCGTACCACCGACCACTTGATGCCCTACTATTTTTTCAACAGGAACGGGTTCACCCGTAATCATAGATTCATCAATGTAGCTGTGCCCTTCAACTACTTCACCATCGACAGGCACACGCTCACCCGGACGAATTTCTACAATAGTTCCACTGACCACTTCGGCAACGGCAACTTCAACCATTTGACCGTCACGCTGAATACGGGCTGTTTTAGGCTGCATTCCCACTAAATGCTGAATAGCTTGTGAAGTACGTCCTTTAGCTTTTGCTTCGAAATATCGTCCGAGCAAAATTAAGCTGACAATCACGGCAGCCGCTTCAAAGTAAACATTGACCGTGCCTTGGGGTAATACATGCGGCATAAAGGTTGCTACAACAGAAAAACTATAGGCGGCCAAGGTTCCAACAGCCACCAGCGAGTTCATATCTGGTGCTAAACGCCATAGGGCTGGAATACCTTTTTGGTAAAAACGGCGACCGGGAAAAACCAAGACCAGTGTTGTCAAAACAAACTGTAAAAGCCAGCTATTGTATTGACCAATCGTGTGCATGACCCACATGTGAAAAGCTGGAATTAGATGTGAACCCATTTCCAAAATAAACACAGGTAAGGCCAAAACAATCGAGATGATCAAATCTTTTTTAAGCTGATCTAACTCTGAAGCTTTTTTATCGAGCTGCTCATCTTGATTTTTTTCAGAGGCTTTTGCGTCGTAACCTGCTTTTTTAACAGCGCGAATCAGATCTTCAACATTGACTGAATTATCTGCCTGAACCCAAGCCTGCTCTGTGGCTAAGTTAACTGTCGCTTCTTGAACGCCGTTTACTTTTTTAAGGGCTTTTTCAACTCGTGCAACACAAGATGCACAGGTCATACCCTCAATAGACAGCTCCACTGGTGCAGCTTTGGGAACATCATAACCCGCTCGTTCAACTGCTTTAACCAGTGCTTCACGCTGAATCGGTTGATTTGAATAAACAACAGCTTTTTCTGTTGCCAAATTAACGTTAGCAATTTCTACATTTTCAACTTTCTTAAGTGCTTTTTCGACACGACCTACACACGAGGCACAAGTCATACCTTCGATTGGTAGTGTTTCACTATATGCTGGCAATTTTGTGTTTTTTGAGTCCATCAAACACCTCTGCAAATCTGCAAAATTTAATATTCTTTATTGAGCATACAGATTCCCATCATGGGAAGGTCAAGCATATTTTTTTAAAAAATTGGTCTTGACCTTACAATCATGACAAGGTTTAGACTCAGTGTTATCCAAACAAACATCTCATTCTTGATGGAGTATGAACATGAAACTACTTATTGAAAATATGACTTGTGGCGGTTGCGCGCGTGGTGTAACAGCAACGATTCAAGATGTCGACCCAAATGCAAAAGTAGACGTAGATTTAGCGACAAAAATCGTAACTGTAGAAACCAGTGAAAGCGTCGATAAAATTACCGAAGCGCTGGACGAAGATGGTTTTCCAGCTCAAGTGCAGTAAGAATTTACATCAACGCATAGCTTCAGCTTTTGAGGCTATGCCTGCTTTATTTAAAAGTCGATACCGTTTGAATCATCGATCGGGTTTTGATCGAGTGTAAAAACAGTGCGTTGATAAGGTATCCCTTCTAAATCGTAGACCTGATAAATACAATCAAATAAGAGTTGTAAGTCCTCACTTCTGTCCATTGCGCGTGCAGTAATAAAAATCGGACTGACTGCCCCATTGTCGAGAATTGGAATGTAATTTAAGTGCGGAAAACGAATGGTATCGGCACTGGCAGGAATAATACATAAGCCTTCTCCCGCTGCAACCAAGCCCAAAGCCAACTGAATTTCCCTTATCTCATGCATATTTTTTGGCACCAAACTATGCTCGGCAAAAATATTTAAAAGCTGAGTCGAAAAATTAGGTTTCGGCGAAGTGGGATACATAAACATCTTTTCATCAATGAGATCGGCCAGATATACCCCTTCCGTACGTTGAGCGATGGGATGACTCGTATGAGCAGCAACCACCAAGCGTTCTTTACGCAGCAGAATTCGTCTCACCGCAGGATCACTAATTCTTAGACGTCCAAATCCAACATCAATACGGCCTTCTTTTAATGCCTGTAGTTGCTCAGTTGTGCTTAACTCCATCAGTTGAATATTCAAATGAGGTTGCTGTTGCCGAAATAAATAGATAATTCGAGGCAGTAAACCATAGAGTAAAGACCCAACAAAACCAATCGTCACGCTTCTTTCGATCAGACCAATCCGCTTGGTCATACTTTTTATTTCTTCAGCATTCGACAAAAGTTTAAGAGCATGTTGATAAAAGAAATGTCCGGCTGGCGTTGTTTGTAAAGGCCGGCTCCCTCGCTCAAACAGTTGAATTCCAAGCTCACTTTCCAGATTTTGGATCTGCCGGCTCAAAGGTGGTTGAGCAATAAATAGTTTTTCCGCTGCTTTTGTAAAGCTCTGCTCTTCAACAACAGCCACAAAATACCGTAAATGTCTTAGTTCCATAAGGCTTCCATACCTTTAAGATATAAAAAAATGCAAATTCAGTCTTAGACACAGTTTAACCATTCTTTTAAGGTATATACAAGCAACAAACCGATGAAGTGATGAATTGCTTTGTGAAAAGCCTTCTTGCCAATATTTAAGTGATTCATCTTCATCAATTCACGGTTAAACACCCAGCGCGCTCATGCGCTTCATTGACAATATTAGGATATCAAGACCTTTTAGATCTTAGCTAAGGCCTTGGTGACTTCCACACTTTTGGAAAGTCGGAGAACGGACATGCCACGTATTCCTGTAATCAATACTAGCCATCTTGACCGTATTGATGAATTACTTGTCGATAATATCGATACAGGTGAATTTAAACTTCATCGCTCAGTGTTTACTGACGAAGCCCTATTTGACCTTGAAATGAAATACATCTTCGAAGGTAATTGGGTTTACTTAGCACACGAAAGCCAAATTCCAAATAATAATGACTACTACACCACTCACATTGGTCGTCAGCCCGTCATTATTGCACGTAACCGTAACGGCGAATTGAATGCCATGATCAATGCGTGTTCACACCGCGGAGCACAACTTTGCCGTCACAAGCGTGGTAACAAAGCAACATATACCTGCCCTTTCCATGGTTGGACGTTTAACAACTCAGGCAAACTTCTAAAAGTTAAAGATCCAAGTGAAGCTGGTTACTCGGACTGCTTTAACCAAGACGGCTCACACGACCTTAAAAAAGTAGCTCGCTTCGAGAACTATAAAGGCTTCTTGTTTGGCAGCTTAAATCCAGATGTTCCTTCACTTGAAGAATTCTTGGGTGAAACCACCAAAATCATCGACATGATTGTTGATCAGTCTGAACATGGTTTAGAAGTTTTACGTGGTTCATCTACCTATACCTATGAAGGCAACTGGAAACTCACCGCTGAAAATGGTGCGGATGGTTACCATGTTTCTGCTGTTCACTGGAACTACGCAGCAACGACTCAACACCGTAAAGAAACACAAGCTGCCGATAACATCCGTGCGATGAGTGCAGGTTCTTGGGGTAAACAAGGCGGTGGCTCGTATGGCTTTGAAAATGGCCACATGTTGCTTTGGACACAATGGGCAAACCCAGAAGACCGTCCAAACTTCCCGAAAGCAGACGAATACACCGAAAAATACGGTGAAGCAATGTCGAAATGGATGATTGAGCGCTCACGTAATTTGTGCCTCTATCCAAATGTGTATTTGATGGATCAATTCGGTTCGCAAATTCGTGTACTTCGCCCACTTTCTGTCAATAGAACCGAAGTTACCATTTACTGTATCGCGCCTAAAGGCGAAGCACCTGAAGCTCGTGCACGTCGTATCCGTCAATATGAAGATTTCTTTAATGCATCAGGCATGGCAACACCAGACGATTTAGAAGAATTCCGTGCTTGTCAGGCAGGCTACGCAGGTATTGCACTTGAGTGGAATGACATGTGCCGCGGTTCAAAACACTGGATTTATGGACCAGACGATGCAGCGAACGAAATCGGTTTAAAACCAATGTTAAGTGGGATTAAAACTGAAGATGAAGGTCTTTATCTTGCCCAACATCAATATTGGTTACACACCATGAAACACGCGATTGCATCAGAGAAAGAAATTGCTGATCAGGGAGAAACAGCATGAGCACTCAAGACAAAGCAACTTTAGAAAATATTGCTCAATTTCTCTATCGTGAAGCTCGCTTTTTAGATGATGAACAATGGGAAGATTGGATTGAATGCTATGCACCCGAAGCTTCTTTCTGGATGCCAGCTTGGGACGACGACGATAGATTAACTGAAGATCCGCAATCTGAAATTTCACTTATTTATTATCCAGACCGTCAAGGTTTAGAAGATCGTGTGTTCCGTATTAAAACCGAGCGCTCATCTGCAACCATGCCAGACACACGCACAAGCCACAATATTGCCAACGTTGAAGTCGTAGAGCGCGACGGCGACAAAGTTACTGTTCGCTTTAACTGGAATACATTGAGTTTCCGTTACAAGACAAATTACAGCTATTTCGGTATGTCACGTTATGTGATCGATTTTTCAGGTGATCAACCAAAAATCTTGAGCAAATATGTCGTTTTGAAAAATGACTACATTAATCAAGTGATTGATATTTACCACCTTTAAGACATACCCCCTCAGTTAAACGGACTGTTGGCTGAGGGTAAAAGTTTCAAATATTTTGTAGGATACATGCCATGTCAAACCACAATGTTGCACTTCAATTTGAAGATGGTGTTACACGTTTCATTAACGTAGCTCAAGGCGAAACCTTATCTGACGCAGCCTATCGCCAAAAAATTAATATTCCTTTGGATTGCCGTGATGGTGCATGTGGAACTTGCCGCGCATTTTGCGAGTCAGGTCATTATGACATGCCAGAAGAAACCTATATTGAAGATGCATTAACACCAGAAGAAGCCGAGCAAGGCTATATTCTTGCTTGCCAATGCCGCCCAACTTCAGACGCAGTATTCCAGATTCAAGCATCCTCAGATGTCTGTAAAACAGAAATTCATAGCTTCCAAGGCACATTAGCCCGCGTTGAAAACTTATCAGACTCAACCATCACGTTTGATATTCAACTTGATGAAGGTCAACCGGATATTCATTTCCTTGCAGGTCAGTATGTGAATGTTGCAATTCCAGAAACTGGCGAAACACGTTCATATTCATTTAGCTCAAAACCAGGTAACCGTTTAACTGGTTTTGTGGTCCGTAACGTACCGAATGGCAAAATGAGTGAATTCTTGAGCAAAAATGCCCAAGCTGGCGACAAAATGACATTTACCGGTCCATTCGGTAGCTTCTATTTACGTAATGTAGCGCGTCCAGTGCTGATGCTCGCAGGCGGTACTGGGATTGCCCCATTTATGTCGATGTTACAAGTGCTTGAAGAAAAAGGTTCAGAACAGCCTGTTCGTTTAGTCTTTGGTGTCACCAATGATTTTGATTTGGTGGCTCTAGAAAAACTCAATGAATTGCAGGCGAAATTCCCATGGTTTGAATATCGAACTGTAGTTGCAAGCCCTGAGAGTAACCATGAACGCAAAGGCTATGTCACTGGTCATATTGAAAGTGAATGGTTGAACGCTGGCGATGTCGATGTTTATCTATGTGGACCAGTGCCAATGGTAGAAGCTGTTCGTGGCTGGTTAGAAGCTGAAAATATCAAACCTGCTAATTTCTTGTTTGAAAAATTCTCTGCAAACTAACTTAAGGTGGAGAAGTTATCTATGTCAAACCGTCAAAGATTTACTGATAAAGTTGTGATTGTTACGGGTAGTGCCCAAGGCATTGGTCGTGGCGTGGCCCTGCAAGTCGCAACTGAAGGCGGACAAGTCGTCATGGCTGACCGCTCTGAATATGTTGAAGAAGTTCTCAAAGAAATTCAGAATGCAGGTGGCGATGCTGTCACAATTAATGCCGACCTTGAAACCTATGCAGGCGCGCAAGCGGTTGTTGCAAAAGCCATTGAACACTATGGTCGGGTAGATATCCTGATTAATAATGTAGGTGGCGCGATCTGGATGAAACCTTTTGAAGAGTTTTCCGAAGAAGAGATCATTAAGGAAGTGAATCGCTCATTGTTTCCAACGTTATGGTGCTGCCGAGCTGCGTTGCCCGCCATGATTAAGCAACAATCGGGTGTTATTGTAAATGTATCCTCAATTGCAACCCGTGGCATTAATCGTATTCCCTACTCGGCATCTAAAGGTGGTGTAAATGCTTTAACAACATCTCTTGCTTTTGAACATGCTAAAGACGGGATCCGAGTCAATGCCGTTGCGACGGGTGGAACAGAAGCACCGCCTCGCAAAGTACCGCGTAACGCCAACCCATTAGGTCAAAATGAAAAAGACTGGATACAGCAAGTGGTTGATCAAACAATAGATCGAACATTTATGGGCCGTTATGGCACAATTCAAGAACAAGTGAATGCAATTTTATTTCTTGCATCAGACGAAGCATCGTATATGACTGGATCGGTTATTTCGGTCGGAGGCGGAGATCAGGGTTAACCCTGATCTTTTTATATGATTGGGTAAATAACATGATTTGCATGGAGGCAATCACACATGGCAACCCTGTTAAAGACATTAAAAAATGACTGGTCCATATCAGCAACAGTTGCTGGCTTTCTTGCGGTTTTAATTTCTTACTCAGGCCCACTGATTATTTTCTTTCAAGCTGCTCAGCGTGCCCATGTGTCCACCGATATGATGGTTTCATGGATTTGGGGAATTTCAATTGGTGCTGCTGTTTCAGGTATTTATCTTTCGATTAAATATAAAACTCCTGTCATTACCGCATGGTCTGCACCAGGTACTGCCCTGTTAGTGACGCTATTTCCACATATCTCATTGAATGAAGCAGTAGCCGCCTATATTACTTCTGCCGTTGTTATTTTTTTAATTGGCGTTACAGGTTACTTCGACAAATTACTCAAGTGGATTCCGCAAGACGTCGCTGCGGGCATGATGGCAGGTATTCTTTTTCAATTTGGTATTGGCCTATTTACCGCATCTGATAGCATGCCTTTTATTGTCTTTAGCATGCTCATTGTCTTTTTAATTGCCAAGCGTTTAATGCCGCGCTATACCATGATTTGGGTATTAGCTGCCGGAGTTTTATTAAGCCTCATTTTAGGCAAAATGAATCCTGTTGATGTGAGTTTTAGTTTAGCTATCCCTCAGTGGATTAGCCCAGAGTGGACATGGAACTCAACTCTTAACCTTGCCGTTCCTCTCATTTTAGTCAGTCTAACCGGCCAATTTTTACCGGGTATGGCGATTATGAAACTCAGCGGTTACGACACGCCAGCCAAACCGATTATTAGCGTTACCAGTATTGCCTCTTTAGTTGTTGCTTGCGTAGGTGGTATTACCATTGTGCTTGCCTCAATTACCGCGGCCTTATGTATGGGCAAAGACGCTCATGAACTTAAAGAAAAACGCTATATCGCGGGTATCGCTAATGGAATTTTTTATATTTTAGGAGGCTTATTTGCTGGCAGTATTGTCATGCTATTTAGCTTACTTCCTAAAGAGTTGGTTGCAGCACTGGCAGGTTTAGCCTTGCTTGGAGCAATTGCCACCAATATTTCTGTCGCCATGAGAAATGATAGTCAACGTGATGCTGCACTTATTACCTTTTTAGCAACAGCATCAGGCATGCATTTTCTTGGATTAAGTTCAGTTTTTTGGGGTATTTGTATTGGTGTAATCGCCCATTTCATTCTCACACCACGATCAACTCCAGCCACAAATTAAGTTTTTTATCTAAACACTCCAACCAAAATAAAGCCTTAATCGCCAAGTCAGGATGCAAATAATTTGCTAACCCTGATTTGGCGATTTTTATTTAATATAAATTAAATTTCATTTTTAATGATGAATCTCTAAAATAATTAAATAATAGACTTTAATCTCCCATCTTAATATTTTCACTCCAATTAATAATATAAATTTAGCTCTATTTTTATCAGTGATTCTTAGCAAGAAAATCAAGAATAAAACACCAATAAAAACATTGAAATTCTCACCATATAATATTTACCACTATTTTAAAGACATAACACAGTCAGCTCGACAAATAAAAATAAACACATATTTTTCAAATAATTAAACCAATAAAAACACAATACCTTAAAGACATAAAGATATATCAATTAGGTTTTTGACTCTAACTCAATAACAAAATAGTTTATTAAAAAATAACGCGATACTTCACAAATTGGAGGTGAAGAAAATGGATACGAGCAAGGTTAATATTAATGAGCTAATTGATAAGGCCAGTTTTACTTCTTTTCATTGGAAAGTTTTAATCTGGTGCTTACTTATTATTATTTTTGATGGATATGATTTAGTCATTTATGGAGTAGCACTCCCTTTATTAATGCAACAATGGTCATTAACTGCGGTAGAAGCAGGTTTGCTGGCAAGTGCGGCTCTATTTGGCATGATGTTTGGTGCCATGATTTTCGGCACACTTTCGGACAAGCTCGGGCGTAAAAAAACCATCCTGATTTGTGTGACTTTATTTAGCGGATTTACCTTCATCGGTGCTTTTGCCAAAGGACCAACTGAGTTTGCAATTTTGCGCTTTATTGCTGGCCTTGGTATTGGTGGCGTTATGCCAAACGTGGTCGCACTCATGACCGAATATGCGCCTAAAAAAATTCGTAGTACATTGGTCGCAATCATGTTTAGTGGTTACGCAATTGGTGGCATGACATCTGCCCTACTCGGTGCATGGCTGGTTAAGGATATGGGCTGGCAAATCATGTTTTTACTTGCAGGTATTCCACTGCTATTACTCCCACTGATCTGGAAATTTCTGCCTGAGTCTCTCACCTTTTTAGTGAAATCTAATCAGAGTGAACAGGCTAAAAGTATTGTCAGCAAAATTGCACCTCAAACTCAGGTAAACGCCAATACAGAACTGGTATTAAACGAAAGCACAACAACTGAAGCACCTGTCCGTGCGCTTTTCCAACAAGGCCGTACCTTCAGCACATTTATGTTCTGGATTGCTTTCTTTATGTGCTTACTCATGGTGTATGCCTTAGGAAGCTGGTTACCTAAACTTATGCTGCAAGCGGGCTATTCGCTAGGTGCAAGCATGTTGTTCCTGTTTGCACTCAATATTGGCGGCATGGTCGGTGCAATTGGTGGCGGTGCTTTGGCAGATAGATTCCATTTAAAACCTGTTATTACCATTATGTTTATTGTGGGATCAGCAGCTTTAATTCTGCTTGGGATTAATAGTCCACAATTTATTTTATATAGCCTGATTGCTATTGCTGGTGCTGCCACAATTGGTTCGCAAATCTTACTCTACACCTTCGTTGCACAGTTCTATCCGACAGCACTTCGCTCAACTGGCATGGGCTGGGCATCTGGAATTGGCCGTATCGGAGCGATTATCGGCCCAGTTTTAACTGGAGCCCTACTCACACTTGAGCTTCCTCACCAAATGAATTTCTTAGCGATTGCAATTCCGGGTGTGATTGCTGCACTTGCAATATTTATGGTCAATCTTAAAGCCTCTGTTGCTGCACAAACGCCATCAACATTTAACACTCAAAACACGCTTACCCAGCAGTAAACATACATGCGCCTAGGACTGGCGCATTTATCACGGAAATGGATTATGGAATTATTACATCGCTTTAAGCCACATGCTTTAACCTTTTCAACCTTAGTATTGATGTGTGGCAATTCATTCGCTGCAAATCCAAATCAGCAAGCTGAAGATGAATGGAAATTCACTTTAAAGAATGCCTACATCAACCGTAATTTTGATAATGATGCGCTCAAAGATACCGGCAGTTGGTCTCAGGCAGCATCGTTATTTTATAAATCGAAAATGCATGACACTCCGCTGCAAATTGCAGACAAACCTATTACGATTGGTGCAGATGCTTCCGTTCAATACGCCGTGCGCCTAAGTTCGGACAAACATGTCGCAGACACAGTTTTACCTTTTAACAAGGAAACTCAGTCACAAGCATCAGACTTTTTAAAATACGGGGCGACATTAAAATTAGGTTATGACAAAACGCTTTTGAGTATGGGTGAGCTTTGGCTAGACCTGCCTGTAACCGCTGTCGATGCCAGCCGACAATTGCTCGCTTCTTATTGGGGAACCAATTTAAAGTCGCAACTTTCGGATCAGCTGTATGCCGAAATTGGTCGAGTTGAAAAAGTATCGCCACGAAATGAAGAGGACTTTAAAAAGTTTTCTTTTACGGCAAATGGAGTTACTAAAGAATCTGATGGTTTAAATTACATAGATCTACGCTACCAATTTACGCCGTCACTCAAGGGTGAGTACTACTTTGGTAATTTAGAAGACCTCTATAACAAACACTATGTTGGGCTTGAGCATAATTGGAAACAATCTAATTTCGCTCTTACTTCTAAGTTTAAATACTTCAATGCAAAAGATGATGGCAACACTTTTGATATCGATGCACAAAACATTGGAGTACTAGAAACGCTCAAAGTAAAAAACCATACCTTTGGTTTGGGATACCAACAAATTACGGGTGAGTCAGCTTACCCCCTACCAGATGGTTTCTTACCAGAAACGTATTTCATTAACTGGAATGCCACCGGTTTCTTTAAAGAAGACGAGAAGTCTTACCATGTCATGTATGGCTACGACTTTAAAGATTATATGCCGGGTTTAAATGCGATGGTGAAATATGTGTATGGCCATGATTTTAAAGCAGCCAATGGTGAGAAAAACCATGAAACCGAGTCGAACGTGATTTTAAACTATGCGTTTCAACAGCCGTACTTAAAGGGCGTTGCCCTGCAATACATTCGCATTGATTACAACGTAAAACATGGCAATGATTTTGGTGAAGACCGCCTGTTTGTCAATTACACTAAAAAGTTTTAATAACTTTTGATTTAATTTAAGCGGGCTAATTTTAGTCCGCTTTATTATTTTTGAGCCATAAAAAAACGCCCTTACGAGCGTTTTTAATTAATCTTGTAACTTAAGCAACGTGCTTTTGTACAACAATCGAACCTACTGAATAGCCTGCACCGAATGATGAAATCACGCCATACTCGCCATCATTCACTTCATGCCCTGTACGGTGCAAAGCAATAATCACACCTGCTGAAGAGGTATTGGCAAATTCATCTAAAATAATTGGTGCGCGGCTTAAATCTGCCTCTTTACCAGCAACATATTTCAAGATTAGTTCATTCATGTTGGCATTAGCTTGGTGTAACCAGAAACGTTTAATATCGTTTGCAGTTAACTGCATTTTTTCTAACTGTGCATTAATGATTTTTGCTACCAATGGACAAACATCTTTAAATACTTTGCGGCCATCTTGACGGAATAATTTGTCGTCAACCACTGCATCTTCGCTACGGTTTAAGAAACCGAAGTTATTACGAATGTTGTTTGAAAATTGAGTAAATAGATGAATATCTAAGATTTCAAAACCAGTTTTAGTCGTAGTCTCTTCAATAATAGAAGCAGTTGCAACATCCCCAAAAATGAAGTGACAATCACGGTTACGGTAGTCAAGGTGACCAGAGGTAATCTCAACATTCACCAATAAAACACGGCGAGCACCTGAACGAATTGCATCTGCCGCTTGTTTCAAACCAAAAGTAGCAGCAGAACACGCAACATTCATGTCATACGCATAACCTTGAATACCAAGTGCAGATTGAATTTCAATCGCAACTGCCGGATAAGCACGCTGCATGTTTGAACATGCCAAAATTACGACATCAATATCTTCAGCAGTCACGCCTGCATTTTCCATTGCCTGTTTCGCAGCGATAACGCCCCACTCAGCTTGAAGTGATAACTCATCATTTGAACGTTCAGACAAACGAGGACGCAAACGTGATGGATCAAGAATTCCTGATTTCTCAATAACGTAACGACTTTTAACACCAGAAGCTTTTTCAATAAATTCAGCACTTGAACCACGTAATTCTTCAAGCTCGCCAGATGCAATTTGCTCTGCATTGTCTTGATTATATTGTTCCACATAAGCATTTAAACTGACGGCCAGTTCTTCATTAGAAATGGTTTCTGTTGGATGAAATAGCCCAGTACCTGTAATACGAATGCCCATGTAAAACTCCTAAAAAAATGAAAAGGGTCTGTTAATCTTTCATTTATAAATTGCGTTGTTCGCTAAAAACAACATAAACAGACCCATATCTATTTTAACTGATTCCCAAACGATCCCATAACTTTTGCAGTCGAGTTGGTGAAATAGGCATCTTGGTTTTCATCGGTTGAGAAAATAAAGAAATGCGAAACTCTTCCAACATCAAATACAATTCTTTGATTTTAGGATCATTTTTTAATTTAAACACCTTGTCCATCCATGGATCGACATCGTCAATTGCTGCATGATCTCGCTGTAGATTATTGGGCAATCGGTCTAAACGCAATAGCAGCGCTTTCAAATAACGCGGGTATTCCTGCCAAAGATCGACAGGCTGGCAATAAACAAAATTGCCAAGTGACATTAAATCTAACTGATCTTCAATATCATCAATACTTCGCCCAAATATCTCTGGATCAAGCACCAAAAGCTGACGGCGAATTTGCTGCCATTGAATATAAATCTCGCTCAATTGCTCAAGAGCCTGCTGACCATAACTCAAAAATTGCTTTTTGACCTGTTCGAGCAGTTTATTAAATTCATCTGCATTAATTGGCAGAGTCGTAATTGCCATTTGCAAGGTTGCATAAACCAACATCTGCTCAAGTTTAGCTTTATCACCCAAAGGTGAGTAAGCTAAAGCAAGCGGTTTTGAAATCTGCTTTTTCAACTGACGAACCAAGTCACCAAGTTGCATGTGTACCAGACGGATAATACCTTCACGATGCTGTTTAATGGCTTCAGCCTGATCATTAAAAGTCTGGATGACAATACCAGAATCATCTTTAGCATCAGTTTCAGCAAAAGCTTTGGTCGGCACTAAAGCCTGATATTGTTTCACAACAACACCTGTGACCTTGTGTGAAGCCTCAAAAGTAAAGTTGTCAGGGAAGTTTTTAAACTCACCTTTTTGCTGTTTTACTGGACGATGAGTTTCCACACGACAACGTGCTTTTAGCTCTGGCAGATCACGACCTTTCGCAATCAATTTACCTTTTTCATCAATAACTTTAATGAACGGCACCAAATATGGATCAATTCGCTCAAACGAGAAATCTTTGTCTGTAATTTGCTCGCCACGTAAGGCAAAAGCTAAATAACTAAAAATATGTTCACGTAGATGCACTGCATCAATACCCTGCATGAGCTTACGAGCTGTATCAGGAATAGGCACCACATTACGACGCTTGTCCTTAGGTAACGCTTTGAGTAAAGCCTCAATTAAGTCTTGGCGCCAACCCGGAATTCCCCATGACCAAATATTTTCATCAACCTGAGGTAGTGCCTGAACAGGAATCTGAACAGTTGCACCATCTTCGTCATGGCTTGGGTCAAAATGATATGTCGTCGCTAAACGTAGCTGCCCATTATGCAGATGATCTGGAAATTGCTGCGTAGTTGGTCGATCATTGAGCCAAAGCGCATCATCCTCAACAAATAAATAACGTGGATTATTTGCTTCTACCGTCGCTCGCCAGTCTTCAAAACTACGACGGCTTGCAATTTCTTCGGGAATTTTAGAGGCATAAAACTGATAAATTGTTTCTTCATCAACCACTAAATCACGACGACGCAATTTATCTTCAACTCGCTCTACTTCTTCAAGCTTAAGTAAGTTGTGTTTTAAAAATGGTGGAACCGTACCCAAATTACCTGTAGTTAATCCATCGCGTAAGAAAATTTCATGTGCAGCAGGTTGATCTACTTTCTCAAAATTAATCAAACGTTTTGGTTCAATAATTAAACCAAACAAGGAAATTTGCGCGTAGGCATTTACGATCCCCGTTTTCTTAGACCAATGCGGTTCAAAATAGTGATATTTCAACAAGTCACGTGCAGCGAGCAAAATCCACTCAGGATCAATTTTGGCTAAAGTACGTAAATATACCTGCGACGTTTCGACCATCTCAAAAGCCATCACCCAAGAGGTATTGGTTTTGTGCAAAGTACTTGCTGGAAAAACTTTTGCCTTTTGCTGACGCACCGCCATAAAGGTGTTGCGTTCATCTGTTTTATTGGCAATGAAAGAAAGTAACCCAGTCAGCAACGCACGATGCAAATTTTCATAATTTGCATTTTTTTCATTAAAGCTGAGTTTTAAACCTTCTGCTAATTCAACTAATTGCTGATACGTTTGTTTCCACTCACGTAAACGCAACCAACTTAAAAAATTCTCATTAGCAAACTGACGTCGTTTATTTTCAGACATACTTGCTTCACCTTTAGGATTTAAAGTATCCCAAAGTTTCAAATAAAACAGAAAATCTGAATCTGCTTCTTTGAACAATGCATGCTTTTGGTCAGCCTGCATTTGTTTGTCTGCTGGGCGTTCACGAGGATCTTGAACCGCTAAAGCACTCACCACAATCAAGATTTCTTTGAGTACACCAAAATGTGCACCACCAATAATCATACGCGCTAAACGTGGGTCAATCGGCATACGTGCCATCATTTGCCCGACTTTGGTCAGCTCATTTTTCTTCTCATTCATTGCCCCTAACTCAATCAAGAGCTTTCGACCATCATTCACAAGTCGGAAATCTGGCGGTTCAATAAAATCGAAGTTTTCTAACTCACCTAAGCCCAAACTTTGCATTTGCAAAATAACGGAAGCTAAGTTAGTTCGTTTAATTTCCGGCTCAGTAAATTCTGGACGGCTTAAAAAATCTTCTTCGCTGTATAAACGAATACAAACACCAGCAGCAATACGACCGCAACGCCCTTTACGCTGATTGGCAGCGGCTTGGGAAATAGCTTCAATCGGTAAGCGTTGAACCCGTGATCGATAGTTATAACGAGAAATACGGGCAAAACCGCTATCAATCACATAACGAATATTTGGAACAGTAAGCGCTGTTTCGGCTACGTTGGTCGCAATAATAATACGACGACCTTTACCGCCTGGACTGAAAATCTTTTGTTGTTCAGAAACAGCTAAACGCGCATATAGAGGTAAAATTTCGGTATGTCTTGGCCCGTACTTTTGCAAGGTTTCCTGTAATTCACGAATTTCTTGCTCTGTGCTTGAGAAAATCAGAATATCGGCATGTTCAGGATGACCTTTTGCTTCGGCATCGGCAAAACATTCTTCAACCGCTTGTACCACTGCACGTGGTAGATTTTCTTCAAAATCATCAAACTCATCGTCGTCACTTCCGCCAATATTCATCTCTGAAATTGGACGATAAAGCACTTCGACAGGATAACTACGCCCTTCAACTTCAAAAATTGGTGCGTCATTAAAGTAATTACTAAAACGATTTACATCTAAAGTTGCAGAAGTCACGATAACTTTAAGGTCTGGGCGTTTTGGCAGTAACTGCTTTAAATAGCCCATAATAAAGTCGATATTGAGTGAGCGTTCATGCGCCTCATCAATAATGATCGTGTCATATTTAGACAAGAAACGATCATTGCCTAACTCGGCAAGTAAAATACCGTCGGTCATTAACCGAACAATCGAATCTTGCGAACCTTGTTCATTAAATCGGATTTTAAAACCAATCGACTCGCCAAGCTTTTCGCCGACTTCTTCTGCAATACGCTGCGACACACTACGGGCAGCTAAACGGCGTGGCTGTGTATGACCAATCATACCTGTTAAGCCACGACCTGCTAACATTGCAATTTGGGGAAGCTGAGTGGTTTTACCGGAACCTGTTTCACCTGCCACAATAATGACCTGATGCTTTTGAATTGCATCAATTAGGCGGTCAGCATATTGAGAAACCGGTAGTTCCTGATTTAGTTTAATTTCAGGTAAACGTGCAAAGCGCTGTCTTACTTTGGCATTAGATTGTTCAAATAATTTTTCAATCTCTGCTGTATTGGCTTTTTTATCTTTACGTAAACGATTTAAACGGTGACGATCTCTTGCCATCACCCACTGATCTATATTTAAACCATTCTGCACAAACAAACTTTCCTGAAAATACAACAATCCGCTATTTTACGCTTTAATGTGCATAAGGTAAAACAATTGGTTTTTGATATATTTTTAATTTTTTTACATTTTACCCTTGAATTCTCACTAACGAGACTTCATGTTGTTAGGCAAGTTTCTTTTACTATAACTGTCATTTGATTTACATGTTTTTGCAGTCAAATCGAGTACAGTGTTTGGGGACTTAAAAATCGCAAATTTATCACTTATTCAATTTTCCGATTTTAGTCATGTAAAAATACTATTTCCCCAATAAAGAATTTTTATTTATTCTACATCTCGTAAACAAGTTTAAATATAAACCTCAATCATGGAGACAATGATGAGCTTGATTAATACTGAAGTTAAACCATTCCAAGCAACTGCTTACCACAACGGCCAATTTGTTGAAGTTAACGAAACTAACCTTAAAGGTAAGTGGTCTGTTGTATTCTTCTATCCAGCTGACTTCACTTTCGTTTGTCCAACTGAACTTGGTGACTTAGCAGACAACTACGCTGAATTCCAAAAACTTGGTGTTGAAATTTATGCTGTATCTACTGATACACACTTCACGCACAAAGCTTGGCACGACACTTCTGAAGAAATCAAAAAAATTCAATATCCATTAGTTGGTGACCCAACTTGGACTCTTTCTAAAAACTTCGACGTTCTTATCGAATCTGAAGGCTTAGCTGACCGCGGTACTTTCGTTATCGATCCAGAAGGTAAAATCCAAATCGTTGAACTTAACGCTGGCGGTATTGGCCGTGATGCGTCTGAACTTCTTCGTAAAGTAAAAGCTGCTCAATACGTACACTCTCACCCAGGTGAAGTTTGCCCAGCTAAATGGAAAGAAGGCGAAGCAACTCTTGCTCCATCTATCGACCTAGTTGGTAAAATCTAATTTTTTAGATTAGACCAATACGTCTGAGACCACCCTTTTTAGGGTGGTTTTTTATTGGTTATTTTTATAAATCTAAGCCCTACTCCACACCAAAATTTTATAGCTAATTTTTTACAATTCTTATACTTATAAATTTATAGCAACATTCATTTATGAATTGTCAGTCTGCTTAACTTAGAGTACTGTCAAATGATGAAACAAAAGAGTTTTTATATATGTACTAAAAGATCAAACAAAAGTAGGAGTAGTTATATGGAAAAATCTGTTGTTGTAACCTCTTGGAAATATGATGTTTCTTCACGCTATTTAAAAATTTTCTATAGCAATGGCTCAGGTGAGCTCTACCATCCAGTTCCAGAGTTTATCTACAATAATTTGTTACGTACCAATGATAAAACTGCATTTGTTCACAAATATCTTGAGTTTGATCTGCATTTTAACAGACTCCGTATTTCTGCTTAATCATAAAAAATCAGCCCGCTGGGGCTGATCTGTTTTATATCTTTCGACTATTTAAGCCGCGTGATTTTTCTCTATATATTTCTTTAGCATTTTTTCCTTCACATCAACATGCATATTGATTTTACTGAGGTCGCCCTTATAGTGCTCGACAACGCGATCATCCATAATTTTTGACCACCAAGATGGAATAAATGCAGGCAGAATCATTGCACCATAACCTGCTGGTAATTGCGGCGCATCTTCAAAGTGACGTAAGGTCTGAAAGCTGCGAGTTGGATTGGCATGATGATCTGAATGGCGTTGTAATTGATACAAGAACAAATTGGTCACCACATTATTATTGTTCCAGCTGTGCTCTGGCAAAGTACGTTCATATTGGCCATTTTCTTTCTTTGCACGCTTTAAACCATAATGTTCAATATAATTCACCGATTCAAACAAAGTTACTGCATAAGCGGCTTGAGTAACTTGAAATGGGATAGAACGCGCACCAAATTTCGCAAACATGGCTGCATGGTACACAGCAGACATCGCCCAACCATGAATCAGCTCATTTTCCTTACAGAAGAAAGGCAATTTCTTACGTTCTAAACGATTCTTTTCAATTTCGATTGCCGATTTAAAGCTACCAATTACGGTACGCGGCAAAAACTTCCAGAAGGTTTCACCAAATTGTGAAGATGCTGGGTCTTCAGGTGTCGCAACGCGACGGTGGTGTCCATAAGGATGTTCAATTCGGAAATGGTTATAACCCGATGGCGCTAGAGCTAAATGCGATAAATAATGTTCAAGCTGTCCATTCTTGTGGCTAAGTTCATGGGCAGTATTAATGGCAATCCCATTGACCATTCCCACCAAAGTTCCCAGTAAAACCTGATCAGCAAGAGATGTATTTTTACGACTGGCTAAATATGCCCCATAGATATTAGTCGCATATTGCAAAGGAATAAAAAGTTTAACAATGCGAGCATAATACGGATCCGCTTCTAAATCCGCGATTGCGTCTAATGGCGGATTTTCTGTGTCTTCACCAATCAATTTATCCAATGCTGGAATAACACCATGAAGAAATAATGGCCCAAATGAAGCAAAGAACTTTTTAGTTTTTTTAGGACCAAATTGATAGCCCGCTAGGCCTCCCATGGCAATGGTCGGTACAGCCAAACCCAATAGCCATAAATGACGTTTTTTGTCCTTAAATGTTGTTGTCGCTTGCTCGACATCCAGTTGAGTATGCATATTCATTAGAAACTCCAATCAAACACAAAATGCTTTGCTTGAATTGATTGTGTTCCTTCATAGCTTCTCTATATTATCATTTTAAGACTTGCTATTATCATTTTAAGACTTTACTGAGCTTTTCTTGTGCAGAAGCAACAGATCCCTGTTATTCCATCACGTTATTATTTACGGCTGATTGAAATTTTAATCGGCACGCATCAATACGATAATGAGTTGTTGGTGGCATTGCAGCAAGAACTGGCAAAAACAGAATTATTATCGATTCAACAAATTGAACAATTCATTGAGATTGGTTTGAGTCTGCCCAATACCCAAGACCTAGCCTTTGAACTCGGTAAAAATATAAAACTCAGCTCACATAGTCTAGTGGGCTATGCGCTAATGACCAGTCCTAATTTGGAACATGCACTGAGGCTGATTGCCCAATATTTTAGACTGATTATGCCGAGTTTTAAGCTCAGTATTCAGTTTCCGACCAATCAGCAAAAGGTTGAACTATTATTCGAACCAATTTTGCAGATGAATAAGCAGTGTTTGGCCTTTCATATTGAAGCGATTGCCGTGGCGTTTTACTACAGCCTGTTAGAGTTGGCAGGTCAACAATTACAACGCTACCAAGTGTATTTGAGTGTTCCAGAGCCGAGCTATCAAGAACGTTACGTATCCTTAGTGAAAGCCAATTTCCACTTTAACTATACGTGGCTTTCAGGTATACGCGTGGTAATTGATCAGCAACAATTGGCTCTGCCCTTGCCTTTAGCTGATGCGCATAGTTTAAAAATAGTTGAGCAACGCTGTCAGGAACAAATCCAAAAGATCTATCATCAAGGTGAAATTGTGGAATGGGTCAGCATGATGTTACGGCAAGCCAATCAAGTACCAACCCTAATGGAATGTGCCAAAGTCTTAAACATTTCTACCAAAACCCTACAACGCTATTTGCAGCAACAAGGTGTTGAGTTTCAAGCTTTAAAGCAACAGATCAGCACTGAGCGTGCCATTGATTTATTAGAGAATTCTGCCTTTACCATTACCCATATTGCCTATGAGCTGGGGTATTCCAATCCTGCCAATTTCACCCGCGCATTTAATAAAGTACAGGGCTGTAGTCCGCAAGCTTATCGGCAAGAATATCTAAAGAAAGTGAACCTACTTCAGAACCACCATACATAAACCAGCGCCTACCGGCAAAATACTGCTCATAAAGTTTTGATCATGTTTAATCAGTTCCAGAAATGATTTTACTTCAGCCGCATGTGAAATGACGTTATCAATAATGAGTACGCCACCTTTTGGCTTGATCAGACGTTTTAAATCTGGCCAATAATTCTCGTAAGCATTGCGCTCAGCATCTAACAAAATAAAATCAAACGTTTCCTGCGTTTCTTTTAAATAATCAGCTGCATCGCCTACCCAAAATTGAACGATTTCACTAAGCTCTAATTCAGCAACATGGCGTTTCGCCTCAGCACTTCGCTTTGCATCAATTTCAACTGTAGTCACCTGCCCACCAGTTGCCTGAGCGGCTTCAGCTAGCCATAAAGTTGAGTAACCCGTTGACGTACCGATTTCTAAAATAGCCTTGGCTTGCTGCATACGAATAAATTGCGACAATAGTTTTGCAGACTCAGCCTCAATATTGCGATAACGCAGCAAGCGATCTGCCTGCTGGGCATCATGCCGTTTAAAGGTGTCATATAAATCTGCAACTCTTTGTAAGAAAAAAGTATTTGGCATCTATTCACCCTTTAAACTCGTTATTTTATATGACAGCCATTTAAGTTAAGTGCTTTGAATTAACTTAAACCGCGGTACGATACTTCCATCAGCCACTGGAACCGTTTCAGTAAACATATCTAGTGGACGTACCCAAGTTGAATAGTCACCATAAAGACACTGATAAACGACTAGTTCCTCTTCAGTCTCACTGTGTTTTGCCACAGAAAAAACTTGATAGAGATTACCTTTATAATGCTGATAAATGCCGCGTTGCAATGACATGAAAGTACCTTTTAATGTTATGACATAAAATCTTTACAGCCATATAACATATATAAATTTTTAAATACTTTCACTTTAAAAGATAAAAAAGAGTAATAAAGGACACTTAAAGACAAATTACCGCTTTAAATTATTGATATTGTTTATGAGTACCACACAACATTCAAAAAACCGATCAAATATATAAAAACATACTGTTTTACCTATTTTATGTTTTGACGTACTATGCATCTATTGAAAGAATTTGGATGCATTGGAGTAAAAACAGATGTTAGATCAAAACATTAAAACTCAATTAAAAGCTTACTTAGAACGTTTAGAAAGTCCAATCGAATTAGTTGCTGCTTTGGATGAATCAGATAAAGCTGCTCAAATTAAAGAGCTGGTTACCGAAATTGCTGAACTTTCTGACAAGGTCACTGCCCGTTTTGATGGCAACAATACACGTCGTCCAAGCTTTGGTGTGGCTAAAGCAGGTGAACAACCTCGTGTGTTCTTTGCTGGCTTACCGATGGGCCATGAGTTTACATCTTTGATCTTGGCACTGTTACAAGTGTCTGGCTATGCTCCTAAAGTGTCTGATGAAGTGCTCAACCAGATTAAAGGTTTAAACCTTAAAGCTGATTTTGATGTGTTTGTATCACTAAGCTGTCATAACTGTCCGGACGTGGTACAGGCGCTTAACCTGATTGCAATTTATAACCCGAACACAACTGCAACCATGATTGATGGTTCATTCTTCCAAGATGAAGTAGAACAACGCAAAATCATGGCGGTTCCAATGGTGTTCCAAGACAATGAACACATTGGTCAAGGTCGTATGACCCTTGAAGAGATCGTGGCGAAACTCGACACCAACTCTGCTGAAAAAGATGCAGCAGCGCTTAATGCCAAAGATGCGTTTGATGTGTTAGTGATTGGTGGTGGACCTGCGGGTGCAACTGCTGCAATCTATGCGGCACGTAAAGGCATTAACACAGGTATTGTGGCTGAACGCTTCGGTGGTCAGGTCATGGATACCATGGACATTGAAAACTTCACGTCTGTACAAAAAACTCAAGGTCCTAAGTTTGCTGCCGAAATGGAAGCACATGTTCGTGAATATGATGTTGATATCATGAATTTGCAACGTGTGAGCAAAATCGTTGGTGCAGATCAAACTGCAAATGGTCTGGTTGAAGTTGAACTCGAAAATGGTGCAAAGCTTGAATCGAAAACAGTGATCCTTTCAACAGGTGCACGTTGGAGAGAAATGAATGTACCGGGTGAGCAAGAATACCGTACTCGTGGTGTCGCGTACTGCCCACACTGTGATGGCCCTTTGTTCAAAGGCAAACGTGTTGCCGTGATTGGTGGTGGTAACTCAGGCGTTGAAGCTGCAATTGACCTTGCAGGGATTGTTGAGCATGTGACTTTGGTTGAGTTCGATACAAAACTACGTGCTGACCAAGTCTTGCAAAACAAATTGCATAGCTTGCCAAACACCACTGTAATTATGAATGCCTTAAGCACAGAAGTGTTAGGCGATGGATCACAAGTGACAGGTCTTAAATATAAAGACCGTGCCACTGATGAAGAGCATGTGATTGAGCTTGCAGGGATCTTTGTACAGATTGGTTTATTGCCAAACACTGACTTCTTGAAAGACAGTGAGCTTGAGTTAACCAACCGTGGCGAGATCATTGTAAATGATCGCAACGAAACCAATGTGAAAGGTGTGTTTGCTGCGGGTGACTGTACTACGGTTCCGTACAAACAAATCATTATTGCAACAGGTGAAGGCGCTAAAGCATCACTCTCTGCATTTGATTACATCATCCGTTCTGGACAGTAAAACCCAGTCAAACCAGTACGATTTAACCCAAGCCTAGCATTACAAAATGCTAGGCTTTTTTAATATTGGAGTTACAACTCTTTAACAATTTTCGATCTTTATTAATCAGTTAGTTTATGTTTATATTTTAGACATCCATAATTTTGGATGCCATAAATTAAAAGGAAAAACACAATGAATAAATTACTTGTTGCTTTAGGTCTTGCTGCGACCGTTGCTCTTGTTGGATGTAATAAAGATAAAGCTCCAGAAACAGGCGCGACAACGGGTGAACACTTAGAAAATGCTGCTCAACAAGCAACTGCTGATATCAAATCTGCTGGTGACAAAGCTGCAAGCGATATTGCTACTGCAACTGATAATGCAACTGCAAAAATCGACGCTGCAACTGATCATGCTGCTGATGCTACCGCTGAAGCTGCTGCAAAAACTGAAGCGACTGCTCGTAAAGCAACTGCTGATACAGCTCAAGCTGTTGAAAATACCGCTGCTGAAGTAAAAAAAGATGCTCAACACTAATCTCTAGAATTAAAAAAGCCCCTGTTAATACAGGGGCTTTTTTAATGTCTGAAAACCAATTATGAAATTAGACCTTCATCACGCATCGCAATTTGTACAGATTGACGCTCTGCTACTTTATTACGTAGTGCAATAATATGTTTATATGGTGTTAAGTCATGCTCAATTGAGTTTGACCAATTTGTTAAAACAAATAGATAAGCATCTGCTGGGCCGAAATTATCATTTACTAAATAATCATAATCAGACTCAGCCAAATAGTTATCGATATATTTTAAAAGGCGATCAATTTCTGCATAAGCTTTAGTTTTTTCATCAGTCGTTAACGGTGCTCCAAAGAAAACTGCATAAGCATCATGTAATTCAGAGTTCAAATACCCCAACCACTCTAATACTTTCGCACGGCCCATCCCAGATGGTGGAATTAAATCCTGCTTAGGATCATGCTGAGCAAGAAACGGTAAAATCGCCACGTTTTCAGTTAACATTAAACCCGGGTTAATTTCTAAAGCTGGTACATATCCTTTTGGATTAATCTCGTAATAATCTGCGCCTTTTTCTGTTTTATGAGTTTTTAAATTTACCCGTTCTAAGTCAAAATCAACATTAATTTCATTTAAAATAATATGTGCAGCTAAAGAACATGCGCCTGGCGAATAATATAATTTCATATCTGATCCTTGTTATCTCATATTAACGTTTTAAATTGCTTCTAGAAAACCTGCAAGGTTTGCACAATTCTTTAATTGTAAAAAAGCGTAAACTTATAAAATACTTACACCATCTAATATTCTTGAAAAAGTCATTCCTTGCAAGTTGTCTTGCGTGACGATTGTTTAAAATATGATAAAACACATTTGCGTCACGCAATTTTTCCGTTAATTACGCTTAAAAAGCTGGCTAAGCCAGTTCATTAATTCAGATAAGAAATCAAAGATCCCATTTTTCTTATCATCATCCGGATGGCTTGAGTCTTTTCCATTTAAATCTAGATCTACAATTACAGGGTCATGGTCCGAAGAGCGATAAGCATCTTCACCATAGAACAATGCCTTTTGCTCATCCGTTTTATATTCTTCGTTGTAATCTAGAACCGTTGGCTCATCTGCATTGATATGCCATGCAAAGGTTCTAACCACTTTTGGATATAAAGCTGCATCAGCAATTGCATGGTCTAAGTTACCTGCTCCACCATTACCATTGGCATCACTCGCAACACCATACACATAGCTATATGCCTGAGTACCCTGACCGACCTTAGCGTCATTAAGTAAAACTTTATAATTCGCTTTTTCAAATGACAAAATAGGTTCTTCTTTTGCGTAACTGTTCATATCCCCGACAAGTAAAGCATTTTGCTTAGGCACTTGAGTTGGATTTTTCGCTAACCACTGCACAATTTGATCAACTGCTTTCACCCGAGTTGGATTCCAGCAACCTTGACCATCTTTCTGATCGGCGTCAGTAGAGCTAGCATCCACCCCACTACAGCTTTTTGATTTAAGATGATTTGGAATAACGGTAAACGTTTTATTACCACGAACCGCTTGGAAACTTTGCGCCAGTGTTGTTCGGTTCTTATCACCCAAATCAAGCACAACAGGCTTATTTAAAGGCTTAACACGCTTACTGTTATAAATAATAGCCACAGCAATCGCATCACCACCTAAACGGTCTAGATTTTCAGGAACGACATATTTCCAATCGCTACCTAAAGCTTTGGTCAAATGGGCAATAGCACTGTCTGGGCCATAACCATTGTTAGCAATTTCCATCAAACCGTATACATCGGCGTCAATCGCTTTGAGTGCGCTCACAATTTTACGATGCTGTTTATCAAACTCAGCTTGCGTTGTCGCACCACGCTCTGTTGGAAAACCTGTTGCGCCATTGTCATAGTTCAAAACATTAAATGAAGCTACACGAATGTGATTGGCATTTTTGGTAAGGACACTTTGACGCAGGTTTGGTTGAGTAAGAACCTCAGGCTGATTACGCCCAAGCACAGGTTGCACACGCCAACCATTAAAACGATATTCTAAAATACCTTCAGCATTTTTAAGTTGATAACCCGAACGTAGCGTATTGGCAGCACTAAAATTGCTTGGTAACCATGGCGTACGGTTTTGATTGTTATAACCATCATCAAAAATAATTTTCGATAATAAGTTTTTCTGAGCTAGAGCCTTAGCTTCTGGAGATAATGCTGGATATAAATTGGTTGGAATATATAAGCGGCCTAAACTTAGCGAGAGTTCACCATAGCGACCATAATTGTAATTCTCGCTCACAGTTAAAGTCTGAGGTAATTTGACCAACATACCTTGATAACGCTGCGGTGAATTAATTGAGCCACCCGTTAAACTAGCAAATGGAAGTTCGAGGCTAATCGGCTGAACCTGATTTGCCATATTGCTATTACAGGTTTGAATATCTTGTTGTAATTGATCGATCTGTAGCTGATTTTGATAAGACGTTAATCGGCCACGCAAAATAACTTCATCGCCAACTTGCCCACCTTTTACTGCACTACTATTTGGAATATAAACAAAAATAGCATTACTGACATTTGCACGTGCTTTCGTATCTGGTGTCTGAACATAAAAACCAGAGAATCCATTGGCATAACGATAGTCAGCTGTAATCACACCACGCACAGTATAAGTCTGGTCTTGAGTTGCTGCCGCCAAGTCAGCAATGGCTGTATCTGAGCTTGAACAACTTACTGTTTCAACAGGAGGCTGAGTTGTAGAGCCCGATAAATTTGAAAAGTCATTTCGGTTTGTCCAAGCCGACCATGAATGGTCCAAGTCAAATGCTGCGGTTGCATCAACACTTAAAGCTGGGTTTTCTGTTTCAATACGCTTAAAACTATTTCCTAAGCTTGAAACTGCCGTTCCCCATCCCGCTGCTGGGCGTTCACCAATACGGCCAAAACGGTCTACAGGTGTACCTTTGTAAACAAGTACGACTGCATCATCACCATTAAAAGATAGTGCAGCGACCTGATTAACTTTACTTCCAAGCTCAGTTTGCAACTCTGAACGGCCCACTAAAAACTTCTGCTTACTCGCGAGTGTACCTTGTAAACGAAAAGCCACTGTCTTTGCTGTTCCACCATTATTAAATTGTTGAATCTCATAATCAGCTAAATTAACTGTAGCGCCATCTGGATTATAAATTTCCAAGCCTTTTTTATTGCTACTGCCGTCAACATATTGACTAAACATGAGCTGCGCTTGAGCAACTGAGCTATATGAAAATGCACCTAATGCACTTAAAAAGACCGAAAGTGTTCTTAATTGAAAAGTTTTCATGAGTAAAAGTGTTCATATGAGTTTTAATTAGTCTCTTAGAGTAAATATTGATCATGACATCTACATGAAGAAAAACACCGAAACATTTGACTTGATCCCATGAAGACTTAAAATACCGCATTTGAATTTCAATATTGCCAAGGTTATGTCGATCGATCAGTTAGAAACGCAAATTGCAGACTTAGACAATTTGCCTGAACACCGTGAAATTGTGACGTTTATGCGTCGTTCAGCACCACTTAATACGTCTCAACGCACGGCATTAGAACAACATCGCGATTTAATTTTGGAATATCCTGTTGGCGACTTACGTCAACACTTCGAACACCCAGAGCGTCCATTAACTGTTGAAATCGGTTTTGGTATGGGTCGTTCGTTAGTACTTATGGCAAAAGCAAATCCTGAACGTAACTATGTGGGTATTGAAGTGCATGTACCTGGTATTGCTCAATGCTTGTATGAAGCAGGTATAGCAGAAGTTAAAAACTTACGTGTACTTGATGCAGATGCAATTCAGGTTTTACGTGAAATGCCAGACAACAGCATTAATTGCGTACAACTTTACTTCCCAGACCCTTGGCAAAAGAAACGTCATTTCAAACGTCGTTTTGTTGCCCATGAGCGTATGCCATTGGTTGAACAAAAGCTTGAGCTTGGTGGTACGTTCCACGCTGCAACAGATTGGGAACCGTATGCTGAATGGATGTTAGATGTATTAGACAACCGTCCAGACCTTGAGAACTTGGCAGGTAAAGGCAACAACTACCCACGTCCAGACTGGCGCCCAATCACTAAGTTCGAACGTCGTGGTATTGAGTCAGGTCATAAGATTAATGACTTTATCTTTAAAAAGATTAAGTAAAATTTGACTACCAGATAGCGGAAAAATGAGGGCATTAAATATTATTATTTAATGCCCTTTTAAATTAGCGTAAATCATATATCTCAATATATTTTTAAATTACATATATATTAATAATTTAAATTAATTATTAACATATTCATTTTCTAGTATTTTTTGACTTAACTTCTAAAGGAGCCACGTTCCAGACATCTAATAAACGCCAAATTGCATTATCAATCTCTTGCCATTCTTCCCAATTATTTAAATTTGTTTCCCATTTAACCCATACCCCCCCATATTTATTAGGTTCATAACTATTTCCACGAATTTGAACAAACCGATTATCAACAGTGTTTTCCAAAGTAAAAACTTCTAAAAGTACCCCAGTAACATTCTTATTTTCTGAATATCCATAACAAAGAAAAGCGTTATCAGATATATTTCTTTTATAACAATCCAAACCATTTTTTTTAAATTTTGATTTAAGATTTACATATTTAGAATTAAAATTATTTAGCATTATTTTATGAGTATCAAATTTTTGCTCTCGCATATCTATAGTTAGGCCTTCAATCTTAACTCGCACTTGATCTTTATGATCCGGTACATACCCATCTGTAGCCTGAAAACTTGAGTTTCTCAAAACTAGATTAAATTGCAATTGCCGATTTGAATCAGGCATTGGTAAACTATCTATCTCTTTTTGAGTGATTGAAGAAAATTTTTCAGGTATATAACTTATTGGAAACTGACCTAAATAATGCTCTCTTTCTGGGCGATAAAACTCTGAATCAAATTGATCAGGAATATGTATTCTACGCTCTCCTAATTTTGCTTTAACAATTAAATGATTATTTTGTTTCCATATAACAATATCCCCCTCTTGAGGTATATTAGCTTTTTCTTTATTCATACATCCCCCTAAAAATAAAAAGCTCGCAATTAATGCGACTCTCTTCAAACATGACATTTACCAACCTCTAGACTTATTAACAACCATAAATCATATTAAAAAACATGATACAATCAAGACAATATTACTTAAAAATTAAAATAATTTTATTCGCTCCAATTAAAACAAAAAAAATAATTTCAACTTTTTAAATAAATACATGCCTTTCATTTCAACAAAGTTAATTGCAATTAAATCCCCGTAAATATAAAAATTTTAACCACCACCAAACCCAATCAACAAAACACACATCGAAATTAAAAAAATATCTTTATTTTATTGTTTTAAAATCCAATAAAAAAATAAAATTTCAAAAAAATTCTAAACCTATCTTGCACATAATATTTTTTTTGGCCTTATTTTCTCTACTTCATCAAACAAACTAAATGTCTGATTCATATAATTTACAACACCTGATATTTGCTCAATATAATGCATAAGCTCAGGTGTTTTTTCTGCTTGAATTAACTTAACAGTTCGTGATGGGTCAAAACCGTCAAACTGGCAGTAAAATAAAGGGTCACCACGTTTTAATATTAAATCCTTTGATGTGTCGTGCCATTCAAAAGCCCACATTAATGGTCTAGGCCAAATATGAATTGGGAAACGCCCACCAAAAATAGTTCCAGGTAAGGGATTTTTACGGTAATGTCCAAACGCATCGAGTTGAGTTAAATACACAACCTCATCAGCTATAAAACAATAGGGTAATTTAAGTTGGAGAATTGGCACTTGGGGTCTACGCCATTCATTTTCATTTACCAACGTTAGCAACTCACGTAATTTATTGGCTCGAACAGGTGACTGGTCGCCTAATACATTAACTAATGTCGGTTTTCCATTTGCATCTCGCGCAAACCTTAAATGAAAATCAAAAGGACAATTCACTACGAAGTAGCGACTTTCAAGTTGTAATACCGCAGGACAACGACTCGCTGACTTGGCATGCTTGGTTTCAGATTTTGAACGCATTCGATAAGGTGGTTCATAAAGTAATGCAGATTTATCATCTACCAGAAACCAACCTACTTGAATTACGCCATCCCCAATGATCTTCTCTTGATCAATAACCGTAAAATTAAGATACATTCAGAATTTATATTTTAATTTTCAATACATTATTTTAATACCAACTATACAAAACTGTCTGTACATTTTCCATCTTAACAGAATAGATAATATGAAAAAATTAAGCATCTATAGCCATTATATTTCTCTGATCTTTTTTATTATTAAATCTTAAATAACTAAAGAATTTGTATTACATTCAATTTACTTAATCTCACGAAAAGTCAGAAAACAACATGTTAAAAATTTTAGGGCGCGATAACTCAATCAATGTTCGTAAAGTCTTATGGCTCTGTGAAGAATTAAATCTTGAATATGAAAGAGAAGATTGGGGAAGAGGCGTTCGTTCTGCCCAATCTCCTGAATTTTTAGAATTAAACCCAAATGGGCAAATTCCTGTTGTTTTAGATGGCGATTTAGTACTTTGGCAGTCCAACAGTATTATCCGTTATCTAGCAAATGCCTACGATAAAGAGCACCTGCTTTACCCTACTCAAGCGAAAGAAAGATTTTTTGTAGACCAGTGGCTTGATTGGCAAGCGATCGAATTGAATAACAGTTGGACTTATACCATTATGTCTCTGCTGAGAAATTCACCAGATCATCAAGACCCAAACTTATTACAACAAGGTATTGATAACTGGAATCGTCATATGCAGATTCTCGATCAACAACTTGCAAAAACTCAAGGCTATGTTGCAGGTTCACAATTTAGCTTAGCTGATATTCCAATTGGTCTGTCTGTACAACGCTGGAAGGCCACTCCTTTTGACCATCCAACGCTTAAGCACGTCGACCAATATTTTGAACTTCTAAATCAACGTGCGGGCTTTTTAAAATGGGGAAATAACGGCGAACCTTAATTTTTAAATAAGCTTTAAGCCGAGTGATGGCGTTTTAAGATGCCATCACTTAAAAGTTGATACACCTGTTTTAAATCATCTCGATTTGCTTGAGCTAATAAGTCTTGATGCATGGCCAAGATATTTTGGTCTCCTCGCATTGCAGGTCCTGTCTGCATTTGTTTTGGTTCATTTTCAGTGGCTTTTTTTGCTGTTTCCACAATTAATGGATAAAGCAAGCTAAAGTCCACCTGCTCTTTATCTACAACCTGCTTTGCCATATCAAAACAGTAATTACTAAAATTACAAGCGAATACAGCCGCTAAGTGTAAAGTTAAACGTTGTTTTGAGGTATATTGATATACTCGATTACTTAGGCTATTTGCTAAATCAGAAAGTAGTTTCTGGTCGACATCTGCTAACGCTTCAACAAACAACGGCGTTGCAGTCCAGTTAACATCTCTTTCAAGGCTAAATGTTTGTAATGGGTAAAACACCCCTGCTTTCTCATGCACATGACTGATGACTTCAATATTAGTGCTACCCGAGGTGTGAACCATAAGAGTTTCAGGAAATAATTCATGAACCTGTTTTACAAGCTCTGCAATTGCACTATCTGAAACCGCTAGAATGATGAGCTCGGTCGATTGAAATTGCTGTAAAGACTGACATGCTTTTGCTTGAATTTTCTCTGCAAATTTTTGGGTTTTATCAAAATCACGTGCATAGACTTGTACGATGTTATGACCTTGAGCCAATAAAGCCTGTGCCAAATGAAAGGCAACTCGTCCACTTCCTATCAAACTGATTTTCATATTAACCCAACAATATTTATCTCTATAAAAAAGCTTCTCAAAATGAGAAGCTTTTTTCAAATCAAAATGAATAAAATCAATAATTTTTCATAAATTATTTCATTATTGAGCTACTGAAAACTCGATGCGACGGTTTTTGAAACGTCCTTCATCAGTTGTATTTTCAGCAACTGGTTGATCAGAACCATGACCTTGTGCAACTAATTTAGAAGCATCTACACCTTTAGATGTTAAATAATCTACTACGGCTTGAGCACGGCGTTGAGACAAAGCTTTATTTGAAGCTGCATTACCAGTTGAGTCTGTATGGCCGCCAACATTTAATTTCACTCCAGACACTTTATTTAAAAGTGTTACAGCTTGATCAAGAATAGCTTTGTTATCCGCAGGGATTTCACTTGAACCACTCGCAAAATTAATAATTTGCAAGTTAAGGGCTTTCACCAAAGCATTTACATCGACATTGTTCGGGTCAATTGCTGTTAGAGCAGTTTGTGAAGCACTCAAGCTATTGCTCACAGATTGTTCAGCTGTTACTGGTGCTGCGGCTACAACCTCAGTATGTGGCACCAATGCTTTTACTTTTGCAGTTAAAGCTTCTAATGCTGCCGCATCCCCCGCTTTCAAAGTAATTTTATCACCCACCCACTCTAAAGATGCATTTGGCACGCCTTTTAATGCACCAAGCACACCAGCAAGTGCATCTTTGTCTGTAAATGAAGCCGCATAAGTTTGGCTTGTATCCACATTACAATCTTGAGTTGTCGAAAAAACCTTTTTAACGTTTGTTTGTAGAGTTGCTAAGAAGCCTTGGTCGCCAATCCCAGCCTGACACTGACTCACTGCTCCTTTATCATCTGTGCTTAAAGTTAAACTAGCTGGTGCAGCAGCGGCTTCAACACCACTTGCAGCCGACGGTTCTGGTGCTGGTACAGCTTCTTTATGTTGGCAAGAACGCCATAACCACGCAATGATAAGACCCAGAATAATTAGAGCAATAATGGGCAAGAACCCACGAGACTTACCCGTTTTTTCGCTGGCTGCAGCTAATGGTGGAGCTGTTGAAGTTGAGTGTGGAACCGAAGATAAGCCTGCACCAACACCTAAAGGCGCTAATAGACCCACTGCCCATGCAGGTAAATATGAACGAATAGTATCTGCATGCTGGCGCAAGTAATTCACAATACTTTGCTGGTCATTTCCAGCAACATCTGAAATTGCAGTAAGACTCGGTTTAATTGCACTGTTGAGTGTGCTTTCAATTTCATTATTTGGTGCTGTACCGCTTAAATGAGTAAGCACGGTATTCTTGATTTGATCATTATGAGAAAAAAGATCGGATAATGATGGAGCCAGACTATTTTTCAATTGTCCGATAAGATCAGGTTTAGCAGCTAATAATGAAAGTAAAATTGGATAAAACTTAGATAAAGCATTCGATTTTTCGCCTAGGTATCCATCCTGTTCATCTAATAATATTGAAGATACTTTTTCTTTAAGCAATTCTATAGGGTTTATCGACATTGGTTATTCTCCCGAATTTATACGTCGTAACCAGCAACTTTTGATTATTCAAATAGTTCTTCTTTGCTGATAGTTTTTTATTCTAATCTGCCTAGAATCTTTTATTGTTTTTTATATAATTTATATACAATTTTCCATCTAGTATTTACAAAACAGGTAGATCTTATTGATCTACCTGTTTATATTTTAAATTTACTTTAACTAAGTACTTTATCAGTTAGCAAAAGTTTGCAGCACTTTACCCGTTAGGTTTTGACCCAGTAATGGGGTATTTTTCCCTTGCGATAAAATTGTGTCTTTACTTACTGTCCAGTTAAAAGCAGGATCTACCAATACCCATCCTGCTTCATTTTCCCAACGCGCGGTCATATTCGCAACCTGCGCTGGCACGCTGGTTACTTTAGCAACCCATTCCAGAGGTTCAAATAAACCTTCATTAATGAGTTGAATCCCTAAAGAGACATAGGTATCAAAAGCTGTAATGCCCGGCTGAGTTTCAGCAAATGGCGCCATTTTTGCCGAACTGCTTAAAGGCTCATGGTGCGTACAAATTGCATCAATTACGCTTTCTTTTAATCCTTGACGTAAAAGTTCTTTATCTTGTTCAGAACGCAAAGGTGGGCGAACGTGTGCAAGTGAATTGAAACCGTCTGTTAAGTGTTCAGTTAAATGTAACTGGTGCATTGCAACATCGGCAGTCACAGGCAAGCCTTTTGCTTTTGCAGCACGAATTAGCTCAACCGATGCACCACAAGACAACAAACCAAAGTGAGCTTTTACGCCAGTTGCTTCAATCATAAGCAAATATTTTGCAATCGCTACAGTTTCAGCAAGTGCCGGAATCATCGGCAGACCTTGGCGAGAAGCAATAAAGCCTTCGTGTGTACATCCATCTTTAGCAATCTGTGGTTCTTCAGCATAGAACACAACCGTTAAGCCAAGACCCGCTGCATATTCCAAAGTACGAATAACCACATCATCATTTTCAAAAGCGGCGTTGGCATTTGAAACAGCAGTACAACCACCCTTTTTAAGACCGGCCATATTTGCAGGTTGTTTACCATTTAGACCTTGGGTTTGAGCACCGATAATATGCATGTGAATGCCGCCATCAAGCCATGCCTTTTCAATCAAGCCATGAATAAGCGCGCCGTTGTCTTGTACAATCGGTTTTGAATCTGGCGGAGTAATCACATGCAAAATACCATTAGCACGTGCCGCCTTCCCTTCAGATTTAAGTGTCCCATGTTGCTGTTGACCAGGCTCACGTAAACGCGCGCACAAATCAACCATGGTTGGCATTAACCATTTGCCTTGACCATCAATGGTTTGTTCAACTTGCTCTACTGGAGCAACCAGCTTGCCATTTTGAATATATACAGTTTGTACGTTGTCTGTTTTCTGGATTGGGTCTAACACACGTACATTTTCAATTTTTACAATACTCATGTGATCCATTCCTTACAACGTAATCGCTTCAATTAAGCCTTGTTCTTGGAGTTGGCCTTGCATTGACAACGCCAACACAGCCATACGAACTGCAATACCGTTGGTTACTTGTTTCAGAATAACCGACTGGTCTCCATCCGCCACACTTGAATCAATTTCTACACCACGATTCATTGGCCCCGGATGCATAACGATACAATCAGGTTTCGCTAAACCAAGACGTTCTTTGTTTAGGCCATACATTCTGTAAAATTCAGACTGTGAAGATAATGCTGGAGAGTCAATACGCTCATTTTGAATACGTAGAGCAATAATCACATCACAATCTGCGATCCCTGCATCCATGTTGTTAAACAAACGGACATGTTCGCCATATTCGGAAAAGCCCACTGGTAATAATGTATTCGGTGCAATCACACGAATATCCTTACATCCTAGTGTTTGTAATGCTGCAACATCTGACCGTGCTACACGAGAATGTTTAATGTCACCAATAATGGCAACGCTCAACTCTTCAAACGGTTTCTTTGTTTCACGGCGAATGGTAAGCATATCGAGCATCGCTTGCGTTGGATGGGCATGACGTCCATCTCCAGCATTAATAATTGCGACCTTTGGACACACATCTTTAGCAATGAAATGTGCAGCACCCGAAGATGAATGGCGGACAACAAAAATATCGGCAGCCATTGCTTCAAGGTTCCAAAGCGTATCTCGTAGCGTTTCACCTTTTGATGTACTTGAACGTGCAATATCAATATTCAATACATTTGCAGACAAGCGTTTTGCTGCTGCTTCAAAAGTAGTGCGAGTACGGGTGGAATTTTCAAAGAAAAGATTCATAACCGTCAATCCCTCTAAGAGCGGACGGTTAATTAAATTATTATTATCATCTAAAAAGCTTTGTGCGGTATCTAAAATCTTAGTGAGGTTTTCTTTTGAAAGTCCCTCAATCGTTAAAAAATGTTTTAAATTTCCGTCTTGATTGAGCTGAACCTGGCTCGGTTGATGCAACGCTGCAATATGCATAATGGATTCCTATGGGTCGAATCGCGAAAACGTGCATAGTGTAGCTGAATTCCGCTCTTTTCGCAGAAGAACTTTACAGAATAAGGCCCTAAATTGACCAGAAAATTTAGGACCGTGATCTGGACTATCTCAATGCACCTATATAATGGTGTGGAACTTGTGCCCGATAAATGTCTTCGGCGGTGATTTCTGAATCTTCATCGACTTTAACATCAGCAAGTTTTTCTTTTTGAGAAGACTCCGGTATTGCGTCAACCAACGATCTTAATCGCTCAACGCATCGTTTCAATTCGTCATCCTCTGTTTCTAACGCTACCGTAATTACATATTTTGCATAATCTTTATTTTGAATCACGTACATTGCATCTATTACCCGCCCAGTCACCCTACGCATACGTACATATATTTGTGTAGCCACAGAGAAAGCATCTGCATTAGTGATAAAACCATTCCCGATCATGTCTTTCATTTATAACGTCCCCATCCATTAAAATTATAAAAATGGTTAAAAACCGACTATGTCTGTTAAATAAATAACCATCGATAGTATTGGTCTAGCAAAATACATACCAATTTCAAGGTATTACTCATTAAAAATCAGTTTATTGGTTGCTAAATGATAGGTTGCAATAATTTAAAAACCTTTAGACATCAAAATACGTTAAACTTTGCATCGTTAATATTTATATGTTTTGGTCAATCGAGTTTATGAATACCTCTTTACGTTTAAACCACTATTGGATTACTTGTGCTGATGGTTTAGAACCCCTCTTACAAGAAGAAATAGAACAACTTGGCACCAAAGTGACAGAACGTAAAGCAGGACGTTTAATCATTGAAGGGACGCTTGAACAAGCTTACCGCATCTGTATGTGGTCTCGTCTCGCTTCTCGTGTTTTACTTCCTATTCATACTTATGAACTTGAATTTACGCATGATGCACGTGATGTAGCAGAAGAGCTCTATGAAGGCGCGATGAGCTTTGATTGGTCACTTATTTTTGCACCACAAAGTACTTTCGCAATCCGCTTACATGCAGAACGTGAAATCATGGTCAATTCGCAATTTGCTACACTGCGTGTAAAAGATGGCGTTGTTGATTCCTTTATGGAAGCTGTAGGTCGTCGCCCTAGCATTGACACAAAACAACCAGAAATTACGATCTATGCTTTGGCAGGTAAAACTGAACATACCTACTGTCTAGATTTATCAGGTGACTCGCTCCATAAACGTGGTTACCGCCGTTTTATGACGGATGCACCAATTAAAGAAAACCTTGCTGCGGCAATTTTACAAAAAGCTCAGCTCAAACAGCGTAATCCAGAGATTGTGCTTGACCCAATGTGTGGTTCAGGCACATTTATCATTGAAGCATTGATGATTTTAACTGACCGTGCACCAGGACTTGTTCGCCGTTTTGGATTTAATGGCTGGCATGGTCATGACCGCGAACTTTGGCTTTCACTTAAAGCAGAAGCAGCAGAGCGTCACGAAAAGGCACTTGAATTACCTCTACCTAAATTTTATGCCTACGATGCAGACTGGGAAGCAATTAAAGCAACCCGTGAAAATATTATTGCGGCAGGCTTTGAAAATTTATTAGGTCAGATTCAGATTGAAGAGCGTACTTTAGCTGACTGGCCAGATTTTGCTGCTGAAGGTAAAACTGCATTTATTGTGACTAACCCACCTTATGGTGAACGTTTAGGTGAAAAAGCTTCTAACCGTTCTCTATATCTAGGTTTATCAGCGCTTTTACAAAAACATTTCCCAAATCAATATGCGGCAATTATTGCAGCTCAAATTGAACAATCCGATGTTTTAGCATTTGAAGCACCTGAAACTTTACGTTTAATGAATGGTAAGTTGCCAATTTATATTCGTTTCGGTGTAATCAAACCAGAAAAAGTAAGTCAACCATTTTTAGCAAATTGGCAAGCCCAACCTATTGAAATGGAAGAAGCACAAGACTTCGCTAACCGTTTGCAAAAAAATATGACAGCCTTGAAAAAATGGGCAACTAAAGAAAATATTTATTGCTTACGTTTATATGATGCCGACTTACCTGACTTTAATGTCGCTGTTGACTTATATGGTGACCGTTTACACGTTCAGGAATACGCTCCACCAAAAACAATCGATCCAGAAAAAGCTAAAAAACGTTTCAATTTAGCGCTTGCTGCAATTCGTGCTGTTACTGGTTTAAACCGCGATGCCATCTTTATTAAGACACGTGCACGCCAAACTGGTACAACTCAATATACGAAACAAAGTACAGCTTCAAAACGTTTTATCGTGCAAGAAGGTAAAGCTAAAATTTTGGTTAACCTGACTGATTACCTAGATACAGGTTTATTCCTTGACCACCGTCAAATGCGTTTACGTATTGCTCAAGAAGCACGTGGTAAACACTTCTTGAACTTATATAGTTATACGTCTACTGCAAGCTTACATGCTGCACTTGGCGGTGCTGCAAGTACGACAAGTGTAGATTTATCTAACACTTACTTAAACTGGTCAAAAGAAAACTTCGTTTTAAATGGTTTAACTGTAGATCATGCAGATGAACAACACATGTTCTTTGCCAGTGACTGTTTTGAGTGGTTAAAAGAAGGTCATGAACAATACGACCTTATTTTTATTGATCCACCAACATTCTCAAACTCTAAAAAGTTCTATGGGACATTCGATGTACAACGTGACCATATCTCACTAATTAAACGTGCAATGAACCGTTTGCACAGTGAAGGTACGCTCTACTTCTCGAATAACTATCGTGGTTTTGAGATGGACGAAGAAATTGAAGCTATTTTTCAGGTTGAAGAAATCACTTCTGAAACAATTGGCCTTGATTTTAAACGTAATCAAAAAATCCACCGTGCGTGGAAAATTCAGCACCCTGCTCTAGATCAATATTAATGAAATTAGAGGTTATTATTACTTCACGGTAATAATAACCTCGCCATGAACATTTTTTGACTCAAAATCATATTTAGTAAATCGGTCTGCTCTTTCCGGTAGCGCAATCATTTCTAACCTCTTCTTTTCTTTACTATCAACAACATGATTTTGTTTTTGTTCTTGATAAGGCGAAAGTACACTAGTTCTAAGCGCATCCCATCGAACTTGCTGTAAATAGTTATCTCCTAATGCCTGACGTACTTGTTGTTGTTCTATCGCAGGTTTTTTGGCATCGTCCTGAGCTTTCGCAATAATGACGGGTAAAGACGTGGTTATCGCTCCTGTTTGGGTTGCAAGTGCACTTTCTGACATTGGTTGAGCTGCCCATGTATTTGATAATAATACAGATATACCGCTCAAAATTCCCAGCATATACCCTTGTTTATTGTTCATTTCATTCATCCTAAAATTGTTATTGTTCGTTATATCGAACAAAATTAACAATTTTTTACGCATGTCGCAATGTTATAAACAAACTTCCCGACAATTAACATTGATCATTTTAAAACCTGAATTTTTTCACGAGCATTTTGTGAATATTCCAGTAGTTTTATAGATTGTTATCTCAGACTTGAACCACATCCTTAAATCACTTACTGTGATTTTATAATTTATCTGTAAATTGATTTTATTTATAAATAAACACCATTCGAGGTGAAATAATGCTTCAGCACTGCTGCCAAATATTAGAAACTCGTCAACTCAAAATTGCCTTTATTGAAAGTGCCAGTTCGGGTTATTTAACTAGCCAATTTTCCATTCATAAAAATAGCGGTGCAGACATTTTACTTGGTGGTTTAGTGAGTTATGACCCTAGCATTAAAGTTAGTATTTTAAATATCGACCCAAAGTTAATAGAAACCTACACAGCAGAGTCACCACAAGTTACTGAGGAAATGTGCAAACTGGGTCAACAGTTATTTCAACAAGCGGACCTTATTGTAAGTTGTACTGGTCTATTAAAATCTGGAGGAAGTGAAACCGCACAAAAACCTGTAGGTACTTTTTTCATTTGCATTTCTTATCAAGAGCGTATTTATGATTACCACTATTTTTTATCTGGCCACCCTGAACAAAAATTAAAAACATTAACTCAGAAAGTTTCAGATGCCTTAGTTGCTTTACTCACATCAACAACATAAACAGCTTCACCATAAAAAAAGAGAATATGTTTCCATATTCTCTTTTCGGTTTTAGCAGAAAAAGCTTAGCTGAGTTTCATTTTATCGAAGACTAAGTGCCCATTTTCACCTTTAACTAAAATGGTATCACCTGCGACAAAATCACCCGACAAGATTTTTTGAGCTAATGTGTTTTCAATCTGTTGTTGAATCGCACGTTTTAATGGGCGCGCGCCATATACAGGGTCGAAACCAGCATCAATCAATAAATCAAAAGCAGTGTCATCTACAGTTAAACTCATATCACGATCAACCAGACGTGAACGTAATCGATCCAACTGAATATCGGCAATGCCTCGAATCTGTGCTTTTTTGAGTGAATGGAAAATCACAAGCTCATCAATCCGGTTAATAAATTCCGGACGGAAATGCTGACTTACCGCATTCATTACAATGGTACGCACTTCATCGTCTGTTGCACCCTCACCTAGCTCACGTACATCTTGTGAACCCAAGTTCGATGTCATCACAATAACCGTGTTTTTAAAGTCGACTACTCGGCCTTGTGAGTCTGTTAAGCGTCCGTCATCCAACACTTGTAGCAAGATATTGAATACATCCGGATGCGCTTTTTCAACCTCATCAAACAACACCACACTATATGGTTTACGGCGAACAGCTTCAGTTAAAACACCGCCTTCTTCATAACCCACATAACCCGGAGGTGCTCCTACCAAACGGCTAACCGAATGTTTCTCCATGAATTCACTCATGTCGATACGAATCATGGCGTCATCACTGTCAAACAAGAAGTTCGCCAGTGCTTTTGTTAACTCGGTTTTACCAACACCTGTTGGACCCAAGAATAAGAATGAACCACTTGGACGATTCGGGTCAGACAAGCCTGCACGTGAACGACGAACTGCATTCGAAACGGCTACAACGGCTTCATCTTGCCCTACAACGCGGTCATGTAAAAAGCCTTCCATATTGAGTAGCTTTTCACGCTCGCCTTGCAGCATTTTAGCAACTGGAATTCCTGTTGCAGCACTAACAACCTCAGCAATTTCATTTTCAGTTACTTTAGTACGAATAAGTTTTGGCTCTTCGTTCTCTTCTGCAACTTCATCTTGCTCAAGTTGTTTTTGAAGCTCTGGAATTACACCATACTGTAAACGTGCTGCTTCAGCCAAATCACCCTCACGCTGAGCCTTTTCAAAAGCAATACGCGCTTTATCAAGTTCAACTTGAGCTTGTTTAGTTCCTTCTACAAGAGTCTTCTCAGATTTCCAGATTTCTTCAAGATCGTTGTATTCTTTCTCGACTTCAGCAATCTGTTTTTCAAGATGAGCGACTTCGGCTTTACTACCTACATCTTCATCTTTTTTTACAGCTTCCAATTGCATTTTCAACTGGATTAAACGGCGGTCGAGCTTATCAAGCGCTTCTGGTTTAGAGTCAATTTCCATCTTAATACGAGAAGCTGCTTCATCAATCAAGTCAATTGCTTTGTCTGGTAATTGACGATCTGTAATATAGCGATGAGACATTTTTGCCGCTGCAATAATCGCCGAGTCTAAAATTTGCACACCATGGTGAGTGGCATATTTCTCTTTTAGACCACGTAAAATCGCAATGGTATCTTCAACACTTGGCTCATCAACCAATACTTTTTGGAAGCGACGTTCTAAAGCTGCATCTTTTTCAATATATTGGCGATACTCATCTAAGGTTGTTGCACCCACACAGCGCAACTCACCGCGCGCCAATGCAGGTTTTAACATGTTCCCTGCATCCATTGCGCCATCACCCTTACCTGCGCCTACAAGCGTATGTAGCTCGTCAATAAACAGGATGATTTCACCTTCGTGTTTTGCCAGATCTTTTAAAACAGCTTTTAAACGTTCTTCAAACTCGCCACGATATTTAGCACCAGCCAGTAATGAACCTAAATCTAATGATAAAACTCGTTTGCTTTTTAAGCCTTCTGGTACTTCACCATTTACAATACGCTGCGCCAAACCTTCAACAATAGCGGTTTTACCAACACCCGGCTCACCAATGAGTACAGGGTTATTTTTTGTACGACGTGATAAGACCTGAATAGTACGGCGGATTTCATCATCACGCCCAATAACCGGATCAAGTTTTCCCGCTAAAGCACGTTCAGTTAAATCAATCGTATATTTATTAAGTGAGTCACGTTGATCTTCGTGATTATTACTCATGACTTTGTCACTACCTCGAATATGTTCAATAACTTTACGTAAGCTGTCGGGAGTTACACCTACGGCACTTAAAATATTTTTAGTTTCGCCTGTCTCTGCCAACCCTAATAGAACCCAGTCAGTTGACAAAAATTCATCGCCTGCTTTTTGCGCATATCTATCTGCCAGATTAAGCGCTTTAACGGCTTCAGGGTTTAAATTGACATCTCCAGTCGGATTCGCAATGGTCGGAGCATCTTTTATAGCTTGCTCAAGCTTTTGTTTAAGTTCAGGTAACCGTGCACCTGCTTGTTGCAACAAACTAATATTTGATGGCTCTTCTAATAGGGTAGACAAAATATGAATACCTGCGATCGCGGTATGGTCTTTACCCATCGCTAAAGATTGAGCATCTGAAAGGGCTTGCTGCAAGCGGTTTGTAAATTTTTCAAAACGCATTCTTGTTATTCCTCACAACAAATTTGTACTTGTGTAATAAATGGGAACACTTTTTCGGATTTCAAATAAATTTTTATATATTTTTCATAATGTTATTAAAATAACAATGAGTAAAACTCCATTATAATATGGGTTTGTGAGCGATCTATTTCAAGTACATTTTGTATAATTTTTAAGAGAAAGCAAAAATGTCATGTTTTATCTGAATTCTTATAACAAATGGCAATTTGAAAGCTGTGATATTTTTAATAGTTATAACTGTTAAATATTAAAATAATTGAAGGCAGCCTTTATTTAAAAAGACTGCCTTTTAAAACAACTAATCAATTAGTCCATTGATGAAATGGACATTTTGCTTGTTCTGTTTTTTCTTTAGGTAGGTCTGGCGTCGACACAGGACGACGCTGGTGTTGCTCCTGAATAGTAGGGAACACAGATGTAAAGAAGTTTGACCAACCACCGGTACGTACTCTTAACAAATTATATTGCTCAGGTGATGTCACAGCTTGAGCAAATGTTTCTGGGTCAGCTACTGTTATTGTTAAAATATTAGATGAACTTCCTTGACTGAATTGCTTCAGGATAGCTACAAGTTCTTTAACGCCAAAGTCTTCACCAATATTAAAATCTGTAGGTGCTCCATCAGCCATTAAGTCTGTGCCAATACCATTAAAACCTTGTAAAGCACGGCTAAACTCAACTTTTTGATGATCAATTGCCAAATCTGCTGGACTTGGTGATGGACTTAGATCAGAAGCTACTGTCGTACCTAAACGGCGACCATCAGCACTCGCACCATTCCATGCCCCCATCTCCACATGATTTTCAAAAGTTCCCACACCCGGTTGAATCTGTATACCAAACGGATGCTCTTTTGAACCATAGCGTTCAGCCAAATTTTTAAGGCTTTGTGCGAATTGTGGCCATGGATGAGTAAATGTCTTGACTGATATCTCAGCAATCATTTTAACAATCTCATCGCCTAGTTCATCAACTTCAGAGTTTCCTCGTCCATAACGTGGTTGTGCCAAAGCAATTTCACGTAAGCGCTTATAACGATCAGCTTGCGCGGCAATACGGGCATGACCAGCTAAATTGCTAATAAATGGCTCAGTCATTTTATATCCCCAGTCACAGCAGAGACACTCTAATAGTTCAGGCAATGTAGTAACTGCGGTTAATGGGTCAAAAACCATCGCCTTAATGGCATACAACGAGTTAATTGTATTACTGAGCGAGATATAACACGGTCCATAAATATTATATTTAGCACCGCCACTATAAAAATCTTGCCCTTTAGCCAAGCAGTCGTCCATCAAGACATTTAGAATTGGAGATGGACAAATATCTGTATTGGCACCGTAGCCTAGAATTTGCCCATTGAATGCCTTGCGATTGAGCAATTCAAAATGTTGCTTGTATAACTCTAATAATTCTTCAAAACTATCAATCTGATCGGCAGGTTTCGTATTTAATGAAACAGTTTGCCCAAACAGATAACTTTGTCCCGCACTTGAAATTGTTTTACCCTGATTTAGTGCACACTCCAAAGGCTGTAATGTCGAGAATCCACCTAAAGAAAACCAGTTTTCGCCAGGGAACTGAGGTTCATAACAACCATCGCAAGCATAATTTTGAGCTGAACGAATATCGACTTTAGAATTCCAATTTGGCAAATTAGTGAGTGCATCCCCCCCTACACCATTTCCACTTTGATGAAGACTAGGAATGAGTTTTTCATCATTTAATAAAATTGGATGAGCACCGCCAGATAAAATTGCATGTGCAGCCACTTCTAAAATTTCTTCAGGAATATCCTTGCGAGTGCGTAGAGACAAACACGGTGCATTTAACGGTAACCGGCCTGATGCACGAATAAATAATTTTGTGACCTCATTGTAAGCTGGTTTGGTTTTAGAAAAGTCTTCTTCACCATCAGCGACTGTACCACCAACTGTAATCTGTTGAATCCATTGTCCCAAAGATGCACCTTGAGGATAAGGTCCCGAACTACCACCCATTGCGAGATTACCAAAAGGTTGATGGTCTTCCATAAACATACGGTTTTGTTGTACTTTTTCATCTAGCTTAATATAGAAGGCATCAATAATTTCTTGCGCCTGTTCAGGCCTAGCCGAATGGTTGTCCAAGAAAGGTTGTAACAGCTGATCCATACGTCCAAATGCTGTTGGCTCACCATTTAAATGCAAACAACTATGCAATGTGAAAATAAATTGAACTGCTTCAATAAATGTGTCCGGTTTATCTTTCGACAACTTTTCCATTCGTCGACCAATTGCAATTAAATTATCTCTTTCGAACTCTTGTCCTTTTTGCATCTGGCCTGCGACTTTAAATGCGAGCTTTGAGTAATTTAAGAAATATTCAGAAATACCAGTTAGTGCTAATCTTGAAGCTTCATAGAAGTCTTTCTTCTCCGGAGTCTGCGCATTGCTTGCATGTTTAGCAATTTCTTGTTGTAGACCAGCTAAACCTAAATCTAGTGCCTTTTTATAATTTGGAATAACATGCCCAACACCCGATGCTTCACTTAAATTACGCAAAAAGCCCTGAAGACGTTCTTCTTCAGATAAATACTTCATGACATAACGACCTTCACCCAAGGTCAGATTTGGCATAGCTCCTACAATAATTTCATCAGGCATAATGCGATAAGTATCCGATCCATAAATGACCTTACCTTCACATTCGCGCCCAGTTGAATACGGAATCATTTCACCATTTTTTAATAAAATTTTCCGTCCGCGGAAACCATAATTTTCTGATGAGAATAACTGTAAGCTTAATCGAATAGCCCAACCTTTGCGCAACATAATAGATAAACCCATGATATTTTCAGGCTTATCACTGATGTCAAACTCATCAATATAATAATCCACCCCTTGCTCAATTTCTTCTTGTTTCCGGTTGAAATACCAGTTGTCTTGCCATAAAGAAAATGTATTCTCAAGTAAACTTAAAATACGATTAGAAGGTGGTTTAAAAAATTCACTATGGGGATTTAGCCCAGTTGCCATGTTAAAAAGATAATTACTATGATTGTAGTACATCAAACCATTATCGGAACTATTCATATAATGGCGATCAAATCGATTCCAATCCATACCTGGGAAAAAATTCCAGTTATCTTTATCTAATCGACTAAAATCATTTAAATATTCTGGTGCATCATCTAATGCTAAATCTTTTAAACTTGGAATATAAAATATTCCTCCCAAGTCTGAATGAAGGCTATTGAATAGACGGTCATTCATAAAGCCTTCTATTGCCCCAATCTGACTTGCCATAACCTCTTCTAAAATTGCAGCAGTTTTTGCAAAACCAGCAAAATAAATCCCTGCTTCATCTGCTTTAGTTACCGATTTTGGCACTCTAAAACTTGAATTTGACTCAGCACGGCCAAACGGTAAGCCTAAACGCAGAACTGGTGTAGTATTTCCATTTTCATCTTGTACACGAGAAGCTTTAATGTGCGAACGGCTATCACGGTCTGGAATAATCGTGTCGTCAGTTTTACGTCCAATCAAATCTTCAATTTGATCTTCTGACATCATATTGATTTGATCCCAATTAATTAAAAACCTTTGAGATAAAACGTATGAGCCACCAAAATGATCAATGTCTTCTGCACCAATTAAAGTATGTTTTGCCAGTGAAATTGGATCAGATGGATTATTTAAATTTTCAGAAAAACGACACCCTAAAACCTTACCATTGCGACCAGTTTTAGATTGTGAAGCAGTAACCTGACTAAATATTTCTTTAATGTCTGAAGCTAAAAAATGCTCAATATATTTCTGTAATACTGTACACGCATCAGCATCATCACTTTTTACATGCAACCAAATGTCGCCATCCGAATTTTTAAAACTCCCATTAGAATCAGAGAAAACTTCTGAGACATTTGGATTTTTTTCTTCTGGATAATGTAATTGCATTCCCTTTGGTCGTGACAACTTATCTTTTTTACAAATTGCATCCCAATTATCAAAAGATATACCAATTGCCAAAGTTGTATTTTTACTAGAAAGTGCTGGATTCTTATTGACCTCTTGACGCACAGCGATCATTAACTGACGAATTTTTTCACGTGTAATTTCGGTATTAAGCCAAACCGTAGTAAAAATTGCATGGGGGGCTGGATAAACCAATCCTCGTTGCATGTATTTCCATATTTCAGTAAAACGATCTTCATAAGATATATTTAACATTATATTAAAGTCCTTTAAAATATTTATATAATAATTAAAATTTTGATTATAAATTTAACCAAAAAATCATTATTGACAATAAAAACCAGAATAACAAGAGATTTAAAATCAAAGAAAAACACTAAGAATTAATAAACAATCAAAATAAAAAGTTAAGTTTAGAAAATTTAAAATATAAGACAAATAAAATCACAAAAACAAAGATAAGCAAACAATCAATTATTAAAATAAAGTAATAAATAAAATTAGAATTCAATTGTTAAAAAAATTAAAATAACTCTTAATTAAAACTTACTGATATAATCTCGAATATTCTCTTATAAAATTATTGTTGCTATGTTAATAAAAAAACTCATTTCTACTTTGCTTTTTACATCAATACCTTTTTACTGCTTTGCCGAGCTTCCCCAAGACTCTCGAAGAGCTGGCGGAATCGCAGTTATTCCCTTAACTAGTGATATTACTCAGGTCAACTTCCAGCAAAAACCAGTTTTAATCAGTCAAGAAGGTCATCAGCGTTATGCTGTGTTCGGGATCCCTTTATCTACACCTCTTGGTACTATACAGCTTGAAACCAATAAAGCCCCAATTCAAATAGAAATTAAATCCTATCCTTACGCTGAGCAACGGATTAAAGTTACTAACCAAGACTATGTAAATCCAAATCAAAGTCAGTTAGACCGTTACGCTCAAGAAGCTAAAGAACAAAATGATGTGTATAGCTCATTTACACAGAGCACATGGCAAGCCTTGCCAAAATTTATACGCCCCACTTCGGGGAAATTCAGTAACTCTTTTGGACGAAAACGCTTCTTTAATGGCGAAGAGCGCGCCCCCCACTCAGGTTTAGATATCCCTGCACCAGTGGGACAAAAAGTAGTTGCACCAGCAGATGGCGTTGTAATTCAAACTGGATCTTATTTTTTTAATGGTCAAACCGTATTGATTGATCACGGGCAAGGCTTAATCAGTATGTTTTGCCATTTAAGTGCAATTAAAGTAGAGAAAGGCCAACATATTCGCCAAGGAGAAACTTTAGGTTTAGTGGGTAAAACTGGACGTGTTACAGGTCCGCACTTGCATTGGGGCATGAGTCTCAATAATGCACGAGTAGATCCGCAATTGTTCTTAGGTACTGCCCGCTAATTTAAAGCTTTTCGAAAATATTTTGGCGCATCGACATACCCTTCTCGTAAGTAAAATTGATGCGCCAATGTCCGTTGTTCGCCTGAATGCAGTTCCATTCGATCACAACCACGTTGTCTTGCCAATTGCTCAGCCTGCTGCAAAAGTAAATGTCCAACACCTTTACTTCGTATATTTTCATCAACACATAGATAGCATACTTTGGCAAATTCACCTTTTAAGGCGATTTGTGGAATAAAATAAAGGGATAAAAAGCCACATACTTTATCTTCCTCTTCAGCAATCAAAATTTGTGATTTAGGATCGCTATGTAGTATTTCAAATTTTTCTTGGATAAGAGCGAGTGGTTGTGGGTACCCCATCTGTTTAAGTAAATTACAAATTGCCTGAGTATCTTCCCATTTAGCAGCACGAATATTCACTTTCATTTCTCCTCTTATTTTTTAGTTATTTTTGACAATAAAAAAGCCAACTCTAGTGTCAGCTTCTTTTTTCTACCTATCAAAAAAACACCTTATTCAGCTTCAATAATTTCGAAGTCATGGGTGATTTCAACACCACCATCAGAAAGCATTTTACTCGCTGAACAATATTTTTCGGCAGATAATTCAACCGCTTTTGCAACCTGTTTTTCTTTCACAGCTTTACCTGTTACCACGAAGTGTAAGTGGATTTTAGTAAAAACAGCCGGAATTGCGTCAGCGCGCTCAGCTTTTAAATTACATACAACATTCGTCACATCTTGACGAGATTTCTTTAAAATGGTCACAATATCAAACGAAGCACACCCACCAAGTCCCATTAATAGCAACTCCATAGGACGTGGACCACGGTTTTCACCACCATACTCAGGTGAGCCGTCCATGATGACACTATGCCCACTATCTGATTTCGCTTCAAAAGCAACATTCTCTAGCCAATGTACACTTGTTTGCATTGCAACTACCTAAAAAAAATTATAAATTTAAGCAGGGTCTGTTGACATTTCATCTATGGATTGCTTTAGAGCTAAAAATTAATCCAAATAAGACGCAAAGCCCAGACAATGGCTAACCTTTGTCCAGTTTTGTTATATAGTTTGTGAAATTTCAGCCATAATCTGAGCTGCAATTTAAGCAGTGCAGGCATAGCGCAAGACCATGTTATTTTGTACGTTCCGTTGTTAAGATCTATTTATTTAGAATGGCTAAATTTCATAGCTCTTGGTTGGTAACGTCTAAAAGAATTGTCTTATGTCGCAACCATCTGTGAAATGTCAACAGACCCTTGTTTTGTACACTAACATAAAATGAGTTGATAAGGAATTTCATCTCTTCTGTGTAATAGCTCATCTCGGGCTTGTGTGAATTGTTTACCCTATTCGGAACATATTAAGCATGACTTCAAATTTTTCACAACTCAGCACAGATGCTTTATCCCCGGGGCAACTACCTGAATCCGTTAAAGCATTGTTAAAACGTGCTCACATCAACAGATATCCAAAACGAACCACAATTGTTGATGCCGGAACAGAGTCGAAATCTTTATATTTAATTTTAAAAGGCTCAGTTTCAATTATTTTACGTGAAGATGATGAACGTGAAATTGTTGTTGCATATTTGAATCCGGGCGACTTCTTTGGGGAAATGGGGCTTTTCGAACCGAACCCTCAACGTACAGCTGAAGTTCGTACTCGTGATGTCTGTGAAATTGCAGAAATTTCTTATGACAACTTCCACGAACTTAGCAAACAATATCCAGACTTAAGTTATGCTGTTTTTGCACAGCTCGTTCGCCGTCTAAAAAATACGACCCGTAAAATGACAGATCTTGCATTTATCGATGTGTCTGGCCGTATCGCACGTTGTTTAATCGACCTATCTTCACAGCCAGAAGCAATGATTTTGCCGAATGGTCGTCAAATTCGTATTACTCGTCAAGAAATTGGCCGTATTGTAGGTTGTTCACGTGAGATGGTTGGCCGTGTACTCAAAACCTTAGAAGATCAAGGCATGATCCAAACAGATGGTAAAGCTATTCTTATTTTTGATGTTTCATTAGAAGATGCACCTGTTTCTGATGACGACTATGATGATGACGAATAATATTTATTAAATTTTTAATCAAAAGCAAACTTCGGTTTGCTTTTTTTATATGCAACAATGAGTTAATACACAAAACTTACAAACTATTCTAATTTTATGATTTAAGTTGAATACATATTCTCCGTTAGGCTAACTCAAAATTTCCAAGGATTACGCTGTATGCAATTTAACCCACTTAGTCGCACAGGCCTCAAGCTTCCAGAAATTTGTTTAGGCACCATGACATTTGGTGAGCAAAACTCCCAGCAAGAAGCATTTCAACAACTCAATTATGCTTTGGCACACGGTTTATATTTTTGGGATACGGCAGAGATGTATTCGGTTCCACCAAAACCTGAAACTTACGGTGCAACAGAAACGATCATTGGCAATTGGTTTGCCCAAAATGGTCAACGTGACAAAGTCTTTCTCGCTTCTAAAATTGCCGGACCTGGCTTTGGTGGAACACACATCCGAGAAGGCCATACGCGCTTCAACAGCGATCATATTGCGAAAGCCCTAGATGGTTCACTCAAACGTCTCCAAACCGACTATATCGACCTCTATCAACTCCATTGGCCCGAACGTCATACCAACTTTTTTGGTACGCTAGCTTATGGCAACCAACAAGCTCAAAATGATTACGACACGACACCTCTAGAAGAAACATTACTCGCCCTACAAGAAGAGATTAACCGCGGGCGCATTCGCTATATTGGTTTATCGAATGAAACGCCGTGGGGCACTATTAAATTTTTACATTTGGCTGAAAAGCTAGGTGTTAGCAAATTTGTAAGCGTTCAAAACCCATATAGTCTACTCAACCGTACTTATGAACTAGGTATGTCTGAAATTGCTAAATATGAAGATGTTGGCTTACTTGCATACTCTCCTCTTGCGTTTGGCTATCTTTCTGGCAAGTTTAGAAATGGCGCACGTCCAGCTAATGCCCGTGTCACATTATTTCCTCGTTTTAGCCGCTACAGTAACCCTCAAAGCGAATGGGCAACTGAACAATATGCACAGCTAGCAGAGAAACATGGACTCAGCTTAACCCAAATGGCATTAGCATTTATCAAACAACAATTCTTTGTGACCAGCACAATTATTGGTGCCACTAATCTAGACCAACTTAAAGAAAATATTCAGGCATTTGAAATTGAATTATCTGCTGAAGTTTTACAAGGTATTGAAGCCATTCACACTCAACAGCCCAACCCTGCGCCTTAAATAAAAAACGGATGCTTAAGCATCCGTTTTCTTTATCTATAAAAAATTTATATCTTATTTACGGGTATTATAAACTGCCATTGCTGCAGGCAAGTTTTTACGCATTTCGCCAATACGCTGAGAGTTAGATGGGTGAGTAGACAAGAAAGATGAACCACCACCACCTTCAAGCTTGTTCATTTTTTCCCAAAGTGTAATCGCAGCATTTGGATTATAACCTGCACGCGCCATTAGCATTAAACCGCCTTGGTCAGCACGACTTTCCAAGCTACGAGAATATGGTAAGCCTACACCCACTTGCGAACCCAGTTGAGCCGCAGCAGTACCAAGTTGGCCGACATTATTACCAGCATAGCTTAGACCAATACCAAGAGCTAAATCAGTTAGAGCCTGAGCGCCAATTTTACTTTTTGCATGCTCCTCTAAGGCGTGAGTCATTTCATGCCCCATAACTGCTGCAATTTCAGCATCAGTCAGGTTCAATTTATTGACAATACCGGTATAGAACACAACTTTACCGCCTGGTGCTACATAGGCATTAATCGTGTCAGACTTTAACACTGCCAACTGCCAGCTAAATGGCTGACCTGTCTGGTTCATCTGGTTCGCATACGGTTTCAAACGGTTGAATACAGAATTAATGCGGTTATATGTACTAGAACTAGTATCTAGCGCACCCTTACCACGTGCTTCCTGCACCATTTTATTAAAACCTTGAGCAGATTGAGCATTTAAAGTCGCTGTATCTGCGCCTGCCATGTCAGCTACTGTTGTACAACCAGAAATTGTTACAACACTCGCAGCACATAAACTTAAAAAAAGTCTTTTATTCATCAATTGGATCACCTAAATCGTTAGAAAAGCTGTTTATTCTTTTGCACTTATTATAAGAAATCCCGCGTATGCTTTGAATGTCTCATTTCTTCATGATCATAGTATTTATGTAACGATCAAGTAGATAAAGTCATCAAATAAATCCAGAAAATCAAACATATTACATTTAAGCCAAGATAGATATGACTTAAGGTCTTAACTTTCTCTTCAAGATTAGGACTTTCTCTTTTCCAGAGTAAATAACTATTTTGTATGAATACCACAGGAATTAACACGCATGCGAACAATACTGACAAGCTCATAAAAGCAGTCATGAAGAAATCTTCATGATATGTTTGTCCATAAATGACCAACATCGCTAATGTTGGAGAGCCACCAATAGCAAATAAAAAAGAATAAAAAATTGTTTTTGAAATAGTTGGTTGCAGCTTCATCCTGAGCCCATCATTCCTTATCGATATATAACGTTTTAATCTGAATCGAATCAAACAAAAACTGCACTTTAGTCGGGTATAAAAAAGCCCCCTTTCAGGAGGCTTTTTTAATCTTTGCTAATTAAGCAGAGAATGGATGACGTAAAACAATTGTTTCTGCGCGGTCTGGACCAGTTGAAACGATATCAATCGGACATTCGATTAACTGTTCAATGCGCTTCACATAAGCCAAAGCATTTGCTGGTAATTGGTCGATACTAGTTAAACCCACAGTCGACTCGCTCCAACCTGGCATAGTTTCGTAGATTGGTTTCAAGCATTCAAAAGAAACCGCATCAGAAGAACCTACACAGCCTGAATCTGTATTTTCATAGCCCACACAGATTTTCACTTCTTCTAAACCATCTAAAACGTCAAGTTTAGTTAAGCAAATACCAGAAAGTGAGTTTACATCTACAGAACGGCGAAGGATTTCAGCATCAAACCATCCGCAACGACGTTGACGACCAGTAGAAGCACCAAACTCATGACCTACTGTACCCAAGTGTTTACCCACTGGATCACCAGCATCAGCTGCTGCATCGTAAACCAATTCAGTTGGGAATGGGCCAGCACCTACACGAGTTGTATAAGCTTTAGTAATACCTAATACATAATCAAGATGTAAAGGTCCCATACCTGAACCAGAGCTTACGCCACCAGCAGTTGTATTTGAACTTGTAACATATGGATAAGTACCGTGGTCAATATCTAGAAGAGAGCCTTGAGCTCCTTCAAACATTACAGCCTTACCTTCTTTGCGATAGTCATGCAACACTTTAGTCACATCAACCACTAATGGAGCAAGAACTTCACGCCATTGGTTGCAAAGAGCCAATACATCTTCAAATTTAACAGCTTCTACACCGTAGAACTGAGTTAACTGGAAGTTATGTAACTCAAGCATTTCAGACAGTTTTTCTTCTAATGCTGCACCACCACGAACAAGGTCAGCAACACGCACTGCACGGCGAGCCACTTTATCTTCGTATGCAGGACCAATACCACGACCTGTAGTACCGATTTTAGCATTACCACGTTTCTTTTCACGTGCCTGATCAAGTGCAATGTGGTTAGGCAAAATGAGTGGACAGTTTGGAGAAATACGTAGGCGTTCTTTAACAGGAACTCCTTCTGCTTCCAAAATTCCCATTTCTTCAATTAATGCGGCTGGTGAAAGTACCACACCATTACCAATTAAGCACAATACGTTTTCACGTAAAATACCTGATGGAATGAGGTGCAATACAGTTTTTTTACCACCTACGACAAGAGTATGACCTGCGTTATGTCCGCCTTGATAACGTACTACCGCAGCCGCCTGATCTGTGAGCAGGTCGACGATTTTACCTTTACCTTCGTCGCCCCATTGGGTACCAAGTACCACAACATTTTTGCCCATAATAGCCTCATTACATCATGCTGTTAAAATTGGAAACCACCAGTAAAAACTTACCGTTGGCGATTAAATCTTTTCAATATTCCATTGACCATTTTGCGACACGAGTTGATGGGTCGCGTATGGAATAGAACTTAAATCATCATTACCTAACAATTGAACGACACGTAAACCTTGAGCACGTGCATTAGAAATTGCTTTGAGTAAATCCTGTTCTGTACCTTTTGGAGCAACAACAGTTTCTATTTCGGCGAACTGATTTGCACCTAAGGCATATAAATCACAACTAAAGCCAGTAGCAGGACGTGCACGACCAAAGTGTTCACCAATACCATCGTAACGGCCACCCTGCGCTAACGGCGCAGCACGGTTCGGCGCATATACTGCGTACATTAAACCAGTGTGATAGTGATAACTACGTAGCTCTACAACATCGATACCGATATTGAGATTTGGCCAGCGCCCTTTAATTTGCTCAAGCGTCGTCTTAAGCGCATCTAAAGCTGACTTAAACTCTGCATCTTGCAAGATATTGGCACTTAAATTCGACTGCAATGCTTCTAGATCACTAGAATAACGGCCAAGCGCATAGAAATCAGAACCCATATTCAGGCTTTGAGTAAATTCTGCTAACTCTGGCAATGCTTTTCTTTGATAAAGATCAGACAGTTCATGTTCTTCATTTTTTGACAGTCCAGCATACTTGACTAGACTACGGAACAACCCTACATGGCCCAAATCTAAATGTGCGCCTTGCAAAGTATAGATATTCTCAATCAGCCCCAGCATAACATCGACCATTTCGACATCAGCTTCGATACTGTCATGGCCATATAACTCTGCACCTAATTGTAAAGGTGCACGAGTGGCATTGAAATTTTGTGGTTTAGTATGTAATACAGTCCCTGAATAACAGTAACGTGCAACGCCTTCAACTGGTCTTACATGTGCATCAATACGTGCAACTTGTGGCGTCATATCAGCACGAACACCGAGTAAACGGCCTGAGAGCTGATCAATAACCTTAAAAGTTACTAAATCTAAGTCTTGATTTGATTCTGATAATGAAGACAACGATTCGATGTATTCGATAAATGGTGTATATACCAATTGATAACCTCGCACCGCGAGGAAATCTAAAGCTTCACGGCGAAGTTTTTCAATGACTTGTGCCTGTTCCGGCAATACATCGGCTACCCCGTCAGGCAGCAACCATGTCTCTGAAATGGTCATATTTCAAGCCTAAAATCTGATCAACGTGGAACGACCCCACATAAAAAAATCGGGAACACACCCGATTTCTCTTAGTGTAGCATGATACTTTCTGCCATGCACCTGACAATTTGCATAAATCTTTCTGAATAAACTCTAAAGTCAAAAAGAAGTTTTTATGAATTAGCAAGTGGATTCAATATCTTACTATCACTCACTTAAATTATAATCAAAAGTTTTTCGACCAAAGAAAGGGCCAATAACTGAACTATCACCTTGTTTCCAATTCACCAAATTTAACTTTTGAATAGCTTGAGCTGCTTGAGTATTAAAAGCAAAGCAACCTTTTTCAAGATTTGCAATTTTTAATTTCTGCTTCAAAGCATTTGAGGAGTGCACATTATTAAGCGGGTTATCTTCTATAGAATAAGGATGAGACTTTTCATAAGCCAAACTTTTGTCAGCATCCCATAAGTTGCTTGACTTAAACTCTATAAAAGCAGATTGATCATTATTATTACCTAGTACACTTTGAGTATCACCAGTTTCTAAGTTTTCTAAAACAGTTAAGTTATAGCCGTACCACTGCGAATTTAGAAGCCTAAAATACTTTTTATCTTGACCTAAGTTATTATACCTTTCGATGATTGACTGCTTTTTCTCACTAAACGAGGGATTTGCATTAAGACTAGATATATATGAAATATAAGATTGGTTCCATTTAGTCTCTTTTAAACGATAACAATAACTATTTTTTGGAAACCTAACATTCTTATAGTTTTGATAAAATTCAATTAAATTTTTATCAAGCTGATTATGAAGGCCCGTTTCTAGATTTTTATTTTCTTTATAGCCCGGTAATACACGGTCAAAGATATTTTCACCATCTAACTTCACAATTTCAAAATTTAAGTTTTGTTTCACATCAGAGGTTAGTTCATAAGTCCAACTGCTAGGCGTCAACCTTTTTACAATATTTGTTTGTAATGTACCTTTATTTAAAATTTTTTGTTCAGTAAGAAGTTCATTCTCTAGCGGTAGGTTATGTGACTTTGGAAAAAATATTTCATTATTTTTAATTGGATATTGAGTGATTTCAAAAAAATCACTATAAACCTCTGAAGAAAAATTAGAAGGTTGATAATAAACTTGGTAAATTGCATCGTCTTTTTCTAAATTACTTTCAGCTTGATCATTAGTATTTTGATCTGAGCCTCCACCACCACAAGCGGTTAAAATAATAGTAGATGTAATAATTAAAAAACCACTTATTTTTTTTGAGTTAAATTTCATATGAACTCTATAATTAAAATTTTAATGTTTGCGAATCATACAAATAGAGATAGTTTTTCACAATATAAATATTTAGAATTTTAAAATAAATTTTCTTTTAAATTATTTCCACAACTATTCAGATCATAAATTAGTAATTATAAAAAAGGATGTTAATTTAACATCCTTAAATGATTTAAATTCACTTTTAAAAAGAATCACACAAATCCAATAATCGATTTGCATAACCCCATTCATTATCATACCAAGCAAATACTTTAGCCTGATGCCCCACCACCATGGTCTGGGTTAAATCAACAATCAGCGAATAAGGAGAATGGTTGAAATCACTTGAAACTAATGGTTCATCAGTAACAGCCATAATTTCTGCATAATCTGTTTGAGAAGCTTTAATCAACACTTCATTAATATGATGCATAGTAATTGGCGATTGAGCGATAAAAGTTAAGTCAATTGCAGCCACATTAATAGTCGGCACCCGAATTGAATAACCATCTATACGGTCTTCCATTTTTGGCATAACGCGCTTTAATGCACCTAATGCACTAGACGTAGTTGGTATAATATTTTGTCCAGAAGCTCTGGCACGACGCAAATCACGATGCGCGTGATCAAGTACAGACTGGTCTGCTGTAACAGCATGAATTTCTGTCATTAGCGCTGTTTCAATACCAAAAGCATCGTCAATGATTTTAACTAAGGGTACTAATGCCTGCGTAGTACATGACACACTTGATATGATCTGATCAGTCGCTTTCACATCTGCATGGTTAACACCATAGACAATTGCTGCATCTACATGGTCAAAAGGTGCTGCACCAATAATTACCCTTTTTGCTCCAGCTTGTAGGTGGCGTGTTGCATCAGCATGGGAACGGAACAGTCCAGTACACTCAAGTACGACATCAATATCTAAACTAGACCATGGCAAAAGCTCAGGTTGTTCCTGTTTTAAAACTTCAACTTTTAGCGTTCTTTGATTTGATTGAATGTTCAAAAAAACTTTTTCATTTTCAATAAATATTTCTACATTTCCATTAAAACGGCCATGTGTGGAATCATATTTAAATAAGTGCACTAATGTTTGTACATCTGCTATATCGTTAATCGCCACGATTTCAAATTGAAATTGTTTTGAGCTCTCGAACCAAGCACGTAAAACATTACGTCCAATCCGCCCAAACCCATTAATGGCGATACGTTGCATGACCTATCCTTATCTACAAAACTAAAGGCTAAAGAAGGCATATAGTAAAGCACGTCACGCCCAATTGAATATAGATTTTTAGCCAAATCACAGTTTTGTAAGATATTCCTTTTAAAATCGTTGGTTCGGTGGGGTTTTTCCGCTACAATTTAGCGTTTTTAAAAAATAAGCCCCGTATCAAATGCTCAGGTTTGACATAAAACAAACAGGCATTGATACATTTAGCCAAATTCGAAAATATGGAGTGACTTGGTTGTGAGTACTCGTTTAATGACATCTGCTGAAATTCGTGAAGCATTTTTGCGCTACTTTGAGACGCAAGGGCATACACGTGTCGCGTCGAGTTCTCTTGTTCCTGCCAACGACCCAACTTTATTATTTACAAATGCTGGGATGAACCAGTTTAAAGACTGCTTCTTAGGTCTTGAAAAACGTGACTATGTACGTGCAACCACATCACAAAAATGTGTTCGTGCTGGCGGTAAACATAATGACTTAGATAACGTTGGTTATACTGCACGTCACCATACATTTTTTGAAATGTTAGGCAATTTCTCATTTGGTGATTATTTCAAACGTGATGCTCTTAAATTTGCTTGGGAATTTTTGACTAGCGATAAATGGTTAGCTCTCCCTAAAGACCGTTTATATGCGACCGTTTATCACACCGATGATGAAGCTTATGACATCTGGAATAAAGAAATTGGTTTAGCGCCTGAACGCATTATCCGTATTGGTGATAATAAAGGCGAAAAATACGCATCTGATAACTTCTGGGCAATGGGTGACACAGGTCCATGTGGTCCTTGTTCTGAAATTTTCTTTGACCATGGCGATCATATTTGGGGTGGCTTACCAGGCTCTCCAGAAGAAGATGGCGACCGTTTCATCGAAATCTGGAACAACGTTTTCATGCAGTTTAACCGCACGAATGACGGTGTACTTCACCCTCTCCCAGCCCCATCTGTTGATACAGGTATGGGCTTGGAACGTATCTCAGCTGTATTGCAACATGTTAATTCAAACTACGACATTGACTTGTTCCAACACTTATTAAAAGCTGCTGCAAACATTATTGGTATCGAAGACGAAGGTCAGCCTTCTTTACGTGTAGTTGCAGACCATGCGCGTTCATGCTGTTTCTTAATTGCTGATGGTGTAAACCCAAGCAACGAAGGTCGCGGTTATGTATTACGTCGTATTATCCGTCGCGCTGTGCGTCACGGTAATAAGCTTGGTGCAACTGGTACATTCTTCTACAAAATGTTGCAACCTTTAATCGAAGTTATGGGTGATGCTTATCCAGAACTTGTAGCGCGCAAAGATGTGATTGAAGCAACTTTAATTCGTGAAGAAGAACAGTTTGCTAAAACACTTGAGCAAGGCTTAAAACTACTTGAAGGCGAGCTTGCTCAATTAAAAGATAAGACGATTCCTGGTGCGACTGTATTTAAACTTTACGACACTTACGGCTTCCCAACAGACTTAACAGCTGATATTGCACGTGAACGTGACTTTATTATTGACGAAGCTGGCTTTGAAGTAGAAATGGCTGCACAGCGTCAACGTGCTCGTGATGCTGGTAAATTCGCAGTTGATTACAACAGCATTGTACAAGTTGAAGGCGAAACCCAATTTGACGGTTACATCAACACAACTGGTCAAGGCCAAATTGTAGCGATCTACAAAGATGGCGTACAAGTTGATGAAGTTTCTGAAGGTGATGAAGCACTTATCGTTTTAAACCAAACTCCTTTCTATGCAGAAAGTGGTGGTCAGATTGGCGATACAGGTATCTTCAAAAATGAAACTGGTATTTTTGAAGTTCAAGATACGAAAAAATCAGGCGGTGCCTTTGTTCATCAAGGTATTGTGACCGTTGGTAATCTTAAAGCCGATCAAAACGTTGAGGCGATTGTTAAAGCAGACATTCGTGAGGCAACAGCTCGTAACCACTCGGCAACTCACCTATTACATGCTGCCCTTCGTCAAATCTTAGGTTCACACGTACAACAAAAAGGTTCTTTAGTTGCAAGTGATATCTTACGTTTTGACTTTGCTAATGACCAACCAGTAACGTTTGAACAGTTACAACAGGTTGAGCGTTTGGTAAATGCAGAAATTATTGCAAATACCGCAGTAACCACTGAACTACTTGACATCGAAGCGGCAAAAGCCAAAGGCGCAATGATGTTGTTCGGTGAAAAATATGGTAGCGAAGTTCGTGTTCTTGCTATGGGTTCAGTAATTGATGAGAAAAACTTCTCAATCGAACTTTGTGGTGGTATTCACGTTAAGCGTACAGGCGATATTGGTTTATTTAAGATCACTTCTGAAGGTGGTGTGGCTGCTGGTGTACGCCGTATTGAAGCAGTTACAGGTACTAAAGCGTTAGATGTGGTACAAAAAACCGATTCAGATATCCAGCACATTAATAGCTTATTAAAAGCACAGAAAGACCAAACTGTTGAGCGTGTACAAGCCAATGTTGAATTGGTTTCTGCATTACAAAAGCAGATTGAACAGCTCAATCAGAAATTGGCAAACTTCCAAGCGTCAGAATTGATTGATCAGGTACAAACGATTGCTGGTCGTCAAACGCTTATTACCACTGTTCAAGGTGTAGATGCGAAATCACTTCGCAACTTGCACGACAGTGTTAAATCAAAATTAGAGAACGCAGTCATTGTGTTAGCTGGCGTAGAGGGTGACAAAGTTAGCCTGCTTGCTTCAGTTGCATCACAATACACTGCAAATCTAAAAGCAGGTGACATCATCAAGCATCTAGCAACCGAGTTAGGTGGTAAAGGTGGTGGTAAACCTGACTTAGCACAAGGTGGCGCGCCACTTAACGAGAAGTTTGGACAAGTTATTGCTGCATTACCTGCATGGCTTGAACAAAAATAAGACTTCACTTTTTGTGTAACTGACCCTGAAAAGCCTCTCAGGGTCATGGCTTATATGGAAAAACTATGGCATTAATCGTTCAAAAATATGGCGGTACTTCTATGGGTACCCCCGAGCGCATTTTAAATGTTGCTCGTCGTGTTAAGCGTTGGCATGATCACGGTCACAAGGTTGTTGTGGTCGTATCTGCAATGAGTGGTGAAACAAACCGCTTACTTGCTCTCGCTAAAGCCATTACCGAAACACCTGACCCACGCGAGTTAGACCAAATGGTTTCAACCGGTGAACAGGTGACGATTTCCATGTTAGCTATGGCACTTAATTCGATTGGTGTGGAAGCTAAATCCTATACCGGACGTCAAGTCGGTATTAAAACTGACAGTGCATTTACCAAGGCGCGTATTGAGTCTATTGATACAGATGTCATGACCAATGACCTAGATGCAGGCCGTGTTATTGTTGTTGCGGGTTTCCAAGGCTTTGATGCTAATGGAAATATCACAACTCTAGGCCGCGGTGGTTCAGATACTTCAGGTGTTGCTCTTGCTGCTGCTCTAAAAGCAGATGAATGCCAAATTTACACTGATGTAGATGGCGTTTACACCACTGACCCTCGTGTTGCTCCTAAAGCCAAAAAAATCGACCGTATTTCTTTTGAAGAAATGCTAGAAATGGCTTCATTAGGTTCAAAAGTTTTACAAATTCGCTCAGTAGAATTTGCCGGAAAATATCAAGTTCCTTTGCGTGTATTATCAAGTTTTGATAATGATAACGACGGCGTGTTTGACGATGAATTTAAAGAAAATGTAGGTACACTCATTACGACTGAGGCGGAAGATAATATGGAACAGCCAATTATTGCAGGTATTGCTTTTAACCGTGACGAAGCAAAATTAACGATTTTAGGTGTACCTGATGAACCAGGTATTGCTTCTAAAATTTTATCACCAGTAAGTGATGCCAATATCGAAGTCGATATGATAGTGCAAAATGTTGAAGAAGATGGCACAACAGATTTCACTTTCACTGTAAACCGTGTTGATTTAGCTAAAGCTGAAAAAATCTTAAACGAAACTGCCAAAAATATTGGCGCACGTGAAGTTTCAACACGCGATGACATCGTTAAAGTGTCTATCGTAGGTGTAGGTATGCGTTCACATGCAGGCGTAGCGAGCAAGATGTTCACTGCCCTTGCTGATGAAGGCATTAATATCCTTATGATTTCAACATCTGAAATTAAAGTTTCTGTCATTATTGATGAGAAATACTTAGAACTTGCTGTTCGTTGTCTACACACCGCTTTTGGTTTAGATCGTGAACATGGTGAAAGCAGCGCCCGCGCTTAATTTTACCAAACGGTCAATTATTCATTAAAAAATGTTTACTTGTCCGACAATAATTAAAGAAAACACAGAGCCGCTATAGTTTTTTTTATAGCGGCTCTGTTATATTAAACGGAAAGTTTTTTGGCAGTGATTATCAAAATATGACTTTGTTCTCATATTTCTGTTAGAATCTGACTGAAAACTGAGGTTGAGCTTTTATTTGGGTACCAATATTGCAGTTTTAAGCGTTTAGCAAGGAGATAAACATGCTGATTCTGACCCGCCGTGTCGGGGAAACATTAATGATTGGGGATCAAGTCAGTGTTACTGTGCTTGGCGTCAAAGGAAATCAGGTTCGTATTGGTGTGAATGCACCAAAAGAGGTTTCTGTTCATCGCGAAGAAATTTATCAACGTATTCAACATGAACGTGCAATGCATGAACACCTTCAACATCTTGATCAAGATTATCAAGTTTCTTTTGAAGATGATAATTTTGCACAGAAAAACTTCAATCGTTAACATGAAGTTATTCTCTCCCTAATTAAAGCGACTTTATAGTCGCTTTAAATTTTTTAGGAAGTTGTATTTATAGGCCTAGAGCACGTTTAACAGGTGCGTAACTACGGCGGTGCTGATCAATTACACCATGTGCTGCAATCGCTTCAAAATGCGCTTTAGTTGGATATCCTTTATGTTTGGCAAAACCAAATAATGGATATTGTTGATCTAATTCCTGCATTTGTCGATCGCGCGTAACTTTTGCCAGAATACTCGCTGCACTGATCTCCGCATGACTCGCATCTCCCCCAACAATCGCTTCACAAGGAATAATGATTCCTTTGGGAATTTGATTACCATCTACAATCACTTTTTGTGGCTGAGTTTTCAAACCATCAACTGCACGCTGCATGGCCAAAAAAGTCGCTTGTAAAATATTTAATTCATCAATTTCACCGTGCGTTGCTTCTGCAATTGACCAAGCTAAGGCTTTTTCTTGTATTTCAATAAACAACTTTTCACGTTTCTTTTCAGTTAATTTTTTAGAATCATTTAATCCCACAATTGGATTATTCGGATCTAAAATAACAGCCGCTGCCACCACAGAACCCACCAAAGGTCCTCGTCCCGCCTCATCTACACCAGCAATAAACATCAACTCTCTACCTTTAAACAAAAGAGGCTGATCAATAGTAATCAGCCTTCTTTAATACAAAAATCATTAATTACTTTTGTAAAGCTTCTGCCACACACTCATTTACAGTTTTTGAAACCACTTGGTTTACAATTGTAGCACGTGCATTTACATCAAATGCAGCCGAAGCCAATTCTACTGCGGTCACACTATTTGGTGCTTTTTCGCTCACACAACCACAAACATTAGTTTGAATGCTGTCACGTTGCTCAGCAGTCATAAACTTTGTTGCTGTTTTCCAAGCCGAAACATTATTAATCTCTGTAATACATTTTGCATTTACAGCAACTTTTAATGCAGCAACACCCAACTGTTGAGTTGTAGTTTGTGCAGAAGTAGCGCCTGTACCCGTACCTGTAGTCGTTGCACACGCTGTTAAAGCTAAAACAACTGGCGCTAGAGCGAGCATCAATTTTTTCATCATTTTTTCCTTTGATTGAACGTTGGCAGCGCGTATTGTGCCTAAACTCAACTTTATAAGAAACAAATAATTTGATGCATTTATGCAATCTATTTCCCCAGCAAAACTCAGCTCATCAAATGCATTTTTTCTTAAACGTTCTGTTTTTAGCACGCTCTGTTACATTTAAAACATTTCTCAAAATCAGCGCTTTCCCATAAAATTAAAAATCAAAACGACAAAAAAATAGGGTCTTTTATGCCTGCTGTTTCATCTCAGTATTACACCCGTACCGCACAAGTCCTGCATTGGGTGATGGCAATCATTTTCATCGCAGCATGGGCTATCGGCTTCTATAGTGGAAATTTTTTAAGTTACGATACTAGTAGTATTAAAGGCGATGTGATTACACTGCACAAAAACATTGCGACAACCATTATCTTTTTGGTGATTATCCGGATTTTATGGCGCTATACACATCCAGCACCAAAATTACCAGATACGATGTCGCCGACCATGAAAACACTGGCACATGTTGGTCATCTATTTCTTTATGTGATTTTGGTGGCTTTACCTATAACAGGCTGTTTATTTAGTTGGAGTGCAGATCACCCTGCCCCTGTTTTATATTTATTTGATATTCCACGTTTAGTTCAAAAAAATGATGAACTTCTAGCCATCGTTAAACCATTACATATTTATATTTCTTGGTTTGCAGGCTTTCTTATTGTTGGACATGTACTTGCTGCTTTAAAACATCACTTTGTTGATAAAGACAATATTTTAAATAGTATGACCAAACAACCAAAGTAATTGTATGTATAAAAAAACCGCCTGAGATAGGCGGTTTTTTTATTTAGATTTTTTTGATTTCTGCAATCCACTTTTGTTTCTCTTCATCTGAAATGAAAGAGGCTTCAAAAGAGTTAATTGCGAGTTTTTTCAACTCATCATTTGTTAGGTCTAAAGCTTGCTGAATTGCAAAGAAGTTATCATTCATATATCCACCGAAATATGATGGATCATCTGAGTTAACCGTCACGTGTACGTCTTTTTGTAGCAAACGACGGATATTATGATCTTTCATATCCTTTACAACGCACAGCTTCAAATTACTTAAAGGACAAACGGTTAGAGGCATTTTTTCGTTAATTAAACGCGCCATCAATTGTTCGTCTTCTTCAGAGCGCACACCATGGTCAATACGGTTCACTTTGAGCAAGTCTAAAGCTTCCCATACATATTCAGGTGGGCCTTCTTCACCAGCGTGAGCAACGATTAAGAAGCCCTCTTCACGTGCCTTAGCAAAAACACGTTCAAATTTAGCTGGTGGGTGTCCCACTTCACTTGAATCAAGCCCTACAGCAATAATGTCTTGCTTAAATGGTAAAGCCTGCTCTAAGGTCTCAAAAGCTGCTTCTTCGCTTAAATGGCGTAAGAAACACATAATCAGTTGAGAGCTGATACCAAACTTAGCTTTGGCGTCAGCACAAGCACGTTTTAAACCGTTAATCACTGTTGAGAAAGCAACGCCACGATCAGTGTGAGTTTGCGGGTCGAAGAACATTTCTGTATGAACCACACGATCTTCTGCACATTTCTCAAAATAAGCCCATGCTAAATCATAAAAGTCTTGTTCATGTACAAGAACATTCGCACCAGCATAGTAAATATCTAAAAATGATTGAAGATTATGAAAGTTATAAGCTTGCTTTACTTCTTCAACAGATTTGTAAGGAATCTGAATCTGATTGCGCTGGGCAATTGCAAACATTAATTCAGGTTCAAATGTCCCTTCAATATGTACATGCAATTCGGCTTTTGGTAAGGCGCGAATCAGCTCGACTTGATTCATATTAACTCCACGTCTAAAGAAAAAAGGGTGTGGTAAAAATCACACCCTTCTATAATTTTCTTCTTATTAAAAACTATGACTAAGACAGCTCAAGAAGAAAATTATAAAAAATCATATTAACCGCCAAACGCGATAAATTTAAATACCCAAAGTGCAGCAATAATCCATACCATGTACGGTACAGTTTTTGCCTTACCTGTGAATAATTTAACTAATGCATAGCTGATAAAGCCCATTGCAATACCATCAGCAATTGAATAGGTAAATGGCATAAATACAATAGTTAAAAATGCTGGAACAGCTTCTGTAATATCATCCCAGTCAATGTGAGTGATCCCTTGAATCATCAACACACCAATGAACAATAAAGCTGGCGCTGTTGCAAAACCTGGTACAGATTGAGCAAGAGGTGCTAAAAATAAACAGCAAATAAATAAGACCGCAACCACAACAGCAGTTAAACCAGTACGTCCACCTGCTGCCACACCTGAAGCTGACTCAATATATGGCGTAGTTGAAGATGTACCTAATGCGGCACCAGCAACAATTGCAGTAGAGTCAGCAAATAATGCTTTTTTCAAACGAGGTAATTTACCATCTTGCAAAAGACCAGCACGGTGTGAAACGCCAACCAAAGTACCCGTACTATCAAACAAGTCGACAATAAAGAATACGAAGATTACGCCAACCATACTTGCAGTAAATAGACCTTTAAAGTCCATTTGCATAAATGTTGGTGCAATTGAAGGAATTTGACCAACTACACCCTTAAATTCATTTAGACCTAAGGCAGTCGCAATTGCTGTAACAACCAAAATACTAATAATGATTGCGCCACGGATTTTTAATTGGTGTAGAACCACAATCATTAAAAATCCAAATAACGCTAATAATACTGTAGGTTGTTTGATATCACCCAAGCCAACTAATGTCGCTTGATTATCAACAATGATGCCAGCATTTTTTAAAGCAATAAGTGCGAGGAATAAGCCAATACCACCACCAATCGCAAACTTCAGCGACATTGGAATGGCATTTACAATCGCTTCACGAATTTTAAAGAAGCTAATTGCAAGGAAGACAAGACCTGAAACAAAAACAGCTGCTAAAGCTGTTTGCCATGGCACGCCCATACCCATACAAACTGAATAGGTAAAATAAGCATTTAGACCCATACCAGGGGCCAGTGCGATTGGATAATTAGCAATGATCCCCATCACTAAACAGCCGATTGCTGCTGCCAAACAGGTCGCAACAAATACGGCGCCATGATCCATGCCGGTTTCAGATAAAATGAGTGGATTGACAATAATGATGTAACACATCGTTAGAAATGTAGTTACACCAGCAAGAACTTCAGTCCGGAAAGTGGTTTTATTGTCGCTTAACTTAAATAAACGCTCTAACCAGCCTGCCGAAGAATTGGGCGCCGCCATAAGTAGCCTCTATGCAAAATCTGAACTGTGGAATATTTACTTCTATGTAGGTCGCTGAACAATATTGTTTTTCTGTTCAGGCCTATCAACAAGAATCTCAAATTTAAGAAGCAACAAATATGCCACTCATTTGGTTTCTAGTTCATACATAGGAAATAACCACAGCCCCTCTTGAAACACAAAAAAGCTGCATAACCCCTATGCAGCTTTTTTACTATACGTTCAATAAGTTTAACAGATTCAACCGAAACATGATCAAAATTTATGAAAAGATATGACCAATGACGATGCAAAAAATCAGAAATTTAAAGCGCAATATTATTAGAAAATAATTTTTTTCTCGCTTATATAGCCTTGCAAATTATAAGAAGCCAAATTGCTGTGATGAGCATGATTAGGATTGCGTTCGATGCTTTGTAAATTTTGTTCTGCTTCTTGAATGATTCGCATCAATTCCTGATGTCTTTTATTTTGGGTATCTAAATAAGCCCAATACCCTAATACAAAGACGATACTCACACACAACACGATTAATACTTTATTGATCATTATTATTATCTCTATGTTTTTAATGTTAATGATCTTAACAAAAAAAAATAGCTTTGTGAATGTTTTCACATTTATTTACAATAACACACATTCATCCAAATAATTGATAAAAAAGGTGATTTTAAATTTATCACTACAATGATCAATAAATACAGAACATTTCCATTGAAAAGTAACTTTATTTTAAAACAGTTTGTGTTTAATTATTTTTAATATTAGCTTTTTATTCATTTCCATTATTAAGTTCATTTAAATATGCAGTGTAGACAAATGTGTATATCGCATGAAAAATCTCTAAATTTTCTATGCACTGAATAAGATAAAAAGATCGATTTTTCTTTCAATTGTTATATTTAAAATTATTTAGGTAGCTAGCCATTTCCCTTTTTCATCTTTAGCTTTAAAAGTAAAATTCCAATTTTAACTAAAAGAACCCTTTTTCTTATTTAAGAAATAGCTTTCCATTTTATCGTTCTATAAATCGTACCAAGCTTTCCATTTTTAGAGCTTTATTACAATAATCGCTACGATAAACTGCACTCAGAGAAAAAATTAAATTAGGAGAGTAGATCATGTTTGATATGCGTTTATCTCATGAACGTGGCGCAGCACATCACGGCTGGTTACAATCAAAACATAGCTTTTCATTTGCTAATTATTGGGACCCGAAACAAGTCGGTTTTTCAGATCTACTTGTAATTAATGATGATAATGTTGCTCCGTCTAAAGGCTTTGGTACTCACCCTCACAATAATATGGAAATTATTTCCTATGTACTTGAAGGTGCATTAGAGCATAAAGACTCGATGGGTACAGGTTCTGTAATTGTGCCTGGTGACATTCAATTAATGAGTGCAGGTCGTGGAGTGGCTCATAGTGAATTTAACCACTCCGCTCAAGAAGGCGTACATTTTTTACAAATTTGGGTCGTTCCAAGTGAAGTAAATACAGATCCAGGTTATCAACAAATTCATATTAATGAAGAAGACAAACGCGGTAAATTGCATTTGATTATTTCACCAAAAGGCGGTGAAAAAACTTTATCCATCAAACAAGACATTAATATTTACTCAGGTCTTTTTGATGGTGAAGAAACTGCCGAATTTGCGATTCCTGACGGTCGATATGTGTACCTACATGTTGCCAAAGGTCGCGTTGATGTAAATGGTAAAACCTTTAACACTGGCGATGCTGCACGTATCCGTGATGGTGGAAACTTATCGTTTACCAATGGTGATCATGCTGAAATTCTGATTTTTGATATGCGTCCGGAAGAAGTTCCAACCATGCCATAATGAAGCTAAGCCCATACATAAAACTTTATGTGAGGGCTTTTTTAGCGTTTATACAAATTGAAAAAGTCTAACTGTGATCAATGCTCTTCTGAGCGCGACATCTCTGCATTGATATAACTCATGATCATAGTGGTTAACCCCTGCACCATTTCATCAAAACTAATGTAAGGATTTGGCAAAATAAGATGCCGCGCCACATTAAAAATCCCACTATTAATGCAGATGTACGTAATCACAGCTACGTTGTTAATTTTTAAATATTTAGGATTATGCATCATATATTTCATGATGACTTCCACTAAAGCCTGCTCAATTTTTGGAATGTATTTATCGTACTGTAACTCGCCTGCATAACGTAAAACAGTTAAATAACGGTCATTATTTTTCTTTAATAAATCACTAAAAGTATAAAAAATCATTTCAATGACTGGTTCTAACTCCAACTGTAAAATAGTTGGCGTAAGTTCCGTAATCATGTCCAAAATTTCTCGAACAAAATAGTGATTCATCGCATCATAAATTTCTTCTTTATTTTTAAAATATTCATATAAAGATCCGACACTCACCCCTGCAATTTCTGCAATATGGCGTGTGGTGGTGCCACTTGGTCCATGAAGCGCCACTGCAATAAAACCCGCTTCAATAATAGTATCGACAGTAACTTTGGCTCGAGTTTGACGAGGTTTACGCGTGGTCATACGATCTAATCAATAATCCGAACATAAAGTCAGATTAGCATGTAATCAGACTCGGTAGAAATAAAAAAACAAAATCCGAATAGTTGTCAAACTTGATCAAAAAAAGCCTTCAAAATAGATGCGATTAAAGATATCGAAACATTCTTATATTTACTCTAACGACATTAATAAGAATAAATTATTTATTATTTTTCAACAATATGAATAAATTTTTATTAAAGTTTTTCTTATGCAAGAAATTGATAAATTACTTTTATATATTTAAAAATTTACCCGAATTGAATCCGAACATAAAGTCAGATTAATATGAAAAAATTAAAGAAGAGTCACTTAGAAATTCTGTGTGTCTCAACTCTTCTTTCCGTTATTCAGCCAAATAATCAAACAAATAACGGAGCAACAACACCGTAGTCAATCCAGAGAACACTCTGCTTTGAAAATGGAATTTACAGTGCCTTGTTGAACATTAAGTTTATTGATTTTCATCAAAATGCACTACTACTGATTTGTCTCAAGGTGTCGCTATGATCTCGACCACAGTAAAAAAATCATTTAACAAACTTAAATTTCAACGTGAAATTGAGTTGCCGGATTTTGCTAGTAAAAGCACTATTCCAATCCGTCATTTAAATATTGGTTTTGATGGTAAGGAAATTGATGTCAGATTCTATATGGACAATCAATTTGCCACCTTGTTTTTTGCCACACTTTCAGTTTTTTTAACTTATGGTGAAGATCTTGTGATCGAAACCGCTCGCCATCACCGTGAGTTTATTAAAGACCCTATCTTAAAACAGCGAGTGACTTCGCTCATTGGCCAAGAAGCAATTCACTCAAAATTGCACAATGAATATAACGATGCACTTCAAGATGCTGAATATCCTGTTGCACTCTATCGTTTCCTTGGCTCGAACTTCTTTAAATATGTGTTTTTAAAGTTTCCGCAGCCACTCAAATTATCAATGATGGCGGGTATTGAGCATTTTACTGCTGTACTTGCTGAATACATGATGAAGCATGAAAAAAACTTCTATTATTCAGATGATGCGAAAAGTCGTGCTTTGTGGATGTGGCATATGCTTGAAGAGTCTGAGCATAAAGATATTGCCTATGATGTCTACCAAATCTTAAATGGCAGCTACCCATTACGAGCTTCTGGTTTCGTCCTTGCTCTAATTACCATCTTAGGGCTTATTCCTGCGACGACCTTATTTGTTCCTGTTTTAAGAAAACCACAAGAGATGTTCACCTTAAAATTCTGGAAAGATGCCCGTCGTGGTGTAGGTTTAATCTTTGGCCCGAAAGATGGCGTTTTCGGAAGTACAATTGGTCAAATTCTTGACTATTTACGTCCAGATTTTCACCCAAATGACCATGATACGACTGAATATCTTGAGTACTACAAAAAGAAATTGCTGAACGAAGGCGGTGCAATTGCTCCTTACTTTGTTAAAGAATTTACCCCACCAGTACGCATGTCTTAATCGTCCTACATTTCCAGCTATCAAACAGATAGCTGGCATCTCTTCAAGTTATTTATGGATGAATCATGATTTTATTTGGCAAAAAGAAAGTTAAACCAAGCCAAAAAGCTTATGCCGTGGTGACAGGTGCAGGCAGTGGGATTGGTCGAAGTTTTGCAATTGAACTGGCAAAACGTGGTGGCAGTGTGGTTTGTGCAGACATTAATCTCGAAGCTGCTGAAGAAACCGTAAAAATTCTTGAACAACAAAGCGCGAAAGCTTTTGCTATGCGTTGCGATGTCGGTAACTCTGAACAGGTTGCAGATCTAGCAGAAACTGCTGAGATCTTACTTGGGCACCCTGTCACCCTTGTCATTAATAATGCAGGTGTAGGTTTAGGCGGAAAATTCGATGAAATGACGCTCGAAGACTGGAATTGGGTCATGAATATCAACCTTTGGGGTGTTATTCACGGTTGTCATGCTTTCGTCCCAAAATTTAAAAAGTTAGGTTATGGTGCGATTATTAACGTTGCTTCCGCTGCATCGTATACGGCTGCACCAGAAATGACCGCCTATAACGTGACTAAAGCTGGTGTACGTGCACTGTCAGAAACTCTTTCTGCCGAGCTGCATAAGTTCAATATTAAAGTCAATGTACTCTGCCCCACTTTGGTTCCAACCAATATCATCAAAAATGGTCGGATTCCAGGGCGATATTCAAAGCTTGCAGACCATGCACTCATGAATTATGCCCTCACCACAAGTGATAGTGTAGCCAAATTAACACTGAACCGCCTTGATCAGAATGAGCTTTACACCATTCCTCAAATCGATGCGAAGTTATTCTGGCTCATGAAACGTGCATCACCAAGCTTGTATAACAAGTTCCTTGGCACGTCTTACAAATTATTTAAATAAGAAATTTATAGGTAGTACGCATATGACTGCTCAAATGAAAACAAATGCATCGGCAAAAAAAGCTGTCAATTCACCCAACCACATTTTCGACACCTTTATTGTAGGTGCCGGCATTTCAGGTATAGCTACTGCCATTCGCCTAGATCAAGTTGGCTATACCAATTATAAAATTATTGAAAAAGCTGGCCGTGTTGGTGGAACATGGCGTGAAAACACCTATCCAGGCTGTGGCTGTGATGTGCCATCTGCACTTTATTCTTACTCGTTTGCACCAAGTGCAAAGTGGAGCCATTTATTTGCTCGACAACCAGAAATTTTAAGTTATCTGGAAGATGTGAGTAATGAGTTTAATGTCTCATCTAAAATCGAATTTAACAACGAATTGCTGAACGCCGCATGGGATGAGTCACGCCATGTGTGGGTACTTGATACCACTACTGGTCAGTATTTATCTAAAACTGTTATTTTCGCTACAGGTCCAATTACTGAAGCACAAATTCCACGTCTTGAAGGTTTAGATACGTTTAAAGGTGAGATGTTCCATTCAGCTAAATGGAACCATGATTATGATTTGACAGGTAAACGCATTGCCGTGATTGGTACTGGCGCATCAGCAATCCAGTTTGTGCCCCAAATTCAACCAAAAGCGAAAGAACTTTTTGTGTTCCAACGTACAGCACCTTGGGTACTACCAAAACCAGACACAGACTTGGGCGAATTTAGTAAATCAGTGATTGCTAAATATCCATCCATTCAGGCAAGCTGGCGTAAAAGTGTAGCACTAACCCTCAATGCAATTAACTTTGGTTTACGTAACCCGCTTGCACTTAAACCGGTAAATGTACTGGGTAAGCAATTACTTAAATTGCAGATTAATGACCCTGTGCTACGTAAAAATGTAACGCCAAACTTTGATATTGGTTGTAAGCGTATTTTGTTTGCTAACAATTACTACCCTGCGCTACAAGCACCAAATACCAGCCTTATTCCTCATGGTTTAGTGAAAGTTGAAGGCAATACTGTTGTTGCTGCCAATGGTGAACGCCATGAAGTTGACGTAATTATTTGGGGCACTGGTTTTGAGGTATCTCATCCGCCAATTGGTAAACGTGTTCATAATGAAAAAGGTCAATGTTTACAAGATTTATGGAAAGATAGTTCACCTGAGGCTTATTTAGGTACCAACATTGAAAATGTGCCGAATGCATTTTTAATTTTAGGACCGAATGTCTTGGTTTATGACTCTTTTATTGGCTTAGCTGAGGCTCAGCTAGACTATATTGTAGATGGCTTATTGAAAATTAAGAACAAGGGTATTAGCAAGTTCAACGTTAAGCCCGAAGTTATTAAAAAGCATAATGATCTGGTGCAAAAACACTTAAAAACAACTGTATTTAATAGTGGTGGTTGTAAGAGTTACTACCTTGATGCCAACGGCCGTAACTTCGCTGCATGGCCATGGTCATTGAAAAAGCTGAAACAACGTTTGAAAAACGTCGATTTGAAAGATTATGAAGTGACATATCAAACGACAAAGACTCATTAATTTGTAATTTTGATCAAATCCGTTGTAAGAAATAGGCAGTGTATTTTAGGTTTTCATGAAATACACTGCCTTCTTCGTTGAATATCTTCAAGAAATAAAAAAACAGGATAAAGATGAAAGAAGGTCAATCAAGTCGTACCGCCGAAGCCGCCGCTGCATTACGTGCAAATCATTTTCAAAATACTATACACCCTGTATTTTCAGACCCTTATGCTTTTGAACTGACCAGTAAAGGCTGGAAAAAACTTCTATCTAGCCAACTTCTTGTTAAATTAATGAATTCTGCGGTTTTAAACCGTACTTTAGGTTTACTTACCGGGCAAGTGGTCGGACGTTCCCGTTATGCCGAAGATTTACTTGATCAGGCAGTTCAACAAAATACTCAACAATATGTATTAGTGGGTGCCGGCCTAGACTCTTTTGTACTACGTGAGTCTCACCATTACCCTACTTTGAAAATTTTTGAAGTGGACCATCCTGATACTCAAGCGGCCAAACAAGCCAAGCTAAAAAAGCTAGGAAATATTCCTGCTACAGTTGAGTTTGTCGCAATTAATTTTGAAAAAGAGTCTATTTCGGAAGCTCTGACCAGAAGTGTCTATGATTCATCTGCTCCTGCATTTTTTTCGTGGTTAGGCACAACTCACTACTTAAACCCGCAAACAACCTTGCAAACTTTAAAAAGTATTGCTGAATTTGCTGCAAACAGTAGTGAAGTGGTACTCGACTATTCGACCGATTTTCAGGAATTAACTGGTATCGAACGCATTGGTAGCATGGGTGTTGCCCAGTTTACCCATTTGCTCAAAGAACCATTATTAGGTCAATTCAAACCTACTGATTTACATCATGCCGTGGAGCAGATGGGGTTTGAGGTCGTTGAAGATTTGTCAGGTGAAGCCATTACTGAACGTTATTTTAATGGGCGTATCGATGAAATTCGCCATACCTCGGCGACACGCTTATTGCATTTGCGCTTGAATAAATAAACTCAGCTTGATGATTTACCACTTAACCTTACTGCATGCGGTGTCTTACCATGCCATCTTTTATAAGCATGAATAAAACTGGCAGGTTCGGCATATCCCAACCATTCGGCAATTTGCTCAATAGAGGCTTTCGGTAAAGTCAGATATTGTTCTGCTAAAACCTGTCTGACTTCTTCACGTATTTGAATAAAGGTCATACCTTCTTGAGCCAAATGACGGCGTAAGGTACGTGCATTTAAGTGCAAACGATCGGCAACCATGTCCATAGATGGCATTTCCCCTCGAACCCTCATTAACTGCTGCTGCACTAAATTAATAAATTTCTTTTGTGTTTGGCGCCTATCTAGAATTTGCCTACATTGTTCTTCAGCCGTATGCAAAATCAGGTCATTGGCCATTTGTAGTTTTTGATCTACTTTGTGTGGATCGAGTAAAACAAAGTTCTTAGCCGCCCCAAACTCCGGCAGAATTCCAAACAAATCGATATAGGGTTGTACCTCAGCTTTAGGCTGGAAAGTGAAAGCCATATATTGACAAAAATTATCTTGTACCAAGTCCCGTTGCACCGTAATGAGCGCCGCGGCGTCCCGTTCAAGAATAAACTGGCGAACTGAAGGTGGTACGCCCTCATCTTCAATCTCAATCCGAATACCTTCATCTGTATCTGAAACTAGAAATCGGGTAAAAGCAAAAGTAAGTGAAAAATAGGTTAAAGCTAAATCAAGTGCTTCACGAATGCTGGCACTGCTCATGAGGGCCATGCCTAAAGGCCCAAATGTTGTAAAGTGATAGCGTGTACCTACATCTAAGCCTAATGTCGGCCTGTCTCCAAGCTGCTCAACCAAGTTATGAATAACCTGCAATTCTTGCTGACCTGTCACCACCATATTAGGGTCAAGCAATTGCTGTTGACTGATTCCAGTCTCTTCTAAAATGGTCTGATAAGAAATGGCTGATTCCACCGCAAAATCAGCCATTAATCGAACACTATGTACACTGCGTTCAAAAGCCCATGCATACTTCACTGTATTGCTCAGAATGTCCTCGAATCACAATATTTTGTCCTCATCCATCCTCTAAATCAAGCAAATAAACGACTATTCTGCATACAGGAAATTGCGATTCTTTCGCCCACTGTTTTTAAGGATTTTAGAGCAGCCTATGTTTAATTCGTCAGCTAATTCAAATAAAAATGTACGCATCGCCATTATAGGAACTGGTTTTGGTGGTTTGGGTCTTGCGATTCGTCTCAAACAAGCCGGTTTTGAACAATTTACACTATATGAAAAAGCTGCCGATGTTGGCGGTGTCTGGCGCGACAATACTTATCCGGGTGCTGCTTGCGATGTACCTTCACATCTTTATTCTTTTTCTTTTGAGCAAGAACTGGGTTGGAAAAATCGCTACGGGACATCTCAAGAGATTTATCAATATTTACGCCATTGCGCCGATAAATATGACATTCGCCCACATGTTCAATTTAATACCGAAATTGCCAGTGCCGAATTTGATGCCCTACAAGGTGTATGGCACATTCAAAGTACAACCGGTGAGCATTTTGAAGCTGAATTTTTAGTAGGTGCTGTGGGCCAGCTCAATCGCCCAGCCTTTCCGAAACTCAGAGGCATTGAAAACTTTAAAGGTAAGGCTTTTCACTCCGCGCGTTGGGATCATGACTACGATTTAAATGGAAAACGTGTTGCTGTAATTGGTACAGGTGCAAGTGCCATTCAGTTTGTTCCCGAAATTGCTAAAGAGGTTGCTCATCTTGATGTCTATCAACGTTCGGCACCTTACGTCATTCCAAAGCCAGATCGGGTTTATCAACCTTTAGAGAAAAAAGCATTCCGCAAATTACCGATTTTGCAAAGTCTAGATCGTGCTTTGCAATATGGAAATCACGAAATCCGTCTGCTGGCTTTTACAACTTCGCTGAATGAAATGCCTCTAGTGGAATATTTATTCCAGCGCCATATTCGTAAGGTAGTTAAAGATTCCAAATTACGTCACCGTTTAATGCCGGACTACCCAATTGGCTGTAAGCGTATTTTGATTTCTAACCACTGGTATGAAACGCTCACTCAACCCCATGTAGATGTTATTCATACGGGCATTCAAGAAATCACTGAAAATGGCATTTTAGATACGGACGGAAATCTGCGCGAAGTTGATACCATTATTTATGGTACTGGTTTTGCTGCAACTGAATTTATGGCGCCAATGCAAATTACCGGATTGGACGGACGTACCTTAAAAGACACATGGAAAGATGGTGCAGAAGCATACCTTGGCTTAACTGTTAGCGGTTTCCCTAATTTCTTTATGCTTTATGGTCCAAATACCAATCTTGGGCACAACTCAATTGTGTACATGATTGAAAGTCAGGTGAATTACATTTTAGATGCCATTCAAACACTGATAAAAAATAAGTTGTTATTCACTAATGTTCGTGCAGAAGTTCAACACGAGTTCAACCAAAATATTCAAGAAAAAATGAAGAAAACCGTATGGGCACAAGGTTGTACCAGTTGGTATCAAACTGCTGATGGTAAGAATACCAATAACTGGCCAGGTTTTACCCTTGAATATCGACAACGCACTCGTCGCTTTGATGTGGAAAACTACACTCAGGTTTCGGCTATTTCTTAAACAAGCTTCACCATAGGAAATGAGAAAAATAAACGGAGAATGTTATGAAGTCTTTTAAAAATAAAGTCGCAGCTGTGACAGGTGCTGGCTCTGGTATTGGACAAGCAATTGCAATTGCACTCGCGAAACAAGGCTGCCATCTAGCACTTTCCGATATCAGTGAAGCGGGCTTAGCCAAAACAGTCGAGCTGTTATCAGCCTACCCAGTTAAAGTGACCACTCAAAAGGTTGATGTGGCTAAGCGTACTGAAATTGCAGATTGGGCAAAAGCTGTTGTAAATGAGCATGGCCAAGTTAATTTGATCTTTAATAATGCTGGTGTCGCAATAGGTAGCACGGCTGAAGGTGTGAGCTATGAAGATCTTGAATGGCTCATTGGTATTAATTTTTGGGGTGTGGTTTATGGCACTAAAGAATTCTTACCATTTTTAAAGCAAAGTGGTGATGGGCATATTATTAATATTTCCAGCATGTTTGGCTTAACAGCTCAACCGACCCAAAGTGCCTATAACGCCAGTAAATTTGCTGTTCGTGGCTTTACTGAATCGCTACGCCAAGAACTTGATATGCAAAATGCTGGGGTTAGCGCGACGTGTGTTCATCCGGGTGGTATTCGTACCAATATTGCCAAAGCTGCCCGTATGAATAATAGCGTCCAGTCTTTAGGAATGGACCCTGTTAAAAGCCAAGATGCTTTCGATAAATTACTTCGCACCCCTGCTGACGAAGCTGCTCAACAAATTTTAGAGGCTGTTCGTAAAAACCGTCGCCGTTTACTGATTGGAGCCGATGCAAAAGTCGTTGATGTAATTCAGCGTATTCTTCCACAGGGCTACCAAAAGATTTTTGCAACTGCAACCGCGTTGCAAACTCGCCTACTCAACAAATCAGCAAAATAAAAATAGTGGTCAGCCTACTCTTAATTTTAAGAGATGCTGGTCGATAAATAACAAGCTCTAGTATGAGTTCTTATTATGAAGCAGCTTCTTGCATGGACCATTCGTACCACGTTACGTCCAGCTTTATCCCCAAAAACACCACTTAAGCTACAACGTTTTTGTAGTGATGCAGCCAGTGCTATTGTGCTTGGGCCACGTGGTTATAAAACAAAAAAGCAAACAATTGCTCAAGTGCCAACAGTTCATATTCAGCCCAAAACGACTAAGTCAGGGCTGGGTATCTTGTATTTACATGGCGGTGGCTATGTGGTTGGTAGTTCAAAAAGTCATACCAAGCTTGCCGCTCAAATCGGACATGCAGCTCAAGCTCAAGTCTGGTTACCTGAATATCGCCTCGCTCCAGAGCACTCAAACCCTGCTGCTCTTGAAGATGTAGTTGCAGTCTATCAAGCTTTACTTGCCCAAGGACAAGACCCGAAAAAACTCGTGTTTGTCGGAGATTCTGCGGGTGGCGGACTCAGTTTAAGCACCACAATTGCTATTCGAGATGCAAAGTTACCGCTACCAGCAGCATTGGTTTTACTTTCGCCGTGGGTTGATTTAAGCCTCTCTGGAAGCACTATGAAAACCCACGCAGCTCAAGATGCGATGCTGTCTGAAGACTGGTTAGCGTGGTGTGCAAAAAACTATTGCGTGCAAAAATCAGTAACCGATCCAATCTGTTCCCCACTCTATGCAGACTTAACTGGACTACCGCCTATTTTGATTCATGTTGGTACAAAAGAAGTTCTATTAGATGATGCAAAACGTCTTGCTGAACAAGCTGGAAAATACGGCATTCCGACGAACTTTAGGATTTATGACCAAGTCGGACATGTTTTTCAGTTCCACACGGGTATACTAAAAGAATCTAATGACTCGATTGAGCGCATTGGGCAATTCATTGATAAGCATACACAGTCAATATAAAAAATAATCGCCAGAGAGGAGCCTCGGCATGACAACAAACAATTATGACTATGATTATCTCATTATTGGTTCAGGCTTTGGTGGTAGTGTTTCTGCTTGCCGTCTAACCGAAAAAGGTTACTCAGTTGCTGTAATGGAAATGGGGCGTCGCTGGAAAGCCGAAGATTTTGCGAAAAATAACTGGAATTCCCGCCGTTGGATTTGGCGTCCGGGCATGAAGCTTTTCGGCTATTTCAATATGCGTTTTTTTCGCCATGTCACCATTATTTGCGGGAATGCAGTAGGTGGAGGTTCAATTACCTATGCCAATACCCTACTCGTTCCACCTGAACATATTTGGGACGAAGGCACATGGGCAGATGCTGCGGACTGGAAAAATGAAATGCCACAGCACTATGCTGAAGCAGAACGTATGCTCGGGGTGACGGATAATAAAATTTTTGGTCCTGCCGACCACATGCTTAAACAAATGGGTGAAGCAATCGGTGTAGGTCACACATTTAAACCGACACGTGTTGCGACTTTCTTCCCACCCGAAGGTGAACAAGGCGGCAAAACCTACCCTGACCCATATTTTAACGGTGAAGGTCCAGACCGTGCGACGTGTACAGCATGTGGCGGGTGCATGACAGGTTGTAAACACAACGCAAAAAATACTTTAGATAAAAACTATTTGTACTTTGCCGAAAAAAATGGCGCCAAGGTTTATGAAGAAACCAAAGTTGTTGATGTTAAACCACTCAATGGCAAAGCAGATGGCAGTGATGGCTATGAAGTAACCACTGAATGTTCAACCTCATGGTTTAATAAACAGCGTCGTACATGGCGAGTACGCAACGTAATTTTCTCGGCATCATCTTTGGGCACCCAAGAGATGTTGTTCCGCTTAAAGCAGTCCGGTTCTCTGCCAAATATTTCCGATGACTTGGGTAATCGAGTTCGTACCAATGCCGAATCTATTTTAGGGGTTCGTTTCTTTGGTAAAGATGTCGACATGAGCAAAGGTGTTGCCATTGGTTCAAGTATTTACATCGACCATGACACTCATATTGAGGCAACTCGCTACCAAAATGGTTCCGATGCAATGGGTCTCATGTGTACTTACATGGCAAAAGGAAAACCGGGTTGGACACGTATCTTCTTTTGGTTATGGGCGTTAATCTGCCATCCATTTATTTTTCTACGCATGAGTAATCCGGTTGGTTTTGCACGTCAAACCTTGATTTTCTTGGTGATGCAAACTGCCGATGCCTCAATTAACATGCGCTTGAAGCGTAACTGGTTTTGGCCTTTTGGCAAGGTTTTATCTAGCGAAGGTCAAAAGCTACCGGTTTATATTCCACAGGCCAATACATTTACCGAAAAAGTCGCCAAAATGTTTAATGGCCACCCAATGACGACCATTACCGAAATTTTATTTAACGTGCCTTTTACCGCACACTGTATGGGCGGCTGTGCAATTTCCTCAAGCCCAGAACGTGGCGTGGTGGATGGACAGAATCACGTTTTTAACTATAAAAACTTATATGTTGTAGATGGTTCAATGTTAGGTGCCAATTTAGGTGTTAACCCAAGTCTCACCATTACAGCTTTAGCAGAACGTGCAATGTCTTATATTCCGGCTAAACATACTTTAGATGAGCAACAAGATCATAGAGCAGATGCAGAAACCGTAGAGATCATCAAAGCTTCTGCTTAACATAGAAATTTGTTTTATAAAAAAAGCCTATTTTTTAAATAGGCTTTTTTTATTTCGCTTTTTAAATTACGAAGCTACTGCTTTAGCGCGAGCTGCATGTAATTTTTTATAGCTATCGATAAGACGTAAATGTCGATCAAGTCCTTCTAGTTTCATGCTAGTCGGCGTTAAACCGTAGAAACGAACGCTACCCTCTACAGAACCTAATACTGCCTCCATTCGTGTGTCACCAAACATACGGCGGAAATTAGTAAGGTAATCTTCAAGCTCTAGTTCATCATCCAACATCACTTCAAGCACCACGTTCATGCACTGATAGAACAAACCACGCTCAACAGTGTTGGTGTTATATTGCAAGTAAGTTTCGACTAACTCTTTTGCCTCTTCAAATTGCTGCAAAGCAACGTAAATCAACAATTTCAACTCTAAAATCGTAAGCTGTCCCCAAACTGTATTGTCATCAAATTCAATGCCAATGAGTGTGGTGATTTCGGTGTAATCGTCTAACTCACATTCTTCTAAGCGTTCAACCAACGCCTCAAGTTGTTCATTATCCAAACTATGCAGATTTAAAATATCTTCACGGAATGAAAGTGCTTTATTGGTATTGTCCCAAATCAAATCTTCAACGAGATAAATTTCTGAATAATCCGGTACTAAAATACGGCAAGCGGTCGCACCTAGGTGCTCATATACTGCCATATAAACTTCTTTGCCCATCTCTTCAAGAATACCGAACAATGTTGCAGCTTCGTCTGCATTCGACTCTTCGCCTTCTCCAGAAAAATCCCATTCAACAAAGTCATAGTCAGATTTAGAACTAAAGAAACGCCAAGAGACCAAACCGCTTGAGTCAATAAAGTGCTCAACAAAGTTATTCGGTTCAGTCACCGCATTACTTTGGAAAGTCGGTTGTGGTAAATCATTTAAGCCTTCAAAACTACGACCTTGAAGCAGCTCAGTCAAACTACGCTCTAAAGCAACTTCAAAACTTGGATGTGCGCCAAACGATGCAAAAACACCACCCGTACGCGGGTTCATTAAAGTCACACACATTACAGGGAACTGACCACCTAACGATGCATCTTTAACTAATACAGGAAAGCCTTGCTCTTCTAAACCTTTAATACCAGCAACGATACCTGGATATTTTGCTAATACTTCTTCAGGTACATCTGGAAGTGCAATTTCACCTTCCAAAATTTCACGTTTTACAGCACGTTCAAAAATTTCTGACAAGCATTGAACTTGGGCTTCCGCCAAAGTATTACCTGCACTCATACCATTACTTAGGTACAAGTTTTCAATTAAATTTGATGGGAAATATACAACTTCATCGTCAGACTGACGTACAAAAGGCAGCGAACAAATGCCACGCTCTACGTTACCTGAATTGGTGTCATATAAATGCGTACCAAGTAATTCATCATCTGGGTTATAAATCTCAAGACAGTATTCATCTAAGATTTCTTTAGGCAATTCACCATTTGGACCCGGTTTAAACCATTTTTCATCTGGATAATGCACAAATTCAGCATTGGCAATCTCTTCACCCCAGAACTGGTCGTTATAGAAGAAGTTACAGTTAAGGCGCTCAATAAACTCGCCTAATGCAGATGCCAAAGCACTTTCTTTAGTTGCACCTTTACCATTGGTAAAACACATCGGAGACTGTGCATCGCGGATATGTAAAGACCACACATTCGGAACAATATTACGCCAAGATGCGATTTCAATCTTCATACCCAAATTTGCCAAAATAGCTGACATATTGGCAATGGTTTCTTCTAATGGCAGGTCTTTACCCTGAATATAGGTATGACTTTCTGAAGTTAAGCTTGGCAATAACAGTGCTTGCGCATCTGCATCAATGCTTTCAACTTCTTCAATAATAAACTCAGGACCAGTTTGAATGACTTTTTTAACAGTACAACGGTCGATTGAACGTAAAATCCCTTGGCGATCTTTCTCTGAAATATCGGCTGGTAATTCAATCTGAATTTTAAACGTTTGCTTGTAGCGGTTTTCAGGATCAACAATATTATTTTGTGATAAACGAATATTATCGGTTGGGATATCTCGAGCTGCACAATACACTTTTACAAAGTACGCTGCACACAATGCGGAAGATGCTAAAAAATAGTCAAATGGGCCCGGTGCCGAACCGTCACCCTTGTAGCGAATTGGTTGATCGGCAATTACCGTAAAGTCATCGAACTTAGCTTCCTGTCGAAGATTGTCGAGATAATTAACCTTGATTTCCATGCTGGCACCTAAATATTTTTATGTGTCAGCACAGACACATAAAATTCTAAATATTGAAATATAAGCCGAATCACAGCGAAGAAATTGACTTAAAAAAATGAGAGATTAAAGCCATGTGTTTAATGAACGACTCAATTGGCTTTAATAAGATTGGCGGTATTATAGAGTGATTTCGCGAAGTTGATAACTAAAGTTAAAACATTGATGCTCACAATGCTTTAACTTGTCTTTAATTTACTTAAATATTGAGCATTAAAATTTAAAGGTGTAATCAACATTCAACCGTGTTTCATTTGCCGAGTGAAATGTCATATTGCTTGGCATATCGTTACGATAGTGAGAAAAACGAGCTCGCATGCCTAGGCCTTTTAACTTTCCTTCAGTAATTTTATAGCCTAAATCAAACTCCATCGACTCTTCTTTAAAACGCTGATCACCATATTGCAGCAAATCAATATCTTCCCCTTTTGCATAGCGGGTCATAAAGCGCAGTCCATTTAATGAAACATCCCCTAATCGTGCATTTTTAAAGTCATATTCATAACGAATCGAATAGACTTTTTCATCTTTATTTGAGTAGTCAGAACTCATAAAATCAAGCACGACTGGACTTTCTGTTCCCGACAAAAATGGCAGACCTGTCGAGCCAAACGACTGCATATAGCCCAAAGAAACCGTATGGTTTTGATAGTTCAAACCAAATAAACCACTTATATGGCGGTTATCGACCTCTCCTATTTTTTTGCTTCCAGTTTCTTCACTATTAAAAAAACGCACGTCACTTAAAAAATTAAGCTGGTCATTTAAAGGCTGTTTTCCGTTAAAACCCAAAAATTGTTGCTGATAAATGTCTTTGAGTTCAGCATGGTAAGCGCGTAAACGGTAGTCCTTTAACTGATAACTTCCTCCCAGCGTGTAAAAAGAATCAGTGGTTGCCGCCTTATCAAAACGACGGTTGATATTGTCCGTTCCAACGTCTGTAAAGCGAATTGAGTCGCGTTGACGCACTTCGTCGACATAAAATCCTTCTAATTGAAGATTTGGAATTTCATTTGAAACAAAGCGAATACCACGATAAGTCTGTGGAAATAAACGCGCTGGCGATGAAAATATGGTCGGTAATTGTGGAACTAAATCCCCCACAAAAAGCTCATTTTTCCTAAATTTAGCCTTCCCTGTAATTCCAACTTTTCCATAATAATCGTCACGCGAGTTATCAGTATTGACGGGTAATAAGCCACTACGTGCATAGTCATCAGCGCGACTTCCCATCAGGTTAAAACCCGCCATTGCCAGTACATCAACACCGAATCCAACTGTTCCTTCGGTATAACCAGACTGCCCTTTAAAAATTAGACCCTGCGCCCAATCTCTGGCTGCGGTATAGGGATATGGGTCTTTTTTATAGTCTCGGTCAAAGTAAAAATTACGCAGTGTCAGCTCAGCTTTACTGTCTGCAATAAACTCGGCATGCACAACTTGAGTAAATAATGGGCACAAGCATACCCCCACCCACAATGGTGTCTTTTTCATTTTTTATCTCAACTATTTAATTTTTAATGGTTTAAGGCGCTATTTTAAGCGAGTAATTTTGCTCTTTTTTACTTCGGTAAAAAGCGCTGCCCAGACTTAAAATCAGGAAAATAGCCAAAATAAAGACCACACCGTAATAGGCATAAAGCGTTGCGGGCGCAATACCTTTATCCAGAAAAATACCTGCAATCGTTGGCGATAAAATTGCCCCAATACGACCAAAACCAATGGCATAACCCACACCGCGACTACGGATTTCGGCGTCATAAATTGTTGGAGAAATAGAATATAGACCTGCCACACAGCCATTAATAAGTGTGCCGAGTAATAACCCCACCATGAGTGCGACACTCACTTGAGACGAGACTGCGACAAATAGAAAAACACAAGCAGATGTTAGCCCTAAAAATAGGCTTAAGGCATAGAAAATTTTTATGCGTGATGCGAGTAAACCAATAATGGCTGCACCGAAAATACCACCAATACTAATTAAAATACCTGTACTTACCCCTTGCTCTGGTGACATTCCCATTGAAATAAGAATTTTTGGTGTCCAGCTCATGACAAAGTAAAAGCCAAACATCACTAAAAAGAATGCAAACCACAGACAAAGTGTTTGAAATCCCAGTTGCCCCGCAAATAATTTGCTAAGTTCACTGCCATTTTGCGTACTCATTTTTTCATAACGCGGCATAACTGGTAATTCGTTTAGCCCCATACGATTTACAGTTGCATTAATTCGTTCTAATGCCTGTTTTGGTCGTTTCGCGAGTAAGTAATCTAAAGATTCAGGCAATAACCATACGCTGATCAGCAACATTGCAATGGTGGTGATTCCACCTGCTAAAAAGATTGAGCGCCAACCTAAATGCTCAATCAATGCGAGTGATAGTACCCCGCCCAGTGTCGCGCCAATTCCATAACCGGTAGACATTAAACTCACTGCAAGACTGCGCCAGCGAGCATTGGCATATTCACTTGCTAACACATTACTACTCGCAAGAATCCCACCCACCCCAATTCCGGTAATAAACCGCAGTGCTGCTAACATGCCATGACTTTGTACAAAAGCACAGCCCAACATGCTGAGACCAGCAATGACAAGACAGACTAAGATGAGTAAACGGCGACCAATTTTATCGGCTAACGGTGCGAGAAAAATGGAACCAGCAGCCATTCCAAAAAGGCCCGAACTGAGCAACAAGCCAATTTGTGCACCTGAAAGTGACCATTCTGCCGAAACAGATGGAGCGGTAAATGCCATCACCATCACGTCAAAGCCATCAATAATATTGAGACAAATACAGATCAAAATGACGAACCATTGGTAGCGGCTCATATTGTTTTGATTGATCTCATTCAGCACATCTCTTTCCATTTGTGTATCTCCCTTGGATAAGACATACACACGACATTGCTGATATGAGCGATTGGGTGGTTATGCACATCCGTATCCATAATGACCTAGAGGAATATTTGTTTTTGAGCATCCTGCTCTTTTTCTATACTGAATATTTGGATCCAAAAAATCAACAATATTTTAAAAATTTAATTTAACAACCAACAATGCATTGAAAAATATATCTATAATTTATTAATAAATATTTAAAATAAAGATATGGATCCATAAATTATTTACCCATTTTCAAATCGGTTATTCGAAAAACGATCCAACTTCAGCTTAGGATTGGAATATTTTGGATCCAAATTAAAACCACAAAATATTTCGCTTCTAAAATTCAAAAGAAATACAAAACCCTTTAATAGCAATTAAAAATATACAAAACAACCAAATCAAAAGATCAATATTTTTTAAAAAATATACTGCTTATCAATTGACCAATATTTTTATTTATTATAAATTGGATCCAATAAGTGATAAGGAGTCGTCACAATGTTTATTAAAAATGCATGGTATGTAGCCTGCCGCCCAGAAGAAATCCAAGACAAACCGCTAGGTCGCACTATCTGTGGTGAAAAAATTGTTTTTTACCGCGGTAAAGAAAATCAAGTTACAGCCGTTGAAGATTTCTGCCCCCATCGTGGCGCCCCACTTTCACTAGGTTATGTCGAAAATGGCAACCTCGTATGTGGTTATCATGGTTTAGTGATGGGCTGTGACGGAAAAACTGTTTCAATGCCAGCTCAACGTGTAAATGGTTTCCCTTGCAATAAAGCATATGCAGTTGTTGAAAAATTCGGTTTTATTTGGATATGGCCGGGTGAGAAAGCTTTAGCAGATGAAGCAAAACTGCCAACTTTAGAATGGGCAGATCACCCCGAATGGAGCTATGGCGGAGGTCTGTTTCACATTCAGTGTGACTATCGCCTCATGGTCGATAACCTCATGGATTTAACCCATGAGACCTATGTTCACTCAAGCAGTATTGGTCAAAAAGAGATCGATGAATCATTGCCAGTGACAAAAGTAGATGGCGACCATGTCATTACCGAACGTTATATGGAAAATGTGATCGCACCTCCATTTTGGCAAATGGCCCTTCGTGGTAACCACTTAGCAGATGATGTACCAGTTGACCGTTGGCAACGTTGCCACTTCTTTGCGCCAAGTAATGTGCATATTGAAGTGGGTGTAGCGCATGCCGGACATGGTGGTTATCACGCACCAAGTGACAAAAAAGTTTCCTCAATTGTGGTTGATTTTATTACACCAGAAACTGAAACCTCACATTGGTATTTCTGGGGAATGGCACGTAACTTCCAGCCAGATAATGCTGAACTCACCGATCAAATTCGTGAAGGCCAAGGCAAAATCTTTACTGAAGATTTAGAAATGCTGGAGCAACAACAGCAAAATATTTTAAACAATCCACATCGCAAATTACTGATGCTCAACATCGACGCAGGCGGTGTACAGTCTCGTAAGGTGATTGACCGACTACTTGCTGAAGAAAATAAAATGCCTCCTGAAACATCCGCACAAAAGTTTCCAAACATTCGGATTATTTAAAGGAGCATGAACATGGACGTTATTATTCAAAAAATTCACCAGCTCACCCCGACCATTCGTGCCTTTGAACTGATTGCAGCAAATGGTACAGAGCTACCGAATTTTGAAGCAGGTGCCCATATTGATGTGCATCTTAAAAATGGTCTAACCCGTCAATATTCACTTTCAAATTGTTGCAGTGAAAAGCATCGTTATGTAATTGGTGTTTTACATGATGCTAACTCACGCGGTGGTTCACGTTGTATCCACACCGAATATCGTGAAGGCGATCATTTAAAAATTGGTGAACCACGTAATTTATTTGAAATTCATTCTCAAACAAAGCAGGCGGTTTTATTTGCTGGTGGTATTGGCATTACCCCCATTTTATCGATGGCATATCGACTTAAGTCAGTCAATATTCCTTTCGAATTGCACTACTTTATCCGTAGTCATGAAATGATTGCCTTCTATGGCAATTTAACCGAGCACTTTGGTGACCAAGTCCATTTTCACATTCAAGATCAGCCAGACACCGAATGTAATATGGCAGAGGTTTTAGGTGAGAGTTCACCAGATAGACACTTATATGTATGTGGGCCTACAGGGTTTATGCAGTTTGTAATGAGCTCAGCCGAACAAGCTGGCTGGCACAGCGAACAGTTACATCAAGAGCATTTTGTCGCTCAAAAAGTAGATACATCTAATGATGAAGCTTTTACTATTGAAGTTAAAGGTACGGGCCGTCGAATTGAAGTATTACCAGAGCAAACCGCAACTGAAGCATTAATTGCAAATGGTTTTGATATTCCTGTTTCGTGTGAACAAGGTATTTGCGGTACCTGTATTACCCGCGTTGTAGAAGGCACACCAGATCATCGGGATCTATTTATGACCGATGAGGAACATGCACTAAATGACCAGTTTACGCCCTGCTGTTCTCGTGCAAAAACCAAAAATCTTGTGATTGAGCTTTAATAGTTAAGTTCCTTTATTCAAAAATAGAGGAACTTATTTCACCTTAAGCACTAAGAACATTTCTTAGCGTTTCACCTAAAATCACCACACTGCTGTGCTCACGCATTAAAGTTTCAGCGCGCCCTGCCTGTCGATGTACCAATGCATCGAAAATTGAACAATGCTGTAAATGTGCATAGTGCAAACGGCGATATTCCGACAAAGCTTGCTTCTCATCATAGGTAATGGCTTGGGCAGAAGCCATCGGCAATTGATTGTTTTTTGCTAAAGCTTGTATGAGCGCTACATTTTGCGCGCCCTCAATAATCGTGTCATGAAAAATGACATTAAAATGATGGTAACGTTCCAGTTCGGTATCGCCAAACTCGTCTTTTTCATTAAAGAGTTTTTCAGTTTCTTGAATGCAATGTTGGAGGGTCTTTTTCTGCTCTTCGCTTAAACCTTGTTCTGCCAAAGTTTTCGCAGCCAATCCTTCAAGCACACCCCGCACTTCAAGCGCATCATGAACCAGTTGTTCTGAAATTTCACGGACGGTGTAGCCACGGGTTGGGTTCTTAATGAGAAGACCTTCTTGTTCGAGCAGCCGAAATGCAATACGAACAGGCTGTCTCGAAACACCAAGTAACTCGGCAGTGGGAATCTCAGCAATTCTGGCACCACCTTCAAGTTCCCCTGAAATAATCATTTTTCTTAATTTAAGTAAAACTTGTTGCCCTGAAGACATTTGCTGCCACACATTGTCAAAAACGTCACTTCGATGCTAACAAGTTCATTTGCAAAATGAAATAAATTTTCTGTGTGAATCAGTGCGTAGGAATTTAGCTCAACCTAAACTAAACAAGCTCATTTATTTAAAGGCTTTTAAGATTATTCACCATGATATCGAGATTATTACGAATTAAATAAGCCAGATTGATATCAATGCCTTCAAGCATCTTTTCTTCAACTTTTAATACAACCTCATTGCATTTATTGAGTTTTTCAACACCACTTTCGGTGAGTGTAATTAAAATACGGCGGCCATGCGTAGGGTCAGGTTTCTTTTCAATCCAGCCATTGACCAGCAAATCTTGCAGAATTTTATTGGCAGATTGCGGCTTTATGAAAGAACGTTCAGCAAGCTTGGCATTAGATACGTTACTTTTTGAAGCTAAAACAGAAAGTGCTGTAAATTGTGGCAAGGTAATTTCAAGCTCTTTTAAATGCTCTGTTAAATGTTTACTAATAATTCTGTCAACACGAGCAATCATGTAACTTAACTTAGGCTCATCTTCTACTTTTTTTTGAACTAAATTTGAACGTACCATAACCTTTCAATCATCATAAGAAAATCTGTAGTGAAAGTATGAGGCGCTAACCCCATACTTTCGTTAAAACTTAGCGAGCACCTGAGCTTTGTACTAAATGTACAGGCTGTTTAGGTTTTTTGACAAGAAGTAATGCAGAGATCGCTGCAATTAAAATCACTGGAATGCTTGAACCAATCACAATGGTCGAGCTTTGTCCAAGTGAAAGTAAAAAACCTGCCATTAAAGGTCCGGCAAAAGAACCAATACGGCCAATTGCAACCGCCGCACCAACTCCAGTTCCACGCATTTCGGTTGGATAATACATTGCGGCTAAACCGTACAATGCAGATTGTCCCCCTACAATAAATAAACCACAGCCGACTGCTGCAAGCGCCAGTAATGCAACGGTTGGAGAAATTGCCAAGCAACAAAGTGAGAATAAAATACCTAGATAAATCAGCTTAATCACAAAACTCATGCGTACTTTATCAAGCAATACACCCATTAAGATTGAACCTAAAATTCCGCCAACGTTGTAGCCCATCTGTACATAGTTTGCTTGTAGCTTCGATAAGCCTTGCGCACCCATCAGTAACGGCAACCAGTTTAATAAGAAGTACAGCACCACTAAGGTACAGAAGAAACTCACCCAAAGCTGAATGGTCGACATGCGGCGTTCTTTAGCAAATAAAACTTCAAAGAATGGGGTCGTTTTTTGCGCTTGAACTTTACGTTGCAGGTAATCATTTGACTCAGGTAAAAAGCGCATGATGAGTGGAATTAACAAAATAGGCGCAATACCACCAATATAGAAAATATGACGCCACTCTGCATCACCCGCCAACGACATGGCAACCACAGAAGTCAGTAATCCACCAAAAGGAATGCCGCTATACATGATACTTACCGCTTTGCCCTTGTGCTGGTCAGGCACAGCTTCAGAGGCAAGTGTAATCATCATCGGGAGTGCCCCGCCCATTCCCAAACCGGTACAAAAACGGATGAGTAACAGCAAACTGAAGTTGGCAGCATATGCGGTCAGCAAAGACATAATTCCAAAAAGCAGAATACTAAAAATCAGAATTTTCTTGCGCCCTACAATATCTGCAAATCTACCGCCTAATATTGCACCCGGTAGTGTTCCTAAAATTGCAGCACTAAATGCCCATGCCATCTGGCCATTATCCAACATAAACTCAGCCCGCATTCGTGGAGCGGCTACCCCCATTGATTGAAGATCAAAACCTTCAAAAATTGCGATTGCAAAACAAAGTAGTAACGTAATCTTTGCTCTTGCAGACTGTCCTAATATCTTTTCCATTGTGTTGTCCTTTATTGACTAGTCGTTCCATTTAGCCCTTTGTGTATTGTTGTTTAAACACACCAAAAATATCAGTTAAACTTACTAAAAAATCAACATATTTTTATATAAAATTATTTATTAAATTAATTTTTATTTAAAATACATGCAATTATAAAATAATTATTAAATTTTATAAAAAAGACTTGAATGTAAGTTTAACTGATATTAAATTAAATCTCAGAACATCACAAAATCATTCAAGGAGTATGAAGATGACTTATGAAAATCGCTGGGAAACCGTAGATGTTAAAGTTGAAGATGGAATTGCTTGGGTCACACTAAATCGCCCAGAAAAGAAAAATGCCATGAGTCCTACACTCAATCGTGAAATGATTGATGTGCTTGAAGCCATAGAACTTGATCAAAATGCACGTGTGCTTGTATTAACTGGTGCAGGTGATTCTTGGACAGCCGGCATGGACTTGAAAGAATATTTCCGCGAAGTCGACACTCAGCCTGAAATTTATCAAGAACGTATTCGTCGTGACTCATGTCGTTGGCAGTGGCAACTTCTTCGTATGTATTCAAAACCAACCATTGCAATGGTTAACGGCTGGTGTTTCGGAGGCGGTTTCTCACCATTAGTAGCTTGTGATCTTGCGATTGCAGCAGATGAAGCAACTTTCGGTTTATCTGAAATTAACTGGGGTATCCCACCGGGTAACCTTGTAAGTAAAGCAATGGCCGATACTGTGGGTCACCGCGCAGCTTTGTACTACATCATGACGGGTAAAACCTTTAGTGGTAAAGAAGCTGAAACCATGGGCCTTGTGAATAAAAGCGTACCGCTTGAACAGCTAAAAGCAGAAGTGACTGAGCTTGCAAATTGCCTACTTGAGAAAAATCCTGTGGTTCTTCGTACAGCTAAAAATGGCTTTAAACGTTGCCGTGAACTGACATGGGACCAAAACGAAGACTACTTATATGCCAAACTTGATCAATGTATCCACCGTGATACTGAAAATGGTCGCCAAGAAGGTTTGAAACAATTTTTAGATGAAAAATCAATTAAACCGGGTTTACAGAGCTATAAACGTACTGGTTAACTTTTGATTCTTTAATGGCAATGTAAGGACACAACCCATGCAAAATGTACAGTTACTTATTCACGGTCAATCTGTTGATGCATCAAATCAGGCAACTTTTGAGCGTATTAGTCCCATTGATGGATCAGTGGCAACTAAAGCCGCTGCTGCAACTTTGGACGACGTTGATCGTGCAATAGACTCGGCACAACAAGCTTTTAAAATATGGTCGAAACTCTCGCCTACCGAACGTCGCTTACGTTTATTAAAAGCAGCCGATTTAATGGACCAAAAGACCGAGCAATTCATTGAAACTGGAATGCAAGAAACAGGTTCAACTGCGACATGGTATGGGTTTAACGTTCACCTTGCTGCCAATATGTTACGTGAGGCAGCAGCAATGACCACACAAATTGACGGAAGCCTCATTCCGTCAGATGTGCCGGGCAACCTTGCGATGGGTGTACGCGTTCCTTGCGGTGTGATTGTAGGAATTGCACCTTGGAATGCCCCTGTCATTTTGGCAACACGTGCGCTTGCCATGCCATTGGCTTGTGGTAACACGGTAGTGTTAAAAGCCTCGGAAGCTTGTCCAGCAACGCATCGTCTGATTGGTGAAGTGTTACATGAAGCAGGTCTAGGTGAAGGTGTGGTGAATGTGATTACGCATGCCGCCGAAGATGCACCACAAATCGTGGAGCGCTTAGTGTCTCATCCGGCCGTGAAACGTATTAATTTTACGGGTTCAACCAAAGTCGGAAAAATTATTGCCGAGACTGCTGCAAAATATTTAAAACCAGTTTTGCTTGAATTAGGTGGTAAAGCACCAGTTGTGGTTTTAAATGAAGCTGACATTAATGAGGCCGTAAATGCAGTCGCTTTTGGAGCATTCTTTAATCAGGGGCAAATTTGTATGTCGACCGAACGTGTTTTGGTTCAAGACAAAATTGCCGACCAGTTTATTGAAAAGCTCATTGAGAAAACACGCTCTATTCAGGCGGGCAACCCAACCTCGAAAGAAAATGCACTCGGCGTTTTAGAAAGTCGCCGTTCCGCAAACCGTATTCAGCATTTGTTGGAAGATGCTCAAAACAAAGGTGCTGACTTACCTTTAGGTATTCATATTGAAGACACCACCATGCAACCGACGTTGGTGCTCAACATTAAACCTGACATGCTGCTTTACCGCGAAGAATCGTTTGGGCCTGTCTGCACAGTTCAACGTTTTGCAACCGTTGAAGAAGGTGTAGCACTGGCAAATGACAGCGAGTTCGGTCTTTCTTCGGCAGTGTTTAGCCAGAATATTTCGCAGGCATTGGAAGTGGCTAAACAGATTGATTCGGGTATTTGTCATATTAACGGCGCAACCGTGCATGACGAAGCTCAAATGCCATTTGGTGGTACAAAATCGAGTGGTTACGGACGATTTGGTAGTAAAGCCTCTATTGGTGAATTTACCGATTTACGCTGGATCACCATTCAGACCCAATCACGCCATTACCCGATTTAGTCGGGTTAATGCGAACAACGACATATTAAATAAAAATTGCATGATGCAAAAAATAAAGCGCAGTGATGCGCTTTCCATGGAGTGAAAGAAATGCAAATGAATGCCACTCAATCACAAGACCGCGAACGGTTCGTAAAATTAGGGCAACATGATATTCATTATCACCATAAAGATGACACGCTCTATATCAGCCCAAAAGAGCAATTAAAACCGTATCCACAAAAACTGACAGATCGGTTAATTCATTTTGCACAAACCAAACCAGACCATATTTTTGCAGCAAAACGCAATGCTCAAGGTGAATGGGTCAAACTGAGTTATGCAGAAGTTTTACAACGCGCATGGCATATTGCTCAGGCATTACACGAACGTAATTTAAGCCAAGAAAGACCTTTAGTCATTTTAAGTGGTAATGATCTTGAACATTTAACACTCTCTATGGGTGCTATGCTGGCGGGTGTGCCTTTTTCAGCAATTTCCCCAGCCTACTCTCTTATTTCTCAAGACTTTGGCAAACTCAAACATGTGTTTGAAGTACTCACACCTGGCTTGGTCTATGCCAGCGACGGTCAAGCATTTGCCAAAGCCATTCAGACATGTATTACATCCAACATTGAAGTGGTGACCAACAAAGGCCTCATGGGCAATCAGCTCTGCACGTCTTTTCAGTCGCTATTAGATACGCCTGTTTCAAATGTCCAAGAGTTTTACCAAACTCTTGATGAAAACCAGATTGCTAAATTTCTATTTACATCAGGTTCAACCAAACTACCTAAAGCTGTGCCGACCACACACTTAATGTTGTGTGTTAATCAGCAAATGCTATTGCAGACTTTCCCTGAGTTTGAAGAGACTCCTCCTGTCCTTCTTGACTGGCTGTCTTGGCACCACACATTTGGAGGCAGTCACAATGTCGGCATCGCGCTCTATAACGGCGGTACGATTTACATTGATGATGGCAAACCAGTTGCAGGAAAATTTGACGAAACCATTCGTAACCTCAAAGAAATTTCTCCAACAGTTTATTTAAATGTGCCAAAAGGTTGGGAAGAACTGACCGAAGCTTTAGAAAAAGATGAAGAATTAAGAGACCGCTTTTTTGCCAAAGTTAAAATTTTATTCTTTGCAGGTGCAGCACTTTCAGAAGCTGGTTGGAACAGGCTCGATAAAATTGCTCAGCAACATTGTGGAGAAAAAATTCGCATTATGAGCGGATTGGGCATGACTGAAACTGCTCCCTCTTGTGCTTTTACAACTGGCCCACACGTGATGGCTGGCTTTATTGGTTACCCTGCTCCGGGATGTGAAATCAAGTTGGTTCCATGTGGTGACAAACTTGAGTTTTGTGTTCGTGGCAAACATGTCATGAAAGGCTATTGGCGCTTAAAGGCGGACCAGCAAAGCACAGTTTTTGATGATGAAGGCTTTTTCCACACTGGCGATGCTGTTCGTTTGGTCGATGTAAATGATCCAACCAAAGGCCTCATGTACGACGGACGCATTGCCGAAGACTTTAAACTCAATACAGGCACATTTGTCAATGTCGGCACGATTCGCAACAAAGTGCTCATTCAAGGTAATTTACTGGTTCAAGATGTTTGTATTACAGGTTCAAACCTCAATGCCGTGGGTTTTCTGATTTTTCCAAAATTAGAAGCTTGTGCTCAATACGCAGGCCTTAAGCTTGGCGAACATTCTCCAGCAGAGATATTACAGCACCCTAAAGTCCAGCAATGGTTCCGCCAATTTTTAACGACTTTTAATAAAGATGCGACTGGCAGTTCAAATACAGTTTCAATGCTTTATTTAATGACCGAACCACCTCAACTCGATGCAGGCGAAGTGACCGATAAAGGCAATCTCAATCAAGGCAATATTACGAAACGTCGTGCCGCTTTAATTGATGAACTTTATCAAAAGCAGGCCGAAAACCCACTCATTATTCGAGTGCCCACCTTAAAGCAATAAGCTATTGAAGTAAAAAAGAAAGCTCAAACTTCGGTTTGGGCAATAGCCACACTTTTGCCTAAAAAAAGGTTCAACATGCCACACGATACAGAATTTGAACTATTTCGAGACAGTTACCGCAGGTTCTTAAAAGAACAGGTTGCCCCATATTACGAACAGTGGGAACACGATGGCCTGATCCCACGTGATCTATGGCTTCGTCTTGGGGAAAATGGCTTTTTGTGCGTCGATGTGCCCGAAGAATATGGCGGCTATGGCGCTCCTGTTCATTACTCTCTCATGCTGGTTCAAGAAGCCGCTCAAGCTGGCTTTGCATCTTTAGCTGTTGCAATTGGTGGGCAAAATGAGTTGGTCTCTCCTTACTTGCAAAATATTGGAACTGAAGATCAAAAACGCTATTGGCTACCCAAAATGGTGACAGGTGAAGTGGTCACCGCAATTGCCATGACAGAGGCGAATGCTGGTTCAGACTTACAGGCCATACGCACTCAAGCCGTTTTAGAAAATGATCACTATCGTGTAAATGGTTCAAAAACGTTTATCTCAAATGGTTTGCACGCCGACCTGATCGTTCTTGTAGCTAAAACCAATCCTCAAGCCAAAGCAAAAGGCATTTCAATTTTTTTAGTTGATGCTGCTTTAGACGGCGTTAAAAAAGGCCGCTCTTTACAAAAAATCGGACTACACGCTCAAGATACAGCCGAACTTTTTTTTGATGATGTGTATGTTCCTGCAACCCAGCGTTTGGGTGAAGAAGGACAAGGCTTTGCCTATTTAATGCAAGAGTTACCTCGCGAACGTTTAAGTATTTCCATGATGGCTTTGGGGTCAATTTTAGGAGCTATCGAAATCACCAAAGATTATGTGCTGGAACGTAAAGCTTTCGGACAACCCTTAAGCCAAATGCAAAACACGCGCTTTGTGCTGGCAAATGCACAAATCAAAGCGAAAGCCGCCCAAGCTTTTGTAGACCAATGTGCCGCGCTGTATCAACAACACCAATTAAGCGTCACTCAAGTTGCAGCACTGAAATGCTTTATCACCGATGTCCAATGCGAAGTGATTGATCAGTTACTTCAACTTTTTGGCGGCTACGGCTACATGCAGGAATACCCGATTTCACGCTTTTTTGTGGATGCGCGGGTACAAAAAATTTATGGGGGAACCAATGAAATTATGAAAGAAATCGTTGCCCGAGAACTGCTCGGAAAATAATTCGATTTAAAAACCAAATAAGGCAGACACAACAACCATGCCTTGTTGAAAACAAGAAATGATATTTCAGGAAGAAATGCTATGTCGAAATTATGGATGTACTCTACCCTTATGCTCTCAGGATCAGTCTGGGCGGGCAGTTTTATTGATAACAGTTCAGTAGAACTCACCACGCGAAATTTCTATTTTGACCGCGACTACCAAGAGCAATCTGCTTACCCTGCCGCCAAGGACTGGACACAAGGGTTTATTCTCAAAGCCAATTCAGGCTATACCGAAGGGACTGTCGGTTTTGGGTTGGATGTACTTGCAACGGCAGGCTTTAAACTAGATGCCGATGCCGAGCACGGAGGTACAGGAAACTTACCTAGAGACACGCGTACCAATGAGCCTGCCGACTCTTACGGAGAAATTGGTGTCACAGCTAAAGCTAAAATGAGCCAGACTGAGCTACGCATTGGTACGTTAATGCCAATGAACCCTGTTTTAGTAGCTTCGCCTGCTCGCTTGTTACCTCAAACTTATCGAGGAATTTCACTGACCAGCAAAGATATTAAAGACTTTGACTTACAGGCAGCCTATCTCGATAAAGTGAATCATCGTGATTCAACCAACTATGAAAAAATTAAAATTTCAGGGGTGAATGGACGGTTTAAAAGTGCCGAAACTGACGGACTCTATTATTTAGGTGGGAACTATCAGCTTGATCCAGCAATCAAGCTCACTGCGTTCTATATGGATGTTGATGATCTTTATAACCAGACCATGGTCGGTGCCTTACATCAACATAAAATTAATGACAGCACAAATCTTAGCTCGCAATTACGCTATTACCGTAGCCGTGATGACGGACAAGCGAAGGCTGGTTTAGTCGATAATGACCTTTATCATGCGCATTTCGAACTTAAACATCAAAACCATAAGTTTATTTTTGGAACCTTCCAACATCACGGCGACACTGCATTTCCGTATTTGACTGGAGGTGAAACAGGCCTACTCATTGATACATGGCCAGGCGAGTTTTTAAACCCAAAAGAAAAAGCCTATAGCTTCCGCTATGAATATGACTTTAAAGATTATGTGCCGGGTTTACGTTTTATGACCCGTTACACCACAGGTCACAATATTTATGCACCCAACTTAGGCGGAACTAATCTAAAAGAGCGAGAAACAGACTTTGATTTAGGTTACACCGTTCAAAGTGGGTGGTTAAAAAATTTAGGGCTACGTGCGCGCTATGCAATGTATGACAACAACATGCTCTCCACTGCCAACATCAAGCCTGTAAACGAAACCCGCATCAACATTGATTACACATGGAAATTTAAATAATTCAAAACAAGAGGTTCAGTTACACATAGAACCTCTTTTTATTTCGGGAAATTCATCATGAAGAAAGTTGTAACGCTACTCTGTGGAATGAGTCTGATTGCCCTGACTCATGCCGAAACTCAATATAGCCCACCGCCCATTCAGCTAGAGCCTTTAGCAAAATTTAGTGTGGATTTAAATGCGCCTGTTTGGGAATTAGGCACTACTAGTGACGCAGGTAAACGCCGAATTATTCCTATTACAGGTGGAACATTTGAAGGGAAATCGCTTAAAGGCCGCATTTTAAATAATGGCGCAGATTGGCAGATTGTCGACAGCAAAGGACTAGCCATTATTGATACGCGATATTTGTTAGAAACCGATGACGGTGCACTCATTTATCTTCAAACCAAAGGTTACCGACATGGTTCGGCAGAAACACTAAAACAGCTTGCGCAAGGCAAAGATGTCGACCCGAAAAATTACTATTTCAAAATTACCATGCAGTTTGAAACCAGCTCACCTAAATATGCATGGCTTAACCAGACCGTTGCAGTAGGTAGTGCAATGCGCTTGGGCAAAGCGGTTATTTATGATGCCTATACCCTGAAATAATAATTTTTATAACACTTACAAAAGGATGGACCATTCATTATGGATCAAAAAACTTTAGAACACTTACCGCCCATTCATCACCATTTGGGTGGACACAATATCCATTGGAATGATCAAAACACTGAACTCACCATCCACTACACAGCGCTAGAAAGCTTTACCAATCCACGCGGCACGGTTGAAGGCGGCATGATCTGCGCCATGCTTGACGACGTGATGGGACTTTTTGCATATCTCGCCAATGACCGTAAACCAGCCACCACCATCAACTTAACGATGGATTTTTTAAGACCCTGTGCTGTGGGCGAAGTCATTACAAATTGCCGATTCATTAAACAAGGCAAAACCGTACTTAATCTCGAAAGTGAAGCTTGGCAAAACAACAAAATGATTGCACGAAGTACAGCTAATTTTCTGGTTTTAGATTAATTGCGACCATTCATTCAATAAGGATATGAATAAATGAATTACACCAACAATAAACGAATTTTGACCCACTCCGCTTTAGTACTTGCCATGCTCGGTTCTTTGGCAGGCTGTGGAAGTGACAGTGACAGTGATGACACAACAACTCCCTCAGCAACGAAACCGCCTCAGTTGTCTCCTGCTGTGGGCGTAAAAATGACAGGAAGCTGTTCAAATTTACTGGGATTTCAATACAATAATACAGTCATTAGCTCAGCCACTCTTCAAGAGGCAGGTACATTGACGGTAGCCAATAAACCAATTGGTGCTCATTGTTTGATCAAAGGTTATATGGACCAACGTGTAAGCCCTGTCGATGGACAAACCTATCAAATTGGTTTTGAAATGCGCTTACCTGTTGATTGGAACGGCCGTTTTCTCTATCAAGGCAATGGTGGAACCGATGGTAATTTAATTCCTGCAACGGGTCAGGTCGGCAGCGGTGGTCCACTTACCAATGCCCTACATGATGGTTTCGCTGTTATTTCTTCCGATGCAGGACATAATGCCTCACAAAATCCAATGTTTGGTTTAGACCCACAAGCCAGAATCAACTACGGTTATGGTGCGATTACCAAACTCACGCCTATGGCAAAAAATCTAATTAAAACAGCATATGGTAAATTGCCAGACCGCTCCTATGCAGGCGGCACTTCAAATGGCGGACGCCACGCCATGATTGCGGCAACCCGTTTAGGCGACCAATATGATGGAGTTTTAGCAAGTACACCCGGTTTTCATTTGCCTCGTGCAGCCGCAGCACAACTCTATACAGCACAGCAGCTTCGTCGTGTCGCAACAGATGAAAATGACTTAAGTACTGCTCTTACCCTTTCAGAGCGCAAAGTATTAGCAAAAGCGATTTTAGATCGATGCGATGCTTTAGACGGTGTTGCAGATGGACTGGTTCAAGATGTTGAGGCTTGCCGTACTGCATTTGATATTCACAAAGATGTACCTGTTTGCTCAAGCACAAGAGATGGTACTTGTTTAAGTACCGAACAAATTGATGTATTAGCCAACATTTACCGTGGCCCTGTAAATTCGGCTGGACAAGCCCTCTATGCAACCCAGCCTTTCGACCCCGGTTTAGTCGGCAGTAACTGGGCAAGCTGGAAATTCGAATCTTCGGTTGGAACAGCACGTGACCCTGTTGCAGTCGGTATTCTTTTTCAGGTTCCGCCAGATCCATCTGTAGTTCAAAACTCTAGACTGTTTGCCTTTAACTATAATTTTGATACTGATTATCCAAAACTCTCGGCAACCAATAATGTATACACCGAAAGTTCGATGTCTTTCATGATGCCACCCGATGAACTTAATCTGGAGAAACTCCGTAATCACGGTGGAAAAATGATTGTGGTACAAGGTACAGCAGACGGTGTTTTCTCTGTGGATGACACCCAAAACTGGTACGATCAACTACTACAACACTATAAAAATGATGCAAAAGGTACAGCACCTGAATTTGCACGTTTCTTTAGAGTTCCGGGCATGAACCATACCCGTGATGGCATTGCGACCGACCAATTTGACGCATTGACTGCTTTAGTCAACTGGGTGGAATATGGGCAAGCGCCTGACAAAATCATTGCGACTGCACGCGGCGCAGGTAATCCAAGTGGTCAAGTGAATACTGAACTTCCGCAAGACTGGGCACCAGACCGTACCCGTCCACTTTGCCCTTACCCACTGATTGCTCGTTACAATGGTCAGGGTGATAGCGAAAAAGCTGAAAACTTTAGCTGTAAATAACTGTTACTTAAAATTAAAAAGAGAGCTCAGGTAGGCTCTCTTTTTTTATTTTGCTAAGTATCACTATTGAATCATTATCAAATGATATTTCATCCAATGCCTGCATCGCTGCTAAGATAACACCGAAAACCAAAAACTCATTTCGATATGCAAAATCAGACTGCTTCAACCAAACCCTCAACTCAACTTGGAAAAGCATTGCTTTGTCTTATGACATCGGCATTATTATTTTCCATTATGGGGGTATGCATTCGTTTTGCTTCAGAAACGGTAGACAATGCGACCGTCGTGTTTTTTAGAAATGCAGTGGGTTTATTTATTTTTATTCCTATGCTTTTAAAGCAAGGGCTGGACTTTGTTAAAACCGATAAACTCTGGATGCATACATGGCGAAGTGTCGTGGGACTTGCTGCAATGTATGGTTTTTTCTATGCCATTGCTAACTTAAAACTATCGAATGCGATGGTTTTTAGCTACTCATCCCCAATCTTTATTCCACTCATTGCATGGCTTTTCTTAAAAGAAAAAATCACAAAATCGATGATTTTTGCTGCTGTGATTGGACTCGTTGGAGTTTTATTTGTTGCTAAACCCGATCAAGGCCTACTCAATGCATTGTCCTTTATTGGTTTAGGCGCATGTTTTTTATCAGCGATGGCTTTTGTAACTGTAAGAGCTTTAACCAGTACAGAACCGCCTGAGCGTATTGTTTTTTACTTCTGTATTTTTGGTAGCTTAATTTCATCAATTCCAATGTTCTGGCATTGGCGTATTTTCACTTGGCATGAACTCGCATTGCTAATTGCCGCAGGACTTTTAGCAAACATTAGTCAGCTTTTTATGTCTTATGCCTATAGCTTAGCCCCAGCAGGACAAATTGGCCCAATGAATTACATTGCCATTATTTTTGCAGGAATTTGGGGATTTGTTTTTTGGCATGAATTACCGGATCTGTTTAGTATGATCGGCATATTTATTATTTTATTTGCCATATTGCTCTGTAATCCATTTTTGCAGGAAAAATTACTCTCTCGATTTAAATAACAAACAAATCTTATTCTAATTTTGATACTGTAATCGATACTCATTCGGTGAAATGCCTGTCCAGTGACGATAGGCTTTTCTAAAATTAGAAGTATCTGAAAAGCCAATTCTCTCAGCAATTTCATCTATAGATAAGGTCGTTTCTCGCAAATATTCATCCGCAAGACGGCGCCGAGTTTCATCTAATAATTCTTGATAAGTTAAATTAAAACCTGCCAAGCGCCGATGTAAGGTACGCTTTGACATATGCAATCGTTCAGCCATTTCTTGAGCCGATGGGAAAAGTCCTGTTCCATCTAACAAAATCAAACGAATCGTTTTCACCAACTCAGGCTCTTCAAGTTCAGCTGTACCTAACATCCGCTCACAAAAAGACTTACACATATCCGCGGTAATCGGGTTGGCATTTGGACAAGGTACATCAAGCCACTTTAAATCAAAGTGCCATTGCATGACGCCAGCATCAAACTGAACAGGACAATGAAAAACTTTTTCATATTCTTCTGCATAGTCAGGTGCTGGATAAGGCAATAAAAGCTTCTTTGCTTGAAATGGTCCTTCCAGCACACGTTCAATTAAGGTTTGCATGGAGCTAAACCAAAATTCGCACACCAAAGGCAAAAGCTTACCTAGTGCAATAATATCTTGCCCTTCAAAAACAGCAGCATCATCTCGAATATAAAAAGACTTCTTTAAAATAGGCCCTGCAAGCTTAATGTGTCGAATGCCGAGCTCTACCGCTTGCCTAAAATTACGCGAAGAATAGAGTGCATAACCATATACCCCAAAATCTGACAAGCGCTGCTTTTGCCCAGCACGTAATCCAATTAACGGATCATGAGATAAACGTTGAATATTTTGAAATAACTGGATTTTTTGAAGTTGAGAAATATATAAAGAGGGTTGATTCATCGCATCTGGTGAAATATTTGTACCAGATAGAACATCTGACATTGAATGGCCTTGCAAGCCCATTTCATCAAATAAACTGGTCAACCCCAGCAAATATGTATTCGAACCAAAAGCTGTATTATCATAATTTCCTTCGATAACAAGATTTGTATTTTTATAAATATTATTAGGCATTTAACTCACACCATCCCTAGAGTGACGTGCATAATGGCACTAAACTACCTCTTGTTGTCTCAATTTAACATCGACCATACGACGCTTCAAGCATAAAGTATGATAAGCAAAATATGGGAAGGAATAAAAATGGAAAGCTCCACTTTAAAAGAATATAGCGGCTCTGCCACCGAACATATGGAACTTATTTTTTCCAAACAACGTGCTAATTTTGAGGCAGATCCATATCCAAGTCTTGAGGTACGTCGAACAAAACTGCATCAACTCAAAAAACAAATTATTCGTTATCAAGATGCTTTAGCTACTGCGATTAATGCTGACTTTAGTTCAAGATCACTGGATGAATCTAAACTATTAGATTTACTTGGCTCTGTGTTAGAGGCTGATCATGCAATTCATCACTTACGCCGCTGGATGCGCCCAAGTAAACGCCGTACGGAACTTTTATTTTTATCAAATCGTTTAAGTGTGCAATACCAACCTAAAGGCGTGGTTGGTGTAATTGTTCCTTGGAACTTTCCAGTTTATTTAGCACTTGGGCCACTCATTGCCGCTTTAGCTGCGGGCAACCGAGTCATGATTAAATTGTCTGAAATTACACCGAATACCAATGCAATGCTACGACGTATGCTCGCCGAAGTCTTTAATGAAGATGAAGTCGCAGTCTTTGGTGAAGAAATTACAGACCCAGCAAGATTTACCTCTTTACCGTTTAACCATATTGTATTTACTGGCTCTCCAGCTATTGGCAAAGTCGTAATGAGAGCAGCGGCTGAAAATCTAACTCCTGTTACACTTGAGTTAGGCGGTAAATCACCAGCAATTGTAAGCCGTAACTACCCAATTGCCGATGCCGCAAAACGTATTACGCATGGTAAAGCAACAAACAGTGGTCAAATCTGTGTAGCACCTGACTATGCGTTGGTACCCAAAGAAAGTATTGATGAATTTGTGGATGCTGCAAAATCAAGCTTTATAAAAATGTTTGGTCAAAACATCACAAACAATGAGAATTACACGTCCATTGTAAATGACCGTCATTTAAAACGTATTCAAGATATTTTGACCGATGCACAAGAAAAAGGTGCGCGGATTATTCCTTGCGACACTTATAGCTTTGACCAACAAGGCCGCAGAATGCCTGTACAAATTGTACTTAACTGCACTCCCGACATGCGCATTATGAAAGAAGAGCTCTTTGGCCCTATTTTACCTGTGGTTGCATATGATTCTTTAGATGATGCGATTACCTATGTGAAATCGGATGAACGACCTTTAGCGCTTTATTGCTTTACACATAGCTCTGTAGAACGTGACCGTATTTTACGTGAAACTCATTCGGGTGGTGTAACCATCAATGATTGGGGCTGGCATGTAGTTAACCATGATGCTCCTTTCGGAGGTATCGGAAACTCAGGCATGGGGTCATATCATGGTGAAGAAGGTTTCCGTGAACTTTCACATGCAAAAACAGTATTTACACGCCATCGGTTTTTCCCTACTCAACTTTTCCATCCTCCTTATGGAACATTTTTGCAAAAATTAGCGATCCGCTTTTTCTTGAAAAAAGGCGATCCAAATATTAAATAAAGAGTAGATAAAAAAGCCTCGTCATAAGGCTTTTTTATCGGCTTTTAATTAATCAACCGGACGTAATAGAAAAATTATGGAATTTACAGATCTTTATATAGGTATCTTCAAATAATTTTTCCATTTTAGGGTTCCCATCATGATAGTCATCCCAAAATTCTCCACTAAATTCTTTAGGTTCAATAGTCGTAGTTATAGTATCTTCCTGTTTATAAAATGAAATTTCCCAACCTTCAGGTATACTAGGATTAATTATTTCAAATGTAGAAATTTCTACAATAACAGGAGTACCATCCGAATCACGGCGAACGGATACCTTTGTTTCATTTCGATATTCATTAAATTGCATCCCAAAACAGATATATCTTTTCCCAATAGTAAAATCGTACAAATTACTATCATTACACTTAAGTATCATGGGATTACTATTCCTTTTACTTTGTAATCTTTAGTTTTAAAATCAATTTAATTCATTTTAATATTTATGACTATATTTAAAATCCTGAAAAACATTTCAGACCTTACAAAAATTTTCTGAGTAAGTTTGCTACTAAATGCTGTAACTATAAACAAATTATCTTAATCAAAAATTATTATTTTAAAAATAAAAAAGCTAGGCACCCACCTAGCTTTAATATAAAAACAACTACAATCGACTTAAATATAATCAACCTTTTGAGCTTTTAAAATATCAAGCTGCAACATCTTTTTCTTTTTATATCTATAGGCAATAAACAAACCAATAAACCAGATTGGTGAGCACTCAAGTGCAATTAAAGTGTCATGATCTAAAGCTAAAATTACAATAGTGAAAACTAAAAACAGCATCGTAAACCATGCCATAAATAATCCACCCGGCATTTTATATTGGGATTGAATATGTAATTCAGGGAATTTTTTACGATAGGAAATATAAGAAAGCACAATCAACATGAATGTAAAAATACATAAAATTGAAGTGAGCGCTGAAATAATTGTAAACGCAGTCATGACGTTTGGAACAATAAATAAAATAGATGTTCCCACTGTCACACAAGCCATCGAAAATACTAGACCTCTAATTGGAACCTTACTTTTAGATAATTTACTAAAGCTTTTAGGTGCATCATTGTCTAAAGCTAGGCCATATAACATACGACTAGTCGCAAAAATTCCGCTATTGGCAGAAGATAGAGCCGAAGTTGCTACAACAAAATTGATTAAACCTGCCGCAATTGGTAAGCCAACTAACGTAAACATTTCCACAAATGGGCTTTTTTCTGGTGAAATTTTTGCCCACGAGGTGACCGCAATAATACAAACCAATGCGCCCACATAGAACAATAAAATACGTAAAGGAATAGAGTTAATCGCTTTTGGAAGTGATTTATGCGGGTCTTTGGTTTCAGCAGCAGTTGTACCCACAAGCTCAATACCTACAAACGCAAATATGGCAATTTGGAAGCCTGCTAAGAAACCTGTTACACCATATGGAAACATAGATTGTGTTTCAAACAAATGGCTAACCGATGCCTTAACACCATTCGGAGAAGTAAATCCGGTACTAATTAAGTAAATACCCGCAAGAATGAACAGAATAATTGCTGTAATTTTGATGAGGGAAAACCAAAATTCGAGTTCACCAAATAGCCGAACGGCCACAAAATTGAGTATGGTTAAAATTGCTAATGAAGTAAATGCAGGAATCCAGACGGGTAAATCGGGATACCAAAACTGCATGTATCCTCCGATCACAATCACATCGGCAATAGCAGTAATAATCCAGTTACACCAATAGGACCAACCCAGGAAGAATCCCGCCCACGGACCTAAATAAGCCGTTGCAAAATCGGCGAATGTTTTAAAATTAGTATTCGCCAGCAGCAGCTCGCCCATTGCTCGCATTACGAAGAAAAAGAAGAAACCAATAATTAAATAGGTTAAAACAATTGAAGTTCCTGAAATACTTAATGTTTTACCGGAACCCATAAATAATCCAGTCCCGATTGCACCGCCAATCGCAATCATCTGAATATGACGATTGGTTAATGAGCGTTGCAATTTCTCTTCTTCTTGCTCAGTCATATGTTGACTACCAAGAAGATCTCCTTCCAGGAATTGCTTTCCGTTATTCTTACTCATGTAATATTTACTCCAATTTATAGCAATCGTTGTAAATGTTTTAATAATAAATAAATTATATGATTATCAATTTAGTCCATTAAATCATTTTAAAAATATTATTAAATCATTTAAAACCTTATAAATTCCTTTTTAAAAGCTATTACCTATAACAATAAAAATTAATCATAAATCCTTTCCTTCATTATTATATTAGCCTGACCTCTATCAATATAATTTCAGTAGACAATTAAAATATATGAATTAATTAAATATTTTAATTGTCAGTCATTTATAGAATAGCGGCAGGCTAATGAATTCCAGCTCAGCGAGCAAGATTGTGTTTATCCATGTACCAATCTTGCGTTAGCGATAATATAGTATTCCTTCTTAAATTTGGTGAAATGTATAGTATTTCTGCTTAATTAACAGCCATTCGCAAATGATCAGTCTCTTTGAGTTTGTTTACCGCTTTTGGATTGGAAAAGTGTTTAGCTTGAACACTTAGCACACGAACTAAACAACCATTTTCGGCATTCAATTGTTCTGCCTGTTCTTTAGTTAATTGCAGCTTTTCTCGATAAGGTTTGCTGTATACAAGAATGGCTCGATAATTTTTATAGTCATCATTGGCTACAATGTAAGGTTCATCCTCTACCGCAATATTTTCAGGTTGTTCAATTTGGACCTCTACAGATTGACTTTCTTTAATCGCTCGTAAATTTTCGATATCGGCCTGCAATGTCGCCCCACCATCAAAAATATCGACATATCCTTTATAGCGCAGCCCTTCTTCTAGCAAGAGATTGTAGGCGGGTCGAGTATTTGGATGAACAATACCAATTGCTGCTTTAGCATCGTCAGGCAACATATCAACATAGAGTGGATGTCTTGGCATCAGCTCTGCAATAAATGCTTTTTGCCCGACTCCACTTAAATAATCGGCTTTGGTAAATTCAATATCAAAAAACTTATGGCCTACCGCATTCCAAAATGGTGACTGCCCATTTGCATCGGAATAGCCACGCATTTCTGCCACAATGGTTTCTTCAAAATATTGGCGAAATGCCGACAGAAACAAGAAGCGAACCTTAGATAAAAATTTGCCATTTTTATTTAAGCGATAGTCCGGATCTAAGAACAAAGTGCAAAGCTCACTACAGTTGGTGTGGTCATTACTCAAATATAGTGTTGGTAAAGCTTTATAAACACTTAGCGGTTCCGAGGCATGAACTTGTGTCCCTACATGAAAATTGTACCAAGGCTCTTTTAAACCAAGTGCGACTTCAATGCCACAGACCCCTACTACTTTGTCTAGTTCAGTATCTTCTAGAACAAATAGATAAACCTGATCTGCCTTTGGTAATTCACCTGCGACTGTTTTACACGCCCGTTCAATACGAGCAGCAAGTTTTTCCATATTTGGCTGTAAAGATGTCAAACCAAAACCCGCTTTTTGCGCCAACAGATAAAGATCATTAACATCTTTAGGTTCGATGTAGCGAATAATCATCATGCCGCTTGTTCATCCTTTTGAATTGCTACAAAGCGAGCAAGTGCACGGTCAAAGCGCTTTAAGCCCTCATCAATATCAGCCAAAGGAATAATCAGAGATGGCGTGAAACGTACAACATTTGGACCAGCAATAAGACTAAGCAATCCTTCTTCACCCGCAAGGTTGTTAATATCTTTTGCTTTGCCAGCGAACTCTGATTTTAAGACACAGCCAATCAGTAAACCTTGACCACGAATTGTTTCAAAGATTTCATATTTTTCATTTAATTGATTTAAAGCTTTTTTATAATAATCATGACGCTCTTTAACCCCGTTAAGCACTTCAGGTGTATTAATAAACTCAAATACTGCACCTGCAACTGCACTTGCTAATGGGTTACCACCGTAAGTCGTACCGTGCGTACCGACTGAAAAATGTGGAGCAAATTTATCAGTTGTTAACATTGCACCGACTGGGAAACCACCACCTAGTGCTTTTGCAGTTGTAAGAACATCTGGAATAACACCAGTGTTCATGTAGGCATAAAGTGAACCTGTACGGCCTACACCAGTTTGTACTTCATCAAAAATAAGTAAGGCACCAAACTCATCGCACAATGCGCGTAAGCCTTTTAAAAATTCGATGTCAGCCGGAATAACACCGCCTTCACCTTGTATCGGTTCAACAATAACTGCACATGTTTGCTCATTGAGCACCGCTTTTACAGCTTCTAAATCGTTAAAGGCAACATGATTAATGCCATTTGGAAGTGGTGCAAAGTCTTGTGAATATTTAGGTTGACCGCCTGCTGAAACGGTAAATAAAGTACGACCATGAAAAGCATTTTTAAATGCCACAATGCCACTTTTACCAGCAACACCACTGTCTAAACCCACTTTACGAGCTAGTTTTAATGCCGCTTCGTTAGCTTCTGCACCTGAGTTACAGAAGAATACCTTGTCTGCAAATGTATTTTCGGTGAGTTGTTTTGCAAGGCGTAGAACAGGTTCATTTGTATAACCATTGCCTACATGCCAAAGTTTTGTTGCTTGTTCTGTTAAAGCATTTACTGCCACTGGATGCGCATGACCTAATGCGTTTACTGCAATCCCACCTGCAAAATCAATATATTCTTTATTTTCTTGATCCCAAATACGTGAACCTTCACCACGTACAGGAATGAAATTTGCCGGTGCAAAAACTGGAACCATCCACTCGTTAAAGTCACTACGAGAAACTGCAAAATTATTCATCTTATCTAGTCCATTAAATTGAATTATTAGGCTTAACTGATTCCCCTATTATTCAAAATCAAATTGATTCACAAAATTTGTAATTCAGTAAAAAATGAATTATTTTTTACCAATCTGATAATTGACAATTACAATATGGATAACATTGATCAAATTATTTTAGGTTTGCTTAAAGATAACGCACGGATGTCTGTTACCGAGTTAGCCGAAAAAGTTCACGTTTCAAGAGCAACGGTAAAAAAGAGAATCGAGTATTTAGAGTCTTCAGGCATCATTACCGGATATACCGTACGGTTTAAACCCAATGCCGAACGCAACGTCATCCGTGCATGGATGAGCATTATGGTCGAAGGGACCAAAGCGCAGTCTGTGATTAAAGAACTACGCCTAGAAAGTGCAGTCGAATGTTTGCATAAAACTAACGGTAAATGGGACATCTTGGTCGAGCTACGATCTGACACTTTAGAAAACTTCGATAAAGTTTTAGAAAGAATTAGAAATATTTCAGGTATTTATAACAGTGAAACCAGCATTCTGCTTGCGAGTCATAAGACCTGATAACTCACTTTAATTTCAAATAATAAGGACGAAAAATTGATGGGCTAAGCATAAGGTTTGGCTCATCAAACAGCTCTCGATTAGAAAAATTCTTCTATTGTCTTTCGTCAAATCAACAAAACTATTACGACGTTCAACCTATTCTAAAAATCTTCAATAAATTTTTAACTTTTTTTAAACAATCAAATCAAAAACTTAAAATCTAATTTGATTCAAATTCAAACCTTTTTCGCTCTCTCCCCCCGTCAAAGCATTTGACAGAAAATTTAAAACATAATACATATAGTATTATATGTTATATGTTAAAACCTAAGGACAAGGTATAAAAAATGGCTAACACTCAACTAAAACACTTTATTAACGGCGAATATGTTGCTAGCAAAGGAAATGATTATTTCGACTTGGTAAGTCCGGTGACTGGCGAAGTTTATGGTCAATCGCCTAATGCAACCGAGGCAGAAGTTGATGCTGCTTACGCTGCTGCAAAAGAAGCTTTTAAAATTTGGGGACGCAGTACACCTTCGACCCGTCAAAAAGCATTGCTTAATTTAGCAGATGCGATTGAAGCAAATGCTGAACGTTTAATTGAGGCTCAAAGCCGTAATACGGGTCAGTTAAAGCACTTAATTGCATCTGAAGAAGTGGGTGCATCGGCAGATCAGGTTCGTTTCTTTGCAGGTGCTGCCCGCCTACTAAATGGCACAGCTTCAGGTGAATATTTAGAAGGTTTAACCTCTTCTATTCGCCGCGAACCAGTCGGTGTAGTGGGTCAAGTTACACCTTGGAACTATCCACTCATGATGGCTGTTTGGAAAATTGCTCCTGCTTTGGCAGCTGGTAATACTGTGGTACTTAAACCAAGTGATACAACACCAGAAAGTACACTTTTACTCGCAGAAATTGCTGCACCATTTTTTCCTAAAGGCGCATTTAACGTGGTGCTAGGCCAAGCTCAGGTGGGTTCAAAAGTTGTATCGCATAAAACACCTGCGCTCGTTTCTATTACAGGTTCGGTTCGTGCAGGCTTACAAGTTGCAGCTTCTGCGGCAGCAAATTTAGCGAAAGCCCACCTTGAGCTTGGTGGGAAAGCACCTGTCGTCGTTTTTGAAGATGCCGACATTGATAAAGCTGTTGAAATGATTGCTTTAACGGGTTACTTCAATGCAGGACAAGACTGTACTGCTGCAACACGCGTGATTGTTGCTGAAGCAGTTCATGATGAATTTTTAGGTAAATTAATTGAAGCGGCAAAAAATACACGTTTTGGTGAACCAGATGATCAAGATGCTCTTTATGGTCCACTCAACAATGCTAATCAATTAAAGAATGTTAAAACCTTTATTGACAACTTACCTGCTCACGCCAAAGTTGAAACGGGTGGAAAGCAAGCCGATCGCCCAGGATTCTATTTTGAACCAACTGTGATTAGTGGTTTAAAACAACACGATGAAGCAATTCAAAATGAAATTTTTGGGCCAGTGATTACTGTTCAAAAATTTACAGATGAAAATGATGCCATTGAAAAAGCCAACGATATTGAATATGGCTTGGCTTCAAGTGTCTGGACTAAAGATCATGCTCGCGCCACTCGTCTTTCTCGTGAACTTGATTTCGGTACAGTTTGGATTAACACCCATATTCCTTTAACCGCAGAAATGCCACACGGCGGGTTCAAAAAATCAGGTTATGGTAAAGATTTATCTGGCTACGGTTTCGAAGAATATACCCGAGTTAAACATGTGATGAGTTCAAACGAATAATAACAATGAGTTTTGAAAGGAGATCAAAATGAATAAACAAGAAATGAAAGACTTTGTGAGTAAGGCACACCACGAGTTATTTAATTTACATGACACCACTGCTCTAGACCGTTATTTTTCGGAGGACTTTATTGAACACTCTCCGCTGGTTGCCAACGGTATTTCAGGATTGCGTCAACTGGTAGAAGACTGCCCCGACATGCAACATGAAGCTGTGCGTGTATTGGCAGATGGCGACTTGGTTGCGATTCATGGGCGCTTTCAAGGATTAGATGAAAACCCGTTAGTTGGCTTTGATATCTACCGCGTTAAAGATGGAAAAATTGTGGAACATTGGGATGGTCTGGTAGCCGAAGCAGCTCCGAATGTGAGTGGCAGAACACAATTAGATGGTCCAACCGAAATCGTAACTCACCATGACCCAGAGGAAAATCGTGAGATTGTGACCTCTTTCTTTAAGAAGTCATTAATTGATGGCGATTACGAAGCATTTAAAGAATACACCCACGGCGATCAGTTCATTCAACATAGCCCAGATATTGGTGATGGCGTTAAGGCAGTGATTGATTTTTTGAACAATATCCGTAATGAAGGGCAAGGTTTGGTATACTCCAAAACTCATCGCTCCATTGCTGATGGTCAATTTGTATTGACACATTCCGAAGGAAATATTGCTGGAAATCGACATGCCTATTTTGAATTGTGGCGTGTAGATAATGGCAAAATTGTTGAACTTTGGGATGCAATACCAGCTGTGCCTGAAGATGAACAGGCAGTCCATCAATATGGCGTGTTTTAATCATTTATCCGTTTCATTAAGCTAAGTCACTGACTTAGCTTTTAGAGAATTCGCCATGTCAGCATATACGATAATTTTTGCACCTATCGCTCAGGCAACTCGCTCGGAACAAGTTGTTGAACGCTTGGAAAATGCAATTATCTCTGGATTGCTCAAAAGCAATGAACAACTTCCTAACGAGGCGGATTTAGCTCGCTTAATGGGAGTGTCACCGATTACCGTTCGTGAAGCGTTAAATACTTTACGGGTAAAAGGTCTGATTGATACACGACGCGGACGAAACGGTGGAAGTTTTGTTTGTGAGTTACCTTCCGATTTACTCTTAAACAAACATCCTTTGCGTCAGGCTTCAAATGAATATCTTGCTGATCTAGGTGAATTTCATAGTGCAATTTTAAGCCATGGTGCCTATTTGGCTGCACAAAGAACCACTGAATATGAACTGAGCAAAATCAAAGAATTGATTGAGCAATTTGAACAAGCCGTTGAAGCAGACACTCGTGCCCAGCTTGATTTACGCTGCTTGCTCACTCTCACCTCTTTTGCCCAATCAGCTCGACTGGCAAATCAAGAGTTAACTATACAAGCCGAATGGGCTCCGCTCATCGCAGTGCTTTACCAAGATGATCATTTTCATCAATTGGTCGTCGCGCAATACCACCAACTTTTATCATCTTTTGTTCAAGGCAATGAAGATGATGCTGTTATTCAAGCACGAAAAATTATTTCGATGCTAACAGACCAAATGCTTCGATATAAGTTATCTATCGAATAAAAACAATAAAACAGAGCGCTTATCAAATATCGAGTGAGAAATACGGAATTTTAGGAGTTATAGGAATGACCCAACATTTAGATATAGAAGAGCTTCAAAATTTGTTAAAGACGGTGGTTGAAGAAACGACAGCCATTACAGAAAAACTGGCGGCTAAAGCGAGCAAAATTCTGTCAAAACATGAACCTGAAAAAACAAAAGACGTTAAGCTTTCAGGTTCAGAACGTTCAGCTTTGCAAAAAGAAATTAAAAAGGCATTACAGGAAAGCCATTACAGTCAAGGTATCGGCTTTGCAAGTTATAGCCCTGCGACGCAAGAAGAACAAGATTATTGGACACTCGAATGGTGGTATAAAAAAGAAGATCAGTTACAACAAGCCAAACTTGAAAACTATCAAAATGCTCAGCGATTTTTAGATTTTCGCTCTTTTGAGTGGTTCCATAAACCTGCTCAAAATAAAAGTCCATGCATCCATGGACCTTATGTCGATTATATTTGTAATGGTGCATACACCATCACCCTTGCCCATCCAGTCATGATTCGTGATCAATTTATCGGTGTGATTGCCACCGACATTTTAGTTTCTGCACTCGAAAAACTTCTCATGCCGAAGCTGAAAAACATCAAACAAAAAGCAATCGTGATCAACGATTCTTCTCGAGTCATTACATCAAATGACGTCACCATCAGGACAGGCACATTATTTAGAGGACAAAGCCCCGAGCAAGTTCTCTCACGACCGTGTCAATCTTTTCAATTGGTCGTTATCTAGAGCAAAGTCAAAAATACTAAATATTTGACCTTGCTTTAGAGCATCACCAAAGCGAAACAGCACCTGAAGCCTCTGGCTTTTGTTCAAACTTTCTTCAAACAGACTTGCTCATTCAGGTCTTGGGGAAGTTTTGGCTCAAAAATAGCATCGCTTTTCCGGATGAAAAGCAAAACAACGAAATTTGAGGTTGAAATGACATGGAAAATAAAACGTCTTCCTTAAAAAAACTGTCTCTTTGGCAAGTCACGATTATTGGTATTGCCTACATGACGCCAATGACAGTGTTTGATACTTTCGGCATTGTCTCTGGAATTACCAATGGTCACGTGCCACTTGCATATTTACTCGCACTTGGTGCCATGTTACTCACCGCTTGGAGCTATGCAAGATTCAGTAAAACTTCAGAAAAATCAGGCTCGGCATATAGCTATACTGCTGAAAGCCTAGGTCCTAAAAGTGGATTTTTTGTCGGTTGGTGCTCCCTACTCGACTATCTGTTATTACCACTCATTAATGTTTTGCTTGCCGCAATTTATCTCACTGCCCTCATTCCAAGTCTGCCTTACTGGTTTTGGGTGCTTGTATCGGCGAGTCTTGTCACCTTAGTGAATTGTTTCCGCATCCGGTTACTTGCCAATTTAAGTCTATTGTTTGTTTTTGCCCCCATCATACTCATGGTTATCTTTGTCTATTTAGTGATTCAGGGTATTGGCTCAACTCAAGGTTATGAGCATGTGCTTACCTTGGCTCCCCTCTGGCATGAGCACCAATCTTTACTACCGCTCGTGGCGGGCGCCTCAGTTTTGTGCTTTTCATTTTTAGGTTTTGATGCGGTTACTACGCTTTCAAATGAAACCAAACAACCCACCAAAAATATTCCACGAGCAGTCATGTTAACAACACTTGCTGGCGGGCTTATTTTCTTTACTGCCGCTTGGTTTATTCAGCTTTATTTTCCAAACAATCTTCGCTTCCAGCATCCTACTGAAGCGCTTCCTGAAATTGTGCTTTATGTGGGCGGTGCTTTTTTCCAGTCCATATTCTTATGCGGGCAAATTATGAACACCGTTGCCTCTGGCCTAGCCTCACATGCCAGTGCTTCACGTTTACTGTATATAATGGGCACTGACAATATTTTTCCTAAAAAGTATTTTGGGACAATTCATATCTCCTTAGGTACACCATTTTTCTCGGTTTTATTTGTTGGTCTTATTTCGATGTCGGCGGTTTTTCTAGATTTAGCACAAGTCGTAAGCCTTATCAGCTTTGGTGCTCTAGTCGCTTTTACAGCCGTAAACTTCTCAGTTTTTATGAAATTTTATATTAAAGATAAACAGCGATCAGGGTTTAAAAATAAATTTCTAAACCTATTTTTGCCGCTTATATCAGTCATCAGCATTATTTGCCTCTGGCTTAACCTTGACTCATCTTCACTGACTTTCGGATGTTTCTGGTTATCTTTAGGCATTCTTTTATTTATCTATAAAACGATTAAAAAACAAAGTATTGCTATTAGTAATGCTTATTAATTTTACAGGAACTTCATCATGAATATTATTTCTAAACCCCAGTTTTTAAAAGACGTGGAATATAAACCAAGTAAATCTCTACAAGTGGGCAAAGAATGGAGCTGGTTAAATCCGAAACATGCAAAATTTGACACAACAACGGTAGAAGGCACATCGGTAGATAATCCAGCGAACTACTATGAAAGCTCACTTTCTGACTGGCATACATTTGACAGTTTAAAAGCTGATATTGAGTGTGATGTGGTTGTTATTGGCGGTGGTTTATTAGGTTCATCGACAGCCTTACATTTAGCTGAACAAGGCGTAGATACCGTTTTATTAGAAAAAAATCGTATTGGTAGTGCAGCTTCTGGTAGAAATGGCGGACAACTTACCCCCGGTTTGGCACGCTGGGAAGCTCAAGAAATGGCCGATCGCTTAGGTTATGAAGATGCAAAAAAACTATGGCATTTTACCTCTACAGAAGCAATGCAACTCATTGATGACATCTCGGAAAAATACCAACTTAACTTTGACCGAAAATATGGTCACATTACTGCCGCCGTTCATGAAGGACATTTAGTTGGCTTAACACAAGGTGCCGACGCACGAAAATATTTAGGTGAAGACCATACCCGCATTGTGGGTAAACATGAACTCATGGACTATATTAAGTCTGATTACTATACAGGTGGCTTAATTGATGAGTTAGGTGGACAAATCCATCCTTTAGCTTTGAACCGTGGCTTAATTTATGGCTTTTGCCAAAACGGCGGTTCTGTGTATGAACAAACAGAAGTCATTTCAATAGAAGAAAAACCAGATGGTATTTATGTTCAAACTGCAAATGCTGTCGTGAAAGCTAAAAAGTCTGTGGTTTTAGCAGTACACCATGCTTCGTTTAAACTTTTATCAGAACAAAACAATACCACTATTCCGTTTTATACCTATGTTGCAACGACTGCCCCGCTAGAACTTGATACAAAAGAGCTTCTGCCATTTGGGCATCCAGTTTATGACACTCAGTTCCAGATTGATTACTATCGTCCCGTATTTAACAACCGCTTACTGTTTGGTGGTCAAGGCACTGGAACGTGTTGGGGCCCAGAGAAAACTTTAAATTATCTAGAGCATCGAATTCATACGGTGTTCCCTCAAATTAAAAATCTAGAGATGGATTTTGTCTGGAGTGGAACGACTGATTTAACGGTAAATGGTGCAGTGGATAGCCGTAAGTTTGGCAATAAATTCCCAATTTATGCGGTTCATGGTTGGAGCGGTCACGGTGTTGCACAAACGGTACGCATTGGCAAAGCTATTGCGCATGACTTTGTTGGGCAATCTAACGACTTCGAAATGTTATCTAAAATTGATCATCAAAATATTATGTTTGGTCGTACCCTTGCACCCGTTGTTATTCCGCTCGCAAAAAGTATGTATGGAATCGGTGCAATGTTAAACCCCGGCAAAATGGTTTCTTTCTAATCTTAAAAAGATCTCTTTTTCTAAAAAAGGATTCGTGCAGTTTTGTGTGAATCCTTTTTATTTAACTGAGTAAAATCCTTTTCAAATTAGGTTATCCCTAGCCAATCTATTACAATAGCACCAGCTTTTTTATTCAGCGCATATATTTTGAGCAACTCATCTTCCCAATTAAAACGCGGACTTAAAAATCGTCACATCCAGTTAATTGCTATGGGTGGTGCTGTCGGAACAGGTTTATTTTTAGGTTCTGCACAAGTCATCCAGTCCGCTGGTCCTTCAATCATTTTAGGTTATGCCATTGTCGGTTTGGTTGCATTTTTAATTATGCGCCAAATGGGTGAAATGATCGTAGAAGAACCTGTAGTTGGCTCTTTTAGTTACTTTGCACAAAAATATTGGGGAAGATTCCCCGGGTTTTTATCGGGCTGGAACTATTGGGTGGTCTATATTCTGGTTGCAATGACAGAACTAACAGCGGTCGCTAAATATGTACATTACTGGTGGCCCCATATTCCCGCTTGGATATCAGCTTTATTTTTCTTTGTTCTGGTCACATGTTTGAACTTGGGCAATGTTAAATTTTATGGTGAATCTGAGTTCTGGTTAGCTATTATTAAAGTCGCTGCTGTCATTTCGATGATTGTATTTGGCTTATATTTATTGGTTACTGCGGGTAGTGACTCATTAGCTAGCTTTTCAAACCTATGGCAGCATGGTGGATTTTTCCCACATGGGTTTTCGGGCCTATTTTATATGCTCGCCTTTTTAATGTTCGCCTTTGGCGGTATTGAACTGATTGGGATGACTGCCGCCGAAGCTGAAAATCCAGAAAAAAGCATTCCTCAAGCCATTAACCAAGTCATCTTTCGAATCTTGATTTTTTATGTGGCTTCACTTGCCATCATTATGTCACTTATTCCGTGGAATCAGCTTGACCTTGGTGGTTTAGATAAAAGTCCATTTGTGATGATTTTTAGCCAGCTTGGCATTGGTTGGGCTGCACATTTACTCAACTTTATTATTTTGACTGCTGCGCTTTCGGTTTACAACAGCGGCATGTATGCCAACAGCCGTATGTTATATGGGCTTGCAGTACAGGGCCATGCTCCAAAAGTTTTTGCACAAGTGAGCAAACAAGGTGTTCCTAAAGCTGCTGTTATCTTCTCTTCTATTCTGATTTTTGGTTGTGTATTACTTAACTATTTCGTACCAGAAGAAGCTTTAAGCTATCTCATGTACATGGCAGTAGCTGCACTGGTTTTAAACTGGGCAATTATTAGCTTTACCCATTTGAAGTTTAAACGTGCGATGAAACTTGAAGGTAAAGCTGTCAAATTTCCTGCGCTATTTTCGCCTTTGAGTAACTATATTGTTTTAATTTTCATTGGCATGATTTTATATATTATGTGGACTCAAGGATTTGAAAAATCGGTGATTTTACTTCCGATCTGGATCACTTTCATGTTTGGGCTATATAAATTTTTAAGTTGGAAAAAAGCACTCTAATATTCAAAGAAGGCTTATTCAAACAGGATAAGCCTTTTATCATTTAACAGCTCGTCACCCTAAGTAACTTCAGAAAATCTATTCAAAAAACCATTCACATTCTATTCATCATTGCTGAATAACTCTCTACTAGACACATTGATATGTAACCCTTAGTCATTCTAAACATTGGTATTTAATGGGATAATTATTAAAGTACAAGTGTTTACATGATCTATAAATATTTGCGCTCATGTTCAGCTAAAATCAAAGCAGACCAGTTTATTGTTGCAATCACTCAATAGGCAAAAGACACTTCATCGAAAGACAGGTTCTTTACCCACTTTACTGATTTAGCGCCGTCAACTGTGTCACTCAATGATGAAAGACAGGAAATTTTATGGAAAAAACTCTGCAATGTCCTAAGTGTGGTTCTACAGAAGTTGAAGCACGTGACCATGACAAATTACTTAGAACAACTGGCGGTGTTTTACTGACAGCTGCTGGCACAACGGCAGGTACTGTAGGTGGTGCGGCAACTGGCGCTTCTGTTGGAGCAGCCATTGGTACGATTGCTGGTCCTTTAGGTGTGATTGTTGGCGGAACTGTAGGAACTTTTGTCGGTGCAATTAGTGCAGGAATCACTGGCGGTGTGGTTGGTAATATTTTTGGTAAAAAAGCGGGTGTGATGATCGATAAGAACATTTTTCAGGATTACCGCTGCCTAAAATGCAAATATCGCTTTAAGCAAAAGAAGTAAAACGAATTAAGTAGGAGAACTAGTTGCTCTAGCTCTCCTACCTAACTAAAAATTTATAAACCATCTGGAATAATAATTTTTTATATAGCGCTCCATATCACTAATATATGAAGCAGCCTATTTTCAATAAATTAACACTTTATCTAAGAATTTAATTTACTTAGCTACAACACCATCTTGTTGATACTTTGGTGAACGTGGACCATATAGTAACCCCATACCCGGATTATAAGTCGTCGGGGTAAAAAGTTGAGTATTTACCATACTCGCTAATGGATAAGCCCGATCAGTAAAGCTGCCAGCAATCTGTTCAACTAAAGCACCGACGACCATTCCGATTAAACCCGCGTTGCCATCATTACTTGCTTGAACAAGTTTTTTCTCACCTGTCCAAATCACATCTCCAGTTTTTAAATCAACAAGCTTTGCATCAGCACTTACTGTCGCGACACTTTGAATGACTTGATATTTAGAGCCATATTCTTTAATTCGAATATATAAAGCAGCATCTGCGCCAAAAATCTCTTGTAATTTCTGAGGTGAGATAGACTGAGCATCGCTGCCATTAGTAACACCATTCTCTTTAAACATATTGTCTACAACAGAGATTGGAAAAACGTAATAGCCAGCTTCTGCAACAGGCGCCACCACAGTAGGCCAATAACTATAAGTCGCTTTTACATCAGGCGAATCATTGACTGGCGGCAATACCAAAATCGATTTTGGCATATGCGCTTTATAAGCCGTAATATCTTTATTAGGCGGTGGAGTAACAGCACATCCCGTAAATGCAAGGCTAGAAATAACCAAACCAGCAATTAAAAATTTCTTAATCATGATTTTGTATTCCCACCATTCGCATTCATTTTTTGCAATAAACGATCCATTAAAACTGTAGACTCTGGATATACTTGACGTTCAAGCTGGAAATACTCGATTGCTTTTTGAGAATTATTTTCTTGTAAATATAATAATCCCAAATGAGCATATAAACCTGGTGGAACGGCTAAGCCCTTACCTTTAGTTTTTTCAATTTCAGCTTCTAATTTTGTGATTTGCGAACTAGGTGTAGCTTTCTCCGGTGCGTTATACATCAAATAAGTTTGATGAGTATAAGTTCCCCAATTATATAAAGGTTGAGGACCTGCGGCACAACCAACCAATCCCATAGCAAGAAAACTGCTTAAAAGAATTTTTTTCATCTAACACATATCCAAAATTATTGAACTGACCAACGGTTATTTTGAATATCTGTCACAAGATTATTAACTGCTTCACGAACAGCTAAATCGAGTACTTTGCCATTTAAAGTAGAATCATAAGAAGCTGTAGAGCCAAAACCTAATACTTCACGAGCACCTAATGCATATTCACCCGCACCTTGTACTGAATGCACAACTTCTGATGTTTTTACATCAACAACATTTAAATTAACTTTTGCATAAGCAACTTGCTCTTTACCGCGCCCTAAAATACCAAATAACTGCTGATCGCCTACTTCTTTACGACCAAACTCAGATACATCACCAGTAATGACATAACGAGCGCCTTTAATAGATTGGCTTGTATTGCTATAACCAACTTCTTGTTTAATCTCAGATAAGTTGTCGCGATTTAAAACTGTAAAATAACCAGTTTGCTGTAAATGTGTCTCAAGAATAGTTTTCGCTTGCCCACCTAGACGATCTACATTGTCAGAGAAAACACCTCTCATATAACTAGAGCGATTATCAAATTTACCAATAGAAACTGGAGCTTTTACTCCGGTATATTTTATTTGAGATGTAGCTACAGCTACTTGTGGGCTTTGGATCGTTCTTGAAGTTTCAGTAGTTGAACACGCAATTAAACTGAAAGAACTCAAAGTAGTAATGATTAATATTTTTTTCATGTTTACTCTATAATGGTTACAAAATATAAAGAATACATATTATATACAAAAAGACTGTCAAACAATCCAGCAATTTAACCATTGAGTAAAAAATGCTATTTTTATTTTAGAAATATTTAATTAATAAAAAACTCCTATTTTTATAGGAGCTTTTTGAATTTGGTTACAGTGCTATATGTGTGCAAGTAATCTTTAAAATATTATAAATATAATGATAAATCGAGCATCGATTATTGCTGGCCTTAGCTAAGCTTTTTAGTATCTTTCCTTACCTATATCCTCATCTAACTTACCCCAAAGTAATTAAAAAATAATCTAAAAGCCTTTCTCTTTCATCTGGCTTGTTTGGATCTAAAAGCTGAACCATCGCCCCATCAATCACAAACAAAAACATGTGCGCATCTTGTTTTGCAGCATTTGCATCGATTGCTAAAAGCAAATTATAGATTTCATTAATGAACCAGTTTCGATAATCAACGACTACCTGATATGCCTTGGGATGTGTTTTTGAAATTTCAAAAATAGCTTTAAATGGCAAATGATAAAGCCCTTCTAAGTCGGCATGTAAAAAGTAAATCTTGCGGAGTTTTTCAAGCAGAGTTAAGTCTTTTTGAACATAAATGATTGAAAGCACTTCTTGTTTAAGACCATCTTTTTGGAAAGTCAGGCTCATTTCAATTAGCCTTTCTTTTGAGTGAAAGTAATTATAAAAAGTGGCTTTGGGAACTTTTGCTGACTCAATAATTCGGTCAACCCCGACATTATGAAAGCCATAGTTGTTAAACAGATATCGGGAAGTGTGAAGCACACTTAAAGCACGAAATGGGAGATCTGAATGTGGCATAGTTTTACCGTTATAAAATAAATTCTTGTTGTATATAAATGAGATAAAAATGCCTTCACTCTTTTTTAAGCAAATAAAAGGCATAGCAAAGCCCATAAAGACTGTGCTTGGCACATCTCAAGTTTTATTGTTGACTAAGTTTTTTGGTCGTGACGATTTAAAGTCCGAAAAGCCTAGTGACTTTCAAACTGCTTTAAAAGTTTAAGTTGTATCGTTATAGCTTTTGGCAAAGGCTGCCAAGAAATAATGAATGTGCAAAGCCAACTCCTTTTTATTGGGAGTTCTGCCAAAACATTAAAATTATGGTGGCAGAACGGAAGAAGGTTGACAGACTGGTCAAACGAGGCCAGCACACCCAAAGGTGTCCCCCTCCCGTTCCGCCGCAGAGGGGGCACGAGGGTGCACACACCAAAAGTATAAAACCTTTAGTGCTCGTTTGAATCAGCCTGTCAAAGCCGGCTGGCAATGTGGCCAGCAGGCAAAGGATAGTGCTCTACCCTATTGCAGTCAAGCATACAAAACGACATTTGCTTTAAAATAGATCATTAAAAAGTAAGGGTAAATAATTAAAATTTATTGTTAAATTGGGGTTTATAAAGTCACAGAAGTTAAGAACAGTTTAGTGATTTATAGGTTTTTCGATTTGGGTTTGTGCCCGTATTTAGTATAAGGGGTACTATGTTAATTGAAGAAAATTTATAATATTAATAATAATCTCTAAGGCTAAAAAATTTAATGCTAACGAACACTCATCAAGACTATATAAACAAGGTAAGTAAAATACTTGAAAATTTGGAAGAAAAAGGAGAAATAATGATTCTTTCACAATCTTCAGAAATAATATCAAAACTCATAATCCACTCAATTGCAGAAGAAACAATAGAAAAGAGATTAGAAAGTGATTTTATTATTGAATGTGACATTCCTTATTTACTAGAAACTATATCATCTCAGTTAAGCTCAATATTTAAAGAAGATAAAGAAAACTCAGATCGAATTGTGAATCAGTTTTATCATAATTTATTAAGTAGATTAACTATGCAGCAAGTTGCAGAGCTTTTACACCATGAAGGAGCTTTTGAAATAGCCTTGCGATCATACTATTCCATAGAATTGGGGAATGAAGATTATTTAGATTTGAACTATCTTGATTGGCGAAAACAATATTATTCTCAACTAAAATAATAAGAGGGTTTATATAAAATAAAAGGTGTTTTCTCCCATTCCGCCGCAGAGGGACACGAGTGGCATTGTTGTTGACTTTTCATTCTATTTCTTTCAATTTATAAAAAATATATAATATTCTCAATAGCTTTCTAACTATCTATTACATTCAATCAAGATCATTTAGTTTCAATAAAGAGAATAAGATGCAAGAACAAGCTTTACCCTCATCTCCTCAAAATTTGAATGAGGATCAAAATATTACGTCTCCACCAATTTCTCAGTCAGGAGTTTATCATTTTAAGTTTCATGGTAAAGCCTCAGAATATTTTGGAATCTGGATCGTTAATATTCTTTTAACTATTATTACTTTAAGCTTATATGCACCTTGGGCTAAAGTTCGTCGCTTACGCTATTTCTATGGCAATACAGAATTTTTTGAACGCCGCTTTGATTTTACAGGCATTCCAACCAAGATTTTGATTGGACGTTTAATTGCATTAGGAATTTACGTCGTATTTGCAATTTCATCACAGTATTCAATGATTGCGACTGTGGTTGGACTAGTTGCATTATATACAGCAGTACCTTGGCTAATTCGGGCTACTTTGCGTTTTACGGCAAGAAATAGTAAGTTCGGCAACGCACGTTTTTATTTTGGTGGAACGATAAAAGAATCTTATAAAGTCTTTCTTTTGAGTATATTGGTATATATTTTCACATTAGGAATCTTTACACCTGTAGCTATTTGGCTATATAAAAAATATTATCTTAACAACTTATATGCTGGACAATTAAATTTTAAATTAAACGCGAACTGGTCTGCATATATGGCTGCAGTTTATATACCAGTTTTTATTGCAATTGGTATAATTGCTATTTTTTCAATCATTTACTTTAGTATTGCAGGAACAATTTCTGGGTTCTCACCGAACGCTGTAGTCTTCGGAATGTTTATGGTATATGCATTTATTGGATTATTTATTTATCCATTAATTGCTGCACGTCTTTTTATTACGACATGGAACAATACTACAGTTGGAAACAGTCAATTTAAAACAGACTGTAATCAATGGCGCTTCGCATGGATTGTAGCATCGAACTGGATTGTAAAAATCTTAACCGTAGGTTTAATGTCTGCTTGGGCTGCGGTTCGTATTCACAAATATCAGATTGAATCGATGAGTTTAATTTTATTAGATGATCCAGATCAAATGATGAATCTCGCTCAGCAAGAACAAAGTGCTTTAGCTGAAGAAATCAGTGATATTTTTGATATTGACATCTCTCTATAATAATTTGAGTTTAATAATTTATGTCCCAAGCGGTAGATATCACTTTCTATGATGGCATAGTGTCTAAACCACACCGTGGTCAGATTTCAGCTCAATCTAAATCTGAAGTTCTCATTCGGTATGGTGAGCAATTAGAACAACAGCGTCATTATCAATATACTGATATGAAATTGATTGGTGCGCTGGGACAGTTACACCCAGTGATTGAATTATCTGATGATGCACGGATTGAATTTCATAGTGCATTACCTGAATGGTTTAATTACACAACTAAAAAGGTTCAACATTCGATCTGGAAATTTGAACGTTCTCCGGGTCTTATTCTTTTTAGTGTAATTTTTGTGATTACTTTCGCGATCAGTCTAGTGAAATGGGGTGTTCCAGCCACATCCCATTATCTTGCTTTTCAATTACCTGAGAATACTTTAAAGAAACTAGGCGATGAAGCCGAGAATTATGTATTAAATAATTGGACTGCACCCAGCCAATTAGCACAAACTCAAAAAGACCAAATTACTAAACAATATTTGAATATTATTGCTGAAAACAGACCAGCCAAATTAGTCTTCCGTAAAGGCGATCAATTAGGAGCAAATGCTGTAGCATTACCTAATAATACGATTATCATCACAGATGAACTGATCAAAATGGCACATACTAATCAGGAAATCTTAGGCGTATTAGCCCATGAACAAGGCCATTTAGTTTATCGCCATAGTTTGCAACAAGGGTTAACTAGTTTAGGCCTAAGTATATTATACATTGCAATGACAGGAGATAGTTCAGACTTATTTACGTCATTACCGGCTGCTATGATTGGTGCAAATTACTCACGTAAATTTGAGTCCGAAGCCGATCTATATGCTTTACAGCTCATGGATAGGAAACATATCGAAGTCTCGCACTTCGCAAATTTCTTACAACGTTTAAGCGATACAACAGAAGAAGGTATCGATAAAAAAAATCAGTCCAACCCACCAACTTCTCAAGAAGAATCTTCAACTAATAAACTATCTACAGCTGTTCTTGATACTTTATCTTCTCATCCTGCAACTGAAGAGCGTATTCGAATGGTTCATGATTTTGAGAAAAAACAACATGCTAAAGATTAAATAGTAGAAAATGAGGATTCATTCCCAAGACACTATTAAATATAAAGTTAAGCTGAAATCTAAATCTGCTTAACTCAATCCAAATTTCCATATGAGTTGCTAAGGACTAAAACTTTTTTAAAAGCGCACAAAATAATTTATAGGCTCACAGAGTCTATCTAGAAAATTTATGGTCTTTAGGAAGTGGAGCATCACATGGTTGATCCGTCTTTACATTGACCATTTTCACAGGCCCATCATTGTAAATGGTTACCTTACAGCCTTTTACAACATATTCCTGTTGAATGCCACCATACATTTCATCCTCAGAAACAGCAGATGCAACATCACATGCCTCGTCAGCACGGCATGCAGCCTCTTCTTCACCAACCTCTACAGCTTCTGCCCCAGCAGCTTCCATTGCATCTACAGCACTCTCCTGTACTTCAGCATCTACAGCCTGTATCTTTGCTGCATATGTATTTGAAAGATTCATCATAAGAAAAATTGCAAGAAATAACTTACTACTGTGATTTATTAAATTCATGAATTATCCATATCTATTAATTTAAATTCAGCGTATACCGAGATCGATTTTACTTTGCAAGTTAGGGATGCAAAGGGGTTGGTATTATAAAGAGCTATTCTACCCATAATTATACATATAGCAGCAATACTTGACCCGAAAGAATTCTTCAAACAATTACAAGATATTGACCATTATGAGAGTGCGATTAACTACAAAATATAAAATTAAACTGAAATTTAATTCTGCCCAACTCAATCCAAATTTTTATATGGGTTACTAAGTACTAAAAAATATTCACATAAAAAAGCCCCTGCTTTTAACAGAGGCTTTTCGAATTTGGCGGGTGAGATCCTAATTCAAACTAAGCATTGATGACATGGCTTTGTGCAATTCATTGTCCGCCGACTCAATGTTGTTGCTTTGCCAAGCAATATAGCCGTCTGGTCTGATCATTATGCAAGCATTTTCATCATTACCCCAAGAGCGAGAAAGTTCTCCATAAGAGTCTTCAACCTCTCTTTTTGGACCTACCTGTATAACTTTAATATCTAAGTTGAGCTGGCTATTAATGTTATCTACTGCAAACTTCCATTTGTCACCTTGTAACCAACAGAAAAGCGTAAACTTTCCATTTCCGATTAAGTCTAAGGTTGATATTTTTTTATGATTTTTGACTAGCCATGTATGAGGGAGTTTATGACCAGGAGTAAATGAGGGATAATAATGAAGATCTTCATCTCTACTAGAATCTATTTTATTTTCAATATTATATTCTGCTCCAATAATTGCAGATGAATGATAACGTACGTTAGTTTCTACGCCTAAGGCAGCAAATTCATAAGCTTTATATTCAATTGCAGATCTTAAATCACGGCGTTTAACAGCACCTTTTTCATTACCTTCGCTTAAGGCATTTATGCTTCCTTGCATCGTCTCTGTACTGTACTTTCCATCTAACTCTAAAGCAGAAAATATTGTAGAGAACTCTCTAACACTTTGATTTGCTCGTTTAACAATTCGCTCACCAACAGGTGCTCTTTCATCATTAAAACTGTCTAATAAACCACTACCTGCTTTGCCATTTAATACAAATGCTAATTTCCAACATAAGTTATAAGCGTCTTGTATAGATGAGTTTGAACTAAGTCCATTCGAAGGTGGATGACGATGGACAGCATCACCAATGCAGAAAACTCGACCTTTCGAATATTGCTCTGCATACATTTCATTTACTGTCCATAACGACTTACTACTTATGTTTATTTCAATGTCATTATCACCAATAAGCTGTTTACAAATTGCAATTGCCTCATCATCGTTGAGAGATGGTTCCTCTTTTTCAATGTCATACCCCCAAACAATCTGCCATTCATTCCAAGGTCTGACCATACGCAACAACCCTAACCCGATCCCTCCAATGTTTGCTCCAGGTTGTATAATCCACCAGAGGTATCCAGGTCGATGCGAAACGAATTTTGTTAAATCGGCTTTAAAAATAATGCTGATACTGCCACTTTTCCCCATTTTACCAGCCATAGGTAAATCTAAATCTTTTACAACTTTGCTACTCGCCCCATCAGCTCCGATTAAATACTTACATCGAATTAGGTATGTTTCTTTAGTCAGTCTATCTAGAACAGTGACTGTTACACCTTTCTCATCTTGTACATGAGATAAATATTCCGTATCAAATCTTGGATGGCTTCCTCGTGATGCCGCATTTGAAAGCAAAATAGGTTCAAATAGGTGTTGAGGAAGATCACACTGTTCACAAGGGCTCGCTTTAGCATATTCTGACATTCTTTCTGGATGATTCATTCCATAAGGAAAGCGTCCAATTTCATCACCCGTTAAAGATGTACAATAAACAACATCTCCCATAACTTCCTTAGGTGCTGCTTTTGCTATTACTTCATCAGATATTCCTAAATCTCGAACAATTTCCATAGTTCTTTGACTTATATAATGAGCACGAGGGCTGTTTGCCAGCCATCTATATTTAGTTATTATGATATTTCTAATTCCATAACTACTTAACATAAGTGCAGCAGAAGAACCAGCTGGACCACTCCCAACAATTAAAACATCAGTTTCTAACATTTTTATCCTATTAATTACATATTTTTGGCAGGTAAATGGCTATTGCGTAAACTTAAAGAAAACAACCATTTTAGATATAATATTGCTTCAAAAAACTCTTTTAGATCATGTAGGTAAAAACTTCACAACATTAAGTATTAAATAAGTCTATAAAAGTTATAAAGCAGATTTTTATATCAACATAATTCAGTCTTTTAATAAATATGACAAAGTTTAAAGAAACCAATGATCTAGAGCCTAAAATAAATATAACATTTAGATTTTATTGATAGCATTGGCAATTCCCTACAGAATATATGTTTTTGGTAGACTTAGTCCCCCAGTTCAATTTCTAATTTTTTAAGCGGATTTTTTATTTATTAAAATCATATGAGCTATACTTTTAAAATAAAATTATGAAGTAATCATTATTTCAATTGTACTTTTTACAAACGAATATTATTAACACCATCAATAGGAATTATGGGTTATGGAAAAGCAAGACATGATCTCGATTGTAGATAGATATTTTTCTAATACTATTTCTAATCTAACAAATTTTCCAATACATAAGCTAAAAATAATGACCCTATTGAAAATGAAAATTCTTTCTTTTTTATACATGACTTTGGTACTTATGAATTAGAAGCTAAATTTAATTATTGTGATGGTTTTCCACAGAAAATAGCTTTACTGATACATGGAGGCAACTCTGATTTGAGTTCTTTAAGCCCTTTAGAAAATCTACTTAGAAGTAAAAATATTGGAACGCTTTCATTCAATTTAAGTGGCTTAAATAATACGAGTGAAACACAGTCATCTTTATCTCAGAACATAAATGAAAGTACTGTTTTTTACAGTCTTTTAAAAAAGGTGGATATTGTTATTGGATATAGTTTAGGCGGTTATATTGCAATCAATTTAGCGAAAAAATTTCAAATTGATCAATTGATTCTATTATGCCCAGCGATATACTCAGATCAAGCAGTCAAAAAAATGTATGGAAATGAATTTAAGAATGAAATTTCCAAACCTTATAACTTTTATTCATCATCGATTTGGCTTTTTTTAATGGAATATAAAAAAGAACTCACAATAGTTTATGGAGAATTGGACGGTATAAAAACAGATAATGGAAAATCAAAAGGGTTTTATGAAATTAATGGTATTACGAAGTACTCCCCCATTTCCTATGAAATAGTCCAAACCTTAAAAAAATTTCCATGCGAAAAGCTAACTTTAATTTCATAATAGAGAAAGATAAAGATCATTACCTTTTAAAAAATATCAGAAATTATAATATTTAAAAAATTGATTAGGTTGGACTGCAAAAATCCTCTTCTTGTTAAAAGCTAATGGATTGAATTTTGAAATCTTACTTATCTTGGGCTAAGTTGTTATCTTTGCAAAAATAAAGCCTCTTAAACTTTCTAGTTTAAAAGGCTTTTAAAATTCATTAAAATAATAAATAGCTTTAATTTGTTGGAGCTAATTCAAAATCTGAAACAATACTACAAAGAGTAGAATATTTGCGATAACTATGGCCCAACCACCATATATTTTTCCATGCACGTACCATTTTGCATAAACGACGTCAATTTCAGCTTGTGGTTTCGTTATTTTCCAACTACCACCATTATAAGTATCTGGATATTTATAAGATCCATCCTCTTGTTTAAAAACAGGTTGTACTTCAACATGAAAATAGCGTATTGAACACATACAACTAAACGATCTACAAAAACTGTAGTTCGAGGATATCGTTCTAAAATGGCATCTTTTGTATCTTTCAGGAGCTTTGTTTGCCCACCGTCATTATAGTTATCCCATTTAGAAGCAGGCATGATATACAACATATCTAAGTCAGAAATACTTTTAATTGCAGTCCAACGTCTATAAGACCCTACTTGCAAACAATTATCTGTTCGAGATTCCGTGTTACGGAATTTTTGGTTTAAAGCTTTCGTAATCTCTTGATATCGACTCGTAATCTGTTCTTCGTTATTAACTTTAATATTGCTTAAGAAATCTTGAAACATTTATGAAACTGACATAATTTATCCTTTTAATTCAAGATAATTATTAAATTGAATAGTTTCACTTTAGCATAATCAAATATGTTTGAAATACGTACTGCTTAAATGTGCGACAATCTAAGATGTATACATAAAGTTCTGATCCCATTTAATCAAAAAATGATGTTCTGTAGGTGGTGAATAGAATCTTTTCTTATCCTATACCGTAGACACCAGTTACATAGCACTTGTATTAAATATTCCCATAAAAAACTCATCAAGCTTGGATGATCATTTGAGCTATTTTTTACCTTTTCCCCTACTTTATTTTGTTGGTAATAAAAAAGTACTAGAGGAAAACTCCTCTAGTACTTTCAATTCGTTAAATCAAGTATTGTGTTAATTAAACAATAATTTGTTGATTGTTCAATAGATCATTCAAATTGGTATTAACGCTATTTAATGTCAGCAGTAAGGTACTATTATAACTCGCTCCACTTCCATCTCTGTCTATGTAAAGCTGCGTATTAGAACCACTTACCAATGTTTTGATATATGGATCTAAGCTACTAGTATTGTAATTACCAGTGAAATTAATGAGCAAATCACCAAAGTCAATTTTATCCGCATTCATGTTGGTCGAAACATTGCCAACCGTGAAATCTGACCAACTATCTGTACCATTACCCCCAGTAGCTTCTGATGCAACCAATAGCTGATATATCAACGTATCCGATCCAGTTCCACCTGTAAATTGATCATTACCGCCTTGACCATCTAAGATATCATTACCAGCCCCACCATTCAGAATATTTACCTCACTATTGCCAATAAGTGTATTATTGAGTGTATTTCCTATTGCATTTATTGCTGTGGTACCTGTTAGTGTAAGGTTCTCTAGATTATTACCTAGTGTGTATGTCACCGAGCTACGAACAGTATCAATACCCTCATTAGTATTCTCTGTAATCGTATCAGTTGTACTATCAACGGAATAAATATCATTACCTAGACCGCCCAGTAATTTATCATTTCCGGCACCACCATCTAGATAGTCATCACCTGCTCCACCCGTTAAGGTATTAACTGCACTGTTCCCTATAAGCGTATTATTAAGTGCATTTCCTGTAGCATTTATTGCTGTTGTCCCTGTTAGTGTAAGGTTCTCTAAATTATTACCTAGAGTGTATGTCACCGAGCTACGAACCGTATCAATACCTTCATTAGTATTCTCTGTAATCGTATCAGTTGTATTATCAACAACATAAACATCATTACCTAGACCGCCCAGCAATTTATCATTTCCAGCACCGCCATCTAGATAGTCATCACCTGCCCCACCTGTTAAGGTATTGATTGCACTATTTCCCAACAAAGTGTTGTTGAGTGCATTACCAGTGCCGTTAATGGCCGTTGTACCTGTTAAGGTGAGATTTTCGACATTATTGCCTAAGCTATAGGTGATGCTGCTTTGGACAGTGTCTATTCCTTCATTAGCATTTTCATTGACAATATCCGTAGAGTTATCAATGACAAAGATATCATCTCCTTTCCCACCATACATGGTATCGTTACCCGTACCACCATTGAGGGTGTCATTTCCAGATTGGCCATACAGTATGTCATTACCCGCTAGTCCAGTAATCGTATCATTCCCTGATGCACCATAGAGTGTATCTATACTACTTGTTCCATTTACAGTTAAATTCTGAACCACAAATGTGAGTTTAAATACATCTGACACCGTCTGATTTGCAGTATCTTTAGCTGTAATTTTAATATTTAAGGCCCCAGCATAATCTGGAGAGGTTCCACTTAAGACCTTTGTACTCGCATTGAATGTTAACCATGGTGGTAGCGGGCTTCCATCTTCTAAGGTTGCAGTATAGGTTAGAGTATCGCCATCAGGATCTTTAAATGTAGTCGAAGGAACGGTATAACTGAATGCTTTCGCATCTGTAACACTTTGATCAGCAATTGGATTCAATACAGTTGGTGCTTGATTCGGTGGATTCACTTTTAACGTAAAGGAAGTCCCTGTTCCATAGCCATACATGTCTGTGCCCCAATAGAAGAAGGACAAATTACCTGTCACAGTCGATGGTGGGGTTCCTGATAAGGTTTGCGTGGCAGCATCGAAGCTTAACCATGATGGTATTGGCTCATATTGTCCATTGCTATCTTTTGTTGTGAGTGTGATCTTATAACTTAAGTAGTCCCAAGCATCCTGATCAATAATCACATTACTTGCAAATTTATAGCTAAAAACCGTTCCTTGATTACTGGTAATCACAGGGATTGCAGCATTAACAGTTGGAGCATGGTTATTCGCAGCACGATTGACCAAAGTATCTATATCGCTACTGGTCCAGACAGTCCCTGAATCAAATTCAATTTGATCCATTTTATAGGTATTACTCACTGTATCCGCAACATAATAGTTAGATAACCAAATATGATCACTCGTTCCTTTAAAACTAAGATAAACACTATTGCCATACTTTTGAGCAAAGACATCGCTACTATTATAGCCCTGAATTTGTAATGTATTGGTTGCGCTTAGATCATCATAGAAACTGTAGGTATCTATTCCACCACCTTTGGTATAGATATAGGTGTCATCTCCACCTAAACCATCAATATAATTGTCTTGTGCATTACTGGTAATAATATTATCTAATCCGTTACCAAACGCAGTTTTAACACTACCCTTTAAAACAAGGTTTTCAATATTATCTTCTAATAATCGGTAGTTATTTGTGAGTACTGGATTACCATTTTCATCCTGACCAATGAATCGTGCATCTTGCCAAAGTTCAATGGTATCTGTACCAGCATCAAAATCTTCCGCGACCTGATCACCATCAATGATACGGGTATTTCCATCTTCGTCAGTAATAATGGTATCAGTCACATCAACGACATAATAATCATCACCTGCACCACCAGCCATATAGTCACTACCTGTACGACCATCTAGGTAGTTATTTCCGATGTTTCCTATCAAACTATTATTAGCTGTGTTACCCAATAAATAACTATCACTAAAGCCAAATAATTCAATCGCTTCAAATTGGCTATTTGCTAAATCAATATTTCCTACATCATATTGGTAGACAATTGTGTCATAACCACCAGTTTCACTCTCTAACTGGAGTGTATCTAGTTCATCTACAATATAAGTATCATTACCTGAGCCACCTTGTAATATATCAGCACCTTCACCTCCATTCATGTAAGCGCTATCATTGTTAGCAATTAAGGTATCATCACCTTTACCACCATAAAACTGTCCACTTCCCATTAGGACATCATGACCGTCGCCACCATAAGAAGCACCAGCCAATATGGTTATTGAATCATTACCATCACCACCATATGCATCTCCTGCTTGGATTATGATTAAATCATCCCCATTTTCACCATAAGCGATTCCATTATTTATTGCTATTGCATCATTCCCTTCACCACCATATACATCGCCTGATTTTAGTGTGATTGAATCATTACCATTTCCACCATAGACAGTACTTGTTACCTCCATAATTTCAATAGTATCATTTCCATCTTTCGCATAAATATAGTGGTTATTATAATATCCAGATATATTACTGCTATGTATCAAATCTGATATAGAGTCATTTGAATCTGTATAATTATATTCAGTATAAGTCCCATTGATTAAATCTTTTAATTTTGTATTTGTTGCTGAGGTTTCAAAAGAAAATTCTCCTGTAATCATATTATAATAACGAACCCCAGGAATATAAATATCCAAGTTTCCAATCTTTTCAAAATCACTTTTGTTATATAATCCAATTATTGAAAAATAATTTTGACCGTCTTTGGTGAAGTTTAATATTCCTGAATTAATATCATAATTTGCTTGTAATAGCGTTCGTGACATACTACCTGAATTATTAGAAAAGTATCCCCAAAGTACACTAGAATTTAAAGAGATTAATCCTAAGCCATCTGCATCGGTAATTTTATAATTTCCATGAACATTAGAGTCTTCGCTAATATTATAGATATCATATCCATTGCCACCATCTAGATAACTTCTGTCTCCTCCACTCAACCTATCATCACCATCACCACCAAATAATGATCCGTCACTCATGTAGTTTACGATAACATCATTATCATTACCTCCATATAATGATCCCTCACCGTAATTATAAATATTATCATTACCACCATCACCAAATATTATATTTTTACCAGAGCCCCCTGAAATATTATCATCACCATCACCGCCATATGTAACACTACCTTTATTTCCTGTAATGATATTATCATTACCACCCTTGGCATATATGGTATTTAATATATCTTTTGAATGTATTTCATCATTATTTTCTGTCCCAAAAATTTCTATCTTTGAAATATTATCTATAATTTTTTTATAATTCCAGATAGTTCCATCAGAAAACTCAAGCTCAGCTATAGAATAATTTTCTGAGAAACCATATCTAGTAGACATAGTATCCTTAAAATTTGTAATGATAATTTTATCATTTATTCCATATGTAATTTCTAAATCATTACCCACTAAAATTAATAAAACTTCTTCTTTCAAAACATCCTGAAATTTAATTCTATTATATTTACCATCTTGTCTAGCAAAGTCTTCAAATACACCATCTGATAATTTTATTCCCCAATTTAATTCTGTTCCTTTTGCATTAATCTCATCAGAATTATCTAAATAATTATAAAAATCATATATTTTATCTACACCATCTCCTCTATTAAAGATATAGGTATCGTTACCCCGACCACCAAAGAGACTATCATTTCCTTTTCCACCAATAATAATATCATTCCCTTTTTCAGAATACATTAATGAAACAATTCCATTTTCATTAAGAATAGTATAATTTCCTTTTAAATCACTATCTGTGTTATCAACTATATCTGCATAGATCAGATCATCTTTATTTCCACCGATAATTTTATCATCGCCTTGAAGTGCAATAAATTTATTATTGAGATAAACTTCCCCTGCTAATACATCATTACCAGTAGTTCCAAAAATTTCTGATTTTAACTTTTCTCCAATTTGATCTTTTGACCAAACTTCATTGTTGGAAAATACCAGTTCAAATTGTTCTGAGTAATTAAAATAGTCCTTGATAAGAATATTAGAGTTTTCACCATAGGTAATTGTTAAATCGCCATCTGAAATAACATGCAGAGAGATCTGATTTGACAAACTATGGTTTAAATAAATTTTATTTAAACCATCTGAATCGACAATAACATCATCACCATCATTATCTTTAAAAATATACTGGTCATTGCCTAATCCACCATAGAGCACATCATTACCCAAGCCCCCAATTAGTATATCATCTCCCGTCTCCCCATTAATTTCATCATTACCAAAGCTACCTTGAAGAGTATCATTACCATCACCAGCAGATATTGTATTATTCCCGGAGTTTCCTATGATTTTATTGTCTAGGTCATTCCCAACAATGTGAAAATCTCCAGTACCTAAAATTACAACATTATTCTGATTTGACTCTAAAAAATAATCATGATTAACAGAAATATATCCACCAAAGTTTGCTATAAAATCATTTTTTAAATATGTAATTCCATTAATAATAATGCTTTCAAATTGATTGATATCCAATTGAATAGAACTATCAGAATTTAATAATAAAATAGTGTCTTCGGCTAATACCAGATTTAAGTTATCCAATCCATTGTTTAATATTATAATTTTATTATTATGATCTACATCAATGATCTGGTCATGCCCAAAGTTTCCATTAAAGATATAGGTATCCTTCCCGGCTCCGCCTTGCAGGAGGTTATTTGCAGCATTTGAAATCAGAGTATCATCACCTATTCCTCCGATTGCATTTTCAATCACCGTACCATAACCAATGAAGGTCTGACCTGCATCTAAAATACTCTGTGATTTTTGTCCAATGTAACTCCATCCGCCCGCATTCAGGTCAATATAAACATTCTCTGTCAGAGTAGATGCATTAAAAGTATCTATCCCATTCCCATCCCAAATATACTTATCGGCAAAGGTATAGGTATCATTCCCCACATGAACATTTTGATTAACACCATGCAAATATTGTAGGCTTGCCAAATCATAAAGTTTGAGATTCGTATCATTAACACCATTGCTGGTATAGGACATGAGGGTATTATTTTGATTATTCTCTAATTCTGGTAAAACTGGTGCTTCAAATGGATGTTTTAACCCTAGAGCATGGCTTATTTCATGGAGTAAGACTTCAAATCCGTTTGAACCTTCACCTAAATCACTTGATACTTCAAAAATCAACGAATTGAGATGTATTTCTCCTGTCTGGGCACTTGCATAACCAGCAGCCGCACTCGCATCTGCACTAGACAAATCATCTAAATAGAATTTTAAATCTCCACTGCCCATCTCTGATTGCACAAACTGAATATTTAAAATTTCAGCAAACTTATTTAAAGCTTTTCCAACTGCTATGACTTGTTCTGGCGTATAGTACTGATGATTTGATAAGTTGTTTGCTGGAAATGCATACGTTATTGTCGTTTTACCTTGTAGGGTAATATCTCCACGAGTCACAAGTGCATCAATAAAATAGGCAACACCATCCAGTGGATCAGGAGGTAATTCATTCTCTCTAGGAGGCGGGGCCATTTCCATAATTTTTGCCGTATCCCACACGACACCATCTTCAAATCGAACCTCTGATATTTCAATTTGATCGAATATTCCTTTGCTATCTAAGTAGCTATGATTATTTGTATTTCTAACTTTGTAATAATCTTTCACTATCACTTGATCATCTTGATTATATTGATCATATTTAATGATCAGGTCATATCCATCGCGGATAACACCTCGAATCTGATCTGAATTAAAAGTGAAATAAATAAAATTTTGATAATTAAGCGAAGCTATGTCTGAGACTTCTTCAACAATCGTATCGGTCCCATCTCCTATTGAAAAGACATATAAGTCGGAACCTTGCCCGCCTTGTAAATTATCATTACCAGTACCACCAAAAATAATGTCATCTCCACTGTCACCATGGATTTTGTCATTAGCGTCTTCACCATATAGGATATCGTTACCTTCCCCACCAAACAGAAATATATCATTACCATCTCCGCCGTAAATGATATCATTTCCATCTTCGCCTTTGATCAGATCATCATTGGCTCCACCATACAGTATGTCATTATCCTTGCCGCCATAAAGCTGATCATTGCCTGCCCCTCCGAATAGAAAATCATCTCCTTTACCGCCAAACACATCATCTTTTTCTTTACCATCGATATCAATTAGCTGGTCTTCATTATCCCCATATAGGTAATCATTACCCTCACCACCGTCGATGTAATCCTTATCCATTCCCCCAAAAATAATGTCATCCCCACCATTACTCCAGATCTGATCTTCACCTTTTCCACCAAAAATGAGGTCATTGCCATATCGAGTACTATCCGCAGAAGTTGGAGGTGCTGTGGTACCGAACAAATTAGGGAGATCGCCTGTAATATTATCATTCCCTTCACCACCGTAAATGACGTCGGCTTCGTACCCACCAATTAATTTATCATCATCATCTCCCCCGCTAATATAATCTCGACCTGCTCCTCCATAGACCACATCCTTTCCAGTCCCGCCATATAAGTAGTCATCTCCTCCTCGTCCATACAGATGATCACTGTTTTCATCGCCATATAAATTATCGACAGAGCCAGAACCTAATATAAAATCATCACCAAGACCACCATATACCGTATCTGCTCCCAACGCTCCTCCATCATCAGTTTCTAACAACGAATAAATACTGGTCAAATTTAATGTATTACTCGCAATGTCTGAGAATATGTTTATTCCTGGTAATAAAAATGGAGTTATCACTCCATTTTCAGTAAAAAAATACGTATACGATTGAGTCTCTTCACTCCATTGTTTAGTAAAATTAAAATTGATATCCCAATGCGAAGATGCGTCATTCGTGATAAGGTTTGTTAAATCAGCTAAAGTTGCATTCGGATTGACTTGATTATTATATTTTTCCAATAGATATGTAGCAAAAGAAGACGCTACTATTGTGTCTTTACCTGAACTAATCAGTAAGTCTTCACCATCGCCACCATAGATCGTATCTTTCCCCACGCCACCTAAAATAATATCCTGATTATCACCACCTTTTAAGGTGTCATCACCGTCTAGTCCGTTAATAAAGTTATTACCATTGGCACCATCAATAATATCATTTCCAGTCGTTCCACTTAGATAATCATTACCACTAGCACCATTAATACTAGTTTGATTGTATGCAATATTATTTCCATTATTTAATGTAGATAAATTATCAAAAGAAGGTAAATTTTTAGGGGTAATTTCGCTGAAGACTAGACCAAAATCACCATTTTTCCCCCAACCTTCTATATAAATTGTATTTTTTTCATCACCAATTTTATGAATACTTATTATTTCTTTATCTGTACCTTCACCTAATTTTCTTATAATATAAAGATTATTGGAACTATACCAAGCTCGTATATTTTCATCGTAAGTACCAACAGCTAATGTAGCTAGGTTAATCTGAATTCTTCCATCTTGATCAATAATATACTGTGTACCAAGCCCTAATCCTTCATTTTCAGTGATGATATAATTATCAACACTTTCCTTTCCTTCTAATATATTGGTTCCTACCCCACCTTCAATAAAATCTGAGTTAACACTTCCATAAATTAAATCATTTCCTTTACCACCTGACAAATTATTTCTAATTGTACTTTCCGTTGTGTCTTCTCCAGAATAACCGTAAATAATATCATTACCATCACCACCTGTAATAATATCTTGGCCATTTGCAGAATATATAATGTCATTACCCTCAGCTCCTTTTATATTTGAAGGTCCAATACTTCCTTCTAATATATCGTTTCCTGCACCACCACTAAGCTCGTCAACTCGCTCTAAATTACTTACTTTATTAGGGTCCGCAAAAATAATATCATTACCCTCGCCACCTTCTGCAATTAACCAGTTAGGTCCTCCAACTAAAATATCGTTTCCTGTACCACCATCTAATAAATCAGCACCTGAACCGCCATTCAGATAATCATTACCTGAACCGCCATAAAGTTCATCTTTATCTGCTCCTCCTAATAAAAGATCATTTCCATCATCGCCATAAAGATAGTTTTCCCCATCCATTCCGACTAGTTTGTCATTATCATTTCCGCCATGAAGTTCATCACTTCCATGGCCGCCTTCAAGATAGTCATCCCCTTCACCACCATAAATTTCATCATCACCACCACCACCATAAATATGATCATTCCCATCCCCACCTTGGATATCAATATTATTATCTTCAGAGCCAAAAATGTAATCATGCTTACTAGGTTTCGATACACCTAAAATAGATGGATTTTTTAATTCTATTCCTGTCGCAATATCTATAAAGTTAAACTCTGGATGATCATATAATCCTGCATTTTTATTATATTCATAAAAATACTGTAAAGCTTTGGCTCTATCCTCTATCCATTGATGCGTAATATCTCCATCTCCAATTATAGGATCATATAAATCAAATTTTTCCTTAACAGCTGGACTAGTTTCTATTGATACCATTGAAAGTGCATTAAGTGCAGCACGGATATTTGCATCATTTTCTGCAAGATCAATTAAATTATCTAAGGTTAATTGATTTAATGTTTGAGTTTCTAAACTTAAAACTGAACTTTTGAAAAACTCTTTCGCATTTGCAAAGAAATTATCATCATTGGTTGTTCCGATTATTGAATTACCTAGCACTACTCCCATTAACATATCAAGAAATTTATTTACGCCTACACTATTAATTAAATTAAAAGCAGCTAATAAACCTTGACTATCACTTCCTGTTGCTAAAGTAGAAAGATAATCGATAAACGTTTTTTCCCCTGTCATATAGCCATGAAATGTATTGCCTAAAATATCTATATCTGTCTTTTGTTGTTTTAAATCTTCAAAAATAAATTCTGATATTGCTGCTTTAAAACCGGCTTCATAACTCACATACGCATACAAAACATCTCGCCAATCACTGAGGGAATCTACTGCTAAAGCGTTATCCCCTTTACTCATTAAGCGATAACTCTGATCACTTGTTAATTGAGTAAAGAGTAAAGTTCCAGACCATGCTGAGTTTGCTTCTTCTGATGCAGCAGTATCATTCGAGTCACGATTAAATAGAATCTTTCCAACTGCTGTTGCATCATCGTTAGCAATTTTTTTAATATCAGGGATTATGGCGTAATCTGCTACACCATTATCTCCTTCACCAAAAAGGTTTTTTAATAAATTTTTAGCTACTTCATTTGATGCTTCTTGCATTTTTGATTCAGAAACTGTTTCGCCATAACGCAACATCGCTTGTGTACTACTATATACCCTTATCAGTTCAGACATCGAACCACGTCCAGCATTGGCTTCCGTTGCACCACGTAACCATAATACTGTTGGATTAGTTGCTTCATAACCATAATCTGTTTGCAATAAAATAGCTAAAGTTTGATAAATTTGCCAATAACCGATTTGTCCATTTGCTGCCTGTATCCGCATAGCAGAAATTTGATCCATGTGTACTTGGTTAATTTTAGTTAACATAATGTATTTCCTTTACTTCCCCATTTAAAATTTTTAATGCAGTTAGACAAACATCTAAATATTGCTCATCTTTAATATTTCTATGGTAAGAGTCATAAATTCTTATGAGCACACCATTCCATTTAAATTTTCCTACATAAGGTTTTGGTTGACAGGATGTATTATTATAAATTTTTCGCCCCCAATAATCTGTCGTACGATTATAATATTGAGGTGAATACATAAATACATTAAATGCATAATCCCTATCAAAATCATTTTTCCAGTCTTTTGCCAATAATTTATTAACATCTGTAGGCCATCTGATTTTAAATCCACTATCTCCTTGATACTCTCTTGGTATTAACCAAAACCGACCACTACGCTTTATTAAAAAATATTTACGAGAGTCAAATTTTGGTAGTCGTGCGAAGTCTTCTTGTGTATAAGAGTCAAACTCTTCAGCTAGCCTAATCCTTTCCCGTTCCATATTTGAATGAATAAGAGCATCTTGATCTTTCTCTGTTAAAGGAACACATTTATATACAAGCCATGCTATAAAAATAATTAAAAGCAAAGCCCATACAAAACCTTTTGATGGTCTATATTTTTTTATTTTCATCATTATTTATCCATTTTTAATAATTTTTTTGGTCTTACTTTTTCTATCTCACAAAATAGAGAAAAAGTCTGATTCACATAATTCACTACACCTGAAATCTGTTCCATATATTGTATCAATTCAGGTGTCTTCTCAGCCTGAATCAGCTTCATTGTGCGTGAGGGATCATAACCATCAAATTGACAGTAAAATAAAGGTTCACCTCGTTTTAAAATTAAATCTTTAGAAGTGTCATACCATTCAAATGCCCACATTAGTGGTCGAGGCCAAATGTGAATCGGAAAACGACCTCCAAAGATAGTGCCAGGTAAAGGGTGTTTACGATAATATCCAAAGGCCTCTAATTGAGTGATATACACCACTTCATCTGCAATAAAACAATACGGCAGTTTCAGTTGTAAAATGGGGACTTGAGGTGTACGCCATTCATTTTCATTCACCAGTGTAATCAGTTCTCGCAATTTATTGGTCCGCACAGGTGACTGCTCCCCCAATACATTCACGATACTCGGTTTGCCCTGTGCATCTCGTGAAAAGCGTAAATGAAAGTCAAATGGACAATTCACCACAAAGTAGCGACTCTCTAATTGCAATACTGCTGGACAGCGACTGGCGGATTTTGCATGTTTGGTTTGTGATTGCGAACGCATTCGATAAGGTGGCTCATATAGAATGGAGGCTTTCTCTTCTGTTAAAAACCAACCCACCTGAATTGGACCCGTCGCTGTGCTAGGGTCACGATCTTCTACCGTAAACTGAATGTGCATTGTTGTTATTCGAAAGTATTAAACCCCAATATTATAACCGTAATTCTGATTGCTTTTTTGCCCTAAATTATATATTCATGCTTAAAATTACAGCTATCATGTAATACTATGCCCATGATTTAATTATCTTTATTCCAACCTTAGTCATGTTAAATATTCATAAAATGAAAAATTTGTGGATCAGATCTCAAAATCAATTCTAATGTTCTCGTAATGCTTCTTTAGCTTTATTAAATGGCTTTAATAAATAGTCGAGAATAGTTTTTTCACCGGTACGAATATCGACCGCGATTATCATGCCGGGGGTGATTGCAAATTTCTACCCAGCCTTATTCTCTAATTGATCACGGTCAGTTTGAATATATATGCCGTAATAGAACTGATCCTGCTTGACTTCATCCCGTATCGTATCCGGGGAAATAATGATCACCTTACCTTCAAGGCCACTATAGATCGAGTAATCATAAGCAGTAAACTTGACCAAAGCCGATTGATTTGGATAAATAAATGCACCTAGATTTTGATGTGGGGTATTTTGAGGGGTAAAAGCATAGATAAAAAAAGCCCCTGCTATTAACAGGGGCTTTTCGAATTTGGCGGAAGCGGTGAGATTCGAACTCACGGAGGACTCACACCCTCGTCGGTTTTCAAGACCGGTGCATTAAACCGCTCTGCCACGCTTCCATGTGCGTAAGAATACAAAGCTTATTCATTTTATTCAAGAAAAATATCATCGCTTTGTGTTCAAGTGCGTATTGTTTCATCAAATATTACAATCGAGCAGCTAATTCTGCTCCTTCTTTGATCGCACGCTTCGCATCTAGCTCCGCTGCGAGCTTTGCACCACCAATAATGTAGTAGTTCGCTATAGTCGACTCACCTTCTTTTGGCATCAAGTCTTTTACCGACTCTTGACCTGCACACACCACAATCGTATCGACACGTAAAAGCTGGTCTTGACCATTGTGCTCGATCCAAAGCCCTTCATCAGTGACCGCTTTATATTGCACACCACGGAGCATACGCACGCCATGCTTTTTAAGCTGTGCACGATGTACCCAACCTGAAGTTTTACCAAGACCAATACCGAGTGGTGTAGTTTTACGTTGCAGTAAGTAAATCTGGCGAACAGGAAGTTCAACTACTGGTGGTTGCATACCACCTTCAGAAATATAGTTAGGATCTGGGTCTACACCCCATTCACGTTGCCATTCGGCTAAAGGTTGAGGCTGTGGTTGATGTGGAGGTTTAAGTAAGAATTCCGATACATCAAAACCAATACCCCCCGCACCAATCACTGCAACTTTTTGCCCAACTTCTGCCCCTTTTAAAACCTGAGCATAAGAAAGGACTTGTGGTTCATTGCTACCTTCAATTTTTAATGCACGAGGGATTACACCAGTTGCAACAATGACTTCATCAAAACCTTCACGTTCAAGTTGCTCACGGTTCACGCGAGTATTTAAACGTACCTCCACCCCAGTTTTTTCGAGTTGGACTTTAAAGTAGCGAATCGTTTCGTGAAACTCTTCTTTACCCGGCACCACCTTGGCAAAGTTAAACTGACCACCTACATCTGAAGTCGCTTCAAACAAAGTGACCGCATGACCACGGCTTGCTGCAACGGTTGCTGCGGACATACCCGCAACCCCCCCACCGACAACAGCAATGCGTTTAGGCTGCTTGGTTTTTAAATAAACCAGTTCTGTTTCATGGCCTGCACGTGGGTTCACTAAACATGACACACGCTTATTTTTAAAAGCATGGTCTAAACACGCTTGGTTACAGGCAATACAGGTATTAATTTCATCAACACGATTAGTCGCAGTTTTATTTACCCAAAAAGCATCGGCCAATAATGGACGTGCCATTTGAACCATATCTGCTTTGCCAGTTGCCAAAATTTCTTCGGCAGTTTCAGGCATGTTAATACGGTTTGAAGCAATAATTGGAATGGAAATATGTTGTTTTACATGAGCCGTGTAATCGACAAAAGCCGCACGAGGTACAGACGTTACAATGGTTGGTACACGTGCTTCATGCCAGCCGATGCCCGTATTTAATAAAGTTACACCTGCCTTTTCTAGAGCTTTGGCAACAATCACGACTTCTTGCATGGTGTTACCGTCATGAACTAAATCGAGTAAAGACAAGCGGAAACAAATAATAAATTTCTCGCCAACTTTGGCACGAATCGCTTTAACAATCTCGACCGGAAAACGCATACGGTTTTCAATGTCACCGCCCCAGCGATCAGTACGCTGGTTCACGTGACTACTTAAAAACTGGTTAATTAAATAACCTTCCGAGCCCATAATTTCAACACCGTCATAGCCTGCTTTTTTGGCAATGTCAGCGCACTGTGCATAATCGTCAATTGTGCTGAGAATATTTTTTTCAGAAAGCTGGCGTGGTTTAAACGGCGAAATTGGAGATTTAATAGCTGTTGAAGACACAACAAACGGTTGGTAACCATATCTGCCCGCATGCAAGATTTGCATTAAGATTTTAGAGCCATGTTTATGAACAGCATGAGTTACCAGACGGTGCTGAGGAACATCAAATAGACTGTTCATGGTTCCGCCAGCAGGTGCTAACCACCCTTGACGGTTCGGTGAAATACCACCTGTCACAATCAGGCCAACCCCACCTTTGGCACGCTCTTCAAAATAAGCAGCCAGTTTAGGGTAATTATAGAAACGGTCTTCTAAGCCCGTATGCATGGATCCCATCACCACACGGTTTTTAATAGTGGTAAAGCCTAAATGTAATGGTTTTAATAGATTGGCGTAACTTGTCATGCTGCGTCCCAATAGTTTTTTGCAACTTGTTGCATAGTACTTTAATACTTTTTTTCCGCTTTTGGATGACCCAGTAAAGAAATTTATTGGAGCTTATGGTCAATCCATAAAAACCAATCGTATTACTTTTATTTAATAACACTAATGAAATCTGGTTCTTTCTCCAATTTATATAATAAAAACTGCATAATCACGCCAAGAATGATGACACATCATATTCATCCTATTTTCTTTTTAAGTCATTAAAAGTCTTTTCTTATTTGGACAACAATACTTCGTTCATCTCTTATCATTCTATAAATACGCTTAGTTTTTTTATCAAATTAAAACTTCAAATCAGAACAAGTGAATTAATGCTTTTTTTGCCAAAAAAAGCACCATGAATAGTGCTACAATAGCCGCCATTCAGAATTCTCGAGACCACCTATACGGGGTCTTTTTTATAAATGTTAGGATTAGCAATGACTGATAATGCAACTATCTTGCAGCATGTACCAGTAGGCAAAAAAGTTGGGATTGCCTTCTCCGGAGGCTTAGACACTTCAGCTGCCCTATTGTGGATGAAACAAAAAGGCGCAGAGCCTTATGCATACACTGCAAACTTAGGCCAGCCTGATGAAGATGACTACGATGCAATTCCAAAGAAAGCAGAACAATACGGCGCTGTAAAAGCTCGCTTAATTGACTGCCGCTTACAACTTGCGCTCGAAGGTATTGCTGCAATTCAGTGTGGTGCATTCCATATCAGTACAGGCGGCGTTCCTTATTTCAATACGACTCCATTGGGTCGTGCAGTAACAGGTACAATGTTAGTTACTGCAATGAAAGAAGATGACGTTAACATCTGGGGTGATGGTTCAACTTATAAAGGTAACGATATTGAACGTTTCTATCGTTATGGTTTGTTGACCAACCCGAATCTTAAAATTTACAAGCCTTGGTTAGATCAAAACTTCATCGATGAACTCGGTGGCCGTGCTGAAATGTCACAGTTCCTGATCGACAACGGTTTTGACTATAAAATGTCAAAAGAAAAAGCGTATTCAACTGACTCAAATATGTTGGGTGCAACTCACGAAGCAAAAGATCTTGAATACTTAAATGCTGGTATCAAAATCGTTGACCCAATTATGGGCGTTGCTTTCTGGAAAGATGAAGTTGAAATCAAACCAGAAGAAGTGACTGTACGCTTTGAAGAAGGTGTGCCTGTTGCATTGAACGGTCAAACTTTTGACAATCCGGTTGAGCTTATTCTTGAAGCAAACCGTATTGGTGGTCGTCATGGTCTAGGTATGTCTGACCAAATCGAAAACCGTATTATCGAAGCGAAATCTCGTGGTATCTATGAAGCACCGGGTATGGCCCTTCTTCATATTGCTTATGAGCGTTTGGTTACTGGTATTCATAACGAAGATACCATCGAACAATACCGCATTAACGGTTTACGTTTAGGTCGTTTACTGTACCAAGGTCGTTGGTTCGACTCTCAAGCGCTTATGTTGCGTGAAACTGCACAGCGTTGGGTTGCTAAAGCTGTTACCGGTGAAGTTACGCTTGAACTTCGTCGTGGTAATGACTACACCATCATGAACACTGAATCTCCGAACTTAACGTACGAAGCTGAACGCTTAACAATGGAAAAAGGCGATTCAATGTTCTCACCTATGGACCGTATTGGTCAGTTGACTATGCGTAACCTCGACATTACCGATACACGTGCAAAACTTGGGATCTATACAGATGCTGGTTTACTTTCAATCGGTCAAGGTTCTGCTATTCCTCAATTAGACAGTAAGAAAAAATAATTTTCTTATAGCGTCAAAAAAGGCCACCTATTAAGGTGGCCTTTTTATTTTTTAAAATTCATTCAGGCAATTTCGGCGACTTGTAAAGGCTGATAATAAATCTGGTTACGTCCAAGCTGCTTAGCCCGATATAAAGCTTGATCGGCAGCATGAATTAAATTTTCTTGAGTTACTCTTAAGCCTTCCGTATAAACAGTAAAACCTAAACTAATGGTCACATGCTGAGAAACTAATGATGCCGCATGTGGAATCGCTTGACATTCTATAGCTTTATAAATATTGGCAGCCACCGCATAGGCCCCTTGAGCCGGTGTTTTTGGCAAAAGAACCACAAACTCCTCTCCACCATAACGGGCAACAAAATCAACATGACGAATTGAATTTTTAATTGCAGAGGCAATAGACGAGATGACCTTGTCTCCCATCTGGTGTCCATAACAATCGTTATAGTTTTTAAAAAAATCGATATCGATAAATAAAACAGCCAATGGACGTTGTTCTTGCTTTGCCCGATAGTAAAAAAAGTCGAACATCTCGTCGAAAGTACGTCGATTAGAAATTTTAGTGAGCGCATCTTGCTGACTTAAATGAAGCAACTCAGATGCCTCAATACGTAAAATCTGTTCGTTAAGCTCAGCAAGCTGATTATTCAAAAAAAGGCTTCTTTCTCTAGACGTAAGCATCGTACTAATTGAAAAACCCAAAATACAGCTACCAAATAGTGCTCTTCCCAAAGCAATATAGTCACAATCCGCTTGAAATAAAATTAATAGAGAAAAAACACAAATGGCTGCGATCAAACCGACATAAAGCATATGCAAAGGCTTTATACCGCTCAAGATAAAGCCGAGCATATATAAAAAAGAAAGTAGCAACATCGACTGATTTTTAAGAGCGATATTTCCTACACTAAGAAGCAACATTGCATTGACAATAATGGTAAAAAATACAATCCCGCACGCAGCAATATAAAAATATTCAGAGAGTTTTTTAAACTTTGCAAATACCCAAAATAACAGTAGTGCACCTGCAATATTAATTGCACTTAATATGCAGTAAATAAAATCCCAAGTTATGTAAGGTACACCTATCACTAAATAGTCTGTAGGTAGCACCAGCAAAATAAAAATGAGATAGGTTAGAACACCACTTGCTAAAAATTTTGAGATATTTTGTTTTGTTCGCTCAAGATTTAAGCACCAGAATTTTTTTTCTAATTGATGGGGCAACGGTGTATTGGCATAACGATGGGTATGTAAAGTTACCAGATATTCTATTTCTTCTTTTGCTTTGAGTAATTCATGTACATTTCCCCTATTTACCACTACCCGTTTCCTGCCTCTTACACATTAACAAAATATAACATTATTTTTTAACGCCTCTTGCGCTTTATTTTGCCATTTGTCCGTAATTCTCGTTACCATTTTCACACTTTATCGATTATCATTTGTTTTATTTCGAAGTTTGAACTGCCTTGAACTCTATTACCCTGCTCCAGCCAGATGATTGGCATGCACATTTACGTGATGGTTTAGCATTAAAACGTACCGTACCTGATTTGGCTAAACAGTTTGCTCGTGCGATCTGTATGCCAAACCTTGTTCCGCCAGTAAAAACTGTGGAAGAAGCATTAGCTTATCGTGAACGTATTCTTGCTCATGTTCCAGAGGGTCTCAATTTTGACCCACGTATGGTGCTTTATTTTACTGACTTCACCTCACCAGACGAAGTTCGTAAAATTAAAGAATCTGGACATGTAAATGCAATTAAACTTTACCCAGCTGGCGCGACCACCAACTCTGATAATGGTGTAAGTGACATTCGTAAGGTTTATGCAGTTATTGAGCAATTAGAAGAGCATCAAGTTCCTTTATTACTTCATGGTGAAGTAACTCATAACCACGTCGATATTTTTGACCGTGAAAAACGTTTCCTTGATGAAGTACTCAACCCGCTTTTAAAACAGTTTCCAAAACTTAAAGTGGTGCTTGAGCACATCACCACAAGCGATGCGGCTCATTTTGTTTTAGAACATGACCGTAATGTTGCTGCAACAATCACGCCTCAGCATTTATTATTTAACCGTAACGACATGCTGGTCGGTGGTATTAAACCGCATTTCTATTGTTTACCAATTTTAAAGCGCCAAACACACCAAACAACTTTGCTTGAAGTTGCAACGAGTGGTAATCCTAAATTTTTCTTAGGTACAGACAGTGCGCCGCACTCGCAAGATGCAAAAGAAAATGCGTGTGGCTGTGCGGGCTGTTATAGTGCACCAAATGCAATTGAGCTTTATGCCCAAGCATTTGACCAAGTGGGTAAATTAGAACGCCTAGAAGGCTTTGCAAGCCATTTTGGCGCAGACTTCTACGGTCTACCACGTAATACTTCTACTATTACCTTGGTAAAAGAAGATAATCTTGTACCAGAATCTTTTGATTATTTAGATGATCAAAAAATTATCCCGCTGCATGCCGGGAAAACGCTGCAATGGAGAAAAGTGTGACACAAGAAACCTCTGTCCCGGTCATTGGCCAACGTTTTCGTGGCTTCTTACCTGTTGTTGTTGACGTTGAAACGGCAGGTTTTAATGCCCAGACAGATGCATTGCTAGAAATTGCGTGCATTCCAATTGTGTATGATGCTCAGGGGCAATTTGTCCCTGGTCCAGCATTTCATGCGCATATTAACCCGTTCGAAGGGGCTAACCTCGACCGCCGTTCGCTAGACTTTATTGGTATTGATCCATTCAATCCAATGCGTATGGCAATGGCTGAAGATGAACGAACTGCATTACGCCGTATTTTTAAATCAGTCAATGACGTTCGTAAACAACAACATTGTACCCATGCAGTGTTGGTTGGTCATAACGCCCATTTTGATCTTGGTTTTGTTCAAGCAGCGATTGCACGTACAAGCACAAAAAACCAGAATCCATTTCATAGTTTTTCAGTGATGGATACGGTTACTTTAAGTGCTGTTATGTTTGGACAAACTGTCCTTGCCAAAGCCTGTATTCAAGCTGGAATTGAGTTCGATGGTAAAGAAGCACACTCTGCTTTATACGATACTCAGAAAACTGCTGAACTGTTTTGCTATATTTTGAACAAACTGTCTCCTTACCTACTTGACAGTTTGGTGGCGGCTTCTTAAGATACCGCCATCCTCAACGTCCCTATCGTCTAGAGGCCTAGGACATCGCCCTTTCACGGCGGTAACCGGGGTTCGAATCCCCGTAGGGACGCCATTATTCTATTCTTATAAAATTTCTTTTTATTTTCTTAACATTCTATTTGTTTTTCACCTTCCTTATTTCCAAATAAAATACATTTGTATTTAAATATCACTGATCCAGTATTTTCTTTACATAGTTTTACAATATAATAATTCTTATTTTCATACTGATATTTATTATCAAACAGGTTTTAAATGGATCTTAAGCTTCGCCTCCTCTCCCTGAGCATTGCTCAATTCTGCTGTTTATCAACTGCTTTTGCAGAAACAGATAGTTCTTCAACGACTCTTGCTACCATTAAAATTAAAGCCCAACAGGCATCTGACCAAACTTATAAAGTCGATAGCTCAAGTAGCGCAACACGTAGTGAAATTGCATTAAAGGACACACCGCAATCGGTCAGTGTTGTAACCCAAAAAGTAATTGAAGATATCGGTGCAACGCGTCTTATTGAAGCTCTTGATTTAGCAGGTGGTGTTGGACGAGCGAATAACTTTGGCGGTCAAGGCTTAACTGGTTTTAACCTTCGTGGCTTCACCAGTGGCGAATTTTATCGTAACGGATTCCCAATTAACCGTGGTTATCCAAATGCACCAGATAGCAACACAATTGAACGTATAGACGTTTTACGTGGCCCCTCTTCTAGCTTATATGGTCGTGGTGATCCTGGTGGTACGTTTAACTTAATTTCTAAAACACCGAAGTCTGAGCAACAAACCACTTTAGGTGCTCAGCTTAACAGTGAAGGTTTATACCGCACCACTGTAGACACCACAGGCACCATTCCAAATGCAGAAAATATCGGTTATCGCCTAAATGTGATTGCTGAAGGTGGTGATAGTTATCGAGACAATGTCGAATCTAAACGATATGGGATTGCTCCTGTCATTCAATGGCAAGCTTCTGACGCCACTAAAGTCACTTTTGAGGCCGATATTTTACGGAATCAACATCCGCTTGACCGTGGGCATACTCGTTATCCTACACAAAAGTCTTTTAACAGTTCATCAGAAACATATTTGTGGGAAACAGGTAAATATAACAACCGAATCTACAATGATAACAATATGACTCAATTACGAGTCGAACATGACCTTGGAAATGAATGGAAGCTCAATGCGGGTGTGCAATACTTAAATGGCAAATTATATGGCTATGCGGTAGAAGCAAATGGCATTCAAAATGACGGCGAAACTTTAGGCCGAAATTACAACTACCGCGAATTAAAATGGCAAGACACTGATGCACAAATTAACCTAACAGGTAATTTCCAGCTTTTAGGATTAGCACATACTTTAGTGACTGGGCTTGAATATGAAAACTATGATTACAAGTCATATATTATTCGCTCAAGTGGAGATGTCGGTAGCTACCCTATTAATATTTATAATCCTGTTTTAGGACAACCACTACCTGAACTTAATCGTGTGACTACCCATGATCGTGAAAATTTAAAAACCACGGCCGTTTTTGTACAAGATCAAATCGATTTAAATGAGCGTTTAAGCGCGCTATTAGGCTTGCGCTTTGAGCACTATGAGCATGACTATAAAAACCTATTACCAAGCACCGTAAACTGGAATACTAGTCATGATGCCTTTATTCCCCGTTTAGGGTTAGTCTTTAAAGCCCGTGATGATCTTTCAATCTATAGTAATGCAGCAAAATCTTTTAAACCAAACACTGGCGCTAGCCGCAATGGAGAAGGTTTTGACCCTGAAGAAGGCATCGCTTACGAGTTAGGTTTTAAATGGCAAGCGCTAGACAATATGTTGTCGGTTGACTCTGCTATTTTTTATGCTGAAAAAGAAAATGTATTAACTATCGATCCTATTGATTCAGCCTATAAGGTTTCTGCTGGTGAAGTTCGTAGTCGTGGGATTGAGCTAAATATTGCAGGGCAAATTACGCCTGCTTGGAAAATTATTGGTGGATACGCCTATACAGATGCTGAAGTGACTAAAGACAATACTTTGCAAAAAGGAACTTCTTTAGCCAATATTCCAAAGAACAGTTTTAATCTTTTAAATATTTATGAATTTCAGGGTGGAGCTTTACAAGGTTTAGGTCTAGGGGTTAATCAAAAATATATTGATAAGCGTGCAGGTCAAACAGCCAATAGCACCTACACCATGAAAGGTTATGCGGTTACCGACTTAGTTTCTTACTATCAAGCAACACCAAAACTTCGTCTGAACGTAGATCTGAAAAATATTTTTGATAAAGTTTATGATGAAAGTTCGTTTAGTTCATATGCTTATCCGGGCGAACCACGTACCGTTCAGTTTGGCATGAGCTATACGTTCTAACTTGAAAATATAAAAAATCCTTTCACGGCGATAACCCAAGTTCTAATCCCATAAGGATGTCAAACTCTAAAAAACCACTGCATTTTTAATGCAGTGGTTTTTTATTGATCTTCTCTCATAAAAATATAATCTTTTGATTTATAAATACTTTATTATACTTAAGTTATCTTCTGTCCTATACTAAGAGTAGATCAAAACTATAATTTGAACATGACATGCAAATTCGATTATTTCATCTACAAAATTCACGCTCTCAACGCATTATTTGGTTTTTAGAAGAATTAGGACTCAATTATGAGCTCATTATTAAATACCATTCAGATGTAGACGAAAATAAAAACTCACCCCACCAATTATCAAAATTTCCTACTATCGAAATCATTGAACAAGGAGAAATTTCAATCTTAGCTGAAACCTCAGCTATCTTAGATTACTTATCTCATTTACATCCCCAATTGGGACAGAACAATTTATTAAGCCAACAACTCCTAAATTTTTATTATTGGAAAAATTATTGTGAGGCAACATTCATTCCCGATTTAGTACTCAAACAAATCTTTCACCAAATTGCACAACGTACACCTTTTCCAATCCGTTTCGTTCCTAAACTTTTAAAATATGGATTTGATCAAGGTTATCTAAATCAATCATTACAACGACAAATGAGCATGATTGATAAACATTTAGAGCATCACTTATGGTTTGCTGGAGATCAGTTTACTATTGCTGATATTTTGATGTGGTTTCCATTACTGGCTTGCTCACAAAATTACAGTCAGTTTAAACATATACAGCGTTATCTTGCCCAAATAGAAAACAGACCTGCCTTTAAGAATGCTTTAATTAAAGGTCAATGGTCTGCTTCTATATTTAACGCTTACTGGACTATTGCATGGTAATTAATTTATGCAGATTTACGTGAATTCACGCGACCTTTTACCACAGCTTTAATATTGCCTTTGGCATAATTAAAAAAGACGACTAGTGGTGAAAGTTTTGGATTTGGCTTTTTGCCTTTACCAATTGTCTTAAATTGAGCGGCATACCAAATAATTTCCATAATTGCCATTTTGTCGACAAAAGGTAGACCTGTTTTAATTGGTTTTACTGCGTAGCGTACGTCCTGCCCTGCAATTAAACGGTCTGTTAAATCAGTCTCAACTGCAAGCGGACGTGCAATACCAATAAAATCACAAGCCCCACTTGCGAGTGCTGCATTCATTCCTTCTACAGTACGGAATCCACCTGTCACCATGAGTTTACATTTAACATGTTGGCGGATCTTTTCAGCAAAATCTAAGAAATAAGCTTCACGCGCAATTGTACTTGTCTTGCGCTTGTCAGCTTTAGCCCCTGCCATTGCAGGTGCTTCATAGGTGCCGCCTGAAATCTCAATCAAATCAATGCCAGCTTCATCTATCGCTTTAAATACTGAAATCACATCTTCTTCAGTAATTCCACCACGTTGGAAATCGGCAGAGTTCAGTTTGACTGAAATGATAAAATTCTCGGAAGTTGCTTCGCGAACAGCCTTATAAACTTCTAATAAAAAGCGTGTACGGTTTTCAACTGAACCACCCCACTGGTCTGTGCGCTTATTCGTTAAAGGCGATAAGAACTGACTAATCAAATACCCATGCGCACCGTGTAATTGTACCCCTTCAAAACCTGCTTTTTCACAAATACGAGCAGCGGTTGCAAATCGATTAATGATATCTAGAATTTCATCATGAGTGAGTTCACGTGGCGTTCCAAACATAGTCGCTAAAGCTGGGCTAAATGGTACTGCTGACGGCGCGACAGTCTCTTTATTTAATCCTTTTGGACACTGACGTCCCGGGTGGGACAATTGGATTAACTGCACCATTCCATATTTCTTACCTAATGCTGCCCACTCTTTTAAACGCTCTAAATCCCGTTCGGTTTCAATAACAACAACACCAGGTTCATTTTTTGCGCCCACATTAACCATGACGTTGCCTGTGATTGCACAGCCAAGCCCACCTTTTGCCCACGCCCCATATAAGCCTAAATGTAAGTCATTTGGTTGACCTTCATGATTTGCAAGCGCCTCACTCATTGCACCTTTAATAATTCGGTTTTTGAATGTGGTATTGCGAATTGTGATGGGTTGAGCAATCTGGTTCATGGTTAACCTCTTTTTTAGTTTTTAGAGCAATTACTCTAATTTAGACGAGTTATAGGGCATGTCAAGTCATAATCGATAACTGACAATAGCATATGTCAATTTTAAAGAATATAAAAATATGCAACTTTTTGCATAAAATTAAAAAATAAACTATTCCATTTAAAAACAATTGTTTAATAATTTATTTTAAAAGTTTGCTTTAATTAATTGTCTTGTATATTCAGTTTTAGGCTTAGAAAACAACAGTTCGGTTTTCTGATATTCAACAACTTCTGCATGGCGCAATACCATAACTTTATGGCATAACGATTTGACTATATTTAGATCATGGCTAATAAAGATATAGCTCAAATGTTCAGTTTTCTGTAATTGTCGTAAAAGCTTAATGATGGCTTTTTGTGTAGTTCGGTCTAATGCAGAAGTCGGTTCATCCAAAATTAAAAGTTTAGGTTGAACCACTAAAGCTCTTGCCAAAGCAACCCGTTGACGTTGGCCACCTGAAAGTTCATGTGGATAACGGTGCTGAAAATCTTCAGGCAGTTCAACCTTATCAAGCACAAATTTAACTTGTTCTTGAATTTGAGTGTTCAATACTTCTTTTACTTTTAAACCTTCAGCAATAATCTGCCCAACCGTCATTCGAGGGTTCAAACTACCAAACGGATCTTGGAATACAAGTTGAAAATCAGATCTCGCCAAACGTAAAGCTTTAGGAGCCAACTGATTCAAATCTTGTCCTAAAAAATTAATCCGCCCTTCACTTTTAATGAGCCGCACTAAAGCCAGAGCCAAGGATGACTTTCCAGCGCCACTTTCCCCAACGACCCCAAGTGATTCACCTTGAGCAAGATCAAAACTTAAACCTTCTATTGCAGTCACATATCCCTGAACGCGATTGAAAATACCTTTTCTAATTGGGAATTGCACGCTAAGCTGCTGAACTGACAAAACATTCTTTTCTATTTCAAGAGATTCTGCATTTCCAAAATCATGTTCTAATAATTGCTGTGTATAAGCGGTTTTAGGATTTGTAAAAATCAGGCCAAGCTCACCTTGCTCTACAACACGCCCACTTTGCAAGACAACCAGTTCATCGGCATATTGACGTACCAAATTTAGGTCATGGCTAATTAAAATGAGTGCCATTCCATATTTTGATTGTAAAGATTTTAAGAGTTCTAAAATCTGAATCTGTAAAATTACATCAAGTGCTGTAGTCGGCTCATCAGCAATCAAAATTTTGGGTTGCAGTGCCAATGTCATGGCAATCATGACACGTTGCCTTTGACCTCCAGAAAGCTCATGTGGATAGCGTTTTAAAATCTGTGCTGGCTCACTAATTCCGACATCTGTGAGTAACTCAATGACTTGTTGTAGAACATCCTTTTTACTCAAACCTAATAAAACAAGGTTTTCACCTACAATCTTTTCAACCTGATGTAGTGGATTTAAAGCCGTGGCAGGTTCTTGAAAAATCATTGCAATTTGTCGACCACGCACATTGGATTGAGCTCTTTCATCTAGCTCAAGAATATTTTGGGAACCAATCCAAACGCGACCTGTTATTTCTAATTTTTCTTGTAGCAACCCCATGATTGCTAAACAGCTAATCGATTTACCTGAACCACTCTCGCCCACAATAGCCAGTGTTTCCCCTTCATTAAGCTGCACATTAAGGTCTTCTAACAAAATCTTTTGATCTAGCGTTTGAATCGAAAGATGTTCAACCTTCAATAATGCAGGAGTAACATTTGTATTATTTTCTTGGGTCAAAAGCATCACGAGCAGCCTCCCCAATATAAATTAAAAGTGACAGAACAATAGCCAGACTAAAAAAACCTGAAATCGCTAGCCATGGTGCATCTAAATTATTTTTACCTTGGAGCAATAACTCCCCTAACGATGCTGCATCGGGTGGTAAGCCATAGCCTAAAAAATCAAGAGCAGTTAAGGCACTAATATTAGTTGTTAAAATGAATGGTAATTGGGACAAGCTCGAACTGATTGCATTCGGCAAAATATGCTTAAAAATAATAACGCGATCAGTCACTCCTAACACTTGAGCGGCACGAACATAATCAAGCTGGCGAGCTTTTAAAAATTCTGCCCTGACAATCCCCACTAAAACTGTCCAGCCAAAAAATAACATAATGAAAAATAGCCAATATACATTGGGTACAAACATGCTGACCAAAATCATGACCATAAAAAGCATGGGCAAGCCATTCCAGACTTCAACCAAACGTTGTCCCAATAAATCTACCCAACCGCCATAGTAACCTTGAATGGCGCCCACAGTAATGCCAAACAAAGCGGAACAAAAGGTTAAGGCCAAACCAAAAAGTAAAGATACTCTTAAACCATAAAGAATACGGGCAAGAACATCCCTTCCCTGATCATCAGTTCCTAACCAGTTCTGCTTAGAGGGTGGTGATGGCACAGGAACTGCTAAATCTAAATTGGGAGTTTGATATGAAAATTGAATGAGCGGCCAGACTGCCCATCCTTGAGCATGAATAAGTTCTTGCACAGCCGGATCTTTATAATCTGCTTCTGTTTCAAACACGCCACCAAACGTCGTTTCTGGATATGTCTTAAACACAGGCAAATAGTAAGAATCGTCATACTTCACCAGTAAGGGTTTATCGTTAGCAATCAACTCCGCAGCTAATGACAAAATCAAAATTAGACTAAATAAAATAAAGCTGGTCCAACCTAATTTATGTTGTCTAAAACGTTGTAATCGTGTCCGCACAATCAAAGACATTCTTTGCCTCCTTGCGCATCAAAATGAACCCGAGGATCAATCCATTGGTACAACACATCACAAATGAGACGTAAGATTAGACTAAATAAAGTAAAGAAAAATAAGACGCCAAAAATAACAGGATAGTCCCGCTGGACAATGGCTTCAAAGCCCAACAACCCCACACCATCTAAATGAAAAATAATTTCTACAAAGAGATTACCCACAAAGAAAATACCCGCTAACACTTCTGGCAGCCCTGCGAGCACAACTAAAATAGCATTACGAAATACATGCTTATATAAGACTTGCTGGCTATTCAATCCTTTTGCATAAGCAGCTAAAACATAGGGTTTATTGAGTTCTTCTAAAAACGAATATTTGGTTAAATACGTTAAACTGGCAAAACCGCCTAATACCATCGTAATAAGTGGCAAAGTCATATGCCATAAATAGTCGGTAACTTTGCCCCAAAGACTGAGTTGATGAAAATTATCTGACACAAGATTTTGTAATGGAAACCATTGAAAATAAGAGCCACCTGCAAAAAAAACTACAAGCAAAATAGCGAATACAAAACTTGGTACGGCATATCCCACCACAAGTACTAACGAAGTGGAGCGATCAAACCATGAACCTTGCTGTCTTGCCTTCTTAATACCAAGCGGAATAGAAATTAAATAAATCAGAAAAGTACTTACCAGCCCAAGCGAAATAGAAACAGGCATTTTGTCCCACAACAATTGCACGACTGGTTTATCTTTAAAAAAACTCTGTCCAAAATCTAAAGTTAAATAGCCTTTTAACATGAGGAAAAAGCGTTCCTGAGCAGAACGATCAAAGCCATACTGCGCCTTAATTTGTTCAACCATTTCAGGGCTTAAACCTTGAGCACCTTGATAATAAGTCTCTGCACTTAATGCACGTCCAATTCCCAAATCACCCTCAGCTTGATGTATTGCTTGCTCAACTGGCCCACCTGGCGCAATTTGCACAACCACAAAGTTAATCAATAAAATGAAAAACAAAGTGGGAATCATTAAAAGAAGTCGCTTGAGAATATATGAACCCATATAACAGGATTTCCTTTATGGCAGGTGCTTTTTATTGTTGATGTAAATATTTAGCAACTTTTTTGGCTTTGTTTGCATCACTCCACCAATAATCTATTCCAGACGAAAGTGCTGGTTTAGTTTTAGGTTGTTGATACATATTCCAATAAGCATACCAGTTTTCACCTTTACCATAGGTCGGAATTTGATAATAACCAGCCCTCAGTAATCGATCGAGAATACGAGTATAAATAATCTGTTGTTCACGATTTTTGCTTGCCACTAATTTTAAAATGACCTGATCTATTACGGGGTTGCGAATACCCGCATAATTATAATTTCCATCCTGAGCTGCCGCGATGCTCCCCCAAAACTGAGTTTGTTCATTGCCTGGATTAAGAGATTGCGGCAAATTCATGGTGGTCATATCAAAGTCATAACGGCGGGTGCGCTCTAAATATTGCGGAGCATCGACTTGACGTAAACTAACCTGAACACCGAGTTTTTTAAGGTTACGGATAAAGGGCATTAATGTTCGTTGTTTGCCATCTTGTTGAATTAAAAACTCAAGCTGAACTTTTTCCCCTTCAGGCGTCAACAACTGCCCCTCTTTAACTTTATAACCAGCCTGTATAAGCAGCTGCCGCGCAGTTAATAAATTTTGACGGTTAAATCCACTCGCATCCGACACTGGGTATTTCCAATCTACTAAGACACCCTTTTGCATTATTGGAGATAACTTAGGCAGCAATGGTTTCAATATTGCTAATTCAGTTTTCGAAGGCTGACCCGTTGCAGCCAATTCACTATTTGCAAAATAACTTTGAAGGCGTTGATATTGACCATAAAACAAAGCTTTATTCTGCCATTCAAAGTCATAGGCATAGGTTAAGGCTTGTCTAAAACGAATATCATTTAAGGGTTTTCGTCGTGTGTTAAAAACATAACTTTCAGTTGCAATTGGGTTGTGGTGACGGAACTTATATTGAGTAACTAACCCTGCTTTTACTGCCGGAAAACGATAATCTGTTACCCATTTTTTGGGGTTAGTTTCTTCATGCAAGGTGTATTGCCCAGATTTAAACCCTTCAAAAGCAATATCCCAATTTCGATAATAGACATATTTTAAACGATCAAAATTATAGCGCCCCTTATTAATAGGCAAATCTTTTGCCCAATAATTCGGATTTCTTTTATAACTAATGCTTCTACCTGCATCAACTCGTTCAACCACATAAGGTCCCGAGCCAATAATAGGTTGTAGAGTAATTCGGCTAAAGTCTCTTTTTTGCCAATCTGTTTTTGAATAAATCGGTAAGGTTGCCAAAATAAAAGGCATTTTAGGATTATGTGTAGACTTAAAACTAAACTTTACTTGATGGGCATTTATTACTTCTGTTTTTGCCAAATCAGCAAGGTACATCTGCAAACCTAAATTGGACTTAGTCTGATATGCATCAAAGCTAAATTTAACATCTGCCGCAGTGACTGGCTGTCCATTACTAAAACGCGCCTTAGGGTTTAAATAGAAAGTAACAGACTGCGTTTTTTCTGGATCATAAGTAACTTTCTCTGCCAAAAGAGGATATAAAACCCCGACCTCATCTAGCGATTGGGTCATTAAAGTATCAAAAAGATAATTAACGCCTTCTGTAGCATTCCCCTTACCATTCATACTATTGAGGTTATCAAAAGTTCCTTGAGCCGCCTGACTTAACAAGCCACCTTTAGGTGCATTAGGATTTGCATATGGCATAGCCATCATTCCCAAATATTTAGGCTTGGAATGAATCGCTATATATGAAGTGGTTTGCTGTGCAGAAAAAACAGCATGAGAAACGACACTGAGCCCGACTAGCAGGCTCAGTTGAAAATATGATTTATGCATAAGTTACTAATTATTTTATAAATTAGGCACTTTAATGACGTCGCCAATGCGAAGCTGAGTAGACGGCGTCAAATCATTCAGTTCAGCCAATAAATTGGTTTCTAAACCATATTTGCTGGCAAGGCCAATTAACGTATCACCACGCTTCACTTTGTATTCCACAACAGTTTTTGGAATCACAATATTTTGACCGCGCTGTAAATTAGCACTCGCTTTTAATGCATTCATTTCAGCAAGTTCACGCACTGAAATACCCGCACGGCTCGCAATACTATTTAAAGACTCACCAGATTTCACAGTATATCTTTCAGTGTTTTTACCAGCCGCAACTGTTTTAGTTGAAGACTTGGTATCAGCTTTAGCTGTCTCTACTGTAGGCACATCACCTGTTAGCTTTAAACGTTGCCCTACACGAACACTACTGTTACGTGAAAGACCATTCAATGCTGCAAGATAATCCAACTGTAAGTGGTAACGGTTAGCAATATTACCTAAGCTATCACCAGATTTAACTGTGTAGTTCTCAGGTGTTTCTTCTTTAGTATTTTTAGAAGGCTTGCTTGGTGCTTCTTCAACTGTACCTGTGAGTTTTAAACGTTGACCAGCACGAAGTCCTGCTGTACGCGACAAACCATTTAAGTCAGCTAAATAGCTTGTTTGCAAGTTATATTTACCAGCAATAGCATTTAAGCTATCACCCGACTGTACAACATATTGTTCAGGCACACTTAGACCAGCTGGTACTTTTAAAGTTTGACCAAGCTGTACATGACTACTCGCTTTTAAGTTATTTAACTCGGCTAATTCAGCTAGGCTAATTTTTGATTTAGTTGCAATACTCGATAAAGTATCACCACGCTGTACTTTATAGCCTTCTGTTTTATAAGAAACACTTAGCGTCGCTTTCTCAGATTTACTAGAAGTCTTAGTTTCAGCAACTTCATCTACCGAAATATCTTGTGTAGGCACATTAATTTTTTGGCCTACCATCAAGTTACTGCCCGCAGTTAAACCTGGAGTTAATTCAGCAAGTTCCTGATTAGAGAGCGCATAACGATCTGCAATCAATTTAAGGTATTCACCGCGCTTCACAGTATAGCTTTTAGTTGCAATGCGTCGTGCATTTGCTTGAACTACTTTTGGTTCTGCTTTAGCAGTTGAGCGGCTATTCTTCGGCTCTTTTAACTGTAGTTTTTGCCCAACAAACAAACCACCGGTCACTGATAAATCGTTATATTCAGCTAATTGCTTTACTGACAAATTAAACTGGTTAGCAACACCGCTTAAGCTATCATTGGCCTGAACCACATACACATCTGGTTTAGCCGTACTTTTCGAAGTACTTTGAGTTTCTTGTGGTCTAGCATCATAAAGATAAAGACTAGTTCCTACAAACAAAGTCTTTTCTGGATCAATCTGGTTCCACTTAGCCACATCACGCCAGTTCACACCATTCTTCATGGCAATAACTGCTAAAGTATCACCTGGCTGAATTGTATAAGTACTACGCTTACCTTTAGGCTGTACAACTACAACATCAGTATCAGTTTTGATATAAGGCTTATCTTTATTACGTTGTCCATCTTCAGAGTTAGCTACAGTCGCATCTTCAGCTAAAGTTTTTGGATAAGCAAAACCTCTACTTACCTCTTTACCTTGTTGCTCTGCAACTGACTGGCTCGTCTGAATTGCGGTTAACCTAATTTTGCCATCATAAGGATCGACAATTTCAGTTCCTTGCGGCGCAATTGCTTTTAATTCAGCAACGACTTGATCTTTCTCGGCTTGAGTTGCTTGCGGTTGTAAAGCTTGATCTACAGTTTCTTTTGCGCCTTCAGCACGAACTGCAGCTAAAATCTTTTCACGTTCAGAAGCCGAAATTGGTGGCTCCATCTTAACAGGCTGCTTAATGTTAGCTGCATTCGTCACAGCTACAGGAATACGCGGCGCACTTGGTACATCTGCCGATGCGGCAAATGCAGCTAACGCATCTGAACCACGTGGTGTAGATTTTGAAGTCGTTGAACTATTCTTCACGGGTGAAGAAGGTTTAACCGGCTGAACTTGCGTTGTAGGAGTTGTTCTTGTTGTTACTGAAGTAGAAGGACTAACAGTTGTCGGTGTAGACGGAGACGTTACATTTGCCCACCAACCTGAGCCACCACCCGATTTTGTTCCTCTTAATTTATTATCAATTGAAGGACTTAAATCTGCTGGAATCAAAATACGCATTGGACTCGCAGGGTCTACTGCTTCACCACGATATCCCGGGTTCAATGCATAAAGTTCTGCACGGCTTAATCCTGCTGTAGAAGCAATTTCATTTAATGTTAAAGGCGCAGATAAAGTCACTTCACGGAAATGGGGTCTATTTGCAATTGGCGGTAGTTCTACACCATAAGCCTTTGGATTTTTAATAATCTGAGCAACAGCTAAGAAACGCGGAACATAGTTCATCGTTTCTTGAGGTAATTTTAATGACCAATAGTCAGTTGGTAAACCCGCAGCTTGGTTGCGGTTAATCGCCTGCTGAATACGTCCAGGGCCAGCATTATAGGCTGCTAATGCAAGTTCCCAAGAACCAAATTGGTTATAGAGACTTCCTAAAAACTCATAAGCTGCGCGAGTCGATTCAACCACATCTCGACGCCCATCATACATACCTGTCTGCTTTAAGCCATAAATACGACCAGTACTTGGAATGAACTGCCATAGCCCTGCTGCTGCTGCACTACTTGTTGCAGCTGGGTCATAAGAGCTTTCAATTACCGGTAATAATGCGAGTTCTGTCGGTAATCCACGGCGTTCTGCTTCTTTCACAGTATGGTACAAATAACGGCTGGCACGAGCACTTAAACGATCAAGGTAAGGCTGACGAGAAATAAACCAACTACGCTGAGCTTCAATACGGGAATCCCAGTGATTCAAGTCCATTTTGAAACCAACGGACATACGCTTCCAGACATCACCATGCTTCAAAATAAGCAGACGATCACCTTCTACAGCACGCATATCGGTTGCTGAAAGTAGGTCTTCCAAAGAGTCAAGACTACTTGCATCTAAATAACCTGCACCACTCACCTGTTTCGATTTAGAGGTTTTTGCAGATTGCGGAGTCGATGAACAGCCTGTTGTAATACCCAACGCAGCTAAAGCAGAGCTAAGTACGGTAATTTTGAACAATGATGCCGCAGATGGCTGCCACACAAATGTGGTTGGTTTATACATAAAAACTTCCAAACAACTCGCGTAATATTTTTTGGGGTCTGGCCACAAACCCTGGGTCTTCGATGCCATTGTATTAAAGCGTGCAAGATAGACAAGGCAATAATTTGATGTCATTTGCATGGAAATGTTACAAGAAATTAAAAAAACCTTGCTTTGTTACGATGGAACCGAACTTTTTGCGTATACAATACACCATATTCAGTTCTTTTTCTTTTAGTTTAGGTTTCGATTTATGTCTCAAACAATCACACTGTATGTTGATGGTGCATGTCGTGGCAATCCGGGTTTAGGTGGTTGGGGCGCATATGTCATTACCGAGCAGGGTGAACATAAATTATTTGGCGGTGAACTGGATACAACCAATAACCGCATGGAGCTCACTGCTGCGATTGAAGGCGTTTCATTTTGCCCAACCGATGCTCATTTAATTATCTGGACAGATTCAAATTATGTGAAGCAAGGGATTACTGAATGGATTCATGGCTGGAAAAAGAAAAACTGGAAGGATGTAAAAAATCCTGACCTTTGGCAAAAATTAGATGCCGTCTGTGCTGGTCGAAATATTGAATGGCATTGGATTAAAGGCCATGCTGGACATGCTGGCAACGAAATGGCCGATGAGCTTGCAAATATCGGAGCTGATCAAACTGCCCTGCAAAAAAAAACAGTTCAAGCGACTGCCCTGCAAGATATAAAAAAGCCTGAAGAGGATTGGTTGCTTGATGACCCTTTTGGGTTTGATATGGCAGAAGTAACCGAAGAAGATAATATTGATCTTGAACAGCCCGAAGAAGTTGAGATGATTATTTTGGAAGAAGAAGTTATTGAAGTTGAAGCTGCTGAGCAAGAAAGTAAGCAGCCAATCAATAACATTCACCCTCAAGTTGTTGTGACCGAAGCCAAATTACAATTACAAGGGCCTCGACAACTGATTCTTGATACAGAAACCACTGGTTTCTATTTCCAAGATGGTGATCGCATTATTGAAGTCGGCGCCATTGAAATGATTAACCGGAAACTCACTGGTAGCTCGATTCATATTTATATTAACCCGCAAAAACCAGTGGGCGACTCAGAAAATATCCATGGTATCAGTGATAATTTCTTAAAAGATAAACCGCTCTATGCAGAGATTGCTGATACGCTCTTTGATTATCTAAAAGGCGCAGAGATTATTGCCCACAACGCGACCTTCGATATGAACTTCCTTGATATGGAGTTTAGACGCGCAGGCCTTCCTGCGCTTTCCGAAGTATGCGAGGTAACAGATACTTTAGCTTTAGCAAAAAGCAAACATCCAGGACAAAAAAACTCGCTTGATGCCCTTGTAAGACGTTATGAAATTCCAGCACGTGATCGTACTTTCCACGGTGCATTACTCGATGCTGAAATTCTTTCAGATGTTTACCTAGCAATGACAGGTGGGCAGGTTTCTTTTGATATAGATGCCTTATCTCAAAGTGAAAATAGCCTGAACACAGCAAATAAAACTAGAGTTCAAATTGAACTACCAGTTATTCTTCCTTCCGAAGAAGAGCTAAATACACATGAGACTTGGGTCAAAGAATTTGAGAAAAAGCATGGAGAACCTTGCCTTTTTGCAAAATAAATTTTTGATTCTTTAGCGTTTTTAGCTTTTCCCCTTTGTAAGTTAAGTTATATTAGTCACATAGATTTTTAGCTCAAATTACTGAGCACTACGAATATAACAATTGATTTTTTTGCAAAGGGGAACGTTTATGTCTGAGCATACTTCGATTCATTTCGATCCAACAGCTTTACTCATCATTAAACATGAAATTGATCGTTCAATAAAACTGGTTGAAGGCGCAGTAAGTACTTTAATTGAGGAACAAACACTCCCTTTCGGTATTGATGATGCATTAGAACAATTTAAGCAATGCACTCAAGTCCTCCGTTTAATTGATATCCCCTATCTTGCAAAAATCACTCAATATTCAACTGAGCTGATGCAAAAAATTATTGCGAAACCAACGCAAATTAACACGAATGATGTGATTGCACTGAGTGAAGGCACGACCATGGTAAAACGGTATATTGAGTTTATCTGTTTGCGTGAATTACAAGTACCTCAGTTTCTTCTTAATACCTTAAACAATTTAGAATTAGCTTTAAATAAACCACTGACATCTTCTGGACAAGCGATTGCTCCTTTACTTGCAAATACTGCACTTGAACTCCCATTACCAGAAGTATTCATTAATGAAAAAACTCAGTTTATCCATCAACTCTATAAGCTATCTCTACATCAATTTTTAAACAAGACAGAAGCTAATCATAATGTTCAAGCTTTTAAACTTATTGGTACCTATTTGGTCAGCATGACAAACCATCAGCCAAGCCAACAATATTGGCAACTCGTAAATTATGCTTTCGGCCATATTGATAACCTGCTTTTAAATGATTCACGCCTACGTGTACTTATTAATATTGAAAGTTATATTGGTCAGTTCTTAGCAAGTCCTGAAACTTTTAAGCCTGATTTGGCTGCACTTGCAGATATTTTAAGTATTGTTATCGCTCAAGAAGATGAGGTTGCTCACCATATTCGCAACCAACTCCATATCGGTGAAGAAATACCTACAGACACTCAATTGCTCGTTTTAAGCCGTCATCTTTATGGGCCTGACTTTGACACTATGCACACAGTCAGCCAATTAATATTGAGCGAAATGAACAAAGTGCGTAATGATATCGAATATAACTATCAAAATATGTCGACTGAAAAAGCACAGCAATTACAAACGAGTCTTTTGCAATTAGCCTATACATTTAAACTGCTTAATCTTGATGAAGCTGCATCTGAACTATCTCAACAAGCAAATAGTTTAAGTCAGCTCAACATACTAAGTAATGAAAACTATGCTCAACAGCTTATGGACAGCATTTTGTCTGCCATGAACTCAATTGGTATTTTGGTACGCCAATATACGTCTAGTCGTTTACAGCTTAATGTGAACAATACAAATATTTCTTTAGATCGCCTTGATGAGGCACATCAAGCCTTACTCACCGAGACAAAAAATTTAATTGATTTCATTTGTCAGAGTCTTACCTTGTATGCAAATGATCAGACACAAAATATTGAAGCAATTGCAGGTTCATTAAAAGAGCTAGCAGGTGCGGCCGAATTTCTAGGAAGCACAATTCAACAAGAGGCTTTACTCCAAACTGCTCAATTTGTTCAACAACAACTTGAACAAAACCAGCCGTTTAATACAGACCAAATTCACTGTATTTTTAATGTATTAGCAGGCCTTGACATGTTGGTTGACAATTTAAAAAATAAACAACCTGTTCTACAATCCATGTTTAATGTAGCATTGTCGAGTAGTCAACAACTTCAAAAAAAGGCAGCTTAATGTCTGAATTATCACTTGCTTATATTTTCCATCATCAACAATTACTGGTTGATCAAAACCTTCAACTACCCAAAGTCGAAAAGTTAGCAAGTGATTTACTTTTCACTCATGATGAGCAGGTCATTGCACGTGACTTGCTTGCTGAGGAAGCTATACCAGAAGGGTTACAACTGGTTCCAATTCGCCAACTCATTACAAGTTGGTCGAAAGAACAGTTTTTGCAAGCGAGCCGTGCTGTACAGTTACTTGAATGGCGACGCAATCATAAGTTTTGTAGTCACTGCGGACACCCGACAGAAGTTCATCCAACTGAATATGCAATGGTGTGCCCATCTTGTCGCTATCATCAATATCCTCGCGTAAACCCGTGCATAATTACCGTTATTACTCGAGGTGATGATGAAATCTTACTGGCGAAGTCAGTCCACAATAAAACCAATATGTATGGTTTGATTGCAGGTTTTGTTGAAGTTGGTGAAACTCTTGAAGAAGCGGTACAACGTGAAGCTTTTGAAGAAGTAGGCCTAAGACTCAAAAATGTTCAATATATGTCAAGTCAGCCTTGGCCTTTCCCGAGTAACCTTATGGTTGCGTTTCGAGCAGAATATGAGTCTGGTGAAATTAAGCTGCAAGAAGAAGAAATTGCAGATGCACAATTCTTCAAAATTGATCAATTACCTGAAATTCCATTTAAAGGTAGTATTGCTCATTCAATGATTATGCAGATTACCCAAGCTGGGTAATCTGTTGTGTTTTAAACGATATTCTCGTTTAAAACACTTCTTCAAGAAAATGTAAAATAGTTCTTTTAGTCCTAAAATAATGACTAATGAAACTAGAGAGGCTGGCCAAAATTGTAATATGTCCAGTTTTAGGGATCACGGCGATATGGCTGTGATTACCCTTCTCTCTAAGCGCTTGATCCATATCTAAAGTATTGTGTTTTTTTACAATCTGATCGTTTTCAGCCATTAAAAGGTAATGTTTAATATTATTTTGATTAACGAAATAATATGGCATGACTTCTTTATAAGAGGTGCTTTGATCAAAAGCATCTTCGGCCAGTGGATCACCTTTATAGTCAAAATGATATGGGCCAGCTAAACCGATTATTGCCTTAATTTTCCCTAAACACTCAATTTTAGTTGAATCAGGGTGATAAACAGCAGACATCACATTAAATGCCCCTGCCGAATGCCCCATAAGTACAATATTTTCTGTAGAAATTTCCAGTTTTCCCTGATTTTGATGTAAATAATTCAATGCCTGAGTTAAGTCATCAACAAAACTTGGGAAAATATTTTTAGGTGCTAACTGGTAGTTAATAACAGCAACGTCATAACCTTCTTTGGCAAATGTCTCACCAATAAAAAGATAATCTCGTTTATTACCATGCTGCCAAGCCCCGCCATGCACAAAAACAATAAGAGGCTGATGAGTTAGCTTTTTAACAGACCGGTAAACATCCAAACGGTGGCGAGGCTTTAGGCCATAACGAACATTTGGAACCTGTTCAAAACCATCTTTTGGTGTAAAACGGTTTAAAGCAAAACTCCCCAAATCATACAGGCGGAACTCTTTATAAAGAGTTCGCGCCTGTTCAATTTTGCTTTGTAGTTGTTCAATCAGATTCATATATTACTGTGCAGTCGAAGCAGGATCTGTTTGGTCAGGATCAATTGCAACAGGTGTTTGAACTGTTGGTTGAGCAATGACGTTATTAATAATCGGTGTAGTTGTTGCACTACCCGTACTTGCGGCTGGCGCAGGCGCTAAATCAACGTTATCAATTAAAGTGACAATTTTGGTAACGTTACCGACGTTTTGTAAGACACTATTTAAATCATTAATTTCAGCTGTATTTAAACGTCCCATTACATAAAGTACGCCGTCTTCGGTATGTACCAGAACCTTACTATCAGAAACTACAGGTGCCTTCATTAAAAGAGCACGCGTATTTGCTGTTACACCTGCATCTTGCATGATGGTGTTGTAGCTGACTTTGTTACCCACCGTAATATAGTTATGTACAGCTTTCACATCACTCATGGCTTTAAGATTGTCTTCTGCCAATTGTTTCAAGTACGGGTCTGGCACTTGGCCAGTTAATAAAACTGTACTATGGAAGCTTTCGATATTAATACGTGACTGCTTGAAACGTTGATCAAGTTTATAAATGTTGATATTGGCTGTACGTTTAATTGAAGAGTCAATGAATACTTGGCCCAGACTGCGTACACCGCTATCTGTGCCCACTGGAGCTGTGCCTGTTCCACCAGAAATAAAACTTGCGCAACCTGATAAACTTGCGACACAAAGCATTGTTACAGCAATACGTTTTAACACTCCACCAGACTCCTATCAATTTCTTGGCTTGATCATAAAGCATCAGACTTAAATTTGCTCAAAAGAGTAATGAACTCTTAATCCAAAGTAAATGCATTTTCGATCCATTGCAGATCATAATGGAATTTTGAAAAGTCATGCTGTACTGTTTTTGCAATTTTCTGTGGAAAATCAAAACAAATCACATCAAAACGACAATAAAAATCCTGATAAGATGGATAGCGCTGTAAAAAACGCATCGCAGTTTTGATAATTTTCTTCTGTTTTGTCCACGTTACCATTTCACAAGCTTGCCCATAATTTCCTATAGTGCGCGCTTTTACTTCAACAAAAACTAACTCTTGCCCTCTTTTGACGATTAAATCAACTTCGCCACGGCGTGAATGGTAATTACTTGTGACCCACACATAGTTTTGTGCTTGTAAAAGGTTTAACGCAGTTTGCTCTGCCCATTTCCCCAACTGCTGTGCTAATAACATTTTTATTCCCCCAAATTAAAAAGTAGCTCTACATGTTTTTATGCGTCAGTTATTTTCTTAAATTCATCTGCCATCTCAGATCTGAATTGAACAAATGAGAATCAGATCATTTTCGAAAAGCTCAAGCTGGCAGACATTGTTCACGCCCAAATCATAATTTCGGGTAAACTACCCCATTAAAATTGTTTATCTGTACGGAGTAAAACCAAATGAGTGCTCAGTTATTTGTTGTAGCCACCCCAATCGGGCACTTAGATGATATGACTTTCCGTGCAATTGATATTTTAAAATCAGTTTCTATTGTAGCTGCCGAAGATACTCGCCAATCAGCACAATTATTTAAACACTATAATATATCGACTCAACTTACTGCATGTCATGACCACAATGAAAGCAATAAAATTGAGCAGTTAGTTCAAAAACTACTTGCTGGCGATAGCGTTGCTTTAATTAGTGATGCAGGTACACCGCTCATTAGTGACCCAGGGTTTAAATTAGTTCGTGCTGCTCAAGAGCATGGAATTAGAGTCGTTCCTGTGCCGGGTGCGTGCGCTGCCATTGCTGCTTTAAGTGCTGTAGGTTTACCGAGTGATCGTTTTAGCTTTGAAGGTTTCCTTCCATCTCGAGCTTCACAACGTATTTCTCAATTAGAAAAACTAAAAAACGAAACACAGACCTTAATTTTTTATGAAGCACCTCATCGTATCTTAGAGTCTATTAAAGATATGGCTCAAGTATTTGGTGAAGACCGTCCTGTAGGGTTTGCACGTGAAATTACTAAAACCTTTGAAACCATCAAAAAAATGACCTTAAAAGATTTAGTCAGCTTCATTGAAAATGACCATAACCAAGAAAAAGGTGAAATTGTAGTTGTTGTAGGTGGTGCAGCTGCAAAAACAGATCTAGAGCAAGAAAAACTAGACGAGCTTTTAAAGCGCTTACTCCAAGACTTATCTGTTAAAGCAGCGTCTCAACTTGCAGCCGATTTAACAGGAATTAAGAAGAAAATCGCTTATCAACGTGCGTTAGAGTTAACACAATCGTAATTTTTTAATTAAGTATGGTGATGACAAATAGTCTGTGTCATCACCATACTTAATTTTGCATAATAATATTACAGACAAAATTACTTCAAAATCAGAACAAACTTTCTGGCTTTCAAAAATACCAAAACTCTATCTCAATATATGTTTCGCTGACTGCACAATTGTCTCTGTCAGAGCATCTAACTGTTTAGACTGTCTTTTCCAATGGTGCCAATATAATGGAATGTCGAGCTCAGCTTCGGGTATAACATCCACCAAAGTTCCATTGGTTAACAAAGATTGCACCTGTAGTTCTGGAACCATGCCATATCCTAAACCCAATTGAATCGCTTTCACAAAGGCATCTGTAGCTGGAATAAAACTGTAAGGATAGCTCTGCAAAGGCAACCCATAATATTTCAGTAATACCTCTGAATGCATGAGATCTTTATGGTTAAAAATGACAGCCGGTGCATTTCTTAAAGTTTCTCGGGTTACGCCATGTTTAAACCAATCAGCAGCAAATTCCGCCGAAGCCAACATTTTATAACGCATTTTTCCGAGTGGTTGAGCTAAACAACCTGACATGACCTGCTCTTCTGCCGAGATACAGGCATTGACCTGTCCTGTTTCTAATAAAGTATGTGTGTGAGATTGATCATCAATTTTTAGTTCTAATACTATTTTCTCTTTAAAAAGCGTTTGTTGAATGCTAGGTAAAAGCCAAGTGGCTAATGAATCTGCATTTGAAGCCAGAGCAACTTTATAGAACTCTGATTCAGATGATTTACCCATCAAACCTTGTAATAAGTTTTGCTCCATTAATCTTGTATGACGTAAATGTTGCAATAACGTTTGTCCAGCTTGTGTCAGTACACATGGACGACCACGTATAATTAAAATTTGGCCTAAATACTTTTCTAAAGCTTGCACACGTAAGGATACTGCCGAGGGCGTAATATATAAATGCTCTCCTGCCGCATCAAAACTTCCCGCTTCTGCTACTGCAAGAAAGGCTTCACATTGTTTGCTATCCAACATATCAAACCTAAATTCTTTTTAGCCAACCCTAAATATTCTTAATTTTACTTATTTTCTAGTAAAAAGTCAGATAATTCCCCCAACTGATTTTTTCACCTTACTGTTATGTTCTCTCTTAGTATATTCTTTAAAGGTTTCGGTATTGGTAGCGGGCTTATTGTAGCAATTGGCGCTCAAAATGCTTTTGTTTTAAAACAAGGCCTTAAACAGCAATATGTGTTTTGGCTATGTTTAATCTGTGCGCTGTCCGACTCGATTCTAATCGCTTTTGGTGTATTAGGTTTTGCCGAAATTATGACAGCATCACCGATCTTAATTACAGTTGCTAAATATTTAGGAGCAACGTTTTTATTCGTCTACGGCGCGAAAGCATTCTATGCGGCATTTAAGACCACCCAGAGTATGGAACTTGATAGCAGCCAGAAACAGACTTTAACCCAAGCCCTAGTGACCTGTCTTGCCTTTACTTGGCTCAACCCACATGTCTATTTGGATACCATTGTTCTGATTGGTTCAGTTGCAACCCAGCTAGAAGACAAAATTAGTTTTGCTTTGGGCAGCATTCTTGCCTCTTGGATTTTCTTTTTCAGTTTGGGCTATGGTGCAAGATTACTAAAACCATTATTTACCAATCCAAAAGCTTGGAAAATTTTAGATTTCATTATCGGTATTGTCATGTGGAGTATCGCAATATCGCTTCTCATCTAATGCATTCCAACAGTAAAAAGTACCATGTTTAAATGGTACTTTTTATGTGCTCAAAATTATGCTTGAGAACCCAACACCAGCTTTGATTGTTTTCTTTCTTGCTGTGATTGCTTTATAACAACATAACCAGAAGATACACCTAAGTAAGCAATGACAAAGGCAACAAATAAATCGGGAAATACACTGCCTGTTCCAAATACCCCAACCGCCGCTAAGATTACAGCAACATTGGCAATAGAATCGTTTCTGCTGCACAACCAAACAGAACGCATATTGGCATCTCCATCACGGAACGCATAAAGCATCAGAGCGACTGAAACATTCGCAATTAAAGCCATCACGCCAATTGCGCCCATGACCATAGGTTCAGGTGGAACACCATGAAAATATGACCACACCACTTTTCCAATGACAAAAACGCCAAAAGCTGTCATCGTTATTCCTTTCATTAATGCCGCTGTTGCACGCCAATATAAGCTCATCGAAAGAACGACTAACGATAACGCATAGTTTGCTGCATCTCCGGCAAAATCTAATGCATCTGCCCATAGTGAAACTGATTGGGCTTTGTAACCACCCAAAATTTCCACTACGAACATTAATGCATTAATAACAAGTGCAATCCATAACGCTTTTCTAAATCGTGGACTCACCTTCTTTGAAGGAGAACATGTTGAAGCACAACCACATCCAGCCATTTTATTTCCTCTAAAACTCTTTTATAGTCATTAAAAACCCTTGAGTAGCTCCAGAGTCAAGCCTTATGAGTCTTTCTATTGGTCAATTATCAAAAAAAGCGGATGTTCCCATTGATACGATCCGTTATTACGAAAAAGTAGGTGTACTTGATCGTATCCAACGTTCAGAAAATAATTATCGTGTTTACACCGAGCAAACACTTAACGACCTACTGTTTATTAAACATTGCCGAGAATTAGATATTTCACTCAGTGATATTAAAACGTTAAAAGAAATGAAAACTCAGCCTAAACAGGCATGTACGAAAATTGATAATTTAGTAGATAAATACTTAAATGAAGTATCTGAAAAAATTGAACGATTATTGCTTTTAAAAGAATCTTTAATTGATTTAAAACAGCACTGCTCTACCAATCGAACAGTGGATGAGTGTGGGATTTTAAAAGAACTGCAAAGCTCTCCTTAAACCTGTTTTGGTAAATTCATACAAATAAAAAAGCACCACTCATGTGATGCTTTTTTAAGATTAATGGTCGCTATGTTCATCAGGAGGAACTTCGGTAATTCTCCCACCCCGAGCTAAAAATGCAGCGATTTCATCTTCCAGCGCTTGGCGCTGTTTCTGTTTAGCAGTGACAGTCAGCGTTTCTGCCTCAGCAAGATCAGTATCACTCATACTGCCTGCTTCTTCATCAGCTGCACCGCTTTCTGCTGCTTTCGCTTCATCTTCATCTACAGCAGAATCTTCTGCATCTTCATAATCATTGATATCTGACATTTCACACTCCCCAGAATGATTTTATTGCATCATTGCTATGGTCCCAAGACCTCAGAAATTTAGCAACCTCTTTGCATTTAGCAAAGAGCCAATTTGGTCAATTCCGTATCTTTTATGACCAAATTGGTAATGATATATAAATGATTGTTCAAAAAATATCTACTGGCATTTAATTCGCTTAGTAGAGTATAGGCCCAGTAAATATTTTAATGCCTATAGCGGGTACTTTGTAAAGCCCCTAAACCATTTGCTTGTTGCATAAATTTATCTTTTAAAACCGGAATCTGCTCAACTTGCTTAAGGCCCATATTACGAGCCCAAACTATTGGGAATAATTCACTACTTTCGAGCCAACCAATTGCCGACATGCTATGCATCATTGCATCATTCTGACCTTTACGGCGATGCTCATAGCGCATTAAAGTTTGTTCATGTGCCCATACACCACGGCTGAAATCGTGAAGCAACACGTCACACAGTACTGCTGCATCAAGACAGCCAATATTTACCCCTTGTCCAGCAAGCGGATGAATCACATGTGCAGCATCACCAATCAAAGCTAAGCCTGCTTTTACATATTGTTTTGCAGCGCGAGCTTTGAGTGGAAATTGTGCTCTGGAACGAACGTCTAATACTTCACCCAACATGTGTTGGCTTTCTTGAGTTAAAAGCTGCATAAACGCAGTATCGTTTAAAGCTGAATATTCATCGGCATAATCATCTGGTAGTGTCCAGACAATTGATTGCCAGTATCCGTTTTCAGTTTCTTCAAGACTTGCCATAGGTAAATATGCCAAAGGTCCTGTAGGTAAGAAAATTTGACGGGCAACATAATGATGGGGTTTTGCAGTTTTAATGGCACAGCTAATGGCTGCTTGTTTGTAATCCAGTACATCGAGGTCAATAAAAGCCTGTTCACGTACAAATGAATTAGCGCCATCTGCACCAATCAGCAGTTTAGTTTTAAGCGTAGTACCATCTGCCAATTGAATATGCCAACATTCAACACCCTGCTCAATACGAGTAACACGAACTTGGGTACGGTAATCTGTTAATTGCTCCAACATTTTTTGTTGAATGGCAACATTTAATACACTCGGTTCAACCATAGAACCTAACGCTTGTTCCGGCATCGGTCTTTGTATGGACTCATGGCCAAAATTAATTTCACCATAACCATTAAGATTCCAGACCTGCATGCCCGTATAAGGCATTTGACGCGCAAGATCATCCCAAACATTTACCGTTTTAAGCAAATGAATGGTCGCTTGGCTAAGCGCTAAAACACGTGGATTCATCACACTTAATGTTTTCTCAACATCAAGTACAGGAGCCGCATCAAGCACTGTGGGTTGTACGCCACCTTGCGCAAGTAATAAAGCAGTTAAACCACCAACCAATCCACCACCAACAATGACGACATCCAACACTTCACTCATGCTTTTAACCCCATTGCATAGTTAGCCACCAATGGTTTTACACCTGGAATGACGTCAAATGCAATTAATCCCGTATTACGAATTAATTTTAATAATGGATTTTGGTTACTAAAACCACGGACTACAGTGTCACAGAACTTAATCACCCGCTGCTGATCTGATAAACGAGCTTGTTCATAGGCAAGTAAATTATCAGGGTTACCCAAATCATCAGAAGTGCTTAGCTGGTTTACTAAATAACGCACCAAAACATCTGCATCACGTAGGCATAAATTAAAACCCTGTCCTGCAACAGGATGAATTGTATGCGCTGCATTACCCATTAAAATAACGCGACCTACAGCTTGTTTATGTGCAAGCACTTGTGAAAGTGGATAGCTGAAACGTTTACCCGTTTTTTCAAATTTACCCGCTCGGTCACCGTAAGTTTGTTGCAAGGCACTTAAGAAGTGTTGGTCATTTTCATCGCCCAGCCATTCATTTTCGGTGCCTTTTTTTACAGGCCATACAACCGAACGGCGATATTCACCCGGTAAAGGCAATAAGGCTAAAGGACCTAATGCACTAAAACGCTCAAAACCAACATGCTCATGCGGTTTCGATGTCTGAACCGTAGTGACAATTGCAACCTGATCATAATCATGAACATCCACACCGACGCCAATTGCCTGACGACAAAAAGAATCACGTCCATCAGCCGCAATTAATAATTTTGACTCAAGCTTTAAGATTTCATCACCACGCTGAGCCTCAATATGTACTTGTTCAGCATCTTGAGTTAAAGCTGTAACCTGTACGCCATCAATTAGCTCAATCAAAGGTTGCTGACGCACTTGAGTTAACAGCACACGACCAAGCCAAGCATTTTCAATCACCTGCCCAAAGCTTTCGACTTTTTCTTGTTCTGCGATTAAACGTGCTTTACCAAAACTGCCTTGCTCAGTAATGTGGACTTGTAAAATTGGAGTAGCATGTTGCTGTAATGCATCCCACAACCCTAGCTTTTGATAAATTTGCACACTACGACGTGATAAAGCCGTATTACGTGCATCAAAACTCGAATGGTAAGGGGCAACATTTTGATCATCATAGTTTGGGTATTTCACAGCTTCTAATAGCTTTACCGCAATATTAGCCTTCGCGAGCATGAGTGAAAGGCTCAAACCCACCATTCCCCCACCTACAATAATCACTTGTTGTTGCATCGAGTTTTGCTCCTTTGGCGAATACGTTTAATTATGCTTTAGCTTGCGCCATTAAATGTTCAATATCTGCAATATCTTTAACCACATTAGCAGTTAAAACTCGTGGTCCTTTCGAAGTTGCGACCACATCATCTTCAATACGAATACCAATACCACGCCATTTTTCATCTACAGTTTCATCATCTGGTGCGATGTATAAACCAGGTTCAACTGTAATGACCATACCCTCTTCATATTGACGCCAGTCTTCACCTTTTTTGTAAGATCCAACATCATGTACGTCCATACCTAACCAATGACCTGTGCCATGCATATAAAACTGACGGTATGCTTCGGTTTTGATGAGTTCGTTAACATCACCTTTGAGCAAACCTAAATTAACTAAGCCTTCAGTTAAAATTTTGACTGCAACTTCATGAGGTTCACGGTAAGAATTGCCAATACGAACTGCGTCAATGGCTGCATATTGAGAAGCCAATACAACTTCATATAAGGCTTTTTGTTCAGCACTAAATTTGCCATTTACTGGGAAAGTACGGGTAATATCCGATGCATAGAACTCATATTCACAAGCTGCATCAATCAAGACTAAATCACCATCTTTTAATGGCTTATTATTTTCAACATAGTGCAAAATACAAGCATTAGCACCACCACCAACAATACTGTTATAAGAAGGCACACAACCGTTTTGTCCAAATATATAATTCAGCTCAGCTTCAAGAGCATATTCCATCATGCCCGGACGTACCATTTGCATCGCACGCGTATGCGCTTCAGCACTAATATTTGCAGCAATTTGCATTAGCTCAAGTTCTTGTGGTGACTTAACTAAACGCATTTCATCGACAATACGGTCGAGCTGTGCCAGTTGAGCGGGAGCGCTCTCATGTCGGTGCTCGGCATCTGCTTGTTTAATCCACTGGCTAACTCGCGCATCAAACGCAGCATTGTGCCCAATCCGATAATAAAGACGCTCTTTATTTAATAACTTTTCAATAATCTCTTCATCAAGCAAATCAATTGCATATGCTTCATCTGCGTCATAATCTTCAATTGCACCATCAATGCCTGCACGGTAACCATTCCAGATTTCCATCTCGCGATTACGTTCACGGCAAAAAAGACTATAGCTATAGTCATCGTCCTCGAAGGTTTCAATGACAGCAACTGCCTCAGGCTCAGCGAAGCCAGTCAAATAGAAAAAATTACTATCGGCACGGAATTTATAATCCGCATCACGATTACGGTACATTTCCTCACGCGTTGCAATAATTGCAATACTGTTTGGACCCATTTTTTCTGCCAGACGGTCTCTACGATGTCGAAAATCAGCTTGAGGCAATTTCATAATGATCTACTTGATTTAGAATTTTAAAGTCAAAAAATAAAATACAACCAATAACACATCGCCTCAATTAGCTTGGGCGATGTGGAGTAAACATTTCTACAATAGTTTGTTCTGTGTCTACAGCAGCAGATTTAATTTTTGCATGAAAGTTTTTCAATAAAGAACTGTCAGCTACAGTGATTTTTTTTCTACCAATAGACAAGCTTACAGGGATTAAGCGTACAAATTCATACAATTCTTCGTAACTGCTTTCACCTTCCTCATCATTATCAGAGTCTTCAAATTCGACCGCTGCAATATCTTGAAGGTTCTCAATCAACTCACGTTCATCATCACGAATATGACCCGATGCCAACCCAAAACCTAATACAACACCCGCACACCAATCTGATAATGCTTGTACACGCTCTTGAAGCGTGTGTTCATCATCAGGAAGCATTGGTAAATAATCTAATTCATCATCAGATATAGCGTGAACGACATCGTCTGCTTCATCAGTTAAAAGTGCTAAAGCATCTTCACTTAACTCTGGCACATTAAGGGTTGTTAAAATTTGTGACCATTCTTCACGCGTTGGCGCTTCTGTCACACAAACAATACCTGTTAACAGACCATGTAACTCACTAGGGCTTGAAATTTCTTCAATTCCTTCAAAATGAGCGTTCCAATCTGTCCAGCCTGAAATATCGTCTTGCATTCGTTTATCCAATCTCTATACTTTGTATATATTACCTTTGATTGCAATTCTGTGCGACCTCGTTATGTTAGAACAATTACAGCGGCTACAAGCGCATATTAGCGTATTAAAAACACGCTTACATCATTTAGAGAGTGAACATGCGGCACTCTCAGAAGCTAATGAACTGGCTGAAACAGAGCATCACGCACAAGTTGTGCAAAAAAATAGTATTATCACTAAAAAACAAGAGGAAATTGAGTCGGTAACTGAGCAGTTATCTCAGTTAAAAGGTCAATTTCAACAATTGAATCAGGATGCTAACACACTTGCTGAACGTTATAGCCGATTAGAAAAAAGTACGACTGATTTAAAAAATCGTTTTCAAGAAATTCTTGCCGAACGAAATGAATTACGTGTTGCCAAAGAAAAGTTACAAGCCCACCAGCGTCAAACCCAACAAGAGCTTCATGATTTACAACAAGATCGTGATCGATTGTTACAAAAAAATGAGCTTGCCAAATCAAAAGTTGAAGCCATTATTCAACGTTTAGGAATTTTAGGTACTGCCCAAGATCAGCATGCTCAAGAAATTCAGCAGCTTGCCCATCCTAATGCTGAAACTGGTGAGGAGACCCAATCATGAGTGAACAAGTCATGGTAGAGCTTAGGCTGATTGAGCAGACCTTTAGACTCGCGACTACTTTAGATAAAAAAGATGAACTTGAACGTGCAGCAGAACTTCTCAATGAAAAGTTTAATGAGATGCGTCGTAGTGCTCCACGTGTTGAGCACAATAAACTGGTCATTATGGTTGCTCTACAATTGACTCAAGAAGTACTGAGCCTTAATAAGTCTTTGCAAGAATACACTCACTGTGAACGTTTACTGCAAACGATATTGGATGATGTTGAACAAATTGTTTAATAAACTATCCATGTAAAAAACGCCTTGCTCTATGAATAATAGATGCAAGGCGTTTTTTATTTAGACTATTAGGACAATTGAAAATTATTTTATGCTTGTTAGTGTACAAAGCTTCATCAAACGCAAACTAAGTTTACAGTTCCAGAGGTTTAGGTGATTGCCAACATGGTCAGATCGGTTATACTTAAACTGTCTCTGGGATGTTCGCCAGCGGGTCTATTCCCCTGCCGATACTTAAACTTATGGATGTGTTCTGTATATTTAGAGTGTATGCCTACCTTCGTGTAGGAAACCCAGCAAGTATACGTCGCCTCCACCTTGAACTCATCGGGTTCAGGGTAACGACACATGCAGCGGCATCTTCGGAGCATTTAGTTTTAACTTTAAGAAAAATTCAAAATATTTATTTTAATTTAACCTTCCATACAGACCTGTCAGTCTAAAATTTTCTTTTTAAACATTAAATTACAGCTTAGCTAATTAATATACCCCCTGTGTAATATTATTTTTTATTTCTATTAAGACACTCTTCATACCAGCCTGTTTGAAAATCTTCTATTGCTTTTCTTTTAAAGAAACTGGTTTTGAATACTTTGGTCGAGTAAGCCGAATTAATTAAATCCTGATAAAGTTGTTTCGCTTTTGGGTCTTCGAGACCATTCGCTATCTGTTGCAAGTCTTGAGATGGAACTTTTTGTTGACGGGCCTCCATGACAGTATAAGCGACTTTTTTTACCACATTACAAATCTCAGGATCACTTACGTTTTCGTCGGCATGACATCCTAAAGCTAAAAAACCAAGAAAAAATAATTTAAACTTCATGATCCTGCCTTATTTTTATAGTTTGAAATTTATAACAAAATTTAATTATTAAAAAGAAATAGAAGATTTCTTACTATTTCTTTTTAAAAAAATTACGCTGGATTAATCACGTAAAAATAAATAATAAGCCCACCTAAAACGGTTGAAGCAATTGTTAAGTATGTACCGACCGTATTAAAACTCTGTAAGAATTTCAAGATTTCCATATCTAAAACCCCCTAAATTAGCAACTATAAAGACAAAATGAAATTTAACACAACTTAATAATGCCAATCAATTCACACTTATCGGATTTTTTGAGATTTTAAACATTAATTAATTATTGGTTACACCTAATGGCAAAGGCATCTTTGTAGTAATCAGTTGCACTCTTCAGATCTGACAATAATTTTTCTTCGGTATAAGGTTTGGGTGAAATTTTTATTAATGCAGGCATATATTGGGTCTTATAAACCTCTGGATAATCATGACACAAGATTTTGACTTTAACCTCTTGTGGTGTATTCGGATTATCCAATTGATCTAAAAACTCTCCAATTTTACGGTCAGACTCTTCAAATTGAGCTTTATAGTCAACTTCAGCCGCTTCAGGTTCTGTTTGTTTTGTGCACCCACCAAGCATCAATACGGCGCTTATTGTAATGGTTAAATTTTTTAACTTCATAGGCTTAACAATTTCACATTTATCTTTTTAAATATTCTTATCTCATTAAATGTAAATAAATACTGGTAATACGTAAAGAAATAGAATTTTTTATCGCTAAAGAAGATACTCACATCACTTTATGACAATTAACTAACCAAATAAATTTAAAGTTATTTTCTAATTACTCTTCTATTTTCATAAAGCTATAAAAAAATAGGTATAATTTTGCTCGACTGATCTCAAATCTTTGTTAGATTTACACATGAATGAACTTAGTTTTATTAGAAAAAATTTAAGATATAAAAGACGCTCTTTAACCCAATTGGAGCAAAAACAAGCTCAGCTTAATGTTCTCCATCATCTAAATACCCTTGCTATTTTTCATTCATCAAAAAAAATTGGTTTATATTTACATGCCTTTGGAGAAATCCATACCGACCTTCTCATAAAGTTATGTTTTCAAAAAAATAAACAAGTTTATTTACCTATGATTTGCTCTATGAATCAACGTTTAGTTTGGGTAAAGATATCTAGAAACCAATATTTAAATCGACGTTTTTCTCATCATCCATTGGGTATGAAAGAACCTATGGCAACAAGAGGAAAACATGTATCAAAACTTGATTTAGTGTTAATGCCACTTTTAGCTTGTGATCAATACGGTACGCGTATTGGTATGGGAGGTGGTTATTATGACCGTACATTGGCAAGTGCAAAACATAAGCCTTATCGTTTGGGTGTGGCCCATCAATTTCAATTTATTGAGCATACTTTAAAACGTCAAAGTTGGGATCAACCCTTAGATGCTTTACTCACCCCTCAACATATTTATTATTTTAAAAGATAAACTTCACATAAAAACAATTTAAATTCAATAACTTAAAATCAATATTTACTTTTCATGCCTCTAAAATCATAAAAGTAACCACCCTAAGGATGGTTACTTTTAAGAGACAGACCGCTTTACCAACTTATATTAACACGCCTATTTAATGTTCAATATCGAATAAGTTTTGCATTATTGTTAACAATACATTGCTTATAAATGGCATAAAAAACTGCTTACTTTCCATCCAAACGGTTTTTTTGTTATATGAATATTTCATAATTATTAAGCTAAATTACTTATCCTTGCTACAAAATTTTATTCTTCTTAAGAATTAATTCATTGATTCATAATATTTTTAAAAAAAGTTGACTAAATTAGTCATTTTTTCCACATTTTCTATTGAAAGGCCCTTGTAATTTTCAAAATACACATCACTATAAAAACATGGCAACCTCGTTGTCACTCATTAGGAGTGCCCATGTCTGAACTTATTATGAATGAAAAAACTGACTTAGAGCCTCAGGTTCCAAGTGTATTACCACTTTTAGCGTTACGTGATGTAGTGGTCTATCCACACATGCAAATTGCGTTATTCGTGGGTCGTGAAAAATCGATCAATGCAGTTGATGTGGCTCGTAACAGTGACAATTTAGTATTTGTAGTTGCGCAAAAAGATTCGCTTACAGAAGATATTGATCACGATAACCTTTATCAGTACGGAACTGTCGCTAAGATTGTGCAGGTCGTAAATCATGAGAATGATGAAAACTGCATCAAAGTACTGATTGAAGGGTTACAGCGCTCTAAGCTTGAAAAAATTATCGATGAAGATAGCCATTTGACTGCTGAACATAGCTTAAGTCCAATGACAATTAACGTAGATAAAGCTACTCAAGAAACTCGTTTACAAGAGTTACGTACTTTATTTGCTCAATATGCTGAAGCAAAATTACGTAATGCACGTGAACTGGTTGCAGCTGCTAATAAAATTGAAGACTTGCTACAGCTTATGTTCTTCGTGGCAACACGTGTGCCTCTAAATATTGAAATTAAACAGAAGTTTTTAGAGCACGATGAGTTTGAAGCACATTTGCAAGAGCTTATGAGCTACTTGGTGAATCAATCTGCAGAACAGCAAATTGAACAAACTTTGCATGACAGCGTAAAACGCCAAATGGAAAAAAATCAACGTGAATACTTTCTAAATGAAAAAATGAAAGTCATTCAACGTGAACTTTCTGACATGAATGGCGGCGCTGAAGATGACGTTGCTGAAATAGAAAAACGTCTTGCTGAAGCTGATTTACCTGAACACGTACGTAAAAAAGCTGAAGCTGAGTTCCGTAAGCTTAAAGCAATGCAACCAGCATCTAGTGAAGCGGCTGTTGTACGTAACTATCTAGAAGTAATTTTAGATACGCCGTGGAATAAAGCGAGCAAAGTGAGTATTAACCTTGCGAAAGCTCAAGAGATTCTTGATACAGATCACTACGGCTTAGATGACGTTAAAGATCGTATTGTTGAATACTTGGCTGTTCAGTCTCGTGTTAAAAAACTTAAAGGTCCGATTCTATGTTTAGTAGGCCCTCCTGGTGTAGGTAAAACTTCACTTGGTGAGTCAGTCGCGAAAGCAACAGGTCGTGAATTTGTTCGTATGGCGCTTGGCGGCGTACGTGACGAAGCAGAGATTCGTGGTCACCGTCGTACTTATATTGGTGCGATGCCAGGTAAAATCGTGCAGTCTTTAACAAAAGTTGGCGTGAAGAACCCATTGTTCTTACTCGACGAAATTGACAAGATGGCGCAAGACTACCGTGGTGATCCTGCTTCTGCATTGCTTGAAGTATTAGATCCATCACAAAACAGCAAGTTTAATGATCACTATTTAGATCTTGATCTTGACCTATCTGAAGTGATGTTCATCTGTACTGCAAACAGTATGAATATTCCTGAAGCTTTGCTTGACCGTATGGAAGTTATTCGTCTACCGGGTTATACCGAAGATGAAAAAGTGAACATTGCTGAACGCTACCTTGTTCCAAAAGCAATTAAGAACAACGGTCTACGTGTAAAAGAGTTAACAATTCATGAAGAAGCGATTCGTGATATTGTTCAACGCTACACACGTGAAGCTGGTGTTCGTAGTTTAGAACGTGAAGTGTCTAAAATTGCGCGTAAAGTGGTAAAAGAAGCCGTAAGTAAAAAGTCTAAAAACTTACAGCTTGATATTACCTCTGCCAATCTTCCAGAATACTTAGGTCCACACAAGTTTGACTTTGGTATTGCAGAAGATGAAGCGCAAGTAGGACGCGTAAATGGTCTAGCTTGGACATCTGTAGGTGGTGAGTTGCTTACCATTGAAGTTGCAGCTGTCAAAGGTAAAGGTAAATTCATTACCACTGGTTCACTCGGTGATGTCATGAAAGAGTCTATTACCACAGCAATGACTTTAGTACGTACACGTGCCGATGAGCTAGGTATTGAGGCTTCTCGTTTTGAAGAAACTGATGTACACGTTCACTTACCAGAAGGTGCGACACCCAAAGATGGTCCATCTGCTGGTTTAGCGTTAACCACTGCCCTTGTATCAGCATTTACAGGTATTGCGATTCGTCCAGATATTGCAATGACTGGTGAAACAAGTTTAGGTGGTCGTGCAATGCGTATTGGTGGCTTAAAAGAAAAACTTCTTGCAGCACACCGTGGTGGAATCAAACTTGTATTTATTCCACAAGACAATGTTCGTGATTTGGCAGAAATTCCAGCCAATGTTAAAGAAGGTTTAGAAATCAAAGCTGTAAAAAGTATTGATGATATCTTACCTTTAGCATTAGTCTCAATGCCAAAGCCTTTACCTAAAACACCGATTGTAAAACCGGTGGAAGGTTCAAAAGCAGCACGTCACTAATTAAAATGTGAAAAAAAAGAGAGCTTCGGCTCTCTTTTTTTTGTTACACAATTTGATTGAAAAATATCCAACCATCCTCATAATAGGTATTAAGAGTATTTAATTAAATTAAGTATTCTTCGTTATCTATTCTTTTATAGATAGCCTTGTTTTTATTCTCTATGATCATCTGAACTCCAGACAGATGATCATTTGATCGCAGTCCAACACCGTTTTTTGGACTGCGTTTTTTATGCCTATTTTACTACCACGAACTTATCTTTTCCTCAGGTATAATGCGCAAGCTGTTTTTGAATGAATAGATAACATGAAAATTCGTATTCTGACCATTGGTCAAAAAATGCCTGCTTGGGTTCTCACTGGTTTTGAAGATTATTTCAAACGTATCCAACCTTTTGTGCAAACCCAAGTCATTGAACTTCCTATGGCCAAACGTGGTAAGAATGATTCAGAAGCAGATATTTTAAAGTATTGCCAAATTGAAGGCGAAAGTATTCTAAATGCGTTAAAGCCCAATGAAACTTTAATTGCCCTAGAAGTCGGTGGTCGAGAACTCAGTACAGAAAAATTAGCTGACACCATGAAACAGTGGATGCTTGAAGGTAATGATGTAGTACTCGCGATTGGTGGCCCAGATGGTTTATCGGATCAGGTACGTAAAGCTGCTGCATGGCATTGGTCACTTTCAAAACTAACAATGCCACATCCTTTGGTACGGGTTTTATTAATTGAGCAACTATATCGAGCGATGACTATTAATCATAATCATCCCTATCACCGTGCATAAAAACAACAACCGTTTCATTTTAGGAACAATCCGTTGAAATCAGGATACTTTTAACATGTCCTGATTTTGGCATAATGACTATCTATTATTCTGTTTTTCAACTCAGGTGTAATGCAATGGAACTACAAACCCTTCCTGGACTGTTTATTTCACATGGCTCACCCATGCTTGCACTTGACCCGGAACAAGTAGGACCTGCTTTACATCGTTTAGGTGCAAATCTTCCTACACCAAAGGCAATCATTGTGATGTCTGCGCATTGGGAGAGTAAAGCACTTGAGGTTTGTATTGCGACGCGTCCTGAAACATGGCATGACTTCCGCGGCTTTCCTAAAGAATTATATGAAATTCGCTACAGCGCACCTGGGCAGCCAGCGCTCGCCGAAGAAATCTTAAAACTACTGGCAGATGCTCATTTTGTTGCCCATGCGAATAGTACACGTCCTCGTGACCATGGTGTATGGATGCCTCTATTGCATATGTACCCTGACGCTGATATTCCTGTAGTCGAAATTTCTTTGCCAACCAATTTAAGCGCACAAGAAATTTATCGTATAGGGCAAACTCTCGCACCTTTACGTGACAAACAAATTCTACTCATTGGTTCAGGCAGCATTACCCATAATCTTGCAGAGTTATCTTGGCAAGGAGACAGCTCTAAAGTGCCTGAATGGGCTTCAACTTTTAGAAATGCTGTTGTTAATAAACTTACCCATCAAGATTATGATGGTGTATTGGAATGGCAATCCTTGCCTTATGTAAAACGTAATCATCCTACCCTTGAACATTTTGCGCCTTTGTTTTTTGCTATGGGCACAGGCAATCGCTTTACGATTGTTCACAGCAGCTTCACAATGGGCTCACTAGGCATGGATATCTATCGTTTTGATTAATTATTAGCAAATACCCCGTTTTTCGGGGTATACCATTATTTTTGTTGAAAATTAGAATAACTTACAAACTTATACATTTTAAAAACCGAAACAATCAAATGTTTACATTTTCTTTTTTTAAGAATGTTTTAAGCTTATTGCTGTTGTTTTTTTACTTGAAGTTTTTAAATGAAAATTAAATATTTAATTCTTGCGTTATTACCTTTTTCTTTGATGGCGTGTCAAACAGTTACAAATACTCCAGCTCCGATTGTATCTGAGCAACAACAAAACCTTGCAGCCACTTTAGGTGAATATGCTTGGACTTATCAAAATGTAAAAGCTTCTAAACCACTTATTCTTAACTTTAATGCAGATGGCAAATTAGCAATCAATACAGGTTGTAATGGCCAAGGTGGTACTTGGAAAGTTGAAGGTAACCAACTTGTTACTTCTAACCTTGTTTCAACGATGATGGCTTGCCAAGATGATCTAATGAAACAAGAACAACTTTCTACTAGCATCTTTAATGAAGCAAAATTACCAATCGAAATTAGCAACAATAATGGTCAGGTGATTTTAAGCGTGACAGATAAAACTGATCAAAAGCACATTTTCCAAGGTCAAAAAGCAGTTAATACTCAAGCTTTAACAGATTATTCTTGGTCTTATCAACCTGAAAATACAAAAAAACCAATCGTTCTTAACTTTGCCAATGATCGTTTATCTATCGCAACAGGTTGTAACCGCCAAGGAACAACTTGGAAAGTTGAAAATAATACGATTGTAACGGCTGACGTAATGTCAACTATGATGGCTTGTGAACCTGCTTTAATGAAACAGGAACAATTTTCTAGCAGCCTCTTCCAAAAGCGTGCAATTCCATTTGAGCTTAATACAACAAATGTTGATCAACCAACATTAACGGTAACTGATGCGCAAGGTCAAAAATATACCTTTACTGGTAAAATGACACCTGAAGCAAAATATCAATCTGAAGGGAAAACTATTTTCCTAGAAGTTGCTCCACAAACTAAATCATGTACTGGTGTAGCACCACAAACATGTATGCAAGTTCGTGAAATTAAATATGATGACAAAGGTGTTAAAACTTACGCTGATAAAAACTGGTCATTATATTATGGTCAAATTGAAGGTTTTGAACATAATCCAGACCAACGCGTAATTTTACGTGTAAAACGTTTTGAAGTGAAAAATCCAGCAGCAGACCAATCTAGCCTAGCAGATGTGTTAGATATGGTTGTAGAGCAAGAGTTAGTTAAAAAACCTAAAAAATAAGTTTTTAGACTAAAAAAATCCGATGCTTATGCATCGGATTTTTTTATTTCTATTCTTAGAAAATACCTTGAGCAAGCATTGCATCAGCTACTTTTACAAAGCCTGCAATATTGGCGCCATCAACATAGTTAACAGTACCGTCTTCTTTTGTACCGTATCTTACACAATTGGCATGAATGTCTTTCATAATTGCATGTAGACGCTCATCAACCTCAGCATGTGTCCAGCTTAAACGAATTGCGTTTTGAGACATTTCTAAACCAGACGTTGCGACACCACCTGCATTAGATGCTTTTCCTGGTGCATACAAAATTTTGGCTTTGATAAAGTGTTCAACTGCCTCAAGTGTAGATGGCATATTAGCGCCTTCAGCCACGCAAATTACACCGTTAGAAATAAGCGTTTTAGCATCATCACCTGTTAATTCATTTTGCGTCGCACATGGCAAAGCAATGTCTACAGGAATATGCCAAGGGGTTTTCCCTTCAAAATACTCAAAACCATGTTTAGAAGCAAACTCGGAAATACGGCCACGCTTAACGTTTTTAAGATTCATCACTTCATCAAGTAATTCATCTGTAAAACCATTTTTCACATAAACAGTTCCGTTAGAGTCAGATAAAGTAACAACTTTTGCCCCTAAGAACATGGCCTTCTCTGCCGCATATTGCGCAACATTACCCGAACCAGAAACAGAGACTGTTTTACCAACGAAAGACTGGCCACGCGCTTTTAGCATTTCTTCTGCAAAATAAACCGTACCATAGCCAGTTGCTTCTGGGCGCATTAAGCTACCACCAAATGAAATTCCCTTACCAGTAAAGACACATGCTGTGTCGTTACTCAGCTTTTTCATCATGCCTGCCATATAACCGACTTCACGCGCGCCCACGCCAATATCTCCCGCAGGAATATCAGTATTCGGACCCAAATGACGGTATAGCTCAATCATTAATGCCTGACAGAATCTCATAATTTCAGCATCAGATTTACCTTTAGGATCGAAATCTGAACCACCTTTTCCCCCACCCATTGGTAAGGTTGTAAGTGAGTTTTTAAAAGTCTGCTCAAAACCTAAAAATTTTAAAATTGATAGATTGACCGATGGATGGAAACGCATTCCACCTTTGAATGGACCAATTGCTGAATTATATTGAACACGGAAAGCTCTGTTAACTTGAGTCTGACCTTGATCATTCATCCATGAAACACGAAATTGAATCACACGCTCTGGTTCAACAAGGCGTTCTAACAATCCCTGCTCTGCATACTCTGGATTTTTTTCAATAAATGGCCACAAGCTCGTCATGACTTCTTCGACAGCTTGCAAAAATTCAGGTTGATGCGGATCACGCGCTTGCACGTAATTCAGGAATTCATTCAGATTGTTGTATTTCAATGCACGGTCCTCAGCATAGTCATGAATTAAATTGGTGCAATACATTATTAAATGCATCATTTAGCAGCAAAATATTAAATCTCTTTCCATCAATTTTAACAATAGTTATTTTAAATTATTTTATTCATCTTAATTATCAAAAACTTATTTTTAGAAAAACTACTCAAAGATAAGAAATAGTAATTTAACTCTTCACTTTTATTGATCTATTATTGTGCAATATTAGCTACATTTTAGGTCAATTAAAAACCCGATAAATTCGTTAAAATCCATTGACCTTACTTAGGTTTTTCTTCATTATCGCATCGTTTTAACCAAGCTATTTGCCCACTATGAATTCATCTATTTCTCTCATACGCGAGATTGATGCGTTATTACCACAAACACAATGTGGTCTATGTGGACATCGTGATGGATGTCTACCCTACGCAAAGTCGATTGCTGAAGGTGAAGAAGCAAATAAATGTGTTCCAGGTGGACAACCTGTTGCTGATGCACTGGCAAATCTACTCAATCGCTCTCCATTAACCGCTGAAAGTAGCGTATGGCCTGTACAAACAGATGGTCGCCCACAGCGAATGAAAGCGATTATTCGTGAAGATGAATGTATTGGCTGCACCAAATGTATTAGTGCTTGTCCTGTAGATGCTATCATTGGCAGTGGTAAGCTCATGCATACCATCTTGACCGACTTATGTACGGGTTGTGAGTTATGCATTCCACCTTGTCCAGTAGATTGCATTGATCTGGTCGAAGACACACAAGCCTTACCCAATGAACAACAGCGTGCCGCAGAACAAAATGATTTAAGGCAACGCTACTACTCACATATTCAACGTGAAGAAAAGCGTCGCAGTCACCGTAAAGGTCCTGTGGTACGCGCTGAAATTGACACTCAATTGTTTGCTCAGTTCTCTCAGGTACTTGATGAACTACCGTCAATTGAGCTCACCGAGAAACCTAAAGAAGCCGTGTTAACTGATGCAAAAATTACAATTGAGTTAGCCAAAATCCGCACCCAAATTAAGAAACTGGAAAAACAGCTAGGTGTACGTGAAGATGCTAAAAAGCGTCTTCAACTCGAAGAATTACAACAGCAACTCATGCAACTACAGGAGGTCTGAATGGCTGTCAAAAATATGACGAAAAAGCAGATTCAAATTTTCTTTGAACGCCTTCGCGAACAACGGCCCTCTCCTCAAACTGAGTTAAAATATTCATCTTCTTTTGAGTTACTCATTGCTGTTATGTTGTCAGCTCAAGCCACCGACGTAAGTGTGAATAAGGCAACTGATAAACTTTACCCTGTGGCGAACACCGCTGAGAAAATCTATAACTTGGGCGTAGATGGCTTAAAGGAATATATTAAAACAATTGGTCTTTACAACGCTAAAGCCGAAAATGTCATTAAGACCTGTAAGATTTTAATGGAACAATTTAACGGCGAAGTTCCAAGCAACAGAAAAGATTTGGAAGCTTTACCAGGTGTCGGACGTAAAACCGCAAATGTTGTTTTAAATACAGCTTTTGGACAACCGACTATGGCTGTCGATACCCATATTTTCCGAGTGGGAAATCGAACTGGCTTAGCCGTAGGTAAAAATGTACTTGAAGTTGAGTACCGTTTAATTAAGGTCATTCCTAAAGAGTTCATTTTAGATTCACATCACTGGCTCATATTACACGGCCGTTATTGTTGTATCGCCCGTAAACCTAAATGTACCGAATGTGTGGTTGCAGATGTTTGCAACTGGCCCGACCGTTTCGAATTTGGTGCTACAAAAACAATTCCAACAAAAAACCTCAGTTAATCCTGAGGTTTTTTAAACTGCTGTAATTTGGGATGTAGTTGACGTTCTCGACCATTTTGTTTATTTTCCAAAGCCTGTTGTTTCTGCACATGACGCAGCATTTTTTGACTTTGATACAATAGAAATAATAGTAAAGCTAAACTTAAAATTACCACTACAATCAAAATAATTTTCAGCAAAGAAATATCCTCAATCCACTCAAACGTTTCGATTTGCATGCCATAACAAAATCTTTAACATCTATTATGTCAGATTTTGTTGGCTTGCATACCATGCATGAATATCTCGCTTCTCAATTGCAGTTGCCATTAGTTCGGGAAATTGATCAGGTGTACAGGCAAACGTTGGAATCCCCATGTCAGCAAAGATCTGTGCATGCTGAGTATCGTACCAAGGCGCACCATCATCAGACAATGCCAATAGCGTAATTACTTGCACCCCACTATCCAACATTTCAGCAACTTGTTTTAGCATTTGCTTAGCATCTCCGCCTTCACACAAATCACTGATGAGGATAAAAATTGTATCTTCTGGACGGGTAATTTTACTACGACAATATTTAATCGCTTTGGCAATATCAGTTCCTCCACCCAATTGCGTCCCAAAGAGCACATCGACAGGGTCTTCAAGTAACGGCGTTAAATCAGCTAACTCGGTATCAAATACAACCATTTGCGTAGTGACCGCACGAATACTTGCCATGACTGCCGCAAAAACACTGGAATAAATCACCGAGGGAGCCATCGAACCACTTTGATCGACACATAGCACAATGTCTTTTAAAGCCGTTTGTTGGCGTGGATGTCCATGTAATTCATGTGGAATAATGGTTTTAAATTCTTCTTGCCAATGCTTCAAATTGGCTTGAATGGTGCGTTTCCAGTTAATATCTTGCATACGTTTAGGACGGCGTGTATGCGCTGAACGATTAATACTGCCTCGAATCGCTTGTTGCAATGGTTGTTTTAGACGGTTTTCAAGCTGCTCTACTAACTGACGTACCACAATACGCGCAGTTTCTTTGGTTTTTTCAGGCATTAAATGATTGAGTGAAATCAAGGTGGAAACCAAATGAATATCGACTTCCACACTCGCCAACAATTCAGGTTCTAACAACATTTGTTGTAAATTCAAACGCTCTAAAGCATCTTTTTGGATGACTTTCACCACAGAAGATGGGAAATACTGTCGAATATCGCCTAACCATTGTGCTACGCGAGGACTAGAATGTCCTAAGCCACCACGGCGATTAGGCTGTTCCTCCTGATAAAGTTCATTCAAGCATTCTTGCATCTTGCTATCTTGTACCGACCAATTGGGTAAATGTGTAGTCGAATTGGGGACTTGCCCTAAAATCAAACGCCAACGTCGTTCCTGTTCGGCAAGGGCTGGTTGTTCTAAAGTGATCAGCTCTTCATTCATATCCATCACTTAACCCTCAACAGTAACAGGTTGTAAATACGCGTAAATTTCATCTAATACCATTTGAGCACGTGCAATATCTAAAGCACCGACCTCTTGTTTAACTGTGGTCGATTTTTGCGTCACTTTCTGAATTAATTGCTGTGCTTCAGCAGGGCTAAAACTTGAAGCAGTTCTAGCCAAAATTGGTAATAATTCAATAAATTGCTGCTCTTGTAATTGATTAACCCATTGACTCACAGCATCCCAAAGACTTTGCTCATGAATCAATAATAAGGCTTGATGCGTGAGAAAACCTTCAAACCAAGCTGCACTGTAGTCTGCCGTCTGCCCGATTGATAAAGCTCGAGACAGGAACCCTTGTGTCTGCTCAACATCAATCAACTGTTGTTCTCGCGCTAAACGTACACAACAACCATGCAAATAACCTTGCATCTGTTCAAGGTACAATAGTTGTTGCAAGGTATCTTGCCAGAGTTGTTGCAATTCATCTTTTTGTAATTGTTCTAAAAGTTCATATAAAGCTTGTAGTTGTTGGGCAAACTGCTGTGCCATTTCAGCATTCAGTTGTACACAATAATTTGGCAAACTCAACATCAATCGAATCGCTAAATGTTCTACCAACTGATGCAAATGTTGCATTGAAAACTGACGCACACTGCCATAACGAATTGCCGTAATTAGCGGCTTTAAGGTAGCTAAAATAATACTTGGATCTTGATGCTGAGTAGTGAGCTCATTTAACTTATCTAAAGCAAGATTTAAACTTTGATCCAATCCCGAAAGCAAAATATTTTCAATCAGTTGAGCGATTTGTGCCACATCTTCACATTGCTTGATCTGATTTTCTAGATAACTTTGTGTAGCAAGCTGAATACTATTGCCCCACAATGACATTTCATTTAGATACAAGCTACTTTCAGGCTGCCAAGACAACTGCCAAATTTCTTTAAAACTACCTTGCTTTGCGCCTGTATCTGTTAACTCTGCCCAAGCAAGACCGAGTAATTTCACACAATGTAAAAATTGGCTTTTTGCCAAGTCGAATACTTCACGTAAATCAAGAGTAATGTCACGATGTGGTGCTTCGAGTTTTAAACGAAAATGCTTCACTTGCTGCAAAAAGTCTTTTTGAATTGGCAACTCAATCAATTCATCAGGTACTTGCCCTAATTGTTCATCTTCAAGCAATTTAGCTAAAACAGGTTGTGGAAGATCTAAGCCGTGATTCAATACCGAACGGATAACCTCAAATAAATCTTCAAGATCGGGAATACGACGACCCCGTAATTGCAATAATGCCTGAATTAGTTGTACTGCATCTATAATCTGAGCACTAGAAGCATCGTGACCAGCCTGCCGTAAAGCATGAGCAAATTGACTTAACCAATCAATTGTAATTTTCTCACCATCGACATCTGTATCTAGTGCATGCTGATAATGTTTCCATAAATGTGTATACCAACCAACAGCATTCACACCAGCACCATAACCACTGTCTCTACTCAAACGCCCGTGTGTCCATGCAATCCATGCAGCATCAACCTTCACTTTAGGCAAGCCTTTGAGCAAAGCAGTATCCGCTTTATTTTGGGCTTTTAGATCCGCCAATATAGGTGCATGCCATGCCCCACAAATCACCACAATATTTTGATAGCCTTGCTTTTCTGCTTGCTTGATCACTTTGCGCATATAGGCTTCGCGATATTGCTCAAGTAATTGATCTTCGCTGGTGTAGTTTTCAGGTTGTTGACTTAGCAGATGATCACGTAAAGTTGCCATCGCATCGCTAATAGCAGTAAACATTTGTCCAGCATGTGGTTGCTGTTCGACTAGATGTTCCCAAAAACGCTCACTATCTTGATAACCTGCCTGTTCAGCCAATAATTGAATTGGATCTCGGCGAATAGAAAGATAATGCTGTTCCAGATTGTGTTCTGGCTCAATATCATCTTGCTGATTCAGCTCAACCTCTTGCTCATTTGCTAATGCTTGCTCATCTTCTAAAACTTGCTCTTGCTGTAACCGTTGCTCTGCCCATTGTTTTTCCAGCGCAAAACGATGTTGCAAAGGTAAATCCATAAACTCTACCGCGACTTGCTTACGCAGCGCATATTGCAGAGCTTGCCACTCAGGTGAAAACTCAGCAAAAGGATAGAATACCGCCTGTGAGCGCACTTCTTTTTGTACAGGAGTATTCAACAACAATGCCACAGGTGGCTTAAAATCAGCATGTTGCAATTGGGCTATGATTGTATTGGCATCAGGAGGTCCTTCAATCAAAATACAATCAGGTTGAATCGAAGCCAAAGCATTACACACACTACGCGCGGAACCAGGTCCATGATGACGAATACCGAGAATATGCAGCATTTTTTATCCTTTATTCCGATCAAATCTTCTCCTTTCCAAGGAGAAGATTAAGATGAGGTCTTCATTATTTGGTTTTATTCTAAGTCACGACAAGCACGATAAAGGTCTTGCCAACCCTCACGTTGTTTAATCACGGTTTCAAGATATTCTTTCCAAGGCACAACATCTTGGACAGGATCTTTTAATACAGCACCTTGTAGACCTGCTGCTAATTCATGGTCAGTCAAATTGCCTGAACCAAAATGTCCGGCCATTACCCAACCATGACTCATCACAGAAATAGCTTCAGCTGTTGATAATGTACCCGTAGTGGTTTTTAGCTTTTGCTTTCCATCCAAAGTTTGCCCATGACGTAATTCTCTAAAAATTGTAACTAGTTTTTGAATTTGAGCGTCTAAAGGCTGAATCTCAGGAAGTTGTAAACTTTTACCTAATGACTGAACACGCTTTTGTACGATCTCGACTTCTTCTGCGATTGTGGCAGGCGGCGGTAAAATTACGGTATTAAAACGACGTTTTAATGCAGAAGAAAGTTCGTTTACTCCCTTATCACGGTTATTCGCGGTAGCAATTACACTAAAACCTTGTACCGCTTGATACTCAATACCCAACTCAGGCACAGGCAAATTTTTCTCAGAAAGCAAAGTGATTAAAGTATCTTGGACATCTGCAGGAATGCGAGTGAGTTCCTCCACACGGGCGATCTTACCCTCTTGCATCGCACGCAACATCGGGCTTTTGACTAAAGCATCTTCACTTGGGCCTTTAGATAAAAGCTGGGCATAGTTCCAGCTGTAACGTAAAGTATCTTCGCTAGTTCCGGCCGTACCTTGAATCAATAAAGCGCTATTCCCCGAAATAGCAGTTGCCAAATGTTCTGACACCCAAGATTTTGCTGTACCCGGCACTCCTAATAATAATAATGCCCGGTCAGTTGCCAAAGTTGCGACTGCAATTTCCATTAAACGGCGATTACCAATATATTTAGGTGAAATCACAGTGCCATCAGCCAAAGTGGTCCCCAATAAATAGTCCACGACAGCTTTCGGTGAAAGTTGCCATTGTGGTGGTTTCACTAAATTGTCATGTGCCTTTAATGCATCCAACTCATGAGAAAACTGTTGTTCTGCACGTGCACGTAAAACTTGTTGAGACATGTGGATTATCCTGATTTATGATTTATTGATAATTAAGCAATAATTTTTTGTTTGTACTGATTAAACTGAATAAGTTGTTTCCATTCAGAAATAGAAAAAAGAGGTTGTAAGCAACTGAAATCAATTGGATAAGCTTCCAAAATCAGACATTGTGCCTGCTCTTTTAGTAATGCAAATTTATTTTGATCCTGCTGCAAGTCCAAAGTCTCATATGTATGTTGTATTAATACGGCTGCCATCTCTGAGATATTTTGATCTTGATGCAAGACTTGGGCTCTTTGAAATACAAACCAAAAATGTTCTAAATCCTGTTTTTGATAATGCGACTCGAGTTGTTTTAGTAATAACTCTGTTGCTAGCTCTTGATCAAGCAGACTAAATATCCACTCACGTTCAAGCCTATTCCCAGTTGATATTGTCACAGCTTCACACCATTTGGTTTGATGTTGATAAAACCATAAAGCTAAATCACGGCGCTGCTCTTGATAACAACGAATAACAAAAGCATTCCAGATATGCTCTTTTTGTTGTGAATGTAATAAAAATAAATGATCCCAAGTACCAAATAATTCTAACCAATATGCGAGTGGCAATTGGATTAAAATTCTTTTGAGGTAAAGTACTCCCTGCGAACTTTCACAAAATGCCTGATAAGCTTGTTCGACTTGAGAACTTTGATAAGCCGCTTTTAAACTTTTACGACTTTCAAGCAAATTTGCTTCTCGATCAAAAAAACCATAATCATTCAATGCGTCATCTTGATCTAAGTTAATATTAAATTTAACTTTTTTAGCTTGAGCATCGTAGCTCAAACATGCACGCAGTAACGCCATAATCTCGTTATAAAGTGCATTATCTTGATAATATAAATAGAAACCTAATGCAGCATGATTGCGTACTGTCGCTGCATTCTGTGGTTCCAGTGTTTTCACATGCTGGTATAAAGCCTCAAATTGGGTTACTGGCATGTTATATGTCACTAGACTTTCAGCATGACTTTGCAAATGATTTTTTTGAATGGATTGCGACCAAAACTCTGCAATATGTTCATGAATAAAGTTCGGCAATTGATCGCATAATTGGCTTATCAATAATGACCATTCGCTATTTTTTGATTTCAATAACTGGCGGATCAATGGTACTGCATCGTGTTGTTTCACATATTTCCATACCTTTTTCGTATCATCCACACGTGTTGTAACATCTCCTTGAAATACAAACTCAGGTAGAATAGCTGCCAATAACACTGGGTTTCGACACAGTGGTAGAAGTTTCAACACCAAATAACGAGGAATCACTTGCTGCTGCTGTTGAGCAAGTTTAAAAATTTGATTAACCCAATTCTGATATAAAAATGGCGACTCTTGCGCAACAACCCATTTCAAAATTTGCACGAGTTGATTATCTAGTTGCTTTTCATTTTCTATCTGATCAATCTTGGCGATATTCTTTTGGAATGTTTCTGGCACACCTTGCGCTTGATAACCTGCTTGTTGCATCAGCACCCAATATTGGTTCAAGACTAATAAATCTTGAGCTGAATCAATTTGTTTAGGTACATAGATTTGCAATTCATCAGGGACTTTTACAGTCTGTTTAAATTGTTGCCCCAGAGTCAGTTTGAGTAACAACTGCTGATTGAACTCACGGTATGATGTGGTTAAAGACATTCAAAATGCCCTCCTTGCCAAATACTTATAAGTTTAAGTTTCAACCCATCCCACTCTACGCCAGCACTGAATGACTCAGCCCCCACTAAAAACCACAACTCAACAAATTGCTTAATTTCAATTTCACACATCTTTTGATCCTGATCGACCAAATAAATTGTTTTACCAAGCTTTACTAGACGTAATTGCTCTAGCCAGAAAAAGCGTACTAATTGCAAAGGATATTGTTTTAAGCCATTTGCATATTGAGTAAATGCTTTGTCAAAATTTTTAAAGCCTTTCGGCTCAACAAGCGTTAGGCTCAGATCATTAAATGATATTAAATTATCTTCCAGACGTAAGCGTTGTTGACTTATCACAGGATAAAGTTTGACATTTATAGGCAATTCTTTTTGATAAGGTAAGGTCAATCCAAAGTTTGAATGAGGTGGTATTTCAAAATCTAATATTAAGTAATCTCGCAGATTCTGACTATCCCATAACCATTGACGACGATAACGTCCCCGACTGTTGACCAACTCGTGTGTCACTTGTCCTAGTGCGTAAAGATCAAGTTTATGAACTGATATGTTATCCCACATATCAGCTGGTAAATTAATACCAAATAACTGTTTCACCTCTTCATAAAGCTCAGGTTTAAGATGCTGACGGTTCTGCCATAAATGAATAGCCGTTTGTAATTTAGCCAACCAGAATGAACTCTCCATTTGCCAGTTGGTTTGATACAATGCACTAGAAAATTCATCTAAATAAATCACCAAACCTGCAACCTGAGCATCTACTAACCGGCTTTGAATATCTCTGAATTTCTCGTGTTGTTGTTGGCGTAAACGCCCTAATCCTATAGCCACTACATCATTTAGCCATGTTTGTAATGCATCAATCCCAGCATCCATTTTTTTCTCGCGCGCCAATTGGCGTTTGAGTCGAGCTTCTTCATCAACCGGTTTATCAATCTTGTTTTCTTTTTTCTCAAGAGTTTTAGTTTTTTTATCACGCCATTTTTGTACACGATCAGGTATGTTTTGTTCGTCTGATTGCACAACAAATTTATCTTGATATTCTGTATAGACAAATAATAATGCTAAAGCATGTTTACAAGGTCGTTTAAAACTTGGACAACTACATTCACACTTCAGTTCAGGTAAAAAAATTGCACTTTGATAAATTGAACTACCTTGAATTTCTCCCCAAATCCATTGGTCAACTGAACCTGAAATATTATTCCACGCTTCAAATTTTGCTAGTTTCTTAGCTGATTTTGCTGAACTTGCATCTGGAATAATCTGTTCCACCTGATCAGGCTGAATTGTCAGCAACATATTTAACCCTTTAAAATAATTTTTTAATATCAATGTTTTGGTTTATACAATTAAACATACTATAAATGTTTTAAATCTACTTTTACATACTACTTTCACATGGTGCGACACATTATGTCGCCAATTATTATTGATATAAAAAAACTGCCCAATGAAACCACCAGGCAGTTTTAATAAAAAATAAATTATTTATCTAAAATATTAAACAAGTCTGTTTGTACATCTTCAATTGTACGTAAACCATTAAGCTTGTCATAAGTCGGCGCATTCTCACCAGATGCAGCACGGCTTTGATAGAAGCCAACCAATTGCTCGGTTTCTGTATGATAAGATGCTAAACGTTTACGGATCGTTTCTTCTTGGTCATCTGGACGTTGAACAAGATCTTCACCAGTTTCATCATCTTTACCTTCCACTTTAGGTGGGTTGTAAACTGTATGATAAACACGGCCAGAAGCTGGATGCTGACGACGACCAGAAAGACGTTGTACGATTTCTTCATCAGGAACATCAATTTCAATTACGTGATCAATGCTAATCCCTTCTTTTTCCAAAGCTTCAGCTTGTGGAATAGTACGTGGGAAACCATCGAAAATGCAGCCATTTGCACAGTCAGGTTGAGCAATACGTTCTTTTACTAAACCGATAATAAGTTCATCTGAAACCAAACCACCAGATTCCATTACACTTTTAGCTTTTAGACCTAATTCAGTACCTTCACGAATTGCAGCACGGAGCATATCACCGGTTGAAATTTGTGGGACATTGTAGCGCTTACAGATCAACTGAGCCTGAGTCCCTTTGCCTGCCCCAGGTGGTCCGAGTAAGATAATGCGCATAAAAAACATCCTCATTTAAAACAATGAATGTGAAGCCTGGCAGAAAAAGTCTCATTAATCTTCAATAGATCCTGCCCGACGTCGAATTATAAGAAAGCCACAAACAAATGTATTGTACCAGCAATAAATCCGGTTACCCCACCTAGTACAATAAGAATCCACTCATCCTCCTGAAATGCAGGACGCAATAAATTCTGAAACTCTTTTGGTGTCAGTTCGCGAATACGCTCTTTAAACATTTGAAAAATCTTCTGTGCCCGGCTTGCGTTCAGCGCTGGGTCACATACGGGTCCCATCGTAATTTCAATTGAACGATCAATCAAGTCCGTCTTTAACCTTGCGTACTCTCTTGGCCCTAAAGAAAGCTGTAAAGATGTACGAACTAACGGTGTTTCCATAATTTCGTTAATATGACGCTTCACAATGCGGCGGGTTTTATCTTTACGCGGCCCGTACATCATTTCGGTCATAATTGATTTTAACGTAATCAAATCTTCTGTTACTACGCTTGAAAACACATCAGAGACTTCCTCTTGACGCTTCATGAAAGCACCTTGGAAATTATAGGTCCCAATTCGAAGAACCGGTACAATCCAAGGAAACTTACGATCTTTTGTTAACCTAAAAATCTGTGGGTAACGAATATAATGTGGTTCAAGAGGGTTAAACACCATCCAGATTGCAATCCAGTTCGTTAAAAAGCCCCAAATTGAAGCCCAAAACGGGACTGTCCAGTGCCAAGGTACGACAAACCAAACAATCATTTGGAAAATACCAAAGAACATTCCAATTAAAGCACTAATATGCCAAATAAAGTTGATTTCTTTTTGTCCAACTTTTAAAAACATACGTACCATCAAACGGCGATCACCTTCCATCTGGCTCACCACCATTTCACGCATATTAACCAGTGACTCGACGTTCATGGTCAGCTCAGTCACTAATTCTCTTAACACGCCTGGTAATTGTTTATGCGCCTGAGCATAAATACGGCGTTTAATTGAATAAGGTAAGTTTTCCCAAAGTACAGCATTACGATCGATCATGACTTCATCAATAAGATGTTCAAGCTCAAACCCAACTTGTTCACCAATAATGCGTGCCATGTCTTCAGGATCCATTGCTTCTAAAAATTCACGCAATGAACCTAATTTAGATAAAGTATTATCAGTAATAATACCTGAGATACGTCCAGCCTTACGTGGCACAATACCTTGCCAACCTACTGGTAATGGACCTAAGTGGAAACCCCAAAATTTAATTGGGTAAAACACCATTTTTAAAGCCATCCACACGTGTGCCCATGTAACAAAGGCAGTGACTGGAATAATACTCAAAACGGCCCAAAAATCAGGTCTGTGTAAAAAGGTCTGCCACAATCCGCTGACGTACTCTAACATGTAAGACTCTCGTATTTATTTGTGCTCTGCTTATGGCGAGTTAACAATAAACTGCTTTTTTATAAACCAAAACTTAGAGAATAAGAAAATTGAATTTGTGGTTTAGTATCCGCGGCAACATTTCCATTTTGGTCAGTTAATTTTTCCGCCGCACCAATACCCACACTAAAAGTACTAATTCTTTCTGAATTCAACAATACATAAGCCAAATCGACACCAGCGCCTAAACGGGATTTATAATCACCATCGACCTCTTTACTATCGAGATGCCCAGCATAAAAACCGATATAGTAACCATTTTTATCTGTGCCGGTAAGATAATAAGGATAGCGAAACCCGACTTGGCCACCAGCAGTTTTGTCACCATTCAAAAATGCACCAACTTTTGCATAGGCAATACCATAAGGGTTTACCCATTCGCCGTTTAGATGTAATAATTTTTGTGTAAAACCTGCACCCACATTCCACGTAGATGCCGTATGTCCTGCTAATTTTGCTTCTGGAAGAAACGAATAGTCTTGAGCATGAGCCCAACTACTTACCGTCAAAACTGCAAGTAAGGGATAAATTTTTCTCATTATTTTCTCCATTTTCCCTAATCGTATGGTGAGAACAACCCTATTCTATTGAATGAGAGACTTTAACAGAATTATTTTGCTTCTTATATACAAGTATCTACAATTTTGTTGTCTGCAAAGTCAAAAAGTATCTTATGGAAATGCAATGAAACTTTGAAAATTATGCAATATTTTAAGCTCTCTTGCGTTAGAATAAGCAGCTATTTTTCTACCCTATGTCATTAAGTCGATCCTTATGAAGCAGCACTTTCCTTTAAAAGATATCCAGCAAGAAAAGCGCATTTATCGAGGACGAATCTTTTTTGCCGTAGGTCTGGTTATCATTTGCTTATTAGTATTAATTAGCCGATACGCTTATCTACAAATTTTTCACTACGACGAATTCTCTACTGCATCTGACAAAAACCGAATTCGCTTGCAGCCACTTCCACCTGCTCGTGGTTATATCTATGACCGAAATGGTGTATTGCTGGCAGACAACTACCCTGTTTTTACAGCAACTTTAAGTAAAACAGATGTGGAAGATGCCGACCATGTTGTTGAGCAGCTACAGCCTATTTTAGATCTAACACAAGAAGATATTGACCGTTTCAAAAGTCGTATAAAAACTGCTCGAAAAACTGAACGTGTCGCGATTAAACTTAATCTAACCGAAGCCAATATTGCCAAGTTCAGTGAAGCTAAATATAAGTTTCCCGGCGTAAGAATCGAAACGCAAATGACCCGTTATTACCCACATGGTGAGTTATTTGCTCATGTGATTGGTTATGTAGGGCGTATTAACGATAAAGAATTAAAAAGTATTGATAAAGATTTATATGCGGGAACCAACCTGATTGGAAAGATTGGCGTTGAAAAAAGCTATGAAGATTTGCTACACGGAACACCGGGTTATGAATCTGTTGAAGCAGATGCCCATAGTAATATATTGCGCCATTTAGGCCGTAAAGACCCCACTCGCGGGAATGACCTCTATTTATCTTTAGATTATGGTTTACAGGCGGTTGCATCTCAACAGCTCGCAGGCCGTCGTGGTGCCATTGTCGCCATCGACCCTCGTACTGGCGAAATTCTGGCTTTAGTATCTAGTCCAAGTTTCAACCCTAATTTATTTGTGACTGGTATTAACCATAAAGATTATAGTTCTTTACGTGATAGTTTAGATCAACCCCTTTATAACCGTGCTGTACAAGGTGCATATCCACCTGGCTCTACTATTAAACCAATGGAAGCCATGGGCGGTTTACACTACGGGATTGTAAACTGGTCAACAGCAATTTCTGACCCAGGTTACTTCCATTTACCTGGTGATTCTCATAAATTCCGCGACTGGAAAAAATCTGGTCATGGCATCGTGAACATGCATAAAGCCATTATTATGTCATGTGATACCTATTTTTATATTCTTGCCCATCAAATGGGTATTGATCAAATGAACCAATGGATGCGTCAATTTGGATTCGGTCAAAAAACAGGTGTCGACTTACCAAGTGAAAGTGAAGGTCTTTATCCAAATCCTGAATGGAAAATGCGTACTCGCAAAGCCAAATGGATGAAAGGTGAAACTATTTCTGTGAGTATTGGCCAAGGTGCTTTTACAGCCACCCCTTTACAACTTGCTATGGCAACTGCAATTACAGCCAATCATGGTTCTCATGTCACCCCTCACGTTTTACGGGCAACTCATGGTGCAAAACCATTTACTGTACGTAATGCGCCTGATGGCAAAATTAACTTCAACGGAACGGATGAAGACTGGGTTCAAATGCGCGATGCCATGATTGATGTAATTCAATCAGGTACTGGTCGAGGTATTCGTACTCCTTTGTACCAAATTGCAGGAAAGACAGGAACTGCGCAGGTTAAAAGTATTGCACAGGGTAAACGTTACAATGAATCAGCCCTGAGCGAACGCCAACTTGACCATGGCTTATTCGTTGGATTTGCACCTGCTGACAAACCAGAAATTGCGATTGCCGTGATTTGGGAAAATGGTCGTCATGGTGGTTCCGCTGCCCAACTTGCAAGACCTATTTTTGATTATTGGTTACTAACTCGTAAGAAAAATCCAATCCGACCAGCAAACCATCAAGTAAATGGTGGACTGATGACAGCTGGGATTAAGCCAGGTGAACTCTCTAGCGGTGGTGAAAGCTCTAGTCCAGCACCAGCTACTTCAACTGCACCTGCACCTGCACCTGCAGCATCAACACCACAAGCTACACCAGCTCGTCCTGCAACCGAGGTCGACGAATAATGAAAAATCAATTACGTATTATTGGCGGCAAATGGAAAAGACGAGTACTTCCTTTTGCTAGCATTGATGGTTTACGCCCAACTCCAGACAGAGTACGTGAAACTTTGTTTAACTGGCTCATGTGGGATATTCAAAATGCGCATGTCCTTGATGTGTGCACAGGCTCTGGTGCATTAGGTTTTGAAGCATTGTCACGTGGTGCTGCTTCAGTTTATATGATTGAACCAGACAAGACTCAGGCACGATTTTTAAAAGATAATGTTGAGCTTTTAATAGCTCAAAACTGTCATTTAATCAATGCAACTGCTCAACAAGCTTTACCCCGTTTAAAAGAACAGTTCGATGTGGTGTTTTTAGATCCGCCTTATAGTCTAGATTTATGGCAAGAACTCTCGAACTTAGCAGAACCGCATATTAAAAAGAATGGGTATATTTACGTTGAAGCTGACCGAGATTTATCTCAGCTTCACCTTCCTTCAACATGGCAACAAGTTAAAACAACGAAAGCTGGTACAGTACACGCAGGGCTTTATCAGAAAATTTAATCATGTAGCATTTTTATGATGAATTAATTTACCTGATCTATTTATTTGAATTAGATTATTCTCATTTTGTATTTCAAAATAAATAGATCGTAAAAAATCGTATGAGTTGACCTCGATCATAAGGAAAACTCGAAATATATTCATAACCAATTTTCAGTCTTGGATTAACACTATAATTAACTCCATATCCAACTGAAATGTATAAGTCTTGAATATTAAGATGATTCGTTAAACCATTGATGTTTTTGTTCTGAAGTTGCCCCGTATCATAGGCTGTATAATTATAAATCACCCAACGCTCATTTGAATAAAATTCATTTTTGAGCACATTATAGTTATTAACTTCATCATCATGCTCAATGGCTAACCGCCTTTGTTCCAAGTTTAAATCTGATTGATCTAACAACTGGTCTGAATCTAGTAAAGTAGAATCACTTTCTGGTTGAAAAAAATCATAGGCCTGAACATATCCACTATAAAAGATAATGATTGCTGTAAAAACAGTATAAATATTTTTATGCACACACATTTTATTTTGCAAATCAAAAAAGGTAGCTTAAAGCTACCTTTTTTTGCAAGGTTTTAATTAACTTAAACCAATCACTGCAACAACTGCCGCACAGGTGCCAACAATTTTTTTGCCATAAGGCACATATCGTGTAAGTGCAGCACCTAATGCCAATCCACCACAATAAATTAAAGCCATAGCCGCAACCATACCTGTCACTAATGCAACGACATGTCCTGCATGTGCTAATTCAACCCCATGCGCTATGCCATGAAAGCTTGCAAGTAATGCCGCAGCAATTGGTAAAACACGATTTGATTTTGTCCACAGTGCAATTGCTGTAACAATCAAAGAAGCAACAATCCCATATTCAGCAACATTTGCAGGTACTAAACCTTGAGCACCGATTAAAAAGCCAATAATTAGGGTAACACTCAAAGTCATTAAACCCGCAATTTTCCATTGTTTAGCTGCTGACCAGAGTAAAACACCGAAAGCTAAGGCCATCACTAAATGATCTAAACCAGTAAATGGATGAATAAAACCTGCCATAAAACCTGAATGTTGATGGTCATGTCCAGGATGTGCCATTACAAGTGTAGGTAGCAATGCAAGGAGCCCTATGCCCCATTTTTTTATGAAGTCCATAATCTCTCCTTAAGCTTTAAACAGCCCTTGTTTCTCGATAAATTGAATAATTTCTTCAAGGCCATCTTGTGTTTTCATATTTGAAAATAAGAACGGCTTTTCTCCGCGCATCCGTTTCGCGTCTTGATCCATCACATCAAGATTTGCACCAACCATTGGCGCAAGGTCAGTTTTATTAATAATGAGTAAATCTGATTTGGTAATGCCCGGCCCACCCTTACGTGGAATTTTTTCGCCACCGGCTACATCAATTACATATAACGTTAAATCAGAAAGTTCAGGGCTAAATGTTGCCGCTAAATTATCACCACCGCTTTCAATGATAATGAGTTCTAAGCCTTCGAATTTTTCACACAAATCATCAATTGCAGCTAAGTTAATTGAAGCATCTTCACGAATTGCTGTATGTGGGCAACCACCTGTTTCTACACCCACAATACGATCTGGCGACATCGCTTCGTTACGAGTTAAAAAATTTGAGTCTTCTTTGGTATAAATATCATTCGTTACCACAGCCATGTTGTATTTATTACGCAAGGCTAAACATAAATTAAGTGTAAGCGCAGTTTTGCCTGAACCTACTGGTCCGCCAATTCCAACTCGTAATGGACTACGTTCTGTCATGATTTTTATCCTTCTTTCCTAAACTTAAGATCTGAATAACCGTGAATATTGTGTTTCGTGCTTCATGCTCAGCATGGCATAACGAGGTAAAGCGCTGCTCAATTGCTCATCATTAAGTTTTAAGGCTTTCTCTATCGCCTGTGGTACCAAACCATGTAAATGCCATAAAATTCTTTGTCCAGCCATTTGCCCTAACGGTACGGTTTTTACCGCAGCCAGAACCTGATTTTCTAAAACAGTAAAGGTATAAGCTGTGAGCACATCAACATCTTTAAGTTCAAGCCGACCACAGAGCTGTGCATAGACAGGCACAAAACCAAACTGCTTTTTAACATCAACAGTTTTTTTTAAAACATCTCTAATCCATGCATTTAAAGAAAATGCCAGCTGCTGAGATTCTGCTAAAAGCTCTTTGCTTTCTCGGCTTGCTCTATATAAATTTGCCCAAACCAGAAACTGATCTTGGTCATCATGATGTTGCATGAGACGTTTCAGTACTGGCAGCTCAAATCGTACTAACAGCATTTCAAGCACTTCTTCGAAATAAGCAATTGCTGAGGTTTCATCGTGTATTAAGCCAATATCAATGGCTGTTTCTACACCTTGTGAATAACAATATGCTCCGACTGGCAATGCCGTAGAAGACAATGTCAGTAATTGAAGTAATTGCGCCGCGTTATGAATGGACATGGTGCAAAGCTTTGATTGGGCTTAAGCGATGATCATGGCTATGCTGCGCATAAGCACCACTTTCAGGTTCAAACGGATGATCAGTTTCTGTCACTTTCAGGCCTAAGCCCTCGACCATTTCTGCAAGCACATGATCAGGCTCAAAATATAAAGCAGTAGGTGTCAGCATTAATGGCACATGTCGGTTACCCAGATGATAGGCCGCTTTAAGCAAATCAAAATCAGTTTCCGCAGTGACTTGCATTAATCTTTCAGGTTTAGCATCAACACGCAGTACATCGCCCTGTGGAGTTGCAATATATGAACCACTACGCAAAATGCCAGTACGTGGTAAATCAGCGCCAATATCTACACCACTCGCTAAAGTCGCCCGAAAGCGGGATTTTTGGCGGGTATCAAAAGTCAGTTCAACCGTTTCAAATGTCTGATCAGGAGAAATATGTTCAAGGCGTTGTGTATAGATTTTCATTTAGCTCTTCTCTCCTTATTTATTTCATTCATGTGTATAAATTAATGAGGCAAATCACCTCTGTAAAACTCATTAAAACAAGAAATAACGCTGAGCCATTGGCAATACTTCAGCAGGTTCACATGTTAATAATTCACCATCTGCACGCACTTCGTAAGTTTCAGGGTGTACATGCATAACAGGACAATATGTGTTGTGTTTCATGTCGGTTTTGCTAATTGCACGTGTGTTTTTACATGGGCTAATTAACTTCTTAAGGTTTAATTTTTCAGCAACTTTTTCATCAATCGCCGTTTGAGATAAAAATGTAATGCAAGTGTTATGTACGCCACGTGGATAGGCACCAAACATTGGACGGTAATGCACTGGTTGAGGTGTCGGAATTGAAGCATTAATATCACCCATCGGTGCTGCTGCAATCATGCCACCTTTAATAATCATAGATGGCTTCACCCCAAAAAATGCAGGTTTCCACAACACCAAATCAGCAAGTTTTCCGACTTCAACCGAACCAACTTCATGACTTAAACCATGTGTAATTGCTGGGTTAATCGTATATTTGGCAATGTAACGTTTAACGCGATTATTATCATGAAACTCGTTATCACCCTCTAAAGGACCGCGTTGAATTTTCATTTTGTGGGCAGTTTGCCAAGTACGTAAAATAACTTCCCCCACACGACCCATTGCCTGAGAATCTGATGACATCATGGCAATTGCGCCTAAGTCTTGCAGAATATCTTCGGCTGCAATCGTTTCACGACGAATACGACTTTCTGCAAAAGCGATATCTTCTGCAATTGCTGGATCTAGATGGTGGCATACCATCAGCATATCTAAATGCTCATCAATGGTATTGATGGTATATGGTCGTGTTGGATTAGTAGAAGACGGCAAAACATTACTTTGCCCAATTGCTTTTAAAATATCAGGCGCATGTCCACCGCCCGCACCTTCTGTATGGTAGGTATGAATCGTACGATTTTTAAATGCGGCTAGAGTCTCTTCTAAAAAACCACTTTCATTTAAAGTATCTGTATGAATCGCGACCTGCACATCAAACTCATCCGCCACGCTCAGGCAGTTATCAATGGCTGCTGGTGTTGAACCCCAATCTTCATGCAGCTTTAAGCCAATCACCCCAGCTTTAATTTGCTCTCGAATTGGGTCTGGTAAACTTAAATTACCTTTGCCTAATAGGCCAATATTCATCGGCAAATCATCAATGGCCTGTAACATGGTAGCAATGTGCCAAGGTCCCGGAGTCACTGTTGTTGCAGAGGTTCCTGCTGCCGGTCCTGTACCACCTCCGACCATTGTTGTTGTACCAGACATAAGCGCAGTTTCAACTTGTTGAGGACAAATCCAGTGAATGTGGGTATCAATACCACCTGCTGTTAAAATTTGTCCCTCACCCGCAATCACTTCTGTTGCAGCCCCTAAAGGAATCGTAATGTCTGGTTGAATATCGGGGTTTCCAGATTTTCCTATTTTCCAAATGCGACCATTCTTTAAACCTACATCAGCTTTAACAATTCCCCACCAATCCACAATTAAAGCATTGGTAATGACAGTATCAGCGACTTCATTGGCCAAAAGCTGTGACTGCCCCATCCCATCACGGATGACTTTTCCGCCACCAAATTTAACTTCTTCACCGTATGTCGTTAAATCTTGCTCAACTTCAATAAAGAGCTCTGTATCAGCCAAGCGAATACGATCACCCACTGTTGGACCAAACATCTCAGCATATGCACGACGTGACATTTTCATAACTTAATACTCATCTCTTTCATTATCATTGTTATGTCTAATCCAACTTGCCCATGACGCGGCCTGCGAAACCATATACTTCTCGCTTACCCGCTAAAGCAACCAGCTCAACTTCCCGAGTTTGTCCCGGTTCAAAGCGAATTGCTGTACCAGCTGCAATATTCAATCGAAAGCCTTTAGCTAGCTCACGATCAAACTGAAGTGCATCATTTGCTTCATAAAAATGAAAATGTGAACCCACCTGAATAGGCCGATCGCCAATGTTGGCAACTACAACTTTTAAAGTTTGCCGTCCAACATTCAGCTCTATATCAGCATCTGGAGTAATGATTTCGCCGGGGATCATAAGCGTTCCTTTTATACGATTGGCTGATGGACAGTGACTAATTTCGAGCCATCTGGAAAAGTTGCCTCGACCTGAACCTCAGCAATCATTTCTGGCACACCATCCATCACATCTTCGCGCTTTAATAAAGTTGTACCGTAATGCATTAAATCACTGACCGTCATACCGTCCCGTGCACCTTCAAGTAATGCGGCAGAAATAAAAGCAATAGCTTCAGGATAATTCAGTTTCAAGCCACGCGCTTTACGTCGCTCAGCAACCAGTCCTGCTGTAAAAATCAGTAATTTATCTTTTTCTGTTGGATTGAGTTCCATATCTCTTTCCTAAATTTCATTTATATTCTTTAAGCAAAATACGTGCTCAAAAGCAGCATACTTGTTTTAAATGTTTTTTAAATACGCAATTTAACGTAACTTAGGTTTTCCAAATTCTTGGAAATTCTTCTTCTAAATCAAACCAATATCGACGCAGTTTAGCCCGTATAGCTGCAAAAGCATCACGACAATGACGGACATCATTTCCCAAAAAACGGGCCGAAACCACATCATCCAATAATGTTAATGTGACAGGTGCTTGCATACGCATCATCAATTCTCGAATGAGTTCTAGCTGTTGTTCTAAGTAAAATGATGAACGATATTTCTCTGGAGCGGCTGCCCAAAAGCTTCCCATCACGGCTTGATTGTCCATACCTAAACATGAACTAAGCCAACGATCTTCTCCTTCAAAATATAATGTATCTGCAACCAACAATTTATGTTCGCGCCACAATTTAAACTGGTTGTAATAACTCCCTTGAACAAAGCGCTCAGCACGTGCCTGTCGCCCAAGTACCAACATATCCCATCCAATAAAACTTGCAGCACTATCAAGATGAATATGGGTTTCTGAATGCGCTAAAGCCCCATCAAACAACATCGTTTCTTGTGGAACCCACTCTAAAATGGACTGATCTTTCACATATAAATGAATATGCTGAAAAGCTTGCTTGCCATTGGTTTTGTACCATTTCCCCGCTCCAGGAGTAGTCACTACCGCATGGGCTTGATCTTTGGTTTCAATTTCAAAAGTAAGATGATCTCCTCCTGCAATTCCTGCTGGTGGATGTACAATAATCGCATGACACACACCTGTTCTTTCAGGCCAGAGCATTTTTTGCACCCTAACAGGGCCATGATGCTTTCGATGACTCATTATGGTGCGTGAATTTTCAAAACAAAAACCGAGCTCGAGTTGTGCATACCAAAATGGTGCTGAAGAGTTTTTTGGAAACGGTTGTGCCTGATTCATTCTGGTTCATATGTTCAAAATAAGTGCTTAAACTTATAAGCAAAATACGCACCAAATATAAAAATAAGCCGACTGATAAAATTAGATACAATTTTTCGATTTTAATGAGTTAAAAAATCATCAATGTCTAACATAAAACCACAGTAACTTATGGAATTGTTTATACAATAGCGCCCACCGTTGCTTCCATACTTGTTCTCCATGAAACTTTTTTTCGTGTTAACCGCACTTGTCTTTTTAACTGGGTGTATTTTTGGCCAATCTAGTGAGGTCAAACGTGCAGAAAAGATCCTGCACAATTTCGAATGTAAAAATGTTGAGACAAGCCAGCTTGCAACAAGCTCGATTAATTCTTACTACCAGCAATCTTTAGCAGTAAGCAAAGAAAAAGCAACTTCATACGTAGAGAGCTACAAAAATGGTGAAGAATTATTCGACATGCCGCTGGATGAGGTTTTAAAGCAACAATACCAACTCTATAAATCAGCATGCGACTCTCTAGGTGGAGTTTCTGCGCAACCGTAATTTATAAGGTATTCATTAAATCGTTTTAATGGATACCTCTTTTTATTTTCTTTTTAATAATTATTCAAAATTTACTCACTTTACCTTTTGTTAAAATTAAATTACATACTTAAACTTTTATTAAGCTCTCATATTTCATAGCCTATTTATTGCTTTTTTATTTATTTTCCGAGGTTTAGATCATCATGAAAAAAACATTATTATCAGTTGCACTTGTAAGTGCCCTTCTTGTTGCTTGTAGCAAAAATGAAAATAAAGCTGACACAACAACACAAGCCTCTGCTCCTGCACAAACCACTGAAGCTAATAACAATGCAGTAGATACCGCTCATACGGCTGAAAACTCACTAGATTGGGATGGTACATATAAAGGCACTCTTCCATGTGCAGACTGTGAAGGCATTAAAACTGAGTTAGAGTTAAAAGATGATAAAACTTATGAATTGACTGAAACTTATCTTGGCAAAGGTGATAAAAATCCATTTAAAACACATGGTACGTTTACTTTTGACAAAGATAATACTTCTGTAATTACCTTAGATGACAAAGGACAAAATCGTAAATTCTTCATTGGTGAAAATACGGCAACTGCTTTAGATATGGAAGGTAAGAAAGTTGAAGGTTCTTTAGCTGAACACTATGTATTGAAAAAATAATTATTTATTAATGATAAAAAACCCGCTCATTTGAGCGGGTTTTCTTTTGAAATCAATTCTTAGTGAGCTGCGAATTGGTTCATTGTGTTTTTAGCATCGTCATGTGCTTTAAGTGCGTTGTCACCAGAGAAGATTTCTTTGTGATCATCACCGATGTCAGAACCAGCCATTGCTTGGTGTTTCACACAAGCGATACCACCACGGATTTCTTTACGTTGTACGCCAGCAACATAAGCCAACATACCTTCAGAACCGAAGTAACCTTGTGCAAGCTCATGTGTAGAAAGAGCAGCAGTGTGGTAAGTCGGAAGTGTGATCAAGTGATGGAACACACCCGCTTCACGAGAAGCATCTGCTTGGAATGTACGGATCTTAGCGTCTGCATCAGCAGCTAATTCAGTAGCATCATACTCAGCGCTCATTAATTTAGCACGGTCGTAAGCAGAAACGTCTTTACCTTCAGCAACCCAACGATCGTAAGCTTGTTGACGGAAGTTTAAAGTCCAGTTGAATGATGGGCTGTTGTTATAAACAAGCTTCGCATTTGGAACAACTTCTTTAACACGGTTAACCATGTGAGCAATTTCTTCTACGTTTGGAGTCGCAGTTTCGATCCAAAGAAGGTCAGCACCATTTTGAAGGCTAGATACACAGTCAAGTACAACACGGTCAATTTGTGTGTCAGCACGGAACTGATATAAACCAGAAGGTAAACGCTTAGGACGGTGTAATTTACCATCACGTTTAATTAAGATTTCGTCTTCTTGAGCATCAGCAATGTCAATTTCAACAGTGTCTAAGAAACCGATGTATTGAGAAGCAATGTCACCTGGCTCTTTAACCACTGGGATTTTTTGAGTCAAGTCAGCGCCTTCAGAGTCAGTACGCGCAACGATGATACCGTCATCAAGACCCATTTCTAAGAATGCATAACGTAATGCATGGATTTTAGAGATGAAATCTTCATGTGGAACAGTTACTTTACCAGCTTGGTGACCACATTGTTTAGCATCAGATACTTGGTTTTCGATTTGAAGCGCACAAGCACCAGCTTCGATCATTTTACGAGCAAGCAAGTAAGTCGCTTCTTCGTTACCAAAACCAGCATCGATGTCAGCAATAATTGGCACAATGTGAGTTTGGAAACCGTCGATTTGAGCAGTGATTTCAGCAGCTTTAGCAGTATCACCAGCTTCGTTTGCTTTTTTAAGCGCACGGAATAAATCGTTTAATTCTTTTGCATCAGCTTGACGTAAGAAAGTGTAAATTTCTTCGATTAATGCAGGTACTGAAGTTTTTTCGTGCATAGATTGGTCAGGAAGTGGACCAAATTCAGAACGAAGGGCAGCAACCATCCAACCAGAAAGGTAGATATAGCGACGTTCAGTAGTACCGAAGTATTTTTTGTTCGCAATCATTTTTTGTTGTGCGATAAAACCGTGCCAGCAACCTAATGATTGAGTGTATTTGCTAGAGTCAGCATCATAAGCAGCCATATCACGACGCATAATCGCAGCTGTATATTTAGCAATGTCTAAACCAGTTTTAAATTGGTTTTGCATTTGCATACGTGCAGCATCTTCTGGGCTAATATCGCGCCAAGTGCTACCGAATTTTGCTTTTAGTTCGCGGATTGCATCAATCGCTGTTTGATATGTAGTCATGATATTGTCCTGTATTCATTTTAGGATTTCATCGATTGAAGCCTAGAGTCATGTACTTAAATTTCTTATGACACCAGCTGCTTCTTCATGAACACAGCTTAGACTTAGCCAATCAATTAATCCAATATCCTTTATTAATCTTCAGTATTTATTTAAAAAATATACCGATAAATCGATATTATAGATAAAACCAAAAACATTAACACTTTGTTTATAAAAATAAAATTATTCTAAAGGAGTATAGAGTTTTATTCTAAAAACTTAGTAAGTCTTATTTTTATACAATTTTTGAAGTTTTTCCACCCATTTTTAACCTTAAAAGTCAATTGTAAATTAGGCTATTTTCGCCAATGCAAAAAGTCAATTTCCATGCTAGAACTTAATAAGTTATATATAAATATATTCTATTTGTCACCTTCATACTTAAAAATGTAGCAAAGACAATAAAATCGAGCCTTTGAAGCACTTTTTACCCCTACTTAATTCCTACAAAAAATGTCGTTTTTCTCATCATTTTTTCACACAATAGTTATTAGATATGGCATAATTTGAAACAATTTCAGGGTTTTATTTTCGGTATTTTTTTTATGAATCTGGAGCGAGTAGATCTTAATCTATTAATATATCTTGATGTACTTCTTCGTGAAAAAAATGTTACGCGCGCGGCCGAACAGCTTGGGGTAACTCAGCCTGCAATGAGTAATATTTTACGTCGCTTACGTAATTTATTTAATGACCCTCTTCTTATCCGTTCTTCTGAAGGGATGACTCCAACAGAACGTGCTCTTGAATTACAACCTCGTATTCGTGATGCACTTGCTGATCTCTCCATGATTTTGGAACCCCGTACCGAATTCCGCCCTTATACAAGTAATCGTGTTTTCCGCATTATGACATCGGACTATGCCGAGGCAACTTTAGTTCCTCGTCTTGTTAAAGCGCTCCGCTCTGAAGCTCCAAACGTTGTTCTTGATTTTCTTACACCAAGTGATGTGTCCTATAGAGACATGGAACAAGGTAAAGTTGATCTCGCAATTAATAGATTTAATGAAATACCGCAAAGTTTCCATCAGGTTTTAGTTTGGCGTGATAGTTTCAGTTGTATTCTTAACGACAAACACCCTGCTGTAACTCATTTAAATTTAAAAAGCTATTTAGATGCTCAACATATCTGGGTTTCTAAAACAGGTATGGGTGTCGGTTTTGGCGTAAACCCTGATAAACAAGGTGGTTTAGGCTGGATTGATCAGGCATTAGAACGTATTGGTCAACGTCGTAAAATTTCTGTATTTACTCGTCACTACCAAATGCCAGCTTTACTTGCTCAAAACGTAGATCTTATTGCCACATTACCAACACGGATGGCACGTCTACAAACACAGAACCCTAAACTGGTTATAAAGGATCCTCCTTTTTATATTCCAGAGTTCGAACTTAAAATGGCTTGGTGCCCGTTGTTACATCATCACCCTGCTCATCGCTGGTTGCGCCAACTTATCTTATTTGTTGCTCGTCAAATGATTGAAGAGGAAAACCGTGAATTTCTAACCAATAATTCACAATTTTCTCACTATTAAATAAATTTTAATTTAATTGTCGATTTCAGGCGCTGAGCAATCAATCTGATTACCTCAGCGCTTTTTTATGTTAAAACATAGTCATAATAATGATGAATCTCAGGTGATTTGTGAGTCTCTTTCAAAATATCATTATCATCGTACTGCTTATCATCGGAGCAGGCTTTTTATCTTTAACTGAAATTGCACTCGCTGGTGCCAGAAAAGTTAAGCTAAAAATTCTAGCTGAAGCTGGTGAAGAACGTGCTCAACAAGTACTAGATTTACAAGAACAATCTGCTGACTTTTTTGCAGCCTCTCAAATTGGCCTGAATGCAGTTGCGATTTTAGGCGGTATTTTGGGTGAAGCTGCTTTTCGTCCTTATTTCGTAACTTTAGTTGACCGTTTCTACGCAGGCCCTTGGACACAAACGATTGGTTTTGCCCTATCCTTTACTTTAGTGACATCACTCTTTATTTTATTTGCCGATCTTATGCCAAAACGTTTGGCTATGATTGCACCCGAAAAAATTGCAATTAGTGTTATTAATCCAATTCAGGTTTTTATTAAGGTTTGTAAACCTTTAGCTTGGGGAATTAACGCAATTGCCAACCTGCTATTCCGTTTATTTAAAGTGAATACAACTCGAGAAGATAACATTACCTTTGATGATATTTCAGCAGTAATGGATGCAGGTGCTCAAGCAGGCGTACTGCAAAAACAAGAACATCACTTTATCGAGAATGTTTTTGAATTAGAAGAACGCAACGTACCTTCCAGCATGACAACACGTGAAAATGTTGTTTATTTCACCTTAAATGAACATGAAGATAGTATTCGTCAAAAATTAGCAGAGTATCCTTATTCAAAATTTTTGGTATGTAATGAAAATATTGATCAGGTCATTGGTTACGTCGACGCCAAAGACTTTCTTGTTCGTATTTTAAATAATCAATCTCCAACGCAATTGAATGAAACAACCATTCGTACTGTCCTGATGATTCCGGACACCTTAACCCTATCAGAATTACTTGATCGCTTCCGCTCTACCAAAGAAAAGTTTGCGGTTGTTATAAATGAATATGCGCTTGTCGTGGGGGTTATTACCTTAAGCGATATTATGATTACGGTTATGGGCGACTGGGTAACCCCAATTGAAGAAGATCAACAAATCATCAAACGTGATAATAACTCATGGTTAATTGATGGCAGCACACCAATTGATGACCTAAGACATGCACTTGAAATTGATGAAATGCCTGATGAAGAAAATTATGAAACATTAGCAGGCTTCATGATGTACCGCCTACGCAAAATTCCACGTCCAGCAGATTTTGTAGAATTCGGTGGCTACAAGTTTGAAGTAGTCGATGTCGATAATTTTAAAATTGACCAACTCCTTGTAACTCGAATTTTAGAACAAAGCGAAGTACATTCATCAATTGATGAAAACTGATTTATATTAATTTAAATACCTCACAATTTTATGTGGGGTATTTTTTTAATCTAAATAAATTTTTCAAATATATGTAATAATTATTTTAGATCTATAAATTCAATTTGCTCTTTTAATCTAAAAATAATATTATTTAAATTATCACTTACATTAAATCTTAAATACTGAAAAATAATAGAATAATCTATATATCGCAATTAACATGAAGCGATTAGATCCCCATTTACATTGCCATCAAACTTATGTAACTTAGCTCAAAGCAAGCCTTTAAATGGTTCTTCTTCTCATTTCAACCATCAAACTACATATAATTTTAAAAAATATCATATAATTTTTATTTTTATAAAACCTTTATAATCCATTATAATGAATTACATTTATTATATGCTTACTATAATCTTAATATATATATTCAGTATTTCGTCCAAATATACCTATCCAACTGAATATATATTAACCAAATAAACTAAATATATTATTTGTCTTTTTAATAAAAATTAATAAGAATAACCAAGGTCAGAGTTTTGAATAAACTTGTTCAGTAAAACTATAGGCAAAGGATTGATTGTATGCTGACATTACTTGGTGTTGGCATGATTTTGTGCTTCATGTACTTAATCATGTCCAAACGTTTAAGCCCTATTATTGCTTTAATTCTCATCCCATTTATTTTTTCTCTTATTGCTTGGGGCCTAGGTCACTACTTTGAAAGTTTGAGTCACATTGAACTTAAAGGTCTCAGTGAGATGATGCTAGAAGGCATCAAAAAATTAGCGCCAACTGGCGTAATGCTTTTATTTGCAATTTTATATTTTGCCTTAATGATCGATGCAGGTCTTTTCGATCCACCGGTTAAATGGATTTTGAAAAAGGTTAAAGGTGATCCTTTAAAAATCACAATGGGAACCGTGTTCTTAACTACAATGGTTTCTTTAGATGGTGATGGCTCAACAACGTATATGATTTGTGTAGCTGCAATGTTGCCACTTTATCAACGCTTAGGAATGAATACACTCATCATGACTGCACTTATGCTGTTATGTAGCGGTGTAATGAACCTAACACCATGGGGTGGCCCTACAGCTCGTGCTGCAAGCGCCCTGCAAATTGACCCAAGCCATATTTTCGTACCAATGATCATTCCTATGGTCATTAGTATTGGTTGGTTATTTTTCTTGGCGTACTTATATGGTCGTTACGAGCAAAAACGTTTAGGCGTTATTGAGCTTGAAACTCACCATGGCGACAATATTACTGTATCGAAAGATCCTGAAGCGACCCGCCCACATTTACGTAAAGTAAATATGGTGCTTACCATCCTTCTTATGATTGCTTTGATCAAAGGCATTTTGCCTATGTCTGTGTTGTTCATGATAGCATTCTGTATCGCAATGCTCATTAACTACCCAGATGTTGATATGCAGAAAAAACGCATTGCAATGCATGCAGACAGTGTCTTAGCTGTTGTGGGCTTAATTTTTGCAGCAGGTATTTTCACAGGTATTTTATCTGGTACAGGTATGGTTGAGGCGATGTCTAAAGAGTTTGTCGCAATGATTCCTCCAAGCATGGGTCCATACCTTGCACCAATCACTGCTTTAGTGAGTATGCCTTTGACATTCTTTATGTCAAATGATGCTTTCTTCTATGGCGTTTTACCTATTCTTGCTGAAGCCGCTTCACATTATGGTATTAGTGCAGAAGCGATTGCTCGCGCTTCGATTGTAGGTCAACCTGTACACTTGCTATCACCTCTTGTTCCATCAACCTATTTGTTATGTGGTCTTGCTAAAGTCGATTTTGCCGACCATCAAAAGTTCACTTTAAAATGGGCATTTATAACTTGTCTGGTATTGATGGGAACTGCTTTAGTGATTGGTGTTTTCCCACTCTTTAGCACGCTTTAATTATTCTTTCACAATAAAAAAAGCCCCAAACGGGGCTTTTTTTATTTCTCTACATATTTAATTAAGTGATCTAACACAATGTGAAAATGCAATGTAATGTCTTCTTCTAAAATTTTATAGGCATTATCGAATTGCACCATTGGCCAACCCTCTTTCCAAAATGGAAAAATATTGTGTAGGCCTTCGGTCACGATCGCGTCTTCACGACTAATCGCTTGAGCAACTTGAGCTAAAACCTGCGCGGTTTCTGCACCATCAATAGCTAAATAATCAAGACCATGTGCTTTAAAAATACGGATACGATCTTTTTTATAACGAATCTTTTTCGCCTGACCTGAATTCAAGCCTAATGCCAGCGTAGCAGCTTCTACAAACTTTTCTTCAAAGTTTGCATTCAATGCAACTAAAGCCTGTTTATGTGCTTCTTGACGCCCAGCTTTCCCCCCATTACGGATAATCTCATTTGCTTCCGTATCTAGCTTATCTTTTTTCATAGACTGTAAAATGTCTAAAATTTCGATATCGCTTAAAGATTCAGGAGATTGCTCAAACATAGGAGTCCTTATACATACAACTAAAGGCATATTCTCTCATAAAAGCACTACTAAAGCAGAGTAAAATTTTAAATAGCCTATTATCTTGACTATTTTTATAGTCCTAACTTCATAGACTACACTCATAAAATCAAATAACTCTTTGGTTATAATTTTAATTATTTGCTAAATTAATTTTACCCTGATAATATTATTTTACCCAGATAAAAATATGCGGCTAAAATGAATACTAAAATTACCTATACTGCTTTCACTGGAAGTACGCTTATTGCGAGTGACTCCCTAGTTGAACTTGCAAAAAAACTTAAAGATCTTCCGAAACCAACGGAAAATATTCTGATTTTTAACGATCAAACAGGTCAACAAATTGATCTTGATCTTTCTGGTTCAGAACAAGAATTTCAACAACGTTATGCTGAACCGGAAGAAATTAAAAAAGTTGGACGACCTAAACTCGGAGTAATTTCTCGTGAAATCACCTTACAGAAAAAACATTGGGATTGGTTAGATCAACAAAGTGCGAGTGCATCAGCAGTAATTCGTAAGTTAATTGATAAAGAGTTAAATAACCCAAATTCTGAAGGTAATATTATGCTCGCTAAACAAGCCATCGACCGTTTTATGTCTGCCATGTTGGGTAATATGCCAAATTACGAAGAAGCAACACGCGCCTTATATCAAGGCGATCGAGATATATTTTTAAAGATGATTCAGAGCTATCCTAAAGATTTAAGAGAATATTTAACTTTAAAAACTCAAAGTATTTTCTAAATCCAATAAAAAACCCGCTTACGCGGGTTTTTTCAAAATCAATTCAGCCTATTAAAGACGGACTAATGCAATAATTTGTTCAACCAACTCATCTACATTTTCAGTAGTAATGCTAGTATCAGTACCTTCAGCTACAGTAGTCAAAACAGTTACGCCAGTTTGACGGAGCAAAGCAACTTGTTCTTCCGTTAAATCAATTTTAGCAATAGCAACTACGCCTTGCTGAATTAACGAACTTTCGATGACTTGAGCTTGCTCGAGTGCTTTTGCAGAAACTTGAACTGCTGCTGGCTTTTGGCCCAAACGTGCAGCACGGTCTTCAGCAGTAACAGGATTACTATGCGCAGTCCACTCTACCGCAGACTCAACCATACCCGCACCAACCGTTACATTGCTTAAACGATCAATGAAAATAAATGAACCTGTGTATCGTGAATCTTGATATTGATCAAATACGACTGGTGCATCAAACTCAACAACAACGTCCGCAATCGCATTTAATTCAAGCTCTTCAACCTGAGTATGCTCAAGCGTATTCACATTCACACGATAGTGAATGTTAGTCACTTTGGCAGGAACAGTCTGTGTACCAATTTTAACGTTGTACAACTTACCCTTCACGAGCGGATGTTCATTCATCCATACCACTGAAGCACGAACACTGCGTGAAATTAATGGCTGTTCGCCAGCACGTACTAATACATTGCCTCGGCTAATATCAATTTCATCATTCAGGGTCAATGTAACAGCTTGACCCGCAACAGCTTGATCTAGATTTCCATCAAAAGTAACGATTTCTTTAACTGTTGAACGCTTACCTGATGGTAATGCAACAATCTCATCGCCAACGTTGATTTCACCCAAAGCAACAGTACCAGCAAAACCACGGAAATCGAGGTTTGGACGGTTCACATATTGAACAGGGAAACGGAATTCGTGTTTGTTTGATTCGCGACTAATTTCCACAGATTCAAGAATGCTCATCAAGGTTTGACCCTTGTACCAAGCTGTATGCTCAGAAGCATTTACTACGTTATCGCCATTTAAAGCAGAAATTGGAACAAACTGGATATTGGCTGGGCGACGATCACCTAATTGGTTTACGAAAGCATCATATTCAACCTGAATTTCGTTAAAACGCTCTTCAGAGAACTCAACTAAATCCATTTTATTAATAGCAACAACAATATTCTTAATACCAAGTAAACTTGCAATAAAAGTATGACGACGTGTTTGTGTTTGCACGCCATAACGCGCATCAATCAAGATAATTGCAAGATCAGCTGTTGATGCACCTGTTGCCATGTTACGGGTATATTGTTCATGCCCCGGTGTATCAGCAATAATAAACTTACGCTTTTCCGTTGAAAAGTAGCGGTAAGCCACATCAATGGTAATACCTTGCTCACGCTCAGCTTGTAAACCATCTACAAGTAATGCTAAGTCTGGTGCATCGCCCGTGGTTCCTACTTTTTTACTGTCACGTGTTACAGCTTGCAATTGATCTTCATAAATCAATTTTGAGTCGTAGAGTAAACGTCCAATTAAAGTACTTTTACCATCATCCACGTTACCGCAAGTCAAAAAGCGCAGAAGGTCTTTTTGTTCATGTTGCTTCAAATAGGCCAAGATATCTTGACTGATTAATTCTGATTGATGAGACATTACTCAAACTCCACAAATTTAGAAATTGTCTTAGAAATAGCCTTCTTGCTTTTTCTTTTCCATTGAGCCCGCTTCATCATGGTCAATCATACGACCTTGACGCTCAGAACTAGTGGCTAAAAGCATCTCTTGGATAATTTCAGGCAACGTATCCGCTTCAGACTCAACTGCACCAGTTAATGGATAACAGCCAAGCGTACGGAAACGTACAGACTTCATCTGTGGAACTTCACCTTCTTTTAAACGCATACGTTCATCATCAACCATGATTAACGTACCGCTACGCTCTACTACCGGACGAACAGCAGAGAAATAAAGAGGAACAATTTGAATATTTTCTAAATAGATATATTGCCAGATATCCAACTCAGTCCAGTTAGATAAAGGGAATACACGAATACTTTCACCTTTGTTCACTTTACCATTGTAAAGATTCCAAAGTTCAGGACGCTGGTTTTTCGGATCCCAACGATGCTTACTATCACGGAATGAATAAACACGCTCTTTCGCACGTGATTTTTCTTCATCACGGCGTGCTCCACCAAAAGCAGCATCAAATTGATATTTATCCAAAGCCTGTTTCAAAGCTTGGGTTTTCATAATATCTGTGTATTTTGAGCTACCGTGATCAAATGGATTGATTCCAGCTTCGCGACCTTCTTTGTTCTGATGAACGATTAAATCAAAGCCATGCGTTTTTGCCATGTTATCGCGAAATGAAATCATCTCTTTAAATTTCCACCCAGTATCTACATGTAATAATGGGAATGGAAGTTTAGCTGGGTAAAACGCTTTTAACGCAAGATGAAGCATTACCGCAGAGTCTTTACCAATTGAGTAAAGCATTACCGGATTTTCAAATTCAGCAGCAACTTCACGGATAATATGAATGCTTTCAGCTTCAAGTTGCTTGAGATGTGTGAGTCTTGATTCAGTCATGAACACGTCCTTCTCTATCCATTTTGCCCATAAAATCTAGAAGTGGTATTAAACCACCACGTAGAAGACCATGTGGAGGAACGAGTGCCATAACAACTCCAATTTTTCGTGATAAATAATCCAACCACAAGCCTTTATATGGCTTATAGCATTAGTTATGCATTATAGTGATTTAAAACCGATTCCTTTTGCTTGTTTTTTCATATTGATATTCGATTTCATCATATACATATAATATGCTGATTCACTTGCACAACTTTGCAATCGTAGCTTGTGCAGCCAACTTAAGCAAATCATGTTCTACTCTTTAGATTTCTCTAAAAACCATAAAAAAAGAGAAGCTTTGATAGCTTCTCTTTTCTAAAACATGATCTACTCTTAGAAACCGAACATTTTACGTTCTAATGGAATTTCAATACCAATAGATGCGCCCGCGTCATTACCTTCTAGATCAGAATCGCTAACCCAGCCATTAATTTTTAATGGAAGATCAGGTTTGAGGTAATGCGTCCAAGTTAAGTCAAGTGCTTTAATTTCATCGTCTTTAGGAAATGCTTTATTGATTGCCAAGTTAGATTGATTCACTTTAACCACCATAGCACGACCACTTAAACGGTTCATTACATCAAAGCGGATATCACCACCCACTGAGTACATTTGTCCATCACCACCCATCGCGTGGCCTAATGGGTAACCATGTTGGTAATAACCATCTTTATAAGTTGAATGCGCATAAGAGATACCTCTTACATCACCATTCGTACGCGTATCCGCCCATTCTGCATAAAGTTGATAAGGCAAGTTATTGTAGCTAGATGAATAGTCGACACCTGCTAAGTACATTTTCTTAGAAGGTAAACCGCCCGCTTCATCTTCACCTACATATTGTCCATATATACTAACTGGAACTTGGAATAGCGGTTGTAATAATAAACGGCCGTCGAAGCCAGCAATTTGGTTTGATGGATCTGCTTCACCAGTTCCGCCATTATCTTTATTGCCGACAAATGCATCCCACAAAGAACTAAAACTTTCAGGACGTCCATCACCACCCCATTGAATAGCACGCGATGCGCCTAACTCAATATATGGCAATGGTTGTGCAGTTACACGCAAGCCAATTAACTTAGCGTCAGGAACTGCTTTATAGTCATCTAATTGACCAGCAAAAGCTTGATATTGCCAAGGTCCAATCCAAGATAACCATTTTGTATCAAAAGCATTTTGCACAGCACGTTGTGCCGTTACACCATAAACTGGGCGGCTAGCATCACCACGAATTAAGCTACCATCATGCCCAGGACCCCACCATGTTGGAATTTGACCCGCAACTACCCACTGATTCCAAAGTTTACCAGCGACATATGAGCCTTCAACATTCACATCTTGCCCATTATCAATTTGTGGGTCTTTTTCTGCATTTACTCGGATTTTTGCATCCCAGTTTTCACCACCTGCATTAAACTCTAAAGAACCTTGATATTGAGCTTTTTGATTATCACCGAATGCTTGTGGAATATTTTTGCTATCAGTTTCAGCAAAAGCGCCCACTTTAACCGTATTGTTATCTGCTTTTAATGCATCAAGAACTGAATTAATAACTTTTTGTTGAGCTGGATGCGTCACTTGTGCTTGAGAGAGTGCTCTCTGGATTTCATCACCACTTAATGGCCAAGTTGAGGTGCTAATCTTGATAACACCTTGTTGATTCAACCAATTTAAGTCTGTACGTAAGTCCTCATTATTTAGCACTAAACCTTGTGCAAAAATAGCGGATGAAGCAGTTGCCAATATTGCAATCGAAAGTGTTTTTCTTAGAAACATGCCAGCCAATTCTCAAAGTTATTTATGAGCAACACCTTAAATTTTTTATCACAACTTTGCAATTGTTAAACTGTGCAATTACATTTTTTAACGCTATCTTAAGATTAGTGTAGATAGGTAAGTTTTTGAGATATATAAGTAATAAAAAAGGCAGTATAAATACTGCCTTTTTTTGCCTTTAGAAGATTAACCTTCTTTACGGCGCATGTGTGGGAATAAAATTACATCACGAATACTCGGTGCATCGGCAAACAACATTACCAAACGGTCAATACCGATACCTTCACCAGCTGTAGGAGGTAAACCATACTCAAGTGCTTCAACGAACTCTGCATCGTAATGCATTGCTTCATCATCACCAGCATCTTTCTCTGCAACTTGGGCTTGGAAACGCTCAGCCTGATCAATTGGATCGTTTAACTCGCTGAAACCATTTGCCAATTCACGACCACCGATGAAAAACTCAAAACGATCAGTGACATGTGGATTGTCATCATTACGACGAGCCAGCGGAGATGTTTCAGCTGGGTATTCAGTAATAAATGTTGGCTGACGAAGTTTAGTTTCAACTGTTTCTTCAAATACGATAGTTTGAAGCTTACCTAAACCAAAACCAGGCTTAACTTGTTCTTTTAATTCTTCACGAATGAATTGAGCAAGAAACTCACGGTCGCCAACATTTTCTGGCGTAAACTGTGGGTTATTCTCTAAAATCGCATCAAACATAGAGATTTTCTTGTATGGCCCTTTGAAGCTAAACACTTCACCTTGGTAAGGCACATCAGTTGTACCTAAAATATCCAAGGCCAATTTTTCAATCATATTTTCAGTTAATGCCATCAAGTCTTTATAGTCAGCATAAGCTTGATAAAACTCGATCATCGTAAATTCAGGATTATGACGTGTTGAAACACCTTCATTACGGAAGTTACGGTTAATTTCAAACACACGTTCAAAACCACCAACAACCAAACGCTTTAAGTAAAGCTCAGGTGCAATACGCAAGAATAATGGCATATCCAAAGCATTGTGATGTGTTTCAAACGGACGTGCAGATGCACCACCCGGAATCACATGCATCATTGGCGTTTCAACTTCCATGAAACGTTCATTGTTTAAAAATGCTCGAATTCCAGCAACGACTTTGGCACGGATTTCAAAAGTTTTACGTGTTTCTTCATTCACAATTAAGTCAAGATAACGTTTGCGATACTTAACTTCTGTGTCATTTAAACCGTGAAATTTATCTGGTAACGGGCGAAGCGATTTTGTAAGAAGTTCAAAACCTTCAAGGTGAACATATAAGTCACCTTTTCCTGAGCGTCCGATATAACCTTCAGCAGCAATAATGTCACCAAGATCTAAACCTTTAATGGTCTCAAGAATATCTTTTGGTAAACCTTTACGGTCAACATATAACTGAATACGACCTGTCATATCTTGAATAACCATGAAAGATCCACGGTTTAACATGACACGACCAGCAATTTTTACATAAACATGCTCAGCGCTTTCAATTTGTTCTTTCGACTGATCTTTAAATTGTTCTTGTAGATCAGCAGCGTAGTGTTCACGCTTAAACGTATTCGGCCAAGGACTCTTTCCAGTTTCCTTCGCAATATCTTGGATTTGCTTTAATTTGGCATGACGCTGTGCAATTAAATCGTTTTCGGAAATAGTTGGTTCAGAAGTCGATTGATCGTTTTGTTGCGTCATCTCTGCCTCGATTAAGTAAAAATTAAGTGCTATATCTTAACAGATTGTGGGAGTTTTTCGAATGATTTCAATCAAACAAAAATGAAAAAAGACAATTTTATAAAACCGAACACTACTTTTTAAAGGCAAAATGACTTAGACCAATCGCTAAGATCATTTTTTAAAGCATTTAGTAAAATATAAAAAAATCCAAATAACCTCGATATTCAAAAGGCCCTATTTACCTTTTATTTTATCAATGAGATTGTGTCGTAAATAATGAAAATTCTATTTTTACATGGCTTGGATTCTTCGCGTGAATCGACAAAGTTCCATGCCATTTTACATCCTGAAAAATTTTGTATTGACGTCGATTATCGTAACTTAAGTTATGCATCTGTTGAGTACTTTTACCATCAGGTTATTCAGACGATCAAACCAGACTTATTGGTAGGCCATAGCATTGGAGGCTATTGGGCGCTAAAAACTGCTGCTCAACATAAATTAGCTGTTATTGTGGCGAATCCAAGTCTTACACCTAACTTTCGGGCTGACTATCCTCAACTTTCTGAAGATGAACTCACTCTCTCTAACCCTAAAATGGCTTATTTAGAGTTAGGAGATGAGCAACTTGATATGTATCACGTTCAAGAAAAACTTGCCCCTTATATGAATATTGAAACTTTTGAAGGTGGACATCATCGTTTGGCCTATCCTTCGCGACTTAATGATCTCATTATGAAAATTTATAAAAAATATTTGGCTTAGATTTATATAGTTTGATTTTTGAAAAAACGGTTTTATACGTAAATAAACGAAGCTCTATTTTGCTTCTGCCATTTTTTTAACCACCTCAAAACCTTGAACAAAGCCACTTTTCAACATGCCCATATATTCAGGTAAAGTGGCCAATTCAACTTTTAGAGTGGTTATATTATCTTTTTGGGTTAGAAAATATTTTTCTAAGGAACCACTCCACCCTTTAACCTCTTCACTTTCTAAATCTTCCTTACCCTCCTTGATCATTCCTAAATGTTTAAAAATTAATATTTCCGGTTTTTGCATTTGTTCAATCGTAGAAACCATGCCATTTCCTTCACCGTCAAGAAAATAAGTTTTACCACCTACTTGCCAGTCGGTACGCATGGAGGAATCTGGCGCAAAGAATTTCGTCCATGCGTTATATGTCTCGCTATTCCAAAGTATGTCCCATACTTTTTCTATAGGCGCCTCAATTTCCACTTCATATACTAAATTTTCCATATTTCACTTCCCTGATTTATACCGTCTTAATGACAGCAAATTTTAATTTTGGGTTTTAATAATGACATTCTGTCACATCATAGTTTGTTGTTATTTAGCTTTCGTATGAGATGAATCTTTTAAATTATAAGGTGCTCTTTATTTCAAGATATTTTCATCAATAAAATTAATTTTAAGAATGCATTAGTTATTATTAGTTTATGGCGAAGTTTTGCCTAAATAACCACTTATTTGTCCTAACCTGCCATTCATCTTTGCTTACGAATGATTAAACTCCGTTATTTACTTTACTTTGAATGTAGAACTGCGTAAAAATTTGATATCCGATCAAAGGCACATTGGTTATTATTGACCGGATCGTAGTTACATTATTAATAGATGGAATAGTTTTACTGAAAGGCAGCTTTGAGCAAACTTATCAGTGCGGAGAGTCTCATGAAAAAATATCAATGTATCGTTTGTGGATGGATTTATGACGAAGCGGAAGGTTGGCCACAAGACGGCATTGCAGCTGGAACAAAATGGGAAGATATTCCAGATGACTGGACTTGCCCTGATTGCGGCGTTTCAAAAGCTGACTTCGAAATGATCGAAATCTAAGAACGTAAAGTAAAAGGCCATGATCGACATGGTCTTTTTTACGAATATTACTAATCACCGTATTAAATAAATAATTCTAACTCTGGAGAAAAAAATGCATCCTATCGTCATTATCGGATCAGGCATGGCGGGTTATACCTTAGCACGTGAGTTCCGTAAGCTTAGCCCAGAGCAAGAACTTGTGATGATTTGTGCGGATGATGCAGTGAACTATGCAAAGCCAACATTATCAAATGCATTTGCAGGTAAAAAAGCACCTGAACAAATTCCTTTAGGCGATGCGACAAAAATGGGTACTCAACTCAATATGCGTATTGAGCCTTTTACCTTTGTGAAAGAAATTTTAGCTGAACGCCATGAGCTTGTTCTTGAAAAAGATGGTGTAACTTCTCAGCAACCCTATTCAAAATTGATTTTAGCCGTGGGTGCTAACCCAATTCGCCTTGCAATTGCAGGTGATGGTAGCGATGACATTCATGTTGTGAACTCACTCATTGATTACCGCGCTTTCCGTGAAAATCTAGCTCAGCGTAAAGACAAACGTGTTGTTATTTTGGGTGCAGGTTTAATTGGTTGCGAATTTGCCAACGACTTACTTCATAGTGAATATGACATCACTGTCATTGATTTAGCACCGCAACCATTAGGTCGTTTACTTCCATCACATATTGCTTCTGCTTTCCAGCAAAACCTTGAGGAAGCTGGAGTGAAATTTGCACTCGGAACAACCGTTGAAAAAGTTAGCAAAATTAATAATGGCGAAGATTATGCGATAACACTCGCAAACGGACAAACACTGGTTGCAGACCTTGTTCTTTCTGCGATTGGCCTACAGCCAAATATTTCAGTTGCTCAAAGTGCAGATATTCAAACGAGCCGTGGAATTATTACCAATAGTTTACTGGAAACAAATCAAGCAGACATTTATGCAATTGGGGATTGCGCAGAGGTAAATGGTACTTTACTTCCATATGTAATGCCGATTATGCAACAGGCTCGTGCTCTCGCAAAAACACTCAGTGGGCAACAAACTGCTGTGCACTACCCTGCTATGCCAGTTGCAGTAAAAACGCCAGCTGCTCCACTTACAGTTTTACCAGCTCCGGTTGATGTAGAAGTGAACTGGGAAACAGAAGAGTTCGACGATGGTATGCTTGCCAAAGCAATTGACAATGAAGGAACATTGCGTGGTTTTGTATTGTTAGGTGCAACCGCAGGTAAACAACGCTTAACTTTGACAAAGCTTGTCCCAGATCTTATTCCAGCCCAAGCATAAGGTTTGTATCAGGAATACTCACTTAGAGAGTATTCCTTTAAGGAATGAATAACATGAATAGCGCCTTACAGTTTAACATTTCACCTTACACATCTTTCATGCAAGAAACCAAAGTCAACTTAGGCAATGGAATTGAATTACATGTAGAAGTAGGTGGAAAACCAGAACATCCAACCATTTTGCTGATTATGGGCCTTGGTGCTCAAATGCTTTTTTGGCCAGATTTCTTCTGTAAATCGCTGATTGATCAAGGATTTCGTGTTATTCGTTTTGATAACCGTGATATTGGCCTTTCTTCAAAAGTACGTCACGAGGGTAACCGATTAAATACCGTCAAATTGATGGGCCGCTTTGCACTGGGGCTAACTAATCAGGGTGCACCTTATACTCTGCATGATATGGCAGACGATGTATCTATGCTCATTGATCGTTTAGGCGTGAACAAAGCGCATGTGATTGGTGCATCAATGGGTGGGATGATTGCTCAAATTCTTGCAGCAAAATATCCAGAAAAGGTTGAGAAATTAGGGCTCATGTTTACAAGCAATAACCAGCCTTTTTTACCACCACCTTTTCCGAAACAACTTTTGAGTTTAATTGGCAAGCCCGAGTCACGTGACGAAGAAGGGATTGTTAATCATAGTTTAAAACTATTTCAATTGATTGGTTCACCTGGTTATATCAACCAGATTGAAGCAATACAAACTGCGCGTAAGCTTTATCAACGTAGCTACTATCCTGCTGGTGTACTTCAGCAGTTTTTAGCAATATTATGTACAGGCTCCTTACTACAACTGGACCGTGAAATTAAGCAACCAGCTTTAGTCTTACATGGCTCTCGCGATCGCTTACTCCCCCCTAGCCACGGTAAGGCTGTAGCAAAAGCAATTTCCGGTGCTAAGTTTGAATTAATTGATGGAATGGGGCATGATATCCCTGCACATTTTATTCCACAGCTTAGCGGTTTATTTGCGCATCATTTTAAATCATCAGACTAGGACACTATGGCTGCATTACCCTCACTAAGACAGCTATCATATTTAGTTACGTTGTCGGAAACTTTGCATTTTACTGAAGCAGCACGCCGCTCTTTTGTCACTCAATCGACGTTATCAGGCGGCATCATGGAGCTTGAACGGTTATTAGGTGGCGTTCTGGTAGAACGTGATCGTCAGAATGTGCGTTTAACACCTTTAGGTGAACAAGTCGTTGCTCGTGCCCGTGTACTACTAGCAGATGCTCAAGATTTAATGCGTTTGAGCCGTGAAATGAGTGAGCCGTTAACGGGTGATTTGCATTTGGGTGTTATTCCAACCATTGCACCTTTTATCCTGACACGCTTACTTAATGAAGTGCATCAGCAGCTACCTAAAATTCAGCTACATTTGCATGAAGCACAAAGTGAAAAAATTGTAGAGCGTCTAGAACACGGTAATCTAGACATGATCGTTCTTGCTTTACCGTTCGACACCAGAGGTCTAAAAATCGCTGAAATTTCGAAAGAAAATTTGTACCTTGTATGTAGTAAACAAGATACGAATGCTCTTCAAGCAAACTCTCTAGATGATCTTGATTTATCAAGACTAATCTTGCTTGAGGAAGGCCACTGTTTACGTGACCACGTTTTGAGTGCGTGCCCTATCGGTGAGCGTAAAAACGACAACCGTTTAAAAGCAAGCTCTTTACCAACGTTAGTGGAAATGGTTTCTTCTGATTTAGGCTTTACGCTTTTACCAGAAATTGCAATTGAAAATAGTATGATCAAGTTTAATGATCAGATTACTGCAAAACCAATTGAAGATGCACCGAGCCGCACTTTAGCGCTAGTAACTCGTAAAAGTACACCATTACAAAGTGAGTTCGATGTATTACTGCAAATTATGCAGAAAATTACAACCAACTTACACGCATAAAACATGTATAAAAAAAGGAGTCTTCGGACTCCTTTTTATTTTACTGTGGTGTTAAAGATGCCCACTTAAACACCCAAGCAGATGGCATATTCAAACTATTATCAGCAATAATTTTCTCTCTAATAATTTGTGCTATAGCATAGTCATTTGCAGGGTCTACCATAACTCGTATTCCTTTAGTGGTTGCACTGGTTACAACCTTGTACCCTTTCGCTTCTAACCGTGACTGAACTGTACTTGCCTTATTTTGATTAGCTGCCAATGCAACTTGTACCATCCATTTCTTTTCACCATTTTCCAAAATTTCTTTAGCGATCGCTGCATCAAGTTGCTTTTTATTGTCAAAATTTTTCTTTTCTTCTACTTTCTTTGTGTGAACATCTTCAATTTTCTTTGGGGCTAATAACTCATCTTGTTTTGGTTTTCTTTTTTGGATGACTATTGTTTTATTTTTTTCCCCACTTTTTTTCGCTTTATCATTAGAAGGATTTACAAAATAAGGATACATCGCTTGATCATCAAATCTTTGAAATACGATGATATCCCCATAACACTTCTGATCTGCATAGGCGGTCACTGGTATTATCCCCAAAAGTATTTTAATAAGTAAACTTCTAATAAAGCATTGCATCTTATTCATTTACCAAAGTTAAGTATATTTAATGCGCCGTATTAAAGTAGATTTTTTGTGATTTGTATATTTTTAAAATTCAATGTTTTATGTAAAAAATCACATATTTTAAAAACATATTGCAGTGCTTCAAATTATTGTTGTTTATCCAGCAACCATTTAGAAAAACTAACTAAATTACTTTGAATTTCAGTTAATTAAAAAAAGCCGACAAAATGTCGGCTTTTATTTAATCTTGAGAGTTCATTATTTAATGATTTCCAATAATGCCCTTTGAGCATTATGCAATTTTTCACCCTCTGCTGGCTCAGCACGAATCCAAGTACCGTCACCTTGTAACAGCCATGCCTGTTGATTATCTTGTAAGTAGTTCACCAAACCTTGTTGATAAATACGTTTTTTCAACGCAGGGTCTTCAACAGGGAAACACGCTTCAACACGATTAAATAAATTACGGTCCATCCAGTCTGCACTTGAACAGTAAATACGTGCATCACCATTATTACTAAAGTAATAAACGCGAGTATGCTCAAGGAAACGTCCTACAATTGAACGCACTCGAATATTCTCTGATAAGTTAGGCAAACCCGGACGTAAACAACAAATCGAACGGATAATCAGGTCAATCTGAACACCCGCCTGAGAAGCTTCGTACAATTTATTGATTAACTGAACTTCGGTTAACGCATTTACTTTAACAATGATTTGGGCTTTACGGCCTGCTTTAGCATTGGCAATTTCTTCATCAATAAAGTTAATAAGCTGAGCATGTAAGGTAAATGGTGCATGTAATAGCTTTTTCAATTTCGCCATTTTGCCCATACCAGTCAATTCTTGGAATATACGGTGTACGTCTTCACACAGATCTTTATCTGTGGTCATGAGTCCATAATCTGTATAAATTCGAGCATTCATCGCATGGTAGTTACCTGTTCCTAAATGAACGTAACGCACCAGTTTATTATTTTCACGGCGTACCACCATGATCATTTTGGCGTGGGTTTTATAACCAACTATGCCATAAACAACGACTGCTCCAGCCTCTTGTAAAACGTTCGCTACTTCAATGTTGGATTCTTCATCAAAGCGAGCACGTAACTCAATGACTGCAATAACCTCTTTTCCATTACGAGCCGCTTCAGCTAAAATTTGCACAATTTCAGAATCAGCACCACTACGATATAGCGTCTGTTTGATTGCTAATACTTGCGGATCACGTGCAGATTCGCGTAGCAATTGAATAACTGGCGCAAAAGATTCAAACGGATGATGCAGTAAAATATCCTGTTTTTGCATTGCCGAGAAAATACTCTCGGTCTTTTTAAACACTTTAGGCACAACTGGCGTATGCGAGTCATAACGCAAATGAGGACGTTTAAAATTTGAAACCAGACGAGCTAAATTTACCGGACCATCAACTTTATATAATTGCTCATCGGTTAAATCGAACTCTTCAAGTAAGTACTCATAAATATGCTGTGGGCAATTATGGGTTACTTCCAAGCGAACGGCACGACCAAAACGGCGTGAACTTAATTCACCTTTTAATGCTTTAGCTAAGTCTTCAACATCTTCATTTAATGCCAAGTCTGCATTACGTGTAACGCGGAATTGGTAACATCCTGTTGCTGTCATTCCTGGGAATAAATCAGATACATGCTCATGAATAATTGCCGATAACATCACATGATGTTCTTTACCACCCGTTAATTCATCTGGTAGTCGTACAACGCGAGGCAATGAACGTGGTGCAGGTACAACAGCCAAATCAATTTGACGACCAAAAGCATCTTTACCTTCAAGAGTGATAATGAAGTTCAGGCTTTTATTCACAAGGCGAGGAAATGGATGTGCTGGATCTAAGCTAATTGGTGTTAATACAGGTGCAACTTGTTCCTGAAAATATTTTTTTACCCAAGCAGACTGGGCTGGAGTTAATTCACCACGACGTAAGAAGCAAATATCTTCTTCACGTAGCTTAGGTAAGATTTGCTCATTTAAAATACGATATTGACGCTCAATCGCAGCATGAGCAGTTTCAGAGATTTTTTGTAAGACCTGTCTTGGCGTAAGACCATCTGGGCTACGACTCTCATTACCTAGAGAAAATTGCTCCATCACTCCGGCAACACGAATTTCAAAGAACTCATCGAGATTACGTGAAAAAATGAGTAAGAAATTCATTCGCTCAAGTAAGGGATGTAAAGGGTCTACCGCTTGTTCCAATACACGCAAATGGAAGTCAAGAATAGACAATTCACGATTGATATAACGGTCATTATAACTATATTCTATTGGGGTCGTTGTTGGTGTAATCGCTGTATTCATGTCTAACTCAATTCTCTATCCAGCCAAAATCTCTATAAACCAGTATGCTGCAAAAATATGACAATTTGGTAAAAACTAAAAAATTAACACATCTTTAAAACAGCATTATTCAGGAATCTGGGTGCTATTCATATAACGTAAAATAACGCGTTTTCTATATTGTAGTTTATGATCGTTGCGGTGATCTTGATAATATTTCGGATCAGGCAATAATGCGGCTAAGAAAGCAGCTTGTTCACGCGTTAGGCTTTTAGCACTTTTACCATAATAATGCTGAGCGGCTGCTTCAATACCATACAGATTTTTGCCGAATTCAACCGAGTTCATATACACCTCAAGAATTCGGCGCTTTGACCACATGCGCTCCATCATCCAAGTCGCGACTGTTTCTTGACCTTTACGAATAAACGAACGCTTATTGTATAAAAACAGATTTTTTGCCAATTGCTGAGAGACTGTAGAACCGCCAGCAACAACTTCACCCTCTTCATTATTTCGCTCAAGGGCAAAACGAATACCCTGCCAGTCAAAACCATGATGATGGATAAATTTTGCATCTTCACCCGCTAAAATCGCATGTTTGAAATTGTCGCTAATATCATCATAATCAAGCCACTTATGGATGATTGGCTCTGATGTATCAGACCAATAATCTATTCGCATGAACATGGTGGTGTCCACTTCATGTGTCCGCCACCAGACCAAACTCGAAAAAATCCAAAGTTGAATAAGGAGAATCGCCCCAATAAAAATTAACAACATGCGAACAATAAAAGCTTTCATGTTCGTCCTGATCTCCTGTATTCAACTTTTTTCATGTTAAGCTGTAAAGCATGTTCATATATAACAAAAGCATAGCATGACTCAATATCAGCCTCCGCACATTAATCGTAAACTCAATGTACAAAATTGGTGGCTGACTGCCCTACTCATCACAATCAATGTAGGTTTGTTTGTCTGGCAAATTGTATCTGGTGTCGATATTAGTGACCCAGCCATGAAAGATGCCATTCATTGGGGAGCTGATTTTACACCACTTACTTTTTCTGGACAGCCCGAACGTTTATTTACCAGCATGTTCTTTCATTTTGGTTTAGTTCATCTCATGCTTAACATGTGGGCCTTGTATATTTTCGGTAATGTTGCTGAGTCACTATTTGGTCGCTTCTATTTTATCGGGATGTACTTACTCGCTGGCTTATTTGGTAGCCTTTTAAGTAGTTATATGACGATTCAAAATGGACATGAATTGCTGCAACATTTTGACCAGAGCTTGCTTCCGCATGTCAGTGCAGGCGCTTCGGGTGCTGTGATGGGATTAGGTGCTGCGTTAACAGTGCTTTCTTTATTTCCACCGCTACCTCATCAAGCCTACATACTCGATAAAAAAGCATTATTAATGATTATGGCAATCAACCTTATTTTTGGTTTTGTCGCAACGGGAATTAATAATGCCGCACATATTGGCGGCATGATTATTGGGGCATTTCTTGCGCTGATGTGGTACTTAAGTTATGTCAGAAAATTTAAAAATACGCTCAAACTTCTAGGCTTATTAGGAGCAGTTGTAATTACAAGTGGTTTTTATATGTACTGTGTACAACTCAACTCACCTTTACTTCCTTTATGGCATGAAATCATCATCCAGAATCCTGACATTATTCCTTAAGCTACAGCTGGTTTAGTTCTCTTAAGCTTTGTAAAGGTGGTAAGTTGCAAAGATAGCCTAGTCGATAACGGCCTATCAGGGCACAAACCAGCATCATGCCAATTGGTAAAATCATCCATATTTCAACATGCCACTGTATTGCCATATTCATTTTATAGCTTGCAATAGCACTAATCACTTCTGCAAAACAGCAGGCAACTATGCCTGCTAATAATCCTAAAAATCCAACTTCAAGACTGAGCATCTGTTTCATTTTATTTTTAGACAATCCAAATGAGCGTAACAAAGCAACTTCACGGCGTCGCTCATCCATTAATAAGTTTAAGCATGCAATCAGTACTAAAACCCCAGAGAAACCCACCAAAGCCGCCAGCACGGTCACAATTTTCACTAAAACATTCATTAAACGCTTTACTTCATCTAAAATTCGATCGACGTCAATAAATACCGTATTCGAAAATTGCTGAATGATATTGATCATTTTGGGTTGGTCTTGCTTAGGCACATAAAAACTGCCTAAATAACTTCCAGCATTTTCATCTAAAGTTTTCGGTGAAAAAATAAAGAAAAAGTTAGGGCTAAAGCTTTCCCATTCTACACTTCGAAAATTAACAACTTTGGCCTGTAAATTGCCTTCCGGCAAGCTAAAGGTAAGCTTATCTCCAATTTGAATACCAAGGCTTTCAGCCGTTTTGTTTTCAACAGAAACTTGCCCTACACCACTAAACTGAGCTTGACCCTTTGTAATGGCATTGTCATTCGGTAATTGATTAGACTGAGTTAAATTTAACTCACGACGTAAAGAGCTATTTTGTTTTATAGCCTCTTCTGAAAAAGGTACATCATTCTTCGCTAGCAATCGGCCACGGATATTTGGATATAACGGCGTGCTTTGCCAACCATTTTGTTTCAACTGTTGTTCAAAAGCTTTTAAATCAAATGGAGGCAAACCATAAACAAACTGATTAGGTGTTCCTTCTGGGAGTTGTTGCTGCCAACGTTCTAATAAATCAGCTCTTAATACACTTAACACTGTAATAAGGCTTAATCCTAAAGCTAGAGCAGTAATCTGTAATGCACTTTGGGAAGGAGAACGAATATAAAAAGACAAACGATTTTTCATCTTTTTTAGGCTACGAAGCAATAACCAGACAGCGGTGTAAAGCAAAATACAAAGAACGATAATCGCAGCCAAAACCATAATGCTGAGCATCAAGTTTTCACTCAACACCAAACTAAAAACGATCAGGCTACTAATGCCGGCAAAAAACATAAAAAATAATGATTTTCGAGATTTTGCTTGTTCACGAATAACACGAATTGGGGGCGTATTTAAAAGCTCCCAAATGCTTGGCAAAATAAATCCAAGCAAAACAATCACGCTCGTAAAAATGGCGATTGGCAAAGGCCCAAGTAAAAGTGGTATTACCGAAAAATTTAATTCCAATTGAGGAATCAATTGCAACATGAGTTGAAGCAGGCCATAGCCCAATATCAGCCCCAATAAGCTTCCTATAACAATCGAAATCGCACTAACAACACAAAGTAATCCAATATATGCCAATAAAATTTGGAATTTACTTCCCCCTAAACACCGGATGAGCGCAATGTGATCTTGGTTTTGTTGGACATATCGTTGGCTCGTTAAAGCGATGGCAATACCACACAATAAAATCGTTAAAATATTAGCCAATTGCAAAAAGGTATCAAGGTTTTCAAGTGGACGTAATAATCTGCTATTCGACTCACTTGCATCGCGTAACCGTAAACCCGCTGTTTCATCTAGATCTTTAATGGTTTGATGTTGTTGTTTAAACTGCTTAGCAAAAGTCTGTACCTGTTCTGGTTTACCCGCCATTAATAAACGATAGTCAATTCTACTGCCTGTCTGAATTGCATGAGTTTTAGCAATATCAGATTGATGGATAATAACCGTGGGAGAAAAGCCTGAGAAACCTAACTCTTGATTTGAATCACGTACAATCACACCACTAAAACGAAATGTACCATCCGCAATAGAAACAGCATCACCCAGTTTTACTTTTAATAAATCTGCCGCCCTTTGGCTTAACCACACCTCACCAGACCTAATTCCTTGCGTAGTTGGTTCAATTTCAAGCTGGCCTCTTAGTGGAAATAAAGGCTCTATCGCTTTCACGTTGACCATGACAAACTGATCTTGTGTATGGGCCATAGAACTAAACATAGTGACATTGGTTTGCTTGAAACCAAGCTGCTCTGCTCTTTTTTTCCATGACTGTTCTATCGGTTCGTTATTCGACAGAACTAAATCAGCACCCAACATTTGCGAGGCTTGTAAACTGACAGCATTTTTAACTTGGTCATTGCTAAACTTCAGAGCGGTTGTGGCACTAATCGCAAGTGAAAGAGCAATAATGAGTAGATATAGACCACCCGTGCGGAAACTTTGAAGTAAAAGTGGTTTGAGAAGATTACGCATCATTTAACCACCCTGTACTGTCTTTAATCGGCCATCATCTAACTCAACATGGCGCTGACAAAGGCTTGCTAAGTTACGGTCGTGTGTAACCAAAATAAGGGTTGTACCTAACTCTCGATTTAAATCAAAAAGTAGATTTTCAATTTCTTGAGCTGTTTGACCATCTAGGTTTCCAGTAGGTTCATCTGCAAAAATAATTTGTGGCTCTGCAATAAGTGCGCGCGCAATCGCTACACGTTGCTGTTCCCCTCCAGACAAGACTTTAGGAGTTTGCTCTACCTGACGACCAAGCCCCACTCGATGCAACCAATCTAACGCTTTTTTCTCTGCGGTTTTATAATCGAAATCTTTACGTAACCGTAAAGGTAACATCACATTTTCAAGTGCGCTCAACTGAGGCAAAAGCTGAAAAGACTGAAATACGAAACCAATATGCTGCATTCTAATTTGAGCGCGTTGTTCTTCTGTTAACTCATGTACTGCCTGACCACATAACCACACTTCTCCTTCAGATGGTTGATCTAAAGTCGCTAAAATTCCCAGTAAGGTCGATTTACCTGAGCCGGAACGTCCTGTAATTGCTACCTGTTCCCCTTCAAAAATCTCTAAATCGATATCTTTTAAAATCGTAAACTGATTTTGGTTGATCTGAATAGTTTGTGTAACTTGATGGGCAGCAATGATGGGTTGTGGCATGATGTGAAAAGTCCTATGTATTCAGAATCAGAGTCGAAGTACAAATGTATAAATCTTTTTTGATTGGTTCTAAAAGCATCATGCTCATCTCATTAAGTATGCTGCCCATGCTTGTATCGGCGAAAACTATTTTAATTTTAGGAGATAGTATTAGTGCCGGTTACGGAATTGATCCCAAACAAGGTTGGGTACAACTACTGCAAAAACGTTTAGACCAACAGTATCCCAAACAACACAAAGTGGTCAATGCAAGTGTTAGTGGAGAAACAACAAGCGGAGCTTTGGCACGATTACCTAAATTATTGCAGACCTATAAGCCAAATGTAGTCGTGATTGAATTAGGCGGAAATGATGGCTTGCGTGGGCAACCACCTCAAATGATTCAAAAAAATCTGGATCAGCTCATTCAATTAAGCCAAAAACAAAAAGCCAAAGTTATTCTTTTTGGTATGAAAATTCCGCCAAATTATGGGGCTGCATATAGCAAAGCTTTTGAAAATAATTATAAAGTTGTAAGCCAGAAATATCAGGTGAAATTACTTCCGTTCTTTCTAGATGGCATTGCTGGTCAAAAACAGCTGATGCAAAATGATTTGATTCATCCAAATGCACAAGCACAATCAAAACTACTTAATTTAGCTTTTCCATATATAAAAGGTGCCCTATAGGCACCTTTTAGTTTTAAATATTTTTATTATGATCAGAAATCAAAAAAAGTAACTTCACCAGTTTCTAGTGAATACTCTGCACCAACAACAATCAACTCACCTTTTGCGATCAAGCTTTCAAGGACACTTGAACCATGACGTAATTGATTTACCGAAGCAAAAACGTTTGAACGTACTGCATGACATGATAATTTTTTCAAATCATTTTTTAAGTCAGTTTGCATTAAAATTTCAACTGATGGACGAACACGGTTCACAATCGACATTAAGTTAGATGATGGTGGTTGATCAGGGTTCATTAACGTATCAATTGTCGCTTGAATCGCGCCACAATGGCTGTGTCCTAATACAACTACAACCGGACAGTCATAGCGTTCTGCTGCGAACTCAACACTACCGACTTGTGACGGTGCCACAACATTACCAGCAACACGAATTACGAATAAGTCACCAAGACCTTGGTCAAATACCATTTCTGCTGGAACACGAGAATCTGAGCAACCTAATACAATCGCAAACGGATTTTGATCCTTTGCCATTTCAGCGCGTTCATGATGAGATAAGGTTTTTGCAAGGGAAGTATTTCCATTTACAAATCGTTGATTACCAGCTTTCAGACGATCTAAAACTTCTTGCGCAGTAGGCATTTTATATTTCCATTGTTTTTTCAAGGTTGGAAATCATTTTAATGTGTCAAAATTTGAATGTCACTGACAAAAAATTAAATCCTTTCCCATGAAAAATTTTAAAAATACTTCCTCTATTTAAATGGAGAATTTACTGCACATTCACTGCTGTTTAGTGAAAAAATAGACATACTTTAGCAAATGGATTGACTATAATTTTCCTCCTTTTAATCATTTAGCAAATGACTCATTGGCAAAGTTTTTCAATAATTTTCAAACTCGCTTATGCATCAAGGATGAAATCTTATGACAACGCTGTCCGCATCAAAAAAAACTGTTCTAAAAAAAACCGTTGCAGCATTTACCTTAGCGTGCAGCCTTACAACAATAATGAGTATTTCTCAGACACAAGCTGCCGATACGATTGATATAAGCTTTCAAAATATTTTGCAGCAAGAACGAAGCTGGGCAGGTTTACAAAGTAAAAGTTTAAAAGTTGGTGATATAACTTGGTCATATAGTGAAGGTGGGTCTACCACTAAACCTACGTTGTTACTCATCCATGGATTAGGAGGTAGCCGTGATAACTGGAACCGTGTCGCCCGTTATCTCACAGCAAATTACCATGTCGTTATTCCTGACTTACCTGGCAGTGGTGAAACCTTAGTTACACAAGACTTTGATTATTCAGTGCCTAATCTTGCCGAAAAATTACGTCGTTTTGTTGAAGCTGCAAATTTAAAAGGCCCTATTCATATTGCTGGCCACTCACTTGGCGGTTCAATTGCTCTACTTTATGCTGGACAATATCCATTTGAAACCAAAAGTCTATTCTTAGTTGATAGTGGCGGTATTTTCCGTTCAGCAAATACAATTTACCTAAAAGATCCTGCTTACCTAAAACAACTTTTAGTATCTAAAAAGGGGGACTTTAACTATTTGTTAAAGCAAACCATGTTTAATCCTCCGTTTATTCCAAAAGAATTTTTAGAAGCTCAAGAAAAGCTCATGATTAATCAGGCACCTCAAACGCAGAAACTGGTTGATCAACTTATTGCCCTCAATAAAGTCTATACGCCAGACTCATTTGCAGTTCTCACAAAAACAATAGATGCACCGACACTGATTTTATGGGGTAAGCAAGATAAGATTATTAATGTCGAAGTCGCAAGTGAATTAAAACGACTATTAAAGAATGCCCAACCTCCAGTTATTTTAGAAAATGTTGGCCATATGCCAATTTTGGAAGCTGAGCAGCTGGTTATTCAACAATATGTACCGTTTTTACTGAAAGTAGAAACAAATCAGTCGCCAAAAGCGACTACACCTTAAATATAACTTCGGACTTGTGAGACCTTATGTCTACCCAACCGCTTATAGAAAAACTCATTGAAGCTCATCTTGATTTTTTAGATGAGGAATTTGCTCAGCCCCATGTTATCCAACAAGAATTTGAGCAATTTTATCATTGGTTGGGTAGTCGGCAACTACAACACCTCTGGACTTTCGAACAAATTCAGCAGCTGATTCAAAAGCAAATTTTAGACACCCCTGCTTCTGATTCCCTGCTTGAACAAATTGCAGAACATATCCGTTTTGCACTGATTCATCCTTCTAATGACAGTACAACAATTGAAGATGTTATTCCTGTTTTAACAATTGATGGAATTGCGCAATACGTTGCAAGTAAAGATCAGCATCGTAAAAAGCTAATTAAAACGATTGTGAATAATCCTGCATTTTCAGCACTTCTAACACAGCTGATTCAACAAACGATGCATGACTATTTAGATGAGTCGATGTCAAAACGGGTGCCGGGTGTAGGTCGTTTTATGAAGATGGGTAAATCGGTTCTAGAAACCGTAACCGATTCAAATCTAGACGACACGATTCATCATTATTTGCAAAAGAATATTTTAAAACTCACTCAAATGAGTGAGCGTGTTTTAAATCAACATTTTGACAATGATAAGCTCTACCATTTTCAAGCAAATATTTGGCATAAAGTTAAAACTATGCCGCTTTCTGTTTTGAAAAATTATGTAGAAGTTCAGGATTTATCAAAAACTGTGGGTTTAGGACATCAGATTTGGGATCACATTCGCCAGACTTCTTATTTGAAACAACAAGTACATGATGGTATTTACACGTGGTATGTTCGAAATCAGGAACATAATTTTGACTTGCTACTTCGTGACCTCAATATTGATGAAAGCTTAATTCAACATGAACTGACTCAGTTACTTGTGCCGGTATTACAGCAATTAGTTACAACTGGTCATTTAAGACGACGTGCTCGTGTTTACCTAGAGAAATTTTATTATTCTGAAAAAACCTTAGAAATTTTAAATAACAAAGGCGCTTAAAGCGCCTTTGTTATTACTAGGATTAAAATGAATATTTTAGAGAGGCGTAATAAGCTCGACCTGGCTCATTGTAAGTTTGGCTAATCGAATTACTGTCTCTTAAAATTTGTTTATCAAACAAGTTACTTACACCAACACGCGTACTAATATTTTCTGAAATTTTATAACCAACATTAATTCCAGCCGTACTATAGCTTTTTACAGTGCTTGGCTTAATCGCAGAATTTGTTCCACCTGAACCAATGCCAGATTCGATTCTATTTTCGGCAAACTGACGCGATTTTTGACGACCATATTGAGTAAATACAAAATTCACATCTAATTGATCTGTAATGTCGTAATCAAAAATTGAGTTAATTGTATAGTTAGGAACTAAAGATAATGGGTTACCCGTTTGCTTATCTTTCGAGTCCATCATATAGGTAAAGTTGTTGGTCCAACGAATATCGCCAAAGTCTAACCCTAAGCTTCCTTCAAAACCTTGAATTAATGCTTTAGGCGTATTTTCCCAACGTAAGATATTCCACTTCGTGTTGGTCACAGCTCCTGTATTTGCATTGGTACTTGAGCCATCGACAGTGCCAACAACATTAGTTCCTGCCACAATCTTATCTTTATAGTCATTACGGAACCACGTTAAGCTCGCATTCACAATATCTTTTTGGAACTGAATGCCTAACTCTTTGTTTACCGAAGTTTCTGGTTTTAAATCACCGTTACCTTGTAATAAACAACGCGATTCAATATTGGCTGGACAACCATTGCCGTTTGTACTGAGTAAGTACCCTTCGGCATTTTGATACATGTTTGGTGCTTTATAAGCTTTTGCTATCCCACCTTTTAACGTGAAATAATCATTGAGCCTTTGAGTAACGTTTAAGCTTGGGCTCCAGTTAGAACCAGATTTGCTATGGTCGTCGAAACGTAAACCTAACACAGCATCGGTGCTGTCTGTGAGTTTCAAGTTATCTTCGATATATGCAGAAGCAATACGTGATTCCATTTTACTGCGATTGCCTTTAGCTAATTGATCGCCATAACCTGAACCGCTGCTGTCTGTACCCTGATTTGTCGAAATATTATCTTTAAATCTGTCTTCAACCCACTCAGTACCGAGTGTTAATACGTGTGGTACATAATATTCAAAAGGAATATTGGCTTCACCATTCAACCGAAGAGTTTCTAATCTTGAAGTGGCTTTATCATCAAGGTTATTAATTTTTCCTTCTACACTTCCAGCAAGGCCTTCAGGCAAACGTTTATTATGAGTTTTATCGTATTGAGCAACTAACTTACTTTTACCCCAAGACCAATCACCTTCATGTGTTAAAGCATAGCTATCACGGTACATCGTATTGGTTTCTTTACCAATAAGTTCAGAAAGAATCGCATCTGCTTCAGCATTTGCATTTAACTGAGAGTCGCCAGAGTAAATATTCCCTTGCTTGCTAGATGAGACATCGAGCAAGACAGTTTGTTGATCTGTTGCCTGCCAAGCTAAACGGCCTGAAATATCTTTATTTTTAACGCCTTCACGCCCAGCTGCCGTACTTCCAATTGATTTATTAATATCGACATCGTCAGCTTCTGTCTTATTGTAATTACCATATAAACGATAAGACAAAACGTCTTTAATCAGTGGCCCACTTACGTTAAAGCCAACTCGATTTGATGAACCTTCTTTAGAGTCTTCAGGTTGTGAAGTATAGAGTTCTACCGAACCATGGGTTTCATTCGTCACTTTTTTAGTGATGATGTTGACTACACCACCTGCTGCACCCGAACCATATCGAGCTGCGGCTGGCCCGCGTAAAACTTCAATCGATTCGATTGCTTCTGCTGGAACCCAGTTTGAATCACCGCGTGTATCACGTTCCCCTTTCCAGCCATAGCGAACTGAATTACGAGAGTTAATCGGTTTTCCATCAACTAAAATGAGCGTATTTTCAGGACCCATTCCACGAATGTCGATTTGTCTATTATTACCACGCTGCCCTGTTGCACTGTTTCCAGTTAAATTTACACCAGGCATACGGCGTACATAATCTGAAATATCATTACGAACTGGAAGTTTTTCTAAATCTTCTTGGGTGATCACTGATACACCGAGCGATTGCTTTACTTGCTCTTCAGCTGTTACAAAAATTGTTTCCAATTTCACAGGTTCAGCAGGCTTTTCTAATGCTGGTTCAGCTTGTTCTTGCTCATTTTTTGCAGCATAAGCCATAGACATCATACTTGCCAGTACTGAAACAGAAAGCACTGACTGGATAATACGCTTCGACATAAGTATTCCCAATATATTGATTTATTAAACATCTCTCATTTTAAGTTCCGCATTGTAACAAATCTAAATAAAATTACAAATGATATTGATAATAATTATCATTATTTATATTGAATAATAAAAAAACCTCATTCCGAGGCTTTTTTATTTCACTTTTCAAATAATTTAATTATTTGAAATAAGCACCTTCAGCTTGTGTATGGTCAGTTTGGTCAACCACACGTTGAAGCTCTGGAATATGCTCTCTTAACGTCGTTTCTACACCTTGTTTCAAGGTAACGTCAATTGCAGAACATCCTTGGCAACCACCACCAAATTTTAATACAGCAGTTAAACCATGTTCTGGATTATCTTGTACTTCTACCAAGCTACAATTCCCGCCATGGCCTGCAAGACCCGGGTTAATTTCTGCTTGAAGAATGTAAGTAATACGCTCTTCAATTGATGCATCTGGACCAACACGTGGAACTTTAGAGTTTGGCGCGCGGAAAGTTAACTGCCCACCAAAACGGTCCTTATTGTAATCAATTACGGCATCTAAAAGATAAGGAATAGATGGCGCGTCAATATATGCAGGGAAATCTGGATAGTCCTGTTTATAATCCGTTGGGATTACTTCTTCTGGTGCACTATATGCCATACAGCATTCTGCACGTGGCGTACCCGGATGTTCAACAAAAACTCGAACGCCAATTCCCGGAGTATTTTGCTTCGTCAATAAATCGTGCAAATACTCTTGTGCAGATGGTGTAATCAAAAGGTTTGGAATTTCTTCTGCAACAGCAGTGTTGGTGTTCTCAGTCGACATAACAATATTCCTCAAGCTGATGCCTTTATATTAACCGAAGATGAGGTAGATTTAAAAAAAATCAACTAAATTTGTCGGATTTATACACAACAGGGTTTCAACTGAAGTTTTTAATGGCATTATTGGGTTCAATATTGATCATTTTTTAAATATTTCTTATGTTGCATCTGCCGTTTAACCATACCATTACCCTTATTATTATTACAGTCATTGTCTCTTTACTTGCTTTTAGCAATCAAAACGTGATGAATCGTTTAATTTTTTGGCCACCTGCAATGCAACGTGGACAATTTGATCGTTTCATTACTCATGGCTTTATCCATGCAGATGGTACACATCTACTTTTCAACATGATTACCCTGTTCTTCTTTGGCAGCATTATTGAAAGTTTTTATCGCCAATATTTTTATGACATGGGATTTGTGTTGTTCTATTTAGGCGGTTTAATCTTTGCAATTTTACCGAGCTATTTACAACATAGAAATGATACAAACTGGGCAAGCCTCGGCGCCTCTGGTGCCGTTTCAGCTGTTTTATTTGCTTATATTCTATTTCAACCATGGAAGCTGATTTTTGTATTCTTCATTCCAGTACCAGCCATTATTTTTGCTGTCTTATATGTAGCGTACAGCATTTGGGCTGGTAAACGTGGTAATAGCCATATCAACCATAGTGCTCATTTATGGGGTGCAGCTTACGGGGTCCTTGTAACCATTTTGATCGAACCTAAAGTGATTCCACATTTCTTAGATCAACTGACTCGTATTCCGTTCTAAGTCAGGCACTCAAAAAAGCCCGTAATGGGCTTTTCTTTTTTTCTCATTTATTTATCACCATAAATTCTCAGTCTTTTTTCTGATTTTCTTTGATCTTTTCCTTGTTTTGATTGCAAAAACCATCTGATTAAACTCATGCCAAATCTTTTAATAATTCAGATGATACAATGAAGTACAAAGCAATTTTATCTAGCCTTTCCATTGCTTTATTTAGCTTATCTTTGGCTGGATGTAATGACAACGATAAACAAGAAAATGTAGTCAGTGCTCCTAAGCAGCCCAATATCTTATTTATTATGGCGGATGACTTAGGCTATTCAGATTTAGGGGCTTTCGGTGGTGAAATTCGTACACCCAATATTGATAGCCTAGCTCAAGAAGGTCGCCTTTTAACTGACTATCACACCGCCCCGACCTGTTCCCCAACACGTTCTCAACTGATTTCAGGTACTGATCACCATTTAGCTGGTATTGGTGCAATGGCTGAACTCACGCCAGAAAATTTAAAGGGCCAGCCCGGCTATGAGGGCTATTTGAATGAGCGTTCATTATCCATCGCACAAGTGCTGAAAGATAATGGCTATCGTACTTATATCAGCGGTAAATGGCATTTAGGACTAACCCCTGAAACAAATGCCCATGCAAAAGGTTTTGACCATTCATTTACCTTGTTACAAGGCCTAGATCATCACTTTAAGCAAGCTCCAAGTGCATTTAAGCGGAATTCGACCTATACGGAAGATGGGCAAATTATTCCTGTTTCAGCATTACCTGATGACTTTTTCTCGACAAATTATTTTACCGATAAATTACTGAGCTATTTAGACTCCGGCAAAAATAGCGGCAAACCGTTCTTTGCTTATGCTGCCTATACAGCGCCTCACTGGCCAATTCAGGCACCTGCGGAATACCGTGAAAAATATCACGGAGTTTACGATGTTGGTTACGATGCAATTCGTAATGCGCGTATCGCACGCCAAAAACAGCTTGGCATTATTCCGGCAAACTTTGAAGCAGCCGAACCGATTGCAACTCAAAATGCTCCACAAAAATATGGAAAATGGAATGAATTAACTGCTGAACAAAAAGCACTAGAAGCCCGTAAAATGGAAATCTATGCAGGTATGGTAGAAAATCTCGATGCCAATGTGGGCCGAATTATTCAATACCTCAAACAAAATAATCTTTATGACAATACCTTAATTTTCTTTGTTTCCGACAATGGTGCAGAAGGTTTTGTACGTGGAGGATACGGCAGTGAATCTGGCTTTGATAACTCTGTAGCAAATGTAGGAACACCGACTTCGTATCACTATATTGGACCACGTTGGGCTGAGGTTAGTGCTGCACCTTTCCATTTGTGGAAGGATACGGCTGGTGAAGGTGCAACTACTGCCCCTGCAATCGTGAAATTACCAAATCAGAAAAAAGCAGAAGAAACGAATCATAGCTTTGCATCAGTACTCGATGTTTTCCCAACTTTACTAGAATATGCTCATATTCCAGTACCTCAAGGCCAATACAATGGTCGTACCATTAACACGCCATCAGGGATTTCATGGAAACCTTTACTTGAAAATAAAACAACTACGATTCGCCCCGAAAATTTTAGTTTTGCTGATGAGTTACATGGCAGTAAATATGCAAAACAAGGCGAGTGGAAAATTGCACTTCAAGGGCGCCCTGAATTAGGTACAGGAACTTGGGAGCTATACAACATTAAAGCGGATCGAGGGGAAAGACAGAACGTTGCTCAGCTTTACCCTGCTAAAGTGCAAGAACTCTTATCGGTCTATCAAAAATATACTGAAAAAAATGGTGTGCAGGAATATAACGCCAAATGAGATTGAAACCATTTTTAGTTACGACCATCAGTCTGTCTTTTATGGCAGGCTGTAGTCAATCTTCACAAGTTTCTGAACCCGCACCATCGTCTCAGCAGCAAACCTCGTTAGCTGACTTGGGTTCTATTGAGAAGTGTAAAAACTATACAGGACTACCTCAAGGTTGGCTAAAACAACCTACAGCTGGAATGGTTTTAATTCCTGATGGACATTTTAATTTTGGTTCTGAAAAAGCATATCCCGATGAACTTAATTTTGGAAAAAAGCAACGGGAAGTCAAAGGATTCTGGATTGATCAGACAGAAGTCAGCGTTGCTCAATTTGCTAGTTTCGTAAAAGCAACGGGTTATATCACCGATGCCGAAAAACAAAAGCAGGCTGCTGTTTTTTCACCAGACCCTCATCATCCGGAGCAATGGTGGCAACTAAAATCGGGCTATACATGGAAAACTCCAAACGGCAATAATGGCGCCGTAGCCAATCCGAATGAACCTGTGCGATATGTGAGTAAAAACGATGCTGAACATTATGCAGTCTGGTTAGGACATGATTTACCAACAGAACTAGAATGGGAATATGCAGCTAAAGCGAATTCGCAAACTGATACACCATTACATCAAGCCCCTACAGATGAACACCAACATCCACAAGCAAATTACTGGCAAGGTGAATTCCCTTTTCAAAACCTGAATCAAGATCACTTTAAAGATGTTGCGCCCGTTGGATGCTTTGCACCAAATCATTTCAAACTATTTGATATGATTGGAAATGTATGGGAATGGACATCATCTCCATATCAAGGTGCTCATGACCAGCATATGGGAAATTATTCTGATTTAAGACAACAACAAATCACCAGTACACAATATGTAATTAAAGGCGGATCTTTTCTTTGTGCACAAAATTATTGTTCACGTTATCGTAGCAGTAGCCGCTATCCACAAGACTTTGATTTAGCAGCAACCCATGTGGGCTTCCGAACGATTTTACGGTCTGATTAGTTTCTTCAAGTCAGAATTATTAAATATATTCTTAACCAAAAGTAGATCGAAAAATAATCAAAATATTTCTATAGTAAAATGGAGAATGATAAAAAAGTGAGAACAAGATGAAAACATTACTTCTCTGTGCAGCAGCAATTTTCACAATGTCATTATCAGCCTGTGCAGTTCATACACCTGAAGGTAGTATTGTGATTGATCCAGATTCACCTTATCACAACCATCCAGGAGACTTTTGCCCACCAGGACAAGCGAAAAAAGGACGTTGTTAAAAATAGTTTCTTTTAAAATAATTTTGAAGTTAGTTTAAACAAATAAGGTTTAATCGAGTGATAAAGTGAGTACAAAAATGGAGGGTTCCAACCCAAAATAGATGGGGTGAAACTAGAAAATTATGGTGTAAAAAAATCACCATATCCCCAAGATTTTTAAAAGACAATCTTATGCTGTCTTCTATCTAGTTTCACCCCAATTCTTTCTTATTCCGTCTGACTTTTCTTATCTTTTAATAAAAAAGTCTAGTTTTTAATCATTTCTGTATCTGTATTATTGATACATTTTGAACATTTTACCTTCAGGCTAAAACTGATGTATTTGCTTAATACAAAATAATCATTTATGTAACGTAAGTCTATAAAAATGTTCTAAAATTGTGAAAAAAATTAAGACCAAAATGAGATGAATTTATCATAATAATTTTCTCTTCCATGTTTCATCACATAAATAATCAATATTATTTTGTCAGTTATTGCCACTCGTTTCCTTTCATTGGCATAGATAATGTATACATCTGTATATTAACCCAGTCGTATAACGAGATATTTTATGTCCAGCACAAGTCAAGTCGAAGGTCTACAATTTCCAGTACACGCCTCAACAAAAAAACAAAGCACATCTCTTACTGGCCAAGAAATTTTGTCAGAGGCTTTATCTGTTGTAGATAATAAAACCGCACAACAAGTGTTGAATGAAAAAAACTGGCGAAAAAATTACCCAATATATTTTAAAGCACTTGTTAAACAAGGAATTTCTAATAGTAACCACCCCATTACTATTGCGAAGCAAGGTTTGCATAAAGCTCACCATATTTTTGACTATTATCGTGATAGTAAACACTACCTTTTAAAAGATGCAGTTAATATTGCTTCATCTACGCCACTTCATACAGTAAAACTTAAAGGTGAAAGTGATGCAGCACCTGAATGGTATGTTCCTTACAAAGGGCAAAAACTAAGCGGGCAAAGCTTACTGGACCAGATTCAACGTTGGGAAGAGGCTGGTATTATTGAACCAAGCCATGCAAAAGCTCTACGTGAAGCTATTGCTCACCCAGAATGGTTTGATTTATCAGACCGTACCATGGTGCTGTTTGGTGCAGCTTCAGAAGCAGGACCTCTACCTTGGTTAGCCAAATGGAAAGCGAATATTGTTGCTGTCGACTTACCAAACCCACGTGTCTGGGGCAAAATTTTAAATACGATTCAACAAGGAAACGCAACTCTCATTGCACCAAGTGTTGAACCAGTTGATTCATCAGCAAAAGTTTCTGAGTTAAAGGATAAATTGGGTGCAAATTTATTGACTCAATTACCAGAAATTGCACAGTGGTTAGTTCAGTTTCCACAAAAGTTAGATTTGGCCGCAATAGCTTATTTAGATGGCGAAAAGCATGTTCGTGTTTCCATGGCAATGGACAGCATCATGCAATTTGTGAGCGAGCATAAGTCTGATACGAGCCTTATGTTTATGTGTACGCCAACCGATGTTTATGCAGTTCCTAAAGAAGTCGCCAAAGCTGCTCAACAAAAGTTTAAATCACGCACAAAAATACAAAAAATGGCAGTGAAAGGTGTTTCCGCTCTTTCGCTTAATCGTTTTTTTCAAGCGCCATATCAAGACTTAATTGCTTGTGAAAATGGAAAAACTTATGGCATTGCCGACTGTCTAGTTGTTGAACAAGGGCCAAATTATGCTTTGGCAAAACGCATTCAACAATGGCGTGCTATTTTGGCCCGCCATCAAGGACAACACGTCAGCATTAATATTGCACCATCAACAACGACTCACTCTGTGACTAAAAATCCATTATTGAAAGCAGCTTTTAATGGTGCAGAGCTTTTTGATGTAGAAGCATTTAGCCCTGAAACTACCAATGCAATTATGGCTGCAATCTGGATTCATGACTTAAGAAATGAGTCTTCTGTAGCGAATCCTGAAACTGAGCTGGACCATCCGCTTGAACTTATGATGGAAGGTGCCAACCACGGTGGATTGTGGCGTGTTGCTTATTTAGCAAGAACTGCCCTGCCTTTTGCTGCAATCTATGGCTTTGCAACCGAAAAACTACCTTTTGGAAAATCATCTAAAAAATAATTATATTAAAGCCCAATTCTAGAATTGGGCTTTTTTCTGTGTTTATCTATTTATTTTTAAAGTGTGATAGATATTTTTGCATTTCATCAGGCGGCACCATACCACCTCCTGTCGCCCATATCACATGGGTTGCCTGTTTTAATTGCTCAACTGATAATTGATGTAACGCTAAATAATCAAGGTTAGTCTGGACATAATATGGCCCCATCATTCCAGCCACCGCAGAAGGCTCAAGCTGAATATTTTCGGTTTGATTTAAAAGCGCAATGAGCTCATACAAACGCTCATCATCAATGGTGTAGTAGCCATCAATTAACTGCTGCATAGCACGCCCAACAAAACCTGAAGCACGGCCTACTGCGAGCCCATCTGCAGTAGTTACATTATCGAGGCCAATATCATTCACTGAAATCTGATCATGCAAACCTGTGTGGACACCCAGTAACATACATGGTGAATGGGTGGGTTCTGCAAAGATACAATGTACATGCTCACCAAAAGCCAGTTTTAGTCCAAAACTTACCCCACCAGGGCCACCACCGACGCCACACGGCAAATAAACAAATAATGGGTGTTCAGCATCGACTGAAATTTGTTTTTGCTCAAATTGCTGTTTTAAGCGTATTCCTGCAACTGCATAACCTAAAAACAATGTTTTTGAGTTTTCATCATCAATAAAAAAGCAGTGCGGATCTTGTTCTGCTGCTTTTCTTCCCTCTTCAACAGCTACTCCATAGTCACTGGCATATTCCACAACATTAACGCCCAATGAACGCAGTTTGTCTTTTTTCCATTGTCTTGCATCAGCCGACATATGGACTGTGACTCTAAAACCCAGTTTGGCGCTCATGATGCCAATCGAAAGCCCTAAATTTCCTGTTGAGCCTACTGCAATTTGATACTTAGAAAAAAACGTTCGAAATGAATCTTGATCTAACTTACTGTAATCGTCTTCTAATTTGAGAAGTCCAGCCTCAATTGCCAACTTTTTGGCGTGAGCCAAGACTTCATAAATACCACCACGCGCTTTAATTGAACCTGAAATAGGTAAATGGCTATCTTTTTTCAGCCAGAATGCTCCACTCAGTTGCACTTGTTCTGTTGAAGATAGTGCTTGTTGCATATGGCCAATTTCAACGATCTCTGATTCAATTTTTCCATGTTGCGCTTGAGTTTCAGGAAACACTTTTGCCAAATAAGGTGCGAAACGCTCTAATCGGGCTTCTGCTTCACTTACGTCTTCGGCTGTTAATCCAACTTTTTCTAAAGCTTCTTTTAAAGGATAGCAATGAGGTGTAAACCAAAATGTTTCTTGATAGGCTTGCAGTGTCTCAATAAGTGGAAATTGTTGTTTTAGCTGATCTATTTGAACCGCATCCATAATCTATCCCGATATAAAAGTTTTAAGCCTAGCCTCTGAAGTTACTTGAGGCTTTATAAGGACTCGTTAATTTATAATTGAATGTACATGAAAATAGACTGAACGTTAAAAAGAAACAAATAAAAAAGCCACTGTGAACAGTGGCTTTAATTTTTTAAATACTTTTATACAAACTGTAAGAATAACCAGTACAAACCGCCAGACAAACAGATTGTTGCAGGAAGTGTAAATACCCATGCAGATAAAATCGTTTTAACTGTATTGAAGTTTAAACCCGATCTATTCGCTACCATGGTACCTGCAACAGCACTGTTTAAAACGTGTGTTGTTGAAACAGGCATACCTAAACCGTCGGCAGCTGCAATTGTACTCATTGCGACAAGCTCAGCAGACATCCCTTGACCATAAGTCATGTGATGTTTACCAATACGTTCACCTACAGTCACAACAATACGTTTCCAGCCGACCATGGTGCCTAAGCCAAGTGCCAAAGCAACTGCTACTTTCACCCAAGTTGGAATGTATTGTAAGAATGAATCTAAGCTACTACGGTATTCTTTCACGAGTTTTTCTTGTGACTGATCCATTTTTGGTAAAGCATCTGCTTTATCCAAACGCTTAAACGTCGTTGTACTTAAATACATGTCATTACGAATTTCACTGATTGCAGCTTCTGGAATGTCTTTTAAGTTGCTATAGCTAGAAACTCGCTCACCCAAATGATCAGTCATGCTTGCCAATGCAGGCACTACTTCCGGAGTTTGCTGTTTAGTCTGAATATATTTAGTCAAAATAACACGTGCTTTTTCATCGGTTAATTCTGGCTGATTTTGATTCAAAAGTACGGCAGTTTGAGAAGAAAGCTGATGGAATGATTGAACTTGTTGTGTATCTAGGTTTTTATTTAATGAATAAGCCAATGGCACCAGACCAACCAAAATCAGCATGATTAAACCCATACCTTTTTGACCGTCATTAGAACCATGTGCAAAACTTACACCTGTACAGGTAAAGATTAAAATTGCACGAATGATTGCTGGTGGTGGTTTATTACCTTCTGGTGGTTGGAATAATTCTAATTGGCGTTTAAAAATAGTTTTAACCAACAAGAATACAATCGCTGCAAAAGCAAAACCAATTAAAGGTGAAAATAATAAGGCCTTACCGACTTTAATCACCTGATCCATATCAACACCACTGGTCGTTACGCCAGTCGATGCACTCAACAGATGGTTCATAATGCCCACACCCAAGATTGAACCAATCAAAGTATGAGAGCTAGAAGCAGGAATACCCAAGAACCAAGTACCTAAGTTCCAGAGAATCGCAGCAATAAGAAGCGCAAAAACCATTGCGAAACCTGCACCGCTACCCATGTTCATAATCAATTCAACAGGCAACAATGCAATAATGCCGTAAGCGACTGCGCCGCTTGCAACCATTACCCCAAGAAAATTACAAAAACCTGCCCACATGACTGCAACCGGTGCAGGTAAAGCATTGGTGTAAATCACTGTCGCTACTGCATTTGCAGTATCATGGAAGCCATTTACAAACTCAAAGCCTAAAGCAATCAAGAGTGCAGTAGATAAGAGAATAACCGAATAAAGACTCAAAGGCGGTACATGCGCTAAATCAGCACTCACCTGAAATCCAATATAAATAAGTGTTGCAACAATAATTGTCAGAAACACCGGCATAAAGAACTTAGGTGTCGGGACATGTACATTCGTCGATTTGACTTGCAGGTTTGCCGCAAGTTTTGAATCCGAAACAGGGGGTAGATTAGAATTCATGCAGACGGTAAGAGGATAGAAAAATCCTCTGTATTCTTAAATTAAATTATGACAATTATATGACAAAGCGGCGCCTGATGAAGTCAATTTTTCATATTTTGACCTCATTTGATGCACCTTTCCTCTATAAAATTTATTTTCTTATTAAAATACAATAATTTAAATCAATTTATATCTTCCTTATTTATGACTATTTTTAAAGCAAAAATATCTAAAAAATTACCTGTATGACGCTTTTTTAAACAGCCTAATTGTCATAAAACAGAATATTGGAGATGAAATATTTCAATATCATGATCATTTTATGAATATTTGATGAAAAAACACCCTCTTTTTGTTCGAAAACACTTTTTTTTACGACTAATTTACGGTGAATGGTGGGTCGTCATAGATCATCAATTGTGCTGCTATTCTGTTACAATAGCGCCGCATTTTTAAATTCATATAAAAGATCGGGGTTTTCTATGTCTACGCTTGCCACCCTAAAAGCGCTTCTTGCTAAACGCATTCTGATTATTGATGGTGCAATGGGAACGATGATCCAGCGCCATAAATTGGAAGAAGCCGACTACCGTGGTGAGCGTTTTGCCGATTGGGCACATGACTTAAAAGGTAATAATGACCTTTTAGTTTTGACACAGCCAGAAATCATTCAAGGCATTCATGAAGCTTACCTTGATGCTGGTGCAGACATTATTGAAACCAACAGCTTTAACGGCACACGTGTTTCTATGTCTGATTACCACATGGAAGACCTTGTTCCCGAGATTAACCGTGAAGCAGCCCGTTTAGCCAAAGCAGCCTGTGAAAAATATTCGACTCCAGATAAACCTCGTTTTGTAGCGGGTGTACTCGGCCCAACATCGCGTACTTGTTCAATTTCACCAAATGTAAATGATCCTGCCTTTCGTAACATTACCTTTGATGCGCTAAAAGAAAACTATATTGAGGCCACTCATGCGCTGATTGAAGGTGGTGCAGATATCATTCTGATTGAAACCGTTTTTGATACATTAAACTGTAAAGCTGCAATTTTTGCGGTGAAAGAAGTCTTTAAACAAATTGGTCATGAATTACCACTCATGATTTCAGGGACCATTACCGATGCCTCAGGCCGTACCTTAACAGGTCAAACTGCCGAAGCGTTCTGGAACTCTGTACGTCATGGTGATTTACTTTCAATTGGTTTTAACTGTGCCCTTGGTGCAGATGCCATGCGCCCTCACGTTAAAACTGTGTCTGATGTTGCTGATACTTTCATTTCTGCCCATCCAAATGCTGGCTTACCAAACGCTTTTGGTGAATATGATGAAACACCAGAACAAACTGCTGCCTTCTTAAAAGAGTTTGCAGAAAGTGGTTTGATCAATATTACCGGTGGTTGCTGTGGTACAACACCAGACCATATTCGTGCTATTGCCAATGCTGTAAAAGACATTGCACCTCGTCAAATTCCAGAAACTAAGCCAGCTTGTCGTTTGAGTGGTTTAGAACCATTTAATATTTATGATGACTCATTGTTCGTAAACGTGGGTGAACGTACCAACGTTACCGGTTCAAAAAAATTCTTACGTCTTATTCGTGAAGAAAACTTTGCCGAAGCTTTAGAAGTTGCACAGCAACAAGTGGAAGCTGGTGCCCAGATTATCGACATTAACATGGATGAAGGGATGCTCGATTCGCAAAATGCGATGGTGCATTTCCTAAACCTTGTGGCATCTGAGCCAGATATTTCACGTGTGCCTATCATGATTGACTCATCAAAATGGGAAATCATTGAAGCAGGCTTAAAATGCGTACAGGGTAAGCCAGTTGTTAACTCGATTTCGTTAAAAGAAGGTTATGACGAGTTTGTCGAAAAAGCTCGCCTGTGTCGCCAATATGGTGCTGCAATTATTGTGATGGCCTTTGATGAAACAGGTCAGGCCGACACTGCTGCACGTAAGCGTGAAATCTGTAAACGTTCTTATGATGTTTTGGTTAATGATGTGGGCTTCCCTGCTGAAGATATTATTTTTGACCCGAACGTGTTTGCAGTGGCAACAGGTATTGAAGAACACAATAACTATGGCGTCGATTTTATTGAAGCCACAGGTTGGATTAAACAGAACTTACCTCACGCCATGATTTCTGGTGGTGTATCGAACGTATCGTTCTCATTCCGTGGAAATGAGCCTGTTCGTGAAGCCATTCACTCTGTGTTCTTGTACCATGCCATTAAACAAGGCATGACCATGGGGATTGTAAATGCTGGTCAGATGGCAATTTATGATGATATTCCTAAAGAACTCAAAGATGCAGTTGAAGATGTTGTTTTAAACCAGAACCAAGGTGAGTCTGGTCAAAACGCCACAGAGAAACTGCTTGAAGTCGCTGAAAAATACCGTGGTCATAGTGGTGCTCAGCGTGAAGCCGAAAACCTTGAATGGCGTAACGAACCTGTAGAAAAACGTCTTGAATATGCTTTGGTTAAAGGTATTACCACATACATTGATGAAGATACAGAAGAAGCTCGCCTAAAAGCCAAACGTCCTTTAGATGTGATTGAAGGCGCTTTGATGGACGGTATGAACGTGGTTGGTGACTTGTTCGGTTCAGGTAAAATGTTCTTACCACAGGTTGTGAAATCTGCGCGTGTCATGAAGCAAGCTGTGGCTTGGCTCAACCCGTACATTGAAGCTGAAAAAACAGGTAGTCAATCTAAAGGTAAAGTCCTGATGGCAACTGTTAAGGGCGACGTACACGATATTGGTAAAAATATTGTGGGTGTTGTACTCGGCTGTAATGGTTACGACATTGTTGATCTTGGTGTGATGGTACCTTGCGAGAAAATCTTGCAAACCGCAATTGATGAAAAATGTGACATCATCGGATTGTCAGGTCTGATTACTCCATCTTTAGATGAAATGGTGTTTGTTGCGAAAGAAATGCAACGTAAAGGCTTTGACATTCCTTTATTGATCGGTGGTGCTACGACATCGAAAGCGCATACAGCAGTAAAAATTGATCCTCAGTACCATAACGATGCAGTGATTTATGTTGCTGACGCCTCACGTGCTGTAGGTGTTGCAACTACCCTGCTTTCAAAAGAAATGCGTGGAAAATTCATTGAAGAGCACCGTGCTGAATATGCCAAAATTCGTGAGCGTTTAGCCAACAAACAACCAAAAGCAGCAAAACTGACTTATGCAGAGTCTGTTCAAAATGGCTTTAAAATTGATGAAAGCTACGTTCCAGCAAAACCAAATCTTTTGGGAACACAAGTCTTAACCAATTACCCGCTTGAAACATTGGTTGAATATTTTGACTGGACACCATTCTTCATTTCTTGGAGCTTGGCTGGTAAGTTCCCGAAAATTTTACAAGATGAAGTGGTTGGCGAAGCTGCAACAGATTTGTACAACCAAGCTCAAGCGATGTTGAAAGATATTATCGACAACAACCTTTTTGATGCACGTGCTGTATTTGGTATGTTCCCTGCTCAGCGCACTGACGCCGACACCGTCAGCGTATTTGATGAAGCTGGTCAAAATGTTACGCACACCTTTGAACATTTACGTCAGCAATCAGACAAAGTCACAGGTAAACCAAACTTGTCTTTAGCAGATTACATTCGTACTGACCGTGAGCAACAGGACTACTTAGGTGGATTCACTGTATCGATTTTTGGTGCAGAAGAATTGGCAAATGAGTACAAAGCTAAAGGTGATGACTACTCTGCAATTTTAGTTCAGTCATTGGCTGACCGTTTTGCTGAAGCTTTTGCCGAACACTTACATGAACGCATTCGTAAAGAGTTCTGGGGTTATAAAGCAGATGAAATACTGACTAATGAAGAGCTGATTAAAGAGAAATATGTCGGTATTCGCCCTGCACCGGGTTACCCAGCGTGTCCAGAGCACTCTGAAAAAGCGGTGTTGTTTGACTGGTTAGGGTCTACAGACAAAATCGGTACTAAACTGACTGAACACTTTGCAATGATTCCACCATCTTCGGTAAGTGGTTTCTATTATTCTCATCCACAAAGTGAATACTTTAACGTGGGTAAAATCTCTCAAGACCAACTTGAAGATTATGCAAAACGTAAAGGCTGGACACTTGATGAGGCGAAGCGTTGGTTAGGGCCGAATTTAGATGATTCGATTGTTTAAGCTTAAGTAATTATAAAAATCCCCTCTATTGAGGGGATGTATAAAACTCATTTTTTAAGTTTGTAATATCTGAAAACAACTTATCAAAATTAGATAAATCTAACTCTTTTAAATACTTTCCTGTTGCTAATTCTGCAAATTTTGCTTTCGAAAGTGCTACATTATTCTGTGTTTTCAAGCAGAAGACCTCATCATCAGCAACTAGAGTTTTTTGATTCATTTTCATATAAATTAGAGCTTGATTTTTATGAAAACCCTTTGGATTAAATTCACTTTTTAAATATATTCTTCTATCTTCATTATCTTTCACTTTCAAAATATCATCAAATTTAAATAGGTGTTCTATACAGTATTCACTCGTTTCATATCCGTCAGGACAAGGTAAAAACAAAGGTTTCAACCCTTTCAACTCATTCTCTGATTTTTCAAAGTATTTAATAATAGTTTGATTATCTTTATCAAAAACAAAAATAGTTAAATGATTATTTAAACTAGAGTTCATTTGCTGAATTTTCTTATAAGCATCTAACAACTGAGTATCACCACCAGTAAAATTAGAGTCCTCTCTAAATCTAATTTCAAGATCAGTAAACATTCCTCTACTTTTAAATAGTTTTAGATACTCTTTTAAGAAAAGATAATCTGTAACACCCTCACAATAAATTTCAACTAGTTGGCCATCACCAAAAGATAAATTTCTTTTATTAAAAATATATGATGGATCTAGTTTCGATAAAGCCAAGGCATATTTTCTGTAGACAGGATCATCATAACCACGAATATTACCAATAAACTCTATCTTACCTCTAAGTTGAGATAAAATATCTTTATTAAACTTTTCAAAATAATCAGAAGCATAGTTTTTATTTGTTTGCAGAGCTTTTAAAATAGGACGAAGATTTCTAATAAACTTTCTACTAACATTTATCTTTTCATTTACAACTAAACCAGTGACAAATTGCCTATTAGATTTGTTAGCTAAATAGACTTTATCTTCATTAATTATAAAATCATTATTTTCAATGATATTCTTTAGATCAGTACCTACTTGGCAAAACCTATTACCACTAGAGTGATCGAAAAAAGCTATATTCTGAGGAAACATATTTCTATTAGTGGAAAAATAGATATCATCACAATATCGGGTATAAAAACATAAATTATCTTTTGCTAATTTTGATAACTGCCCATCCATCTTCATTACAATTAAATTAGAGATAATTGGTGAGGTTGGTGCTCCTTGCGGCAATTTACCATCATGACAACACAATTGTGCTAAGTAAGTAGAAATCTCATCATTACATCCGAGATATTTAAACACTCCTCTTACACGCCCAAAATGTATACTTGAAAAAAAATCTTTCAGATCTACTCTTAATATCCACTTCTTATTTTTATGCTTTTCTGCATGTTGTTTAATATCTTTTCCCTTAATATAAGCAAAAGCACATCCTCTAGGCTCATAACTTTTCTGTATCTCACATAAAATCTTTCGTTGAATCTCTTTTAATGCACTATTAGGGACAAACAACTCACGCTTCCCACCATTCTTTTTCGGAATTTCAATTTTCTTATACTTATTAGCTCTTACATTATGAGATATAAAATCTAATTGTTTGACAGTTATACCTAAGCTAGATGCCAACTCAAATTTATTATTAAATGTATTATAAATCAAAAAATTAAACCTCAATTTTATGAAGCATCACGCTTTCAACTTACCACCAACGAAACATTGTAATCACTAACGAAGTGTTATTATCCGCCGACTGAAAAGTGCTTGAAGCCAATCTAAGTATTACCATAGCGAAAACACTATAGCTAAAACAAAGCGTGATGCTTCAACATAAATACTAGTCACAAAAAATAATAAAATCAATAATTCATTAAACCATATAATCTTATGTCTGATAAATCACTATATTAAATTAAAAATCCCTATAAGTTTTTTCACAATTTTTACTATGATTGCATCACGACTCTCTTATTTTTTAAATATTCTTTTAAGAGTCTTGGCGTAATATCTGCCAGAGAATAACAATGTACGAAACATCATCATGAACACAACTCAACTCTTTCTCGGCGTAATCTTTAGCTCAATTGGACTCGGCTATTTTCTCTATGGAAAAAAGCAAAAAATGACTGTGCCTTTTACTGTTGGTTTAGCTCTAATGATTTTTCCTTATTTTATTGAAAGTAATGTCTTGCTTAGTGGCATTGGTACTCTACTATCCGTTATTCCCTATTTTTTACGTTTTTAAAGTCAATTCTTATATGGTTTGAAATTCCTCAACTCTTAAGTAATGCATCATCTCTCGAATAAATACAAAGTAGGTAAAAAATTTAAAGCTGATTTGGGACTACTTGGCTTGTGTAGTAGCTCAAACGATCAATAAAATCATTGAATCCATGCTCAAGCTCAATGCGACTGATTTGCTTTTGAGCACTAAAAAATAACTCACTGAGTTGTGTCATGGCTGTATCAGCAGTAACAGCTACACCACTTATATTTAGATTTCTTAGTGGCTGAGACTCTATAATTTCTTCAATAAAATAAATCATCTTTTCAATAGCAAGCTCATCAATCACACTATGGCTAATGCTTTTTGAATTAATAAAACTCAAGCCCTGTTCAAATCGAATATGTTGGTTGTCTAAGTCAAATGACAGGCCATTAAGACCGAGTGAAAATTTTAAAGCCGAGTCAGAATGACTCATAAAAATAGCTTACTGTTGAATTTTGATAATAAAGTTAATTTGTTTATAACCTTAAATAGTGTCAGTTTGTTCAATACCTAAAATGAACTGAGTTAATAATCATTAACACCGTATAATAAAAAACTCTTTAAAAAGATGAAAAATCAATCTTATATTCATCAATATCCTACCATTACAAAATAGAGTATAAACATGAAAAAATTAGTAATTTTAAGTTTTACGATCTATGGCTTTGCACAAATTGCGAATGCAGCCACATTAAATGTAAAACCATACGGCACAACTCAAGACGGTCAAAAAGTTGATCTATACACCATGAGCAATAGCAAAGGAGTCTCTGTATCTTTTATTAGTTTTGGTGGCGTAATTACACAAATTTTGACTCCCGATGCACAAGGTAAACAAAATAATATCGTTTTGGGCTTCGATGATCTTAAGGGCTATGAAGTCACTGATACTAAGGAAGGCATTCATTTTGGCGGATTAATTGGTCGTTATGCGAACCGGATTGGTAATGCTAAATTTAGCTTAGATGGAAAAACTTATAATCTTGAAAAAAATAATGGACCGAATTCATTACATAGCGGTAATCCTGGTTTTGATAAACGTATTTGGCAAGTTAAGCCCCTCGTTTCCAAAGGTGAAACCGTCAAAGCTTCTCTTAAGTTAACCAGTCCAAATGGTGATCAAGGTTTTCCCGGGAAATTAGATGTGGAGGTGATATACAGTCTTTCAGACCAAAATGAATTCCAGATTAAATATAAGGCCAAAACTGATCAACCGACAGTCGTCAATCTCACCAATCACAGTTATTTCAACTTGTCAGGAGCTGGGAACAATCCGTATGGCGTACTCGATCATGTGGTACAGCTCAATGCAGACCGTATATTGGTAACCGATCAAAATTCGTTACCAACAGGTGAAATTGCTTCAGTTGCAGGTACACCTTTTGATTTTCGGACTCCTAAAGCAATTGTAAAAGATATTCGAGCGAATCATCAGCAATTGGCGTATGGATATGGCTATGACCAAACTTGGGTGATTAACCAAAAGTCTCAAGGGAAATTAAATCTTGCGGCTAATGTTGTTGATCCAAAATCTAAACGGACTATGCAGGTCCTAACCACTGAACCAAGCGTTCAAATGTATACGGCGAATCATTTATTAGGAAATGTTGCTGGTGCAAACGGCGTACTTTATCGACAAGCAGATGCTCTAGCATTAGAGACACAGCATTTTCCAGACAGCCCCAATCAACCGACTTTCCCTTCTACACGTTTGAACCCAAATCAAACGTATAACAGTGTCACCGTATTTAAATTTGGTATTCAAAAATAGTCTTTTGAATTGGAACTATATTTATCTAAAAAAGACTCTCAGTTTAATATGACTGAGAGTCTTTTCATTTATTTAACTTTTGTGTTCGTAAAATGCCGAATATTAACCGTCACCTCACTCCTATCTAAATAGTCCAAGGTGAAATGAATCACTTAATGAATATTTGTTCGAATTGAACCAGTCACACTCACATCACCCAGCTTTGTACCCTTCAGTTGGATATAAGAACCATCTTTAGAGATCAATACATTTTTACAATCACTTAAAGTACAAGAATAGCCATTTATCTGAATATTCACAGGATTTTGACCTTGAACAGTGATATAACCATGCCCAGTAGTAGATGTAATAAAGTAAGTTATTTCTTTATTAGAGAGTTCATAAGCATAAACCTCGTTTGTATCAATTTTTCCTACATTTGAGATATCAATTTTGGCGTAACTATTGATTAAAGTAATATTTCCTGAGGCTATTTTAGAGTTAGATCCAGTTTTTGAATTAAAGTAAACGTTATTAAATTCTACATTTACTCGATCGTTATCTAGTTTTTTTAATGTTCCCATAGCCGCCGCACTAGAGAGAATCTCTTCTCCTGTATAATAAGTGTTAACCAGCCCTGATGATTTACCTGTAAGCAAATATAAGCTCTCACCATTCGTAAATTGAACAACAAGCTGAGTATCCCTCATATAGGCTCGAAGAATATCCATTTTCTTACCATTAACAGTAATTTCACCATTATGGGTCTTTTCAAAATCTGTAAATTCTAAAGGTTTACTACTAATACTCCCTTTTACCGTACCATTCAATGTAACTAAATACGTTACCTTTTCATTATTCGAGTAATATGAATCTTCAAATTTTTTATTATTAAATAATAGTGTTGAATCACCAGTACGATCATCATAAATCACACTAATTCCTTCACAACCTTCAGGAGTCCATTTATCATCCCTACAAGTTAAGGAAGATTTCTCCGTATCAATTCTTGCACTTACCACCTTACCAGAAAGCTTATCATATTCAACCCTAACAAATTGATTTCTATCTAATTTATAATAAAATGAAAGCCCTGAATTCCCATAAGTTCTTACACTATAACTAGGTTCAATCACACTTTTACTAGATCCATTACTTGGAACAAGCTGGGTTGATATGCCATTATTTTTTTCATTAATTATAGTGAGATTTTGCTCAAAAGTTGTAGTGTAATTAATCAATGGAGTGGATGATAAAGTCGGGATTTCATTAGGATTTGACTTTGAAGATGTAGAAGAACCGTCCGTAGAACTTCCTCCACCACCCCCACCACATGCAACTAAAGTTAATGTAGAAACGAGAAAAACACTTAATGATAATTGCTTAATAGCGAACACTTCATACCACCCATAATAAATTTTATTTTATATAATAAATTCAATAAATTCAATAAATTAAGAAATTATTACTATTTCTACAATATTATCAATTTATGTCTTGATATATTGCCTTGCGATTTTAAACAATTTTTTTCATAGGACAAGATAGCCTATTGAATTAACTTTATTATTTTTAATTAAAATAAATTTATCACCCTAATATATAGTTCTCTTTTCTAATAAAAAATCCCCCAACCTTTTTAAGACTGGAGGATTTAAAACAACGGAGTGATGGTTTTATTTAACCTTTGTATTTGGTAAAAATGCGGTTGCGAAACCTAATAATGGTAACAATGAACACAATCCAAATACCCATTCAATGCCGTTAACATCAGCCAAATGCCCTAGCCCTGCTGCGGCAATACCACTTACCCCAAACATAAGACCAAACATTAAACCAGCAATCATCCCCACACGGCCCGGAACAGCTTCTTGTGCATAAACCACCATTGCAGCAAAAGCAGACGACAACACCAAACCAGTAATAATTGATAAGACTGTTGTCCAAAACAAGTTTGCATACGGCATCATTAATGCAAATGGAGCCATACCCACAAATGAAACCCAGATAACAGCTTTACGACCAATCTTGTCACCAATTGGGCCACCTGCAAATGTACCTAAAGCAACAGCTGCCAAAAACGCAAACAAATGCAACTGGGCGGTCTGGATGCTGATATGGAACTTTTGAATTAAGTAAAAAGTGAAGTAGTTGCTAATGCTGGCAATGTAGGTAAATTTAGCGAACATCAACACACTAATGGTGCTCAAGGCAATAATGAGCTTACGACCATGTAATTTACTCTGTGATTGGTTTACACGTGTAGCTACCTGATTTTTTGCATGACCAATCGTCCAACGGCTTACACCAAATAAAACCCAAATAGCTAAAAGTGCAAATATAACTAAACCTGCAACTGCATGCTGTCCAAACGGTACGATAAGTAAAGCTGCTAACAATGGGCCAATGGCAGTACCTGTATTTCCACCCACCTGAAAAGTCGATTGAGCCGTACCAAAACGTCCACCCGATGCCATTCGCGCCACCCGCGAAGCTTCTGGATGAAAGGTTGCAGACCCAACCCCAATAAGGGCAGATGCACACAACAACACAGCAAAACTTGGTGAAAATGCCAACAAAATAATGCCGCAGAATGTGACGACCATTCCGAGTGGGAGAAGATACGGTTTTGGATGTTTATCGGTATAAAGTCCAATCCAAGGCTGTAGCAGTGAACCTGTAATTTGGTATACAAATGAAATCAGGCCAACTTGAGCAAAACTCAGCGAAAAGTTTGCTTTGAGCATTGGATAAATAGCTGGTAGCACTGCTTGAATCAAATCATTCAGTAAATGTGCAACCGCCACAGCACCTACAATTTTAATAATCATTCCTTGAGGCTGATCATTTGCAACGGTATTGGCAATACCATCTTTCAATTGTATTGAAGACGTCATACCTGAAAAACTCCAATATTTTAAGTAAGGTGCTTATTGTAAATTGTCGCTTATAAAGTTATCTTCCAATAATCATCGTATAAGTGACAATTTTTAGGATAGATTATGTCCGATTCTCTTATTCAGTCTGATTTGTCTGAACTTGTGATTGGGCTATCTTCCGAGCATGCCTACCGAGAAATCACGCCGACTCATACGCATACTCGCGCTCAGTTTTTATATGCGTCTACAGGAAACATTCAGGTGTTTACACCGAATAATGTCTGGATTGTGCCGCCCATGTGTGCGTTATGGATTCCTGCCCATGTCGAGCACAGTGTAATTTCACTGAGTCACGTTAAGTTAAATACGGCGTTAGTTGAAGTAAATGCAGCTGCTTTAATGGGGCAACATTGCTTTATTATTCGGGTGAGCAACCTGTTGCATGAGCTTTTGATTCGTTTGAATGAAATTGAACAAGAGGAGACTCCAAATATTGTCACCTCTCAAGAGCTTTCTCGTTCTTTACAAATTTTGATTTTTGAAGAAATTCATCGAGCCAATTTGCTGCCTATCCAGATTCCTTGGCCAAAAGACAAACGATTATTAAAAATTTGCCAAGCGTTATTACACGCGCCTAATCACTCAAAAGATTTAACAGATTGGGCTGATGATATTGGTGCGAGTTCGAGAACCTTAATGCGTATGTTCCAAAAAGAAACTGGACTGTCTTATCGGGCATGGGTACAGCAAATGCATATCGCACTTGCCTTGAGTAAAATCGCGAATGGTGAATCGATTGCTCAAATTTCTGAATCACTGGGATATAATAATCCCAGTGCATTCAGTGCGATGTTTAAACGACATCTCGGAAAAACACCTCAGCAATTTAGAAGTGCCGCGATGTCGTTATAAGTCTTTTTTTTTGCAGGTAGGTCATGCTTTTCGAGCAAATCATCGAAATCATGATAGACATGGAGTTCTCGATCTTTACCGGTTCTCGCATGATCTAAACGCTGTTCTGGATCAACCAAAACGAGTGTATGACCATCATCAATCAGACGATCTACACCTTCTAAGAACATACGTTTACCCACATCATGGATAAGCGAAATCTGGGTCAAATCAATCACGATTGTGCTTTGATCAGTTGTCTCGTCTTGTAAAATACGCAACAACATTTCAGCTTCGGTAAATTTCAATACACCTCGAAGCACATACACACTTAATGACGCATCTTTTCCTGTACGGTAATGGCTTTGTACAATGGTTTGTGCAGAAGGTGTACCTTCCATGAGATGTAATCCCATGTCACGAGATAATCGTTCTAAAATATCGATACCTCGAATACTATGACCATGCTCATCTAGTCGAGGTGAAAAAGCAGCAATACTGACCTGACCCGGCAACACCCCCAAAATACCGCCAGCTACACCACTTTTAGCAGGAATACCTACAGTTGAAAGCCAGTCACCCGCGGCATCATACATACCACAGCTCATCATGACACTGAGTACTTGTCTCACTACAGATCGGTTCAATAAGCGTTTTCCGGTTTTAGGGTCGACCCCACCATTGGCAAGTACACTGCCCATACGTACCAGATCTTTAACTGTAACCATGATTGCACATTGACGAATGTAACCATTCACAATATCGACTGGATCAGTTTCTAAAATTCCGACAGTTCGCAACATATAACCGATCGAAAGATTACGATAGGCTGTTTTGACTTCCGAATCGTAAACAGACTCATCAAAACTTAATTCGCGACCAGCAAGCTCGCTCATAAAACGGCGTAGAATTTCTGCACTATGTAGACCATGTTTGACCTGAATCAATGAATGTACAGTAATTGCGCCAGAGTTGATCATTGGGTTTTTCGGACGGCCATCTTTACCCAATGAAATTTCATTGAAAGCTTCCCCTGAAGGCTCCACCCCTACTTTAGCGAGTACCGCATCAATGCCAAGCTGTTGTAAAACATAAGCATATACAAACGGTTTAGAAATTGACTGTATGGTGAATTCAGTATCATCATCGCCGATCGAATAAATTTCACCATCTACCGTAGACATTGCCAAAGCCAATCGGTCTGGATTTGCATTTGCCAACTCTGGAATATAGTCAGCTAGATGCCCGCTATTATCTACCTCACAGGCTTCTATCACATTTGCCAAATAATCTGGGAGAGGGGTTTTCATGGTCCGTAACCTTAAATGAGGAGATTTGCGCTTTAGAGCAATTTTTCAGCACAACCTGCTGATAATATTAAAATTATACTTTTTGAATGAATTAAAAATCACGCTATAAGTATTGTAATTCCGTTGACTTCTTTATTTCAAGCTCATTATACGTTTTTCAAAACTTTAAACAGAAGATTAGATTATTCTTTCTACAAATAACACTCCATTTAAATGATCGACTTCATGTTGAACAATACGAGCAGGAAAACCGTGAAAAATCGTTTCAACGAATTCACCCTGAAGTGTTGAATATTTAACCTTTACCATTTCTGCGCGTTCAACTTGTCCACGTTCATCTGGCACGCTTAAGCAACCTTCTTCACCTAAGAGAGTTTCACTCGAAAACTCTAAAATTTCAGGATTCACCATCACCACCGCATCCATTTCAGGTGCATCGGGATAGCGCGGGTTTGGTCGAGAAGCCACAATAATGACTCGTTTAGAGATATAGACTTGAGGTGCAGCAATTCCTACACCATTACGTTCAAGCATAGTGGCATGCATGGCGGCTGCAAGCCCATAAAGCCAATCACTGTTCAGCTCACTAGATGAGACAGGTGCAGCAATCAGTTTTAAAATGTCTTCACCGCGCTTAGCTACAGGTAAAACTACACTCATCCCTTGAATCTCTCATTAAACTAGCTATGACAAGTTTTATTGTGTCGCTGAACGGCTCAAAAGAAAAGCCATTCCTACATCTGTTTTTGTTTAATCTAAAGCGTTTTTAGTTTTAAACCGTTTTGTCTTTTCTTGGTTAACCCAATCTACACTCATCTATAGCACAAATTTCCTCCATTTACTTTTAATTCACTTTTCCATTAATATCCAAGCTTCGATTACAACAATTAAGTAAAAAATGGATCAAGAATTAACGTTGCAGGATGCGAACTATCTGAATAAAGAAGATAAACGAACCCTCGCCCTTTCTTCACTCGGTGGCGCTTTAGAGTTTTACGATTTTGTGATTTATGTGTTCTACGCCAAAATCATTTCCGACCTCTTTTTCCCAAGTACGCTTAGTCCTTTCTGGGCCATGCTCAATACTTACGGTATTTTTGCAGCAGGTTACTTTTTTAGGCCTTTAGGCGGGGTTGTAATGGCCCATTTTGGCGATCTAGTCGGGCGTAAAAAACTATTTTCGCTTTCTATTTTACTGATGGCTCTGCCTACTCTGTTTATCGGGATATTGCCCACTTTTGAAAATATTGGTTATTTGGCACCGCTACTTTTATTGCTCATGCGTGTGGTGCAAGGTATTGCTATTGGAGGTGAAATTCCTGCCGCGTGGACATTTGTGTCGGAACACGTTCCCGAAAGAAAAATTGGAATGGCAAATGGTTTATTAACTGCCGGACTGTCTTTAGGAATTTTACTAGGCGCGCTGATGTCTTTATGGATTTCACTGAATTTTAGTGAAGGACAAATCCATGACTGGGCATGGCGTATTCCTTTCATTGCAGGTGGTATTTTTGGTCTAGTCGCACTTTATTTACGGACCTATTTAAAAGAAACACCTGTGTTTAAGGCAATGCAGGCACGTAAAGAAATTTCAAAAGAAATGCCGGTTAAACAAGTGTTAAAAACACATAAAACAGCCGTTGTTATTGGAATGTTATTTACATGGTTTTTGACAGGCTGTGTGGTGGTGGTGATTTTAGCCATGCCAAATTTATTGATTGGTTCATTTGGTTTTGAGCGTGCACAGACTTTTGAAATGCAAAGCGCAGCCATTGTCATGCAAATGGTTGGCTGTATTTTGGCAGGCTATTTTGCTGACCGTTTTGGCTGTGGCAAAGTGATGATGGTTGGTGCACTTGCCGTGGCACTTACAGCAGCAGTTTTTTATAACAGTTTAGGTCACACCGCACATTCAACCATTTTTGGCTTATATATGTTGCTAGGTCTTTGCTCAGGTACTGTTGGTATGGTGTCGAGCAGCATGGTTAAAATGTTCCCTGCACCCGTTCGCTTCTCGGGCATTTCATTTTCTTATAATTTATCTTATGCAATTGTTGGTGGTATGACACTGCCTTTAGTCCATTGGCTTAGTCAATATAGTGATATCGGTGCGATGTATTATATTTTTGCGCTCACTATTTTGGCCTTTGTGACTGCTTTTGTATTTTGGAATAAGTTTGAGAAATCTAGATATTAAAAATATTAACTCATTAAAAAACCACGCCAGTTGCGTGGTTTTTTAATGCTGTTCACTTTAGAAAGTAAAACCGATATTAAAGTTAATACGGTATAACCATTTGTCGCTGTTTGGCGAACTAGCCGAGGTATAACCCGTTGAGTTGGTCGCCCCACCAATAATATTTGAGTTTTTGCCCCACGTGTAATCTGCCCAAACCATAAATGGTGAAGCTATAAACATCATGCCTGTAGTGTTCATTTGCGAATCTGACCAATCATCACGTTTTTTATCGAGATAGCTATAGTCATTATAAAACTTAATGGCTTTTAGCTTGCCCATATTCGTGACAGGCAAAGTATAGGCAAGGTTTAAACTGGCAATCGTTCCTTCCGAAGCGATGAAATAGGCAGGTGTAAAACCGTTATTGCCCATTAAAGTCATATCACTATTTACACCATCCGGATTTTTAGCGTCGTATTGATAGTGAATGACTGAACTTTGTAAGTTAAAGCGCTTGTAGTTGTTGTCGGTATGCAAACCAACCGCATAATACTTGCCATCTTTATCGGTGACTTTATTATGTAACTGGGCAATCGCACCAGACACACCAACCTCTTGTTTACCAAAATCAGTTTCTAACTTACGCACAATGCGGGTATTAAACTGATGGCGCTTTTCATTCTGGTAGGCTTTTTGAGATGGAAATGCATTTTCTTCCAGGTCATCATAAGTTGCACTTTCAGGCGAATAGCGCAAGTTGGTCTCTAGCATTTGCGGGTAATAACCGAGCTTTACATCCCAATCTTTGTCGTGATAATTCCAGTTAAGTCCCGGTGCAATATTGTTGCCATAACCTAAAAAGAACGGAATGTGATAGGTCCAGCCATTTTGCGGATATGGATAAATCGTAAATGGCTTATAGACCAAACCTGCTTCAATACTGTTATTGGCATCTAAGTTATAACCGACATATGCTTTTTCAATGGAGGTTTTCTGTTGGTCTTGGAACAGATAGCTCGCATTGATATATGCATCATCAAACTTACCTTTTAGGTCTACCCTGAAAATATCAAAATAAAGCTTACCAAAACCACGGTTTGGCCCTTCCCAATCTTCATAGCGCTGATTTAACCGAACCACCCCACCTAACTTTAAAGAGTCAGTTCCATCATCACTTTTCCATTCAAGTAATGAGTCTTTTGCAAACGCACTTGCACTCATCCCCATAGCGAGTGGTGCAATGAATGCCATGATCAATGAAGTCTTTTTCATCTCTACATCCTTGATTGAGTTCCAGCATCCTGCTGGAACTTTATTTGTTTTACCTGTAAAACTTCGTTTTTATTGTTTTTTAGATAAAAAAATATATCTAAAAAAAGGATGGCTTAGCAGCTCCCATCGCATATGTACTAAACCATCCAAACTGGTTAATACAGTTTCTTTTGCGGTGGACCCGCAAAGTTTAATGGTCCAATCGAGTTCATATCGAGCTCAATTACCGTTGGTCCTTCAAATGCAACCGCCTCTTGAATGACAGTTTTAAACTCATCTGCACTACCGACTTTCCAGCTCTTCACACCCATTGATTCGCCAAGAAGTTTGTAGTCTGGTGTATGCAATTCATTGAAATACTGACGACCACCAAAGTAGTTATTTTGAATGCCACGCATTACGCCATAACCACCGTCATTCATAATCATTAAGACCATGTTGGTGTTTTCTTGCACCATGGTCGCAATTTCGCCAATGCCAAGCATTAAGCCACCATCGCCTACCAAACCAATCACTTTTTTGTCAGGGTTAGCAACCGAAGCACCGATTGCAGTTGCAAGACCTAAACCAATTGCACCCGCGAGTGAGTGAATGTTTTGGTTTGGTGCTTGTACAGGGAATAAACGGCTACCCCATGTGCTACCTGACATGGTGATGTCACGTACAAAAATGCCGTCTTGAGGTAAAGCTGCACGCAAGTGATCACAAATTAAAGCGTATTGGTCGATTTGCTTACGCAGTGCATCAATTGCAGCTTGTTTTGCAGCAACTACAGCCGCATCGTAATCGGCATCAACTTTTGAAGTACCTTGAAGCTGTTCCAACACACGTGTTAAGACATCTTTGGCATCACCACAAATGAAGTTGCGAATTTTGTAATTACGTTGCTGAGCCATTGGGTTAGCATCAACCTGAATAATATTTTCAGGAAATTCAACCGAATAAGTTTTGGTTTCATTACTACGTAAACGAGAACCCAATACAACCATTAAGTCAGCATCTTTTAATAACTGCTCAACCGCTGCCGAGTTGTGGAATGCACCCAAACTACGTGGATGATCGTCTGCCAATACGCCACGACCATGCGTAGATGACACAACAGGAATACCTAAATCTGCAATTGCTTTAACTTCAGCAACACTATTTAAAGTCCCACCGCCAATCCAAAAAATCGGACGTTTTGCTTTTTTGATTTCACTCACAAGAAGATCAATTTCAGCTTGATCTGCTTGTGGCAATTGCAATGCTTTGACTGGCCCAAGGTTAAGTGGCAAATCAATTTCTGCCGCTTGTACATCAATTGGCAACTCAACACTTACCGGCCCCATTGGAACAGTTGTTGCCACACGGATGGCTTCACGAATTACGCCCACTGCATTGTCTGGACTTGTAATACGAAATGCTGCTTTGCTTGATGCGCGTAAAAACGTAAGTTGGTCTTTGGTTTCGTGAATGAAACTTGCATCACGGTCAAGATATTCACGCTCAACCTGACCTGTTAAATGCAATACAGGGCTACCCGCATTCATCGCTTCAATCAGTGAACCTACCGCATTGCCAGCCCCAGCACCAGTACTGGTCAGTGCTACACCTAAGCCTTTAAAGCGTGAATGTGCATCTGCCATGGTTACCGCACCAGCTTCACCACGAGCAGCAACAAAACGCATTTTTTCACGGCGCCCTACTGCGTCGGCAATAGGTAAATTGTGGATGGAAATAACACCATAAATACTATCAACTTGGTGCGCTTCTAAAACTCTTGCGATTGCTTCGCCTACATTTACACGTTCAGTCATGTCTATTCCTCAAAATTTGTTTTTCAATCCTTGAATCTATTAATCGCACCAAGGGTTAGGCTGTTCATTCAGCCCCATATAAATACTCTTTTGCTGCATATACGATAAAATGCCCAAACGGCCTTTTTCGCGCCCGATACCACTGTCTTTAAAGCCACCAAACGGCGCACTAATCGAGAACTTTTTGTAGGTATTAATCCACACGGTTCCCACTTCTAACACACGTGCAATACGCCAAGCTTTACGGTAACTTTCAGTCCAGATGCCAGCTGCAAGACCAAAACAACTGTCATTGGCTTGAGCAATCAAATCTTGTTCGTTGTCATATTTCATGACGACTAAAACAGGACCAAAAATTTCTTCCTGACAGGTTTGGGCGCTATTACTTAAACCTGTAATAATAGTGGGTAAGTAATAACTGCCTTTGGCATAGTCACCAGTTGTCAATGCTTCGCCACCAACCAAAACTTGACCACCTTCGCTTTTAGCAAGCTGCACATAGCGATCAACCGACTGCAAATGTTTGTCATTTACGAGTGGCCCTAAATGCACACCAGCCTGTTCAGGATGGCCCACGCGTAAGCCTTTGGTAATATCAACCAGACGCGTTAAAAACTGATCGTAAAGACTGCTATGAATAAACAAGCGAGAACCTGCGATACACGCTTGGCCTGCCGAACTAAAAATACCGTACGCTACGCCTTTAGCAGCAAGTTCTACATCAGCATCTGGCAGAACGATTGTTGGTGACTTACCACCTAGCTCAAGCGAAGTGGTAATGAGTTTTTCCGCTGCAATATGAGCTAAATGACGACCCGTGGTTGTTCCTCCTGTAAAAGAGATTTTACGAACCAACGGGTGCTGAGCAATTGCATCACCAATAACCGAACCACGACCAACTAACACACTGAGTAAGCCTTTTGGTAAACCTGCCTCTTCAAAAATTTTGGCAAGTTCTAAAGCAATCAGCGACGTTGCTTCTGCTGGTTTTAACACCACTGCATTTCCTGCTGCTAAAGCTGGGGCAAGCTTTTGAACTTCACTCGCAATTGGAGAGTTCCAAGGTGTAATTGCTGCCACAACGCCTACAGGTTCATGCACGCTCATGGTCATAAAGTCTGGAGCACGTTGAGTGGTTAGCTCATCATTCAGCGTTTCACAAGCCGCTGCAACATAACGTGCAGTCGCCGCAGCACTCATCACCAAACCACGTGTTTCGGTTAAAGGCTTACCATTATCGCGTGTTTGTAGTTTTGCCAATTCATCGACACGCGCTTCAATAATGTCTGCAACTTTGTAGAGAATACGTGCACGCTCATGCGGCAAACTGTTTCTCCAGCTTGGTTGACGCCAAGCCTGATCAGCCTTTTCAATCGCTTCATTCACATCTTCAAGCGTTGCAGTCGAAATTTCTGCATTGACAGACTGATCTGCCGGAAAAAGGCTTTGGATGACCGCACCGCGGCCCAAACGCCATTCACCTGCAATATAAATTTCCTTTGCCATGATCAAATCCTTCTTAAATCTGTATTGCTTCTACACTGTTGCGACAAGCACGAATCACGCTAAGCGCAGCCAAAGTTGATGTTTTCGGGTTACTTGCTAACGGCACGCCAACCAGTTCAATGGTCATTTGCCCAAAGCCACCTTCTGCCACAATGGTGTGTTTGTTTTTGTTGATTGTTGGATCAACGGTTAACTCGACCATGGTTTCATCCATTCCAAGCCCAGCAAGTGCAATCGTTGCAGCGACGTTGGCATTTGCTGGAAATTTCATGGCAGCTTCGCGAGCAGTTCCGGTAAAAAAGACCGTAGCTTCAGTCACATGGTCTAAATCGACCAATTGTTCTGCATAACTACCCTTCCAGCTTTTTGGGCTTTTACAGCCTTTATAAGTGACTTTTTGCAAGCCACCTTCTTTGGCTGCTGAAATACCGTCAATGCCAGCAATGGCACCTGCGAGTAAATGCAGATGGGCATTATTTTCTTCAGCTGTTTGTTTGAGCTGAATCAGAAAATCACTATCAGCTAAAGTTCCAACCGAAATCAGGCCTATGGTCCAACCTTTAGCCAGAACCTTTTGAGCATGCTCTTTCACTGCTGCTTGACCTGCCACCTCAATGACATAGTCTGGCGCGCCATCACATTGCTCAATATCTGAAATCACCTGAATCTCTGAAGACACTTGTGATTGAACTTTTTCAACGCTACGAGACGGCACGACAATCCATTTCAGTTGCAAATCTTGAGGCAAGTGAGCATGCACTTCTGCTGCCATTGCGCCAAAACCAATCATCATCAACTTTTTCATGACAGCACCTGATATTTATAAATGTTTATTAAAACCACCTGAGACATCGAGTGCCGCACCTGTGGTGTACGATGCCAATGGAGATGCCAAGAAAACTAAAGCACGGGCTGGTTCTTCAGGACGGCCTAAACGCTGCATTGGAATACCGCGGTTTTTAGCAATATTGCCTGTCCATTCTTCCCATGACTGGTTTAAGTCTGAGCGAGTTTCATAACGGCGCTTCCACTGCGCGGATTCGACCATTCCCAGTAAAATCGAGTTCACACGAACACCATACTGAGTAAACTCGTGAGCCAAAGAATGTGTCAGATTCAACAACGCAGCTCGTGCTGATGAAGTGGCAATCATGTGTGGCTCTGGTTGCAATGCCAGTAACGAGTTCACATTGGTAATCGATGCATTTACAGAGTGTTTTAAATCTTCAAGAAAAGCCCGAACCGGATGTAAAACACTGAAATACTTCAGCTCAATTTCTTTCATCCAGTCTTCATCTTGCGTATTTTCAAAGTTTGAAACGCGGCCTTGTCCAGCATTGTTAATGAGCATATCAACATTGCCCAAATTGAGTTTTACGTCTTTGGCAAATTGTTGAACTTCTTCTTTTTTCAACACATTACATGCTTTGGTAAAAATATTGGCATGTGGATATTTCTCTAAAATATAGAGTTTTGAAGCATTCAAGCGCTCTTCATCGCGACCACACCAAGCTACTTTTGCACCCTCTGCAACCAGTATTTCAACAGCAGCCAGCCCAATCCCAGAGGAGCCACCCGTAACAACTGCAACTTTTCCTTCAACTTGGAAGCTCATAATCCTTAATCTCTCTTACGATTGTTCCTGAATCGTCAACATAATTTGGTTAAATGCTTGCGGTTGGTCGACATAACTTAGATGTCCTGCATCTTGGATGATGTAGTGCTGTTCCAACTGCAATTCCTGAGCAAGCTCTTGTATACTTAACGCAGGAGTGATTTGATCTTGCTGCCCTGCAATCACTGTGCATGGGACTTGTAAATCTGTTAAATAATTACGTATTTCGTCATAGGCAAGTAAGTACGATGCATGTGTGAATCCCTGTAGGGTCAACTGTTGCATCACCTCTGAAACTAAAGCTAAGGCTTGTGGTTCTTGTTTATAAATCAAATGAGGCCCACGGCTTTCAGCCATTCCTTTAGCGCCTAACTCTTTCAACATTTTTGGTCTTTTTTCAAAAACCTGAATTTGTGTTTGTTCATCGTGGCGTTGGTAGCCTTGAGCCAAATTGGCGATCACCAAATGCTCTACTCGTTCTGGATAAAGTGCAGCAAATGCACTCGCTTGTAAGGCACCTAATGAGTGGCCAACAACAATTGCTTTTTCAATTTTTAAAACTTCAAACAGCGCTGCCAAACGCTTTGCATAATCTGTAGCATTCGGCTGATCAGTTAAAAGTTCATCTGACAAGCCATAGCCCGGTGCGTCCCAGGCAATGACATGAAAATGATGAGACAGCACTTCAAGTTGGTTCACCCAAGAAGCAGAACCTGAACTAATGCCATGTAACAGCACGAGGTATTCGCCCTGACCGGCTTCTCGATATGCTTGTTGCTGGCCTTGAACAGTCACCGTTTTAACCGGAAATTCTGCTAACTTTTCAATGAGTGTCATCATTTTTATTCCTTTCCCTTAACTCACATCATCAAACACTTAACGTTTGATTTGAGACAATGGATGCTCTGGTGGATAGTTTGGAATCGTCGGTTTGCCTGTTCCCAACATCACACACATCAAGGCATCTTCTTGACCTGGGTTAAATAGACCACGGTAGATTCCTGGTGGAATTGAAATCAGGTCACGCTCTTTTAAACGGGTCTCGAATTTCTCGCCGTTGTGTTCAATGAACAAATCAATTTCGCCGCGAAGCATAAAGAAAACTTCTTCAACATCGTGGTGAATGTGCAAAGGACCTTCACACTGTGGTGGCAACACCATGGTCGAAAACGTAAAGTTTTCTGCTGGTACAGTGTTACCGTCATTTGCAACACCTGTTGCACCTGTACCCATATAACGCATTTGAGCACGGCGATATTTCGGGTCGTAATCGGCTTGGAACTTCAAAGCATCAAAGTCATATTTACGTGTCTCAAAGCGAGCAATACGTGTGTTTAACCAATCTTCTAAAGAAGAATTTTCTGGTTGTGCCCACGATTCGAATTGTTGTGTAGTCATTTTTTAAACTCCTATACAGTGAATTAATATCGTTTTAAAAGAGGAACCAAGAAAAATGACCCGATGACAGCGACAGCAGCCAAGAAGGTAATTCCCAAATTAAAACTATGTGTTTGCATCACGATGTAACCGATAAGTACAGGTGCAATTGCACTTGCAAAATTACCCAAACCGTTAAATATTCCGCCCGCAGTCGCCCCTACATTTGAGGTCGTTACTTTTGCAAGCAGAGCAAATACAGCAGCTACTCCAAAACCCCAAGCCATCGCACTTAAAGACATCGCTGCAATAATCAATAATGGCTCGGTCATGATGACCATCACATACATGAAAATGCCTGCGAGTAATAAGCCGCTAAATACTTGAATTGCACGGCGACCCAACTTGTCAGATAAAAACGCACCGATGATTTCGCCAATTAACATGGCAATGAATGGAAAGCTTGAATACATTCCAAATTCTTTGAGGTTGAAGCCTTTGTCTTGCATTAAGTAAGAAGGAACCCAGCTGTTTAAGCCCCACAAATAAGTCATCAATGCAATGTTGAAGAGACATACCAGCCAGAATGCTCTATTGCTCAAAAGTATTTTGGTATTAGCAATATGGCCTTTGAAATTGGTACGTTTGCTCTCGCCTTCAATTTCGACGGTTTTCTTAAGTTGCAAATTACGCAAACCGAAAACAATACTGAAAATAGCGATTAGCGTTAACCCAGCCATCACAAAAAAAGTGGTATGCCAGTCATGGTGTGCTAAAACATTTGCCGTGATTGGGAACCCAAGGAATGCACCAATTGGTGTTCCAAGTAAGAACATGGTTGAAGCACGTGCTTGCTGACGGTCTGTATATGTCTGTTTTACAATGGTATAAGCCAAGGCAAACAACGGACCTTCGGCCAAACCTAACAGCACGCGTAAAATCAACATGCCTGAATAACTAGTGGTGAACCCCATGCAAAACATGAGTAGGCCCCATGAAGTTACACTCCAAAACAGCATTTTCTTTGGGTTAAAAATGTCACCCAAAAAGCTTAGAAAAACTGATGAAAAACCATAAGCAAGTAAGAAACTTGTCATGAGCCATCCCAGCTTGGCCTTATCTTCAGCAATTCCCATTGCACTTTGGAAATGAGGATCTGAAAATAAAACCGCAATACTAATCTTGTCGAAAAATGCCAGTACCACACACACCATAAGGACAAAAGCAGGTACCCAATGCTTTAATCCACTTTTTTCTTCATTACTCATGTGTCATTCCTTCGATTTGGTAATGAGAACCAGATTTAATGTTTACGGTTTTAACTTCATGACATTAAATTCAGAATCTTCTAACAGTTTTGGGTCTAAAACAGTGTTGGCTTGCATCCAACGTTTTGCCAGTTTGACCAGTTTAGAATCATTAATGGCAATCATGTTGAGCAAACGATTTTCATGGTCCAGATATAAATAACTCACCTGATCTTCACCGCCTTGGCGAATCACTAACTCTTTCGTTTTTTCAGGTTGATACGTACCTAATATCTGGATATTAAAGTGGTATTGATCAGACCAGAGCCAAGGAATATCGGTATATTCAGTTTCAATACCCAGCATCGACTTCGCTGCGGCAATTGCCTGATTTTGTGCATTTGCCCAAGACTGAATGCAATAGCCCAAACCCGGATGAATCGCGACATCGCCTGCGGCATAAATGTGTTGATCTGAAGTTTGTCCAAAGCAGTTCACCACAATGCCATCTTTCACATCGAGGCCAGCGTGTACACCTAACTCTTTGGCAATCTCGGCACCCGCGCCCACCACAACACAGTCAAATAACTGACTATTTTGAGGATGGTTTACCACTTCAACTTTCTGATGAGGTGCTTCAACCAGATGAAGGCTCTTGCTGTCTAAATGAATTTTTGTGCCTTGGGTTTCATGCATATTTTTTAAAAATGCAGAGACTTCAGGACTCACACTTCTTGCACATAAACGATCGCCATATTCAAAAATATGAACGTCTTTACCTTGCTTACGCGCAGTTGCCGCAATTTCAAGACCAATCCAACCACCGCCAATCACAGCGACATTCTTTGCATGCTTTAAAATTTCAGCCAAACGTTCACAGTCATGCACATTACGTAAGGTCACAACATTTGGAATGAACTGCCATGTATTGACTGGTACACGTGCACGGCTTCCTGTTGCAATCAGTAATTTGTCATAGGGCAAAACCTGACCACTTTCTAAATGAACCTGTTTTTGTTCACGATCGACTTTTGTTGCAATTTCCGGTTTGTGCCATTGAACGTTGAACTCTTGAACCTGCTCATTAGAAAACAGATTCAAACTTTCATAAGTCGCCTCTTTTGAAAGTACTTGCTTAGACAGTGGCGGACGCTCATAAAACACTTGATCTTCATTTGAAACCACATGAATTTCGCCCACATAACCATTTTGACGTAAGGTACTTACTGCCCAACCCGCTGCCTGTCCGGCACCTACAATTACGATCTTTTCCATAGCCATCTTCCTTGTAAAGCAATACCTGTTAAACAGGCTTCACCTGACGGCGGGTTGTGTCATCAAGACCACCCTCAATCGCCCACTCGGTGAAAAGCTCTAGACGATGTTCTTCTACACGTGGCTGCCATTCTTCTGTCAAATAATCATCGTTGGTGTAATATTCAAATGCACCGCCTAATGGTGAGTTGACGTACCAAAAATAAGCTGAAGAAATTGGGTGACGTCCCGGTCCAATAAAGGTTGACCATTCCGAACGATTCATATTTAAACCGCCCCCAATCACCTCATGGATATCACGTACGACAAACGCAACGTGATTTAAGCCAGCAGGTTTATTTGGAACACTGAGCAAGAATAAATCATGGTGATAACCTTTACCTCGACAACGTAAGAATGCACCGCGATTTTTATAAGCATCCGATAAATGAAAGCCTACTTTTTCAATATAGAAATTTTCAGTTGTTGCCAAATCTGGTGTAAAGAACACCACGTGTCCAATCGCAACAGGTTGACCTTTTTCATAGACAGGACTTGCCGCATTCACACGTTGAATATTGCCGTATTGGTTAATGCCTTCCGTTTTAAGTTCTTGAACATCTTTAACAAAACTTTGTTCAAAACGAATAGTCATACCATTTGGGTCAAGGCACTGAACTGTATTTTCAGAACGCTTAAAACCATTTACATCAGCTAGGCGGCCTGCCAAGTCTTCAAGGTCTTGAGCATGATCAACACCCCAAGTGACTTCACGTAAAGTTGAACCTTGTTCAATCGCAGGTGGCAAACGGTCATCATCACAATTAAATAGATAAATCTTGCTACCATTTTGAGTCTGATATAAATCAGTGCCTTCAATATCAGAAGCACTTTGGTTTAAACCAAAATCTGCTAAAAACTTGTTTGAAGCGGCTCTATCTTCAACTCCAAACTTTAAAATCTCGATCCCTGTAATCATTTGACTACTCCTTAGTTAAAGACAAAACCGCCATTGACCGGAATATTTTGACCTGTCACAAAAGAGGACAAATCCGACAGTAGATACAATGCTGTTCCATTTAAATCTTGTGGAAGTTGCTGACGCTGAATCGCTCTTCCGTTGACATATAAATCGTGACGTTCCTGCGGTACATATTCAGTTGCTTCAACCAAAGTCAGACCTGGAGACAATGTGTTGACGCAGATATTGAACGGCCCCAACTCTCTTGCCATTGAACGTGTCATGGCAAAAATTGCACCTTTACTTGCCACATAAGCCATCAGGTTCGGTGCACCCCATAAAGCAGTATCTGATGCAACATTAATAATTTTGCCAGCAGCCGACTGCTTTAGGTGTGGAACGCATGCCTTACTGATTAGCCATGTGCCTTTTACATTAATATTCATGACCCGATCCCAAAGTTCAGGATCATAATCAATCATATTTTTTCCACCTACATTGGTTGCAAGCGCTGCACAGTTCACAAGGCCATCTAACCCTTTTAACAGCTCAACACTTTTTGCTACCGCATTTTCAATCGAGGTCGCATCGGCAAGGTCAACGGTGACCGCATGAACATGAAATCCTTGTTTCTGTAACTCTTGTGCTTCTTGCTGAACTAGCTCAGACAAAATATCTGCCATTACAACCTCAGCACCAGCTTCAGCAATCGCTTGAGCGAAATCTCGCCCTAAACCACGTGCAGCACCAGTCACTAAAACTTTTTTGCCTTGCAGCAACGCTACATTAGCCATGAGCTTCTTCCTGCATCTCAATACGGTTTGATGCATTTAGTGCAGCAATTTTCTTTAATTGCTTCTCAGCTTCTTTCTTCATTAAACGGCGTAAACGTGCAAGACCCACATCGTGTTGATAGAGGAACTCTTTTTCACGCGCATTTGGTGCAAGGTTTTCTAAAATAATGCGGTCTTGCTCCAACACATCCCAATGCAACTGTTCTAAGTGATTGCGATATAAGAAACGCCATACATTGCGTTGCCAGCCACTTACTTTACGGCAGCGCCAGAAAAATACGCGGGTATTGTTGGCATCAATTGGCGTTGCATAACCCACGATCCAGAACTCGCCACCCGGACCAAATTGTTTACGGTACGGAATTGAAAGACGTAACCAACTTGCACCTGTAGAGCCGTATTCAACCCAGTCGAAGTTCACACCCGTTTGGCCTTCTTTTTCAAAAACAAAACCATTATCAGTCGTACGGTGCTTCATCTCTGCGGTACGTTCACCATCTGCCATCGAATGTGATGTCGCGTGTAAATATGTACCGTGCATTGGGTCCATCACGTTATCAATCGCATATTGATGGTTTACTTTCCAGTCGGCTTGGCAAAGGAATGCACTCCACTCTTCGCTTGCAAGTTGTTCTGGGAACTCAAGCGGTTTTGGCTGTTCATTTGCGTCGATACCAAACCAAATAAAAATTGCACCATGCTGTTCACTCACTGGATAGCTTTTTAAGCATTTGGTTCCTGTCATTGGACATTCGTGAACGGCTGGTACATCTGCAACCACACCATCAGCACGAACTTCAACACCGTGATACCAACAAGCAACTCGATCACCTAAGTTCCAGCCTAACGAAAGACGAGCACCACGGTGCGGACAGCGGTCTTCAAGTGCATGTACCTGACCTTCGGCATCACGCCAAACCACAATGTTTTCACCCAAACGGGTAATTCCGACCGGATTGGCAGCCACTTCCCAACTTGCTAAAACTGGATGCCATTGATCACGTAAACCGAGTTCTAAATATTCTTCAGCGCTTTGTGAAGCTGATACGATTGCGTTCATTTTATTCTTCCTTGAATTAATAACCTAAACGTTGCATTTCTTCTGTAAAGCTCGCAGAAGTCCATTCATCACCAGATTCACAGCGGAAACCCTGCTGATTAAGTGCAGAAACAACGTCATCTAATGCTGTTGCGCCCGCAGAAAATGCCTGAATCAAGTTCTTTACAAAGTCTTGTTCGTAGACAGTTGGTTCTTTATAACGTGTTTGCCAAACCAACAATTCAGATTGACCAGGAATTTGAATATTGTTGATACCTGCATCGGTTGCCGGCGTTGCATGAATCCAGCTAGCCAACTTTTCATTAAATGTCTTCATTGTTCTGCTTCCTTGTACCTGTGAGGACTAGAGTTGAATTTGAATATCTTGTCCTTCAACACGAACTGGGTACGTACATAGGTTTCTACATCCCGGTCCACTTTTTAGCTCACCTGTCTGAATGTCAAAAATTGCTTCGTGCAATGGACATTCGACAGTTTGATCTTCGATAAATCCTTCAGTTAATAAGGCATATGCATGAGGGCAAACATTTTCAATCGCAAAGTAATTTTCATCGACGAAAAATACGCCAATTTTCTTCCCTTCAATTTCGATGGCTTTCGGCTCATCTTCGCTAACGTCACCCTGCTGACAAATTGAGATCCAACTCATACCTTGCGCCCTCATTTTGTTTTATATACAAAACATAATTTGATTTTCAAAACATGAGCTAAGCATAATACCCTTGATCATTTTTTGTCAAAGTAAAAATAAATAGATAATTCATTGGTTTAATAAATTTTAAATATTTTGTTACGTTTCAAACAAGAAACAAAGTTTTAAATATAAAAATTGTTTTATGCATTTTTAACAATTACAATAGTTCTAAAATAAAGCAGCATGCCCCAAATTGAACCTTGTTTTATTTATAGGAAAACGACACGAATGAGCCTAACTATTGAAGAAGATTCGCAAGAATCAGAAACAACAAAAAATGATGATCGATATTTAGTACCCGGCCTTGTACGGGGTTTAGCCATCTTGCAAGCATTTAACCAACAAGCACAAGAAATGACGATTACAGAAATCGCTGAAATTTTAGAAGTGAACCGTTCTAGTGCATTTCGTCTAATCTATACACTCGAATCTTGTGGCTATTTAAGAAAAGCTTCTCAAAAAACTTATGCACTTGATTCAAAAGTCATGGAATTAGGTTTTAACAGTTTATCTAAACTTTCATTGCTCGATTTATCGACGCCTTTAATGAAAGAATTACGTGATCAAACCAAACTTGCCGTGCACCTTTCTATTTTAGAAGGCACACATATTGTCTTTGTAAATAATATTCAGTCGATGGGAACCTTCACGAGCAACATTAGCTTAGGTACTCGCTGGCCTGCCCATGCAACCGTAATTGGTCAAATGCTATTGTCTGATTTACCTGAAACTGAAGTACGTCAGCGTTACCGTAACTTTGATGATTGGGATAGTTTTTCTGAACTGACTCCAACCAATTTAAAAACCTTATTGCAAAGATTAGTTTATGTAAAAACACAAAAAACGATGGTGAGCTGGGGTCATTATAATCATGATATGGCAGCCTGCGCGGCACCTATCTTTAAACAGTCAAATGGTAAAATGGTCGCTGTTATTTCAGTGAGTTGCCCAATTACAACCTATGATGAAAGAACGTTTAAAGAAGATATCGCAAGCCTAGTCGTTGAAACAGCAAACAAAATTTCAAAATTTATTTATTAAAAAAAGCGACGTTAAGTCGCTTTTTTTTTGAAATTTTATTTCACAAATTAAAAATTACGCTTAAATACGTTCCCATTCATATCTTGAAAAATAACTGTCAAATGGTTTTCTTTAATATCAAACTTTAAATACTGCTGTTTAAATTGTACAACGGCATAAAACTCTTCAGCACCGTCATCTAACCCTGTAGCAGACACCTGAGTGCCTTGTGGAAAGTCCTTGAGCCATTCAGCATTATAGAAATCTGACACTGAATTAAATTCACAATATTTTGCAGGCTCTGCCATTATTTTTGCGGCAATTTGATCAAACTGTTGCTGTTTATAACCATCTAAGCTCAACAACATGACCATTCTCCAAACTAAACCGGCTCAGAAGATAAATTCTGTTTCTTTTTAACCTTTTCCCATTGATACCAACCATAAGCTGCCATTAAAACAAAGGCTGCATATAAAGCGGCTGTTAAAAATAAATCTTTATAGATAAACATACCCACGTAAATAATATCGACAAAAACCCAAAGTACCCATGTTGCAATATGCTTGCGACTGGTCCAATAGGTTGCGAGTAAACTAAACGCTGCAAGTTGCGAATCGAGCATTGGCACAGCCGCATCGGTAAAGTTTTTAAGAATCAAACCAAAGAGCAAGCCACCTACCGCCGCAATAATCATTTGAATAATTGCTTTTTGAACTGCAATCGGCTCAATACGAATGTCATGATCTTGCTGCTTTCCCTTAAACCAGTAGTAAAAACCATAAAAATTTACGACCATAAAAAAGAACTGCAAAATCGTTTCACCATAAAGCTTAAATTCGTAGAACAAATAAGCATATAAAACAAAGGCAAAGAAATTAAACAGCCAACACCACATGTTCCTAATAACAGTTAATCCAACTCCAATTAGGCTAATCAAGACTGCAAAAATTTCTAAAGGTGACATAAGAACAGCTTCTTATAGAGATCAATTCGACGAGGTATTATGAGAAAAATATCAAGTTAAGCAAACTGCTAATTTGAAATCAAAAAATCTCTGGTCCATGCTTGAATATAATTTGTACTTTTCTATTTCTGTGTTATAAAAATATCACCTGTATTTTAATATACTTATCATGTTTTTATCTAAAGCCCATCTATGTCTGGCTCACCAATTATATGCCTTAGAGGTCAATGTCTCTATGGCCAATTGGCGACGTCCATATTTTGGACAATTTGGCGCTTTGGATGAGAAAATCAAGATATTCCATTTGTAATATATCCCCTGATTTTCATAACAAGCCGCCATAAAACGCGGCTTTTTTTATGCCCTTTTAAAACACAAAAATCAAACTTTCTGGAGCTTTATATGAAGCCATTATTTGAACAACAGAGTATACCCACCCCGCAGATTCAGCCGGTTGTAGCACCCTCTTTAACTCCAACTCGCCTTGCTACAGCCGGCCAATTTATTGCTGTCGTCATTATTTGGTCGCTTACCCCACTCGCGGCCGTCTGGACAGTACAAGAAATTCACTGGGCATGGGGGTTATTTTTTCGATTCAGTTTGGCGATTCCAATTGCCTTACTCTGTCTACGATTTTTTCGTTTAAAACTCATCTTTAGTAAAAAAGCTGTTTTAAGTTATTGTGCCGGAGCCATTGGCTTATTTGGTTCTATGGCCTTTTGCTATATGGGTGCAGATAAAGTCCCCTCTGCCATTATTTCAATTATTTACGGTACTTCTCCGTTAGTGTCCGGACTCATCAGCTCTTTTTTATTAGGACGTGAACGTTTTTCGGCATGGCAGTGGCTTGGGCTGGGTATCGCTCTTGTTGGGATGAGCTTTACTTTAGGACTGTCTTCATCAGGTTTTCAGCTCAACCGTATTGGTATTATGCTAGAGCTGATCGCTATGCTGTTTTATGTATTGTCGACTTTTGCCGTAAAATCTGTCGGAGCACATATTCCGCCAATTACACAAATGACAGGTGCTACTCTTGTTTCATGGGTCGGTTATATATGCCTGTTGCCTTTCTTTTGGTCACATCTTCCAACTGAATTTCCGAGCCTTAAAATTTCAATAGCAGTGCTCTACAGTGCAGTCTTTTCATCTGTGCTTGCCATGATTTTCTATTATCAACTCATCAAAGTCCTACAACCGACCACTGTGTTACTCATTACCATTATTACCCCAGTTTTAGCTACATTTTGGGGGACATGGTTCAACCATGAACAGCTCAGCTCACATCTTATTTTAGGTTTAACCCTGTTATGCTTAGGATTACTGATGTATTCACGTCGTCCAACATAATGTTTTATAACCTGATTGAGGCCACTCATCAGGTTATTCTGCCCCTTATATTTATATTGATCTTAAGAATAAAAGTTTAGTTTTATTTTAATCCCCCTTCTATTTTTGTTTACGAAGTAATCAACAAATTATATTTGACACTTTTTAAACGATCGTTTAAAAACTTATTAAAGACAAATAAAGGACATCACGACATGTCGAATCAAGAAGGAAAAGTTAGCCGTGAAACTCGCGGACATATTTGTTTAATTGGACTAGATCGGGCAGCAAAACGTAATGCCTTTGATAGCCACCTGATTAAAGATTTATCACTAGCGCTCACCGAATATGAAAATAATGATGATCTGCGCTGTGCGGTTATCTTTGCTCATGGCGACCATTTTACGGCTGGTTTAGATCTCGTAGAGTTACAACCTAAGCTTGCTACAGGTGTTTTTGATTTTAGTGATGAAGAAGTAAACCCTTGGGGCACTGTGGGTCGAAAACTGAGTAAACCCTTGATTGTTGCGGTACAAGGCTATTGTTATACCGCTGGTATTGAACTCTTTCTAAATGCAGACATTGCTTTAGCAAGTGAAAACACTCAGTTTGCGCAAATGGAAGTTCAGCGCGGAATCTTGCCTTTTGGTGGGGCAACAGCACGCTTTACTCAAGCCGCGGGTTGGGCCAAGGCCATGCGCTATTTACTGACAGGTGACCATTTTGATGCAAAAGCCGCCTTGGATATGAACCTGATTACAGAAATTTGCCCTGATGGTACGGAGCTCAACCGTGCAATAGAACTCGCTGAACATATCGCTCAAGCTGCACCACTTGCTGTAAAAGCAACCCTTGCCTCTGCACGTGAAGCCATCAATGAAGGTTATCAAGCTGCATTTAGCCAGTTACAAAATCATCTTCATCCCTTATTAAAAACTGAAGATGTACAAGAAGGAGTTTTTGCCATGTTGCAAAAAAGACCTCCTGTTTTTAAAGGTAAATAAGGCTTCATCAAGCAAGAAAAATAAAGAGAAAAGCAATGCAATTAGCAACTCAAACGAACGAACAGCTTAGCCAAAATGTACAATTTTCAGCTTTAGATGGCTATCAACTGGGTGGCACTCGCTACTTTACGACGACAGCAGCTAAAGCCAATATTGTCGTTGCTGGAGCTACTGGCGTACCACATGAATTTTACCGTCGCTTTGCTGAATATATGACGCAATATGGTTATCAAGTATTCACCTTCGATTATCGAGGTGTGGGGAAATCGAGTCCAAAATCTTTAAAAGGATTTGATATGTCTTATTTAGACTGGGGACAATATGACTTAGCAGGTGCCATTGAATATTTATCACAAGAACCCCTACCCCTTTTAATGGTGGGTCACTCTTACGGCGGTCACGCATTAGGGCTATTACCTAATCATGAAAAATTATTGGCCTGCTACACGTTTGGCACTGGGGCTGGCTGGCACGGCTATATGCCGCTTAAAGAACGTTTTAAAGTTCAAGTGGTCTGGAATATTGTGTTTCCTCCAATCGTCGCTGTGACAGGTTATTTACCTTGGAGCAAATTTAATATGGGTTCTGACTTGCCATTAAATGTTTATAAACAATGGCGAAAGTGGTGTAAAAATCCTAAGTATTTTTTTGCTGACCCAGAACAGCAACATTTAATTGAACAATATGCTTCTGTCAAAACACCAATTTATGCAGTATCGGCACTTGATGATGATTGGGCTTTACCCACTTCTTGTCGCGCATTTATGCAATATTATCGACAAGCTCCGGTCACATACATCAGCCTTCAACCTCAAGATGTTTCTATGAAAGCAATTGGGCACATGGGCTACTTTAAAAAAGGTGCTGAACACATCTGGAGTAAAATCCGCACTACTTTTGATGATTTGGTAAAAGCCTGATTTATGTTTTGGATAATTTAAGATGAGACCGCAAAAACTTGCGAAAGAAGAATTGCTCAAGCACTGTGCTTTGCAGTTTAAAACCTATGGTTACGCAGGCACCAGTATGGACATGCTGGCAAAGGCTTGCGGCCTAACCAAAGCTTCTTTTTATTATTATTATCCAAACAAAGAAGCACTATTGCTTGAAGTGCTCAATAGCACTCATCAGTATTTGATTCATTCTTTATTTGGAAATACGGTAAAGTCCGAACTCTCAGCCATTGAACGGTTTGAACAAATGCATGAGCGTGCTATTCATTTTTTTACACAAGGAGTGAATGGTTGCTTAATAGGTATTATTTCTATGGAAGCAGCATATGGCTCACCTGAAATTTTAGCCAAAATACGCAGCATTTTTGAGGACTGGCAACGTGCGATCCAATCTATTTTTGCGAAGAGCCTTGCTCAAGATCAAGCAGAGATTTTAGCAAAACAAAGTATTGCTGATTATGAAGGTGCGATCTTGATGTACCGTGTCACCCATGATGAGTTTTATATTAATCAAGTCAAACAACGTATTCTTGGATTTCTCAGTTCATAAAAAATAAAGCCCACTTGAAGTGGGCTTTATTTTTTTAATCAGGCTTATTCAACTCTAACGATTTTACCTAGTTCATCGTGGTGAACGACTGTAATTTTTTGGCTACGTCCCTGCTCAATTTCATGTTCAGGTAAATCAAAATAGCGTGCATAATCATCAGTCTGTTTCATTTTAAGCGCACTACCACCGACACGACGCTCCGGTAGCACATGGCTCCACAACAATAAACAAATTGCGCAAGCAATTAATGCTGTAAGGCCATGTTCAATTCCTAAACCAAAGGCACTAAATAAACGATGTACCAAATGAGTTTTTTGTAGTTCAACCAATAGCCATACAAACACGAACGGACGCCACAACAACAACCAAACCGCCCACATCATGGCTGTGCTTGTTGTAGAAGCATAGCGTTTATGCCATGGTAATTGACGGCGTAAATCAATAATCAACGAATCTGTCTTCATTTCTCTCTTTACCTAACGGAGTGCTGTGGTTTTCCCCAGACATCAATACAGCACGATCTTTAAAATCTCATGACTCTTGCATTTCATCTAACGAATGCCCCGATCCGGGCTCACCCAACGTGCTCGTTTCTCATCTCCACGTCGTAAGACTTTTGGAAATGCCACAATGGTTGCCGAAATCGTAATTAACCAAAAGACTAGCGGGTACCAAATCATCCAGAAATAATTTTTTCCTAGGTTTGGTTCATAACGACTATCCATCCATTTGCTTAAAGCAAACTGAATTAGACAGGTTGCCCCCAATAAAATACCGCTACCATACGGTAAAAATGGAGAGCTCACAACGGCTAGTGCTGGTACTGGTAAAATAAAATGTGCCAACCACAATAAAGCCATCGCTAGCATTAAATATGACCAGACTAATGTTAAGCAAAGCTCAAACATTAAAGGCCATAAAAAATTCAATTTTGGCTTGGTGAACACATCAATATTTTTAATTAATACTTGTGCGCCACCCATTGCCCAGCGTAAACGTTGTTTCCACAACCCATTTAAGGTTTCAGGCATTAAAATCCAAACCAAGGCATTTGGTTCAAACTCAATATCCCAACCTGCACGCTGTAATTTCCAAGTAATATCGATATCTTCAGTCAACATATTTGGTGACCAATAGTCGACTTGGTGAACGGCGCTTTTACGAAAAGCCGTAATTACACCTGATACAGTAAACAAGCGACCAAAGGTACGTTGTGCACGTTTAATCATGCCCACAATCGAAGAAAACTCACCGACCTGAATACGCCCTAATAAAGTTGAGCGAGTACGGATACGTGGGTTTCCAGTAACCGCAGCAACAGTTGGATTTTCAAGAAAATGACGAATCATCCACTTTGCTGCATGTGGATCAAGTAACGCATCACCATCAATACCAATTAAAAACTCGGCATCGGTCATTAAGCTTCCGGCTTGCAATCCCATGGCTTTACCTTGGTTTTGAGCCAAATGAACAACACGAAGTTTTTCATGTTGTTCTGCTAAACGGTCGAGTACTTCGCCGGTATTATCTGAGCTGCCATCATTAATCGCGATGACTTCAAAGTGAGGATAATCTAGTTTTAAAGCATGACTAATGGTTTCTTCTGCATTATCCCCTTCATTAAAACAAGGAACTAATACAGCGACTTTTGGATAACTTTCTAATGGAGCTGGTCGATCGTAAGGCGGAGCCTGACGTTCTCTCCAATAGAAAATGATCGCACCCATCATCCATAAATACGACATGAATAATGGGTAATAAAAAACGAATTTTAAGGCATGCGACCATATTGCAGCAAAGATTGTCATGTTTCAGCCCCGACTACGGCACAAGACGAGATGATTTTTCAGCAAATGCTTTATGCATTACGTCAACATCCGGATGATCTTTAATTGGGTCATCAGGGTAATATCCCACATGCATTACACCTTGCTGATAAAGAGAATGAATTGTTGCTGCCATTTCAGTTGAAGGTACCTTTTCATTTTTACGCCAGTCGGTTGCCTGTAATTCAAAAACGGTTTTCTTGAGGCCATTCGGGTATTGTTTCACGCGATCAATCATGTCTTTATAGAACTGATCTGAATTATCGACCTGCTCCATATAAGGCATTGCCATAATAGCTGTAAAATCATAACGCTTTAATGACTCTTCAAGAGATTGAGAGTACCAATTTTCCGCATATGGTTTTAAAGCAACTTGAGCATATAAATTGCGTGCAGTCACCAAGAACGGTTCATATTGTCGCACGTCATCAACGAGTTGCATCGCAAAATCATCTAGATATTTTGTCTTATATGCAGTCCACTTTTGCAAGTCTTGATCGTTTTCACGGATTTTTGCTAAATCTGTTGGTAAGCCTTGTTTCGCATAGGCTTTTAAAGCATCAGGGCTTGCATCTTCATAATCAGATAATGTCACGTCATCATGGAACAAGAGGCCATTAAATGGCGTTGATTTTGCCAAATCCTGATAAATTTCACGAATCGTTTGACGTGCATCGGCTGAGAATGGACTTAAACGGATATACCCCATATTAAGGTGTTCACCTGCTTTTTCCTGCTGAGTCACCACCAAGTCCTTAGAAACAGGATCAGTTTTTGGTAGTTCCCACGCCAATAACGGCATCCATGCATAAATACGGCTTACAGATGTGCGCGTTTGAATTTGCCATGCAACACGGTTAAACAAGTCTGCACGCATTGGAATATGACGGTTTGGGAAATAAACCATATCAGCAGAACCATTCGCATCTGGATCTGAAAATGCCTGTAAATAAACTGTATTTACACCCATGCCATTAATTCGATCTAACAAGTGTCCTAAATTACGTTCTTGCTGTTTCGGGTCTGGGTCATAAATATAGTCCAGATCAATATGCATGATTTTTTGCGGACGATTATTATCCGTTAAATTTAATTCACGGTTTTTAATTTCTTGAGCCAAATCATCAGTTGTCATTCCGCCTTCTACCAAAATACGGCTCATATTTTGTAGAGATTGTTTTGCATGGTCTGCCCCATCATCAAGCGTAATGGTCACTGGCATGCCTAATTTTTTTGCAATTTGAACAGTCTGCATATTATAGCGACCATATGGCCACACCATAATACGTGGTGAACGTAAGCCATGCGCTTTTAATAAGTCATTATTCTTTTTCAGGTCGTTATAGATTCGTGCCTGATATTGTGCATCGTTCTCATATGTTTGTGTTTTAACATCATAAAAACGTGTGGTCGCAGCAGGTTCAGAGTTGCCTTGTGGGTTTCCTGTAATACCACGATGCAAATGATAGCTATGATTCGCGATTTCGACTAAACCGCTGTCTTGCATCTCTTTGAGTTCATTCCAGCTCAAGATCTTATCGCGAGAGATTTCTTCGCCAGAGAAGTCAACTTTTTGACCAGCTTTTGGTTCTAACCATGAACCGACTACAGCCAAAACAACCGGAATCTTTTTTGCTTTAATAACAGGATATGCATTTTGATAAAAAGACTGATAACCATCATCTACGGTCAATAATACTGGCTTAGTCGGCAGTTGATATTTACCTTGATGCGCACGAATTAATTGATCAACGGTAATAAAATGGAAACCATTCTTTTGCAACCATTCAACATGCTGAGTAAATTGTTGAGTAGTGACCGCATACTCAGGAATCATTGCATTTTTTGTATCAGTAATTTCATGATAGCCAATGACCGTAAGTGTTGAAGCATCAATTTTTTGTGGTTTAGCCAATGCCATACCAGACATGCCGGTAAGGGCCAATCCAAGCGTAAGATTCAACAAAGGAGATGCAAAGCGGATAATCATGAAATAGCGTCTCAATAACAATATAGATTATTTATGTGAAAGTTGATGTTAAGACGCAAACTTTCTGAAATTTGGTCTTAATATCACACTGCCCACAAATGAACAGTTTTTCAGTCAGCATTTATAATCAAATAATCTGAAAATAAGCTTAAATATTCAAAAAGCTAAAATATAAATTATGAATGTATTTATATTTAAAGCTCATATAAACAAGAAAGCCCCCTAAAGGGCTTTAAGTTTTTCACTAGTCACGAGTTTTGACATCAAACAATTCAATTTCAAAAATTAAATTAGAATTAGCTGGAATAATCTTACCCATTTTACGCTCACCGTAAGCTAAATGAGCAGGCACGATTAATTTACGTTTACCACCAACTTTCATTCCCATAATGCCTTGGTCCCAACCTTTAATGACACGGCCTGTTCCAATCACGCATTCAAAATAATTACCGCGGTCGATTGAAGAGTCAAATTTTGTACCGTCTTCTAACCAACCTGTATAGTGAGTCGTAATCAAAGCGCCTTTAACCGCTTCTTTACCTTCACCTACTTTTAAATCGATAATTTCTAATTCATTTGACATGGTTTACCCTTTAAACAGAATCTTTAAATAGCAACTGGTACTTAGTGTACCAATTGAATCTGTAGAATTTGTTGCGCTTTTCTATTTTACTGTAACTGCATCCACACAACATTTGCCTGACCCTTTTCACCTAAAAGAGTCCACTCTGTATCCATCACATTTAACTGTAGCTGCATGGTACGTTCACACAGTTGTTCTAGCTCAGCTGTGCTTGCAGGTGCGATTTGCCAAACCTGAACGTTACTTAACGTTTTAATTTTACTATTTCTCTTCCACCATTCTTCGACTTGTGTGCCATACACAACAATCGCAACTTTTTTACAGCGTGCACTCGCTTTTTTAACTTTATCTTCCGAAGGTAAGCCCACTTCAATCCATGTTTCCAACTGACCTGTTAAATCTTTTTGCCATAACGCTGGCTCGTCAGTTTCAAAAAGGTCTTTAGTAAACTCAAGCTCATCACTTGCAAAACGGGCAAAGGCCATCAAACGAACCATTAAACGTTCTAAAGTTTCCGAAGGATGTAAGGCAAGCGTCAGTTGGTAATCACCATAAATATGGTCATCCATATTGGCAATATTCAAGTCTGCCTTATAAATTGTTGCTTTAAGCGCCATGATTAATATGTTCCAAAATTTGGCGCTAAGGATACTCGATTTTAGCTAAAAATTATAAAAAAACTGAGTAATGCAAAACATCGCGATGGTGAAATTTGCATATTATTCCAAAACGCTCCACTTATTCTAGAGTTGGCTGGCTTTTTGCTTAAAAGAGATATTCTCCTCTTCCTAAAATTGATGACTTATGTGGCAAAAGCTCAAGCGTAGTTTATTTTTACAGGTTCTTTGTGCTCTCTTCCTTGGTGTTGCAGTTGGAGCTGGTTTTCATGATTTCTCCTTATCTTTAAAGCCATTGGGCGATGGTTTTATTTCTTTAATTAAGATGCTGATTGCACCAATTGTGTTTTGTGTCGTTGTACTCGGTATTTATGGTGCAAACGACATCAAAAAAATGGGCAAAGTCGGTGCAAAAACTATTCTCTATTTTGAAGTGGTCACCAGTATTGCTTTAGTTTTAGGCATTATTGTGGCCTATGTATTTAAACCGGGCGTCGGTATGAATATCGATATCAGCCATTTAGATGCAAAAGATTTAAGTACCTATACCGAACGTGCCCATGAAATGCACACAGGTTCTGAATTTCTACTCAATATTATTCCAAAAACATTCACTGCCGCTTTTGCAAACGGCGATATTTTACAAGTTTTACTCATCGCTATTTTATTTGGTGTATCACTACTTTTAATTCCTAAACATTTGGCAGAGCTGGTACGTCAGGCCCTTGAAGCTTTTTCTGAAGTCTTCTTTAAAATTATGGGGCTGATTATTCGTTTAGCTCCAATTGGTGTTTTTGGTTCAGTGGCCTATACCACTGCCAAGTTTGGTTTAGACTCACTCTTACAATTGGGCTATTTGGTTTTACTGTTTTATGCAACCTGCATTTTATTTGTAGTTGTTGTTTTAGGTTCAATTTTAAAACTTGCCGGTCTCAACATCTTCAAATTTGTAGCTTATTTTAAAGATGAGTTAGCGATTGTTTTAGGTACAGCATCTTCTGACTCTGTTTTACCCCAAATTATGAAAAAACTCAGAAATCTGGGAATTAAGGATTCAACTGTAGGACTCGTCATCCCTACTGGTTATTCTTTTAACTTAGATGGGTTTTCAATTTACTTAACTTTAGGGGTAATTTTTATTGCACAAGCCTGCAATATCGATTTATCTACGCACGACTTGTTGGCTATCTTGCTGGTTTCACTCATCACATCTAAAGGCGCACACGGTATTCCCGGCTCAGCTTTAGTTATTCTTGCAGCCACGCTTTCAGTGATTCCAAGCCTTCCTGCGATTGGCTTAGTACTTCTACTTTCAGTCGATTGGTTCATTGGCATTATTCGCGCCTGCACCAACTTGATTGGTAACTGCGTTGCGGCCGTAGTGATTGCGCATTGGGAAAAAGATATTGACCATGCTCAAGCTAAAGCCGTGCTAAATACCAAACCTTAAATCCGTTCTAGAGAACATTGAATCATCTTTTTCTCAATGTTCTCTAGTCTTCAATTCGGCAATTCAACAAATCTGTTTCAAATGCCAACCAATCGTGATTATGTTGGCTAATGATTTCAATTCGGTTATCAATTCCCTCTTCGCCAGACTTATAATTAAATTGCTGTGGATTAAAGTTAAAAGTTTTCCAACCTTGATCTGTATTAAAAATTCCCTTAATTCGAAGCCAGTCTTTTTGTGCACATAACACATCAAGCAAAGCATAAAACTCAAACTTCCAGCGTTTAGGTAATTTCCAACCTGCAACAATATAACCTTGTGCCGACTCGACATAATGATAAGGTAACTGCTGAATTTCCTTCTTGACCTCAGTTTCACTCATTTGTTTTTGAAGCTTAAGTAAAGGTTGAATAGAGCGCTCGGTTAAACGAGCAGCCACATCAATTTTATTCAACGCTAACTGACCATGTTCAGTTTTAATCCACTCTTGTTGATAAGGCTGATATTCTTCTTTTAATAACTCAAGTGCCTGATCATCTTCAAAAGTCATCACATCAGTATGTGACACCACCACAATTTGGGCAGCTTTTAACTGATCTTCATAAAGGTTTTGCTTTACCCAATTGGTATCGTGCAAACGGCTACCATCTACAACTGTGACTAATGCTCGCATGGCTAAACTACTTTGCCAATGCGGTTCAGTCAGTTGATCAAATAACTGCGAAGGATGCCCAAGACCAGTCGGTTCAATAAATAGTCGGTCTGGCTTTTGTTCACTCAATAGACGAGCTAAAGCAATATGCATAGGCAATTGACTGCTACAACATAAGCAACCACCTAATAATTCTTTGACTGCATATCCTTCATCTTGAGGTAAGAGTTGTTGATCTACTCCAATCTGCCCAAACTCATTCATTAATACAGCCCAGACCTCATCTTTAGGCTTCTGACTTAATAAATGCTGCAATAACGTGGTTTTTCCCGCCCCTAAAAAACCGGAAATAATATGGGTAGGAACAGTTTTTTGGGCAATAAATTTCACAAGTCACTCAAATTGGAACGGTCTAAAACATTTTAGGTATATCACTCTTTTTTGTCATGTAAATGATTTTTAAACTTGGCCAATGATTTTTTAATTTTTACTTAACAAACCAATAACGAGACTTACATCTCATTTAAAATCTAAATTAACTTTTAATAATTACAACTCAAACGGAATATTCTATTTATATGCATTCACAATTCATGCCAGAGTGTTAGGTTTACGTAACACAATTGGTTTTTTTTCATTCAAGAAGAAATATTTTTACACATTTTAAGGTGTAATTAAGCCCTTTAATTTTACAGATTCCGCACATAAATGGCCCGTATATTTCATATTGTTAAGATAGGCGTAATAGATTGTTAAGTTAATTGATGTAATCCAAACCTCGGCTTAGCATGTGTCCTAGCTTAGTCATTCAGCCATACACGTTTCATGTAGGTATGAACGATTAGGTTTGATTTACTTTTTTAATGAATTTAAGGATGCCATAAAATGAAATTAGCTAAGACTCTACTTGCAACAACTTTAGCTTTAACTGCTGCTTCAACTTTCGCTGCTTCTAAACATGAACAAGCACACAGCACTGCTGGTGAAGAGAAAGTTGTTGTTTCAACTCAAGAACAAGCAAACACAGCAAATGCTGCATCTGATGCTGTAGGTTCTGCTTCTGAAGCTGCTCCTGCAACTCGTTAATTCTCTCAGCACTCTCCTCCAAGCTCAGAGATAATTTTGCTGAAATGAAAAATGGATGCTGAATTTCAGTAAAGAAGAAAAGGATCGAACCATGCTGCGGTTCGATCCTTTTTTTTAAGAAGATTTTTTATACATACTACAAGATGGGTTGTGATTTTCTTGTAGACGTAAAACCTTACGGTGCTCGGCTGCTTCAAAGCGGCAACGTTTCCACTCAGTATTTAGATTTAATTGAGGCACTTCACATGGCTTGCTCTGTTCATCAACAGCAACCATGGTGAAATAACAGCTATTGGTATGGCGCACTGTACGCTTCTGGATATTTTGGGCTTCAACACGTATTCCCACTTCCATTGAAGTACGGCCTACATGGTTAACACTTGCCAAGAAGGTTACCAGCTCACCAACATAAATAGGTTCTTTAAAATTCACCTTATCTACAGATAACGTCACCACGTAGCCACCCGAATAACGACTTGCACAAGCGTAAGCGACTTGGTCTAGTAGTTTTAGAATCGTACCACCATGAACATTACCTGAAAAATTTGCCATATCAGGCGTCATCAAAACTGACATCGTCAATTCAGACTGATCATCAGTTGCTGTGGTTATTTCATCTAATGTAGGCATAGCTCAACTCTGTGTCTTAAAACAAGCTCAGTCAACATTATGGTTGATAATTCACAAAAAAAACATGATTAAATCCACAACATGGCATTGTATTTTTTAATATCTCTGATTGTTTTTTAGAATCTAATTTTTTAAAGCATTATTTTTAAAGTTATTTTTTATAGCTGCATCATTTATTTTAAAGTTTGATAGAACATGCTATGCCATTTTATTCCACGCTTAATGGCATAGCAGGGTCTTACAGATCACTCTCTATACTTTAGTAATAACGCCTGTCACACCATTAATAATCATATCAATGGCGATCGTTCCGATTAATAAAGCAGATAAACGTCCCACAATGTCGAAATAACGGTCGATATGCTTGGCATGTTTATAGCGTAAATGATCATGTGAAAATTTCATCAAAATCAAAATACTACAGGTTAGAAACAAGGTGAAGGCAATCACTAGGGCTGCCTCACCAATTGACATTTCAATACCTGTAACCACAGCGGCACTAATAGTTCCTGGGCCGATCATAAACGGCATTGCAATGGTGCCAGCCAGATGTTCTGGCGCTCCTCGCATTTCACCAATCGTATCGGCACCCTGAAAAACATAGCGATAGCCAATGACCAAAAAGATAAGGCCTCCAAAAATCTGGAAGGCTTCAAAACGTACATTCAGATATTTACTAAAAATTGTTTCGCCGCCCCATGCAAATAGCATGAACACAACAAAAGCAATCAAGCTTCCCTGAATCAGTGCTTTATTAAACACCTTTGTTTCTGAATGGCGGATTAGGCCAATCATATAAATGCTCATTAAAAATGGATTGAGCAAAGAGAAAAATAAAGCAAAAGAATGTAGATAAGGAGAAGCCATGCATTGTCCTCTTAAGCTTGTGGATCTGGGAACAAAGGTCGGTTCCCTGGGCTAATACGATTAATATGTAAGAACGTCATATGTCTTTCATATTTATCTAAAATGTCATTAATAACCTGTTCCTTACCGTAACCAACGAGGTCGTTATCTTGAGAACCATCATAAAGATAGGTTTCAAGTCGGTAATAGAACTGTTTACCCCGTTTCACACGTTGACTGAAATTCGGCGCGCTATAGCGTACGGGCCAGATCTGGTAAACGAAGTTTTGTTCTTCTTCCAAATGAATTGTGAAGTCGAGATGGTAAAGCGTGTCTTCATCTTCGAGTAGCGTTTGCTGCACATCCACATTCATTCCCTGCTTAATAAGTTCATCAGCAACGGCCTGAACAGCCGGTCGGCAAACTGTATCTAGCATGCGCAGAGTTTCAGTGGTTCCCGGATGATGCATCACTCGAGTTAAACGCTGTTTCCAATTCAAAATATCAACGTTACCCACTACTGGAGCTGCATTCATGCTGCGGCTGGCCTGCCTGTAATCTTCAAGCCTTAAAGACTTATAAAGTCCTGCCATAACAAGGAACATCACAAAACTAAAGGGCAATCCCATAATGATGGTTGCGTTTTGCAAAGCTGTAATCCCGTTGGTCATCAGCATTGCCAGTGTGAGCAAACCAATCGCAATTGCCCAGAACACACTCAACCAACGCGGAGCATCATTATCAATATGCGTTAACTTGGTGGTGAAGTTCCCTAGAACCAGCGCTCCCGAATCGGCAGATGTCACATAGAACAAAAGCCCTGTTACGGTGGCAATTGAAGCAATAAACGTAAAGCCCGGATATTGTGCTAACAAATCATAAAAACCATGAGCCGGATTCGCCAACACAGTAGCAGCTAAGGTTTGGTTCCCTTCAAAAATAACGCTGTGCAACGCACTATTACCAAAAATAGAGAGCCACGTGATCGTAAATAAAAGTGGGATAATTAAAGTACCAGACACGAACTCACGAATGGTACGCCCTCTTGAGATACGCGCCAGAAAAAGTCCTACAAATGGAGACCACGCAATCCACCATGCCCAAAAGAACAAGGTCCAGCTACTCATCCACTCTTTAGGCTGTTCAAATGCAAAACTTTGTAAAGCCAAAGACGGGAAACGACTTAAGTAATCACCAACATTTTGAACAAGGGCATTGAGTAAAAACTCAGTATTTCCCAAGAACAAGATAAACAGTAAAAGGCCAATCGAAACATAAATATTGATTTCAGATAAAATCCGCAGGCCTTTATTAACGCCTGATGTCACCGAAATAATACTGATCCCAACTGCGATGGCAATCAGGGCAAACTGCATCCAGATATTCTCTGGCAGCCCCAATAACACATGTAGTCCATAATTTAGCTGTACCACCCCAATCCCGCAGGTCGTTGCAATACCAAAAATTGTCCCGATAACGGCAGCTGTATCAACACTATGCCCAATTACACCATTAATTCTTTGGCCAAAAATTGGGTAGAGTGCAGAGCGAATGGTAAGCGGCAGATTATAACGATAGCTAAAATATCCCAATGACATGCCAATCAAGGCATACATACACCAACCAGTTAAACCATAGTGGAACAATGTCCAGACCATACTTTGACGTGCTGCTTCATAAGTCTGAGCTGCACCTACTGGCGGTTGCATATAATGAGATAAAGGCTCAGCGACCGAGAAGAACATTAAATCGATACCGATACCAGCCGAAAACAGCATGGCAGACCAACTCAGTAAACTGAACTCAGGTTTTGAATGCTTAGGTCCTAGCTTAATACTGCCATATCTTGAACAGGCAATAAAAATCACAAACGCCATGTAAAGTGTTGCGGCAAGCAAGTAATACCAACCAAAGGTTGAGGTTACCCACTGAAGTACGGTGTTCATGATTCGGTTTGAAAAATCGTTGAACAAAAACGTGACGAGAGAAAAAATTAAAATAAGTACAGCTGAAAAATAAAAAACCACACGGTTGAGCGGGTCTTTTTTAGATTTAGATAATGTTAAATCATCAACTGCTCTTGGATTATCTGTTGCCATACAATCCTCAAGGAATAAAATAAAAACAAAATATTTAATTTCGTCTTTTCACTCTTATTTAAAACAATGAAAAGACGACTTTAAACGCAAAAAAATAATATATAGATGTGATCGGTTGAGGTTATAAAACCTCAGTCACTTTATTCTGGTCACCATTCGATGGGACCGAAATGTCTTTTGAAACAGCTAACTGCTTTTTCACTAATTGAGGGTCAAAATCATCTTGCTTTAACGCTTTGGCCAAACCAAACATATAAAGCAAAATAATGACTGAAAATGGTAAACCACATAACACCACAGCACTTTGCATGGAGTTAAAACTACCGGCTAGTAACAAGCCAATACTTACAATGGTAATTACCACAGACCAAAAGACGCGTAACCAGATCGGTGAATCACTATCATTGGTGCCCCCTTTTGAGGACAAATTAGCGATCATTAGTGTACCAGAGCCAACTGGTGTCAAAAATAAAACGAAACAAATTACAACAACAATGCCAGCAACATAAGGATTAAATGGCAGATATTCGAGTAGCTTAAATAAAGATAATGCAGGATCAGTTAAGACCATATCACCCAAAACTTTCTGTTTTTGATTCAAGATAAAGTAAATTGCCGTATTTCCAAAAACCGAGATCCAAGCCAGCGTAAAGCCTAATGGAATCAGGCATACACCCAGAATAACTTCCCGAATCGTACGTCCTTTTGAAATACGGGCAATAAACATGCCTACAAAAGGTGCCCAAGCAATCCACCATGCCCAATAAAATACTGTCCACGAACCTAACCAGCCACTTGCCTTCTGGTTGTATAAATACATATCAAAGCTTTTACCAATAAAATTGCTTAGATAATCACCCGTATTTTGCACAAGACCATTTAATAAATGATTTGTAGGGCCCGTTAAAAATACGAATAAAAGTAAGGCATACAGCAGACGTAAATTAATACGAGATAACCATGCCAGACCTTTTTCAATACCAACCACTGTCGTAATCGTGGCAACAAACATCATGACCAAAACGGCAGTAATTAAGGTCACAGAGTTATCAGGAATTTGAGGAAGTAAATAGCAAATGCCAGATACGAGTACCAAAGCACCAATTCCTAAATTGGTGACCAAGGAAATAACCGTTGCTAAAATTCCAAAACCATCAACAAAATCTCCCACCAAGCCATGAACACGCTCTCCAAAAATTGGATAAAGCGCTGAACGTAATGCTAAGGGCAGGTCTTGTCTAAAAGCGAAGTAACCTAGAGTGACTCCAAGCAATGCATAGAGTACCCAGCCATGAATACCCCAATGCAAAAAGCTATAGGTCATGGCATTTCGGGCAGCTTGAATGGTTCCGGCCTCACCTTCTGGTGGCCTCAAGAAGTGATCAACAGGTTCGGCAACGCCATAATAAAGTAGCGCAATACCAATACCTGCCGAGAACAACATTGAAGTCCATGCCAAATAAGTAAACTCAGGTTTGTCGTCGTCTTTTCCTAAAGGAATCTGCCCTACTTTTGAAAAAGCGAGCCAAGCCACAAAACCTAGACAGAGCACAATCACCAACATGTAATACCACCCGAAAAAGTGATTTACTTGCTCTTGTATATAGGTCAACCAAAACTGACTTTTTTCTGGAAACAGCACAAAAAGTAGGCCAAAAATGCCAATACTGATGGCCGAACTCCAAAATACAAAACGATTTAACCGAATATGGTCTGAAGAATATTTATCACTTTTCAACACCATCTTATTGCTCCTTGCAATCGGTGTATTTTCTCAAAATAACGTGATAAGTAATGTACTTATGCGCATCATCCTATCCTTAAGAATCTTTGATTTGACCTCTTTATTCCTAGAGGTAATCTTCAAAAATTCATTGATTTTTACATATCATACTTGTTATTGATTGAACGTTCAATCAATAACAAGTATGATAAAAAAAGTGCTATGATGCTCTGCAAGTTAACATGCTGAATTTAAAGCACCACTAAAAGTGCTGATGTGGAAAAACATGACGAAACGCAGAGTAAAACCAGAGCACGTGCGACGTGAAGAAATTATGAATGCCGCACTCGACGTAATTTATGAAGTGGGGTTATCCAATACCACCATTGCACAAATTGCAAAAAAAGCCGAGTTGTCGACCGGCATTGTCAGCCATTATTTTGGCGACAAACAAGGGTTGATCAATACCTGTATGCAAGAAATGCTGAATGTTCTGCGTCATAAAACTGAACAGTACAGAGCAGAAGCAGATTCGCATCCAGAGAGCCAGATTAAGGCGATTATCGACTCTAACTTTGACATTAGTCAGGTAAATGAAAAAGCAATGCGGGTCTGGTTAGACTTTTGGTCAGCGAGTATGCATGTACCAGACTTAAGCCGTTTGCAAAAGATTAATGATCAACGCCTGTACTCTAACTTGAAGTTTTATTTCCTCAAGTTAATGAATGAACAACAGGCCAGTGTTGCCGCTCGCGGTTTGGCAGCATTGATTGATGGATTATGGTTACGAGGCAGTTTAAGCCGTCATAACGAATTTGACAGCAACCTTGCTCGTTCCATTGCTTACGATTATGTACAAACGCAAGTTCAATTTGCGAACAAGCCTTTGCAGGAGAGACAAAATGAGTGATGCACAAGTTCATCAACTGTATATCCATGGACGCTACGTTAACGCAACCAGTGGAAAAACATTTAATAGTATTAACCCTGCCAACGGCGAGACGATCGCAACTCTTCAGCAAGCATCTGAGCAAGATATTGAAGCTGCTGTACAAAGTGCCCAACAAGGACAAAAAATCTGGGCTGCCATGACTGCCATGGAGCGTTCACGTATTTTACGTCGCGCAGTCGACATTTTACGTGACCGTAATGATGAACTTGCCCGTCTTGAAACACTAGACACTGGTAAAGCCTACAGTGAAACATCTACAGTCGACATTGTGACTGGTGCAGATGTACTCGAATACTATGCAGGACTTGCAACTGCCATTCAGGGTGAACAAGTTCCGCTTCGCGAATCAAGTTTCTTTTATACACGCCGTGAACCTTTAGGCGTGGTTGCAGGTATTGGTGCCTGGAATTATCCAATTCAAATCGCTTTATGGAAATCTGCCCCTGCCCTTGCTGCCGGCAATGCCATGATTTTCAAACCTAGTGAAACCACCCCTCTTACTGCATTCAAACTTGCAGAAATCTATACAGAAGCTGGCTTACCAGACGGCGTATTCAACGTAGTTCAAGGGCCAGGCCGTGAAATTGGTCAGTGGTTAACTGAACATCCAGTAATTGAGAAAATCTCATTTACAGGTGGTGTTGAAACTGGCAAAAAAGTCATGGCAAGCGCTGCTGGTTCTACGCTAAAAGAAGTGACGATGGAACTTGGTGGTAAGTCTCCACTGATTATTTGTGAAGATGCCGACCTTAATCGCGCAGCAGATATTGCTGTCATGGCAAACTTCTTTAGTTCAGGCCAAGTTTGTACCAACGGTACGCGTGTATTTGTTCCAAAATCTCTTTTAGCCGATTTTGAAAAAGCCGTTGTAGAACGTGTAAAACGTATTCGCATTGGTGACCCAATGGCTGAAGAAACCAACTTCGGGCCACTCACCAGCTTCCCTCACATGGAAAAAGTTCTGTCTTTCATTGAGTCAGGTAAACAACAAGGCGCTAAAGTCTTAATTGGCGGTGGACGTGCAACAGAAGGTGACCTTGCTAAAGGCGCTTATGTACTACCGACGGTATTTAGCGACTGCAATGACCAGATGGCAATTGTTCAAGAAGAAATTTTTGGACCAGTCATGAGCATCTTAAGCTACGAGACTGAAGAAGAAGTGATTCGTCGTGCTAACGACACTACCTTTGGTTTAGCTGCTGGCGTTGTCACTCAAGATATTAGCCGTGCTCATCGCATTATTCACCAAATTGAAGCTGGTATTTGCTGGATTAACACTTGGGGCGAGTCGTCTGCCGAGATGCCAGTGGGTGGCTACAAACAATCTGGTGTAGGCCGAGAAAATGGCCTAACCACGCTTGGACACTATACCCGTATCAAATCTATTCAAGTTGAACTTGGCGATTATCAAAGCATTTTTTAATGCATCAATTGCCTTAAACACTTCAACCTAAACCACATATGCAGAGCAATCTTTATAGATTGCTCAGGCAAACTGTTAGTAAAAAAGGATAGTTATGAATATTAAAGAATATGATTACATTATCATTGGCGCAGGATCTGCCGGAAATGTACTTGCTGCACGTCTTACTGAAGACAAAGATACCACCGTTTTATTATTAGAAGCTGGTGGCCCAGATTATCGTTTGGATTTTCGTACCCAAATGCCGGCAGCTTTGGCCTACCCTCTTCAAGGTCGTCGCTATAACTGGGCTTATTTAACCGACCCTGAACCGCACATGAACAACCGTCGTATGGAATGCGGTCGTGGTAAAGGTTTAGGTGGCTCATCTTTAATTAATGGTATGTGCTATATCCGCGGTAATGCAATGGATTTAGAACAATGGGCAACCCATAAAGGCCTAGAAAACTGGTCTTATGCCGACTGTTTGCCATACTACAAAAAAGCCGAAACCCGTGACATTGGCGAAAACGACTACCATGGTGGCAATGGCCCTGTGTCAGTTGCTACACCAAAAAATGGCAACAATGTATTGTTCCATGCCATGGTTGAAGCTGGCATACAAGCAGGTTACCCGCGTACCGATGACTTAAATGGTTACCAGCAAGAAGGTTTTGGTCCAATGGACCGCACGGTAACGCCTAAAGGTCGCCGTTCAAGTACCGCACGTGGTTATCTGGATATGGCAAAAGGCCGTCCTAACCTCACTATTTTGACTCATGCAACGACCAATAAAATCTTGTTTAATCAAAAACAAGCCGTGGGTGTTGAGTACATTATCGGGGCTGACCAAAACAACTTACAACGTGCGCTGGTTAAACGCGAAGTCTTACTGTGTGCGGGTGCAATTGCTTCTCCACAAATTTTACAGCGCTCTGGTGTGGGTCAAAGTACCTTCTTAAAATCAATGGACATTGATGTTGTTCATGATTTGCCGGGTGTAGGTGAAAACCTGCAAGACCACTTAGAAATGTACTTACAATATAAATGTAAGCAACCTGTTTCTTTATACCCTGCCTTGAAATGGTATAACCAACCTGCCATTGGTGCCGAGTGGTTATTTAATGGTACAGGTATTGGCGCAAGTAACCAGTTTGAAGCAGGCGGATTTATCCGTAGTTCAGATGAGTTCAAATGGCCAAACATTCAGTACCATTTCTTGCCAGTTGCTATTAACTACAATGGTAGTAATGCAGTGAAAGAGCATGGTTTTCAGGCACACGTTGGTTCAATGCGTTCGCCTTCACGTGGCCGCATTAGACTTAAATCAAAAGATCCGTTTGAGCATCCAAGTATCTTGTTCAACTATATGTCTAGTGAACAAGACTGGCGTGAGTTCCGTGATGCGATTCGTATCACTCGTGAAATCATGCAGCAACCTGCTCTTGATCCATATCGTGGTGAAGAAATTAGTCCGGGCAAACATTTACAGACAGATGCAGAGCTTGACGACTTTGTTCGTAACCATGCAGAAACGGCCTATCATCCGTCTTGTAGCTGTAAGATGGGTGAAGATGAAATGGCTGTCGTGGATGGTCAAGGCCGAGTCCATGGTATGCAAAGCTTACGTGTGGTTGATGCCTCGATCATGCCGCTTATTATTACCGGTAACTTAAATGCAACCACCATTATGATTGCCGAGAAAATTGCAGACCAAATTCGTGGACGTGAAGCATTACCACGTTCAACTGCACCATTCTATGTAGCCTCATAAAATCATAAGGGTATATTTCTTATGCAGAAATATACCCTTAATTTAATATTTATAATCCAATCATTAATAAGAACGATGTATGACAGAAAATAAACTATTCAAAAAAGCTATTTTACATCAATATGGCATGAAACAAAAAATCATCTATCTTTATATACGTATATTCTTCAAATGATTCAACTTTAATCAAATAAAATTTATTAACTATTTTTCAAATAGTTAAATTAAAAAAATAATTGAAAATTATCTTATTAAAGCCTAATTTGATCAAATATAAATCATATTTATGATTTTGATGAACCCCATTTATTATAAAAATTGTCTTGTCAATGCAAAATTAGTCTAAAATATAGAGTGTTTGCGATAATCCCAAGTAATTTTATTTTTTTATAAGTTCTCTGATTTTGAGAATTTACTTCGCATTTATATCCATTTTGTCTGGATACGCTGTCTAGGTTTCCTCACACCTTAAGTGACTCAAATAACTTATTTTAAGGTCCCCCTTACATGAAAAAGTTTTTGAAATACCTTCTGGTATTAATCATTCTTATTTTAATTGCAGGTATTGTTTTCTTGTTTAGACCGACGACGTCAAAACAAGTTCAAACTGCAAAAGATGAGCCAGTTGTTGATGCTGTCCTTGTTGGCGGCGGCATCATGAGTGCCACTCTCGGTACTTATTTCACTGAGCTTGAACCAAACTGGCAAATTCGTATGTATGAACGTCTTGACCAAGTTGCTCAAGAAAGTTCAAACGGCTTTAACAATGCCGGAACAGGCCACTCTGGCTTTATGGAAATGAACTATACCGAAGAGAAAAACGGTAAGATGGAAATTGTCAAAGCTGAAAAAGTTGCTTCTCAATTTGAAGTTGCTAAACAGTTTTGGTCATATCAGGTAAAACAAGGCGTTTTAGCTGAACCTAAATCATTCATTAACCCAGTTCCGCACATTGCTTTCGTTTGGGGCGATAACGTTCAATTCTTAGAAAAACGTTATGCTGCAATGATTCAAAGCCCGTTGTTCAAAGGTATGAAATTTACTGAAGACCCAGCTGTTATTAAACAATGGGCACCTTTAGTAATGAACGATCGTGACCCTAGTCAAAAAGTTGCAGCGACCCGTATGGATGTTGGCTCTGACGTAAACTATGGTTCTATCACTAAACAATTAGTGAATCGTTTAGACCAAAACCCTAATTTCAAATTACAGACTTCAACCGAAGTGACTGGCATCAGCCAAAATGATGACAAAACTTGGACTGTGTCTTTCAAAAATTTGAAAACTGGTAAAGTAGATCACGTTAAAACGCGTTTTGTATTTATTGGTGCAGGTGGTGCAGCAGTTAAATTATTGCAACTTACTGGTTTACCAGAAGCGAAACAATATGCTGGCTTCCCTGTCGGTGGTGAGTTCTTAATTACTGACAACCCAAAAATTACTGCAGAACACACAGCAAAAGTTTATGGCCGTGCTGAATTAGGTGCGCCTCCAATGTCTGTGCCACATATTGATACGCGTTATATCGACGGTAAAAAATATGTATTGTTTGGACCATTTGCTACGTATTCAAACAAGTTCCTGAAAAACGGTTCTCAGCTTGATTTACTTGCATCAACCAACAAAAACAACGTTTTACCAATGACTACTGTTGGTTTAGAAAATCTTGATCTTGTTAAATACTTGGTTAGCCAAGTGATGATGTCAGATGAAGACCGTCTAAATGAACTTCGTAAATACTACCCAGATGCGAAAGCTGAAGACTGGCGTTTAAGCCAAGGTGGTCAACGTGTTCAGATCATCAAAAAAGAACCGGGTAAACCAGCTACACTTCAATTCGGTACAGAAATCTTTGCGTCTAAAGATGGTGCTGTAACTGCATTGTTAGGTGCGTCTCCGGGTGCTTCGACTTCTCCATACATCATGCTTAACTTGCTTGAAAAAGCTTTCCCTGAGCAAACTGAAGGTAAATGGAATCAGAAGCTTCATGAAATTGTTGTTTCTTATAAACAAGACCTAAGCAAAGATCCTGTATTACTCGACAAAGTTCGTCAGTACACAAGTTCTACACTTGGCTTGAACTATACATCTCCGTTTAAAGCTGCAAACGATGAAACTGCTGCTGCTCCTGTTGCAAAAGCAAACTAAGTTTGATGATGTATAAGTAAAATTCCAAAAGGATGAATTTCGATTCGTCCTTTTGTTTTTTAAGACCTCAGTTGAGATATTTAGATTAACTATGACGCCTTTAAACTCACCATCCCGCCTCTTTTCATTTTGTTTTAAGCTCGTGCTTGTTGTACTACTGGCTTATCTATTGGTAAGCGGTTTTTATATGTGGATGATTGGCGGTACAGCGATTTATGTAAGTTCAGCTGTGTTACTCATCATCACTGCTTATGCATTTAAGCTCGGCAAATATCAAAAACTATTTTCAGTTTTAAATCTGCTAATCAGTGCTATCTCAGTCTACTTCAGTACCACTCATTTATTTTTCTCTCCTATTCAATTCTTTATATTTTTACCTGCCCTGTTTTTTTTGTCATTGGCGTTCACTCACTTAAAAAAAATTCGAAGCCTATATAAAGTTTTAATATTAATCAGCTTATTGATTTGGTCTGGCATACATTTCAGTCAACTTGAGCAACTTAAGGCCTATTATAAAACTCAGCACACTGGAGAAAGTTGGCAACAATATGGCGCACTTTAAGCTTGTTTTTTAGTCTATAGCTGTATATAAATAAGTCTTCTTTTTCACATGAAGTTCATCAGTAAAACTGAACATCATATACAGAATTCCTTTTAAGAAAAAATATTCATAACAATCTAATTTATTTAGAAATATATCGAGCATATTAGCGATTGAATACGCCCCCTCTACGCGCTAGATTACTTAAATATTTTTTCTCCCTTTATGTTGTAATTTATGAAAATTTTAGATGGCGGTTTAGGCCGTGAATTGGCCCGTCGTGGCGCTCCATTTCGTCAACCAGAGTGGTCTGCGCTTGCACTCATTGAAGCGCCTGAAACAGTAAAAGAAGTACATCTCGATTTTATTAACGCTGGTTCAGAAGTCATCACCACCAATAACTATGCTGTTGTTCCTTTTCACATTGGGCAAGAACGCTTTGAAACTGACGGCATTCGTTTAATTAAAGTTGCGATCGAACAAGCAAAAAATGCAGTTAAAGAAAGCGGCAAAAATGTCAAAATTGCAGGCTGCTTACCGCCTTTATTTGGTTCTTACCGTGCAGACTTGTTTCAGGCTGAGCAGGCTAAAGACCTTGCTGAACCCATCATTAATACATTGGCACCAGAGGTGGATTTCTGGTTAGCAGAAACTCAATCGTGCTTAAAAGAAGTCGAAACAGTGCATGCCTTATTACCAAAAGATGGTAAGGACTATTGGGTATCGTTTACCCTGCAAGACGAAATTAAACAAGAACAAGCCTTACTCCGCTCAGGCGAAAACATGCAACAAGTGGCTGATTTTATAAAACAGTCAAATGCCAACGCGGTTTTGTTTAACTGCTGCCAGCCTGAAGTAATCTTGCAAGCCATTAATGAAATTAAAGGACTTATTCCAGAGTCTGTACAAATTGGTGCCTATGCCAATGCTTTCCCGCCTCAAGATAGCAGCGCAACTGCCAACGATGGACTTGATGAAGTTCGTAAAGACTTAGATGCTCCTGCTTATCTTGGTTTTGCCAAGCAGTGGCAGCAAGCAGGCGCAAGTTTAGTAGGCGGTTGCTGTGGTATTGGTCCAGAACACATTGCTGAACTCTCTCAATTTTTTAAAGAATAAATACCATGTCTGCTGCCAAAATTGGATTGTTGTCTCTTACAGCGCTGGTCTTTAGTTCTATGGTGGGGTCAGGCGTATTTAGCCTCCCCCAAAATATGGCTCAAGTCGCTAACGGCTCTGCCCTTCTTGTTGCATGGCTCATTACCGGAGTCGGCATTATTTTCTTGGCACTCACGTTATTACATTTAACGCGTCAACGACCCGATCTAGACGGTGGTATTTATAACTATGCACGTGAAGGTTTTGGTGACCTGATTGGGTTTTGCTCCGCTTGGGGCTATTGGTTATGTACCACCATTGGTATTGTCGGTTATGTGGTGATTGCCTTTTCGGGCGTTGGCATGTTTACCGACAGCAAAGACCATATTATTTTTGGTGAGGGTAATACGCTCTATTCACTGATTGGCTCAAGCATTTTTGTATGGCTTGTACACTGGTTGGTGAGTCGAGGCATTAAAGAAGCGGCAATTGTGAATTTACTGGCGACCATTGCCAAAATCATTCCAATGGTGGTTTTCATCTTCTTTACCTTCATTGCCTTTAAGTTTGATTTATTCAAGCTCAACTTAAATGACTTCTCTTTAAAAGTTCCACTTTGGCAGCAAGTGAAAGACCTGATGCTAATTACCCTTTGGGTATTTACCGGTATTGAAGGTGCTGTGGTTTTATCATCGCGTGCAAAAAACCGTTATGACATTGGTAAAGCCACCATTTTGGGTGTGTTACTGGCATTAACTTTTTATGTGATGGTCACAGTTTTGGCTTATGGCGTAGTAAGTCGTGAAGCACTTGCAGGCATGCATAACCCCTCAATGGCAACCATTTTGCAGCAGCTCATCGGTTTGCCGGGCACTATTGTTATTACCATCGGCCTTATTATTTCAGTTTCTTCATCTTATTTAAGCTGGACTTTATTCGCCACTGAAATTCCATATTTGGCTGCAAAAAATGGTGCATTCCCGAAATTATTTTTAAAGAATAATCAGAATAATGTGCCGATTTCATCGCTTTGGCTTACCACTCTGGTCGTGCAAGGCGCATTGATTGCCGTGTATTTTTTCAATAAAAACTACACCCAGCTTTTATTAATTTCATCAGTGATGATTTTGCTGCCTTATTTTCTGGTGTCTGCTTTTTATCTTAAAGAATCAATTCGCCACAAACGTACCCCACATATTGCCATTGCAAGCGTCGCTTCAATCTATGCGCTTTGGTTACTCTATGCAGCAGGATTAGATTTATTGCTCCTGTCTGTGGTCTTGTATTTAGTCGGCTTGGTTATTTTTTCAATCAGCTACTTTGAGCACAAAAAATCGCTCAAACAAAATCAGCTAAATTAATTATTTCAACCACTGCTGACCCATTTCAGCAGTGGTTGTCTAAAAACAAAAATTCTATTTTGAAGGCTGTGACTGCTTAAGATGCAACCGTAAAATACGGCGTAATTCTAAAATCGCTTCTGGGCTGGTTTGAATAGAATGCCCACCTTTAATAATCAGTTCCGACTGTTCACCACCTAAATGTGAACTTTGATACGGCACAATTCCATCGCTGCTTTTTAACTTATCTGCCGTACCATCAATATTGCCCATAATCGAGTGATAGACCACTTGTGGCGATGGCTGAATGGCTTGCGTAAGCTGCATAAAGTTGGAAGAACGACTTAAATTACTCGCTCCATTTTCAATTAAACCTTTTCTGAGCTTTGTATTTTTCTCATCTCTCATTTCGACTGCAATAAAAAAGTCAGCAGGTAAACGAATAACACGGCGGGCAATTTGGGTAAACCATCGGTCAGCGTAGTCTGTACCATGATGCGGTGCAGAAACAAAAACAACCCGCTTAAAATAAGGCAAAGCTTTGAACTGAAAACGCTCTTTAATCACTGGATTTTCTTTTAAACGATTTAACTGCGCTTCATTCATTTTTTGCATGGCTTGCTCTGAAACATCAGCATCGCTTACTAATAAACGGCTAATGACTCCACCCATACTATGCCCGACCAGCACTGCATCGTGTGCAGCATAGCTGTCTTTAGCAATGTTTTGAAAAGCTTGATTTAGCAATGAATAAATCTGAAAACGACTTTCAAAAATCGGCATATTGGTAGAATAAAACACCTGCCAAACTTGATAATTATTCCTTAATTCGGCATCGCCCATAATGTCATTGGTTAGGCTCACCCAAGCCTCTGGGCTACTCGCCAAGCCATGAACAAACACAATGATTTTCTTATTCGGGTTAAAGGGTTCCAGCATATATAAATGCGGCATGATTAAATTGGATTCTTTATTAATCAAAGACCAATAGCCTGCTGCACCTAAATTATATTTCGATAGCCAAAGTCCATAAGGCGCCGAATAGTTTGCAGTGAGCGGATAGTCCACACCTTCAACTTTTACACGGCTTTGTCGATATGGATCGAACATCGCAATTTCTAACTCTGCTCCAGCAATCACCTGATCGGCTGTGGCCTTTTGTTTAGGGTAAGCAATGGCTGTAACGGGAAAGAAGCGTGGTAAATGAATATTAGGATTGGTTTGATGAGCATAAAAAGCATCGGGGTCTAAAATGAAGCCGTGATTTACATCATTTTCTTTACGCCCGACAATAAATTCTGCCCCTAAGCCATCCTTCCGGTTAACGGTATTAAAACCAGAAAAGTTCATGTTATAGCTGGAGCGAAAGGTATCGACCTCAATCTTTTGTACATCTACGGCATGGTCAAAATTGACATGATATTGATGCCCATCTGCTTTCAGCAGAGGTGGAAAACGATGCGTATTTAAATGATTAAAATACGTGGTCATTAACTTCGACAAAGCGACGTTATAAAAAATACGTACCTGATTTTGGCGATGGTCAAATACCCGATCAAACGGAGACTCTTCAGAGTCAAATAAATAAACGTAACTATAGCGCAAGCTTTTATCGAACAAAGCTAACTCTTGCTCAATGCAACTATTACTTTTATTGATGGCATTACACTGGCTGCTACGCCCAACATCTAAAGCTTTTGCTAAATAAATTTCGCTCAGCGCAGCATAACGTTCTTCTCGGCTGCTATTTTCAGACAAGCTCTGAATTTTATTTAAACAATCATCAAAATTTTGCAGACAAGATTTTTCGTCTTTTTTAACCAAATACAGTAAGTTTTGGGTTTGGTGACTTAAAGTGCCGTCGGTCAGAATACTTTCATTCTTACTTTTTAAGGCATTGCTTAAATTGCTTTCTTTTAAATTAATGACCTGACAGCCACTGAGCAAAGCCATTATTGTTATCACTGAATAATGGTAAGACTTTGTCATTCTGCATTCCTTAATCGAATGTATTCCCCATCAGATCATTATGCCTGTAAAGCGATGAACGAACAATTTTAGCTCAGCTTCCGTTTTCCTTTATTGCAAAAAAAAGCCTGAACTCACTGTAATCCAGGCTCAATGGCTATGTATTTCAATCAAGCTTGGTTGAACTTTTGCTGTGAAGCTAAATAAGAAAAATAAAAAATCGGTAAAATAAACGGCGCCACACTCCAGAAGTCAAAATAGACATAAAGTATCGCTCCCAAGAAAGCACCAATCACAAACCCAATCACAATACTGGCACTTTTTAGAAAACTTGCCCGATTGGCTGCATTATTGTTTTTAAGCAAGTTAGCAATATCAATACCAAGCTGCGTGGTGTTACCTGTCATCATGGTGCTTGGGCTAATATTTTTAATGAGGGTTTTGCTTGAAGTATTACGAATAGCTAAAGCAATTAAACCCAGCCCACCTGTCACTGCAACTGTTAATGAATCCGGATTTTTAAATGGCTCAAAGTAAAGTCCTGCAACCATGAAGGCACATAGAAAGATAGCTTCAAATAAGAATAAATAAGACAGCGTTTTGTGCTTCATCTGACTACGGTCAATTAAAAGTTTTGTAATGACCACAGTCAAAATAAATAGCGGAATAGCGGCGAGCTTAATCCATATTCCCGCGCCTCCTTTAACCCATGCCGCCCCTGCCAACACTAAGTTTCCAGTAACATGAGCGGTAAAAAAGCCAAACAACGCAATAAAGCCAATGGTATCAATCGCCCCACCAACCATAGTTAGTAAAACAGGATCTCGACATATTGCCCATGTACTTTCTGTTTCTTTTTTAATTGGGGTGTCTGTCATATAAAATATCCTGTTAAATTAAAGTTTTAAAGCAATTAAGTTGTATCTAAATGATTTAAAAATGAATAATGCTTAAACGTTTATGAAAGCAAAAAAAGATGTAAAAAAATAGGGTGTGTAATGTCGTAACACTGTCTTTAAAATAGCAACAATCAAAATTGTCTATTTTAAGGACAATAAAACAGTGATCATCTTCAAATCAATTTGACCTCTAAAACAGTTCTAACTATGATGAAGCCGCAAGTTGATATCAACTGATTTTGAACCTGAAAAAGTTATGCCAAAATATGGATAATGAAAAAAACAATCACGAGTAGATATATGTCATTTTATAATTATTCATTTTTTCTAGGCGGATTATTATTTGCATCTATTGCCTTTGCAGGTCAGAAAAATAATGCTCAACGTGATTTCTATTTAAAATGTATGGCAGCAGGTCATAGCCGTGCAAGTTGTACATGTATTTATCATCGTTTAGAACGTCAATATTCCCCTAAACTGATGCTTAAACTTGGAAGCTTAAGTTTACAAAGCCCCGAAGTACCACGTGATTTTGTGAAAACAATGAAACGTACTATGCAACAGTGTCAATCTTAAATCTTCAATTTTTTAACCACATCCAAATTAATACCCCAGCCATACATAAAATTGCCGGATAGACAAACCACGGATGTGGAATGGTCCAAATCATAAGCCCCGCAGCCAGACTCATACTAACTGTCGAGATGTATTTTGCCTTTTTAGGAATAAGCCGATGTTCTTGCCACTCGCAAATGAGTGGACCAATATAACGATGATTTCGAAACCATTGATGAAGTTTTTCAGAGCCTCGAGCAGCAAAGAAAACAGCCAAAATTATAAAATCAACGGTGGGTAAACCCGGAATAAAAATACCCAATATGCCAAGCGCAATACACGACCAAGCCAAACCAATAAACACCCAACGCGCCCAAATAGAACGAGCAAGCTTACTGACTGGTTGAGCAGGTGCTAACGACTGCTCATGTTTTACGATTACATTTACTTGATTGAGTTTGTCCATATCGGGTATTCCCTTTATCCACTTTTTATTATTTCAATGTATCGAGCTGATCAAGCGCCTGACCAAAATATCCAAATGCATCTAAAGCACCTTGTACGACACGATCTTGCTGGATGTGATCAAAACCTGTTTCGTCGAGTGCTTGCACAAAACGTTTCCAGACTTTAGCGCGCCCTTCGGGATAAGCAGCCAAATTACGCGCAGCAAACGTTTCAGAAAACCCTAAATGTTTTTGGGCCTCTTTAAATAAAAATGCAGCCCCTAATGTTGAACCTTCAGACACGTAAATCCAGCCTAAAGCTTCGGGTAGCTGTACGTTTTCACTGTGTAATTGCTGTCCGTTAGGTTGAATACCTAAATCATTTAAATCAGCAAGTGCTTGTTTTGAGCGGCCGCGAATATCGAGGTCTGGAATCAGTCCTGCCACCCCCTCTTTTTCAAAAAGATGTTCAATTTCACGCTGAAAATAATATTGAGACAACGTAAATTGCGCATATTTTTCTTTACTTGAAAATACCTTTGCTTGTGACATTAATTGATGCATACGTTCATGTTCAGCAGCGGTTTCTTGTTTCAAACGTAAAGACAAGCTGTTGCTAATGATTTGTTCTGTAGATGTGTTCATCATCTTTCTCCTGCAAAACGGATATAGCTCATCGGTTAACGGCCCCGATTGAGTTTGAGTTGGACTGGAAAATCCACAACAATGGTCACGGCGCGACCATTAATTTTGTGGGGTTTAAATCTGGATTTACGTGTAGCTTGCATGACCCGTTCATCAAGGCTTTGAATGCCCGAACTTTGACGTAATTGAATGTCAATCGGCTGCCCTTTTTCATTAATGCGAATCCGAAGCTCAACCAAACGATTTTGTTGTTTTAACTCGCGATCATCGTAGTCAAGCCCACCAAAACTCAGCACATCCACACTACTCACCTGAACAACGTCATCGTGTTCAACTTGAGTGCTAGGTGCTTTGGAATATTCTTGCTGCGTTGCGGGTGTTTTGACACCGCCACTTTTGGTTTCGCTATTGCTGCTTTGTAGCAAATGCTCAGTTTGCGTTTGTTCAAGAGCGGTTGAACTCAGTTTTTTATCAGTATGGGCCGCTCGCCTTTCTGTAGGCTGCACTGGTTGGAGTGAAGTTGAATTGTTTAAAGTCGTTTTTGGTTGTACTTGCTGTTTATCACTTAAATTATTTTGCACCACCTCTTTAGAAGCAGTTTTTGACGCTAATGTTTGAACATTTTTAGGCGAGTTTTTTGATTCTTCAGGTATAGAGGATACCGAACTATTTAACGTAGATTTCGGCGCTAAACTTTTTTCGATAGGCTTACTTTCAGTCTGGTCAGGTGATGGCTTTTTAGCAGGTGCCAGCGACACAAAACTTACTTTTAAAGCATCTACTTTGGGTGATGTCGCAAAAGTATAGGGTTCAATTAAATGGCTCAGCATCCAGACAACAAACACATGCAAACCAATCACAACAGCTACGGTTAAGCACTTATAAAAGTGCTTCGGCCATTGTGTGAAACGCAATTGGACTATCGAGTCATGTGTAGGGAATAAAGATTTTGATTTCATGGCTTATTCCCTAAAAACGATGCTCAAGCTTGAGGCTAATGTTGTGTTTATCGTAGGAATACAGCCAATCGACATTACTTTTATTATGGTTGTAACGGTAGGTTAAATTAGGCGTCATGCCATAAAACTCAAAGCGCGGCATTTGCACAACAACGGTATAGTTCTGCTCAAAATCATGACGGCGTGCCAAGAAAGTTTCTGCATATTTATCAAACAGACGCCAACGGTAAGAGCTCAATAAAGTGGTGTTAAATCCTGTGCTCCAAGATTTGCTTAAGCCCAACCGCACACCTTGCTGCTGGTATGCAGCCATATATTTTTCTTGGGTCGAATGGTCGACTACATCTAAACCACCAAAAACAGTCCACTGATCTGGAAAAATCTTCCAGAAAGTGGCGAAGGCCGAATTTTCTAGGCCATCTAGAGTTTTATATTCCTGATAATTTAAATCTTTACTTTCAGCTTCAAGCTTGAAGGCTTTATCTGCAGAGATAAAATGCATCCATTCAGCACGTGCACCCCATGCATTGTAAAGGCCATCATTGCCATAACGTTTATGTTCAAAAAGCGGGCTCACCCCAATTTGATTTTTTAAGTCAAAGTAGCTATAGCCCGCATTAATATTAACGGTAGATTCATTAAATGCCGCGTGGTCGTTATAGGACTGTCCAAACGCCAGCGCACGTAAAGCCACGCCATGATGCCCCTTAATCGCATAGCGTTTTATAAGACTGGCTTCGTAATCTAAACCCGTTGCCGACTCAGCTTTAGGCGTTCCACGGGTGACTTGCTCAATTGGGATAATATTACCGTCACTATCTCTGCCATAAAGCGTCCATGTTTTGCTCTGTTCAGAAGAACTATTTAAATTACTGACATAGGTGTAACCCGCTGAAACCGAACCTTGCCAAGAGTCTCGTTTTTTTAGTGCCTGAACAAAGGTATTCACTGTGGTTAAAACCCCTGACGGGATTACAGTGGGATCACTTTGTTTGAGTTTGTCTTGAATGGAAATAAAAAGGCGTGCTGCTTCCTTATTCTTCTGTTGTTCAAACAGCACGCGCGCTAACTCAAGTTCACAAATTAAATTATGAGGTTGTTGTTTTAGGCTGCTTTGAAATTTTTGTTCAGCCAATTTCAGTTGACCCTGAGAACGTGCAACTGCCCCTTCGGCAAAGTCGGTTAAAGCCCGATCGTAGCCAACATATTTCTTATAATGTTCTAAATAAACTGTGGCTTTGAGCCACTGTTTTTGCATGACTGCCAAATATAACGCTTTGGCAAGATCATTCTGGTTTTGCTCAACACTATATTCTTGTCCATTAATTTGAAGTTTTGGTAATTGCTCGGTACTACGAATGGTTCCCTGCTCGTGAAACTGGCGCTGTTCTTGTAAAAGTGTTTGGTCCAAGCTTTGGTTGAGACGAAGCTGTGTGTCTTCGTCGGCATATAAAAATGGACAACTCAACACAGTCAGACAGCACAAAAGCGTTCGTTTCATAAAACAATAAACCTGAAGCAACCAAGCAAAAGCCAAAAAAACAAAAGGAACCTACGTATGTAGATTCCTTTTGCATTCATTAATTTTTAGCACCGCCAAATGCAGTGTTGTAAGACACGTTATCAAACTGGGCAATACCCGCTAAAGCCGAAGCATTTGCACCGAAGAATTGACCTTGAACCACACCAGAGTTGTCGATACCAGCCGTACCGTTAGCCGTTGCCAAACCTGCAAACGCAGCAGTACCCGGGTTAAATGCCACACCATCTAGGCTTAATGATGAAACAGCCGTACCTGTTCCGTTAAGCGTCCCTTCAAGTGTGCCCGCGCCATAATTTGCCGTGAACGTACCACTTAACAAATTGCTTCCAGAACCATTAATCCCTGCAACCGTATAAGTTGCAGTACCCGCAGTTGGAACAGTGGTATTGGTGTTATCACCCGCATAGTAAACGGTATGGCTCGCGCTTGCTGGCGTGTCGCCCGCTTTCCACCATTCACCAAAATAGACTTCCTGTGTGCCCACCTGACCAAAGTTAAAATTACCTAATGCACTGTGTGAAGGTGGCATTGCAGACACTGGAATATGCGAAATATTAAAGGTTTTGCTGCCAACCGTTACATTGGTGTTACTCGTTCCCTGAGCAGCAAAAGCCTGAGCCAAACCTTTTAACGAATTAAAACCTGTAAAAGCGTTATATGGCGCACCCGCAGCTTGAACCGATACCGCTGCTACGCCACCCGGATGACTTGCATTGGCAGCAGCCCCGATTTTGATGTTACTTTCATTACTCGAAATACCATCAATACCTGCATAAGCAAATGCAGTTGAACAAGCAACAAGACCCAAGAACAATTGAGAGATTTTCATTTGTTGTTACTCCATATTTTTAGAACTAAGTTATTGTTTAATTTAAAATAACGATTTCGCTATTTTTAATTTATTGAGTAGGCCAGTTGCAAACCTACTCGGTTTTTTGTAAATAATAATCATTCAATCTTATTATTTACCGTTACCTGACTCCCCTTTTATGTATGTGTAGAGGGAATCAAATTCTGTTTAAAATTTAGTGGTCCAACTGATTTTCATCGTTCGACCGGGTGCGGCCATGGCACTACGGGTTAAAGGATCGATATAAAACTGGTTAGAAAGATTACTGCCGACAAATTCAACCGTGTTGTAGTCATCGACCTGATAACGCGCATAGGCATCAAAAATCCATGTGTCATCCCACGCCAAAGGCACATTGAGGTAATAGCCTTTATTGACGCTAGCATCATTGTTTTTGCGTAGTGGGCTTTCATAAGCTTTATAAAATGTTGCACGTGCACCGAGCTCTAACTTTTCATCAAAAAAGCGTGCACCCAGCAAACCGTGGAAACTCAGTTCAGGTGTAGCCATGGTCACTAAGTAGCCATTTGGGAAACCATCATCAACACAACGCTGATACGGTTCACGGAACGCAAGGCCCTGCTCGGTTTGAACCGTGCCGCCTAAAATCATTTTGTTAATGGCACTATTGGTGTCACACACTTCATTTTTTAAGTTATAGGCGACGCTCAAGTCTGTGAAAAAACCGCCATTATCAAAACGGCTTTGTAGCTCTAGACCTGATAGTTTTTGTTCATCCATATTGGTAAAAATAAGATTTTGGTCACGCTCAATCACATTTTTGGTTTTGTTGTAGTAATAGGCGAGTTTAATGTCGGCATTGCGCGCTGTGCTGAACCAGTCACGCATGTCATAGACATAACCCACTTCGTAGTTAAAAGCGTGTTCAGGCTTAATTGCTTGGTATGGCAACATGGCAGAAAAACCGACAGTGCTTTCAAACAAACTTGGTAAGCGATATTCCTCTGCATAGCGTGCGTAAATTCTGCTGTTTGGCGTGAGGTGAATTGAGGCACCTAACTGCGGTGCCCAGCCGCTATCTTTAACTTTGTCGGCAGACTCAACCGGAACTTGGTCTACCACCGACATAAAGTTCCCGCCAGTTACGACGTACTTTTGTCCAGAGGCATTGAGCTGGTTTAAAGGATTATCGGCAAGCGACAATTGCCCGTTGGCATCAGCTTTCCAGCTCAGCGTATTTTTCTGTGACCAGATCATGTTATACAAAGTGCTCTCTGATGCAGGCACTGTATCGAGCTGCCCATCCCATTCAGGATTTTTTGTGGCATAGCGCTGTTTTAAAACATTGATTAAACGCTGCTGAGTCGAGGTGTAACTCTCGGGCATGGTCTGATATTCAAAGGTATATTCTTTAAGCTTCGCTTTTTTGGTAAACAGCGGATTTAAATTCGGGTCAATCTCACTCTGTAAAGATTTATTTAAAAAGTCATCAACAGCCCAATACGAGCGATAACGCATGCCCGCATCAAAACTTAACCAAGACAGCGGTCTATAATTAAAGTTAAAGTCGAAGGTTTTTTCCTCACGGCGCCCTGCCCGTGGTAATGCCTGATAGAGCGAATAACTTGGGCCAAATTCACCATAAACATCGTCAGACGTCAGTTTTTCTTTTAAGAAACTTCCACCGAGCGTCAAATCAAGCCGGTCTAACAAACGGGCTTTATTACTGACCGTAATGCCTTTACGCGTATTGTCAGAATGGCTTATCGCCGTGTTAATAATAGTGTTATCTCGAAAGTCGATTGTGGTTGGCCACCCACCACGTGTGTATGTCTGGCTTTCGGTGTCGGTTTGCCAAATGTTGGCATAGAAATCAATCCAACGATTATTCTCAGGCTTAAACTTATATTCGAGGCTATAAGCTTTAGAGTGAATATTGCTTAAAGGCCACTGTGGAACACCCAAGTCAGGCGTAATGCCCCAAACAATACGAGACGGCATAATTTCACCAAAAATATTTTTGGTATCTCGGTAAGTTAGTTTAAGAGTCTGGTGATCTGTTGGGCGATAGGTCCCTTTTAATAACCACGACTCCATATGACTTGAGGTATTGGGAACTTCATCGCCCGGTTGATAGGCATAGGCAAAGTAAGGAATAAAATCGAGACTACTGTCTGGCGTCGCTCGTTTATAATAGCCCGCGCCATGTGTGCCCGAAAAATAATTGCCGCGCTCACGTACTGCATAAACAGCCAGTAAATCGAATTTATCTTGCTTGGTGGCAATCGCCAATCGGCCCGCCAAGTCGTCGCCCGAAAAATTAGAATTATCACTTCTGGTACGGTTCTTTTTATAAATATCGGGGTCATATTTGGCCCCATTCATGTCGATCCAAGGCGTTGTTTCATCGTAGTTTTGGCCCACTTTGCTCATGTCTGGCAAAGACGGATCAATTGAGTTGGTTGAGCCTTCTACTTTTAACTCGGCACCAAAAGACTTACCCGGACGAACAATGTCATCGGCCTCTAGCGTTTTAACGACTACACCACCGCCAACAGAAGTCGTGGTATTGCGCTCTAAAGATGGGCCTTTAATGACTTCAATGCCCGCAATGAGATTGGGGTCGATATAGTTTCGGTTGTTTACCCCGTTGTAGCCACGCCACACGGCAATCGACTGTTCGGTGCCATCAATGGTTAAAGGCACACGACCAACGCCCTGCACACCACGTACACTTGGGTCGAGTGCGCCACTGTTACGGGCATCGCCACTATAGACTCCCACCATGCCTTGTAAAACATCGGCTGGGTTGGTTCCCTTAAAGCGCTCGACATAGTCTTTGCCCGCATAGACCGAAGAACGGTTTGCGTCATAAACTTTGTTATAGCCTTCTGTGTCACGGTCTTCTTTGCCGTACACCACAATTGGCGTGAGTCGTACCGATGCATCTTCTTCAATGACGGCACTACTTGGCGGCAGGCTAGCGGCCGGAACCTTAGAAGTTGCCCGAGACGTATATTTTTTGGTGAGTGTATAGCCCTGCCCAACTTTTACAGCATTAAATTCGGTTGCTTTTAAAAGCTGCTCAAAACCTTGTTCGACTGCAAAATTGCCTTTTAAGCCTAGGCTATGTAACCCTTGAAGTTGCTGAGCATCCATTGCAATTGAAGTACCCGATTGTTCGGCAAACTGATTCAGTACGTTAGCAAGACGGCCGGCAGGAATGTTATAGCTTTTAACTCCGGCTGTTTGTGCATAGGCCTGCTGCATGGGCAGCACAACAAGCCCACCCATCGACACAGCATGTATGGCAAACGCCAGTGTTGAGAATCGAAAAATCGATCGATTCCGCTTTTGCCCTGTTCCCGCTTTTTTCATTTGCCCCGCCCCAGTAAATCAAAATAAGAATCATTCAATACAACAGATTAAAATCATCCATATTTATTGCTTCTACTTACTATGACGAACGACTTTCAAAAAAGTGGAACCTAAAATTGAAAATAAATTTAATTTTTTATTATTTTAAAGAAACCATGACCACAAACGGCGTAATTTGCTTAATTTTCAGGTCTGGAAAAACCGTAGCCAAAAGCTTAAGCGATTCTGTGGTTTGGTCTAAAGGCAACACCGCATTGACCCGTACATGTTGCAGCACCGCATCATTAAAAATAATTTTGCCTTTGTAGTTGCGGTCTAGCTCTTGTAGCACTTGATTCAGCGGCAGGTTTTCTACCATGAGTTGATGCTTTTGCCATTTTTGTTGTTCGTTATACACATTTAGTGCAGGCAGTTTTTGCACACCGTTTTGATCCATTTTAATGGCTTGCCCCGCCTCGACAATGGCCTCGCGAGTAGTAAGCAATTGGGTCTTTTTAACCTGTGTGGCTTCTACTTTTACTTTTGAGTGCAACATTTTTAGTTCGGTTGCCGAAGGGTCATAACTGACACTAAAAGCTGTGCCGAGTGCCTGAATTTGTCCATGACTGGTTTTGACCAAAAATGGTCTGGTCTTATCTTTAGCAACATCGACATAAATTTGACCTTGCACTAACTCAACCACTCGCTGGTTGGTTTTAAAATCAAGATTAACCGCACTTTTACCCCGCAAAATTAAACGTGAACCATCCGGCAAAGTTTGCGTAGTCCACTGCCCCGATTGCCCTTGAATGTCAGCAGTCACATAGGCTACCGTAGTGTCGGTTAAATAAAATAACGCCCCACTCATGGCAACAAACACGACGGCAAAAGCTGTTCCTGCCCGTAAATGCTTGTAGGCTTTGCCTGAATTTAGGCCAGCTTTAAGGGCAACTTTAGTGACTTTTTTATATCCGCTAGTTTGGGAAAGTTTTTGAATTGAACCGATACATTGCTCAATATCGGCAGCCACTTGGCGATGTTGCTCACTGGTTTTTTTCCACTCTTCAAATTTTTGCTTGGCGGTTTTTCGTGAGCTTTCATCATCCGAACTCAGTTGAACAATCCAATGCGCGGCTTCTTCAACCAGTTGGTGATGTTTGCTTTTATCCATGGCCATTTAAATGCAAGCGTCCATGTCTTGTCGGTTTTGGTAGCACTGAATTAAACAGCTCGCCAAATATTTTTGAATCATTTTGGTCGACACATTTAAACGCTCGGCAATTTCTTTATGGGTATAGCCTTCGAGGTAATGCAAAATAAAGGCTTGCTGTGCTTTTTCAGAAACCCCTTCAAGTGCTTTGCAAAGCTGGTTAATCGCTTGAATAATCTGCATCTGGTCTTCGGGTGAAGCCACTGCATCAAGCATATATTCCATTTGACTCAAGCCATCTAAATAAGCCTGTTCAATGCGTTTACGACGCACTTGGTCAATCAGCAGATTTTTAGCAATTGACGTTAAATAGGCACGCGGTTCCTTAATGCCAAATAACTCGTCTCGGGTTTGTAGCAGTTTAATAAATGTGTCCTGAACCAGATCTGCGGCCTGTTCAGTATTACCTAATTTTTGTCTCAACCATTGGTGAAGCCAGCTTTGGTGACTTCTATATAACTGATCTACAAGCAAAGAAGTTTTGTTCACAGCAATTGGACTCAAAACAAGGAACTTACAAATGATAATAATTATCATTTAAACAAGTCAAGCAATAATTCAAGTAAAACTTAAATCACTGTTTAATAAATTGAATTAATTGCCCCCTTACTTTGCTGGACTTCTCTTAAAGCAAATGAGCCAGATTTTTAATTTCTTCCATCACTGCCTTGCAAGCAGGCGTTAAATAACCATGTTTAGAAATAGACAAAGAAATATAGCGCTTTAGCTCGGGACTCATAATTTTTGCCGCTTGAATTGAGGTGTATTGGCTGGCCTTTTTTAAAGCCTGTGGCCCAAGCATAGTATAAATGCCAGATTCAGCAACCAAATGCGTTTGCAAGCTAATCGAGTCGGCTTCAAACACAATATTCAGCTCTACCCCATTTTCATAAGCCATGTGGTCTAAAAAGTTTCGCCAGTTACTTGGCCTGCAAAACGTGACCAGCGGTAACTGATTTATTGCTTTAAAGTCGACTTCATTTGCCTGAGTTAACTCATCTCCTTCACACCCCACCAAATAGGTATCGGCTTCGGTAAGATAGACATCGCCCTGTTTAGGCGTCGGGTTAAACCGATAGAGTATGGCTAAATCGACGCTACCATCTTCAAGCCATTTTTCTAAATGTACCCCTTGCCCTTCACGCACAGACAGCTTAATTAAGGGATATTTCTCTTGAAGCACTTTATAGAGGGTCGATAACAACGGATGTGCAGTAGACGGCAAACTGGCAATACGAACCGTCCCGATCGGTGTATCGGTCGAGTGCAAAATTTCATTATTAAGTTGGTCGGTCACGTTCAACCATGAACGAATTTTAGGAAGTAAATGCTGGCCTAAATCGGTGAGTTCGACGCCTCGTCCGGTTCGGTTAAATAAACGACCGCCACATTGGGCTTCAAGTTCGTTCATTTGCCGACTGATTTGCGGTTGATTGGTGTTATGCAGCATTGCGACTTTGCTTAAGCTACCGAGTTCCACTGCGTCTAAAAATATTTTCCATAAATCATAATTCATCGATTCTTCCTAAATCGTAAACTAGCGCTTTTGAGCTATACATTTTCAGTATAACTGAAATTCAAGAATTGGTAATTCCTACATAGCTCGCCTATTTCTATACTCCAATCATGTTCTCTACAACACGATTTAAGTCAGATTAAGAACCAGAGAATATTTAATTACACTGTATAGGAAGTACGATTATGAGTTTAGATTTACGTGGATTAACCCCAGCACCTGTGACTCCTTTTACCCGTGATGGACAAGTAGACCATGATGCAATTCAACGTTTAGGTTCATGGTTAGGCAGCATTGATGGTGTGAAAGGCTTGGTTGTTCTTGGGCATGCAGGTGAAGGAACATTCTTGTCGCAAAAAGAACAAATGCAGGTCATCGAAAGCTTTGTTAAATCAGTAGATGACAAAATTCCGGTAATCGCAGGGATTACGCTCGAAGGTACTTCGGTTGCAGCAGAAGAAGCAAAACGTGCAGTGAGCGCGGGTGCTTCGGCAGGCTTAATCTACCCGTCACATGGCTGGTTGCGTTTTGGCTATCAAAAAGGTGCACCACAAGACCGCTATAAAGCGATTTACGAAGAAAGTGGTTTGCCATCTATTTTATTCCAATATCCAGATGCAACGAAGGCCACTTACGACCTAGAAACTCTACTCGATATTTCTGCACAGCCGGGTGTGTTTGCCATGAAAAATGGTGTGCGTAACATGCGCCGTTGGGATGTTGAAATTCCAATTATTCGCCGTGAACGTCCAGACTTACAGATTTTGACGTGCCACGATGAATATTTGCTTCACACCATGTTTGATGTAGACGGCGCTTTGGTTGGCTATGGCAACATTGCCCCTGAGCTTTTAATTGAAATGATTAAAGCAGGTAAAGCCAAAGATTATGCCAAAGCACGTGCACTTCACGACCAACTTTTACCAGTGACTCGCAATGTCTATCACCGTGGTTCACACATGGAAGGCACGGTCGCGCTTAAACATGCATTGGTTGCTCGCGGAATTTTGGACCATGCCACTGTGCGTTCGCCATTGCTTCCACTCGCAGATGGTGCTGAGCAAGAAATTCATGATGCGATGCGTCAAGCCGGAATTGGCAAGGTCGATTTAACCCAAGCCGTTGCTTAAATTCTATTCGGGCTAGCATGTACGCTAGCCTTTTTTTCCTGTACGCTGCCTGAGGCCAAACATCGGGCATGTCACTTAAAAATAATAATAAAAAGCATGCAAACTGTGGTGAACAGGTAGTGCGAAATAGAACAAAAAAACTACGAGGAATGTAGTCATAAGGAGATAGAAGATGACAAATCTAGCGGATGTAGAACCAATTAGTCATCATCAAAAAAATGCGGAAATTATTGCAAGACTCGAACGGCTTCCTGTGACCGGTCGATTGCAATTTATGCGAATTACCATTGGTATAGCGACCTTTTTTGACGCCTATACTGTTCTTGCGATTGCCTTTGCTTTACCCCAACTCATTACCGAATGGCACCTCACCCCTGCCTATGTCGGTGCGATCATTGCCGCGGGCTATGTCGGTCAACTGGTCGGTGCCATCTTTTTTGGTTCACTTGCCGAAAAAGTCGGTCGCTTAAAAGTACTGTCTTTTACCATTTTACTGTTTGTGGCAATGGACATTTCTTGTCTGTTTGCGTGGAGCGGAATGTCTCTGTTAATTTTCCGTTTCTTACAAGGTATAGGAACAGGTGGTGAAGTACCTGTTGCCAGTGCCTATATTAACGAGTTTATTGGTGCAGAAAAGCGCGGTAAGTTTTTCTTGCTCTATGAAGTTTTATTCCCGATGGGCCTTATGTTCGCAGGCATGGCAGCATTTTTCCTGATGCCAATTTATGGCTGGAAAGTCATGTTTATTGTGGGCCTCGTTCCATCTTTACTGGTGATTCCTTTACGGTTTTTCTTGCCTGAGTCACCACGTTGGCTTGCTTCAAAAGGCCGTTTTAAAGAAGCCGATAAAGTTGTCAAAAGTTTTGAAGACGGTGCGATTAAAAGTGGTAAAACTTTGCCTGAACCTGTGGTTAAAGACATTAACCCTCAAGCCATGGCAAAAACCGACTGGCGTGAGCTGTTCCAAGGCATTTACCGCAAACGTACCTTTACCCTGTGGGGTATGTGGTTCTGCGTCTATATGATTAACAATGCCATGGTGACTTGGCTGCCATCTCTCTACAAACAACACTTTGGTCTATCGCTTCAAACCAGTTTAGGTTATGGCTGGATTACCTCAGGTGTGGGTGTGATTGCCTCTATTATCTGTGCGTTAATGATTGATAAAGTCGGCCGCCGTCCTTGGTACAGTGCAGCGTTTTTCTTGGCAATTATTCCTCTCATGAGCCTATCGATTTTAGGTGCAAAATCGGCGATGGAAGTGGTGATTTTGGCAACGCTGAGCTATGCCATTTTGCAAACCATTTCATTCTCTTTATACCTTTACGCTGCCGAACTTTACCCAACTCGCCTACGTGCGATGGGCATTGGTTTTAGTACCGCTTGGTTACGTGCCGGCTCTGCAATTGGGCCTGTTATGGTCGGTCTGGTGGTTGGTGGCTACGGCATTCAATATGTGTTTAGTGTGCTGGCGGTTGTGGCGCTCATTGGTGGCCTTGTGACCTTCTTGTTTGCCATTGAAACCAAGGGTCAAGTGCTCGAAAAACTCTCTCCTTAATTCATCCATTTCATAAAAAGCTTGCCTAACCTCAGCGTTAGGCAAAGGGCTTATTCATGCTTAAAAAAGGAATTTAAAATGAATAAATATTTGCTATGGGGCTGTATTGGTTTAGGCAGTGTGAACAACGCGTATGCAGAGCTTCCCCAAGAATTTGGCAAGTTAGAATTAAAACTTAACACCCGTTACTGGAACAATAAAGGCACTGCCCACCCCACGCTTGCCAATCCTTCGCCTTCGTCGAGTGAATATGAACAAAGCGCCTTAGGGCTTGAGTTAAATTATCAGTCACCGTACATTTGGGACTGGCTTGGGGTAGATGGTTCACTCTATGCAGTCACCAAGTTATTTGACTCAGGCAAACCGAGCGCTCAGCTTTTAGAGGTTGAAAATAACGGCAAGCTCGATCAAAACTTTGCGACTTTAGGACAGTTCTACATTAAGGCAAAACTGGGCGATAAAGGCGAAATTAAATTAGGCCGTCAGTTGCAAGACTCACTCTTGCTTAAAAGCACCAATAACCGCGCAGTGCCCGACACTTTTTCGGGTGCGAGTGGTCAGTTTCAACTGAATGATCAGCTACAAACTTACATTGCTTACTATGACCACTGGAAACCGCGCAGCATGGATAGTTTTGAAAAGCTGGTGACTGAAAATGACGAACGCATTGATTATGTCGGTTTGCTTGGTGCCAAATACCAGTATAAAAACTGGAGCGTGAATGCCGAATATTTAAATAGCAAAGATTATTTAAAAAAGTACGGGGCGATTGCTCAATATAAGTTGCCCTTGCATGGCTTGGTGTGGACATTCAATACAGGTGCTTTTTTCTCGCGTGACGATGGCAAGCTGTTTAAATGTGGTGCCGAAACCGAGCTGGACTGTGTCAAAGGCCAAGACATTAACAACCGTGGGAATGGTTATTTTGTCGATGTAAATGTGGCCAAGAATAATCTCGAAGGTGGCATTGCCGTTTCAAAGTTTGATGGTTTTTGGATTGAAGATAACTTTGCCGTGCACTCCGACCGCAACTCGGTTTTGACACAAGACCACGGCACCAACCCGTTTCCGACCTCTGCGACCATTGGCCCAGACTTTACCAATAACGATGAAACCGCTGTTGCCCTTCGCCTGAAATATAACTGGAAAGACTACGTGAAAGGTTTAAAAACCGAAGCGAAGTATATTTATGGCTTTGGCGCTCACCAAAGTAATATCAGCAGTGATATTGAAGGTAAAGAGCGTTACTTTGACTTTACGGTGAGTTATGCGTTGCCGTGGGTAAAAAACTTAGATGTGCGTTATTCATTTTTGCATTATGATTCGAAGTTTGAAAATGCAAACCTAGGTGAAAAAATAAATGGCATGACTCGGAAAGATTGGGACCAGCACCGTGTATTTATTAATTATCGTTATACATTTTAAGTGCAGGTTAAACGTTTAGTTTAACTTTATTATTTTTATTAATTCACCGATTTAAATCGATAAACTTTTGAGTTTAATTAAAATATAAATTTATATTTTAATTTTTTATAATATTTTATTTAAATTGAATTGACCTGTTAAAAACTTATGATTATTATGGTCTCGCTGGCCTACATTGCCAGTCGGTTTTGACAGACCGAGTATACAGCGTATCAGGTAAATACTCCCTGAGTATGAGACTTGTGCGCAACTTGCACCTCCCCCTTACCGTTGCGGTAGGACGGGAGGGGGACGCGCTTGCGCGTGCTGGTTTGTATACCCAGTCTGTCAACCCTCTTCCGTTCTACCACCATAATCAATTGACGGTGATCTTTGGTGGTAGAGCTCCATAAATTCTAGGAGTTGACCATGCCATTTTTTATATTAATCCCCTATCCTCTCTCGTAATTTTATTTATTTAAAATTTAGGCTTTCTCTCACCTAAAATATTTTAAATTTATAAATAATTTTATTTTAAAATTTTAATCATTTTATTTTCCTGTATTACAGGTGGGTTAACTATTCCCTTTAAAAATGATTTTAAGACTTTAAATATAAGCGGCTTATTTTTTATTAATAACTTAGTGAAAATTATCACGAGAATAATATGAAACTTTATAAACCTATTTTGGCTTTAAGCCTTTTAATAGGCGATTACGGTGTTTCTGGTTGCGACATTCACACTCAGCAGGATTTTGAAGAAATTTGCCTGTCGGGTGGGCACACCCAAGCCAGTTGCGACTGTATATACCAAAGGCTTGAACAAGTTTACTCGCATAAGCTCATGCAACGTCTAGAACATGTCAGTTTGCAAAGTCCTGCTCTCCCACAGGACTTTGCCCCTACTTTTTTTAGTGTGATGCGGCGGTGCGATAAAAACGACATGGGCTAAGCGTTTGGCTTAGCTCCCTTATCTCTGTGTCGCAATGGTGGATGACTTTAAATCAGCGCAAAAAATTAAAGTTCTGTTGTGGCACAGGGGCCTTGGGGGGGGGGAAATGATTTCATTACTTCCTTTTCTAAAGATTAGTTCCTACCATTTGTCTTGAAGTATCTATGTCAATCAAAAAATTTAGTCTATTATTTTTACATAGAAAGAATGCTCAAAAAAATTAATTCGTTGATTTAAAAAAAAATGTTCATCTAAAATTTAATATTTCAAAAGCGAGCCATTCCTATGTCAATTGAAGATTTCTTTATAAAAGACTCTCCCTCTAAGAGATATCTTTTAATGAGCTTAGCCCTATTCATGTTAATAATGGCTTTAATTGCTTACTTTAAGGGAAAGTTGGGATTTGAATATGTATTTTCACTTATTGCAGGGTACGCCTTAATATTCTTTATTTTAAAAAATGCAGCATTACCACTTTTCCCTCCACTTACGGAAAAAAGTAGTGATGCAAACGCTATGGCTAGAACAACAATAGCAATTGTTTACATCCTTGCTTTCATAATTCTAACTATTTCTTATTTTTTATAATTGAATTACTCTTCAATTTTCTTACTTCGCTCTACAGTAATATAGTCATTAGGAATCACTAACTGCTTTTCCATATCTTTCACTTTGTAAGAAACTAAAGTACTTTTACCAATACCCTGAAATAACACTTTAACATCTTTAAAAATAAAGGTTTTATACTGACTCAGTTCTTTAGTAGTCGTTTTTGGTAATTCAATTAAATTGGCATAAGGCTCTTTGATATATAAAGTCGCTTTTTCTACTCTCACACCAGTTTTTTGCATGGCATAATTTAGAAACGTGTTACCAACCTCTTCAATAAAAAACATGGGAACAAGTGGTATCAAGATCAAAATAATGGCGACTTGTAAGCTATCATTAATATGCGTTTCTAATCTCTTGAATTTCTTTATTGCAAATGTTTTAAGATGGTCACTTGCACCTGAGTCATCAATAATATCTTGTAAATTCTCAAACTTTATACGAAATTCTTTAATCTTCTGTCGGTTGATATAAAAAGGATAATAAGTAAAGGCAATAAAAAATACGGTAATACCTATGTAAAGATTGATTTTCCAATGCAGTAAAAACAAACTATGAATAACATATAACAGATAAAGGGATGCAGCCAATGTGGTAATGCTAATCTTTGGAAATGGCAGTTTTTGTCCAATTCTGATATGGGGTGGTAAATACTTATCAACCACACTAAAGATGACATATGTCAATGGAACTAAGGAAATACCAAAGAAAAACAATATTGTGCTTAGCCCCGCATAAATAATAGAACATGCTACAAAAATTAGTAAAAAAATGAGCGTATCACCAAAACTAATTTCCGAAGGGATATAGCTAATCGTCACTAAATATGCGACTAAGCATAGTACACCTATAGCAATAATGGCTTTAGTCGTTGTGAGTGCTGTTTCATGCCACTGCCCCAGATTACTTAAAAATCTCATTATTAAGTTGTTCATTTGATCTAACCAAATCTTATAAATTATTTAAAAATGAATGATTACCCTTTTCTTAAACCGCTCCCCAGCGGAGTAATCATGTTTTGAAATTTCCCCAAATTTCAGAGTATGTTTTCACATACAATTCAGAAACTATCCGATATATATCTCTCTTATCAATAACTTAAGTTTTAAATTTCACTCTCAAAATTTGATAAAGATATAGATTTTATAAAGTCATATGGCTTATCTAAATTAAATGGAATAACCCGCAGCATAGCTTGATCATTTTGAACATTAAATTTAAAGCACATTTCATCTTCAAATTTATTTTTCTGATAAGGGTAAATTAGAATTACTTCACTGGCATGGTCTAAATAATAATGACTATAGGCAAACATTTGTTGCACATCACTATCTTTCAATCCAAAGCGTCGATTTCGATCATTTTGATCTAATAATTTCCATTTGGTATCTAAAATAATTTTGTACGGGGAACGCTTGTGCTGAATATAAATATCCGGTTTCAATCTAAAAAGTGGTTTTTCATTAAAAGTACAAATATGTTGATTCGATACTTGTGTTTTTACATCCCACTCCTTTAACTCACGACGTAAATGATAAGCAACATAATGCTCAAAAAGTTTTTCCATAGGAAATAGTAAGCTCATCCCACGCCAACCACCTTGAGTAGATACAGGCATATATTCACTTAAAATCAACTCAGTCCATGGTTTTATATCTGCATATAGTGCGAGTAAACGCCCTGACTGCCACTGCTTGAAATCTTGAACTATATTTTGACTCTTTGCAATTTCCCCAGTCATTAAGCGAAGCTCTTGAGCAAGTTTCCAATTTTTAGAACTTCGTGTTTTTTTACAAACGACATCTAATGCTGTTTTAATCAACCTATTCTCAGGGCGATCAACTTCATAGATGTCATGTTCAATAGGAAAAATATGCTTTCTTGCTGGGGATTGTCGCATATGTTTCACATGCTGTAATTGCCCTCTCAAGTACTTTTGCTCTTCTTGCACACGATGATAATCAAAGCGTAAACCGCGTTGAATTAGTTTTTCAAAATTACAAAGAAACTGATCTATGATCCACTCATGTATAGGTTGTTTAAAACGACTTAGGCTAGCCTCCCCAGCATCACGATATGGTAAATGTAAAGATACTTTGAGCATCTTTTTTAAGAGCTCACGTTCTTTTTCAATCGCAGTTTCATTGGATTCATTAAGAGTTATATCAACATGCTTGGGCAATATTTCAATACGCGTACCACACTTGGTTTCGATGACTCCAACATATTGATCTAGTCTGAGCTTTCTACGCCCAGCTAATTCAAATACTTTTGCACCATGCTTAGAAAATGAAGCCGAAAGTTCACATAAATGGTCAAAAGCAGATGCAGAAATATAAGCATGGTCTATCGTTGATTCAGGACATCCAATATGTGCAATGCTAATGTATGCATATTCTCTGACAGTTATCAGATCAGACATTTTCGCCCCTATTCGTGCTGAATAATCTTTTTGAAACTTTCAATAGAGTTAAATGAAGTCGGCACCAATTCCCAAATTTTTTTATCTTCAAAGTATCCTAAGTCCTCAGAATCCACATTTGGGAATATCACTGATGTTTCTACAGGCTTCGGCTTAAGCATTCCATTACTATTTAAAACTAAATTAATCTTTGCCCAATCATCAAAGAAATATTCTTGAAGCTGTGGAATAACTTTCTGCTTAAAAATGTTTGAGAGATTGTCTAAAGTTGGCTGTTGCTCTAGGCTCATAAAATTAGCGTGACCTAGGCAATGATCACGATCAAGCAATATTTCAATACGTTGATTGATAATAGTTAATAATTTTTGGATATTAACCTCATCAACCGTTACTTTTGCCAATAACTCTGGTTTCGGTGGCATTTCAATGAAGGTAAAACGACGACGCAATGCGATATCTAAACCTGTTAATGAGCGGTCAGAAGAATTCATCGTACCGATAATGTAGAGGTTATTTGGTACTGTAAATTCTCTCTTCGAGTATGGCAAAACAACTGATAACTCTTCACTAGCTCCAGCACGTTTTGAATCCTCAATCAAAGTAATAAGTTCACCAAAAATTCGAGAAATATTACCACGGTTAATTTCATCAATAATCAAAACGTGATTCTGATCATTTTTATTGATTTGGACTGGTTTTACTTTAGGTTTTAAAAACTCAGCGACTGCTTTTATATAGCTTCGATTATAAGCATCCTCAATTTGCTCACCTGAAAGCAAGCTTTTAATTTTACCTATATTTGCATAATAAGTAGCTTTCGCTTCTGAAGCTAATGGCTGACATTGTAGGGTTACACCACTACCAACATAACTTACGTTGAACTTTTTATTTTGTTGAGTATAGAGTTCTAATGGAGTTTCGGTAATTTCATCGAGAAATTTTTCTACTATTTCATCTATAGATTCTGATTGTTGAGAAACCCCTGTAGCATTTTTACATATATCTTTAAAAACTCCAGATTTTACGTTGTATGTTAAATTCCCTTGATCATCAGTTTCAGCTTGAATTCCTTCCACAAAATCTTCATAACTAAAGCTTTGATGAAACGTTACAAACTTAATTCGGCCTTCATTTTTATATTCCTCAAATCTTTCTTTTAATTTTTCACGCTTTTCATCTTTTAATTCTTCAAGTGACTTACCTTCAATAATTGAAAGCGCATGGTTGATTGTATTAAAGGTTTTACCAGTACCCGCAGCACCGAAAAGAATTCGATTCAAAGAAGTATCTATTGTCATATTTGATTTTCCCAAACGAACTATCCTTACAGGGTTACTTTTACTATTCTCATCTAATTCATACCAATCACATAGTGATTTCAATTGTTCAATACTATTGGGACATATCTGATAGTATTCATTTGTTTTTTTTAAAGTATTAGTATGTTTTTCTAAGTTCGAATTAGGCAAAGTTTGACTATTAATAAATCGACATTCTGTATCCTCTATAATTGTGCTAGGTGGTTTGTCAGATATAAATAGACGTACAGAAGTTGTATTAAGATTTTTTGTTTCTAGTGCTAACTCTTTATATTGTTTATTTACACATAGAAAAATGTACTTTGTTTTTTGTTCCGACTGAGGGTATCTAGCTTTTAAATATGCAAGAACTTCTTGAGTGGTAACTATTGAATTATTTTGAAGTGTATTTAAGGCTAATTCTTTACAAAGATCTTGATAACTTAATTTAAATTTTTGAATACTTTTTACACTCCATTCAATTAACTCTTCCAAAGATTTTGCAAGTCCCTCTTCAATTGACAAAATAGAAATTATTGATGAATTATTATTAAATTCACCTCTTATTTGTTCATATTGATTACGTAACTTACTACTAGCACCAACTGTATCTATTTTAACAATAAATCCTAAATTTCCATCTATGCCTACAGTCAAGGCTAACTCTTTTGGAGAATCTTGTTCAGGATAAATTTTCGCCCATGTATAAGGTTTAAATTTTCTGCTTTGATCAAGTGGACTATTTCGGAAATCTAACACTCCTAATGGGAATTGTTTTTTTATAATTTCCTCAGCCCAAACCTTAGTTAAACTATTAGCTTCTTTTAGTGTTCCATATGCTATATCTTGAGCATTATCATTTTTATTTCTTAATTGGTTTTGTAACTTTCGCAATAACTCAAAATGTTCTTCTCGGAAATACCCACTCATGCTTATTTATTCCCCTATACTAAAACCATCTAAATTAAAAATTAACTTCTAAAGCTCAGATTTACTCGCTAATACATCATATCGGAAATACCCACTCATGCTTATTTATTCCCCTATACTAAAACCATCTAAATTAAAAATTAACTTCTAAAGCTCAGATTTACTCGCTAATACATCATAAATAATATTCGCAAACTGGCGCATCTTAGATGGATCGCTCATCAACTGCATAGTTTGTTCATTATGTGCAGTATTACTGCCTAAAACTGCATCATCTAAAGCACTATCAAACTCACCCAACATTGCTTGTTCACGAGTATTATTTTGAATTTGCTTCATCATTTTAGTGTTTTCAGACATCTTGTCTGCTACCGTATACACATAATTAATCATGTCCTGATCTGTCAGATTATCGGTAATAAATACTTCATTTACACGCTGCAAGATGACTGATAAAAATTCTTCATTTTTATTTTTTGGCTTTGCCGTACCCAAATCATTAGCTGGTTCTAATTTATGTTCAGTACTATTGGCTTTAAGTTGGATATCCTGCTGCCGAATCTTAGAGAGTCGATAATGGCTCATAGCAACATTACTTAAGTCAATCACATCTTCATCAGCTGCTTGCTCACGCAATAAAGGACGTAAGTTACGAGCAAATAAACTGATTTTTTCGAGTTCTTTATCGTTATATTCCACGATCTGTGACATAAACTCATAAAAGCGCGTAAAACTACCTAAATCCTTTTTAAAGATTTCGAGAGCATCACGCGCTTTTTTCGCTTCGGCAAATTCATTTTCAGCATTGGCAATTAAAACGGGTTCGCCAGTTCGCTTAGTAATTTCCAAACGATTTTTTGTCACATCATAATCATTGATTGCTTTCGTATAGCTTTGCTGCCAACGTTGCATCGCGGGTTTACAAATATTGGCGAGTGCAGCATTCGATTTATTTTTGCTATAGAAAGCATCAACAAATTGCTCAACTTCAGTCATGAGGAAAATACGTGCTGCTTTAAGCTTTTCAGCTAAGTCATACACAATATCAGGATTTGAGACATCTGCCAGTTCAGCTGTTTGATAATAGGGTTGGAACGCATCCAAAATATCCTGCGGATCGTTAAAGAAATCCAGTACAAATGTGCCCGACTCTGCCTTACTAGGATAGATACGATTTAAACGTGATAACGTTTGTACGCATTCCACACCACCTAATTTTTTATCCACGTACATGGCACAGAGCTTTGGTTGATCAAAACCAGTTTGAAACTTATTCGCCACAATCATCACTTGAAAATCATCACTTTCAAATGCCTTACGCATTTCACGCCCTTTCAAGTTCGAGTTCATATTGCTTTCAGTAAATTTCTGTCCAAGCAAATGACTGCTATCGGCATCATTCTCACTAAACTCGACTTCACCCGAAAATGCCACCATGGCTTGGATGTGTGTATATTTCTGTTCGGTGATGTATTTATCAAAGGCTTGTTTATAACGTACTGCCTCTTTACGTGAACTGGTCACCACCATGGCTTTTGCCTGACCATTCAATAACCCCATGATGTTCTTTTTAAAGTGCTCAATGATCACACGAACTTTTTGCGAGATATTGTGGTCATGCAAGCGTACCCATTGATTGAGTTTAACTTTGGCTCTCTTGGCATCAACCGGATCATCTTTTTCTTCAATCTTTTGCTTGAGCTTATAAATGACTTTATAGTTGGTGTAGTTTTTCAATACATCCAAAATAAAGCCTTCTTCAATCGCTTGGCGCATGGAATAGACATGATAGGCTTCAGGCTTATTGCTCTTAGACGGCGGTAGCTCTGGATTCGGCAAGCGTCCAAACAGTTGTAAGGTTTTATCTTTCGGGGTTGCGGTAAAGGCATAGAAACTTAAATTCTGGCTACCTTTACGTGAAGCCATGACCGCATCTAATACATCTTCTGAAGTAAGCTGATCATCTTCATCACGCTCCTCAAGCATCAGCGTTTCTTTGAGCTGTCGTGCAGTTGAGCCACTTTGCGAAGAATGTGCTTCATCGGCAATTACGGCATATTTACGTTCTTTTAAGCTGGTACTATTTTCAATAGCACGCAGTACAAATGGGAAAGTTTGAATGGTCACAATAATAATTGGCTGCGCCATCTCTAAAGCTTTTGCCAATTTCTCAGATTTAGAACCATCACCCTCTTTATTATTAATTCGTCCGACCACACCGTCAGCATGTTCAAACTGATAAATCGTATCTTGTAGCTGTGCATCGAGAATCGTTCGGTCAGTCACTACAATCACTGAATCGAACATCTTTTTATTGTTAGCATCATATAGGCTAGACAGTTGATGCGCGGTCCATGCAATTGAATTAGATTTACCTGAACCCGCACTGTGCTGGATCAGATATTTTTGTCCTGTGCCTTCTGCCAAGGAGTCTTCGACTAATTTGGTCACGACTTTCCATTGGTGATAACGTGGGAAAATCAGACTTTCTTTTTTATATTTACGCCCTTCCCAATCTTCTTTTTCTTCAATCTGTAAATGAATAAAGTTACCAATAATATTAAGCAAGCTGTCTGGGGTTAGAACCTCATTCCATAGATAACCTGTTGCATATTCATTTTTATCGTCAGGTACATCATTACCAGCCCCTTGCTCTTTAGTACCTTTGTTAAATGGCAAGAAATAAGTATTGTCACCATTGAGATGGGTTGCCATATAGACTTCATACTGGCTCACCGCAAAATGTACCAAAGCCCCACGTTTAAAAGTTATTAATGGTTCTGTCTTATTGGTTTCAGGGTCTTTTGGCAGGCGTGTTTTTTTGTATTGTGCCATGGCATTTTGCACGGCTTGTTTAAATTCTGACTTGAGCTCCAGCGTTGCCACAGGAAAACCATTAATAAACAGGACTAAATCGATGCGCCATTTTTTTGCTTGTTTACCTGTCGCTTCGAGTTCGGCTTTGTTGGCATATGGGCTATAGACCAACTCAGGCACAACACGACAGATGTTCTGTTTATAAATTTCATTGAGTTCAGGATTTAAACCATGTTCAGGTTTAAACTGGCAAAATGAAAAGCGTGTACCTCGAGTTTTTAGTCCATGGCGCAATACGCCCAAAGTCCCGTAACTGCGGGATTCAATATCGGTAGCGTTAATGTCCGCTTTTTTAAGCTGTGCCACTACGGTATCTAAAAAATGACGTTCCGTATCATTTGGAAATATGCTTTTAAATTTTTGCCACTCGAAGTCCTGGGTCTTTTGTACAAAGTCTAAAATATCTTGTTCGTATAAGGCTTTTTCACGGTTATAACCTTGTGGCGAACCGACCTGCCAACCGTGGCTTTGCATTTGCATAATGATGTCTTGTTGAAAAATCGTTTCTAAAGTTGCATCTGATCTCATGCACTTAACTCCATGTTATCTTGATTATTATTTTTATTAGAATTTTGCCAGTTACGAACGTCTATTTTACCTGTTACGGCTGCTGAGATAAGTGCTGTACGACGTTCTTGCATAAGTTGAATTGCTGATTCAGCCTTTTTAATTAAGACATCAATACGTTCAACTTTTTCAGCAATAAATTCTACGATTTTTACTTGTTCTTCAATGGGGGCAACAGAAACAGCTAAATTACCTATAGAAACTGTAGATATATTAGGTTGTTGCCCAGTTTTATCAATTTGATTATTAAATTCTTGAACAAAATTTTGGTTCAAAACCATATAGTACAGCCATTTTTGAACACATAAATTATTGGGTCTTAAAATTGCATTACGCTGATTAAGAAGAATCTTTTCTTCTAAATCCATTAAAGTCGCTTTGATCCCTGTTGAAATAATCGGTCGAGTAAGTGCAAAGACCAAATCTCCCTTTTTAACAAGAAATTGCTCTAGTTTGTTTGCCTGCTCTACACTTACAAATGATAAATCAGACCAATCCAGATACATTGTTTGTATATTTGAGATTTTTAATACTTTTACTCCTTGATCGGTAAAACTATCACTTGAAAAAGCATAACCATTTAAGATTGAACCTAAATATTTAATCTTTTTTACATCCCAATGCTCAGGCACTTTCCCCAACCATTCCACACCTGAATCTTTCATTAGTACATTTGGATTTAAGCCTTTAGTCACCGCTTGGCTAATTACCGCTTGGCGTTTTTCTTTAAGCAGTTCAATCAACTTTTCTTGTTTGGTAATGAGGGTATCAATTTTTGCGGTTTCATGGTCGAGGAAATCTACAATTTTTAATTGTTCTTCAATGGGTGCTACAAAAGCAGCTAAATTACCTATAGAAACTGTTGATATATTAGGTTGCTGTCCAGTTTTATCAATTTGATTATTAAATTCTTGAACAAAATTTTGGTTCAAAATCATATAGTACAGCCATTTTTGAACACATAAATTATTGGGTCTTAAAATTGCATTGCGCTGATTAAGAAGAATTTTTTCTTCTAAATCCATTAAAGTTGCTTTAATCCCCGTTGAAATAATCGGTCGAGTAAGAGCAAAGACTAAATCCCCTTTTTTAACAAGAAATTGCACTAGTTTATTTGCCTGTTCTTCACTTACAAATGATAAATCAGACCAATCTAGATACATTGTTTGTATATTTGAGATTTTTAATACTTTTATTCCTTCATCGGTAAAACTATCACTTGGAAAAGCATAGCCATTTAGGATTGAGCCTAAATATTTAATCTTTTTTACTTCCCAATGCTCAGGCACTTTCCCCAACCACTCAACACCCGAGTCTTTATATTCAGCATATTTCTGATACTTCGCCATTAAGAATGCACCTCTTGTAAAAGTGCCATAATTTCACGGCTGACTGCATCCAAATCCGCATCAATCTCGGCTAAAGCTCGTGGTGGTTCATACACATAAAAATGACGGTTAAACGGAATCTCATAACCCACAATGCCAATTTCACCATCCTGTGCATCACGCTTATCAGCATTGATCCACGCATCAGGCACATGCGGTTGTACTTCACACTTAAAGTAAGGCTCGATTAAATCTGTAGTATCTACACTAGGGTTTAAAGCAATATTCTCTGCATCACGCAAATCACCATCTTGCACAAACTCAACCACTTTACCTTTATAGCTAAACTGACCATATAGTGGATTATCGACACCTTTAATGACTTTACTAATCACAGGTTCGGCTTCAGGATTTTTCCAAGTAATGGCATCCAAGAATTGCTTTTTTTCTTTCGCTTCAAGTTTAATGCTAGTGTCTTTTAAAGCCTGTTTGAGCAACTCATCAAAGGCATTAAAATCATCATGCTGTGCTGTACCAGTCTTAGCTTGCAAGGCTAGTGTTTTACGCATTAAAGCTCGTTGCTCTAACCAGAGTTTTGGTTCAAGTACAGTTTTAATATCTTTTTCTTTTAGTTCGCTAAATTCAGCTTTAATCAACGCACGAATTTCAACTTGAGCATCTTCACTCAATTGTCCATAGCTCGTTTCAGTCCAATCTTTGCCATAGCTTTCATAGACGTTTTGCATCACGGTATTAAATGGCTTAGGCGCAAAACGTAAAGTTGCAATTCGGTCATCAGACAGTTGTGCGGATAACCGTAACGGACGTTCAATGGTGACTCGACGATAGCCAAACTCATAACTATTGAAAATTTTGCTTGAGAAAGGTTTTTGCTGTTCACTTTCGCCATCTAAAGTCAACGTATCGACAGTTTCAAATGCACCGTAGTTTTGAGTAATGGTTTTAATTTCTACATCAGTCAGATAATTGCGTTTCGAACCAAGCGATTTACGCATTTTTGAACTCAAGTTTGTTGCATTAATTAAATGCACTTTGCCTTTACGTTCAGTCTCTTTTTTATTGCTAAGCACCCAAACATAGGTCGCAATACCTGTGTTATAGAACATATCCGTTGGTAAGGCGATAATTGCTTCGAGCAAATCCGCTTCTAAAATATAACGACGGATTTCACTTTCACCACTGCCAGCACTACCTGTAAACAAAGGTGAACCATTTAAAATAATACCAATACGGCTGCCTTGACCTGTGCTATCCACATCTCGCATTTTGCTAATCAAATGCATTAGGAATAAGAGTGAACCATCAGACACACGCGGTAAGCCTGCCCCAAAGCGACCATTAAAGCCCTTTTGTTCATGCTCATCTTTAATCTCTTGTTCGATCTTTTTCCAGTCCACACCAAATGGCGGATTTGACAGCATATAGTCAAACTTTTCATAAGTGAGCTGATCGTTAGATAATGTATTTCCTAGCTTAATATTACGGACATCTTGTCCTTTAATTAGCATATCTGCTTTACAAATAGCATAGGACTCTGGATTAAGTTCCTGACCAAAAACACGCATCACCGCTTCAGGATTATGTTCATAGACATATTCTGTACCCGAAGATAAGAAACCACCTGTTCCAGCAGTAGGGTCATAAATAGTCCGAATCACACCCTCTTTATTTAAGGCATCATCATCTTGACTAAAAATGAGGCCAGTGGTGAGTCGTACAATATCTCGTGGAGTAAAGTGCTCCCCTGCGGTTTCATTCGAACTTTCAGCAAAACGTCGAATAAGCTCTTCAAATACTAAGCCCATATCATGGTTAGAAATATTTTCTGGACTTAAATCGGTTGAAGCAAATTTCTGAACGACTTTATAAAGTAAGTTTGCATCATCCAGTAAACCCGTAAATTCATCAAACTTAAAATGTTCAAAGATTTCACGTGCATCTTTTGAAAAGTGTTGGATGTAATTACCAAGATTTGCTCGAATATTCTTTTGCCCTAGGCTACTCAAGTCGAGCTCTGAGGTATTAAAAAAAGATAGGCCCTCTGTTGCCTTTAATAACATTTTTTCTTTTGCTTCTTCTGGTAAAGGCATCGCCCTCACTTTCTCATTTGCCTCTAAGACACTGGTTTTACTAGACTCAAATACACATTCTAAACGGCGTAGTAATGTAAAAGGTAAAATTACTCTCCCATATTGTGACTGCTTAAAATCCCCTCGTAATAGGTCAGCAACAGACCAAATAAAAGCAGCAACCTGAGAAAAGTTTGTATTTGTCATGTTTACTAAAACCTTGTGTACAACCGTTAATTTTAATTGGTCAATAAAAAAAGCCCCAAATAATTAAATTTGGGGCTTTTCACGAATTTTGGTGGAGATGGCGGGAGTTGAACCCGCGTCCGCCAGCATTACGCTCGAGAATACTACATGCTTAGATATCGTCTATTGTTTTAACACCTTGTGACCCGACGAACAGGGTACAAGTTGCGATCCTCTAAGTTTGGTATAAAGCCCCGAGGCTTGACTCTATACGGACTTGTGTGCGTGCGCTACGGTCGGGTTCCTAAACCACAAGTATTCTAGGAAGCGGACAAACTGCCCTTAGGCAGCTAGAGCGTAAGTTTCGTCGTTTGCGACTAAAATATGCAAATTTGATTTACGAGAGAAAATGCGCTCTCGGCATGCATCTATGAGTTTCATCACCAGCGTCGAAGCCAATAACATCCCCATGAATGTATGAGCATCATAGCATAACTAAAATAAAATACTGTGCATTTTATCAACAGTCCGCTACTGATGAACATATTTACATAATGGAGAGCCTTTTGTTTTTTTCAAGGGCCACATAAAAAAGCTGCCAAAAATGACAGCTTTTTTTAAAGTTTGGTCTATAAAGCACCATTGCCTAAAACAATACCCTCACGGCGTGGGTCTACCCCACCTGCGTATTTACTTTGATTATTAATATTTACTTTCATAATCGTTGAAATACCACTGGTTTGTGCAGTGTTAGCAACGCCGTGCCCTTTTGCTTTTAAGCCTTCAATCAGGTCAACTAAAGAAAGCTGCACATTCGAGCTATCCACATTGGTGTTTTTACTATTGGTCGCTCCAAAGTTTACAAGCGAGGTGGCTTGCTGCGCATTTAAGTTCCAGTCCAGCGCACCCACCAAAGTTTTAACCACATATTGAATGATGGTACCGCCCCCTGGTGAACCTGTTGCCATATAAAACTCATCTGGCGTGGTGCCTTTAAACACTAAGGTTGGCGCCATGGTACTCCGTGGGCGTTTGCCCCCTTCTACACGGTTGGCAACCAGTGCCCCAGTGCTATCAAGCGGGTTAGCGCTAAAGTCAGTTAACTGGTTCGACAGCAAGAAACCATCCACCATGTGGAATGAACCCATGCTTGATTCAACCGTCGATGTCATTGAAACCACATTGCCATAGGCATCTACAATTGTGAACTGAGTTGTCCCGTGTTCAACAGTGGTGTCGACACCCGAAGCTGGATTGAAATTACCCGCTGGCGCAACGCCCATACTCTGGTTCGGGTTAATCAGTGCTGCACGTTGTTTTAAGTAATTTTTATCAATAAAGCTTGCAACACCCTGTGCTGGTAAAGCAACAAAGTCAGTATCTGCCACATATTTATCGCGGTCAGCATAGGCTAAACGTTCTGCCTCAGACACTAAATGCACGCCCATTACATCTGGCACACCACCTTCATTTTCAGGTTTTTTAGGTGGGTAAAGCGACATATCAAAGTTTTCTAAAATACCCAACGTTTGCGCAACCGCAATCCCTCCCGAAGATGGAGGCGGCATGGTACAAACATAGTAACGGTCACGGTATGTCGTACAAATCGGGTCGCGTTTTTTAACCTGATAGTTCGATAAATCCTGCAAGGTCATTAAACTTGGGGTAATTGGAGTTCTTGCTGGGTCATCACCTAGTGTTTGGCTTGCTTTTGCCACAATCGCTTGGGCAATTGGACCAGTGTGCAGTGCATTTGCGCCTTGCGTGGCAAGTGCATCTAGGGTTTTTGCATAGGCTTTATTGGTCATGGTTTCGCCCACTTTACGAGGTGAACCATCTGGGTAGAAATAGATTGCCATTGCATTTGCATCAAGCGCTAAATTATTTGCATTGCTTGCAATTGCATCTGCCAAACGGCCCGGAATGCGGAAACCATTGTCGGCTAAACCAATCGCTTCACCAAAAAGCTGGTTCCACTTGAGTTTGCCATGTTCTTTTTGTGCTTGTTCGAGCAAACGCATTACACCCGGCACACCAATCGAGCGACCACTACGGCGGGCACTTGGTACAGGCGCTGGTGAATTTGGATCATATATATCTTGGCGAATTAAATAATATTCGTTGGCTGCGGCAGGTGCTGTTTCACGACCATCATACGCCGTGACTTTTTTGGTTTTGGCATTGTAATACATCATAAAACCGCTACCAGCAATGGTGCTCGATTGTGGCTCGACCAAACCGAGCACCGCTTGTACCGCAACGGCTGCATCGACTGCGCTACCGCCTGCTCTTAAAACATCACAACCCGCTTTTACCGCAAGTGGCGTGTTTGCCACTACCATATATTTATCTGCGTATTTAACCGTGTTACCGAGTCTATAACCCGATGCTCCTTCAGGTGCTGCTGGGTCACCATTTTGGTTTGAACCGACCACCACGCTTGAACCGTCTTGTGCCAGTTTGCTACAACTGGTGGGGTCATTATCTACAATTAAATTGGGTGGGGTTGTATTTGAATCATCCTTGGGCTGATCTGACGAGGAGTCATCTCCACATCCTTGTAATAAACCGACTGCTAATAAACTACTGAACAAAAATGAATATCTTTTATTCACGTGATAACTCCAATATATACGCCTGCCTATCCATGCAATTGCCATGCAAGCTTCTTTGTTTTCAGGTATTAAGTTTTTTTAATCTTTGATAAAAATAAGGTTTTATAATATTGAATGTTTAAGGGCGTTTTATCCTGTGCCCTGTATTAAGCCTCCTTGCTTGATATCACACTCTTTTATAACTGATTTGCCCGATTCTGGCATGCTTTATTTCGCTAAATACAGGCAAAATCTGTCATTTATAGACTCGCTCTATTTTTTAGTGGACCTAAAAAAAGCACCTCCGGAGAGATGCTTTTGATGTTTAGTGAGAAGGCATTCCGCCGACGTCCCCTTTGGGTTTTGGACACAGCCAAATGACCAGCCCCGCAAAGACAAACACCATCGCAAACAGTAAAAATACATGGTTTGCTGACATGGTAATGGCTTCTTTATCGACAAGGTTTGAAATGATTCCTAAAGTCGAGTCAGCCGTAAAACCATTTTGCAAAAGGTTATTTTGAACTTCAGCAGTATTTAGGTTTGACACCATTTCACTACGCGCAACTTTGGCGTGGTCATCCCACACGGTGACTGCAATTGAAGCACCAATTGCCCCTGCCATGGTTCTTAAAAAGTTCATTAAGCCCGCCGCAGATGCAATTTCTTGCTGCAACACCGAACCCAGTGCAATGTTTGACAGTGGAATAAAGAAGAACGGTACGGCAAAGCCTTGCAAGATTTGCGGCCAAGCTAGTGCCATAAAGTCGGCATCTGTGGTCCAGAACGCCCGCATTAAGGTCACAGCACCCAGCAAAATCAGGCCAAAGCTTGCAAGCGCACGTGGGTCATGTTTGGTCGAAAGCTTTGCCACAATCGGTGACATGGTCAAACTACCAAAGCCCATGGTTGCGGTTAAATAGCCGGCCCATGTGGCGGTATAGGAAAGGTTCATTTGCAGCCACTGCGGAATCAGTACAATACTGCCAAAGAACGCTCCAAAGCCGAGCGACAAGGCTAACACTGAAATAGCAAAGCCCCTATGCCTGAATACCTTCACATCCACGACGGGGTGCTTATCGGTCAGCTCCCATATGAGGAACACCACAAAGCCAATGACGGCAGTTAAAGCGAGTACCACAATGCTGGTGCTGTTAAACCAGTCGCGTTCGTGCCCTAAATCCAGCATGAGCTGTAGCGCACCAATCCAGAGTATTAACAGACCTAAACCGACCGTATCGATTCTTAAAGAAATCGTTTCTGTTTCGGCTGGTTTGAGCAAACGGATTGCCGCTAAAACACAAATAATGCCGACCGGTATGTTAATAAAGAAAATCCAGTGCCAAGACAGGTTGTCACTAATCAAACCACCTAAAATTGGCCCTAAAATTGGTCCAACAACAGTGGTCATCGCCCATAGACCCATCGCCTGTGCATGCTTTTCTTTAGGGAAAATACGCATGAGCAAGGTTTGGCTGAGTGGCATAAGTGGGCCACCGCATAGACCTTGTCCAATACGGAAAAACACCAGCATCCCTAACGAGTTTGCTAGGCCGCACAAGAAAGAAAAAATGGTGAAACCAATCAGGCCAAAAATAAAAACCCGAACAGTTCCAAAGCGGCCCGCAAGCCAACCCGTTAAGGGTACACAAATCGCCTCTGCAACTGCATACGAGGTAACGACCCATGTCCCTTGTGTACTTGAAACAGCAAGGTTACCGGTAATGTGCGGTACAGATACGTTGGCAATGGTCGTATCGAGCACGACCATAAAGTTCGACAAGGCAATAACAAACGCTGCCAGTAATAAACGGCCACCGCTCAGCTCGGCAAAAGGTGTTTGCGTTTTCATAAGCGTTTACTTCGCAGATAAGTCGACTTTTGCTTCCATCGACAAGCCAACACGCAATGGGTGTTCAGCAAGTTCTTTCGGGTCAAGTGCAATACGAACTGGTAAGCGTTGAACCACTTTAATCCAGTTACCTGTTGCGTTTTGAGCCGGAATTAAGGCAAAGGCAGAGCCTGTACCACCAGAGAAGCCCATCACTTTGCCGTGATATTCAACATCGTCACCATATAAATCTGAAGTAAGTGTGACGATTTGACCCGGACGGACTTTTTTCAACTGACTTTCTTTAAAGTTCGCATCTACATATAAATCGTTGAGCGGCACAATCATCATCATGCTGGTGCCTGGTGCAACACGTTGCCCCACTTGAATATTACGACGCGTCACCACACCATCAACTGGTGCACGGATTACGGTACGTTCCAAATCAAGCTGTGCTTGTTCAACATGCGCTTGTGCAACTTGTACATCAGGTGTTGAAGTTTCACTTACACCCTGAATTAAAGCTTCGTTCGCTGCAAAAGTGCTTTCGGCAGCTTTACGGCTTGAAGATGATTGCGCTAAACCTGCTTTGGCAAGCTCTAGCCCTGCTTTGGCTGTTTCAACTGCACTTTGTGATTTAGTGAGTTCTTCTTTAGACACTGCACCAGACGCGGCAAGTTGCGCACGGCGATTCAGCTCTAAAGCAGCTCTGTCGTAGTCAGCCTGTGCTTGAGCAACTTGCGCTTTGGCACTGGTAATTTCGTCGGCACGTACCACAACTTGAGAGTTTAAAGAGCTACTGTTTGCCGCAGTTTGTTTGTATTGGCGTTTTGCTTTGGCGAGTTCTGCCTCAGCTTGCGCCAGTGCAATTTTGGCATCACGGTCATCAATACGAACCAGCACGTCACCACGATGTACTGTTTGGGTATCTTTTACCACAACCTGAGCGACCTGCCCGCTTACCATTGAAGTGATTTGAGCCGTTTCTGCACCGACATAGGCATTATCCGTACTCACGGAATGATTTAAAAATAATGCCCAGATTGCATATAAAATAGCGGCGATCAATAAAATCAGCGCAAAAAAACCAAGAAATTTTTTGCGCTTGTTTTGATTGTTGTCATCCGAGGCAGATGTTGTTGGCACTGTTTCTTGTACATTGCTTTGTGCATCAGTCATGGTATGTTCCTAAAGATGGGTTGGCTTTGCCATCAATCTCGCACTACACCTTGTTATAGAGTTTTTATTTTTCTATAAACAAGACATACCGCATTGTCAAAGGAGCTAATTTTAACGCTAAAACCTCATGATATGAGAATAAAAAATTATAACTAATGCGTTCGTTCTAATTAAATTAATGTTTATCTCAAAGTTTTTGTGAAAATTCCTGCTTTTCAAACACTAAAAAAAGCGCACTTGGCGCTTTTTAAATACTTAAATCGGTAACTTAATAGGCGTATGAAGCAATACCCGCAGCAATTGCTTTGCCTTCATCATTGACCATGGTCATGCGCATGGTGCAGCCCTTGCGACCTAAACGCAGAACTTCGGCACGTGCAATAAAGTATTTACCACGCCCCGGCGCCAAATAATCGACACGCATGTCGACAGTTGCCAAACGCGACACTTGCTTAATGGTCTCGGTTAAAGTTTCGGGGGTTGAACGGCGATATAGATGTTCCATTGCCACAATTCCGCCAATGCTATCGAGCAAGGTTGCAGCAACTCCACCATGCAAAATCTGAAATGCCAGATTGCCAATCAGGTCGGGTTGCATCTCGATATAGCCTTCAATCTGCCCGTCCACCACACGCATAATCATTCCACTATGCTTAAAAAAAGGAGAGCTATTAAACGCCTTACATAATTGCTTAAGAACTACATTCAGGTCAGTTTTTGCACCTAAATGAATGCTCCCAGTCCAATTTTTCTTTTCATCACTCATACGTTGCCTAAATTTAAAAGCATGATAAACACCCATAATTTTGTACAAATCCAGCATTATGGGGCTACAATACAGCAGTCGGTTGACAGTAATGGAATATCCGCCAACCTATCCTAGTGTAATACCGAACATCGAGATTGTTATGACTTATACGTTCAATCGTCCTGCATTTCCAGCCACTCGCATGCGCCGTATTCGTAAAAATGACCAGTTGCGTGCGATGGTCAGCGAAACACAGCTCACTACCAATCACTTGATTTATCCAGTATTTGTATTACCGGGACAAAATCAGACCCAAGATATTCCAAGTATGCCAAACATTCAGCGTTTGTCGGCAGATTTATTACTGAAAAAAGCTGAAAGACTTCTGGAATTGGGCGTATCAAAACTGGCTCTTTTTCCAGTTACGCCTCAAGAAGATAAAAGCCTGACCGCAGAAGCTGCATGGCATGAAGATGGTTTAGTCCAAACCACGTGCCGTTTACTTAAAAAAGAATTACCAGAAATGGTGTTAATCACCGATGGTGCACTCGACCCGTACACTACGCATGGTCAAGATGGCATTATTGATGAGACAGGCTATGTGCTGAATGACGAGACTGTAGAATGCTTGATTAAACAAGCATTAAGTCACGCTGAAGCTGGTGCCGAAGTGATTGCACCAAGTGACATGATGGATGGCCGCATTGGCGCTATTCGTCAGGCTTTAGAAGCCAATGGTCACATCTATACCAACATCATGGCCTACTCTGCAAAATATGCGTCTAGCTTCTATGGCCCGTTCCGTGATGCTGTTGGCTCTGCATCCAACCTAAAAGGTGGTAATAAATATAACTACCAGATGGACTTTGCCAACCGTGCCGAAGCTTTACATGAAATTGCGCTTGATATTCAAGAAGGCGCTGACATGGTGATTGTAAAACCGGGCATGCCATATCTGGATGTGGTACGTGAAGTGAAAGATACCTTTGGTGTTCCAACCTTCATTTATCAAGTGAGTGGCGAATACGCGATGTTAGCGGGCGCAATTCAAAATGGCTGGTTATCAGAATCAGTGATTTTAGAATCACTCATGTGCTGCCGCCGTGCTGGTGCAGATGGGATCTGGACTTACTTTGCAGAAACTGCTGCCGAAAAACTCAAGGAAATGAACTAAGTTCGCAGAGAAAGGATAACACTGCATGCATATTGCAATCATTGGCGCGGGCATAAGTGGATTGATGTCTGCGCTAGAGTTGGTTGAACAAGGCTGTACCGTCAGCATTTTCGATCAACAACAAGCGGGACAAGCAGCCTCTTGGGCTGGCGGAGGCATTCTCTCTCCGATGTACCCTTGGCGCTATGTGCATGCAGTGAACCAACTTGCTCAATTTGGTAAAGCCTCTTATCAAGCATGGAACCAAAAACTCTCCCCTGTTACAGGGATTGATTTTGAAATTCATGACACAGGCATGTTGATTTTTGATGAAGAAGATTTTGACGTCGGACTTTCCTACGCTGATCAACATCAAGAACCCATGCAACGCTGTGAATATTTACAGCGAGATGCCTTAGAGCAAGTCAATCCACATATTTCCGATCAGTTTCAACAAGCCATTTATTTCCCTGAACTATCTAATATTCGTAATCCACGCGTTTTACAGTCGCTCATTAGCTATTTAAAACAACATCCAAATGTTGAGTTTTTTGAACACGCTGCTGTTAAAAAACTGATTCAACAGGATGATGTTATACAGGCACTACAAACCGAAGATGGTCGCAAATATACAGCAGATCATTTTGTAATAACTTCGGGCGCATGGAGCCATTACTGGAACTCACAATTACAACTCGAAATTCCAGTCGAACCTGTTCAAGGTCAAATGTTGTTATTTAAAACCCCTGCTCACTGGCTACCGACCATGTGTATGAATCGAGTCATGTATCTGATTCCTCGTATGGACGGTCATATTGTGTGTGGTTCGAGCATGGCACATCGTGGTTTCGATACCACTACCGATGAAACTACCCAGCACAATATTTTAGAAGCTTGCTTAGAAATGGTTCCAGAACTGGCAGATTTTCCGATTGTACAGCGCTGGGCTGGACTCAGACCAAGTTCACCAAATGGTGTTCCGTACATTGGCAAAATGCCTGAAATGGACAACCTCTGGGCAAACTTTGGTCATTTTAGAAATGGGTTATGTATGGGCGCAGGCTCAGCACAATTGCTCCGTCAGCTTATGCTAGAACAACCAACGTTAGTTGATGCCAAAGCATACTCTCCAGAGCGCTTGCAAAATAAAATCTTAGCCTGACGCGAGTACATTCTCTAAAGCCATTTTTAACTGAGGATATGCAAACTCAAATCCTTCAGCTTGTAAGGCAGCAGGTTTAACGTATTGCCCATTTAAGATCAATTGCGATTGCTCCCCTAACAAACAGCGGAAAACCATACTGGGCGCTGACAACAGTGGTTTCTTATTGAGTACCGCAGCAGCTTGTTCAACAAAAGCTTGTTGAGTCACATTTTCTGGCGCTACAACATTATGAATTTGAGCAGATTGAGGATGTTTAAATATAAACTCGATTGCGTTCAACACATCTTCAATGTGAACCCAAACTACCGGCTGACGACCATGACCAATTTGACCAACTAAATTGAGTCGAATAGGAAGCAACATTTTAGGCAAGATTCCACCACCCTGCCCAAACACTACGCCTAAACGAATAATTTTAGTATTTTGCTGAGTATCTGCTAAAGCTGCGCGCTCCCATTCTTGGCAAAGCTGAGACATAAAAATAGGCTGTGGTGAACTTTGTTCGGTGCACACCTCTGCCCACTTTTCTTCAACATCTATACCGTAATAGCCAATCGCCGAACCAGACACAATCACTTCGGGAAAAATTTCAGATTGCTTTAGCCATGCATATAACTTTCGTGTCGTGTTTACTCGGCTTTCAATTAATTGCTTTTTACGTGAATCGGTCCAGCGTTTCTCACCAATATTTGCGCCTGCCAAATTCACGACATAGTCAATTTGACGTGTCGAAATATCTTCGAACTTTTGCACCCACTGTAAAGCAGGCTGGTCAGATTTCTTCCCAGCCTGCCGCGTAACAGCAATCACGTTATAATTTTTTTGCAGCAGGAACTTAATTAAATGAGTTCCTATAAAGCCACTGGCACCAGTGATTAATACATTCTTATTCATATTTCCTCCAAAACCGAGGACACAAGTTTTAGTTAATTATATAAGAATCATTTATATTTAATCGTAGCGGTTTCTGTAGTGATCTATTGCACATTAAACATTTTGCTTGCCATCCTTTGTGCCTGTTTCCCATAAAACCAATAGGTAATCAAATAAAGCGGGATCGCTAACATTAAAAGCATAATGAGCATAATGCTTAAAAACTGAGGCTGTTTCAGGTAAAGCATAAAGTTCTGCAAAATCTCTGGGTCTTTTCTTGCAAATAAAAACAGGCCGAATAAAACACCACACAAGTTATAGCCCCAAAAAATCAGGGTAAAACCTAAAGTAAATTTCTTTTTTTCTTGTACAGTCGGTGCACGGCGTTCTTTCTTTAAAAATTTAAACAGGACAAAAATCATTGCGCCTAAATATGGAACGGCTGTTAAAATACCACCTACACTCGCTGGTAATAGTGCTGCAACCACACCTACAATTAAGGTGAGTCCTATGCATAAAGCAAAAAACCAGAGAAAGTAAGAGCGTAATTTGGTCATCATTTTGCCTAATTTATGGGTTCAAAAAATAATTATAAATTTTTTTCGATTTTTTTTCATTTTTCTGTCAACCAATCTGAATCTCTTGACGTTATATAGGGTAATAAGGTCGCAGCAACCGAATACTTCCTTTGCACGGCATCCGCAAAATTGTATCGGTGACCTTTCATTACGACTCTTTTCTTCCTTCAGATTAGGTTTTGTTAGCAGCCGAAACCCTTGATGAAGTTTTTGACCGACGATTCTCTCATCACTCGAATCGTCGGTTTTTATTTTCTGGCACTTTCATTTAGTTTACGCTCACCATACACAATAGTTGTTTCATGGTCATAAAGGCTATGCGTATACTTTTTACACCATAAAAATATGTTTTTAATAATATGAACAACATTGCCTATTTTGAAATCCAGTCTTCAAACCCTGCCCGCGATGCGCAGTTTTATCAAGCTGTGTTCGGCTGGCAATTTAAACTCGATGAAAGTTTACCAATTGAATATTACCGTATAGAAACACCATCAATCATGGGTGGCCTTTTAAAACGCCCTGCTCAAACGCCCCCAATGGAATATGGCACCAATGCATTTACCTGTTCGGTTCAGGTCGAAAACTTTGATGAAATTGCTGCAAAAATTTTAGCGCAAGGTGGCATTGTCGCTATGGATAAATTCGCCATTCCCGGTCGTGCTTGGCATGGTTACTTTGTCGATTTAGACCACAACGTTTTTGGTATTTTTCAAGTTGATGAAAATGCTGCTTAAAGATTTTATTTAACGACTCTTTTATTTTTTAATTTATAGCCACCGCCTTGTTATCGGTGGCTATTTCATATTAATTATTCAGCAAAGCTAAAGGTGGCTTCACATGTAATTGGGAAATTAACCGAATTGGCAATCATGCATTCATGATGCGCTTCTTCATGTAATTTAGCAGCAAGCTCTTGGTCTGCACCTTTTTCTAAAATAACCGCTGGCTTTAAAATAATTTGAGTAAAGTGACCACGTTTAACTGGATCTGCATCTTCCATAAAGCCAAGTGCATGGTCAACATAACTCAGCACATGAATATGATTGACTGCACACAGGTGTAAATACCAAAGCTTATGACAAGCTGAGGCAGAAGCAACTAATAAATCCTCTGGGTTCCATCTGGTCACATCGCCTAAATAGGCTGGGTCTGATGAACCTTGAATAGTGGCTTTTTGTGGATGTTGAATACTAAAGTCTCTTTTATATGAACGATAAGATGAAGTGCCTGTACCTGTATTGCCTTCCCACTGTATTTTTACTTCGTATTTATGAATGGTCATTTTATTCTCAAGATTCATTATTTGAACTGATAGTAACAAAGCAAAGTTTAAAGTGACAAAATTAATTCAGATTTCAGCTTAGACTTAAATATCGAGCACTTTAAAATGTCTTGATAAAATCTCCTGCCAATTTATGCTAACGTATCTGTGTTTACTTTGGCTTGATGTCTGTTTCTATGTCCGTACATTTTCTACATACTTCTGACTGGCATTTGGGGCAGTTTTTTTATAATCATTCACGACACTACGAACACCAACAATTTTTGAGTTGGTTACTCACTCAAATTCAAGAAAAACAACCGCATGCCCTGCTCATTGCTGGTGATATTTTTGATGTGATTAATCCGGGTTCACAAGCACAAAAACAACTCTATCAATTTTTAGCAGATGCACATCGCATTGCACCGCACATGCAAACGCTCATGATTGCCGGTAACCATGACTCAGGCTACCGTATTGAACAGGTCGAACCACTTTTAGAAAAATACAATGCAAAAACCGTGGGCGTGGTTCGCTGGAATGAAGATAAAACCCTAGATCTCGATCGTCTGCTGTTGCCTATTTATAATCAAAATCAGGATATTGTGGCATGGTGCCTTGCCCTACCTTTTTTACGTTCAGTAGAAATTACGGGCTTTAATGAACATACCACCAATAGCAAAAATGCGATTGCCTATTTGCATGAACAACTGATTGCTGAAGCTAAACGTCGTAAAACACCAGACCAAGCGCTTATTTTGATGTCGCATGCTCATATGCAAGGTGGAGAAACATCCGACTCTGAACGTCCAATTATTATTGGTAATGAAGAGGCGCTTTCAACGACTTTATTTGAAGATGCTGTCGACTACGTAGCTTTAGGGCATTTGCATAAACCACAAAAAGTAGGCCAATCGCACATTCGTTATAGTGGCTCGCCTATTCCACTGTCTTTTAGTGAAATTAACTATAAGCACCAAGTGGTGGAGGTCAAAATCGAACCTTCTCAAGAGACAGCCAACCGTTTGCAGTTTGAAGCTGTTGAAATTCCGCGTTGTATCCAATTACATCGCATTCGTGGTGAATTAAACGAAGTGCTGCAACAACTCAAAGCTTTGCCACACGGCGTGATTGAAAATATTGACCATCGTGAATATGTCGATATTGAATATTATAGTTTAACGCCACCACAGCCTAATTTACGCCAACAGTTTGAAGCCGCATTGCCACCTGACCGCTATCGTTTAGTGCGTATTTCACGTCAATATGTGAGCCAAGATGCTTCGGACACCGATACAACTCAGCAAATTGCACTTGAACCCCCAACACCAGAAAAACTCTTTCAAAATATCTGGGAAAAACAAGGTTACAGCGCAGATGATGCAGTCTTAAAAGATTTTCTGAGTCTGGTACAAGAAGCACAAAAAAATCTTGAAAACGATGCAACCCCTTAAGGACATGTCATGAAAATTTTATCTATTCGTATAAAAAATCTGGCATCTCTTTCTGACGAGCACTTTATTGATTTTGAAAGCGCGCCTCTAGCTCACGCAGGCTTAATTGCCATTGTCGGGAAAACTGGTGCAGGTAAGTCGACCATTTTAGATGCCATGTGCCTCGCCCTTTTTAATCGCGTTCCTCGTCTTAAAGACAGCGATGGTAAATTAAAAGATGTTGATGGTTCAGAGTTACTCACCAATTCGCCTTTAACTGTTTTACGCCGCGGTACGGGACATGGGTTTGCTGAACTTTGCTTTATTGCACAAGATCAAAAACGCTATTTGGCACGCTGGGAAATTAAACGTGCACGTGAAAATCCGAATGGTAAATTACAAAGTGTGCAACGCCACTTAAAATGCTTGACCGATGGCGTGGTACTTGCCGATAAAGCCAAAGCGGTTGATGAAAAAGTTAAACAAATTACCCAGCTTTCATTTGAACAATTTACCCGTGCTGTTTTACTTGCCCAGTCAGAAGTCACGGCGTTTTTAAAAGCACGAGATAGTGAACGCGGTGAACTACTTGAGTACCTGACAAACTCCAGCATTTTCGCCAAAATCGGTGAACTGGCTTTTCGTAAAACAGCAGATATTGCCAAACAGCGTAAACAGCTTGAAGAATTTTTAGGTCATATTGAGATTTTGTCGGATGAAGAAATCGCAGCATTTACCGAACAATATCAGCAAGCTCAAGAGAACTATCAAAAATTAGAACAACAAAAAAATGTCTTAGATAAACAACAACAATGGTTTGAACGTAAAGCCAAACTTGAGCTTGAAGTTCAAGCTAAACAGCAACAGTTTCAAACCCAGCAAAACCATCATCAGCAACTTGCGGGTGAACGTGAGCAATTAAAACGACTTGAAGTTTTCTCTGAAATACGCCCACAGGTCTTTCAGCAGACTCAAAATTTACAAACCCTACAACAACTTGAGCCGCAAATTCAGCAAGCTCAAATTAAGTTTAATGATTTGGTTCAAATTTTTGAAACTGGACAAAAACAATATCAATCAGCAGAGCAAGAACTCAAACAAACGCTCGATTTTGAGCAACAGCATCAACCTGCTTTAAATCAGGTTCGACAGTCCATTCAAGAGCGAACATTTATTGCAGATGAATATAAAAAGTGCAAAGAAAAAAGAAATGTTCTAGAGCAGAAACTCAGCCCGTTGCAACAACAGCAAAACATGGTTCAACAACAGATTGAGCAGCTTCAACAAAATCAAATCCATCTGCAACAACAGCTTACTCAGACTGGGCAATATGCTGTATTAGATAAAGGCCTTTCAGCACATTTGCATCAACTCGGGCAATTTATTCAAAACTACGAAGTGATTGAACAACAGCTTGGAAACCCTACTCTTGCTCGTCAAAAGCTATCGGAAGCTAAAAGTGAACTTGAACAACTGACGACTTCGGTGGGGACAGTTGAACAGATTGAGGTAAAACTTGAGCAACAGCGTAAAGATAAAGAACAAAAGCTTGCTCAAATTACTCAGCTAGACCTCATTCAACAAAAAATTAAAATTTATCATGAGCTATATGCTGAGCTTCAGCAGTTCACCGAAAAACATAGCCAAACCTCTGCTCAAGAACAGCAGCTTAAAACCGTTTGCCAGTTAGCTGAGCAAGACTATCAAACAGCAAAAATAGAGCGTGAAAAATTACAGCACATCTTGCAACAACAACGTTTATTACATACTGAAAATATTGAACAGTTAAGAGCCAATCTTAAAGATGGCGAAGCTTGTTTAGTCTGTGGCAGCACGCATCACCCGTACCGTATTGATGACAGCACAGTTTCCAAGGCCTTATTCGACTTGCAGCAACAACAAGAACAGCAAGCATTAACCCTAGAGCAAACTAAATTTAACACGTGGCAAAGCGAACAGCAGACACTTACCCAGTGTCGTGCCGAGCTCGAACAAGTTCAAAAACATTTATCTCAACTTAATGCAAAACAAGCAAACTTGCAGCAAGATCTTGTCCAGCAATTAAGTCTCAACCAATTGCAAATTGATCTTGCTCAACCTCCAGAACAAATCTTACAAACACTTAACGAGCTTAGACAAGCCGCACAAACTTCAATAAGTTCATTTGACTCAGAAAACTTGCGTTTAACCCAAGCGATTAAGCAGCAGAACCAGTTGCTTCAACATGTTCAGCGTAGTGAAAGCTTGTTCAATACGGCACAGCAATGGCAACAACAAGTTCAGCATATTGTTCAGTGCTTATCTGAATCCGAACAGCACGCATGGCAGCAGTCGAGTAGCCAAACGGCTAAGCAGACTTGGTCTATTCTTGATGCACGTGCTAAGCAACTTGAACAACAAGAACAGCTTTCTCAGCGTTTTGAACAGCAGCAACAAGAACTTAAAATGCTGACAGCTAACCTTGAGCAAATGACCAAACAAATTAATGAGATCGATCAAAATCTCAAAGACATTACGCTCAAGGGTCAACAAAATAATGAAAAAGCGGTATCGCTTATTCAACAAATGACAGGCCTTTCTGACATTAAGCCTCATGATTGGTTAATTGAGCATGATGCCAAACGTCAGCATCAACAAACGGCTTATCATGCGTCTAAACAACGTTTTGAACAGACCAGACAGCACTTCGAGCAACAAAAACAGGCGCTAGATCAGCTCAAGCATCAACACCAACACACCGAGCAACATCAACAACAGATTAATGCGCAAATTCAAAACTGGTTAAACGAGCATTCTGATTTTCAAGCGCAGGACTTTACGGCGCTCATACAGATTAATTCAGCACAAGAGCAAAATATCCGTAACCGCCTTAATCAGGCAGAACGTCTACTCAGTGAAGCTTCATCTGCCCTTAAGACTATGCAAGAGCAATTGACTGATCACTTACAAACTCAACCAGATATTGAGTTTGAAAAGCTCCTGAACTTAATTCAAGACAATATTGCAGAGCTTAAAGCCCAACTGGAAGTTCGTGATCAGCTGAAACTTAAGTTAGAGCTACACCAGCAAAACCTTGCGAAACAGCAACAATACGCCCAGCAAATTCAAAACATTCAGCAAGAAGAACATCGCTGGAGCAAAATTTCAGGTCTGATTGGTGATGCAAAAGGCAAAGAGTTCCGTGACTATGCCCAGCAATATCATTTAGATATTTTAGTGGAACATGCGAATCAGCAACTGGCGATGCTTTCTCAACGTTATACGTTAAAACGGCTTGACCAATCTTTAAGTCTTGCCATTATCGACCACGATATGGACGGAGAAATGCGTTCGGTTTCATCTTTATCGGGCGGTGAATCCTTCTTGACAGCCCTCGCCTTATCTTTAGCCATTGCCAATATGGCTTCAGGCTCAATGAAAATTGAATCTCTGTTTATTGATGAAGGTTTTGGAACCTTAGATGCATCTTCTTTGCACATGGTGATGAATGCTTTAGATCAATTACAAAATCAGGGTCGTCAGGTTGTTCTCATCTCACACATTCAAGAAATGCATGAACGTATTCCTGTACAAATTCAAGTGAAACCACTTGGTGCTGGCGCAAGTACCATCGAGGTCATTGGTTAAAACTAAAAAGCCCCGACATCCTGTCGGGGCTTTTTTAGAATCTGCGTTGGTATAACTCCTGTCGTACCTGTATGCATCCATTCATCACTGTTTATTGTTATTCTTAGAAACATCCTGTCTCCTGATGAATTCATAATAAGTGAAAACCACTTCCCGCCATAGCCGCAAAAGGACGCAATGAACGTACGAAATAGCGTACATCATCCTTTTTGTGAATAGTCTCTAGCGCCAAATAAAGCTGTCCCTACACGGACCATGGTTGAGCCTGCAGCAATTGCAGTCTCTAAATCACCTGACATTCCCATGCTTAAAGTATCCCAGTCTACAGGGTGAGTATGTTTTTCTCTCACCTCATCAAACAAACGCTTAGCATCTGCAAAAGCGGCAGTATTATCAGGTGCAGGAATCACCATCAAACCGCGTAGTCTGATTTTGGGTAATTGGCTAATTTGAGCAACTAACTCGGCAACCTCATCTGGTGCACAACCATCTTTACTATCTTGCCCGTCAATATTCACTTGCAAACAAATATTTAAGTCAGATTGATCTTGAAGCCTTTGATTAGATAATCGTTCAGCAATAATTAAACGATCTACACCGTGTACCCAATCAAACTTTTCAGCCAAATTTTTAGTCTTGTTTCGCTGAACATGACCAATAAAGTGCCATTCAATTTCTAAATCTTGTAAAGCTTCAATTTTTTCCAAAGCTTCCTGTAAATAGTTTTCGCCAAATGCTATTTGCCCTGCTGCATACATTTCACGCAAACTTTCACTTGGATGTGTTTTTGACACGGCTAAAAGTTGCACAGTTTCAGGCGCACGCTGAGCATGTTCACAAGCACGCTGGATTTGCTGTAATACGTGCTGTCGCGCATCTTGCAGGTAATTCATTGACAAGGTTCTCATTTTCAAAAAACTTTTTTGCTTTTCACCTAAAGCGAGGTGTTGGTATGCCTCAGTGAAAGCCGTATATTATTCTACAAAATAATGACATATTTTGATTTACTTGGGGAAATTATGGATATTACAGAGCTACTCGCTTTCTCTGTGAAAAATGGCGCGTCCGATTTACACTTATCTGCTGGCATGCCACCACTGATTCGCGTTGATGGTGAAGTCCGTCGCATTAACTTACCAGCTTTAGACCACAAAGATGTTCACCGTCTGGTCTATGACATCATGAATGATAAACAGCGCCGTGACTATGAAGAAAAGCTCGAAACAGACTTTTCTTTTGAAGTTCCAAATGTTGCGCGTTTTCGTGTCAATGCATTTAACCAGAACCGCGGTGCCGGTGCAGTATTTCGTACCATTCCATCAAAAGTACTCACGATGGAAGATTTAGGCTTAGGGCAAATCTTTAAAGATATTTGTGATTACCCACGTGGCATTGTGTTAGTTACAGGACCAACAGGTTCAGGGAAATCAACTACGCTTGCAGCGATGATGGACTATATTAACGAAAATCGTTATGACCATATTTTAACAGTTGAAGACCCAATCGAATTTGTACACCAGTCAAAGAAATGTTTGATTAACCAGCGTGAAGTGCATCGTGATACGCATGGCTTTAATGAAGCACTACGCTCAGCACTGCGTGAAGACCCCGATATTATTTTGGTCGGTGAGATGCGTGACCTTGAAACCATTCGTTTAGCACTTACCGCTGCTGAAACTGGTCACTTGGTGTTTGGTACGCTCCATACGACTTCAGCCGCAAAAACCATTGACCGTGTGATTGACGTATTCCCTGCCGAAGAAAAAGACATGGTCCGTGCCATGTTGTCAGAATCTTTACAGGCTGTTATTTCCCAAACCCTCCTTAAAAAGAATGGTGGCGGACGTGTCGCAGCACATGAAATTATGATTGGTATTCCTGCCATTCGTAACTTAATTCGTGAAAATAAAGTCGCACAAATGTATTCATCAATTCAGACTGGTGCAAATCATGGCATGACGACACTCGACCAAAGCTTAAAAGGTTTGGTATCTCGTGGTGTGATTAGCCCACAAACTGCACGTACTGCTGCAAAACAGCCTGAATCATTCCTATAAAAATAATTAGAGAATAAATATGGATTTTAATGACCTACTCAACCTCATGGTTGAAAAAAAATCATCCGATCTTTTTATTACAGATGGTGTTGCGCCATCTATGAAAATTAACGGGCAAATTGTTCCAATTTCAAAAAATAGTCTTTCTGGGGACGTTATTGGTCAACTATTACATTCCATCATGAGCGAAAAACAACGCAAAGAATTTGCAGACACTCGTGAATGTAACTTTGCCATTATGAACCGTGATAAAACGGCCCGCTTTCGTGTGAGCGCTTTTCAGCAGCGCGACATGCCAGGCATGGTACTACGTCGAATTGAAACTAAAATTCCTTCAATTGATGACTTGCAGTTACCGCCTGTTCTTAAAGATTTATCAATGACTAAACGCGGTATCATTATTTTTGTTGGTGCAACAGGTACTGGTAAATCGACATCTTTGGCTTCAATGATCAGCTATCGCAATCACAATACTAAAGGTCATATCATTACCATTGAAGACCCAATCGAGTTTATTCATGAACATGCGGGCTGTATCATTACTCAACGTGAAGTCGGGATCGATACAGACTCTTTTGAAATTGCCTTAAAGAATACTTTGCGACAAGCACCAGATGTCATTTTAATTGGTGAGATTCGCTCTCGTGAAGTTATGGACTACGCGATTGGCTTTGCTGAAACAGGTCACCTTGTATTGGCCACAATGCATGCTAACAACGCCAACCAAGCGCTCGATCGTATTATTCACTTCTTTGAAAGTGACCGCCACAGTCAGCTTTACATGGACTTATCGCTTAACTTAAAGGCCATGATTGCGCAGCAACTTATTCCAACACCAGATGGCAATTCACGTCGTGCAGCCATTGAGATTTTGATTAACTCGCCATTAATTTCTGACTACATCCGTAAAGGCGAAATTCATGAAATTAAAGATTTAATGAAGCGTTCGCGTGAACTCGGTATGCAAACCTTTGACCAAGCGTTGTTTGATCTCTATAAAGCAGGCCAAATTACTTATAAAGATGCATTAAAACATGCCGACTCACCGAACGATTTGCGTTTGACCATTAAGCTTGCCGAAGAAGGACCTGATCAAATTGCAGGCACAAATCAGCATTTAACCTTCGATCGACAGTAATTTCTTCATAAAAAAAGGAAGGTTAAACGTAACCTTCCTTTTTTATTTGTTTTCTTTATGTGAAAACGATTATTTCTTGCGCAACACTTCCTGACACTCAGGTTCGTTACAGTAACCGTAGAGGTTTAATGAGTGACCTGTTAAGGTAAACCCATGTTGTTCTGCTACAGCATGCTGTTCCTTCTCGATAACATCATTAGTAAATTCAATAACTTTGTTGCAATTATAGCAAACCAAATGATCATGATGATCTTCTTGCATGATTTCGAAAACAGAATGATTATTTTCGAAATGATGGCGCTGAATGATACCCGCAGCTTCAAATTGTGTTAACACACGGTAAACTGTCGCAAGACCGACATCTTCCCCTTGTTCTAACAAAGTCTTGTAAATATCTTCAGCACTAAGATGATGTTGCTTTGAATTTTCTAATAATTCCAAAATCTTAATTCGTGGAAGGGTAACTTTAAGTCCAGCTTTGCGCAAATCTTGATTGGAAATAGGCATGAAAAAAGGTCTCTCAACAAATCTCAAGTTGGAATAGGCAATAGAATTTAGATGAAGTATGATCTATCCTTTGATCAAATGCATCATAATTTATTGGGATAGTGTAGCAAAATGCAAAAACTCGTGCTGACGTTATTAGTCACTTCACTCCTTGCTGGTTGTTCAATCTTTGGTGTATATAAGGTTGATATTCCTCAAGGGACTCCTTTGACCAAAGCTCAGGCCTCTCAAGTACAAGTCGGCATGAATTTCCAGCAAGTGCGTTTTTTGCTTGGTAGTCCAACTGTGACTGATCCCCTCAATCCTCAACGTTGGGACTACATTTACAACTATATCCCGGGAACTTATGCTAAAAAGGCAAAAATTCCTGCAGCACATGGTCAGCATTTAAAAATTTACTTTGATGGCACTGGCACAGTAACTAAAATTGAAGGTTTAGAAACTATTCCAGAATCGCAACCAGGTTTACCTGCTTCTAAAGAAGCGATTTTAACTGCCCCACCACTATAATCGTTTTTTCTAATAAAAATAAACCCCTCAAGTGAAATACTTCGAGGGGTTTTATTTATGGGACTTATTACTTTAAGCGATTACTTTTAATATATCGTCCCACAGGATTTTTCTCGGCGCGGTTACGGCGTATATCTTTAGGGTTAATAGTTAAAGGTCGATAGACCTCTACCCGATCACCTGCTTGCAAAATCGCATGTGCCTCAACTTTTGCACCAAAGATGCCAAGTTGTAATGGCTCAGGCAAACTCACCTGTGTCTGCAACCCGCTTGCCTCAACCGCTTGTAATGCAGTCATACCAGCTTCAAATGGAATAGCAACTAAAAACTGTTGCTCTGGGGCTGCAAAAGCAACCCACACTTGCTGAGCTTTTTCCATCAGATCATTTGTCCAACTACCGCAATCATGGCAATGACAATTGAAAGCGGTAAAACAATACGCACTGCAATACGCCACAAGTTATAAAACAACTCATTGCTAAAATTCATCGATTTACGCAAGTGGCTAATTTTCATAATCCAACCAGCAAAAATTGCATAGATGAGGCAAATGAGTAATCCCCAAAGCATCAAAATCAGCGTAAAGATGCCATGAAGTTCAGGCACAGCCCAAACCGCAATTGCCAAAATAATGACAACCCATTGTAAAACGTACATCAGCTGACGTTGAGCAAGCTGTTCTTTGGCAAGTTGAATAAACAGAGCTGTTGTCATTACCGCAGTAAAAATCCAGGTAAAAACAGGAAGCTGTGCTTGAAGAGAAAAGAAACCAAACGCGACGACAGCAATTAACTGAGCCAACCAGATTGGAAGTGCAGTTTTTGTGGCACCTTCTTGAGAGTGAATTACAGACAAGCTATTTTGCCAGTAAAGTCCTAAGCCTAAACCACTTGCAACAAGTGCAAGTACGGTCGCATTACCCCATTCTTTAAACTCAACATTTGTCCAATGCCAAGGCTGTAAAGTCGTTCCCATTGTATTAGCTAAAACAAGAGAAGCAATTACGCCGACTGTCATTAGCACAATTAAAATCTGCCGCGGAATAAAAGATAAAATTAAAGCTGCAACAGCAAGACCAGCAAAAACAATTTGCCCAGAAACACTATTATTGAGCTGTGCTGTCAGTAAGTTGCCAGCAGTACTCAGTACATTCCCTGCTAAAAATGGAATAAAAATAACTGCAAGCCAACCAGCCAAACGCCATTTTGGTGAACTATCTGCTTCACGAGTTAAACTTGATAAAGCATTTAAGGCAGTAGTCTTCGACCGTTTTGCTAAGGCAATTTCCAAATAACAAACTGGCAGAGCCAATAACAGCATTGTGCCTAACCACAATAACCAGAAATCGATTTGACGATCAATCTGGATTCCCATAGCGGGTGCCAATGTCGCCATAATGATGAAAGATAAGCAAAACGCCATCAGGGGCGATAACCATCGTGACATAGGTATGTCCTGCATTATGCATTCCTTGAAAAAGACTATAGATATTTTGCCCGTCTCATGCCTGAAAATCAAAGTTTGCTCAATAAAAAAAGCAAACTACCGAATCGATAGTTTGCTGCGCTAACTAAAATTATAAGTTTTGTTATTTAAGTTATGCGAAAAACCGAGCAAACCAGTTTTTCCCTTTCTTCTTTTCTTTTTCTCTAATAATTCCCATCATGTTTTCTTTTACTGCCCCCACATAATCAGCATCATCATGTTGAATATGATTGATTAACCATTTTGCTAAAATTTCTTGTAGCTCTTTTTCAACAGTATGTCCCATTTCAAAACGCTCACGATATAACTCTATTTTTTTAATAAATAAATCATGAACACGTTTATGTGGTACACGATATTTATAATCAGCTTCCTCTTGCAAACTTTCTTCGAAAGTAAAATGTGATTGCGTATAATCAATAATGTTGTCTAAAACGTCTTTAATACGACGTCTATCTTCATCATCTTTTACATCATCAATTTCATTAATATAATCAAGTATTCGTTTATGTTGCTCATCAATAACCTCAATGCCCGTATTATATTCTGAAGCCCATTTCATTTTCATACATCTCCCCAATGATGTTCAATGACTGTTGCATAAACCTCATGATATATTTAAAGAATATAAATAAAAACAAAGCTATTTTGTCGGCTTTATCATATAAAAATTATATTTAAATCAAGTTATTGTTTTTATTTATTTTTTAAAAAATTAACCAACTAAAATAATAAAGTATTTTTTAAACAAAATACCTTACTATTAAATGTGAAATATATATAAATATCTCTATTCATACATTTTAAATATACTTTATATTAATACTGATCTGCACGAGTAATACGTTTAAGCTCTGGATTTTCCTGCTCACGTTTTAATCTTTCCACATGAGTAATTGCTTTTTTAATCGGCTCACCATGTTGAAATAAAATCATTTCACCTGGTTGATAAGCAGTCCAGTTTTCATTATGTGTTAAAGGTTCTGTCGTTATAACTGCCACGCGATCTTCAGGTGTAGTGACCTGACTAAAATCAACCTCAACATCTAAGTCAATTAAATGAGCCTGATTAAATGGATATTCTCGAACCAACCAATGTAATTTAGTTATCGCGTAACTAAATAATGCCTTCCCATTCGACAAACAATAATTAAATGTGCCGTATTCAGCAATTTGTGGAGAAATTTTTTCTAATACTTCAAATATCTCATCAAGACTCGGTTCTTCATAACCGAAAGCTTCAACCAATTGATCAAGCAAATAACAAAATGCACGTTCACTGTCTGTATTACCCACAGGGGTAAAACGTCCACTTAGTGGTGGGTTAAAATCATGTAAATCACCATTATGGGCAAAAATCCAATGACGGCCCCACAACTCTCTAATAAAGGGATGAGAGTTCTCTAAAGTGATTTTACCTTGAGTTGCTTTACGGATATGCGCGATCACGTTACGCGATTTGATAGGATAATTACGGATAAGATCAGCAATTGGAGATTCAACTGCCGACTGGTTATCGACAAATAGTCGGCAAGCTTTGTCTTCGAAAAATGCAATACCAAATCCATCACTATGATCTGAGGTAATTCCTGCACGCTGTGAAAAACCACGGAAAGAAAAAGTGATATCCGTTGGTGTTGCACAATTCATTCCTAATAGCTGGCACATATCGCTTTTAAACTACTTCTAATTACCTCATATACTCTATTGTGCATGAGAGTAAAATTGCTTGCAAATCTCAATATGTGCTGGCTATTAGAAAATAAGACATATTATTAACGCTGCCCCATTTTATTCATAACAAATGAAGTCGCCACTTTATTCACTTCCAGAAATACAAAATAATCTAGACAGTTAAATTCTTCATCAAAAAATGCCTGTTTCGATAGTTTTGACTGCATGCTCAAATACATTTGGAACAGTTTTGGCATACGCTCATCTTGTGGAAAACTGAACTCAGGATATTCAGGTTCATAGATTTTTTTCGAACGAATATCAATTGTTTTGCTTTCAGATAATTGCTGAATCTGGCGATGCGTATAGTACGCTCTAGCCAAATTATCTTGCAGATGAATACTGACACAGCCCATCAAATATTTAGCCCGCATTGACCATAGCACTTTGGGTGCAAGGTTCAACCACAGCATCGATAACGCTTTACCATTACGAAAGCGAGGATGGACACAGGTACGCCCTATTTCTAACACATTAGGAAGGTGCGATAACTGAGGAACAATATCAAATTCATGTGCGCTGTAGCTTTGTGCGATCTCATGACCTTGAAATAATTTTAGACGGGTATACGCTACAATTTCTCCAGTCCACTTTTCACGTAAGACTGCATGCTCGCAACCAAAATCATAAATGTCTTGATCTAAGTTATCTTCAAAATGAATTCCAAATTGTTGGCTAAATTGTTGTGCACGAAATCGTTGTACATCTTGTAATTCTTTTAAATTATCAACCCACTCAAAACGAAATTGCGTTTGATTTATTGCTTTATGACGATTTAAAGGTAAAGTCCAGGTTTGGCGATATTGATTAAATTTTTCCAGCATAATGAACGCTCCTAGTGACACCCCTTACACTAGTCAAAGCTCATGACAAAAAAATGACCAAATTAAAATGGTATAAAAAAAGACCACCTAGAGTGATCTTTTTATTGAGAATAACGGTTTTATTAAGCAGTTTTTGCGCGATTAGAAATCAGTGTTCCAACCCCATGATCAGTAAAGATCTCAAGCAATGTTGCATGTGGTACGCGACCATCAACAATATGCGCACTAACAACGCCGCCTTTAACAGCATCAAGTGCACAACCTACCTTAGGAATCATACCGCCATAGATCACGCCTGTTTCAATGAGACGATCAACTTCTTGCGTAGTAAGGCCAGTTAACAGATTTTTGTTTTCATCCAGCACGCCACTAATGTTTGTGAGCAAGATTAATTTTTCAGCACCTAATGCTTCTGCCACCTTACCAGCCACTAAATCGGCATTAATATTATAAGTATTGCCTTCTTCATCTACACCTAATGGCGCAATAACTGGAATAAAGTCACTTTGGGTAAACATTTCCAGCACATCTGTTTTAACGCCAGTTACTTCACCAACCATACCTAAATCAATATGTTTGATAGAACCGTCTTCTTCTTGCTTTTCCATGAGCAATTTACGTGCACGAAGTAAATTACCGTCTTTACCTGTTAAACCAATAGCACGGCCGCCATGTTTATTAATCAGGTTAACAATCGATTTATTTACGCTACCGCCTAATACCATTTCAACCACTTCCATGGTTGCAGCATCAGTTACACGCATACCGTCAATACGGTCAGACTCGCGGCCTAACTGCTTTAAAAATGAGTCTACTTGTGGCCCACCACCGTGAACAACAATCGGATTTAACCCGACAGTTTTAAGTAAAACGATGTCTCGGGCAAATGAACTTTCTAGCTCCGGATCAGTCATCGCGTTGCCACCGTATTTCACCACCAGCGTTTTACCAGTAAAACGTTGAATATACGGCAAAGCTTCAATCAAGATTTTTGCTTTGTCGACACCGATATGCTGATGTTGGGGCATTACGCCTCTCCTTACTTAGGCCTCTGAAAGTTCTTGTGCAATTTGCGGATAGTGCTCTTGCAACATATCTACAAATTTTTGCTGGATTTCCTTTAATCGTAAAGGATTATCTGCGTCAAATCTTACTGTAAAATATTCACCAGTATTTGATGCTCGAATAATGCCAAAACCATCATCAAAATCAAGACGTACGCCATCGATTTTACTGATACGAGCACCTAAACGATGACTTAAAATTTCAATATCTTGTAATACATACTTTGGATCGGACTGATACGTACCAATATAGGTATCTTCTGTACAACATCTTTCTGGATAAGGAGCAAACAATTCGGAAATTGTTGTAGCATCAGATTGGGTAAAATATTCCATTACACGTAATGCAGCATATAAACCGTCATCATAGCCAAAACCACGTCCATCATTAAAAACATAGTGGCCTGCATATTCTCCACCAAAAATGGCGCGTCCATTCGACTGAGATAAATAAGCCCGTAAAAAACTACTTCCCGTACGGATCATTTTTGCTTTTCCGCCGAGTTTTTCGACCGTTTTTTGAACCATGCGTGAACATTTCACATCAAAAACGATTTCTTGCTCTGGGTGCTGCTCTAGACACATTTGTGCAAAAAGTGACAACAATCGGTCTGCGGTCAATATCTGGGCTTTTTCATCGACTAAAACTACACGGTCACCATCCCCATCAAGGGCAATGCCAATATCTGCCTGCTGCTCAACAACTGCTTTACGCAAATGAGTTAAGTGAGCTGCATGCGAAGGGTCTGGTGCATGGTCTGGAAACTCTCCATTTGGATGGGTTCGTAAAGCAATCACTTCACAACCCATTTTTTCCAATATTAATTTTGAGCAGTGTCCAGCAGAGCCATGTAAACCATCTAAAACAACTTTTAAAGGACGTTTTAACTGAATATCTTTAAAAATGGCTTGCTGATATTTTTGGCAAAACTCAGCTTTAAATTGAGGTGCAGTTAACTCCAGTACAGAAATTGAATGGGCTGGTACATAAGTTTGTGCTTCTTCACCCACCTGCTGAATCATTTCTGGAGACGGTGGTTCACCTTTTAAAATCCACTTAATACCATTATCGGACTTTGGGTTATGGCTTGCAGTCACCATAATGCCATTGCCACCAAAATCTCGCGCAATGTAATACATCATTGGTGATGAACAACAACCAATGTTTGTGACCACTAAACCCTGTTCTATTAAAATTTCTTCAATTAAGTGTGCATAGGCTGGACTTGTGAGACGGGCATCATAGCCAATCACTAATTGAGTTTGTTTTGCTTGTTTGTATTGTTGTGCCAATCCGTAGGCAATCGAACGAACAACGTCCGCGGTTAAGTAAGAAAGTTTGCCTCTAATATCGTAAGCACGAAAAATACTTTTTGGAAATGAGTGTCTTACATTCATAGTGTATCTTCTATTTAAAGATCAATCCGATCTATCGCAAAAACATAGATTATTCAAAATTTTTGAAAGGTTTGTTTGCTAAAAAAGTTAAAAGAATATGAGTAAAGCGTGTTGTAATATAATCCATTGTAACATTCAAGATGTAAAAAGAAACGCCTGTTCAACAGGCGTTTGATTTTCGTTAATATTTTCAAAAAACTTATTGTTTGCCTGTGTGACCAAAGCCACCAGCGCCACGTAAAGTTTCTTCAAATTCTTCTACTTGCTCAAATTCAGCTTGAACAACTGGAACTAAAACGTACTGTGCTAGGCGCTCACCTGGTTCTAAACGGAATGTGGTTTGACCACGGTTCCAAACCGAAACCATCAATTCACCTTGATAATCCGAATCAATCAAACCAACTAAATTGCCAAGCACGATACCGTGTTTATGCCCTAAACCTGAACGCGGTAAAATTAAACCAGCAAAATTTACATCATGAATATAAATTGCCATACCTGTTTTCACTAAAACAGTTTGTCCTGGTTCAATATCAATTGCTTCATCGACGCAGGCACGTAAATCTAAACCCGCTGAACCTGCTGTTGCATATGAAGGTAAAGGCCATTCTTTACCTAAACGCGGATCGAGCAATTTCACTTGAACTTTCATGGGATTTCCTAAAAATTAAAAAATTAACGCTTTAATAAAGCTTTTAAATTTGCCAGATATTGTTGAGCCTGTTCTTTAGGGTCAACATTAGCCGCAATTTTCTTTTTACGCCCTAACCACTCCAACTCATCTTGAGGGAGTTCATCAAGGAAACGGCTTGGGGTCATCTGTCTCATCTGCCCGCCATTTTTACGCTGCTCTGCCAAAGTTAAGGTTAAACCTTGACGTGCGCGGGTAATTCCCACGTACATAAGACGGCGTTCTTCTTCAATGGTTTCTGCTGCAATTGAGTTTTTATGCGGTAAAAGTTCTTCCTCTAATCCCATAATATAAACATATGGGAACTCCAAACCTTTTGCCGCATGTAACGTAAGAAGGTTAACTTTGTCTGTATCTTCTTCTTCCTGCTGCTGTTCTAACAGGTCAAGCAGAACCAGTTTTCGAATGACACTTTCAATATTTTTTTCATCAACATCTTCTGCGCGATTAATCAGGTTTTGAATACTGTTAAATAAATTCTCGATATTATCGAGCTTACTTTTCTCTTGTGCAGGTGTTGCAGACTGTTCACGAACATAATCCATATAGCCAGCTTCATTCATCATTTGACGAACTTTAGGCACAGGCTCATCGTCTTCTAACAATTCACGGGTAAACGTCGCAATAAAGTCGGCAAACTCATGAAGTTGAGTTTCTGCTTTTTTAGGAAGCACCATGCTTAAACGTTGGTCAGCAGAAGCACCAAGTAAAGACAAATTATTTTCTTGTGAGAATAAACCTAACTTCTCAAGAGTAACTGGCCCAATGGCGCGTTTAGGCGTATTAATAATACGTAAGAACGCACTGTCATCTTCAGGGTTAATAATAAGACGCAAGTAACTCATTACATCTTTAATTTCTGCACGAGCAAAGAAAGATGTACCGCCAGATAATTTATACGGGATTTGCATTTGACGAAGCTGTGTTTCTAATACACGCGCCTGAAAGTTACCGCGATACAAAACCGCGTAATCTTTCCAGTTTTTACCGTTCATCAGCTTGTGAGTCAGTAAGTCTTTTACCACGCGCTCTGCTTCATCATCATCATTACGACACGTAATAATTCTGATGACTTCCCCATGCCCCTTATCACTCCACAATTTCTTATCAAAAATATGTGGGTTATTTTGAATCACACAGTTCGCCGCTTTTAAAATACGGCTGGTTGAACGATAGTTCTGTTCAAGTTTAATAATATGTAAATTTGGGAAATCTTGTTTAAGCAAAGCCATATTTTCAGGCTTAGCCCCACGCCACGCGTAGATCGACTGGTCATCGTCACCTACCGCAGTGAACTGCCCCATCACCCCAACTAAAAGCTTGACCAAAATATACTGGGCTGTGTTGGTATCTTGATATTCATCGACCAATAAATAGCGAACACGGTTTTGCCATTTATCACGTACTTCTGCATTTTCTTGCAATAAGCGTGTTGGCATAACAATCAAGTCATCAAAATCAACAGCGTTGTAAGCACGTAGATTACGTTCATAAAGTTGGTAAAGATGGGCAAACTGTACATCTTCAGGTGTTTCACAAGTCGAATGTGCTTGCTCTGGCACGATCAGATCGTTTTTCCAATCTGAAATTTTCTTCATTGCCTTGGCAATTAATTCTTTGCTTTCTGCACCCGACAAATTGTCGCGATGCATCAGATCCATCAAAATACGTTTACAGTCATCTGCATCTAAAATCGAAAAATTAGCTTTTAAAGGTAAATTTTTAAGTTCCAAACGTAAAAGGTTTAAACCAAAAGTATGGAAGGTGGAAACCGATAAGCCTTTTGATTCTTCACGTGACAAAAGTTTGGTCACACGCTCTTTCATTTCACGTGCAGCTTTGTTTGTGAAGGTCATCGCGGTTATACGATGCGCTGGAATACGGCAATGCTGCACCAAATAGGCAATTTTACGAGTAATTACCGATGTTTTACCTGAACCAGCACCAGCAAGCACCAATAAAGGGCCCTGAGTATATTTCATGGCTTCTTCTTGCTTGTTGTTCAATTGACTGGCAGATGACATCGTGTAGTACCTCTTAATTTTTCGAGCATGATTATAGTCATCTCTGTTTTAGAATCCCAATAGTAAATCTACGGATATGTATAAATGATGTCTAATAATGCAATTTATGCGCCGCAGTTTGTCGTGGTTATTTATTATTCATAGTCATAAAAAAACCACCCGAAGGTGGTTTTTAATACAATAATTTAAATCTTATTGTTTTGCATAGATGCTGATTTCTACACGACGGTTTTGTTCACGACCAGACGCAGTTGAGTTATCTGCGATTGGGTTAGAAGAACCATAACCTTGTGCATCGATACGGCTAGATGAAAGGCCTTTACCAGCTAAATAGTTTTTAACTGATTGTGCACGTGATTGAGATAACGGAATGTTGATAGAGTCATTACCAGTGTTATCAGTATAACCAGTAACCAAAATCGCGCTCTTGTTATCTTCAGCCAATGTTTGAGCTACTTTGTCTAAAGTTGAATAGAAGTTTGGCTTGATGTTTGATTTGTTTGTATCAAAAGTAATGCTACCAGGCATAATCAATTGAACAGAGCCATCTGGATTACGACCAACGTCTACGCCAGTACCTGCCATTTGTTGACGTAATTTTTTCTCTTTCTGGTCAAGATATACACCACCAGCGGCACCAAGAACTGCACCAATTGCTGCAGCACGGTTGTTTTGACGGCTAGAGTTTGCACTTGATTTAGAAATACCGTAACCAGCAGCTGCGCCAATTAAAGTACCTAATGCGGCTTTATCGTATTCAACGCCACCAAGATTATTACCAGTTGTTTGACAACCAGATAGTACTACTGCTGCCCCTACCACTGTTGAAATAACTAATGCACGCATTGCATGCCTCCTCACTTTGTGTGTTTTGTTGTCTGGATGAATAATGAAACAAAAACGAAGTATAAAACATTGATATTTTGTTAATAATAAACACTTTAGTTACTTTTTTGTAATATTTTGATGCACTTTCAGATGCTAGCTCATCACAATTTCTTCATTGTTGTCTAAGATGTCGTTGTATTTCATATTACGATAGTTATAGTTAAACAACTTTTCTATGGATTTTAGACATTCGGGGTCATTCATATGTCAACTGCACCCAATAAGCAATCTGCGCTAAAAAAAATTACACGTGGACTCACTGTAGGTACAGTCATTACAGGAAGTACGTTTTTTCATGGTCCACCTGTTTTGGCATTAGGTCTGACCAAGCTATTAAAAAAATCATCAAAAATAGATGAAACCAATATCCAAATTACAAATAGCTGGTTAGGTGTTAATAATTGGTTGATTGATCATGTCTTACCAAATCTAAAATGGGACATTACGATCGATGAGGGACTTGACCTAAATATGCAAGGTCGTTATCTCATGACGTGTAACCATCAAAGTTGGGTCGATACAACGGTAAATCAATATTTTGGTTTAACCCGTATGCCACTCACCCGCTTTTTTACCAAATGGGAACTTATTTTTATTCCTTTTGTTGGGCAAGCATTTAAAATTTTAGGCTTCCCAATGATGAAACGTCACACCAAAGAACAGGTTGCAAAAAATCCTGAACTCAAAGACCGTGACATGATGGAAGCACGTAAAGCCTGCGAGCAGCTTTTAAGTCAACCATTTACATTATTGAATTATTTAGAAGGTACTCGTTTTACTCAAGAAAAACATGACCAGCAAAAATCACCATATAAGCATTTACTTAAACCTAAAGCGGGTGGTTTAGCCCTTGCATTAAATATCTTGGGTGACAAAATTGATGCCTTGGTTGATATGACGATTGTCTACCCTAATGGCGTACCCGGATATAGTAATTTCTGGCTAGGTGATGTTTCAAAAATTGCGGTAAATTTGCGTAAAATTGAAATTCCAGATTGGGTTCTTGGTGGAAACTATGAAGATGACGCGGTTTACCGTGAACGTTTCCAACAATGGGTCCATGAAATTTGGACCGAAAAAGATCAACTTATTGAGCAAATGAAATCTCAATATCTCACTACAAACCTTTAAAAAGCACTCGTTATTATGCAAAACAGTTCTGGGAAAAAAACGAAATATCACCATGTCGATCCAAACAGTCTTTCATTTAAGCTGTTTTTGATCTATGACATCTTTATGGTGTTCATTATCATTTTTAACCTGTTCTGTCTGGCTGCAAATTTCTTTTTAATGAGCAGTATTGGGGCATGGTTCTTCGAACACATTCATTTGCCCCAAATTGTGAGCTTTTACCGTAATTCCCTTCACCCATGGGTAATCACATCAGAAGCATGGTTTATTGGTTTTTTAATTGTTGAGTTACTTGTCCGCTGGGGCATTGCCATTATTTATAATCATCATAAACGTTGGTTCTTTTTCCCTTTTATTCACTGGTATGAAATTTTAGCCATTATTCCTCAGCTTCGTTTTTTACGTTTGTTTCGAGCAGGAATTATTGCTTATCGCTTACATGAGCTGGGCTATCCTGTTGTTCCGCCAAGCTGGCGAAAGACAGGTTTGTTTTACTATCGCGTCGTGATGGAAGAGCTGTCCGATCGTGTTGTTATTACGGTAATTGATGGTATTCGATATGAACTTGAAACCAGTTCTAGCCATAAACAAATTATTCACGACTTGGTTAATCATCATCGTGAACAATTTACTGTCACCTTAACAGCATTATTACAAGAGTCTTTAGCAACCGCTTTAAAAGAACAAAAGCCAGCAATTACAAAAGGCGTTGGGAAAATTGTAGATCAGGCTATAGTAGATACCCCTGAACTAACCCAGTTATTACGCTTAATTCCTTTAGTGGGTGGTCGCATTGAGCAACAGATTCAAAGTATTGGTCAAAGATTAGGTGAGAATATTAGTGCCGGTTTAATTGAGCCTCTCATTGAAAATTCATCAACTCATCCAAATCCGACTTATCAATTAATTTCTCAAAAAGTGAGTGAAATAAATATTAATAATCGTCAGCTTGAGCAATTGGTTGAATCTGTTGTGTTCGAGACACTCGAGTCTGTACGAAAACAAGTCAAGGTCAAACAATGGCAACAAACGCTTGCGGAGTATGATCGAATCAAAGAATAAGCATTTACTTAATTTTTTATGAATCTCGCTAGAGAATTGGCACAAATTGTTCTAGCATTTGCCCTATTTACAATAAACTTAACGCTATTACAGCTCGTTTAACGCCTTGAAGGAAGACTTATGGCTGATATACGGATTACCGGCAGAATGGTTAACTTTAGCAGGATAACCTTCGATACCAATGATCATGATGTGATCCGCCAGCAATTATCAAATATATTAAATGAAGGTTCCTATCAGGGAACTTTAGTAATTATTGACAGTACAGTTGAGCAAGAATTAATTGCATTGATTCAACTTCTGGTGAGCTTAGGTTTGCAACCTATGGCGGTAATCGATGGTATTTTAGGAGATGAAGCTCGCGCTATTCAATTCCCTGTTTTACCGGCAGATCAACCATTACAGCGTATTAAAGCCACAACCGAACAAGTGGCGATTGTAGAAAAACCGGCTACCGCTCCTGCCTCGTCTTCAGCAGAAACAAAAAAACCACTAAACAAGATAGCGGTTGCCCATATTACCTCTTATCATGATGAAATTTTGCGTACAGGCCAATCCCTCGTACAAGATAACGGCGATATTATTTTGAAAGCTGGCATGAATAGTGGTTCTGAAGTTATTGCATCAGGAAATATACATATTTATGGCACAGTTCGTGGTAGAGTCATTGCTGGTGCGGGCGGGCACGCAGCTGCACGCATTTTTTGCCAATCTTTAGAGGCTGAGCTCGTTTCCATTGCCGGAACGTATTGTGTCGCAGATGATATCCCTAAACATGTGGTAAAAAAGCCAGTACATATATATTTAAATGAAAAGCAAGAGCTTGAATTTGAAGCGATTGAACTTTAGTTTATTAAGTAAATCACCAAAAAACAGCCCTTTTAAGGGTGTATGACCATAATAGGAGTGGATTCGGTGGCCAAAATTGTTGTCGTAACATCAGGCAAAGGTGGTGTAGGTAAAACTACAACGAGCGCATCTTTTGCAACAGGTTTAGCCCTTCGTGGTCATAAAACTGTTGTGATTGATTTTGATGTAGGCTTACGTAACCTTGATTTGATTATGGGTTGTGAGCGTCGTGTTGTTTATGATTTTGTCAATGTTATTAACAACGAAGCACGTCTGCAGCAAGCCCTTATTCGTGATAAAGATATCGAAAACCTTTATATTTTACCGGCTTCACAAACACGTGATAAAGATGCGTTGAGCGACGAAGGTGTTGCTCGTGTTATTGATGAGCTATCTCAAGAATTTGATTACGTTATTTGTGACTCACCTGCTGGTATTGAGCGTGGTGCGATTTTAGCCATGTATCATGCAGATGAAGCAATCATTGTAACGAACCCTGAAATCTCTTCAGTACGTGACTCTGACCGCATTATTGGTATGTTAGATAGCAAAACCAAAAAAGTTGAACAAAACGAAGGACGTATACGTAAACATTTATGTATTACTCGTTTTAACCCTGAACGTGCTGACCGTCAGGAAATGCTAACAATTGATGATATTTCTAAAGATATTCTACGCGTACCGACATTAGGTGTTATTCCAGAATGTCCAAGTGTATTACAAGCATCAAACGAGGGTAAGCCAGTAATTCTATATTCAGAAACTAAAGCTGGTCAGGGTTATGATGATTTGGTTGCACGCTTTCTTGGCGAAGACCGTCCTTATCGACACATCACAGCTCAACCTAAAGGCTGGTTAGCACGACTATTTGGAGCGTAGTTATGGCAGGATTCTGGAGTAAATTATTTAGCAGTGACGAAAAGCCATCAAGTGCTCAAACTGCAAAAGATCGTTTGAAAGTTATTGTTGCTTCTGAACAAGGTTTAGGCCGCCGTTTAAGCCAAGACAAGATTGATCAGATGAAGAAAGAAATCATGCAAGTGGTCAGTCGTTATGTAAGTGGTGTAGGTGAACAGCATATCCAAATGCAGGTTCGCTCTGAAGCAAATATCGAAATGTTAGAAATGAATATCAATTTACCTGAAGAACGATAATTCTATTTCTGACTATTCAATAAAACAGAATCAAGGCAAAATAACGCAAGTTATTTTGCCTTTTTTAAAACTGAGGAGATTGTCATGGCATTATCACAGCCAGCAACTTTCAATGAAGAATGGTCCGATGAGCGTGTTTTTGCCTACCTCAACCAACTTCCGCCAACGGGTGTGAACGCAGATTTTCATGTGCTCTACCATGCATTTAAACATATGCGACCAACAGACTATGAACGTCTTTTGACTCAATTTATTGCGGACGGACGCGATATTAATGCCAAAGACCCTGAAGGCCAACGCATCCATGATGTGATTGCCAAATTTCCACGTCAATCGGCACCCTTTTTAGAAGTTCTAGCAAAGTTTGCTTAAAAATAAAAAGCCTCTTAAAGAGGCTTTTTTCTTACCTAGATTTATCGATTACCAATCAGAAAAATACCAAACACCGTAAAAATACCACCTGAAATACCATCAATCCATTTTGAAAAATTACGATAAGCTGATCTAAAACTCGGTAATGAAAAAATAAAAGTCACAAAGCAGAACCATAAAATCGTTTCAACCGTGACAATAATAAACAGTAACCAATGAACCTGATCAAGTTGAGGATTGGCTAAAAATAAAGAGAAAACACTACCAAAATAAATAACAGCCTTAGGATTTGATAGATTCGTTATAAGACCTTTAATAAAAAATAAGTAAGGTGCTTTGGGTAGCTCGACAGCAACAACATCTTCTTGCTGATTTTTTGAAAATGCTGAACGTAACATCTGATAGCCCAGCCAACATAGATATAAGCCACCAGCAATGAGTAAACCTTGCTTTAACCAAGCCATTTTCTCAAAAATAAGATTTAATCCCATCAGTGCCAAACAAGCCCAAAACATAACACCTGCTGTTATCCCAGCAACCACTAACATAGCGTCTTTACGTGATCGACTAATCGCTGTTTGAGATACAAGGAAAAAATCAGGCCCTGGAGTAATAAGTGCACAAAAATGGATAAAAGCTAAAGTAATCAGAGCAAGTAACATGTTTTCCTCCAGATTTAATTCATTGTTATTTATTTAGGAAAAATACATTAGCATTTTTTACTATACGATAAAATCTTTAAGTCATTTTATGGAAATGTTTATTTTTATTTAAATCATAAAAAAAGCCTCCGAAGAGGCTTTTTAGCTATTTCATATTAAACCAATATATCTCGCTTACCATTAGGGCCCATTGCGCTCACAATGCCGTTCTCTTCCATTTGATCAATGATACGAGCGGCACGGTTATAACCAAGGCTAAATTTACGCTGTAGCGATGAAGTAGAAGCTTTACGTGTTTCTAAGACAAATGAAACACATTGGTCATAAAGTGCATCACGATCAGAACCACCCTCGCCCTCTTCAAAACCACGTGAAGTTTGTTCTTCGTCAAATGGAGTCAAGATTTCGTCGACATAATCTGGTTCACCACGTTCACGCCAAGCATCACAAATGCGGTTTACTTCATCATCACTGATGAATGCACCATGCACACGCTCAGGTTCGATTTTACCAGGCCCCAAGAACAGCATATCACCATGGCCTAACAGATCTTCTGCACCGCCTGCATCCAAAATCGTACGCGAGTCAATTTTACTGTTTACACGTAATGCTACACGCGTTGGAATATTGGCTTTAATCAAACCCGTGATCACATCAACAGATGGGCGTTGGGTTGCAAGTAATAGGTGAATACCCGCAGCACGAGATTTTTGCGCCAACCGTGTAATCATTTCCTCTGCTTTTTTACCGACCTGCATAATCATGTCAGCGAACTCATCTGCCACAATCACAATAGATGGTAACGGTGTTAGACGAGGTGCACGTTCTTGAGTTGCCGAGTCACTCGGTTTCCAAGTTGGATCAATTAGATCTTCTCCATTCGCAATTGCTTCTTCAACTTTACGGTTGTAGTCACTTAATTTACGAATTTTAAGAAATGACATCAGCTTATAACGACGTTCCATCTCATTCACACACCAGTTCAACGCGCTTACTGCATCTTTCATGTCAGTAACGACTGGAGTTAATAAATGTGGAATATCATTATAGTTTGCAAGTTCTAGCTGTTTCGGATCGATTAAAATCAAACGCAACTGGTCAGGTGTATATTTAAGCAACATCGATAAAATCATCGAGTTTACCGCAACCGATTTACCCGAACCTGTCGTACCAGCAACCAACATATGTGGCGCTTTTGCTAAATCAGTTAATACCGGATTACCTGAAATATCTTTACCCATTGCCATACTGATTAATGCGCTTGGATCTCGATATATTGGCGTTTCCAATAGCTCAATCAAACGCACCATTTCACGGGCACTGTTTGGAACCTCAATACCAATATATGGTTTACCAGGAATAACCTCTACCACACGTACAGAAGCCATCGACATTGAGCGCGCTAAGTCACGCGAGATATTTGTTACTTTAGATGCTTTAACACCTGGTGCCAAATCTAACTCAAAACGGGTTACTACTGGCCCTGGTTGAGCTTCAACCACTTGAGCTTTAACATTAAATTCTTGTAACTTAATTTCAAGTAATTCAGATAAACGCGAAAGCTGCTCTTCAGTAAAATTAACTTTCTTATTCGGATCAACCTTATCAAGCAGCTCAAGGCCAGGTAATGTTGGTAAATCTAAACGCTTCTTGGCAACCTGCATTGCACGAGACATTAGTCGGCCTGATGCATCTGTTAATGGCGCATCGAAATCGAAATCGTCTTCATCAATATCAGGATTATCCTGTGGTTTCCCAGCAGTTTCTTGCCAAGCTTCAATAAACTCTTCTTTTGAAAGCTTATCAGCTTGAATTGTCGTTTGAATAGGCGCTTTTACAAATGCTGAAGACTGAGCATAACTACTTGCTCTTACAGGTTCTACTGGCGCAATATCTTCATCTATTAATAAGTCATCAAAGTCTTCAAAAACTTGTTCGTTTGCTAAATTTTTAGGTGACTGATTTACATTCGATAAAGGTGAAGAAGTTTCTTTTGCAATATTCACCGATTGCGAAGTAGGTTCTGCATCTACATGCTGCTCTTGAACAAATGGTGTATGCACATCTGTTGCAGTTTTGCTGTTTGGAACTGCAGCGAGCAATTCATCAAAAATCTCATCATCATTCCAATCAAGACCATGTAAATCTTGTTTAGGTGTAGGTTGAGTTTGATGAACTTGAGAAATTGTTTGCTGGAATTGCTCATGAGCAGGTAATTGCTCTGTTGACTCATCAGCTGCTCTCAAAAGTGCATCAATTTCTTGCTTATGGCTCGCATCATCACGTTGTAAAGCACGCCATACCTCACCAGTAGCGACTAAACGTTGGCTGTCTTTTTCAAGCTTATGGGCTTGCTCAAGCGTATGCTCAAAGTTTTGAGTATTGGCAATGGGTGTATCTACTACAGATTCAGGTCGGCTCTGCTCTTTCGCTAGCACATCTGCAAATAGGCGCTCAGCAACCGCATCATGTCGTGTTGCCGCAGATTGTGGTTGAGTACTTTCAGATTGGACTGATGCTACTTTCTCATTTGAAGCATTTGTCTCTGCATTTTCTGCAACTTTAACCGCGGCTGCTTTATTAGCAGGCTGAGTTGTTAAATCATAATCCGATTCGTTCGGTGATACGTTTTTATAAAATAAATCTTGTAAATAACTTGGTGTCGCTTTAAGCGTAATCCATGTTTTACTCCATTGCACCCCAAATGCAAGAGTAAACAAGACCACTCCGAAAACCAGTAAAAATAAGGTCGCACCGTAAATCGTTAGCAATTGAGATAAGCTCTGACCTAACTCGTAACCAATAATTCCCCCAGCTGCATTATCTAAAGTATCAGCAGGCACATTCCAGTGTAAATAAAGCAGGCTAGACACAACCAGAATTAAAAAGAATTGTGCAGCATAACGAAATGGGCGGTTTAAAAAACTACGCGGCCACCACACCTGAATTGCTTCAATGAAAAGGAAAATTGGAATAAGCAAACTTGCCCATCCTAAAAAACCAAACAGCAAATCTGCAATCCATGCACCAGCAATACCACTTGCGTTGGATACTTGCTGAGTATCACTGGAAATATGCATCCAGCCTGGGTCAAATGGTGTATATGTTACTGTTGCCAGAAACATATAAATGCCAAAAGAAACCAAGAATAATGTCATCAATAAGCGCTGTGCATAAACACTCGACACCGCAGTCATATACTGTCCTGTAACCCATTTAATTATTGGTTTAGAGATGTGAAGAACTACACTTAGATCTTCAACGAATGAACTTTATATTATGCACCTGTTCTTACAAAAAAGGTGCATGATTCTTTACAGTTGTTGTTAACATGAGCCACTTCTATATTGTTATATAACTTAATTCGATTGACCTGATCAATATTATCCACATTGATTTCACGCTATTGGTCGACAAATTCACGTATAATTTTCAAAATTCTCGAAATTAATAAGGATACCCTCAATGAGTGCTCGTCATTCTCGGTTAATTATTCTCGGTTCTGGTCCTGCTGGTTATAGTGCAGCTGTCTATGCAGCACGTGCCAACCTTAAACCTACTTTAATTGCAGGTTTACAACTAGGTGGCCAACTTACAACAACAACCGAAGTTGACAACTGGCCGGGCGATCCTGAAGGTTTAACAGGTCCTGCATTAATGGATCGTATGCAAGCACATGCTGAACGCTTTGGTACAGAACTCGTCTATGACCATATTAACGAAGTGGACTTAAATGTACGTCCTTTTGTTCTTAAAGGTGATATGGAAGAGTACACATGTGACGCTTTGATTATTGCAACTGGTGCTACGGCTCAGTACCTTGGTCTAGAGTCTGAACAGAAATTTATGGGCCAAGGCGTAAGTGCCTGTGCAACATGTGATGGTTTCTTCTACAAAAATCAAAAAGTGATGGTTGTAGGCGGTGGTAACACTGCTGTTGAAGAAGCGCTTTATTTATCAAATATCGCTGCACATGTAACGCTAGTACACCGCCGTGATAGCTTACGTTCTGAAAAGATTTTGCAAGATCATTTATTTGCCAAAGAAAAAGAAGGCAAAATCAGCATTATCTGGAATCATGAAGTTGAAGAAGTATTGGGTGACAATACTGGCGTAACAAGTGTTCGCCTTAAATCAACTCAAGATGAAACTAAGCAAGGCGTAGAAGTTCATGGTCTATTCGTTGCAATCGGTCATAAACCGAACACTGCAATGTTTGATGGTCAATTAAACTTACGTGATGGCTATATTCAAGTGCAAAGCGGCACTTCAGGTAATGCAACAGCAACTTCTGTAGCAGGCGTTTTTGCTGCTGGTGACGTAGCTGACAGTATTTATCGTCAAGCCATTACTTCTGCTGGGTCAGGTTGTATGGCGGCACTTGATGCTGAAAAATATCTAGATAATCTCGGTTAATTCAATTAACACAAAAGACATTCAATGCTCTATTGAATGTCTTTTTTAATAGTGTTTTATTTCATCATATTTTCAAAATGGTCCAAATGCGTAAAACGTCCCGACCTCGTCTGATATTGGTCAATCTGAGGAACTAACCGTTGAAAGTGTTCAGACTGGACATGTCGATCTAATGCGGCTCGATCTACCCATTCTTCAATAAAAACAAAATGTCCTAAATTTTTTATATCATGATATAAATCGTACGCAATACACCCTTCTTCACATCTCGTTTTTTCAACGAGTTCTTGATAAAGCGGTAAAACAAAATCAATTTTTTTAATATCAATAAAATCTTCTGCAATAAGTTTTAGCATTAAGCAAACCTTTTCTATTCGTTTATTCATGCTAAAGATGAACAATAAAAATTGTCAATGAAGCTGAGTTACGTTAATTTTGAATCATTCTATTTCATTTTATCTTCTATGCAGAAACTTCCACTTTCTCAATTCATTTTCCCTGACCCCATTGAATCTGATCCGGATGGTCATGGTTTAATTTGTATTGGAGCTGATCTCTCCCCTTCTACTCTGTATGAAGCGTACACCCATGGATTATTTCCGTGGTTTAATGAAGATGAGCCCATTTGTTGGTGGAGTCCCGAACCTCGTTGTGTCATCTACCCTCAAAATTATAAGCCGAGCAAGTCACTACTTAGAAATATGAAAAAATATGACTATGCGATTACGGTTAATCATGCCTTTGAACAAGTTATTCGCTCATGTTCTCTACCAAGAACTTATGCAGATGAAACATGGATTAGTGAAGATATTATTCAGGGCTACTGTGAGATGTTTAATGCTGGCTATGGTTACAGTATTGAAATCTGGGAAGAAGATAAACTTGTTGGAGGTTTGTACGGAATTACGATTGGCAAAGGATGCTTCGGTGAGTCAATGTTTAGCAATGAAACTGATGTTTCAAAAATGGCTTTTTACACATTAATGCTGATTGGGCAAGAAAATCAGCTCCCTTGGGTAGACTGTCAACTTGTAAATAGTCACTTAATTAGCTTGGGCGCTTGTACACTTTCTCGTCAAGACTACTTAAAATCGTTACAAGATGTAATTATTCACCCCTCTATCAATTGGAAAAAGTATCAAGAACGTGTATTTTCAAGTAAAACAATAGCATTAGATGCAAAATTAATGGAATGATAACAGGAGGGACCAATCATGAAATCATATCACCCGAAGTCCCTTTTAAATGATCTGCAGTATTATATTACTCCACCTCATGATTGCAGCTACCTAGAAAACAAATCGGCGCGCATGGTGTTTTTAGACCCTATTCATCGGATTGATGTGGTCACTCTTTCAGAACTTTCTCGTTTAGGATTTCGTCGTAGCGGTGACTTCGTTTATCGCCCTGAATGCCATTTATGTAGACAATGTTTGTCTTGTCGTGTTCCAGTTGACGACTTTCAAATGAATAGCTTGCAAAAAAAAGCATGGAAACGAAATCAAGATCTGACCATGACTATTTTGCCTACTCAGCAAGCAGCACAAATTCATTACGATTTATATGAACGCTATATTAATGAACGCCATGCTGATGGTGATATGTTTCCACCTAGCTTAGATCAGTTTGAAAAGTTTTTAGTACATAGTTGTACAGATAGCTTTTTTCTTGAGCTTTGGAAAGATAACCGTTTAATCAGTGTGTCTACCTGCGATTTAATGGATGATGGACTATCGGCTGTCTATACATTCTTTGATCCCGATGAGCATCGCAGATCACTTGGTGTCTACTCTATTCTTAACCAAATTGAATATGTGAAATCGCTCGGTTTAGAATATCTTTATTTAGGCTATTGGGTGCCCCACTCAGCAAAAATGAATTATAAATCGCAATATACCCCTTTAGAACTTCTATTAGATGGACAATGGCGTCGTTTAAACAGATCCTTATCACCAGAAGAAATACAACAGTTAGGTACCTCTCTGATGACCACATTACCTTCTGAATGGAATAATTTAATTATTAAATGATTTTAATCCTGTCTTTTTGTTTGGTCAGCAACTAGACAGGTGTTTTAAAACAACGATGCAAAATCGTCGGTACAGGTTTTTACCATAATTACGGCATGTTCACGCCCACCTTCTTGGGTAGGATAATAATTGCGACGTAGATCTATTTGGTGAAAACCTGTTTTCTCATACAGAGCAATAGCTGCTTTATTACTTTCACGAACTTCTAAAAATATTTGTACGGGCTGATTTTTTAACTGATCAATTGATGCATTTAATAACTCATACCCGAGACCTTGTCCTTGCATTTTAGGATCAACTGCCATGAGTAATAGATTCGCTTCATCTAGCACTGGCTGTAAAATACAAAACCCAACTACTCTATTTTGTGACTCAATGACTGTACATTGATAGGAGTTCAAAGATTCTACAAATTGCTGTCTTGACCATGGGTGTGTTTGCACTGATTTTTCGATTTGTACAACAATATCAATATCAGTGTTTTGCATAGTACGAATCATGAGTTCCAACACAATCAGAGTTTTAAAGGAATGCGTATTATAAAAACTTCACAAGAAAAAACGAGCAAAAAAAAGGACAATTAAATTGTCCTTTTTTATCGTTCTTTTTAGAGACCTAACTTTTCACGCCAAGTTGCAAGCAATGCTGTAGTGTCAGAATCATTTGGATGAAATTTTGGTCTTAAGAAATCAAGTAACTCTGGAATCTGGCGGGTCATAAAACCTTTACGACCATACATGAACTTGAGCATGTATTTAGTATCTTTCCATGTTAATTTTCCATCGGTTTTTAATAACTTGGCAGTAAAATGTGTCTGCGTTGCAAAAATTAATGCCATTGCAATGATTAAAGCCGTTGAACGCATAAAATAAGCTTTTGGCCCTTGTCCATACATACTTGTATACACATCAAATGCCACAGCTTTATGCTCATTTTCTTCTACAGCATGCCACATCCACAAATGATACATCGTGTCATCTTGGAACATCGCTTGAATTTCAGGATTTTGTAAAAGTTCAGCTGCAATAGTCGAAGTGAAATGCTCTAAAGCACACGTTCCGGTCAAATCAATCATTTCTTTGGTATAACCAAAAGGTTTCATTAATTTAGTGACAACGGCAGTACCAACCTTAATGACAGTACCAGTCTGCTTTTCCATATGACGAACATCATATCCGTAAGCTTGCGCTGAGGCATTAAAAGCAAGATGTTCTTTTGAATGCATTGCTTCTTGGCCAATAAAGGCGCTAATTTCTTTTTGAAGATCGGGATCAGCAAGTTTTGGGTCATTTCGCACAGCACGCGTGCTATTTACAAAGAACTGTTCACCTTCGGGAAAAAGGGCCGATAATGCTGTCATAAAATGGGTTAATCCTGCATCATAATTTGCCCAATAACGAGGGACCTGAGCAAATTCAAAGTCCATACGACGAACAGGGAAACTAGCACCAGCACGATTTGAAATATTTACTTTAGCATTCATCTCAGACTCCTTTTAAGTGAATAGCTAATTCACATATAACTTTATTTATTTTCTTAATATTTATAATCATACGTCTTTCAATGTGCCAATTAAGTGCAGATGAGGACAGAGAAATATCAGATGAGGTCATTAATCACCCTATAAAGGTGCATAGATGTGCTAATCGTTATTGTTAGTACTTAAAAAGAAAAAGGGCTACCAATGAGCCCTTTCAAATCAACATAGATTTAAATTACAAACCTAATTTTGCTTTCCATGTTTTCAATAGACCTACTGTATCCAAATCATTTGGATGAAAACCAGGCTTAAAGTAAGCCAGCATTTCTTTAGCCATGCCAGTAATGATACCTTTCGATGGGCTATATGCGTATTTATAAATTACTGATAATTCACCTAAATTCAATTTTTTATCTTGCTTTAATAGACGAAGTACAAAAGAAGACTGAATCAAGAAAATCAAAGTCATTGCAAATACTAAAGAACTCGTACGTAATGCATAAGCTTTTACGCCTTTACCAAATACACCTTCGTACACATCAAAAGCTACGGCTTTATGCTCATTTTCTTCGATAGCATGCCAATACCACATCGTTGACATGGTTTCATCTGTCATCAACTCTTGAATATGCTTATTGACTAATAACTGTGAAGCAATGGTAGCGGTAAAATGTTCAAGTGCTGTTGTAGCAGTCAGGTCAACCATTTCTTTAGTCATACCAAAAGGTTTGACAATTTTTACAAAAGCTTGAATTGCTGTTTGAATCGCTGTGTCAGTAAATTTCTCTAACGTTTCAACGTCGTGACCAAACTTTTGAGCAGAGGCATTAAAGTTCACATGCTCTTGAGTATGCATTGCTTCTTGCCCAATGAAAGCACTAATCTCTTTCTGAAGCGCTTCATCATCTTTAATAGATGGGTGATAACGTACTGCACGTACACTATCAATAAAGAATTTTTCACCAGCCGGAAACAACGCTGACAATGCTGTCATAAAGTGTGTTAGTCCAGCAGAACCATTCATCCAATATTCTGGTACATCATTAAAGTCAAAGTTCATACGACGTACAGGAAAGCTCGCCCCTGCACGATTAGTAATATTCACTTTAGCATTCATACCCAAAGCTGCTTAATAAGTAACCCAAGTTACTCAAACTTTATTGTTCGTTTTCTTGATTCTTATCATACAAATTTAATAAAAAGGATTAAGTGTAAATAAGGACATTGAAATATCAGTTAAGGCCAGCTTTTATAGTGATTGTTAGACAATTAAATATAAAAAAAGCGCTCTAAAAAGAGCGCTTTTTTTCACTGAAAGTGATTATGCAGTTACTTTCGCAACAACACCAGCACCTACAGTACGACCACCTTCACGGATCGCAAAACGTAGACCTGGGTCCATTGCGATTGGGTGGATTAATTCTACTGACATTTCAACGTTGTCGCCTGGCATAACCATTTCAACGCCGTCTTGTAATTGGATTGCGCCAGTTACGTCAGTTGTACGGAAGTAGAACTGTGGACGGTAGCCGTTAAGGAATGGAGTATGACGACCACCTTCTTCTTTAGAAA